>NZ_CP157620.1:4800000-6869564 GCF_048302515.1 Variovorax sp. 350MFTsu5.1 | reverse complement strand
GGGCGTGGGGAAAAGTGAAGGGACCCTCGGGCATTTCTTGGTATAGGTATTGTGGATATTCTCTGCTGGAAGGCGCCCGGCATTCTAACTTGTCAAAACCTTATCCACACGCCGGCGAGTGTGTCGAAAGGCCCGCAAATCTGCTCGAAGATTGTTCAGGGCCCCAATGTTTGCGATAATTGCGGGTTTCCCTGAAAACCTCTTTGCGTCTTTCGGGGGCCATCCGAAACACGCCCGCCCCGGCGCCCCGCAGGAACTTCATGCTTTCAGTACGAAAGCGCGAAGGGCCAGCGCGAACAGGGAATTAGGAAATCACCATGAAACGCACCTACCAAGCATCCAAAGTCCGCCGCGCCCGTACCCACGGCTTCCTGGTCCGCATGAAGACCCGCGGCGGCCGTGCCGTCATCAACGCACGCCGCGCCAAGGGCCGCAAGCGCCTGGCCGTCTGACGGCAGTCCACCTGCCGTTGCCAGCAGCCGACCCGTCAGCGCCAGCTCCATCCGCCAGGGCTTCTGGCCCGGGCCGGCATGACACAAGCGGCCCGGCTTCCATGCAGCGGCTCAAGTCCCGCGCGCAATTCCAGGCCGTCCTCGCAGGTGCCACCGTGGCGCGCACTGCTCATTTCGCATTGCATCGCTGTGCGCTCGATCTCGCATCGAGCGCACAGCCGTTGTTCGCGTCCGACGACGTCTGGCTGGGTGCCATGGTGCCCAAGCGCTGGGCGCGCCGCGCCGTCACGCGCAACGCCATCAAGCGCCAGATCTATTCGGTGAGCGCCGCATCCGGTGCAGCACTGCCTCGCGCCGCGCACGTGGTGCGGCTGCGCGCGGGCTTCGACCGCAAGGAGTTCGTGAGCGCCTCTTCGGACAAGCTCAAGGCCGCCGTGCGCGCCGAACTCCAGCAGCTGCTGGCACGGGCCGCGCGCGCCCCTGCGCCGGCCGCAGCCCCTTCCTCCTCGCCATGAAACGCCTGCTGATCGGCATCGTGAAGGCCTACCGCCTGCTGCTGAGCCCCTGGCTCGGCCAGTCGTGCCGTTTCACGCCGACCTGCTCCGTGTATTCGATCGAGGCGCTGGAAGTGCATGGCGCGCTCAAGGGCAGCTATCTCACCCTGCACCGCATCGCGCGCTGCCAGCCCTGGTGCCAGGGCGGCCACGATCCGGTTCCGCCGAAATCCCAGCGTCGCACTGACAGGTCAGGATCGCTGTTTTCGTCTCTTCTCTCTTCCGACAAGAAGTCTTCGTCATGAACGATATCCGCCGCACGATACTGTGGGTGATTTTTGGTTTCTCGCTGGTACTGCTGTGGGACCAATGGCAGGTCTTCAACGGCAACAAGCCGACCTTCCTGCCGTCGACCAAGCCGGCCGCCACGGCCGCCGCTCCCGCAACCACCGCGCCCGCGGCCAACAGCAACGGCGTACCGGCTGCCTCCGGCAGCGGCAATGCCGGCGCCGTGCCCACGCAAGCGGTGGCCGCGGCTCCGCGTGAGCAGGTCAAGGTGACCACCGACCTGTTCCAGGCCAGCATCGACAGCGAAGGCGCCACGGTCAACCACCTCGAACTGCGCAAGTACGACGAAGCCGACCGCACCAAGCACGTGGTGCTGTTCGAAAACGGCTCGCCCGCCACCCGCTATGTCGCGCAGACCGGCCTGCTCAACCAGGTCGACACCGGCGAGCGCTTCCCGAACCACCTGACGCAGATGACGCCCAGGCCCGGCCCGCGCGAGATGGCCGACGGCCAGAACACGCTGGAAGTGAGCTTCGAAAGCGCCCCCGCCGGCGGCCTGAAGTACATCAAGACCTACGTGTTTCACCGTGGCGACTACGTTATCGGCGTGCGCCACGAAGTGGTCAACGTGAGCGACCAGCCGCGCGACGCGCAGCTGTACCTGCAGTTGCTGCGTCACGGCACGGTGGCTGCCAGCACCATGTTCGGCACCAACACCTTCACAGGCCCTGCGGCGTACACCAACGAGAAGAAGTTCCACAAGCTCGACTTCAAGGACATCGCCAAGGGCAAGATCGAACCGCCGCCGCCGGCCAACGACGGCTGGATCGCGATGGTGCAGCATTACTTTGCTTCGGCGTGGCTGCTCAAGGGCGACCCGGCCAGCGAGCAGCTGCGCCGCGAGTTCCGCGTGAAGGACCTGGGCGACAACCAGTTCTCCATCGCCATGGTGGCCACGCTGCCGAAGATCGCCCCGGGTGCCACGCAGGTCGTGAACAGTGCGTTGTTCGCGGGTCCCGAGGAAGAAAAGAAGCTCGAAGCCATCGCCCCGGGCCTGGACCTGGTGAAGGACTACGGCATCTTCGCGATCATCTCCAAGCCGCTGTACTGGCTGCTCACCCAGCTGCACGGCCTCCTGGGCAACTGGGGCTGGTCGATCGTCGCGCTGGTGGTGCTGCTGAAGGCGGCCTTCTACTGGCTCAACGCCAAGGCCTACGCCAGCATGGCCAAGATGAAGGCCATCAATCCGAAGATCATGGAAATGCGCGAGCGGCTGAAGGACAAGCCGCAAGAGATGCAGCAGGAAATGATGCGGATCTACAAGACCGAGAAGGTCAACCCGATGGGCGGCTGCTTCCCGATCCTGATCCAGATCCCGGTGTTCATCGCGCTGTACTGGGTGCTGCTGTCGTCGGTCGAGATGCGCCACGCGCCCTGGATCGGCTGGATCACCGACCTCTCGGCACCCGACCCCTGGTACATCCTGCCGATCGTGATGACGGCCACGTCGCTCTTCCAGACCTGGCTCAACCCGACGCCGCCCGATCCGATGCAGGCCAAGCTGATGTGGATCATGCCGCTCGCGTTCAGCGTGATGTTCATCTTCTTCCCGGCCGGCCTGGTGCTGTACTGGATCACGAACAACGTGCTGTCGATCGCGCAGCAGTGGTTCATCAACAAGCGCCTGGGCGTGCTCGGCGCCAAGTAAGCCGGCCGATCGCTCCAAGCCATCCCACGAAGGGCCGCGCAAGCGGCCCTTTTTGCTGAAAGACTGAAAGAATCCGCACCATGCTCGCCCGCACCTCCGACCCCATCGTCGCCATCGCCACCGCCTCGGGGCGCGGCGCGGTCGGCATCGTGCGCGTGTCGGGCGCCAGGCTGGCGCCGCTGGTCGACGCGATCTGCGGCCGCGCGCTCAAGCCGCGCGAGGCCACCTACCTGCCGTTCCGCGACGCGGACGGCGAGCCGGTCGACCACGGCCTGGCCATCCACTTTCCCTCGCCCAACTCCTTCACCGGCGAGGACGTGCTCGAACTGCAGGCCCATGGCGGATCGGTCGTGCTGCAGCTCCTGCTGGCGCGCTGCCTGGAAGCGGCGGCCGAGCCCGACCCGGTCACCGGCCGCCCGCGCCTGCCCGGCCTGCGCGTGGCCGAGCCCGGCGAGTTCAGCCAGCGCGCCTTCCTCAACGGCAAGATCGACCTGGCGCAGGCCGAGGCCATCGCCGACCTGATCGACGCCAGCACCGAGGCGGCCGCGCGCAGCGCCGGGCGCTCGCTGTCGGGCGCCTTCTCGCGCGAGATCCACACGCTGCGCGACGCGCTGATCCACCTTCGCATGCTGGTGGAGGCCACGCTCGACTTTCCCGAGGAGGAGATCGACTTCCTGCAGAAGGCCGACGCGGCCGGGCAGCTGGCGAAGCTGCGGTCGCAGCTATCTGCGGTGCAGCAGCGCGCGCGCCAGGGCGCCCTGCTGCGCGAGGGCATCAAGGTTGTGATCGCGGGCCAGCCCAACGCCGGCAAGAGCTCGCTGCTCAATGCGCTGGCCGGCGCGGAGCTGGCCATCGTGAGTGCCGTGGCGGGCACCACGCGCGACGTGGTCTCGCAGACCATCCAGATCCACGGCGTGCCGCTGCACGTAGCCGACACCGCCGGCCTGCGCGAGACCAGCGACGAGGTCGAGCAGATCGGCGTGGCACGCGCCTGGGGGCAGATCGAGAGCGCCGATGCGGTGCTGTTCCTGCACGACCTGACGCGCGCGAGCCAGACCGACTACGCCGCTGCCGACGCCGAGATACTGGCCGGTCTCCAGCAGAAGCTGCCCGCGAGCGTGCCGGTGCTCGACGTCTGGAACAAGCAGGACGCGGCACCCACGGCCCATCCCGAACAGGGCATCGCCCTCTCCGCCAAGACCGGGCTGGGCATCGAGGCCCTGCGCGATCAGCTGCTGGCCATGGCCGGCTGGCAGGCAGTGCCCGAGGGCGTGTACCTTGCGCGAGCGCGCCACGTGCAGGCGCTGGCCCGGGTCGAAACGCACCTGGCGCTGGCTGCAAGCCACCTGGAGGCACAGGCACAGCTGCTCGACCTGCTGGCCGAGGAACTGCGCCTCGCGCAGAACGCGCTGAACGAGATCACCGGCGAGTTCGGCGCCGACGACCTGCTGGGCGTCATCTTTTCGCGCTTCTGCATTGGTAAATAGCCACAGATAGCGGCAGCCACCCTCGAAAAACGTAAACACTTGTAGCCGAAGTTCGCGGCCATCGCGGATACTTCGGCTCACATGCGGGGGCCGAGAAACACATGTCAATCCAGAACCTGAGCCGCGCCATCGCGGAGAACATCAACACCGACGCGTTCGCGTTGACGTTCAACGTCCAGCAGTGGGAAACGCTGGCGGGTTACCTGCAACCCATCGAGACCGGCGTCGGCGACGTGCTGATCGAGCAGGGCACGCCCGACCGTTCGGTGTTCTTCGTCGAGAGCGGCGCCATCAGCGTGCACCGCGTCAGCAGCAAGGAACAGATGAAGCTGGCCGTGCTTACCGCGGGTTCGGTGGTCGGCGAAGGCTCGTTCTTCTCGCGGCAGCCGCATTCTGCCAACGTGGTGGTCACCGGTGCGGGCCGCGTCTGGCGGCTCACCGCGATCCGCTTCGCCGAGATGTCGAACCGCCAGCCCAACATGGCGCTGGAGATCGCGATGGCCCTGGGCGCCGTGATCGCCAAGCGCATGGCGCACCGCTCCAAGCGCGTCGCGGTGACCTGATCGGGAAGGCCTCCTCACTCGCCCGCCACCGGATCGATCCTACGGATGCAGGCCAGCCATTTCAGTTCAGGACGCCGAGAAGCAAGAAGTAGTCAGCAAGCAAGCCATGGCCTCGATCTGTCCGGTCTGCAGCACGGAGAACCGTGACGGCGCGAATTTCTGCAGGAACTGCGGCATCAAGCTGTCCGCCGCGGGAGACCGGATCCCGCCGCCACCGACCCCCGAACGCGAATGGGCCACCACGGCGCCCGCCCAACTGCGCGCGCCGACCATCCCGGCGCCCCTCGAAGAACTCCCGCCGGCACCGTCGCCCGCGCGCCAGTCCTTCTTCAGCCGCTCGCCTGCCTCCGCGCCGCGGCATGACGACGACGAGCAGACCGTTTTCATGCTGCACGACGACGGCTCGCCGCGCGTGCCCGCACCGCCGGCCACCCCGCAGGGGCTGGAATCGAGCTGGGCGCCGTCGCCCGAAAGGGTGAAGAAGCCCCGGGTCAGGATCCGCAAGCCCGCTCCGGTCGACCGGCCGCCGCGCAAGCGCGCGATCCTGCTGTGGGTGGGCCTGCTCGCGGTGGCTGTGGCGATGATCGTGGCGGGCTGGTCCGGCTACGGAACGCGAAAGACGGCTCCTGCCGTCGAGGAGACCGCCCCGCCCGCCGCAGCGCCGGCTCCCGCCGCTGCGGCGCCTGCCGTCGAGTCACCACCACCGCCATCACCGCCGCCCGCCGAGCCCGCCGCGACGGATGCACAGCCTGCCGAGCAGGCCGCGCCATCGCCTGCGGCGGAAGCCGCGCCGGCAGCCCCCCCGCCTCCCAAGCCCGCCAAGCAGGCGCGCAAGCAGCCGGCCGCCGCTGCGGCGCCCCAGCCAGCTGCGGAGACTGCTGCTCCCGTCGCGGCGCCTGCTCCGCCACCCGCACCGGCGGCTCCGGCAGAGCCCGCGGCCATGTGCGGCGACCGCAATTTCATCGCCAGGGCGCAATGCATGGCGGCGCAGTGCCTGAAGCCGGAGTACAAGGCCCATGCGCAGTGCGAGGCGGTGCGCCGTCAGCAGCGCATCGAGGAAGAAAAGCGCAACCCGACGCTCATGAACTGAGCGCGGAGGCGGAAGGCGGCTCGCCGCCGCTCAGCCCTTCTGCAACCGCTCGACCGCCATCGCCAGCGCGGCGGGCTTGCCCGAGAGCACCAGCGTGTCGCCGTCCGACAGTACCGTGTCGTCGGCCAGCGGGCGCGGCTGGCCGTCGTGCCGGCGCAGGCTCGCGATGCGCACGCCCAGCGTCTGCAGCGCCAGTCCCTGCAGCGTCTGGCCGATCGCGCGGGCGCCTGCATCGAGCGTGAAGCTGTTGAGCCGCTCGTGATCGATCTCGTCGGCGTTGTCGTCGTCCGCGCCGTGGAAGTAGCCGCGCAGCAGGTTGTAGCGGGCATCGCGCTGGTCCTGCACCACGCGGATCACGCGCCGCATCGGCACGCCGACCAGCGCCAGCGCGTGGCTCGCGAGCATCAGCGAACCCTCGATGGCCTCGGGTACCACTTCGGTCGCGCCGGCGGCCTGCAGCTTCTCGAGGTCGTGGTCGTCCTGCGTGCGCACGATCACCGGCACGTGCGGCGCGTGGGCGCGCGTGTTGGCCAGCACCTTCATCGCGCCGGGCACGTCGAGATAGGTGACCACCACCGCGCTGGCGCGCGCCAGGCCGGCGGCCATCAGCGCCTGCAGCCGCGCGGCGTCGCCGAACACCACCGAGTCGCCGGCGGCGGCGGCCTGGCGCACGCGGTCGGGGTCCAGGTCGAGCGCCATGTAGGGGATGCCCTCGCGCTCCAGGATGCGCGCCAGGTTCTGGCCGCAACGCCCGTAGCCGCAGATGATCACGTGCTGCGCGGTGTTGATGGTCTTGCGCGCGATGGTCGTCATCTGCAGCGACTGCTGCAGCCAGTCGCTGGCCACCAGCTTCCGCACGATGGCATTGCTGTACATGATGATGAAGGGCGTCGCCAGCATCGACAGCACCATCGACGCCAGCACCGGGTTGGCCAGCCACGGCGGCAGCAGGCTGCGCTCCTGGGCCAGCGTCAGCAGCACGAAGCCGAACTCGCCGGCCTGGGCGAGGTACAGGCCGGTGCGCAGCGACACGCCCGAGGTGGCGCCCAGCACCCGAGCCAGCACCGTCACCAGCGCCAGCTTGAAGGCCAGCGGCACCAGCAGCAGCACGGCCACCAGCAGCCAGCGTTCGACCACGATGTGCCAGTCGAGCGACATGCCCACGGTGATGAAGAACAGCCCCAGCAGCACGTCGTGGAAGGGGCGGATGTCGGTCTCGACCTGGTGCTTGTATTCGGTCTCCGACACCAGCATGCCCGCGATGAAGGCGCCCAGCGCCAGGCTCAGGCCGGCCAGCTCGGTCAGCCAGGCAAGCCCCAGCGTGATCAGCAGCACGTTCAGGATGAAGAGCTCCTCGCTGCGCCGCCGCGCCACCAGCGTGAGCCACCAGCGCATCACGCGCGGACCGCCGTACAGCAGCACGCCGATCAGGAAGCTCGCCTTCAGCAGCGCGAGCCCCAGCGCCTTGGCCAGCGCCTCGGGCGGGGCGCCCAGCGCGGGGATCAGCACCAGCAGCGGCACCACCGCCAGGTCCTGGAACAGCAGCACGCCCATGACGCGCTTGCCGTGCTCGCTCTCGAGCTCGAGCCGCTCGGCCATCAGCTTGACCACGATGGCGGTGCTGCTCATGGTGAGCGCGCCCGACAGGGCCAGCGCGGTCTGCCAGCCCAGGTGCCAGGCCGCCGGCAGCAGCCGCGCCAGCAGCAGCGCGCCGATGGTGGCGAGGGCCATGGTCAGCAGCACCTGCAGCAGGCCCAGGCCGAACACGTGCTTTCGCATCGCGCGCAGCTTGGGCAGGCTGAATTCCAGCCCGATCACGAACATCAGGAACACCACGCCGAATTCGCCGAGGTGCTGGATGCCCTCGGTGTTCTGGGCCAGCGCGAAGGCGTGCGGCCCGATCAGCACGCCGGCCGAGAGATAGCCGAGCATCGGCGGCAGCTTGAGTGAGCGGCACGCCACCACGCCGATCACCGCGGCCAGCAGGTACAACAGCGTGAGATCGAACGAAGACATATGCGCCGATGCTAGAGCAAGAGCCGTGCGCGGCGTCTCAGGGAGGACACCGGGCAGCGCCGCGGCGCCGGCTCCGGGATGGGCCCAGGTGCGAGGGGGCCGGCCGCGGGGGCAAGCCGCTGGCCCGTAAAATCCGGCGATGAGCTCCCGTCCCGCCCCGGCCCCCGTGGTCGACCCCGAAGCCATCCTGGCCCGGGCACGCCTCACCTTCGACATCGAAGCCGAAGCCGTCTCCGGCCTGAAGAACCGCGTCGGCCCCAGCTTCGTCGAGGCCGTGCGCAAGATCCTCGAAGTGCGCGGCCGCGTGGTCGTGATGGGCATGGGCAAGAGCGGCCACGTCGGCCGCAAGATCGCCGCCACTCTCGCCTCCACCGGCACGCCCGCGATGTTCGTGCACCCGGCCGAGGCCAGCCACGGCGACCTCGGCATGATCAAGGCGGTCGACCTGGTGCTCGCCATCTCCAACAGCGGCGAGGTCGACGAGCTCACCGTCATCCTGCCGGTCGTCAAGCGCCAGGGCGTGCCCCTGATCGCCATGACCGGCCGCACCGAATCCACCCTCGCCCGCCATGCCGACATCGTGATCGACGCGGGCGTGTCGAAGGAGGCCTGCCCGCTCAACCTCGCCCCCACCGCCAGCACCACCGCCCAGATGGCGATGGGCGACGCGCTGGCCGTGGCGCTGCTCGACGCGCGCGGCTTCGGCTCGGAAGACTTCGCTCGCTCGCACCCGGGCGGCGCGCTCGGGCGCAAGCTGCTCACCCACGTGAGCGATGTCATGCGCTCGGGCGACGACGTTCCTCGCGTGGCGCCCGACGCCAGCATCAGCGAGCTGATGCGTGCCATGAGCAACAAGGGCTTCGGCGCCGCCGCGGTGGTGGAGCCCGACGGCCGCGCCTCGGGCATCTTCACCGACGGCGACCTGCGCCGGCTGATCGAGGCCGGTGCCGACCTGCGCAGCCCCAAGGCGGTCGACGTCATGCACCGCAATCCGCGCACCATCCGCGTCGACGCGCTGGCGGTGGAAGCCGCCGAGCTCATGGAACAGTGCGGCATCACCCGGCTGTTCGTGATCGACGGCGAAGGCGTGGTCGTCGGCGCGATCAACACCAACGACCTGATGCGCGCGAAGGTCATCTGATGCCCCTCGAGTTCCAGGCCGAGACGCTTCTCGCCGCACAGGACGTGCGCATCGTCTTCTTCGATATCGACGGCGTCCTGACCGACGGCGGCGTGTATTTCACCGAGCACGGCGAGACGCTCAAGCGCTTCAGCATCCTCGACGGCTACGGCCTGAAGCTGCTGCGCAAGGCGGGCATCGTGCCGGCCGTGATCACCGGGCGCGACTCCAAGCCGCTGCGCGTGCGCCTGGAGGCGCTGGGCATCGAGCACGTGCGCTATGGCACCGAGGACAAGTTGCCGGCCGCCCAGGCCATGCTCGACCAGCTCGGCTTCGGCTGGGCACAGGCCGCGGCCATCGGCGACGACTGGCCCGACCTGCCGGTGCTCTCGCGCGTCGGCTTCCCGGCGGCGCCGGCCAATGCCCATGCGGAAGTGCGCGGCATCGCGCGCTACGTGACCAGGGCGCGCGGCGGCGAGGGCGCTGCGCGCGAGTTGTGCGACCTGCTGCTCACCGCCTGCGGCCAGTACCGCGTCATGCTCGACGCGGCGCGGGGGCCTGGCGCATGAGCGGCGTGAAACGCGCATGGGGCATGGCGCGCGACGTCCTCGACCGCGCCACGATCTACCTGCCGATCATCCTGACGGCCGCTGTCGCGCTCGGCACCTACTGGCTGGTGCGCAACGCGCCCAAGCTGCTGGAGCCCGCTCCCAAGGTCGCGCCCACGCACGAGCCCGACTACTTCATGCGCGACTTCGTCATCAAGAACTTCCTGCCCAATGGCGACCTGCGCAGCGAACTGCACGGCGTCGAAGGCCGGCACTACCCCGACACCGACACCATCGAGATCGACAAGGTGCGCATGCGCTCGGTGTCCCCCGAGGGGCTCGTGACGCGCGGCAGCGCCGACCGGGGACTGTCGAATTCCGACGGCAGCGAAATCCAGCTCTTCGGCAACGCGATCGTCATCCGCGACCCGTCGGTGGGACCGAACGGCAAGCCCACGCCGCGCCTGGAGTTCCGCGGCGACTTCCTGCATGCCTACGTCGACACGGAGCGCGTCACCTCGAACAAGCCGGTCACGCTCATCCGTGGCACCGACCAGTTCACCGGCGACACGCTCGACTACGACAACCTGAGCGGCGTGGCCAATCTCAACGGCCGGGTGCGCGGCGTGCTGATTCCGTCGGCGGCGGCAGCTCCTGCTCCCGCCAGGAAGCGCTGAGGAAGGCATCTCCCGCATGACGACCTCCCCGCTCGTCTTCATCACCGGCGCTTCCAGCGGCATCGGCCAGGCGCTGGCCGCGAGCTTCTACGACGCCGGCTACCGGCTGGCGCTGGTCGCGCGGCGCACGGGGGAAATCGAATCGTGGGCGAGCGCCCGCCAGCTGGGCGCCGACCGCTACCGGGTCTACGGCGCCGACGTGGCGCAGACCGACAGCATCGTCGCCGCCGGCAATGCCTGCATCGAGCAGCAGGGACTGCCCGACGTGGTGATCGCGAACGCGGGCATCAGCGTCGGCATCGACACGGGGGAGCGCGAGGACATCGACGTGATGGCGCGCACCTTCGCCACCAACAACGTGGGCCTGATGGCCACTTTCCATCCCTTCGTGCGCGCGATGGTCCGGCGTGGCAGCGGGCGGCTCGTCGGCATCGGCAGCGTGGCCTCCATCCGCGGGCTGCCGGGGCACGGCGCGTACTGCGCGAGCAAGGCCGGCGTGGTGGCGTACTGCGAGAGCCTGCGCGGTGAGCTGCGCGGGAGCGGCGTGAAAGTCGTCACCTTGTGCCCGGGCTACATCGACACGCCCCTCACGCAGGGCAACCGCTATGGCATGCCCTTCCTCATGAAGGCGGAAGACTTCTCCAACCAGGCGCTGCGCGCCATCGAGGCGGGCACCAGCTATCGCGTGATTCCCTGGCAGATGGGCGTGGTCGCCAAGATCATGCGCATGCTGCCGAACGCCGTGCTCGACCGGGCGGTGCAGGGGCGCGAACGGAAGAAGCGCAGCGGCGAAGCCTGATCGGGCCAGCTTCGCCGACCGCCCAAAGAAAAAGGCTCCCAAGGGAGCCTTTTGCCTGTCTGAGTGTGATTCGTTCGGAGAGTCGCAGGGTTCAGTAGCCGCTGTTGCCGCCGCCGTAACCACCGCCGCCACCGCCCGAGCGGCCGCCGCCACGGGGACCAGCGCCGTAGGGGCTGCGGAAACCGCCGTCGCCACCACCACCGCCGCCGCCACTGCGGCCACCGCCGCCGTAGCCGCCACCACCGCCGCCGGAGCGACCGCCACCACCGTAGCCGCCACCACCGCCGCCGCCGTAGCCACCGCCACCACCGCCGCCATAACCACCACCGCCGCCGCCGTAGCCGCCGCTGCGCGGGGGACGCGCTTCCATCGGACGTGCCTCGTTGACGACGACGCTGCGGCCGCCCAGGGGCTGGCCGTTCATGCCGTTGATTGCGGCCTGTGCTTCCGCGTCACTGCCCATCTCGACGAAGCCGAAGCCCTTCGAGCGGCCGGTGTCACGTTCCATCATGACCTTGGCGCTGGTCACGGCGCCGAACTGCCCGAAGGCTTGTTCGAGATCTCCGTCGCGCACCGAGTAAGGCAGGTTGCCGACGTACAGTTTGTTGCCCATCAAGGGACTCCTATAAACACATCAAGAAAAGCGATGGAGTCCCGAAAGCATCACTCAAACGAGAGCGTCGAGTCGCGCGAAACTGACCGATCACCGAACTGCCCCCCGACCAAAGTGAAGAGGGAGGCTCGTGCATTATGGGTGAAATATCCGAATTGCAAGCGGGAATTTGCTTCTTGAGGTAGCACCTGTCAAAACTATTCGAAAGCTAGTGCCTACTTGCATGATTGAGCGAGGTCCTTCGCCCTACATCCGTGCGTGCATGTAGAATTCCGCCCGTCATTGGGGAGTAGCCGCCTTCCGATCTGCGAGAGGGGCCCGCGTCAACAGACTTGTCCTGTCCCACCAGGATATGGCGCGTGCAGTGAACACACCTGGCGAGACCTTTGACCGTGCAACTTCGGGAATATGGCCGAAGGTGTTGCACGGTCAATTGCGTCCTTCGGCCCAAGGAACCCCACGTCATCATGGAAGCTTTTCTCGTAGCAACGGGCGTCGTCGCGCTCGCGGAAATGGGCGACAAGACCCAGCTCCTGGCCCTTCTTCTGGCCGCGCGTTTCAGGAAACCCTGGCCCATCGTCCTCGGCATCTTCGCCGCCACCGTCATCAACCATGCGCTCGCGGGCGCGGTCGGCAACTACCTCACGCGCTGGCTCGGGCCCGAGGTGCTGCGGTGGATACTGGGCGGCTCCTTCATCGCCATGGCCGTCTGGATGCTCATCCCCGACAAGCTCGACGACGACGATGCCCCCGGCACATCGAAGTTCGGCGTCTTCGGCACCACGGTCGTCGCCTTCTTCCTCGCCGAGATGGGCGACAAGACCCAGATCGCCACCGTCATGCTCGCCGCCCGCTTCACGCACGACTACTTCTGGGTGGTCATGGGCACCACGCTGGGCATGATGCTCGCCAATGCGCCCGTGGTGTGGCTCGGCGAGAAGATCGTGCGCCGCGTGCCGATCAAGCTCGTGCACGGCATCTCGGCAGCGATCTTCCTGGTGCTCGGCGTCCTGATGATCGTCGGCATATAAAAAAAAGCGAGACCCCATCTCCCTTTCCAGGAACACCGCGGAACCGGCTCCGCCGGGCCGCAGGTGTTGCCCCCTTCCCAAGGGGGTTGGCGAAGCGACACGCAGTGCGCGAAGCCTGGGGGATATACTCGCTCTGCGCCGATTTGCTTCAGCTTGCGGGCGCTTTACAAATTCAGCTAAAGACAGGCGCGGCAGACCCGGCTCGTTTTTGGCGAGGCCGGGTTTTTTCATTCATGTCGTCGTCACCACCTCTGGTCGTCACTCCGCAGTCGATGCAGTTCGCAGGCCCGCTGGCCTTGCGCAGCGGCGCATCGATCAGCGACTACACGCTCGCCTACGAAACCTACGGCACCCTGAACGCCGAGCGCAGCAACGCCGTGCTTGTTTGCCATGCGCTCAACGCCTCACACCACGTCGCGGGCGTCTACCAAGGCCAGGCCCGTTCCGAGGGCTGGTGGGACAACATGGTCGGTCCGGGCAAGCCGCTCGACACCGACCGCTTCTTCGTGATCGGCGTTAACAATCTTGGCTCCTGCTTCGGCTCGACCGGCCCGATGCACGTCAACCCTGCCACCGGCCGCGTCTACGGCGCCGACTTCCCGGTGGTGACGGTCGAGGACTGGGTCGACGCCCAGGCCGCGCTGCTCGACGCGCTCGGCATCGAGACGCTCGCCGCCGTGATGGGCGGCAGCCTCGGCGGCATGCAGGCCCTCTCCTGGACGCTGCAGTACCCCGAGCGCGTGCGCCACGCGGTGGTGGTGGCCAGTGCACCCAACCTCACGGCCGAGAACATCGCCTTCAACGAGGTGGCGCGCCGCGCCATCGTGACCGACCCCGACTTCCACGGCGGCCACTTCTACGAGCACGGCGTGGTGCCCAAGCGCGGCCTGCGCATCGCGCGGATGATCGGCCACATCACCTACCTCAGCGACGACGTGATGAACGCCAAGTTCGGCCGCATCCTGCGCAGCGCCGTGGAGGGTGAGAACAATGGCGAGGTGGCGGGCGCCGACTACCGCTATTCCACCCAGGACGTCGAGTTCCAGATCGAGAGCTACCTTCGCTACCAGGGCGACAAGTTCAGCGAGTACTTCGACGCCAACACCTACCTGCTGATCACCCGCGCGCTCGACTACTTCGACCCCGCGCGCAACCACGGCGGCAAGCTCAGCGCCGCGCTCGCACAGGCGCGCGCCAAGTTCCTGCTCGTGAGCTTCAAGACCGACTGGCGCTTCTCGCCCGCGCGCAGCCGCGAGATTGTCAAGGCGCTGCTCGACAACAGCCGCAACGTGAGCTACGCCGAGATCGACGCGCCGCACGGCCATGACGCCTTCCTGCTCGACGACGTGCGCTACATGGGCGTGGTGCGCTCCTACTTCGAGCGCGTCGCCAAGGAGTTCCAGCAATGAGCGACCTCGAACACCAGCGTCTGATCGCGGAGCTCGTGCCGCAGGGCTCGCGCGTGCTCGACCTCGGCTGCGGCGACGGCGCCCTGCTCGACCTGCTGCAGCGCGAGCGCGGCTGCACCGGCTACGGCGTGGAGATCGCCGACGGCAACGTGCTGCAGTGCATTCGCCGCGGCGTCGACGTGATCCAGCTCAACCTCGACGAAGGCCTCGCGATGTTCGACGACGCCTCCTTCGACGTGGTGCTGCAGATCGACACGCTGCAGCACCTGCGCAATGCCGAAGTCATGCTGCGCGAGACCGCGCGCGTGGGCCGCATCGGCATCGTCGCCTTTCCCAACTTCGCGCACTGGCCCAACCGCCTGAGCGTGGCGCGCGGGCGCATGCCCGTCACGCGCCGCCTACCCTACCAGTGGTACGACACGCCCAACATCCGCGTCGGCACCTTCAAGGACTTCGAGGTGCTGGCCGGCAAGAACAACCTGCGCATCCTCGACGCCTTCGGCCTGCAGGACGGCCGCGACGTGCGCTGGCTGCCCAATGCGCGCGCCAGCACGGCGGTGTTCAAGTTCGAGCGCGGCGGCGGTTGACGGCGCAATGAGCTTCACGCTCGCACAGCCGGTTTACAGCGAGCTCGTCATCAAGAAGAGCCGCTTCATCGGCTGCGTGCAGCCGGTGGCCGACCGCGCTGCGGCGCTGGCGGTGGTCGCCTCGCTGCGCGCCGAGCATCCCACGGCCGCGCATGTCTGCTGGGCCCTCATGGCGGGCGGCCAGTCGGCCGCGAACGACGACGGCGAGCCCGGCGGCACCGCAGGACGTCCGATGCTGGAAGTGCTGCGCCACCAGCAGGTCGAAGGCGCGCTCGCGACCGTGGTGCGCTATTTCGGCGGCGTGAAGCTGGGCGCGGGCGGCCTCGTGCGGGCCTACACCGATGCGATCGCGCAGGCCCTGCTCGGCGCCACGCTGGTGCCGCTGCTGCGCCAGCGAAGCCTGCGCTGCTCGGTGCCGTATGCGCTCGAAGGGCTGGTGCGGCGCGAGCTCGCTGCAGCCGGCGCGGTGCTCGAAGGCGTGCAGCACGGCGACGACGTGGCTTTCGCCTTCTCGCTGCCGGAGCCCGAGGCCGATGCCTTCATCGTGCGCCTCGGCGATGCTGCGCAAGGGCGCGTCGTCTGGCAGCGGGAGTGAGCCTCTTGGCCGGGACCGCCGGTGCCGGTTCGACCATCGCGAGAACGCCGCGCTGCGCCACCGGCACCGCGACCGGTTCGTCGTCGCCGCCGCGGCGCGCCATCTCGGCGGTCACGATGCCGGTCGGCACCGCGAGCACGCCCCAGCCCACCAGCATCATCACCGACGCGATCGCGCGGCCCAGGTCGGTCTTGGGCACGAGATCGCCGAAGCCCACGGTGGCCATCGTCGAGATCGCCCAGTAGACCGCCACCGGGATGCTGGTGAAGCCGTGCTGCGGCCCTTCGACCACGTACATCAGCGTTCCCATCACCAGCACCACCAGCATCACGAAGCCCACGAACACGGTGATCTTGCGCCGGCTCGCCGCCACCGCCGAGACCAGCGCGCGGTACTCCACGGAGTAACGCGATAGTTTGAAGATCCGGAACACGCGCAGCAGACGCAGGATGCGCACGTCGATCAGGTAGCCCAGGCCCATCTGCGGCGCGAAGACCACGAGGAAGGTCGGCAGCAGCGCCAGCAGGTCGATCACGCCGTAGAAGCTCGTCGCGTAGCGCAGCGGCTTGTTCACGCAGCTCAGCCGAGCGATGTACTCCAGCGTGAAGAGGATGGTGAACATCCACTCGAGGACGTTGAACACCGGGCGCCACTGTTCGCGGATGGACTGCACGCTGTCGAGGATCACCACCAGCACGCTGGCCACGATCACCGCGATCAGCGCGAGGTCGAACATCAGGCCCGCGCGCGTGTCGGCCTCGAAGATCACGGTGAAGAGAGTGCGCCGCCAGCCGTGCGCGGGCTTGTCGAAGCGCGAGTCGGTGCTGGACGACATCGCGCGCGATGTGGTGTTCCGTTCGACGTTTGGAGAGCTCATGGCGCCACATTGTCATGCGCCCGATCGACTTATTCAGTTACGCTTCTTGCGCAATGAAGTGCCGCAGGCCGTGAGTGCGTTCTTACGATAGTCCCCTTTCTTGAGGAGCTCCCCTTTGGCTACACAGTCCCCCTTCTTCGGCAAGCGTGATCGTGACACCGATTCGTTGACATCGCGCCCCGCGCCGCTCGTCGGTTCGGGCACCAACCTCTCCGGAACCCCCGTCAATCCCTCCTCGCTCACCGCACAGCAAGGCGGCCTGAACGCCGCAGCGGCCGCGCCCGTGGCCAAGGAAGGCGGCAGCAAGCTCACCGTCGGCCCCAACATCAAGCTCAAGGGCGTGGAGATCACCGACTGCGACACGCTCGTGGTCGAAGGCCTGGTCGAAGCCACCATGGACTCGCGCCTGATGCAGATCGCCGAACAGGGCGCGTTCAAGGGCTCGGCCGAGATCGACATCGCCGAGATCCGCGGCGTGTTCGACGGTAGCCTCACGGTGCGCGAGAAGCTCGTCATCCACTCGACCGGCAAGGTCACTGGCAAGATCCGCTACGGCAAGATCGTGATCGAGGAAGGTGGCCAGATCTCCGGCGAGATCAGCTTCGGCGCCGCCAAGCCCTCGCTTCAGGCCGCTGCCTGAAACAGGCCCCCCGGCTTTTCACTCCGCTTCGCTGCGTATAAGTCCACCCCCGAGGGGTTGCGGGCCGCCTTGGGAGCGGCCCGGCGGCGCCCGCAGGCGTCTTTCACGCGGTAGGTGCGGTCCAGCCAAGACGCTCCAGCAAGGCACCGGCAGCCGCCGGTGCCTTTTCCTTGGCGCCGTTGATGAAGTAGACGAACACGTCACGCTTCTTCGGCGACGCGCCCCACCCCTGCGCGCGCTCGGCCCATGTGTCGAGGGCCTTGGGCGCATAGCCCGCTTTCAGCTTGCCATCGGCCATCATCAGCCGCGCGTAGGCGATGTCGCCTTCGGGCTCCTCGAAGGACGGAAACTTATCGGCGTCGGTGAACACCGTCGACACCTTGTACTTCTTCGCGAGCGCCTTGTAGGCGGGCACGATGAAGCTCTCGTGCCGCACGTCCATCACGTGCCGCAGGACGCGGCTGCCCTCCTTCTTCGGCAGCAGAGCCAGGAAGGCCTCGAAGTCCTCCGCGTCGAACTGCTTGGTCGGCATGAACTGCCACACGATGGGCCCGAGCTTGTCCCCCAGCTCGGCCACGCCGCTGTCGATGAAGCGCTTGATGGAGTCTCCCGCGCCCGACAGCAGCTTGCGGTTGGTCGCGAAGCGCGAGGCCTTCATCGAGAAGATGAAGTCGTCGGGCGTGTCGTCGTGCCACTTGCGGAAGGTCTCGGGCTTGAAGGTGCTGTAGTAGGTGCCGTTGATCTCGATCGCGCTGACCTTGCGGCTCGCGTAGTTGAGTTCCTTCGCGTGCGCGAGCCCCTTGGGATAGAAGTTGTCGCGCCAGGGCTCGTAGGTCCAGCCGCCGATGCCCACCTTGATGTTTGCCTTGCTCACGTGGCCCTCCGGGTTGAGATCGCCCGCACTCTACGCGCGGACGCTGCCGGGCGCAAAATGCGTCCTTTCTTTCGTCACCCGCGGAGAACCCACCGATGAACGCCCCCCTGCACCGCGAAATGCCCGCCGGCACGCTCGACGCCGAGCGCGCCCTGTCCGACGTCACCGCCCAATGGGACGGCGACATCCTCAAGCAACTCACCGACTACATCGGCATCCCGGCCAAGTCGCCCGGCTTCGACAAGGACTGGTCGGCCAACGGCTATCTCGAGACCGTGCTGCGCAATGCCGCCGCCTGGGTCGAGGCGCAGAAGGTCGAGGGCTTGAAGCTGGAGATCGTGCGGCTCGAAGGGCGCACCCCGGTGCTGTTCTTCGAAGTGCCGGCCACCGGCACCGACATGGGCGAGACCGTGCTGATGTACGGCCACCTCGACAAGCAGCCCGAGTTCACCGGCTGGCGCAACGACCTCGGCCCCTGGACGCCCAAGTACGAGAACGGCCTGCTCTACGGTCGCGGCGGCGCCGACGACGGCTACGCGGTGTACGCCAGCATCGCCGCGCTGCAGGCGCTCAAGAACCAGGGCGCGGCGCACCCGCGCATCGTGGGCCTGATCGAGACCTGCGAGGAAAGCGGCTCCTACGACCTGCTGCCGTATGTCGACGCACTGCGCCCGCGCCTGGGCAACGTCGAGCTCGTGATCTGCCTCGACTCCGGCGCCGGCAACTACGACCAGCTGTGGCTCACCACCTCGCTGCGCGGCATGGCCAGCGGCACGCTCAAGGTCGAGGTGCTGACCGAGGGCATCCACTCCGGCGACGCATCGGGCCTCGTGCCCTCGAGCTTCCGCATCATGCGGCAGGTGCTCGACCGGCTCGAAGACAGCGCCACCGGCCGCCTGCTGCCCGCGAGCTTCCACTGCGAAGTGCCGGCCGACCGCCTCGCGCAGGCCAAGGCCACCGCCGCCATCCTCGGCGACGAGGTCTACAAGCGCTTCCCGTGGGCGCACTACGACTGCGGCGGCTCGACCGTGTTCGCTCTGCCCACCACCACAGACCCGGTCGAGGCCCTGCTCAACCGCACCTGGAAACCCACGCTGTCGGTAACCGGTGCCGAAGGCTTCCCGGCGCTGAAGGACGCGGGCAACGTGCTGCGCCCCTACACCGCCTTCAAGCTGTCGCTGCGCCTGCCCCCGCTGGTCGACGCGGCCGAGGCGGTGCAGAACCTCAAGACGCTGCTGGAGGACAACGCGCCCTACCAGGCCCGCGTGACCTTCGAGAGCAACGGCGGAGCCACCGGATGGAACGCGCCCGCCATCACGCCGTGGTTCGAGGACGCGCTCAACAAGGCCTCGCAGGCGCACTTCGGCGCTTCCTGCGGCTACATCGGCCAGGGCGGAACCATCCCGCTGATGAACATGCTCAGCGCCGGCTTCCCGAAGGCGCAGATGATGGTCTGCGGCGTGCTCGGCCCCAAGAGCAACGCGCACGGCCCCAACGAGTTCCTGCACGTGCCCTACGCCAAGAAGCTCACCGCGGCCGTGGCCGAGGTGATCGCCGCGCTGCCGGCCGCGCACCGCGCGGCGTCGTCGGAGCCGGCGGCGGCTTGAGCGCGGTCCTGCCCCTGCCGCAGCGCGTGTCGCTGTCCACGCCCGACGGTGAAACGCTCGCATTGCGCCGGCTGCCGGCGCCCGGCCCGGCGCGCGCGGTGGTGGTCGTGGTCCACGGGCTCGGCGAGCATGCGGGCCGCTACCACGGCCTGGCCGAGTGCCTGCACGAATGGGGCTTCGCGGTATGGGCGCACGACCACTACGGGCACGGCGAGTCCAGCGGCCCGCGCGGCGGCCTGCCGAGCGAGCTGCGGCTGGTGGACGACCTCGCGCTGGTCGTCGACGACGCGCGCCGCGAGAACCCCGGCCTGCCGGTGGTGCTGCTGGGCCACAGCCTCGGCGGGCTTGTCGTGGCGAGCCTGATTGCGCGCGGCGTGCGGCACGTCAACGCCGCAGTGCTGTCCTCGCCGGGGCTCGATCCCGGCCTGAACGGTTTCCAGAAGCTGCTGCTCGCGGTGCTGCCGCGCATCGCGCCCGACCTTCGCGTGGGCAACGGCCTCGACGACAACTACCTATCGCACGACCCGGCGGTGGTGCAGGCCTATCGCGACGATCCGCTCACGCACGACCGCATCGGCGGCCGGCTCGCGCGCTTCCTGGCCTACGAAGGAGAAGCCGTGCAGCAGCGCGCCGCGAACTGGCCGGTGCCCACGCTGCTGCTCTACGCGGGCGACGACCGCCTCGTGCGGCCCGCGGCCAGCCGCGCTTTTGCCGCAGCCGCCGCGCCAAGCGGCAAGGTCGAGGCGCAATGCTTCGACACGCTGTACCACGAGATCTTCAACGAGCTTGAAGCCGATCCGGTCTTCGAAGCCCTTCAGCGCTGGCTCAACCGGCGCTTTCCGCAGCGGGCCTGACAGCGCGCTTGCGCGCCAGCCAGAGCAGCGCCGCGCCCGTCAGCACCACCGGCACCAGCGAGCCGAAGTTCAGCAGCCGCCAGCCCTGGGTGGTCACCAGCACGCCCGAGGCGAACGACGTCAGCGCCAGCGTGGCGAACACGCAGAAGTTGAGCGCGCCCTGCGCGCGGTCGCGCTCCTCGGGCGTGTAGGCGGTGAGCGACAGCGTGGTGCTTCCGGTGAAAAGGAAATTCCAGCCCACGCCCAGCAGGAACAGCGCCACGATGAAGTGATGCAGCTCCACGCCCGAGAGCGCGATGGCGATGCAGCCGAGGTTCAGCAGCAGCCCCGCGCCCATCACCGGCAGCGCGCCGAAACGGCGGATCAGGTGGCCGGTGAAGAAGCCCGGCGCGAACATGCCGATCACGTGCCATTCGAGCACCAGCGCGGCGTCGGAGAACGGCAGGCTGCAGATCTGCATCGCGATGGGCGTCGCGGCCATCAGCAGGTTCATCACGCCGTAGCCCAGCGCGCCGGCCGCCGCCGCGACGATGAACACCGGCTGGCGCGCGATCTCCGAAAGCGGCCGTCCGCCCGCCGCTTCCTTGCGCGCGGGCGCGGGCGGGAACTGGATGAAGTGCATCACCGCCATCGACAGCAGCGCCACCGCCGCCAGCGCGATGTAGGCGCCGGCGAAGGGCACGGCGAAGGCTTCGCGCGTGGCCTTGGCGAGGTTGGGCCCGGCCACGGCACCGATCAGTCCGCCGGCCATCACCATCGACACCGCCTTCTCTCGCCACTGCGGCGCCGCCAGTTCGGCCGCCGCGAAGCGGTAGAGCCCGGCGTTGGCGTTGTAGTAGCCCGCGATGACGGTGGCGAAGCACAGCAGCCAGAAGTTCTTCGTGACCGCCGCGAAGCAGCACAGCAGGGCCGACACCAGCGCCACCGCCAGCCCGGTCTGGAACGAGCCGCGCCGGCCGAAGCGCTGCTGCGTGCGCGCCACCAGCCCGGTGGAGAGCGCGCCGCCGATCACGTAGCTCATGACCGGCAGCGTCGCCATCCAGCCGCGCGGCGCGATGGCCAGGCCAACCAGCCCGTTGATGGCGATGAAGGTCACGTTGTTCGTCAGCAGCAGGCCCTGGCAGATGGCCAGCAGCCACAGATTGCGGTTCATGCGCTTGTCTCCCTTACCGCGCGCTGCAGGTCGCGCTCGATCTCGCTGAATGCGATGGCGGGCAGGTCGCCCAGCGTGCGCTCGGTGCCGGTGAGCGCCACGCCGTGCACCGTCTGCAGCACCTTGCCGTCGGGGCTGTCCTGCACGAACCAGCCCTCTTCCAGCCGCAGGCAGACCTGGCCCTCGCCGGGCACGCCCTTGTTGAAGCTGTTGACCATGCCGCCGTCGCCGATCTCGCGCACCCAGCCGCGCGTCTCCAGGCCCATGAGCGCGGCGTTCGACACCGCGCGGCCGGCCCACTGCGGCAGCTCGCGGCCCGCGCGCAGCGCCGGATCGAGCACGAAGGACTGGCGCGCCAGCTGCTCGAAGGGCTGCAGGATCTCGTAGTCGGCGAGCACCGGCGCCCATGCGGTGACGAGCGACGCATCGAGCGCCGCGAAGTCCAGCGGATGCGGCAGGCCGATGCGCGCGTTCTCCGGCAGCTTCACCGGGTCGTCGTGCAGGTCGGCCAGCTCGCCTTCGGCGGTGACGCGGAAGGTGCCCTGCAGCTTGTCGTCGGCATCGAACAGGCCCCAGACCAGCGGCCGGCTGAACACCCGCAGCACCGGGTGGTTCGCGAAGAAGGGCATGAACTCGTCGGGGCCCCAGCGGCGCTGCGCGCACATCGCGGCCTCCAGCCGCCGGATCTGCGTGGTGGCGACTGTCTTCGCGAGCTTGCGCAGTTCCTTGAGCTGCGTGGCCGCGGCGGCGGCCTTGCCGGCGTCATCGTTCGCGCCGGCCTTGGGCAGTGTCTTGAGTGCCTTGCCGCGGGCATCGTGCACCACGGGCTGGAAGCTGTCGTCCATGCGCACCTCGAAGCTGCGTGGGCCGAAGTCCAGCGTGAGGCGCGCGCGGGCGTCCAGGCCGAGGTCGGGCACGGTGCGGTCGGCCAGCTGGTCGAGGCTCAGGCCGCGCTGCTCGGCCACCTCGCCGAGCATACGGTCGGCGCGGGTGCGCAGGTCGTCGTAGCGGGTCTGGCGCGCGAGTTCGGCCAGGTGCATCAGCGCGGCGTCGCTGCCGATCTCGCCGAGCATGGCCATGGCGTCGTAGGCGCGCACGCGGTCGAGCCCGGCGCGCCACTGGCGCAGCAGGCTGTAGAGCTGGCGTGCGGTTTCGCCGTCGCCGAGGCGGCCCTGCAGCGCGAACATCCAGCGCTCCCTGGCCGGCCGGCCGTTGCCGATCCACCAGGCCAGCAGCGCGCGGCCGAAGCGCGCGAGGGAGTCGGGCGCGAGCGCGTCCAGCAGCGGGGCGAGCCCCGGGTATGGCGCGTCGGGCTTGCCGAGCATCATCGCCATCAGCACGTCGGGCACCACGGCCTGCGGCAGCGCGAGGCCGCCTTCCTTGAGGATCAGGCGGGGCAGCGACGGCAGGGGCAGCGTCTTCGGCACCACGGGCAGGCTGTCGGGCAGAACGTCTTCGGGCGCGATGGACAGCAGCTGCGCCACCGCGTCGGCCGCTTCGGCGCCGTAGGCCTGTGCCTGGGCGCGCACCGCATCGGCATGGCCGTTGTCGTGCAGCCAGCGCAGCGCGGCCTGCGCCGATTCGTGCGCGGGGCCGGGCTCGCCCAGCGCGACGGGGACGAGGCCGCGCGCGGCCGTGTCGGGGTAGCGTTCCAGCCATGCGGCCGCCTCGCGCCGCACCCAGCGGTTGGTGTGGAAGCCCTTGGCGATCCAGCCGGCGAGCGGGTCCCATTCGATGACCGAGGCCAGCTCGAACATCGCCCGCGAGCCCTGCTTGAGGAAGCGCGGCAGTCCCGGCAGCGCATCCGTGCCGAGGGCGTGGAGGATGGGCCGCACGCGTGCCACGTCGCCCATGAAGTGATCGACGGCCGGCCCGTGCGTGAACGCCGCCACGGCCAGCGGCGGGGGCAGTTGCCAGATGTATTCGGCGACGCCCCAGCGCGAGCCGGGCAGTTGGCCGAAGTCCTCGGGGCTGGTGATCTCGTGGCGGCCGGCGATGACGTCGTCGATGAGCTCGGGGCGCAGGCCCAGCATCCACAGCGCCTTGTGCAGGTTGCCGCCTTCGCGGATGGCGTCCGGCGCATCGGGCTGGTGGCGCGGGAACTCGGTCATCCACTGGTTCGAGCGATCGCGCGAAACCCGGACCTCGCGCGCCAGCCAGTCGGACAGGTCGCCTGTGGCCTGCAGGTACTGCGGCGGCTTCAGGTCGGTCCAATGGAGCCGGGCCGTCGGCGGCAGCGGCTGCAGCGCCAGTACCGGGATGACGGGCAGCGCCTGCCGGTTCTTCCACGGTGGGCGGCGCAGCAGCGCGGGCCAGTCGGCGGCGGGGGCGTCGGCCACGCCGGCGGAGCCGTCTTCCTGCAGGCGCGCGAGCGTCTTGCGCTGGGCTTCGTCGCACGAGGCTTCGAGCGGCTCCTGCCACTCGGGATTCGCCGCGAGCAGCTCCAGGACGAGCGCCGCGCCGGCCTGGTGCCGCGCCGGGTTCGCCGAGAGCAGCTCGCGCAGCACGAAGAGCGGCCAGCGCGCCGCCTGCTTCACCAGCGCGTTCTTGCAGTCGATCTGCTTGACCTGTGCGACGAAGAAGCGCACCACTTCCGCGTCATGGATGGCCAGCAGGTCGGTGACGGCTTCCTTGTGCGGCGAGGGCTCGAAGAGCAGCTCGGCCGCCGCGGCGCCGTGCATCTCGAGCATGCGCAGCCGCGCTGCGCGCGGCGGATAGAAGCTGGAGCGATGGCGGCGGAAGAAGTCGAGGCTGTCGGCCAGGCTGCGCTCCTCCGAGAGCAAACCGCCGCACCGGCCGCAGGGCCGGTCGTTGAACTTCGCGAGCGCCTCGCGCATGTTCTTGGTCCACCGCACCTTGCCGTCGGGGCGCGCGTCGAGGCCGCCCTCCTTCTTCTCCTCGTTCTTCTCTGTTTCCCCCTTCGACTTGCGATTGCCCGCCATGCCATTGCTCTCCATTGATGCCGCAGGGATTGTCGGCCAACACGCGCGGACCAAAAAAAAGCGCCCTCGCGGGCGCTCGAACACTGGAGAAGGCAGTCCGGTTCAGGACTGCTTGCCTTGCAGCAGACCGCTGAGCGAGCCCAGCAGGTCGTCGTGGTTGCCCAGCCCCTGGTCGGGGATCTTGCCGTGCGGCGTGAGCTGGTCGATGAGCGCCGGCAGCATGGTGGCCAGCATGGGCAGCAGCGTCTGCGCGTTGATGCCGAGCTTGGACGCGATGCTCGCGATGGTGTCGCTGCCCAGCGCGTTCTGCAGCTGGTCGCCCGAGACGGGCTGGTTTTCACCCTTGCCGATCCACGAGCCGATGACGTCGCCCATGCCGGCCTGCTCGAACTTCGAGACCAGGCCGCCCAGGCCACCCACGCTGCCGTTGTTGGCGAGCAGGCCGCCCAGCGCGCCGGCCAGGCCTCCCAGATCGCCCAGCCCGCCAAGGCCTCCGCCTTGCGGTTGCTGCTGTTGCGCAGCGCCTCCGAGCACCTGACCGAGTACCGAATCGAGCAATCCCATGACTGTTTCCTTGGTGTGTGACAGAACCGCCAACATTGTTAAATGCCGCGGACCTTAAGCCGAAAGTGGCATGCCCACTTTCGAATTGGCAACGTGACAAATTACTTGATACGTGCCGCCCGTTTGGGGAGCAGCGCGGGAGCGACCCCCTGAACGCCCACCAGCCCGAGCACGGTGACGAGCGAATTCTGCGCGCCTTTCCACGCATCTGTCATGTCGATGGACTCGCTCAGCGAATGGAATCCGGAGGCCTTGCCGCCGCCGCCCACGACGATGGCCGGGATGCCCATCGAGATCGGCACATTGGCATCGGTGCTGCCGCCGCGCAGCAGCGTCCGGTTGCCGAAGGCGGCGTTCGAGCGGATCGCGGCCTCCACGATCACCGAGTCGGGCGGCGTGCGCCCGCCGGGCCGCTCGCCGATGAGCCGGGTGCTCACGCTCAGGGTGCTGACGTTCCAGCGCCTGTTCTCCTCGACCACGGCTTCGTCGATGGCGGCCAGAATCTTCTTCTCGGTTTCCAGCAGCGAGGCCATGTCGTCCGAGCGGATGTCGATGGCCATGCGCGCATCGGGCGCGATGGTGTTGACCGAGGTGCCGCCACCGACCGTGCCGACGGTGAACGTCGTCTTCGGAAAGCTCGGCGTGCGGATGTCGGCGATCTTCGCGATCGCGCGGCCCATGCCGTGGATCGCGCTCGGCACTTGGCCGAATGCGCCGAAGCTGTGCCCGCCCGGTCCCTGGAAGCTGACCTCGTAGCGATGGCTCGCGGTGCCCAGCACCAGCACCGAGCCCGGTGCCGAAGGCTCCAGCCCCACCATGCCGTCGATGTCGAGGTGGTCGCGGAAGATCGCCTTCATGCCACGCAGGTTGCCGAGCTCTTCCTCGCCCACATTGGCGACGAACATCAGGTCGCCCACCGTCTGCACCTTGTTGTCGTTCAGCACCTTGAGCCAAGACAGCAGCACTGCGAGCCCGCGCGTGTCGTCCGCGATGCCCGGCGCGTGCAGCCGGCCGTCGCGCTCCTTCACCTTCACGTCGGTGCCGGCCGGAAACACCGTGTCGAGGTGGGCCGAGATCAGCAGCTTCGGCCCATTGCCCGTGCCCTTGCGCAGCCCGATCACGTTGCCTTCGGCGTCGATCTTCGCGTTCGTCAGCCCGAAAGCCTTCACGCGGGCGAGAAAAGCCTCGGCGCGCTTGTGCTCCTTGAAGGGCGGGGCCTCGATCTCCGTGAGCGCCTTCAGCTCCTCGAGCGAGCGCTCGTGGTCGGCCCTGAGCGCGTCCAGCAGCTTCTGAACGGCGGGCGATGCCATCAGCTGGGTGAATGCCCGGTCGACCTCGGGGCCGACCTGCGCGGGTGTCGGGGCGACGGCCTGGGGTTGGGCAAGCGCGCCCCGGGTAGTGCAAAACAGTGCGGCGAGGACCAAAGGGGCGAGGCGCAGCGGACCGGGCAGCTTGGACATGGGCGCAAAAGTCCTTCTTTTGTCTTAAAGAAGTAACGATTGTTTCGCAGGCTTGCCACGCGCGCGTCGCGGAAAACACCCACCTGATGGCGTCGGGCCTGAGGCCGGAGCCTTGTCTATCTAGACGCCTGCCAGCGAAACCAGCGCGGCCAGCGCCGCCGTTTCGGCGCGCAGCACGCGCGTGCCGAGGGTGACGGGCGCGAAGCCCCGGGCGATGGCCTGCTGCTCTTCGCCGGCGCTCAGCCCGCCTTCGGGGCCGCTCAGCACGGTCACGCCCTGTTGCTGCTCGCCCGTTGCCATGTCGGCGAGGCTGCGCGTGCCCTCGGCGAGGCTCAGCACAAGGCGCACGGCGGGCCCGCCCTGGGTTTCGAGCCAGCCGGCGAAAGGCTGCACCGGGTGGATCACCGGCACGCGGTTGCGCCCGCACTGCTCGCAGGCCGCGACCGCGATGGCTTCCCAGTGCGCCCGCTTCTTCTCGGCGCGCTCGCCCGCCAGGCGCAGCACGCCGTGGGCCGTGGCCAGCGGCTGGATGCTCGCCACGCCGAGCTCGGTGGCCTTCTCGACCAGCCAGTCCATGCGCTCGTTGGCCGGCATGCCGACCGCGAGATGCACCGCCCGGGGCGCCTCGCGCTCCACCGGAAGATGCGCGCCGACCGTTACCGAAACGTCGCTGCGGCCCATGCGCTCGACCGTGGCCGCGTACTCGCCGCCCGCGCCGTCGAACAGCGTGAGCGCGTCTCCGGGCTGCATCCGCAGCACCTGCACATGGCGCGCGGCACCGGCCGGCAGCGCCAGGCTGGCGCCGGCGCTCAGCGGCACGGAACAGTGGAAACGCGGCATGCTCTGGAGTCGATGGCTGCGAACGGCCGTTGCGCGGGCGCCGCAGGCTGGTGCTTTTTCAGTTTGTCTTCAGACACGGCCGTAGGCGTAGCCCGTGATGGCCGAAGTGCCCTCGATCTCGTCGATCACGCGCGACAGCGGCGTCAGCTCGGAGTAGCGGCTCGCGGTGGCGCGGATGTAGGCGATGAAGCGCGGCGTATCGGCCAGGTAGCGGGGCTTGCCGTCGCGCAGCGTGAGGCGCGCGAAGATGCCGGCCACCTTGAGATGGCGCTGCAGGCCCATCCACTCGACCGCGCGGTAGAAGGCGCCGAAGTCCTCGTCGACCGGCAGCCCGGCCTTGCGCGCCGCCTGCCAGTAGCGGATGGTGACGTCGAGCACGAACTCCTCGTCCCAGCTCAGGAAGGCGTCGCGCATCAGGCTGGCGATGTCGTAGGTGATGGGGCCGTACACCGCGTCCTGGAAGTCGAGCACGCCGAGCGTGGGAGTCTCGCCCACCATCAGGTTGCGCGGCATGAAGTCGCGGTGCACGTAGACGCCGGGCGACGCGAGGTTGCTCTCGACGATCAGCTTGAAGCTGCGCTCCAGCCGCTCCTTCAGCTTGCCCTCGACGGCGATGCCGCGGTGGCGGCCGATGTACCACTCGGGGAAGAGGGCCAGTTCTCGCTCCAGCAGCGCGCGGTCGTAGGGCGGCAGCACGCCGGGCCTGGAAGAGAGTTGCCAGCGCACCAGCGCGTCGATGGCCTGGTCGTAGAGCGGGCGGGCGGCCTCGGGGCGGGCCGGGTCGATCACGTCCAGCATGGTCTGGCGGCCCAGGTCGTCCAGCAGCAGGAAGCCGTTGGGCTCGTCCCATTCGAGGATCGTGGGGGCCAGCACGCCGGCGGTGGCCATCAGCCCGGCCACCTGCACGAAGGGGGCGCTGTTCTCCTTGTCGGGCGGGGCGTCCATGACGATGCGCGAGGGGGCGGCGGCTTCGGCGGTGTCGAGCCGGAAGTAGCGGCGGAAGCTCGCGTCGGCCGAGGCGAGCCTCACGGTTTCGGGCAGCAGCCGGTGCCGGGGCGCGACGGCGGCCAGCCAGCTGCGGAACGCTTCGGCCCGCTGCGGATCCGTCCAGGCAAGGGGTTCGGCGGGGCGGCTTGGGGCCAATGCGGCCGGGGGCGGGGGTGCTGTCATGGATAATCGATTCTACAAATCCGCCTGGCGCGGCAATCCCCCTTGGCCGGCCTCCGGCCGATGCGGATCGCCACAGGCCCCTGCAACCTGCCGGCCTGCCGCGCCTTCCCCGACGACATTTCGTTCCGAACCGATGCCTACGACCCAAAGCCCTCACGCTTGGCACCTTGTGCGCTCGCTGCTCTCCACGGGAGAGTCGCCGGCTTTCCTCGGAACGGCCGGGCGGGAGGCCTGATGAGCCGACGTCGTGCCGCCGCCCCGCGTCTGCGGCGCCCGGGCCCGCCGCCGCTGCCACTGGCCGTCCTGTCGCTGGCGCTGATCCATGCGCACGGCGCCTCGGCCCAGACGGCTGGCGGCTTCGACGCCCCGCTCACGCTGAAGCGCACGCCCCAGCTCACCGAAATCCTGACGCCCGCCGACCGCAGCCAGATGCCCAGCCTGGTCACCGGCGACCGCATCTCCGGCCGGCCCGACCTCGAGACCGTGGTCGAGGGCAATGCCACGCTGCGCCGCGGCGCGGTGTCCATCACCGCCGACCGGCTCGAGTACTACCAGCCCGACGACCGCGCCAAGGCCACCGGCAACGTGCGGGTCAACCAGGCCGGCAACGTCTACGAAGGCCCCGAGCTGCAGCTCAAGCTCGAGACCTTCGAGGGCTTCTTCAACAACGTGCGCTACAAGTTCCTCGCGAACGAGGCGCACGGCGAGGCCAAGCGCATCGACTTCGTCGACGCCAACGTATCGATCGCCCGCGAGGCCACCTACACCACCTGCCGCCGCGAGGACTTCCCCGGCTGGATGCCCGCCTGGCTGCTGACCGCGGCCTCGATCACCACCGACACCGAGGAAAACGAGGGCGTGGCCAAGAACGCGCGCCTGAGCTTCATGGGCATCACCACGCCGCCGATCCCGAGCGTGAGCTTCCCGCTGTCGAACGAACGCAAGAGCGGCCTGCTGCCGCCCACCATCGGCCTGGACAACACCAACGGCCTGGAGATCGCGCAGCCGTACTACTGGAACATCGCGCCCAACCGCGACGCCACGTTCACGCCGACGATCATGAGCAAGCGCGGCGTCAACTTCAGCAACGAGTTCCGCTACCTCGAGAAGCAATACAAGGGCGAGATCCGCTTCGACCTGATGGGCAGCGACCGGCTCGTGGGCGACCGTTACAACGAACTGCGCGCCAGCCAGCTCCAGCAGCTGGCCAACGGACAGATCACCGCCAGCAGCCTGACCAACCCGCCGAAGAACACCCGGCGCTGGGGCCTGTGGCTCACGCACCACCAGGACTTCGACGCCAAGGCGCTGGGCCTGGATTCGCTCTCGGCCAACGTCACCATCAACCGGGTGAGCGACGACGACTACTGGCGCGACTTCACCCGCACGCCCTCGCTCGCGCAGCGCCAGCTGCCGAACGACGCCTCGCTGAACTGGAGCAAGGGCGACTGGAGCGGCATGATCCGCACGCTCAAGTACCAGAACCTGCAGTACAACCTGTCGCCGATCGTGCCCGCGTACGACCGGATGCCGCAGATCACGGCCAACTACAACAAGTACGACTGGCACGGCTTCGACGTCGCGCTGAACCTGGACTACACGCGCTTCCGCGTGAACAGGCTCTCCTCGACCCAGCTCGGCTACGACGTCAACCAGCAGTCGCAGCCCGACGGCGACCGCGCCATGGCCGTGGCCACGATCAGCCGGCCGTTCATCACGCCGAGCACGTACGTCATTCCGAAGCTGATCCTGAACGCGGCCTCGTACAACTACTACCTGCCGCAGGCGGACATCCCGAAGCTCACGGTCAACGGCGTCCAGTACGTCAACGGCCAGGTCTACAACCCCAGCTCGCTGTATTTCTTCCCGACGTCCAGCAACCGCGTGGTGCCCACCTTCAGCCTCGACAGCGGCCTGACCTTCGAGCGCGACGCCAGCTACTTCGGCCGCGCCTTCCGCCAGACGCTGGAGCCGCGCGCCTACTACGTCTACACGCCGTACCGCAACCAGAGCATGCTGCCGAACTACGACTCGGCGGCCAACGACTTCAGCTTCGCGACCATCTACACCGAGAACGCGTTCTCGGGCGGCGACCGCATCTCCGACACCAACGCGCTCACGCTGGGCGTGACCTCCCGCCTGATCGACCCCGACACCGGCGCCGAGGCCGCGCGCTTCGGCATCGCGCAGCGCCTGCGTTTCAGCGACCAGAAGGTCACGCTGCCGGGCGGCACGCCGGTGACCGACCGCGCGAGCGACCTGCTGCTGGGCGCCACCATCAACTGGACGCCCAAGTGGAGCCTGGACACGCTGGTCCAGTACAACCCCGACACCCGCAGGTCGGAGCGCTCGGCCATCAGCGCCCGCTACAACCCCGAGCCGTACCACAACCTGAGCGCGGCCTTCCGCTACCAGGCGCCCACCACCCCGACCGCGACCGACGGCAACAAGTCGATCGACGTGGGCTGGCAGTGGCCGCTGAACGACCTGTGGGGCGACAAGGGCAAGAACCTCGGCCCCGGCAAGGGCCAGGGCGGCGGACGCTGGTATGCGGTCGGCCGGCTCAACTACAGCCTGCAGGACAAGAAGCTCACCGACGGCGTGCTCGGCTTCGAATACGACGGCTGCTGCTGGATCGGTCGCGTGGTGATGCAGCGCATCACCACCGGCCAGGTGACGGCGAACACCCGCATCATGTTCCAGCTCGAATTCGTGGGCTTCTCCAGCATCGGCTCGAGCCCCATGCAGACCCTGCGGCAGAACATCCAGCGCTACGAACCCCTGCGCCAACCGGGCGAAGCGCCGAGCCGCTTCACAAACTACGACTGAGACGACTGACTCTGACTGAGCGAGCGAGCGACGCCATGAAAAACATCCGTTCCATCATCACCCTGGGCTGCCTCGCGGCAATCGCCGCCACGGCGGGCGCGCAGGGCTATCGCCCCGGTACCGGCATCACGGACATCATGCGCGCCGGCCCGCGCCTGGGCCCGCCGGCCGCGCGTCCGTCCACCACGCCCCCGGCGGCGCCGGTGCAGCGTTCGGCCGAATTCATCGTCGCGCTGGTCAACTCGGAGCCGATCACCAACACCGACGTGCAGTCGCGCGTGACGCGGCTCATCAAGGAGAACCCCGACGCCGAGCGCGTGCCCCGCGGCGAGCTCACGCGCCTCGTGCTGGAGCGCCTGATCACGGAGCGTGCGCAGCTGCAGCTCGCGAAGGAAAACGGCATCAAGGTCGACGAAGTGGCCATCGACCAGGCCGAGCAGACCGTGGCTCGCCAGAACGAGATCAGCCTGGTCGAGCTGCGCCGCCGCGTGGCCGCCGAAGGCATCGCGCAGCAGGATTTCCGCAACGACCTGCGCGACCAGCTGCTGCTCACGCGCCTGCGTGACCGCGAGGTCGAGTCGAAGGTCAAGGTCAGCGACGCCGAGGCCGACGAGTACCTGCGCGACCAGCGCAACCAGTCCGTGAAGAACGTGGCGCTGGAAAACCTCAACCTCGCGCAGGTGCTGGTGGCCGTTCCCGAGAACGCCACCGATGCGCAGATCGCCGCCGCCCAGAAGAAGGCCCAGGACATCGCCCAGCGCGCCCGCGCCGGCGAAGACTTCGCCAAGCTGGTGCGCGAGAACTCCGACTCGCCCGACCGCGCCAACGGCGGCGCCATCGGCATGCGCAGCGCCGACCGCTACCCGTCGCTGTTCGTCGAGGCCACGCAATCGACCGCCGTGAACGGTATCGCCGGCCCCGTGCGCTCCAGCGCCGGTTTCCACGTGCTCAAGGTGCTGGCCAAGGCCCAGATCGGCTCCGGCGACGCCACCGTCACACAGACGCAGGTGCGCCACATCCTGCTGCTCAACGATCCCAAGCGCACCACGGCGCAGGCGGTCGCGCAGCTGGCCGAATTCAAGCGCCGCATCCAGGCCGGCTCGGCCGACTTCGCGGGCCTGGCCCGCGACAACTCGCAGGACGGCAGCGCCAAGCAGGGTGGCGACCTCGGCTGGTCGCGTCCCGGTCAGTTCGTACCCGAATTCGAGGAAGCCATGGACCGGCTCTCGCCCGGCCAGATCAGCGACCCGGTGGTCTCGCGCTTCGGCGTGCACCTGATCCAGGTGGTGGCCCGCCGCGATTCCAAGCTCAGCCAGTCGGAGCAGCGCGAAGCCGCGCGCGCCGCGCTGCGCGAACAGCGCGTGGAAGAAGCCTTCACCACCTGGGTGCAGGAAGTGCGCGCGCGCGCCTACGTCGAATACCGCGACCCGCCCCAGTCCTGAGCTGATGGCGCAGCACATCGCGAGGAAGCGGTTCGGGCAGCACTTCCTGTCCGACGGCGGGATCATCGATTCGATCGTGCGCGAGATCGCGCCGCAGCCCGGCGATGCCATGGTCGAGATCGGTCCGGGGCTCGCCGCGCTGACGCAGCCGCTGGTGGAGCGGCTGGGCCGGCTCACAGTGATCGAGCTCGACCGCGACCTGGCGAAGCGGCTGCGAGAGCATCCGCAACTGGACGTGATCGAGTCGGACGTGCTCAAGGTCGACTTCGCCGAGCTCGCCGCGAAGTTCCCTGCCGGCAAGCCGCTGCGTGTGGTGGGCAACCTGCCCTACAACATCTCCACGCCCATCCTGTTCCATCTGCTGGGTCACGCCCATCTGGTCGCCGACCAGCACTTCATGCTGCAGAAGGAAGTGATCGACCGCATGGTGGCCAGCCCCGCCACCTCCGACTACAGCCGCCTGAGCGTGATGCTGCAATGGCGCTACGAGATGGAAAACGTGCTGTTCGTACCGCCCGAGAGCTTCGACCCGCCGCCGCGCGTCGACAGCGCCGTGGTGCGGATGGTGCCGCTGGCGACGCCGCCGGCCGTCGACGAGAAGCGCCTGGGCGAGATCGTGCAGGTCGCCTTCAGCCAACGCCGCAAGCTGCTGCGCCACACGCTGGGCAAGTGGCTCCAGGAGCATGGCTTTTCCGGCGACTTCGACACCCAGCGGCGGGCCGAGGAAGTGCCGGTGGCCGATTACGTGGCGCTGGCCCAGGCAGTGCCCCAATGAAAAAAGCGCGCCGATGGCGCGCTTTCTTTTCACTTGCTCGATCGCCTTTCGTCAGCCGGCATGCTCGGCCGACTTTTTCCGATCAGGCGGCGGCGAGCCAGTAACCCGCGTTGAAGGGGCTGCTCATGCGCAGCGCCAGCGGCGACACGTCGACCAGCTTGTCGGTCGGCATCTTTTCGCCGGCCGGTTCGGTGGCAGCTGCTGCTGCCGCCGCGGTGTTCACTTCGATGCCATCGAGGGTTTCAACGTTCGGTTGAGCCTCGTTCGCCCGTTCTGCTTGGCTGGTGGATGCAGAACGGGCTACAGAAAAGAATAGAAGCACCGGAACGGGACCTTGCGGTCGCCCCAGTAGTCCGAGGCGTCGCGGAAGATGTCGAGCAGCTGCTCGCGGGCTTCCTTGTCGAACTTGGCGTTGGCCGGGATCTGTTCCAGCACGATGACGAAACCCGGCTGCGGGCCCGATTTATGCAACGGGTCGGTCATGCAGTCGTACAGCGCGTCGAAGTTCTTCCCGAAGTGGGCCGGGAACGTGAACTGCTGGGCGATCAGGTCGAGCACGTCCTGCTTGGTCTGGGCGTTGCCCAGGTTGGCATACAGGAAGTGCTGGCCGGCCGCATTCGCTGCGTCCTGCAGGTCGTTCACGCGGAACGCGCGGATCGATTGCACGATGTTCGGGCGTACGGCACGAAGGGATAAGGTCATCTCCGCTGGTCTTTCCATAGTCATCATCATTTCGTCGGGGCGCTTCGAGGCGCCGCTCAGGTCGTTTTCATCGCTCATGGCGCAATCCGTCTGAAACTCGCGTAGTGGTCCGCGGTGTACCAGCAGGCCTCGGGCGCGGTGCGCTGTTCGCCGCCGCAGACGATCCGCCGTGCTCCGCGGTCGCGCGAACCGGGCGTCGTGACCGTGTATTCACGGTAGTGGCCTCGGCGGGCGGGCGGCAACAGACGTTCGCGATTGCCGAACACCGTGCCGTCCTTGTCATACCGGAAGGGACCGCCATTGAGGATGGCCTGGTAGGTCCGCTGGCCCTGCGCCGGCAGGTCGGCCAGTGCGATGGTTTCCTCGGCGGAGGCCTTTCCGGCGCCGAACCATCCGCGGGCCTCGGCCCCCGTCGTCAACGCCACCAGCATTAGACTGGTGAGCGCAAACTTTGTGACAGAGGACGTGATCGAGGCGTAAGCCGCCATGGGGCACCACAAGAAAAGAGCGGGGGGTCGAATCGGCGATCAACGTCGGGGTTAACCCGCAAATTCAAGCCCGCGAGTGTGCACCACGCTGGCGAAAATAGCAAGCGACTGCCCAAAGTTTGAGCAGTCGCGAGGGTATCGAATGGCTTTTCAAGTTGGCGGCCACTCTCGCCAGAGAGCTTATCTCTCGGCGTTTGCGTCTGCCACTGTCAAGGCTGTCATGTTCACGATGCGCCGAACAGTCGCGCTGGCCGTGAGAATGTGCACAGGTTTGGCCGCCCCGAGCAGAACCGGGCCGATCGCGATGTTGCCGCCTGCCGCCGTCTTGAGCAGGTTGTAGGAAATATTGGCCGCGTCGATGTTCGGGAAAACCAGCAGATTGGCGTCGCCCGCGAGTGCGCTGTGCGGCATGACGACCGCGCGCTGCTTGCTGTCGAGCGCCACGTCGCCGTGCATTTCGCCGTCCACCTCGAGCCAGGGCGCCTGCACGCGCAGCAGGTCGAGCGTCTTGCGCATCTTGATGGCGCTGGGGCCGTTGCTGGTGCCGAAGTTGGAGTGCGACAGCAGCGCAGCCTTCGGCTTCAGGCCGAAGCGCATCATTTCCTCGGCCGCCATGGTGGTGATCTCGGCCAGCTCCTCGGGCGAAGGGTCGTAGTTGACGTGCGTGTCGACCAGGAACACCTGGCGGTCGGGCAGCAGCAGGCCGTTCATGCAGGCGTACACCGGCACGTCCTGCGGGGTGCTTTCGCAGCCGCCGGGGCGCTTGCCGATCACCTGGTCGATGTAGTGCAGGTGGTTGGCGGTGGTGCCCCAGGTGCCGCAGATCAGGCCGTCGACCTCGCCCTTGTGCAGCAGCATCGAGCCGATCAGCGTCAGGCGCCGGCGCATCTCGATCTTGGCGACCTGCACCGTCACGCCCTTGCGCTCGGTCATGCGGTGGTAGGTCTGCCAGAACTCGCGATAGCGGTGGTCCTGCTCGACGTTGACCACGTCGTAGTCCAGCTCTTCCTTCAGGCGCAGGCCGAATTTCTCGATGCGCTGGGCGATGATGGCCGGCCGGCCGATCAGCGTCGGGCGCGCCACGCCTTCGTCCACCACGATCTGGGCTGCACGCAGCACGCGCTCTTCCTCGCCTTCCGAGTAGGCCACGCGCTTCTTGCTCGCGCGCCGGGCGGCGTCGAAGATGGGCTTCATCGTGGTGCCCGAGGCGTAGACGAAGCTCTGCAGCTTGTCGCGGTAGGCGTCCATGTCCTTGATGGGGCGCTGCGCCACGCCGCTTTCCTCGGCCGCCTTTGCCACGGCCGGCGCGATCTTCATCATCAGGCGCGGGTCGAAGGGCTTCGGAATCAGGTATTCGGGGCCGAAGCTGAGCTTTTCACCGACGTAGGCGGCGGCCACGCGCTCGCTCTGCTCGGCCTGCGCCAGGTCGGCGATGGCGTGCACTGCGGCGATCTCCATCTCGTCGGTGATCGTCGTCGCGCCGCAGTCCAGCGCGCCGCGGAAGATGTACGGGAAGCACAGGACGTTGTTGACCTGGTTCGGGTAGTCGGTGCGGCCGGTGGCCATGATCACGTCGTCGCGCACCGCGTGGGCGTCCTCGGGCGAGATCTCGGGGTTGGGGTTGGCCAGGGCAAAGATCACCGGGCGCCTGGCCATCTTGGCCACCATGGCGGGCTTGAGCACGCCGCCGGCCGACAGGCCCAGGAACACGTCCGCGCCCTCGATCACCTCGCCGAGCGTGCGCGCGTCGGTCTTCTGCATGAACTGGCGCTTGTCGTCGTCCATCAGTTCGGTGCGGCCTTCGTAGACCACGCCGGCCAGGTCGGTGACGAACACGTTCTCGCGCTTCAGGCCCACCTTGAGCAGCAGGTTCAGGCAGGCCAGCGCCGCGGCGCCCGCGCCCGAGGCCACCAGCTTGACCTCTTCGATCTTCTTGCCCGCCACCTTCAGGCCGTTGACCATGGCCGCCGCCACGGTGATGGCCGTGCCGTGCTGGTCGTCGTGGAAGACCGGGATCTTCATGCGCTTGCGCAGCTCGCGCTCGACGTAGAAGCAGTCGGGCGCCTTGATGTCTTCCAGGTTGACCGCGCCGAAGGTGGGCTCCAGCGAAGCGATGATGTCCACCAGCTTGGCCGGGTCCTTCTCGTCGATCTCGATGTCGAACACGTCGACGCCCGCGAATTTCTTGAAGAGGACGCCCTTGCCTTCCATCACCGGCTTGGAAGCCAGCGGGCCGATGTCGCCCAGGCCCAGCACGGCGGTGCCGTTGCTGATGACGGCCACGAGGTTGCCCCGGGAGGTGTACTTGAATGCGTTGGCCGGGTCCTTGACGATCTCCTCGCAGGGAGCCGCCACGCCGGGCGAGTAGGCCAGCGACAGGTCGCGCTGGTTGACCATCTGCTTCGTCGCCGCGATGGCGATCTTGCCGGGAACGGGAAACTCGTGGTACTCGAGGGCGGCACGGCGCAGTTCTGCGCGTTTGTCTTCGGGCGTGGGAGTCGATGAGGTCGAGGGGGTCGAATCTGACATGTGCCGTAGCTCCTGGTGGCGCTTCTTCTGGGGGCGCCGATTGTAGACCTCGCGCATGACGCCCTAGGCCGCATGGCCAGGGGCTCCCATGACCAATAGCACGGGTGTTTCTTCAGATCGCTGTGGCAATATGCACAGTTCGGACAAAACCTGAAAAAACCTGACGAGGAGCGACCATGGCCCTGATGGATTTCATCAAGAAGCAGTTCATCGACATCATCCAGTGGACCGAGACCGGCGACGGCACGCTGGCCTGGCGCTTCCCGATGGCGGAGATGGAAATCCAGAACGGCGCCTCGCTCACCGTTCGCGAGTCGCAGGTTGCCGTCTTCGTCAACGAGGGCAAGGTGGCCGACGTGTTCGGCCCCGGCATGTACAAGCTCACGACGCAGACGCTGCCCGTGCTCACGTACCTGAAGAACTGGGACAAGCTCTTCGAGTCGCCCTTCAAGAGCGACGTCTACTTCTTCAGCACCCGCCAGCAGGTCGACCAGAAGTGGGGCACGCCCCAGCCGATCACCATCCGCGACAAGGACTTCGGCGCCGTGCGCCTGCGCGCTTTCGGCAACTACTCGTTCCGCATCGGCGACGCCAAGGCCTTCCACACCGAGATATCCGGCACGCGCGACACCTACACCGTGGCCGACCTCGACGGCCAGCTGCGCGGCCTGGTGCTGCAGAACATCAGCAATGCCATCGCCTCCAGCGGCGTGCCCTTCCTCGACCTCGCGGCCAACCAGATCCAGTTCGCGCAGGCGCTCGCCGCCCAGCTGGTGCCCGAGTTCGAGAAGATCGGCATCAAGCTCGAGAACATCACCGTCCAGAACGTCTCGCTGCCCGAAGAGCTCCAGAAGATCCTCGACCAGAAGATCGGCATGGGCATGGTCGGCAACGACATGGGCAAGTTCATGCAGTACCAGACGGCGCAGGCCATTCCCAAGTTCGCCGAGGGCGCTGCCGGCGGCGGTGGTGTCGCCGGCGACGCGATGGGCCTTGGCGCCGGCGTGGCGCTCGGCCAGGTGCTGGCGCAGAACCTCGCGCAGGGCCTGAGCCCCAACGCGGCGGCAGCCGCGGCAGCCCAGCAGCAGCAACCGGCGGTGGCCGTGGTGAGCGCCGCCGACGTGATGACGACGCTGGAAAAACTCGGCGAGCTGAAGACGAAGGGCATCCTGACCCAGGAAGAGTTCGACGCCAAGAAGGCCGAACTGCTGAAAAAACTGGTCTGACGCGGCGCCATGTTCCGCATAGCGCCTGGCGCCCCTTCGACGGGCGTCGGAAGCCTCGTTGGCTTGAAAGACTCGTGGCCGTCCGTGCCATGGCCGATGAGACGCCATGGCTGAGGAAACCGGCAACCAACGCTACTACCGAGCGCCCTGCCCCGGGTGCGGCGCGCCGGTCGAATTCCGCTCTGCGCAATCGACGCACGCGGTCTGCCCCTACTGCCAGAGCACCGTCGTGCGCCAGGGCGACACGCTCGCGCGCACCGGCAAGATGGCGGAGCTGTTCGACGACTTCAGCCCGCTGCAGCTGTTCGCCGCCGGCCGCATCCAGGACAAGCCCTTCACGCTGATCGGCCGGCTGCAGTACACCTACCCCGGCGGGCGCTGGACCGAATGGATCGCGGCGCTCGACGGCGACCGCACCGGCATCCTCAGCGAGGACAACGGCGCCTACGTCTTCGCGCTGCCCTTCGATCTGCAGCGCACCGCGCCTGCGCCGGTCGACCTGCGCGTTGGCGCCACCAGCGCCTTCGCGGGCCAGAGCTACACCGTCACCTCGAACGAGCAGGTCGCGCTGACCTCGGCGCAGGGCGAGTTGCCGCACCTGCCCGAGCTCGGCCGACCGTTCGCGATGGTCGAGCTGCGCAACGACCGCGGGCTGGTGCTCAGCATCGACTACGGCACGGCCAGGCCCAGCGCCTACCTCGGCCGCTCGGTGCAGCTCGAGGACCTGCAGCTCACCGGCCTGCGCGCCGAATCCGCCAAGGACGAAAAGGGCCGCAGCTTCAACTGCCCCAACTGCGGCTCGCCCGTCACCGTCAACCTGGCCGACAGCAAGAGCATCACCTGCGGCTCGTGCAACAGCATCATCGACCTGTCGCAGGGCATCGGCGGCGAGCTCAAGCACGCCACGCAGGACGAGCCGGTGCGCCCGCTCATCGCGCTGGGCAGCATGGGCCAGCTGCAGGGCGCGCAGTGGCAGGTGGTGGGCTTCCAGCACCGCATGGGCAGCGAGCCCGGCGACGACGAGCACTTCGGCTGGGACGAGTACCTGCTCTACAACAAGAAGCGGGGCTTCAGCTTCCTGGTGGACGCCGAGGACGGCTGGAGCATGGTCAAGCCGACCACCGGCGCTCCGGTGATGGCCGAGAACGGCAGCAGCGCTACCTACCTCGGCAAGCGCTACCAGCAGCAGTACGCCTACAACGCCGAGACCACCTACGTGGCGGGCGAGTTCTACTGGCAGGTCGAGCGCGGCCAGAAGACCTTCAACCGCGACTTCGCCAACGGCGGCGCGCTGCTGTCGATGGAGCGCTCGACCAATGAGCTGACGTGGTCCTCGGGCAGCAAGATCGACAGCGGCGCGGTCGCCACTGCCTTCAAGCTCGACGCGCGCAAGGACATGTTCAAGCGGGCCGACGCGCTGCCCGTGAGCGCCGCCTCGGGGCTGGGCTGCGGCACCATCATCCTCATCATCGTCGTGATCATCATCCTGCTGATCATCCTGAGCACCTGCTCCAGCAGCGGCGGCTCGGGCTACCGGAGCTCGGGCGGCTCCTACGGCGGCTATTCGAGTGGCGGCGGCCACAAATGACGGCGAAGATGCACGCGATGTCTCTCATCATTACTACGACTGGAGGTCCCCATGGGATTTGAATGGCTGAAACCGGGCGTGGTCCTCGGATCGCTCGTGTACGCGCTGATCGGCGTCGTGATCTTCTGGCTGTGCTTCCTGATCATCGACAAGATCACGCCCTACGACCTGTGGGGCGAGATCGTCGAGAAGCAGAACGTGGCGCTCGGGCTGGTGGTTGCCGCGATGAGCCTCGGCATCAGCATCATCGTCGCCGCAGCAATCCATTGAACGACGCGGCCCTGCCCGCGCGCACCCCGGACGCGCGGGGGCCGCAGCCCGTGGAGATCGCGCTGCTCGCCAGCGTGTTCGTGGTCGCCGCCTGCGGGCTGGTCTACGAGCTCACTGCGGCCGCGCTCAGCTCCTACCTGCTGGGCGACTCGGTGCTGCAGTTCAGCACCATCATCGGCACCTACCTGTTCGCGATGGGCGTGGGCTCGTGGCTCTCGCGCTACTTCGAGCGGCAGCTGCCGGCGCACTTCCTTCGCATCGAACTGCTGGTGGCGCTGATCGGCGGCGCGCTGCCGGCGATCCTGTTCCTGGCCAATGCCTACGTGCCCGGCGCCTTCAGGCTGCTGCTGTACGGCCTGGTGATGGTGGTGGGCACGCTGGTGGGGCTCGAGATCCCGCTGGTGATGCGCATCCTCAAGCGCAACATCGTGCTCAAGAACCTGGTGTCGCAGGTTCTCACCTTCGACTACCTCGGTGCGCTGGCGGTGTCGGTGGCCTTTCCGCTGATCCTGGTGCCGCAGCTCGGAATGATCCGCACCGGCCTGCTGTTCGGCTTCATGAACGCGGCGGTGGCGGTGTGGGCGCTGTGGCTCTTCCGCCATGAACTGCGCCGGGTGGGCGCGCACGCAGTCGCCTGCTTTCTCGCGCTGGCCGCGCTGGTGGCGGCCTTTGCCGGCGCCAACCACATCACCACGCTGGCCGAGGACAAGTTCTACCAGGACCGCATCGTCTTCAGCGCCACCTCGCCCTACCAGCGCATCGTGGTCACGCGCGGGCTGCTGGGGCACCGGCTGTTCCTCAACGGCAACCTGCAGTTCGCCGAGCGCGACGAATACCGCTACCACGAGGCGCTGGTGCATCCGGTGATGGCCGCCCAGGGCGCGCCGAAGAAGGTGGCGGTGCTCGGCGGCGGCGACGGCATGGCGGTGCGCGAGATCCTCAAGTACCCGTCGGTCGAGTCGGTCACGCTGGTCGAGCTCGATCCAAACATGACCAGGCTCTTCACCGAGCACGAGACGCTGGCCGCGCTCAACGGGCATTCGCTGTCTTCGCCCAAGGTGAGGATCGTCAACACCGATGCCTTCCAGTGGCTGCAGCAGCCGGGCGACATGTTCGACGTGATCGTGGTGGACTTTCCCGATCCCACGAACTTCGCCATCGGCAAGCTCTACACCAACAGCTTCTACGCGCTGCTCGAGAAGCGCCTGTCGGCCAGCGGTTACGCGGTGATCCAGACCACTTCGCCGCTGGTGGCGCGCAAGAGCTACTGGACCGTGGCGACCACCATCGAATCGGTGGGCCTGCGCGCCACGCCGTACCACGCGCATGTGCCCAGCTTCGGCGAATGGGGCTACATCATCGCCAGCCGCAGGCCCTACCGCCTGCCCGATGCGCTGCCGCCAGGTCTGCGCTTTCTCTCGCCGACCACCCTGCCGCTGATGTTCGACTTTCCGCTCGACATGGCGCGTGTGCCGGCGGAAGTGAACCGGCTGTCGAACCAGATCCTGGTCACCACTTACGAGCAAGAGTGGGGCAAGGTCATGGCTCACTAGCCCCGTCATGCAAAGGCGCGAATTCCTCGGCGTGGCGGCGGGCGCGGCGGGTGCTCTGGCGCTCGCAGGCTGCGAGGCCCCGCCACCGCCCATCGATGGCGGCTTCACCGGCATCGACGTCACGCGCGGCCATGCGATGCGGGATGGCTCCCTGAAGAACGCCGCGCCTGCCGCGGTGAAGCGCACGCGCGTGGTCATCGCCGGCGGCGGTGTGGCTGGTCTTGCCGCAGCGCGTGCGCTGCGGCTTGCGGGCGTCGACGACTTCGCGCTGCTCGAACTGGAGGACACGGCCGGCGGCAACGCGCGCGGCGGCATGGTCAACGGCATCGCCTGCCCGCTCGGCGCGCATTACCTGCCGGTGCCGGGCGACGACGCGCGCGAGGTACAGGACCTGCTGGAGGAACTTGGCCTGCGCCGTCGCGTGGCCGGCCGCTGGGAATACGACGAGGTCACGCTGTGCCACAGCCCGCAGGAGCGCCTGTTCTTCCAGGGCGAGTGGCAGGACGGGCTGCTGCCCGCGCACGGCGTGAACGAAGCCACGCTCGCGCAGTACCGCAAGTTCGCGCAGCGCATCGACGCGCTGCAGCACGCCGCGCACTTCGCGATTCCGACGCTCAAGGTCGCCATCACGCCCGAGCTGCTGGCGCTCGATGCGGTCAGCTTCCAGGGTTGGCTCGACAGCGAAGGCTTCAGCGATGCGCAGTTGCGCTGGTACCTCGACTACTGCTGCCGCGACGACTACGGCGCCGGCATCGGGCAGGTATCGGCCTGGGCCGGCATCCATTACTTCGCGAGCCGGCACGGCTTCCACGCGCCCGGCGATCCGACGGGCAGCGTCAACGATTCGAGCCCCGAGCGCGACGGCATCCTGACCTGGCCCGAGGGCAACGGCTGGCTCACCAAGCAGCTCGCCAGGCCCCTCGGCGAGCGCCTGCGCACCGGCAGCGTCGTCACGCGCATCGCGGAAGTGCGCGACGGCGTCGAGGTCGATGCGTGGGATGCGGCGTCGAAATCCATGGTGCGATGGCAGGCCGAGCGCTGCATCGTCGCGCTGCCCGTGTTCATCGCCGCGCGCGTAGTCGAGAACCCGCCCGAAGTGCTGAAGAACGCCGCCGAGCACGTGCGCTACGCCCCCTGGCTGGTGGCCAACATCCACCTGCGCGGCCCGCTGGCCGACCGGCCGGGCGCCGCGCCCAGCTGGGACAACGTGATCTACGGCACCCGGGGCCTCGGCTACGTGGACGCGCGCCACCAGGCGCTGGACCCCACGCCGCGCGGCACCGTGCTGAGCTGGTACCGCCCGCTGGGCCCTAGCGGCTACGACACCGCCGACGGCCGCAAGCTGCTGCTGGAGCGCCCCTGGACCGGCTGGCGCGACGACCTGCTCGCCGAGCTGTCGGTGCCGCACCCTGATCTGCCTTCGCTGGTCTCGCGCATCGAGATCACTCGCTACGGCCACGCCATGTCCATCCCCAGGCCCGGCCTGCTGGCGCAGATCGGCCCGCAGCGCAGCGCGCCCGATGGCGAGCATCGCGGCAGCGTGGTGGCGGGCCGGCTGTCGTTCGCGCACGCGGACTGGTCGGGCTATTCGATCTTCGAAGAGGCGTTCACGCGCGGGCATGTCGCGGGAACGGACGCAGCGGCGGCGGCATGAAGACACTGGTGCTCGGCGGCTACGGCAACTTCGGCGCGCGCATCTGCCGCGCGCTGGCCGGCAGCCCCGGCATCGAGCTGCTCGTGGCGGGGCGCGATGCGCAGCGCGCCACCGCCTTCGCCTCATCGCTGGACGCGGCCGCGAGCGGCGTGCGCATCGACGTGCAGGCCGCCGATCTCGCCGACACCCTGCGCGGCCTGGGCGTGGAGCTCGTGATCCATACCGCAGGCCCCTTCCAGAACCAGGACTACCGCGTGCCGCAGGCCGTCGCTGCCGCGGGCGCGCACTACATCGACCTGGCCGACGGACGGCGCTTCGTGTGCGACTTTCCAGCTGCCTTGGACGCCGCCTTTCGCAAAGCCGGCCGCACCGCGGTGAGCGGCGCCAGCACCGTGCCCGCGCTGTCTTCGGCCGTGGTCGACCATCTCGCGGACGGCTGGCAGCACATCCGGAGCATCGACATCTGCATCGCCCCCGCGCAGGGCGCGCCGCGCGGCGAGGCCACGCTGGCGGGCGTGCTCGCGTACTGCGGCGAGCCCATCCGCGTCTGGCAAGACGGCCGCTGGGTCGATATGCCCGGCTGGGCCGATCCGGCGAGGGTGGAGTTCGCGCGCATGAAGCCGCGCCGCGGCGCGCTCTGCGACATTCCCGACCTGGAGCTCTTTCCCGCGCGCTACGAAGGCGTGCAGTCGGTGATGTTCCGCGCCGCGCTCGAAGTCGGACTGACGCAGCGCGCCTTCGCCTTCCTGGCCTTCATGCGCCGCGCGGGACTGCTGCCGGCGCCGCAGAAGCTGGCGCCCCTGCTGCATGCCACCGGCGGCGTGTTCGACGCGCTGGGCACGGCGCTGGGCGGCATGGTCGTGCGCGTGGACGGCACCGATGCGCAAGGCCGGCCGGCGCGGCGCGCCTGGCACATCGCGGCCGATGACAACCATGGGCCGGAAATCCCGTGCATGGCCGCGATCCTGCTGGCGCGCCGGCTCGCGAACGGCGACGCGACGCTGCCCGTCGGTGCGCATCCCTGCATGGGCCTGCTGGCACTGCCTGAGTTCGAGCCGGAGTTCGCGCGCTGGGGCATGGTGACCGACGTGGTCGAAGAAGAGAGCCTGAGCCCCGCTGCAAGATGAACCGCACCGCCGACGAGACCGACCGCCTGCTGCGCTACAGCCTCGTCGCCGTGTGGCTCTTCACCGCCCTCGCCAGCATCGCCGAGCTGGACGGCCAGAGCCGTCAGGTGCTGGCCGCTGCGGGCATCGCCTCGCCGCAGTGGCTGGTGCATGGGCTGATCGTCGGCGGCGCGGCGGCCGATCTTGCGGTCGGCATCGCGCTGTGGCGATGGCCCGGGCGCGCCAGCTATGCGGCAGCCCTGGCCCTCATGCTCGTCATGACACTGGTGGCGACGGTGCTGCAGCCCGGCCTTTGGCTGCACCCGCTCGGTCCGCTGCTCAAGAACATCCCGATCGCCGCCCTGCTCTGGCATCTGTACAGACGCGCCGCATCATGAACACCTATCTCGCCCTCAAGTGGCTGCACATCGTCTCCAGCGTGCTCATGGTCGGCACGGGGCTGGGCTCGGCCTTCTACATGTTCTTCACCAACCGCAGCGGCAGCTTGCCCGCGCAGGCGGTGGTGAGCCGGCTCGTGGTGCGCGCCGACTGGTGGTTCACCACGCCCACCGTCATCCTGCAGCCGGCCACTGGCTTCGCGCTGGCGCACATGGCGGGCTTTCCACTGTCCACGCCGTGGCTCGCGCTGTCGCTGGCGTTGTTCGTTTTCGCGGGGGCCTGCTGGTTGCCGGTGGTGTGGCTGCAGATCCGCATGGCGGCGATCGCGGCGCAGGCGCATCGAGACGCCGTGCCGCTGCCGCCGCTTTATGGCCGCTACCAGCGCTGGTGGGAGCTGCTGGGCTATCCGGCTTTCGTGGCCATGGTGGTCGTGTTCTACCTGATGGTGAACAAGCCCCAGCTATGAGCCGCTGAAACGGATCGATGAACGAAGGCCTGGCGCGGGCCTGTGCGGTTTTCACGAAGACTTCACACACAGCGCGATTGCTTCACAGATGGCTCGCACACTCGCGGGCGCCAACAAAAACAGTGGGGAGTTTCCATGCTTCAAGTCGCCAACAGAAAACTCGCGTCGATCAGCGACGCGCTCTTCGCCGGCCTGGGCCGCGTGCTCGGCTTCCTGCGTCCGCTGGCCCGCGGGCTCATCGGTTCCTGGCGACCACCGGGCTGGCTGAAGATCGTGGGCGCGTTCCTTCTGCTGGGCCTGCAGTGGCTGCAGCAGCGGCTTGCATGGCTGGTACTCCTCGCGTTGATCGCACTGGCCGGCTGGATCGCCCATCCCCATGTGATGAAGTGGTGGCACGGCCTCACGCCCGACCGCGTGGAACCGGTGGTCGCCACCGCGAAGGCCGATGCGCCGCAGCGCACGCAGATCGAACTCGACAAGGGCCCCAACCCCTACGTCATCAACTTCTCGGCCTCCGTCGCGCCGATCGCTCGCATCGGCCAGGAGGCCACCGGCGTCACCATCGAGCCCGCCATCGCCGGCCGCTGGACGTGGACCAGCCAGAGCCGCCTCGAATTCCTGCCCGCGCAGGACTGGCCCGTTGGCCAGCCGTACAAGGTGCAGATCGCCGACAGCGCCCTCGCGCCGCACATCGAACTGGCGCAGCGCAAGTACGAGTTCACCTCTCCCGAGTTCACCGCGCAGTTCATCGGCGCCGAGTTCTACCAGGACCCGGTCCAGGCCAACGTGCGGCGTGCGCTCTTCCAGGTGCGCTTCTCGCACCCCGTCAACACGGCCGAGTTCGAGAAGCGCCTGGTGCTGACCTACGACCAGCCCTGCAGCAGCTCCTTCTTCAGCGTGGGCAAGTGCGCGAGCGAGAAGTTCACCGTCAGCTACGACAAGCTGCGCCTCATCGCCACGCTGCAGTCGGAGCCGCTGCCGATTCCCGAGAAGAACCGGCCCGCGATCCTCAGCCTCACGGCCGGCGCGGTCGCGCAGAAGGGCGGACCGGCGCTGCGCAACGACCTGTCTCGCGCGGTCGACATCCCCGGCCTCTACAGCCTTTCCATCTCCGGCATCGAGCCCACCATCGTCACCGGCGAGAACGGCGAGCCCGAGCACGTGATGCAGGTCAGCGCGTCCATGCCGGTACACGAGCGCGAGATGGCACGCGTGGTGCAGGCCTGGCTGCTGCCCGCCACGGAGGAAGCCAAGGGCGATCCCGAGGAGAAGTTCGACTGGTCCGCCGATCCGGCGAAGGTGACCGACGCCGTGCTGCGACGCGCGAAGAAGCTCAACCTGCAGCCCATTGCCAGCGAGCGCGAGGTGACCGAGATGGTCAGCTTCCGCATGCCGCAGGCCGAGGGCGGCCGCTACCTGCTGGTGCGCGTGGCCAAGGGCCTGAAGACGCCCGGCGGCTACCAGCTGGGCGCCGCGTTCCAGGACGTGCGCCTGCTCAAGACCTTCGCGCCCGAGCTCAGCATCATGAGCCAGGGCTCGCTGCTCGCGCTCTCTGGCGAGCGCAAGCTGCCGATCCTGGTGCGCGACCTGCCCGGCATCCGCCTGGAAATCGGCCGCCTGCTGCCGCAGCAGCTGCAGCACCTGGTGACGCAGACCAGCGGCGACTTCGCGCATCCGCAGTTCTACGGCGGCCTGCAGTCGGACAACCTCGTCGATCGCTTCCAGAAGGAGATTCCGCTGAGCATTCCCGCCGGCAAGGCGCACTACGAGACCGTCGACTTCGCCGAGTACCTGCGCAGCGACGCGACCGACCGCCGCGGCGTGTTCCTGCTCAAGGTGCAAGGCTACGACCCGAAGGCGAAGAAGAAGCCCGAGGGCGAGGCTCGACCCGAGGAGGCACAGCAGCAGGAAGAGCAGTCTTCCGAAGAGGACGGTAGCGGCGACAACGGCGAAGGCGGCAGCCCCGAGCAGCAGATCGACCAGCGCCTGGTGCTGGTCACCGACCTGGGCATCGTCGCCAAGAAGTCGCTCGACGGCACGCGCGACGTGTTCGTGCAGAGCATCGCCAGCGGCCAGCCGGTGGCGGGCGCGCTGGTGGAGGTGTGGGGCCGCAACGGGATGATCGTCGCGTCGCAGTCCACCGACGCCACCGGCGCGGCCAAGCTGCCCAACCTGGCGGGCTACCAGCGCGAGAAGGCGCCCGTGGTGCTGGTGGTGCGCAAGGACGGCGACCTGAGCTTCCTGCCCTTCAACCGCAGCGACCGCACGCTGGACATCTCGCGCTTCGACGTCGGCGGCCTGCGCGCGGCCGGCGTGCCGAACCAGATGACGGCCTACCTCTTCAGCGACCGCGGCATCTACCGCCCCGGCGACACCATGCACATCGCGATGATGGTGAAGGCCGGCAACTGGGGAACCTCGCTGCGCGACCTGCCGCTGGAGGCCGAGATCATCGACGCGCGCGGCCTCAGCGTGCGGCGCGAGAAGCTCAGGCTCGGCCCCGGCGGCGCGGCCGAGATCGCCCACACCACGCAGGACACCTCGCCCACCGGCAACTACGCCGTCAACCTCTACCTGCCGCGGCAGTCGTCGCCGGGCGCGCCCGAGGTGGAGAGCCTGCTGATCGGCAGCACGACGGTGAAGGTGCAGGAGTTCCTGCCCGACCGAACCAAGGTCACGGCGAAGCTCAGCAGTGAAGTCGCCGAAGGCTGGGTGAGCCCCAAGGACCTGAAGGCGCAGATCGACGTGCAGAACCTCTTCGGCACGCCCGCGCCCGACCGCAAGGTGGAAGGCACGCTCACGCTGAGCCCCGGCTTCCCGGTGTTCCGCGCCTTCACCGACTACGCCTTCTTCGACCCGCAGCGCGCCACCGAGAAGCAGGTGGACGACCTGGGCAGCGTGCAGACCAGCGCAGACGGCAAGGCCGAGTTCGACCTGCGCCTGTCGCGCTTCGACGCCGCCACCTACCAGGTGCACGTGCTCGCCAAGGCCTTCGAGCCAGAGGGTGGACGCAGCGTGTCGGCCGAGGCGCAGACGCTGGTGAGCGACCTGCCCTACCTCGTCGGCGTGAAGGTCGATGGCGACACCAGCTACGTGAGCAAGGGCGCCACGCGCAACGCCACGGTGATCGCCATCGACCCGCGCGCGAAGAAGACGGCCGTGGCCGACCTGAAGATCGAGCGCGTCGAGCGCAAGGTGCTGTCGGTGCTCATCAAGCAGGACAACGGGCTGTACCGCTACGAGTCGCGCCTCAAGGAGATGGTGCTCGACGAGAAGCCCTTCGCCATCGCGGCCGCGGGCAACAGCGTGGCGCTGGACACCTCTGCGCCCGGCAACTTCGCCTACGTGGTGCGCAATGCGCAGGGGCTGGAACTCAACCGCGTGGAGTACAGCGTGGCCGGCAACGCCAACGTGTCGCGCTCGCTCGACCGCAACGCCGAGCTGCAGCTCACGCTCGACCGCAAGGACTACGAGCCGGGACAGGAGATCTCGGTGAGCATCCGCGCGCCGTATGTGGGCGCGGGCCTCATCACCATCGAGCGCGACAAGGTCTATGCCCATGCATGGTTCAAGACCGACAAGACCGCCTCGGTGCAGAAGATCACCCTGCCCAAGGACTTCGAGGGCACCGGCTACATCAACGTGCACTTCGTGCGCGACCCGGCCTCCGACGAGGTCTACATGAGCCCGCTGTCGTACGGCGTGGTGCCCTTCGCCACCGCGCTGGCCAGGCGCACCGCCAACCTGCAGCTCACCAGCAGCGAGCTGGTGAAGCCGGGGCAGACGGTGAAGATGAAGCTCACCAGCGACAAGCCCACGCGCGCCGTGGTGTTCGCGGTGGACGAAGGCATCCTGCAGGTGGCGCGCTACAAGACGCCCGACCCGCTGAAGCACTTCTTCCAGAAGCGCGCGCTCGAGGTGGGCACGCTGCAGACGCTCGACCTGATCCTGCCGGAGTTCAAGAAGCTCATGCAGGGCGCCGCTCCCGGCGGTGACGGTGAAGGCGAACTGGGCAAGCACCTGAACCCCTTCAAGCGCAAGCGCGACAAGCCGGTGGCCTACTGGTCGGGCCTGGTCGACGTGAACGGCAGCCGCGAGTTCAGCTACACCGTGCCCGAGAGCTTCAACGGCAGCCTGCGCGTGATGGCCGTGGCGGTGAACGACGAGACCACCGGCGCCAAGAGCGCCCGCACAGTGGTGCGCGGCGACATGGTGATCCTGCCGAACGCACCGCTGGCCATGGCGCCCGGCGACACTGTCGAGGTGGGCGTGGGGCTGGCCAACAACATCGTCGGCTCGGGCAAGGAGGCTCCCATCGCGCTCACGCTCACCGCATCGGGCGGCCTCGAAGTGGTGGGCGACGCCACGCAGACGCTCAAGGTCAATGAGCGCGGCGAAGCCAGCACCAAGTTCAACGTGCGCGCCAAGCCGGGCGAGCAGGCGGTGCTGGGTTCTTCCGCGCTGGTGTTCACATCGACGCACAAGAACTACAGCGCGCGCCTGTCCACCGAGGTGAGCGTGCGGCCGGCATCGCCCTTCGTCACGCTGGTGCAGGCCGGCAGCTTCCAGCGTGCGGGAGAAATCTCGAGCCAGGCCGATCTGTACCCGAACTTCCGCCAGAGCGACGTGGCCGTGTCGGCCGCGCCCTGGGCCTTTGCGACCGGCCTCATGCAGTACCTGGAGGCGTACCCGCACGGGTGCACCGAGCAGATCACCAGCCAGACCTTCCCGGCCGTGCTGCTGTCGGGCCGCCCGGAACTGGTGAAGGAGATGTCGCGCGGCCGTACCGCTGAGCAGGGTCCATTGCCCGAGGCGCGCAAGACCTTCGAGCGCTACCTGGTGCAGCTGCGTGCGCGGCAGACGGCCGACGGCGGTTTCTCGCTGTGGCCCGGTGCCGGCACCGACCCCTTCGCCACGCTCTACGCGGTGCAGCTGCTCGTTGAAGCGAAGGACCACAAGCTGCCCGTGCCGCAGGACCTGTTGCAGAAGGCCAATACCTACCTGCAGGGCTGGCTCGGCAGCGGCGACAACACGCTCGACGGCTGGCGCCAGCGCACGCAGGCCGCCTACCTGCTGACGCGCCAGGGCATCGTCGCGCCGGCCGCGCTCGCCAACCTGCGCGAGGCCCGCCGCAACCAGATGTCGCGGCAGGCCGTGGGCTGGGGCGACGACCTCGGCGCCGTGTACCTCGCCGCGAGCTACCAGCTCGTGAAGCAGGAGCAGGTGGCCAACGAGCTGCTCGACCCGGTGTGGTCCGATCTGCTCGCGCGCACCGAGAAGAAGCAGCGCCGCAACGCCTGGGGCGCCTATTACGACCCGCTGGTGCACGACAGCATGACGCTGCATCTGGTGGGCCGCCACTTCCCCTCGCGCCTGAAGACGCTGAAGCCCGCGGTGTGGGAGGGCATGGCCCAGATGGTGCGGGAGGGTTGGTACAACAGCCTGTCGTCGGCGTCGATGCTGCTGGCGGTCGACTCCTACTTCGAGGCCGTGGGGCAGAACGTGGAAGGCAAGCTCTCGGCAAGCACCGTCAATGCCCAGGGCCAGGCCGCGGCGCTCGTGCTGGGTGCGGTGAATCCGATCACACGTGCCTCGGTGCCGGCCGGCACCGCGAAGCTGAAGCTGTCGAACGACAGCGACTTCAACCTCTACTACAGCTGGGCCGAGCAGGGCTTCGAGCGCAACCTGCCCGCCACGCCGGTGAACAAGGGCCTGGAGATCTTCCACGAGGTGCTCGATGCCAAGGGCAATTCCGTCACAAAGGCCAAGCTCGGCGAAGAGGTCACGGTGCGGGTGCGCGTGCGCAGCCTGGAGCGCGCGCAGATCAACGACGTCGCGCTGGTCGACGTGCTGCCCGGCGGCCTGGAGCCTGTGCTGCAGGCAGTGGGCGACGACGACGATGCCAATGCCGACGCACCGATCTGGAAGAAGCGCCTGGGCGGCGGCGGATCGTGGAAGGTGCAGTACGCCGATATCCGCGAAGACCGCGTCGTGTTCTATGGCGGCGTCGGCAAGGACCTGCTCGAGGTGACCTACAAGGCCCGCGCCACCAACGTGGGCGACTACGTGGTGCCGGCGGCGTACGGCGAGGCGATGTACGACCGTCGCGTGTTCTCGCGCTCGGCGGGTGCACGCTTCCAGGTGGTGGCGAATTGATCATGACGCGCTCTTGCCTTGTCCCCTCTCCCGCTTGCGGGAGAGGGCTAGGGTGAGGGTGCGGCGCTTCACATGACCCCCGCGCTCGATCCGTCGCCGATGCCCTCACCCCAGCCCTCTCCCAGGGGGAGGGGGAGCAAGAGAGCAGTCATCGCTTTCGCAGCCGTAGTCTTCCTGCTCGCGCTGCTGCGCCTGTGGCCCCACGCCCCGCTGAGCGAAACCGTCGGCAGCTCGCGCGCCGTCTACGCCCAAGGCGGCGAGCTGATGCGCCTCACGCTCGCCGCCGACGAGCAATACCGGCTCTGGGTGCCGCTGGAGCGCATCTCGCCCACGCTGGTCGATGCGGTGCTGCTGTACGAAGACCGCCGCTTCTACGCGCACCCCGGCGTCAACCCGGCCGCGCTGGTGCGCAGCGCATGGCGCATCGCCAGCGGCGAGCGCAGGCAGGGTGGCTCCACGCTCACGATGCAGCTCGCGCGCCGCGTGTACGGCATCGACAGCCGCACGCCCACCGGCAAGGTCGCGCAGATCTTCGCGGCGCTGTGGCTGGAGGCCCGCTTCAGCAAGCACGACATCCTGGAGGCGTATCTCAACACCGCGCCCTACGGCGGCAACATCGAGGGCGTGCAGGCCGCAAGCCTCATCTACTTCCGCAAGGACGCCGCGAAGCTCAGCCTTCCAGAAGCGCTGACGCTCGCGGTGATTCCGCAGAACCCCGTCAAGCGCATCGCCGAGCGCGGGCGCAATGCCGAACTGCAGGCCGCGCGCGAGCGCCTGTCGGCGCTGTGGGCCGAGCGCGATCCCGCGGCGAAGCAGCATGCGCCCGACGCGCAGCTCGCGCTGTCGGCCCAGTCGCGCGGCAGCCTGCCCTTTCTCGCACCTCACGCCACCGACATGCTGCTCGCGCAGGAGCGCGGCGTGCAGGAGGTGCGCACCACCATCGACCTGCGCATGCAGGCCACGCTCGAGCGCGTGATGGCGCAGTACCTGCGCGCGCATGCCGACGTGGGCATGAACAACGCGAGCGCGCTGCTGCTCGACGCATCGACGATGCAGGTGCGCGCGATGATCGGCTCGGCCGACTTCCGCAACGACGCCATCTCGGGTCAGGTCAACGGCGTGCTGGCCAAGCGCTCGCCGGGCTCCACGCTCAAGCCCTTCATCTACGCGCTGGCGCTCGACCAGGGGCTGCTGCACCAGAAGACGATGCTGAAGGACGCGCCCACCTCCTTCGGCCCCTACACGCCCGAGAACTTCGACCACCGTTTCGCCGGACCGCTGCCGGCGCAGGAGGCGCTGATCCGCAGCCGCAACGTGCCCGCGGTGGCCGTGGCCGCGAAGCTCTCGAAGCCCGGCCTCTACGACTTCATGCGGCTGGCGGGCGTGCAGAAGCTGCAGAGCGAGCAGCACTACGGCCTCGCGCTTGTGCTGGGCGGCGGCGAGGTCACGCCCGAGGAGCTGGCCGGCATGTACGCGACGCTGGCCAACGGCGGCGTCTCGCAGCCCATCCGCTACACGCAGCCACAGCCCGACGAGAAGCCCGTGCAGCCGCTGCGCCTGCTGAGCGAAGAGGCTTCGTTCATCACGCTCGACATGCTGCGCCACACGCCGCGCCCCGACACCACGCTGCCCGCGCGCCCGGCCATCGCATGGAAGACGGGCACTTCCTGGGGCTTTCGCGATGCATGGACGGCCGGCGTGTTCGGCCGCCACGTGCTGGTGGTGTGGGTCGGCAATTTCGACGGCAGCAGCAATCCGGCGCTGGTGGGCGTGGATGCCGCGGCGCCGCTTTTCCTTCGCATGGTCGACGCGCTGCGCGCCGAGCGGCTGGACCCGGGCGAGATGGCATCGCGCCGGCCGCCGGACCTGCGCCAGGTGGAGGTTTGCGCGGCGACGGGCGGCCTGCCCGATGCGCTGTGCCCGGTGCGCACCATGACCTGGTTCATCGCGGGCAAGTCGCCGATCCAGGTCAGCAACCTGCATCGCGCGGTGTGGGTCGACGAGACCACGGGCAAGGTCGTCTGCGGCCCGCAGCCCAACGCGCGGCAGCAGGTGGTGGAGCAATGGGGCAGCGACATGCGCCGGCTGTTCCGGCAGGCCGGGCTGCCGCGTGCGAGTGCGCCCGCGGACGGCTGCGAGAAAACGGACGGTGACGCAACGGAAAGTGCTCCCCTCATCACCTCGCCGCTGCGCGGCGTGCGCCACACGCTGCGCGCGAAGAAGCCCGAGCCGCTGGTGCTGCGCGCCGAGGCCGGGGCCGGCACGCAGGCGATCTACTGGTTCGCGGACGACGCGCTCATCGGCCGCGCCGCGCCGGGCGAAGGCATCACATGGATGCCCGATCTCGCGTCATCCGGGCGGCGCTACCTGCTGCGCGCGGTCGATGACCAGGGGCGCGCCGAGTCGCGCGAGGTGACGGTCGACATTGCGCCCTGAGTCGCGCGGGGCATGTCATGGCCGCGTCACTCCTTGCCGGCATGGTCACGCGTTTTCGACTTGGAACCTTTCCCGCTCATGACGCGTTTCGCTCCCCTGTCCTTCGTCGCCCTTGCTGCCGCCCTCGCATGCATCGCAGTCCAGGCGCAGACCGCCTTTCCCGCCACGCTCGCCGGCCACGCGGTGCTGCCAGCGCAGAGCTTCGTCGCGGCGCCCAAGGATGCACCGGCCGACCTGCAGGTCAGCGGCAAGTTCACCACGGGCAAGCGCGTCGAGGCCGTGGGCGCGGTCGAAGGCCTCTCGGGCGGCCGCGGCACCGGCGTGTCGCTGCCCTTCAAGGGCCAGCCGCTGCAGGGCCACTCCGGCATCAAGAAGATGGACGACGGCAGCTTCTGGATCCTCACCGACAACGGCGCCGGCGCCAAGGCCAACTCGCCCGACTTCATGCTCTACCTGAACCACTACAAGGTGGACTTCAGGAGCGGCAAGTTCAACCGCATCGAGACCGTCTTCCTGCACGACCCCGACAAGAAGGTGCCCTTCCGCATCGTCCACGAAGGCACGAAGCAGCGCTACCTGACGGGCTCGGACTTCGACCCCGAGAGCTTCCAGTTCGCCGGCGGCGCACTGTGGATCGGCGAGGAGTTCGGCCCTTTTCTCATCAAGGCCGACCTCAAGGGCAAGGTGCTCGCCGTGTACGACACGCTGGTCGACGGCAAGGCCGTGCGCTCGCCCGACCATCCGGCCGTGACCACGCCCGGCGCTCCGGGCGGCGCGGTCGACTTCCAGATCAAGCGCTCCAAGGGCTTCGAGGGCATGGCCTCGTCGAAGGACGGCAGCAAGCTGTATGCGCTGCTCGAAGGCCCGGTGTGGAACGCCGAGGCTAAGGACTACGAGAAGGTCGAGGGCAAGGAAGCGCTGCGCGTCTTGGAATTCGACGTCAAGGCTGAACGCTGGACGGGCCGCCACTGGCAGTACGTGCTCGAAGCCAACGGCAACGCCATCGGCGACTTCAACATGATCGACGGCAGCACGGGCCTCATCATCGAGCGCGACAACGGCGAAGGCACCAGCGACAAGGTCTGCCCCGAAGGCCAGAAGCGCACCGACTGCTTCCACGACATCGCCAGGTTCAAGCGCGTCTACAAGGTCGAGCTGAGCGACGCGAACGTGGGCGGCCCGGTGCGCAAGATCGGCTACATCGACCTGCTGAACATCACCGACCCGGACAAGCTCGCACGCAAGCCCCTGAACGACGGCGTGCTGAAGTTCCCCTTCTTCACCATCGAGAACGTCGACGTGGTCGACGCCACCCACATCGTGGTCGGCAACGACAACAACCTGCCGTTCTCGAGCAGCCGCGAGCCGAACAAGGCGGACGACAACGAGTTGGTGCTGCTGGAGGCGGGGGCGCTGCTGCAGGCGAAGTAGGCGGCGCGGACGCGTCCGGGCGGCAATGTCCGGATCGCAGGCGGGGCGGTAGAGAAAAGTTCTTTCCAGATGAGTATCATTCTCATCTTCCAGGATCTCTCCTCCCCTTTTCCATGAATCTCCGAACGACCTCGCACGCCGTCCGGCGCACGTCGTGACCGCGGGCGTTCGTTACCGCCTGAGCGTGGCTTCGCGCGCCGTAGCCGCTATCGCAGGCGGCTACGGCGTCGCCGCGCTGTCTTCCGTCGTGCTCGCGCTGTGCCTGCCCGCCATCTTCGGCATGGCCCGCAGCGAGGCCACGATGACCGGCCTGCTCGCTTCCTTCGCCGTCTTCGCGTTCGCGGTGATGTGGGTCTTCGCGGCGCGTACGGCATCGCGTGCGTGGGCGGGCCTCGCCGCTGCCGCGGCCGTGCTGGGCCTGCTCGCGTGGCTCATGCATGCCACCGGAGGCGCCGCGTGAAGGAGGGCTTCCGCCAGTCGATGGCATGGCTTCACACCTGGTCGGGCCTGCTGGTCGGCTGGGTGCTGTTCATGGTGTTCGCGGCCGGCACGGCCTCGTACTTCAAGGACGAGATCACGTTCTGGATGAAGCCGGAGCTGCACGCGGCAGCCGCACGCACGGAGGTTCCGCCGGCCCAGGCGGCCGAGGGCGCGGTGGCCTATCTCCAGAAGCACGGCGCCGGCAGCCCGCGCTGGTTCATCAACCTGCCGACCGAGCGCCAGCCGTCGACCGACGTGCTGTTTCTCGCCACGCCCGCCTCGACTGCTGCCCCCGGCGACAAGCCGCGCCGCCGCTTCGACCGTGTCTCGCTCGACCCCGCCACCGGCGAGGCACTCACCGCCGCTCGCGCCACGCGCGGCGGCGAGTTCTTCTACCGCCTGCATTTCGACCTGCACTACATGCCCGCGCTGTGGGCGCGATGGATCGTCGGCTTCTGCGCGATGTTCATGCTGGTGGCGATCTTCAGCGGCATCGTCACGCACAGGCGCATCTTCAAGGACTTCTTCACCTTCCGCCCGAAGAAGGGCCAGCGCTCCTGGCTCGACGCGCACAACGTGACGGCGGTGCTCGCGCTGCCCTACCACCTGATGATCACGTACACGGGCCTGGTCACGCTGATGTTCATGTACATGCCCTGGGCGCCGCAGGCGGCCTACAAGGATCGCGGCGGCGAGCAGGCCTTCTTCTCCGAGGTCTTTCCCGGCGGCGGCCGCGACCAGGTCAAGGCCTCGGGCAACAGGGTCCCGCTCGCGCCCATCGCGCCGATGATGGCGCAGGCCTCCGCGCACTGGAACGGCGCTCCCGTCGGTCGCGTCACCGTGCACCAGCCCAACGACGCCAACGCGGTCGTCGCGCTCACCCGCGCCGAGGGGCCGCAGCTCTCCTACGACAAGCCATCGATGCTTTTCAACGGCACCACCGGCGCGCTGATCGGCGCCTACGGCGACGTGCCCAAGCCCGCGGCCGAAACGCGCGGCGTGCTCTATGGCCTGCACATCGCGCGCTTCGGTGATCCGCTGCTGCGCGCGCTTTTCTTCCTCTCGGGGCTCGCGGGCTGCCTGATGGTGGCGACGGGACTTCTGCTGTGGGCCGTGAAGGAGCGCCAGAAGTTCGCGAAGACGCTCAAGCAGGGTGGGCGCGTGAGCATCGGGCTGCGGCTGGTCGACGGCCTGAACCTCGGCGCCATCGCCGGCCTGCCCGTCGCGATGGCTTCCTTCTTCTGGGCCAACCGCCTGTTGCCGGTGGGCATGGCCGAGCGCGGCGAGGCGGAGATCCGCTGGTTCTTCATCGTCTGGGGCGCGGCCGCAGTGCTCGGCCTGCTGCGGCCCACGCTGCGCATGTGGCAGGCACAGCTCGCGGCTAGCGCGTTGCTCTTCGTTCTGCTGCCGGTGCTCAATGCGTTCACCGGTCCTGCGCCGCTGACCGTCAGCCTGCGCGCCGGACCGAGCGCGGTGGCGGGCTTCGACCTCGTCGCGATCGCGCTGGGCCTGGGGTTCGCGGGCGCGGTGTGGATCGTCGAGCGCAAGCGGCGCAAGTCGATGGCTGCAAGGCAGCAGGTAGAGAAGAAACCGCCGCCATCGCCACAACAGCCGCAGCAGTCGTCGACGCTCGCCCCGTCGGGCCAGGGTTCGTGACGGTAATGGATTCGTCCCTCCTCTCCCTCGTGTTCGCCGCATCGCTCGCGGGCTTCTGCGCGCTGAGCCTCGCGATGGACCGCCACAGCGAGGACGTCTACGGCCGAGGCAGCACGCCGGGCCCGTGGCGACGCTGGCTGCAGCTCGGCGGAGCGCTGCTGCTGTGCGTGTCGCTGGGCGCCAGCCTGCGCGCGGCGGGCAGCGCGATCGGCTGGGTGCTCTGGCTGGGTACGCTCACGGCGGCTGCGTGGTCGACCGTGGGGCTGCTCAGCTATGCGCCGCGCCGCTTTCACTGGATCGCGTTCGTGGCCACGGCCGTCGCGCTGTGCAGCCTGCTGGCGAGCCTCTTGCCGCCGTCGTCCGCGTCGCTCACGCCGTGACCGGGGCTGTGCGCAGCGCCTGCCCGCTCATCGCGCCTTCCACCGCCGATACATAGAGCCGCGCGGCTTCATGCGGGCCGCCGCACCGAGCTGCCGCCCGAGAGCACACCCTGCGTCATCGGCAGCGCCATGAAGTCGTGCGGGAAGCCCATCGACACGGCGCTGGCCGCTTCCAGGCGCTGCAGCGCATCGGCGTCGAGCTGAACCTCGAGCGCGCCGAGGTTGTCCTCGAACTGCGCGAAGGTGCGCGCGCCGATGATCGGCATCACCGTCGGCGCGCGGCGCTGCAGCAGCCACGCCAGCGCGATCTGCGCGCTCGGCCGGCCCTGCTCCCGTGCGACCTGCCCCACCGCTTCTGCGATCTCCAGCGAGCGGGCGCTGAGCGCGCCGTTGCCCACGGCCACGTCCTTGCGCGAACCCTTCACGCCCGAGGCCGGGGCGTTGCGATGATCGAGGTCGGCGCGCGTGTACTTGCCCGAGAGCACGCCGCTGCCCAGCGGCGACCATGCCAGCACGCCCAGGCCGAGTTCCTGCGCCATCGGCAGCAACTCGCGCTCCACGGTGCGCTCGATCAGGCTGTACTCGATCTGCAGCGCGACCAGCGGCGCCCAGCCGCGCAGCTCGGCCAGCGTCTGCATGCGCGCGATCTGCCAGGCCGGCGTGTCGGAGATGCCCGCGTACAGCACCTTGCCCGCGCGCACGAGGTCGTCGAAGGCGCGCATCACTTCCTCGAAGGGCGTGAGCCCGTCCCAGATGTGCAGGTACAGCAGGTCGATGTAGTCGGTGCCCAGCCGCTTCAGGCTGGCCTCCACCGAGCGCACCATGTTGCGGCGGTGGTTGCCGCCCGCGTTGGGGTTGCCCGGCTGCATGTTCAGCGAGTACTTGGTGGCCACCACCACCGACTCGCGTCGGTCGGCGATGAACTGGCCCAGCAGCTTTTCCGAGCTGCCGTTGGTATAGAAGTTGGCGGTGTCGATGAGGTTGCCGCCGCGCTCGACGTAGAGATCGAACATGCGGCGCGACTCGCCCGCGTCGGCGCCCCAGCCCCATTCCTGGCCGAAGGTCATGGTGCCCAGCGACATGGGGCTGACGCGCAGGCCCGAGCGGCCGAGGGTGATGTAGTCGTCCAGCTTCATGATGCAGATTCCTTTCGTGCGTGCGTTTCGAGGTTGAAGGCGGCGACGCGAGGGCCGCATCGCCATGACCTGGAAGGTATTTGCGCGATTGCTTTGGAAAAAGCCTGTTGGAGCGAATGCTTTATGAAGCCAGTCTTCATAATGGCCGCCATGTCGCCCGAACTGCTGCCCGCCATCGCCGCCTTCGCCCGCGTGGCGCACCACGCCAGCTTCACGCGCGCCGCGCAGGAGCTGGGCCTGTCGCCATCGGCCCTTTCGCAGACCGTGCGCACGCTGGAGCAGAAGCTCGGTGTGCGCCTGCTGGACCGCACCACGCGCCGCGTCGGCGTGACGGAGCTGGGCCAGCAGTTCCTCGTGGGTGCGCAACAGGGCCTGGCCGCGCTCGCGCAGGCGGTCGAAGGCATCGACGAGGCGCGCGACAAGCCGGCAGGCCTGCTGCGCCTGAACGTCTCGCGCGTGGCGGCGGAGCTGCTCTTCTTTCCGCACTTCGGCGCGTTCGCCAACGCCTATCCGGACATCACGCTCGAGTTCGTCTGCGACAACCGCATGGTCGACCTGGTGGAAGGCGGCTTCGACGCCGGCATCCGCCTGGGCGAAAGCCTCGCGCAGGATGTGGTGGCCGTGCCGGTGGGCGGGCCGCTGCGCATGGTGACGTACGCGGCGCCCAGCTACCTGAAGGGGCGCAAGCCGCCGCGCACGCCCGAGGACCTGCGCGAGCACCGCTGCCTGAACTACCGCCTGACCACCGGCGGCCTCTACCGCTGGGAGTACGCGCAGGACGGGCGCGTGCTCGACGTGGAGCTCGCAGGCCCGCTCGTCAGCAACGACGCAGACCTGCTGCTCGCGGCCGCGCGTTCGGGCGCGGGCATTGCCACATCGTTCGAAGGCGCGGTGCGCGAAGACTTCGCCAGCGGCCGCCTCGTGCCGCTGCTGGAGCCCTGGTGGCCGACCTTTCCGGGCTTCTATCTCTACTACCCGAGCCGCGCGCAGATGCCGCGCAAGCTGCGGGTGTTCATCGACTTCCTGCAGGCGCGGCACGCGCAGCCGCCGGTGTCGCAGCGGGCGGTCAGGCCCGCATCAGCGCCTCGATCTCGTCCGCCTTCACCGGCACGCCGCGCGAAATGAGTTCGCAGCCGGTGGCGGTGACGATCGCGTCGTCCTCGATGCGAATGCCGATGTTGTGGAACTGCTCGGGCACGCCCTCGGCGGGACGCACGTAGATGCCGGGCTCCAGCGTCAGCACCATGCCGGGGTGCAGGATGCGGCTGGGGCGGTTCTTGATGACTTCGTTCGACAGCGGGTCCTTGCGCTCGCTCACCTCGCCCACCTGGGTGGGCTCGACGTAGCTGCCGCAGTCGTGCACGTCCATGCCGAGCCAGTGGCCGGTGCGGTGCATGTAGAACTGGAAGTAGGCGCGCTTGTCGATCACGTCGTCGACGCTGCCGACCTTGTTGGCATCGAGCAGGCCGAAGTCGAGCATGCCCTGCGCGAGCACCCGCACCGCCGCGTCGTGCGGGTCGTTGAAGCGGTTGCCGGCCCTGGTGGCGGCAGCCGCCGCGTCCTGGCTGGCGAGCACGAGGTCGTACAGCGCGCGCTGCGGGCCGCTGAACTTGCCGTCGGCGGGGAAGGTGCGGGTGATGTCGCTGGCGTAGCCGTCGAGCTCGCAGCCGGCGTCGATCAGCACCAGTTCGCCCTTGCGCACGGGCGCGGCGTCGGCACGGTAGTGCAGCACGCAGGCATTGGCGCCTGCCGCGACGATGGAGTAGTACGCCGGATATTGCGAGCCGCCGAGGCGGAATTCATGCAGCAGCTCGGCGTCGAGGTGGTACTCGCGCGCATCCTTGCCTTCGCGCAGCATGCGGGCCGACAGCTGCATCGCGCGCACGTGCGCGCGGGCGCTGATCTGCGCGGCGCGGCGCATGATGTCCTGCTCGTGCGCGTCCTTGACCAGGCGCATCTCGTCGAGCGGGCCGCACAGGTCGCGCTGCTCGTCGGGGCACAGCGCGCCATAACGCACTCGCGCGCGCACCGACTGCAGCCAGCCGTCGACGCGGCTTTCCAGGCCCTTGTGGATGGCGAAGGGAAACCACACGGTGGCGCGGTTCTCCAGCAGCTTGGGCAGCTTCGCGTCGAGTTCGGTGACCGGGAAGGCCTCGTCGACGCCCAGCGCCGCGGGCGCCGCGTCGGGCCCCAGGCGGTAGCCGTCCCAGATCTCGCGCTCGATGTCCTTGGGCGCGCAGAACAGCGTGGCGCGGCCGTCGCCCGCCAGCACCAGCCAGGCGTTGGGCTCGGTGAAGCCGGTCAGGTAATAGAAGTAGCTGTCGTGGCGGTAGAGGAAGTCGGTGTCGCGGTTGCGCGGCCGCTCGGGCGCGGTCGGGATGATGGCGATGCCGTCCTTGCCGAGTTGCGAGGCGAGGCGCGCGCGGCGCTCGGCGTAGATCGTGGTGGCGATGTCTGCTGCGGTCATCTTGTTGGCGTGTTCAGTTGGGCGAGCCGTTCGGGGGTTCCCACATCGGTCCAGGGGCCGGTGTAGAGCTCTGCGCTCACGAGTTCATTGTCCATCGCGGCGCGCAGGATCGGCGCCAATGGGGCCTTGCGGCCGGCCGGGTTGCCGCCCGGGATGTCGCAGTAGGGCGGTGCGAAGAGCGCGGCCCGGTACAGGCCGATGGTCGAGAAGGTGTACTTCTCGGCGGCGGTGTTGAGCGCGAGGCCCTCCGGCGAGAGGCCGAAATCGCCCTTCGGGTTGTGCGCGGGGTTCGGCACCAGCCAGAGATGCGCGAGCCTGCCGCCGGCCATGAAACGGTCGACCGAGGCCTGCGTGAAGGCGAATCCGGGCGCGAACACGTCGCCGGCCGCGACCCAGAACACGTCGCCCAGCAGGGGCAGCGCGCGCACGATGCCGCCGGCCGTCTCCAGCGCGCCGCCGAAGTCGCGGCCCTCGTCGGAGTATGAAATCGATAGCGCAGAAGGCCCGGCCAGCTTGGGATTCAAACCGAAGCGATCTGAAATCTGCGCGCCCAGCCAGTCGGTGTTGACGACCAGTTCCGTGAATCCGCCGGCGGCCAGCGCTTCCATCGGCCATTGCATCAGGGGTTTGCCGTGTACCTCCAGCAGGGGCTTGGGAGTGCTGTCGGTCAGCGGCCGCATGCGCTCGCCGCGCCCGGCGGCCAGGATCATGGCGCGCACCGCGTTGCCGCTCACGCCGCGACCCGTCCGCGCTGCAGTTCGTTGCGCTCGCTGTGCCGGGGCTGGAACAGCGACACCAGGCACTCCATCAGCGCATGCGCCTTGGCCGAGTGGTCGCCGCTGAAGTTGCAGACGTACACGTCCAGCGTCACGCCGCGCTGCTCGGGCCAGGTGTGGATGCACAGGTGAGATTCGGCCAGCAGCACCGTGGCCGTGACGCCGCCCGGCCCTTGCGGCGTGGCCGGGAAGCCGTGGATCAGCTTGCCCACCGCCTGCAGCCCGGCGGCCGCCACCGCCTTGAGGCAGACGGCCCCCAGCGCGTCGCGGTCGGTGAGCCACTGGGGGCCGCATTGGCAGTCGTGGAGGTCGGCGGTGAGGTGCAGCCCGTGCATGGGTGGCAACTCTAGCAGTCCGCCTGACGCACAAGAACATCGGAAGGGTGTTCAGGCCGTATCGGGAGCGTCCGGGGCTCGCCCGGTAAAATCGCGGGTTCTCCCCACCCCAACCCCTCTTTTCCCTCCGAAAGTCCACCGCACATGGCAAACCACGCCCTGATGGCCAACGCAATCCGCGCACTGGCCATGGATGCCGTCCAACAAGCAAATTCCGGACATCCGGGCGCACCGATGGGCATGGCCGACATGGCCGTCGCACTCTGGGGCGATCACCTGCGCTACAACCCCGCCAACCCGCACTGGTTCGACCGCGACCGCTTCGTGCTGTCGAACGGCCACGCCTCGATGCTGCTGTACTCGGTGCTGCACCTGACCGGCTACGACCTGCCCATCGGCGAACTCAAGAACTTCCGCCAGCTGCACAGCAAGACCGCCGGCCACCCCGAAGTGGACGTGACCCCGGGCGTCGAGACCACCACCGGCCCGCTGGGCCAGGGCATCACCAACGCGGTGGGCTTCGCGCTGGCGGAGAAGCTGCTGTCGGCCGAGTTCAACCGCAAGGACCACACGGTGGTCGACCATCACACCTACGTCTTCCTGGGCGACGGCTGCATGATGGAAGGCATCAGCCACGAAGCCTGCGCGCTGGCCGGCGCCTGGCACCTGAACAAGCTGATCGCGCTGTACGACGACAACGGCATCAGCATCGACGGCCAGGTCAAGCCCTGGTTCATCGACAACACCGAAGAGCGCTTCAAGGCCTACGGCTGGAACGTCATCGGCCCGATCGACGGCAACGACGCCGCTGCGGTGTCCAAGGCCATCGCCAAGGCCAGGAAGGAAGAGTCGAAGCCCACGCTGATCGTCTGCAAGACTGTCATCGGTAAGGGCAGCCCGAACCGCGCCGGCACCGCCAAGGCGCACGGCGAGGCTCTCGGCGCGGAAGAAACCGTGCTCACCCGCGAAGCCATCGGCTGGCCCTACCCCGCCTTCGAGATCCCGGCCGAGGTGTACGCCGACTGGGACCACAAGGAAGCCGGCGCCAAGACAGAAGCCGAGTGGAACGACAGGTTCGCCGCCTACGCCGCCGCCTACCCCGAGCTGGCCGCGGAGTTCACCCGCCGCATGAAGGGCGAGCTGCCCAAGGACTTCCACCAGGTCGCGTTCGACACCGTGGTTGCCGCACACACCAAGGCCGAGACCGTCGCCAGCCGCAAGGCCAGCCAGCTCGCGCTCGAAGCCTTCACCGCCGCGCTGCCCGAGATGCTCGGCGGCAGCGCCGACCTGACCGGCTCGAACCTCACCAACACCAAGAGCACCGCCGCACTGCGCTTCGATCCGAAGACCGGCTCGGTGGTCATGAACGTGCCGGCCGTTCCTGCCAAGCAGGGCGCTGAAGACGAAGCCAAGCCCGAAGCCCCGGCCGAAGCGCCGCACGGCACCATCGGCCGCCACATCAACTACGGCGTGCGCGAGTTCGGCATGGCCGCCATCATGAACGGCGTGGCGCTGCACGGCGGCTACATCCCCTACGGCGGCACCTTCCTCACCTTCAGCGACTACAGCCGCAACGCCATCCGCATGGCCGCGCTGATGAAGCGCCGCGTGATCCACGTGTTCACGCACGACTCCATCGGCCTGGGCGAAGACGGCCCCACGCACCAGTCGATCGAGCACGCCGCCTCGCTGCGCCTGATCCCGAACCTCGACGTCTGGCGCCCGTCGGACACGGCCGAGACGGCCGTGGCCTGGGCCGTGGCGCTGCAGAACCAGTCGCGCCCGACCGCGCTGCTGCTGAGCCGCCAGAACATCGCCTACTCGCCCAAGAGCGAGCTCGGCGACATCAGCCGCGGCGCCTACGTGCTCTCCGAGCCCGAGAACGTCGGCCTCAAGAACAAGAAGACGGCGGCCGTCATCATCGCCACCGGCTCCGAAGTGCCGCTCGCGCTGGCAGCCCAGAAGCTGCTGGCCGAGAAGAAGATCGCCGTGCGCGTGGTGTCGATGCCCTCGACCACCACCTTCGACCGCCAGGACCTGGCCTACAAGAAGGCCGTGCTGCCCAAGAAGCTGCCGCGCATCGCCGTGGAAATGGGCTGCACCGGCGGCTGGTGGAAGTACGGCTGCGCGGCCGTCGTCGGCATCGACACGTACGGCGAATCGGCGCCCGCGCCGGTGCTGTTCAAGCACTTCGGATTCACGGCGGAGAACGTGGCCGCCACGGTGGAAGCGGCGCTGCGCGACTGAGTCCTTTCGCCGGATCACGACAACAGTTTTTCAACCTTAGGAGCAAGTCAGATGGCTATCAAACTCGGTATCAACGGCTTCGGCCGCATCGGTCGCAACGTGCTGCGCGCAGCCGTGCAGAACTTCAAGAACGACATCGAAATCGTCGCCATCAACGACCTGCTCGAGCCCGACTACCTGGCCTACATGCTCCAGTACGACTCGGTGCATGGCCGCTTCAAGGGTGAAGTGACGGTCGAGGGCAATACGCTGATCGTGAACGGCAAGAAGATCCGCCTGACGCAGGAGCGCGACCCCGCGCAACTGAAGTGGAACGAAGTCGGCGCTGACATCGTGCTCGAGTCGACCGGCCTCTTCCTCACCAAGGAAACCGCGCAGAAGCACATCGATGCGGGCGCCAAGAAGGTGATCCTGTCGGCACCGTCGAAGGACGACACCCCCATGTTCGTCTACGGCGTGAACGACAAGAAGTACGCCGGCGAAGCCATCATCAGCAACGCCAGCTGCACCACCAACTGCCTGGCCCCGCTGGCCAAGGTGCTGAACGACAAGTGGGGCATCAAGCGCGGCCTGATGACCACCGTGCACGCCGCCACCGCCACGCAGAAGACCGTGGACGGCCCGAGCAACAAGGACTGGCGCGGCGGCCGCGGCATCCTGGAAAACATCATCCCGTCGTCGACGGGCGCGGCCAAGGCCGTGGGCGTGGTGATTCCCGAGCTCAACAAGAAGCTCACCGGCATGAGCTTCCGCGTGCCGACCTCCGACGTGTCGGTGGTCGACCTGACGGTCGAGCTGGTGAAGGAAGCTACGTACAAGGAAATCTGCGCCGAGATGAAGGCACAGAGCGAAGGCGCGCTCAAGGGCGTGCTGGGCTACACCGAAGACAAGGTCGTGGCCACCGACTTCCGCGGCGACCCGCGCACCTCGATCTTCGACGCCGAAGCCGGCATCGCGCTCGACGGCACCTTCGTGAAGCTCGTGAGCTGGTACGACAACGAGTGGGGCTACTCGAACAAGTGCCTGGAGATGGTGAAGGTCGTCTCGAAGTAAGACTTCACGGCCTCGACGAAAAACGCGCCCTCGGGCGCGTTTTTTATTTGGGCTCCTGCTCGCCGTCATCGCAGCTTCTCGTTCCTGCGGAGCTCGCTGCTCAGCTGCGAGGTCAACCGCGTCGCAGCCCGTCGCGCCGCCAACCCGAAGTCGCCCTTGAACTCCCCGAACTCGGCCGTGCCGTTGCCCACGGCGCGCACGCGCGTGACCTCGGCGCCTGCCGCATCGGTCACCACGCACGAGACCTCGGCCGTGAACGAGGTCGGCGGCCAGCTGATCCATGAGGACGAGCTCGAATCGGTCTTGATGCGCGGCGAGAACACCAGCGACACGCCCGCCGCCTCGTTGGCCTTCGCGTCGCCGGCGGTGCGCAGAACGACGACGTCGCGGTAGACGGCGCGCAACGCGTCGCGTATCGACTTCTCCAGGTCGCGGTACGGGTAGTAGCTCACCCGGTCGCCGCTGCCGCCTGGGGTGATCACTTCCAGGTCTCGATCCGCATCGGTCATCACGTAGGCGACCTTCTTCGGGATGAGGTGCGCCTGCGAGCGAGCCGGTGCGGTCTCGGTGATCATGGTGATCGGGTGCACGCAGCCGGCGAGCAGCAGCAGTGCCGACAGCGCCATGGCCACCGGAAGAGAAGAAGAAAAGGGGAACTGCATCGAAGCGCCTCCTGACCTCTGGGGATCAACGGCCGATGGCCGCCACGAACTGCGGGTCGGCGTACACCTGCCGCAGCAGCGCACGCACGAGGCGCGGATACGCGGCCTGCCCGGCGGGCACCGCGACGATGCTCGCGTAGCTCGAATCGAAGGCGGTCTCGGCGCGGTAGGTCTTGCGCAGGCGCTGCGTGGCGTCGCGCGTGACGGTGATCTCCACGTCCATGCGGCCGGTGCCGTTGATCACGCCGAGGTCGATCTCGTTGGCCAGCACGCGCGCCGCGATGCGCGTGGGCGCCTTCGGGTCGTAGACGGAGATCTCGCTGAGGTCGCGCATCATCGCGTCCTGCAGGTACTGCGCGAAGCTGCCGCTGGGCGACAGCAGCCGGGCACTGCGCAGGCGCACGGTGTTGACCTTGTCGTCCGCATCGGTGGGCTGCGCCTTCGCGAGGGCCACCGGGCCGGGCCGCGTGGCCTCCAGCTTGTCGAGGGTCTCGTAGTCGGCCGCGTAGGGCGGCGCCAGCAATGGCGCGCAGCCGGTGGCCAGAACGGCGGCTGCCAGCGCGCCGGGCAAGAGCAGGCTGCGCAAACGCCAGCCCTGCTGCGAACTAAAGATCGCCATCCGTTCGGTCCCCTCTCTGCATCTTCACGAGGCCCGCGATGCATGCATGGTGCATCGGTGGCGCGTGCTCCCGGCGCGACGGTAGCACGCATCGCGCGGCGCGCGAATGCGTGATGCCGCGAAACCGGAAGGTGCGCGACGGGAGCGGAAAGGACGAACGGACTAAGACGGGCCTCAGACCGGCTCGAGCACGTGGATCAGCTTGCCCGCGGTGAGCTCCTTCGTCTTCTCGCTGTGCGCCTTCATGTGCGGCGCGACCGCGTGCGCCTGCAGGTGCGCCAGCGTTTCCCACTTCTCGATCACGACGAAGGTGTCGGGGCCGAAGCTGGCCTTCGACGCGGGGATGCCCTGCGCATCGACCGTGGCGCCGTACTCGATGCAGCCTGCCTCGGCCAGCACGGCCGCGCGGTTCTCGGCGAAGGCTTCGAGCAGCCTGGCGCGCTGGCCCGGCTTGGCGGTGATGACGGCGACGACGTGGATCATTGAAAAGTCTCCGGTTGGATGAGTGGTGAATGACGACGGTCGAATCTAAGAGATTCGGCGCGGCAGTGCCGGTCAGGTCCGCGACAACGCCGCGGCCTTGTCCCTATCATCGCCTGCATGTTCTTCCCGCTCCCCCGCACGGCCACCGCGCCCTTCTGCCCTTCCGAAGTCAAGGGCAGCGTGGCCGTCCCGCGGGAACTGCCTTTCTTCAAGAAGCTGATGCGCTACGCGGGCCCGGGCCTGCTGGTGTCGGTCGGCTACATGGACCCGGGCAACTGGGCCACCGACATCGAGGCCGGCTCGCGCTTCGGCTACGGGCTGCTGTTCGTGGTGCTGCTGGCGAGCCTGTCTGCCATGCTGCTGCAGACGCTGTGCGTGCGGCTGGGCATCGTCGCACGCAAGGACCTGGCGCGCGCCTGCCGCGAGCATTACTCGCCGCGCGTCAACCGCCTGCTCTGGCTGGGCGCCGAACTCGCCATCGTGGCCTGCGACCTCGCCGAGGTGCTGGGCAGCGCGCTCGCGCTGCACCTGCTGTTCGGTGTGTCGATTCCGGTGGGCATCGGCATCACCGCCTTCGACACGCTGCTGGTGCTGGGCCTGCAGGGCGCGGGCTTCCGGCGCGTGGAGGCCATCGTGCTGGGGCTCGTCGGCACCATCGCGGCCTGCTTCGTCGTCGAGCTCGCGATGTCGCCGCCCAACTGGTTCGGCGTGGCGATGGGCTTCGGGCCCAGCCTGGAGCGGCTGCACCAGCCGGGCGCGCTGTACCTGGCCATCGGCATCGTCGGCGCGACGGTGATGCCCCACAACCTGTACCTGCATTCCTCCATCGTGCAGACGCGCCTGATCGCCGACACCGAGCCCGCGCGACGCGAGGCGGTGCGCTTCTGCACGCTCGACGCGGTGGTGTCGCTCTCGCTCGCGCTGCTGGTCAACGCGGCGATCATGGTGCTGGCGGCCAGTGCCTTCCACGCCACCGGCCACCGCGAGGTGACGGAGATCGACGACGCCTACCGGCTGCTGGAGCCCATCGTCGGCAGCGCCATCGCTGCCACGCTGTTCGGCATCGCGCTGCTGGCTTCGGGCCAGAGCTCGACCTTCACCGGCACGATCGCGGGCCAGATCATCATGGAAGGCTTCCTCGACCTGAAGATCCCGTGCTGGCAGCGCAGGCTCATCACGCGTGCGCTGGCGCTGGGCCCGGCATGGCTGGGCGTGTGGTGGTTCGGCGACGGCGGCGTGGGCAAGATGTTGGTGCTCAGCCAGGTGGTGCTGAGCTTCCAGCTGCCGTTCGCGATGTGGCCGCTGATCCGCTTCACGAGCAGCCGTGCGCTGATGGGCGGCTTCGCCAACGGGCCGGTGGTGAAGTCGCTCGCGTGGCTGCTGTTCGGCGTGATCGGCGCGGCCAACGTGTGGCTCATCGCCTCCGTGGCCACGGGCAATTGAGCCGGCTTCAGGGCGTGCCCGCGTCCTTCCACAGGTGCACCAGCGCTTCGGGCGCCTCGGCTTCCGGCACTTCGAAGCTCACGGAGATTTCCTCGGTGCCCTGCACCAGCACCTCGACCCGATAGAAGCGCTGGTCGCCGCCGCTCACCGTCGCGCCGGGCTGGCCGGCATGGGGTACGGCGCTTTGCAGCGCGTCGCCGATCTGCTGGCGCAGCGCGTCGGTGCAGTCGCCGAGCTGGAAGCTGCGTGGCCGGGACAGGCCCGGCAGGTAGGCCAGCCCGCCTTCGCGCGTCACGCGCACGACGGTGGCTTCATCGAGCGGCGGCAGGCGGATCATGGCTCGGTCACTCCGGTGGCCAGCCATGCATCGGCCACGGCCTTGTGCACCGCGCTGCCCGCGCCGAAGCGACGCGACGCCATCTCGATGCTGAGCGTGGCGAAGGCCGCGAAGTCGGCGTCCGCGCGCAGGCGCCTGTCGCGCAGCGTGTCGTACCAGACGCGGCCCACGCCCTCCCACGCCGGTCCTTCCACGGCAACGGCAGCCAGGTAGAAGGCGCGGTTCGGAATGCCCGAGTTGATGTGCACGCCGCCGTTGTCCTGCGGGGTGGAGACGAAGTCCTTCATGTGCGCGGGCTGCGGGTCCTTGCCGATCACCGGGTCGTCGTAGGCGGTGCCGGGCTCGGCCATCGAGCGCAGGGCCTTCGCCTTCACGCTGGGCATGAAGAGCCCGGCGCCGATCAGCCAGTCGGCCTGCCGCGCGGTCTGCTTCAGGGTGTGCTGCTTCACCAGCACGCCGAACACGTCGCAGATCGATTCGTTCAGCGCGCCGGGCTGTCCCTGGTAGACGAGCGCGGCCTCGTGGTCGATCACGCCGTGCGTGAGTTCGTGGCCGATGATGTCCACCGCGATGGTGAAGCGGTTCATGACCTGGCCGTCGCCGTCGCCGAACACCATCTGCGCGCCGTTCCAGAAGGCGTTGTCGTAGTTCCTGCCGTAATGCACGCTGCCGGTCAGCGGCATGCCCGCGCCGTCGATGGAGTCGCGCTCGTACACCTCGCGGTAGAGCCGCCATGTGGCGCCCAGGTGCTCGTAGGCCTCGTCGGCCGTGATGTCGCCGGTGGCGGGCTTGCCCTCGGTGCGCACCAGCCTGCCGGGCAAATCTGTCTTGTGGCCCGCATCGTGGATGGCGCGCTCAGGCGAATCGGGCCGCGCTGGGCGCACCGGCGTGCCGGTGATGTTCGAGACCGCCGCCGGCGGCACCAGGGCGCGCAGCGCGCGATGTTCGCGGTCGATGGTCAGCGTGTTGGCGGCGCAGTCGCTCAACGGCGGGCTGGCGCTTTCGGCGAGCCGGCTCAGCAGGTACGGCGGCACGAAGGCGGGGGGCAGCATCTGCGGGTCGCGCGAGGGCATGGCAGGCCTTTCTCCAAGTGTCTTTCACGGGTGTCGAACGGGTGTCGACGGTTCCGGAACACCGTAGCAGAAACACAGGCTCGCCCCTGTCGGATCGAGCCTCAAGCCCTGGGCGGCATGTCGTCTTTGCCCAGCGCAGCGGCCATGAAGTCGACGAAAGTTCGCACGCGCGCCGACAGCTGGTGGCGCTGCGGATACACCGCGTAGATGTCGGCGTCGGGCGTGCGGTAGGCGGCGAGCACCTGCACGAGGCGCCCGCTGCGCAGGTAGCGCGCGATGTCCCACTCGGCGCGCATCAGGATGCCGTGGCCGTCGAGCGCCCAGTTGACCGCGATCTCGCCGTCGTTGGTGCTGAGCATGCCGCGCGTCTTCACCGCCTCGGTGCGCTGCGCGCTGCCGCGCCCGGTGCTCAGCCGCCAGATGCCGTAGCCCTCGTCGCCCTGTCGGATGCCGATGCACCGATGGCGCGTGAGGTCGTTGGGCACCTTGGGCAGCCCGGCGCGCGCGATGTAGGCCGGCGAGGCGCACAGCAGGCGCCGGTTCGATGCGATGCGCCGCGCGATCACGCGGGCCTCGGGCGGCGCGCCGAAGCGGATGCAGACGTCGAAGGCGTCATCGGTCAGCGGCGGCGGGTTCACCGAGAGCTGCAGCTGCACTTCGACCTGCGGATGCTTCTTCGCGAACTTCGAGATCAGCGGCGCCACGTGGCTGCGCCCGAAGCCCAGCGTGGCGTTCACGCGCAGCAGCCCCTGGGGCTCGCCCTTCGCGCCGCCGAGCAGCTGCGCCATGTCGTCGATCTCGCCGAGGATGCGGCGCGCGTGCGCCACGTAGAGCTCGCCCTCGGGCGTGAGGCTCATGCGCCGCGTGGTGCGGTTCACCAGCGTGACGCCCAGGCGCGACTCCATCTGCGCGAGCCGCTTGCTCACCGCGGGCGTGCTGATGCCGAGCTCGCGCGCCCCCGCGCTCAGGCTGCCGCTGGCCGCGAGCGTGGAGAAGAAACCAAGGTCGGCGGGCTGTACCGGGGCTGCCATGGTCGATCCGATTGTTGAATTCAGGTTAACGATGGATTCACTTCCGGCGTGAATCGTTCGACGCGGCCGATCCTACAGTGGGAGCCCGACAGAGCACCTACACACGAAGAAGGACATCGACGATGAGCAGCTACAGCATTGCAACCATTCCCGGCGACGGCATCGGCAAGGAAGTGATACCCGCAGGCCGCCAGGTGATGGAGGCGCTGGCCGAGGCCTCGGGCGGCGCGCTGAAGTTCAGCTTCGAGGACTTCGGCTGGGGCGGCGACTGGTACCGCGCGCACGGCGAGATGATGCCGGCCGACGGCCTCGATGCGCTGCGCGGCAAGGACGCGATTCTTTTCGGCTCCGCGGGCGATCCGCACATTCCCGACCACATCACGCTGTGGGGCCTGCGCCTGAAGATCTGCCAGGGCTTCGACCAGTACGCCAACGTGCGGCCCACGCGCATCCTGCCCGGTATCGACGCGCCGCTGAAGCGCTGCAGGGCGGAAGACCTGAACTGGGTGATCGTGCGCGAGAACTCCGAGGGCGAGTACGCCGGCGTCGGCGGCCGCGTGCACCAGGGCCATCCGATCGAGGCCGCCACCGACGTGAGCATGATGACCCGCGCGGGCGTGGAGCGCGTCATGCGCTTCGCCTTCGGGCTGGCGCGCTCGCGCCCTCGCAAGCTGCTCACGGTGGTCACCAAGAGCAACGCGCAGCGCCACGCGATGGTGATGTGGGACGAGATCGCGCTGCAGGTCTCCAAGGAGTTCCCCGACGTGAGCTGGGACAAGGAGCTCGTGGACGCGATGACCGCGCGCATGGTCAACCGGCCCGCCACGCTCGACACCATCGTCGCCACCAACCTGCACGCCGACATCCTCAGCGACCTCGCGGCCGCGCTCGCGGGCAGCCTGGGAATCGCGCCCACCGGCAACATCGACCCGCAGCGGCGCTACCCGTCGATGTTCGAGCCCATCCACGGCTCGGCCTTCGACATCATGGGCAAGGGGCTCGCCAACCCGGTGGGCACCTTCTGGTCGGTGGTGATGCTGCTGGAGCACCTGGGCGAGGCCGAGGCCGCGCGCCGCGTGATGGCGGCGGTGGAGCACGTCACGGCCAACCCCGCGCTGCACACGCGCGACCTCGGCGGCAACGCGACCACCGAGCAGGTGACGCGCGCGGTGTGCGCGCACATAGCGGCCGAGCCGCTGCGGCTGGCGGCCTGATCCGGCCTCAGCCATCCGACGGGCGATTCCACGGTATCCGCGCGCCTCGATGCGCGCATCACAGAACAACGAGCCGGAGACAAGACCATGAACGCTTTCGTGAACGCGCGCCGCAACCGGCGCATCGTGCTGCGGGCCGCAGCTATCGCGCTGGGGCTGGGCGCCACCGCATTCGCCTTCGCGCAGTCCACCCCTGGTTGGCCAGCGCGGCCGATCAGCCTCGTCGTGCCCTTTCCCGCCGGCGGCACCACCGACGTGCTGGCCCGCGCGCTGGCCGACAGGCTCTCGCAGTCGCTGGGCCAGCCGGTCGTGGTCGAGAGCAAGCCCGGCGCCGGCGCCACGCTGGGCGCCGACTACGTGGCGAAGGCAAAGCCCGACGGCTACACGCTGCTGATGGGCGCGGTGCACCACACCATCGCCACCAGCGTCTACAGGAAGCTGCCCTACGACTTCCAGAAGGACCTGGCGCCCATCACCGTGGTGGCGATGGTGCCGAACGTGCTGGTCGTCAACGCCGTGAACACGCCCGCGAAGAACGTGGCCGAACTGGTGGCGCTCGCCAAGGCCGCGCCCGAGAAGCTGGCCTACGGCTCCAACGGCAACGGCACGGCGCAGCACCTGATCGGCACGCAGTTCCAGGCCAGCACCGGCGCGAAGCTGCTGCACGTGCCCTACAAGGGAAGCGGGCCGCTGACCACCGACCTGCTCGGCGGGCAGGTGGCGATGTCCTTCGACACCATCACGCCTGTGCTGCAGCACATCAAGGGCGGCAAGCTGCGCGCGCTGGCCGTGACCACCGCGCGGCGCTCGTCGGTGCTGCCCGAGGTGCCGACGCTGGAGGAGGCCGGGCTCAAGGGCTTCGACATCGGCACCTGGTTCGGCGTGCTCGCGCCGGCGGCCACGCCGAAGGAGATCGTGGCGCGGCTGAACGCCGAGATGGTGAAGATCATCCATTCGCCCGACTTCGCGCAGCGCATGCAGGCCATCGGCGCCGAGCCGCTGGGCGGCACGCAGGAGGAAATGGCGCGGCAGATCCGCGAGGAGACGGCCAAGTTCGCGAAGCTGGTGAAGGAAGGCGGCGTGGCGATCGAATAGCGCCGCAGCGAATGGCGGCCGGCGGCGTGCAGGCGGTTACGCACGCGCACACCTGCGTTCAGCGGCCGGGTCGCCGAGGCCATAGGATCAGGGCTTCCGAAATCACCGCCACCGCCCATGTTCATCGTCACCCTCACCTACATCCGTCCGCTCGAGGAAGTCGATGCGCTGATGGATGCGCACATGGTCTGGCTCAAGAAGCACTACGAAAGCGGTCTTTTCGTGGCCTCGGGCCGGCAGGTGCCGCGCCAGGGTGGCGTGATCCTCGCGCGCTCGGGCGACCGCGAGGGCCTGGAGGCGGTGCTGGCGCGCGACCCCTTCGTGCAGGGCGGGGTGGCGCGCACCGATGTCATCGAGTTCGTGCCGCGCATGACGGCGCCGAGCGTCGAGATCCTCAAGACCTTCTAGATCTTCTCAGCCGCTTCCACCGGCAGCTCCTCGCGCCCGCCGGGATGCCGGGCGAAGCGCGGCGCGTCGTGGCCGTGCACCGGCGCCGGGTCTTTCCAGGGCCAGCCGCCGAACTGTGTGCGGCGGTAGTCGGCCATGGTCTGGCTGATCTCGGCCTGCGTGTTCATCACGAAGGGACCGTACTGCGCCACCGGCTCGGCGATCGGGCGGCCCTGCAGCACCAGGAACTCCGCGGTGTCCGCATCGCCGTTGGCGATCTCGACGGCCACGTCCGCGCGCAGCTCGATGGCAGCCGGGCCCTGCACCTGCTCGCCGCCGACGAGCGCCGTCGCACCCTTGAAGAAGTACAGCATGCGCCGCGTGCCTTCGCCGGCGGCGGCGGGCAGCGTCCAATGCGCGCCGGGCGTCATCTTCAGCGTCCAGATCGCCACGTCGGCATCGGCTTGTGCGGCCCAGGAGTCGGGCGGAGGGGCCAGCGGCTGGATCGGGGCCTGCGCGTCGCCGCCGCCGAGCCGGCCCGCGATCACCGCGACCTCGGTGCGGCCGCCCTTCGCGTTGTCGGAAACGAAGCGCGGGATGGCCTCCGACCAGAACATCGTGAAGTGCGGCTCGGCCATTTTGTTCCTGGCGGGCAGGTTGAGCCAGATCTGGAACAGTTCCAGCGGGTTGGCCGAGGCGGCGTCGAGCAGCGGGAACATCTCCGAATGCACGATGCCCTTGCCGGCCGTGAGCCACTGCACGTCGCCGCCGCCGAAGCGCGCGGTGGCGCCCAGCGAGTCGGAGTGGTCGACAAGGCCCTTGCGCACGATGGTCACGGTCTCGAAGCCGCGGTGCGGGTGCGAGGGAAAGCCCGGCACCGTCTCGCCGTGGTACATGCTCCAGCCGTCCTTGCGGCTGAAGTCCTGGCCGATCTGGCGGCCGGCCAGCGAGGCCTCGGGGCCCATGCGGCCGTTGGCCTTGGGGTAGGCGTCGTCGTGGTAGACGCAGAAGAGAAACGGGTCGATCGTCTGCCACGGAAAGCCCAGGGGGGCGATCCGCACGATGGGGCTCTTGCTGTTGTTGCCGGTCATGGCGCTGCTAATCCTTTCCAGGTGGGACGCGGCCGATGATGCCGCGCCGGTGCCTGGAATATCGGGGCGCCGCCGCCTTGCGGTAGGTGCCTTGCGTGCAACGGTGAAGAGCGCGTATGGAACGATGGGCATCGGTCGTCCTTCTCTTCCGGCGGCCTGCCGGCGCCTTACTGCTTCGGCATCTCGGCGTTCGGGTCCATGTAGACCAGCTCCCACAGGTGGCCGTCGATGTCCTGGAAGCCGTGGCCGTACATGAAGCCGTAGTCCTTCGGCTCGGTCGGCGTGGTGCCGCCGGCGGCCTTGGCCTTGGCCACGAGTTCGTCGACCTCGGCGCGGCTCTCGCACGACAGGCACAGCAGCACTTCGGTGCTCTTGGCGGTGTCGGTGATGCTCTTGGTGGTGAAGGTCTTGAAGAACTCCTCGACCAGCAGCATCACGTGGATGCTGTCCTTCTGGACGACCATGCACGCGGCATTGGCGTCGGTGAACTGCTCGTTGAAGGTGTAGCCCAGCGCGGCGAAGAACGCCTTGGTCTTGTCGAGGTTCTTGACGGGGAGGTTCACGAAGATTTGCTTGGTGGCCATGGTGTCGTCCTGTCGATGAAGAAGAGAAGTGGGTTGTGGAGGTGCTTTCCGACGTCTTGTGTACGCCGTCCACAAACGATATCAAATCAAATGGACGGCGTCCACATCTTTTTTCGACGCCGGTTGGCAACGGGGAACAAAGCCGTGGACCGGGGAAAAAGCGGAGGACCGCGATGAGAACAGGCAGGCCGAAGGCAGAGCTGGTGTTGAGTGATGACGAGCGAATGCAGTTGCAGTCGTTCGCGCGCAGCCGCTCGCTGCCTGCCGCGCTGGGCAATCGCGCACGCCTAGTGTTGGCCAGCGCCGAGGGCGAGCCGAATAGCGCGATTGCCGAACGGCTGAAGATGACCAAGCAGACGGTGGGCAAATGGCGCACGCGGTTCATCGAGCGGCGCATTGCTGGGCTGTACGACGACGTGCGCCCGGGCCAGCCGCGCACGATCGACGACGAACGCGTGGCGCATCTGATCAAGACGACTCTGCACACCAAGCCAGCCAACGGCTGGACGCACTGGAGCGTACGTACGGTAGCCGCCGAGACCGGCATCTCCAAGACCTGTGTGCAGCGCTACTTCCAGCTCTTTGGCCTGCAGCCGCACCGCAGCGAGAGATTCAAGCTGTCCAACGACCCGTTCTTCATCGAGAAGCTGCGCGATGTGGTCGGCCTGTATCTGAGCCCACCGGACAACGCGTTGCTCATCTGCGTGGACGAGAAGAGTCAGTGCCAGGCGCTGGAGCGCACGCAACCCATGCTGCCGATGGGGTTCGGCTATGTCGAGGGCTTCACCCACGACTACAAGTGCCATGGCACGAGCACGCTGTTCGCGGTTCTTAAGGTGCTCAATGGTGCGGTGCTCGCGGCATGCAAGCCGCGTCATCGGCATCAGGAGTTCCTGTCGTTCCTGCGTGAGATCGGCAAGGCCGTGCCGCTTGAGACTCGTGCAACGCATCGATCGCTTCGTCGCTGCCTACAACACCGAATGCCAGCCCTTCAAGTGGACCGCCACCGCCGACTCGATCCTTGAGAAGCTGCATCGACTTTGTTCACGTATCAGCGGGATAGGACACCAGCGCAGCGCAGACCACAAGAGGTTTCAGAGCCGGGCTCTGCGGCCCGCTCACTTGCGGGAGCTGGGGCGCATCCTGAGGCAGGACAAGCCGCTCCCCCAGGGATGTAGATCCTGGCGGCGCCGCGCGCATCGCCGGGGTGGAGGGCAAAGCCCGGTTCAGGATCGCGTCTACACGCGCTCAATAGCCACGCGACCGGTCGACGACGTTCAGGAGCGGCTCGTCGCGTTGGTGGCGGCGAAGGTTCTCGAGCAAGATGGGTGCGGCTGTCTCAGGCTGAGTCATGCTCGCCACGTGGGGGGTCAGGAACACACGCGGATGGGTCCAGAAGGGATGTTCCGCCGGCAGCGGCTCGGGGTCGGTCACATCGAGGATCGCACGCGAGAGCCGCCCCGAATCCAGTGCCTCGACGAGATCCGCATCCACGAGGTGCGGACCGCGGCCGACATTGATCAATGCCGCGCCGGAAGGCAGTGCGGCAAAGAGCTTGCGATCCAGGATGCCCTTGGTGGCCGGAGTGAGCGGCAAGAGGCAAATCAGGACGTCGCAGCTTTCGAGAAAAGACTGCAACTGATCATCACCGGCGAAACTCTCCACGCCCTTCAACTGGCGCGAAGATCGGTTCCATCCACGCAACCTGAAGCCATACGAGGCCAGCCGTTTCAGTACGGCAAGTCCGAGCACACCCATGCCCATGACGCCGATTGTGCGGGCCGAGGCAGGCGGCACCTCGAGCGCGTTCCAGGTGCGCGCGGTCTTCGCTGCGACATAGTCGAACAAATCGCGATGAAGGGCAAGGACAGCGAGACTCACGTACTCCACCATCCCGTTGATGATCCCAGGCTCCACCATACGCACGATGGGGATATGCGCCGGGACGGCGGTGAAGTCGACGTGGTCGATGCCGGCGCCCGAGGAGAACAGCACCTTCAGCCGGGGCAGCGAAGCGAGCAACTCGGCCGGCGCTTGCCAGGCGATCAGATACTCGATCTCGTGAAGGTTTCCGGCGTTGGGCCAGACTCGGAAGTCTAGGTCTGGGGCATGTTGGGCGAAGTAGCGCGCCCAGGCTGCAGCGCGCGGTGCGTCCGAGCGGTAGAGGATGCTCATGGGTTACCAGCCTCCCACCCAGCCGTCGAATAATCCCTCCGGCAGCGTCTCTTCATTGGCGCCGCGAAGGAAGTCGAAGTCGCAGCCGAGATGCGCCTGCTCCACATGCTGGTCGTAGAGCTTGCGGTAGCCGCGCGCATGCACGCGCGGCGGGGGCTGCCACTCCCTGCGTCGACGCTCGAGCTCCTCGGGTGCCACGCAGAGTTGCAGCCGGCGCGCGGGGACATCGAGCTCGATGATGTCGCCATCGCGCACCAAGGCGAGCGGACCGCCGATCGCAGCCTCGGGGGAAACGTGTAGCAAGGCCGCACCGTAGGCGGTGCCGCTCATGCGCGCATCGGAGATGCGCAGCATGTCACGCACGCCGCGCTCGAGCAGCTTGCGCGGGAGCGGCAGCATGCCCCATTCCGGCATCGCGGCGCCCACCGGGCCGGCGTTGCGCAGGATCAGCACGCTGTGCTCGTCGATGCCCAGGGCGGGGTCGTCGATGCGGTCGGCAATGGTCTGCACATTCTCGAACACCACCGCGCGGCCGCGATGGCGAAACAGCTTCGGGTCGGCGGCACAGGCCTTCATCACGGCGCCATCCGGTGCGAGATTGCCCTTCACCACGACCAGGGTCTCGCCGGGCTTCACCGGATTGTGCAGAGGCCGGATGACCTCTGCGTCGAGCACCTCGGCGGTTTCGATGATCTCGCCGATCGTGCGCCCATCGATGGTCCGCGCGTCCAGGTGCAGTAGCGGCTTGAGCGTCTTGAGCAGGGCGGGCACGCCGCCGGCCGTCATCAGCCGTTCGGTCAGGTGCTCGCCAGCGGGCTGGACATTCGCGATGAGCGGCACGCGGCGCGCGATCTCGTCGAAACGGTCCAGAGTCAACGGCACGCCCACGCGGCCGGCGAGCGCCAGCAGGTGGATGATGGCGTTCGTCGAGCCTCCCACCGCGCACAGCAGCGTGATAGCGTTGTCGAAGGCTCGCGCGTCGAGGATTTCCTCCGGGCGGGGGCCGCCTTCGGAAGCCAGATGCACGCTGCGGCGACCTGCTTCGCGAGCGCAGTGGCTGCGACGGCGGTCGGCCGCAGGCACCAGGCTGCTGCCGGGCAGCGCAACGCCCAGCGCTTCGCAGATCGCCGACATCGAAGAGGCGGTGCCCATCTCGGCGCAATGGCCCACCGTGCCCATGACGCTGCGCTCGAAGGACGCGAAGTCGCATTGGGACTCGCCGGCGCGCAACTGGTCGATCAGGCGCCACACCCCCGTGGCGTTGGCCAGCTGGCCACCCGTGGCCGAGCGCGGCGTCGCGGGGCCGCTCGCCAGGAAAACGAAGGGGGTCCTGGCGCTGGCCGCCCCCATGAGCAAGGCCGGCTGCGTCTTGTCGCAACCACCGAGCAGCACCACCGCGTCGAAGGGATAGCCGCGCAGGGTTTCTTCCACCTCCATCGCGAGCAGGTTGCGAAACGGGAACGAGGTCGGCTTGATGATGTTCTCGCTGATCGACATCAGCGGAATCTCGAAGGGGATGCCGCCGGCCTCCAGCACGCCCGTGCGCACCTCCTCTGCGAGTGCCCGCAGATTGAGGTTGCAGGGATTGATGTCGGACCAGGTGTTGAGGATGCCCACCACGGGTCGCGTCATGAGGTCTTCGCGGCTCCATCCGGCCGCGGCCAGGGTGGAGCGGTGCACGAAGCCAGGCAGGTCATCCTTGCGGAACCAGCGCGCGCTACGCAGCGGCCGGCTTTGCGAAGTCTTGTTGTCACTCATGGGATCGATCTCCAAAGAATTGGAGAGATGCTAGTTGCGAGGCTCTCGATTGCCCTGCCGTTTACGCCGGGGCATTCGGCACGAATGCCTCGGCCTTGGCCATGCAATTGGCAGATTCCGATGGATACCGCCCGAATGCGGGCGGTGCGCAGGGTGGCAAGCCGGGCAGAGAAGCACTGGCTCGTCGCGAGTGCGGCACAAACGAGCCGCGCACCTCGCCATTTCCATTCTTTGCTGCGCCGCGGCCACGCCGAACAGCAACATCTTTGGTGCCCGCTGCGTAGCATTTGACGCACCGAAATCGACCGCTTCGTACCTGCTCGATCCCGCATTTCCCGCCGCGCTTCGACCTTCTTTCATCCACCCTTCCAGGAAACCCCGTCATGACCTTCCGCCCCAAGTACATCACCTTCGACTGCTACGGCACGCTGACCTACTTCCCCATGCACCAGGTGGCGTACGACATCTATGGCGACCAGTTGCCGCCCGAGCAGATGCGCGTGTTCGTCAAGGAGTTCGCCGACTATCGCTTTGACGAAGTGATGGGTGACTGGAAGCCCTATGCCGAGGTGCTCAAGTCGGCGGTGTCCCGCGTGTGCAAGCGCCACGGCCTTGTCTACCGCGACGAGGACGCTCTGAAGTTCTACAACGCCGTGCCCACCTGGGGGCCGCACGCCGACGTGCCGCATGCACTGACGCGCGTGGGCAAGAAGATCCCGCTGGTGATCCTGTCGAACGCGATGAACGAGCAGATCCATTCCAACGTCGCCAAGCTCGAGGCACCGTTCCACAAGGTGTACACCGCGCAGGATGCCCAAGCCTACAAGCCGCGGTTCGCGGCCTACGAGTACATGCTGGACCAGCTCGGTTGCGGGCCGGAGGACATCCTGCATGTGTCGGCCAATCCGCGCTACGACATCTTTCCGGCCGACAGCCTAGGCATCAAGAACAAGGTCTTCGTCAACCGCGGCCACGAGCCACGTCCCAACGAAGCATTCAACTTCGCGGAGATCCGTGACATTAACGGTCTGCCCGCCTTGGTCGGCCTGTGAACCCGTGCTCTGCACCCGCTTACTAGAGTCCGAGTAGGCGCACATCCACTTCCGGCCTGGAATCCCTATACGCCCTTCGGGTACTACGCGCGTCGGGTACTGGCCGTGAACAGGGAATCGAAGATTTCGATGCACAGAATCGATTGACAGTTTTTGCAGTAAACACATCGCGCGACGCGCAGGAGCAATCATGACCGTGGCCCTAGTGCTGCATCGCGCCGGCGGCGCACCCGTATCAACCGTCTTCCGCAGGGCACCGTTCGGCAAGGATGATCCTTTTTCGCGGCATCGCGAGATTGCGTGGGAAGGACCGGACTCGATGATCTCGGGTCGCGTCAGTTTCATCGGTGAGCTCGAAGTCGCAAGCTTTCCCCACATCGAAACCATTGTCGTGGTCGAAGGTGAGCTGACCCTGACCGTCGCCGGGGAGGCTCCGCTGGTGGTCGGCCCACAAGCGGGGGCTGTCATCGGTTCCGGTACCTCGCTCCATATCCAAGCCGGATCTCGCGTTCGTTTCGTGTTTTGCGCGGCCGGTTGCGATCGGCCGACGAAACGCGGCCTCTTCCCTCTGCACGCCGACGCCAACTTCAAGCCCACCGCCACGTTGCCCGCGGAAGTATTACTGAGTCCCTCGCCGGAGTGTCGCAGCGACAAAGTCTTTGCCGACGACGCGGCGCAGTACCTCGCGGGCACCTGGGACTCGACCCCTTACCACCGGATCGTTCGCCCGCATCGCATGAACGAGTTCATGCATCTCCTGGACGGCAACGTGCAGTTCGCAGCGCCTGATGGCGGCGTGCTGTCGGCGGGCGCGGGCGATGCGGTTTTCGTGCCCCAGGGTGCACTGATCGGTTGGGAAAGCCGCGATCGCGTCGCGAAGTTCTACGTCGTTCAGAGCGCCCGGGCCTGAATGGGCGACGAGATTCACCACGTCTCCTCCGCTGCGTCACATCCAAACTCCCGTAACTCTGCCGGCCTCGGCTGACGCCGCCGTGATCGGCGGCGGCATCATCGGCGTCTTCGCCGCCTACCACCTGGCCAAGCGCAGCGTTTCCGTGGTCTTGGTCGAAAAGGGCAGGATCGGCGCCGAACAATCGAGCCGCAGCTGGGGCTGGTGTCGGCAGCAGAACCGCGATGCTCGCGAACTGCCGTTGGCGAGCAAGAGCCTTGACCTGTGGGAACGATTTGCGGCCGAGAGCGGTGAAGACATGGGTTTCATCGCTGCGGGCAGCCGTATCTCAGCAATGATGAGGCCGAAATTTCCCGCCGGGCCAGTTGGCGCGATTTTGCGAGAACCGCAGACGTGACGACCCACATGCTGAGCGGCCGCGAGGCGACCGAGCGCGGGCGTGCAACCGGCCGCCCTTGGGGAGGTGGCGTGTTCTCGCCCAGCGACGGCACTGCCGATCCTGCCAAGGCGGCGCCGGCCGTGGCCGCTGCGCTCATGAAGCGTTTCGGGGCCTTGGCCATGAGCACCTGCGTGACGTAGTCTGAGGCGATCACGGTGAAGTGTCGTCGCGCCTTGGGCGGGTCGAACTCGGGCTGCACATCCAGTGTGGTGTCGGGACATTCGGCATGCGGGGATCACGCTGGCCACCCGTCACCGCGATGATCTTGACTTGAGCGGCGTCGGCGCGGGGCTTCGACGCCGCATCGAACGTCAGGTCGAGCAGCCCCGCCGCGACATCCGCTGCTGCCGCAGACGTCGACTTGTACGGAACGGGATCGTGCCAGTCCGGAAGTTAGTTCACCGGGGGCACCGGGAAACTCGGTGATGCGACCGCGATTGCGAGAGGTGAAATGAACGGGGCATCATGGTCGCCATGGAAATCGAGTTCAAGTTCTGCATCCCTCCCGGCCGCCTGAAGGCCGTCGAGACCGCCCTCAGGCGCGGCACCGTCGAGCGCACCCGCCTGCAGGCCCGCTATTTCGACACCGCCGACCAGCGGCTGGCCGCCGACGGCATGGTGCTGCGGCTGCGCAAGGAGGGGCGGCGCTGGGTTCAGACCGTCAAGGCCACCGGTGACAACGCCCTGCACCGGCTGGAGCACAACGTCGATCTGGGCACGACGGGCCTGGCGCCGCAGATCGATCCCCAGCGCCACCAGGGCACGCCTGTGGGCGAGCGGCTTGCGAAATTGCTGGCGGATGGCACGCAATTGGTCGAACGGCAATCGACCGACATCGTGCGGCTCACGCGCGACGTGCGCGTCACCGGGCCCGGCGGCGCGGTGGTCGAGATGGCGCTGGACGTCGGCAAGGTCGTCGCCCACGCCGGCACGCCCGAGCAGCGCGAATCGCCGGTGTGCGAGCTCGAACTGGAACTCAAGCGCGGCGACGTGCAGGGCTTGGTCTCGCTCGCGCGGCGCTGGTCGCAACAGCACGGGCTGTGGTTCAGCACCGTCTCGAAGGCCGAACGCGGCGCGCGGCTGCTTGCGGCGCAGGAGACCGTGGAAGCCGTGAAGGCCGAGCCGCCGCGCTTCGCCGACCAGCACCCCGACGGCCTGGCCATCCGGCAGGCCGTAGTCGCCTCGTGCCTCGCGCAGATGCTGCCGAACGCGAGCGAGATCGCCGCGGGCAGCACCGACGAGGAGCAGATCCACCAGCTGCGCATCGGCATCCGCCGCCTGCGCACCGCCCTGCGCGAACTCGCGCCGCTCGACCCCGCCTCCGGCCTCGCCGAAGCCGCCGAATGGGAGCCTCCGCTCGTCGACGCCTTCCGCGCCCTCGGTGCACTGCGCGACCGCGAGCAGGTCGTGAAGCTGGCCCAGCCGCGCCTGCGCGAAGCCGGCGCGCCCGACTTCGACCCGCTGGCCGCCGACGATGCCGCCGCAGCCGATGCGCCCTCGCCCAGCGATATCGTGCGCGCCCCGGCCTTCCAGAACGTGCTCGTCTCGCTGATCGGCTTCACCGCGGCGAAGCCGGCCGAACCGGCGCCCGAGACTGCCGCGGAAGGCGATCCGCCATCAGCACCGGTAGGCGCCAACGACGCCCGCCGCCTTCTGCGAAAGCGCCTGCGGCGGCTCCACAAGCAGGTGTTGCGCGACGGCGAGCGCTTCGAATCGCTGGACACCGAAAGCCAGCACCGCGTGCGCAAGCGCCTCAAGCGCCTGCGCTACCTCGCAGAGTTCGTGGCGCCACTGTTCGACGAGAAGGAAGAAGGCGGCGCCGCCGGCCGCTACCTGAAGGCCCTTCGTCCCGCGCAGGACGCGCTCGGCGAATTCAACGACGAGGCCGTCGCGCTCGCCCTGTACCGCGAGGCCACCGCGCGCGACGCGCGCGCATGGTTCGCGGTGGGATGGTTCACCACGCGGCACGCGGCCGGGGCGAAGGCCTGCCGCAAGGCGCTCGCGAAGATCGAGGATGCGGCGAGGTTCTGGAAGAAGCGGGGCTAGTTGCCGAAGTCCAGAGCCAGCTGGGAGTCTGGCAGCGAGGGATCAAGCCGGCGAGCAGCCAGGTGCTTCGCCACGTATCCCGTGGTCCACGCTAAGAAGGAAATCCAGCAGAGCCAGATCGCGAAGGCGATCAGAAGCACGCAGGTCCAGCGCTGGTCCTTCAGCGAATCTTTGATGAACGCGGCTGTGTCCTTGTCCTTGAGGACGCCGCAAAGAATGCCTACTTCGTTCTCGGTGAAAGATGTCCGGGTTGCGTTGAGGCTCGCCGGTTGCGAGCAGTCGTCGATACGCAGCGGCTCGGGGCCGAATGGAAAGACGGCTCGAAGTGACTTCGCCTGGGTCGCAGTGGCTGCGAAGGTTCGCTGCGTTGCTTTCAGCGTCAGGAAGGCCTGATCAAGAGAGAGCGCCGTCGTGCTGACGATGAAGAGCAGCATTCCGATGGCGACGCCAGCAAGCCGCAGTCCCTGGAGCAGATGCGACGGCAGCTTGTGCTGCCTGATCTGGCGAAGCTCCACGTCGAAAAGCTCACCGCACATGCTCAGCGCCCTCATCTGCACGCCATTGTGTTTTGCCCATTGAATGAGCTGCCGGGCCTGCTCTAGGCTGTTGACCTTCACTCCAGCGAACAGGCGAAACGAGATCAGGCTGGTTTGCTCATCGATGAATGCGCGAACTTCCGGATCGGTGATCTCCTGCTTGCCATGAACAAGCTGCCAGAGCCGGTGCACCAGCACATGGAGCGACTCCGTCTGCCATATGACCCAGACGAAGGCCAAGCAGATGAGCGAAGGAGCTGCAATGCTCAGAAAACTGGAAAGACTGGGGAGTGTGGCGAAGTCCATCGCCACAGTCTGCCTCAGTGATGGTGCCCGTGCGCCCCATGAACATGCCGGTGCTCGATCTCCACCGGCTGCGCCGCGCGCACATCAGTCACCTGCAGGCTGAACTTCAGCGCCTTGCCGGCCCAGGGATGGTTGCCGTCGAGCAGCACGACCGGGCCCTTGATCTTCATCACGGTGAAGACGTGCTCGCGGCCGTCGTCGAGGCGGCCCTGCAGCTGGCCGCCGACCTTCACGCCGGGCGGGAAGTCGGACTTGGGGATGCTGCGCACCAGCGTTTCGTCGCGGTGGCCGAAGGCGTCTTCGGGGGCCAGGTTCAGCACGGTCTGGTAGCCCTTTTCCTTGCCGTCGAGCGCTTCCTCGATCTTGGGCAGCGTGTTCTCGTAGCCCCCATGCAGGTAGGCCATCGGCTCGGGGCTCGCCTCGATGAGCTTGCCCTGGGCGTCGGAGACTTTGTACTTGATGGTGACGACGGTGTCTTTTGCGATTTTCATTGCAACAGTTTCTTGAATCCAAAGTGTTGGATTAAATCATTAGATGTCGTCAATGTTAGCGAATCCTATGAGTTGTTCCTCTGCTGCAATGGATTGTCGCCACTCTTGTAGCATATTGATTTGCAGTTTGATTGCGGTTAGCAGATGTTGGTCAAACTCATTTGCAAATTTCTCCCCTCTATCTCTAGAAATTTGCAGATAGCTTCTTTGTGTAGATGTTGGATCATTCAGGAAGCCAATATTCCAAGGAGTGGCTGCATTTTGAAAAAGAAGACGAAAAGCTCTACTGTCAAGAGCTTGCTGATGGTAGGTTAACGATGGCCGATTTCGCTGAGTGTAATATGCTGGCTGTTTGGTGCCATCCCGCTCAACAAAGCTCTTTTTAACTCCAAGTCCTTCTAAATACCTATGAACATCCAAAATGCCAACTTCAGAGATATCTGAGAGTATGCTTGAGAGGCTGGAATGAAGGTCGGGTATTAGGAAGTATTTCGTTGCGCGATGAGTGTCTATTTGCTGCAGAAAAAGTAACTCTTGCTGCCAGTAGCTCCAACGGTCAGCAACGAGTTTTTCGTAAAAACTCTTTGCCACATCTTCAGGTCTGGATTTTATGTAGCGGGCGGCGAAGAATTCAGCAACACTTGAATGAACAAAGGTAGTCTTCTTCCCTTCCTCCACAAGCAAGCACGTTATTTTTCTGATGTCATATAAAAAATCATCTGCGTTAGCAGAAGATTTTGTGGCTGACAGACTTGCTGCTGCGAGAGTATGAAGTAGTTCATTTTCAATCGTTGCGAGCTGGCGCTTTCGGGTGGAGAAGCATAGGGCTTCGAAAGCCTGTTGAATTTCTCGATCGGTGAGTTTTGTCTTTCTCGACCGTCTCCATCCTAATTTCGAACCATCATGCCGAATGAGGAGGATTTGAAACAGCTCCTCATAGAATTCTGAGAATTCCAAGGGGATTTTTTGCGCCGCTCGATAAGATATTGCAAGCAGTGTCGCCAGCAAAGGTGTAACAACCAGTTGTTTGATTTGTAGAGGGGAGGCATTGATTGCGGCAACTAATTTGTCTGCAAATGCCGAATCGCCTCGAGTTACTTTTTTATAAAATGGGCGAAGATCGTCAAGGGAGAGTGGTGCGACGTCGAGGGAGTGGAAGTTCGTGAGATGTTTGCACTCCGAGTCGGGTCGAGAGGTAATTACTATTCTGCATGTGCTGTATTTATTGCTCAAATCCTCAAGCTGACTCATGAGTGTGGAAATAAATTGAGGCTCCACCTCATCGAAACCATCAAGTAGGAAGGTTATTTTTCCTTGAACAGCAAAGAATTTAAATAATTCAGCGTCTGCATTGATATCTAAAAGGGCGCCAAGCCTGGTAATTAGATGCATCTCCAAAGTATTGCTTCCTACATTTCGGAGCTCGCAGAGTAACGGTACACGCGTGCCAGATCGTATTTCTTTGCCCAACAGGTAACGCAGAAGGATTGATTTTCCTTGGCCGGCAGTTCCGAAAAGGAGGTTGTGTAAGTCAGGTAGATCGTCTAAAGAGGCAAGCTGCGTTCTATTGTTGCCAGAGCTGGTCGTGTAATTGACCGATACAGGATAGAAAAAACTGCTCAAGCTCAGAGGCCGATCGGTGTGCCAGATTGTTTTTATTCGCTGACTTTCCCAAAGGCGTTTGTGGAGCTCTCGAATTTTCGAGGCTGTCTTAATTTGGCCAATTTTTTCCTGCAACTTCCCGGATGCAGTCAGATATAAATTTTCAAATGGCTTGCGGAGCAGCGAAATGGGTACTGTGAAATCTGGCATTTGTTTTTTGCTTTTATGTCTTAGCTGAAATTAATTCATTATCGATTTAATATGCGCTTGTGCCGGATATAGCGGGTTTTGAAACCCCGATTCAATAAGTCTTTGTACGGTAGGTTGTCTCGCTTTGTATCGGGTAACAACCCTGAAGAAGGCCGACTTCAAACTGAGTCAGATGGTTCGGCAAAGTCGACGTACATCCTGGTTGCCTAAAGGACAGTCGGTGAGGCCGTGACGAGCTTGCCCATCACCAGCCCGATGAAGGCCGACACCGCCAGCGGCAGGTGCTTGCGGCTCGGATAAACCACGTTGAGCCCCCGGCCGGCGTACTCGTACTGCGGCAGCACGCGCACCAGCTGGCCGGCCTGCTCGTCGCGCGTGGCCATGGCGGGCGGCAGCTGCGCGATGCCCAGCCCGGCCAGCGCGGCCCTGCGCAGCGCCTGGGCGGTGTTGCCGGTGAAGCGGCCGGTGACCTGCACTTCTTCCTCCACGCCGTCGGGGCCGGTGAGGCGCCAGGTGGTGTGGCCGGTGGGCGTCGAGGGTGTCACGCAGTCGTGTCCGGCCAGATCCTGCAGGCTGTGGGGTTCACCGCGCCGCGCGAGGTAGGCGGGGCTCGCGAGCAGGCCGGCGCTGCGGGTGGCCAGGCGCCGGCCGACGTAGCCGGAGTCGCGCAGCACGCCGCCGCGGAAGGCCACGTCGATCCGCTCGGCGATCAGGTCGGCGGACGCGTCGCTGAGCACGAAGTCGAGCTTGACAAGTGGATGCTCGGCCAGGAAGTCGGCCACCCATTCCATGGGGAAGAAATCGAAGAAGTCCGCCGGCGCGGCCACCCGCACGAGGCCGCTGGGCTCCTGGCCGCCGGCCGCCAGCGCCTGCCCGGCGGCGGCCAGGCCGTCGATCAGGCCGGCGCACCGGTCGTGGAAATCCTGCCCGGCGCTGGTGAGCGTGAGCTTGCGGGTGGAGCGCTGCATCAGCCGGGTGCCGAGCTGCGATTCGAGCTGCTGGATGCGCCGGCTCACGGTGTTGGGCGGCAGGCCCAGCCGCCGGGCGGCCTCGGCGAAGCTGCCGTGGCGTACCACCTGGACGAAGACGGCGACGTCGTTGAGGTCGAACATGGCGGCTGATTCCTTCAATTTGTGGACGAGTGCAATCCGACTCTACCGTCTAGTCGACCAATGGGTGCGTGCCTAACCTTCTGCCCATGACTTCCACATCACTCGCTTCCCCCACGCAACGCCGCATCGTCTGGGGCGTGCGCATCCTGCTGGCCCTGGCTTTCGGCGCTGCCGGAGCCGCCAAGCTGGCCGGCGCGCCGCAGATGGTCCAGGTGTTCGACGCCATCGGCTTCGGCCAGTGGTTCCGCTACGTGACGGGCCTCGTCGAGGTCGGCGGCGCCGTGCTGCTGCTGGTGCCAGCGACCGGCTTCCTCGGCGGCCTGCTGCTGTTCGCGACCATGGTCTGTGCCGTGGCCACGCACCTCGCGCTGATCGGCGGCAACCCGGCGCCGGCTGTGGTGCTGGCTGCGCTGTCGGGCTTCGTCGCCTGGCGGCTGTGGCCCGTGCCGCAACCGGCCACGGCCGCCTGAGCTTCCCTTCATTCTTCTTCTTCTTCTTTTTTCTTCCAGACCCCACGGAGTACCTCATGACCGCACAACAACCCCGCATCGGCATCATCCTCGGCTCCACCCGCGAACGCCGCTTCGGCGAGAAGCCCGCGCAGTGGATCCACGAGATCGCGAAGCAGCGCACCGACCTTGCCTTCGAGCTGGTCGACCTGCGCGACCACCCGCTGCCCCTTTTCGACGAAGCCGGCGCGCCGGCCTGGGGCCCGGTGAAGAACGAGGCCGCCCAACGCTGGCAGGCGAAGCTGGCCAGCTTCGACGGCCTGATCGTCGTCACGCCCGAGTACAACCACGGCCCCAGCGCGGTGCTGAAGAACGCCATCGACTGGGCCTACAAGGAATTCATCCGCAAGCCGATCGGCTTCGTGGGCTACGGCGGCGTGGGTGCTGCGCGCGCGGTCGAGCAGCTGCGGCTGGTGGCCGTCGAGATGCAGATGGCGCCGGTGCGCCATGCGGTGCACATCGGCATGGTCGAATTCCTCGGCATCTGGCAGCAGGGCAAGAGCTTCGGCGACTTCCCGCACCTCGCGCAGGCGGCCACGGCGCTGCTCGACGACATCGCCTGGTGGACGAAGGCACTGAAGACCGCAAGGGAGGCCGTATGACCGCCGCAGTCGCAACGCGGGCCCGCGCCATCGTCTACCGTACGCGCGGTTCGCGCCACGGCGGCATCACGCGGCTGATGAGCCCAGGCGACCTGGGCGAGTTCCTCAAGCCCTTCGTGTTCCTGGACCTCTTCGGCTTCGACGTCACGGGCGGCCACAAGGGCTTCGGCCTGCATCCGCACTCGGGCATCGCCACGCTGACCTGGCTGATGGAAGGCGACACGCAGTACGAGGACACCACCGGCGAGCAGGGCACGCTGCATGGCGGCGGCGTCGAGTGGATGCGCGCCGGCAACGGCGTGTGGCACACCGGCGCGCCCGCGCCCGGCGTGGAGCGCGTGAGCGGCTTCCAGCTGTGGGTGGCGCTGCCGCCCTCGGAAGAGAACGCGCCCGCGCAGAGCATGTACCTCGCGCCCTCGCAGGTGCCGCAGGAAGGCCCGGCGCGCGTGCTGCTCGGCCGATACGGCGCGGCGCAGAGCCCCGTCGCGGCGCCCTCGCCGATGAACTACCTGGCCGTGAAGCTGAAGGACGGCGAGCGCTGGAGCTATGTGCCGCCGGCCGGCCACACCGTGGGCTAGGTCGCGGTCGACGCAGGCAGCCTTGAGGCGGGCGATGACACCGGCGGCCCCATCGCCGCCGGCGAGCTCGCGGTGTTCGAGGAATCGGGCGCGGCCATCGACTTCGTGGCCTATGGCGACACCTCCTTCGTGCTGGGCTCGGCAGTGAAGCATCCGCACGAACTGGTGATGGGCTACTACTCGGTGCACACCAGCAAGGCCGCGCTCGAGCAGGGCGAGGCCGAGATCCGGCGCATCGGCGCGAAGCTGCGGCAGGAAGGGCGGCTCGCCTAGCCCGCCGGGTAGTAAGTAACCCGGCGTGCGCCGGGCGGGCGGCTGCGCCAGAATCGTTCGCTTCATCCTTCATCGAACGATCCGGCTGGTTTTGCAGCCAGCCTCAGCCCCGCCATGAACATCGCCGATTCCTTCGTCACCAACGCCGCCCGCTTCGTCGAGATCCGGCGCGACATCCACGCGCACCCCGAGCTCGGCTTCGAGGAGCACCGCACCTCCGACAAGGTCGCGAAGCTTCTCGCCGAGTGGGGCATCGAGGTGCACCGCGGCATCGCGGGCACGGGGCTCGTCGGTGTGCTGCGCAAGGGCACGGGCAGCCGCACCATCGGCCTGCGCGCCGACATGGACGCGCTGCCGCTGCACGAGGCCAACGAGTTCGCCCACAAGTCGACCAACCCCGGCCGCATGCACGCCTGCGGCCACGACGGCCACACCACCATGCTGCTGGCCGCCGCCTGGCACCTGTCGCAGCAAGGGCCCGACGACTTCGACGGCACGGTGAATTTCATCTTCCAGCCCGCCGAGGAGATGGGCAAGGCCGGCGCGAAGAAGATGATCGACGAGGGCCTGTTCGAGCGCTTCCCGTGCGACGCCGTCTTCGGGCTGCACAACTTCCCGGTGGGCGACGTGGGCCGCTTCGCGCTCAACGAAGGCGCGCTGATGGCCTCGAGCAACACCTACATGATCACCGTGCGTGGGCGCGGCACCCATGCCTCGATGCCCCACACAGGCATCGACCCGGTGGCGGCGGTGGTCACGCTCGCGCAGCAGCTGCAGACCATCGTGGCGCGCACCATCCCGAGCACCGAGCGTGCGCTGCTCGCCGTCACGCAGCTGCAGGGCTCCGATGCACCGAACGTGATTCCCGACGTCGCCACCGTCGGCGGCACCATCCGCACCTTCTCCATCGACGCCATCGACAAGCTCGAGGCCCGCCTGCGTGAAGTGGCGGCTGGCGTGGCGGCGGCGCACGGCTGCACCGCCGAGGTGTTCTTCAAGCGCTCGTCGCCGCCGACCGTGAACCACCCGGCCGAGGCGCGCTTCGCGGCCGGTGTGATGCGCGAGGTGGTGGGCGACGACATGGTCACCGACGACTTCCCCGCCGTGATGGGCGCCGAAGACTTCGCCCACATGCTGCTCGCGCGGCCCGGCTGCTATGCCTTCCTCGGCAACGGCGACGGCGACCACCGGCTCGACGGCCACGGGCCCGGGCCTTGCATCATCCACAACACCTCGTTCGACTTCAACGACGAGATCATCCCGATCGGCGCGAGCTACTTCGTGAAGCTGGTGCAGCGCTGGCTGCCGGCGCGCGGCTGATCGGCATTCCCTTTTCCTGTTGATGATGAAAGCGGCCACCCAGATGAGCACGACCCCGTTCACCCGACGTTCTCTCGCAGCCTTTTTCGCAGCCGGCGCCGCTGCTTTGGCGATCGGCGTTCCGGCGCATGCGCAGCAGCGCGTGATCCACATCGTCGTGCCCTTCGGCACCGGCGCGGTGCAGGACACGGTGGCGCGCGCCTTCAACAACGAGCTGGGCGCCGCGCTGAACGCCAGCGCCATCGTCGAGAACCGCGCGGGCGCGGGCGGCACCGTGGGCGCGGCCATCGTGGCGCGCGCGCCGGCCGACGGCAACACGCTGATCCTCGCGGCCGCGAGCCACAACATCGCGGGCTTTCTCTACAGCAAGCTCAGCTACGACCCGCTGAAGGACTTCGTCGGCGTCGCCAACGTCGGCAACGCGGGCTATGTGCTGGCGGTGGCCAGCGGCATGGGCGTGTCGAGCACGGCCGACTTCATCAAGGAGGTCAAGGCCAACCCCGGCAAGTACAACTACGCCTCCGCCGGCAACGGCAGCGCCACGCACCTGGCGATGGCCTCCTTCCTCGCGAAGGCCGGCCTGCAGATGACGCACATCCCCACCAAGTCGACCGGCGAGGCCGTCAACGAGGTGCTCGCTGGCCGCGTGCAGGCGGTGATCTCCTCGAGCATCGGCGTGATCGGCTTCCAGGACGATGCCCGCATGAAGCTGCTGGCCTCCACCGGCCAGTCGCGCAGCCCCTTCCTGCCCAAGCTGCCGACCGTGGCCGAGAGCGGGCTGCCGGGCTACGCCTTCGACTCGTGGATCGGCCTGCTCGCCCCCGCCGGCACGCCCAAGGCCGAGGTCGAGCGCCTGAACGCCGCAGCCAACAAGGTGCTGGCCGACCCGGCGATCCAGGAGCGCTTCAAGCGCCTGGGCGTGGAGCCGCGCAGCCAGAGCGCGGAGGAGTTCCAGAAACTGCTGCGCGCGGATTGGGATGCGATGGGGGCGGTGGTGAAGGCGTCGGGGGCCAAGGTCGACTGACGGCGTGAAATTACAAGCCTGACCCTATATTCAATAAAAATAAGGCAAGGCCGATATTTTGACAAAACAAGCCAGGGCCGATATTCTGCAAACGCAATGGACTATCCCCTGCGCTTCGTCGATCAGCTGCGGCCGCACCTCAAGGCCCTGCGCAAGCAGCGCGGCCTGACGCAGGCGCAGGTCGGTGCCCTCGTCGGCGTCAGCCAGGCCCGCATCGCGGAGATCGAGGCGAACCCCGGCGCGGTCAGCTTCGAGCAGCTGATGAAGCTGCTGTCGGCGCTGGGCGCCTCCTTCTGCCTGCGCGAGGAGGCAGTGCCGAGCCCTGCGCCGGTGGCGGCGGAAGAACCCGCGCTGTACGACGCGGTGAAGCTTCCGCCCGGCCCATGGACCGCCACGCCGATGAGCGACCAGTCGGTGCTGGTGCGCCTGGAAGCCGAATCGCCGGGTGCGCCGGGCGAATCGCTTCGCGCGCTCCAGGCGCTGAACCCCGGCAAGGACGTCAAGCCCACCTCGCGCCGGAACTTCGTCGTCCGGCCCAAGAGGGAGTCGTGGTGACGCAGGCCCTCGACGCCTGGATGAACGGAGAGCGCGTAGGCACCTGGATCGTCGAGCGCGGCGCCCATTCCTTCCGCTATGACCCGGCGTGGTTCGAATCGCCGCGGCGGCGGTCGCTGTCGCTGTCGATCCCGCTCAACAGCGCGCTCGAGGTTCGCGGCGAGGTGGTCCGCAACTACTTCGACAACCTGCTGCCCGACAACGACAGGATTCGCGCGCGGCTGCGCAACCGCTTCCGGCTCAAGGACGCCACGGCCTTCGGCCTGCTCGAAGCCATCGGCCGCGACTGTGTCGGTGCCGTTCAACTCGTGCCCGAAGGCGCCGTGCCGCAAGGCTGGAACGCCATCGACTGCGAGCCGCTGGACGAGGCGCAGATCGCCGACCTGCTGCAGGCCGTTCCGTCCGAAGACGTGCCGCAAGGCATGCGCGACGAAGACCTGTTTCGCATCTCGCTGGCCGGCGCGCAGGAAAAGACGGCGCTGACCCGCTGGAATGGCGCATGGTGCCGGCCGCATGGCGCCACGCCCACCACGCACATCGTGAAGCTGCCGCTCGGGCTGATCGGCGGCTCCAGGCGCGTCGACGCCTCCGACTCGGTGCAGAACGAATGGCTGTGCGCGCAGATCGTGCTGGCCCTCGGCCTGCCGGTGGCTCCGACTTCCATGGCCACCTTCGGCGGGCAGACGGTGCTGATCGTGGAGCGCTTCGACCGCGAGTGGATGGACGGCGGTACCTGGATCGCACGCCTGCCGCAGGAAGATTTCTGCCAGGCCCTGGGCCTGCCGTCAGAAAGGAAGTACGAGCAGCACGGCGGGCCCGGCATGTCGAAGTGCCTGCAGCTGCTGCAAGGCAGCAGGAGCGCGGAAGACGGCGCGCGCTTCCTGCTCGCGCAGCTGGCTTTCTTCCTGCTCGCGGCCACCGACGGGCATGCCAAGAACTTCTCTATCCACCTCCAGCGCGGCGACGCCTACGAGATGACGCCGCTGTACGACGTCATCTCGATGTGGCCGTATTTCGGCGATGGCGCCAATCAGTTCCAGCCGCGCAAGGCGGGCCTGGCGATGGCGATCCGCTCGAGCAACGCGCACTACGTGTTCCAGACCATCCAGGCCCGCCACTGGCATGGCCTGGCGATGAAGAACGGCGGCATCGACGTGTGGAACGCAATGCTCGACCTGGTGGCATCGGTGGACGCCGCGCTGGGCGAGGTCGAGGCTCTGCTGCCGCCGGACTTTCCCGCGCGCACCTGGGAGGCCATCTCGCAGGGCATGCGAGGCGAGGCGAAGCGATTCCTCGCGGGCGCCGACATCGCCTCGCGGGAGGCTGCTCAGGACTCCGCGCTCAGGATTCCGAAGTGAACCCGATCTGCTTCACCAGCGGCCCCCAGCGCTCGTACTCGGCCTTCTGGTCGGCGGCCATGTCCTGCGGCGTGCCGCCGTTCGCGACCAGGCCGACCAGGGCCAGCGCGTCGATCACGGCCTTGTCCTTCAGCGCCCGGGTGATGGCCGCGTTGGCGGTGGCGATGGTGGCGGCGGGCGTCCTGGCGGGCGCGTAGAAGCCGAACCACTCCTCGGAGGTCACGTCGGGGTAGCCCAGCTCCGCGAAGGTCGGCACGTCGGGCAGGAAAGGCGAGCGCTTCTTGCCGGAAGTGGCCAGCACGCGGATGCGGCCGGCCTTCACGTACTGCAGGTAGTCGCCGCTGGGGTTCATGGCCGCCGCGATCTGGCCGCCCACCAGGTCGGTGATGCTGGGCACGGTGCCGCGATAGGGCACGTGCTTGAGATCGACGCCCGCGCGCATGCCCAGCAGCGCGCCCAGCAGGTGCGGCATGGAGCCGGCGCCGGGCGAGCCGTAGCTGGCCTTCTCGGGGTTGGCCTTGGCCCAGGCCAGGAAGTCCTTCAGCGTCTTGACCTCGGCCGGGACCGAAGGACCCACGGCCAGGCCGTGGAACATCACCGCGCCGATGGAAACGGCCGTCACGTCCTCGGGCTTGTACGAGAGCTTCGGATAGATGTACGGATACACCGAGAGCGCCGAGACGGGTGCCAGCGCCAGCACCGAGCCATCGGCCGGCGCGGCCTTGAGCGTCTCCAGTGCGATGCGCCCGCCCGCGCCGGGCTTGTTCTCGACGTAGCCGGGGTTCTTGCTGTAGGGCGTGCCGCCGAGCTTCTCGGCCACGCGGCGCGCCACGCTGTCCCCGGCGCTGCCGGGAGGAAAGCCGTAGATGACCTTCACCTGCTCCAGCGCCTGCGCGAGGGCGGCGAAGGGCGTCAGTGCGCCGGTGGCGGCGGCGCCTGCCATGGCGTTGAGGAAGTGGCGTCGTTGCATGTGCTGTGTCTCCTTGAGTTTGTGTGTTTGCGAAAGGGCTGGGGAAAACGGAAGGCGGCCCGGGAGGCTGCCGCGGAATCAGGCCGCCGCGCGCCGGCGGGCGTAGTCGATGAAGAACGCAAGGCTGCGCGGGTTCTGCATGCTGTCGGGGCTCGCCACCTTGTCGGCCGGCGTGCCCAGCAGCAGCTTGCGCAGGGGCACTTCCATCTTCTTGCCGCTGAGCGTGCGCGGGATCTCGTCCACCTGCACGACGTCGTCGGGCACGTGGCGCGCCGACGCCTTGGTGCGGATGGCGGCGCGGATGCGCTCGATGAGGGCCGCGTCGAGCGCCATGCCCGGCTGCAGCACCACGAACAGCGGCATGAACGAAGGCCGGCCCAGGTATTCGAGGTCGACCACGACGCTGTCGCGCACCTCGAGCAGCTGCTCGACCACGCGGTAGATCTCGGCGGTGCCCATGCGGATGCCGAACCGGTTGATGGTGCTGTCGGAGCGCCCGTAGATCACCGCGCTGCGCCGTGGCGTGAAGCGGATCCAGTCGCCGTGGCGCCAGACGCCGGGGAAGGTCTCGAAGTAGCTTTCGCGGTAGCGCCGGTTCTCCGGATCGTTCCAGAAGTACAGCGGCATCGAGGGCATGGGCCTGGTGATGACCAGCTCGCCCACCTCATCGATCACGGGCCGGCCGGCGTCGTCGAATGCGTACGCCGCCACGCCGAGTTCGGGGCACTGGATCTCGCCGGCGTGCACCGGCAGGCTGGGCGCGCACGCCACGAAGCCCGAGGCGATGTCGGTGCCGCCGCTGATCGATGCCAGCCAGAGGTCGGGCTTGACGGCGTCGTAGACCCACAGATAGGCCTCCACCGGCAGCGGCGAGCCGGTCGCGTTGATGGCGCGCAGCCGCTCCAGGTTCGCGGTGTTGCGCGGGCGCAGGCCGTCCTTCATGCAGTTGGCCAGGTAGGCCGCGCCGCAGCCGAACAGCGTGACGCCCTGTTCGCCGATGAAGCGCCACAGCGCGCCGGCGTCGGGCCAGGCGGGGTTGCCGTCGAACAGCACGATGCTCGCGCCGGTCAAAAGCGCGCCCACCTGCAGGTTCCACACGATCCAGCCGGTGCTGCCGAGGAACAGCAGCCGGTCGCCTGCGCGCAGGTCGTGCTGCAGCGCCATGGTCTTCAGGTGCGTGAGCACGATGCCGCCGTGGCCGTGCACCATCGCCTTGGGCAGGCCGGTGGTGCCCGACGAATAGACGATCCACAGCGGGTGGTCGAAAGGCAGGCGCTCGTAGCGCGGCGGCGCGTCCTCGCGCAGCGCGTCGGCCCAGTCGACGCGGTCGCGCCAGTCGGGTGCCGATGCCTCGTCGGCCGGGCCCGGCACGTGGACCACGCGCTTCACGCTGGGCAACTCGGCCAGCAACTCCTTCACCTGGGCGCTGCGGTCGTGGTGCTTGCCGTTGTAGCGGTAGCCGTCGGTCGCCAGCAGCAGGCAGGGCTCGACCTGGCGCAGCCGGTCGAGGACCACGCCGGGGCCCATGTCCGGCGCGCAGCTCGACCAGATGGCGCCGATGCTGGCGCAGGCCAGGAAGGCGACGACGGTCTCCGGCCAGTTGGGCAGGTAGCCCGCCACCCGGTCGCCGGGGCCGATGCCCCATGCGCGCATCTGCCCGGCCAGCGCGGCGGCGTCGCGCTCCAGCTCGGCCCACGACATGGCGCGCAGCGGCGCGTCTTCCCGGCGCGCGATGATCGCCGGGCTTGCCGGGTCATTGCCCACTCTGCGGAACACGTTCTCGGCGTAGTTCAGCCGCATGCCGGGAAACCACTGCGCACCGGGCATCCCGCGCTGCCCGAGCACCGGTTGCGTGTCGCCCTCGCCCACGACGCCGAAATACTCCCGGATCGATTGCCAGAAGAGTTCCAGCGAGTCCACGGACCACTGCCAGAGCTCCTCGTAGCCGCCCGCCGGCACGCCGTGGCGTTCGGCCAGCCATTGCTGGTAGGCATGGAGGCCGCTGGCACGGACCTGTTCGGCCGAGGGGGTCCACAGCAGCTGGCCGTGGGCGTCGGAAGGGGGCGAATCGTGCATCGTGCGGCTGGAATCCGGAGGGCCGCCCGGCGGGCGGTTCGGGCCGAATTGTTCGGGCGATGCGGAAGCGATACTGTTGAAAATGAGACATTTGACTTAAGGGTTTGCCCGTTGGAAAAGAAGCCAGACGAACTGCCGGACGCGCTTCGCCAGGGCGCATCGCAGCCGCCGCCTTCCCGGCGCCCGAAGGCGGACGGGCCCGCCGGCTTCGGCATCGGCGAGCTGCTTCGCCTGTCGTCGTGGAGCGCGCCCTTTCCCGCGCCGCTGCGCAAGCGGGTGATGGAGCGCATGCGCGAGCACCGGGTGTCGCGCGGCCAGCTGCTGGCGCGGCGCGGCGAGATCCCGTCGGCCTGGTTCGGGCTGATGGAGGGGCTGCTCAAGACCTCGGTGCTCGCCGCCGACGGCCGCAGTTCCACGCTCGGCGGCATCCTGCCGGGCTGCTGGTTCGGCGAGGGCGCGCTGCTGCGCGGCAAGCCCCGCCATGCCGACTACGTGGCGCTGCGCGACAGCCGTGTGGCGCTGCTGCCGCAGGACGACTTCGCCCGCCTGCTGCAGGAGCATCCGCCCTTCAAGGACTTCATCTACGGCCAGATCAACGAGCGCCTGCACTACTTCATGGACCACGTGGGCGACGTGCGGCTGATGCGCGGCCCCGCGCGCGTGGCGAATGCGCTGTGCGGGCTGGCCCATCCGCTGAACAATCCGCTCGGGCTGATCCACCTGCCCATCGCGCAGGACGAACTCGCCGCCATCGCCGGCGTCTCGCGCCAGCGCTGCAACCTCGCGCTGCAGCACATGCAGGCCGAAGGCTGGCTGCACGTGGGCTACGGGCAACTGACCCTGCTCGCGCTGGAGCCGATCGCGGGCATGGCGCGGGCGGGCTGATCCGCTGCTGCTTCGGCGCCCCGCCCTATGCGCCTGTAGGACGCCGGCGGATTGAACTCCGCATCCTCCAAAGCCATGCTCTGGCGGTGCCTCCGGCGCACCGTGCGCGGGGGCGGAAAGGACTTTCCATGAATTCGACGTCGCCCCTCGAACAGCCTGCGGCCATGCGCGCGGGCGGATCGCCCAAGGTGCTCTGGGCCGTGATCGGCGTGCTGGCCATCGCGGTCGCGGCGCTGGGCGGGGTGCTGCTGCACAGGCAAGGGCAGGAAACGGCCGCGCCTGCATCCACGCCCGTGGCCGCCGCGGCGACCGCCCCGGCGCCCGACGACTTCAAGCCCGAAGCCATGCCACCCGCGCCCGCCATGCCGCCGCCTGCCGTCGGTGGCTACGCTGGTGCAGCCGGCACGGCCCCGCAGTCGATGGCCGCCGTGCCGCAGGCGGCGCCTGGTCCCGCGAACTCGACGACGGTTGCGGCTGCCGAGCCTGCGCCCGCCATGCCGGCCGCGCCCGCTTGCGCGGTCTGCGGCCGCGTCGAGTCGGTCCGGCCGGTGCAGCGCCAGCAGAAGACCACGGGCGTGGGGGCGGTCACGGGCGGCGTTGTCGGCGGCCTCGTCGGCAACCAGTTCGGCCACGGCAACGGCCGCGTCGCCACCACGGTGCTGGGCGCTGTGGGCGGCGGTTTCGCCGGCAACGCCATCGAGAAGCACGTGCGCACCGTCACCGTCTACGAGGTGGGCGTGCGCATGGACGATGGCCGGCTGCGCACGGTCGAGACGAAGACGGCGCCGCCGATCGGCAAGCCAGTCACGCTGCAGCGCGGCGTGCTGCGCCCGGCCGACGGCCACAAGTAAGCCGGCGGGCCTCCTGCGGGGCCAGGGCCGCGCGCCCTGCGCCGCCGCCTCCGTATCACAGAAGAACACGACGCAAAAGAGCGATTGCCCGAAAAGTATCTTGACCGTATATCCTTAATATATTTAGAGTGCGGCGTTTTCCACCGCACATCCGAAGGAGCGATCAAGTGAGCAATCCCCGCTGGCAGGGCGTCTTTCCCGCCGTCACCACCAAGTTCAATGCCGACGAGAGCATCGACGCCGAGGGCACGGCCCGGCACATCGACTTCCAGATCCGCAACGGCATCCACGGCCTCGTCACCTGCGGCTCGCTCGGCGAGGCCAGCACGCTGACGCTGGAGGAGAAGCTGCAGGTCGCGAAGATCGCGCTCGAAGCCGCCGACGGCCGCATCCCGGTGCTGGCCAACGTCTCGGAAACCAGCACCCGCGAGGCGCTGCGCTACGTCGACGGCGCCAACAGGCTCGGCGTGGCCGGCTTCATGGTGATGCCCTCGGTGATCTACGTGGCCGACGCGCGCGAGGCGATGCTCAACGTGCGCACCATCGCCAACGCGGCGCAGAAACCCATCATGGTCTACAACAACCCGGTGGCCTACCGCGTCGACCTGAAGCCCGCGCACATGGCCGAGCTGGCCGACTGCGAATGGATCGCCGCCATCAAGGAAAGCACCGACGACATCCGCCGCATCACCGACCTGCGCAACACCGTGGGCGACCGCTACCAGCTCTTCCTCGGCGTGGACGACCTCGCCTACGAGGGCCTGGCGCTGGGCTGCGACGGCCTGCTCGCCGGCGTGGGCTGCGCCTTCCCGCGCGAGACGGTGGCGCTCTACGACCTCATGAAGGCCGGCAAGTTCGCCGAGGCGCTCAAGCTCTACCAGTGGATGACGCCCATGCTGCACCTCGACGTGTCGACCAAGCTGGTGCAGAACCTCAAGCTCATCGACGCGCTCGTGGGCGTGGGCACCGAGCACATGCGCCGCCCGCGCCTGCCGCTCATCGGCGCCGAGCGCGAGTTCATCGAAGGCATCGTGAAGAAGGCCCTCGCGACGAGGCCTGTTCAATACCAGTCGGTCATGTAATAAACCGACGGTGCGCCGGCACCGGCTTACCGGTCGGCTGCCGGCCGCGTGTTTTTCATCGTCCCCAACCCAGCAGGAAGAAGCATGAAGACAAAAGCAGGCATGGTTTCGTTTCTCGGTCTCGCAGCCCTGGCCCTCGCCGGCCAGGCGCATGCGCAGGAGCAGGTGGTCAAGATCGGCCACAGCGGTCCTCTCTCGGGCCCCAACGCCTTCGCGGGCAAGGACAATGAAAACGGCGTGCGCCTCGCCATCGAGGAGCTCAACGCGAAGAAGCTCGTGGTCGGCGGCAAGACGCTGAAGTTCGAGCTGGTCTCCGAAGACGACCAGTGCGACGCCAAGACCGGCGTGAGCGTGGCGCAGAAGTTCGTGGACGACGGCGTCAAGTTCGTCATGGGCCCGTACTGCTCGGGCGTGGCCATTCCGGCTTCGCGCGTCTACAGCGACGGCGGCACCATGGTCTCGACCGTGGGCACCAACCCGAAGGTCACCCAGGGCGGCTACAAGAACCTCTACCGCATCATCGCGAGCGACAACCAGATCGGCGGCGCCATGGCCGTGTATGCGGCCAAGGAGATGAAGCTGAAGAAGGTCGGCGTGATCGACGACCGCACCGCCTTCGGCCAGGGCCTCGCCGAGGAGTTCACCAAGGAGGCCAAGAAGCAGGGCCTCACCGTGGTCGGCCAGGAGTTCACCACCGACAAGGCCGTGGACTTCACCGCCATCCTCACCAACATGAAGGCCAAGGCGCCCGAGGCCATCTTCTTCGGCGGCTACGCCCCGCAGGCCGCGCCCATGGCGCGCCAGATGAAGCAGCTCGCCGTGCCCGGCAAGCTGCTGGGCGGCGACACCGTCTGCAGCCCCGCCACCGGCAAGCTCGGCGGCGATGCGGTCAACGACCTGGTGTTCTGCGCGCAGGGCGGCTCCATCCTCGAGAAGGCGCAGAGCGGCCCGGCCTTCAAGGAGAAGTTCAAGAAGCGCTTCAACGTCGATCCCGACGCCTACGCCGCCTCGTACTACGACCAGGTGCTCTTCATCGGCGAGTCGATGAAGAAGGCCAACTCCATCGACCCCGACAAGGTCGGCGCGGAGCTCTACAAGGCCACCTACAAGGGCGTGGCCGCGACCTACGCCTACGACGACAAGGGCAACATGAAGCAGGCGCCGATCACCGTGTTCACCTTCAAGAACGCGGCGCCGGTGCCCATCGCCAGCTACTGAAGCAGAAAGAACGGACCACGCCACATGCAGCGCATCCAGGTCATCGACTCACACACGGGCGGCGAGCCCACGCGCTTGGTGGTCGGGGGCTTCCCCGACCTGGGCAAGGGCAGCATGGCCGAGCGCCGCGCGCTGCTGGCCGAGCGGCACGACAGGTGGCGCGCCGCCGCCGTGCTGGAGCCGCGCGGCAGCGACGTGGTGGTGGGCGCGCTGCTTTGCGAGCCGGTCTCGGCCGACGCAGCAGCCGGCGTCGTCTTCTTCAACAACGCCGGCTACCTCGGCATGTGCGGCCACGGCACCATCGGGCTGGTGGCCAGCCTCGCGCACATGGGGCGCATCGGCGTGGGCGAGCACCGCATCGAGACGCCCGTGGGCACCGTGACCACCACGCTGCACGAAGACGGCTCGGTGAGCGTGCGCAACGTGCCCGCCTACAGGCACCTGCGGCAGGCGGCGGTCGAGCTGCCGGGCCACGGCACCGTGCGCGGCGACGTGGCCTGGGGCGGCAACTGGTTCTTCCTGGTGAGCGAGCACGGCCAGAGCGTGGCGAGCGACAACCTCGCCGCGCTCACCGACTACACCGCCGCCCTGCGCAAGGCCCTGGCGGCGCAGGGCATCACCGGTGCCGACGGCGCCGAGATCGACCACATCGAACTCTTCGCCGACGACAGCGAAGGCGCCGACAGCCGCAACTTCGTGCTGTGCCCCGGCAACGCCTACGACCGCTCGCCCTGCGGCACCGGCACCAGCGCCAAGATCGCCTGCCTGGCGGCCGACGGCAAGCTCGCGCCGGGCGAAGTGTGGAAGCAGGCCAGCGTGATCGGCAGCGTCTTCGAGGCCAGCTATGCGCTCGACGGCGAAGGCCGCGTCGTTCCCACGCTGCGCGGCCGCGCGCACATCAGCGCCGAGGCGACGCTGCTGATCGACGACGCCGACCCCTTCGGCTGGGGCATCCGGCTCTGACGTCGGGCGCAGCGGGCGGAATGGACGCGGACGTCATCGTCATCGGCGCCGGCATCGTCGGCGCCGCGTGCGCGCATGCGCTTGCTCAAGCCGGCGCGAAGGTGCTGGTGCTCGACGCGGGCATCGGCGGTGCCACCGGCGCGGGCATGGGCCACCTCGTGGCGATGGACGACAACCCGGCCGAGCTCGAGCTGAGCCGCCGTTCGATCGCGCAATGGCGCGAGCTCGCGCCGCGCATGAGCGAAGACTGCGCATACAGCCCCTGCGGCACGCTGTGGATCGCCGCCAGCGACGAGGAGATGGCCGAGGCCGAACGCAAGCAGCAGCGGCTTCGCGCGCACGGCATCGACAGCCGCCTGCTCGACGCGCACCAGCTCGCGGCCGCCGAGCCCGCGCTGCGCAAGGGCCTCGCCGGTGCGCTCGAAGTGCCGGGCGACGGCATCCTCTACGCACCCAACGCGGCGCGCTGGCTGCTCGCCCAGCAGGCGGCATCGGTCCGCGTCGAGCAGGCGAAGGTCGAGGCCATCGAGGACGGCGGCGCGCTGCGCCTGGCCGACGGCAGCCGTCGCGCCGCGCCGCAGGTCGTGCTCGCCAACGGGATCCAGGCGACCACGCTCTGCCCCGAACTGCCGATCCGTCCGAAGAAGGGCCACCTGCTCATCACCGACCGCTATCCGGGCACGGTGCATCACCAGCTCGTCGAGCTCGGCTACGTCACCAGTGCGCACCACAGCGAGGGCGACTCGGTCGCCTTCAACGTGCAGCCGCGTCCCACGGGGCAGCTGCTGATCGGCTCCTCGCGCCAGTTCGACACCACCGACGCGGCCGTGGAAGCGCCGATGCTGGCGCGCATGCTCCAGCGCGCCCTGGAATACCTGCCGGGGCTCGCCAGCCTCAACGCGCTGCGTTCGTGGACCGGCATGCGCGCGGCCTCGCCCGACGGCCTGCCGTTGCTGGGCAAGCACCCATGGCGCGAGAAGCTCTGGCTCGCCGTCGGCCACGAAGGCCTGGGCGTGACCACCGCGCCCGGCAGCGCGCATTTGCTCGCCGCGCTGATGACCGGCGCGGCACCCGGTTTCGACGCCGCACCCTATGCGCCGCGCGGCCTGCGGGAGGCCGCATGAACAACGGCCACACCCTGCTGCACATCGACGGCCATCCGGTCCGCGTGCAGGCGGGCAGCTCGGTCGCCGCCGCACTGCGCGTGGCCGGCGGCATGGGCGTCGCGCGCACGTCGGTCACGGGCCAGCCGCGCGCGCCCTTCTGCGGCATGGGCGTGTGCCAGGAGTGCCGTGTGCTGATCGACGGCAAGCGCAGGCTCGCGTGCCAGACGGTGTGCGCCGAGGGCATGCGCGTGGAGACTTTGGAATGAACGGCGTCGTGCCCGAGCGCTGCGACGTGCTCGTCATCGGCGCCGGCCCTGCCGGCATGGCGGCGGCTGTTGCGGCCGCACCGAGCGGCGCATCGATCGTCGTGATCGACGACAACCCCGCGCCCGGCGGACAGATCTGGCGCGACGGCCCCGGTGCCAGGCTGCCGCCCGCCGCGCGCAAGTGGCGCGATGCGCTCGAACGCCACGCCAACATCCGCGTGCGCAGCGGCACGCGCGTGGTCGCCGCGCCCGGGCCCGGCGAGTTGCTGCTCGAAGACGCCGACGGCGCCGTGCGCATGCGATGGGGCAAGCTCGTCCTCTGCACCGGCGCGCGCGAACTGCTGCTGCCCTTTCCCGGCTGGACGCTGCCCGGCGTGACCGGGGCTGGCGGCCTGCAGGCGCTCATCAAGGCCGGCCTGCCGGTCGAGGGCGAGCGCATCGTCATCGCGGGCAGCGGCCCTCTGCTGCTGGCCGCCGCAGCCACCGCGCGCGCGGCGGGCGCGAGGGTGCTGCGCATCGCCGAGCAGGCTTCGTTCGCCTCGGTCGCGCGCTTCGGTGCCAGCCTCGCGCGCTGGCCCGGCAAGGCGGCACAGGCCGTCACGCTGGCCGACCCTTGCTATCGCACTTCGTCGCACGTGGTCTCGGCGGGTGGCGCCGCGCAGGTCGAGTCGGTGCGCCTGCGCCAAGGTAACGGCAAGGAGGTGGAGATCGCCTGCGACCGCATCGCCTGCGGCTTCGGCCTCGTGCCCAACACGCAGCTCGGCCGCATGCTCGGCTGCGCGCTGGCTTCGGACGGCTTCAGCGCGCGGGGCCTACAGGTCGATGCGCGGCAGGCCACCAGCGTGCCCGGCATCTTCGCGGCGGGCGAGTGCACCGGCTTCGGCGGCAGCGAGCGTGCGCTGGCGCAGGGCAGCATCGCCGGCCATGCGGCGGTGGGCAACGAGCGTGCCGCCGCCGCCCACGAAGGCGAACGCGCCCGCTGGGATGCCTTCGCCGCGCAGCTGCACCGCAGCTTCGCGCTGCATGCCGACATCCGCACCTTGCCCCAGCCCGACACGCTCGTGTGCCGCTGCGAGGACGTGCCCTTCTCTGCGCTGAAAGACTGCAGCGGCTGGACCGACGCCAAGCTGCACCGCCGCTGCGGCATGGGCGCCTGCCAGGGGCGCGTGTGCGGCGACGCGGCGCAGTTCCTCTTCGGATGGACACCGCCCGCGCCGCGCCCGCCGCTGTCGCCGGTGCGCATTGCCACGCTCTCTGGCCTCGCGGGCGAAGGCGTGGACGCCCGACAATGACGCCGCCGCATCCGCAGAACAAGACCATGGCCTCCCCGAAGAACACCGTCGCACCCCGCCCCCAGCCGAAGCGCCGCGCCGCCGACGAGGCCTACGACGCCATCGAGACGCTGTTGTCCACCATGCAGCTGCAGCCCGGCAGCCAGATCGTCGAGGCCGAACTCGCCGAGCGCACCGGCCTGGGCCGCACGCCGGTGCGAGAGGCTCTGATGCGCATGGTGTCCATCGGCCTCATCGTGCAGCAGCCCCGGCGCGGGCTGCTGGTGTCGGCCATCGACCTGGCCGACCACCTGGACGTGATCCAGACGCGGCGGGTGCTCGAACTGCTGATCGCCGCCTGCTCGGCGCGCCGCGCCACCGCGCGGCAGCGCCAGGAGATCGTGCGCTGCGCCGAGGCGATGGTCGAGGCCGCGGGCCGCGGCGACCTGAACGACTACATGCAGGCCGACCGCGCGCTGGATCTCGTCAACCACCAGGCGAGCCACAACGACTCGGCGGTGCGCGCGGTGATCCCGCCCATCGTGCAGTGCCGGCGCTTCTGGTACGCCTACCAGCACGAGGGCGAGATCGTCGAGGGCGCGAACGCGCACCTGCAGCTGGCGCGCGGCATCGCGACGGGCGACGAAGCGGCCGCCACGGCTGGCGCCAACCGGCTGATGGACTACCTCGAGGTCTTCGCGCGCAAGATCATCGACAACTAGCAAAAGAGAAAAAAGCAGGCCGAAGGACTTCGTTCGCTGCCCCGGCACCCCGGGCAGCTGCCCGGGCCACGGCCGCAGCCTGGCCTTCCTTCAGCGCACGCCCGCCGGCGCGGTGCGCACCGTCGGCGGCTGCGCGCCGCGCTGCGCATGCTGGCTCAGCCAGATGCTCGCGATCACGATGAAGATGCCCAGCACCTGCCACGTCGAGAGCGCCTGGCCGAGCAGCGCCCAGCCGAGGATCACCGCCGTCACCGGGCTCAGGAAGGCCAGCGGCGCGATGGTCGAGGGCTCCAGCCGCGCCACGCCGCGGAACCACACGATGTAGGTCAGCGCGGCGCCCACCAGGCCGAGCCAGCCGAAGCCGATCCAGTTGTGCAGCGTGAGCGCGGGCAGCGGCGGCTCCAGCAGCAGCGCCACCGGCAGGAGCAGAAGGCCGCCGGCGGTGAGCTGCCAGGCCGTGAAGGTCAGCGCCGACACCGGCGGCTGCCAGCGCCGGCTCAGCACCGTGCCGAAGGCCATCGACACCGCCGCGGCGATGGCGGCCGCGATGCCGAGCGCATCGAGCGCCGCGTTCGGCGTCAGCACCAGCAGCGCCACCCCGCCGATGCCGACCACCGCCGCCATCACCGACAGCGCGCGCACCTGCGAACCGAGGAAGAAGCTGGCCAGGAACACCACCATCAGCGGCTGCACCGAGGTGATGGTGGCCGCCACCCCGCCCGGCAGCCGGTAGGCCGCGAGGAACAGCATCGCCCACAGCACCGAGAAATTCAGCGCGCCCAGCAGCAGGATGTGGCCCCACCATGCGCGTTCGGGCAGCTGCCGCACGATCGCGAGCAGCAGCAGGCCGGCAGGCAGCGCGCGAAGCAGCGCCACCGTCAGCGGGTAGTTGGCGGGCAGCAACTCGGTAGTGACGATGTAGGTGCTGCCCCAGATGGCGGGCGCCGTGGCGGTGAGGAGGATGTCGGTGGTGCGGCTGGTCATGCCTCGAATCTAGTGAGTTGACCGGCGGTTGTGAATGTCCGAATAATGAATTGATTCTTTACCGGCAGTCGTCAATAAGGCATGGACCACCTCACCGCCCTCAAAGTCTTCCGCACGGCCGCCTCCAGCGGCAGCTTCGCCGGCGCCGCGCGGCAGATGGGGCTTTCGGCGGCGGCCGTCAGCAAGAACATCGCGGAGCTGGAGGCGCATCTGAAGGTGCGGCTCATCAACCGCACCACCCGGCAGATGAGCCTGACCGAGGCCGGCGCGGCGTACCACGAGCGGCTGTCGCGCATCCTCGACGAACTCGCCGAGGCCGACGCCGCGCTGGCGCCCATGGGCAGCAGCCCCGGCGGCGTGCTGCGCGTGAGCGCGCCGCTGACCTTCGCGCTCACCCTGCTGTCGCCGGCCGTTCCCGAGTTCATGGCCCGCCATCCGAACCTGCGGCTGGAGCTGAACCTGCAGGACGCCCGCGTCGACATCATCGGCGAGGGCTACGACCTCGCCATAAGGGGCAGCGACCGGCTCGAGGATTCGAGCCTCGTCGCGCGCGAGCTCATGACCATGGACCACGTGCTGTGCGGCGCCCCCGCCTACTTCGCCATCGCCGGCCGGCCCGGCCAGCCCGGCGACCTGAAGCACCACGAGTGCGTGCAGTTCACGCTCTCGGGCCACGCCAACAAATGGACCTTCGCGCGCGCCGGCCGCAGCGTGTCGGTGCACATCGACGGGCGCTACAAGGTCGGCTCCAGCATCGCCGTGCGCGACGCCCTGCTCGCGGGCTTCGGCCTGAGCCTCGTCCCGCGCATCTATGTCGAGGGCGAGCTGGCCTCGGGGCGGCTGGAGGCGGTGCTCGAAGACTGGGAGGCCGATCGCACGCCGATCTACGCCGTGTACCCCTCGCGTCACCTCGCGGCGAAGACCCGCGCCTTCGTCGATTTCCTGGTCGAGCGGCTTTCGGGGCGCTGACCGTTCAGCAACCTGCCGACGGGCGTGCGGCGCACCAGCAGCTGGTAGCTCGCGAGCGCCACCAGCGAGGTGGCCGCGATGTTCAGGCCCATCTTCGCGACCGCGCCCAGCGGCGCGTTGAACAGCAGGATGCCGAAGCCCACGGTGCCCAGCATGTGCACCAGGTACACCCAGTACGAGCTTTGCGACAGATAGGCCAGCACCGCGTTCTGGCGCGGCAGGTAGCGCACGAAGCCGCCGATCAGCGCCATGCTCCAGAGCCACGCGGTCGCGTTGTAGGCGAAGGCGATCCAGAACTCGGGGTTCGGCACACGATGCAGGCTGCCGCCGCGCGAGGCGCCCAGCAGCAGCACGGTTGCAACGAGGAAGGCGAGGCCCGCCGCCGCGCAGCCCTTGCACCGCGCGGCGAACAGCGCCAGCAGCCGCTCCTGTTGGCCATGCACGTACCAGCCGGCCACGAAGAAGAGGCCGCTCTGCATCCATTCGGCCAATGGCGGCAGGAACGAGCCGCTTTCCGTGACCATGCCCGACGGATAGAGCATGCCGACAAAGGCCAGCGGCAGCGCCAGCACCGCGAAACCCCAGCGTCGCGCCATCAGTCCGGTGAAGCCGGAGGCCAGCGCCTCGCGTAGCCGCGCCGGCACGAAGCGCCGGACCCGCATGCCGGCCCAGGCCAGCACGCTGAGCCAGAACAGCTGGTACAGGAACCACAGGTGCATGGTGTTGAAGGGCGAGCCGCCGGCCTGCCGCGGGGGTGCCAGCGCGACGTCGATGCCCGGCACGCCGCGCACCGTCAGGTGGATGTAGACCATCGCCAGCACCGTGGTCGCCGCGAACAGCGGCGGCCAGAAGATCGCGAAGGGCTGCGCGAGCCGCAGGCAGCGGTTCTTCAGCATGCCGTTCGCGCCGCGCCGCTCGGCCAGCAGCGCCACGAAGAAGCCGGCCAGCACGAAGAACACCGGCATTCGGAAGCTGTGGATGAACAGCAGCAGCAGGTCGGCCACCGGCGACGTCTTCGGGTCGCGCCAGGGCAGCGGCGAGTCGACGGTGAGGTGGTTGATCGCCACGTGCAGCACGATGCCGAGCCACATCATGAGGGCGCGGAGGTTGTCGAGCGCGTGGAGCCGCTCGAGCGGCTGCGGATGTGGCGGCAGTGGGGTGTGTGCGTTGTTCATGAGGCCACTGTCGAGCCTCACGCAACGTCAGGGTCAAGCGCTGCGCGGGGCCGTCGCAGGGTTCATCGCACGCAGCAGGTAGTCACGCACCGCAGGCGTGGTGACGGCGGTGGCCTGCAGCACCGGCTCGGCGGCCATCGCCTGCATCAGCCGGGCGCCGATGCCGGGGTCGTGGTCGGTGAAGGCGTCGAACAGGCGCACCCATTCGCGCGCGATGGCCTGCACGGCCTCGTCTTCGGGCGGAACGCCGCGCGCCTGCAGGGCAGCGAGTTCGGCCGCGAGCCTGCGCCACTCGTCCTCGGGCGGCGGGCCCAGCCGTGCGAAGTCGTCGGTGCGCATGTGGCGCAAGAGCGCGGCCATGCGGATGCCGATGGCCTCGCCGATGTAGTCGACCAGCTCGGCGGACGGCCCGTCGTCGCGGCGCGCCACGGGTTCGCGCCGGTACATCTCGCCCCAGCGCGTGACGAGGTCGTAGTTGCCGTCCATCCACTGGCCCATCAGCGTCATCCAGCGCGCGGCCAGCGGCTGCACCTCCAGCGAAGCGGCCGGCGCGCCCCGCGCCATGAGCGCGGCCACCTCGGCCACCAGCGGCGGCCAGCGGTCGGCCACCTGCTTCCAGTTGGCCATGAGCGACCTGATCTCGGCGGGGCTGAAGTAGCGGCCGTAGGTGGTCATCTGCTCGAGCGTGGCGAGCCAGTCCTTCATGTCGGGCTGGGCGCCTTCGGCCAGGCGCTGCTCGAGCAGGCCGAGCCGCTCGCGCAGGGCGGTGGCCTGCGCGATCTGCTGGTCGAGCGATTCGATCTGCCGCGCGATGATCGCGGGCATCGAGCCGCCTTCCGCGTCGAGCACCGCGCCGATCTCGGCCAGCGGCAGGCCCAGCAGCCGCAGCGCCTGGATGGCGTGCAGGCGGGCGATGTCAGCCGCGTCGTAGAGGCGGTAGCCGGCCTCGGAGCGCGCCGAGGGCGCCAGCAGGCCGATGGCGTCGTAGTGGTGCAGCGTGCGCACCGTGAGGCCGGTGTGCCGGGCGAGTTCTCCGACCTTGAGCAGCACCGGTTGTCGCTCCTGCGGGGACTCAGCCGGCTTCGGAACCGGGCTCGGGCTCGGGCAGTTCCGGATCCTCCCAGCCGAGCAGTTCGGCCAGCCGCCGCACCACCCACGCGGCCTCGGCCGGCGACACGCCCGATTCGGGCGCGGCCAGTCCGGCGTGGATGCGGCGCAGGATCTCGCTTTCGACCGGCACCTCGGTGTGGTGCTGGATCTGCGCGTGGCCCACGAGATGGCTGGCGAGGTCCTCGCAGATCTCGTAGCGCTCGCGCACCACGCCGATGGGCTCGCTCAGGCGCTGGCGCGCGTCGGTGTAGACGGCGAAGAACGAGGGCGGGATGAGGATCTGGTTGTCTTCGGACATCGCGGACCTGGGGAAAGTCTGGTGGCAGCGGCGGCCCCAATGACAAAACGCGCCCTGGGGCGCGTTCGTCGTGGCTCCTTCGGTGCTCTTTCAGGAAGCGTGGGGAGCCGGCGGGGGCAGAAGCCGGATCAGCCGCCCTTCTTGGCGCGCTTGCCGGGGTTCTTCTTGCTGCGCGTGGCGGTGCCGCGTTCGAGGCTGACCTTCTGGCCGCCACCGGAGCGCGGCGCGGTGTAGCCGGGCAGCGGCGTCGGCTTCGGGGTGGCAACGCGTTCGGCTTCGGTACGGAATGTCTTGGGCATGAAAAGCTCGGGTAAAAGTGAATGTTCGAACCTGCAATTAGGCCACATCGGGAATTTCACATGCCAATAACCGCAACGGCGGGTGGTGTCGGGCGCGCGCGTTTCGTTTCGGGCTCGCTGATGCGCCACGTCTGCGTGATGGCCGGCACGGGCGCCATCGGGCTGATCGCGGTGTTCGCGGTCGACCTCATCAACCTGTTCTACATCTCGCTGCTGGGCGAGAAGGAGATCGCCGCGGCCATCGGCTTCGCGGGCGTGGTGGGCTTCTTCCATGCGTCGCTTTGCATCGGGCTGACGATCGGCATCGCGGCGGTGGTGTCGCGCACCGTGGGCGCGGGGCGCGCCGAGGATGCGCGCCGCATCGCCACGTCGAGCCTCGTGCTGATGACGGCGCTGGCCGTGGTGGCGGGCACGGGCACCGCGTTCTTCCTGCATCCGGCGCTGCACGCGCTCGGCGCACAGGGCGAGACGGCGCGGCTCGCGCACCGCTATCTATCGGTGACGGTGCACACGCTGCCGCTGCTGGGCATCGGCATGGCGACCTCGGCGCTGCTGCGCTCCATCGGCGATGCGCGCCGCTCGATGACGGTGACGCTCGGCGGCGCCTTCGTGACGGCTGTGCTCGACCCGATCCTGATCTTCGGCTTCGGCCTGGGGCTCGACGGCGCGGCCATCAGCGCGGTGGTCTCGCGCATCGTGCTCGCGGCCATCGGCCTGCACGGCGTGATCGTGCGGCACCGCATGCTCGGGCGCTTCGAGCCGCACAAGCTCGCCGACGATGCGCGCGCGCTCGGCACGGTGGCGGCTCCGGCGGTGCTGACGAATCTTGCGACGCCGGTAGGCGCGGCTTTCGTCACGCATTCGGTCGCGCAGTTCGGGCCCTCGGCGGTGGCGGGCGCCGCCACCATCGACCGGCTGACGCCTGTGGCCTTCGGGCTGGTCTATGCGCTCAGCGGCGCGGTCGGGCCGATCCTTGCGCAGAACCTGGGCGCGGGGCAGTTCCGCCGCGTGCAGGAGGGCCTGCGCGACAGCCTGCTCTTCATGGTGGTGTCGGTGGCCGCGGCGTGGCTGGTGCTGGGGCTCGGGCAGGGCGTGATCATCCGGGCGTTCTCGGCCGACGGGCAGGCGGCGCAGCTGATCTCGCTCTTCTGCAGCTGGCTGGCCGCGAGCTTCTTCTTCGCGGGCGGGCTGTTCGTGGCGAACGCCTCGTTCAACAACCTCGGGCATCCGCTGCTGTCGACGGCGTTCAACTGGGGGCGCGCCACGCTGGGCACGATTCCGTTCGCCTGGTGGGGCTCGCACTACGGCGCGGCCGGCGTGCTGATAGGCCAGGCGGTCGGCTCGTCGATCTTCGGCCTGCTGGCGGTGATCGTCGCGTTCCGGCTGGCCGCGAAGCTGGCGCGCCAGGAGCTGCCGGCGCCGGACGCCGTACCGGCCCCGGTGCTCGACGCGCCGGTGGCGCCGACCTCGGCACATGCGGAGGCCGCAGCTTTGAGCACGCCGCAATCGGTTCCGAAGGGCGCCGAATCTTCGTGAGGGCCGCCGCGCATGGCCGCCCGAAGCGGGCCGGCCTGCCCCCGGTGGGGGTTGGAGAAGCGACACGAAGTGCGAGAAGCCTGGGGGCGAGTCCTAGATGAGCCGCACCCTGACCGACTTGCCCTTCACGCGGCCGGCGGAGAGCTTGCGCGCCGCCTCGGCCGCGATCGCACGGTCCACCGCCACATAGGTCGAGAACTCGTTGACGTTGATCTTGCCGACCTGCTCCTTCGCATAGCCGCATTCGCCGGTCAGCGCGCCCAGCACGTCGCCGGCGCGGATCTTCTCCTTGCGCCCGCCCACGATCTGCAGCGTGGCCATCGGCGGCTGCAGCGGCGCGCCCTTGCCGGGCGTGAGTTCCGTCAGCGGGTGCCATTCGGATTCGCGGCCCTGCAGCTGCTCGATTTTTCCGACGCTGCCCATCTCGTCCATGCTCGCCAGGTTCAGCGCCAGGCCTTCCGAGGCGCCCTGCTGCCCCACGCGGCCGGTGCGGCCGACGCGGTGGATGTGCACTTCGGCATCGGGCGTCACGTCGACGTTGATCACGGCTTCGAGCTGTGCGATGTCAAGCCCGCGCGCCGCCACGTCGGTGGCCACCAGCACCGAGCAGCTGCGGTTGGCGAACTGCACCAGCACCTGGTCGCGCTCGCGCTGCTCCAGCTCGCCGAAGAGGGCCAGCGCGCTGAAGCCCTGGGCGCGCAGCACCTCGACGAGGTCGCGGCACTGCTGCTTGGTGTTGCAGAAAGCCAGCGTGCTCACGGGGCGGAAGTGGTCGAGCAGCAGGCTCACGGCGTGCAGGCGCTCGTGGTCTGCCACCTCGTACCAGCGCTGGCGGATCTTGCTGCCCTCGTGCTGCGACTGCACCGCGATCTGCTCGGGGCTCTTCATGAACTGCTGCGCGAGCTTCGCGATGCCTTCGGGGTACGTGGCCGAGAACAGCAGCGTCTGGCGCGCCGATGGGCACTGGCGCGCCACCTTCACGATGTCGTCGAAGAAGCCCATGTCGAGCATGCGGTCGGCCTCGTCGAGCACCAGGGTGTTGAGCGCTTCCAGGTTCAGGTTCTCGCGCTCCAGGTGGTCCATGATGCGCCCCGGCGTGCCCACCACGATGTGCGCGCCGTGTTCCAGGCTGGCCACCTGCCCGCGCAGCGCGACGCCGCCGCAGAGCGTGACCACCTTGATGTTCTCCTCGGCGCGCGCGAGGCGGCGGATCTCGGTCGTGACCTGGTCGGCCAGTTCGCGCGTCGGGCACAGCACCAGCGCCTGCACCGCGAAGCGGCGCGGGTTCAGGTTGGCCAGCAGTGCGAGGGCGAAGGCGGCGGTCTTGCCGCTGCCGGTCTTGGCCTGCGCGATCAGGTCCTTGCCGAGCAGCGCCGGCGGCAGCGCGGCCGCCTGGATCGGCGTCATCTGCGTGTAGCCGAGCTGCGTGAGGTTGGCCAGCATCTGCGGCGAGAGCGCCAGCGCGGAGAAGCCGTTGTTCTTGTCGCCGTTGCCGGCCGTGGAATCGGGGGTGGTCATGGTTCGATGGCCGGCGGGACGCACGAATGACAAAGGCCTTGCGGCACCCATGGCGGGCGTCGCAAGGCCTTCGGTCGGTGGCGTATCAGCGGCGGGGTGCGTTGTTGTTGCCGGAGCCGCCGGAGCCGGAGTTCGTCGGCGGCGGGCCGCGGCGTTCCAGGTGGCGGAAGGTGATGCGGCCCTTGGTCAGGTCGTAGGGCGAGAGCTCGAGCGACACCTTGTCGCCGGCCAGGATGCGGATGTGGTGCTTGCGCATCTTGCCGCCGCTGTAGGCGATCAGCTGATGGCCGTTGTCCAGCGTGACGCGGTAGCGCGAGTCCGGCAGGACTTCGGTCACCGCGCCGTTCATTTCGATCAGTTCTTCCTTTGGCATCTGTGCTTACCTCTGAATCGTTCGTTCGATGTGTGTTGGAGATTGAATTGGTGTGATTGTTTCAGCCCGCGCACGGGAGCGCGAGACGGACGCGCGATTCGCTTCAACAGGAACGACGGCAGTGGGTGGCCATCATGGGCGCCGGTCTGGCGCTCCAACACACTGTGAATGCCGGCTTGCCGAGCGGGAGGCCGGAGAGTCCGGGAGCAGCGCAGCTTGCAGGCGGGATTGACGAAATTCTTCGTCGTGGTATCGAAACGAACCCGACATTATAGCTTGCAGGGCATGACAGTTGCTTGTCTTAAAACAACGCCCAAAAGAAAAAGGCCCCGAAGGGCCGTTGTGCAAGCGCTATTTGCTATCGAAAGCATAGCTTCGCAGGAGTGGCGCCGGCCGCGCGCGCTCGGCGTGCGGCGCGCAGCAGCAGCATCAGGCCGGCGAACTGGCAGGCCGCCCCTACCCAGCCTACCGTGCCGACGCCGAACAGCTCGATCGCCACCCCGCCCAGCCCCGAGCCCGCGGCGATGCCCAGGTAGATCGCCGAGGCGTTGAGCGACAGCGTCATCGGCGCGCGCTCCGGCGCCAGCCGGATCAGCCGCACCGCCTGCGCCGGCCCGAAACCCCAGCCCGCGAAGCCCCAGAGAGCCGACAGGCCCACGATCGCCGGCAGCGCCAGCCCGCGCGGCAGCATCTGCGCGGCGAACGACAGCCCGCCCAGGATCAGCACCAGCATCAGCGCGAAGCCCTGCGCCATGCGGTCGGCGCCGAAGCGGTCGGTGGCCCAGCCGCCGGCCGCGGTGCCGATGGCCGCCGCCACGCCGATGGCGAAGAACACCGCGCCCGTGCCTTCAGCGCCGAAACCCAGCGTGTGCGACAGGAAAAGCGCGATGTAGGTGTAGAAGCTGAACCCGCCCGTGGCCCACAGCAGGCTGACCAGCAAACCCGGCAGCACGCCCGGTTCACGGGCGATGGCGAAGGCCGGCGCCCGCTTTTCGGCGACCGGTGCCTGCGCCAGTTCGCGCGGCAGCCCCAGCGCGAGGCCCCAGGTGGCGAGCGCCGCCACCGCCGCGATCAGCAGGTAGGCAGTGCGCCAGCCGCCCCAGCCCGCGATCCACGCGCCCAGCGGCACGCCGAGCGCCACCGCCACCGTGCCGCCGCCGGTCACGATGGCCAGCGCCCGGCCGCGCAGCGCGGGCGACACCATCACCGCCGCCACCGCGCTCGCCGTCGGCAGGAACACGCCGGCCACCAGCCCCAGCGCTACGCGCGCCAGCGCCAGCTGTACGAAGCCGTGCGCCATCGACGCGGCCAGCGTCAGCCCCGAGAAGGCCGCGAGGCTCGCCACCAAGAGCCGCCGGCGCCCGAAGCGCGCCAGCAGCGCGGCCATCAGCGGCGAGCCGATCGCATAGCTCAGCGCGAACAGCAGCACCAACTGCCCGGCGCGCGCGGCGCTGATCTGCAGGTCGGCTGCCAGCACCGGCAGCAGCCCCGCGACCATGAAGCTCTCGGTGCCGATGGCGAAGGCGCCCAGCGCGAGCCAGCCCAGGCTCAGCGGCAGGCGCTCGGCCGGCTGCGGCGACGATGACGGGGCGGAAGAAGGAAGAGCCGTGTTGTTCATGACGATGGACTCCGTGGCGAGTGTGTTCAGTGCCTCCAGAATAGGTTTGCAAGTGGCTCTTCAAAAGAACCACAATCGGCGAAGTTCATGGAGCCACTTTTCGAACTCGCCATCCGCCTGCCGCCCGCCGGCTCGCGCGACCTGCTGCGCGAACTGCACCGCCAGCTGCGCGGCGCCATCCTCGACGGCCGGCTGCAGCCCGGCGCGCGCCTGCCCGCCACGCGGGCGCTGGCGCAGCGGCTGGGCGTGTCGCGCAACACCATGCTGGCGGCCTACGACCTGCTGCTGGGCGAGGGCTACCTGCTCGCCCGGCCGGGCGCCGGCACCTACGTGGCCGACACGCTGCCGGCGTCTCGACGGCGCCCTGCCCCCAGGAGAGCCTTGGCCGCCGGCCGCGACCCTCGCCTCGTGCCCGCGAGCGTCCCCGGCGCCGACCTCGCTCCCACCCTGCAGCCGCCGCCCGCGCGCGACGACTTCCGCGTCGGCCTGCCCGACGTGAGCCTCTTTCCCTTCGACATCTGGCGCCGCCTGAGCGACCGCGCCCTGCGCCGCGTCGCGCGCCAGACGGCCGACTACGCCGACCCGCAAGGCCAGCCCGCGCTGCGCGAAGCCATCGCCGGGCATGTGTCGTTCACCCGCGCGGTCGGTTGCACGGCCGACGACATCGTGGTCACGGCCGGCGCCCAGCAGGCCTTCGGGCTGCTCGCGCGCATCCTGGTCGTGCCGGGGCGCACGGTGGTCGCGGTGGAGCAGCTTTTCTACCCCTCGCTGCGCGAAGCGATGCTGGCGGCGGGCGCGCGGGTGGTGACGGTGCCCACCGACGCCGAGGGCCTGTGCGTGGAGCGCATTCCGCCCGAGGCGCGCGTGGTCTGCGTGACGCCCTCGCACCAGTTCCCCACCGGTGTCGCGATGTCGCCGCCGCGCCGCGCCGCGCTGCTGGCCTTCGCACGCGAGCGCAACGCGGTGATCGTCGAGGACGACTACGACAGCGAGTTCCGCTTCGCCGGCCGCCCGCTCGACGCGCTGCAGACGCTGGACCGCGCCGAGTCGGTCTTCTACGTTGGCACCTTCTCGAAGAGCCTCTTTCCCGCGCTGCGCCTGGGCTTCGTGGTGGCGCCGCCCTGGGCCCGCGCGGCGCTGGTGCGATCGCGCGAGCTGGCCGACTGGCACGGCCCCGTGCTCGGGCAGGAGGCGCTCGCGGCCTTCATCGCCGAGGGGCATCTCGCGCGCCACATCCGCAAGATGCGCAAGCTCTACGGCGCGCGGCGCACCGCCCTGCTGGAGGCGCTGTCGCGCCACGGCGCGGGCCGGCTGGAGACGATTCCGTCGAGCGCCGGCCTGCATCTGTCTGCACGGCTGCATGGCGACACGCGCGACTTCACCGTGGTCGAGCGCGCCGCAGCGGCCGGCATCACGCTGCCGCCGCTGTCGCGCTTCGCGCTCGATCCGCTGGCGCCCGGCACGCCCAACGGGCTGGCCTTCGGCTACGGGCTGATCGGCGAGGCGCAGATCGACGGGGCGATCCGGCGGCTTGCGGGGCTGCTGTAGCTAGGCCCGGTCCAGCGGCAGTTGCGTGGTGAACTTGGTGGTCGACAGCACCACGTCGCTCGAATAGTTCTCCAGCTCCAGCGCGTCGCCCAGCTGCTCCTGCGCGAAGGCCTGGTACTCGGGCAGCGAGCGCGCGCAGATCACAAGCACGAAGTCGGTGTCGCCCGCCACGCAGTGGCACTGCAGCACCTGCGGCAGCGCGTGCACCTTGCGTTCGAAGGCCTGTATCGCCTCGCGCGTGGTGCTGCGCAGCGACACGCGCGAGATCACCAGCACCGGAAAGCCCACGCGCGCGGCGTCGAGGATCGCCACCTCCTCGCGGATCACGCCCGAGCGCCGCAGCCGCTGCACGCGCTTGAGGCAGGCCGAGGGCGAGAGGTTCACGCGCTCGGCCAGCGCCTGGTTCTGCAGGCCCGCGTCGGCCTGCAGCTCGGCGAGGATGCTCTGGTCGATGCGATCGAGATCGAGGGTGCCGGTCTTCATGGTGCCGCCAGTGTGGCGCAACGCCCGTGCAATCGGATGCGCTTTGGGGCCTGCACAACGACACCGGATTCTCCGGCCGCTGGATACGCTGCCCGCATCCCCACGAAAAGGAGCATCCGATGGCAGAAGGCGCAACCTACGACCCGGCGGCCGCCAGGCACCTCGTGCGCTACGGCATGGGCCTGAGCCCGCACGTGATCGTCAAGGCGCGCGGCGCCACGCTGTGGGACCAGCACGGCCGCGAGATCCTGGACTTCACCTCCGGCCAGATGTGCGCCACCATCGGCCACAACCATCCGCGCATCGTCGCGGCCATCCAGAAGGCCTGCGAGGGCGCGCTGCACCTCTACAGCGGCTTCGTCGGGCCGGCGGTGCCCGCGCTGGCCGGGCGGCTGGCGTCGATGCTGCCGCCGTCGTTGTCGAAGTCGCTTTTTCTTTCCACCGGCGGCGAGGCCAACGAGGCGGCGGTGCGCATGGCGCGGCTGACCACCGGCCGCTACGAGATCGTGGGCCTCAACGGCGGCTGGCACGGCGTGACCGGCGGCATCGCCTCGCTCACCTTCGCCGGCAGGCATCACGTGGACTACGGGCCGCGCAAGCCCGGCACCATGTCCATTCCGGCGCCCAACTGCTACCGCTGTCCGGTGCGCCACTGCCGCGATGCCTGCGACACCACCTGCCTCGACGTCGGCTTCGACATGGTCGACGCGCAATCCAGCGGCTCGCTCGCCGCCTTCATCGCCGAGCCGGTGCTCAGCTCGGGCGGCGTGATCGTGCCGCCCGGGGGCTACTTTCCCAAGCTCAAGGAGAAGTGCCGCGAGCGCGGCATGCTGCTGATCCTCGACGAGGCGCAGACCGCCTTCGGCCGCATGGGCGCCAACTTCGCCTTCGAGCAGGCCGATGTGGTGCCCGACATCCTCACCGTGTCGAAGACGCTGGGCGGCGGTGTCGCCATCGGCGCGGCCATCACGAGCGAGGCCATCGAGCAGGACTGCCACGACAAGGGCTTCGTGCATGTCACCTCGCACGTGTCCGACCCGCTGCCGGCCGAAGTCGCGCTGGCCGTGCTCGATGTGCTGGAGGAGGAAGACCTCGCCCGCCGCGCGGCCGAAATGGGCCGGCGCCTGCGCCAGGGCCTGGAGACGCTGAAGGCCCGCCACGAGGTGATCGGCGACGTGCGCGGCCACGGCTTGCTGCAGGGCGTCGAACTCGTGAAGGACCGCGAGACCCGCGAGCCCGACGCCGAGCGCGGCCGGGCCATCACCGACGCCTGCATGGAGCGCGGCCTGAGCATGAACATCGTGTCCGTCGGCGGCATGGCGGCCGTGTGGCGCATCGCGCCGCCGCTGAACGTGAGCGAGGCCGAGCTCGACCGCGGCCTCGAAATACTCGACGACGCGATCCGGTCGGTGGGCTAAGGGCCGGCTTGCGCCGCTTCTGGAGACGGAAAGGGCTGATGCACTCGGCATCTCTGCATACTTGGCACAGTGATCGGGGCCTGATTAGACTGGGCTCTGGATTTTTTGCGCCCGAAGAGGCGCGCAAGCAAGAGGAGAAGAGATGCAGAAGCTGCGGGCCCGGAAGGCCGAAATTGCAGTCGTGTTGTGCTTGGCCGCGGCCCTGTCAGGCTGTACGGCGGTAGCCACCGGCGAGTTTCAGAAGAGCACGAACACTGTCTGGGCGCCCGAGAAATTTCAACCGGTCCTGCAGGGAAGTTTTCGCAAGGACGCCCACGCGCAGATGGTGGATTGCGTCAATGATGCATTTACGAGCCCGATGGAAGACGTGCTGCTTGGACATGTTCGGCAGACCCGACGCGCGGATAACACCCGCATCGATATTGCGTTTGCCAACTCCCAGTTTCTGGTGGGCTACGTCTTCGATAACGGTGACTTCCGTGTCGATAAATCGGACTACTCAGGCGTCTTGAAGTTCGACCGCCAGATCGCCGCATCTCGCGCGTGCATCGAGCGATTCAAGGCGGCCTGAGAGTTTCCTGAAGGGGCGAAGACCAACCCCTCGGAACAACTGTTCGGCCCGGTTCGGGCGGGCCTAGCCGACCCCCAGCATCCGCTTGTTCGCCGCCACGTCCACTCCGCCAGCGGCGAAGTCGTCGAAGGCGCGGTCGGCCACGCGGATGATGTGGTCGGCGATGAACTTCGCGCCCTCGCGCGCGCCGTCCTCAGGGTGCTTGATGCAGCACTCCCACTCCAGCACCGCCCAGCCCGGGAAGTCGTACTGCGCCATCTTCGAGAAGATGGCCTTGAAGTCGACCTGCCCGTCGCCCAGCGAGCGGAAGCGCCCTGCCCGGTTGATCCAGCTCTGGAAGCCGCCGTACACACCCTGCTTGCCGGTCGGATTGAACTCGGCATCCTTCACGTGGAAGATCTTGATGCGCTCGTGGTAGTGGTCAATGTAGGCCAGGTAGTCGAGCTGCTGCAGCATGAAGTGGCTCGGGTCGTACAGCAGGCAGGCGCGCGGGTGGTTGTTCACGCGCTCCAGGAACATCTCGTAGCTCACGCCGTCGTGCAGGTCTTCGCCGGGGTGGATCTCGTAGCCCACGTCCACGCCCACGGCGTCGAAGGCGTCGAGGATGGGGCGCCAGCGGCGCGCGAGCTCGTCGAAGGCTTCCTCGATCAGTCCCGGCGGGCGCGGCGGCCACGAATAGAGGTACGGCCAGGCCAGCGCGCCCGAGAAGGTCGCGTGCGCCGTGAGTCCCAGGTTGGCCGAGGCGCGGGCCGCCAGGTGCAGCTGCTCGACGGCCCACTGCTGGCGCCGCACCGGGTCGCCGCGCACCTCGGGCGCCGCGAAGCCGTCGAAGCCCGCGTCGTAGGCCGGGTGCACCGCCACCAGCTGGCCCTGCAGGTGGGTCGAGAGTTCGGTGATCTGCAGGCCGTGGCTGGCCAGCGTGCCCTTCACCTCCTCGCAGTAGGTCTTGCTCTCGGCGGCCTTCTTCAGGTCGAACAGGCGGGCGTCCCAGCTGGGGATCTGCACGCCCTTGTAGCCCAGGCCGGCGGCCCAGCCGGCGATGCTGTTGAGGGTGTTGAAGGGGGCGGTGTCTCCTGCAAACTGGGCCAGAAAGATGGCGGGGCCCTTGATGGTCTTCATCAGCTTGTCTTCCTTATTCGTTGGGGCAGCGTTGAAAGCATACTTGGCGTGTCGTCCGACCCCGCGCGAGAGGCCAACGAGCCAAAATGGACTTTCCTTTTCGCATCACCCGTCCGGTTAGCACTGGCGACAGTCCAGCGATGACACAACCTGTTTCCGCCAGGCTCAAGATCGGCCTGTCCGCCTGCTTCTCGCATGCCGACCCGGCCCGCTCGCTCTTCACCAACAAGACCCTGCAGTACGTCGAGCAGTCGATCGCGCACTGGCTCATGTCCGCCGGCGCCATGGTCGTGATGGTGCCCTGCCCCACCGGCGAGACCGCGCGCGGCGACACCAAGCTGTCGCACTACGCCGAGTGGCTCGACGGCGTGGTGATGCACGGCGGCGCCGACGTCTGGCCCGGCAGCTACGGCGAGGAGCCGCTGAAGGACGCCTGGATCGGCGACCGCATCCGCGACCTCTACGACCTGGCGCTGGTCGAAGCCTTCGAGCAGGCCGGCAAGCCCATCTTCGGCGTGTGCCGGGGGCTGCAGCTCATCAACGTGGCCTTCGGCGGCACGCTCTACCAGGACATCGAGGAGCAGCACGGCCACCCCGAGACCCTGAAGCACCGCGACCCGGTGACCTACGACCAGAACTTCCACGACATCGAGATCGTCGAGGGCACGCGGCTTGCCAAGCTCTATCCGCAGGTGCGCACGGCGCGCGTCAACAGCATCCACCACCAGGGCATCAAGGGCCTCGCACCGGGCTTCGAGATCGAGGCCTGGAGCCTGCCCGACCGCGTGCCCGAGGCCATCCGCCGCCGCCCCGAGAAGGGCCGCAGCTACATCTCGGCGACCCAGTGGCACCCCGAGTTCCACAAGTACGGCAGCACGGAGACGGTGGACGACACGCCCATCCTGCACGACTTCCTCTGGGCCTGCGCCACCGCCAAGGTCGCGCCCAGGACAACGCCGCGCTCCGGTCCCGGCAAGATCCGCGACCGCGCCGCGCGGGTGCTGCGGCAGGCGCTGCTGCGGCGCTGACGCTGCAGCCCTCTCTTCGGGCAGCTCGACGAGGTTCGAAGGCTAAGGCCGGGCTACGAAGGTCGCAGCCGGCATGCCCGTTCTCCAGAAAGCCTCGTCACGTACAGGCGTGCCCCAGGCCTCCAGGTAGTCCAGCACCATGTCCCGCGTCAGACGATCCCTGACCAGCCTCGATGCATAGCGTTCCATCTGCTCGAATGCCAGCGGGCTGCCCTCCTGAAGGAATTCCCAACGCTCGTCCTTCATCGCCCGCACCATGCGCCTCGGCTTGCCGTCCGCATCAACTTCGAAGGAGTTGATCTGGTCCTCCGCCTGCTGTGAGGTGCTTCGCACCTCGGCAACCTCGAACAGGAACTGGGCGCAGTACGAGCGAAAGAAGTAGTCGCTCGAAGCGGCGTGCGGCATGAACGCCGTGAGGTGCGGCGCGGCTTCCGGCGTCCAGAGCAGCATGGTGGAGCCTTCTCCGCTGTACGACTGGGACGGAAAGACAAATGGCGTGGCGGACACCTTCACCCTCATGGAGGGATAGTCGTCGAAGGCGCGCGCCACCTCGCTCAGGGGTGCGCGAACGACGACGAGGTCGAAATACGATCGGTCCAGCACAGTCACATCGGCTCCAGACAGGCGGGGCGTCGCTCGAGTCCCGCCGCGCAGTGGTCATGCGGGCGATTCTCGGGCTTGTGTCGCCTCGTGGCGGCCGTGACCTTCTTTTCTTCAGCGCCAGGCGGCGCGCAGCAGCGCAGCGGGGTCGGAAGTGCCGGCGCTGATGCCAGTCACCGGCCCCCAGTCGGGATCGAACCGGCTCGACAGGAAAGCGGCCGATTCCTCTGCGCTCGCGTGCTCCAGCATCAGGCAGGCCTGCGCCGCCAGCACCAGCCGTTGCGTGAAGCGGCGGGCCTGCTGCTCCAGCTCCTGCGGCGGCAGCTGCGTCATCTTGCGCACGGCCTGCAGCGCGTCCTGCACGCGGGGCTCGCCGGTGGCGACTTCATGCAGCTGGTCGAGCACGAGGTGCACGTCGTCGGGGTTGCGCGAGACGGCGCGCAGCACGTCCAGGCACATCACGTTGCCCGAGCCTTCCCAGATCGAGTTGACGGGCGCCTCGCGGAAGAGCCGGCCCATCGGGCTCTCTTCCACGTAGCCGTTGCCGCCGAAGACTTCCATCGCCTCGCCGGTGAAGGCCACCGCGCGCTTGCAGTTCCAGAACTTGGCCGCCGGCGTGAGCAGCCGGCGCCAGGCGGAGTCCAGCGGCTCTGCGGAGCCGAAGCGCGAGGCCAGCCCCATCGCCAGCAGCGTGGCGGCCTGCGACTCGAGCGCCATGTCGGCCAGCAGCGCGGTCATCACCGGCTGGTCGGCCAGCGCCTTGCCGAAGGCATGGCGGTTGCGCGCGTAGTGCAGCGCCTGCGCGAAGCCCTGGCGCATGAAGCCGGCGCTGGCCAGCGCGCAATCGAGTCGGGTCACGGTCGCCATCTCGATGATGGTCGGGATGCCCCGGCCTTCGTCGCCCACGAGTACGCCCCAGGCATCCTTGAACTCGACTTCGCTGCTCGAATTGGAGCGGTTGCCGACCTTGTCCTTCAGCCGCTGGATGTGCACTGCGTTCTTGCCGCCGTCGGGCCGCCAGCGCGGCACGAAGAAGCAGGAGGAGCCATGCTCGTCGGTCTTGGCCAGCACCAGGTGGCCGTCGCACATCGGCGCGGAGAAGAACCATTTGTGGCCGGTGATGAGGAACTCCTCGCCCCACGGTCCGGCGCCGGCCGGCACGGCGCGCGTGGTGTTCGTGCGCACGTCGCTGCCGCCCTGCTTTTCGGTCATGCCCATGCCGACGGTGATCGATGTCTTGCCCCCGAGCGGAATGTCGCGCGCGTCGTGCTCGTTCGACGCCAGCTTGTCGCGCAGCGCGGCATACAGCGCCGCGTTGCGCCGCACCACCGGGATGCAGGCCTTGGTCATGGTGGTCGGGCAGGTCGAGCCCGACTCGATCTGGCTGTGCATGTACAGCGACGCGCCGTAGCCCACCCACGCCGAGGGCCGCTCGTCGAAGAACGGCAGGTTGGCGATGCCGTTGCGCCGGGCGATGCCCATCATCGTGTGCCAGGCGGGGTGGAAGCTCACCTGGTCGATGCGCTCGCCGGTGCGCGAATGGGTGTGCAGCTCGGGCTCGTGGCGGTTGGCGTCTTCCGCGGCGCGCAGCGTGGCCTCGGCGCCGTACTCCGCGCCCTGGCGCGCCAGTTCCTCGTCGCGCCATGCGGCACTGCCGCGCGCCACCGAGGCGCGCAGCGTGGGGTCGCTGGTGTAGACGTTGTAATCCTTGAGTTCGGGGACCTGGTTGTCGGGGTGGATGCCGGTGGTGGTCATGCTTGTCTCTCCTTGGGTTCTGTCCGTGGGCGATTCAGGCGCCGGCGGGCCGCTCGCGCAGCACCAGTGTCTGGGTGGCGATGCCGATCGGGCCCTGCTCGTCGAAGAGGTGGGACACGACCAGGCCCGCGCCGCCGCCGTGCACCTCGGAGGCCGAGCGCAGGCCGATCCACTCGCCCTGCGGGACGCGGAACAGGTTCAGGCTCAGGTCGGCGTTGGTGAACAGGTAGCGCTCGGCCGGCAGCACCCAGCTCAGGCCGTTGCCGAAGTCGGCCGCCGCCGCGGCGCGCATGGCGGGCGAGGTGGCCGCGCCGTACAAGAGCGGCACCGCGAGGCGGAACCATGCGGAGCAAGGGCCCGGCCGGGTCGAATCGCCCTCGGCCACGCGCGTCTCCATGGCCGTGCCGTAGAACGACGTGCCCTGTGGCAGGCCCGGAATGCGCACGCGCTCGGTGCAGTCGCGCGGCAGCGGCCGCAGCGGCTCCTGCGGCCAGCCCGGCAGGCCGGGCGGCAGCGCCAGCGACTGTCCCGCCAGCAGCAGCGCGTGCGCCCGCGCCACCAGCACCTCGCCCGCCAGCAGGTCGATGCCCACGCGCACCGTGGAGCGCGAGAGCTGCACCTGCGTGCGTGTGACGAGCGGCGCCAGCGGCACCGGCTTCACCAGCTCGAGCGTGAGCCGCGCCAGCTGCCAGCCCGGCCCCGGCGCGGCGCGCTCGGCCACGTGCACCAGCAGCGCGGCGGGCGCGCCGCCATGCTGCGCGTGCGGGTCCCAGGGGCCGCGCGAGTGTTCGCTGGGAAGCCATGCGTCCTCGCCTTGCGAGGTGTAGACGGCGGGGCGGGATTCGTCGGAGTCGTCGGGGGCGTGGGCCATTGCAGAATGCCGTTCGATGGGTCCAAAAATTCTAGGAACAACCCGCCCGCGAGGTGTTCGGGTTCCGCCGCGCTGATGGCGACCGCCCGTGCCCCGGCCGCCGTCCCGAGGCGAAAGCCGCGCCAGTCCCGCGCGCGCCACACCTCGCAGGCGCTGCAGGAAGCCTTTGTTCGGCTTTTGGTCGAGAAGGGCTACGCCGCCATCACCATCCGCGAGATCGTGTCGGTGGCGGGCACGGGGCTCGGCAGCTTCTACGAATACTTCGCGAGCAAGGACGACCTGGCGCGCGTGTGCCTGCACCTGCGCTCCAAGGCGCTGCTGCTGGACATGCGAACGGCCGTCGCCGCGCACGCGGGCCGGCCGCTCGCGCAGATCGTGGACGCGGTGATCGACGCGCAGCTGGAGGCGCACCGCGCGCAGCCCCTTGCCTGGGGCGCGCACTACCTGCTGGAGCGGCACCTCTCGGGCCCCGAGGCCTACCGCAAGATGTACGACCGTTTCGTGGCCGAGTGGGTGGGCGTGCTCGACGCGGCCATTGACCTGTCGCCGGACTGCCAGAAGAAGGAAGTCGCCCGCGTGTGCCAGACCATCATCTACGGCCTGTTCGCGCACCTGCACATCGGCACGGGCGGGCGGCCCGACCTGCAGGCGCTGTCACGGCAGCTGCGTGCCGCGCTGCATGGCTACCTGAAGGGCGTGGCCTGAACGAGGGTCAGCGCGGGCTGCTGCTGTTCTTGTAGCCGCTGACGCTGGCGTCGATGGTGCCGAACACCGTGACGCCGCTGCCGCTGGTTGGCGTCGCGGCCGAGGAACCGGGGTTGCCGGCGGAACCCGTGCCGGCGCAGCCCGTGGCCAGCACGCCCATTGCGATCGCGAATGCGGCTGCGATGAAAGACGACTTCAACGGAATCTCCTGGATGGTGGGGGCCGGGCCACTATAGGCCGGCGGCCGGGACGGCCTGTAACAAACAGACCCGGCGCCGACAGGGTTGTTGCCGGCGCCGCCCTGCCCGGCGCCCTATTCGGGCTTGGCGCCCGAAGCCTTCACCGCGGCGCCCCACACGCCGATCTCGCTCGCCACGAAGCGGTCGAATTCGGCCGGCGCCGTCGGGGCGGGCTCGGCGCCGCGCTCGCGGATGAAGCGCGCCATCTGCTCGCTTTTCAGGATGTCGGTCACCTCGCGGTTCAGGCGCTCGACGACATCGCCCGGCGTGCCGCGCGGCGCCATGAGGCCGAGCCAGCCGACCGCCTCGAAGTTCTTCGTGCCGGCCACGCCGCTTTCGCGCACGGTGGGCACGTCGGGCAGCTGCGAGGAGCGCGTGGCCGAGGTCACGGCCAGCGGCACCGCCCGGCCCGACTTGATGTGCGGCAGCGCGGCCGTCACCGAGTCGATCATCAGCGGCACCTGGTTGCCCAGGAAGTCCGACTGCGCCGGGCCGCTGCCCCGGTACGGAATGTGGGTGACGAACACATGCGCCGCCGCCTTGTACATCTCGCCCGACAGATGCTGCGTGCCGCCGATGCCGGCGCTCGCGTAGCTCAGCCGGCCGGGTTCGGCCTTGGCGCGCGCGGTGAGATCGGCCAGCGTGCGTATGCCGCTCTCGGGCGTGGCCAGGAAGACGAGCGGCACCTTGGCGACGAGCGAGATGCCGACCAGGTCCTTGCGCGGGTCGAAGCCCGGCTTGGCGTAGAGCGTCTGGTTCACCGCCATCGCGCTGCCCGCCACCACCAGCGTGTAGCCGTCGGGCTGCGAGCGCACCACGAACTCGGTGCCGATGTTGCTGCCGGCGCCGGCCTTGTTGTCGACCACCACCGGCTGGCCCAGCCGCTTGCCGAGCTGCTCGGCCAGGGCGCGGGCGAAGATGTCGGTGGCTTGCCCGGGCGGGAACGGCACCACCAGCTTGACCGGCTTGTCGGGCCAGGCGGCGGCGTGCGCCGCGCCCATGCCGCCGAGCACCGCGAGGGACAGTGCCACGCTCGTGGCGAAGTGTCTGCGCAGCATGCTCAGGGCGCCGAGAGGTGCTTGCCCACGATGCCCGCGAGCTCGAACATCGTCACCTGGTCCTTGCCGAACACCGGCTTGAGCTTGGCGTCGGCGTTGATCGCGCGCTTGTCCTTCGCGTCCTGCAGGCCGTTGGCCTTGATGTAGTCCCAGAGCTTCTTCACGACTTCGGTGCGCGCGACCGGCTCGTTGCCGATCACCGCCGCGAGTGCGTCGCTGGGCTTGAGGCCCGCGCCGGTCTTGCGCGGCGCGGCGGCCTTCTTCGCGGCCGGTGCCTTCTTGGCCGCGGGCGTCTTCTTCGCCGCTGCCGTCTTCTTGGCGGCGGCGGTCTTGCCGGCGAAGGTCTTGCGCGGCGGGAACTTGCTGCCCCCCTCGCGCGGCGCGAACTCGAAGGTCACCTTGCCCTCTTCCGCGTTCCAGGTCAGGAAGGCCTTGAAGGGGCGGCGCGTGCGCATGCTCACGAACTTGTCGAGCAGGTCGGTCTTGCCGGTGGCGAGCAGCTTCTCCATCTGCGCGCGCTCCACGGGCTGCTGCAGGATGATCTTGCCGGTCTTGAAGGTGCAGCTCGGCGTGGGCTGCGAATTGGTGGGCACCGACTTCTCGCAGACGTAGTTGCTGCCGTGCTCGAACACCGGCGCGCCGCACACCGGGCAGGGGCCCACGGTGTCCTGGTCGCTGAAGTCGACGATCTCGCCGCTTTCCTCGTTCTTGTCGTCGCCGAAGTCGAACTCCAGCTTCCAGTTCTTCGCCTCCTCGTCGAACTTGATGACGATCTCGGAGGTGAACGGCCAGCCGGCCTTGGAGCGGAAGCCCTCCAGCGGGCCGATGTGCTTGTCGCGCAGCAGCGCCTCGGCCTCTTCCACTTCGAAAGTGCGACCGGCCGGCGACTTGCCGAACGAGAAGCCGCAGGCATCCTCGCCCGTGCCGCTCTTGCCGGTGCAGGCATAGCGGCGGTAGTTTTCCTTCACGACGCCGCCGCAGTTGGGGCACGGCGTGCGCAGCGTGGCGTAGTCGCCGGGCACGGTGTCGCGGTCGTATTCCTTGGCCTTCTTGACGATGTGCTGCGTCATCTCGGCGATCTCGCGCATGAAGGCGTCGCGGCTGAGCGCGCCCTTCTCCATCTGCGCGAGCTTGTATTCCCACTCGCCGGTCAGCTCGGCCTTGGAGAGTTCCTCCACGCCCAGGCCGCGCAGCAGCGTCATGAGCTGGAAAGCCTTGGCCGTCGGGATCAGCTCGCGGCCCTCGCGCAGGATGTACTTCTCGGCGATCAGTCCTTCGATGGTGGCCGCGCGCGTGGCCGGCGTGCCAAGGCCCTTCTCCTGCATGGCCTCGCGCAGCTCGTCGTCGTCGATGGTCTTGCCCGCGCCTTCCATGGCGCCCAGCAGCGTGGCTTCGGAGTAGCGTGCCGGCGGGCGCGTCTTCAGGCCCTTGGTGTCGACCGACTCGGCCTTCACGATCTCGCCCGGCTTCACCGGCACGAGGCGCTTGCCGTCCTTGTCGTCTTCCTTCTCGTCGTCCTGCGCTTCCTTGCCGTAGATGGCGAGCCAGCCCGGCTTCACCAGCACCTTGCCGTCGGTGCGGAACGGGTACTTCTTGCCGCCCTGCTCCACCGTGCTGATGCGCGTGGTGACCTGGTATTCGGCGCTCGGGAAGAACACCGAGAGGAAGCGCCGCACGACGAAGTCGTAGAGCTTCTGTTCGGCCTCGCTCAGGCCGCTGGGCGCCTGCAGCGTCGGGATGATGGCGAAGTGGTCCGACACCTTCGCGTTGTCGAAGATGCGCTTGTTGGGCTTCACGTAGTTGCCGTCCACCGCCTGCTGGGCGAAGGGCGCCAGGTGCTTCATGCCGCTGTTGGCCAGCATGCCCATGGTCTGCTTGACCACCGGCAGGTAGTCCTCGGGCAGCGCGCGCGAGTCGGTACGCGGGTAGGTCAGCGCCTTGTGGCGCTCGTACAGGCTCTGCGCCAGCGCCAGCGTGGTCTTGGCGCTGAAGCCGAAGCGGCTGTTGGCCTCGCGCTGCAGCGAGGTCAGGTCGAACAGCAGCGGCGAGGCCTGCGTGGTGGGCTTGCTCTCTTCGGTGACGGTGGCCGGCTTGCCGCGCGCGGCGTCGGCGATGGCGCGGGCTTCCTGCTCGTTCCAGACGCGGTCGGCGCGCTGCTCGGGGTCGGGCTCGCCGTTGGGCAAGAGCGGTGCGTTCGCCTTCTTCCAGTCGGGGTTGAACCACTTGCCCGGGTACTCGCCGGCCTCCGCCGCGAAGGTGCCGTGGATTTCCCAGTAGTCGCGCGAGACGAACTTGCGGATCTGCTCCTCGCGCTCCACCACCACCGACAGCGTGGGCGTCTGCACGCGCCCCACGGTTGTGAGGAAGAAGCCGCCATCGCGCGAATTGAAGGCGGTCATCGCGCGCGTGCCGTTGATGCCCACCAGCCAGTCGGCCTCCGAGCGCGAGCGCGCGGCATCGGCCAGGCCCTGCATCTGCTTCTCGGTGCGCAGCGCGTCGAAGCCCTCGCGGATGGCCTGCGGCGTCATCGACTGCAGCCAGAGGCGCTTGACCGGCTTGTTCAGCCCCGACTTGCCGCCCGCGTACTGCTCGATCAGGCGGAAGATCAGCTCGCCCTCGCGCCCCGCGTCGCATGCGTTGATGAGCTGCGTCACGTCCTTGCGCTTGGCCTGCTTGACCACCGCGTTCAGGCGCGTCTTGGTCTTGTCGACGGGCTTCAGGTCGAAGTGCGGCGGAATCACCGGCAGGTTGGCGAAGCTCCACTTGCCGCGCTTGACGTCGAATTCCTCGGGCGCCTGGATTTCGACCAGGTGACCGACCGCGCTGGTCACGACATAGCTGTCGTTCTCGAAATGCTCGTCGTGTTTGTCGAATTTCCCTGCGACCGGCGTGAGAGCGCGGACGATGTCCTGCGCCACCGACGGCTTTTCTGCGATTACCAACGTCTTCATCAACAGTTCCTAAAAAAATTCAGGCCGGCGCCGGGCCGCCCCAAGGCGGCCTGCGGCCCCCTCGGGGGGCAGCGACGACACGCAGTGCAGGAGCGTGGGGGCCACATACAATCTGCGGCTTCCGCGTGCGCACGCGCACACGCGCATGTGTGTGCATATTCAAACTAACAGACTTCGGCGATGCCTTCCAAATCCCCACTTCCGGCCGGTCGTGATACGCAGGCCACCGCGCTCCCCGAGGCGGACGCGCAGCCCGGCAAGGATCGTTCCGGCGGCCGCCGCATCCAGATGCGGCGCTCCGATGTCCACGGCAACGGCGTGTTCGCCGTGCAGGACCTGGCCGAAGGCGAGACGCTGATCGAATACAAGGGCGAAGTCATCAGCTGGAAGGAGGCGCTGCGCCGCCATCCGCACGACCCGACCCAGCCGAACCACACTTTCTACTTCCACATCGACGACGGCCGCGTGATCGACGGCAACGTCAAGGGCAACGATGCGCGATGGATCAACCACTCGTGCGAGCCGAACTGCGAAGCCGACGAAGTCGATGGGCGCGTTTATATCAAGGCGCTGCGCAACATCGCCGCCGGCGAGGAGCTCAACTACGACTACGGCCTGATCATCGACGAGCCGTACACGCCCAAGCTGCTTTCCGAATTTCCCTGCTGGTGCGGCTCGGAGCAGTGCCGCGGCACGCTGCTGACACCCAAGGATGAGGACGAGGAAAAGAAAAAGAAGAAGAAGGCAAAGAAAAAAGCTGAAAAGAAAAAGGCCGAGAAAAAAGAAGCGAAGAAAAAGGAAGCCAAAAAGGCCGAAAAGAAGGCTGAGGCGAAAGCGGAAAAGAAATCCGCGAAGAAAGACAAGTCCGCAAAGGACTGACCATGGACAGCAGCAGCAGCACCGCCGACTGGTTCCAGGACCGGATCGCCGCGTCGGTCGCGCCGCTGCTGCCCGGCTTCGCGGTCGAGGCGGTGGCGGAAATGGATTCCACCAACACCGAGCTGATGCGCCGCGCGCGCGCCGGCCGCGTCGAGCCCGTGCTGCTCGTGGCCGAGCGCCAGACGGCCGGGCGCGGCCGGCTCGGGCGCCCCTGGCAGAGCGGTGCGCAGCAGGATGCGGCTGTCTCGCTGACCTTCTCGCTGGGCATGCCGCTCGCACCCGCCGACTGGTCGGGCCTGTCGCTGGCCGTCGGCGTGGCGGTGGCCGAGGGGCTCGACCCCTCGGGCGCGCACAAGATCGGCCTCAAGTGGCCCAACGACGTGTGGGTCGAGGACCGCAAGCTGGTCGGCATCCTCATCGAAACCGCCCTGCCCTCCGACGGCGGCCCGGATGCGTCGCGCTATGTGGTGATCGGCATCGGCATCAACATCGGCGCGCGCGAGGGCGACGGCATGCGCACGCCGCCGGCATGGCTGCACCAGTGGCGTCCTGGAGCCAGTGCTCCCGAGGTGCTGGCCGAACTGGCCGAGCCGCTGGTGCGGACGGTGCTCGACTTCGAGGCCCGCGGCTTTGCTCCTTTCGCCGAACGTTTTGCCGCGCGCGACGTGCTGCGCGGGCGCGAGGTGGCGCTCAGCGACGGCACCGCAGGCCTGTGCGAGGGCGTGGCCTGGGGCGGCGAACTGCAGGTGCGCACCGACGCCGGCCTGCAGCTCATTTCCAGCGATGAAGTGAGCGTGCGCCCTCGCGGCATGTCTTTCTGACCGTCACCATGAAGCTGCGCCTGCTCCTCGTCGTCCTGTTGCTGGCCAATGCCGGCTACTTCCTCTGGGCGCGCGGCGATCTCGCGGGCTTCGGGCTCGCGCCGGCCAGCCTCGCGGAGCGCGAGCCGCAGCGCATGGCGCGGCAGATCCACCCCGAGTGGCTGCAGATCCGCAAGGAAGCGCCGAAGGCCGCCGCGCCGGCGCCCTGACGAACTCCCGCTGCCGTCTCAGGACGGCTGCTCGCCTTCGAATCGCACCGTGAAGAGCGCGCCCGGCGGCTGCTTGCCGGGATGCGCGTCTTCCAGCTTCACCTGCGCGCGGTGCTGGTTCGCGATCTCCAGCACGATCGGCAGGCCCAGCCCCGAGCCGTCGGCCTCGTTGCCGAGCACGCGGTAGAAGGGCTCGAACACCAGTTCGCGGTCGGCCTCGGCGATGCCGGGGCCGTTGTCCTCCACCTGCAGCAGCAGCACGTGGCCGAAGGGGTCGGCCAGCACGCGCACGGTGATCAGGCCGGGGCGCTCGGGCGCCGAGGGCGTGTAGTTGATGGCGTTGTCGACCAGGTTGCGCACCAGCTCCTTCAGCAGCGTGGCGTTGCCGTCGAACACCACGCCCGGCGCGCCGGGCTCGACGCCGTCGTAGCCCAGGTCGATGCGCTTCTCGATGGCGCGCGGCACCGCCTCGCGCACCACCTCGATGGTCAGCTTCGCGAGGTCGCAGGGCTGGTGGTGCGCGTTGGCGCTGTTGCCCTCGGCGCGCGCCAGCGACAGCAGCTGGTTCACCGTGTGCGTGGCGCGCTTGCTCGCGCGGCCGATCTGCTTGAGCGACTGCTTCAGTTCGTCGGCGTTGGCGCCCTCGCGCTGCGCCAGGTCGGCCTGCATGCGCAGGCCCGCCAGCGGCGTCTTCAGCTGGTGCGCCGCGTCGGCCAGGAAGCGCTTCTGCGTGCCGATGGAGTCGTTGAGCTTGTCCAGCAATTCGTTCACCGAGGACACCAGCGGCACCACTTCCAGCGGCACCGAGGATTCGTCCAGCGGGCTCAGGTCGCCCGGTCGGCGCTCGCGGATGCGCGCCTCCACCACCGACAGCGGCTTGATGCCGCGCACCAGCGCCAGCCAGATCAGCAGCACCGCCAGCGGCAGGATGGCGAACTGCGGCAGCAGTACGCCCTTGATGATCTCGGCCGCCAGCACCGACTGCTTCTCGCGCGTCTCGGCCAGCTGCAGCAGCGTGGGCGGCACGTCGTCGGTGCCGCTGGCGATCCACATCGAGGCCACGCGCACCGGCTGGCCGTGCACGTCGCTGTTGTGCAGGAAGACCTGGCCGGGCGGCAGCGGCTCGTCGAGGCCGGGCTGCGGGATGTCGCGCTCGCCGCTGAGCAGGTTGTCGTAGCCGTCGAGCAGCTGGTAGTAGACGTGGCCGGTCTCGTCGGCGCGCAGGATCTCGCGCGCCGACTGCGAGAGCACGAACTGCGCGTGTCCTTCCTTCACCGTCACCAGCTCGGCCAGCGCCTTCACGTTGTGCTCCAGCGCGCGGTCGTAGGGCGCGTTGGCGATGCCCTGCGCCACCAGCCAGGTGACGCCGATGCTCACCGGCACCAGCAGCAGCAGCGGCGTGAGCATCCAGTCGAGGATCTCGCCGAAGAGAGAGCGCTGCGCGCGCTGAAAGAGCTTCATCGCGCCGATTCCTCCGGCGTGCCGCCGCCCGCGCGTGGCGGCTGCCGCTTGGTCGTCACTGGATCTTTTCGAGGCAGTAGCCAAGCCCGCGCACCGTCGCGATGCGCACCGGGCCCTTCTCGATCTTCTTGCGCAGCCGGTGGATGTAGACCTCGATGGCGTTGAGGCTCACCTCCTCGCCCCATTCGCACAGCCGGTCGACCAGCTGGTCCTTGCTCACCAGCCGGCCGGCGCGCTGCAGCAACACTTCGAGCAGGCCGAGCTCGCGTGCGGACAGCTCGATCATCTTGCCGTCGATGGTGGCCACGCGGCCGGCCTGGTCGTACACCAGCGGGCCGTGGCGGATGGTGTTGCTGGTGGCGCCCATGCCGCGCCGGGTGAGGGCGCGCACGCGTGCCTCGAGCTCCTGCAGGCTGAATGGCTTGGCCATGTAGTCGTCGGCGCCGTGGTCGAGGCCCTTGACGCGCTCCTCCACGCTGTCGGCGGCGGTGAGCACCAGCACCGGCAGCTGCGAGCCGCGCGCGCGCAGCCGCTTGAGGATCTCGATGCCGTGCAGGCTGGGCAGCCCGAGGTCGAGGATCAGCAGGTCGAACTCGTCATGGGTCATGAGCGCGGTGTCGGCCTGCGAGCCGTTGGCCACGTGGTCGACCGCCGCGCCCGAGGTGCGCAGGCTGCGCAGCAGGGCATCGGCCAGCACCTGGTCGTCTTCGGCAATCAGAATCCGCATGCGTCACCTCCGGCCTGTTTCAGGTGTCGGGCGTCCTCGGGGCGCCGTTCACGGTTGTCTCTTCGCAGGAGTCTAGCCCGCCGTATAGGCTTCGAGTCCGATGGTTACCACGGTGGCGATCTCGTCGCCCACGCTGCTCCTGAACTCCTTCTCGGCCTGCATGACGGCGCCGCGGAAGGCGTCGAGCCAGGCCAGCCCGTCGGCGGTGAAGAGCACGCGCCGCGCCCGCGCGTCCAGCGGATCGGGCCCGCGCGTGACCAGTCCCCAGGCCTCGCACTGGTCGACCAGCGCGCCCATCGCCTGCTTGGTCATGCCGGCGCGCTCGGCCAGTTCGGTGAGGCGCGAGCCCTCGCGCGACAGGTGCCGCGTGATGTGGATGTGCGCCGCGCTCACCTGCGCGCGCGCCGCGAGGTTCGACAGGGCCAGCGGCACTTCGACGTCGTGCGCCATCAGCTCCAGCACGCGCTCGTCGAAGCGGCGCATGGCGTGGCCCAACAGGCGGCCCAGGTGGGTCTGGCGCCAGGCATCCTGGTCGGCGGGGAAGGGGGCTTCGGCCATGGCGCCGAATGGTAAAGCAAACTGACCAAAAAACAGGTTTACGCCGAGGAATCAGCCCCTACACTACTGTTCAAGCATCCAGCCTGTAGTTAAACGCAGATGGATGGTGTCACACACAAGCCATTGATCTTCAAGGAGTTTTTCACATGGACGCAGCAGTCAAGGGTTCGAACATCGGCGCCAACAACGAGAAGGCCAAGGCCCTGCAGGCCGCGCTGGCCCAGATCGAAAAGCAGTTCGGCAAGGGCACCATCATGCGGCTGGGTGAGGGCGAGGTGCTGGAAGACATCCAGGTGGTCTCCACCGGCTCGCTGGGCCTGGACATCGCCCTGGGCGTCGGCGGCCTGCCGCGCGGCCGGGTGGTCGAAATCTACGGCCCTGAATCCTCGGGCAAGACCACGCTCACGCTGCAGGTCATCGCCGCCATGCAGAAGCAGGCCGGCACCTGCGCCTTCGTCGACGCCGAACACGCCCTCGACGTGCAATACGCCCAGAAGCTCGGCGTGAACCTGTCGGACCTGCTGATCAGCCAGCCCGACACCGGCGAGCAGGCGCTCGAGATCGTCGATTCGCTGGTGCGCTCGGGCGCCGTCGACCTGATCGTGGTCGACTCGGTCGCCGCGCTCACGCCCAAGGCCGAAATCGAAGGCGAGATGGGCGACTCGCTGCCCGGCCTTCAGGCCCGCCTGATGAGCCAGGCGCTGCGCAAGCTCACGGCCACGATCAAGAAGACCAACTGCATGGTCATCTTCATCAACCAGATCCGCATGAAGATCGGCGTCATGTTCGGCTCGCCCGAAACCACCACCGGCGGCAACGCGCTGAAGTTCTACGCCTCGGTGCGCCTGGACATCCGCCGCATCGGCACCATCAAGAAGGGCGACGAGGCCATCGGCAACGAAACCAAGGTGAAGGTGGTGAAGAACAAGGTCTCGCCTCCGTTCAAGACGGCCGAGTTCGACATCCTGTTCGGCGAGGGCATCAGCCGCGAGGGCGAGATCATCGACATGGGCGTGAACGCCAAGATCATCGACAAGTCGGGCGCCTGGTACGCCTACAACGGCGAGAAGATCGGCCAGGGCCGCGACAACGCCCGCGAGTTCCTGCGCGAGAACCCCTCGCTGTCGCGCGAGATCGAGAACAAGGTGCGCGAGTCGCTGGGCGTGCCGCTGCTGGCCGCCGATGCCGACGACGTCGCCGAGAAGCCGCAGAAGGCGGCCAAGGCCGACAAGGCAGATAAGGGCGAGTAACCAGTCAGGGCGCGGCTCTCCGGGGCCGCGCCGGCGACCCTCGCATGGCATTCGACGCCCCATCCCTCAAAGGCCGCGCGCTGCGCCTGCTGAGCCAGCGCGAGCATTCGCGCGCAGAGCTGGAGCGCAAGCTGGCGAAGCACGAGGAAGAGCCCGGCACGCTGGCGAAGGCGCTCGATGAACTGGAGGCCAAGGACTTCATCAGCGAGCCGCGCGTGGTGGCTTCGGTGCTGCACCAGCGCGCGGCCAGTTCGGGCGCGCTGCGGGTGAGGCAGGAACTGCAGGCCAGGGGCATCGCGCCCCAAGCCGTCGCCGAGGCGGTGGCCAGCCTGCAGGAAACAGAGGTCGAGCGCGCCACGGCCGTCTGGCGCCGCCGATTCGACGCTCCGCCCGCCGATGCGAAGGAGCGCGCGAAGCAGATGCGATTCCTGATGGCGCGCGGCTTCTCCGGCGCCGTCGTCTCCAAGGTGCTCAGGAGCGATTTCGATGAAGCAGCACAAGAACAGTGAAGAGGGCGCGGCGCAGTCCCGCGTCATCACGCAGCGCGTCGCTTGCGAGTGGCGTCGCGCCTATGTGCTGGCGGCCGATCCGAGGCGGCTTCCCGAATGGGCCAGTGGCCTCGCAAAAAGCGCGCTGGTGCCGCACGGCGACCACTGGATCGTGCGCACGCCCGAGAGTGGCGAAGCCCGCATGCGCTTCGCGCCGCGCAACGACTTCGGCGTGCTCGACCACTGGGTGGCGCCCGAGGGCGTGCCCGAGGTCTACCTGCCGTTGCGCGTGATCGGCGTCGCGCCGGATGCCTGCGAGCTGCAGTTCACGCTGCTGCGCCAGCCGCACATGGACGACGCGGCCTTCGAGCGCGATGCGCAGTGGATCGCCCGCGACCTGCGGACCCTGCGCGACCTGCTCGAGGCAGATTGACTGTCCGATCGCAGGCGCGGCAGCCGGCGGCGCTCAGAACTTGCGGTATTTCAGGTAGGCCTCCTGCGGGTCGGTGCCCGCGAGGATGGCGGTGCGCACGAGGTTCTCGCGGCCCATCATGTGCTCGGCCTCGGCAATGATGGACTCGGCCTGCGCGAGCGGCAGGCGGATCACGCCATCGGTGTCGGCCAGCAGCAGGTCGCCCGGGTTCACCGTGACCTCGCCGATGCGCACCGGCACCTCCATCGCCTCGGGCAGCCAGTAGCCCACGATGTCGCGCGGCGTGAAGTAGCGGTGCCACACCTGGAAGCCCTGCCGGATGATGAATTCGGCGTCGCGCACGCCGCCGTCGGCGATCACGCCCAGCACGCCTTTGCGGCCCAGCGTCTCGGCCGAGAGTTCGCCCATGTGCGAGACGGTCGAGTCGTTCGGCTGGATCACCGCGATGTGGCCCGGCCTGGCGCGCGAGAGAAAGCCGGTCCACGCCATCAGCGTCTCGTGCGGATCGGCCGCGGGGTCGACGCGGCCGTTCACCGTGAAGGCCGGCCCGCAGAGTTTTTGGCCGGGGATCAGCGGACGCAGCGTGGGCGGCAGCGTGAAGTCGCGCAGCCCTGCGGCGCGCATCACGTCATGAAGGACGCCGGTGTAGCAGGCCTGCAGGCGGGTGAGCAGGGAGGCCGGCGGCGTGTCGGGAGTCTGGGCCATGTGTGAATCCTGTTTTCTTTATAAAAACACTTTTCACGAATGAGATTAACGATCGGGCCGCTGGTAAAGGCTGGGGTTTGCGCGAGTTCGCGGGTAACCACTGAGTCAGGAGTCGGCGAATAGGGGTTGTGACGGGGGCGGCGATGCACCCGGCTCGCGTATATTTGATTTCATCAGTGAAATGCATATTTCACATGTACGCAGCAACTCCCAACCAAAGGACCTCCCAGTGACTTCACGCGTTCAAGGAAAGAACATCCTCGTTACCGCAGCCGGCAAGGGCATCGGACGCGCCAGCGCGCTGGCGCTGGCCCGCGAAGGCGGCACCGTGTGGGCCACCGACGTGGACACGGCGGCGCTGGCCGAGCTCGCCGAGCTGGCCCGCGAAGAGCGCCTGGCAAGCCTGAAGACCGCCGCGCTAGACGTGCGCGACACCGCCGCGGTGCAGGCCTTCGCCCAGGCCACGGGGCGGCTGGACGTGCTCTTCAACTGCGCCGGCTACGTACACGCCGGCAACATCCTGGCCTGCGAGGAGGCGGACTGGGACTTCAGCATGGATCTCAACGCGAAGTCCATGTACCGCACCATCCGCGCCTTCCTGCCCGCCATGCTGGAGCGCGGCGGCTCGATCATCAACATGGCCTCGGCTGCCTCCAGCGTGAAGGGCGTGCCCAACCGCTTCGTCTACGGCGCCTCCAAGGCAGCGGTCATCGGGCTGACCAAGGCGGTGGCGGCCGACTTCATCCAGCAGGGCGTGCGCTGCAACGCCATCTGCCCGGGCACTGTCGAGTCGCCCTCGCTGCGCGACCGCATCGCGGCCCAGGCAGAGCAGGCCGGCACCGACGAGGCCGCGGTGCGCGCCGCCTTCGTGGCGCGCCAGCCGCTGGGGCGCGTCGGCAAGCCGGAGGAGATCGCCGCGCTGGTGGTGTATTTGGCTTCCGACGAGTCGGCCTTCACTACCGGTGCGATCCATATGATCGACGGTGGATGGTCGAACTGAACGGGGAAAGATGAAGCGAGCAGCAACGGCGCCGGAAGAAGAGCAGCAAGGGCCGCAAGGGCAGGACGGCCTCGAGGAGGCCGTGACGGAAGGCGAGGGCGCGCTGCGCTACGCCGCACCGGCCCTGGAGAAGGGGCTGGACATCCTGGAGGCGCTGGCCGACAGCCCCTCCGGCTACACGCTCAACGAGCTCGCCCAGAAGGTCGGGCGCAAGGTCAGCGAGATCTTCCGCATGGCGGTGACGCTGCAGCGCCGCGGCTTCGTGCAGGTCGACGAGAACGACCGCTACACGCTCACGCTGCGCATGTTCGAGCTGGCGCACCGCCAGCAGCCGCTCAAGAGCCTGGTGAGCGCGGCGCTGCCGCTGCTGCGCGAGCTGGCCAACCGCGCGCGGCAGTCGTGCCATCTCGCCATGTACCAGGGCGGGCGCGTGGTGGTCATCGCGCAGGTCGAGAGCCCGGAGCGCTGGTCCTTCGGGCTGAAGGTGGGTGTGGTGATGGGGCTGACCGACACTTCCTCGGGCCACGTGCTGCTGGCCTTCCGCGACGAGATCGACCGGGCCCGCATGCTGCGCGCCCACATCGGCGTGGAGGGCGAGCTCGACATGGACCCCGGCCAGCTCTTCTCCATCCTGCAGGAGGTGCGCGAGCGCGGCTACTCGGCCATGCCGAGCAAGCAGACGCGCGGCATCACCAACATCGCGTTCCCGGTGATGGGCGCGGCCGACCATGCGATCGCGTCGATCAACGTGCCGTACATCGAGCGCATCGACCAGAAGTCGGCGCCCGACGTCACGCAGGTGCGCGAGATCGTGGGCAACATCGCCGCGCGCCTTTCGGCGCTGATGGGCGCCAGCGGCTACAACGACAACGAATAGCGGGGCTCAGTTCGGGTCGGGAGCTTCGTCGAGCGGGGAGGGCGCCTCGCTCTTGTGTGCGGCGATGTCGCGCACGTTCTTCTGCACCGCCACCGCGCCGAACAGGCTCAGCAGGAAGGCCATCGCGTAGAAGCCTTTTTCGCTGGAAGCGAGCGTGGCGTTGAAGAGGCCGATGGCCAGCAGGGCCACCGACAGCAGCAGCGAGACCCAGCACAGGCCGTAGTAGATGCCGGTGACGGAGATGCCCTCGAGGCGGTCGCGTACGGTCTTCTGCAGCGACACGGCGGAGAAGAGGCCGTACATCAGCACGGTGAAGTAGTAGCCCTTCTCGTTGAGCTGCATCGAGGCGTTCCACAGCCCGATCAGGTAGACGACGGCGCCGATGAAAAGCGCGGCCCAGGAAGCGGCGACGAATGCCGCGGTCGGTTTCTGGAATCTGACGGCCATGGGATTCTCCTCGTATGGTTTGCGCGCGATTATGGTGGAGCGGCGCCGGTGGCATGATCCGCGCCGGGCCGGCGTCTGCGCAGCAGAAGCAATCGCACGAGGCGGCCGTCAGCATCAACAACAATGGAGGAGTCTTCCCATATGTCGTCGTCGACCGACCCCGCGGCCCAGCAGTCGCTCGTGCGCACCGGTGCCAAGGCCGGGCTGTCCTTCGCCGGTTCAGTGATCAAGGGCGGCCTGCTCGGCGTCTTCCTGGGCGGCGGTGTTTTTTTCTTCTACCTGAGCCAGCTGCAGGGGCCGGGCAACGTGGCTGCGCGCGCGGGTGGAGTCGGCGCAGTGCTCGCTCTCGTCACCTCGCCTCCGCTGCTGGTGGCGCTGCTGCTGCTGTTCTTCGTGGTCGTCTACGTGGCGCTGGGTGTGCAGCAAGGGCGTGCTCGTGCGATGCAGCACCTGGTGGCGGCACGCGGCGAGGCTGTGTCGCAACGGCTGGGCGGCGCGATTGCGAGCCGCATCGAGGCCATGCCGAAGGCGCACGGCGCCTTGCATCGCGTGGCCGACTGGCTGTCGGTCGACGCGCTGAGCAAGCAGCTCGCGCCGGTGCTGGGCGAAGGCAAGGCGGTGCGCACGGTCGTGGCTTTCGTGATCGACAGGCTGCCGCTGAGCGAGATGCTGGCCGAATGGCAGCGCAGCCGCGCGGAGAGCGGAAATGAACTGGTGGCGGGCGAGGGCGGTTCGGCACCGCAGGACCCGGCACTGCGCGCGCTGCTCACGCGGCGCATCCACGAGACGCTTCAGGACATGGCCGCGCCCTCGCGCAAGCCGCTGTACATCGCACTGGGCGCGCACGCGGCCCTGCTGGGCGTGGGGCTCTGGCTGGTGAGCTGACCGGCCGGAAGGCCGGTGCGAGGCGTGGGGCTCAGAGCCCCAGCATCAGCTTCAGGTTCTGCACCGCGGCGCCGCTGGCGCCCTTGCCGAGGTTGTCGAGGCGGGCGATCACCACGGCATGGCGATGGTCCTCGTTCGGGAACACGCGGATCTCGAGCTTGTTGGTGTCGTTGAGCGCCAGCGCCTCGAGCTTGCCGTCTTCGGTAGGCGGCAGCACCTTCACGAACTGCTCGGGCGTGTTGCTGCGCGCGTAGTGCGCGGCCAGCGCGTCCTGCAGGTCGCCGGCCTTGGGCTTGCCCGGCAGCAGGTCGAGGTGCAGCGGCAACTGCACCAGCATGCCCTGCTTGAAATTGCCCACCGACGGGATGAAGACCGGCCGGCGCGTGAGGCCGGTGTAGGTCATGATTTCGGGGATGTGCTTGTGCTTCAGGCCCAGCGCGTAGATCTCGAAGGCCGGGGCTTCGCCCTTCTCGTAGGCCTCGATCATGGTGCGGCCGCCGCCCGAGTAGCCGCTCACCGAAGGCAGCGAGATGGGGAAGTCGGCCGGCAGGATGCCCGCGTCGACCAGCGGGCGGACCATGGCGATCGCGCCGGTGGCGTAGCAGCCGGGGTTGCCCACGCGCTCGGCCTTGGCGACGGCCTGCCAGTGGCCTTCGGTGAGTTCGGGAAAGCCGAACACCCAGCCCGGGGCGATGCGGTGCGCCGTGGAGGCGTCGATGATCTTGGGCTTGGCGCCGGGCAGCTGGTCGATCAGCGCGACCGACTCGCGCGCGGCGTCGTCGTGCAGGCACAGCACCACCAGGTCGACGCCGGCCATCAGTTCGCGCTTGGCGGCGGTGTCCTTTCGCAGCTCGGGGGCGATGCTCACGAGTTCGACCTGCGGCATCGCCTGCAGACGTTCGCGGATCTGGAGGCCGGTGGTGCCGGCTTCGCCGTCGATGAAAACCTTGGCCATGGTGGAAGTGCCCCTGGGTAGCTGAAAGAGAAGTACGGTAGGTACGTATTGCCCGCAACCACACTCACAGTATTGGTGCGGCGCACCATGATACAGTCCGCGGTTGTTCGCCGCCCCCAGCCGTCAGGCTGCCGTCGCCCGCGGACAACAGAGCATAGACCCTCTCCAGCCCAGATCTCCCGATTTCTCAACTTCCTCCTTCCGAGAGACATCCCTCATGAAGATTCACGAGTACCAAGGCAAGGAAATCCTTGCCAAGTTCGGCGTGCCGGTGCCGCGCGGCATCCCGGCCTACACGGTCCAGGAGGCGGTTGAAGCCGCCCAGAAGCTTGGAGGCCCGGTCTGGGTCGTCAAGGCCCAGATCCACGCGGGTGGCCGCGGCAAGGGCGGCGGCGTCAAGGTCGCCAAGTCCATCGAGGACGTCAAGAAGCTCGCCGGCGAGATCCTGGGCATGCAGCTCAAGACCCACCAGACCGGCCCCGAAGGCCAGAAGGTCCGCCGCCTGTACATCGAGGACGGCGCCGACATCCAGAAGGAATACTACGTCTCGGCCGTGACCGACCGCGCCACCCAGAAGGTGGCCTTCATCGCTTCGAGCGAAGGCGGCATGGACATCGAGGAAGTGGCCCACTCCTCGCCCGAGAAGATCATCACCGTGTTCGCCGACCCGGCCCAGGGCCTGACCGACGAACAGGCCAAGCAGATCGCCGACGGCATCGGCATCCCGGCCGACTCCACCGCCCAGGCCGTGGACATCTTCAAGAAGCTCTACACCTGCTACATGGAGACGGACGCCTCGCTGGTCGAGATCAACCCGCTCAACCGTGACAGCAAGGGCAACATCATCGCCCTGGACGCCAAGTTCAACTTCGACAGCAACGCGCTGTTCCGCCACCCCGAGATCGTCGCCCTGCGCGACCTCGACGAGGAAGACGCGGCCGAAGTGGAAGCCTCGAAGTTCGACCTCGCCTACATCTCGCTGGACGGCAACATCGGCTGCCTGGTGAACGGTGCCGGCCTGGCCATGGCCACCATGGACACCATCAAGCTGTTCGGCGGCGAGCCGGCCAACTTCCTGGACGTGGGCGGCGGCGCCACCCCCGAGAAGGTCACCGAGGCCTTCAAGATCATGCTGAAGAACAAGAACGTGGAAGCCATCCTCGTGAACATCTTCGGCGGCATCATGAAGTGCGACACCATCGCCACCGGCGTGATCGCAGCCTGCAAGGCCGTGAACCTGCAAGTGCCGCTGGTCGTGCGCATGAAGGGCACCAACGAAGTCGAAGGCAAGAAGCTGCTGGCCGAATCGGGCCTGCCGATCATCAGCGCCGACACCATGGCGGAAGCGGCCCAGAAGGTCGTGGCAGCAGTCAAGAAGGCCTAAGGAACCAGTCATGTCGATCTACATCAACAAAGACACCAAAGTCATCACGCAGGGCATCACCGGCAAGACCGGCCAGTTCCACACCGAGAAGTGCCAGGAATACGCGAACGGCAAGAACGCCTTCGTGGCCGGCGTGAACCCGAAGAAGGCCGGCGAGTCGATCTTCAACATCCCGATCTTCGGCTCGGTCAAGGAAGCCGCCCAGCAGACGGGCGCCACCGTCTCGGTGATCTACGTGCCGCCGGCAGGCGCCGCGGCCGCCATCTGGGAAGCGGTGGAAGCCGACCTCGACATGGCGATCTGCATCACCGAAGGCATTCCGGTGCGCGACATGCTCGAAGTGCGCAACAAGATGAAGGCCAAGGAAGCCGCCGGCGGCAAGAAGACGCTGCTGCTGGGCCCCAACTGCCCCGGCCTGATCACGCCCGACGAGATCAAGATCGGCATCATGCCCGGCCACATCCACCGCAAGGGCCGCATCGGCGTGGTCTCGCGCTCCGGCACGCTGACCTACGAAGCAGTGGCTCAACTGACGGAAATCGGCCTGGGCCAATCGTCGGCTGTCGGCATTGGCGGCGACCCGATCAACGGCCTGAAGCACATCGACGTGATGAAGGCCTTCAACGACGATCCGGACACCGACGCCGTCATCATGATCGGCGAGATCGGCGGCCCCGACGAGGCCGACGCTGCCCGCTGGTGCAAGGACAACATGAAGAAGCCGGTCGTCGGCTTCATCGCCGGTGTCACCGCCCCTCCCGGCAAGCGCATGGGCCACGCCGGCGCGCTGATCTCGGGCGGCGCCGACACGGCCGAAGCCAAGCTGTCCATCATGGAAGAATGCGGCTTCACCGTGACGCGCAACTTCTCGGAACTGGCCAAGCTGCTCAAGGCCAAGCTGTAAAGAGACGGCTCCGCGACACCGGCCGCAGAGCCGGGTCATGAGAGGACCACGCAGAAACAAAAAAGCGCCCGCACTGGATTGCGGGCGCTTTTTTCAATAAAACACAGTGGGATCAGAGACATGGAATTTCTTCAAAGCACAGATTTCTGGATAGGTCTGCTCAAGATCATCTGGATCAACATCATCCTGTCGGGGGACAACGCGGTGGTGATCGCCATGGCGGCGCGCTCGCTGCCGCCCGCCCAACAGAAAAAGGCCGTGCTCTTCGGCTCGGGCGCGGCCGTGGTGCTGCGGATCGTGCTCACGGTGGTGGCGGCCAAGCTGCTCGCCCTGCCCTACCTGCAGATCATCGGCGGCATGCTGCTGCTGTGGATCGGCCTGCAGCTGCTGGGCGAGGAAGACGAGGGCGACGGCGAATCCAAGGAGTACGGCAGCATGATGGCCGCCGTGCGCACCATCCTGCTGGCCGACCTGGTGATGAGCCTGGACAACGTGATCGCCGTGGCGGCCGCGGCACAAGGCAGCATGGTGTTGCTGATTCTTGGCCTGGCGATCAGTATTCCCTTGGTGATTTTCGGCAGCACGCTCATGATCAAGCTCATGGAACGTTTCCCGATCATCGTGATGCTGGGCGCCGCGCTGATCGGCTGGGTCGGCGGCGAAACCATCGTGCAGGACGCCATCCTGCGCGACACGCTGGCGGCCAACCCCTGGCTGCACTACGCGGCCGCGGCTGCCGGTGCCGTTTTCGTGGTGGCCGTCGGCCGTCTCCTGCAACGGCGTGCGCACGCCGCTGCACAACACTGAGCCCAAGAGAGATCGGCGCTGACAGACCATGGCGAGTGTCGGCGTCTCCCTTTTCTCCACTCGCCCTCCGCTGACCTGGGAATTCGCCTTCCTGACAGACGTCGGGCGGACGCGCTCCCACAACGAGGACGCGGTGCACGTCGACCCCGCCCTCGGCCTGGCCCTGCTGGCCGATGGCATGGGCGGCTACAAGGGCGGCGAGGTGGCCAGCGCCATGGCCGTGTCGCTGTTGCACGGCAGCTTCGGGCGCTGGTTCGCCCACGCCGGCATGCAGGCGCCGGCCCGCGTGGTCCGGCGGGCGCTGCAGGCCGCCACCGACGAGGCCAACGGCGCAATCCTGCATGAAGGCACCACCAACCCCGAGCTGCAGGGCATGGGAACGACCCTGGTGCTGGCGGCGTTCCGGCCGCAGCGGGTGGTGGTCGGCCACATCGGCGACTCGCGCTGCTACCGCCTGCGCAACGGCAAGCTGGAACTGCTCACCCGCGACCATTCCCTGCGCCAGCAGCAGCTTGACGCCGGCGCCATCACCGCCGAGGAGGCGCTGAATTCGCCCACCCGCAACCTCGTGACGCGCGCCGTCGGCGTGGAGGCCCAAGTCTTGCTGGAAATGCACGAACACAGCGCAAGACCCGGCGATCTCTATATGCTTTGCTCCGACGGGCTCAGCGAGATGGTTTCGGATGAGCAGCTTTTCACGCTTCTAGGACACGATGTCGGGCTTCAGAAAAAAGCATCACTTTTGGTTGCGGCAGCCAATGACAATGGCGGACGGGACAACATCTCCGTTGTCCTGGCCAGCGCGAGCGTTGCGGAAACGCCGCGCTCGGGCAGCTAGCAGGTTCCGCAGGCAGCGGCCCTGCGGCCTGCCTGCCGTCGTCATTCATGCTTTGGATTCGGGGAGTCGGCAATGCCGAAGATGATCATTTCGGTCGATGGCGTTGTCATCGGGCAGGTTGCGCTCGCCAAGGAGCGCACGACGCTGGGACGCCGTGCCTACAACGACATCGTGATCGACAATCTGGCGGTCAGCGGCGAGCACGCCGTGCTGCACATGACTGGCGGCGAAGTCGAAATTGAAGATCTCAACAGCACCAACGGCACCTACGTCAACGCGCTCGCCGTCCAGCGGCAGGCGCTCAAGGACAACGATGTCATCGAGGTCGGAGGCTGCCGCATCCATTTCCGCGCGCGCAGCAACCTCGACACCGGTGCCGGCTCGATCCGCACCGCCTCGGGCGAATACCCGTCGGGCGCGATGCCGCTGTCTTCGGCTCCCACGGAATCCGGCGCGCTGGTCGAGCTCGGCATTCCGGTGCTGCGCGTGCTCTCCGGCGCCAACGAAGGGCAGGACGTGGGCTTGCAGAAGGTGGTCACCACCGTCGGCAAGCCCGGCGTTGCCGTGGCGGTGGTCACTCGCCGGCGCCAGGGCTACGTGGCGGCGGGTGTCGAAGGCAACGTCACGCTCAACGGCCTGCAGCTGGGGGCCGAGGCCGTCGCGCTGCAGGAGCGCGACGTGCTCGAGCTGGGCGATGCCACGCGCATGCAGTTCGTGCGCATCTGAGGCGCTTTCCCTCTTGGCTCGCCGCGGCCGCGCCTTCACGGACCGGGCGCCGTGAGAGAAGAACTGCGGCGGCACTGGCCGCGCATTGCGATCACGCTGCTGCCGGTGCTGCTGGCGCTGGCGCATGCCACCGGCGCCTGGCGGCTGACCGCTCTTGAACGTCTTGACCAGCTGATCTACGACGTCCGCCTGCGTGCCACCATGCCGGGCACGCCCGATGCGCGGGTGGTGATCGTCGACGTCGACGATGCCAGCCTCGCACGGCAGGGCCAGTGGCCCTGGGCGCGAGACAAGATAGCGCGCCTGACCACCGAGCTGATGACTCGCCAGCAGGCGGCCGTGCTCGGCTTCGACGTCATGTTCCTCGAGCCCGACCGCAGTTCGGGCCTCGACAGGCTGAGGGAAATCATGGGTGGTCCGCTGGGCAAGGTGCCCGGCCTGGCCGCCGAGGTCGAGCGGCTGGCGCCCTCGCTCGATCACGATGCCACGCTCGCTGCCGCGCTGAGCGGCCGGCGCGTGGCGCTGGGCTACTACTTCACGCGCACGGAAGCGCCGAGCGCCAAGGGGCAGCTGCCTGCGGCGCCCCTGCTGCCGGCCGGTGCTTTCCCTCAGGGCGGTACCTACGCCACGGGCTGGAACGGCTTCGGCGCCAGCCTGCCCGAGCTGGCGAAGGCGGCGCCGGTCGCGGGCTTCCTGAACACGCTGGTCGGCATCAACGGCGATGGCGTCATCCGCAGCGTGCCGCTCATCGCCCGCTACGACGGAGACAAGGCGCAGCCGGGCTACTACGAGTCGCTGGGGCTTGCGGTCTACCGCCTCGCGAACGGATCGCCGCCGGTGCAGCCGGCCTTCGCGCCGGGCGGCGGCAATGCGCCCCAGCTCGAATCGCTGAGGGTAGGGCGGCTGCGCATTCCGGTCGACGGCACGGGCAGCATGCAGGTGCCGTTTCGCGGCCAGGGCGGCGCGGACGGCGGATCGTTCCGCTACGTGCCGGCCGCCGACGTGCTCGAAGGCAGACTCGCGCCAGGCGAGCTGAAAGACAGGATCGTGCTCGTGGGCGCCACCGCGCCGGGGCTGCAGGACCTACGCGCCACGCCGGTCGAAGCCGCGTTCCCGGGCGTGGAAGTGCACGCGAACATCGTCTCCGCGCTGCTCGACCGGCGCCTGCTGAGCGTGCCCGACTACGCGCCGGGCTACGAGGTGCTGCTCGTCGCCCTGACCGGCCTCCTGCTGGCCTTCGGGATGTCTCTGCTGTCAGCGCCGCGCGCCCTGCTGCTCGCCGCCGGCGCGATCGCGGCGCTGATCGGGCTGAACGTGTGGCTCTACGTGGGTTACAGCCTCGTGCTGCCGCTGGCGTCTGTGCTGGCGATGGCGGCCCTGGCCTTCGCGTTCAACATGAGCTGGGGCTACTTCGTCGAATCGCGCGCGCGGCGCGGCCTGGTGCGGCTCTTCGGCACCTACGTGCCGCCCCAGCTCGTCAACGAAATGATGGAGCACCCCGGCCGCTACAGCATGCGCGCCGAGAGCAAGCCCATGACCGTGATGTTCTGCGACATGCGCGACTTCACGCGCCTGTCGGAACAGATGGCGCCGGCCGAGCTGCAGGCCTTTCTCAACACCGTCTTCAGCCGGCTCACCAACGTCATCAGCGCCCACCGCGGCACCGTCGACAAGTACATGGGCGACTGCGTCATGGCCTTCTGGGGCGCGCCCATCGATACGCCCGACCACGCCACGCTCGCCGTGCGGGCCGCGCTCGACATGGCCGATGCCGTGCACGACATCAACCGCCTCCATCGCGCCAGCGGCCGGCCCGAGATCAGCGTAGGCATCGGCATCAACAGCGGCGTTATGAGCGTGGGCGACATGGGATCGACCGCGCGGCGCAGCTATACCGTGGTCGGCGATGCGGTCAACCTCGCGTCTCGCCTCGAGGGCCTGAGCGGACACTACGGCGTTGAAGTGGTCGCGAGCGGCGCGACGCGCGAGCTGGCGCCGGGCTTCGTCTGGCAGGAGCTCGACAGCGTGCGGGTCAAGGGAAAAGCACAGGCCGTTGCCGTTTTTACGCCCTTGTCCGCAAGCACGCCCGAAGCGCAGCAGCAAACGCGGCAACTGCTCGAACGCTGGGGCGAAGTGCTGGCTGCATACCGTCGCCAGGACTGGGCCATGGGCCGAAACTTGCTGGCTCCCCTGCTCGCCGCGGATGCGAAAAAAGTCCTTTACCAGCTCTACGCCCAGCGTTTAGCCTCGATGGCGTTGCGACCGCAAGACCCGAACTGGGACGGCGCGACCCGGTTCGAGACCAAATGACGACAGACACATAAAAGGGGTCTTTCACAATGCAGGTTCGTGTGCTGGGTTGCTCGGGCGCCATAGCCAAAGACTGCCGCACCACCTCGTTCCTGGTCGACACGGACCTGCTCGTCGATGCAGGCACCGGTGTCGGAGACCTCACGCTCGATGAAATGGCCTGCATCGACGACGTCGTGCTCACGCACAGCCACCTCGACCACATCGCAGCGCTCCCCCTGATGCTCGACGCCATCGGCAGCCGCCGCACGCAGCCGTTGCGCGTGCACGCGCTGCGGGACACCATCGACGCGCTGCGCACGCACGTGTTCAACAACGTCATCTGGCCGGACTTCGAAAGCATTCCCAGCCAGGAGGCGCCCTTCGTGAGCTTTCACGACATCGCGGTGGGCCAGCAGCTGCCGCTGGGCAGCCGCAAGCCCAAGATGGTCGAAGTGCTGCCCGCGTTCCACACCGTGCCGGCCTGCGGCTTCGCCGTGCGAAGGGCCGAGGGCGGCGCCCACTGGGTGTTCAGCGGAGACACCGAGCGCAACGCGCCCTTCTGGGAGCGCGTGAACGAGCTCGAGGTGGCGATGCTCGTGATCGAAACGGCATTCAGCAGCCGCGAGCAGGCTCTGGCCGAGCGCAGCCTGCACCTGTCGCCCGCCGTTCTGGCCGGTGAACTCGCCCACATCGCGCCGGGCAAGCAGTACCCGATCTACATCACCCACACCAAGCCCGCCGAGACCGACGAGATCATGAGCCAGATTGAAGCCTTGGTGACCGAGCACGCGGCAGGCATGGGGCAGCGGGACATTCGCTGGCTGAAGGTGGATGGTGTCCTGACTTTCTGACCGCCGGTCAGTGGGGCGCACTGGCATGACAAATTTGTCACGAAGTGTCGCATCTTGAGGCAAGTTGTGTCACGTGGTGTAACGCCAAAGTGGCTCCAGGTGACGTGTTCGGTCGGTGGGAGGGCCTGGAGACGGGTGGCACGGATGCTGCGGAAGGTACCTCGCTCCGGGCAGGTTCCCGGGCGTAACAACCAACCTACCTGGAGTTAGTTCAATGAACCGTCGTACTCTCGCCCGCCGCGCTCAGGCCGGCTTTACCCTTATCGAACTGATGATCGTTGTGGCGATCATTGGTATCTTGGCTGCGGTGGCCCTGCCGGCGTATCAGGACTACACGAAGCGCGCTCGCGTTTCGGAAGGCCTAGGTCTGGCTGCCGCTGCCAAGGCTGGTGTGGGTGAATACTTCGCGTCCAAGGCTGCTTGGCCGACGAGCAACGCCTCTGCCGGATTGCCGGCGGCTGCCTCGATTAAGGGTAACGCTGTGAATACCGTTACGGTCGGCACCGCTGGCGTGATTACCATCGCCTACAACACGCTGGTCGTTAGCGGGGGGACCGTCACGTTGACACCGTCGAGTGCCAACGCTGGTAGCGTCAAGTGGACATGCAAGGGTGGTAGCACTTTCCCAACGAAGTACTTGCCGTCGGAATGCCGTTGAGCCAATAGCTAATAGCACCCGAAAAAGGCACATCATGTGCCTTTTTTTATTTCTGCGAACTACCCATTGATGACCTCTGCCCTAACAACCCGACTTCCGTGGCTCGCCGGAATTTCAAAAGCGACATGGTGGAGGTGGGGCGCGCTCTTGCTCGTGGTTACAGCCTGCTACGCACCGGGGCTAAAGGGGGGCTATGTCTTTGACGACGACGTCAACATTCTGCAGAACGCGAGCTTGCGACTGCATTCCCTCGGGTGGAGCGAGCTATGGTCAGCCGCTTGGTCGGGAGATGCGGGCCCGCTGGGAAGACCAATTGCGCTAGTGACTTTTGCATTGAATCTGTATCTTGGAGGGGCCGACCCGTTCTACTTCAAGCTGGTCAATTTGCTCATCCATTTGGTCAATGTGCTTCTGATTGGAGCTCTCTCGCAAACTTTGTGCGATGCGTTTAGGCAAAGAAAAGCACCAGCTGACGCAATTCGAAGTCCCAATACATGGTCGAGTTGGGTGGTCGCGGGGATTTGGGGGCTCCATCCATTAAATCTGACGGGAGTGCTATATGTCGTGCAGCGCATGACCAGCCTGTCTGCTTGTTTTGGATTTGCCGCGTTGCTCATCTTTTGCCGGTATCGAATTACAACGAGAAGGCGCGTAACGTTTGATCATCATTCATATTTCTCGCTATTGGCCCATGCGCTACTTGTAGCGGTGTTGCTCGCAATGTCCGCTCTTACCAAAGAAAGCGGACTGCTTTTCGCGGTTCTTTTGATCTGGATTGAATATTTCGCGTTCGATTTTCAATATCGCGGAAGACCGCTGGTCTTTTGTGGTGTTCGGGCGAAGCGATTGATTTTGGGGGCGTTAATATTGATTGGCGCCGTCGCGCTGGCATTTAAGCTCCCGGTGATTTTGACTCCAGCCGCCTATGCAAACAGAGATTTCGATTTCAAAGAGCGTTTGCTTACTGAAGCGCGCGTGCTGTTTTATTATTTGGAAATGATTTTTTTTCCAAAGGTTTCGAGTCTATCGCTATATCACGATGATTTCACGATATCGCGCTCTTTCTGGAATCCGCTGGCCACTGCTTTCTCGGTGGGCGGACTGGCATTGATCAGTGCAGCGACGATTCTCCTTCGGCGTCACTGGCCGCTATTGCTTTTTGCTTGGGGCTGGTTTCTTATTTCTCACGCTCTTGAGTCGACCATATTCCCTCTTGAGTTGGTGCATGAGCATCGAAATTATTTCGCGACCTTCGGGTTCTTTTTTCTTGTTTCGATTGGTCTTGAAAGAATTCAGATGCCTGATAAAAGGCGCCTTGCCATAGTTCTTTTGATAATGTATTTTGGATTGTTGGCTTTTGCTACCTACAATCGTGCATTGCAATGGTCGAATCCAGTGGATTTGGCTGCCAACGAGGCTGAAAACAGGCCGTTGTCCCCTCGCGCCAATTATGAGTTGGCAAGAAATTATATGGTCTTATTTCAAAATACGGGTGATGACCATTTTGGCGCTCTCGCCGACAAGGCTCTCATTCGAGCCACGCAATCTTACTTGCCCAGCGTTTTGCCATTTCTCGCACGTATACATTTGGCATATTTTCGCGGAATGGAGCCTGATCCGGATCTCCTGAATTCAGTTACGTCGCGTCTCAGGAATTTTCCTTACTACAACACGAACACTGGAGCACTCAATTCATTTTTGGAGTGTCAGATCGAAAAGAAATGCCGGCTGCCAGATGATCAGGCATTGAGCCTTTTTAAGGCTGGGCTCGATAATCCATTGATCCCACTAGGTCAAAAGGCAGAAGTCACAAAAATGGTTGCTCAGTATCACATCAACAAGGATGGCGATTTGCAACGAGGTACCGCGCTCATTTTATCGGCCATTGCCATGAGCGATGAAGCGCCCAGCAGAATCATGTATGCACAGGCATTGGCGTTTCAGGGAAAATTCTCCGAAGGACTTGCTCAGTTGGATGTGGCTCAATCGATGGATCGCAACGGCGTGTATCGCCATCGAATCAAAGAAGAGCGGAGCGCTATGCGCAATGCATTGACAAATAAATAAAGCGAAAAATATGAAATCAATTCAACGTCCGGACGGCGATTTGGCAGGTAGGCAAATGGATATCAGTCCTGATTGCGCCGGGCAAGTCGACCCCAAGAAAATGCCGGGCGCGAATGAAATCAGTATTGTCATTCCGGCTCGCAATGAGGCGGAGGGGTTAGCCCGCCTCCTTCCCGATCTTTGCGAATTATTCCCCGAGGCCGAGATCATCATTTCAGATGACGGCTCCACCGATGAAACGGTGAGCATTGCGCAGAGGTTTGGTGCTTGTGTCGTGCGCCGCCCCTATGGCGCTGGCAATGGCGCTGCGATCAAGGCTGGTGCACGCGCGGCGACGCGAGATTGGATCGTGTTCATGGATGGTGATGGCCAACATCGGGCGCAGGATATTGCACGCCTCCTCGCACGTTTGGCCGAAGGCTATGAAATGGTTGTCGGCGCACGAAGTTCTGAGGCGCAAGCCAGTCGCCATCGCGGTCTTGCCAACGCGCTCTACAACCGCTTGTCATCTTGGATGGTCGGCCATCAAGTAAGAGATCTCACATCAGGATTCAGGGTCGTGCGGCGAAGACGGTTCCTTGAATTTCTTCATCTTTTGCCCAACGGATTCTCCTATCCAACGACCAGCACCATGGCATTCTTCAGGGCAGGCTACGCTGTAGCCTACGAACCTACTGATGTGAAGCCGAGGCTGGCCGGAACCACGAGCCATATTCGACTATGGCGTGATGGAACGCGATTTTTGCTTATTATTTTCAAGATCGGAACGCTTTATTCTCCTCTGAAGCTTTTTGCTCCGATTAGTCTTGCGTTTTTTTCACTGGGGCTTGGTTACTACGCCTATACGTTTTCCACTCAGCACCGATTCACCAACATGAGTGTGCTTTTGTTTAGTGCGGCGGTCATTGTTTTTTTGATTGGCCTTATTTCTGAACAAATTACTGCGCTGATGTATGGTGGTACGAGCGCGAATGAGCGCGAGGGGAAAGTAAAATGAGACCTCAAAACGTCCATGTCAAAAAATAAACGATGTCAGCATCTCCTTGTGGTTTAAAACCCCTCAACATTCTTGTTTTGGCATCGACCTATCCCCGGTGGGCGAAAGATTCAGAGCCAGGTTTTGTTCACGAGCTGTGCAAACGCCTAGCGCTGGAGCACCATGTTTTTGTGCTCTGCCCTCACGCAGTTGGGGCGCTAGCGACAGAAGTGCTCGACGGAGTCGAAGTGGTGCGTTATCGCTATGCGCCCAAGAATTGGGAGGTTTTAGTCAACAATGGAGGTATTGTGAATAACCTTCGACGAAAACCTGCAATGGCGCTATTGCTGCCCGGATTCGTCCTCTCTCAACTATGGAGCGCAATACGACTTGTGCGAAGTCGTCGCATTGACGCCATTCATGCTCATTGGCTAATTCCGCAGGGATTGATTGCTGCATTGGTAAGTCTTATCTCTGGGCGAAAAGTTCCGTTTGTCGTTACGTCTCATGGTGCAGATTTATATGCATTGCGAGGGCGGCTGATGAATTTTTTAAAGCGTTTTGTTGTGAGGCGCGCTGAAGTCGTTACTGTGGTAAGCGATGCCATGCAATTGGAGATGGCGCGCCTAAAAATTGAAACAACTGCGGTGAGTGTGCAGCCAATGGGTGTTGATTTGGAGAGTCGATTCACTCCTGACTCTGAGGGAGAACGGCCTTCAGATGAAATCCTGTTCGTCGGCCGACTGGTGGAAAAGAAAGGGTTGCGTTATCTATTGGATGCCATGCCTCTAATTCGTGCTGCCCGGCCTTCAGTGTGTTTGAGGATTGCTGGATTTGGGCCCGAAGAGGCAGCACTGCGCAAACAGGTGGATCGCATGCAGCTCAATGGATTTGTGCACTTCCTTGGCCCCGTAGAGCAGGCCGATCTTCCATCGCTTTATCGGCGTGCCGCGGTACTCGTTGCGCCCTTTGTACGCGCGAGCAATGGTGACACCGAAGGTCTGGGCTTGGTGGTGGTCGAGGCAATTGGATGCCATTGCCCTGTGATTGTGGGTGATGTCCCCGCCGTAAAAAACGTAATCCTTGAAGGCGAAGGAAAAGTGGTGTCTCCGCTAGACACCGAAGCACTGGCAAATGCGGTAGTTGATATTTTGGAGAATCCAAAATCAGCCCTTGATTCGGTGACGAAGGCTCGTCTCAGATTGAGTCAGCAGCTGTCTTGGTCTGTGGTCGTGACTGGGTACTCCGCATTGCTAAGAAAAATTGCAGATAGAGTGACTCTCCGCTGATCGCAAAAAATAAGCTAATCGCGCTCGAAGGCACTGTGATTCGTTTCAACTTCTTAAGCCGCGCTGTTATGCCCAGAATCTTTAGGGCAATTAAGGGTCTATCAGCAATCGGCCACAGAGGCGTGCAGAAAAATTTGGGCGGCCTGCGCGCTGGCTACGTGACAGTTATCGCTGGAATGAGTTTTCGGGCCGTATTTTTAGCGATGCTTACTGTCCTTCTGGCTCGTCTCCTTGGAAAAGCTGACTACGGCGCGTGCGTTGTAGTAGGCGGCATCGCGGGTCTTTTTTCCGTACTTGCAGGTCTCGGGGCATCGGCTCTCCATCTTCGAGATGTCGCGATTAATCCCGACGCGTGGCGCGGTAGTTTCGTTGTTCATCATTCGAGCATATGGAAAACACAACCAATCCTCTTGACGCTGACGGTGCTTGTGGCGTGGTTTGTTGTTCGCGAGGAGGTGGGCTGGTTGTCGCTGCTGCTGCTGGTTTTCGGCGATCTTCTGGGAGCACCTGCGAGCGATCTCCTGGTGCGCTCGTATCAAGGACGTGAGCGCTATGGACGAATGGCGCTTGCAATGTGTGCCTTGCCTCTAACGAGAGTTCTGCTAATAGCACTGCTTGCCATGACCAGCGATTTCGTCGATTTACGGTCCTGGAGTCTTTTAAGTTTTCTGAGCGGTGTGGGAATGGCCGCCCTCACTACAGCACTGGCCATGAGGGCCCAAAATGGCGGCTCCGTTGACGATAAATATTCAAGAGACTCCTTCTCGGGACTCGGCTTCTCCATGGCAGCAGCATCTGCGCGGATTCATGCTGATGCGGACAAGGCCATCATTGCCAAGTTGTCATCGTTTGGTGCAGCGGGTGAATACTCTTTGGCCTACCGAATGATGGATGTGTTGTTGTTACCTATCAATGGTTTGATCGAGTGGAGTATGCGCGCCCTATTCCGTCACGGGCAGGGCGGTGTGGGGGCTTCATTGCAAGCGCTTTGGCGAAGATGGTTGGCTCTTTTGAGCATGGCGCTGGCGGCATGTGTGGCAGCGTACGTTCTCGCTGCGCTTCTTCCTGCAATCTTCGGAGAGCAGTTTCAAGGTGCAGTCCTGATGGGACACTGGCTTGCGCTGCTGCCTCTAACAACGGCGTGCTGGGCGATGTTACGAAGCATTGTGGCCACTGCGGGCCATCAGAAATTCGTCGGCGTGGTCGAATTGATAGGCGCAAGTATGAGCATCTTGCTCGGGATTATTTTGGTTTCGTGGTATGGATGGCGTGGAGCTGTGCTTGCTACATATGGCACACACATTGCGATGAGCCTGACCGTCATTGGCGGCGCCATACTCAAACTGCGTCATTCCCCTGAGCCATGAATGTGCTGAAGGTTTTTACTACAACAATGAAACAAAGACAGTCATACGCATGATTGATACAACGCATCTTTGTGGGCGATTGAATCGGCTATACAACGGCACCATTCTCTTCCATAGCGCAGAGGTCTCTCAGCAACTGGGGGATGAATTGATATTGGGAACCTGCCGATCCGGTACCTCTGGTGGTTAACGAATGCGAATCGGTGTCGACGCGCGTTACCTTACCGGCAATCTCACTGGCACGGGGCGTTATGTGCGCGAAATTCTCTTGTGCTTGAACGACTTGCTACCCGACGTAGAGTGGCTGCTGTACACACGCCGTCCGATAACGTTGGATTGGCCGTCAGACCGATGGCGCATCGTGGTTGATCAGCACCCATTGGGGAGTCTTCTGCCGGGCCTTATATGGGTAAAACTGCGGCTTGGCGCATTGGCCAAACGGGACAAACTTGATGCGTTCTGGGCCGCAGGTACGCTTACCCCATCGCTTGAAGCGCGAATGGTTTCCACGGTATACGACCTCAATCATGTTCTTGTACCGGAAACTATGCGGATGATCAGCCGCTTTGCTTTTCACCGATGGTTTGCCGCTGATGTACGTGCCGCCTCGCGAGTGATTGCCATCTCTAAGGGTACGGCGACACGTCTGCACGAACTCATCGGCCGTTCTGTCGATGGCGTGGCTCTACCGGGCTCCAGGTGGTCCGGCATGAATGCCAAGGGCCTCGAAGAGCGCCCCTTCGATGAGCCGTATGTTTTGTCGGTCGCAACTCGTGAGCCGCGCAAGAATCTCGGCAGTCTCATAGCCGCTTTTGCGGCGCTCAAGGCACGTGGCCTTATCCCGCGACATATGCTCATCTTGGTTGGCGACAGCGGGTGGGGGAAAAAACTTGAAGCGCTGCAAGGCGATCGTCCCGCCTGGCTTCGCGAACTCGGCTATGTCCCCGATCACGGGATGGCTGCATTGTTTGCGCACGCCGACATTCTGGTTCAGCCATCTCACTACGAAGGGTTTGGTATGCCCGCAGCTGAAGCTGCCTCTTTCGGAACGCGTGTGGTCGCGACCGATATTCCCGAACTGCGCGAGGCTGCAGGGCCCTTCGGAATCTTCACCCGGCCAGATCCGGAAAGTGTGGCGCAGGGCATCCTTGATGCCCTCGCCATGCCGGAGCCCATGCCATTTTCAGGGGGCTCTTGGAGAGATGCCGCCGAGGTCATGGCGGAGACGTTCAAGCAAGTGTCGCAGGAACCCGTTCTCCCATGAAGGTATGGCTTCCGAGTGTTCGGTCGAACAGCGGCGGCGACGTCTTTGTCGAGCGGCTAGCGGCATTGCTTGCCGAAGTGGGATGCGAGCCGGTTGTCACTTGGTTTCCTTTGCGGCACGAACTATGCCCGTGGTTGCTTCGAGCCGTGCCGGTACCTGAGGGCACTGACATCATTCACGCCAACAGCTGGAATGCGTTTGCATTCTCCGGACGTGGCGTCCCCTTGATAGTCACGGTGCACCATTGCGTTCGTGGGCGTGGTTTCCCCGAATGGAAAGGACCTTTTCAGGCGCTTTATCACGATCACTGGATTGGTCGGTTTGAGGCCCGTTCCTTTCAAAGGGCGGACGCAGTACTTTGCGGGAGCGCCTCGGCCGCCGTCGAGGTCGAGGAGAGCTTCGGGCTGGATAAGAAGATCACAGTGATTGACTACTGGCTTGATGCCACGGTGTTTCGTCCCTCCGACACGCCTGCTGTCAGGCCGCCCAGAGTGCTATGGGTCGGAAACATGTCGTTGCGCAAAGGCGGAGATCTGCTGCCGGCCTTTCGACGGTGTCTGGACGCGGGCATCGAGTTGCACTTGGTTGCAGGGCGGCGAGGGCAAACCGCCGGCTTGGAGGCGCTTGGGCCCAATGTCAAGGTCTGGTCCCGTCTTAGCGAGACTGATCTTGTAAAGCTCTATCAAGCCTGTGATGTCACTGTGTGCCTGAGCCGTCATGAGGGCTTCGGCTATACCGCCCTCGAAGCGATGGCGTGTGGTCGGCCGGTCGTTGCATTCAACGTAACTGGGCTGAAGGACGTGGTCGTTGATGGCCTGACCGGCGTTTTGAAGCCCTGTGGCGACCTGGCTGGTGTCGCAGCAGCGTGCAAAGAATTGATAGAAAGACCGGAACAAGCCAGATCCATGGGGCTGGCAGGTCGTGAGCGTGCCGAGCATCACTTCAGTGCTGCACGTGCAGCAGCTCTTTACACCCAAATCTACCGCAACGCCGCTTCTACATTCCGTCTTCGTCAGAACTAGCAGGCAGCCTTAGGTGATGAGTGATTGATGAAGCTCGCGGAAGAATATGCCTGAGACAGGCTACGAGATAACTTGGAGATGCTAGTGACCGAAAACACCATTCGAGTTGGAATTATCGGCTTGGGCTACGTAGGCCTCCCGCTCGCCTTGCGTTTCGCCGAGGTCGGTGTGCCCGTCCTCGGATTTGATATCGACGAGGAAAAAGTGCGTGCTATCGATCAAGGTCGAAGCTATATCAAGCACATCGGCGATGCGGCCGTCGAACGCGGTCGCCGGCAAGGGCTGTCGGCGACTGCGGACTTCTCACGCGCCAATGAAGTGGACGCGCTGATCATCTGTGTACCAACACCGCTCGATCAATACAGGGAACCTGATCTGCGTTTCGTCATTGGGACCATTGATGCCCTATTGCCTTACATCCGTCGCGGTCAGCTCATTTCCCTCGAGAGTACAACTTATCCCGGGACAACAGAGGAAGAACTCAGGCCTCGAATCGAGTCGCGCGGCTTCAAGGTCGGGGAGGATGTATTTCTGGTTTTCTCACCTGAGCGTGAGGATCCCGGGAACCCAAAATTCACCACTCAAACCATTCCTAAGGTCGTCGGTGGCTGTACGCCAGCTTGCCTAAAAGAAGGCATTGCGCTGTATGGGAAAGTGATCGATACCGTGGTACCTGTAAGTTCCACGCAGGCGGCGGAAATGACCAAGCTGCTTGAGAACATCCATCGTGCAGTCAATATCGGATTGGTCAATGAGATGAAGATCATTGCTGATCGGATGGGGGTCGACATCTACGAAGTGATTCGTGCCGCGGCAACCAAGCCATTCGGCTTCGTGCCCTATTACCCCGGGCCAGGGTTGGGCGGACATTGCATTCCCGTCGATCCGTTCTACCTGACTTGGAAGGCGCGCGCATACGGCTTAAACACGCGTTTCATCGAGTTGGCGGGACAGATCAATAGTGATATGCCTCACTGGGTAATGCAAAAGGTATCGGAGGCACTCAACGAACGGGAGCGTTCGGTGAAGGGTAGTAGGGTATTGGTGCTGGGCATTGCTTACAAGAAAAATGTCGACGATATGCGCGAGTCACCTGCGGTGGTCTTGATGGAACAACTCCAAGCAAAAGGCGCTGTAGTGTCCTATGCGGACCCGTGGGTGCCAATCTTCCCGAAGATGCGTGAGCATCATTTCGATCTTATGAGCATTGAACTTACTCCGGAGGCGGTGGCGTCGTACGACTTGGTGCTGATAGCTACAAATCACGACGCCTTCGACTACTCGATGATCCAGACGCATGCGAAACTAATTGTCGATACCCGGGGTGTTTACTTGGACTCAATGCCAAATATCGTGCGAGCGTGAGGGTCAACTAAGAAGCTGGGATTGGGGCTTGGCCTGCCCCGTTCCAACTGTACTTGCGCAAACGCAGGGAATCCGCAGCTAAAGCGCTCAATCCGCCGTTGGCACTTCCCGCCAGTTCAGCAGTCGCAGCGTAGTACCGGCCGGGGGCGTGAAGCCGACATTGCGCAGGTCACCGCGCACGTCACCTGAGATCAATCGCACCCTGCCGTCGACGCCCACGAACTTGAGGTCGGTGACCGCAGTGCCGTACTGCGCGTACGCGGTGCCGCTAGCCAGTACGGAGCGCCCGGTGTTGAAGTCGATGGCGTAGACCCGGCTCTGGCCCGAGGGGCTGCAGGCGTCGCCGCTGGTGAGCAGCGACGAGAAACCCACAATGCCGTTGAATGCTGTCGGGCTCGCCACCATGCGCAGGCCAATGCCGCCTTCGGTTCCTAGGTCGAGATACCAGCCCAGTGAATCCGTGGGGACGACGGTGCCGCTCACGAGATTGGTGACGGCGGTGAGTGCACTACGCGTCACAGGCATGGTGTTGTCGGCCGGCTTGAAGGCGGAGGCGGTTCCATCGATGACTGCATAGAAGCTTTGCGCCGCGCCGGAATTGATGTCGCTCGAGTCGAGCAGTTGACCGGTGCCGACCATCACGTAGCGCTTGCGGGTCGACGGCTGAACCTGCACCAGGGGCCGCGAGGTGATGGGCTGGGCTCGCGGAGTCGTGGCTCCATCGGTGAAGAGCGCGATCTTGGCCGGTGCCGGATAGGCAGTGGTCGTGCCCGCGGGCGCAGTCACGTCGAAGCGCCAGAGCTGGCCGTTGAGGTCGCCGACATAGATCGCGTCCGCTGTGCCGTCGGTCAGGTCGGAGATGAAGGCCGTGGCATGGGTCATGCCGTTAGCCACCGCGCCGGTGCTCACTTTTTGCAGTAGCGCGCCGGTCTGCGGATTCAGGAAATAAAGGTAGCCGTTGCGGTTGGTGTTGTCGTTGTGGTAGCCCGAGGTCAGCACCACCACCCAGCCGTAGCGCTTGGTTTTCAGGACCAGGGGAGCGCCGTAGCTGAAGCCCATGTCCGCATCCGTGAACTCCCACAGCACCTTGCTTGCCACGATGGTTTCATCGGTCATCGCGGCCGGATCGGTCACGTCGATGGCGTAGAAGCTCTTGCCGCCCTTGCCGAGGCCACCGACCAGCAGCGAGCGCCAGTCCGAGCCAGTGGCCGCGAAGGTTCCGCCGGCCTGGTTGAAGTCGACGTCGACCACTTCGGGTGTTGCATCGACGTAGTACTTGTGCAGGTAGTTCGGGTTGCCCAACTGGGCCAGGCCGTCCACAGCGGGGGTCGCTGGGTTGTTGGGGCCGTTAAAGAGTGCGCTCGGCACGTACGCGAACTGTTCGAGGCCCGCGTTGGCGCCGGTGAGTTCGCCGCGGAACGCATGCAGCATGCCGTCGTTGGCGGCGGCGTAGACCATCGTGGGACGCGAGGCCTTGGCCGTCTTGAAGGCGGCGTAGCCCCGGTTTACGGCGTCGGAGTAGTTCGAGGCGGGTGGGCCGACGGGTTTCACTTTCGAGTTGACGATGTCGCCAAGCAGTTTGGTGCGCAGGCGGTAGGGCTTGGTCCCATCGGTCGCCGTCTTTTCCTGGCTGCGGTCGCCGCGCAGGTAGTTCAGGTAGTTGGCGCTGTCGTCGCCCGCGACGTATGCCGTGTCGAGCGCGGCCGCCTGGCTGCCCGTTCCGGTGGTCAGGCTCCCGATGCGGAAGGGCACGCCGGCAGTGCCACTCCAGGTGGCAATGCGCCGGTTGGTGTTCCAGCCGGTGCCGGCGAATTGCGCTGCCAGCTTGTCGGTGCTGTTCCATGCCGCCGTGAGCGAAGGCGTACCGTCATCGGCAAAGCTGATGCTGCTCGCGCTCACGATGCCGGTCCAGTCCTGGGCGTCGTACTGCGAAGCATACGAGGCCGAGCCCGTGGCCGCGACCTGCAGGGCCGACAGAGAGAACGAAGTGGTGTACGCCTGGATGGCGTTCACGATGCGCTCGAAGGCCTGGGTCAAGCCTCTGACCAGCGTGTCGGGTTGGCCGGCTGCAAAGTAGTTGTCAGGACGCGGCTGCGTCAGGTTCGCGGCGCGTGTGTCGGTCAGCGTCTCGCCGTTGGTGGACCACCAGTCCAACGGAATGGTGCCTGCAAAGGTGTAAGGGTCGAAGTTGGCCGGAAGCTTCTTCTGGTCGAGTCCACCGAACTTGGCTGCGAGGTAGAACTGGTTGTTGTACTGGAAGGGCTGCTCCAGCACGTCCACCCAGTAGGTGCTGACGGTTTGCTTGCCGATGGTGTTGGCCTGCCCGGCCACGTCGGGACGGATGTCCTTGGTGTTGGCGTCGAAGGCAAGGCCCGCAATGTAGGCGGAGTTATTGCGGCCGCTGTAGTCGTTCGTGTTGCCGAGGTTGCCGAGGCCCTGCAGCGCACCGACGCGGTTGGTCGCCGTGACCGCGTTGACGGTGTTGTCGTCGGCCACCTCGGGAGGCATGGTGGGCTCGCGGGTGCGGTAGGTGGTGTTGCCGGCCACATTCTTGTCGACGTGGGTGTAGATGTCGCCAATGCCCAGGATGAAGTTGCGCTGGCACGAGTACTGGATCGGATCGTTCCATGCGGTGATGACGGGGAAGCCGTCGACCCAGCCGGTCTTCGTGGGGGCGTCCGCGGTGCCCATCGAACTCCACGCAGCGACGTTGCCAAGGTGCCGGTAGTACCGAATGACCGCGTAGTACAGCTCGCTGACCGGGTCATAGTCCTTGTAGTTGCCTGGAAGGATCTGGCCGAACTTGTTCAGGTAGTTCATCACGCCGCTGTCCGCGACAGCCACGCCAGTCGCCGCTGTCGTCGCGGTCGCATCGGCGGGGTCGGGATTGCGGATGAAGGTGCCATCGACCTCGCTCCACTCCTTGTTCGCATTGGCCGCGGGTGCCTGGCCGGGCGTCGGTGCGTTCGGGCCGACGAACTTCTGATTGGCGCGCAGTACGCCGCCGTCGCGCTGGTCGCTGCTGTCGTTCAGGTAGCCGAAGGCGCTGAAGCGCATCTTGTCCGCGTACTTCTGGATCAGGCCCTCCGGCTTGTAGTTGCTGCCGTAGGCTTTGCAGTTGGCCTCGAGTCCACCAGCCGAGGCCGATGGATCGCACACCTTCACGCGCATCGTGAAGTCCTGGTCAGTTGGACCTGCGTCGGAGAATGGTCTGAAGGTGTTGTTCGAGGAGGGTGTGCGCCACAGGAACTGCATTACCGCACCGCCGGCCCTTTCGTAGTATTCGATTTGCACGCTGAACTGCTGGCCCGCTGTGAGCGAAATGGTCGCGGAGTCGTCGGTGGTCGAGCCGTGATCGGTCCAGTTGTTGATTCGACGGTTGCCATTGTTGAAGTTGTTACCGCCGCTGGTGTTGACCCAGAGCCGCACGCCGTCGTCGCTGATGGTGCGAAAGACGTAGTCGCCGGTTTCGGGCGCCGTGTAGGTGCCGTTGAATCGTGCAGAAAAATTGTCTGCATTCACGCCTGCCACCGGAGCACCGTTCCCCCAGTCATGGTTGGCGGAGTCGGTCGTGACGGTAGCGATGACTGCGCCACTGAGATCGACCGTGTTGTAGTACTGCGCCGTCATCGTGCGAGTGCCGACACCCGTCGCGGTCATGCGCATCTTGAAGCCGCGATTGGTGATGCTGGTCGTCAGTGCGGTGGCGCTGTTGTAGGGCGTGGCGCCCGCAATGGCACCGACTGGGACCGTGCGATCGGGGAACAGGCTGCGGTTGCCGTGCCAGGCTTTTTCCAGGATCGTGGTGGTGGCCGTGTCCACCACGCGCCGTCCACCTGTCATCGCCCAGCGAAAGGGGTCGATGGTGGCCGTGGAGGCCCAGTTCAGGAAATTGCCGCTCCACTTGTCGTCATTGGAGCCAGTGCAGGTGCGGTTGGTGGCGGCACCGGCTGGGTAGAAGTAGCTGGAATCGCCCTTGTCGGTGGTGCTGACGCCGTTGGCGGTTGTATCGGTCTGATAGAGGTAGCACTTGCCCGGATCGAAGTAGCCCAGGTAGTTGGTGTTGCTGGAGTAGTCGCCCACGTGGGCCGTGCGCGACGCCGTAGGCCATTCCACCGACAGCGCCAGCGCCAGATTGCCCGGCACTTCAGAGGTCGAGAACACCGGTTGGTTGGCGAGGTTGGCGGCCGAGGCGACCAGGGCGCTGCTAAGCGCGACGCCAAGGCCGATGGCGATGCCCGCGCGACGGATCATCGCGCGAGCGGACGAACGGATTCTTGTTTTCATGATTCGCCTGTGCTCTATTCGGGCTTGGTGAAGGAGGCTTGCAGGAACACCTGCGTGTCGCGAGGGCCATCGGCGCGAACGGTGATTCGGTAGATGGGCGGGCTTGGAACGCTCGGGCCGGGCGTGCTCAACTGGCTCTGGTCGCCACCTTGCGTTTCGGTATTCGAGGGGGTGTAGACGCAACGGCTCTTGCCGATGGTCGAGAAGGCGCCGGTGGTGTTGCACATCCGGTCGATCACGTAGCGCACGGTGACGCCGCCGCTGCCCGTGATGGCGCCCCCGGACGGCGTGAAGGTGTTGCCAGCCACATCGGGGCCGGAGAGCGTGGTCTTTTTCAGCAGCACCTGCGGGATGCCGTGCTCGTTGGTCTGGAGCTGGACCGCGCTGTAGTTCGCGGTCGGAAGGTTCGTTGCGGTCGCGGTCGTGTTGACGAGTGCGCCGCCGGCCTGGAACTCCTTCATCGCCTTTGCAATGGCGAGTTCGCCCTGGTTGACCAGATCGCGCTTGAATGCGAGGTTGCCCGCGCCGAAGAGCGAATTGCCGGTCGATCGCATGACGGCTATGCCGCCGGCGAGCAGTATCACGAGGATGATCAGGCAGAACAGAAGCACCACGCCGCGCTCGCGCGCTCGGCTGTGCATTTGGGGCAGTGTCTTCATGGCACGGGCAGCAACAGCATGTTGCGCAGCGGAATGGTGGTGTCGATGACCCGGTAACGGAAGTTCCGGTCGGCTTCAGCGATGGTCAGGGTGCGTCGGCTGCCAGCCTCGAGATCGCCGAAGATGGTCAAGCTGGCCGGGGTGACGGGCGTCTTCTCGTAGAGGCTGCTCCGCATGACCAGCGCGACGCGCGCTGCAACGATGTGGCGCATGGTGTCGGGTGCGAGCATGAGAGTACCGATGGTGTAGCCCGCGGCGCCAGGATCGATCCATGCATCTGCAGTGCCATTGCTGTCGGTGTCGACGCCGTATATCGCGTACAGGGCGACCACGCCGTCGGCCAGCGCCTGCATCGCCGAAGCATCGGTGCCCTCGTCGCTGCCGGCGCCGGCTGCTCGCAGCAGGTCGTAAGTGACGAGCGTGCGATTGGCGTTCACGCCGACCAGTTGAAACTGCAGGTTGTTGGCGCCCACATTGCCGAGCGGGGTGAAGAGCGACGTGCCGTCGGCTGCAAGTGTGGCAAGCGACTTGGTAGCACCGGTCGAGGTGAAGTAGCGCCCACCCATCGGCAGGACTTCGTTGCCTGCTGCGGCGAAAGCTGTGGCGTCTGTCACATTCACCTGTTCGATCAGGCAGTCGGCCGTACCTTCCTGGCTCACCAGCCCAATGTCGCCATTCGCGAGCCCGATGGTGTTATCCAGTCGTAGGTCGTTGCTGCCCGGAAAGCCGGAGCGAATGCGGCGCGGAATGTCGCCCGCTGCTGCGTTGCCGCCCATGACTACAAGGATGTCAGAGGCTCCAGCGGTTGCCCCTTTGGCGATCAGGAAAGGCGCCAGCCTCAGATTGCCAGCAGCAGCAGCGCCTGAGCCGCCGAGCAGCGTGTCGAAGGGCGCCGGAAATGCGGATGCGGTTCGCGGCAGGATGTTGGTGGCGGTGCCGCCGATCTGGCGAGTGGCAGTCAGTCGGCAACCAAACAGCCCACGCATCCCGGTCTGCGCGAAACCGGAACCAGCACTTCGCAGCAGCCGGTCGATCATGTAGGTGGCGTACGAGCCGCTCTGGTTCATGTCGTTGGTCGAGGTGGTGCTGCGCTTGTGACCCTCGCCCACAGTGACGACGCTGGTCACGGCGAGCACCACGATGAGGCCGATGACCAGAGCCACCATCAGCTCGATCAGCGTTAGGCCGCGCTGCGCGGCGCGTGCAAGTGCTTTTGAGCAAGTGTTCATGGTATGAGCGGCAGCGCGACGCGCGTGGTGAGTCGGCTGTCCTGTTCACTGGCCGAGCGCTGTGAAGGGCGCCAGGTGATGAGGATGTCGGCGGTGTTGGTAGCCGCGGCGACTGCGGTGATCGTGACGGTGCCGCCGGGCAGGCCGCCGGCTTGCAGGTTGCTGGCGCGGTCGTTCCACGAAGGGCTTCCGGCCGCCGGGTCGATCGCCACCGTGCGCTGGGTCCACATGGTCGTCGCGATCTCGTTGGCGATCAGCGCTGCGCGATTGCGGTCTTCCGCATCGACTGAGAGGCTGATCGCGCGTGCCTGCAGTCCGATGAGGCCCAGGATACCGAGGGAGAAAAGGAGGATCGAGACCAGGACTTCGATCAGTGCGACACCGGAATGCGATGTCTGCCCGGATGGGAGTTTCGGTTGATATCTCGTCATGCGGGACATCCGTCGGGATTGGTATTGGAAAGCGTCTTGGCCGGATCGCACAAACGCACTTGCCCTCCGAGCGCGACCAGCACGCGCAGGGGGCGATCGGCATTGGGGATCGTGATGTCGTAGGTCGCGGCTGCAGCCGTGCAGGCCACGCCGGTTCCGGGCGTGGAGTTGTCCACGACGCGTCCCAGGGAGTTGAAGCAGAGCGTCGCGGGGCCGGTGATCTGGACGTTCGGGGCCAGTCCGGTCAGGCCGCCGCCCTCGATGAATGTGGGGTCGGTCTCCTCACCCGTGAGGAGCGGCACGAAGTTGACCGACCAGTTGGCGCCATTGGCCACGGCGGTAAGGCCGTCCGCGGGGTTTGTGTCGGCCGTCAGCGAGAAGACGGTCTGGCGGCTGCGCCGCAAGGCCTCGGTCTGCGCGAGGCGAATGCCGTTCTGCAACGCGTCGGCGACGGTGCGTATGCGGCTGTTGCGTATCCATCCATTCATTGCCGGAAACGCCAGCGCCATCAGGATGCTCAGCAGCACCACCGTCACCATCATCTCGATCAGCGTGAAGCCGCGCGCGCCACGCGGTCGATGGAGTGGCGTTTTCATCAGCAGCCCGACTTCTTCGTCGTCCAGCCGGTGGTGCACCGCGTCCAGCCCGAACCCGCTGCAGACGTGGCACGTGTGTTCTGTTGGTCTACGGTGAACGTGAAACCGTTGGTGGGGCCGCTACCCACGGCCTGTGCAGTAAATGTCGTGGCCGTCAGCGTCGGACATGAAATGGTGAAGCTTCCGACTGTGGACGATGCTGCGCATGGCGAGGTGAACGTTGAGCCGATGGAGCGATAGTCCCGGTTGTCCTGAAAGTACCGCTCCATATTCGCGCGCAGCGTCGCGAGAGCGTTCTGGGCATCCACCAGCTGCCCACGAAGCACGTAGTCTCGGTAGCTGGGAATCGCAATGGCGGCCAGGATCCCGATGATGGCGACCGTAACCATCACTTCGATCAGCGTGAAGCCATACGCCCGTGAACTGCCGATCCGGCCGCGAGCAGGTTGCTGTTTCATCAGAAGACGCCTTTCAACCCCCGATCGGCGGAGCCGGAAACGGGCTGGAAACAATTGAACATATTTGTTAAATGGTGTCTTTAAATGTTTACATCTGCAAAGCCTCTCATCTCCCGCCAATGACCATTCGTCGGCAAGTCGGGCCGGCACAATGGGGCGAATGACGTCTGCGCGGCACCCTCTCGCTTTGGCCGGCCCGTTTACAAAGATGCTTGGCTTTATTCGGGTGGCGCTCGTCGCGTTGACTTTTGTCTGCCCTTTGGTGGGCGGCCCATCTGTCAGCGTCTGGCAGTTCCTTGTGTTCTGGGCTTGTCTGGCAGGGCTGTTGCTTACCGGGCCCGTGGGCTCGCCTGCGCCACGGGTTTGGGTGTGGCTGGGCGCGGGAGGCTTGCTTGTCGCGCTTTCCGGCGAGAGTGGCCTCTCGGCATGGGAACCAGCGTGTATTGCGATTGCAGGAATCGCCGCGGCCGCGAGCGTGGGCAGCGCACCGGCGCAGAACCTGGGAGGCGCGTCGCGGTTATTGGCCAAGAGCGTGCTCTCCGCCGGCCTCGTCAGCGCCGTTCTTGGCCTGCTCCAGTACTACGGGCTTGCCGACCCCCTCGTCCCCTGGACCACTTCCCCGGCGCTGGGGCAGGCCTACGGCAACCTTCGACAGCGCAACCAGTTCGCGACCCTGATCAGCATGGCTTGGTGCGCAGCCCTGTGGCTATATGCCACCAGCGATGCAATTCACGTCCGGCGGCGTTTGATGGCGGCGGCCGGGCTCCTGCTGGTCGCGGCGGCAGCGTCGACCTCGCGCACCGGTCTGCTGCAATTGTTGTCGATCATCGCCGTGGCGACTTTCATCGCCATGCGGGAAAGGCGAGGCGCGCCGCAACGCAGCGCTACCACCTATCGCCTGCCGGATCCGAAGTGGCTGCTCGCCACCATCCCCCTCTACTTCGCCATCGCCTGGCTCCTCCCCCAGTTGGCCACCGGCGGCGACGGCCCCGTCGAAAGCATGCTCCAACGCCTGCAGACCGGCGCCCCCCAGGACCACAGCCGCCTGATCCTGTGGCGCAACGTGCTCGCGCTGATCGCCCGGCACCCCTGGACCGGCTGGGGATGGGGCGAGCTCAGCTTCGCCCACTACAGCACCCATTACGACGGCCCCCGGTTCGTCGAGATCCTCGACAACGCGCACAACCTCCCGCTGCACCTGGCGGTGGAACTGGGCATTCCCGCCGCCGTGCTGATCTGCGGCGGCTTTCTCTGGATGGTGCTGGCCGCGCGGCCCTGGCGGGAGCGGGACCCTGCGCGCCTGATGGCCTGGGGCATGCTGGGTGCGATCGTGCTGCACAGCCTGCTCGAATATCCGCTCTGGTATGGACCGTTCCAGCTGGTGTTCGGACTGTGCCTCGGCATTCTTTGGCCGGGCGCGGGCGGCGTTGCGGTCCGGCCTGCGCTGTCATCCCTGGCGGCGGGCGTCATGCTGGCGGTCGTGGGGCTCGCCAGCTGGGACTACGTCCGCGTCAGCCAGATCTACCTCCCACCCGACGAACGGCTTTCCGCGTACAGGCAGGACACGCTCGCCAAGGTGCGGGGCACGTGGTTCTTCGGGCGCCAGGCCGAGTTCGCGGAACTGACGCTGACCACCGTGACGCCCGCGAATGTCGCCGAGATGCACTCGCTCGCGCAGCGGGTGATTCATTTCTCGCCGGAGCCGCGCGTCATCGTCAAGCTGATCGAAAGCGCCGAACTGCTGGGGCGCGAGAGTGAAGCCAGGGCGCAGGCAGAGCGTTTCAGCGACGCTTTTCCACAGGAGTTCGCCCGTTGGCTGAAGGAGGCAGATCGCGGTCCGGAGCAGCTGGCGCCGCCGCCATAGAGCAAGACCGGCGAGCCGGCCCGATCGAGGTGCCGCGCACGCTCGCGGCCGTCAATCGATCACTCGCTCGCCGACGTCGTGCACGTCGTATCCGTCGCGGGTTGGCAGACCCTTGCTCGCCCCGTCTTTGCGATCACCACGATGCGGGTCTGCCGGGTCTTCGCCGCGTCCGGGATGTCGTTGCGTTCGATCTTCAGCGTGGCGGACTGGAAGGTCGAATCGCTGGTCTGCGTGTAGCCCGAAGGGTTGAACATGATGTACGCAGGGCTGCTCTTCGCCGTACCCTGGCCTGTCGCCGAGAAGTAGGCGGGCAGCGCATCCTGCCGCGTGATGAGGATGTCCGAATCATCGAGCTTCCGGTTGTTGTCGGTGTCGACGAAGACGGTCCAGCCGGTCGCCCAGTCGTTGTCCGCGCGCGGCACGACGACCGCCTGCCTGCCTCGCTTCATCGCCTCTCCCCTGGCCGCATTCAAGGCCGCGATGAACGAGTTCGCCGCCGAGGTGAGCTGGGAGTTGCGGTGAAAGGCGACGAAGCTCGGCACGCCGACCATCATCAGGATTGCGGCGACGGCGATCGTCACCATCAATTCGATCAGGGTGAAGCCCTTTTTCCGAGGAGGCAGCTTACGGGCGTTCATGGCCAGCAGACCCGGAAGTTCGTGCTCGCGGCCGTACCCGTGCAGCCCTTGGCGCCCGTGCTGCTGAGGGTCAGCGAACCGGCTGCGGCGTCCGTGCCGGTGGGCGTGGCGGTGAGCAGCACGCAATCGGTGATCGGCTGGCTGCCGCATTTGTCAGCGGAAAGCCAGTAGGCCGGGGCGGAGGAGTTGTCGCCCGAATGGACCTTGAACGTGCTCGAGGCGCCGGCCGGTGTCGTGGCGCCGCTCGCGACATTGGTGCTGAACGCCAGGTAGGCATTCCGCTGCGTCATGTACCTCTCCTGCTGCTGCATCAGCTCCAGCAGCGCAGTCCGCGCCTGTGCCCGCCTGCCCTTCAGGACCGCCTCCGTGTACGACTGATAGGCGATGGCCGCCAGGATCCCGATCACGGCCACGACGACCATCAGTTCGATCAGCGTGAATCCGCGCACTGCGGCGCGCTTCGTTGTGTGGTTCATGTTCACGATCCGCGCTTCAGATCCAGGTAGTTGTTGATCTGCCGCCAGCTCAGCCGCCCTCCGATGAGGGTGACCGTCACCTGTCCGCTGCCGTCGGTGCCGTCTCCGACGTTGTCGATGCCGCCGGAGCCTTGCGAAATCGCCTGGCTCGTGATCCGCCTCGCGCGCTGGCCCGTGCCGTTGCTGATGGAGGCGACCGTGCTGGCCACCTCGATCACCAGCGGCTCTCCCGTGATGCCGACCGTCGATGCGCTCCGCGTTCCGATCCCCGTGTCCACGTTGACGATGTAGGCGTTGCCGCCGCCTCCACTCGCGCCGCAGGAACTCGAGTCGCCCGCGGCCGCCGGGATCAGGCTGGCGAATACGAGCGTGTCGCCGCGCAGCGTCGCCGCGCTCACCTGCCGTTCGGAACTCGCGTAATCCATGTACCAGCCCGAGCTCACGCTCGACGCCGTCGTGAGGTCGCTCGTGGCGCGGCCCCAGGTGAAGCCGGGCACCGTGATCGCGCCCTTGGAGTCGATGGTGGCCGCTCTCAGCCGGGCGCGCCCGCTGATGGCGCCGGAGCCGTTCGGCGTCGCATCGGGAGTGGCCGTGCCGTCGTCGTAGATCACGTAGAACGAGTTCTGCGCCGTCGACGAGCGGTCGTCCATCTCGAGGTACTTGCCGGTGCCGAAGGCCACCAGAATGGCCCTGGGGTCATTCGCCGCGGTCACCAGCGTGGGCGCCATGCTGATGGGCTGCACCTTGCCTTCGCTGTCCTTGGCGACGAAGAGCGGGTAAGGGGCGTTGTCGCTGGCCTTCTTGAAGGCCGACAGGTTCGCCATGTTCCACCGGGAGGTGCCGTGGCTGCGGAAGTCGAGCTTCCACATGTTGCCGTGCAGGTCTCCCACGAAGATCTGGGCCACTTCGCGATTGCCGCCGGTGGCGATGGCTGCCTTGAAGTTGAGCACGCCGGTGGGCTTGGTCACGGCCAACGTAGCGTCGTAGGGCAGTTCCACCTTGTAGTAGTTGGTGCCGAGTTCCCAGGCCGTTTCCGGCGCCTTCGACAGATCGAGCAGGAAGATGGCGGGATGGCCGGTGCTGAATTTGTTGTCCGAGTTGGCCTTGGTGTAGTTGTTCACCCCGCTGGCGACCACCGCGAACCACTTGTAGGTGGCGGTCGTTGCCGTCGGTGCGCTGGTGCGCATCTTCAGGATCTGCGGCTGCCCGACGACGAACCCCATGTCGACGTCGTCGTCCGCCGTGAACTCCCACATCACCTTCGATGCGTCGAAGGCCGTCGGGTCGGTGACGTCCAGTGCGAAGACGCCGCGCCCGCCTGCACCGGTGCCGGAAACCAACACCGTCTTCCAGTCGGCCGAAGTGCCGGCGGAGCCCACCTGCGCTTCGGCCACCACCGGCGGGCCGTCCACATAGCTCTGATGGTGGGACACGTAGTTCACGTCGGTCAGCGCGGCCAGCCTGGGCGACATCCAGCTGGGGATGTAGCCGAACAGTTCATCGCCGGTGCCGGCGTTGAAGGCGTGCAGCATGCCGTCGTTGGCGCCCACGAAGACAGCAGGAGTGCGGCCGAGGTTTGCCGTCCGGAAGGCGGAATAAGAGGTCGAGTTGATGTTGTTGGCGGGTGCGCCCGAATACACCACGCTCGAATTGATGATGTCTCCCAGCAGCTTCCTGTTGCGCCGGCGGAATTGCGAGCCTTCGAGGGCGTTGCTTCCGCGCAGGTAGCTCACGCGGTCGGAGCCCAGCGAGTCGGCCCTGGTCGAGGGCGTGAGCTTGCCCAGGTCGGCCCTTTGCGCGTCGGTCAGCGAGTCCCACAGGAACGGACTGGCCTTGGGCACGGCATTGCCCGCACGCCCGATCACGATGTTGCGTGAAGTTGCAGGCGCGGAGAGCGCAGCCAGGCGGCTCGAGGCCGACCACGTCGGGGTGGGCGAGATGCTGGCCTTGCCATCGCTGATCGTGATCGCCTGCGAAAACAGGTCGCCGCTCCAGTCGCTGGTGTCGAACGCACCCTGGTAGACGGCGTTGCTCGTCTGCAGCGACTTCGACTGCGCCGCGCTGCCCGCAATGCTTCGCGCGGAGGTCGATGCGCGGCTGAAGATGCTGTCGAACGCGCTCAGCACGCTGCGGGCACTGCTTTGCAGATAGTAGGTGCTGGCCTCGCCGGGCCGGGCACTGTCCTGCCAGACGTTGTCATCGGCCGTGCCGTCCTGGCGCTGGAAGGGGTTGCCGAAGGTGTTGAAGGGCTTGCGGCCTGGGTTGGAGGGGTCCGACTCGAAACCACCGTACTTCGCCGCAGTGAAGAACTGGTTTCTGTTGCGCCGGGTATTGGCGTCTTTCTGATTGCCGTGTTCGTTCACGTCGAAGAAGAAGCTCTTCACGCGCAGGCCGGGGCGCTGCATGCTGGGTTGCGCAGTCCAGTCCGTGCCGCGGATGTCGTGCGTATGGGCCCAGTACGAGTGCCCGATGATCGAGTGGGTGCGTACATCGGCGTTGGGGGCAGGGTTGCCTTTCGTCTCTCGTTTCTTGCCCTGCCCGTCGAGGTATTCCTTGGCCGTTCCCTTCTCGAAGGCGATGACCGTCTTCGTCCAGTCGTCGACGTTTGGATGGTTCAGTGCCGGATCGGGTTTGGGAAAGCGATAGTCGCCGTCGTGCGTGTTGATGTCTCCGATGACCACGATGTTGCTCTTGAGGCAGGCGTAGTTGCTGGAGCTGGTGCGCCCATCCCCGTAGGGATCGCTCCAGGTGGTGAATACCGGGTAGCCGTCGTACAAAGCCGTCGTCAGCTTGCTGGTGGCTTCGTCGCTCGGCTGCAGCCCCTGCAAATAGCGGAGTGACTCGTAGTAAAGCTCGCTGACCGGGTCGTACACCTTGTAGCGGCCTGCCACGGGCCCGGTGCGACCGAACTTGTTGAGGTAGTTGATGACCCCGCTCACGCCGAAGGTGGCATTGGTGCCCGACAGCGTTCTGCCGTCCGGGTTGGCCGCGAATACGCCCGTGGTGGCGTCCCATTCGGCTGCCGCGTTGCCGCCGCTGGGCGTGTTCTCGATGCCGTTGATGTCGAAGGTCTTGGCGCCGACGTACTTCATGGGCGCGCGCAGCACGCCGCCATATCGTCCGCCTTTGGCGCTGTACGTCTGCTCCATGAGGTAGCCGAAGGCAGCCAGGCGCAATCTGTCGCTGTACTTCTGCACGGTACCGGTCGGTTTGTAGTTGCCGCTCGGGTACCTGGTGCAGAAGCCGTAGTCGCGCACGTCGGCCAGGTCGCCGGCGCTGGTCTTCTCGCAAACCCTCACGCGGGAGTAGAAGAAGCCATCGCTGTTGAGGTCATGGGCCGGCCTCGCGGTGGAGCCGGCGGGGGCCGTGTAGCAAGCTTTGGCAACGCCCGGCGCGGGGTCGGTGAATACGGCGTTGCTGCAGGAGGTGCCGCCCGTGAACCGGCCGACCATCCAGGTGTTGCCGGCGCCGTACCAGACTTCCCTGGTGTCGGAGAAGTCGCAGTTGGCGTCCTCGTTGGCGCAACTGGACGACGCGGCGTAGGCAGGCTTGTCGCCGTGGAAGGGAAACGGCGCTGTCGACGTGCTGGCGCTCAGGCTGTAGCTGCCCGTGGCAGTGCAGCTGCCGCCCAGGGCGGTACCGAAGTAGATGCGGTTCAAGGTGTTCGCCACCCAGATGTCGCTGGCGCCGGCCGCGGCGATCATCCGCCGCGGCACCGCGCCCCAGTACCTGCCACTGCCACCGCCGTCGCGCAGCAGCTTCTTCGAGGGAAAGTTGGTCGTGTTCCACATGCAGGTGGGGTCTCCGTTGGGAAGCACCGCGCGCTGCAGGATGGTGAGGTCGCTCGTGTCGATGTAGCGGTCGCCGCCCGAGAGGGCCAGGCGCAGCATGTCGATGGCCGAGCTGCTGGCCCAGTTCAGGAAGTTGCCGCTGAAGCCGTCCTCGCACATGCGGTCCGTGCGCGTGCTGGACTGGATGCGGTCGAAGCGCTTGTAGTCGGAGGCCTTGAGGCCCGCGGCAGGCGTTTCGTTCGGCGCGTCGTTGTACGCATAGCAGGCATTCGCGTCGTAGTAGCCGATGTACTCGTTCAGGTTGCTGTACGTGTTGTCAGAGGTGCCGCCGGCCGTGTACTGCGCTCCGACGGTCGGGAACTCCACCGACAGTGCCAGCGTGAGGGCGGGCTTGTCTCCGGAGGTGGTCGCATACAGCGGCTCGCTCGCCAGCGCGATGGGCCTGATGTCGGGTGCCGTCGTGCGGCTGCCCGCGATCGACACCGCGAGCAAGGCCGCCGCAGCCAGTGGGAGCGCAAGCTGCGCGAGCACGCGCGGCCGCTTGAACCAGGGCCTTGGATGGGAAGAGAACGTTGTCATGGAAGGCTGCCCGCGTCAGTCGCGATAGATGATCTGGACGACGCCATGGATGTCGGCCCGGGGGCCGAAGCCCATGGCCGTCACGCGGAAGATGTATCTGGCGGAACCGCCTGAGGCGTCGCGGTTGGCCGGGTCTTCGATCGGTTCGATGACATAGCGCGGCGCCCTGGCTGGCTGGATGCCGTTGTCGCCCGCGGGGAAGCTGCGGCCGGTGAACTCGCCGTAGGCGGTGGTCTTGGCGCCGGTGGTCGCGGTGAAGTCCACCGCCAGCCAGGCGGGCTTGCCGGTTGTTTCGAGCGCGCACAGGCCCTTGCTGTTGCCTGAGCTGCCGCAACCGCCGACGAAGGTGTTGGTGTTGGCCATGTCGGTGAACACGGCACGCCGGCTGGAGGCAGCGGGGCCGTGGATGTCGAACTCGGCATCCATCAGCGCCGCTTCGGCCGACTGCCAGGCGACCTGCATGTCCCGGTCGTTGCGAGCGCTGCGCTCGCCCATGGTGGCGATCTGCGCCGCGCCCGCGCCGAGGATGGAGACGATCACCAGCAGGAGCAGAACGACGATCAGCGAGGCGCCAGCCTGGCGGTTGGGGCGACTGGGGCGGCCAGGGCGGCTGAAGAGGGCATGCTTCATTCAGAGCCCCTGGTCGTTGCGCAGGTGGATCGTGAAGGTCATGGCCTGGCGCAACCGTCCGTCGGGCGTCGGCTGGAAGGTGGTGCCGGCGTCGTCGCCGACTGCGAAGGCGCTGCCGCGTTGACCTTTATCACTGCCTTTTGCGACGCCGAGCGGATGGAAGGTCTGCGTCTCCATGTCCTGCGCGGCACCTTTGGCACTGCGCAACACCATGCCGATGCGCAGGCTGCGCACCCGGCGCCAATTCGCAAGGGTTGCGGCGGCATCGCCATCGACTTCCATCTGGTCGGCCCGCAGATAGGCGTTCGGAACATCGGGTACCGCAGCATTCTTCGCAGGAGCCTGGCCTGCGGCGACGCCATCGACGCCGTACAGCACCTGGAAGTTCTCGACGCCTTGCACGATGGGCGCGGACTTCCACGCACTCGTCGCCGCGTCGTAGTAGGTGCAAAGCAGCGACGGCTCGCCCTGGCTCTGCCCCACCGAGAAGATGCTGGCCATGCGCGTGTACCGCGCACCCGCCTCGCTGATGTTCGGCGCCGTCGAGGGCGCGTTGCCGGCGCAGTCGATCATGGACTTGTCGGCCCCGGTGTCCGCGGTGAGCGCGAAGGTCTGCGCCACCTGGTAGCGCAGGATGAGCACGTCGCTGCCCGCGCCGGCTTCCCTGCTCGGCCATTCGCTGGATGCGGCCAGCGGATCGGAGAGGTCGACCTTGGCGTTGTTGAACCCCATGACGCTGGGCGCCGGGTTGCTCGCGGCGGACTTCGGGCGTGTCGCCGCGAAGAACACATCCTTGTAGCCGGCCTGCACGCCGATGCGCTGGATCATGTCCGCCGCGAACCGCCCGTTGTCACGCAACTGCGAAGCCGCATCGACCGTGGTGAATCCACGTTGCGCCACCGACAGGGCCGATACCGCTGCCAGCACGACCACCAGGCCCACGGCCATGGCCACGAGCAGTTCGACAAGCGTGAGGCCGCGAACGGCGCGGCGGGACGAGGAGAAGGCGGGAAGCGAGGAGGCGATCAAAGCGTGCTCCCCGGCGTCACCGCCAGCACCACTGAAGGCCGGTCCGACGCCTTCCAGACGTTCGTGTCGCCACTCTTCAGGGACGGCCGGCTCCAGCCGATCTTGACCAGGATCGGATCGCTGCTGTCGGAGGAGGTGCAGCCCCACTGCGCCGTGCCGTCCGATGCAAAGGGCGCGGCGTCGCGGCAGATGCGGACACTTGCGCCCGGCAGCGCGTCGTCCACCCGTGCCAGCCAATCGGTCAGTTCGGCTTGCGCAACTTTCTCCGGCGTGTTGCACGAGCTTCCGACCGAAAGGCAATAGGACGCGCTCGGGGCCACCAACGGGTTCGACAACTTGCCAGTCAGATAAGGATTGTTTGTGGCGAGCAGCGCCTGGTCCTTGTTGCCCCGCATCATTTCCGCCAGTTCGCGGGCCAGCACCACCGCCGTCGACTGCAGGCGGGCATCGCGATTGGCCTGCAGCGACGCCGCCTGCAGCGCGACCATGCCCAGCAGCCCGAAGGACAACACGACGATGGACACGAGCACCTCGATCAGCGTGAAACCCGCAACGCGGCCGGCATTTCTTGCTTGACGGGAAAAGGAGTTCATCGATCGGGAAGCGATTTGTTAACAAAAGAGATCTTCATCTTGTTAATTGCTGTTAACTTTGTCTAAAATTGTTTATGAATGATGCGGCAAGAGAGTCGTGATCGGTGCGCCGCTCGTCGGGCTATGGCAACCGTCAGGAGACATTCGTTGTCGATCCGTTGTCGGGCTCGACGGATTTGGGGGGCGGCGCTGTGCCGCAGGCATCGCTGATACCTGCTCGCGAACGCGAGTGGATGAAGGGAAGGGGGCGTGCTGCACAGCACATGCTGTGCAGCGGCTCAGGGACGATCGGCGTTTCAGCCGACTTGCGGCCTCTGCCTGCCCGGGCAGGTCAGGGGCAAGCGCAGCAGACGTGCGGCTTGGCCGGGGCGGTCATTTGTTGTGGCTGGCGCGATGCCACCCGGTCGAGGACGACGTGTCCTGGCCGCGGGACGGAATGCTTCGAGGGGGCTTCGTCGAGCTACTCGGAGGCTCCCGCCACCCAGCTCCCCGACTTCCCCCCGTGCTTCTCCAGCACATGCACGTCGGTGATCCGCATGCCGCGGTCCACCGCCTTGCACATGTCGTAGATCGTCAGGAGCGCCACCTGCACGGCCGTCAGCGCCTCCATCTCCACGCCCGTCGGCCCCACGGTCTCGACGGTCGCCGTGCAGACCACCTGGGGCGCGCTTCCCGCGTCGGCCAGCGCGAAGGCCACGGCCACGCGGGTCAGCGCCAGCGGATGGCACAGCGGAATCAGGTCGCTGGTCTTTTTCGCCGCCTGGATGCCCGCGATGCGCGCGATGCCCAGAACGTCGCCCTTCTTCGCCGTGCCGGACTCGATCAGCGCGAGCGTCGCCGCCTGCATCTCGATGCGGCCCGTGGCGACGGCCACGCGGTGGGTTGCGGGCTTGGCGGCGACGTCGACCATGTGGGCCTGGCCCTGGGCGTCGAAATGGGTGAGGGTGCTCATGGGTGAACGATCAGGTTGGAGGTGCATCATACGAGCCCGAGCCACAGACGAGGAATGCCGCGCTTGACTCCCCAACCCCACTCCAGAAGCCTGCCGAGGCCCACCCTGCAGGCCTTGTGCGCTAGCGTTTTGATAGCTTCCCAAGTGCTGCTGCCGGTGCCCGCGCTGGCGCAGATCCAGCAGGTGCTCCCCGGCATGGGCGACGGCGGCGAGATGACCGCCAGCGCCGAGCGCCATCTGGGCGACCAGATCGCCCGCGAGCTCTACCGCGACACCGACTACATCGACGACCCGGTGATCGCCGCCTACGTGCAGGACATCTGGCAGCGCCTGCTGGTCGCCGCCCGCGCGCGCGGCGAACTCACGCCGGAGCTCGACGAGCGCTTCGCCTGGACGATCCTGCTGGGCCGCGACCGCAACATCAATGCCTTCGCGCTGCCGGGCGGCTACCTCGGGCTCAACCTCGGGCTGGTGGCGGTGGTCGGCAGCCGCGACGAGCTGGCCACGGTGCTGGGGCACGAGCTCTCGCACGTCACTCAGCGCCACATCTCGCGGATCATGACGAAGCAGGGCCGGCAGATGCCGCTGATGATCGCCGGCCTGATCCTCGGGATGATCGCCGCCGGCAAGAGCCGCAACGGCGATGCCGGGCAGGCCATGATCATGGGCAGCCAGGCGATGTTCGCGCAGAACCAGCTGAACTTCTCGCGCGACATGGAACGCGAGGCCGACCGCATCGGCTTCGGCGTGATGACGCAGGCCGGCTTCGCGCCGCAGGGCGCCGCCACGATGTTCGAGAAGCTGCAGTACGCCTCGCGCCTCAACGACAACGGCTCCTATCCTTATCTGCGCAGCCACCCGCTGACGACCGAGCGCATCTCCGACATGCAGGGCCGCTTCCAGTTCAACATGGATACGGTGCCGCCGCAGCCGCTGGCCATGGACCACGCGATGATCGCCTCGCGCGCCCGCGTGCTCACCCGCCCCGGCGTCGACGTGCTGCGGCTATGGATCGATTCGGCCTCCAGCGGTGAATTCGCGAAGAGCTCGCCCGCGCAGCAGGCGGGCACGCTGTACGCGGCGGCGCTGTCGGCAAAGGAGATGCGCGACTACAAGACCGCGCGCGCCCTGGCCGAGCGCCTTGCCGCGCGCGTGGCGGACGACCCTGCCGCGGCAAAGCAGGCACGCTGGCTCGGCGCGGAGATCGAGCTTGCCGCGGGTGCGGCGCCCAGGGCGGCGGCGCTGCTGGACGCCAGGTCGAAGGAACGGCCCGAGATGCTGCTGTCGGCAGAGGCCGCCACGGCGATGCGCCAGCCAGCGCCGATGATTCCCGTGCTGCGCGACTGGGTCGCCGCCAACCCGCGCGACGCGACGGTCTGGCGCGCGCTCGGCAACCTCTATGGCGCGCAGAACGACACGCTGCGCGCGGTGCGCGCCGACGCCGAGGCGAACGTGGCGATCCTCGACTACCCCGCGGCGCGCGACCGCTTCAAGGCCGCGCAGGAGATCGTCCGCCAGTCCAAGGTGGTCGATCACTACGAGGCGTCGATCATCGATACCCGCGCTCGTGCGGTGGAGGTGCTGGTGAAGGAGCAGGCGGCGGAGCCGCCGCTCAAGTGACTCGAGCGCTCCCGGGCGCTCAGCGTTTGGAGAGCAGTCCGCCCAGCGCGGACTCGATCAGCAGCCCCAGCACCGAATACAGCAGCGAGCCGATCAGCGCGGCCAGGAAGCCGTTGACGTGGAAGCCGCCCAGCAGGCCGGAGGCGGCCCAGAACAGCAGCGCGTTGATGACGAACAGGAAGAGCCCCAGGGTGACGATGGTGACGGGCAGCGTCAGTATCACCAGCACGGGCCGCACGATCATGTTGAGCAGGCCGATGACCGCCGCGGCGATCAGCGCGGAGCCGAAGCTGTTGACCTGGACGCCGCTGTAGAGATAGGCGACCGCCAGCAGCGCCACGGCGCTGAGCAGCCATTTGAGGATGATGCGCATGGCGGCAGGATACCCCACCAGGGCCCGCAAAAGACAACGAGCCCCGGTGCGTTGCCGCGCCGGGGCTCGTCGATTTGGGAAGCTGCTTCCTGCGGTCTTACTCGGCCAGCTCGTTCGCCAGCACCAGCAGCGCGCCCATGCCCATCACCGCGCCGGGAAATGCCCAGCCCGACTGGTGCGGCGGCGTCTGGTCCGGCGTCACCGGCTCCAGGTCGACGCCGACCTTCGGACGACGCGCATCGACCACGTGGGCGGCCGAATGCTCGCGCTTGAGCTGCGCCGTGAGTTCGGCCAGCGGGCCCTTCGCCAGCACCGGCGTCACCTGCCCGCCGTTGCGCTCCAGCAGCGGCGTCATCTGCGCCTGCACCTTGCTGAACCACTTGGCGCGCCAGTTCTCGCGGGCGCTGTGGCTCACCCACTTGCTGATGCGATGCGTCATGCGCGGAGCGCAGGCCACGAGCACCCAATGGCGCGCCACGACGCTGTTGGCATCCGGCGCCAGTTCGGCGAACTGCTCGCAGGCGTAGGTGGCGTCGTCGACGTAAAGAATGATCTTTTCCATGGCGTGCTCCTTCAGGTAGTTAGAGTGACAGAGACTGGGTTGGACAGGAAGTTCGTTCGCGGCCGGGGGCAATGACCACCGGCGCTCAGCCGGTCGTCACCGCCGGTTCCTCATGCTTGTTGCGGGCGTGGCGCGCGGCCACCCACTTGCCGATCACCAGCACCAGCAGCGCGCCGAGGACGCCGGCTGCGTACTTGATCACGTCGGTCTGCGGCACCTTCGGCACCCAGGTCCAGGCGGCGGTGTTCGCCAGGGCCGGGTCGGACACGGCCATCGTGCCGGCGATCCAGCCGAGCAGCATGCCGCCGGCGGTGATGATCATCGGGAAGCGGTCCATCAGCTTGATGACCAGCTGGCTGCCCCAGACGATGATCGGGATGCTCACGAGCAGGCCGAAGATCACGAGCGGCATCTGGTGGCTGTCGCCGGCGCCCTGGGCGGCACCTGCAATGGCGATCACGTTGTCGACGCTCATCACGAGGTCGGCCACGATCACGGTCTTGACGGCGCCCCACAGCTTGTCGCTGCCGGCGATGTTGCCGTGCGCGTCGTCGTGTTCGGGAGCCAGCAGCTTGACGCCGATCCACAGCAGCAGGATCGCGCCCACCAGCTTCAGGAACGGAATGGCCAGGAGGGTCAGAGCGAAGAAGATCAGGATCACGCGCAGCGCGATCGCACCCGCGGTACCCCACAGGATGCCTTGCGTGCGCTGGGCCGGCGGGAGCTTGCGGCAGGCCAGCGCGATCACCACGGCGTTGTCGCCGCCCAGCAGGATGTCGATCATGATGATCTGACCGACTGCGACCCAGAACTCCGGGGTCATGAACATTTCCATAGCTTTCCTCTTTTGTCTTCGCGCCCCTGCCTCTCCCTTCAGGGGGGACGACGGAAGGCGCATGTCTATGCGTTTCGATTCATCCCGTGCGGGGCGGGTCGAAAGCGAGGAATGAAGGCCGGGTGATTCCGGGGACTTGCGAACGCTTCGACCAAACCTGCACAGGTTCAAATCGAAGGTCTTGCTCGACAGCGTGCGCGCGAAAAATAGAGCGCGTACGTTGCCCGGCAGGCCGGAAGTGTTTTGCTTCGTATTGACGACCTGACGATTCGCGCCGTCGTGGCCGACAGCGCTCGGGAGCTACTCCCCTTCGTGCGGCGGATTAGAGCATCCAAGCTCCAGGTGGCGCAATCGAAAGTTTTCAGAAATTTAAAGAGAACCGCTTCAAAGTGCGCATGAATACAAGGTGCGATGCTCTTGTTTTCATAGCGATCATGTCCCTTTGATGCTTCGGGACATTGCCGGACTATGATCGCCGTCCGCTGCTTTTTCACGCTCCATGGCCGCCATACACATCACCGACATCGAGGCCGCCATCAACTACTGGCGCGACAGGACTCCCTCGCCCGACGGCGTCACGCTGGGTCCCGAATTGCGGGCGCTGGCCGAGGTCTACGCGCTCATGGTCTTCCACCACGAGGACGAGGTCGACGAGGTCGGCTTTCCGCAGAAGGCCTGGGCCGCCTGGATGGCCTGGTACGACAGCACGCCCGACACGCCCTGCATCGCCATCTGCTCCACCAGCCAGGGCGACGACGAGTGCAAGGGCTGCGGCCGCAGCTTCGACGAAGTGCAGTTCTGGCCCGGCATGTCGCCCGTCGAGAAGCGCGCCACATGGCGCCGCATCACCATGGAAGACTCGGCCTGGCGCTTCAACCGCTATGCCGAGCGCGCACGCGAGGCGGAGCGCGATCCGTCTTCGCCTGCGTCGGCCGACGAGCCCGAGTTCGATCCCGACGACGAGAAGAACTGGGCCCCCTGACCATGCGCCGCCTCGCGCAAGCTCCCAATCTCGCGATCGCGACCGTGTGGGCGCATGCCCTGCGCGAGGAGGGCGTGGCCGCCACCGTGCAGCGCGAATTCCTCGGCGCGGTAATGGGCCAGCTGCCGCCCGACCAGTGCCTGCCCGAGATCTGGATCGACGACGAGAACCAGTTCGATCTTGCCAAGCGACTGCTGCACGAGTTGCAGCACCGTCCGCAGCGCAGCTGGCGCTGCGTGTGCGGCGAGCAGGTCGAAGGCGGTTTCGAGCAGTGCTGGCAGTGCGGCCAGATGATGCCGCTCGCCTAGCTGCGCGGAGGCTTATTTCCAGCGCAAGGGTTCGATGTCGACGCTGTTGGTGCCGTCGCCCAAGGTCAGCGTGTTTTCCTGGATGGTCGCCTGCAGCTGCATGCTGCGCTGCGCGAGCGCGGCCAGCGCCTGCGAGGCAATGGTCGGCACGCGGTACACCTTGAGGTTCTGCGGCCGCGTGAGCTTGTTCTCGATGCCGCGCCACCAGATCTCGGCCGCGTGGTTGAAGGCGTAGACGATCACCTCGTCGGCCTTGTTGCAGGCCTTGATGATGGGCTTGTCTTCGGGCTGGCCGACCTCGATCCAGAGCTTGACCTCGCCTGTGAAGTCGCGCAGCCACACGTCGGGCTCCTCGACGTTCGACAGGCCGGCGCCGAAGGCCAGCGTGCCGTCGCCGTTGCACACGTCCTGTAGCTGGTGGGCGTTGAGCGCGAGCGCGACGAGCCGGATCATCATCCGCTCGTCGGTCTCGCTGGGGTGGCGCGCCAGAGTCAGCGCATGGTCGGCGTAGTAGCCGTGGTCGATGTCGGCCACCGCGAGGGTGGCCTTGAAGATGGTGGATTTGAGGGCCATGGGTGCGCGAGTTTAGGCCCGGCGCCCGCCGGCACCCCTCGGGCGAAGCCTCAGAACGCCACCGAGGCCTGCAGGTAGACCGTGCGGGGCTGCCCCACGTACTTGCCGCCGTTGTTGTCCACCGAGCGGTTGAAGTAGCGGCGGTCGAAGAGGTTCTTCACGCCCACCGCGACCTTGAGGTTGCTCATCGACGGCCCGAAGTCGTAGGCCGCGCGCAGGTTCATCGTGGCATAGCCGGGAATGTCGCCCAGCCGGCCGGTGGCGTCTTCCAGCGTGACGTACCGTGCGCCGTCGTCAGGCGAGCCCGGCGAGCGCTGCTTCGACTGCGCGTAGATGTCGGCGTTGAAGGTCCACGGCCCGCGCTCGTAGCGCGCGCCCAGCGTCGCCACCTGGCGCGAGTAGAAGGGCAGGTCGCGCCCGGCGAAGGCGCCGGCCTTCGAGATGGCCTGCGTGTAGGTGTACGTGCCCGACACCGACAGCCCCTTGAGCGATTCGCTCAGCGTGCCGAGGTCGTAGCGCAGCGCCGACTCCAGCCCGCGGTGGCGCGTCGCGCCCAGGTCGGTCCACTGGCCGACGTCGCCGGTGATGGAGCGCGCCAGCAGCAGCTCCTTGTCGAAGTTGATGTTGAACAGCGTGAGCTCGCCGCTCCAGGCCTCGCCCTTGTAGTGCGTGCCGATCTCGTAGGTCTTGGCCTTCTCGGGGTGCAGCCCGGTGGTCGACTGAGCGAGCTGCGCGTACTGCTGCGGCCCGAACGACACGCCCGCGTTCGCGAACACCGACCAGCGGTCGCTCATGCGATAGAGCACCGACAGCGTGGGCAGCCATTCGTCCGAATCGATCTTCGGATAGATCGCGCTGGTGGCCCGGCCGTTCGTGATGGTGTAGACGTCGTTGAACGAGCGGATCGACTCGTGGCGCACGCCGGGCGTGATCGTCCAGTTGCCGAAGTCGATGCGGTCGTCGATGTAGAACGCATGCGCGGTCGTGCCGCCCTTGCTGGTCTGGTAGGCGGGGTTGGCCAGGCCGAAGGCGTTGAAGCCCGGGCGCGGCTGGTAGTAGGCGCTGCGCGTCGCGACTTCCGATGCCTCTTCCTTCAGGTAGCGGTAGCCGACGCTGACTTCCTGCACCACACTGCCCGAATCGATCAGGCGGGAGTAGCGCGGCTCGACTGCGAAGGTCTTGTAGTTGCGCGGCGCGGAGGTGAGGCGCCGGCGGCCATTGTTCGCGCCGGTGCCTTCCTGCTCGAGGAAGCTGCTGCGGTACGAGTCCGTGTAGTAGGTCAGCATCTCGAACTTGTTCACGCCGTCGTTGTGCGTGTACTTCACCGAGCCGTCGGTGCGGCGGCCGGTGAACTCGTCGAAGGGGCGGTCCGACTGGAAGGGATTGGCCGCGAACTGCGCCGTCGTCAGGCCGCCGGGCATGCGGCCCTTGCCCTCGAAGTGGTGCAGCGTGATGGCGACGTCGTCGGTCTTCGAGATGCGGTAGGCACCCTTGAGCATCAGGTCGTCGATGCTGGTGCGGTCGTTGCTCTGGCGGAAGCCGTCGCCATGCGTGCCCGAGTACAGCAGCGCCAGGCCCAGTCCGTTCTCGTTGGTGCCGCCGATGAAGAGATTGGGCGTGGTCTTTGTGCCGCCACCGTGGCCGGCGCTTTCGACGCCGACGCTCACCTCGCCCGAGAACCGCTTCGGGATCGAACGAGAGACGAAGTTGATGATGCCGCCCACGTTCTGTGGGCCGTAGCGCACCGAGCCCGCGCCGCGCACCACGTCGACGGCCTCGAGGTTGCCCAGCGACAGCGGCGCCAGCGACAGCTGCGGCTGGCCGTAGGGCGCGTAGGCCAGCGGCACGCCGTCCAGCAGCACGGTGGAGCGCGGCGAAAGGCGCGAGGTCAGGCCGCGCACGCCCACGTTCAGCGAGATGTCGCTGCCGCCGGTGCCGTTGCTCTCCTGCACCTGCACGCCGGGCATCTGCCGCAGCACGTCGCGCACGTTGGAGGAGCCGCTTTCCTGGATCTGCTTGCGCTCGATGATGCTGCGCGCGCCGGGGTGCTCGAGCACCTTGGTTTCGCTGGGGCTCCCCAGCCAGTCGCCGGTGACGGTGATGGTTTCCAGCGACTTGGCCGCGTCGGCTGCTGCTGGCTCGGCCTCGGCGGCGAAGCCCTGCAGGCTCAGGGGAAGCAGCGCCATCGCGATGGCTGTGCGTTTGTGCGTGAACGACAAGGGAGATCCCTCCTACGGGTTTTCTGATGATGAAGAAGCAGGTCGTGCGCGGCGTGGAGCCGCTAGGGCGCGGTCGTGCCTCGGGAAAGCGTGTCGTCGCCGCGGGCGGCGCTCGCCATGGCGCGTCGGCGCCACCAGAGCCAGACGCCGCTCAGGCCCAGGCCGCCGAGCGCGAGGCCGAGCAGGGCAGTGACCGCCTCGTGCAGCGGCCCGCCGAGCTCGCCGGTGTGCAGCGGATAGATCACCGCCACCGCGCCGTTGCCGGCGTCGAGGTCCTGCCACTTGCGCGCGGCGAGCACCTCGCCGGTCACCGGGTTCAGCCACACCGAGCCGATGCCGTTCGGATGCGGATCGTCCGGCAGGCGCAAGCGCACGCGCATCGGCCGGCCGGCCTTGGCAGGCACTTGTATGAAGCCGATGGGCTGGCCGGGGTAGACCTGCTGTGCGCGCGCCACGAGCTCGTCCAGCGGCAGGAGTGGGCCGGCCGCCGCACCCTTGGGGATCACCGGCGCCTTGACGGGCTGCTGGCCCATCGCGCTGGAGATGAAGTTGCCCAGCGGCCGCCACGCCATGTACGCGCCCGTGGCCACCGACACCGCGATCAGCAGGCCGAGCACCGCGCCGCCGGTGCGGTGCAGGTCGAACAATCCGCGCAGCAGCCCGCGGTCGAGCACGATGCGCAGCGACGGCGGCCAGCGCACCGGCCACCACAGCACGATGCCCGTGACCAGCAGGAACAGGTAGGCCAGCGCGGCGAAGGCGAGCACGCCCTTGCCGGTGTCGTCCAGCAGCAGGCTGCTGTGCAGCTCGAAGAGGATGTTGTAGGCGCCCTCGTGCGTGCCCCGGCGTCCCTGCTCGGCGCCGGTGGCGGGGTCGAGGTAGAGCGTGCCTTCCCATTTGCCGCGCACCCGCACCTGCAGCGTGTCGGTGGGCTTGCGCGGCGGGCGCAGCGTGAAGTCGGCGTCGGTTCCGAACTCGGCCGCGAGGCGCTGGCGCAGGGCCTCCAGCGGCAGCACGGCCTTGGTGGCGTCGCCGGCCGGGGCCGAACGCGCCGAATGGGCGATGAAGAAATCGGGATGTGCCCAGCGGTCGAGCGGCAGCCCCACCACCAGCATGGCGCCGAGCAGTGCGGTGAGTGCGAGGATCGGACCGAGCGTGAGGCCGATCCAGCGATGGACCTTGAGCCAGAGGCGTCTCAGAGGGGCGCGCATGACCAACAGAGGGGCGGCGGGCCCCTCGCAGAATGTTGCTGGCTGGCGCCCGGCGGGGCGTTGGCTGGAAAAGGATAACCACCGACGCAAAACAGCCGCCTTCAGGCGGCTGTTGCATCGATACAGGACGCTTAAATTCTACTGGCGAGTTCCGCCGCCTTGCCCACGTAGCTGGCGGGAGTCATCGCCAGCAGGCGGGCCTTTTCGGCTTCCGGGATGTCCAGCGAGCGGATCAGCCCGTGCAGCGCCTCGGCGGTCACGGTCTTGCCGCGCGTCACTTCCTTGAGCTGCTCGTAGGCGCCCTGCACGCCGAAGCGGCGCATCACCGTCTGGATCGGCTCGGCCAGCACTTCCCACGAGGCGTCGAGGTCGGCGGCCAGCGCTTCATCGTTCAGCTCGAGCTTGCCAAGGCCGGTGGCCAGGCTCGCATAGGCCAGCGTGGCGTACCCGAAGCCCACGCCGATGTTGCGCAGCACTGTGCTGTCGGTCAGGTCGCGCTGCCAGCGGCTGATCGGCAGCTTCTCGCTCAGGTGGCGCAGCACCGCGTTGGCCAGGCCCAGGTTGCCCTCGGCGTTCTCGAAGTCGATCGGGTTGACCTTGTGCGGCATCGTCGAGGAGCCGATCTCGCCCTTCTTCAGGCGCTGCTTGAAGTAGCCAAGGCTCACGTAGCCCCAGATGTCGCGCGAGAAGTCGATCAAGATGGTGTTGGCGCGGGCCACCGCGTCGAACAGCTCGGCCATGTAGTCGTGCGGCTCGATCTGGATGCTGTAGGGCTGGAAGCTCAGGCCCAGGCCCAGCGGCGCGGGCGTTTCCACGACCTTGCGGCTGAAGGCTTCCCAGTCGAAGTCGGGCCAGGCGGCCAGGTGGGCGTTGTAGTTGCCGACCGCGCCGTTCATCTTGCCCAGCAGCTTCACGGCGGCGATCTGCTCGCGGGCCTTCGACAGCCGCACCGTCACGTTGGCGATTTCCTTGCCCACGGTGGTGGGGCTGGCGGTCTGGCCGTGCGTGCGCGAGAGCATCGACACGCCGGCGAACTGGTGCGCCATCTCGCGCAGCTTGGCGATCAGGCCGTCGATGGCCGGCAGTACCACCTTGTCGCGCGCGGCCTGGATCTGCAGGGCGTGGCTGGTGTTGTTGATGTCCTCGCTGGTGCAGGCGAAGTGCACGAACTCGGCGGCCGCGAGCAGCTCGGGACGGGCCTCGAACTTCGACTTGATCCAGTACTCGACCGCCTTCACGTCGTGGTTGGTGGTCTTCTCGATTTCCTTGATGGCCAGCGCGTCGGCCTCGGAGAAATGGGACACCAGGCCCATCAGGTACTTGCGCGCGCCGCCGGTCAGCGGCTTGAATTCGGCGAAACCGCAGTCGGACAGCGCAATGAACCACGCCACCTCGACTTGCACGCGCCGGTGCATATAGCCCTGCTCGCTCATCAGCGGACGCAGCGCCGCGAGTTTGGCCGCGTAGCGGCCGTCAAGGGGGGAAAGGGCGGAAACGGTGGAAAAGCTCATGCCTCAATTTTAGGCGGCCGCCGCCCGGTGGGGCCGGCGCGACGCTTTGGGGTCGATTCGGGCTCTGGTTTTCCCGTTCACCTAAAATGACTATTAACAAACGTCATCAATACATAGGGAGAGAGCCTTCATGAAACTGATCGGATCCGCCGCCAGCCCCTACGTGCGCAAGGTGCGCGTGGTGCTGGCCGAGAAGCGGCTCGATTACCAGTTCGTGATCGAAGACGTCTGGGCTGCCGACACCACCATCTCCAACTCCAACCCGCTGGGCAAGGTTCCCTGCCTGATCATGGAAGGCGGCGAGGCGATGTTCGACTCCCGCGTGATCGTCGAATACCTGGACACCCTGTCGCCCGTAGGCAAGCTGATTCCACAGCAGGGCCGCGAGCGCGCAGAGGTCAAGACCTGGGAGGCGCTGGCCGACGGCGTCATGGACGCCGGCGTGCTCTGGCGCCTGGAAGCCACCTGGGCCGGCCGCAGCGACGGCGAGCGCAGCGCCGCCTGGATCGAGCGCCAGCGCGCCAAGGTCGAGGACGGCGTCGCCGCCATGGCCAAGGGCCTGGGCGACAAGCCCTTCTGCAGCGGCATCCACCTGAGCCTGTCGGACATCGCGGTGGGCTGCACGCTGGGCTGGCTGGACCTGCGCTTCCCCGAGATCGACTGGCGCAAAAACTACGGCAACCTCGCGAAGCTTTTCGACAAGCTGATGCTGCGGCCCAGCTTCATCGACACCAAGCCCTGAGCTCGCGGGGCCCTACGAAAGGCGCCGCGAGGCGCCTTTTTTGTCTTTCAGCGATCGCGCAGCGTGTATCGGCCTGGCGTCGGCGCAGGACGTCCCAGCCGGGGGCTTCGCCTCGGGCTCGTCGTGCCAGCGGGTGGAGATCGTCGTTTTCGGCCATGACCCGATTGCGCGCAATGGCGTGAACCGGATTCAAAGGGGAACGAGCAGAGAGGGTGGCGCGGACCGGGTTCGCGCTGTCGCGCCACCCTGGCCCGGCCCGAATACAAAAATGCTGCGAGGCGCCCCGACGCGAAGGAGGGAGGGAGGGAGGAGGAGAAGAATCGCCTCGGGATTTCGACCAGACGGCAAGCGCCTGGAAGACCTCGCAACATGAAAACCGCGGGGCAGAAAGTCAGTAGTCAGTCACTGCCCACGCGATTTAGGAGCGCGGCATCGGCGGCACGGTTCCCCTCTGGTTTGTAAACGTTTGTTCCCGATGGCCTGCTGGGGGGTGGCGCAAAAATCGACCGGTCGGTAAAAACTGCTGGCGGTCAGTTCGGCCCGAGTTGCTTCTCGATGACGCTCACGAACCCGTTCTCGTCCGGCGCCGTCATGCTCGACCACGCCTGCACGACCTTGCCGTCGCGCCCGATCAGGTACTTGTAGAAATTCCACTTCGGCGTGGTACCCGAGGCCTGCGCGAGCTGCTTGAACAGCGGATTCGCGTCGGTGCCGCGCACCGAGGACTTGGCGAACATCGGGAATTTCACGCCGAAGGTGCTTTCGCAGAAATCGGCGATTTCCTTGTTGGAGCCCGATTCCTGGGCGAAATCGTTCGACGGGAAGCCCAGCACCACCAGGCCGCGCGAGCGGTACTTCATGTCCAGCGACTCCAGGCCCTTGTACTGCGGCGTGAAGCCGCAGAAGCTGGCCGTATTGACCACCAGGACCACCTTGCCGGAGTACTGGCACAGGGACTGGGGTTTTTCATCCTGCAGCCGCGGGAAGGTGTGTTGCAGGATCGCCGGGCATCCCGCGGCCTCTGCCGGAGCGGGCGCTGCGGCTGCCGTCTGGGCGTGGGCCGGAACGGTCGAAACGAGGCTCGCCACGAGGGAAACCGCAGGGGCGCAACGCCACAGCATCGACAATCGGAAGGGGGTTCGCATGGCGGGCTCCTGAATCAAAAAGGGATATGCGCATCCGTGCCGCGACGGCGCGCGTATTCGCATCATCGCGCTTCTGTCATGGGCGCGCCAAACGGGCCGATTAAAATCGACGGCCTTAGAAAGATATAGATGCTCTATCCGGAACTCTTCAGACAACTCGAATCCGTCCGCTGGGACATGGACAAGGATATTCCCTGGCAGTCGTTCGACGCTTCCTTGCTGTCGGAAGAGCAGGCGCAGACCATCAAGATGAATGCCATCACCGAGTGGGCGGCACTGCCGGCTACCGAGATGTTCCTGCGCGACAACCGCCACGATAGCGACTTTTCCGCTTTCATGTCGATCTGGTTCTTCGAGGAGCAGAAGCACTCGCTGGTGCTCATGGAGTACCTGAAGCGCTTCAGCCCCAAGCACGCGCCCACCGAGGAAGAGCTGCACGAAGTGCGCTTCGACTTCGACCCGGCCCCGCCGCTGGAAACCCTCATGCTGCACTTCTGCGGCGAAATCCGCCTTAACCACTGGTACCGCCGTGCCGCCCAGTGGCACACCGAGCCGGTCATCAAGCACATCTACACCACGCTGAGCCAGGACGAAGCCCGCCACGGCGGCGCCTACCTGCGCTACATGAAGCGCGCCATGGAGAAGTTCGGCGACGAGGCCCGTGCCGCCTTCACCAAGGTCGGCGTCCTGATGGCCAGCGCCCGCCGCACGGCCCAGGCCCTGCACCCGACCAACCTGCACGTCAGCAAGGCGCACTTCCCGCGCGACACCGTGCAGAGCCGCATGCCCGACCCCGACTGGCTCGAGCACTGGCTCGACAAGCAGATCAAGTTCGACGCCGTCTGGGAAACCAAGGTCGGCGAGCGCATCCTGCACAACCTGAGCCTGCTGATGAACCGCAGCTTCAAGACCGTCCAGGAACTGAACCGCTACCGCAAGGAACTGGCCGCCACCCTCGGCCCCAAGCCCGAATACCAGGGCGCATAAGCGCAAAGACAGAAACAGGAACGCCCCGCTCGCCGGGGCGTTTTTTTTGCAGAATCCATGTCACAAACTAGGGACGCTGGCCGTCTTCCCCGCATGGACGACGCAACCCTCACCTTCGACCGCCACCGCCCGCGCCTGCAGGGCATCGCCTACCGCATGCTCGGCTCCATGGCCGAGGCGGAAGAGGTCGTGCAGGACGCCTGGCTGCGCTGGCATGAAGCCGCCAGGGACACCCTCGACAGCGCCGAAGCCTGGCTCGTGACCGTCGTCACGCGCCTGTCGATCGACCGGCTGCGCGCCGCCAAGATCCAGCGCGAGCACTACATCGGCGCCTGGATGCCCGAGCCCACGCTGACCGGCCAGCCTGATTCGCCCGCCACGCCCGAACAGCTGCTCGAGCGCGCCGACAACATCTCCGTCGCCTTTCTCGCCATGCTGGAGCGCCTTGCGCCCGAGGCACGCGCCGCCTTCCTGCTGCGCGAGGTGTTCGACGCCGACTACGGCGAGATCGCCCTCACCCTCGGCAAGACCGAGGCCGCCTGCCGCCAGATCGTGCACCGCGCCAAGCTCCAGGTGCAGGAAGGGCGCCCGCGCTTCACCGTGCCGCGCGAGACCCACGAGCGCCTGCTGCGCGCCTTCGCCGACGCTGCCGCGCGCGGCAGCCTGCACGAGCTGAAGGCGCTGATGTCCGAGGATGTCGAACTCATCGGCGACGGCGGCGGCAAGGTGCAGACCTTCAGCAAGATCCTGCGCGGCAGCCAGCGCCTCGCGCAGCTCTACTACTCGCTGTGGCGCCGCATGGGCCCGGCGGTGCGCATGGAGATCGTCGACATCAACGGCGAGCCCGGCATGCTGCGCTTCCTCGACGGCGAGCTCGAATCGGCCCAGACCTTCGAGATCGAGAACGACCGCATCGTGCGCATCCGCGCGCAGCGCAACCCCGACAAGCTCGCGCGCATCGCGCAGATCTTTTCCTCGAAATAATTCGCGCGGCGTGTCACAGGGCGCCCGGCCCGCCCGTCTTCGGTAGGTAAGCAGATCGATTCCATCGCAACCCACCGGAGAAACCAAACCATGAACACCACCGCACGCCTGAACTGGTTCAAGCTCGTCCCGAAGTCCTTCGAGGCCATCCTCGGCGTCAACACCACCATCGAGTCGAGCACGCTCGGCAAGGTGCTGGTCGACTACGTCTACGCCCGCGTCTCGCAGATCAACGGCTGCGCCTATTGCCTCGACATGCACGTGCGCGACCTGCGCAAGCAGGGCGAGGAATGGCAGCGCATCAACAGCCTCGCCACCTGGCGCGAGGTGAGCTTCTTCAACGAGCGCGAACGCGCCGCGCTGGCATGGGCCGAGTCGCTCACGCGGCTGGCCGACCGCTACGATGCGCGCGAAGCCGAATTCGCGGCGCTCAAGGCCAACTTCAGCGACCTGGAAATTGCCGAGCTGTCGGTGGCGATCGCGCAGATCAACACCTGGAATCGCCTCAACGTCGCCAGCGGCGTGCCGGTGGCGGTCAAGCCGCTGCTCTGATTGCTACCGGCGCTCCACCACCATCGGCGAGATGTGCAGGCTCTCGCGCAGCTGGGCGATGACTTCGCCGGCCGCGTTGCGCGAGGCAAAGGGCCCCGCCTGCAGCCGATGCGTTCCGGCTTCGCTGAACACGCGAAGCTGCGACGCCAGCGATGGTACGCCGCGCGCGGCCTGGGTCAGCAGGCTCTGTGCACCATCCCGCTCGCGAAAAGCGCCGAGCTGAACCCAGAAGCCCGGCAGCGCCGCCGAGGGTTGCGCTGCGCTAGGAGAGGGTGACGCCGGCGCAGCCTGCAGCGGCGCCAGGTCATTGACCACGATGGCCTGCCGAGAGGGCGGAATCGATGGCGGCGACTGCGCCGATTCGGGCTCTGCCCCGGGCGGCAGTGCAGCGGCCATCGGCGTCTGCGGCGCCACCGGCATCGTCGAAACCTGCGATGCATCGTTGCCCGCTGCTGCGACGGGCGCCGTCCATTCGGCCGGCACCTGCACCGGTTGTTGTGGCACGCGCGCCGACGGCACACGCACGGGCGCAGGAACGGCAGCAGGAACAGCAGCCGGAACCGAAGCCGCCGCATACGCAGTCCCCGAATCGCGCCGCCATGCGCCCGTGCGGATGTCGTCGTTCGTGATCCGCTCGATCTCCACCGGCGCTACGCCGCGCAGCAGGTCGAGCTTGAGCGCGGCCGTGTAGCTCAGGTCGATGATGCGGCCGTCCACGAAGGGCCCGCGGTCGTTGACGCGCACGATCACCTCGCGCCCGTTGGCCGGATTGCGCACCCGAACGTAGCTCGGCAGCGGCAGCGTCTTGTGCGCGGCCGTCATGGCGTACATGTCGTAGGGCTCGCCGCTGGACGTGGACGCCGCGTGGAACTTGCGCCCGTACCACGAGGCCAGCCCCGATTCGCGGAACGGCCGGTCGTCGGTGATCGGCACATAGCCGCGGCCCAGCACCGTGTAGGGCTTGCTGGTGCCGCCCATGCTGCGGATGGGCTCGACGCGGGGCTCGGCGTCGGGCACGCTGGCGAGGTCGGGCGGAATGTTGGTGCCGGGGCCATCGCGGCCGCTTGCAACACCGCCGCCGCTGCGCGGGCCGCTGGCACAGCCCGCGAGAAGAACGGCGACGGCTACCGCGCACGCCGCCAGCGCGGTGGTGGCCGGGGAACGGGTTCCCTCAGCCAAATACCGCCTTCCAGAGCGCCAGCATGGCATCGCGCTCGGCCGCCAGCGCGGGCGGCGTGACCTGCGTGGGCTCCTCGTTGAGGCGCGCGCGGTGCTGCACGCGGCGCAGCTCGCGGTAGGCCCGCGCCGCGCCACGGCCCACGCCCTCGGGCAGCAGCCCGGCCAGTTCGGCGCGCAGCAGCAGGGCGATGTTGCCCACGTTCGGAATCAGCTCGGGGTGCTCGGCCGAGGACGACAGCACCAGGAACTGCACCGCGAACTCGGCATCGACCATGCCACCGGGGCTGTGCTTCACGTCGAAGCGATCGGCCTTCACCGGCCGCGCGCCGCGCAGCTTGTTGCGCATCGCGATGATCTCGGCCTTCAGCGCCTCGCGGTCGCGCGGCGCCACGAGCACGGCCTCGCGCACCTGGTCGAAGCGCGCGCCCAGCTCGGCGCCGTGGTCCTCGCTGCCCAGCACGAAGCGCGCGCGCGTCATGGCCTGGTGCTCCCAGGTCCACGCGGTGTTGCTGCCGCGGCCGAGCTGGTACTTTTCGTAGGCCTCGAAGCTGGTGGTCAGCAGGCCGGAGTTGCCGTTGGGCCGCAGGGCGGTGTCGATCTCGAAGAGGTCGCCCTCGCGCGTCTTCACCGTGAGCCAGTTGATGAGCTTGCGCACGTAGGCCGCATAGACCTCGCCGGCGCGCTCGTCGTCGTCGTCGTAGACGAACACGATGTCGAGGTCGCTGCCGTAGCCCAGCTCCTTTCCGCCCAGCTTGCCGTAGCCGATGATCGCGAACTGCGGCACCTCACGATGCCGGTTGCGCACGTGCGGCCAGCACCAGCGGGCGGTCACGCGCAGCGTGGCGTCGGCCAGCGCGCTGAGGTCGTCGGCCACCTGCTCGACGGTGAGGCGGCCGTCCACGTCGCGCGCCAGCGTGCGGAACACCTCGGCGTGATGCGCATGGCGCAGCAGGTTCAGCAGCCGCTCCTCGTCGGCTTCGCCGGTACGGGTGAGCGATGCGTGGCGCGCGTCGAGTTCGCGCTCGAACTCGGCCGCGACGAAGCGGCCCGAGAGCATCTCGTCGCTCGCGAGCTCGTCGATCACGCCGGGGTGCTGCATCAGGTAGCGCGCGGGCCACTTTGCCGCGCCCAGCAGGCGCAGCAGGCGTTCCTGCACGGCGGGGCGCTCGACCAGTAGCGCCAGGTAGCTTTCGCGGCGCAGCAGCGGCTCGATCCAGTCGGCCCAGCGCATGGCAGCGTCGACATGGCGCGGGGTCTGGCCCGCGCCGTCGCCGTCGGGTTCCTTCAGCCACTGGCCGGTGCGCTGCACCAGCTGGCGCAGGCGCGCGCGGGTTTCCTCGCGCAGGGCCAGCACGCGGGGCTGCTCGCACCAGTCGCGGATGCGCTCGGCGAACACCGGGGGCAGGTCGCCGAGCAGGTCGGCCAGGTCGGCGGGCGCGGCGGCCTTCTTGCCATTGCACTTGCCGTTGCAGGGCTTCTCGCCGCCCAGCAGCTTGTCGAACTCCTGCGCGACGAACTCGCGGTGCGTGTCGAGCTGCTCGAGGAAGGGGCAGCAGCTGGGGTAGCCCATGCTCTGGGCGATCCAGCGCAGGTCGTCGTCGGACACCGGCAGCACGTGGGTCTGCTGGTCGTCGAGGTACTGGATGCGGTGCTCGACGCGGCGCAGGAACTCGTAGGCCGCGGCGAGCGCGTCGGCCGTTTCCTGCGGCATGAGGTTGGCGCGCGCAAGGCGCTGCAGCGCGTCGAGCGTGGGCCGCGTGCGCAGCTCCGGAAACTGGCCGCCTCGGACCACCTGCAGCAACTGCACCGTGAACTCGATCTCTCGGATGCCGCCGCGCGAGAGCTTCACGTCGTTGGCACGCTCTGGCCGGCCGGCGCTGCGGCGCGCCGACTGCTCGCGGATCTGCCGGTGCAGCACCCGCAGCGAATCGAACACGCTGTAGTCGAGATAGCGGCGGAACACGAAGGGCAGCACCGCGCCGCGCAGCCCCTGGGCCTGGCCCGCGAGCACGATGTCGCGCGGCGCGACCACGCGGCTCTTCATCCAGGCGAAGCGCTCCCACTCGCGTCCCTGCACCTGGAAATACTCTTCCAGCGCATCGAGCGAGACCACGCTCGGGCCCGAGTTGCCGTTGGGCCGCAGCGCCAGGTCGACGCGGAACACGAAGCCGTGCTCGGTGGTGTCGCCCACCAGCGCGTAGATGCGCTTCACGGCGCGCGCGAAGTACTCCTGGTTGGCCAGCCGGCCGCGCCCGTCGGCGTCGCCCCTGGTTTCGCCGTCGACGTCGTAGAGGTAGATCAGGTCGATGTCGCTCGACACGTTGAGCTCGCGCGCGCCGAGCTTGCCCATGCCCACGATCCACAGCTGCGCGCGCTGGCCTTCGGGGCCCAGCGGGGCGCCGTGCGACGCGTCGAGTTCGCGGCAGGCCTCCTGGCACGCGATGTCGAGCGCCAGCTCGGCCAGCTCGGTGACGGCGGTGGTCACCACGGCCAGCGGGGCCTGCTCGTCGCAATCAAGAGTTACAAGCCGCTCCATCACGAGCTGCCGCACAATGCGCAGAGCGTCGCCGACGCCGTCCCCGCGCTGGCGCAGTGCCTCGTAGGCCACTGTCATCGATTCGCGCCGCGGCGCGCCAGGGGGAAGCAATGAAAGCTCGGCTGCATACCTGCGGCGCAGGCGCTGCACGAACCTCGAATACGAAGAGAAGGCGTCTTTCGGCGCCGAAGAATTGGGAGAAATGGTGTCTGGCAACTGGTTCACACCGATGCTGGTTTCCGTGGAACCCGTCTGAAAGCTGGCGGTCATAATTCCGGACACAGCGCGATCCTCAATGAACGACACGGCGTCTTCCCCTTCACGTCTGCTCAAAATCACCGCTGTGACGGCGCGCTGGCTGCTGGGTCTGTTGATCGCTGCATGGCTTCTGCTGGCGCTGTCGGTCGTTGTCCTACACGCGTGGATTGTGCCGCGAATCGGCGATTTCCGAGACGCGCTGGAGGCGCAGGCTAGCAAGGCCATCGGCGTGCCGGTGCGCATCGGATCGATCACCGCCCGCTCCGAAGGGCTTTTCCCAGCCTTCGAACTGCGCGACGTGGTGCTGCAGGATTCCGACAACCGCGAGGCCCTTCGCCTCGCGCGCGTGGTGGCCAGCGTGTCGCCGCGCTCGCTCTGGCGGCTCAACTTCGAGCAGCTCTACATCGAGCGCCCGCAGCTCGATGTGCGCCGCGACTCTCAGGGAAAACTCCATGTGGCTGGTTTGCACATGGCCACCGATACGACCGGAGAAACCCGGGGTGCCGACTGGTTTTTCGCGCAGCGCGAGCTGGTCATCGAAGGCGGCACCGTGCGCTGGACCGACGAGCAGCGCCAGGCCGAGCCCCTGCTGCTGACCGACGTGCGCTTCGTCGCGCGCAACAGCGCCCGGCGCCACGGCCTGCGCCTGGACGCCACGCCGCCTGCCGGCTGGGGCGAGCGCTTCACGCTGCGCGGCCAGTTCCGCCAGCCTCTTCTGTCCATCCGCAGCGGCCACTGGCAGACCTGGGACGGCCAGATCTATGTCGACCTGCCCTACATCGACGTCACCCGGCTCGGCCAGTACGTCTCGCTCGACGCGCGCATCCGCGAAGGCAACGGCGCGCTGCGACTGTGGGCCGACGTGGACGACGGCCAGGTCGTCGGCGGCGCGGCCGACCTCGGGCTCGACAAGGTCGACGTCTCGCTCGACAAGGGCCTGCAGCCGCTGGTGCTGCGCGCCGTCACCGGCCGACTCTCGGGCCAGCTCACCGAGGAGACGCTGGAGTTCGCCACCACCGCGCTGCAGTTCGACACCACCGACGGCCTGCGCTGGCCCGGCGGCAACCTCTGGCTGCAGCACACGCCCGCCAGGGGCCGCACCCCCGAGCACGGCGCGCTGCGCGCCGACCGGCTCGACCTGGCCGCGCTCGCCCTCATCGCCGACCGGCTGCCGCTGGGCGACGCCACGCACCGCCTGCTCGACAGCTACGGGCCGCGCGGCCTGGTCGAGCACGTCGACCTGAACTGGCAGGGCTCGCTGGGCGCGCCCACCCGCTACCAGGCCAAGGGCCGGGTCAGCGGGCTGCGCATCGCTTCCCAGCCGGCGGCGGCCGATGCAGCGACGCCCGCTGCAACAACGGCAACGACGACCGCCGCCACCACCACCACGGCACCGCACAGGATCCACACCGGCACCCCCGGCCTCAGCGGCGCCACCGTCGACTTCGACGCCACCCACACCGGCGGCACCGCCACGCTCGCCATTGCGAAGGGCACGCTCGAATTCCCCGGCGTGTTCGAGGAGCCGGTCATTCCCGTCGATCGTCTCTCCACGCAGCTGCAATGGAAGCTCGACAACGGCAATGGCAACGCCCAGCTGCAGATGTCCAAGCTCAGCTTCGCCAACGTCGACGCCGAGGGCGAGGCCCAGGCCAGCTGGCGTACCAGCGATCCGGCCACCTCGAGCAGCAAGTCGCGCTTTCCGGGCGTGCTCGACCTGCAGGGCAAGCTCACGCGCGCCGACGGCACGCGCGTGTTCCGCTACCTGCCGATGGACATTCCCCAGCACACGCGCGACTACGTGCGCGAGGCCGTCACCAAGGGCGTCGCGAGCAGCGTCGACTTCCGCGTGCGCGGCGACCTGCACGACATGCCGTTCAAGGACCCGAAGCAGGGCGACTTCCGCATCGTCGCCAAGGTGTCGGACGTCAACTACGCCTACGCGCCGCCCTCCATCACCAACGCAGCGCCTTCGCGCAACGGCACGCCCCCTCGCGTCTGGCCTGCGCTCACGGGCCTGTCGGGCGAGCTGGTGTTCGAGCGCGACAGCATGCTGGTGCGCAACGCGCGCGGCCGCCTGGCCGGCACCAACGGCGTCGAGGTGACCAAGGGCGAGGCGCTGATTCCGGAGCTGTCGCACCACGCGCAGGTGCTTCGCGTCGACGTGCAGGCCAAGGGCCCGCTGGGCGAGGTGCTGCGCGCGGGCGCGCCGCTGGCCGGCCTCGAGCCGGGCGGCGTGGGCGAAATCATGCAGGCCGCGCGCGCCACCGGCTCGGCCGACTACAAGCTGCACCTGGAGCTGCCGCTGGAGGCCATGGACAACGCCAGGGTGCAGGCCAGCGTGGCGCTGGCCGACAACGAGCTGCAAGTGGTGCCCGAGGCACCGTCGTTCACGCAGACGAAGGGCACGGTCAGCTTCACCGAGACCGGCTTCTCGCTGGCCGGCGTGCAGGCCAGGCTGCTGGGCGGAGACATCCGCGTCGAAGGCCGCGGCCGCTTCAGCGGCCCCAATCGCGAGGTCGCGCTGAAGGCCCAGGGCACGGCCACCGCCGACGGCCTGCGCGGCGCGCGCGAGGTCGACTGGCTCGCGCGCCTGGCGAAGAAGGCGACCGGCAGCACGCCCTACGCCGCCACCTTCTCGGTGCGCGACGGCGCGCCCGAGTTCTCCCTCACCAGCAGCCTGCAGGGCCTGGCGCTGCAGCTGCCGCCGCCGCTGGTGAAGACGGCCGAGGAACAGATGCCGCTGCGCATCGAGAAGAAGGTGCTCGCGCGCGAGACCACGAAGCACGGCGCGACGGTGGCCACGCAGGACCAGCTCTCGCTGGATCTCGGCCGTGTCGGCGCCATCCAGTACGTACGCGACCTCGTGGGCAGCGAGGCACGCGTGCTGCGCGGCAGCATCGGCGTGGGGCTGGCGCAGGGCGAGACGGCAAGCCTGCCCGACAAGGGTGTGTTCGCCAACGTCAACGTCGCCAAGCTCGACATGGCGGCCTGGCAGGCCCTGCTGGGCGAGGCCACCGGCACGAGCGCGGATGCCCCCGAGCGCCCCGACGATCCGTCGATGGCCTACCTGCCCACGCGCATCGCGGTGCGCGCGCAGCAGCTGGGCATCGCGGGCCGCACGCTGCACAACGTGGTGCTCGGCGGCACGCGCGAGGGCAGCGTCTGGCGCGCCAACGTCGACGCCACCGAACTCAGCGGCTATGCCGAGTACCGCCATGCGCAGGCCGGGCGCCTCTACGCGCGGCTCGCGCGGCTGAAGATCGCGCCCTCCGAGGCCACGCAGGTCGAGACCCTGCTCGACGAGCAGCCCGGCAACCTGCCGGCGCTGGACATCGTCATCGACGACTTCGAGCTGCTGGGCAAGCGCCTGGGCCGCGCCGAGATCGACGCGGTCAACCGCGGCGGCGCGGGCCGCGAATGGCTGCTCAACAAGCTGACCTTCACCATGCCCGAGGCCAGCTTCGCGGCCAAGGGCACCTGGGCCGCGGTGCCCGGCGCGCCGGCCGGCCAGCGCCGCACCGCCATGACCTTCAGGCTCGACGTCGCCGATGCCGGCGAGCTGCTCACGCGCTTCGGCATGCCGGGCGTGCTGCGGCGCGGGCGCGGGCGGATGGAGGGCGACGTCAACTGGCGCGGCTCGCCCTTCTCGCTCGACTACCCGAGCCTGGGCGGGCAGTTGCAGGTCGACGTGGAGCAGGGCCAGTTCCTCAAGGCCGACCCCGGCCTGGCCAAGCTGCTGGGCGTGCTGAGCCTGCAGGCGCTGCCGCGCCGGCTCACGCTCGATTTCCGCGACGTGTTCAGCGAAGGCTTCGCCTTCGACTTCATCCGCGGCGACGCGAAGATCAGCAAGGGCATCGCCAGCACCAACAACCTGCAGATGAAGGGCGTCAACGCCGCCGCGCTGATGGACGGCTCGGCCGACATCGTGCGCGAGACGCAGAACCTGCGCGTGGTGGTGGTGCCCGAGATCAACGCCGGCACCGCGGCGCTGGTGGCCACCGCCATCAACCCTGCCATCGGCCTGGGCACCTTTCTTGCGCAGTGGGTGCTGAGCAAGCCGCTCGCGGCCGCGGCCACGCAGGAGTTCCACATCGAGGGCACCTGGACCGACCCCAAAATAGCGAAGGTGCCGCGCACGCTGCAGCTGCTGCCGCAGAGCATTCCCGGCGCGCCCGGCCTGCCGCCCGCCTCGCAGACCGCGGACGACGGCAAGAAAACGGAGAACAAGCAATGAAAGTCGCAGCCATCCAGATGGTGTCGGCCATCGCCCGCGAAGCCAACCTCGCGCGCGCCCACGACCTGCTCGCGCAGGCCGCCACGGCCGGTGCCGAGCTCGCGGTGCTGCCCGAGTACTTCTGCATGATGGGCGCGCGCGACACCGACAAGCTGGGCCTGCGCGAAACCGCCGGCGCGGGCATGGTGCAGGGCTTTCTGGCCGATGCGGCGCGCGAGTTCGGACTGTGGATCGTCGGCGGCACGCTGCCCATCGAGAGCACCGATGCCGAGCACGTGTTCAACAGCTCGCTGGCCTTTTCGCCCGATGGCCGCTGCGTGGCGCGCTACGACAAGATCCATCTCTTCTTCTTCGACAACGGCACCGAGCGCTACGACGAGCGCCGCGTCATCGCGCCCGGTGCGAAGCCGGTGGTGTTCGAGCTGCCCTCGCGCGACGGCCACCGCTGGCGCGTGGGCATGAGCGTGTGCTACGACCTGCGCTTTCCCGAGCTGTACCGCGCGCTCGCGAAGCAGGGCGCCGACCTGCTGCTGGTGCCCAGCGCCTTCACCCGCACCACCGGCGCCGCGCACTGGGAGGTGCTGCTGCGCGCCCGCGCCATCGAGAACCTGGCCTGGGTGGTCGCGCCCGCGCAGGGCGGCACGCACGAGAACGGCCGCCAGACCTGGGGCCAGTCGCTGATCGTCGACCCCTGGGGCACGGTGGTGGCGCAGCAGGCCACCGAAGAAGGCGTGGTGCTGTTCGACATCGACGCCGCGAAGGTGCAGAGCACGCGCACTCAACTGCCCGTGCTCTCGCACAGCGTGATCTAGGAATGACCCCCAGGCTTGCCCACTTCGTGTGGCCGCCAACCCCCTTCCAGGGGGCAACACCTGCGGCCCGGCAAAGCCTGTTCCGCGGTGTTCCTGGAACAAGCCACGTGCCTTGCGTGCGGCGGTGTTGCCGGTATGTCTGATGCGCTGCTGACCGTTGCACCGCAGCGATGGGCGCTGCTGGCCTATGCGCGGCTGCGCTCGCTGTGGCAGCGCTGGTTCCTGTGGCTGCTGCTGGCGGTGCTGGTGTCGGTGCTGCTGGTCACGGTGGTGTGGCTCGCGGGCCGGCACGAGGTCGAGCAGGTGCAGGCCGCGCTCGACCGCGACACCGCCGACGCGGTCTCCGACCTTCGCAGCGGCTTCCAGCGCAACGCGCAGAGCCTGCGCGCCACGCAGGCGCCGGGCGCCGATGCCGCGAAGTGGTCGGAGGTGGCCTCGGCATTGCTGCGCGAGCACCGCGAATGGCTGCGGCTCGAATGGCGCGACTCCGCGCTGCGCCCGCTTCAGGCCGTCAATACGCCCTACCGCATGCGCGTGCTCGACGAGGACACGCGCGGCCCCGATCAGTCCGACGTGTCGCTGGCCTGCGCCGCGGCGCGCAAGCTGGGTGCGTCGGCCTATTCGCCCAGCCACTACGTGCCCATCGCGGGCGGTGGCGGCATCGAGGTGATGGAACTGTGCGTGCCGATCGACGCAGGTGGCTATCTGGTGGCGAGCTATTCGCTGCGCGACGCGCTGATCGAGCTGGTCGGCCCCACGCTCACGCGCGGCCAGGAAGTGGCCTTCACCGAGGCCGACGGCACGCGGCTGGTGGCGCTTGGCAGCTCGCGGCGCACCGGCACGCGCGTGTTCACCTCGCAGCAGCTCATCGACCTGCCGGGCACCTCGCTGATGCTGCGCGTGGACGGCTGGCGCGCGGCGCCCGACCTGTTCCCGAACATGCTGACGGCGCTGGTCACGGCGATCTCCATCGCACTGGTGTCGGTGCTGGTGCTGCTGGCGCGCGACACGCGCCGGCGTCTGCGCGCCGAGCGCGACCTGGCCGACGCGCTGGCCTTCCGCAAGGCGATGGAAGACTCGGTCATCACCGGCCTGCGCGCGCGCGACCTGCAGGGCCGCATCACCTACGTCAACCCGGCCTTCTGCGAGATGGTGGGCTTCAGCCCCGAGGAACTCATGGCGGACAACGCGGAGGCGCCCTACTGGCCCACCGAGCTGGCCCACGAGTACCAGCAGCGGCAGGCGCGCCGGCTCGCGGGCGGCATGCCGCCGCGCGAGGGCTTCGAATCGGTCTTCATGCGCAAGGACGGCACGCGCTTTCCGGTGCTGATCTTCGAGGCGCCGCTGATCAACGCGCACAAGGTGCAGACCGGCTGGATGAGCGCGTTCATCGACGTGAGCGAGCAGCGCCGCATCGAGGAGCTCTCGCGCGCCAGCCAGGAGCGGCTGCAGGCCAGCGCACGGCTGGCCACGGTGGGCGAGATGGCCTCGCTGCTGAGCCACGAGCTGACCCAGCCGCTGGCCGCCATTGCCAGCTACGCGAGCGGCTCGCTCAATCTGCTGGGCCCCGACGCCAGGGGCGACCAGGGCGAGGTGGCGATGGCGGTGAAGCGCATCGCCGAGCAGGCCGACCGAGCCGGCCAGGTGATCCGCAGCGTGCACGACTTCGTGCGCCGGCGCGACCGCACGCGCGAGGCCGTGGCGCCGCAGGCGCTGATCGACGCGGTGCTGCCGCTGGTGCGGCTGCAGGCGCGCAAGCTGGGCGTGATCATCGAGGTGGTGCTGGAAGACCGGCTGCCCGCGGCCATGTGCGACCGCACCCTGGTCGAGCAGGTGCTGCTGAACCTCGCGCGCAACGCGATGCAGGCCATGGACAGCCCCGACAATGTCGGCAGCCGCGTGCTGCGGCTGCGCGTGGCGCGCGCCACGGCGGTCGGCGGCGCGGTGCAGGAGGACGGCCGGCGCTGGCTGGAGTTCTCGGTGGCCGATCTCGGCAGCGGCATCGGCCAGGACGTGGCCGAGCGGCTCTTCACGCCCTTCTTCACCACGCGCGCCGACGGCATGGGGCTCGGCCTGAGCCTGTGCCGCACGGTGGTCGAGCAGCACGGCGGGGCGCTCGTGTACGAGCCCAACAAGCCGCGCGGCACCGTGTTCCGGTTCACGCTGCCGAGTACATGATCACCCCCAGGCTTCGCGTACTTCGTGTCGCTACGCCAACCCCCTGCAGGGGGGCGGCGCCAGCGGCCCGGCAAAGCCGGTTCCGCGGCGCCCCGTAAAGGGCACGCGTTTGATTTGGAATTGATATGCAACCGCTGATCGACGGCTTGATCTTCATCGTGGACGACGACGCCAGCGTGCGCGAGGCGCTGGCCTGGCTGCTGCGCTCGCGGCGGCTGGCCAGCGAGCACTTCGCGAGCGCGGAGGCGTTCGAGCAGTTTCTCGACCAGGGCCCGCTGCCGCAGCAGCCGCTGTGCCTGCTGCTGGACGTGCGCATGCCCGGCACCAGCGGGCTGGTGCTGTTCGACCGCATCGTGGAGCGCGGCCTGCTGCCGGCGATGCCGGTGATCTTTCTCACGGGCCACGCCGATGTGCCCACGGCCGTCGACGCGGTCAAGCGCGGCGCCTTCGATTTCTGCGAGAAGCCTTTTTCGGACAACGCGCTGGTCGACCGCATCGAGCACGCGCTGAACGCGTCGCTGCAGGCGCTGGAAGTGCAGCGCGCGCGCCGCGGCCTTGCCGAGCGCGTCAGCGAGCTGACCGAGCGCGAGCGCGACGTGATGCGGCTGGTGATCGAGGGCCTGCCCAACAAGCTCATCGCCGACCAGCTCGCGATCAGCGTGCGCACGGTGGAGGTCCACCGCGCGCGCGTGTTCGAAAAGATGGAAGTGAAGTCGGCCGTCGAACTGGCCAACCGTCTACGAGAACTCTAGCGCCGGATTCTTCGCGGAACACCGCGGAACCGGCTTCGCCGGGCCGCTGGTGTTGCCCCCTGCAAGGGGGTTGGCGCAGCGACACGAAGTGCGCGAAGCCTGGGGGTTAGCCCTTTTCCGCGACGAAGATTTCCACGCGGCGGTTCTGCGCGCGGCCGGCTGCCGTGCCGTTGTCCGCCAGCGGTTCGCGCGAGCCGCGGCCGTCGGTGGTGATGACGGTGGTCGAGACGCCGCGGCTCACGAGGTGGTTGCGCACGCTGTCGGCGCGGCTCACCGAGAGGCGCTCGTTGCCTTCCTCGCTGCCGGTGCTGTCGGTGTGGCCGACCACGCGCACGCTGGCGGCGGTGGCGCTCTTCAGGCCTTCGGCGACCTTGTCGAGCACCTGCGCCAGGTTGCGCTTGACGTTGGCGCGGCCTGTGTCGAACGACAGCTCGTTCGGGATCACCAGGTGAAGCTGGTTGTCGGCGGTCTGCTCGATCACGACGCCCGTGCCCTTGGTGGAGGTCTCGAGGTCTGTCTTCAGGGCGGCCAGGCGGGCTGTCCAGCTGTTGGCCGGTGCGGCCGCAGCGGCTGCGGGCGCGGGGGCCGGCGGCGGCGCCGACTGCGATGCGCAGCCCGCGATGAACAGCAACGCGGCGGCGGCCGCGCCAGAAACAACAAACTTCCTCATGAGATTCCCTCTTAATGGACCAATGGAACGGTGATGGCGGGAACCGGCCTTTCAGCGCGGCCGGTTTCCCTTCGTGTGCTGGAGATCGTCAGCCTCGCGGCGCGCGCTCGCCCACGTAGATTTCGACGCGGCGGTTCTGTGCCCTGCCGGCGTCGCTGTTGTTGTCGGCGATCGGTTCGTGCGAACCGCGGCCTTCGATGCGGAAGATCGCAGCGTTCACGCCGCGCGCCACGAGGTAGTCGCGGGTGCTGGCGGCGCGTTCGACCGACAGCGGGTTGTTGATGGCGTCCGAGCCGGTGCTGTCGGTGTGGCCGATGATGCGCACCTCGGCGTTCGGGTTGCCGCGCAGGCCGCTGGCGAACTGGTCGAGCACCGGCGCGAAATTTGGCTTGATGTTGGCGCGGCCCACGTCGAAGGACACGTCGCTCGGGATCTGCAGCTTCAGCTCGTTGTTTTGCGTCTGCGTCACGGCCACGCCGGTGCCCTGGGTGGCGGCCTCCATCTGGCGTTTCTGGTTTTCCATGCGCTGCGACCACAGGTAGCCGCCCAGCGCGCCGGCTGCCGCGCCGACCACCGCACCGGTGCCGATGGCGCCGCGGTTGCCGCCAGTGGCCGAGCCGATCGCGGCGCCGCCAAGCGCACCGATGCCGGCACCGATGCCGGTGTTGCGCTGCGTGTCGGTCATGCCGCCCGCGCAGCCGGACAGGACGAGCGCGGCGGCGGTGGTGGCGAGTACGAACTTTTTCATGGCGTTCCCTTTCAAGGTTGATCAGGCGGCACAGCTTAGCCTTCGGGGAGTGCGTGATGGTACGGGCTCAAAGCCCTACGGAAAATAAGAAAAGTTTCGTCATCGCGCATGAATGCTGCGATGATTGCTACCAAAGTAATAGCAATGGAGTGGTTGTCCGACAGTGCGCAGCGGCAGGGGACTGCACGAGCAATTCACGCTTCGGGCGGGCGCTTCCCTTCTTCGGTAACGCGGCCGGCTTCGGGCTCGTCGCCGTCGTCGTGCAATTCACCCTTGTTGCGCCCGGAAAACATGGTCCACCAGATGATCAGGATGAACACGAGTCCCGCGGCGAGGGCTTCAAGCAGAATCAAACCCATGAGAAATGGACTCCAGTGGCTGGTCGGGCTTGTGATCGTAGCAACGCTCGCCGCCTGTTCCACCGGCCCGCGCACCCCCGAGCCGCCTATCCGCCCCCCTGTCAGCCAGCCGCGCGACCTCGGTCCGCTCACAGGCTCGCTCGCGCACCCCAAGAGCCGGTGGGTGCCTGTCGGCTGGGGCGAGCTGCCCGGCTTCGGCGAAGACCCGCTGCACGAGGCGTGGATCGCGCTGCTGGCGAACTGCTCGCGCCCCAACGCCGCCTTCGCGCCGCTGTGCCGCGACGTGCGCCAGCTCGCCATCGCCACCCCCGAAGAGCAGCGCCAGTGGATGACCGAGCGGCTGCAGCCCTATCGCGTGGAAGCGCTCAATGGCCAGATCGAGGGCAAGCTCACCAGCTACTACGAGCCGGTGTACGAGGCCTCGCGCGTGCCCACTGCCACCTTCAACGTGCCGATCTACCAGGCGCCCGACGGCCTCGTGCCGCGCCGCCCCTGGTACACGCGCCAGGAGATCGAGACCCTGCCCGAGGCACAGGCCGCGCTGCGCGGGCGCGAGATCGCCTGGATGGCCGACCCGATCGACGCGCTGATGCTGCACATCCAGGGCTCCGGCCGGCTGCGCATCACCGAGGCCAACGGCTGGCAGCACACCGTGCGCATGGCCTTCTCGGCCACCAACGAGCAGCCCTACCGCAGCGTGCAGCAGTGGCTCGTCAGCCAGGGCGTGACCAAGGTCGGCAAGTGGCCCGACGACACCAAGGCCTGGGCCGCGCAGAACCCGCAGCGCGTGGCGCAGATGATGTGGAGCAACCCGCGCTACGTGTTCTTCCGCGAGGAAACGATGAGCGAGGTCGATGCCGCATTCGGCCCGCGCGGTGCGCAGGGCGTGCCGCTCACGGCCGGCCGCTCCATCGCGGTGGACCGCGAGAGCATTCCCTACGGCACGCCGGTGTGGCTGGCCTCCAGCGGACCGGCGGCGCAGCTGCAGAAGCTGGTGGTGGCGCAGGACACCGGCAGCGCCATCCTCGGCGCGGTGCGCGCCGACTACTTCGCGGGCACCGGCGCCGAGGCCGGCCGCTTCGCGGCGAGCATGAACCAGCCGCTGCGGCTGTGGGCGCTGTGGCCGCGGCAGTTGCCCGCGCCCTGAATCGCCAGGAGGGCAAATCCGGACCAGGTTTCGATGAAGGGTTTCTGAAAAGACCTGATTTAACCTGACTGGAGGCTGATCAATTCACGGAGTCGTCATACGAAGTGCCTAACTTCGCGGGCTGGTTTTTCCCCAACCCACGAAGAAAGACATTGCGCATGACCGCAAACACCCGCTCCGACGATCGCCCGGTCGAAATCGAAGACATCGGCACCAACACCACGTCGAACCCCTCCTTCACCGACCTGATCGCCTCGCGCCTGAGCCGTCGCCACCTGTTCGGCCTGGGCGTCGGCACCGCCGGCACCGCGCTGCTCCAGGCATGCGGTGGCGGTGGCGGCGGCGGTACTGCCTTCCCCGTCCTTCCTCCGGCTCCGGCGCCTGCCCCGGCGCCCGCGCCCACTCCGGCGCCCAGCCCCGCGCCGATGAAGCTCGGCTTCAATGCCGTTGCCAAGAGCCTCGCCGACGTCGTGACCGTGCCCGCCGGCTACACCGCCAGCGTGCTGTACCGCCTGGGCGACCCGATCGCCACGAGCGTGGCCGCCTACAGGAACGACGGCACCGACGCAGCCGACACTTACGACCGCCGCGCGGGCGACCACCACGACGGCATGACCTACTTCGGCATGAACGCGTCGAACAAGTGGGACGCCACCGGCGCATCGCGCGGCCTGCTCGTGATGAACCACGAAGCCATCACGCCGCTGTTCCTGCATCCCACCGGCCAGACCATCGTCAGCGGCGCGCGCACCGTGGCCGACGAAGTGCTGCGCGAGTTCTACCTGCACGGCGTGAGCGTGATCGAGGTCAACAAGAGAGGCAGCACGTGGAGCTACAAGCAGGACTCGACCTTGAACCGCCGCGTCCATACGCTCACCGAGATGAGCTTCTCGGGCCCCGCCGCCAAGACCGACTACCTGAAGACCAAGTACTCGACCGACGGCAGCAAGACCCGCGGCACGCTCAACAACTGCGCCAACGGCACCACGCCGTGGGGAACGTACCTCACCTGCGAGGAGAACTGGGCCGGCTACTTCCGCCGCATCGCCGCCAATGACGATGCCAACCGCACCGCCAAGGAACTGGCTTCCTTCAGCCGCTACGGCGTGGCCAGCACCGGCCGCGAACTCTGGGCCACCGTCACGCCCGACACCGCCGACAACCTGTACGGCCGCTGGAACACCGAAGTCGTCGCCACGAGCGGCACCGCCGTCGACGACTACCGCAACGGCGCCAACACCTACGGCTGGGTGGTCGAGATCGACCCGTTCAACCCGTCGAGCACCCCGAAGAAGCGCACCGCGCTCGGCCGCTTCGGCCACGAAGGTGCGTGCCTGGGCCCGGTCGTGGTCGGCAAGCCGCTGGTCTGGTACATGGGCGACGACTCGCGCAACGAGTACATCTACAAGTTCGTGTCGACCAAGAACTGGGACGCGGCCGACATCGGTGGCGGCATGGCCGCTGGCGACAAGTACATGGACGACGGCAAGCTCTACGTCGCCAAGTTCAAGGCCGACGGCACGGGCGACTGGCTCGAGCTGAAGCTCGGCGTCAACAACATCACCGCGAGCTATTCCGCCTATGCGTTCGCCGACGCGGCCGACGTGGTGGTCAATGCGCGCCACGCCGCCGATGCCGCCGGCGCTACCAAGATGGACCGCCCCGAGTGGACGGCCGTCAACCCGAAGACCGGCGAGGTCTACGTCACGCTGACCAACACCAACTCGAGCTCGCGTCCGATCGGCAAGACCGACGCCGCCAACCCGCGCTTCTACAACGACAAGACGACCGCCGGCAAGGACCAGAAGGGCAACCCGAACGGCCACATCGTGCGCTTTGCCGACACCAATGGCGATCCGACCTCCGTCACCTTCAAATGGGACGTGTACCTCTTCGGCGCGCGTTCCACCGCGTCGGCCGATGTCAACCTCTCGCAGTTGGGAGCCGACAACGACTTCTCCAGCCCCGACGGCATGTGGTTCAGCCAGGCCGCTCCCGGCCTGCTGTGGCTGGAGACCGACGACGGCGCGTACACCGACGTGACCAACTGCATGCTGCTGGCCGCCCTGCCGGGCAAGGTCGGCGACGGCGGCGCGAAGACCATCACCAACGTCGACGGTTCCACCACCGCAACTCAGGCTACCTTCATCGGCAAGGCCCCCGGCACCGATGGCCTGCGCCGCTTCCTCGTCGGTCCCATCGACTGCGAGATCACCGGCATCGCCGAATCCGGCGACGGCCGCGCGCTGTTCGTGAACATCCAGCACCCGGGTGAGAACACGGCCAGCACGAACATCTCGGATCCGACGAAGTTCCTCAGCCACTGGCCCGATGGCGGCAACGCCCGCCCGCGCTCGGCGACCATCGTCATCACGAAGAACGACGGCGGCCTGATCGGCCTCTGATCGGCGCAACAACCTGCCTCTTCCGGGAGACACCGCGGAACCGGCTTCGTCGGGCCGCAGGTGTCGCCTCCGGCGAGGGGGTGGCGTAGCGACACGACGTGCGCGAAGCCCCGCGGGAGTGCCTACTCCCTCGGCAACGGCAGCGCCGTCTTGTATCTCACCTGCTTCAGCGCAAAGCTGGAGCGGATCTTCTCGATCCCCGGAATCGGCGTGAGCTGCTCCAGGATGAATTTCTCCAGCGCCGCCATATCCGCCACCGCGATGCGGATCAGGTAGTCGCTGTCGCCCGTCATCAGGTAGCACTCCATCACCTCGTCGTGCTCGGCGATGCGTTGCTCGAAGTCGGCGAGCGACTGCTTGCTCTGCGTGGTGAGGCTGATCGAGATGAACACGTTGAGCCCCAGGCCCAGCGCCTTGGCGCTGGCGAGGGCGACGTAACGGTCGATCACGCCGTTGGCCTCGAGCACCTTCACGCGAGACAGGCAGGGCGACGGCGAGAGGTGCACGCGCCGCGCGAGCTCCACGTTCGACAGCGCGCCGTCGCGCTGAAGCTCGTCGAGGATGCGCAGGTCGATGGCGTCGAGTTGCATGAAATGCCGTGTAGAGATGGTTTTGCGGAATTTTATGCTGCGACGCGTTCATGGGCTTGGCGCTGCCGGTAGCTAATTTTCCTCACGGCGGCCTAAAGTGCCGTCATGAACGCCCCGATTTCGCCCGACCAGATGCGCGCCCTGCTGCTGGATGAAACGCAGCTCTCGCACGACCCCGACCCCGCCGAGACCGCCGAGTGGCGCGATGCCTTCGTGGCGCTGGCGCAGACGCAGGGGCCGCAGCGCGCCAGGCAGATGCTGGCCGAACTGGCCCGCCTCGCGCGGCAGCAACGCATCGGCTGGCAGCCCGAGCTGGCGACGCCATACGTCAACACCATCGCGGTGGAAGACCAGCCGCCGTTCCCGGGCGACCTTGCCATCGAAGAGAAGCTCGCCTCGCTGATGCGCTGGAACGCGCTCGCGATGGTGGCCAAGGCCAACCAGGCGTATGGCGAACTCGGCGGCCACATCGCCAGCTACGCGAGCGCGGCCGACCTGTTCGAGACCGGCTTCAACCATTTCTTCCATGCGCGCAGCGAGCGCCACCGCGGCGACCTCGTGTTCTTCCAGCCGCACAGCGCACCGGGCGTGTACGCCCGCGCGTACCTCGAAGGCCGCCTGAGCGAGGAAGACCTGAAGCACTACCGCCAGGAACTCACCGCGCCCGCCTTCACCGACGGCAGCGGCGCGCGCGGCCTGTGCAGCTACCCGCATCCGTACCTGATGCCGGACTTCTGGCAGTTCCCGACCGGCTCGATGGGCATCGGCCCCATCAGCTCGATCTACCACGCGCGCTTCATGCGCTACCTCACGCACCGCAACCTGCTGAACTGCGAAGGCCGCAAGGTGTGGGGCGTGTTCGGCGACGGCGAGATGGACGAGCCCGAATCGATGAGCGCGCTGACGCTGGCCGCGCGCGAGAAGCTCGACAACCTCGTGTGGGTGGTCAACTGCAACCTGCAGCGCCTCGACGGCCCGGTGCGCGGCAACGGCCGCATCATCGACGAGCTCGAGAAGCTCTTCGCCGGCGCGGGCTGGAACGTCATCAAGCTCGTGTGGGGCAGCGACTGGGACGGCCTCTTCGCACAGGACGCGAGCGGCGCGCTGGCGCGCGTCTTCGCCAACACCGTCGACGGCCAGATGCAGACCTTCGCGGCCAAGGACGGCCGCTTCAACCGCGACAACTTCTTCGGCCAGAACCCCGAGCTCGCGCGCCTGGCCGAAGGCATGACCGATGAGCAGATCGACCGCCTCAAGCGCGGCGGCCACGACCTCGTGAAGATCCACGCCGCCTATGCCGCAGCCGCGGCGCATCGCGGCCAGCCCACCGTGATCCTCGCCCACACCAAGAAGGGCTACGGCATGGGCAGCGCCGCGCAGGGCAAGATGACCACGCACTCGCACAAGAAGATGGGCGACGTGGACCTCATCGAGTTCCGCGACCGCTTCAACCTCCCGCTGACCGACGCGCAAGCCACCGCGATGGACTTCTACCGACCGGCCGAGGACAGCGCCGAGATGCGCTACCTGCGCCAGCACCGCGAGGCCCTCGGCGGCGCCATGCCGCGCCGCGAGACCGCCTGCGAGGTGGTGGCCAAGCCCGACATCGCGAGCTACGCACAGTTCGCCACCGTCGCCGCCGGCAAGGAGATGAGCACCACCATGGCATTCGTGCGCATGCTGGGCAACCTCATGAAGGACAAGGCCCTGGGTCCGCGCATCGTGCCCATCGTGGCCGACGAGGCGCGCACCTTCGGCATGGCCAACCTGTTCAAGCAGGTCGGCATCTATTCGAGCGTGGGCCAGCGCTACGCGCCGGAAGACATCGGCTCGGTGCTGAGCTACCGCGAGGCCACCGACGGGCAGATCCTGGAAGAGGGCATCAGCGAGGCCGGCGCCATCGCGAGCTGGACGGCCGCCGCCACCAGCTACAGCGTGCACGGCCTGGCGATGCTGCCCTTCTACATCTACTACTCGATGTTCGGCTTCCAGCGGGTGGGCGACGCGATCTGGGCCGCGGCCGACCAGCGTGCGCGCGGCTTCCTGCTGGGCGCCACCTCGGGGCGCACCACGCTCGGCGGCGAGGGCCTGCAGCACCAGGACGGCAGCAGCCACCTCGTGGCCGCGACCATCCCCAACTGCAAGGCCTACGACCCGGCCTTCGCGGGCGAGATGGCGGTGATCGTCGACGCGGGCATCCGCGAAATGATGGTCGAGCAGCAGGACGTGTTCTATTACGTCACGCTCATGAACGAGAACTACGCGCAGCCCGACGTGCCGGCCGGCGCGGAAGGCGACATCCTGCGCGGCTGCTATCGCTTCGGCACCTATGCGCCGGCTTCGGGCAAGGCGAAGAAAAAAGTGACGCTGATGGGCTCGGGCGCGATCCTCACCGAGGTCGTGAAGGCCGCGCAGCTGCTGGCCGAAGAGGGCATCGAGGCCGAGGTGTTCAGCGTGACGAGCTGGAGCGAACTCGCGCGTGACGGGCTGGCCTGCGAGCAGCGTGCGCTGGCTGGCGAGGAAGCCGGCATTCCCTTCATCGCGCAGCAGCTCGGCAAGGGCGGCAAGGCCCCGATCGTCGCCGCCACCGACTACGTGCGCGCCGTGCCCGAGAGCGTGCGCGCCTTCCTGCCCGAAGGCCGCCGCTACATCACGCTGGGCACCGATGGGTTCGGTCGCAGCGACACGCGTGCGGCGCTGCGTGGCTTCTTCGGCGTCGATGCGCAGAGCATCGCGAAGGCCGCGCGTCACGCGCTGAGCTGAATTCCTTCGGGCTCCGCGATGGGGTGGGCCCTGCGTTAGAGTCGCAGGCCCACCACCTTCGCGCCCATGACCGCCCGCTTCCAGTCCATCGCCCCCGCCGTCCGCCTGGCCGACCAGGTGGCCGATGCGCTCGCGGCCGAGGTGCGCAGCGGGCGCTTGTCCGAAGGCGACCGGCTGCCTACCGAGACCGCGCTGGCCGAGCAGTTCGGCGTGAGCCGCACCGTGGTGCGCGAGGCGGTGTCGCGGCTGAAGTCGCTGGGGCTGCTCGATTCGCGCCAGGGCAGCGGCGTCTACGTGCGCGCTGCCGGCGTCGAGCCGCTGCGCTTCGAGATGCCGCATGTGGCCTCGCGCGAGGCGGTGATCCAGATGGTCGAGCTGCGCCGCGCGCTCGAAGCCGAAGTGGCCGCGCTGGCTGCCGAGCGCCGCACGGACGAAGACGTGCAGCGCATCCGTGACGCCATCGCCGCATTGCACGCGGCGGTCGAGGCGGGCGGCAACGGCGCGGACGAGGATGTGCGCTTCCACCGCGCCATCGCCGAGGCGGCGCGCAACCCCTTCCTGATCGGCACGTTGCAGTACCTGCGGCAGTTCCTGCACGGCGCCACGCGCGTCACGCGCGCCAACGAGGCGCGCCGCGCCGATTTCGCGCGCGAGGTGGCGCAGGAGCACGCGCGCATCGTCGAGGCCATCGAGGCCGGCGATCCGCTGCGCGCGCGCGAGGCCGCCAAGAGCCACATGGACAACGCGATCCGCCGCATCGAGCAGGCCGATCCGGTGTTCTGGCAGCAGGAGGGCGAGCAGCTCGCCCGTCCGCTGGTCGAAGGCTGGCCGGTCGGCGGCTGAGCCCGGCGCCGATACACGAAGTCACCAGAAAGGCGCCGGAAGGCGGCCGTCCGAGGGTTTACCCGGGTCGGCCAGCAAAAGACAGATTTGTATGATGACCTGACAAATCATCCGAGACGCAGCTTCCTCATGACTTCCTCGACCCTCCAGGCCAGCGCCATGTCGCCCGCCGCCGCCGATGCCGCGCTCGAAAAGCGCGCCTACTCCAAGGTGTTCTGGCGCCTCGTGCCCTTCCTCATGCTCTGCTACGTGATCGCGTACCTCGACCGCGTGAACGTCGGCTTCGCCAAGCTGCAGATGGGCCAGGACCTGGGTTTCAGCGAAACCGTGTTCGGTCTTGGCGCGGGCATCTTCTTCCTGGGCTACTTCCTGTTCGAGGTGCCGAGCAACCTGCTGCTCAACCGCGTGGGCGCGCGCATCTGGATCGCGCGGATCATGATCACCTGGGGGCTGCTCTCGGCCTGCTTCATGTTCGTGAAGACGCCCACCAGCTTCTACATCCTGCGCTTCCTGCTCGGGCTGGCGGAGGCGGGCTTCTATCCGGGCGTGATCCTCTACCTCACGCACTGGTACCCGGCGCACCGGCGCGCGCGGATCATCGCGGTGTTCATGTCGGCCATTCCGGTGGCGGGCATCTTCGGCAACCCGCTGTCGGGCTGGATCATGGACAGCTTCCATGGCGTGTCGGCCATGAGCGGCTGGCAGTGGATGTTCCTCATCGAAGCCATCCCCGCCGTGCTCATCGGCGTGATGGTGCTGCTGTACCTGGACAACGGCATCGCCCAGGCGCGCTGGCTCAGCGCCGAGGAAAAGGCCCTGCTGCAGCGCGAGGTGGCGAACGACGCCGCCCACGGCGCCAAGGGCCCGCACTCGGTGGCCGGCGTGTTCCGCGATGCGCGCATCTGGTGGATGGCGTTCATCTACTTCGCCTTCGTCATGGGCCAGTACGCACTCACCTTCTGGCTGCCCACGCTGGTCAAGGCCACAGGCGTGCAGGGCAACCTGAACATCGGGCTGCTCAGCGCGATTCCGTTCCTCTGCGCCATCGTCGCGATGAACCTCTTCGGCCGCAGCGCCGACCGCCGCCAGGAGCGCCGCTGGCACCTGATCGTGCCGGCCATGATGGGTGCCGTGGGCTTCACCGTGGCCGCTTCGTACACGCAGAACACGGCCGTGTCGCTGGCGTTCCTCTCGCTCGCCGCGGCTGGCGTGCTGACCTGCGCGCCGCTGTTCTGGTCGCTGCCCACCGCCTTCCTCACGGGCACGGCCGCCGCCGCGGGCATCGCCGCCATCAACTCGGTGGGCAACCTCGCGGGCTTCGTGAGCCCCTACCTCATCGGCTACCTGAAGGACCTCACGGGCAGCACGCAGATCGGCATGTACGTGCTGGCCGGCGCGCTGGTGCTCGGCGCCATCGGCGTGTGGTTCACGCCCAAGCAACTGGTCAACCGTTAGATGAAGTACACCCCCAGGCTTCGCGCACTTCGTGTCGCTGCGCCAACCCCCTCGCCGGGGGCAACACCTGCGGCCCGGCAAAGCCGGTTCCGCGGTGTTTCCCGAACGGGGCGCGTCGCACCGGGTGCCCGGCCTTGCAACTGAACGGAAGCAACGCAATGAACCAAGAAAAGACCCCTTCCACCATCTCCGCTGCCACTCCCGTCGTCGGCCTCGTGGGCCTGGGCGCCATGGGCGCCGGCATGGCGCAGTCGCTGCGCCGCGCGGGCCATGCGCCGCATGTGTTCGACGTGCGCCGCGAGGCCGCCGAAGCCTTCGCGCGCGAAGGCGGCACGGCCTGCGCCACGCTGGCCGAGCTCGGCGCGCAGTGCGACATCGTGGTCAGCGTGGTGGTGAACGCCGCGCAGACCGAGTCGGTGCTGTTCGGCGACGGCACCACGCCCGGCTGCGCCGCGTCGATGAAGCCCGGCAGCGTCTTCGTGATGTGCTCCACCGTCGATCCGAACTGGTCGGTGGCGCTGGAGGCGCGCCTGGAGAAGCTGGGCATCCTCTACATCGACGCGCCCATCTCCGGCGGCGCCGCCAAGGCCGCGAGCGGCCAGATGACGATGATGACCGCCGCCAGGCCCGCCGCGTACGAGAAGGCCGGCGCGGTGCTCGACGCCATGGCCGCCAAGGTCTACCGCCTGGGCGACAAGGCGGGCGCGGGCAGCAAGGTGAAGATCATCAACCAGCTGCTGGCCGGCGTGCACATCGCGGTGGCGGCCGAAGCCATGGCGCTGGGCCTGCGCGAGGGCGTCGACCCGGCGGCGCTGTACGAGGTCATCACCCACAGCGCGGGCAACAGCTGGATGTTCGAGAACCGCATGGCGCACGTGCTCGCGGGCGACTACACGCCGCTGTCGGCCGTGGACATCTTCGTGAAGGACCTGGGCCTGGTGCTCGACGTGGCGCGCGCGAGCAAGTTTCCGCTGCCGCTGTCGTCCACCGCGCACCAGATGTTCATGCAGGCCTCGACGGCGGGCTACGCTCGCGAGGACGACAGCGCGGTAATCAAGATCTTCCCCGGCATCGAGGTGCCGGGTCCGAAGAAAGAAGCCTGAAAGAAAGAAGAGACACGCACATGAACATCCTCATCACCGGCGGCTGCGGCTTCCTGGGCGCCCGCCTCGCACGCACGCTGCTCGCGGGCGGCAGCCTCGCGCTGGCCGGATCGGCCGCGCAGCCCGTCTCGCGCATCACCCTGGCCGATCGCGTGCCGCCGCCCGCCGACCTGGCTTCCGACACGCGCGTGCAGTTCGTGCAGGGCGACCTGCTCGAGCAGCTTTCGAACGGCGCACTGCCCGTCGCCGACACGCAGCTCGTGTTCCACCTCGCCGCTGCCGTGAGCGGCGAGTGCGAGGCCGACTTCGACCTCGGCATGCGCAGCAACCTCGACGCCACGCGCGGCCTGCTCGAAGCCGCGCGCCGCGCGGGCCACTCGCCGGTGTTCGTGTTCTCCAGCTCGGTCGCGGTGTTCGGCGATTCGCCCGAGCAGCGCCTGCCCGCCGTCATCGAAGACACCACGCTGCCGACGCCGCAGAACAGCTACGGCATCCAGAAGTTCATCGGCGAGCAGCTGGTGGCCGACTTCACGCGCAAGGGCTTCGTGCAGGGCCGCAACGTGCGGCTGATGACGGTATCGGTGCGCCCCGGCCGGCCCAACGGCGCGGCCTCCAGCTTCCTGAGCGGCATGCTGCGCGAGCCGCTGGCCGGCGAGCGTGCGCGCTGCCCCGTGTCGCCCGACACGCCCGTCGCGCTGGCCTCGCCCGGCAACACCGTCGCGGGCATCGTGCGCGCGGCCACCGCCAGCGCCGCCGAATGGGGCGCTCGCACCGCCATCAACCTGCCCGCGCTGACCACCACCGTGCGCGAGATGGCGCAGGCGCTCGAACGCATCGCCGGCAAGGAAGCCACCGGCCTGATCGACTGGGAGCCCGATGCCGCCATCGCGAAGATCGTCACCAGCTGGCCCAGCCGCATCCACGCCGCGCGCGCCGAGGCGCTGGGCCTGAAGGCCGACGCGAGCTTCGACGCGATCCTGCGCGACTACGTGCGCGAGAACGCGCAGGCCGTGAAACTTGCGCTGAAGGACTGAACGCCATGTCCAAGCTCGTGCTCGGCTGCATCGCCGACGATTTCACCGGCGCCACCGACCTCGCCAACAACCTCGTGCGTGCCGGCATGCGCGTGGTGCAGGCCATCGGCGTGCCCGAAGGCCCACTCGATGCCGACGTGGATGCGGTGGTGGTCGCGCTCAAGTCGCGCACCATCGCGCCGGCCGAGGCCATCGCGCAGTCGCTCGAAGCCTTGCGCTGGCTGCAGTCGCAGGGGGCGAAGCAGATCTACTTCAAGTACTGCTCCACCTTCGACAGCACGCCGCAAGGCAACATCGGTCCCGTGACCGAGGCGCTGATGGACGCGATGGGATGCGACTTCACCATCGCCACGCCCGCCTTCCCCGACAACAAGCGCACCGTGTTCAAGGGCTACCTGTTCGCGGGCGACGTGCTGCTCAACGAGAGCGGCATGCAGAACCATCCGCTCACGCCGATGACCGACCCGAACCTCGTGCGCGTGCTGCAGGCGCAGTGCACGCGCAAGGTGGGGCTCGTCGACTACGCGGTGGTGGCGCGCGGTGCGGCCGCCATCGAGGAGCGCATCGCACAGCTCAAGGCCGAGGGCGTCGCCATCGCCATCGTCGACGCGGTGTCGAACGACGACCTGCTGCGCATGGGCCCGGCGCTCGCGAAGATGCCGCTGGTCACCGCAGGCTCGGGCGTGGCCATCGGCCTGCCGGCCAACTTCGGCCTCGCGCCTTCGTCGCAGGCGAGCGAGCTGCCCGGGGCCGGCGGCAAGTCGGCGGTGGTCTCGGGCAGCTGCTCGCTGGCCACCAACCGGCAGGTGCTCGATTTCATCCAGCGCGGCGGCGCGGCACTGGCCATCGATCCGCTGCGCATCGCGGCCGGCGTCGACGTCGCTGCCGAGGCGCTGGCGTGGGCCGCTCCGCTGATCGACAAGGGTCCCGTGCTCGTCTACTCGACCGCCGAGGCCGGCGCCGTGAAGTCGGTGCAGGGCCGCCTGGGCGTGGAAGAGGCCGGTGCGATGGTCGAGCGCACGATTGCCGCCATCGCGCACGGCCTGGTCGAGCGCGGCGTGCACCGGCTGGTGGTGGCCGGCGGCGAGACCTCGGGCGCCTGCGTGCAGGCGCTGGGCATCGCGCAGATGCAGATCGGCCCGCAGATCGACCCCGGCGTGCCGTGGTGCCATGCGCGCTCCGAAGCCGCACCCGAGGCCGGCCTGCACATCGCGCTGAAGTCGGGCAACTTCGGCAGCGACGATTTCTTCACCAAGGCATTTACAGTGCTCGCATGACCGAGAGCATGACTGCAGAGAATCAGGCCCGCGAGGAGATCTGCCGCGTCGGCCGCAGCCTGTTCGAGCGCGGCTACGTGCACGCCACGGCCGGCAACATCAGCGTGCGCCTGGACGACGGCGGCTTCCTCATCACGCCCACCGACGCCTGCCTCGGCTTCCTCGACCCGGCGCGGCTCGCACGGCTCGACGCGCAGGGCCGGCAGACCGGCGGCGACCGCGCCAGCAAGACCATCGCGCTGCACACGCGCATCTACGCCGCCGCGCGCGCGTTCGATGCGAACACCGCCTGCGTGATCCACACGCACAGCACGCACTGCGTGGCGCTCACGCTGCAGGCTCCCGGCGATGAACTGCTGCCCGCGCTCACGCCCTACTTCGTGATGAAGGTCGGCCATGTGCCGGTCATTCCGTACCACCGGCCGGGCGCGCCCGAAGCGGCCGAGCAGGTGGCGCAGGCCATCGGGCGCTTCGGCGCCGCCGGCACGCCGATCCGCGCCGTGATGCTCGCGCGCCTGGGCCCCAACGTGTGGCACGACACGCCGGCCGCCGCCATGGCCGTCCTCGAGGAACTCGAGGAAACCGCAAGGCTCCAGCAGCTCGCCCAGGCCGCCAAGCCCGAGCCGCTCGATGCCGACCAGATCGATGAACTGCGCCGCACCTTCGGTGCGCGCTGGTAGTAAAAACACCCCATGCCCCAATTCGCCGCCAACCTCTCGATGCTCTACCCGGAGCTCGCCTTCCTCGACCGCTTCGACGCCGCCGCGAAGGACGGCTTCAAGGCCGTGGAATACCTCTTCCCCTACGACTTCACCAAGGAAGAAATCGTCGCCAGGCTCGAGCACAACGGCCTGCAGCAGGTGCTGTTCAACGGCCCGCCGGGCGACTGGAACGGCGGCGAGCGCGGCCTGGCCTGCCTGCCGGGGCGCGAGGCCGAGTTCCGCGAAGGCATCGCCAAGGCCGTCGACTATGCCGTGGCGCTCGACTGCCCGCGCATCCACGTCATGGCCGGCCTCGTGCCCGCCGGACAGCAACGCGACGCGCTGCAGCCCGTCTACATCGACAACCTGCGCTGGGCCGCAGCCGAGGCCGCCAAGGCAGGCCGCGACGTGCTGATCGAGCCGATCAACACGCGCGACATTCCGGGCTTCTTCCTCAACCGGCAGGACCATGCGCACGAGATCGTCGAGACGGTGGGCGCACCCAACCTCAAGGTGCAGATGGACCTCTACCACTGCCAGATCGTCGAGGGCGACGTGGCGATGAAGATCCGCAAGTACCTGCCGACCGGCCGCGTCGGCCACATCCAGATCGCGGGCGTGCCCGATCGCAACGAACCCGACATCGGCGAGCAGAACTACCCGTACCTCTTCGACGTGCTCGACGAGGTGTCGGCGCAGTGCGGCTGGCAGGGCTGGGTCGGCTGCGAGTACCGGCCGAAGCGCGGCGCGGAGCCCGGCGGCACCTCGGCCGGCCTGGGCTGGCTGCGCGACTGGCGGCAGCGGCACGCATGAAGCTCGAAGCGCTGCGCATCCCGGCGCCGCTGCGTGGCTTCGCGGCGGGCGATGCGCAGCTGTTCGACATCGTGCTGGCCGGCGACAAGGTCGCTTCCATCACGCCCAGCGCGCAGCAGCAGCATGCGAAGGGCACGCTGCTGAGCGCACTGGTCGAGGCCCACGCGCACATCGACAAGAACTACACCGTGCAGGATGTGGGCGCCGCGCAGGGCAACCTGTTCGTCGCCATCGAGCGCATGAATCGGCACCGCGAGAGCTGGACCGGCGAGTCGCTGCGCCTGCGCATGGAGCGCGCGCTTCGCGATGCCTGGCTGTCGGGCACGCGCGCGCTGCGCACGCACCTCGACTGGGTGCAGCCCGAGCCGCCGGCCGCGCTGGCGGTGTTCGAGGCGCTGCGCGAGGAATGGCGCGGCCGCATCGAGCTGCAGTTCGTATCGCTCACGCCGCTGGACCTGTTCGCCGACATCGAGGCGGGCGAGCGCATCGCGCGCGAGGTGAGGCGCGCGGGCGGCGTGCTCGGCGCCTTCGTCTATCGCAACGAGGGCATCGTCCACAAGCTGGGCCGCGTGTTCGACCTCGCGCAGCAGCACGGACTGGCGCTGGACTTCCACGTCGACGAAGGCCTGGACGTCGAGGCCACCGGCCTGCGCAGCATCGCCCAGCTGGTGCGTGCGCGCGACTTCCGGCGCGGCGTGGTCTGCGGCCATGCCTGCTCGCTCTCGGTGCAGGAAGACGCCGTCGCTGCCGAAACGCTGGCGCTGTGCGCGGGCGCGGGCATCCACATCGTCGCGCTGCCCACCACCAACCTCTACCTGCAGGGCGCGTGGGACCGCACGCCGGTGCAGCGCGGCGTCACGCGCATCCGCGAGGCGGCGGCACGGGGCTTGCGTGCGAGCCTGGCGACCGACAACGTGCAGGACGCCTTCTATCCCTACGGCAGCTACGACCTGCTGGAGACTTTCGGCCTCGGCGTGCAGGCGGCGCATCTTGCGCCGGCCGACGACTGGCTCGACACCATCACCGTGAGCCCCGCGAAGGCGCTGGGGCTCGCGTGGGACGGACGCATCGCGCCGGGCTGCCCGGCCGACCTGTTGGTGCTGTCCGCCACCGGGGAACACGAACTGATCGGCCCGCGCGGACGGCAACGCACCGTCATCCGCGCCGGCCAACGACTGGAGAGCAACGAGCAATGAGCATGGGCAAGCCGATGGCCAACTACGCGGCCGCCAAGCGCGTGGGCGATTTCGTCTTCATGAGCGGCGTGGTCGCCGTCGATCCGGCCACGTGCCGCGCGGTGGCCGGCTACGACGCCATTCCGGAAGAAGCGCGCACCGCGCTGCAGGGCGTGGGCTACGCCACCGGACAGATGTCGGTGGACGTGTTCGAGGCGCCCATCGTCGCGCAGAGCTGGTTCGTGCTCGAGCGCATCCGCCAGATCGCGGCCGAGCACGGCGGCACGATGGAAGACGTGGTGAAGCTGGTGCAGTACTTCCGCCACCTGCCGCACTACGCCTTCTACAACCGCGTGCGCGGCCTGTTCTATCCGGGCGAGCCGCCGGTCAGCACGGTGGTGGAGGTGTCGCGCTTCCTGCCGGGCGACGAGGTGCTGGTGGAAGTCGAGGCGACCATGTACCTGCCGGAATAGGTACTCCCCCAGGCTTGCCCACTTCGTGTGGCCGCCAACCCCCTCGCCGGGGGGCAACACCTGCGGCCCGGCAGAGCCGGTTCCGCGGTGTTCCGCGAAAAGCCTCGCCCTACCTGACGCCCGCGCCCTTCAAAAGGAACTCCGTCACCTGCTCGATCAGGTAGCGCCGGTCCTTGTCGTCGCCCTGCTGCGCGGTGTCGCGGAAGTAGGCGGCCTGCGTGGCGTGGTCGGCGTAGAACTGCGTCACGGCCCAGATGTGGAACAGCACCAGCATCGGGTCGGCCTTGTCCATCAGGCCCTGGTTCATCCAGTTCTGGATGACGGCGGCAGCCTGTTCGGTGCGCTGCTTGCTCGTTGCCATCATGTCGTTGATGACCGGAGCGCCGCGCATCATCTCGGCCGTGAAGATGCGCGAGCGCAGCGGGTGCTCGAACGAGAACATCATCTTGCGCCGGATCAGGTCGCCCAGCACCCTGCGCGGGCCGAAGGCCTCGTCGCTGAAGCCGAACACCACGATCCAGTCGTTGAGGATGTCCTGCAGCACCTGGCGGTACAGCGCCTCCTTGCTGTCGATGTAGTAGTGCAGCTGCGCCTTCGAAAGCCCCGCCTTGTCGGCGATCGCCTGCGTCGACGCGCCGGCCAGGCCCTCGCTCGCGAACACCTCGATGGCGGCCTGGTTGATGAGGGCCAGCACCTGCGTGTACTTGCGCGAGCGCCCGCGCGTGGCGGGAGCCTCGCCGTCGTTCTCCTGGGTGATGGCGGAAGCCGCAGCGGAAGAGGCAGACGCACGCGCGCTCACAGCTGCAGTTCCAGTTCCAGCCCCTTGGCGCGCGAGCAGCACAGTGCCACCTTGTGGCGGCGCTCGCTGCCGGTCAGGCAGAAGTCGCGGTGCTCGGCGCCTTCGCCGTCGCCCTCGACCACGCAGGTGCCGCACAGGCCCTGCTGGCACGACACCGGGATGTCGATGCCGACCTCGTGCAGCGCGTCGACGGCGGTCTGGTCCGCCGCCACCGGCACCGTGATGCCGCGCTTGGCGAGCTTCAGCGTGAAGGGCAGGCCGGCGGCCGCGCCGGCATCGGTGGGCGCGGCGAAGTATTCGGCGTGCAATGCGTCTTCCGGCCAGTGCGCGGCGGCGTCGCGCACCGCCTGCATGAAGCCGCCGGGGCCGCACACGTACAGGTGCGTGCCGGGTGCGCGCTCGCCCAGCAGCGAACGCAGGTCGATGCGCTGCGATGCGTCGCCCTGGTCGAGGTGCAGCCGCAGGTGCGGTGCGAGCGACGGCGCGCGCACCGCATCGGCGAAGGCCAGGTGCTCCTCGCTGCGCGCGAAAACGCACAGAGTGAAGGCGGCGCCGCGCCCGGCCAGCGCCTGCGCCATCGCCAGCAGCGGCGTCATGCCGATGCCGCCGGCCAGCAGCAGGTGGTGCGCGGCCTCCTCGCGCAGCGGGAAGGTGTTGCGCGGCGCGCTGATCGGCAGCAGGTCGCCCTCGCGCACGCGCTCGTGCATCGAGGCCGAGCCGCCGCGGCTTGAAAGCTCGCGCTTCACGCCGATCACGTAGCGCCCCGCGCTGGCCGACGACGGCGCCCGCGCCAGCGAATACTGGCGCGAGAAGCCGCCGGGCATGTGCACGTCGATGTGCGCGCCGGCCTCGTACGAGGGCAGCGGCCGGCCCCACGGGTGGGCCAGCTCGAAGGCCAGGATTTCCGGCGTCTGGCGCGAGATGCGTTCGACGCGGACGGTGAGCGTGCGTTCGAGGCTCATGGTTTCGTGTCTCCCTCTGGAGTCTGTGGCTCTTCTGCTAGATGCTGCTCAGCTTGCGCGAGACGCGTTCGATGAAATGGGTGCGGTCGTTCGCGGTGACGGCGTTCATGTCGTGCAGCTGCAGCCAGGTCACCTTGCAGCGCCACGCGAAGAGTGCGCGCAGCGCCCGCGTGAAGAGGCGCCGGCCCGGATCGCCGATGACCATCACGAACCAGCGCGGCGAGCCGCCGGTGGTCACCACCGTGAGCCGCCTGATGTGGCGCATGCCCGACTTCGCGAGCTGTCCCTTGCGTTCCGCCGGCAGGAAGGCCACGCCAGGCAGCCAGACCCGCTCCAGCCAGCCCTTGAGCATCGACGGCGGCCCGTGGAACCAGGTGGGAAACACGAACACCAGGTGCTCGGCCCACAGCAGCGCTTCGACGTGGGGTTTCACACGTTCGCGGATCAGGTCGGGGTTGTCGAGGTAGGCGATGCGCTCTTCGCATGTCAGCGTGGGGTCGAAGCCCTCGGCATAGAGGTCGATGGCCTTGACGGGATGTCGCGGCGAGAGCGCCTCGAGGGCGGTGCGGTAGAGCGCGTGGTTGAAGCTGTCAGGGTTCGGATGGCAATGGACGACGAGCGTTTTCATGGTTGAGGGCCGGTTCGCTCGGCGGTTGTCGGCCGCCGGCGAGACGGGGTCAGAGCCCAGGGGGTGAAAGGCCGCGCGGTGCCTTATGGCAACCCAGGCGCCGGCATCTGACCCCGGCGCAAGCCCCGCGCGGCCCGCGGGAAAAATGCGTTCTTCGCAGGGGCCTTACTTGCCCGTGAGCTTCTTGCGAACGTCGATGCCGACGCCCTTGTTCACGAACTGCGTGGTGACCACCTTCGACAGGTCGACCTCGCCGGGCTTGTACAGGCCGGCCTTGACCATCTTGTCGTAGAAGTCCTTCACGCGGGCCTCGTCCATCGCGCCGATGCCCTTGGTGAGCGATTCGCCGCTGTCGACGATGCCCATCTTCTTCATCAGCTCGATGGAGCCCTGCGAGGACGCCACGGGCGAGTCGGGGTTGATCTTGGCGATCATCTCGTTGGCGGCCTTGTTGTCGCCGTAGAGGTAGTTGTTCCAGCCGATGATCGAGGCCTCGATGAACTTGCGCACCGTCTCGGGCTTGGTCTTGACCATGTCGGCGCGCGTCTCGATGGTGGTCGAGTAGGTCGAGAAGCCGTTGTCGGCCAGCAGCTGCACCACCGGGTCGAAGCCGGCCTGCGCCTTGATCGACAGCGGCTCCGAGATGGCGTAGCCCTGCTGGATGGACTTCTTGTCGGCCAGGAAGGGGCCGACGTTGAAGGTGTAGGGCTTGAGCTGAGAGTCCTTGAAGCCGTGCTCCGACTTCATCCACTGCCAGAAGCTGAACTGGCCGTCCTTGCCGATGAAGGCCACCGGCGCCTTGGTCATGTCCTTGAAGGTGTCGAAGCCCTGGCCCGGGTGGGCGAACATGGCCTGCGGGTCCTTCTGGAAGAAGGCCGCCACCACCACGGTGGGCACGCCGTTCTTCACGTTGTCGAAGGACTGCAGCAGGTTGCCGGTCATCAGGAAGTCGACCTTGCCGGCCGGCAGCATCGGCCGGTTGTTGACCATCGGGCCGCCCTGCTGGATGTCGACGTCGAGGCCGTACTTCTTGTAGGTGCCGTCCACCAGCGCCTGGTAGAAGCCGCCGTGGCCGGCCTGCGCCTTCCAGTTGGTGGCGAACACCACTTTTTCCTGCGCCTGCACGGCGAAGGCGGCGCCCGCGAGGGCCAGACCCAGAACGAGCGGGCGGAGGGTGAATGCGGGGATGCGCATGGGAACGTGCTCCTGTGGAGGTTTCGTTGAAAAGAAAGGGATGCGCAGACTAAGGCTTTTCAGCGTTCGATGGCCATGTCGGCGCGCCACCCGCGTGTTTTTCCGGGGTTCATCAGGCCCATCGGGTCGCTGCGCTTCTTGAACTCGATCTGCTGCGTGTCGATGGTCTTCATGCCGCCGTCCTCGATGGTGACGACGTGCGGGTTGAAGATCACGCAGCCGCCCTGCGACTCGATCTCTCGAATCACCTCGTACTGGTGGGCCTTTCCCTTCCAGCGCACCAGCAGGATGCCGAAGGTGCCGCATTCGCCGTTGGCGCGCGCGAAGTCCTGGTGCTGCAGCACGTCGTCGCCGAAGATCTCAAGGTGCCGCTCGACCACGGGCGGGTCGAAGGGTTGCGCGTAGGCCACCTGCAGGTAGGTCCAGCCGCGGTCGGCCTTCAGCGCCTGCAGCGTCGTGTGGTTGAAGGCGCACTCGTAGGCGGGAGGCAGCCCGTCGGCGAGCAGCTCGGCCTCGGTGCCCGCCACCGAGATGGTGCCGCCCTGCGCATCGGCGAGCGCGCGGAACTCGGCCATCGATTCGGGCGAGACCATCGCGAACACCGCGTGCCGGTCGGCCGGGAAGCGGTCGCGCATGGCCGTGTAGTAGGGCGAGAAGCGCGCCTCCACCGTCGACAGCAGGAAGATGTCGAGCGAAGGCGCCTGCGCGGCGATGCCGAAGTCGAGCGCGCCGCGGTAGGTGCCGAAGAGCACCGTGCAGTGCACCCAGTCGACGGCAGGGCTCAGCGCCACTTCCACGTCGAGGATCACGCCGTTGGTGCCGTAGGCGTGGTGCACCTGCTGGATCTCGTCGCCGTGCAGCTCGATGACGCGCGGCTCGCGCTCCACCGTCATCACGCGCGCGCGCAGCAGGTTGCCGGGGTCGCGCAGGATGCCGTGGCGGAACGAGCCGATGCCACCGAAGCCGCCCGCGATGAAGCCGCCGATGGAGGCCACGTGCCAGGTCGAGGGCCACATGCGCAGCGCCTGCCCGGTCTCGCGCGCGGCGAGGTCGATGTCGTGCATGCGCGCGCCGGCCTCCACGCGGATGCTGCCTTCGCGGATGTCGAGCACGCGGCACATCTGCGTCACGTCCAGCACGATGCCGCCTTCCAGCGGCACGCACTGGCCGTAGTTGCCGGTGCCGCCCGCGCGCACCGTGAGCGGCAGCTTCCACTTCGCGGCCACGGCCGCGGCCTGGCGCACGTCGTCCTCGGTGCCGACCTTCACCACCAGGTCGGCCACGCAGCCCGCGAGCTGCTCGGTGAGGATGGGGCTGTACCAGTAGAAGTCCTTCGACAGCTGCTTGCGCTGGCCGGGCGCGGTGATCACGTTGAGGCCGCGCAGGTCCTCGCGCACGGCGTCCCAGTCGACGGCCGGCGCAGGTGTTGGAGTCCTAGCGTTCACGGCGCATCTCGCTTTCGTGCCAGTGGCCAAGAACCAGGCGCGACAGTGCCGCGAACACGATGAAGATCACGATGCCCAGCAACGAAACCAGCAGCAGCGCCGCGAACATCATCGGGATCTCGGTGCGGAAGCTCGATTCGAGGATGCGCGAGGCCAGCCCCGTCTCCTTGCCCGCCGTGCCGGCCGTGAATTCGGCCACCACCGCGCCGATCAGGCTCAGGCCGCCCGCGATCTTCAGGCCCGCCATGAAGTAGGGCAGCGCGCTCGGCGCCAGCAGGTAGCGGAAGGTCTGCCAGGGCGAGGCCTTGTAGAGCTGGAACAGGTCGCGCAGGTTGCTGTCGGCGCTCTTCAGCCCGATGACGGTGTTCGAAAGGATCGGGAAGAAGGCCACGATCCACGCGCACAGCAGGAGCGCCGCCGTGGTGCTCGACACGTAGATCAGGATCAGCGGCGCGATCGCGATGATCGGCGTGACCTGCAGGATCACCGCGATGGGGAACAGGCCGATCTCCACCCACTTGAAGAGCGCGAAGGCGATCGCCAGCAGCACGCCGCCCACGATGGCAGCGACCAGCGCCAGCAGCGTGAGCTTCACCGTGAACCACAGCGCGCTGGACAGCGATTCCCAGTTGTCGAACAACGTGCGGATGATGAGCGAGGGCGCGGGCAGGATGTAGTGCGGGATGTTGTTGGCGCGCACGGTCCATTCCCACGCCAGCAGCAGCAGCGCGACGATGGCCGCGGGCACCGCGATGCGCAGCATCGACTCGCGCCGGCGCAGCCGGTCCTCGTGCGCGCGCAGCGAGGCCTCGGAAGGCGCGGCGTCGGCTTCCGCGAGAGGGGCGGCCGCGTGGGTCTCAGTGATCGATGTCGAGGCCATGCAGGGCTCCATGCAGCGATTGCGACACCGCGGTGCAGTGCGCGTTGTAGCGGGTCGAGGTGCGGAAGTCTTCGCCGCGCGGATACGGCTCGTCGATGCGGATCTCGTCGATCACGCGGCCGGGCCTCGCTGCCATCACCACGATGCGGTTCGACAGATACACCGACTCGTACACGCTGTGCGTGACGAACACCACCGAGAAGCGGTGCTCGCGCCAGATGGCCAGCAGGTCGTTGTTGAGCTTGATGCGCGTCATCTCGTCGAGCGCGGCGAAGGGCTCGTCCATCAGCAGCAGGCGCGGGTGGGTGACCAGCGCGCGGGCGATCGACACGCGCATCTTCATGCCGCCGGAGAGCTCGCGCGGGTACACGTCGGCGAAGCGCGAGAGGCCGACCATCTCCAGCGCCTGCTTCACCACCGGCGCCGCCGCGTCGCGGCTGGTGCCGGCCAGCTTCAGCGGCAGCCAGACGTTGTCGAACACCTTGGCCCAGGGCATGAGCGTGGGCTCCTGGAACACGAAGCCCAGGTCGCGGTCGGTCTTGCCGTTCTTGCTGTTGCCGGCGGCGGCACCGCCCCAGTGCATGTCGCCCGAACTGATGCGCGTGAGCCCCGCGATGAGGCGCAGCGCCGTGCTCTTGCCGCAGCCCGAAGGGCCGAGGAAGCTGATGAAGTCGTGCTCGCCGATGTCGAGCGACATGCCCTGCAGCGCGAGCGTGCCGTTGGCGAAGCGCTTGCTGACGTTGCGCAGGCTGACCAGCGGCGCGCCGGCGGCGGCGGTGGTGGCTTCCGTGCTCATTTCCAGGCCGGCTCGTTGGCGAGGCGCGAGAGCGGGAAGCGGTCTACCTCCTGCAGCAGCTCGACGAAGCGGCGGCCCACGTGGTCGAGCACGGCCGCGCCCTTCTCGGCGGTGGCGCGCGTGGCGTCGCCGGCGGCGCCTGCGGGGTTGATGTCGTGCATCTGCCAGCCGAGCTTGCCGCTGGGCGTGATCGAGAGGAACCTGTTCTCCGCGGCCAGCTGCTCGGTCATCGAGCTGAAGTTCCGGAACTGGTCGCGGCGCACGTAGTCGGGCGTGAGGTGCAGCATCACCGAGCTTTCGAGGTCGCCGGCATGGATGCCGTGCCTGCCTTCATGCGCCGTGAACAGGCCCTCGGGCAGGCCCAGCGTGTACCAGTTGGCGGCCACGACCATCATGTCGTGCTCTTCGCGCAGGTCGCGCGCGACGATGTCCATCACGCTCATCTGGCCGCCGTGGCTGTTGTAGAGCACCAGCTTGCGCACGCCGGCCTTCGCGACACAGGCGCCGATGTCCTTCCACATCGAGATCAGCGTGTTCGCCGACACGGTGAGCGTGCCGGGGTAGCGCGAGTGCTCGTTGCTCTTGCCGTAGGGCACGGTGGGCAGGAACAGCACCGGCAGGTCGGCGGGCAGGTGCGGCAGCGTGGCGCGCACCATGCCGTCGATGGTGGCGGTGTCGGTCGACATCGGCAGATGCGGACCGTGCTGCTCGGTGGCGCCCACCGGCAGCACGGCGATGAGCCGTTCGCGGTCGAGGCGGGAGAACTCTTCGCTGGTCAGGTCGGACCAGAAGCGGCTGCGCAGGGGAGGCGGATTCATCGCGGGTGTACCTCGTGGCGCCTGGTGTGGCGGTGGCTTAAATTATCCATGCGGTCAAAAAAAGAGGGCTATCGGTGGATACCCGGCAAATTTCGCCATGCAAGCGTCGTGCCATCAAATTTGCCCATATGGTATGAAATAGCCGTCCGCACGGCCCCGCCCACGCCGCGGCGCCGGCTCAGCGCCGCACGATGTAGCGCGTGACGACCGGCCCCGACTCGCCGATGTGGAAGGCGAGCCTGCGTTCGCGCAGCGCCATGTCGCTGGCCGTCGCACGGTTGAAGCGGCGCAGGTGGTCGGTCCACGATTCGTCGACGATCTGCTCTACGTAGCGCTCGGGCTGCGCGATGTCGTGCAGCAGCTCCCAGCCGATGGCGCCCTGGCTCAGGCGCGCGCGGCGCGTCTGCTGCATCACGAGGTGGAAGGCGGCGGCGCGCGTCGGATCGATCAGGTACTCGACGGTGATCACCACGCGGCCGCTTTCCTCGGGCGCTTCCGCGGGCGGACCGACGGCCCAGCCGGCCTGCGCGGGGCTGGTGTCGTCCTCGCCGCTCAGGTCGGTCACCCATCGCAGCGCCGCGAGCATCAGCAGCGTGCCGCTCGCGGCCGCCACGCACAGGCTCGCGACCAGCGAGCTGACGGTGGCCACCTGCCCCCAGATGGCCGCGCCGATCGCGCTCGCGCCCATGATCGCCATCTGGTACATCGACATGCCGCGCGCGCGCACCCAGTCGGGCAGCGCGAGCTGGGCCGATACCGACAGCGAGTTGGCCACCGTGATCCACGCCATGCCGCCGAAGAACATCGCCGGCACCGCGACCCATGCGTTGGGCGCGAAGGCCATCACCGCGGTGGCGCCCGACTGCAGCAGCGTGCCGCGCAGCACCAGCTGGTCGCGTCCCATCGCCTGGCGCAGCCGGGGCAGGAACAGCACCGCGACGATCGCGCCCGCCCCCATGGCCGCCAGCAGCAGCGTGAAGGTGCCCGCGCCGCCGCCCTGGAGGTTTCGCGCCAGCAGCGGCAGCAGCGCCAGCAGCGCGGTCGAGTGGAAGAAAAAGATCGAGATGCGCGTGAGCACCGCGCGCATGCGCTGCGACTGCCGCACGAACTGCACGCCCACGCGCATCGCGCTCACCAGCTTTTCGCGGCCCAGCGGGTTGGGCGTGTGCTCGCGCCGCCAGCGCAGCACCACGAAGCCAGAGGCCACCGACAGCACCGCGTTCAGCGCGAACACCCAGATGCTGCCCGCGCTCGCGATCAGCATGCCGGCGGTGAGCGGGCCCACGATGCGCGAAGCGTTCATCGCGATGCCGTTCAGCCCCAGCGCGGCCGGCAGCTGCGTGCGCGGCACCAGCTCGGGCACGATGGCCGCGAACACCGGCCAGCGCAGCGCCAGCCCGATGCCGTTGGCGAAAGTCAGCGCCAGCAGCAGCGGCGCGGTCATCAGGTCGAGCGCCAGCGCGGCGCACAGCACGATGGCGGTGCCGGCCAGCCAGAACTGCGTGGCGACCAGCCAGCGCCTGCGGTCGAGGATGTCTGCCAGCGCGCCGCTGGGCAGGCCCAGCAGGAACACCGGCAGCGTGGAGGCCGACTGCACCAGCGCCACCCAGATGGGCGAGGAAGTGAGCGTGGTCATCATCCACGCTGCCGCCACGTCGTTCATCCACATGCAGATGTTCGCGACGAGCCAGGTGCTCCACAGCATGCGGAACACGGGGAGCTGGAGGGGCACGAGGGCCGCGAACTTCGTCGGCTGCGGCCTCGCGGGCGGGATGGGCGTCTCTTCGGGGGATATGGGCGGCATGTGGCGCTATTTTGGCGCGGCCGCCGTCGTCAGCCCCTGTCGCTTCGGGCCAGGCGGTGCTCGAGGCGGCGCAGCAGGGTGGTGAGGATCAGCGTCATCACCCAGTAGATGACCGAGATCGCGAGGTAAGGCTCCCAGTAGCGCGCATACGCACCGGCCACGGTGCGCGCGGCATACGCCAGTTCGGCCAGGCCGATGGCGGAGACCAGCGACGTATCTTTCAGCAGCGCGATCGCGTTGTTGCCCAGCGGCGGCAGCATGCGGCGGAAGGCCTGCGGCAGCACCACGTAGCGCATCACCTGCGCGGGCGAGAAGCCCAGCGAACGGCCCGCGTCGAACTGGCCGCGCGAGATCGACTGGATGCCCGCGCGGAACACTTCGGAGATGTAGGCGGCCGAGTTGAGCGTGAGCGCCACCACGCCCGAGATGAGCGCGCCGTGCTCCTGCTTGAGCGTGCGCGCGAGCTCGCCGTCGATCAGGATGCCCGAGGTCGGGTGGATGAACACCGGCATCACCGCGAAGTGGATCAGGAGGATCTGCACGAACAGCGGCGTGCCCCGGAAGAAGCTCACGTACACCGTGGCCGGCCAGCGCAGGAAGAAGCGCGCCACCCAGGTCCACGGCGCGTGGCGCGGGTGCGCCAGCCGCGCGAGCGCGAGGCACAGCCCCCAGCTCGCGCCCAGCAGCACGCAGACCACCGTCATGCGCAGCGTCATCCATGCGCCCTGCCAGAACAGGTCCTTGTATTCCACGAGGATGTCCCATCGGAACCATCCAAAAAGCAGCACTGGTTGTTCCATCTATTGCTCCCCCCCAGGCTGCGCGCACTTCGTGTCGCTTCTCCCACCCCCTACCGGGGGCAATACCAGCGGCCCGGCGGAGCCGGTTCCGCGGTATTCCTGGCCTATGCCGTGGGGGTTCATCGGACGTTCGGGTCCTTGTTGAACCACTTCTTGTAGATCGTCACGTAGCTGCCGTCGGCGCGGATGGCGGCGAGGCCGGCCGTGAGCTTGTCCAGCAGGGCCTTGTCGCCCTTCTTCACGACGATGCCGAAGCCCTCTTCGGGAAAGGACTTGTCGTCCAGCGTCTTCAGCTCGGGGTTCTGCGCCACGCGGTAGGCGATCACGCCGTTGTCGCCCATGGCGGCATCGACGCCGCCGCCGGCCAGCTCGGAAATGATGAGCGGCGTGCTCTCGAAGCGGCGGATGTCGGGGCTGGTCTTGCCGAACTCGCGCGAGGCGATGTCGTCGGCCGTGGAGGCGCTGACCACGGCGATCTTCTTGCCGGCCAGGTCCTTCAGCGAGGCGACCTTGCTGTTCTTCGGCAGCGCGATCAGCTGGCGGGCCGCGAAGTACGGCGGCGTGAAGTCGTAGCTCTGCTTGCGCTTCTCGTTGATGGTGACGCCGGAGATCACGAGGTCGACGTCGCCGTTGTTCAGCGCGCCGAAGATGCCGGTGAAGGGCGTGTTGACGATCTTGATCTTCAGGCCCTGCTGCTTGGCGATGGCGTTGATGATGTCGATGTCGAAGCCGACGATCTGCTTGTCCTTGTTCTCGAAGGCGAAGGGCGCGTAGGTGGCGCTGGAGGCCACGATCAGCTCGCGGTTCTGGGCCTGGGCGCCCAGCGAGAAGGCCGCGCTGGCGGAAAGAAGAACGAGCGACAGGGCGCGCCGGATGCGGTTCATGGGGTATCTCCGGGGAAATGAGGCTTTGGGCGGCCATGGCCGTCCAAAAGGGCAAAGGTGCGGGATTTTAGGCCCCCGGCCGCGGGGCCCCCCGCCGCGTTCCGCCCTGCATGGGTGTGGCGCCGAAGCCTTCGCTGGTAACAAATGCTGTGGATTTCTTCTCGATGCATGCCCCAATTTCGGGCAACGGCCCGTTTTTGAATACGCCAATAGTTAACAACACCAACAATGGCGAAGCTTTGAAAACAAGTAATCAGGGAAGAAGAAGGTATGTCTCTCGTACTGGGCGTCATGGGGCTCCCTCAGGTTGAGGTCGAGCTCCTGAGAATCATCGTGCGCCTCAGCTCCAATCTCCGCTCGCGCTGGACAGTCAGCGAATCGCGCTCGTGCGACCTGCTGCTGATGGACGGCGATTTCCCCGCTTCCGAATGGCAGGCGCTCAGGGCGCGCTTCGTCGTGCCCATGGTGACCCGCGGCGATACCACCGCCAGGAGCGCGAGCCGCGCGCTCGCACGGCCCATCTACGCCGAGGAACTGGTGGAGCTGCTCAACGAAGTCGCTCCGGGCAACGCGCCCGCCGAAGCCGCGCGTGCCGCGGTGCGCACGCCCGGCATGCGTGCCTCGCTGTTGCGCTGGCCCTCGCAGGCGACGCTGCGGCGCCATCCGGCCTTCGTGCGGCTGGCGGCCGCGCTTGCCAGGAGCATGCAATCGGCGGAGAGCCTCAGCGTGCTCGGCCGCGTCGACGTCGAGGTGTGCAGCACATTTCTCGGCCTGCTCGACGGCGAAGGCGCACTGGCCTGGGCCGAGCAGGCGCCAGCGCCTTCCGCATCTTCCGCGTCCCGTGCGCACGCCGGCGGCGAGGCCGCGCGGCGCAAGAAGGGCCTGCTTTCGCGCATCCGGCAGCGCCTCGGGCTGGCCTGAGCGGAGCGCGGCCATGAGGGACTACAAGCTCGTCTTCACGGGCCCGATGGGCGTGGGCAAGACCACGGCCATCGCCGCCATCAGCGAAACACCGCCGGTCAGCACCGAGGTCGCCAATGCCGACGCCTCGATCGCCAAGGCCACCACCACCGTCGGGCTCGACTTCGGCCAAGTCACGCTGGACAACGGCGACCGCCTGCGCCTGTACGGCACGCCGGGGCAGGCCCGTTTCGACTTCATGTGGAAGATCCTGGTGCGCGACGCGCTGGGCTTCGCCATCCTCATCGACAACAGCCGGCCCGACCCGCTCGCCGACCTCGCTGCCTACCTCGACGGCTTCGCGGGCGCGCTCCTGCAGATGCCCTGCGCGATCGGCGTGAGCCGGCTGCCCAGCCATCCCTTTCCCACGCTCGACGACTACGCGCGCGCCCTGGCGGGGCGTGGCCTGGTGCTGCCGGTGATGGCGACCGATCCGCGCAACAGGGACGACGTGGTCGCGCTGATCGAGACGCTGCTGATGCAGATCGAGGCGCTCGACGAAGAGATCGCGCCATGAGGATTCCCCACGAGATCAAGCTGCGCGCCGCGGCCGAGGTGCTGCGCGTGCTGGAAGACGTGAACGGCATCGCCTCCGTGGTGATCGCCACGCCCGACGGCTTCGAGATCGCCAGCGCCAGCCAGCGCCACTTCGAGCCCGCGCGCATCGCCGCGATGGCCAGCTCCATCTCCGCCATCGGCGCCGTCGTGTCGCAGGAGGCGCGGCTGGGCCGCTGCACCTGCATCACGGTGGCCACCGACAAGGGCTTCGCGCTCGTCAGCCCGGTGCGCAACGGCGAGACCGAACTGGTGGTGAACGTCATCGCCGACGCCAATGCGGTGCTGGCGCAGGTGATGTACCGGAGCGCCGCCTGCGTGCGGCTGCTCGAGGCGCCCTGAGCAGCCTGCAGAAAGAAAAAACATCGGGCGGGGACGGGTTGCATGCGACGCCCCCGCTTCATCCCTCAGTCGCATGAATCGAACCGAACCACAGGAAATCATTGAAATGGCCTCGATCCAGAACAGCCTCGAAAACCTCCTGACCGCCGACGGCGCCCTGTGCGCAGCCGTGGTCGACTCCGGCAGCGGCATGATGCTGGGCGCCATCGGCACCGGCGTCGACCTCGAAGTGGCGGCCGCCGGCAACACCGAGGTGGTGCGCGCCAAGCTCAAGACGATGCGCGCGCTCGGCCTGAACGACAGCATCGAGGACATCCTGATCACCCTCGGCAAGCAGTACCACCTGCTGCGCCCGATGGCGCAGAAGGAAGGCGTGTTCATCTACTTCGTGCTGGACAAGGCCAAGTCGAACCTCGCGCTGGCCCGCCGCAAGCTGCAGGACGTCGAGAAGGAAATGAGCTTCTGAGCAGGCACTGTTCGCCCAACCGCGGGCGCAGCGCCAGGCCGGCTTCCTCACGGAGCCGGCCTTTTTCATTCCACCCGGCTTGTCGCGCGGCGACGGGACAACCAAGGTTCTCGGCGCAGGACGAAGGACATCGGCGAAGGGGCGCGGCCCGCTGGCTAGCATCCGGGGCTTTGCGGTTCAGGAGCCTTGCATGACGACGATCCAGCGGCTTGCTTCCCATCTTCTCTGCGGCATCGGCCTTGCGTCGGGCGCCGCGGTCGCGCTGGCGGCCGATCCCGCAACGCCGCCCTTCGATCCGCAGCGACTCTCGCAGATCGTGAAGACGGTCTCGGGCGACGATTTCGAGGGCCGCGCGCCCGCCACGCCGGCGGAAGCGAAGACGCTCGACTACCTTGTCGCGCAGTTCAAGGCCGCCGGCCTCGCGCCCGGCGGCGATCTCGAAGGCGGCCGGCGCGGCTGGACGCAGTCGGTGCCGCTGGTGAAGACCGAGTTCCGCGGCACGCCGCAGATCACGCTGCAGGTGGGCGCGCAGCGCGATGCGCTGGCGCAGGGCGAGCAGATCGCGGTGCGCGCGGCGCTCGACGGCTCGACCGCGGTGTCGATCCAGCAGGCGCCGCTGGTCTTCGTGGGCTACGGCGTGAGCGCGCCCGAGCGGCGCTGGGACGACTACAAGGGCGTCGACCTGAAGGGCAAGATCGCGGTGGTGCTGGTGAACGACCCCGACTTCGAAGCGAGTGGAAGCGGCAGCGGCGACTTCGGCGGCAAGGCCATGACCTACTACGGCCGCTGGACCTACAAGTTCGAGGAGGCCGCGCGCCGCGGCGCGCTGGGTGTGCTGATCGTCCACGAGACCGCGCCGGCCTCGTACGGCTGGGCCACGGTCAGGAACTCCAACGCCGCGACCATGCTCGACATCGAGCGCGAACAGCCCGCGTCGGTGCATCCGAAGCTGGAGGGCTGGATACAGCGCGACGTGGCGGTCGAGCTGCTGCGCCGCGCGGGCCTGGACTTCGAGGCGCAGAAGAAGCTCGCGCAGACGCGCGAGTTCCAGCCGCAGCTGCTGAAGGGCGCGAGCCTGTCGGCGGAGTACGCGATCGACCGGCAGGTGATCGTCTCGAAGAACGTGGTCGGCCGCATCGAAGGCCGCAAGCGACCGGACGAGACGGTGATCTACAGCGCCCACTGGGACCACCTCGGCGTGGGCGCGCCCGATGCGAAGGGCGACCGCATCTACAACGGCGCCGTCGACAACGGCACCGGCCTGGCCGCGCTCATCGAGATGGGCCGCGCCTTCGCGAGCGCGCGCCACAGGCCCGAGCGTTCGGTCGTGTTCCTCGCGGTGACGGCGGAGGAGCGCGGCCTGCTCGGCTCGGAGTTCTATGGCGCGAAGCCGCTGTACCCGCTGGCGAAGACGGTGGCCGTCATCAACATGGACGCGCTCAGCCCAGAAGGCCCGGCGCGCAACTTCAGCACCTCGGGCAGCGCGGTCTCGCAGCTGCAGGATCTGCTGGTCGAGCAGGCGCGCGGCTTCGGCCTGGCTTACGCACCCGATCCGCATCCAGAGGCCGGCTACTTCTTCCGCTCCGACCACTTCTCCTTTGCCAAGCGCGGCGTGCCGGCACTTTCGTTCGCCTCGGGCAACGACCTGGTGGACGGCGGCCTCGCTGCCGGCGAGGCGGCGAGCAAGGCCTACAACGCCGAGCGCTACCACCAGCCGGCCGACGAATGGCGCGCGGACTGGTCCTTCACCGGCATGGCGCACGACCTGCCGCTGCTCTACCGTGTGGGCGAGACGCTGGCGAACAGCCGGCGCTGGCCGGAGTGGGGGCAGTCTTCGGAATTCCGCGCGGTGCGCGAGGCGAGCAGGGCCGAGCGGCGCTGATCCGTCCTAGGCCGCGCGCGGCCGGCCGGCGCCGCCGCCCAGGTGCGCCAGCGGCAGCGCGCTGCTGGCCTTCACCTCGCCCAGCGAGAAGCTGGTGTGCAGGTCCTTCACGTTCGGCAGGTTCATCAGGTGCTGGCGCGCGAAGGCCGAGAAGCTGTCGAGGTCCTGCGCCACCACCTGCAGCTCGAAGGTGCCGGTGCCGCTGATGTAGTGGCAGGCGATCACGTCGGGCAGCTTGCGGATCGCGTCCTCCAGGCGGCGCGTGGCCTCGTGGGTGACGCGCTCCGTGTCGACCCGCACGAAGGCGAGCACCCCCAGGCCGATCTTGTGGCGGTCGATCTCGGCGTGGTAGCCCTTGATGAAGCCCGCTTCCTCCAGCGCGCGCACCCGGCGCCAGCAGGGCGCGGCCGACAGGCCCACGCGCTGCGCAAGCTCGGCGTTGGTAAGGCGTCCGTCGGCCTGCAGTTCTTGCAGGATTGCAAGGTCGAACTTGTCGATGCTTTCCATGGATGCCGATGTTAAGCAAGGTTCTTTCTGGAAGCTCGTTTTTTCAGGCAAAGAACGCAAACACCTGTCGCGGACCCCGGCATACACTTTGCGTGATCATGGGCTCGTGCCCTACCCGGGCACAGACCCAGAAACAGCCAGGCCCACGAGGCCCTGCCAAACGGAGACAGACGACATGAATGCACCGCTACCCGCGCACATTCGCAAGGCCCTAGAAACCGTCACGCTCGACGACAAGTACTCCCTCGACTACGGCCGCGCATTCATGAGCGGCGTGCAGGCCCTGGTGAAGCTGCCCATGCTGCAGCGGCTGCGCGACCAGCAGGCCGGCAAGAACACCGCCGGCTTCATCAGCGGCTACCGCGGCTCCCCGCTCGGCGGCTACGACCAGGCGCTGTGGAAAGCCAGCAAGTTCCTCAAAGAGCAGAACATTGTCTTCCAGCCCGGCGTCAATGAAGAGCTCGCGGCCACCGCGCTCTGGGGCACCCAGCAGCTGGGCTTCTCCCCGCAGGGCACCAACAAGTTCGACGGCGTCTTCGGCATCTGGTACGGCAAGGGCCCGGGCGTGGACCGCTGCTCCGACGTCTTCAAGCACGCCAACATGGCCGGCACCACCGAGTACGGCGGCGTGATCGCGGTGGCGGGCGACGACCACATCTCCAAGAGCTCCACCGCCGCGCACCAGAGCGACCACATCTTCAAGGCCTGCGGCACGCCGGTGTTCTTCCCGGCGAACGTGCAGGAAATCCTGGACCTGGGCATCCACGCCTTCGCCATGAGCCGCTTCGCGGGCGTGTGGTCGGGCATGAAGACGATCCAGGAGATCGTCGAGTCGAGCGCCACGGCGATGATCGACCCCGACCGCGTCGAGATCGTCATTCCCACCGACTTCGAGATGCCGCCCGGCGGCCTGCACATCCGCTGGCCCGACCACGCGCTGGAGCAGGAAGCCCGGCTCATGCACTACAAGTGGTACGCCGCGCTGGCCTACATCCGCGCCAACCGGCTCAACCACAACGTGATCGAGGGCCCCAACGACCGCTTCGGCATCATGGCCAGCGGCAAGGCCTACAACGACACCCGCCAGGCGCTCATCGACCTGGGCCTGGACGACGCGGCCTGTCGCCAGCTCGGCATCCGCCTGCACAAGGTGGGCGTGGTGTGGCCGCTGGAGGCGCAGCTCACGCGCCAGTTCGCCACCGGCCTGCAGGAGATCCTGGTGGTGGAAGAGAAGCGCCAGGTCATCGAATACCAGCTCAAGGAAGAGCTCTACAACTGGCGCCCCGACGTGCGGCCCAACGTGGTCGGCAAGTTCGACGAGGGCGAGGTGCATGCGGCCGAGGGCTACTCGGGCGGCGAATGGTCGATGCCCAACCCGACCTCGCACACGCTGCTGCGCGCCAACGCCGACCTGAACCCGGCGCTCATCGCCAAGGCCATCGCCTCGCGCCTGAAGAAGACCGGCCTCCTGGCCGCGGCCGGCGCCGACATGGCCGCGCGCATCGACGCGCAGCTCGCCATCCTGGAAGCCAAGGAGCGCTCGATGGCGCTGCAGCAGGCCTCCACCGGCGTGGCCGACGCCACGCGCCAGCCGTGGTTCTGCTCGGGCTGCCCGCACAACACCAGCACCGTGGTGCCCGAGGGCTCGCGTGCGATGGGCGGCATCGGCTGCCACTTCATGGCGACCTGGATGGACCGCTCCACCATCGGCTTCACGCAGATGGGCGGCGAGGGCGTGCCGTGGGTGGGCCAGCAGCCCTTCACCACCGACCAGCACATCTTCGCGAACCTGGGCGACGGCACCTACTTCCACAGCGGCCTGCTGGCCATCCGCCAGAGCATCGCGGCGGGCGTGAACATCACCTACAAGATCCTCTACAACGACGCGGTCGCCATGACCGGCGGCCAGCAGGTCGGCGAGCGGCCCGAAGGGCACTCGGTGCTGCAGATCGCCGAGAGCCTGCATGCCGAGGGCGCGAAGAAGGTGGTGATCGTCACCGACGAGCCCGAGAAGTACGAGGGCGTGAGCATCCCCGGCGACCACGTGCAGGTGAAGCACCGCGACCTGCTCGACGACGTGCAGCGCGAGTTCCGCGCCATCCCCGGCACCACGGCCATCATCTACGACCAGACCTGCGCCACCGAGAAGCGCCGCCGCCGCAAGCGCGGCACGGCGGTCGATCCGGCCAAGCGCGTGGTCATCAACGAACTGGTCTGCGAAGGCTGCGGCGACTGCAGCGTGCAGAGCAACTGCCTGAGCGTGGAGCCGCTGGAGACCGAGTTCGGCCGCAAGCGCACCATCAACCAGAGCAGCTGCAACAAGGACATGAGCTGTCTCAAGGGCTTCTGCCCGAGCTTCGTGACCGTCGAGGGCGGCCAGCTGAAGAAGAAGGGCAAGAACAAGGCGGCCACGCCGGCCGAGTTCGGCCTGCTGCCCGAACCCTCGATTCCGTCGCTGGCCGGCGGCAGGGTCTGGGGCGTAGTGGTGGCGGGCGTCGGCGGCACCGGCGTCATCACCATCGGCCAGCTGCTGGGCATGGCGGCGCACATCGAGGCCAAGGGCATCGTCACGCAGGACGCGGCCGGCCTCGCGCAGAAGGGCGGCGCCACCTGGAGCCACGTGCTCATCGGCGACACGCAGGACGACATCCGCACCACCCGCGTGGGTACGGCGGCGGCCGACCTGATCCTGGCCTGCGACCCGCTGGTCACGGTGAACGCCGAGACCATGGCGCGCATGCGCGAAGGGCGCACGCACGTCGCGCTCAACAGCCACAGTTCTCCGACGGCCGCCTTCGTGCGCAATGCCAACTGGAAGAACCCCGAGGAAGCCTGCGCCGCCGAGATCGCGCGTGCCGTGGGCGTGGACGGCGTAGGCAGCTTCGACGCCGATGCCACCGCGACCGCGCTGATGGGCGACACCATCTACGTCAACCCGATGATCCTGGGCTACGCCTGGCAGAAGGGCTGGATCCCGCTGGCGCACGAGTCGCTGATGCGCGCCATCGAGCTGAACGCCGTGGCCGTCGAGAACAACAAGGCGGCTTTCGAATGGGGCCGCCAGGCAGCCGTGCGGCCGGAAGAGCTGGTCAAGCGCGTGCGCCCGGGGCAGGTCATCGAGTTCAAGAAGCGCGAGTCGGTGGAGAGCATCGTCGAGCGCCGCGCGGAGTTCCTCACCGGCTACCAGAACGCCGCCTATGCCGACGAATACAAGCGCTTCGTGGGCAAGGTGCGCCAGGCCGAGTCGGCCGTGGGCAAGAGCACCGCGCTGACCGAGGCGGTCGCGCGCTATCTGTTCAAGCTGATGGCGTACAAGGACGAGTACGAAGTCGCCCGCCTGCATACCGACCGCACTTTCCTCGATCGCATCGAGGGCATGTTCGAAGGTGACTACAAGCTCAACTACCACCTGGCGCCGCCGATCATCGCGAAGAAGAACTCCAAGGGGCAGCTGCAGAAGCAGAAGTTCGGCCCCTGGATGCTGACTGGCTTCAGGCTGCTGGCCAAGCTCAAGGGCCTGCGCGGCACGGGGCTCGACATCTTCGGCCGCACGGAAGAGCGCAAGACCGAGCGCGCACTGATCGGCGAATACCGCGCCGCCATCGAGGAAGTCATCGGCGCCCTGCGTGCCGACAACCACGCGCTGGCGCTGGAGATCGCGAGCCTGCCGGAGCAGATCCGCGGATACGGCCACGTGAAGGACCGCAACCTCGCGGCCGCCCGCACCCGCTGGAGCGAGCTGATGGCCAAGTGGCGCAACCCGCGGGGGCAGCGCGCGGCGGCCTGAGCCAGGATCGCAGGAGGCCGGCTCAGTCGGACTGGTTGTCGGCGAGCCGGCCGTCCAGCCGGGCGCGTGCGGCCACCAGGGCGCCGTGGATCTTCTGTTCGAACACTTCGCGAGGCGGCAGGACGGTGAGGTATTCCGCCACGTGGATGCCTGACTTGTCCAGCTCGAGCAGTTCGATCTGTTCCTGCTTCTTGCCGGTGCAAAGAATGATGCCGAGCGGAGGCGCGTCGCCCGGCTCCTGGTCGTGACGGGCCAGCCAGCGCAGGTAGAGCTCCATCTGCCCCTTGTACTCGGCGCGGAATTCGCCCAGCTTCAGCTCGATCGCCACCAGCCGGCGCAGCTTGCGGTTGTAGAAGAGCAGGTCGATGTAGAAATCGTCGTTGTCGAGCTGGATGCGCCGTTGCCGGGCGACAAAGCTGAAGCCTGCCCCGAGCTCGAGCAGAAAGCTTTCCAACTCGCGCAAGATGGCGTCCTCGAGATCCTTCTCCAGGTGGCGGTCCTGCAGGCCCAGGAAGTCGAGCACATAAGGATCTTTCAGCAGCAGTGCCGGCTCGGTGGAGTTCTGGCGCTGAAGCTCGTCGATTTCCTGGCGGATCAGCACGTCGGGCTGGCGCGACACCGCAGTGCGCTCGTAGAGCAGCGAGCCGATGCGCTCACGCAGCGTACGAACGCTCCAGCTTTCCAGCTGGCACATCTGTGCATAGAAGTCCCGCGCGAGCGGGTCCTTGACCGGCAGCAGGGCCAGAAAGTGCGTCCAGCTCAAATGTCGCACCAGCGGTACGACAATTTGCTCGGACGGGAACACCTCGGCGAACTGCACCATGCGCCGGAGGTTTTTCTCTTCGAAGCCGCGGCCGTAGTCGCTCGCCAATTGTCGTGACAGCGTTGCGACAATTTCTTCTCCGTAGCCGGCGCGCCGGCCTCCCAGCACTTCGGTGCGAATGCGCTGGCCGATGCGCCAGTACATGAGCGTCATCCCCGCGTTCACGGAGGCGATGGCCGCCTGCCGGGCCTGCTCGATCAATTGCCGCAGGTCCGCGAGGAGGGCGCGTGGCTCCTTGTGAAGCGCCGGTGTGGCGCTGGCTGTCGTCAAGCTGTTGCGCTTGCTCATGAAGGCTCCTTGCTTTTCGGGTGGTGCGGCGGGAATTGTCCGGCGCTGAAGATCCCGGCTTCCCCGCGCAATGCGGCGGAGTCCGGAAAAGATACGAAAGCCGGTGATATTCGCGGCAGTTGCTATCGAATATGTAGCAATTGCGGCGCCCGGAAGCTGAGTGAAAGCCCTCCCCGCCGCGCCGGATAAGCGCTCCGGGCGGCCATCCGCGCCGAATACAATGCCCGGTGCTGTGCGCGGCCAGGCCCCGCCGCGCTTTGACTTGGCGCACCCGCATCCCGCGTGGCCGCGAACCCCAAGGAACCGCGGGCGTGGCCCGCGCTCCCACACGTTTTCTTTCTCTTCCCTCTGCTGGAGACTCTCTTGTTCATTTCCTCTGCTTTCGCCCAGACCGCGCCCGCTGCAGGCGGCGGCGACATGATGTCCTCGCTCGGCAGCATGCTGCCGCTGGTGCTGATGTTCGTGGTGCTGTACTTCGTCATGATCCGGCCCCAGATGAAGCGCCAGAAGGAAGCCCGCGCCATGATCGAGGCGCTCGCCAAGGGCGACGAAGTCGCCACCGCCGGCGGCCTGCTCGGCAAGATCACCTCGCTGAACGACCAGTACCTGGGCCTCGAGATCGCCAACGGCGTCGAGATCAAGATCCAGCGCAGCGCGGTGGTGCAGGTCCTGCCCAAGGGCACCGTCAAATAAAGGCGTGAGCTGACCTTGCGCCTTCGGGCGCGGGGCCCCAATTCACGCCGTGTTCCGTTTCAGAAAAAGCGCTTTCTCATGAACCGTTACCCGGTCTGGAAGTACGCGATCATCGTGGTCGTGCTGCTCGTGGGGCTCATCTACGCCCTCCCCAATTTCTTCGGTGAGGCGCCTGCGGTGCAGGTGTCGGCAGCCAAGTCGACCGTCAAGATCGACGCGTCGACCCAGGCCAAGGTGGAGGGGCTGCTCAAGACGGCGGGCCTCACGCCCGACCTGCTGACCCTCGAACCCACCGCGGTGCGCGCCCGCTTCGCGACCACCGACGACCAGATCAAGGCGCGCGACACGCTCCAGCAGGCGCTGGTGCCCGACGCCGACGACGCTTCATACACGGTGGCGCTCAACCTCGTGTCGCGCTCGCCCTCGTGGCTGACAGCGCTGCACGCCTTCCCGATGTACCTGGGCCTCGACCTGCGCGGCGGCGTCGACTTCCTGCTGCAGGTCGACATGCGCGGCGTGCTCGACAAGAAGGCCGAGTCCTTCGCCGGCGACATCCGCATGGGCCTGCGCGAGAAGAAGGTGCGCGGCAGCGCCGTGAACCGCAACGGCCAGAGCGTGGAGATCACGCTGCGCGACGCCGACAGCGTCGAGATCGCCCGGCGCCTGATCCAGGACCAGATGCCCGACCTGAGCACCGTCGAGACCCAGCAGGGCAGCGAATGGCGCATCGTGGCGAGCATCAAGCCCGAGGCGGCCCGCCGCTTCCAGGACGCGGCGCTCAAGCAGAACGTGACCACGCTGCACAACCGGATCAACGAACTCGGCGTGGCCGAACCCGTGATCCAGCAGCAGGGCATCGACCGCATCGTGGTGCAGCTGCCCGGCATGCAGGACCCGGCCCAGGCCAAGCGAATCATCGGCCGCACCGCCACGCTCGAGATGCGCCTGGTGGACGAAAGCGCCGAAGGCCGCGCCGCCGAACTGAGCGGCGGCCCGGTGCCCTTCGGCTCCGAGAAGTTCCTCGACCGCTCGGGTCGCCCTGTGATCGTGAAGAAGCAGGTGCTGGTCACCGGCGAGAACCTCACCGACGCCCAGCCCGGCTTCGACCAGCAGAGCAACCAGCCCAAGGTCGACCTGACCATGGACTCCAAGGGCGGCACCATCATGCGTGACGTCAGCCGCGAGAACTACAAGAAGCGCATGGCCATGCTGATCTTCGAGAAGGGCAAGGGCGAAGTGCTCACGGCTCCCTCGATCAACGGCGAACTGGGCAACCGCTTCCAGGTCTCGGGCTCGATGAGCGTGGCCGAGGCCAACGACCTCGCGCTGCTGCTGCGCGCCGGCTCGCTGGCCGCGCCCATGGAAATCATCCAGGAACGCACCATCGGCCCGACGCAGGGCGCAGAGAACATCAAGAAGGGCTTCGACAGCGTGATGTACGGCTTCGCCGCGATCATGGTGTTCATGTGCATCTACTACGCGCTGTTCGGCCTGTTCTCGTCGATCGCGCTGGCCGTCAACCTGCTGCTGCTGGTGGCCATCCTCTCGATCCTGCAGGCCACGCTCACGCTGCCGGGCATCGCGGCCATGGCGCTGGCCATCGGCGTGGCGATCGACTCCAACGTGCTGATCAATGAGCGCGTGCGCGAGGAACTGCGCAACGGGGCGTCGCCGCAGGCGGCGATCCACGCGGGCTACGAACGCGCCTGGGGCACCATCCTGGACTCCAACGTGACCACGCTGATCGCGGGTATCGCACTGCTGGCCTTCGGCTCGGGCCCGGTGCGCGGCTTCGCGGTGGTGCACTGCATCGGCATCGTCACCTCGATGTTCTCGGCCGTGTTCTTCTCGCGCGGCCTCGTGAACTTCTGGTACGGCCAGAAGAAGAAGCTCAAGTCGGTGTCCATCGGTACGGTGTGGCGCCCCTCGACCGACGGCACGGCCGCGGCCGAAACCAAGTAAGCGGCAGAAGAAGGACGCACAGCCATGGAATTCTTCCGCATCCACAAGACCATTCCGTTCATGCGCCACGCGCTGGTGCTGAACATCGTCTCCGTCGTCACGTTCGCGCTGGCGGTGTTCTTCCTGTTCCACCGCGGGCTGCACCTGTCGGTGGAGTTCACCGGCGGCACGGTGATGGAAGTCGCCTACAACCAGTCGGCCGACGTCGGCAAGGTACGCGACATCGTCGGCAAGCTGGGCTACACCGAAGTGCAGGTGCAGAGCTTCGGCAAGTCGGTGCAGATCCGCCTGCCGGTGAAGAAGGGCGTGACCTCCGCCCAGCAGAGCGCCGAGGTGATGGACTCGCTGAAGGCGGCCGACCCCTCGGTGGAGCTGCGCAGCAACGAATTCGTCGGCCCGCAGGTCGGCGACGAGCTCACCACCAACGGCCTGAAGGCGCTGGGCATGGTGGTCGTCGGCATCATGATCTACCTGGCGTTCCGCTTCGAGTGGAAGTTCGCGCTGGCTACCGTGCTGGCCAACCTGCACGACGTGGTGATCATCCTGGGCTTCTTCGCCTTCTTCCAGTGGGAGTTCTCGCTGGCGGTGCTGGCGGCGGTGCTGGCGGTGCTGGGCTACTCGGTGAACGAGTCGGTCGTGATCTTCGACCGCATCCGCGAGAACTTCCGCCGCTACCGCAAGATGTCGACCACCGAGATCATCGACAACGCGATCACCTCGACCATCAGCCGGACCATCATCACCCACGGCTCCACGCAGCTGGTGGTGCTGTCGATGTTCTTCTTCGGCGGCCCGACGCTGCACTACTTCGCCCTGGCGCTGACCATCGGCATCTGCTTCGGCATCTACTCGTCGGCCTTCGTGGCGGCGGCCATCGCCATGTGGCTCGGCGTGAAGCGCGAGGACCTGGTCAAGGGCGGCCCGACCAAGCGCGACGGCGGCTCCGAGGACGACCCGAACGCCGGCGCCGTCGTCTGACGGATACTCCAGGGTTCGACAACCCAGGGCGACCGCGGCGGCAACCGCCGCGGTTCGCATGCAACGCCGGGCAATCTCCACACTTGTGCGGCGGCCCGTCCCGATGCAAGCTCCGGTTGTCGCCAACGAATCGACTACCCTGGCCCTTCCGACCTTTCAATGAGCATTGCGCGGTCCGCTTCTTCCCTGCAGCTCGCACGCGAGACGCGTGAGCGTTTCGTCTCGGCCACGGAAGGCGCCATCGCCCCGCTGGCGCGCGCGATCCGGGACCGGCTGACCACGCTATCCACCGAGGCCGGCACCGCCCGCTCCATGCAGGACAACCGCGACGACTTCGTCGCCTTCCAGGGGCAGGCCACCCAGTGGGTGACCCTCAGCCAGGCTGGCTGGCGCAAGGCGCTGGCCGCCAGCTCCGGCGGCACGGGCACCCTGCCCTCGGCGCTGCGCCTGGAGCTGATCGGCGACGAGGTGGTGGAAAGCAACATCCTCTCCTCGCGCCTCGCGCAGCTCATCCACGACAAGGCCAGCTTCGAACTCAGCGACCTGCGCCTGCGCATCCAGCATCTCGAAGGCACCACCGAGCTCGACTCCAAGGACGTGCTCAAGCCCGAGACGCTGGCCAAGCTGCTGGTCGAGCAATGGCTCGCGGCCGGCCTGAGCCGGGGCCTCTGGACTCGCGTGCAGGACACGGTGCAGCAGGGCCTGGTCGACGTGATCGTCAAGGCCTACGAGAGCGCCAACGCCTATCTGATCGCCAACGGCGTGATGCCGGAGATCGACCTCAAGAGCTTTGTCCGGCGCACGGGCAATGCCGCGGGCACGGGCGGCACCGGCGGCGGATCGGGTGCCGCACCGATGGACGGCGGCGTGCCGGCCGTACACCAGGCCCAATCCCAGGCCCAACCCCAGGCCGTGCAGCGGCCCGGCTTCGGATTCGAAGGCCAGCAGCAACAGTTCTCCGTGCCGGGCGGGGCTCCCACTACCACCACCACGACAACCACCGGCGGTTCGCCTTTGATGATCGCGCGGCAGCGTGCGCAGACCGCGCTGCTGAGCCTCAAGCGTTTCGTCACCGCCCGCATCGGCGGCGACCCGGGCGCCGCCGGTGGCGCGTTCCAGGCCGTCGGCGCGGAAGGCCGCACCATGAGTCCCGGCAGCCAGCCGGGCAACCAGGTCGGCGGCGGCGTCAGCCCGGCGCCGCGTGCCTTCTCCCGGACATTCGCCGGCGCCATCGCCGAGGCCGAAGCCGCCTACCGGATGGCCGCCACGCAGTACATGGAAGGCGCGGCCGAGCAGGCCACGCTGATGCAGCAGACGGCCGTCGACCTTCGCCGGCGCACGGCGGAGCTCAAGAAGCGCGCGCCGACCACAGCCGACAAGGCCACCGTCGAGATCGTCGCGCTGATGTTCCAGGCCATCCTGGCCGAGGAGCGCATTCCGTTCTCGGCGCGCGTGTGGTTCGCGCGCCTGCAGATGCCGGTGCTGCGCGTGGCCATCGCCGAGCCCGAGTTCTTCGGCACCCTGCAGCACCCCGCGCGCATGCTGATCGACCGCATGGGCTCGTGCGTCATGGGCTTCGATGCTGCCGCCATCACCGGCAGTGCGCTCGAAGGCGAGATCCGCCGCGTGGTGCAGGTCATCGAGCAGTACCCCGAGACCGGCCAGCGCGTGTTCAAGCTGGTGTTCGACGAATTCGTCGCCTTCCTCAACCGCTACCTGACGCAGAGCGACACCACGCAGCGCGTGATGAGCGTGGCGCAGCAGGTCGAGCAGAAGGAGACGATGGCGATCCAGTACACCATCGAGCTGCGCAAGATGTTGAACGACATGCCGGTGCGCGACGAGATCCGGGAGTTTCTCTTCAAGATCTGGGCCGAGGTGCTGGCCATCGCCGCGCTGCGCTACGGCGCGCAGGGCGAGCAGACCGTGATGCTCAAGCGAGTGGCCTCCGAGCTGGTGTGGGCCGCGAGCGCCAAGCCCAACCGCACCGACCGCGCCCGCGTGATCCAGGACCTGCCGCAGCTGCTGCAGCGCCTGCGCCAGGGCATGGCGCTGCTGGGCATCGTCGACGAGCCGCAGGAAGCGCACATCAAGACCATCGGCGCCACGCTGTCGGATGCCTTCATGTCGAAGACCGAGGCGATCCCGCAGGCCAAGATCGAGGCCATGGCCGAGCGGCTGGCGCATCTGGAAGACTTCGTGAGCGACGTCGGCGGCACCGCCGACCTGCCGCTGGACGCGCACAGCATCGAGCTGCTGCTGGGCGTGGATGCCGCGTCCATCGAGGTCATTCCCGACACCGCAGGCGCCAAGGTGCCCGAGGACATGATCGCCTGGGCGCACGAACTGCAGGTGGGCAACTGGTTCATGCTCGACCACAACGACCGCGTGAGCCAGGTGCAGTTCGTCTGGCGCAGCGACCGCAAGCAGTTGCACCTGTTCGCTTCGGGCGACGGCCGCAGCTTCCTGATCCAGGCCGGGCGTCTTGCGGCCTATCTGCAGGCCGGCCTGCTGGTGCCGGCGGAAGAAGAAACGCTCACGGTGCGCGCCACGCGCGAGGCGCTGGCGAAGCTCGATGCAAATCCGGAGCGCCTTCTGAACTAACTGATGCGCGGCTGTTTTCGCGGAACACCGAGGAACCGGCTCTGCCGGGCCTCAGGTGCTGCCCCTGGTAGGGGGGCGTAGCGGACACGAAGTGCCGCGCAGCCTGGGGGCGAGCCTAATGCGCGGTGCGGCCTTCGCGGCTTTCGCACAGCTCGTCGAGCACCAGTGCATCGGGCTCGATGCCGGTGCTCCAGTGCACCATCAGCACGATGATCTTCAGCTCGTCGAGCGCGACCGGATCGCCCGGCGCAGCCATCGCGCGCTCGACGACGATCTCGCGCAGCCCGCAGGGCAGCACGTCCGACGATTCGAGAAAGCGGATGAAGCCGAGGCACTCGGCGCCGAGGTGGTCCTGCTCGGCCTGGGAGTAGATGCGCATCGCGTTGCCCGATTGCGGCAGCGCCGCTTCGGGCCTGCCCCCGATCACGACGGTGGCGATGGCCTCGTCGTCGGGGCTGCGTTCGATCTGCAGGCCTTGCGTCGCAAGGCTGAGGCCGTCGAGCCAGTGAAGGGCTTCGCGGATCTCTTCTGCCTCGAATCCATGGGCGCTGAGCTTGCGGCCCAGTTGCTCGGGTTCGGGGCAGGCGTCGCCGCGCCAGTAGTTTTCGTAGACAAAAACAAGCACTTCGAACATGGGCCCAATATAGCCGACGTTCATGCAATGCCAACTAGGTGGAAGCCACGCGCTGGAAGAGACCGCCGGGCAACCGGGACACATGCCCGTCCAGTTCGAGCTCGAGCATCTTCGCCTGCAGCTCGGCGGCGCCCCAGCCGGTGCGTGCGCTGAGCGCGTCGAGGCTCGCCGGTTCGAAACCGAGGACCTCCAGCAGCGGGTCTTCCGGCGATGAAGAAGATGCAGCGGCCACGCCCGTCGCGTTGCCGTAGAGGGGCGAGGCCGAGGCAGTGCGAGGTGCGTGGAGCGGCGGCAGCTCTTCGAGGATGTCGTTCACCGATTCCACGAGCTTCGCGCCCTGGCGGATCAGCGCATGGCAGCCGCGCGATTGCGGAGAGTGGATCGAGCCGGGGATCGCGAACACTTCCTTGCCCTGCTCCGAGGTGAGCCGCGCGGTGATCAGCGAGCCCGACTGCAGCGCGGCCTCGACCACCAGCGTGCCGCGCGCCAGCCCGGCGATCAGGCGGTTGCGCTTCGGAAAATTCTGCGTGAGCGGCGGCGTGCCCAGCGGCAGCTCGCTCACGATCAGCCCCTGCAGCGTGATGCGGTGCGCAAGGTCGCGATGCCGCGCGGGGTAGACGCGATCGAGCCCGGTGCCCACCACGGCCACTGTCGCGAGCACGGGCGCGTCGCCTGCCGCATCGAGCGCTCCCTGGTGCGCCGCGCCGTCCACGCCCAGCGCCAGCCCCGACACCACGGGAAGCCCCGCTTCGCCGAGCGCGCGCCCGAAGCTGCGCGCATTGGTCGCGCCCTGCGGCGTCGGGTTGCGGCTGCCCACGACGGCGATGCTGTGGCCGAGCTGCGTGAGGTCGAAGCCGATGGCGCCGAGCACGTAGAGCATCAGCGGCGGGTCGGCCATTTCGAGCAGGGAGGCCGGGTAGCCGGCGTCGCCGAGCGTGACGACGCGGCGCGAGACCTTGTCGTCGCCCGCCTGCAGCCATTGCCAGGTGAGATCGATCTGCGCCTGCAGGCCGTTGGGCGGCTGCGCGAGCGCCTCGGCCTGTGCGTGCGAGACGACCTCGCGCAAGGCGGCGTCTGGCTGGCTGAAGATTCGCTCGGGCAGCCCGAAGGCCGCGAGCAGGCGGCGCGCGGCACCATCGCCGATGCCGGGCGTCAGCGAAAGCCGCAGCCAGCCTGCGAGTTCTGCGCGTTCCAATCGAGTGTGAGAGAAGAAAGGCCGGGGTCGCGGGTCAGGGATTGACGAGGAAGTCGCCGGCGCGCGGAGTGTCGTTGATTTCGAGCACCAGCGCGTAGGAGACCTTCTCGAAGGTGCGGAAGACCATCAGCAGGCCGATTCGCTCGTTGGGCAGCTTGATGGTTTCCTTGCGCGCGCCGGTGCGGTCGAGGATGGTCTCGCCGTTCTTCAGGATGGCCAGCACGTGCCCGTTGTCGACGCCGTCGCGCGTGCCCTTGTTGATGGCCACCACCTGGTTCTGCGCCGCGAACTGCACCGCGTTGCCGTAGACCGAGATGATGCGTCCCTCGACCTGCGTGGACGGCGCGCGAGGCACGTAGCTCAGCAGCTGGCGCGGGGGCTCGGGCAGCAGGCGGTCGCCGGCGCGCATTTCCTCGCGCGAGGCGATGATGTCGATGCTGGCGGGCACGACGGTGATGACGTCCTTGTCCTCGACCGTCTCGACGGTGGTCGATTCGCCGCGCTGCAGGCGGGCCTTGCCCAGGTACTGCGCCTCGTAGCCGAGGATCTCGCCCGTGCCCGGGTCCTTCAGCGGCGTGGCATTGCGGAAGATGCGGAAGTTCTGCACGGGGCCCGGCACCTCGACCAGCGGCGCCTCGGCGGTGCCGCGGGCATAGGCCCGGTCGCCGCGCGACAGCAGCACGCGGCTGTCGTTGCCGGCCACGATGCGCGGTGCGGCATCGAGCGTGCCGGCGTCCACCACGATGGGCTCGCTCAGGAAGGGCTCGATGATGCTCGGGTTGAGCGTGGGCAGCGCCATGCCGGCCAGCGAGTCGAAACGGGTGCGGGGTGACAGCTTGATGGTTCCGCCGTCGCCGCTGACGCCGCCGCGGCGGGTGGTCAGGCGGGCGCGGCCGCCGCTCTTGTCCAGGTAGAGCACCTGGCCGGGGTAGATCCGGTGCGGATTGGCGATTTCATTGATGTTCATGCCCCACAGTTCCGGCCAGCGCCAGGGGCGCAGCAGGTAGAGGCGGGAGATGGCCCAGAGCGTGTCGCCCGACTTCACGGTGTATTCGTCGGGCGCCTTGGGCGACAGTTCGCTCAGCGGCACGCCGGCCTGGGCGGTCTGCTGGGCGGTGGCGCGCTGCTGCGGCGTGATGGGGTAGTTCTGAGCCCAGGCCGTCGTGGCGCCGCAACTGCCGATCACCGCCAGGGCTGTCAGCGTGGCAAGGAAGGAGGGGCGCTGGCGGTCGGTGAGTCTGAGCTTTTTCATGTCTGATGGGTGAGCGCGCGACGTATCGCTGCGCATACGAATCTCACAATTTGCTACGAATTCTGCGCTGAAGCCCTTGGGAGGGCAACGTTTTCGGGCTCCGGAGCCGCGTGTCGTCGCGGAATTGGCGAAAATAGCCACAACTTTCCCCCGATTTCATGGCCAAACGAAACATTCTGAGTTACCCGGACAAGCGCCTGCACACCGTGGCCAAGCCGGTGCAGGGCGTCGACGCGCGCATCAAGACGCTGGTCGCCGACATGCTGGAGACCATGTACGACGCCAACGGCATCGGCCTTGCCGCGACCCAGATCGACGTGCACGAGCGCCTCGTCGTCATCGACGTGTCCGAAGAGCGTAACCAGCCCATCGTGCTGATCAACCCCGAAATCACCTGGGCCAGCGAAGAAAAGGTCGTGAACGAGGAGGGCTGCCTCTCGGTGCCCGGCATCTACGACGGCGTGCTGCGCTCCACCTCGGTGAAGGTGCAGGCGCTCGACGAGAACGGCGAGACGCGCACCATCGAAGCCGAAGGCCTGCTGGCCGTGTGCATCCAGCACGAACTCGACCACCTGCTGGGCAAGGTGTTCGTCGAATACCTCTCCCCCCTGAAGCGCAACCGCATCAAGAGCAAGCTGCTGAAGCAGCAGCGCGAAGAAATGCGGGAGCGGGCTTGAACCCCATGAACGCAGGCCGGCGCTCCGGCTCCCTCGCGGCGCTGGCACTTCTCGCGGCCGCGAGCCTGGGGTTTCTTGCCGGCTGCGCCAGCGAACCCACCCGCATCCAGCCCGGCACCACCGCCGCCGACACCCTTCAGCGACTGGGCGCGCCCACTGGCCGCTATCCGCTCACGGGCGGCGGCGAGCGGCTGCAGTACTCGCGCATGCCGGCCGGCTTCGAGGTGGTCGATATCGACGTCGATTCTTCGGGCAAGGTGGTCTCGGTGACGCAGGTGCTCAGCGAGGCGCGCTTCGGCCAGGACATCAAGGTCAACCAGTGGCGCCAGAACGACGTGATGGCCTTCTACGGCCGGCCCTATGAGATCACCCGCGTCAGCTCCTTCGATGGCGCCGTCTGGACCTGGCGCTACAAGGCCGTGAACGAGCGCCGCATGCTGTACATCTACATCGACCCGACCGGCGTGGTCCGGCGCTACCACACGGGGGACGATCTCGAGTTCGATCGGATCCGGGATTGAGCCGCCTCAGAGTCGTCTTCGCGGGCACGCCCGAGTTCGCGCGCGTCGCGCTGGAGGCCATCGCCGCCGTCGGCCATGAGGTCGTGCTGGTGATGAGCCAGCCCGACCGCCCCGCCGGCCGCGGCATGAAGCTGCAGGCTTCTCCCGTCAAGCAGTGCGCAGTCGCCAACGGCTGGCCCGTGGCCCAGCCGCGCAGCCTGCGCCTGGACGGCAAGTACCCCGACGAGGCCTCCGCCGCGCGCGACACCCTGCTCGCGCTGAAGCCGGACGTGATGGTGGTCGCCGCCTACGGCCTGATCCTGCCGCAGTGGGTGCTCGACCTGCCGGCGCACGGCTGCCTGAACATCCATGCGAGCCTGCTGCCGCGCTGGCGCGGCGCGGCGCCGATCCACCGCGCCATCGAGGCGGGCGACGCACAGACCGGCATCACCATCATGCAGATGGACGCCGGCCTCGACACCGGCGACATGCTGCTGCGCGAGGCCGTCGACATCGGCACGGGCGACAACACCGCCCGCCTGCACGATCGCCTGGCCGAGCTCGGCGGAAAGATGATCGTCGAGGCGCTCGCGCGCATCGGCACGCTCACCCGCACGCCGCAGCCGGCCGAAGGCGTCACCTACGCCAGCAAGGTCGAGAAGCACGAGGCGCAGGTCGACTGGAGCCAGCCCGCCGACGCCATCGTGCGCCGCGTGCTGGCCTTCGACCCGTTCCCGGGCGCCAACAGCCCGCTCGACGGCGAGACCATCAAGCTCTGGGCGGCCCGCGCCGAAAAGGCCCCGGCGGGTTCTTCGGCCGCGCCGGGCACCATCCTGGCCGTCGACCCGGCCGGCGTCAAGGTGGCAGCGGCCGACGGATCGGCCGTCGTCCTCACTGAACTGCAGCGGCCCGGCGGCAAGCGCCTGCCTGTGACCGCCTTCCTGCACGGCTTCGACCTGAAGCCCGGGCAGGCGTTCGGCTGATGTTCCTCTCGCAAAGCATCCGCGGCCGCCCCGAATTCCGGGTCGGCGTGCGCGATATGACCCCTGTGGCGCTGGGCATCGGCGCCTGGGGGCTCATGACCGGGGTGGCCATGGTCAAGTCGAACATGAGCCTGATCGAGGCGGTGGCGATGACGCTCTTGGTCTACGCGGGTAGTTCGCAGCTGGCGGCCATTCCGCTGCTCTTCGCCGGGGCGCCGGCCTGGGTGATCCTGGCCACCGGCTTCTGCGTCAACCTGCGCTTCGTGGTGTTCAGCCTGCACCTGCGGCCCTACCTCATGCACATGCCGCGCTGGCGCCGCATGGTGCACGGCTACCTCACGGCCGACATGAGCTACGCGCTCTTCACCAAGAAGTACCCCAAGCCGCCGCTGACCGTGGCCGAGCAGCAGGCGCAGGAGGCCTACCTCACCGGCAACTACTTCGTCACCTGGTGCGCCTGGATGGGCATGAGCCTGGTGGGCATCGCGCTGGCCAACTTCATTCCCCAGACGTGGGGCCTGAGCTTCGCGGGCGTGCTGAGCCTGGTCGCCATCGTGTGCTCGATGGCCACGACGCGCCTGCGCGTGCTGGCCGCGCTGATCGCGGGCGCCACGGCGGTCGCTGCCTACGCGCTGCCGCTCAAGCTCAACATCGTGGTCGCCATCGGCGTGGCGGTGCTGCTGTGCTTCTGGCTCGAGAAGCAGCTCGGGCTCGACCCGAACGCGGAGGACGACAAGTGAGCGCCGCGGCCGCAACCACCGACTGGTGGACCATGGCCGTGATCGTCGGCCTGGCCCTGGTCACCGTGCTCACGCGCTGCTTCTTCTTCATCCTCGACCGGCCCTGGGGCCTGCCCGAGTGGGCGCACCGCGCGCTGCACTACGCGCCGGCCGCCGCGCTCGCGGGCGTGATCGCGCCCGAGATCGTCATGACGCAGGGCCACCTCATCACCACGCTGCACGACGCTCGCCTGTACGCGGCGGTGGTCGGCGCCGCGTACTTCTACTGGCGGCGCGGCGTGCTGGGCACGATGCTCGCGGGCATGGCGGTGTACCTGCCGCTGCACCTGGGGCTGGGCTGGTAGGCGATCAATCGAGTTTGACGCCGGCCGTCTTGATGATGTTGCCCCAGCGCTCGCTCTCCGCGCGAGACAGCCTGTAGAAGTCCTGCGGCGTTCCGGGCAGCGCCTCGAAGCCGAAGTCCGCGAACAGCTTGACCACCTTCGGCGCCTTCATCGCCTTGTGCAGTTCGGCGTTGAGCCGCGCCACCGCTTCCGGCGGCATGCCGGCCGGGCCGATCAGGCCGTGGAAGGCGTAGGCGTTGACGTCGGGGAAGCCGGCCTCGACGAAGGTCGGCACCTCGGGCAGGGCGCCCGCGCGCTGCGGCAGCGCAATGGCCAGCACCCGCACCTTGCCCGACTTGATGATCGGCAGGCCCGAGGCCAGGTCCAGCATCATCGTCGGCACCTGGCCGCCCATCACGTCGGTCATGGCCGGCGCGGCGCCCTTGTACGGCACGTGCGTGATCGTCAGCCCGGCCTTCTGCTTGAAGAGCTCCATCGCCATGTGGTGCGGCGATCCGTTGCCGGGCGAGGCGTAGCTCACCTTGTCGGGGTTGGCCTTCACGTAGCGCACGAACTCCGCCACGTTCTTCGCGGGGAAGTCCGGGTGCACCACCAGCGCCACCGGGAAGCGGCCGATGGTGCCGATGTAGGTGAAGTCGCTCGCGGGCTTGTAGGGCAGCCTGGCGAACATGTGCTCGTTGAAGAGCAGCGCGGCGTTCTCCGCCTGCATGATGGTGTAGCCGTCGGGCCTGGCCTGCATCATCACGCCCACGCCGATGTTGGTGGAGGCGCCCGGCCGGTTGTCGATGATGAGCGGCTGCCCCAGCGACGGCTGCATCGCCTCGGCCAGCGTGCGCGCGAGGTTGTCGGTGCCGCCGCCGGCCACGTAGGGCACGATCCACTTGATCGGCTGGGTGGGGTAGGCCGCCGGTTGTGCCGAGGCAGTGGCTGCGGTGGCCAGCGCGAAGGCCGAGGCCAGCAGGGGAAGAAGGAATCGCTTCATCGTCTCTTGTCTCCGTTGCTTGTTTTGAAATAGCTTCAGCTCACTCGCCGCGCAGGACCTGCCACAGCTCGCGGTCGCGCTCGGCGGTCCACACCACCGGGTGCTCGACGCCGCGCAGCTCGTCGTAGGCGCGCGAGACATCGAAGGGCAGCACGTGCTGGAACACGGGCCAGTCGCCGAAGCGCGGCGTCATCGCCGCCTCGGCGCGCGCGAAGCAGCCCTTGAGCGTTTCGCCGGCCGCGATGCCGGCCTTCACGCTTTCCAGCAGCGTCGAGAGGAATGCCTTGGTGAGGCCGATGGCCTCGGCGCACGCGGCCTCGTCCTGCAGCACCGCGCCGCGGCCGGGCACCAGCACGCGCGGCTTGAGTGCCGCCACTGCATCGAGCGTGCCGGCCCAGTCGCCGATGTAGGCGTCGCCCGCATACACGCCGCAGCGGTTCTCGACCACGTCGCCGGAAAAGAGCACGCCGCAGTCGGCCAGCCACGCGACCGCGTCGCCGCCCGAATGGCCGCGGCCCAGCGACATCAGCCGCAGCTCGCGGCCGCCGCCCAGCGGCAGCGTCATCTCGCGGTCGAAGACCTTCGTGGGCATGGTCAGGCCCGGTATCTCTTCCACGCCCGCGAACAGGCGCGGAAAGCGGCCGACCTCCGAGTCGAAGTCGGCCTGCCCGCGCGTGCGGATCCAGTAGAGCGTGCCGCTGCTCGCGACGATGTCGCGCACCTCGTCGAACGCGCTCGCGCCCATCACCCGCACCGCGTGGTAGTGCGTGAGCACGATGGTGCGGATGGGCTTGTCGGTCACCGTGCGGATGGCGGCCAGGAAGTCGCGCGCCATGCGCGGCGTGGGGCGGGTGTCGATCAGCACCACGTGGTCGTCGCCGACGACGAAGCCGCAATTGGGATCGAAGTCGCTGATGTAGCCGTAGGCGCCGGGGCCGAGCTCCTGCAGCCGGGGCTTCTGCTCGCGGGTGTCGGAGGCGGAGGCGAAGGAAACGCTCGTGGTCATGGGGTGTCGTGGTCCGTCGTCGTGGGTTCTTCTTCGGCCGCCGCACGGATGCAGGCGAGCAGCACGTCCTGGTCGGCGCACTGGTTGGCCAGCAGCAGCACGAGGCGGGCGTTGAGGTCGGCGCTCTGCGCCTCGCTGCGGCCCTCGTGGGCGGCGAGCAGTGCGGCGTAGAAGCCGTCGGGGTCGGGGATGCGGGGCTCGGTGATCATGGGTTGCGCTCGTTGGCGGCCAGTGCGGTGCGCACGGCGGTGGCGATGGCTTCGGGCGTGGCGCCCGGCAGCACGGCGGCCCGGTAGGCGTCGGGGCGCACGAGGACGAAGCTGCCTGCGTCGCCTGCGCCGAGATGGTTCGCGAGCTTCTCGTCGGCCTGCAGCGTGGGCAGACTGCTGTCGCCACCTACCGCCAGCAGGCGCAGCGGCAGCGACGCGATGGCATCGAGCGCCGCTCCTGCCTGCTGGCGTGTCGGCGCGAACCACAGGCCGATGCACTCGGTGCCTTCGGCCAGCAGCTGCATCAGCGTGGTCTCGCAGCCATCGGCCCAGCGCAGTGGCAGGTTCTGCACCGAGCGCGCGCCCTCTGGCAGCAGCGGTGCGGGCGGATAGTCGTTGGCGACCGACATGCGGCCGGTGTTCACCAGCGCCCGCGCGAACGGGTGGCGCGCCGCCAGCGCCACCACCGCGCGGCGCAGCGTGTGCTCGGCCGGCGAGCGCGGCGCGAGGAAGCGCGCCGAGCGGCTCGTGACCTGCAGGTTCTGCTTCGCGGCGGGCTGGCGCTCGGCGTCGTAGCTGTCGAGCAGCGCGTCGCCGGCCCTGCCCTGCGTGACGAGCGCGAGCTTCCAGCCCAGGTTGGCCGCGTCCTGGATGCCGCTGTTGCCGCCGCGCGCGCCGAAGGGGCTCACCACGTGCGCCGCGTCGCCGATGAAGAACACGCGGCCGTGGCGGAAGCTGTCGAGCAGGTGGTCTCGGTAGCCATAGGGGCCGATCCAGACGAACTCGAACTCCACGTCCGGCCCGAGTTGCTCGCGCAGCCGCGCGCCCGCCACTTCGGGTTTGCTGATGTAGGCGGTGTCGCAGTCCTCGGGCATCTGGTAGTCGATGCGCCACACGCCGTCGGCCATCAGGTGCTGCCACACGCCGCGGCCTTCGTTGAAGGGCGCGTCCACCCAGGTCCAGCGCTCGGTGGGCAGCGGCTTGCTGAAGCGCACGTCGCTGATGCACCAGCGGTCGGTGCTGCGCGAGGAGTGCGCGTCGATGCCCATCTGCGTGCGGATCGCGCTGTTGGCGCCGGTGGCGTCGATCAGCCGGTCGGCCTCGATGGTGTAGCTGCCTGCGGGCGTCTCGACTTCCAGCCGCACGCCGTCGGCCAACTGCTCCACGCGCGTGACGCGATTCTTCCAGCGCAGGTCGGTCAGCCCCAGCTCGACGATGCGGTCGACCAGGAACCACTCGACGTAGAACTGCTGCAGGTTGATGAAGGGCGGCTGCTTCGAAACGCTGTTGGCCTGCAGGTTGAAGTTGTAGACCTCGTGCTCGCCCGAGAAGGTGCGTCCGAACGACCAGGTGATGCCCTTGGCAGCGATGCGCTCGTAGATGCCCAGGCGCTCGAAGATCTCCAGGCTCTTCTGCGCGTAGCAGATGCCGCGCGACGACGCGCCGCGCACGCCGACGGTGTCGTCCTCGTCCAGCAGCACGGCGCGCACGCCGCGCTGCGCGAGGTCGCAGGCCAGCGTGAGGCCCGAGGGGCCGGCGCCGACGATCACGATGGGGTGGCGCGTGATGGCCTTGCTGCCCAGCTCGGGCGGTGGCGTGAAGGGCCAGACCGGCAGCTCGTAGGCCGGGGCGAAAGCGAAGTTTTCCATGGTGGCTCTGCGGCTACAGCGCGTGCGCGAACTCGGCGATGGCGTCCGCCGCCTTCGGAATCAGCTCCGGCTGCCCCGCCAGATAGTGGTTGCCGCCGACGATGTCGACGTTGCGGATGCGCGATCCGCCCGCCGCCATCCACGCGTCGCGCGTGCTCGGGAAGGTCGACTGGTCGCCGGTGTAGGTCAGCAGCAGCTTCGGCACCGTGGTGCGCGCGAGGTTGGTCGGACCGTCGGCCTGCGAGCGCGACGACCACTGCGAGAGAAAGGCCGTGAGCGAGGTGGTGCGCCCCATCGCATTGGCCGAGTAGTTCACCTGCCGCGCGTCGCCCCACACGCTGCCGGGCAGGCGGTCGTTGGGGTCGAGCGAGAGGTCCACGCAGCGCGGATCGGCATGCGTGCGGTAGACGATGAAGGTCTGGTCGCGCGGCGCGCCGGATGTGCCGCGCAGCAGCGCGAGTCGGTCGAGGCACCACTGCTCGATGCGATCGAGCCGCGCCTTCTGGGCGGCGCTGAAGCGCGCGAGAAAGTCGCGGTCGTAGGGCACGCGGTGGCGCGCGTCGTACATGTCGAGTTCGGGGTCGACCGAGAGCGGGTCGTGCTCGTCGGTGACCGAGGGGTCGATCCAGTCGCGCATCAGCCGCGTGCGGCCCAGGTGCGCGGCGCACAGGGCGATGCCGTCCACGGGCGGCAGGTCGTCGGGGTGCAGGTGCGTGAGGTCGCCGTCGGGCAGGTGCGTGGCGGTGAGCTTCTCGGCCTGCGCCTGGTAGAAGGCCGAAAGTGCCGCGCCGCCGGAGTTGCCGACGAGAAACACCTTTTCGTAGCCGGCGGCGCGCAGGTACTGCACGCCCGCGCCCAGGTCTTGAATGGCGCGCTCCATCAGCAGCACCGTGTCGTTGCCCACGAAGCGCGAGTTCAGGCCCATGCAGCAGATGCCGCGCTCGGCCAGCGGGCCGATGAGGTAGTGGCCCATGAAGTTGCTCGTAGGGTGCATCACGATGGCGGCGATCTTCTTCGGGCCCTGTGGCGCGCGGTAGGCGCCATAGATGCGCGGGCGCAGCAGCTGCAGGCCCGACTGGCTCTCCATGGCTGCGCCGGGCTTCACGTCGATGACGGCGAGTTGCAGCTCAGGCATTCGACGAGCCTTTCGTCGCGGCGGCGCGCAGGCCGGCCTTGCGCTCGGTCCATGCGTCGAGCTCGGCGCGCGCGCGCAGAGCGTGTGCGTCCATCTCCGACTGCGGCACGGTCGGCGTGGTCAGCTCCACGCGGATGCCGTTGGGGTCGAAGAAGTAGATCGATTCGATGATGTGGTGGTCGGTCACGCCCAGCACCTGCACGCCCGCGCCTTCGAGCCGCGCCTTGGCGGCCAGCAGGTCGGCCACCGAATCCACGCGCAGCGCGATGTGGTTCACCCACGAGGGCGTGTTGGGCGAGGGCAGCGCGGCGACGTCGTCGCCGAGGTCGAAGAAGGCGATGTACGAGCCGTCGCGCATCTGGAAGAAGATGTGCACGTAGGGGCAGTACTCGCCGGTGCTCGGCACGTGGTCGCTCTTGATGACGTGGGCCAGCGGCAGGCCCAGCAGGTCTTCGTAGAAACGGCGGGTTTCCTCGCTGTCGCGGCAGCGCCAGGCGAAGTGGTGCAGACCGCGCACGGGCGGCGGTGGGGTAGGCATGGCTCGTGTGTCTCCGGTGAGCCGGTATTGGGCGATGCCGCGTCTTATGATGCAATCGAAATTAATTCATCGATTGATGAAATAAACGTATATATGAACCTCACCCTGCGCCAGCTGCGCGCCTTCGCCGCCGTGGCCGAGAGCGGCAGCTTCACCGCCGCGGCGCAGCAGCTGCACCTCACGCAGTCGGCCTTGAGCGTGCTGGTGCGCGAGCTGGAGCGCGAGATGGGCGTGCAGCTGCTCGACCGCAACACGCGACGGGTTCAGCTGTCGGAAGCGGGGCGCGAGTTCCTGCCCTCGGTGCACCGGCTGCTGGGCGACTTGGCCGGCGCGGTGGCCGGCGTCACGGATTTGCGTGACAAGAAGAAAGGCTTGCTACGGCTTGCCGCGCCGCAGCTCATGGCCTGCACCTTGATGCCGCGCGTGATCGCCCTCTACCGCGAGCAGTACCCCGACGTGGACGTGCGCCTGGCCGACACCCTGCCCGAGCACCTGCTCGCGGGCGTGACGGCCGGCGACGTGGAACTGGCCGTGGGACAGGACGTGGCCGTCGACGACGCCGTCGAGCGCCGCACGCTGCTGCGCGACCGGCACTGGCTGATCTGCCCGCCCGGTCATGCCTTCGCCGGCCGCCGCAAGGTGCGCTGGCACGAGCTCGGCCCCTACACCTTCATCGCGCCCACGCGCGACTTCCGCCAGCGCGTGCTGCCCGAGCTGGCCCCCGCCGAGCGCGAGTACATGCTGCGCCCCGGCACGCAGGAGGTGTCGTATATGACCACCGCGCTGGGCATGGTCGCCTCGGGGCTGGGGCTGACCGTGTGCCCCACCTACTCGGCGCCGCTGGTGCGCGCCCACGGGCTGCAGATGGTGCGGCTGGAGTCGCCCGACTTCCATCGCGAGGTGTGCGTCTACAGCGCGGCGCGGCGGTCGCTGTCGCCTGCGGCCGCGAGCTTCGTGGAGGTTCTGGAAAGTTTCGCGCGCGAACAGCAGCAGAAAGACTGAGGAAAAGCATCAGCGCGCGGCAAGAGGCGCGTAGAGCCGGCGATGGGGCCAAAACTACAATGCAACCGATCCCCGTCTTCCAATCTTCTCCAGGTTTTCCCAATGAACGTCATTCGATTCACCGACCTCTGCGCGCAGGGCAAGGCCGCCGGCCAGCGCGTCTTCATCCGTGCCGACCTCAACGTGCCGCAGGACGACGCCGGCAACATCACCGAAGACACCCGCATCCGCGCCTCGGTGCCCTGCATCAAGCTGGCGCTGGACGCCGGCGCGGCCGTGATGGTCACCTCGCACCTGGGCCGCCCGACCGAGGGCGAGTTCAAGCCGGAAGACTCGCTGGCGCCCGTCGCCAGGCGCCTGGGCGAGCTGCTCGGCCGCGAAGTGCCGCTCGTCTCCAACTGGGTCGACGGCGTCGACGTGAAGCCCGGCCAGGTGGTGCTGCTTGAGAACTGCCGCGTCAACAAGGGCGAGAAGAAGAACGACGAAGGCCTGGCCCGCAAGCTGGCCGCGCTCACCGACATCTACGTGAACGACGCCTTCGGCACCGCGCACCGCGCCGAGGCCACCACCTACGGCATCGCGCAGTTCGCCAAGGTGGCCGCCGCCGGCCCGCTGCTGGCGGCCGAGATCGACGCCATCACCAAGGCGCTGGCGCAGCCCAAGCGCCCGCTGGTGGCCATCGTGGCGGGCTCGAAGGTGAGCACCAAGCTGACCATCCTGAAGAGCCTGTCGGCCAAGGTCGACCAGCTCATCGTGGGCGGCGGCATCGCCAACACCTTCATGCTGGCCGCGGGCCTGAAGATCGGCAAGTCGCTGGCCGAGCCCGATTTGGTCGACGAAGCCAAGGCGGTGATCGATGCCATGCGCGCGCGCGGCGCCGACGTGCCCATTCCGGTGGACGTGGTCACGGCCAAGACCTTCGCGGCCGACGCAGCCGCCACCGTCAAGGACGCGAGCGACGTGGCCGAGGACGACCTGATCCTCGACATCGGCCCGAAGACGGCTGCCCAGCTCGCCGCGCAGCTGCGCGAGGCCGGCACCATCGTCTGGAACGGCCCGGTGGGCGTGTTCGAGTTCGACGCCTTCGCGGGCGGCACCAAGGCCATCGCGCAGGCCATCGCCGAGAGCAGCGCGTTCTCGATCGCCGGGGGCGGCGACACGCTGGCGGCCATCGCCAAGTACGGCATCGAGAAGCAGGTCGGCTACATCTCCACCGGGGGCGGTGCCTTCCTGGAAGTGCTGGAAGGCAAGACCCTGCCGGCCTTCGAGATCCTGTCGAAGCGGGCTGCCGGCTGAACCGGCTCGGGCCGGTGGCCGGAGCTCATCGAGGAAAAACCCATGGGTGACTTCCGTCCGACACACAAACTGTATACAGTAGCGAATACAAAACGGAGACTACCCTCATGAGCACGGACCGCATTCCCCGCCACGCCACCAAGATCGTCGCCACCCTCGGTCCGGCGTCCAGTTCGCCCGACCTGCTGGAGAAGATGATCCAGGCCAAGGTCAGCGTGGTGCGGCTGAACTTCAGCCACGGTACGGCGCAGGACCACATCGACCGCGCCGCCATGGTGCGCGAAGCCGCCCGCAAGGCCGGCCGCGAGGTGGCCATCATGGCCGACCTGCAGGGCCCCAAGATCCGCGTGGGCAAGTTCGCGCAGGGCAAGGTCTGGCTCGAGCAGGGCGCCAAGTTCGTGCTCGACGCCTCGCGTACCGAGCCCGGCGACGCCGATGCCGTGGGCCTCGACTACAAGGACCTGCCGCGCGACGTGAAGCCCGGCGACAGGCTGCTGCTGAACGACGGCCTCATCGTGCTGACCGTCGACGCCGTCAAGGGCGAGGCGGTGCACACCACCGTGAAGCTCGGTGGCGAGCTGTCGAACAACAAGGGCATCAACAAGCAGGGCGGCGGCCTCACCGCGCCCGCGCTGACGGCCAAGGACATGGAAGACATCAAGACCGCGATGAGCTTCCAGGCCGACTACGTGGCCGTGAGCTTCCCCAAGAACGCCACCGACATGGAAATGGCCCGCCAGCTGTGCAACGTGGCCGCCGCCGAATACGGCCACAAGCCCGGCATGATCGCCAAGATCGAGCGCGCCGAGGCCATTCCGAAGCTCGAAGAGATCCTGCGCGCCAGCGACGGCATCATGGTCGCGCGCGGCGACCTCGCGGTCGAGGTGGGCAACGCGGCGGTGCCCGCGCTGCAGAAGAAGATGATCCGCATGGCGCGTGAGATGGACAAGGTGGTCATCACCGCGACCCAGATGATGGAGTCGATGATCACCAACCCCGTGCCCACCCGCGCCGAGGTGAGCGACGTGGCCAACGCCGTGCTCGACGGCACCGATGCCGTCATGCTCTCGGCCGAGACTGCCTCGGGCCGCTACCCGCTCGAGACCGTGCAGGAGATGAGCCGCATCTGCGAGGCCGCCGAAGCCGCCGAAGACAAGCAGCTCGACGCCGACTTCAGCGGCCAGAACTACAGCCGCATCGACCAGTCGATCGCCATGGGCGCGCTCTTCACCGCCCACCACCTGGGCGCCAAGGCCATCGTGGCGCTCACCGAGTCGGGCTCCACGCCGCTGTGGATGAGCCGCCACCGCGCGCACATACCCATGTACGCGCTGACCTCGCGCCTGGCCACGCAGCGCAAGATGGCGCTCTACCGCAACGTGCGCCCGCTGCTCATGGACTCGGAAAGCGACCGCGACACCGCGCTGCTGCAGGCCGAGAACCACCTGAAGAAGCGCGGCATCGTGCAAAGCGGCGACGTCTACGCCATCACCTGCGGCGAGCCGATGGGTGCCCCCGGCGGCACCAACATGCTCAAGATCTGCAGGGCGAGCTAGGCACTCCCCCAGGCTTCGCGCACTTCGTGTCGCTGCGCCAACCCCCTCGCCGGGGGCAACACCTGCGGCCCGGCAGAGCCGGTTCCGCGGTGTTCCTGGGACTCAACCGTTCCTGAAGAGGAAGCTGTAGGCGTTCAGCGCCGGCACGCCGCCCAGGTGCGCATACAGCACCTTCGAGCCCGCCGGGAATTCGCCCAGGCGCACCTTCTCGATCATCCCGTGCATCGACTTGCCCTCGTACACGGGGTCGGTCAGCATGGCTTCGAAACGCGCGCTCAGGCGGATGGCTTCGAGCGTGCCCTCGTTGGGCAGGCCGTACTCGGGGCCGCCGAAGCGGCGGTCGAGCACGATGTCCTTCTCGGTGATGTCGCGGCCCAGCTCCACCAGTTCGGCCGTGTTCTTCGCGATGCGCAGGATCTGGTCGAAGGTCTGCTGCGGCTTGGCCGAGGCGTCGATGCCGATCACGCGGTCGGCGCGGCCGTCGGCCGCGAAGCCCACCACCATGCCGGCCTGGGTACTGCCCGTCACCGAGCACACCACGATGTAGTCGAACTTGAAGCCCAGCTCGGCCTCCTGCTGGCGCACTTCCTCGGCGAAGCCGACGAAGCCCAGGCCGCCGCGCGGATGCTCGGAGCAGCCCGCCGGAATCGGAAACGGCTTGCCGCCAGCCTTGCGAACGCTCTCCATGGCGTCCTCCCAGCTCTTGCGGATGCCGATGTCGAAGCCGGCTGCGTCCAGGCGCACGTCGGCGCCCATGATGCGTGACATCTCGATGTTGCCGACCCGGTCGTACACCGCGTCGGAATAGTTGACCCAGTTCTCCTGCACCAGCACGCACTTCATGCCGAGGTGCGCCGCCACCGCCGCCACCTGGCGCGTCTGGTTCGACTGGATGCCGCCGATGGACACCAGCGTGTCGTAGCCGCCCTCGATCGCCTCGGGAATCAGGTACTCGAGCTTGCGCGTCTTGTTGCCGCCGAAGGCCAGGCCGCTGTTGCAGTCCTCGCGCTTGGCATAGAGATCGACCTTGCCGCCCAGGTGCGCGCTCAGCCGCTTCAGCGGCTGGATCGGCGTGGGGCCGAAGGTCAGCGGGTGACGGGGAAACTTCTTGAGGTTCATCGCAGCGGTTCCAGGAAGGAGGTGGTGGGAGGTGGTGAAGGCCCTCATCGTAGAAACAATGCCGCGCAACGTGCTTGCGAAGTTTTGTGGATTCGTCAGAGAAAAATATGCATTATCGAAAAAAGTAAAACTTTCATTCCGATAAAAATCCGATGAGCACAACAAAATTGCGTGACACGCCGGAGCTCGATCGCACTGACCGCGCCATCCTGCGCACCATGCAGCGCGACGCCTCGCTGTCGAACGTGGCGCTGGCCGCCAAGGTCAACCTGAGCCCGGCCGCCTGCCTGCGCCGCGTGGAGCGGCTCAAGGCGGCGGGCCTCATCAAGGGCATCGTCGCGCTGCTGGACCCCGACGCGCTCGAAGTGGGCATGCTCGTGATGATCGGCGTGGTGCTCGACCGCTCCACGCCCGACTCCTTCTCCGACTTCGAGAAAGCCGCCCAGAAGGTCTCGGGTTGTCTCGAATGCCACGTGGTCTCGGGCGAATTCGACTACTTCATGCTCGTGCGCACCCGCGACAACGACAGCTTCAACCGCCTGCACGCCGAGCAGCTGCTGTATCTTCCGGGGGTGCGGCAGATCCGCACCTTCGTCGTGCTCAAGCAGGTGCTTTCGACCACGCAGCTGCCTGTTTGACGAAACCGCCGCCCGGCTGCCTGCGTACAGCAGGGGATGATCTTCCCCACCACCCCCGCGTCATTCCTGCGGCGCCGCGGCGCCTTCGCCCTCGCAGGCTCTGGCATCGCCGCCGCATTGCTTTCGGCCTGCTCGCCGGTCAAGGTGCTCAACGGCCTGGTGCCCACCGACACCTACCGGTTCGAGGGTGGCGTCCCCTACGGGCCGGCGCCGCGCCAGCTGCTCGACGCGTACCGGCCGCTGCCGTCCACCCCGCCGGAGCGCGGCGCGCGGCCGCTGGTCGTGTTCTTCTATGGCGGCACCTGGACGACCGGCGACCGCGCCAGCTACAGGTTCATGGGCGAGGCCCTGGCCGCCCAGGGCGCCGTGGTGCTGGTGCCCGACTACGGGCTGTCGCCGGCATTCACCTATCCGGCCTTCGTGCGCGACAGCGCGCTGGCCGTCAAGTGGGCGCTGGACAACGCGGCGCGGCTGGGTGCCGACCCCAGGCAGGTGTACGTGATGGGCCACAGCTCGGGCGCCTACAACGCCGCCATGGTGGCGCTCGACGCGCGCTGGCTCGGCGAGCTGGGCGCCAGCCCGAGGCAGCTCGCGGGCTGGATCGGCCTGGCGGGACCCTACGACTTCCTGCCCATCGGCGATCCGCAGGTGAAGGTCGCCTTCAACTGGCCCGGCACGCCGCGCGACTCGCAGCCGCTGGCGCACGTCACGCCTGCTTCGCCGCGAGCCCTGCTCATGGCGGCCTCGAAGGACGACCTGGTCTACCCCGACCGCAACACCCTGCGGATGGCCGCGGCGCTGCGCGAGGCGGGCGTGCCGGTCCAGGTCAGGCTCTTCGACGATCTGAACCATGCGACGCTGGTCGGCGCCTTCGCCAGGCCGGTGCGGTGGCTGGGCGGGCCGGTGCTGCCGCCTGTCATGGATTTCCTCGGGCTGGCGTCGGTCCTGTCCCACAAGGGGGCTCGGTAGAATTAGGGCAGTTTTTCTCGTCTTTCCGTCTTCTTCTTTTCCTAATTCCCGCGAGGTATTTCCCATGGCACTCGTCTCGATGCGCGAACTGCTCGACCATGCCGCAGCCAATGGCTACGGCATTCCGGCCTTCAACGTCAACAACCTCGAACAGGTCCAGGCCGTCATGGAGGCCGCCAAGGAAACCGGCGCTCCCGTCATCCTGCAGGCCAGCGCAGGCGCCCGCAAGTACGCCGGCGAAGCCTTCATCAAGCACCTGATCCAGGCCGCCATCGAGCAGTACCCGAACATCCCGCTGGTCATGCACCAGGACCACGGCCAGAGCCCGGCCATCTGCCAGGGCGCCATCGACCTCGGCTTTTCCTCCGTCATGATGGACGGCTCGCTGCACGAAGACGGCAAGACGCCCGCCTCCTTCGACTACAACGTCGACGTGACCCGCAAGGTCGTGCAGCTGGCGCACAAGGTCGGCGTGACCGTCGAGGGCGAGCTGGGCTGCCTGGGCTCGCTCGAGACCGGCATGGCCGGCGAGGAAGACGGCATCGGCGCCGAAGGCGTGCTCGACCACTCCGCCCTGCTGACCGACCCCGAGGAAGCCGCCCAGTTCGTCAAGGCCACGCAGCTCGATGCGCTGGCCATCGCCATCGGCACCAGCCACGGCGCCTACAAGTTCACCCGCAAGCCCACCGGCGACATCCTGTCGATCAAGCGCGTGAAGGAAATCCACGCCCGCCTGCCCAACACCCACCTGGTGATGCACGGCTCGTCGTCGGTGCCGCAGGACCTGCTCGAAATCATCCGCAAGTACGGCGGCAACATGAAGGAAACCTACGGCGTGCCCGTCGAGGAAATCCAGGAAGCCATCAAGTACGGCGTGCGCAAGATCAACATCGACACCGACATCCGCCTGGCGATGACCGGCGCCGTGCGCAAGTTCATGGCAGAGAACCCCGAGAAGTTCGACGCCCGCGAGTGGCTCAAGCCCGCGCGCGAAGCCGCCAAGCAGATCTGCAAGCAGCGCTACATCGAATTCGGCTGCGAGGGGCAGGGCGCGAAGATCAAGGGCGACAGCCTGCAGGTCGTTGCCGGCAAGTACGCCAAGGGCGAACTGGCCCAGGAAGTCATCTAGGCACTTCCCGCGATCAGACGGCCACCGTTCGCGGTGGCTTTTTTCTGCGCGCACAATCCGCTTTTCCCGTCAGCCATCCGTTTCCCCACCGCACCAGCCCCATGACCACCGTCCACACCTCCTCCATCCAGAGCCTGCCCCTTCTTGCGCGCGGCAAGGTGCGCGACAACTACGCCGTCGGCGAAGACCGCATCCTGATGGTCGCGAGCGACCGGCTCAGCGCCTTCGACGTGATCATGGGCGAGCCCATTCCGGGCAAGGGCGAGATCCTCACGAAGATGGCGCTGTGGTGGTTCGACCGCCTCGGCCAGATCTGCCCCAACCACCTGACCGGCGACGCGCCCGAGAGCGCCGTCACGGCCGACGAGGTGCCGCAGGTCACGGGCCGATCGATGCTGGTCAAGCGCCTGAAGCCGATCCCGGTCGAGGCCGTGGTGCGCGGCTACCTGGCCGGCAGCGGCTGGAAGGAATACCAGGAAAGCCGGTCGGTCTGCGGCGTGCCGCTGCCCGAGGGCCTGACCAACGCGAGCAAGCTGCCGCGCCCCATCTTCACGCCCGCCGCCAAGGCCGCCGCCGGCGAGCATGACGAGAACATCAGCTACGAGCGCGTGGTCGAGATCGTCGGCCCCAAGCTGGCCCAGCAGATCCGCGACACCAGCATCGCCATCTACGAGACCGCCGCGCAGATCGCCCTGGCCAAGGGAATGATCATTGCCGACACCAAGTTCGAATTCGGCCTCGACGAGAACGGCACGCTGGTGCTGATGGACGAGGTGCTCACGCCCGACAGCTCGCGCTACTGGCCGGTCGAGGGCTATCAGGCCGCGCTGGCCGCCGGCGCCAACCCACCGAGCTACGACAAGCAGTTCGTGCGCGACTGGCTCGAAGGCACCAAGATCAACGGCAAGCCCTGGGACAAGACGCCCCCGGCGCCGCGCCTGCCGGCCGAGGTCATCGAGAAGACGGCGGCCAAGTACCGCGAGGCGCTGGAGCGCCTCACGGGCTGACAGGCTGGTTGAGTAGTCCATCCCGGGCGCCTTGTCGCCACGGGAACAGGGGATGTCCGGACATCCCCACCCCGCCATCATGTGCGTCCAGAACATGAGGGAGTGGGGAAGATGGAAACCGGAAGAAGCGTTCGTGGGTGGCAGCGCTGCGTGGCGGCGGGGCTTGCCGTTGCGATCACGGGGTGCAGCAGCACCAATCCTTACCAGCGCAGCGCGCGGGTCGACAAGCCGATCAGCCAACTCGGCCGGGAGGAGGTCCGCTACGCCCATGCCGAAAGGCTGGCCGGCAACCTGCACGGCGCGCTCGGCGTGCTGAAGGACCAGCGCCGCGAGTGGTACGAATCGCTCTCGACGCAGGCGCGCGTTCGCGCCGTCACGCAGATCGGCCTGCTCGGCGTCACGGCGGCGGCGCTCTACAGCGGACTGAAATCCGGCGTGACCAGCGACCACGACAAGAGGCGCCTGGCCCTGGCCGGCGCGGTCGGCTTCGCGGCGTATTCGGGCAGCACCTGGTTCGTCAATCCCGCCCAGGAGCAGGCGTATGTCGAGGGCATCCGCGAGCTGACCTGCGCGATGATGAACATCGAGCCGTTGCGCATGAGCGCCGTGAACTTCGCTCAGATGAAGCTGGAGCGGGACGCTCTCGCGGAAGCCATCAACAAGCTCGACAAGAGCCTGCTCGGGGCCGAAGCCACCGAGCGCTACCCCCGCGACAGCAAGCTTGCCTGGGCGCAGGTCCGGGTGGAGGCGAGAAGTGCGCTGGTGCGTGCCCGCAAGACCCTGGCCTCCAGCGAGCAACTGGCCGACCAGCTCAACAACAGCGGTGTCACCCTGATGCGCGAGGGCGATCTGGTCTTTGCTCGCGTGGCCGCGCGGATCAACGCCGCAAACAAGCCCATCACCTCGCCGGATGCCATGGTCAGCCAGGCAGCGGGAATCATCGGCAGCTTCCGGTCGGTGAAGATCGACGTCCCCAGCGAAAGCAATGGAAGCGGCGCTGGCGGAGGCGGGGCCTCGCCAACCACGCCGGCGGGTGGTGACAGCGGTGGTGCCGCAGCCAAGAAGACGGCTGTCGCTGCCGGATCGAAGTCGCTCGGAAGCGCCAGCATGCAGGAGCTGCTCGCGCAGGTCGCCACCCTGCAGAAACAACAGATCGCGGCCGCTGAAGAAAAGGCGCTGAGGACGCGCGAAGACAAGCTCGAGGCGGACGCGAAGAAGAAGTCGGCGAACGCATCCGAGGCAAGCACCGCCCGCAAGCTGGCAGCCGAAACCGCCGACCTCTATGCAGCGCGCCGCCCCCTGAGCATGCGCCTGCTCAGCTTCGCCGAGCAGCGCAAGTCCGTCGAACGCAACGGCAGTTGCGTGGGCGGTGTCAGCGCCATGAGCATCTCGCCGGCCGACGACGCGAAGGTCGCCCAGGGCGATGCCTACGAGATCACGGTAAGTGGCGTAACCGCCATACCGCAGGTGTCGGTCAAGGGCTCGGCGAGCTTCGAGATCCTGGCCGGCGGCCAGGGGACGAACCAGTACGTGGTGCGCATCAAGGTCGCGGCCGACGCCAAGGGCACGGTGGAGGTCACCATTTCCGACCGCGGCCTGGCGACCGAGGAAGTCCAGCTGACCGTCAGTTCGCCAGCCGCCAAGTAAAAGAAGGAAGGGGCGCTATCCCTCAGCGCCCCCCGCCGCTGCTCAGCAGCGCCGCCGTCCGCCCGTTGGCATCGAGCAGGGCCAGCCGGTTCGGCCCCGCCAGCCGGTAGCTCGCGGTGTTCTGCAGCGCCGAGATGAACTGCGCCTCGTTGGCGCCGCGCGTCGGATCGGTGCAGGCCATGCGGGTCGAGGCCATCTGGCCGATCCTCAGGGCGACGCCGGTGCGCGTGAAGGTGCCCGAGATGCGGTTGCAGCCGCCCGAGCCGCTGACGCGTCCGCTGCTGCGGTCGAACTGCACCTGGGCGCCGTTGCCCGGCGCGACCGGCTCCTCGCCCAGCTGCACCAGCTGCCAGGCCGGGCCCTCGATCGGCTCGTCGAGGCTGATGCCGCTGCCGCAACCGGCCAGCGTGGCCAGCAGGGCCGTGGCGGCAAGGACGGGGAAGAGCGCGGTGCGGCGGGCGAAGGAGCGCATGGCCAGTGTTCCTTTTTCGATCTGCAACAAGTTGAATCGGGCGTGATCGTATGCGACGGCGCCTGGCCCGCCAATGCCGTGCCCCCTGCCGCCGGACCATGAAAAAAGCGACCCGGAGGTCGCTTTCTTCCCGAGGGGAGAACGGTCAGCTCAGCACGATGCTGCTGAGCCGGCGGCGGTACGAGGCCACCACCGGGTCGTCCGGCGGGATCTGCCCGTCGGCCACCTTCACCTTCGGCGGCTCGATGATGTCGAGGATCGCGATGTAGGTCTTGCGCGCCAGGTCTTCGCTCCAGGCCTTGTCGCGCATCAGGATGTCGAGCAGCTCGTCCATCGCGTCGGTCCAGCGCTGCGCGGCCATCAGCAGGCGGGCGCGGCCGAAGCGGGCATCGAAGTCGCGCTTGTTGGCGGCGATCTTCGCGTCGAAATCGGCGATGGCCGGCGCGGCGCCGGTGGGCGGTGCTGCGAAATCGATAGCATCCATCCAGCGCTGCAGCGCATCGAAGCGGCGCACCAGCGAGGTCTTGGCGATCACCGGGGCGAAGGCGACCTTGGCGTCGTCGATGCGGCCCTCCTGCAGCAGCAGCTTCACGTAGTCGAAGCGGGCGTCGTCGTTGGCCGGGTCGGTGGCCACCGCGTGCTGCAGCTTCTCGAGCGCGCCCTGGGTGTCGCCACCGGCCAGCGCTTCCTGAGCAGCCGCTTCCTCGGAGGCGGCTTCGGCTTCGTCGGCGCCGGGCACGTGCTTGTCGAGGAATTCGCGGATCTTCTCGGCCGGGATGGCGCCGACGAAGCCGTCCACCGGCTGGCCGTCCTTGAACATCACGCAGAAGGGGATGCTGCGCACGCCGAACATCTCGGACAGCTGCGAGGAAATCTGCGGCACCTTGTCGGCGTCGAGCTTGGCCAGCGTGAAGCGACCGCCGTACTCGACTTCGAGCTTTTCGAGCACCGGGCCGAGCTGCTTGCAGGGGCCGCACCATTCGGCCCAGATGTCCAGCAGCACCGGCGTGGCGACCGAGGCTTCGATCAGTTCGGCCTGGAAATTTTCGAGAGTGATGTCGATCATCGGAACCAGCTGGGGGTGAAACGTAAAATTGAAACCATGAACGAAACCATTCAGGTCGGTGTAGTGATGGGCTCGAACTCCGATTGGGAGACGATGCGCAACGCGGTCGAGATTCTCCAGCAATTCGGAATCGGGCACGAAGCCAGGGTGGTCTCGGCCCACCGGATGCCCGACACGCTCTTCGAATATGCCGAAAGCGCCGCCGGGCGCGGCCTTGCCGCGATCATCGCCGGCGCGGGCGGCGCGGCCCACCTGCCGGGCATGCTGGCGTCGAAAACCACGGTGCCGGTGCTCGGCGTGCCGGTGGCCAGCCGCCACCTGCAGGGCGTCGATTCGCTCTACAGCATCGTGCAGATGCCCAAGGGCGTGCCGGTCGCCACCTTCGCCATCGGCAATGCGGGAGCGGCCAACGCGGCGCTGTTCGCCGTGTCGATGCTGGCGGTGAACAACCCGGCCTTGCGCGCGAAGCTCGACGCCTTCCGCACCGCGCAGACGGCGGCCGCCGAGGCCATGACCCTGCCCCCGCCGCCCGCCGGCGAGGCAGCGCCCGTATCCCCCTTCTCGCCGCAAGGCGGAGGTGCCCTGTGAGCGGCAAGAACGGCGACCTGCCCATCCTCCCGGGCGCCACGCTCGGCGTGCTCGGCGGCGGGCAACTGGGGCGCATGTTCGCCCACGCCGCCCAGCGCATGGGCTACTTCACCGCGGTGCTCGATCCCGACACCGACAGCCCCGCCGGCCGCGTGAGCCACCACCACATCCACACCGACTACGACGACGTCGACGGCCTCGCCCGCCTGGCCGGCCTGGCCGACGCGGTGACCACCGAGTTCGAGAACGTGCCCGCGCCCTCGCTGGAGCATCTCGCGGTGGCGCGCCCGGTGTCGCCGGCCGCGCCGGCCATCGCCATCGCGCAGGACCGCATCGCCGAGAAGGCGCACTTCACCCGCTGCGGCGTGCCCTGCGCGCCCTACGCCGTCATCGAAACCGCCGCGCAGCTCGCCGCCATCGACGACAACCTGCTGCCCGGCATCCTCAAGACCGCGCGACTGGGCTACGACGGCAAGGGCCAGCAGCGCGTGAAGACGCGCGCCGAACTGGTCGACGCCTGGCAGGCCGCGGGCTGCGTGCCCTGCGTGCTCGAAAAAATGCTGCCGCTCGAATTCGAGTGCTCCGTCATCCTCGCGCGCGGGCGCGACGGGCAGATCGTGCACTTCCCGCCGCAGCGAAACCTGCACCGCGACGGCATCCTGGCCGTGACCGAGGTGCATGCCCAGAACATGCCCAAGACGGTGGCGCAGGGCGCCATCAACTCGGCCAAGAGCATCGCCAATGGCCTGGGCTACGTCGGCGTGCTGTGCGTCGAGTTCTTCGCGCTGGCCGACGGCTCGCTGGTCGTCAACGAGATGGCACCGCGCCCGCACAACAGCGGCCACTACACCATGGAAGCCTGCGACGTGTCGCAGTTCGAACTGCAGGTGCGCACCCTCGCGGGCCTGCCGCTGGCCGCGCCGCGCCAGCACAGCCCGGCCATCATGCTCAACCTGCTGGGCGACCTGTGGTTCCCCGGCGGCGCCGACAACAAGGCCGACAAGCCTGTCGCGCCGCGCTGGAGCGAGGTGCTCGCGCTGCCCGGCGCGCATCTGCATCTCTACGGAAAGATCGAACCCCGCCGCGGCCGCAAGATGGGCCACCTCACGCTGACCGGCGCCACGCTGGAGGCGGTGCGCGCCACGGCTTCGCAGGCGGCGCTGCTGCTGGGCCTGCCGGCGGTGGCCACCGCCGATCTCGCATGATCCTCGACGGCCGCTCTCCCGAAGCCATCGCCGAGGCCGCGCGCGTGCTGCGCGCCGGCGGGCTGGTGGCCTTCCCGACCGAGACCGTCTACGGCCTGGGCGCGGACGCGAGCAGCGACACCGCCGTCGCCGGCATCTTCGAGGCCAAGGGCCGGCCGTCGGACCATCCGCTGATCGTCCACGTGGCGGCCGGCACCAAGGGCACGGAGTCGCTCTCGCGCTTCGCGCAGCCGCTGCCGCCCTTCGCGCAGAAGCTGGTGCAGGCCTTCTGGCCGGGGCCGCTCACGCTGATCGTCACGCGCCAGCCCGGCGTGGGTGCCGCGGCCGCCGGAGGGCAGGACACCATCGGCCTGCGCTGCCCCTCGCATCCGGTGGCGCAGGCGCTGCTCGAAGCCTGCGCCGAGCAGGGCGTGCCCGGCCTCGCGGGGCCGAGTGCCAACCGCTTCGGCCGCGTCAGCCCGACCACCGCCCAGCACGTGCACGACGAGTTCGGCGACGAACTGCTGGTGATCGACGGCGGCCCCTGCGACGTGGGCATCGAGTCGACCATCGTCGACTGCAGCCGCGGCGCGCCCGTGCTGCTGCGCCCCGGCCTCATCACGCGTGCCCAGATCGAAGCCGCCTGCGGCGAGAAGCTCGCCGACCGCGAGGTGCTCGAGACGCCCGATCCGCGCGCATCGGGCACGCTCGAAGCGCACTACGCCCCGAACGCCAAGGTGCGGCTGATGGACGCCAAGTCGATCCAGACCGGCCTCGACGTGCTCGGCGCGAACGCCGCCCACATCGCAGTCTGGTCGCGCGTCGCGGTGCGCAGCCGCTCGCAGCGCGTGCTGCTGCGGCGCATGCCCGACGACGCCGCGGCGAGTGCGCAACTGCTGTTCGCAGTGCTGCGCGAGTTCGACGCGCAAGGCGTCAAGCTGATCTGGGTCGAGACGCCGCCCGACACGCACGAATGGGAAGGCGTGAAAGACCGCTTGCAGCGCGCATCGGCCGCTTAAACCTGGCTAACCCCCAGGCTTGCCCACTTCGTGTGGCCGCCCACCCCCTTGCAGGGGGCAACACCAGCGGCCCGGCAAAGCCGGTTCCGCGGTGTTCCTGGAATGGGCTCTTCGTTCAGCCTCCGGCTGCGAGCACGCCCTGGAAGAAGCCACGGGCCGACGCCAGGCAGAACGGCGGTGCCAGCGTGCCGTGGTATGCCAGCGTGACGGCCTGAGCCTTGTCCGATGCGCTGCCCGAGGTGTTCTGCGCGAGCAGTGCCTTGGCCTGCGCGAAGCCGGCGCGGGCGGTGGAGTAGGCGTCGATGGCCGCCGAGTCCTCCAGGTCGACCACGGAGAGCAGGTTCGACGGCATGCCCTTGGCGCGGAAGTAGCCCGAGGTGGCGCGGGTGCTCACGAAGTTCACCGTCGGGTCGTTGGCGCCGCCGCACATCAGCATCGGCCGGGTCGGCACCCAGTTGCGCAGGTCGTTGGCGATGGCGGCCTTGCGGAAGCCCGTGGAGGGCTTGCAGTCCAGCGGCGATGTGGTGCTCAGCGAAGCGGCCGTGGCCGGCAGCGCGTTGCCGGGGCAGGGGTTGCCCTGGATGTCGCCCGCCGCCTGCGTCAGGAAGCTCTGCTTGATGAGGTTGTTGGCGCCGTAGAAGATCGACAGCTCCGGGCTCACCGGCCCCGGCGTGGCGTTCGCCGGGAACAGCGCGAGCTGGGGCAGCTTGCCGCTGCTGAACAAGGTGCCGGGCGAGGTGCTGGGCAGCAGCGTGTCGATGCCGCTGGCGTACTGCGCCTCGTACACGTCGCTGGTGGAGCCGTAGACGTTGCCGAACTGCTGCTGCCAGCTGGTCGACAGCAGCGGCACGAACAGCGTGGCGCCCAGCGCCGGCCAGCCCAGGTAGGTGTAGTCGGTCAGCAGGCTGATGGCCGAGGGCGCCGACAGCGGCGCCGATGCCGTCACAGCCTTGCCCGTGGCCTGCATCTCGCGGTGCGCCGCCATCGCCACGTAGCCGCCCTGCGAGTAGCCGGTGATGAAGAGCGAGCCGGCGTCGTTCGCGCCGATGCCCGAGAAGGTCTTGCGCGCCGCGGTGAGCGCGTCGACCATGTCCTTGCCCTGCTGGTCGCCGTCGAGGTACGGGTGGTAGGGCAGCGTCGACTTGTCGTAGCCCGCGTAATTGGGCGCCACCACGATGTAGCCCTGCGCCGCGAACATGGCGGCGATCATCAGGCCCTCGCCGGCGGCCGCCTGCGTGCTGTCGGTCCACCTGGCGAGGTTGTAGGCCTTGGCGGCGGTGGTGCCGTGGGCATAAAGCACCACCGGGCGCTGGCCGCTGCAGGCCACGTCGGAGCCGGTGGGCACCATGATGGCGGCGGTGGCGTTGGTGGCCTCGTTCTTCGCGCCGACGGTGCGGTATTCGAGGTAGCGCAGGTCCACGCCGCACTTGGGCGTGCCCGCCACCTGCAGCAGGGCCTTGCCCTGGTCGCTGGCCTGCAGGCTGGCGGTGAACTGCGTGGCCGTCAGCGCGGCTGTCTTCTCGGGCGGGTCGGTGACCACCGAGCCCCGGCCATTGTCTGCCGCCGGCGGGGGGACGCCCACGCCGATGCCGATGCCTCCCCCGCCTCCGCCACCCCCGCCGCAGGCGGCGAGCAGCAGCAATGTCGCGGCGCTTGCGACGGCCGTGAAGGCGGCGGTCTTGCGCAGGGGGCGGGAGGGCTGGGTTTGAGGCTGGTTCAAGTGATGTCTCCTGCGCCGGTCGGCGCCTGGCTTGCGTGGAATCGAACGACCGTCCGATTCTGTGCAGCGGCAAGGCCGCGCGCAACCGGGCGTTTGCCCTCAGAAGTTTTCAGTACTCAGCGCTACAGGCCAGCGGGAAGCCTTCAGTTGTCCTGCGAGGCCCAGTCGACCAGCGCGTCGAAGGCCGCGCGCGCGGCCCCGGCGTTCTCGCCGTTGGCGATGGCCACGAGCACGTAGCGCCGGCCGCTCGCGCCGTCCACGTAGCCGGCCACGCCGGAGGAATCGCGCAGCGTGCCGGTCTTCAGGTGCGCCGAGCCGCCGGAGCGCAGCGAGCGCCTCTTCAGCGTGCCGTCCACGCCCATGGCCGGCAGCGAGGACATCAGCTCCGGCATCACCGGCGAGCGCCATGCCACCTGCAGCATCCTGCCGAGCGCGGCGGCGCTGATGCGCTCGTCGCGCGACAGGCCCGAGCCGTTCTCGAACACCGGCTGCGCCTCGCCCGTGCCGATGCGGTCGCGCCACCACTGGCCCATGGCCGCGCGCGAGGCCTCGAAGGTGCCGCGGTTCTTCTGCGCCAGCCCGATGGTGAGGAACAGCTGCTGCGCCATCACGTTGTTGCTGTACTTGTTGACGTCGCGGATCACCTCCGCCAGCGGCGGCGACTCGAACTCGAACGCCGGCTTCAGCCCCGCCGGCACGCGCCCCTCGCGCATCTGCCCGCCGACGCGCCCGCCCATCTCGGCCCACATGCCTCCGATGGCGCGCATGGCATAGGTGCGCGGGTCGCCATAGGCCACGGCCCAGCTCTTCTCGCCGCAGCCGCTGGGAAAACCGCCGTTGAAGCGGATGCGGTTCACGTCGGAGAAGTCGGCGCGCAGCGTGCCGCGCCAGTCGCCGCATTCGCCGGGCACCAGCGCCACGGTCTGCGGCATGGCTACGCTGGCCAGCGGGGGCTCGTAGCTCACGCGCGCGACCTGGCCGGCGCGGTCGGGTGCGAAGGTCATGTTGACCGACTTGAAGTTCACCAGCAGCGCGTCGGGCGAGGCGTTGTAGGGGCGCAGCGGCTCACCGTCGAAGGCGGCGGGGTCGCCCTCCACCGTGGTCTCGAAGGCGCCGCGGTCCAGGACGATGTCGCCGCTCACCGTGGTGATTCCCAGCCCCTGCACGTGGCGCAGCAGCAGCCACACGCGCTCCAGCACCAGCTTCGGATCGCCCTGGCCCTTGATGTAGAGGTTGCCGTTGAGCACGCCGTTGTTCACCGTGCCGTCGACGTAGACCGGCGTGGTCCAGCTGTAGGCGGCGCCGAGCAGGTCGAGCGCGGCGTAGGTGGTCACCAGCTTCATGATCGACGCCGGGTTCACCTGCGCCTGCGTGCGCCACGCCAGGCGCGGCTGGCGCGTGCCGTCGGCCTCGGCGACCAGCATGGTCACCGACTCGCGCGGCACCTTGGCGCGGGCGAGGGCGGCGTCGACCTGGGTGGGAAGGGCTTGCTGGGCGAACGCGCCGGCGGACGACAGCGTTGCGAGAGTCAGTGCGCAGGCCGCGCGGCGAAAGGCAGAAGGCATCCGCCCATTATCCCGGCGGGAAAACATGCAGCTTCGCGTGATACAGCAGCATCACCGTCTTGGCGTCCGCGATGCGGCCGTCCGCCACCATCGCCAGTGCCTCGTCGATGCCGGTCTCGAGCACCTCGATGTCCTCGCCTTCCTCGGCCAGCCCGCCGCCTTCGCCGACGCGCATCGAGGATTCGTAGGGCGCAATGAAGAAATGCAGCTTCTCGGTGACCGAGCCCGGGCTCATGAAGCACTCGAACACCTTGCGCACCTCGCCGAGCCGGTAGCCGAGCTCTTCCTCGACCTCGGCGCGGATGCGCTCCTCGGGCGCCGCGTCGTCGAGCAGGCCGGCGGCGGCCTCGATCAGCAGGTCGTCATGGCCGTTGACGAAAGCCGGGTAGCGGAACTGGCGCGTGAGCAGCACCGTGCGCCGCTGCAGGTTGTAGGGCAGCAGGGTGGCGCCGTTGCCGCGGTCGTAGGTCTCGCGGTGCATGCGCTGCCACTGGCCGTCGTTGCGGCGCCAGTCGAAGGCGGTGGTGCGCAGCGTGTACCAGTTGTCGGAGAGCAGGGTGACTTCGTGCACCCGGACGCGGTCGTGGATGGTCATGCGCCGAGCATATGTGCATGTTCGTGCAATAACAAGAAAAATCGTGCAGAAAGCGGCGCGAGCCGATACCATCGCCCGATGCTCACCAGCCAGCGCAAGCAACACATCCTCTCGGTCCTGCGGCGCGACGGCAATGTCGTCGCCAAGTCGCTCAGCGAAGAACTGGGCCTGTCGGAAGACACCATCCGCCGCGACCTGCGCGAGCTGGCGGGCGAGGGCCTCCTGCTGCGCGTGCACGGCGGCGCGCTGCCGCTGGCGGCGGCCGAGGCCGACTTCGCCGGCCGCCAGCAGCTCGCGCCCGACGAAAAGGTGGCCATCGGCCGCGCCGCCGCGCGCCTGGTGAAGCCGGGGCAGGTGGTGTTCATCGACGGCGGCACCACCGCCGTGCAACTCGCGCGCCACCTGCCGGCGAACCTGCGCGCCACGGTGGTCACGCACAGCCCGCCGGTGGCGATGGAGCTGGCCTCGCATGCGGGCATCGAGGTGGTGCTGGTCGGCGGGCGGCTCTTCCGCCACTCGATGGTGGCGGTGGGCTCGGCGGCGATGGCGGCCATCTCGCGCATCCACGCCGACACCTACTTCATGGGCGTCACCGGCGTGCACGCCGAGGCCGGGCTGACCACCGGCGACCTGGAGGAGGCCGAGATCAAGCGCGCGCTGATGGGCTCGGCGGCCGAGACGGTGGTGATGGCGTCCTCGGAAAAGATCGGCGCTGCCTCGGCCTGGGTGGTCAACCCGGTGGCGTCGGCCGGCACGCTGCTGGTTTCGCCGCAGGCGCCGGCAGCGGCGCTGGTGCCGCTGCGCCGGGCGGGGCTGGCGATCCTGCGCAGCGACGATGCCGACGGCGGGAAAGCTGCCGATACCGCAGGCGGGGCTTCGGAATTGTCCGGCGCTCGATAATCGCAGGGATGTCTCCCGTCTCGCCCAAGCTGCTCGCCTTCGACACCAGCACCGAACACCTGTCCGTGGCCGTGCTGCATGGCGACAGGCTGCTGGCGCACGAGGGCGCCGGCGGCGCGCAGGCCTCCAGCACCCTTCTTCCGCTGATCCGTCGACTGCTGGGCGAAGCCGGGCTCGCGCTGGCCGAGCTCGACGCCATCGCCTTCGGCCGCGGCCCGGGCTCCTTCACGGGGCTGCGCACCGCCTGCTCGGTGGCGCAGGGCCTGGCCTACGGCGCCAAGGTGCCGCTGCTGCCGGTCGATACGCTGCTCGCGGTGGCCGAGGAAGCGCGCCATGCCTTCGGCGCGCAGCAGGTGGTGGCGGCGCTGGACGCGCGCATGGAGCAGGTCTACGCCGCGCGCTACGACTTCGCGGCGCACGGCCCGCTGGGTCAGCCCGAGGGCGGCGAAGAGCCGCTGCTGCTGGCGCCCGAGGAGCTCGAAGTGCCTGCCGGCTGGGCGCTCGCCGGCAATGCCTTCGCCGCCTACGGTTCGCGACTGGCCCCGGCCGCCGCCCGCCACGAGGCGCTGCCGATGGCCGCGGCCATGCTGCGGCTGGCGCCCGCGCTGCTCGCCGCCGGGCGCACCGTGCCGGCCGCGCAGGCCTGGCCGCTCTATGTTCGCGATAAAGTGGCGCAAACCACAGAAGAGCGCGCCGCCATCAAGGCTGCCGCAGCACAACGCTAGCCACCCTCGCATGAGCGCCGTCCTCCAGCCCGTCGAAGCCCGCCTCGAACCGCTCACCGTCGAGCGGATCGATGCCGTCTGCGCGGTCGAGCAGACGGCCTACAGCCACCCCTGGACGCGCGCCAACTTCACCGATTCCATGGCCGTGGGCTACCACTGCCAGTGCCTGCTGGCCCCCGGCACGGCGCCGGGCGTGGATTCGCCGGTCACGCAGCTGGGCGAGACGCTGATCGGCTACTTCGTCGCCATGAAGGGCGTCGACGAGGTGCACCTGCTGAACATCACCGTGGCGCCGGCCTTCCAGCGCCAGGGCTGGGCGCCGCTCATGCTCGAGGCGCTGGGCGGCTGGTCGCGGGCCGAGGGGGCGCAGTGGCTGTGGCTCGAAGTGCGCCAGAGCAACCAGCGCGCGCTCGACATCTACCTGCGCCAGGGCTTCCGCAGCGTCGGCGTGCGCAAGGGCTACTACCCGGCGCACGGCGGCAAGCGCGAGGACGCTGTCGTCATGAGCCTGCGCCTGAACGAAAGCCCGACGGCCTGGGGAGGCCTGCGATGAGCGCCGCCGTGCAGACGCTGAGGCTGGACGCCCGCCAGCGCGCCATGCTCGACGAGATGAGGGTGAAGGTCTGGTGGCCCGTTCCCGAGGCGGTCGAGGTGGCGGCAGCGCCGCAAGCTCCAGCGCCGGTCGAGGAGGACATGCCCACCGTCGACGAGCGCCAGGAGGCCGAAATGCCGGTGGCCGCACCGCCGCCGCCCGTTGCCCGGCCTGTCGCCCCTCCGGTGCAGGCCCCCGCGCCAGCTCCCCGTGCCGCCGCGCCAGTCACGCAGGGCGCGGCCGTGCTGGTCGAAGCTCCCTGCCGCCTCTATGCCGATGCCGGCGCCGCCGATGCCGTGCAGGGCGGCTGGCTGGTCGTCGCCGACATGCCGCCCGAAGCCGACGGCCGCCACGGCGATGCCTTCGCGGGCGATGCCGGCCGCCTGCTCGACAACATGCTGCGCGCCCTGAAGCTGCACGACGGCAGCACGCCCGTGCACCTCATGCGCACCCACCGCGGCGTGGCCTCCGGTCAGCCCGGCAGCCCGCGCGCCATGGACGAAGCCTTCGGCGAGCATGCGGCGGCGATCGCCCCGCGCGTCGTGCTGGCCATGGGGCCGCTGGCCGCGCAGAGCCTGATGCGCAGCGGCGAGCCGCTCGGCAAGCTGCGCGGACGCGTCGTGCCGCTGGATTCCATCGAAGGAGCCTGCGTGGTCGCCACCTACCACCCGGCCTACCTGCTGCGCAATCCGGCGGACAAGGCCCGCGCCTGGGCCGACCTCTGCCTGGCCGCTGAGCAGCACTCGCCCGGCCCGAACTGAGCCCAGGCGACGGGCCAATTAAAATCACGGCCCATGACTTTCCTCGACAAGCTGGCCGCCGCACAGCAAAAAAACGGTTCTTTGCTTTGCGTGGGGCTCGATCCCGAGCCCGCCAGGTTCCCGGGACAGTTCAAGGGTGACGCCAGCCGCATCTACGACTTCTGCGCCCGCATCGTCGACGCCACGGCCGACCTGGTCATCGCCTTCAAGCCGCAGATCGCCTACTTCGCCGCGCATCGCGCCGAGGCCCAGCTCGAAAAGCTGATGGAGCACATGCGCAGGAACACGCCCGACGTGCCGGTGATCCTCGACGCCAAGCGCGGCGACATCGGCTCCACCGCCGAGCAGTACGCCCTGGAAGCCTTCGAGCGCTACGGCGCCGACGCGGTGACGCTGTCGCCCTTCATGGGCTTCGACTCGGTCGCTCCGTACCTCAAGCACGAAGGCAAGGGCGCTTTCCTGCTGTGCCGCACCAGCAACCCCGGCGGCTCCGACCTGCAGGGCCAGCGGCTGGCGGACGTCGAAGGGCAGCCCTTCCTCTACGAACACGTGGCCAGGCTGGCGCAGGGGCCGTGGAACCTCAACGGCCAGCTCGGCCTGGTGGTGGGCGCGACCTACCCCGCCGAGATCGAGCGCGTGCGCGAACTCGCGCCCACGGTGCCGTTGCTGATCCCCGGCGTCGGCGCCCAGGGCGGCGATGCCGTCGCCACGGTGCGAGCCGGCTGGCGCCCCGATGCGCCGATCGTCGTGAACTCGTCGCGCGCGATCATCTACGCCTCGTCGGGCGACGATTTCGCCGAGGCGGCCAAGACTGCCGCGCGCACCATGCGCGACACCCTCGAATCCGCCAAATAGGGCTCGCCCCCAGGCTGCGCGCACTTCGTGTCGCTTCGCCAACCCCCTACCGGGGGCAACACCAGAGGCCCGGCGGAGCCGGTTCCTCGGTGTTCCTGGATTGAGCCTCATGCTCTACGGAGCCGCGTGAAAGCTTCGAACTCCCAGTTCCGCATCCCCAGCAGCAGCGTATAGCCCTCGCGGTCCTTGGCGGCCAGTTTCTGGTCGGTCTGGTGCTGCTGGGCGAAGTCCTGCGCCACGCGCTGCAGGCGTTCCAGGAAGGCGGGCGCCAGCGAGCGGCTGATCTGGCCGTGCACCAGCAGCAGGCCCTCGGCGGGGCCGTCGAAGCCGCCCTTGTAGTAGTCGAGCACCACGTTCTCGCGGAAGAACTCCATCACAGGGCCGTGCGGGCGCCAGCGGAAGGTCTTGGCGAGCTTCAGGCGATACCGGTTGAGCGGGCGCAGCTCGATGATGCCGATGCGGTCGAGCTGCGCCAGGAAGCCGATGCACTCGGCCTCGCTCACGCGGTAGGCCGCCACGATTTGCTCCAGCGTCCACTGGCTCAGCACGCTGATGGCCACCAGCAGCAGCTTCTTGTCCTTGACCACGGCCTTCTCCTGCTCGTGCGTCAGCTCCTTCAGGAGCGGCTGGGCGTCGGCCACCCGGCGCGCCAGTTCGGCGAAATCGATCTTCAGCGCCCGGCAGATGGCGTCCACGCGGGACAGCGGCATGTCGCTCTTGGCCAGCATCCGCTTGACGCTGGATTCGGCCATGTCGAGCGACCGCGCCAGGTCGGCGTATGTCATGCGGGCGTTCTTGAGTTCGTTCTTCAGGGCCTGGACGAGATCGACGGTGGTACTCATGGGCCGGAAGCGTACACGGGCGCCAGGGAGTATCAATTGGAGATACCACCGGGTGTGAATTAGTACCTCGTATCGATTCTCGATGCCTCTGGAAGGGTCCGGACCCTAAATTCCGCGCCAGTTCAGACCACCACCGAGGACCGCCATGCTTCTGCCCTCCCTCAGCCGCCGCGAACGCGGGCTGCTTTTCACCTTCGCGCTGCTCGCGCTGATCGGCTTCTTCGGCCCCGAGCTGCCGGCCGCCGACGTCGCCATCGCATCGGTGTTCGCCGACACCCGCGGCTGGCACGGGCTGCCCAACGCCATGGACGTGCTGAGCAACATCCCCTTCGTGGTGATCGGCCTGTGGGGCCTGTACCGGCTCAACCGCATCGACCGCTCGCACCAGGAGGCGCTGTCGCAGTTCCCGCTGGCCCCGCCGGCCAGCGACCCGCCGGACAACACGCTCGACTGCGCCTGGCTCTTCTTTGCCGGCCTGATCGCCACCGCCGCCGGCTCGGCCTTCTACCACCTCATGCCCGACGGCCCCCGGCTCGCCGCCGACCGCGCCGGCATGGCGGTGGCCTTCGCCGGGCTGATCGGCGTGGCGGTGTGCGAGCGGGTGAGCCAGCGCGCCGGCTGGCCCGCCGCCTGGTTCGTGCTGACGGCCGGGCTGCTGTCGGCCGAGGTGTTCCAGGAGACAGGCAACGTCATGCCCTGGGCGCTGGTGCAGTTCGGCGGCATGGCGCTGGTGCTGACGCTGGCGCTGGCTACGCCGATGCGCAAGTCGGTGGGGCTGAAGCTGGGCTGGGTGATCTTCTTCTACGTGCTGGCCAAGGGCTTCGAGATGGCCGACCACCAGATCTACGAATTCACGCAGCAGACGGTGTCGGGCCACACGCTCAAGCACCTGACGGCCTCGCTCGCCGGGCTGCCCGTGGTGTTCGCGCTGCGCAAGCTGGAGATGCGCTGGGAAGCCGCGCTGCGGCACAATCCGGGCGCCGCCGCCGTGGCCGCATGAGGAGCACTCTTCGAATGACAAATCCCTCCGCCGCAGCAACAGCCACGCCAGTGGTTCACGAGGAGAACGCCCACGCCAACCAGTTCGCGCTCCTCGGGCAGCGGCGCTTCGCGCCCTTCTTCTGGACCCAGTTCGCGGGCGCCGCGAACGACAACCTCTTCAAGTTCGCCTTCACCGTCATGGTGACCTACCAGCTCCAGCTGAGCTGGATGCCGCCGTCGATGGCGGGCCTTGTGATCGGCGCGCTCTTCATCCTGCCCTTCCTGCTGTTCTCGGCTACCTCCGGCCAGCTCACCGACAAGTTCGACAAGACGAAGATGATCCGCTTCGTCAAGGACCTCGAGATCGTGATCATGCTGATCGCCGCCTGGGGCTTCGTCACGGCCAACGCGGTGGTGCTGCTGGGCTGCGTGTTCCTCATGGGGCTGCATTCCACGCTGTTCGGGCCGGTGAAGTTCGCCTACCTGCCGCAGGTGCTCGACGCGCGCGAGCTCACCGGCGGCAACGGCATGGTCGAGATGGGCACCTTCGTCGCGATCCTGCTCGGGCAGGTGGCGGGCGGGTTGCTGGTGGCCCTGCCGAACGTCGGCCACACGAGCGTGGCCGTGGGCTGCGTGCTGCTGGCGCTGGTGGGCCGGGGCGTGGCGCAGGCCATTCCACGGGCGCCGGCCACCGACCCGGGGCTGGTCATCAACTGGAATCCGATCAGCGAGACCTGGCGCAACCTCAAGCTCGCGAACCAGAACGTGGTGGTGTTCCGCTCGCTGCTGGGCATCTCGTGGATGTGGTTCTTCGGCGCGGTGTTCCTGAGCCAGTTTCCCAGCTTCGCCAAGGAAGTGCTGCACGGCGACGAGCAGGTGGCCTCGCTGCTGCTGGTGGTGTTCTCGGTGGGCATCGGCGTCGGCTCGCTGCTGTGCGAGACGCTCAGCCGCCGGCAGGTGGAGATCGGCCTGGTGCCGCTGGGCGCTATCGGCATGAGCGTGTTCGCGATCGACCTGTACTTCGCCTCGCGCGGCCTCGCGCCCGCCACGCACGACATGGGCATCGGCGCCTTCGTGCACCAGGCCGCGCATTGGCGCGTGATGGCCGACCTCGCGCTGCTGTCGCTGTTCGCGGGGCTCTACAGCGTGCCGATGTACGCGCTGATCCAGCTGCGCAGCCAGCCGACGCACCGCGCGCGCATCATCGCGGCGAACAACATTCTCAACGCGCTCTTCATGATCGGCAGCTCGGTCATCGCGGGTGCGCTGCTGGGCGCGGGCTTCACCATTCCGCAGATCTTTCTGTTCACCGGCATCGCCAACGCGGTGGTGGCGTTCTACATCTTCATGCTGGTGCCCGAGTATTTGCTGCGCTTCGTGGCCTGGGTGCTGTCGCGCTTCGTCTACCGCTTCGACATCAAGGGCGAGACGCACATTCCCACCGAGGGCGCGGCCGTGCTGGTGTGCAACCACGTGAGCTTCATCGACGCGGTGCTGCTGATGGCGGCGAGCCCGCGGCCGATCCGATTCATCATGGACCACCGCATCTTCAGGGTGCCGGTGCTGGGCTGGCTGTTCAAGCTGGCCAAGGCGATTCCGATCGCGCCGCAGAAGGACGACCCGGCGGCCTACGAGGCGGCGTTCGCGAAGGCGCAGGAGGTGCTGCGCGAGGGCGACCTGCTCGCCATCTTCCCCGAGGGTGCGATCACGCGCGACGGCGAACTGCAGCCCTTCAAGGGCGGCGTGATGAAGATCCTCGAGGGCGCGCGCGCCCAGGGCATCGAGCCGCCGGTGATTCCGATGGCGCTCACCAACCTGTGGGGCTCGTACTTCAGCCGCATCGAGCTGCGCGGCGGCGAGCGCGTGGCCATGGCCAGGCCCTTCCGCCGCGGCTTCTTCAGCCGCGTGGGCCTGAACGTCGGCGCCCCCGTGCCGCCGGCCGAGGTGCAGCCCGACGCGCTGCGCCAGCGCGTGAGCGCCCTGCTGGCCAGCTGAAATACCCCAAAAAGTATCGATTGCGGATACCGGAGGCGCTGGAAACCGCCACCGGTGCAAGCATTCAAGCCTCGCGGTGCGGGAGCGAACCATCATTCGCTCACCTTCACTACGCCGCGAGGCACACATGCAACCCCTCTCATCGACCACGACCGTCTTCATCCAGCGCGACACGCGGGCCTGGCAGTTCCAGGCCTGGGCTTCGTTCGCGATCGCCGTCTTCCTGTGCGCCACCGGCCTGAGCTGGCTACCGGGCGAGGCGCTGGACCGGGCGTTCATGGTGATGGGCTACGTGTTCTGCCTGAGCACCGCCTTCATGCTGTCCAAGTTCGTGCGCGACAGCCAGCAGGCTGCCGAGCGCGGCTCCGAAGCGGCGCGCGACGTGCCGATGTGGAAGCTGGTCGTCTGGGGCAGCTTCTTCACCGCGATGGGACTGACCGGCTGGGGCCTCGTGCGCATGGAGATCAACGAGGCCTACAAGGCCTTCCTGGGCGTGAGCTGGCTCTTCCTCATCAGCTCGGCCTTCACGCTGGCCAAGACGCTGCGCGACCGCCACGAGGCCGACATCGCCGAAGCCCGCATGCAGGGCCGCCGCATGGCGCGCGCCGAAGCCGCTGCCGCAGCCGCCACCGAATGACCCACGCACCCCAAGAACGGAGACTCATCATGATCAGGAAGTCGATTGCCGCCGCCCTCGTCGCCGCCAGCACTGTCTTCGCCGGTGTCGCGGTTCCCATTCAGGCCCAGGCCCAGAGCGACGCCTCGCTCGCCCTTTCGCTGATGCCGGTGGCATCGGTGGTGGTCGCGGGCTCCGCCGTCGGGGCCTCGGCCACCACGGCGGTCGCGCTGCCCGCCGCGCTGTCGGTGGGCGGCTCGACCCTCGCCGTGGTCGCGGTCGAGGCCTCGGTGGACGGCACGGTGTACGTGCTCGAACGCGCCTCCGACGGCGCGCGCGCCAGCATCAAGGTCGCGGGCCGCGCGGCCGATGGCGCCTCGAAGGCCGTGGGTACCAGCGTGCTCGTCACCGTGATCGGCTCGGGTGTTGTGCTGTCGGCGGCCGGCGAGGTGCTGGCCTTCGTGCCCAACGCCATCGGACGCGCGCTGCTGCACAACGAGAGGTTGTCGTGAGCCGCGCGCTGGTGCCGCTGCTCGCGCTGGCGGTCGCGGCGGCCTTGTTGCCCATGCAGGCGCAGGCCGGCCGCTCCTGCGAGCAGGTCAGGCCCACGCCCGACGTGATCGTCAAGGGGATGCGGATGGCCGAGCGCACCTCGCAGGCGCTCGACACCAGCGGCGCGCGCGTCGTGCTCCTGGCGCGCGCCGGGCAGGACCTGAGCAAGTACGGCCTGCGCTATTCGCATCTCGGCTTCGCCTACAAGACCGAGGCCGGGCCGTGGCGCGTGGTGCACAAGCTCAACCAGTGCGGCACCGCCATCGCCGAGGTCTACCGGCAGGGGCTCGGCGAGTTCTTCCTCGACGACCCGTGGCGCTACGAGGCCGCCTGGGTGGTGCCCACGCCCGAGGTGCAGGCGCGCCTGCTGGCCGCGCTGAACGAATCGCCCGCGCGCATCGTGCGGCTGCACGCCGAGCCCTACAGCATCGTGAGCTACGCGTGGGGCCGCAAGTACCAGCAGTCGAACCAGTGGGCCATGGAGACGCTGGCCGCTGCCATGGAGCCCGCCACCGTCGCCAACCGCGCGCAGGCGCAGGCATGGATGCAGTCCAAGGGCTATGAGCCCACCACGCTGAAGCTGGGCCCGCTCACGCGGCTGGGCGGGCGCGTGGGTTCGGCCAACGTGGCCTTCGACGATCATCCGAACGACAAGCGCTTTTCAGACCGCATCGAGACGGTGACGGTCGACTCGGTTTTCGCCTGGATGCCGCGCGCCGGCCTGGGCGCGGCGCCGGTGACGCTGAAGCTGCAATGAGAAAGAACGAGGAGAAAACAACATGAGCAAGTCTTTGAGACTTTCAGAAAAATGGTTCCGCCGCGGCCTCTGGCTGGTGGCGCTGGTGTTCGCGAGCTTCCTCATCGGACTCGGCAGCACGGTGGTGAGCGACCTGCCGCAGGTCGAGCGGGTGCGCCAGCTCGACGACTTCATCGACAAGCCCAGGGCCGAGCCGCTGCGCGCCACCATCAAGGCCTCGGAGGCCGCCGAGTTGCAGGCCGCGCGCGACCTCGACCAGATCCGCCTGCAGCTCAATGCCGCGCAGCAGGCCAGCACCAACGCGCGCGAGACCTTCTCCAACTGGCTCGCCACGCGGCGCGCCACCGCGCAGCCCGACCAGGACACCGAGCTCATCGCGCGCACCAAGGCACTCGACGCCTTCAAGCAGAAGGAAGAGGAGCTGCAGCGCAAGGTCAACGCGCAGCAGCAGATTGCGCTCGACGCACGCCAGGCCGAGCAGGGCGCGCGCACGGCGCTGTCGGTGCTCGAGTACGAGGCGCAACGCAAGCTCGACGCCGAGTACCGCCGCATCGAACTGCGCGTGTTCGCCTACCGGCTGGCGCTCACGCTGCCGCTGCTGGTGGTGGCCGGCTGGCTCTTCGCGAAGAAGCGCAAGAGCACCTACTGGCCCTTCGTGTGGGGCTTCATCTTCTTCGCGCTGTTCGCCTTCTTCGTCGAGCTGGTGCCCTACCTGCCGAGCTACGGCGGCTATGTTCGATACGTGGTGGGCATCGTGCTGACGGTGCTGGTGGGGCGCTACGCCATCGTCGCGCTCAACCGCTACCTCGCGCGGCAGAAGCTGGCCGAGCAGCAGCCCGACCAGGTGCGCCGCGAGGAATTGAGCTACGACACCGCGCTCGCACGCCTGGCCAAGAGCGTGTGCCCCGGCTGCGAGCGGCCGGTGGACCTGAAGAACAACGAGATCGACTTCTGCCCGCACTGCGGCATCGGCCTGTTCGACCACTGCGGCAACTGCGAAACCCGCAAGAGCGCGTTCTCGAAGTTCTGCCACGCGTGCGGCACCTCGGCCGCGAATCGCGTGTTGCCGGCCCTCGGGACGGCCGAGGCGTAGTCTGCGAATTCGGTCACGGCCTGAGGAAGCTTCGACACGTCATGTAGCGGACATGCCGCGGGGCCGTGCTACAACCCCCGGCTGCGACACAAGTGTTGCCGCAGACTTCCAGCCACCCCTTCGACGGAGCAAAAGCATGAGCATTTTTGGCAGCATCCTTTCCAAGATCTTCCCGGGCGCCAAAGCCGCCGAGGCCCCCGCGCCTGCCCCCGCGGCGCCAGCCGATGCACCAGCGCCCGCCGTGGCAGCGCCGCCGCCCGCCATTCCGCTGGGCGACGTGGCCGCCGTGCTCGACGCGATGCCGGGCTCGAAGAACCTGAACTGGCGCACCTCCATCGTCGACCTGATGAAGCTGCTGGGCCTGGACAGCAGCCTCGAAGCCCGCAAGCAGCTGGCCGCCGAGCTGAGCTACGGCGAAGACACCAGCGACAGCGCCAAGATGAACATCTGGCTGCACCGCCAGGTCATGACCAAGCTGGCCGCCAACGGCGGCACGGTGCCCGCAGAACTGCGGGATTGAGCGCTACACCGGCGGCCCGGCAACGCCGGTTCCTCGGTGTTCTCGAAAGGAAAAAGCCTCGCGCGATGCGCGAGGCTTTTTTTCAGGTCCAGCCGGCGTCGACGACGTAGTCCTGCGCGGTGCACATGCGCGAATCGTCGGCGGCCAGGAAGAGCGCCATCGCAGCGATGTCCTCCGCCATCACGCGCCCCGGCAGGCATTGCGCCGCATCGATTTCCGCGCCCGACTCGGGCTTGACCCACAGCTTGATCTGCCGCTCGGTCATCACCCAGCCCGGCACGATCGAGTTCACGCGGATGTTCTGCTTGCCCAGGTCGCGCGCCAGCGAGCGCGTGAGGCCGCGCGCCGCCGCCTTGCAGGCCTGGTACACCGGGTAGCCCTTGCCCTTGATCATCCAGCTGATCGAGCCGAAGTTGACGATCGAGCCGCCGCCCAGCGCGCGCATGTCGTCGGCCACCGCCTGCGCGGCGAAGAACTGGTGCTTGAAGTTGACGGCCACGAGGCGGTCGAAGTCCTCGTCGGTCACGTCGGCCATCTCGTGGCGGCGATCATTGGCGGCGTTGTTCAGCAGTACCGACACCGGCCCGAAGCGCTGGCGCACCGCATCGATGGCAGCGGCGAGGGCGGCCGTGTCGGTCACGTCGCAGGCCATGAATAGCGCGGGGTGCTCGCCCTGCAGCTGCGCCGCGAGCGCGTTGCCGGCGGCGGTGTCGAGATCGCAGAAGCCGACCTTCGCGCCCTGCGCATGGAAGGCCCGCACAAGCGATTCGCCGATGCCGCTGGCGCCGCCCGAGATGAACACGGTGCGTCCGGCCAGCGAGGGATAGCGGGCGGTGTAGGGCGAAAGTGGTGGTGATGCGTCGGTCATGGTGGCTGCGGCAGCGTGGAGACGGACGGCAAGCGTAGCGGATAGCGGCCGGCCGGTGTATCCGGTGTATGGCTTCCGGCGAATGGGCGGCGCGCGCGGGCGTGGCTACGCTTGCTCCCATGAAGACCCAAGCACTTCCCCGCCGCCGCACCCTCATTGCGTTCGCGATGCTCGTTCCCGCCGCGCTGGCGGTGCGCTCCGTGCGGGCGCAGGCCGCAGCATCCGGCGTGCAGCTCTTCAAGGTGGTCTCTGCGCGCGACGAGGTGATCGTCGGCGCCGACGCCGCGATGCTCGGGGCAGGCGCCGGCCCCGCGGTCGAGCGGCTGGCGACCCAGCTCGCCGCCAAGGGCCAACTCACCCTGTGGCAGTACGCCTCGAGCAAGGACGCGGGCGGCGCGCTGGTGCAGGCGCCGCTCAGGCAGATCGTGGTGTTCAGGAACGATGCGCTGCGCATCGAGCCCTACGCCACGCCGCTGCCGATCCAGCCGCTGAAGTAGCGGCCGGGGTTCTTCAGACGCCCCGCGCCCGGTCAGACTTGAAGCGCGCGCGGAACTCCGTGAACGTGCCCGCGTCGAGCGCCTCGCGGATCTCGCGCATCAGGTTCAGGTAGTAGTGCAGGTTGTGGATGGTGGTGAGCATCGGCCCCAGCATCTCGCCGCAGCGGTCCAGGTGATGCAGGTAGGCGCGGCTGAAGCCTTCGCGCCCGCCGTCGTTCCAGCTCACGCCCGAGGTGCCCGCACAGGCGTGGCAGGTGCAGCTCGGGTCGATGGGCTGCGGGTCGCTCTTGTGGCGCGCGTTGCGCATCTTCAGGTCGCCGAAGCGGGTGAAGAGCGTGCCGTTGCGCGCATTGCGCGTGGGCATCACGCAGTCGAACATGTCCACTCCGTCGGCCACGCCCTGCACCAGGTCCTCGGGCGTGCCCACGCCCATCAGGTAGCGCGGCTTGTTGGCGGGCAGCCGGTGCGGCGTGTGGCCCATGATGTGCAGCATCTCTTCCTTGGGCTCGCCCACGCTCACGCCGCCGATGGCGTAGCCGGGGAAATCCATGTCGACCAATGCCGCGAGCGACTCCTCGCGCAGGTTCTCGTACATGCCGCCCTGCACGATGCCGAAGAGCGCGTTCGGGTTCTGCAGGCGGGTGAATTCCGCCTGGCAGCGCTTCGCCCAGCGCAGGCTCAGCTCCATCGAGACGCGCGCCTCGGCCTCGGTCGTGATGTGGCCCTTGGTGTCGTAGGGCGTGCACTCGTCGAACTGCATCACGATGTCGCTGTTCAGGATGGTCTGGATCTGCATCGAGACCTCCGGCGTGAGGAACAGCTTGTCGCCGTTGACGGGCGACGCGAACTTCACGCCCTCCTCGCTGATCTTGCGCATCGCGCCCAGCGACCACACCTGGAAGCCGCCCGAGTCGGTGAGGATGGGCTTGTCCCACTTCTCGAACTGGTGCAGCCCGCCGAAGCTGGCCATCACGTCGAGGCCCGGGCGCATCCACAGGTGGAAGGTGTTGCCCAGGATGATCTGCGCGCCCATCTCCTCCAGGCTGCGCGGCATCACGCCCTTGACCGTGCCGTAGGTGCCCACGGGCATGAAGATCGGCGTCTGCACCTTGCCGTGGTTGAGCGTGAGCGTGGCGCGGCGCGCGTGGCTGTCGGGGTCGGTCTTGAGGAGTTCGAAGTTCAGCATGTCGTTCAGTCCTGGGTGCGTGCGAGCAGCATGGAGTCGCCATAGCTGAAGAAGCGATAGCGTTCGGCGATGGCGTGGGCGTACAGCCCCATCACCCGCTCGTAGCCCGCGAAGGCCGAGACCAGCATCATCAGCGTGCTCTTGGGCAGGTGGAAGTTGGTCACCAGCAGGTCGACGTGCTCGAAGACGAAGCCCGGCGTGATGAAGATGCGCGTGTCGCCCGCGGCCTCGCCGCTCCTGGCCCACGATTCGAGCGTGCGCACGGTGGTCGTGCCCACGGCCACGATGCGGCCGCCGCGCGCCTTGCATTCTGCAATCGCGCGCTGCGTGGCCTCGGGCACTTCGTAGCGCTCGGCGTGCATCGTGTGTTCCGAAATGTTCTCGGTCTTCACCGGCTGGAAGGTGCCGGCGCCCACGTGCAGCGTGACGTTGGCGCGTTGCACGCCGTTGGCCTCCAGCTCGGCCAGCAGGCCTTCGTCGAAGTGCAGGGCGGCGGTGGGTGCCGCCACCGCGCCGGGCACGCGCGCGAACACGGTCTGGTAGCGGCTCTCGTCCTCGGCCGAATCGGTGTGGGTGATGTAGGGCGGCAGCGGCACGTGGCCGCAGCGCTCCATCAGCATGTAGGGGTTCTCGCCGGTGTCGCTCTCGAAGGCGAAGCGGAAGAGGGCGCCGTTCTCGTCGGGCCAGCGGCCCAGCAGCGTGGCGCGGAAGCCGCCGACCATCTCCAGCGTGGTGCCCACGGTCGGCTTCTTGCTGACCTTCATGTGCGCCACGACCTCCTGGCCCTGCAGCACACGCTCGACCAGCAGCTCGAGCTTGCCGCCGGTGGGCTTCTCGCCGAAGAGGCGGGCCTTCACCACGCGGGTGTCGTTGAAGACGAGCAGGTCGCCCGGGCGCAGCAGCGAGGGCAGGTTCCTGAAGATGCGGTCGACCGGCGCGGGCCCCGTGCCGTCGAGCAGGCGTGAGGAGGTTCGTTCGGGGGCCGGGTGTTGCGCCACCAGCTCGGGCGGCAGGGCGAAATCGAAATCGGAGAGCGTGAAAGCGCGCATGTGCTTGAGGGCCGGACGGGCCCGTTCCAAGAGAGACGGGGAAGCGGTGAGACGCGGGGAAGGCCCGGATTGTCCCATGCCGCGAAAGCCGCCCGTTCGCGCAGGGTTGTCGAGGCAGAATCGGCGGATGGTCGATTCACAAGCTGCGCGTGTTCCCTCGGGCTCGTCGTCCGGCCCCTCCGAAGGCGAGCTCTTCAAGAAGATCCTCGGCAGCGCCTGGCAGGGCCTGCATCCCGACATCCGCCGCCGCTTCGACAAGAACCCGTCGCCGGGCAAGGCGCTGCACTACCTGGGCTCGCTGAGCGAGCTGCGCTGCTCGCGCTTCGGCAAGCTGCTGGGGCACATCACGCAGCCGATGATCCAGGGCGCACTCATTCCCTACAGCGACGCCGACTTCCCCGTGGAGATCCAGGTCTACGCCAAGCCGCGGGACCCGGCCATCTACAAGCAGCGCATCTACCGCCTGCGCAATCGCAAGCCGATCCAGTTCACCAGCTTCATGCGCGGGAGCGAGCGCGGCGAGGTGCTGGAGTACGTGGGCATGGGGCTGGGCATGAAGCTGGTGCTCAGCGTGGAGAACGGCAGCCTGCACTTCCAGAGCGACGGCTACTTCTGGGACGTCTTCGGCTGGCGCATTCCGCTGCCCGGCGTGCTCACGCCCGGCAAGACCTTCCTCTGGCACCACAACGAGACGCCGGAGCGCTTCAACATCCGCATCGAGATCCGCCACTGCCTGATGGGCACGACCTTCACCCAGGTCGGCGTGTTCGAGGAAATCCCGGAGCCGAAGGCGGTGGCCGCATGATCGACACGCACCTGCTTGCGCTGCAGCTCATGGCGGCGCAGGGCGCGCTCGGCGCCTTCGACACGCTCTATCACCACGAGGGCACCGAGGCGCTGCCGCGGCGCGGCACGGCCGGGCGCGAGCTGGCGATCCACGCCACGCGCTCGTCGATCTACTGCGCGCTCTTCATCGGGCTGTCGTCCTGGGCCTGGCACGGCGCATGGGCGTGGGTGCTGCTCGCGGTGTTCGGCGTCGAGATCGTGCTCACGCTGTGGGACTTCGTGGTCGAAGACCGCAGCCGCCTGCTGCCGCCCACCGAGCGCGTGACGCACACGGTGCTGGCCATCAACGCGGGCGCCTTCATCGCGCTGCTGGCGATGAGCGCCACGGAATGGGCCGCGCAGCCGACCGCGATGGTGTGGCAGCCGCAGGGCTGGCTCGGCGCCTTCCTCGCGCTGTGCGGCGCGGGCGTGGGCCTGTCGGGCCTGCGCGATGCCTTCGCGGCGCGCGCGCTCTTCAGGCGCGGCGCGCAGGAGCGGGCGCGCGATGCCCAGGCGCCGGTGCGCTTCGGATCGAAGCCGCAGCGCGTGCTGGTGACGGGCGGCACGGGCTTCATCGGCCAGCTGCTCGTGCGTCATCTGGTGGCCGACGGCCATGCCGTGACGGTCTGGACGCGTGATGCGCGATCGGCCGCCTGGAACTTCGGCGGCGCGGTGCGCTGCGTGCAGTCGCTCGACGACGTGCCGGCGGCCGACGACATCGACGTGGTCGTCAACCTCGCGGGTGCGCGCATCCTGGGCATGCGCTGGAGCGAGCGGCGCAAGGCGCAGCTGCTGAGAAGCCGGGAAGGGCTCACCCAGCAGCTGATCGCCTGGATCGCGCAACGGCCGCGCAAGCCATGGCTGCTGCTGTCCGGCTCCGCCATCGGCTATTACGGTGTGCAGCCGCAGGGCGACGCGAGCGCACTCGCGGAAGACGCGCCGCCGCAGCCGATCTTCATGTCGCAGCTGTGCCAGCGCTGGGAGCAGGCGGCGCAAGCCGCGGTGGCGCACGGCGTGCACGTGGCCTGCATGCGCTTCGGCTTCGTGCTGGGCCACCAGGGCTCGCTGCCGCAGCTGCTGCTGCCGATCTCGCTGGGCATCGGCGGACGGCTGGGCCGCGGGCGGCAGTGGCTGTCGTGGGTGCATGTGCACGACCTGATCCGCGCGATGGCGCATGTGTGGACCCTGACCGAGAACGCTGCGGCGCCCCCGGCCGCGCAGGCGTTCAACTTCACCGCGCCCGGCGCGCTGAGCCAGGAGGAATTCGCCCGCGTCGCCGCGAGCGTGCTGCACCGGCCCTGCTGGATGCCGACGCCCGCCGCGCCCGTCAAGCTGCTGCTCGGCGAGCAGGCCGACCTGCTGCTCGAAGGCCAGCGCGTGGTGCCGGCGCGGCTGCTGCAGTCGGGCTTCGGCTTCATGTTCCCCGACGCCCGCAGCGCCTTGACGGACCTTTGCCGGCCGCGCTAGAAGACTCTTCCGTGCCCGCCAAGAAAGCCCCGACTCCCACCGCCGAAGCGGCCGCCGCCGCGCCGGAGAAGCCGTCGCCGCCGGGCTCCGGCCTGAGCCAGGTCCAGCGCGCGCTGCGCAAGCTCGGCCTCGTGCGCGACATCGATTTCGCGCTCTACCTGCCGATGCGCTACGAGGACGAGACGCGCATCGTGCGCATCGCCGACACGCGCGACGGCGACGTGGCGCAGGTCGAGGGCGTGGTCACCGAATGCGAGGTGGTCTACCGGCCGCGCCGCCAGCTCATCGCGACCATCGACGACGGCAGCGACACCTGCCAGCTGCGCTTCTTCAACTTCTACCCCTCGCAGCAGAAGCAGCTCGCGGTGGGCGCGAAAGTGCGGGTGCGCGGCGAGGTGCGCGGCGGCTTCGTGGGGCGGCAGATCATGCATCCGACCGTGAAGGCGGCCGGTACCGCGCTGCCGAATGCGCTCACGCCGGTGTATTCGACGGTTGCCGGTCTCCCGCAGCCGGTGCTGCGGCGCGAGGTGCGCTCAGGGCTGGCGCGTGCGGTGCTCGACGAGACCGTTCCCGTGCAGATCGGTTTTCGCGGCGCATGGAACCTGCGCGACTCGCTGACTTTCCTGCACTACCCGACGCCCGACGTGGCGATCGCCACGCTCGAAGACCACAGCCATCCCGCCTGGCAGCGCATCAAGGCCGAGGAGCTGCTCGCGCAGCAGCTCTCGCAGCTGCAGGCGCGGCTGGAGCGCGCGGCGCAGCGCGCGCCGGTGCTGCCGCCTGCACCGCCCGAGCCCGACGCGGCCTCGCTGCATGCGCAGCTGCTCGCCGTGCTGCCTTTCGGCCTCACTGGGGCGCAGCAGCGCGTCGGCGAGGAGATCACGCGCGACCTGGGCCGCGAGATCCCGATGCACCGCCTGCTGCAGGGCGACGTGGGCTCGGGCAAGACGGTGGTGGCGGCGCTCGCTGCGGCACGCTGCATCGACGCGGGCTTCCAGTGCGCGCTGATGGCGCCCACCGAGATCCTCGCGGCCCAGCACTTCGGCAAGCTCGTCGGCTGGCTCGATCCGCTGCTCGCGGCGCGCGGCCAGCGCGTGGCGTGGCTCACGGGCAGCCAGAAGAAGAAGGAGCGCGACGAGATGTCGGCGGCGGTGGAAAGCGGCCAGGCCGCGCTCGTCATCGGCACGCACGCGGTCATCTCGGAGAAGGTGCGCTTCAGGAGCCTCGCGCTGGCGATCATCGACGAGCAGCATCGCTTCGGCGTCGCGCAGCGCCTTGCGTTGCGCGGCAAGGCGCAAGGGCACCTGGAACCCCACCTGCTGATGATGAGCGCCACGCCCATCCCGCGCACGCTGGCGATGAGCTACTACGCCGACCTCGATGTCTCCACCCTCGACGAGCTGCCGCCGGGCCGCACGCCCATCATCACCAGGCTGGTGGCCGACCACCGGCGCGACGAGGTCATCGACCGCATCCACTCGCAGATCGCGCAGGGCCGGCAGGTCTACTGGGTCTGTCCGCTGATCGAGGAGAGCGAGGCCGTCGACCTGCGCAACGCCACCGAGACGCGCGACGAGCTGGCCGAAACATTGGGCGAGCCCATCCAGGTGGGCCTGCTGCATTCGCGCATGCCCACGGCCGAGAAGCAGGCGGTGATGGCGGCCTTCACCGCCAACGAGATCCAGGTGCTGGTGAGCACCACCGTGATCGAAGTGGGCGTGGACGTGCCGAATGCCTCGCTCATGGTCATCGAGCATGCGGAGCGCTTCGGCCTCTCGCAGCTGCACCAGCTGCGCGGCCGCGTGGGGCGCGGCGCGGCGGCCTCGGCCTGCGTGCTGCTCTATGCGCCGGGCGACAGCGGCCGCGTCGGCGAGGCGGCACGCGCGCGGCTCAAGGCGATGGCCGAGACCAGCGACGGCTTCGAGATCGCGCGGCGCGACCTCGAGATCCGCGGCCCCGGCGAGTTCCTCGGTGCGCGCCAGTCGGGCGCGCCGCTGCTGCGCTTTGCCGACCTCACGACAGATACGCTGCTGCTCGACTGGGCCCGCGAACTCGCGCCGGTCATGCTGCGCAAGCACCCCGACCTGGCGCAGCGGCACATCGACCGCTGGCTGGGCACCAAGGCCGAATACCTCAAAGCCTGAAGATTCTTTCGCGGAACACCGCGGAACCGGCTTTGCCGGGCCGCAGATGCTGCCCCCGGCGAGGGGGCGCAGCGACACGAAGTGCGCGAAGCCCTGGGGGAGCGCTTCCTATGCGGGGCGGCGCGTGAAGGCCAGGATCACCCCGAAGCCGACCATCATGCTGCCGCTGATGCGGTTGAACCAGCGCATCGCACGGCTGCCGTTGGCCAGCCGGCGCATGCGCGCGCCGAGCAGCGCGTAGAGCGCGATCGCCACCAGCTCGAACACCAGGAAGGTCAGGCCCAGCAGCAGGTAGCTGGAGGCATAGGCGCCCGGCACCACGAACTGCGGGAAGAAGGCGGTGAACACCAGGATGGCCTTCGGGTTGCCCGCCGCCACGGTGAACTCCTGCCGCACCAGTGCGCGCATCGAGGGCGGCGCGGATACGGCGTCGCGCGCCTGCACCTCGGCCGTGGGCGCCGGCGCGCGCAGCAGGCGCACGCCGATCCACACCAGGTAGGCCGCGCCGATGTACTTGATGACGTCGAAGGCCAGCTCCGAGGCCACCAGCACCGCGCCCATGCCCAGCCCGGCGATGGCGATCATGATCGCGAAGGCCACGAGCCGGCCGCTGGCCGCGATGACCGCGGGAGACACGCCGTGCCTGGCGCCGTTGGTCACGGACAGCAGGTTGTTGGGCCCGAAGGCCATGTTGATGGCGAAGCAGGCCGGCAGGAAGAGCAGGTAGGCAGACAGGGTCATGGCGGGTGTCCTTCAGGGGCGGACAGCCATTATCCGCAGGCCCTAGCTGTCGATGCCGCCCTCGGGCATGCTGCGCGCATAGACCGCCAGCACGATGCGCTCGGAGTGCACCAGGTAGTCGTTGAGCGCGGCCGAGCCCTCGGCGAACTTGCCGGCCTCGATGAGTTCGAGCAGCTTCATGTTCATGTCGACGTAGGGCGCGTGCAGGAACTCCGGGTCCTTCAGCAGGCCGAAGGCCAGCCGCAGCTCGACCAGGATGTGGGCGAACAGGTTGTTCAGCCGCTCGCTGTCGGCCAGCTCCACGATGCCCTTGTGGAACTCCATGTTGGCCGTGCCCACGCCCAGCCAGTCGCCGGCATCGCGGCACTTCAGCGCCATCTCCACCGCCTCGCGCATGTGCTTCTTGGCGGGGTGCCGCGGGTAGGCCTGCGCCAGCGCCTGGCATTCGATGAGCCGTCGCACGCGGTAGATGTCGATGATCGACGCGATGCTCGGCACCGCCACGAACACGCCGCGGTTGGGCGCGTGCTTGAGGAGCCCCTCCTTGGTCAGCGTGCGAAACACCTCGCGCAGGGTGTTGCGCGAGATCTCGAAGCTGTCGGCCAGCGCGGCTTCCGACAGCCGCTGCCCCGGCGAGAACTCGCCCTTCACGATCTTCTGGCGGATCAGCTCCGCGACCCGGTCGTTGAGCGTCTGTGCGCCGGCTGCGGCAGGCGGGGCGGATGGGGTCGTGGAGGCCGGAAGGGTCATGCCGAAAGGGGAAGGCAGCTAGGGGAGGGTCCGTGAACCCGGGCGTTTTTAGCAGGTTTTCCCCGCTGGACCGGCAAAAGACGGGCCCCGCCGGATGCACCAGACGGTGGCGCGCTCAGGGTTTTCATGGGGTCATGCAGGCACTGTTGTTGGGCACACTCTAATAAATTGTTCAACAATTTATTGGAAATGAGTGGTTCAGGAGAAATGAATTGCTCATTCATTGGCACGCAGCTTGCAAGAAGAGGCCAGCCGGAACCCCGGCGCAAGGTGTCTCCGAATCACCAAACGAAAGACCAACATGACTCCTGACATCCCTCACCTCTGGCCGCTGATCGGCGTCGCCGTGATCATTGCGGGCTTCGTCCTGCGCTTCAATCCGATGCTGGTGGTGATCGTCACCGCCATCGCCACCGCGGCGGCCGCGGGCTTCGGCCCGATGGCGATCCTCACGGCCATCGGCAACGGCTTCATCAAGACGCGCAACCTGCCGCTGATCATTCTTCTGCCGCTGGCGGTGATCGGCCTGCTCGAGCGCCACGGCCTGCGCCAGCACGCGCAGAACTGGATCAGCCGCATCAAGTCGGCCACCGCCGGGCGCCTGCTGATCGTCTACCTGGCCGCGCGCGAGCTGACCGCGGCCATGGGCCTGACCAGCCTGGGCGGCCATCCGCAGATGGTGCGTCCGCTGCTCGCGCCGATGGCCGAGGGCGCCACCGAGACGCGCTACGGCAAGCTGCCCGACCGCATCCGCCACAAGCTGCGCGCCTATGCGGCGGCCACCGACAACGTGGGCCTGTTCTTCGGCGAGGACATCTTCGTGGCCTTCGGCGCCATCGTGCTGATGACCACCTTCCTGCACGAGGCCGGCATCGACGTGGAACCGCTGCACGTCGCGATGTGGGGCATCCCGACGGCCATCGCCGCCTTCGTGATCCACGCCTGGCGCCTGCGCCGGCTCGACCAGGCGCTGGCGCGCGAACTCGACGGCAAGCCTGAAGTGCCCACGGTTCCCTCGGTGCCCGCAACGCAAGAGGGCCGCTGATCATGATCCTCTCGATTCAGCACCTCTACATCCTGGTCGGCCTGATCCTTGCGATCACGGCGGTGATGACGCTGGCCGACCGCCAGCATCCCAAGCGCTACACCAGCGCGCTTTTCTGGGGCCTGTATTCGCTGGTCTTCCTGGTCGGCGACAAGCTGCCGCCCGCGCTGGTGGGCGTGGGCGCCATCGCCATGGCCGTCATCGCCGGCATGCGCGGCGTGGGCGCGGGCAAGCACGACGAGCCGACGCCCGCCCAGTACGAGGCCAGTGCGAAGCGCCTGGGCAACAAGCTCTTCATGCCGGCGCTGGCGATCCCCCTGGTCACCGTGATCGGCACCGTGCTCGTGAGCAAGGTCAAGATCGGCGACGCCTTCCTGCTCGACCCCAAGAACACCACGCTGGTGAGCCTGGGCGTGGGCTGCGTGGCGGCGCTGGCGCTGGCCTGCTGGCTGACGCGCGAGACGCCGGTGCAGGGCATGCGCGAGTCGCGCCGCCTCACCGACGCGCTGGGCTGGGCCGTGGTGCTGCCGCAGATGCTGGGCATGCTGGGGCTGGTGTTCTCCGACGCGGGCGTGGGCAAGGCGGTGGCGTACGTCACCACCAGCTACATAAACATGGACATCCGCTTCGTTGCCGTTGCGGTCTACGTGCTGGGCATGGCGCTCTTCACCATCATCATGGGCAACGGCTTCGCAGCCTTCCCGGTGATGACGGGCGGCGTGGGCGTGCCGGTGCTGGTGGGCGTGTACCACGGCGACCCGGCGGTGATGGCGGCCATCGGCATGTTCTCGGGCTACTGCGGGACGCTGATGACGCCGATGGCGGCCAACTTCAACATCGTGCCGGCAGCGCTGCTGGAGCTGCCCGACAAGAACGCGGTGATCCGCGTGCAGATACCGACCGCGGCCACGCTGCTGGTGGTCAACATCTTCCTGATGTACTTCCTGATGTTCCGCTGAGGCCCCTTCATGACCACCGATGACAAGGCGCCCCGGGTGCTGGTCGCGGGCTTCGAGCCGTTCGAGAACGATCCCGTCAACCCCGCGTGGGAGATCGCCCGGGTGCTCGAGGGCTGGCGCTGCGAAGGCACCGTGGTGCAGGCGCTGCAGCTGCCCTGCGTGTTCGGCCGCTCGATCCACGTGCTCGACGCCGCCATGGCGGGCATCGCGGAGAGCGGCAGGCCGCTGCCGCTGGTGCTGTGCATCGGCGCCGCGGGCGGGCGCACAGAGATCTCGCTGGAGCGCGCCGCGCTGAACATCGACGACGCGCGCATTCCAGACAATGCTGGCTACCAGCCCATCGACATCGAGGTGGAGGCGGGCGGCCCCGCCGCCTACTTCTCGACGCTGCCGATCAAGGCCATGGTGCGCGACATGCGCGCCGCCGGGCTGCCCGCGGCGGTGTCCAACAGCGCCGGCACCTTCGTGTGCAACCACATCTTCTATGCGTTGATGCACCGCCTCGCGAGCTGGCCGATGCTGGAGCACACGCGCGGCGGCTTCGTGCATGTGCCCTACCTGCCCGAGCAGGCCGCCTCCAGGCCCGGCGTGGCGAGCATGGCGCTGCAGGCGCAGGTGGAAGCCTTCCGCGTGGCGATCCGCACCGCGCTGCTCGTGCGCGACGACGTGCGCGAGACCGCCGGCCGCCTGCACTGACCGACTCACTGAAGACCGAACGATGAACATCGACTTGAACAGCGACCTCGGCGAGAGCCTCGGCGCATGGCGCATGGGCGACGACGCCGCCATGCTTTCCCTCGTGAGCAGCGCCAACGTGGCCTGCGGCTTCCACGCGGGCGACCCGGCCGGCATCCTGCGCACGCTGCGGCAGGCGAAGGAGCGCGGCGTCGCCATCGGCGCGCACGTGGCCTACCGCGACCTCGTGGGCTTCGGGCGCCGCAACATGGACGTGGAAAGCGCCGACCTGCGCGCCGACGTGATCTACCAGATCGGTGCGCTCAAAGGCCTGGCCGCCGCGGCCGGCACCACGGTGCGCTACGTGAAGCCGCACGGCGCGCTCTACAACACCATCGCCCACGACGAGCGCCAGGCGCGCGACGTGATCGCCGCCATCCGCGAGATCGACGCCAGCCTGGTGCTGGTGGCGCTCGCGGGCTCGCCGCTGTTGGGCTGGGCGCGCGACGCTGGCCTGCGCGTGGTGGCCGAGGCCTTCGCCGACCGTGCCTACACGCCCAATGGCACGCTGGTGTCGCGCCGCGAACCCGGCGCGGTGCTGCACGACGCCGAAGAGGTGGCCGCGCGCATGCTGCGGCTGGCTTCCGAAGGCGTGGTCACGGCCATCGACGGCAGCAGCGTGCGCATCGAGGCCGAGTCGGTCTGCGTGCACGGCGACAGCCCCGGCGCGGTGGAGATGGCGCGCCGGGTGCGCGCGCTGCTGGAGCAGTCGGGCGTGGCGATCCGCTCCTTCGTGGACGCCGCATGACGACGATGCGCTTCCTGCCGGTCAACCTGAATGCGGTGCTGGTCGAGCTCGAAGACCTGGCGCAGACGCTCGCGCTGCTGGCCTCGCTGCGCGCCGAGCCCATCGCGGGCATCGAGGAGCTGGTGCCCGCGGCGCGCACGCTGCTCATCACCTTCCGGCCGGCCGCAATTTCAGCCGACGAGCTTGCGCGGCAGGTCGGCGCGCGCAGCCTCGACGCGAGCGAGGCGCGCAGCGAAAGGCGCATCGAGATTCCGGTGCGCTACGACGGCGAGGACCTGGCCGAGGTGGCCGGGCTGCTCGGCATCACACCCGATGAAGTCGTGCGCCGCCACACCGGCAGCGACTACACCGTGGCCTTCACCGGTTTCGCACCCGGTTTCGCGTACCTCTCGGGCGGGCACCCGAGCCTGAACGTGCCGCGCCGCAAGGTGCCGCGCACGCGCATTCCCGCCGGTGCCGTCGGGCTCGCGGGCAGCTTCAGCGGCGTGTACCCGCAGGCCAGCCCTGGCGGCTGGCAGATCATCGGCGTGACCGACACGCCGATGTGGGACCTGTCGCGCGATACGCCCGCGCTGCTGCAACCCGGCGATGCAGTGCGCTTCGTCGACGTGACCGGCCAGCCGCGCGCGGAGGTGCGGGCCGCCGCCGCGCCTGCGCAACCGGCCGTGTCGAAGAGCGGCTGCGCGCTCGAGATCCGCGCCCCGGGCCTGCAGTCGCTGCTGCAGGACGGCGGCCGCCACGGGCAGGCGAAGCAGGGCGTGTCGGCTTCCGGCGCGATGGACCGGCGCTCGCTGCAGGCGGCCAACCGGCTCGTCGGCAATGCCTCCGACGCCGCGTGCATCGAGGTCGCCTACGGCGGCTTCCAGCTCGCCTGCCGTGGCGATGCGGTGGTGGCGGTCACCGGCGCCGTAGCTCCGGTCACGCTGACCCGCACGGATGGCGCCCGGTGGCAGCTGCCACGCTACCAGCCCATCGCGCTGACCGACGGCGACGTGCTCGCGCTCGGCGAGCCGACGGCCGGCATCCGCAGCTACATCGCGGTGCGCGGCGGCTTCGACATCGCGCCCGTGCTCGGCAGCCTCTCGACCGACACGCTCGCGCGCGTCGGCCCCGCCGCCCTCGCCGCGGGTGACGTGCTGCCCGTGCGCGCGGTGTCCGCCGGTGCGCTGGTCGGCGAGCCGGAAGCTCCGCCCACGGACCTGCCCACCGCGCGGGAAGAAGTCGTGCTCGACATCGTGCTCGGCCCGCGCACCGACTGGTTCACGCCCGACGCGGCCGAGCTTCTCTGCGGCCAGGCATGGACCGTCACGCCGCAGTCGAACCGCGTCGGCATCCGCCTGGCCGGCGAGCAGGCTCTGCAGCGCGCCAACCACGCCGAGCTGCCCAGCGAGGGCACCGCGCGCGGCTCGATCCAGGTGCCGGCGAGCGGCCAGCCCGTGCTGTTCCTGGCCGACCATCCGCTGACGGGCGGCTATCCCGTGATCGCCTCCGTCGCCATCCATCACCTCGACCGCGCGGGGCAGATCCCCGTGAACGCGCGCGTCCGATTCAGGCCCATGGCCCAGTGAAAGCCTCCCCATGAAGAAAGTACTGATCGCCAACCGGGGCGAAATCGCCGTGCGCATTGCGCGCGCCTGTGCCGACCACGGCGTGAAATCCGTCGCGGTGTATGCCGACGCCGACCTGAATGCGCTGCATGCGCGCATGGCCGACGAGGCCTACGGGCTCGACGGCAACAAGCCCGCCGACACTTACCTCAACATTGCCAAGCTGCTCGAGGTGGCCGCGCGCAGCGGTGCCGACGCGGTGCATCCGGGCTACGGCTTCCTCTCGGAGAGCGCGGCCTTCGCGCAGGCCGTCATCGACGCCGGGCTCACCTGGATCGGCCCACCGCCGGCCGCCATCGCGATGCTGGGCGACAAGGTGCAGGCCCGCAAGCTCGCGATGAAGGTCGGCGCGCCGCTGGTGGCGGGCACGGCCGATCCGGTGAAGGACGCAAGCGAGGTGCTGGCTTTCGCCGAGAAGCACGGCCTGCCGGTCGCGATCAAGGCCGCGTTCGGCGGCGGCGGGCGCGGCATCAAGGTGGCGTGGCGGCTCGACGAGGTCGAGGGCCTCTATGAATCTGCGGTGCGCGAGGCGGTGACGGCCTTCGGGCGCGGCGAGTGCTATGTCGAGCAGTTCCTCGACCGCCCCCGCCATGTCGAGGCGCAGGTGCTGGCCGACACGCACGGAAACGTGGTCGTGCTCGGCACGCGCGACTGCTCGCTGCAGCGGCGCAACCAGAAGCTGGTGGAAGAAGCGCCCGCGCCCTTCCTGAGCGACGCGCAGCGCGAGCGCATCCATCAGGCCGCGCGCGACATCTGCGCGGAGGCCGGCTACACCGGCGCGGGCACGGTCGAGTTCATGCTGAGCGCGAGCGGCGCGATCTCCTTTCTCGAAGTGAACACGCGGCTTCAGGTGGAGCATCCGGTGACGGAGGAAACCACGGGCATCGACCTCGTGATCGAGCAGCTGCGCATCGCCGAAGGCCTGCCGCTGCAGATCAGGCAGACGCCCGCGCCGCGCGGCCATGCCTTCGAGTTCCGCATCAACGCCGAGGACGTGGGGCGCGGGTTCCTGCCCTCGCCCGGGCCGGTCAAGGTGTTCGACGCGCCCTCGGGGCCCGGCGTGCGCGTGGATGCCGGCGTGGAGTCGGGCTCGCAGGTGCCGGGCACCTTCGATTCGCTGATGGCCAAGCTCATCGTCACCGGCGCCACGCGCGAGCAGGCCATCGCGCGTGCGCGGCGCGCGCTGAAGGAGTTCCGCATCGAGGGCCTGCCGACGGTGCTGCCCTTCCATCGCGCGGTGATGGCGCACCCGGACTTCGTCTCGGGCGACGCCTTCAAGGTGCACACGCGCTGGATCGAGACCGACTTCGCCAACGGCGAGACGCCGGCCCTGCGCCCCGATCCGCTGCCCGACGCCGCGCTGCTGCGCACGGCGATCGAAGTCGATGGGCGGCGCATGGCGGTGGGCCTGCCGGCGGTGCTGCTGAGCGGGCTCTCGTCGGCGGCCGGGGGGGCCGTGACCGCTCCCGCGTCGCAGGCACCCGCGGCGGATGCAGCCGCGGTGGCCGCGCCCGTCTCGGGCACGGTGCAGGCATGGAAGGTGGCCGACGGTGACGAGGTCGCCGAGGGCGCCGTCATCGCGGTGATGGAGGCTATGAAGATGGAGATGCAGGTGCTCGCGCATCGCGCGGGTCGCATCGCCATCTCGGTGGCCGCGGGCGGCTACGTGGCGGTCGGCGCCGCCATCGCGACCATCGCCTGAAAGGCAGCGGCATGACCAGCGGCAGCATCACGCGGCGCGGCTTCGCATGGCTGGCGTGCGGGGCCGGCCTTCTGCCGCCGGCCGCGTGGTCGGCGCAGGCCGCCGTGTGGCGGCTGGCCACCGGCTATCCGGCGGAGAACTTCCACACCGCCAACCTGCTGGCGATGGCGAAGGAGGTGGAGGCCGCGACCGGCGGGCAGCTTCGCATCGAGGTGCATCCGGGCAACACGCTGTTCGCGCTGAACGCGATCCGCGCGGCGGTGCAGGAAGGCAAGGTCGAGGCCGGCGAAGCCATCATGAGCAGCCTCGCGGCCGACGTGCCGCTGGCGGGCGCCGACTCCGTTCCCTTCATCACGCGCAGCTATGCCGATGCGCAATTGCTGTGGCGCATCCAGCGCCCGCTGATCGAGCAGGACTTCGCGCAGCGCGGCCTGCGCGTGCTCTACGCGGTGGCATGGCCGCCGCAGGGCCTCTTCTCGACGCGGCCGCTCGGCGGCGTGGGCGACCTGCGCGGCATGCGCATGCGCGCCTACAACGACACCACCGCGCGCATCGCGACGCTGATGGGCGCGGTGCCCGTCGACGTTCCGGCCACCGGCCTGGGCAAGGCGCTGGCCGAAGGCCGCATCGATTGCATGCTGACCTCCGCCGTGACCGGCGTGGAGAACCAGGCGTGGCAGTCGATGCGCTACTTCTACGAGATCAACGCGTGGTTCCCGAAGAACCTCGTGTTCGTCAACGCCAGGGCGTGGGACGGGCTCGACCCGTCGTCGCGCAGCTCGCTGGCCGCCGCGTGCGCGCTCGCCGAGACGCGCGGATGGGCCCGCAGCGCCGAGGCCGCCGCCCGCTCGACGGACGAACTGCGGCGCAACGGCGTGAAGATCGAGCCGGTGCCTTTCCTGCTGGGGCGCGACCTGCAGCGCCTCGGCGAGAACTTTTCGCTGAATTGGGTCAAGCAGGTGGGCACGGCCGCCAACGGCATCTTCATTCCGTATTTCGAGAAGCGCTGAAGACCGCGGGCGGAGCGAAAACCCTACGCCCAGCAGATGAAGTTGCTGCGTTGCAACATTCCATTTCCTGCGCTTGCGCTTGCGGTTACGACGAAAGCCATCGGATTTTCCGGCCGCGAATCGGGTGACCACTTCCCGATGAAATCTTTCTCTCTCAACGCCTCACGTGAAATGTTTTCACCCGGGAAGCTGTCGCTGAAATTATTGAAACAGCTTGTACATTGATTCGGAGTTTGCGAATGTTTCCTGCGGGAAACGATCGCTCGCCGATTCAATTCAAGACGTGGAGAAATTCATGAGCACGGTCGATCCCCTGGGTGCCGCATCGGTCCTCACTACGGGCCAGATGGCGATGTGGCTCGGCGCGAAGTTCGCCTCGCCGGACACCAACTTCAACCTCGCCGAAGCCGTCGAGATCGAGGGCTGGATCGACGCGGACGTCTTCATGGCCGCAATGCGGCAGGTGACCGAAGAGGCCGAGGCCACGCGCCTGAGCTTCGTCGACACCGCGCAGGGCCCGCGGCAGGTGGTGGCGCCCGTCTTCAACCGCGAGATGCCCTTCCTGGACTTCAGCGGCGAGCACGATCCGGCCGCCGCCGCGCAAGCCTGGATGCAGGCCGACTTCACGCGCAAGGACGACCTCGCGCGCGACCAGCTCTGGATGTCCGCGCTGATCCGCCTCGCGGACGACCACCACGTCTGGTACCACCGCAGCCACCACATCGTGCTCGACGGCTTCGGCGGCGGGCTCATCGCGCGCCGCTTCGCCGACGTCTACAGCGCACGCATCGCCGGCACGGAGGTGCCCGAGGCCTCGCGCCTCGCGCCCATTTCGCAGTTGATGGAGGAAGACAAGGCCTATCGCGAATCGGGACGCTACCCGCGCGACAGGCAGTACTGGACGGAGCGCTTCGCCGACGCGCCCGATCCGCTGAGCCTGGCCTCGCAGCGCTCGGTGAACGTCGGCGGCCTGTTGCGCCAGACCGCCTACCTGCCGGCCGAAAGCGTGCGCGCCCTGGCCGACATCGCGCAGCAGCTCGGCGCCACGCTGCCGCAGATCCTGATCGCGACCACCGCCGCCTACCTGTACCGCGCCACCGGCGTCGAGGACATGGTGATCGGCATCCCTGTCACCGCGCGGCACAACGACCGCATGCGCCGCGTGCCCGCGATGGTGGCCAACGCGCTGCCGCTGCGCCTGGCGATGCGCCCCGACCTGCCGGTGGCAGAGCTGATCGCCGAAGTGGGGCGGCAGATGCGGCAGATCCTGCGGCACCAGTCCTACCGCTACGAGCATCTGCGCAGCGACCTCAACATGCTGGTGAACAACCGGCAGCTCTTCACCACGGTGGTCAACGTCGAGCCCTTCGACTACGACTTCCGTTTCGCCGGCCACGCCGCATGGCCGCGCAACCTGTCCAACGGCACGGCCGAGGACCTGGGCATCTTTTTGTACGAGCGCGGCAACGGGCAGGACCTGCAGATCGACTTCGACGCCAACCCCGCGATCCACACCGCGCAATCGCTGGCCGACCACCAGCGCCGGCTGCTGGCCTTCATGACGGCGGTGATCCGCCAGCCCGCGCAGGCCATCGGCCACGTCGACCTGCTCGATGCCGCCGAGCGCGAGCAGCTGCTGGTGACGTGGAACGACACGGTGCACGCAGTGCCCGGGACGAACCTCGTCGCGCTCATCGAAGCGCAGCTCGCCGCCAACCCGCAAGGCATCGCACTGCGCTTCGAGGGCGAGGCGATGAGCAACGAGGAACTCGACCGCCGCGCCAACCGCCTCGCGCACCTGCTGCGCGCGCATGGCGCAGGCCCCGAGCGCACCGTGGCGCTGGCCATTCCGCGTTCCTTCGACCTGATGGTGGCGCTGCTCGCCACGCTGAAGACCGGCGCCGCCTATCTGCCGGTGGACCCAGACTTCCCGCAGGACCGCATCGCCTTCATGCTTGGCGACGCGCGGCCCGCCTGCCTCGTCACCACCGAAGCGCTCGCGGAGTCGTTGCCGGCGGATACGCCGAAGCTCTTGCTCGATGTAGCGCAAACGTTTGCCGCATTGGCGAATACGGCGAACGGCGACGATGCCGCGCCCGGCGCGGCCATCGACCCCGCGCATCCGGCCTACGTGATCTACACCTCCGGCTCCACCGGCAAGCCCAAGGGCGCGGTGGTGTCGCACCGCGCCATCGTCAACCGCCTGCGCTGGATGCAGGACCGCTACCGCCTGAAGGCCGATGACCGCGTGCTGCAGAAGACGCCGTCGAGCTTCGACGTGTCGGTGTGGGAATTCTTCTGGCCGCTGATCGACGGCGCCACGCTGGTGCTCGCGAAGCCCGGCGGCCACAAGGACGCGGCCTACCTCGCGAAGCTGATCGCCGATGAAGGCATCACCACCGCGCATTTCGTGCCGTCGATGCTGGAAGTGTTCCTGCTCGAGCCGAAGGCGCGCGAGTGCGCCTCGCTGCGGCGCGTGATCTGCAGCGGCGAGGCACTGTCGCCCGCGCTGGTGTCGCAGTTCCAGCGGCAGCTGCCCTGCGAGCTGCACAACCTCTACGGACCGACCGAGGCCGCGGTCGACGTCACTTCGTGGGAGTGCCCGCGCGAGGCTGAGGACGCGCCGTCTTCGCTCAGCAGCGTGCCCATCGGCCGGCCGATCTGGAACACGCAGATGCATGTGCTCGACAGCGGCCTGCAGCCCGTGCCGCCCGGCACCACGGGCGAGCTGTACATCGCGGGCGTCGGCCTTGCGCGAGGCTATCTCGAGCGTCCGCTGCTGAGCGCCGAGCGCTTCGTGGCCAACCCTTACGGCGAGCCCGGCAGCCGCATGTACCGCACCGGCGACCTCGCGCGCTGGCGCAAGAACGGCAGCCTCGACTTCCTGGGCCGCGCCGACCAGCAGGTGAAGATCCGCGGCCTGCGCATCGAGCCCGGCGAGATCGAATCGGCGCTGCTGCAGCACGCGCAGGTCGCGCAGGCGGCGGTGGTCGCGCGGGAAGACGTGCCGGGCGAGAAGCGCCTCGTGGCCTACGTGGTTGCCGCCGAGGGAGCCGATCCGCAGGCGGCCGACCTGCGCACCCATCTCGCGCAGTCGCTGCCCGAGTACATGGTGCCCTCGGCCTTCGTCAACGTGCCGGCGCTGCCGCTGGGCCCCAGCGGCAAGCTCGACCGCCGCGCGCTGCCCGCGCCCGAGCTGCAGGCGGCCACGCCCTACGTGGCGCCGCGCACGCACACCGAGAAGATCCTCGCGCGCCTCTGGGCCGAGACCCTGCACCTGCCGCGCGTGGGCATCGAGGACAACTTCTTCGAGCTCGGCGGGCACTCGCTGATGATCGTGCAGCTGATCTCGATGATCCGCCAGCAGTTCATGATCGACCTGCCGCTGGACACGCTGTTCCAGGTCTCCACCATCGCCGGCCTCGCCGAGCTGCTCGACCAGGCCTCGCAGGCGCGCCCGAGCCTGGTGCCGATGCCGCGTCCGGCGCGCATTCCGCTGTCGTTCGCGCAGCGCCGCCTTTGGCTGATGAACCAGCTGGAGAACGCCAACCCCGCCTACAACATGCCGCTGGCGCTGCGCCTGTCGGGCACGCTCGACCGCGCCGCGCTGCAGTCGGCGCTCGACGACCTGGTGCAGCGCCACGAGAGCCTGCGCACCATCTACCCGAGCGAGGACGGGCTGCCCTACCAGCACATCCTCGAAGGCGAACAGGCCCGCGCGCTGCTGGTCGAGGCCGACAGCAGCGAGGACGGGATCGCCGCGCAGCTGCATGCCGCCGCCCGCACCGGCTTCGACCTCGGCACCACCGCGCCGCTGCGGCCGCAGCTCTTCAGGCTGGCCGACGACGAGCACGTGCTGCTGCTGCTCACCCACCACATCGTGGGCGACGGCGCCTCGCTGCTGCCGCTGGCGCGCGACTTGAGCGTGGCCTACGCCGCACGCAGCGAAGGCAAGGCACCGGGCTGGGCGCCGCTGCCGCTGCAGTACGCCGACTACGCGCTGTGGCAGCAGGAGCTGCTGGGCAGCGAAGACGACCCCGAGAGCATGGCCGGGCGCCAGCGCGAGTTCTGGCGCGAGACCCTGCGCGACCTGCCCGAGCGGCTGAGCCTGCCGGTCGACCGCCCGCATCCGGCCGTGCCCAGCTACCGCGGCGACGTGGTGCCGCTGCAGATTCCGCCGCAGGTGCACGAGCGCATGCTGCAGCTGGCGCGCGACGGCCAGGCCAGCGTCTTCATGGTGCTGCAGGCGGCGCTCGCGGGGCTGCTCAACCGTCTGGGCGCGGGGGACGACATCGTCATCGGAACGCCGGTGGCAGGCCGCAGCGATCACGCGCTGGACGAGCTCATCGGCTGCTTCGTCAACGCGCTGGTGCTGCGCACCGACCTCGCGGGCCAGCCCAGCCTGCGCGAGCTGGTCGCGCGGGTGCGCGCCACCAACCTCGCGGCCTATGCGAACCAGGAGTTCCCGTACGACCGCATCGTGGAGCTGCTGCGCCCGCAGCGCGGCGGCGCGAACCTGCCGCTGTTCCAGGTGATGCTGGGCTTCCAGAGCGGCAGCAACCGGCTCTCCTTCGGGCTGCCGGGCCTGTCGATCACGCCGCAGCCGGTAGAGGTGGACACGGCCAAGTTCGACCTGTCCTTCATCCTCGACGAGCAGCGCGGCGCCGACGGGCTGCCTGGCGGCATCGCGGGCGGCATCCAGTTCAGCATCGACATCTTCGACCGCGCGACCGTCGAGGCCATCGGCCAGCGGCTCGTGCGCCTGCTGGAGCAGGCCTGCGATGCGCCCGACGCCGCGCTGAACGGCCTGGACATCCTCGGCGAAGAAGAGCGCCATCGGCTGCTGCACGACTGGAGCGGCCGCAGCGGCGGCACGCGAGACGACATCGCGCCGCTCTCGCTCGCGGCCATGATCGAGGCGCACGCCGCCTCGCGCCCGCATGCGGCGGCCGTGGTGCTCGACGACGCTTCCGTCGTGAGCTATGCATCGCTCGACCTGCGCGCCAACAGGCTCGCTCACCTGCTGCGCGGGCGGGGCGTGAGCGCGGGCCACATCGTCGCGACCGTGCTGCCGCGTTCGCTCGACCTCGTGGTGGCGCACCTCGCCATCGTGAAGGCCGGCGCGGCCTACCTGCCGATCGACCCGAACCACATGGCTGGGCGCAGCGCCTTCGTGTTCGAGGAGGCGGCGCCTGCCGCGGTGCTGACGCACACGTCGCTGCTGCCGGAACTGGCCGGCATTGCGCACTGCCTCGCGCTCGACAGCGACGAGACCGTCGCAGCGCTGGCCATCCAGTCGGACGGGCCCGTGGCGCAGCCGCGCGCGGCCGACCCGCGCGATGCTGCCTACGTCATCTACACCTCCGGCTCCACCGGCAAGCCCAAGGGCGTGGTGGTGCCGCACCAAGGGTTGAGCAGCCTCGGCGCCTCGATGGCGCAGCGCTTCGCCATCGACCACGGCTCGCGCGTGCTGCAGTTCTCTTCCAGCGGCTTCGACGCTTCGGTGATGGATCTGCTCATGGCCTTCCACGCCGGCGCCGCGCTGGTGGTGCCCTCGGCGCAGCAGGTGCTGGGCGCGGAACTGGCCGCGCTGATCGACAGGCTGGCCGTGAGCCACGCGCTGATTCCGCCGGCCGCGCTCGCGACGCTGCCCGAGGGCGAGTACCCGTACCTGCGGACGGTGGTGGTGGGCGGCGATGCCTGCTCCGCCGAACTGGCCGCGCGCTGGTCCAGGGGCCGCCGCATGGTCAACGCCTACGGCCCGACCGAGATCACCATCTGTGCGAGCACCAGCGCGCCGATGAACGGCGATGAGCCGCCCACCATCGGCACGCCGGTGTGGAACACGCGCGTGTACGTGCTCGACGACGCGCTGCAGCCGGTGCCGCCAGGCGTGGCGGGCGAGCTCTACATCGCGGGGAGCGGCGTCGCGCGCGGCTACCTGAACCGCGCGCTGCTGAGCGCCGAGCGCTTCGTCGCCGATCCCTTCGGCGAGCCCGGCAGCCGCATGTACCGCAGCGGCGACCTGGTGCGCTGGCGCAACGACGGCAGCCTCGACTTCCTCGGCCGCGCCGACCAGCAGGTGAAGATCCGCGGCTACCGCATCGAGCCGGGCGAGATCGAATCGGTGCTGCTGCGCCATCCGCAGGTGACGCAGGCGGCCGTCATCGCGCGCGAGGACATGCCGGGCGAGAAGCGCCTGGTGGCCTACGTGGTGGCGTCGTCCGATCCGCAGCCCGCCGAGCTGCGCGCCCACATGGCGCAGTCGCTGCCCGACTACATGGTGCCTTCGGCCTTCGTGCACCTGCCGTTCCTGCCGCTCACCCAGAGCGGCAAGCTCGACCGCAGGGCGCTGCCCGCGCCGGGCCAGCAGGCCGCCTCGGCATATGTCGAGCCGCGCACCGCCACCGAAAGGCAGCTCGCCGCGCTGTGGGCCGAGACGCTGCACCTGGAGCGCGTGGGCATCCACGACAACTTCTTCGAACTCGGCGGGCATTCGCTGATGGCCATTCAGCTCGGCATGCGCATCCGTCAGCAGGTGCGCGCGGACTTTCCGCATGCCGAGGTCTACAACCGGCCGACCGTCGCGGCGCTGGCCGCATGGCTGGACGACAACACGGAAGGCGCCCAGGCGCTGGACCTGTCGCGCGAGCTCGACCTGCCGGCGTACATCCAGCCCCATGTGGCCCTGCCGCCGTTGATCGCAAAGCGCGTGTTCCTGACCGGCGCCAGCGGCTTCGTCGGCAGCCACCTGCTGGCCGCGCTGCTGCGCGACACCTCGGCCTGCGTGGTCTGCCACGTGCGCGCCGCCGACGAGGAGGCCGGCCGGCGCCGCCTGCAGCTCACGCTGGCGCAGCGGCAGCTCGGCGCGATCTGGGACGACGCGCGCATCGAGGTCGTGACCGGCGATCTCGGCAAGCCGCGCCTGGGGCTGGACGACAGCGCGGTGCAGCTGGTGCGCGAGGGCTGCGACGCCATCTACCACTGCGCGGCGCAGGTGGACTTCCTGCATCCCTACGCGAGCCTGAAGCCGGCCAATGTCGACAGCGTGGTCACGCTGCTCGAATGGACCGCGCAGGGCCGGCCGAAGAGCATGCACTACGTGTCGACGCTGGCGGTGATCGACCAGAACAACGGCAAGGAAGGCGCCACCGTCACCGAGCAGTCGGCCCTGGCCTCCTGGCGCGGGCTGGTCGACGGCTACAGCCAGAGCAAGTGGGTGGGCGACGCGCTGGCGCGCGAGGCGCAGTCGCGCGGCATGCCGGTGGCGATCTACCGGCTGGGCGCGGTCACGGGCGACCACACGCACGCGATCTGCAACGCCGACGACCTGATCTGGCGCGTGGCGCATCTCTATGCCGACCTCGAAGCCATTCCCGACATGGACCTGCCACTGAACCTCACGCCGGTGGACGACGTTGCGCGCGCCATCCTCGGCCTCGCGGCACTGCAGTCCTCGTGGGGCCAGGTGTTCCACCTGACGAGCCAGGAGGCGCTGCGGGTGCGCGACATTCCGGCCGTGTTCGAGCGGCTCGGCATGCGGCTCGAACCCGTCGGGCTCGAACCGTGGCTGCAGCGCGCGCATGCGCGGCTCGCCGTGGGGCAGGACCGCGACCTCGCAGCGGTGCTGGCGATTCTCGACCGCTACGACACCTCGGCCACGCCGCCGAAGGTGAGCGGCGAGGCCACGCACGCGCAGCTGCAGGCCATCGGCGCGGCGATCCGCCCGGTGGACCGCGACCTGCTGCAGCGCTACTTCGTCGACCTCGGCATCGACACCAAGGCGCGCCCTCCGGTCGAGACCAGCGCGTCGCAGGTGGCCTGAGATGGCGCGCTACCTCATCGCGGCAACCGCGCTGCCCGGGCATGTGCTGCCGATGCTCGCCATCGCGCAGCATCTGGTGGGCCTCGGGCACGAGGTGCGGGTGCACACGGCGAGCCGCTTCCGCGCGCAGGCCGAGGCCACCGGCGCGGGCTTCACGCCCTTCGACGCCTCCATCGACTTCGATCACCACGAACTCGACCAGCGCTTTCCGCAGCGCCAGCGGCTGCCGTCGGCGCATGCGCAGCTGTGCTTCGGGCTCAAGCACTTCTTCGCCGACGCCATGGCGGCGCAGCGGGCCGGGCTGGAGGCCATCCTGCGCGACTTCGCGGCCGACGCGATCGTGGTCGACACCATGTTCTGCGGCACCTTCCCGCTGCTGCTGGGGCCGCGCGAGCAGCGCCCGGCCATCGTGGCCGTCGGCATCTCGGCGCTGCCGCTGTCGAGCTGCGACACCGCCTTCTTCGGCACCGCGCTGCCGCCGTCGTCCACGCCGGAAGGGCGCGTGCGCAACCGGGCGATGAACGCCAACCTCAGGCAGGCGATGTTCGGCGAGGTGCAGCGCTACTTCGACGCGCTGCTGACTTGCGCGGGCCTGCCGGCACTGCCCGAGTTCTTCATCGACGCGATGGTCAAGCTGCCGGACGTCTACCTGCAGCTCACCTCCGAATCCTTCGAGTACCCGCGCAGCGACCTGCCTGCCTCGGTGCGCTTCGTCGGCCCGCTGCTCGCGCCGGCCAGCCGCGACTTCGCGGAGCCCGACTGGTGGCACGAGCTGGACGACGGCCGCGCCGTGGTGCTGGTGACGCAGGGCACGCTGGCCAACCAGAACCCGGCGCAGCTGATCGGCCCGACGCTGCAGGCGCTGGCCGGTGCGGGCGACATCCAGGTCATCGCGACCACGGGCGGCCCGCAGCCCGAGGCGCTGAACATGGCGCTGCCCGCGAATGCGCGCGTGCTGCCCTTCCTGCCCTACGACCGCCTGCTGCCCAAGGTGCACGCGATGGTCACCAATGGCGGCTACGGCTCCGTCAACCATGCGCTGAGCCTCGGCGTGCCGCTGGTGGTAGCGGGCGCCACCGAGGAGAAGCCGGAGATCGCCGCACGCGTGGCCTGGTCGGGCGCCGGCATCAACCTGGGCAGCGGGCAGCCCACCGCGCGCCAGATCGGCGACGCGGTGCGCAGGCTGCTGAAGGAGCCCGCCTATCGCCAGCGTGCGGGCGCGCTGCGCGACGACTTCGCGCGCCACCACGCGCTCACCGAGATATCGGCAGCACTCGAGGCGCTGCGCGAGACCGCGGCGCCCGGCTGCCTGGCCATCGCCTGATCGAAGACCCCCAAAGGAAGCAGAGAAGATGAGCAACCCGTTTGACGACACGAACGGCACCTTCCAGGTGCTGGTGAACGACGAAGGCCAGCACTCGCTGTGGCCCGCCTTCATCGACGTGCCCGCCGGCTGGAAGGTGGCGCTGCCCGCCACCGACCGCGCCACGTGCGGCGCCTACATCGAGGCGAACTGGACGGACATGCGCCCGCGCTCCCTTGCGGCGAAGGATCTCGATGCTGCGGGCGCATGAGGGTGTTCGCCCTGCACCGGCGCGGCGCCGCATGGGCATATGCGGCGCGCCTGCGCTCGTCCGCGGCCGGTGATGTGAGCGCCGCCTCCGGCGAGCGGAAGGAACGCGCCGGCTCGGCCGAAGGGAGGCGGGAAAAGCCGCGGCAGCGGGGCGGGCCGAGCCGGCGATGAGCGTCTTCTCTGCCTGGCCGTACTTCGTGCTCGTGCTGGTGGTGCTCGGCGCGATGGCGCTCCCGGTGTTCCGCGCGGCCGACGAGCCGCGGCACAGTTCACGCGACCACCGCACCGCCACGCTCGACGGGCTGCGCGGCTTTCTCGCGCTGAGCGTGTTCGTGCATCACCTGATGGTGACCCATGGCTACATCGAGCATGGCGAGTGGACTTTTCCGCCCTCGGGCTTCCACACGCTGCTGGGGCAGGCGGGCGTGGGCGTCTTCTTCATGATCACCGGCTTCCTGTTCTGGGGAAAGCTGCTCGACGCGAAGGGGCGGCCGGACTGGCGCGGCCTGTATGCCGGCCGGCTCTGGCGCATCGGCCCGACTTATCTGCTGGCGGTGGGCTTGATGTTTCTTGCGGTCGCATGGCGCACCGGCTTCGAGCTCAGGGAGCCGGTGTGGTCCCTGCTCGGCGCAGTGCTGCAGTGGCTGGCCCTCGGCATCTGGCCGCTGCAGCCGGACATCAACGGCTATGCCGGCACGACGCTGATCCTCGCTGGCGTGACGTGGACGGTCTTCGTGGAGTGGCTGTTCTACGGGGCGCTGCGGCCGATGGCGCCGCTCGCACGGGGCGATCGCACACCCCGGTTCGTGCTCGGTCTCATGCTGCTGCTGTGCCTGCCCTTGCTGTGCTTCGCGGCGCTGTCGCCGGGCGCCACGCCCTCGCGGCCTACGCTCGCGCTGGTGATCGGGGCACTGGCCTGGGTGCTGGCATCGTTTCTCATGGGCATGCTGTCGGCCTGGCTGGTTCGGCGCGGCGGGCCGAAGCTGCCGCAGCGATCGGCTTCACTGCTCGCGCTGGCCTGCCTTGGAGGCGTCTTCCTGGGCTTCGAGCACATGGTCGGTCCAGTGCAGGTGCTGCTGCTCTGGGTGTTCTTCCACCTGGTGTGCACCGGCAGCACCCTCTTCGGCCTGCTGGCCACGCGCGCGGCCCGGCGCATGAGCACGGCGAGCTACAGCATCTACCTGCTGCAGGGGCTGGTGCTGACGCTGGTGTTCGGCCTGCGGCCGGTGAGAGAGTTCGCGATGGCCGGGGCGATGCAGTACTGGCTGGTGGGCACCGCCTGCGCGCTGCTGCTGGTGGCGGCCTCGGTGGTCAGCTACCGGCTGGTCGAGAAGCCGGGAATCGCGCGGGGCCGGCGCCTGCGGGCCGGGCCGCGCGGGATGCCCGCGGCGCAGGCGGCGGGGCCTTGAACGGGGGATGGCCGTGGTCCTGAAGACCCCAGGCCATCCTCGTCACACACCCTTGCGCATAATTGACGCAAGCTATGACTCTCACCGAACTCAAATACATCGTCGCAGTGGCCCGCGAAAGGCACTTCGGCAAGGCGGCCGAGGCCTGCTACGTTTCACAGCCGACCCTCTCGGTTGCGATCAAGAAGCTCGAGGACGAACTCGAGGTCAAGCTCTTTGAGCGCAGTGCCGGCGAAGTGACCGTCACGCCGCTAGGCGAGCAGATCGTGCAGCAGGCCCAGAGCGTGCTCGACCAGGCAGCCAGCATCAAGGAGATCGCCAAGCGCGGCAAGGACCCGCTGGCCGGCCCGCTGAACCTGGGCGTGATCTACACCATCGGCCCGTACCTGCTGCCCGACCTCGTGCGCCAGGTGATCGCGCGCACGCCGCAGATGCCGCTGGTGCTGCAGGAGAACTTCACCGCCAAGCTGCTGGAGATGCTGCGCGCCGGCGAGATCGACTGCGCCATCATGGCCGAGCCCTTTCCCGACACCGGCCTCGCGATGGCGCCGCTGTACGACGAGCCCTTCATGGCGGCGCTGCCCAACAAGCACAAGTTCGCCGACCGCGAATCCATCACGTCCGAAGAACTGCAGAGCGAGACCATGCTGCTGCTGGGCACCGGCCATTGCTTCCGCGACCACGTGCTGGAGGTGTGCCCGGAGTTCGCGCGCTTCTCGAGCAACGCCGAGGGCATCCGCAAGAGCTTCGAGGGCTCGTCGCTCGAGACCATCAAGCACATGGTGGCCTCGGGCATGGGCGTGACGCTGGTGCCGCGCCTGTCGGTGCCGGCCGATGCGCTCAAGCCCAAGGTCAAGGGCCGCAAGGAGGCTGAGCAGATGGTGCGCTACCTGCCGGTGCGCGACGCGCAGGACCGCGACCCGCCCACGCGCCGCGTGGTGCTCGCATGGCGGCGCACCTTCACGCGCTACGAGGCCATCGCCGCGCTGCGCAACGCGATCTATGCGTGCGAGCTGCCGGGCGTGAAGCGCCTTTCGTAGCGGATCGAATGTCGAGAACTTGGCCTACGCGAGGGCTGTTTTGAATCGTTGATCGCTGAGATAGAGTGGCACTGTTGCGAAGCCGCGTGCCGGCTTCCAGAATCGAAGCGAACACCCCCTCCAAGAAATCGACTGAAGAAAAGGATCTCCCGCCATGGCCAAAGACTCCAAGAAACCATCGTCAGCAGCTTCCGCCGGCAAGGTGCCCAAGAAGGGCGGCAAGCAGGTCGCGCAGGAGTCGGGCAGCCGCAATGCGCCCATCATCAACATCGGCATCGAGCGCCAGGACCGCGCCGCCATCGCCGAAGGCCTGAGTCGCGTGCTGGCCGACACCTACACGCTGTACCTCACCACGCACAACTTCCACTGGAACGTGACGGGCCCGCACTTCAACTCGCTGCACGCCATGTTCATGCAGCAGTACACCGAGCTGTGGGGCGCGACCGATGTGATCGCCGAGCGGATCCGCGCACTGGGCCACTACGCCCCTGGCTCGTACGCCGAGTTCAGCAAGATCGCCACCGTGCCCGACGTGCCGCAGAACCCGCCCAAGGCGATGGAGATGGTGCGCATCCTGGTGAAGGGCCACGAGACCGTGTCGCGCATCGCGCGCGAATTCATTCCTGTCGCCGAAGAAGCCGGCGACGACCCGACGGCCGACATGCTGACCGCGCGCTGCACGGTGCACGATCAGACGGCCTGGATGCTGCGTTCCCTCCTTGAAGACTGATTCCGCTCCCCCCGTCATCGCGCCCGCGGCTCGCCGCGGGCGTTTTGCGTTGTATCTCGACCTGATCCGCTGGAACCGCCCGGCGGGCTGGCTGCTGCTGCTGTGGCCCACGCTGGGCGCGCTGTGGTTCGCGGCGGGCGGCTGGCCGGGCTGGCACTTGCTCATCGTGTTCACGCTCGGCACCTTCCTCATGCGCAGCGCCGGCTGCTGCGTGAACGACGTGGCCGATCGCGACTTCGACCGTCACGTGAAGCGCACGGCGCAGCGGCCCGTCACCAGCGGCGAGCTGTCGGTCAAGGAGGCGCTGGGGCTGGGCGTGGTGCTGGCGCTGGTGTCCTTCGGGCTGGTGCTCACGACCAACCGCACGACGGTACTGTGGTCGTTCGCGGCGCTGGCCATCACGCTGGTTTATCCCTTCGCCAAGCGCTTCGTCTCGGTGCCGCAGGCGGTGCTGGGCATCGCCTTCAGCTTCGGCATTCCGATGGCGTTCGCGGCGGTGCAGTCGACCGTGCCGCTCTTTGCGGCAGTGCTGCTCGCGGGCAACCTGTTCTGGGTGCTGGCCTACGACACCGAATATGCGATGGTCGACCGCGACGACGACCTGAAGATCGGCATGAAGACATCGGCCATCACCTTCGGCCGCTTCGATGTCGCGGCGGTAATGGCGAGCTACGCGATCTTCCTCGCGGTCTGGACCTGGGCAGGCGCCAGCCGTTCGCTGGGCGTGCTGTTTTATGTGGGCATCGCCGTGGCTGCGGCGCAGGCTCTGTGGCACTGGCGGCTGATCCACGACCGCACGCGCGAAGGCTGCTTCAAGGCATTCCGGCTGAACCACTGGCTGGGCTTCACCGTGTTCGCCGGTGTCGTGGCCGGCTACGCGCTGCGTTGAGCACGCCACGCTGCCCGGCGGGCTTCGTGGCTCTATCCAACGAGTTGTTCAGTCGCGGCCGAATTCTTCGCCCAGTTCGGCAGCGCGCTTCTGTGCCGCGCGGATCGCGGTCTTGAACTGCGACTTCACGTCCGCCGCCTGCAGCGAGGTGATGGCCGCGTAGGTGGTGCCGCCCTTGGAGGTCACGCGCTCGCGCAGCACCGACGGCGGCTCGGTCGCGCTGTGCGCCAGCGCCGAGGCGCCGGTGAAGGTGCCGATGGCCAGCCGCTGGGCCTGCTCGGGCGAGAGGCCCATCTCGACGCCGGCCTCGGTCATTGCCTCGATGAAATAGAACACGTAGGCCGGGCCGGAGCCGGACATGGCGGTGACTGCATCGAGGGCCGGTTCGGTGTCCACCCAGAGCAGTTCGCCGGTAGGCGCCAGCAACTGGCCGACCATCGAGCGGTCGGTGCCTTCGACGCCGGGGCGGGCATACAGGCCGGTCATGCCCTTGCCCACCAGCGCGGGCGTGTTGGGCATGGCGCGCACCACGCGCTCGGTGCCGAGCCAGCGGGCGATGCTGTCGGACGGAATGCCCGCGGCCACGCTCAGGTGCAGGGCATCGGCGGCGAAGGCGCGCACCGGCCTGGCGGCTTCGGCGAAGGTCTGGGGCTTGACCGCCCACACCACCACGCCGCAGCGCGACAGCGCCTCGCTCGCCTCGGCCCTGGCGACGATGCCGAAGGACTGGGCCAGCTTCTTCCGGGCCTCCTCGAAGGGCTCGACCACCTCGAAGGCATCCGCCGGGGTGCCTTGCTGGATCAGGCCGCCGATGATGGCGCTGGCCATGTTGCCGCCCCCGATGAAGGCGACGGGAGGCAGCGGCGCAGGGCCGGTGCGGGGCAGGAAGGTCACGGCGATGGTCATGGTCGGTCGGCGTATTCGAAGGCGGCGAACTGGGTGATTTGAAGCGGATTGAAATTGTCGTCGCTCACGACTACCAGCATGCGCCTGCCGCCGGGCAGCGGCGGGCCCCAGCACATGCCTTCGGTGTTGTCGAGCCGGGAGAGGCCCAGCGCGGCGAAGTCGGCCACCAGGGTCTTGGCCGCCGGCCGGTGGTTGTCGGGCGCCAGCGCATCGACCGCAAGCACGTCGCTGGCGGCGCGGGTGTCTATTTCATACAGGCGCAGCGAATTGCCGCGGCCGGTGGCGTAGGCGCGCTCCAGCACCAGCATGCGGTCGGCGTCGAGCGTCAGGATCTCGCTCACGCCGTTGTCGGCGTAGCTTCCGGGAACGAGCGGGCGCAGCGGGATGGCGTCGGGAACGTAGGCGATCTGGCGGTCGGGCTGGCCGGTCTCCAGGTCGATCCGCGTGAAGCGGCAGGGACCGCCGGCGGCGCCCACGGCGGGTTCGGGGCCGTCCTGGATCAGGGCGTTTTCCATCGCCAGCCAGGCGAAGCGGCCGTCGGGCGTGAGGCTGACGCCCTCGAAGGTCAGGTTGTCGCGCGGGCCGCGGCGCTTTGCCGGATCGGGCTGGAACATCGCCGGCATCCGGAATTCGCGCAGAAAACGGCCGTCGCGGGCCGATTCGTACAAGGCCGGGCCGAAGCCACGTGCGACGTCCCCCTCGCTGGTCCACAGCAGGGTGTTGGTGGCGGGGCGCAGCCGAAGGGCTTCAGGATCGGGCACAGGCAGGCCGTCGACCGCGTTGCGGCGGTTGGGCCAGGGACCGCCGCCCGGGCGTTGCAGCTGCACCACGCCGGTCGACTCCGGCGGCGCGGCCTGCGGGGAGGGCCAACGGGCGGTGTAGTAGCGGACGGGGGCGAGATCCGATCGGTCGTCGCTGATGAGCAGGTACTCACCTCGGATTGGGTCGTAGTCGATGCCCGAGAGGCCTCCGGCCGTGGTTCCCTCTATATGAAGGCGGTGCGGCCAACGCGCTTCGGCGACGAGGCGCAGCTGGCCGGGGTCCGGGTTCGGTGTCGCGCCACCTTTGCAACCGGCCAGTGCCAGCCCCGCGAAGCCGACCCCGGCGGCCAGCAGGCGCCGGCGCTGTATTGACGAGGTCGAAAGAACGGGGTTTTCGGGCGCTTGCACGCCCCGGAGTCTAGTGGCAGTGCTCGACAGCAAGCAGGGTTGTTGACTTCCGGCTTCTCGCGTGCAACAATCGCGGGCTTCGCTTTCAAAAGGCGAAGCTTTCAGCCCAAAGCGAAAGTGTCTCGAGTGGTTCGGGGCATGGACGACGGGCCCAAGACTGACTGATTTGCCTCCCTCCTGGATGCACATCGGTACAAGTTGGGAATATCAAGAAATGATCCAAACTGAATCCCGGCTCGAAGTGGCCGACAACACGGGCGCGAAATCCGTCCTGTGTATCAAGGTGCTCGGTGGCTCCAAGCGGCGTTATGCCAGCGTGGGCGACGTCATCAAGGTCAGCATCAAGGAAGCCGCTCCGCGTGGTCGCGTCAAGAAGGGCGAGATCTACAGCGCAGTGGTGGTCCGCACCGCCAAGGGCATCCGTCGCGCCGACGGTTCGCTCGTCAAGTTCGACGGCAACGCAGCAGTGTTGCTCAACGCCAAGCTGGAGCCCATCGGCACCCGCATCTTCGGACCGGTCACGCGCGAACTGCGCACCGAGAAGTTCATGAAGATCGTGTCGCTGGCCCCCGAAGTTCTCTAAGGACACAACGCCATGAACAAGATTCGCAAGGGCGACCAGGTCATCGTGTTGGCCGGCCGCGACAAGGGCAAGCGGGGCACCGTCTCGCTGCGCAAGGACGACTCGCATGTGGTCGTCGAAGGCATCAACCTCGTCAAGAAGCACACCAAGCCGAACCCCCTGAAGGGTACGACCGGTGGCATCGTCGAGAAGGCCATGCCGATCCACCAGTCCAACGTGGCGATCTTCAACGCCGCGACCGGCAAGGCCGATCGCGTGGGCGTCAAGGTCACCCAGGATGCTGACGGCAAGCGCGTGGCTGTTCGCGTGTTCAAGTCGAGCGGCGAAGAAATCAAGTTCGCCTAAGAGGTACTCACATGGCACGTCTCCAACAACACTATCGCGAAAAGATCGCGAAAGACCTGACGGAAAAGTTCGGCTACACGTCGCCGATGCAGGTTCCGCGCCTCACCAAGATCACCCTGAACATGGGCGTGGGTGAAGCAGTCGCCGACAAGAAGGTCCTCGACAACGCCGTCGCCGACCTGACCAAGATCGCCGGCCAGAAGCCCGTGGTCACCAAGTCGAAGAAGGCCATCGCCGGCTTCAAGATCCGCGAAAACCAGCCGATCGGCTGCATGGTCACGCTGCGTGGCGTGCACATGTACGAATTCCTGGATCGCTTCGTGACCATCGCGCTGCCGCGCGTTCGCGACTTCCGTGGTATCTCCGGCCGTGCTTTCGACGGCCGTGGCAACTACAACATCGGCGTCAAGGAACAGATCATTTTCCCCGAGATCGAGTACGACAAGGTCGATGCCCTGCGCGGTCTCAATATCAGCATCACGACGACGGCCAAGACCGACGAAGAAGCCAAGGCTCTTCTCGCCGGCTTCCGTTTCCCGTTCAAGAACTGAGGTGACCTGTGGCTAAAGCATCTTTGATCCAGCGCGAACTCAAGCGCGACAAGCTGGTTGCCAAGTTCGCAGCGAAGCACGCCGAACTGAAGGCGGCTTCCAACGACCTGAAGAAGACCGAGGAAGAGCGCGCCGCTGCTCGCCTGGCGCTGCAGAAGCTGCCGCGCAACGCGAACCCCACGCGCCAGCGCAACCGTTGCGAAATCACCGGTCGTCCCCGTGGCACCTTCCGTCAATTCGGTCTGGCCCGCGCCAAGATCCGTGAACTGGCTTTCAACGGCGACATCCCCGGTGTCACCAAGGCCAGCTGGTAAGCCAGGCAGGAGCAAACAACATGAGCATGAGTGATCCCATTGCCGACCTGCTGACGCGTATCCGCAACGCGCAGATGGTGGCGAAGCCCACCGTGTCGGTCCCGTCTTCCAAGGTGAAGATCGCGATCGCACAAGTCCTGAAGGACGAGGGCTACATCGACGGCTTCCAGGTCAAGACCGAAGCCGGCAAGAGCGAGCTGGAAATCTCGCTGAAGTACTACGCTGGCCGTCCGGTCATCGAGCGTATCGAGCGTGTGAGCCGCCCCGGCCTGCGTGTCTACAAGGCCAGCGCTTCCATTCCGCAAGTCCAGAACGGCCTCGGCGTCGCCATCGTCACGACCCCCAAGGGCGTGATGACCGACCGCAAGGCTCGCGCCTCCGGTGTCGGCGGCGAAGTTCTGTGCTACGTCGCCTAACCGAGACATCGAGGAGTAACTGAAATGTCCCGAGTAGGAAAATCGCCGGTCGCCATCCCCGCAGGCGTGGATGTGTCGATCAAGGAAGACCAGATCAGCGTCAAGGGTACGGGCGGCACGCTCAACCTCGCGCGCAACGCGCTGGTCAACGTCGTCAGCAAGGACGGCAAGCTGAGCTTCGAGCCCGCCAACGAATCGCGTGAAGCCAACGCGATGAGCGGCACGGTTCGCCAGCTCGTGAACAACATGGTGGTCGGTGTGACCAAGGGCTTCGAGAAGAAGCTCAGCCTGATCGGCGTGGGCTACAAGGCCGCCGCCCAGGGCGCCAAGCTGAACCTCCAGGTCGGCTACTCGCACCCCGTCAACATCGACATGCCGCAAGGCATCACGGTGGCGACGCCCACCCCGACCGAAGTCGTGGTCAAGGGCGCAGACCGCCAGCGCGTCGGCCAGGTGGCCGCTGAGATCCGTGCCGTTCGTCCGCCAGAGCCCTACAAGGGCAAGGGCATCCGCTATGCGGACGAGAAGATCGTGATCAAAGAGACCAAGAAGAAGTAAGGGGCAGCAAAATGATGTTGACCAAAAAAGCACAGCGTCTCCGCCGCTCGCGCCAGACCCGCATCCGCATCGCGACGCAGGGCGTGGCCCGTCTGACGGTGAATCGCACCAACCTGCACATCTACGCCACCGTCATCTCCGGCGACGGCGCCAAGGTGATTGCAACCGCATCGACGGCAGAAGCCGAAGTGCGTACCTCGCTCGGCGGTTCGGGCAAGGGCGGCAACGCTGCCGCCGCCACCGCCGTCGGCAAGCGCATCGCTGAAAAGGCGAAGGCAGCCGGCATCGAGAAGGTCGCTTTCGACCGCGCAGGTTTCGCCTACCACGGCCGCGTCAAGGCGCTGGCCGAAGCCGCCCGCGAAGCCGGCCTGCAGTTCTAACCGGACACGAGATTCAAAATGGCAAAGATTCAGGCAAGAGCTCAGAACGAAGGCCCTGAGGACGGTTTGCGCGAGAAGATGATCGCGATCAACCGCGTCACCAAGGTGGTGAAGGGTGGTCGTATCCTCGGTTTCGCAGCACTCACCGTGGTCGGTGACGGCGATGGCCGCGTCGGCATGGGCAAGGGCAAGTCGAAGGAAGTGCCCGCTGCAGTGCAGAAGGCAATGGAAGAAGCGCGTCGCAACCTGCTGAAGGTTTCGATCAAGAACGGCACGCTGCACCACCAGGTGCAAGGCCACCACGGCGCTTCGACGGTCGTGATGTACCCGGCTCCCAAGGGTACCGGCATCATCGCCGGCGGCCCGATGCGCGCCGTGTTCGAAGTGATGGGTATCACCGACATCGTGGCCAAGAGCCATGGTTCGTCGAACCCCTACAACATGGTTCGCGCCACGCTCGACGGGTTGAAGAACTCGACGACCGCCAGCGAAGTGGCTGCCAAGCGCGGCCTGACCGTCGAAGAAATCTTCGCCTGAGCGCAGGCCGTCGCAAGCCTCAAGGAAGCATTCAAATGACGCAACAACAGACCCTCAAGGTGCAACTGGTCAAGAGCCCGATCGGCACCAAGGAATCGCATCGCGCGACCGTGCGCGGCCTCGGCCTGCGCAAGCTCAACAGCGTGAGCGAGCTGCAAGACACGCCCGCGGTGCGCGGCATGATCAACAAGATCAGTTATCTGGTCAAAGTCCTGTAAGAGAGACTGATATGGAACTCAATGGCATCAAGCCGGCGGATGGCGCCAAGCACGCCAAGCGCCGTGTCGGCCGCGGTATCGGTTCCGGCCTGGGCAAGACCTCGGGTCGCGGCCACAAGGGCCAGAAGTCGCGCGCAGGCGGTTTCCACAAGGTCGGCTTCGAAGGCGGTCAAATGCCGCTGCAGCGTCGCCTGCCGAAGCGTGGTTTCAAGTCGCACCTGCTGAAGTTCAACGCCGAAGTCACGCTGACCGCTCTCGAGCAGCTCGGCCTGGCCGAAGTGGACATCCTGGCGCTGAAGCAAGCCGGCCTCGTGGGCCAGCTCGCCAAGGTCGTCAAGGTCGTGAAGACCGGTGAGCTCACCAAGGCCGTCAAGCTGACGGGCGTGGGTGCAACGGCTGGCGCCAAGGCTGCGATCGAAGCGGCCGGCGGCAGCATCGCCTGATCACCATCGGACTGAAAGAAGTTCTTCGTGGCAACTAACGCGGCAACGATCGCAAAAACAGGCAAGTTCGGCGACCTCCGTCGTCGGCTCGTCTTTTTGCTGCTCGCGCTCGTGGTCTACCGGATTGGCGCGCACATTCCTGTGCCGGGTATCAACCCGGACCAGCTGGCTGCGCTGTTCCAGGGCCAGCAGGGCGGCATTCTGAGCCTGTTCAACATGTTCTCGGGCGGCGCGCTGTCGCGCTTCACCGTGTTCGCGTTGGGGATCATGCCGTACATCTCGGCGTCGATCATCATGCAGCTGATGACCTACGTGCTTCCGACCTTCGAGCAATTGAAGAAGGAAGGCGAGGCCGGCCGCCGCAAGATCACGCAGTACACGCGCTATGGCGCGCTGGGCCTGGCCCTGTTCCAGTCGTTCAGCATCGCGGTGGCTCTCGAGTCGTCGGCAGGCCTGGTGATTTCGCCCGGCTTCGGCTTCCGCATCACCGCCATGGTGAGCCTGACGGCAGGTTCCATGTTCCTGATGTGGCTCGGCGAGCAGATCACCGAACGCGGCCTGGGCAACGGCATCTCGATCCTGATCTTCGCGGGTATCGCGGCCGGCCTGCCCAATGCCATCGGCGGCCTGCTGGAGCTGGTGCGTACCGGCGCCATGAACGTGATCGTCGCGCTCTTCATCGTCGCCGTGGTGGTGCTGGTCACCTACTTCGTGGTGTTCGTGGAACGCGGCCAGCGCAAGATCCTCGTGAACTATGCGCGGCGCCAGGTCGGCAACAAGGTGTATGGCGGCCAGTCGTCGCACCTGCCGCTGAAGCTGAACATGGCTGGCGTGATCCCGCCGATCTTCGCCTCGTCGATCATCCTGCTGCCGGCGACGGTGGTCGGCTGGTTCAGCACCGGTGACGGCGGTTTCCGCTGGATCAAGGACGTCGCCAGCGCGCTGCGTCCCGGCGAGCCGATCTACGTGCTGCTGTATGCCGCTGCGATCGTTTTCTTCTGCTTCTTCTACACGGCACTCGTGTTCAACAGCAAGGAAACGGCCGACAACCTGAAGAAGAGTGGTGCATTCATCCCGGGTATCCGCCCGGGTGACCAGACCGCTCGCTACATCGACAAGATCCTGGTTCGACTGACGCTGGCTGGCGCGGTGTACATCACCTTCGTCTGCCTGCTGCCGGAGTTCCTGATCCTGAAGTACAACGTGCCGTTCTACTTCGGTGGTACCTCCCTGCTGATCATCGTGGTCGTCACGATGGACTTCATGGCCCAGGTGCAAAACTACATGATGTCCCAGCAGTACGAATCGCTGCTGAAGAAGGCGAACTTCAAGACATCGTAGGGCTGTGTTTCAGTATTGAGTCCGGGCGGTAGACCGCCACGTTAAACAGTTTTAGGAGAGTGAAATGAGAGTTTCGGCTTCGGTCAAAACCATCTGCCGTAATTGCAAGGTCATCCGCCGCAAGGGTGTGGTGCGCGTGATCTGCACCGACCCGCGCCACAAGCAGCGCCAGGGTTGATTGAAGAGTATTAGAGGACGCACATGGCACGTATTGCTGGCATCAACATCCCGCCGCACAAGCACGCTGAAATCGGCCTGACCGCCATCTTCGGCATCGGTCGCACCCGCGCCCGCCAGATCTGCGAAGCGAGCGGTATCGAGTATTCGAAGAAGATCAAGGATCTGACCGACGCCGATCTCGAGAAGATCCGCGACCAGATCGCCCTGTTCACGATCGAAGGCGACCTGCGTCGCGAGACGACGATGAACATCAAGCGCCTGATGGACATCGGCTGCTACCGCGGCTTCCGTCACCGTCGCGGCCTGCCGATGCGCGGCCAGCGCACGCGCACCAACGCCCGCACCCGCAAGGGTCCGCGCAAGGCTGCGCAGTCCCTGAAGAAATAAGGATAGAACAGCATGGCTAAAGCACCTGCAAACAACGCCGCACAGCGCGTTCGCAAGAAGGTTCGCAAGAACGTCGCGGACGGTATCGCTCACGTGCACGCTTCGTTCAACAACACCATCATCACGATCACCGACCGCCAGGGCAACGCTCTGTCGTGGGCTTCGTCGGGTGGCCAGGGCTTCAAGGGCTCGCGCAAGTCGACGCCGTTCGCTGCGCAGGTCGCTTCCGAAGTGGCCGGCCGTGCTGCTGTCGAACAAGGCATCAAGAACCTCGACGTCGAGATCAAGGGCCCCGGCCCCGGTCGCGAATCGTCGGTGCGCGCACTGGCTGCGCTCGGCATCCGGATCAACTCGATCGCCGACGTGACGCCCGTTCCGCACAACGGCTGCCGTCCCCAGAAGCGTCGCCGCATCTGATCGCCAGTCCGCAAGGCGCAGCCGGCTTTGAATAGCGGCTGCGCGTTTGTTTTTTTACTAAGCCCACCGCCATCGGCATTCCGCTGATGGCTCCCGCAGGCAACTGCGGCAGATGACACAAAGGAAAAATCGTGGCACGTTACCTCGGCCCCAAGGCCAAACTTTCCCGCCGTGAAGGCACCGACCTGTTCCTGAAGAGCGCTCGTCGTTCGATCCAGGACAAGGCCAAGTTCGACTCCAAGCCCGGCCAGCACGGCCGCACCTCGGGTCAGCGTACCTCCGACTACGGCCTGCAGCTGCGCGAGAAGCAGAAGGTCAAGCGCATGTACGGCGTGCTCGAGAAGCAGTTCCGCCGCTACTTCGAAGAAGCCGATCGCCGCCGTGGCAACACCGGTGCCAACCTGCTGTTCATTCTCGAATCGCGCCTGGACAACGTCGTCTACCGCATGGGCTTCGGCTCGACCCGCGCCGAAGCGCGCCAGCTCGTGTCGCACAAGGCGATCACGGTGAACGGCCAGTCGGTCAACATCCCGTCGTACCTGGTCAAGACCGGCGACGTGATCGCCGTGCGGGAGAAGTCGAAGAAGCAGACCCGCGTTGTCGAAGCGCTGCAACTCGCCCAGCAAGTCGGTATCCCGGCATGGGTCGACGTGAATGCCGACAAGGCCGAAGGCACGTTCAAGAAGGTGCCCGATCGCGACGAATTCGCAGCCGACATCAACGAATCGCTGATCGTCGAACTGTATTCGCGTTGATTTTTTCTACCCGCCTGCGCTTCCACGCGCCGGCGGGAGATTGTTTTTGTTGTTCACGTTCCTGTTCCGCGCTTCGTCGCGGCTCAGGTGCTTCACCAGCCTTACCGGTGTAACGAGCCGGGGGTATTGAGAGGAAGTCTGCATGCAAACCACCCTGCTGAAACCCAAGACCATCCAGGTCGAGCAACTTGCCGCCAACAAGGCCAAGGTGACGCTCGAGCCTTTCGAGCGCGGCTATGGCCACACGCTCGGCAACGCGCTGCGTCGCGTTCTGCTGTCGTCCATGGTGGGCTACTCGGCCACCGAAGTCACGATCGCTGGCGTTCTGCATGAGTACTCGTCGATCGACGGCGTGCAGGAAGATGTCGTCAACATCCTGCTGAACCTCAAGGGCGTGGTGTTCAAGCTCCACAACCGCGACGAAGTCACGCTGAGCCTGCGCAAGGACGGCGAAGGCCCGGTCCTGGCCTCGGACATCCAGACCCCGCACGACGTCGAGATCATCAACCCCGACCATGTGATCGCCCACCTGTCGCAAGGCGGCAAGCTCGACATGCAGATCAAGGTCGAGAAGGGCCGCGGCTACGTGCCCGGCACGATGCGCCGCTACGCGGACGAGCCGACCAAGTCGATCGGCCGCATCGTCCTCGACGCCTCGTTCTCGCCCGTCAAGCGCGTGAGCTACACGGTCGAAAGCGCCCGCGTCGAGCAGCGCACCGACCTGGACAAGCTGCTGGTCGAAATCGAGACCAACGGTGCGATCACGGCCGAAGACGCAGTGCGCGCATCGGCTAAAATCCTGGTCGAGCAGCTCGCCGTGTTCGCGCAGCTCGAAGGCGGCGAACTCGCTGCGTTCGACGCTCCGGCTCCGCGCAGCGCACAGCAGTTCGATCCGATCCTGCTGCGCCCTGTCGACGAACTCGAACTGACGGTGCGTTCGGCCAACTGCCTGAAGGCCGAAAACATCTACTACATCGGTGACCTGATCCAGCGCACCGAGAACGAGCTGCTCAAGACCCCGAACCTGGGTCGCAAGTCGCTCAACGAAATTAAGGAAGTGCTTGCCTCGCGCGGCCTGACCTTGGGCATGAAGCTCGAAAGCTGGCCGCCGGCCGGCCTCGACAAGCGTTGATCATTTGAATTTTTTGAAAGAGGCCCCCTGAAAAGGGCCAGTGCACCGGGCAGTACCTGACACGGCTGCCTGTTTTTATAAAGTAAAGGAAAGCACCATGCGTCACGGACACGGACTCCGCAAACTCAACCGCACCAGCTCGCACCGCCTCGCGATGCTGCAGAACATGATGAATTCGCTCATCGAGCACGAAGTCATCAAGACCACGGTCCCCAAGGCCAAGGAACTGCGCCGCGTCATCGAGCCGATGATCACGCTCGCCAAGAAGCCCACCGTCGCCAACAAGCGCCTGGCCTTCGACCGCCTGCGCAACCGCGACGCCGTCGTGAAGCTCTTCGGCGACCTCGGCCCGCGTTTCGCAACGCGTCCGGGCGGCTACACCCGCATCCTGAAGATGGGCTTCCGCGTGGGTGACAATGCCCCGATGGCGCTCGTCGAACTGGTTGACCGTCCTGAAATTAAAGAAGACGCAGCCGAGCAAAACGCCGCTGAATAAGCTATAATCTAAGTCTGCCGCGCGATGGAGCAGCCTGGTAGCTCGTTGGGCTCATAACCCAAAGGTCGCAAGTTCAAATCTTGCTCGCGCAACCAAATTAAAAAGGCCCTTTGAGTAATCAAAGGGCCTTTTTCTTTGCCGATCTTTGTTTATCAATTGCCGGTGAATGACAAAAAGAAATGCCCTCGCAATCAGTCTGTGTAAATAGTCTGCGCTGAGTCTGCGAGATATGCCCCTCAGGCGTTTGTCTGAGGGGCATTTTTCATTGGAGGCAGGCCAATGGGACATCGACACGGGCAGGCGCGAGGGCAGGCGACGTTATTCCCCCTGATGCTCGATGAGCTGGTGAGCCAGGACGCACTGGTACGGGTGGTGGACGCCTGGGTGCAGGCGCTGGATCTGAAGGAGCTGGGCTTTGCCAAGGCGCAGGCGCAGCGGTTGGGCGCGCCGCCCTACGACCCGGGCGATCTGCTGGGGCTGTACATCTGGGGGTATCTGAGCGCGATCCGCTCCTCGCGGGCTCTGGAGCGGGAGTGCCGGCACAACGTGGAGTGCATGTGGCTGCTGGGGCGCCTGGCGCCGGATCACAAGACCATTGCGGAGTTCAGGCGCCAGAACACGGCGGCCCTGGTGGCCAGTTGTGCAGCTTTTGTGCAGTTCGCGCGGGCCAGCCGGTTGATCCGCGGCTCGACAGTGGCCATCGATGGCTCGAAGGTGCAGGCGGTGGCCTCGCGCAAGGCGGTGGTGGGCCAGCGTGAGCTGGCCGCGCAGGCGCAGCGCAACGCGCAGGAGATCGCCGCCTATCTACGGCTGCTGGACAGCCAGGACAGTGACGACGAGCAAGGCCGCCAAGGGCCTGGGGGTGCAACAGGCACGTCAGATGAAGTACGCGGCGCCTTGGAACGCCTGAAGACGCAAGGCCGTGCCATTGCCAACCAAGCCCAGCAACTCATGCGCAGCGGTGCCAATGCCATCGTCAACGGCGAGCCCGAGGCACGCCCGATGCGCAGCCTGAACAGCCAGCCGGGCTACAACCTGCAAACGGCAGTGGAGACACAAAGCCACCTGATCGTGGCGCACGAGGTGGTGTGCGAGGTGAACGATCAGCGTCAGTTGCAGCCCATGGCCGAGGCGGCCAGCCGGGCGCTGCAGCAGCCGTGCACGGTGGTGGCCGATGCGGGCTATGCCAATGGGGAGCAAATCGCGGCCTTGCAGGCTCAAGGCATCACGAGCTACGTGGCGCCCAACCGGGCCGTGAACAACCAAGGCGACGGCAGCCTGTACGAGCGCAGCGCCTTTACCTACGAAGCGGCCAGCGACAGCTTCACCTGCCCGGCGGGCAACGCCTTGAGGCGCAAGCAGCTCTCGCGCAAGGACAAGACGGTGATCTACGCTGCACAGCCTGGCGACTGCGCTCGATGCGCGCGCAAGCCCGAATGCACCACGGCCAGGCAGCGCTTCGTGACGCGCCACCTGTACGAAGAGGCGCTTGAGGCCAATGCGAGCCGGCTGGCAGCCAAGCCCTGGATGATGGCACTCAGGCGCCAGACGGTGGAGCACCCCTTCGCCAGCATCAAGCACCTGATCCTGGGCAATGCCAGGCTGCTGATGAGGCACACGAGCGGCGCGCGCGCCGAGTTCGCTCTGGCGGTGATGGCCTACAACCTGAAGCGGGTGTTCAACATGAAGGGCGCGCCCTGGATGCATCAGGCGCTGCGGGGCTGAGGCCCCTGGGGCAATCGCTCGCCCAATGAAAAATGCCCCGCTCTCGCGGGGCTTCTCGATTTAAGCGGCCAGTTGACTATTTACACAGACTGGCAATGAGGGCATTTTTATTTCGGTCGGCGCAAGAGATCAGTCCGGGATGACCGCCGTCACTTCGATCTCCACCTTCGCCCGGTGCTCCACAAGCGCCGCCACCTGCACACAGGTCATGGCCGGGAAGTTGCGTCCCATCGCTTCGCGATAGACAGGCCCGAGCTCGCTGAGGCGGCGGCTGTATTCGTCACGGTCCGTCACATACCAGGTCATGCGCACCATGTGCTCGGGGCCCGCACCACCTGCGCGCAGCACCTCGACGATGTTGCGCAGCGCCAGGCCGCACTGGTCGATGAAGTCGTCCGACTCGAATTGCTGCTGCGCATTCCAGCCGATCTGGCCACCGACGAACAGCATCGTTCCGCGAGCGGCGACGCCGTTCGCATAGCCCTTGGGAGGCAGCCAGCCTTCGGGTTGCAGGAGTTTGTTGATCATGATGTCGTGTTGAGTTGTCTCAGTTTGAATCGTTGGAGCTTGCCGGTTTCCGTGCGCGGCAGCGCCGGCACGAACTCGATCTCCCTTGGGTATTTGAATGGCGCGATGGTCGCCTTCACGTGGTCCTGCAGCGCCTTCACAAGGGCTGCGTTGCCCTCGTTGCCGGGCTTGAGAACGCAGAACGCCTTCACGATCATGCCCCGCTCGGCATCGGGCTTGCCGATCACGCCGCACTCGGCCACGGCAGGATGCTTGAGCAGCGCATCCTCCACTTCCGGCCCGCCGACGTTGTAGCCGGCCGTGATGATCATGTCGTCCGCGCGTGCCTGGTAGAAGAAGTAGCCGTCGTCGTCCTGCACGAACGAATCTCCCGGATAGTTCCAGCCGTTCTTCACGTAGTCTGTCTGGCGCGGATCGTCGAGGTAGCGGCAGCCCACCGGCCCCTGCAGCGCAAGCTTGCCGACCGTGCCATGGGGCACCTCGTTGCCTTCGCCATCCACCACCTTCGCGGTGAAACCGGGCACTGCCTTGCCAACTGCCCCGCGGCGCACGTCGTTGCCCGCGGCAGAGATGTAGATGTGGAACACCTCGGTTCCGCCGATGCCATCCAGCATCTCGATGCCGGAAGCTTCCTTCCACAGCTGCCGTGTGGCATCGGGCAGGGCCTCGCCCGCGCTCACGCTGATGCGCAGGCTGGGCATGCCGTGCTGCCTCACGAACGGTGCCATCTGCCGGTAGAACGTGGGTGCCGTGTAGCAGATGGTCGCGCCGACCTCGTTGATGAGCTTCACCAGCCCCTCGGGCGTGAACGGCGCATCGGGGAAGTAGATGGAGGCGCCGGCCCACATCGGAAACACCAGCAGTCCTCCGAGCCCGAAGGTGAAGGCCAGCGGCGGCGAGCCCACCACGATGTCGTCGCTGCGCGCGCGCAGCACGTGGCGTGGCCAGGTCTCGCACATCGCGAGCACATCGCGGTGCGTGGTGACGGGCGCTTTCGGCTTGCCCGTGGTGCCCGAGGTGAAAGCCAGCAGCGCGATGTCATCGGATGCCGTGGGGCATGCCTTAAACACACCGTTCTTCTTCGCCGCGCGTGCCGAAAGCGAATCTTCCGCATCGGGCTTGTTGAATGCAACCACCGTGGCAAGCACCGGATGCGCCTGCTGCGCCAGCAGCAACTCATCGAGCAGACGACCATCGCACAGCGCGGCCACTGGCTGCGATTTCTCGATGATGTCGCCCAGCTCCTTCGCGCGCAGCAGCGGCATCGTGGCCACCGCGATCAGCCCGGCCTTCACCACCGCCAGCCATGCCAGCGCCATCGCCACCGAATTGCCGCCGCGCAGCAGCACCCGGTTGCCCGGCACCAGCTTGAGATCTTCCACCAGCACCTGCGCGATGCGATTGACCTCGACGGCCGCCTGCGCATAGGTCAGCGTGCCCTGCGGCGAGCGCAGCATCGGCTTGTCGCCGAAACCCTTCGCTGCGGCCTTGTCGAGCAGCTCCTCGACCAGGTTGAGCTGGTCGGGCAGCTGCAGCTCGGGCAGGTCGTAGCGAAAGACGGGCAGCTGTGCCGCGGGCGGCAAGCGGTCGTGAACGAAGCGGTCGACTTGGGCAGACACGGTGTTTATCCCCGTAGAACGGATTTGCCGATGATCAGTTGTTGGACTTCCGTCGCGCCTTCGTAGATGCGCAGCGAGCGGATGTCGCGGTAGAGGCTTTCAACCTTCGTGCCAACCTTCACGCCGAGGCCGCCATGCATCTGCAGCGCCATGTCGATCACGCGGCTCGCGTTCTCGGTTGCGCACATCTTGGCCATCGCGGCGGCGGCCGACACGTCGCCCACTGCCGGTGCGCCGCGCCGCTCGGCGTCGTCGCGCATCCATGCGGCGCGGTAGGTGAGCAGAGCAGCGCTGTCGATCAGCGCGGCCATCTCGCCGAGCTTGGCCTGCGTGAGCTGGAAGTCCGCCAGGGTCTGGCCGAACATGCGGCGCTTCTTCGAATAGGCGATGGCTTCGGCCAGTGCGCGGCGTCCCATGCCGAGCGCCGCACCGGCCACCGAGGCGCGGAAGATGTCGAGCGTGCGCATCGCGAGCTTGAAGCCGCCGTTGAGCTCGCCCAGTTGCGTAGCACGCGGCACGACACAATTCTCGAAGCGCAGCGTGGCCAGCGGGTGCGGCGCCATCACGTCGATGTGGGCGGAGGTGTCGAGGCCGGGCGTCGTCGCGTCGACGATGAATGCGGTGATGCCGCGCGTGCCGCCCGCCGGGTCGGTCTTCGCGAACACGCAGTAGAAGTCGGCGATGCCGCCGTTGCTGATCCAGGTCTTCTCGCCGTTCAGCTTCCAGCCGTCGGTGGTCGCCTCGGCGCGCATCGCCATCGCGCCCACGTCGGAGCCGGCCTCGGGCTCGCTGAGCGCGAAGGCCGCGATCTTGGTGCCCTTGGCCACTGCCGTCAGGTAGTCGGCGTGCTGCTGCGGTGTGCCCGCGAGCGTGATCGCGCCGCTGCCCAGGCCCTGCATCGCGAAGGCGAAGTCGGCGAGCGGCGAGTGGTAGGCGAGCGTCTCGCGCAGCAGTACCAGGGCGCGCGAATCGAGCCGCTCCAGCGCGCCGCCGGAGCTGCCCGGCACGCAATAGCGCAGCCAGCCGCCGGCACCTAGCCGCTGTACCCAGTCGCGGCAGGCCGCGCGGTCGTCGTGCTCGTCGACCTGCTGCGCGTCGGCCCAGGGCAGCAGGCCGTCGGCCAGCGTGCGGTGCGCGTCGTCGAAGAAGGGCAGCGCAAGGTGCGCCGTCGAGGGTGGTGCGGGAGCCTTGGTCATCATCGCGTCAGTCCCCGCCGAACACCGGCTTGCGCTTGGCAGCGAAGGCCTCGTAGGCGCGCTTGAAATCTTCGGTCTGCATGCAGATGGCCTGTGCCTGCGCCTCGGCTTCGATGGCTTGGTCGATGGTCATCGACCATTCCTGCGACAGCATGGTCTTGGTCATGCCGTGCGCGAAGGTCGGGCCTTCGGCCAGGTCGCGAGCGACCTTGGTGGCGGCTTCGAGCAGCGCATCGCTTTCGTGCAGCGCGTTGAAGAAACCCCACGAATGGCCTTCCTGCGCCGTCATCGCGCGGCCGGTGAAGAGCAGTTCGGACGCACGGCCCTGGCCGATCACGCGCGGCAGCAGCGCGCAGGCGCCCATGTCGGCACCGGCGAGGCCCACGCGCGTGAAGAGGAACGCGGTGCGCGTGGCAGGCGAGCCGTAGCGCAGGTCGCAGGCCAGCGCGATCATCGCGCCGGCACCGGCGCACACGCCGTCGATCGCGCCGATGATGGGCTGCGGACAGGCACGCATCGCCTTCACCAGGTCGCCCGTCATGCGCGTGAACTCCAGCAGCTCGGGCATGCGCATGCCGGTCAGCGGGCCGATGATCTCGTGCACGTCGCCGCCGGAGCAGAAGTTGCCGCCCGCGCCGGTCACGACGATCGTCTTCACGTCGGTGGCGTAGACCAGCGCGCGGAACAGGTCGCGCAGCTCGCCGTACGAGTCGAAGGTCAGCGGGTTCTTGCGGTCGGGCCGGTTCAGCGTGATGGTGCCCACGCCGGCCTCATAGCTCCATGCGAAGTGCTCGGCCTTGTAGGCTGCCTTGGGTTCGAATTGGGCGCGCATGGGATTGCCCGCGCCGATGTAGTGCTTCATTCGGTCTCCGCCATCAGTAGTTGGTTGTGCGAGTGCTGCTTGACCTTGCCGAGCAGCTTGTGCAGTTGCGCGATCTCCTTGGCGCTGAGGCCCGCGAAGGCCTCGACGATCCAGTCCTCGTGCTGCTGCGCCATGTCGTTGAAGAGCTTGCGCCCGCGCGGCGTGAGGCGCACGCGCCATGCACGGCGGTCGCCCTCGACGTTGATGCGCTCCACCAACCCTTCGGACACGAGCTGGTCGGTGATGCCGGTCACATTGCCGCCCGTCACCATCATGCGGCGCGAGAGCTCGTTCATCTTCAGCCCCTCGGGCGAGCGCTCGAGCTGGGACATCAGGTCGAAGCGCGGCAGCGTGGTGGCGAACTGCGAGCGCAGCTCGTTGCGCACCTGCTTCTCGATCAGCTGGGTGCAGGTGAGCAGCCGCAGCCAAAGCCGCAGCGCCTCCGGGTGTTCGCTGTGCGCGCGCGCTTCGAGGTCCATCTCAGTGCGTCTCCTCGCTGTTCTGCGCGGCCATCGCTGCATTGGCGGCCGCGGCGAGCTGCTGCTGCTTGGCGATCTCGCGGTACATCTGGTCGCGCCCGCTCAGGTACTGCACGGGCCATTCGACGTCGCGGCTTTGCAGCTTGGCGGCCTCGTGCAGCGTCCATGCCGGGTCGGCCAGATGCGGACGCGCGATGGCGCACAGGTCGGCGCGGCCGGCGGCGATGATGCTGTTGGCCTGGTCGGCATCGGTGATGGCGCCCACGGCGATGGTCGAGATGCCGACCTCGTTGCGGATGCGGTCGGAGAACGGCGTCTGGTACATGCGCCCGTACACCGGCTTCGCGGCGCGCGTGGTCTGGCCGGACGACACGTCGATGAAGTCGGCGCCGGCCTCCTTGAAGAGGCGCGCGACCACGATGGCGTCGGCATCGGTGTTGCCGCCGGGCGCCCAGTCGTGCGCCGAGATGCGCACGCTCATCGGCTTGTCGGCCGGCCACGCGGCGCGCATGGCACGGAACACTTCGAGCGGGTAGCGGCAGCGCGCCTCGATGTCGCCGCCGTACTCGTCGGTGCGCAGGTTGGTGAGCGGGCTGATGAAGGCCGACAGCAGATAGCCGTGCGCGCAGTGCAGCTCGAGCCAGTCGAAGCCGCATTCGGCGGCGCGGCGGGTCGAATCGACGAACTGGTCGCGCAGCGTGTCCATCTCGGCGCGCGTGATGGCCGCGGGCAGCTGGTTCTGCTCGCCGTAGGACAGCGCGCTCGCGGCCAGCAGCGGCCAGTTGCCGCTTTCGAGCGGCTCGTCGGTGCCTTCCCAGCCCACGCGGGTCGAGCCCTTGGGGCCGCTGTGGCCGAGCTGCATCGCGATCTTCGCGCTGGACTGCGTGTGCACGAAGTCGACGATGCGCTTGAAGGCGGCCTGCTGCTCGTCGTTGTAGAGGCCTGTGCAGCCGGGTGTGATGCGGCCTTCGGGCGTCGGGCTGGTCATCTCGACGAACACCATCGCGGCGCCGCCGAGCGCGCGTGCGCCCAGGTGCACCAGCAGGAAATCCTGCGGCACGCCGTCGACCGCGCTGTAGGTGGCCATCGGCGACACCAGGATGCGGTTCTTCAGCGTGAGCCCGCGCACCTTGTAGGGCATGAGCATCGGCGGCAGCGCCTTGCCGCCAGCCAGCCACTGCTCGTAGCCGCTGAGCCACTGCGTGTCGCGCAGGCGCAGGTTCTCGTGGCTGATACGCTGCGAGCGGGTGAGCAGCGAGTAGGCGAACTGCTCGATCTGCATGCCGGTGTAGCGCGGCACGTTCTCGAACCACTCCGTGGAGTTGCGCGCGGCGTTCTGGATCTTCAGCACCTCGACGCTGCGGCGTGCCTCGTAGCCTTCGAGCACATGGTCGACAGTGCCGCCCTGCGCGAACTCGTTGGCCAGGTCGATCGCGTCTTCCAGCGCCAGCTTGGTGCCCGAGCCGATGGAGAAGTGCGCCGTGTGCGCCGCGTCGCCCATCAGCACCACGGGCACCGAGCGGCCCTCTACGTCGATGCGGTGCGTCCAGCGCTCGCACACCACGCGCGGAAAGCGGATCCAGTTGGCAGAGCCGCGCAGGTGCGTGGCATTGCTGATCAGCGAATGGCCGCCGAGGTACTTGGCGAAGAGCTTCTCGCAGAAGGCGATGGCCTCGGGCTGTTCCATCTGGTCGAGGCCGTGGGCCTTCCAGACGGCCTCGGGCGTCTCGACGATGAAGGTCGAGGTCTTGTCGTCGAACTGGTAGGCGTGCGCCTGGAACCAGCCGTGCTCGGTCTGTTCGAAGGCGAAGGTGAAGGCGTCGAAGGTCTGGTGCGTGCCCAGCCACACGAAGCGGCAGTTGCGCAGGTCGATGTCGGGCCTGAACACCTCGGCGTAGCGCTGGCGGATGCGGCTGTTGAGGCCGTCGCTGGCGATCACCAGGTCGGCCTTGTATTTGGCGGCCATCGCCTGGTCGTCGGCGACGTCGGTCTCGAACACCAGCTCGACGCCCAGCTCGAGGCAGCGCTCCTGCAGGATGTTGAGCAGCCGCTTGCGGCCGATGCCGCAGAAGCCGTGGCCGCCCGAGCGCACCTGGCGGCCCTTGAAGAAGACCTGGATGTCGTCCCAGTGGTGGAACTCGTTGCCGATGAGCGCTGCGGTCGGCGCGTCGGCCGCGCGCAGGTTGGCGAGCGTCTGGTCGCTGAGTACCACGCCCCAGCCGAAGGTGTCGAAGGGGCGGTTGCGCTCCACCACGGTGATCTGCAGCGCCGGGTTGCGCGCCTTCATCAACAGGGCGAAGTACAGGCCCGCCGGCCCGCCGCCGATGCACAGGATGCGTTGGAGGTCCGAGGCGGGAGCGGACTTGGACGGGTCGAGACTGTTCATGGCTAAATAGTTTAGACATAAATAATCCAATGTCAATCCGGGTTCGCGCAGGCCCGAAGCCGCCTCAGATCGCGGCTTGCGCCGACACGGGAAGTCATGCAAAAGCTTGGAAAAATCAATACCATGGCCCCATGCAACACTTGATACCCAAGATCGAGTCGCAGCTGGCTTCGCTGCCTGTCCCCATCGCGCTCGAGCTGCCCGATGGCCGGCGCGTCGCACAGGCCGGAGCCCGCGTCACGCTGGCCTTCAAGGAATGGGCGGTGCTGGCCAAGCTGGCGGCACGGCAGGTGGGCGCCATCGGCGAGGCCTACGTCGAGGGCAAGGTGCAGATCGAAGGCGCCATGCGCGACCTGATCGATGCCACGGTCGGCATGCTCCCCGGCAACCCGGCGGAGACCGACACCGGCTGGTGGAGCCGCCTGCAGCGCCGGGCCAAGTCGCACGGCTCGCACTCGCTGCGCAAGGACGCGGCGCAGATCGAGTTCCACTACGACGTTTCCGACGACTTCTACGCGCTGTGGCTGGACCCGCGCCGCGTGTATTCATGCGCCTACTTCCGCACGCCCGACCTCACGCTGGCGCAGGCGCAGGAAGCCAAGCTCGACCACATCTGCCGCAAGCTGATGCTGCAGCCCGGCGAGCGCTACCTCGACATCGGCTCCGGCTGGGGCGCGCTGCTGCTGTGGGCGGCCGAGCACTACGGCGTGGACGCGACCGGCATCACGCTGTCGAAGAACCAGCATGCGCACGTGCAGCGGCTCATCGAGGAGAAGGGCCTGCAGGGCCGGGTGCGCGTCGAGTTGCGCGACTATCGCGAAGTGCCCACCGACAAGCCCTTCGACAAGATCTCCTCCGTCGGCATGTTCGAGCACGTGGGCGCGGCCAACATGCCGACCTACTTCCGCAAGATCCATGCGCTGCTGAAGCCCGGCGGCTTGGTGATGAACCACGGAATCACCTCGGGCGAACTCAACTACCGCCAGCTCGGCGCGGGCATGGGCGACTTCATCGAGAAATACATCTTCCCCGGCGGCGAACTGCTGCACGTGACGCACGTGCTGCGCGAGACGGCCGCGGCCGGCCTGGAGATGGTCGACACCGAGAGCCTGCGCCCGCACTACGCGCGCACGCTCTGGGCATGGTCCGACGCGCTGGAAGCGCAGCTCGACGCCGCGCGCGAAGTGCTCCAGCGCAGCGGCGGCCGGCAGGCCGAGAACGCCGAGCGCGTGCTGCGCGCCTACCGCCTGTACCTCGCGGGCTCCGCCATGAGCTTCGAGCAGGGCTGGATCTCGCTGCACCAGATGCTTTCCACCAAACCCGACGGCAACGTCGAACACGGCGTCCTTCGCGGCGCGCAATCCGTGTACCCTTTTGCACGTGACTACATCTACAACAAGTGAGTGAGAACACCATGCTCTATCGATTCCAGTCCCGCGCCTCTCCCGATTTCGTGATGCTCGAAGTGCATGCCCGCCAGTTGCTGGAGATCGTCGGCAAGTCGATCGCCCCGCAGGGCATCATCACCGTCGAGCAGATCCCCGGCGCCATCGCGGCCCTCGAAGCCGCGCTGGCACGCGAGGCTTCCAACACCCACAACAACGACGACTACGCCGTCGAAGGCCACGCCAACGAGGCCGAGAAGCAGCACGTGGGCCTGCACCAGCGTGCGATCCCGCTGCTGCACATGCTCAAGGACTCGCTTGCCGAAAAGAAGGACGTGACCTGGAAGACCTGATCACCAAAGATCAGCCACCGGTCTTTGCGTGAAACACCACGGATCCGGCTCTGCCGGTCCGTAGGTGTTGCCCCCTGCAAGGGGGTTGGCGAAGCGACACGAAGTGCGCGCAGCCTGGGGGTTAGTCAACTTTCGCGCCGGAGTCCTTGACCACCTTCGCCCACTTCACATGCTCGCTCGCGATGAGCTTCGTGAAGTCGGCCGGCGAATTCCCGCTCGGGATCGCGCCCTGAGCCAGCATCTTCTCCTTCATGGCCGGCGTGCCCAGCGCCTTGGCCACTTCCTGCTGAATGCGGTTCACGATCTCCGGCGACGTGCCCGCCGGCGCCAGCAGCCCGAACCACGAACTCGCCTCGTAGCCCTTGAGCGAGGGGCCGCCCACTTCAGCCACCGTAGGAATGTCCGGCAGAGCCGGTGAACGCTGCGCGCTCGTCACCGCCAGCGCGGTGAGTTTGCCGGCCTTGATCTGCGCCATCGACGAAGGCAGGTTGTCGAACATCACGTCGGCGTTCCCGCCCACCATGTCCAGCAGCGCCGGGCCCGAGCCCTTGTATGGGATGTGGGCCATGAAGGTGCCCGTCATGCTCTTGAAGAGTTCACCCGCCAGGTGGATCGAGGTGCCGCTGCCGCTGGAAGCCATGTTCAGCTTGCCCGGGTTGGCCTTGGCGTACTTGATGAAGTCCTGCACGTTGTGGATGTTCAGCGACTTCGCCTTGTCGGCGTTCATCTCCATCACGTTCGGCACGGCGGCCACCAGCGTGATCGGCGCGAAGTCCTTGATCGGGTCGAAGGGCAGCTTGGGATACAGCGCGCGGTTGATGCCGTGCGTGCCCACGGTGCCCATCAGCAGCGTGTAGCCGTCGTTCGGCGCGCGCGCCACGATCTCGGCGCCCACGTTGCCGCCGGCGCCCGCGCGGTTGTCGACGATGAACTGCTGGCCGAAGGCCTTGGAAAGCTCGGGCGCCACGGCGCGCGCCAGGATGTCGGTGGTGCCGCCGGCCGCGAAGGGCACGACGATGCGCACCGGCTTGGTCGGCCAGGTGCCCTGTGCCCACGAGGGAGCGGTGATGAGGGTCAGCGCGGCGGCGACGGATGCGGCCAGCGCGGCGCGGCGATTCGGGGAGGAAGAGAAAGTCTGATGGGTCATGCGCGCGTTTGTACAGGTGCGCGCTCCGGCCGTCGCGGGTGAAAACCCCGTGGCCGCGTGAGGGAGTTGACAGCGCGCGGTCTGGGGCGCCTCAGGCCACCTGCATCCGCTGCGCGAACCGCTCCTCGCGGAAGCGCTCCAGCACGAAATCGATGAACACCCGCGTCTTCGGCGGCAGCAGCTTCTTGCTCGGGTAGTACAGCCACACCGCACCGGCGTCCTGGTACCAGTCGGGCAGCAGCCGCAGCAGCTCCCCGCTGCGCAGCCCGCGCTCCACGAAGGGCATGGGCAGCATCGCCACGCCCAGCCCCATCAGCGCGGCATGCGCGATCGCCTCGGGGTCGTTGAAGATGGCGCGCGGCCGGGGCAGCTCGACGCTGACCTCGCCTTCGCCTTCTTTGGCGCCGCCGCGCACGCGCCGCAGCGTCCAGCTGCGCACGCGCCCGGTGGGCGACGAGCGGCGCATCAGCGTGTCGAGCGCCGCCAGGTCCGACGGATGCCGGGGCGGCTTGCGCCCCTCCATGTACGCGGGCGAGGCCACCGCCACCACATGGATGCGCGCCAGCTCGCGCGCCACCAGCCCGGCCGGCAGCTCGATGCCGCCGCCGATGGCCGCGTCGAAGCCCTCGCCCACCAGGTCGACCTGCTGGTTGTCGAAATGCCAGTCGGGCACGATGGCCGGGTAGCGCGCGAGGAACCCGCCCATCAGCGGCAGCACGTGCTCGCGCCCGAAGGCTTGGCCCATGCTCACCTTCAGCGTGCCCGAGGGCTGGCCGTCGTCGGTGTCGATGCCGGCCACCGCCTCGCGCAGCGTGGCCAGTGCGCCGCCGATCTGCGCCAGGAAGCGCTCGCCGCCCTCCGTCAGCGTCAGGCTGCGCGTGCTGCGCTGGAACAGCCGCAGCCCCAGCCGCGCTTCCAGCCTTGCCACGTTCTTGCTGACGGCGGCCGGCGTCAGGCCAAGGCGCCGCGCGGCCTCGGAGAAGCTGCCGCCTTCCGCGCTCTGCACGAAGGATTCGAGGTGATTGAGCGGTTCCATGGCCGCATTGTGGCGCCCATCTTCAACCATCGGTTGAATCTGATTGACCCGATTGACGGCTACCGGAGAGGGAATGAAGCGCCCAAACTGAGGCCTTCTTCTTCACCATCGCACAGGAAAAAATCATGGCCTCCAGCACCGCTTCTTCTTCTGCTTCTTCTTCCTCCGTCCTGGCCGGCAAGGTCGCCTTCGTCACCGGCGGCTCGCGCGGCATCGGCGCGGCCATCGTGCGCCGCCTGGCGCGCGACGGCGCCGCCGTGGCCTTCAGCTACGCGGCCTCGGCAGCTCCCGCCGACGAACTGGTGCGCAGCATCCAGTCCGAAGGCGGCCGCGCCCTCGCGCTGAAGATCGACAGCGCCGACGCCGCGGCCCTCACCGCCGGCATCGACGAGGCCGCCCGCACCTTCGGCAGGATCGACATCCTCGTGAACAACGCCGGCGTGTTCCTCGGCGGCACCCTCGACGAGTTCTCGCTCGAAGACTTCGACAAGACGCTGGCCATCAACGTGCGCGCCGTCTTCGTCGCTGCCAAGGCGGCCTCGCGCCACATGGGCGAGGGCGGCCGCATCATCAACATCGGCAGCACCAATGCCGAGCGCATGCCCTGGCCCGGCGGCAGCGCCTACGCGATGAGCAAGTCGGCGCTGGTCGGCCTGGTGCAGGGCCTGTCGCGCGACCTCGGCCCGCGCGGCATCACGGTCAACAACGTGCAGCCCGGCCCGGTCAACACCGACATGAACCCCGTCGACGGCCCCAATGCCGCCTCGATGCACGGCCTGATGGCGCTGGCCCGCCACGGCCATCCTGATGAAATCGCCGCCATGGTCGGCTACCTCGCCAGCCCCGAAGCCGGCTTCGTGACGGGTGCGAGCCTCAACATCGACGGTGGCTTCGCGGCATAACTTGGTTCGCCCCCAGGCTGCGCGCACTTCGTGTCGCTTCGCCAACCCCCTTCCGGGGGCAACACCTACGGCCCGGCAGAGCCGGTTCCGTGGTGTTTCTGGAAAGGGGCGTGCCTTGCTCGGGAGGTCAGGGGAGGCCGCGCTGCACGGCCTCGATGAGCTTGTCGAGCGTGGCGTCGAGCTGGGCCAGTTCGACGGCACCGATGCCGCCGAACAGCGCGACCTCGCGCTCGCGGCCGAGCGCGCCCACCGTTTCGTGCAGCGCCTTGCCGACGGCCGTGAGATAGAGCCGGCTGCGGCGTCGGTCGGTCGGGTCGTCGTGGCGCTGCACGCGCTTGTGACGGCGCAGGCCGGAGAGAGCGCGGCTCACTGCCATCTTGTCGAGGCCGGTCTGGTCGGCCACCTGCGTGGCGTTGAGGCCGGGTTGCGCTGCCAGAACCGCCATCGTGCGCCACTCGTTCAGCGTGATCCGGTGCTCGCGGCCCACGCGCTCGTGGAAAGGCCGCGCCGTGAGATTCACGACCCGCACCAGCTTGAAGAAGAGCGGGTCCATGGCGGGGCGCGTTCAGCCGGCGAGCCTTTTCGCCGCCGCCACGATGGCCTCGGTGCCGACGCGCGACTGCGCCTCCAGCACCGGCGCATAGCCGACCGGAATGCGCGGCGCGCCCAGCCGTGCCACGCGGCAGCCGGTGGCCTCCGCAGCGCTGGCCGCGATCTCCGCACCGAAGCCCGCCGCCTGCACCGCCTCGTGGACCACCAGCAGCCGGCCGGTGCGCGCGCACGACGACAGCACCGTCTCGCGATCCCAGGGCCACAGCGTGCGCAGGTCGATCAGGTCCACCGCGATGCCCTCGGCCGCCAGCGCATCGCACGCCGCCGCGCTGGCCTGCATCTGCCGGCTCCAGCTCACGAGAGTGAGCGCATCGCCCGCGCGCACGCGTGCCGCCTTGCCCAGCGGCACGGCGACGCTTTCGTCGACCTCGCCGCGCGCGCCCCACAGCGTCTTGTGCTCGATGTAGACCACGGGGTCGCCGCACTGCAGGGCAGAGCGCAGCAGCCCGTGGTTGTCCTGCGGCGTCGAGGGGCTCACCACCACCACGCCCGGCAGGTGCGCGAACCAGGCTTCGAGCGACTGCGAATGCTGCGCGGCCGAGGCGTCCCAGATGCCGCCGGGCATGCGCGCCACCAGCGGCACGCGGCCCTGGCCGCCGAACATGAACCGGTTCTTGGCGGCCTGGTTCACCAGCTCGTCCATGCCGCACAGCGCGAAGTCGACCACGCGCATCTCGACCACCGGCCGCAGCCCTGCGAGCGCCATGCCCACGCCGGCGCCCATGATCGCGGCCTCGCTGATCGGCGTGTCGATCACGCGTCCCGGGCCGAAGCTCTGCTGCAGCCCCTTGTACTGCCCGAAGATGCCGCCGCGGCCCACGTCCTCGCCGAGCACCACCACGCGCGGGTCGGCTTCCATCTCGCGCTGCAGGGCGAGCAGGGCGGCTTCCGAATAGCTCAGTTCGTGCTTCATCGCCACTGGCCCTCCCCGACGGTCTGCACGTCGGTGAAGGCGGCGGCCGGCTCGGGCCAGGGGGCCGCGTCGGCGATGGCGAGGGCGGTGTCGACCTCGTCGCGCGCGGCGTTCTCGATGGCGTCGAGCGCGGAAGCCGCGACGCCGGCCGAAAGCAGATATGCGCGGGCCCGTGCGATCGGGTCGGTCGCGAGCGCGGCCGCCAGTTCGGCCGGATCGCGGTAAGCCGCCACGTCCACCGACACATGCCCCTTCACGCGGTAGGTCAGCGCATGCAGCAGGCGCGGCCCGCCGCCGCTGCGCACCTGCGCCACCAGCTTCGCGGCGGCCGCATGCACCGCGAACACGTCGTTGCCATCGACCTGCGTGGACGCGATGCCGAGCGACTCGGCGCGCGCCGAGGCGCCTTCCCCGGCCGTCATCGGGCCGCTCGCTGTGGTCGCGCTCCAGCGGTTGTCCTCGCAGACGAAGAGCACCGGCAGCTCGTACACGCGCGCCCAGTTCAGCGCCTCCAGGAAGGGCCCGCGGTTGATCGCGCCGTCGCCGAAGAAGCAGACGGTGATGTCGTCAGCCTTGTTCAGCAGCTTCTGCGCGTGCGCCGCGCCCACCGCGATCGGCAGCCCCGCCGCCACCACGCCGTTGGCGCCCAGCATGCCGACCGAGAAATCCGCGATGTGCATCGAGCCGCCCTTGCCGCCGTTGAATCCGGTGGCCTTGCCGAACAGCTCGCACATCATCCGCGCGAGGTCGGCGCCCTTGGCCAGCGTGTGGCCGTGGCCGCGGTGGGTGGAAGTGAGGTAGTCGGCGGCGCGCAGGTGGGCGCAGACGCCGGCCGGTACCGCCTCCTGCCCGGTGGAGAGGTGCAGCGGCCCGCGCACCTTGGCGGCGCCCGCCGCCTGCTGGCCATATGCGCTCACGCCGCCCTGGCTGGCGGTCTCCGCCGCGTTCTCGAAAGCCCGTATCCGCACCATGACGCGGTACAGGGCCTCACCCACGCCGTGCGCGCCATGGACGGCGCTGCCGGAAATGCTCGAGTCCATCTTGTCTCCGACGCCCTTGGGGCGGGCGTTCCGGAAAAAATCGTATCAAGCGATACGGACTCGCGGCACCGGGCTTACCCGCCACGTGCCGGCAAATTCAGGCCACCGGCGGCAGGCGATCCAGCAGCTTGTCGAGCGTGATCGGGTAGTCGCGCACCCGCACGCCCGTTGCGTTGTAGACGGCGTTCGCCACCGCCGCGGCCACGCCGCACATGCCGAGCTCCCCGACGCCCTTGGCCTTCATCGGCGAGGAGATCGGGTCGGTCTCGTCGAGGAAGACGACGTCCTGGTGCGGAATGTCGGCGTGCACCGGCACCTCGTAGCCCGCAAGGTCGTGGTTGACGAAGAAGCCGTGCCGCTTGTCGAGCGCCAGCTCTTCCATCAGCGCGCCGCCGACGCCCATCGTCATCGCGCCGATCACCTGGCTGCGCGCGGACTTCGGATTCAGGATGCGCCCCGCCGCGCACACCGCGAGCATGCGCCGCACGCGGATCTCGCCGGTGGCCGCGTCGACGCCGACCTCCACGAAATGCGCGCCGAAGGTCGACTGCTGGTACTTCTTGTCGAGGTCGCCGAATTCGATGCTGTCCTCCACCACCAGCTCCTGCGCTCCCGCCGCCTCGGCCAGCGGCACTGCGCGCGAGCCGGCGCGCACCATGCCTTCGGAGAACTCCGCCTCGGCTACCGGAATGCCCAGCTTCGACGCCACGGCTTCGCGCAGCTTCATGCATGCCGCGAAGACGCCGGAGGTCGAGCTGTTGGCGCCCCACTGGCCGCCCGAGCCGGCCGAAACCGGGTGCGCCGAGTCGCCCAGGCGCACCTGCACCTTGTCGAGCGTCACGCCCATGGTCTCGGCGGCGGTCTGCGCGATGATGGTGTAGGTCCCGGTGCCGATGTCCGTCATGTCGGTCTCCACCGTGACCATGCCCCGGTTGTCCAGACGCACGCGCGCGCCCGACTTCATCACCAGGTTGTTGCGGAACGCGGCCGCCACGCCCATGCCGACGAGCCAGCGGCCGTCGCGCTGCTGCCCCGGCGCCGGGTTGCGCCTGTTCCAGCCGAAGCGCTCGGCGCCTGTGCGCAGGCATTCGATCAGCTTGCGCTGCGAATAGGGACGCTGCGGCTTCTCGGGGTCGACCTGCGTGTCGTTGAGCACGCGGAACTCGATCGGGTCGATGCCCAGCTTCTCGGCCATCTCGTCCATGGCGATCTCCAGCGCCATCATGCCGGGCGCCTCGCCGGGTGCGCGCATCGCGTTGCCCTCGGGCAGGTCGAGCACGGCCAGGCGCGTGGTCGTGAGGCGGTTCGCACCGGCGTACAGCAGGCGGGTCTGGTTCACGGCCGTCTCCGGCTGGCCGCCGGGCAGGTCGCCCGACCAGCCCTCGTGGGCGATGGCGGTGAGCCTGCCGTCGCGGCCGGCGCCCAGGCGGATGCGCTGGATGGTCGCGGGCCGGTGCGTGGTGTTGTTCGCCATCAGCGGCCGCGGCAGCGCCACCTTCACCGGCCGCCGCGCCGCCCGCGCACCCAGCGCCGCGAGCAGCGCATCGGCCCGCACGAACAGCTTGCCGCCGAAGCCGCCGCCGACGAAGGGCGAGATCAGCCGCACGTTCGCCTTCGGGATGCCGAGCGTCTTGGCGACGTCGCCGGCGCCCCAGGCGATCATCTGGTTCGAGGTCCAGATGGTGAGCTTGTCGCCCTGCCACTGCGCGATGGAGGCGTGCGGCTCCATCATCGCGTGCGACTCGTCGGGCGTGGTGTAGGTCGCGTCGAGCTGCACGGGGGCCGCCGCGTAGGCGCCCGCGAAATCGCCCGTCTTCGTCTGCGGCTCGCCCGCGAAGGGGTTGGGCGCGGGCAGTTTCGCCGCGTCCTTCTCGGCGGACAGGTCGAAGCGGCCCGGCGTGCGCTCGTACTCGACGCGCACCAGCTGCGCGGCCGCGCGCGCCTGCTCGAAGGTGTCGGCCACGACCAGCGCCACCGCCTGGTGGTAGTGGTCGATCTCCGGCCCGCCCAGGAGCTTCGCCGTATTGAAGTCGCCCTTGCCGAGCTTGCCCGCGTTGCGCGCGGTGACGATCGCCAGCACGCCCGGCGCCGCCCGGGCAGCGGCCAGGTCCATCGACGCGATGCGGCCCTTCGCGATGCCCGCGCCCACCACGTAGCCGTAGGCTGCGCCGGGCATCTCGGTGTTGCGCTCGTAGGCGTAGCGCGCGGCGCCGGTGGTCTTCATCGGGCCGTCGATGCGGTCCGTGGCCCTGCCGATGATCTTCAGCTGGTCGATGGGGTTTGTCGTGGCGGGTGTGTCGAACCTCATGGTCAGCTCCTCGCTTGCGTGATGGCGGCGGCCAGCGCGCGCTCGGCGAGCTGCAGCTTGAACGCGTTCTCGTGGGTGGGCTGCGCGTCGGCGAGCAGCCGCGCGGTCACGGCCCTGGCGCCTTGCGGCATGGCGGTCTCTGCAGCCTCCACGCGCCACGGCTTGTGCGCGACACCGCCGAGCGCCACCCGGCCGGAGCCGTCGCGCTGCACGATGGCCGCGACCGACACCAGCGCGAAGGCATAGGAGGCGCGATCGCGGATCTTGCGGTAGACGTGCGTGCCGCCCACGGGCCTGGGCAGCGTGACGCCGGTGATGAGCTCGTCGCGCTCCAGCGTCGTCTCGACGTGCGGCGTGTCGCCTGGCAGGCGATGGAAGTCGGCGATCGGAATCACGCGGGTGCGTCCGTCGGGCCGCACGGTCTCGACGGACGCATCCAGCACGCGCATCGCCACGGCCATGTCGCCCGGATTCGTCGCGATGCAGGACTTGCTGCCCCCGATCACCGCGAGCTGCCGCGTCACGCCGCCGATGGCGCCGCAGCCGCTGCCGGGGCGGCGCTTGTTGCACGGCTGGTCGGTGTCGTAGAAATAGGGGCAGCGCGTGCGCTGCAGCAGGTTGCCCGCGGTGGTCGCCTTGTTGCGCAGCTGGCCCGATGCGCCGGCCAGCAGCGCGCGGGAGAGCACGCCGTAGTCGCGTCGCACGCGCTCGTCGGCCGCCAGGTCGGTGTTGCGCACCAGGGCGCCGATGCGCAGGCCACCCTCGGGCGTCGGCTCGATGCGGTCCAGCGCCAGGCCGTTCACGTCGACCAGGTGCACCGGCGCCTCGATCTGCAGCTTCATGAGGTCGAGCAGGTTGGTGCCGCCGGCGATGAACTTCGCGCCGGGCCTGCCCGCGACGGCGGACGCCGCCTGCGCCGGGGTCGCGGCGCGCTCGTAGGTGAAAGCCTTCATGCCTTGCTCCCCGCCACTTCCGTGATGGCATCGACGATGTTGGAGTAGGCGCCGCAGCGGCAGATGTTGCCGCTCATGCGCTCGCGCAGCTCTTCGGCCGAGAACATGGGGCGGGACGTGAGGTCGGCGCTCACATGGCTCGGCACGCCGCGCTTGATCTCGTCGATCACCGCCACCGCCGAGCAGATCTGGCCGGGCGTGCAGTAGCCGCACTGGTAGCCGTCGTGCCTGACGAAGGCGGCCTGCAGCGGATGCATGCCTTGCGGCGTGCCCAGCCCTTCGATGGTCGTGACCTGCGCGCCCTCGTGCATCACGGCGAGCGTCAGGCAGGAGTTGATCCGCCTTCCGTCGACGATGACCGTGCAGGCGCCGCACTGGCCGTGGTCGCAGCCCTTCTTGGTGCCCGTCAGGTGCAGGTGCTCGCGCAGTGCGTCGAGCAGGGTGGTGCGCGTGTCCAGGTCGAGTGCCTGCGCCGTGCCATTGACGTTCAGCGTCAGCTTCATGCGCGAGCCGCCGGCGGCCGCTGCCGGGGCCGCGGTCTGCGCCGACGCGGGCGGCGCGGTGGCTGCCGAGACCGCCGCGGCGGTCGCGGCGCCGACGATGAGCGCGTCGCGCCGCGAGATCAGTTGTGTCGTGGGACTGTCCATGTCAGCTCCTGCTGTTCGAGGTTCGTGGGGATGGCGAGTACTGCTGATAGCGCGTGCCATGGGCGGTGGCGGTAGGAAAACGGCTGCTGTTGATCCCTGCCCTCGGCCCGTGGGGCTCCCCGCTTCCGAAAATGGTTCTCACCTTGGGAAGCCGCGGGGGCAGACCCGCCGATTCCCATTCTTCTGAAGCCGCGCGAGGATCGATAGCGCAATCCTCTTCATTTCTTGCCCGATCCGATGAGGCGCGGCGGCAGCGGCCCTGCCTCAGGCCCCACTGGCCTGGCCTTGCCCGGCTCCCGCTGCGTCGATTCCCCTGCCACCCGCGCGCGCACCGCCGCGCAGCACTTCGATGTCCCGCCTGGGCGGTGCGCCGAACAGACGGCTGTACTCGCGGCTGAACTGCGACGGGCTTTCGTAGCCGACCTGGAAGGCCGCGCTCGCCGCATCGAAGTGCTCGTTGAGCATCAGCCGCTTCGCCTCGTTCAGCCGCAGCCACTTCTGGTACTGCAGCGGACTCATCGCCGTCAGCTGGCGGAAGTGGTGGTGGAAGGTCGGCGCGCTCATCTGCACGCGGGCCGCAAGCTCGTCGATGCGAAAGGGCGAGGCGTAGTTCAGCTTCAGCCAGTCGATGGCCCTGGCGATCCGGTGGCCCTGCCCGTCGACCGAGGCGATCTGCCGCAGCCTCGCGGCCTGGTCGCTCATCAGCAACCGGTAGTGGATCTCGCGATGGATCATCGGCGCGAGAACGGGAATGGCCTCGGGCTCGTCCAGCAGTTCCACCAGCCGGGCGATCGGCGCCAGCAGCGTGGGCGTCGCCTCGCCGAGTCCCACGCCGATGCCGATGGGCCGCTCGCGATGCGGCGGCAGGCCGCCCTGCGCGATGAGCTCGGCCAGCACGCGCACGTCGAGCTTGAGCATCAGGCCCAGGCAGGGCTGCCGCGGGCTCGCCGTCTTCACTTCGGAATTGGCGGGCATGTCCAGCGAGGTGATGAGGAACCGCGATGTGTCGTACGGATAGGCCTCGCCGCCCACCCACATCTGCTTGGCGCCCTGCGCGACGAGCACGATGCTCGGCTCGACCATGCAGACGGCCGGTGGCGCGGGAGATTCGCGCCTGAAGAAGCCGAGGTTGGCGATGGGCGTGCCGTAGTCGCCCGGCAGCGGCGTGCGGGCATCGATGACCCGCGCCATCGCCTGCTGCAGCGCCCTGCACCGCGCTGCGGCGTCCTCGTCCGCGTCCTGTCTGGGGGCCATCTTGCTTGCTTCGAGACTTTGCGCAGGACTCTACCCGCGGGGCGCTTCGTCATCCACAAAAGAGCCGTGTCCCCGAAGGATCGGGCAAGAAATCCAGAGGAGTGAGCAAGCCTTCGCATCCCTCGGCGCAGCGGGCACCTGCCTGCCCTCCTACATCGTTGCGAGACGTTTCTGCGAACGCGTGCAGGACAAATGCCCGACCCGCCTGGCGAGGCCCCGCGGCGCAAGGGCCTGTGGCATCTTCACCTACTCATTCCGTCTGCCGGCTCGCGTGCCGGCTCGCGGCCATCCACCAAACACAGCGCAGGAGGCACATCACCATGATCAAGATCGGCATCGTCGACGACCACGCGGTCGTCCGCACAGGCCTGAAGTCGTTCTTCTCCACTTTCGTCGACTTCCGCGTGGTCGGCGAGGCCGGCACCGGCCGGGAGGCCATCGACCTGGTGCGCACGGCCGATCTCGACGTGCTGGTGATGGACCTTTCCATGCCAGGCCAGAGCGGTATCGACGCGCTCGCGATGGTGCGCGCCAAGGCGCCCGACCTCGGCGTGCTCATCCTCAGCGGCTATCCCGAGGAGCACTACGCGGTGAACCTCATCCGCCAGGGCGCATCCGGCTACCTCAACAAGGAATGCGAGCCCGAGGAGATCGCCAAGGCCATCCGCACGATCGCGCTGGGCCGGCGCTACATCTCGCCCTCGGTGGCAGAGCTGCTCGCGGGCCAGTTGGAACGCAAGGACAACGCGCCGCCGCACGAGCACCTGTCGGAGCGCGAATTCCAGGTGTTCCTGAAGCTGGCCAAGGGAGAATCGGTGGGCGCCATCGGCGAGGCGCTGTCGCTCTCGGTGAAGACCATCAGTACTTACCGCACGCGACTGATGGAGAAGATGAACCTTTCCACCAACAGCGACCTGACCTACTACGCCATCAAGACACAGCTCATCGATTGACGAACCCCGAGGCGACGACCGCAACGACAAGGCAACTGCGCATTCCGGTGGCCGATGAGGTCGCCGTGTCCGCGCTCGCGGTGTCGCCGCCTTCGCCCGAGGCCTGCTGCGTGCTGGCGCATGGCGCCGGTGCCGGCATGACGCATCCGTTCATGGAGGCTGTGGCCGACGGGCTCGCGCAGCGGCGCATCGCCACGCTGCGCTACCAGTTTCCCTACATGGAGCGAGGCAGCAAGCGCACCGACGCGCCGGCCCTCGCGCATGCCACTGTGCGCGCGGCGGTCGATTGCGCGGCTGCGCACTTCGGCGGACTACGCCTCTTCGCTGGCGGCAAATCTTTTGGCGGCCGCATGACCTCGCAGGCCCAGGCACTGGAGCCGCTGCCGGGCGTGAAGGGGCTGGTCTTCCTCGGTTTTCCGCTGCACCCTTCGGGCGCGCCATCGACCACGCGCGCGGAGCATCTGCACGATGTCGACGTCCCCATGCTCTTCGCGCACGGTCCGCGCGACACGCTGGCCGAGCCGCGCGAGTTCGACGAAACCACCCGTTCGCTCGGCCCGATGGCCAGCGTGCTCGAGATAGACGGCGCCGACCACTCCTTCAGCGTCCTGCGGCGCAGCGGTCGCACGGATGCCGAAGCGCTCGACGAGCTGCTCGACGGCATCGCCGTGTGGACGCAGGCCTGGCGCATCGGCTGAACGAACAAACCCTTGCAAGCCGCTCCGGGAATTCCCGGATGCCCACGATCGCACCTCGATGGGATAGTTAGTTCGCCCTTCAAACTAACTAATTTCTTACACGGCTGGCGCCTGCGGGCGACTCAACTCAGGAGAGACATCGATGCGACTGAAACAAACCCTGGCCGCCATGGCCTTCGCCACGGCACTCGGTTCCACGGCCGTGGGCGCGATGGCGCAGACCGTGGTCGGCGTGAGCTGGTCCAACTTCCAGGAAGAGCGCTGGAAGACCGACGAGGCCGCCATCAAGGCAGAGCTGGAGAAGCTCGGCGCCAAGTACATCAGTGCCGATGCGGGCGGCTCGCCCGAGAAGCAGCTGGGCGACATCGAGGGCCTGATGTCGAAGGGCGCGAAGGCGCTCATCGTGCTGGCGATGGACAAGGACGCCATCCTGCCGGCCGTCACCAAGGCCACGCGCCAGAAGGTGCCCGTGGTCGCCTACGACCGCCTCATCGAGGCGCCGGGCGTCTTCTACATCACCTTCGACAACGTCGAGGTCGGCCGCATGGAGGCGCGCGAGGTCTTCAAGGTCAAGCCCAAGGGCAACTACGTGATCATCAAGGGCTCGCCCAGCGACCCGAACGCCGACTTCCTGCGCGCGGGCCAGCAGGAAGTGCTGGACGCCGCCATCAAGAAGGGCGACATCAAGATCGTCGGCGACGAATACACCGAAGGCTGGAAGCCCGAGGTCGCGCAGAAGAACATGGAGCAGATCCTCACCAAGAACGGCAACAAGGTGGATGCCGTGGTGGCCGCCAACGACGGCACGGCCGGCGGCGCGGTGGCGGCGCTCACGGCCAAGGGCATCCGCGGCATTCCGGTGTCGGGCCAGGACGCCGACTTCGCGGCGCTCAACCGCATCGCGCTGGGCACGCAGACCGCCACCATCTTCAAGGACTCGCGCGAGCTCGGCCGCGAAGCCGCCGCCGCGGCCATCGCGCTGTCGCAGGGCAAGCCGGTCGACAAGGCCGCGCCGTGGAACTCGGGCCCGAAGAAGGTCGCGCTGCAGTCGCGCCTGCTGACGCCGGTGGCGGTGACGCGCGACAACCTCGACCTCGTGGTCAAGGCCGGCTGGATCAAGAAGGACGAGCTCTGCAAGGGCGTGTCGGGCGCGAGCGCGCCCGCGGCCTGCAAGTAACGCCGCACGACAGGCGAGCGACGCACCGGCGCCATCCGCGGAAAGCGCGCCGGCTTTTTCCCTTTCCCATGCAACGCACCAGCTGCCGGCGCCCACGGGGCCGGCCGGCAGGGCCTGCGCATCTCTTCGTAGTCCGCGCAGTCCAGAAAAAGGATCCGAAACATGAGCAACCCATCGTCATCAACACCGGGCTGGTGGCGCCGCACCGGCGTCGACCTGCGGCTCATCCTGATGTGCGTGCTGCTGGTCATCATGGCCGTGGCGTTCAGCGTCATGTCCGGCGGCGTGTTCCTCTCGCCCGAGAACCTCTACAACGTCGCGCAGCAGACGGCGGTGGTGGGCATCGTGTCCACCGTGATGGTGCTGATCATCGTGGCGCGGCACATCGACCTGTCGGTGGGCTCGGTGATGGGCTTCGTCGGTGTTCTCATCGCCTACCTGCAATACACCTCGGGCTGGTCGTGGCCCACGGCCTGCCTCGCGGGGCTCGCGGTGGCGCTCTTGGTGTCCATCTACCAGGGCTGGCTCACTGCGGTGCTGGGCGTGCCTTCCTTCGTGGTCACGCTGGGCGGCCTCATGTCCTTCCGCGGCGCGGCCTTCCTGGTGGCCGACGGCAAGACGCAGCCGGTGAACGACGAATTCTTCCAGCGCCTGGGCGGTGGCTACGACGGCGGCATCGGCGTCACCGCGAGCTGGGTGCTCGCGGCGTTCGTGGCGGTGGTGCTGTTCGCGCGCATGGTGCAGAAGCGCCGCGCGCGCCAGCGCTACGACATGCCAACCGAGGCGCTGTGGCTGGACGTGCTCATCACGGCCGTGCCGGTGGCGGTGGTGTTCGGCTTCGCCTGGGTGATGAACAGCTACCAGATCTCGTCCAAGAGCGAGCCGCAGGGCATTCCGATCCCGGTGCTGATCTGGGCGGTGGTGGCCATCGTGCTGTCGTTCATCGTGCACCGCACGCGCTTCGGGCGCTACGTGTTCGCGATGGGCGGCAACCCCGACGCCGCGGCGCTGGTGGGCATTCCGGTCAAGCGCGTCACGCTGATGCTGTTCGCGCTGCTGGCGGTGCTGGTCACCGTCGCGGCCATCGTGTCGATCGCGCGCCTGAACGCCGGCACCAATTCGCTGGGCACGGGCATGGAGCTGTACGTGATCGCCGCGGCCGTCATCGGCGGCACGGCGCTCGCGGGCGGCAGCGGCTCGATCTTCGGCTCGGTGCTGGGCGCGCTCATCATGCAGTCGCTCGACAGCGGCATGCTGCTGCTGGACGTGCCCATCGGCAAGCGCATGGTCATCATCGGCCAGGTGCTGATCGTGGCGGTGGTGTTCGATGTGCTCTACCGCCGCAAGTTTGGGGAAAACTGAAATGGCAGATATCGACACCTCCAGACCCCTCGTCGAACTGCGCGAGATCCGCAAGGCCTTCGGCGGCGTGAAGGCCGTGGACGGCGTGAGCGTGAACCTCTACCCCGGCGAGGTGGTCGCGCTGCTGGGCCACAACGGCGCGGGCAAGTCCACGCTGATGAAGATGCTCGCGGGTGCCTACCCCATCGACTCGGGAGACACGCTGATCGCGGGCGAGAAGGTCAACATCCGCACGCCGGCCGAGGCGCAGGCGCAAGGCATCGAGACCATCTACCAGACGCTCGCGCTCGCCGACAACCTCGACTCGGTGGCCAATCTCTTCCTCGGCCGCGAGAAGATGACGCCGTGGAACACGCTCGACGACCACTTCATGGAAGTGCAGGCGCGCAAGGTGTTCCAGCGCCTGAACAGGAACTTCACCAACATCCGCGTGCCGGTGCGCCGGCTCTCGGGCGGGCAGCGGCAGGTGGTGGCCATTTCGCGCGCGCTGTACTTCAATGCGCGCATCCTCATCATGGACGAGCCCTGCGCCGCGCTGGGCCCCGAAGAAACGGCGATGGTCGGCGGCCTGGTGAAGCAGCTCAAGGCCGACGGCGTGGGCATCTTCCTCATCACGCACGACATGCCCGACGTGTTCTCGCTGAGCGACCGCCTCGCGGTGATGAAGAACGGCAGGCTCGTGGGCACCTACCGCACCGCCGATGTGACCGAGGACGAGGTGCTCGGGATGATCATTGCCGGCAAGCGGCCCGAGGGCAAGGAGCAGGCCCATCACGCCGATACCGCGGCGGCACCCGCCTGACGCACGGGTAGACGGAGACAGACCCGACGTGACCACCACGGCCGACCTGCAACTGGTGAAGCGCATGAACCGCAGCGTGCTGCTGCGGCTGCTGCGCGCGCAGCCCGGCCTTTCGCGCGCACGGCTGGCCGGCGAGAGCGGCCTCACCAAGTCGACCGTGAGCCTGCTGGTGCGCGAGCTGATCGACGAGGGCTGGCTCAGCGAGGCCGGCGCGACCGTGGCCGACGGGCTGGGCCGCCCCTCCACGCCGCTGCAGATCGACGTGGGCGTGCGCGCGCTCATGGGCGTGGAGATCGCTGTGGAGACCGTGCGCCTTGTGTGCATGTCGCTGCAGGGCGAGGTGCTGCATTCGCAGAGCCACGACCTGACCGACGGTTCGCCCGCCGGAGTGTGCGCGCAGGTCGCGCGCATGGCGGCGGCCGCGCACGCGAAGCTGCAGCAGCTCGGCCTGCAGCTGTCGAGCATCGGCGTGTGCGTGCCCGGCGCGGTGGACGACTGCACCGGCGTCGTCCGCTTCGCGCCCAACCTCGGCTGGCGCAACGTGAGCCTGCTGCCGGCGCTCGAGAAAGCCTTCGCCGCCGTCGGGCTACCCGGGGTGACGGTGCAGCTGCAGAACGACGCCGATGCCGCCGCGCTGGGCGAATACGAGTTCGCCTCCAGCGTCGGCCAGGAGGGCGAAGACCCGCTGATCTTCGTCAACTGCGACGTGGGCGTTGGCGCGGGCGTGGTGCTCAACGACCGGCTCTTCACCGGCGCGCAGGGCATGGCCGGCGAGATCGGCCACACCATCCTCCAGCTCGACGGCCCGCTGTGCTCGTGCGGGCGGCGCGGCTGCGCCGAAGCCTTCTTCGGCTCGCGCGTGCTGGAGCGCGAGGGCGCCGATCTGCCGCGCGCCGCCGCATTCTTCGGCGTGCTGCTGCAGAACCTGTGGGTCACCTTCAATCCGCGCGCCATCGTGCTCGGCGGCAAGGCCTGCGCCGACCACAAGGGCTTCGCGCAGGCTGCCTTCGAATGCATGAAGCGGCACGCGGACGACGCCGGCATGCCGGCCCCGGACCTGCGCACAGCGCGCTACGGCGAGCTGGCGCCCGCGGTGGGCGCGGCGGCGCTCGCGCTGCACGAATACTTAAGGCCGCTGCAGCCCGATGCGAAGGCACGCAGGGCGCGCGCCGCGCAGGTTCTCGCCGCCACCTGAGCCTTCGGCCTACGCGCGGGCTGCCCGCAGCGGTCTAGCGTTCGGACTCCGTCCCTGGAGTTCCCGCCATGAATCCGCGCCCGTCCGCCGAGCCCGCCCGTTCCGCTTCCGTGTTGCTGGCCGCGATGGCCGTGCTGATCGGGCTTGCAGGCGTGGCGCTCGCCGTGGCCGGTGCATGGCTGATCGCGCTCGGCGGCTCGTGGTACTACCTCGTCGCGGGACTGGGGCTGGCGGCGGCGGCGCTGCTGTTGCGGCGCGGCGGCGGTGCCGGGTTGATGGTGTACGCGGCGGTGGTCCTGCTCACGCTGGCCTGGGCACTGTGGGAGGTGGGGCTCGACTGGTGGCCGATGGCCGCGCGTGGCGACGTGTTCTTTGTGATCGGCCTGCTGCTGCTCACGCCGTGGGTGGCGCGTGCGCTCGCCCTGCGCAATGCCGCGGGCGTTGGAAGCGCGCGCGCCGTGCTCGGCGTGGCGCTCGTGGCCTTCCTGGTGGCGGCGGTGTTCTCGTGGATGCGCGATCCCCGCCGCATCGAAGGCATCTCGCCCCCGGCCGATGCCACGGCCGCGACGGCGAGCGCGCCCGTGGGCCCCACGGCCGCGGCGGACGAGTGGACGGCCTACGGCGGCACCGGCTTCGGCCAGCGCTATTCGGCGCTCGACCAGATCACGCCGCAGAACGTGAGCCAGCTCGAGGAGGCCTGGCACTTCCGTACCGGCGACGTGCGAGGCCAGCCGGGCGACCCCGAGGAGACGACCTTCGAGGTCACGCCGCTGAAGATCGGCAGCAGGCTGTTCCTGTGCACGCCGCACCAGTCGGTGATCGCGCTCGACGCCACCACCGGCCAGCAGGTCTGGCACTACACGCCCCAGATCGCGCGGCCGCTCGCGCTGCAGCACCTGACCTGCCGGGGGCTTTCGTACTACCCGGGTGCTGCGGCGGCGCCATCTGCCGGATCCGCGCCCGCATCCGCATCCGGGTCGCCGGCCGCCTGCGACGCGAAGCTGTTCATGCCCACAGCCGATGGCCGCGTCATCGCGCTCGATCCCGCCAGCGGCCAGCCCTGCCCGGCCTTCGGCGGCGGCACCGGCCAGATCGATCTCTGGAAGAACATGCCGAACGTGAAGGCAGGCTCCTACTACTCGACCTCGCCTCCGGTCGTGACGCGCTCGCTCCTCATCGTGGGCGGTACCGTGCTGGACAACGTCTCGACGAAGGAAACCTCCGGCGTGATCCGCGCCTTCGACGCGAACACCGGCGCGCTGGTGTGGAACTGGGACTCCGGCAACCCCGAGGACACCGCCCCCATCGCGGCCGACCGCACCTACACCGCCAATTCGCCCAACAGCTGGTCGATCTCCAGCGTGGACGAGGCGCTGGGCCTTGTCTACGTGCCCATGGGCAACCAGCCGCCCGACCAGTGGGGCGGCGCGCGCAGCGAAGGCGCGAAGAAGTATTCATCGGCGGTGGTGGCGCTCGACCTGGCCAGCGGCCGCGTGCGCTGGAGCTTCCAGACCGTGCACCACGACCTGTGGGACTACGACGTGCCCGCGCAGCCCAGCCTGGTCGACCTGCGCGTGGGCAGCGAGACCGTGCCCGCGCTGGTGCAGCCGACCAAGCAGGGCGAGCTCTTCGTGCTCGACCGCCGCAACGGCAAGCCGATCCTTCCGGTGAACGAGCGCGCCGCGCCGCAGGGCGCCGCCGCGGGCGACGTCACCGCGCCGACGCAGCCGTCATCGGCCCTGTCCTTCGATCCGCCGGCGCTCAAGCCCTCGGACATGTGGGGCGCCACCGTCTTCGACCAGCTGGCCTGCCGCATCGCCTTCCACCGGCTGCGCTACGAGGGCCGGTTCACCCCGCCGTCGACCGAGGGCTCGCTGATCCATCCGGGCAACTTCGGCGTCTTCAACTGGGGCGGCGTGGCGGTCGATCCGCGCCGGCAGATCGTCTTCGCCACGCCCGCGTCGCTGGCCTTCGTCTCCAGGCTCGTGCCGCGCGCGGACGCCACCTCGCTCTACGTGCAGGGCAAGGAACGCCCCAACGACAGTCTGCCCGCGCTCAACGAGAACTTCGGCGCGCCCTTCGCGGTGAAGCTCAGCGCCTTCACCTCGGTGCTCGGCCTGCCGTGCCAGGCGCCGCCCTGGGGCTACGTCGCCGCGGCCGACCTGCGCACCGGCCGGGTCGCCTGGATGCACAAGAACGGTACGGTGCGCGACAGCTCGCCGCTGCCGCTGCCCTTTGCGATGGGCGTGCCCAATCTCGGCGGGCCCATCATGACGGCAGGGGGCGTGGCCTTTCTCTCGGGGACGCTCGACCAGTTCGTGCGCGGCTACGACGTCAACGACGGCAGGGAGCTCTGGCGCAGCCGCCTGCCGGCCGGCGGACAGGCCACGCCAATGACCTACCGCGGCGCCGACGGGCGCCAGTACCTGCTGGTGGTGGCCGGCGGCCACGGCTCGCTCGGTACGCGCACCGGCGACCATGTGATCGCCTACGCGCTGCCCAGGCGCTGAACGGCCTTCAGTCGCGTGCGTCGGCCACGGCCGCGGCTTCGTCGCGCCAGCCCCGCAGCCGCCGGTAGAGCGTGCCGCGCGACACGCGCAGCTGCCGCGCCGCCTGCGACACGTTGCCGCCATGCGCGGCGAGCGTCTCCTCGATCAGCTTGCGGCTGTGCTCGCGCAGCGTGGTCTGCTCGTGGGGCGCTGCCTCGTCACCATCTGCGTGCTCGCTGGCCTGTGCGGCCGGCATCGCATCGTGCCGCTCGATGGCCAGTGGGGCAGCCTCGCCCGGCATCGCCACTGCGTGCCGGAAGTCCGCGCCATCCGCGCCGCCCTTCAACTGTGCCTGCATCCACACGCCAAGGCCGCTTGCCAGCCGCAACGGCTGCGCAGCCTCGCGTCGGCCCAAGCGCAGCAGGCTCGCAAGATCGTGCCCGAGCAGGAACTCCACGTCGCGCTCGTCCGCCGCCTCGGGCAGCCGACCCAGCAGCCGCGCGCCCGCGTTGTTGAGCCAGGCGATGGTGCCGTCGGGCGCGATGCCGGCCAGCGCTTCGAGCGGCGTGCCCAGCAGCGTGGGGCTGGCCTGGAAGCGCAGGATCAGGTGGTCGCGCGACTGCGCCTGCAGCAGCCGGTTCTCGATGGTGGTGGCGTACAGCGACACCATCGACGCCGCGTCGAAGCCGAAACGCCGCGCCTCCACCGTGAGGTCGAGCACGCCGGCGAGCTGCCCTGTCACATCGCGTATCGGCGCGGCCGCGCACTGCATGTGGCACAGCAGGTCGAAGTAGTGCTCGGCGCCGTCGACGGTGCAGGCCTGCCCGGTGCTCGCCACGATGCCCGGCGCGGTGGTGCCGACGATGTGCTCGGCAATGTTCACGCCCACGCGCGCGGTCTTGCGCAGCACCGGCTGGTGCGCGGCGGCGGGATGCTGCGTGACGTGCACCACCACGCCCTCGCGGTCGGTGAGGATCACGCGGCAGTCGGTGCCCGCGAGCGCGTGCTCCATCTGCACCAGCTCCTGCCGCGCCGCTTCGAGCAGCTGGCGGTTGCGCGCGAGCGTGGCGTGCAGCCGGCTGGGCGTGACCGGGTCGAAGGGCACGATGCGCTGGCGGTCGGCGTGGGTGCGGCTGCAGCGCATCCACGACTGGATCACCGCCTCGCCCACCAGCCCCGAGGGGCGCACGCCTTCCTCGAAGAACTGCCGCCGCGCGAGCGCCACGCGCTGCGCGGGCGTGCTGGCGAAGAGCTGGCGCGGGGCATCGGGTGTACCGATTCTTCCGACAAGGCTTCTGTCGAGGGCCATGGGTGAGCTGCCTCCCGGTTCAGGACCAGCGTCGAATGTGTTCCGCAATGGAACAGCGCCGGACTGGGGAAATCCCGAAGATGAACGCGCGGCCCGTCCCGACGATTCTTGGCGCACAAAGGAGACCTGCGATGAAAAAAACACACTCCGGGCTGCTCGTGCTCGCCGGCGCATTGCTGTGCCTGGGCGCCACCACCGCAGCCACGGCCCAGAACGCACAGGACCGCGCGGCAGCCGCCACGAAACGCGTCGACGGCGGCTTCATCCGCGCCAACGCCGCGCAGAAGAAGACGCCGGACTGGCCCAGCGTGGGCCTGGACTATTCGGAATCGCGGTTCAGCCAGCTCGACCAGGTGAACGCCGGCAACGTGAAGGACCTGGGGCTGGTCTGGTCGTACAACCTCGAGTCCACGCGCGGCGTCGAAGCCACGCCGCTGGTGGTGGACGGCATCATGTACATCACCGCCTCCTGGAGCGTGGTGCACGCCATCGACACGCGCACCGGCCAGCGGCTGTGGACCTTCGATCCGCAGGTCGACAGGTCCAAGGGCTTCAGGGGCTGCTGCGACGTGGTGAACAGAGGCGTCGCGATCTACGAGGGCAAGGTCTACGTGGCGGCCTACGACGGGCGCCTGATCGCGCTCGATGCCGCCACCGGCCAGAAGGTCTGGGAGAAGAACACCATCGAGGGCCAGAAGGGCAGCTACACCATCACCGGCGCGCCGCGCGTGTTCAAGGGCAAGGTCATCATCGGCAACGGCGGGGCCGAATACGGCGTGCGCGGCTTCGTCACCGCCTACGACGCGAAGACGGGCGACCAGAAGTGGCGCTGGTTCGTGGTGCCGGGCGACCCGGGCAAGCCCTTCGAGGACGAGTCGATGGCGCGCGCCGCCAAGACCTGGGACCCCAGTGGCAAGTACTGGGAGGCCGGCGGCGGCGGCACCGCCTGGGACAGCTTCGCCTTCGACCCCGAGCTCAACCTGATGTACGTGGGCACCGGCAACGGCTCGCCCTGGTCGCACAAGGCGCGCAGCCCCAAGGGCGGCGACAACCTCTACCTGGGCTCGGTGGTGGCGCTCGACCCCGACACCGGCAAGTACAAGTGGCACTACCAGGAGACGCCCGGCGACAACTGGGACTACACCTCCACGCAGTCGATGATCCTCGCCAACGTGAAGATCGGCGGCAAGCAGCGCAAGGTGCTGCTGCATGCGCCGAAGAACGGCTTCTTCTTCGTCATCGACCGCACCAACGGCAAGTTCATTTCGGCGAAGAACTTCGTCGAGGTCAACTGGGCCACCGGCTACGACAGGAACGGCCGCCCCATCGAGATCGCCGCCGCGCGCGACGCCACCAAGCCCGGCGACAGCATCCCCGGGCCCTTCGGCGCGCACAACTGGCATCCGATGTCGTTCAACCCGCAGACCGGCTTCGCCTACCTGCCCGCGCAGCATGTGCCGATCAACCTCATGGACGACAAGGACTGGAAGTTCGACGAGAACGTGCCCGGCCGTCCGCATTCGGGCCTGGGCTGGAACCTGGGCAAGTTCGCCAACGCCGAGCCTCCCAAGAGCAAGCCCTTCGGCCGCCTCGTGGCCTGGGACCCGGTGGCGCAGAAGGAAGCCTGGGGCGTGGACTACGCATCGCCCTGGAACGGCGGCACCCTCACCACCGCCGGCAATCTCGTGTTCCAGGGCACGGCCGATGGCCGCTTGCTGGCCTACAACGCGAAGACCGGCGAGAAGCTCTGGGAAACGCCCACCGGCACCGGTGTGGTTGCCGCGCCATCGACCTACATGGTCGACGGCAAGCAGTACGTGTCGGTCGCGGTGGGCTGGGGCGGCGTCTACGGCCTCGCGCAGCGCGCCACCGAGCGGCAGGGGCCGGGCACGGTCTACACCTTCGCGGTGGGCGGTACCGCCAAGATGCCCGAGTTCGTGCAGTACCGCATGGACAAGCTGGTGCAGGGCGTGAAGTACGACCCCGCCAAGGTCCAGGCCGGCACCATGCTCTACGTGAGCAACTGCGTGTTCTGCCACGGCGTGCCGGGCGTGGACCGCGGCGGCAACATCCCCAACCTCGGCTACATGGACGCGGCCTACATCGAGAACCTCGACAAGTTCGTGCTCAAGGGCCCGGCCATGTCGCGCGGCATGCCCGACTTCACGGGCAAGCTCTCGAACGACGACATCGAGAGCATCAAGGCCTTCATCCAGGGAACCGCCGACGCCATCCGCCCGAAGTAGAGGACGCAGCAGCACCAACAAAAAAGAAAGCCGCCGTCCCAAAGGACAGCGGCTTCAATCTGTCAATTCCAGGAACACCGAGGAACCGGCTTCGCCGGGCCTCAGGTGTTGCCCCCGGAAGGGGGTTGGCGTAGCGACACGAAGTGCGCGCAGCCTGGGGGCGAACCAGGTCAATCGGCGTAGACGCCGGCGGCCTTGATGATCGGCCCCCACTTCGCGATCTCGGCCGAGACGAACTTCTTGTGTTCCGCCGGCTCGGTGCGCTTGTCGGTGGTGATCACCGCGCCCAGCGCCTCTTCACGCTTGATGAAGCCGGGGTCCTTCATCGCGGCCTTGATGGCTTCGTTGAGCTTCTTCAGCACCGGCGCGGGCGTGCCCTTGGGCGCGTACACGCCGTGCCAGATCGTCACTTCGAAGCCCTTGAGGCCCGACTCGTCCAGCGTCGGCAGGTCCTTCAGCGCGGGGGTGGTCAGGCGCTTGCTGGTGGTCACGGCGTAGGCCTTGACCTTCTTGGCCTCGATCTGCGACGTGGTGTTGGTGGTCTGGTCGCACAGCAGGTCGATCTGGCCGCCCAGCAGGTCGGCGATGGCCGGTGCGGTGCCCTTGTAGGGAACCGGCGTCATCTCGACCTTCAGTGCGCTCTGGAACAGCAGGCCGCACAGGTGCGAGGCGGCGCCCAGGCCGGCGTTGCCGAGGTTGATCTTGCCCTTGTTGGCCGCGATCCAGCTCGTCAGCTCCTTGTAGTTGTTGGCCGGCAGGCCGGGCTTGCCGATCAGCGTCATCGGTACTTCGTTGACCATGCCCAGGTACTCGAAGTCGTTCTCGACGTTGAAGGGCAGCTTGCGGTAGAGCGCCGGCATCGTCGACATGCCGATGTGGTTCAGCAGCAGGGTATAGCCGTCGGGGTTGGCGCGCGCCACCTTGGCGGTGCCGATGGAACTGCCAGCGCCGGCGGTGTTGTCCACCACGATGGTGGTGCCCAGCGTCTTCTGCATGGCTTCGGCCAGATCGCGCGCGACACGGTCGGTCGGGCCGCCGGCGGCGAAAGGCACCACCAGCGTCACGGTCTTGCCCGCGGGGAAGTCCTGGGCGTGTGCACCGACGGCCGCGGCGGCAATCGCCGCGAGGGCGAACAGTTTCTTCATGTCGTCTCCGAAAGGGGGGAATAAAAACGCCGCGATCTTAAGGGCTGACCAGGGCCTGACCTATAGCGAATAGCCCTTAGCCAAAGGCCGTCTTGCGCACCTCGGCGGGGCGCATGGCGGGGCTCGCAAACCCGGGCCTCGCGAACGGGTTTTGCGGTGGGCCGCTTGCGGCGGTGCCGCCGGCGTGGTCCTCTCGTCCTGCAGGCCCCCTCATCCATCCCGACACCAGGAGACCACCACCGATGCAGACCATCCAGCTCAAAGACCCGACCCTGCTGCGCCAGCAGGCCTACATCGCAGGCGCATGGGCCGACGCCGACGGCGGCGAGACCGTGGCCGTCACCAACCCGGCCAACGGCCAGCAGATCGGCACCGTGCCGATGTGCGGCGCCGAAGAGACCGCGCGCGCCATCGCCGCCGCCGAGATTGCCCAGCGTGCGTGGGCGAAGGTGCCGGCCAAGGAGCGCTGCGCCGTGCTGCGCAGGCTCAACGACCTGATGCTGGCCAATGTGGACGACCTCGCGCTCGTCATGACCACCGAGCAGGGCAAGCCCATGGCCGAGAGCCGCGGCGAGATCGCCTACGCAGCCTCGTTCATCGAATGGTTCGCCGAGGAGGCGCGCCGCGTGTACGGAGACACCATTCCCGCGCCGCAGGCCGACCGCCGCATCCTCGCGCTCAAGCAGCCCGTGGGCGTGACGGCCGCCATCACGCCGTGGAACTTTCCCGCCGCCATGCTCACGCGCAAGGCCGGCCCCGCGCTCGCTGCCGGCTGCGCGATGGTGGTGAAGCCCGCCACGCAGACGCCGTTCTCCGCGCTGGCCTTCGCCGAACTGGCCGAGCGCGCGGGCGTGCCCAAGGGGCTGCTGTCGGTGCTCACCGGCTCGGCCAGCAAGATCGGCGGCGAGATGACGCGCAACCCCGTCGTGCGCAAGCTCACCTTCACGGGCTCGACCGAGGTGGGCCGCACGCTGATGAAGCAGTCGGCCGACACCATCAAGAAGCTCTCGCTCGAGTTGGGCGGCAACGCGCCCTTCATCGTGTTCGACGATGCGGATGTGGATGCGGCCGTCGAGGGCGCGATGGTCTCCAAGTACCGCAACACCGGCCAGACCTGCGTGTGCGCCAACCGCATCTACGTGCAGCGCGGCGTGCTCGACGACTTCACGCGCAAGCTGGTGGCGAAGGTCGAGGCGATGAAGGTGGGCGACGGCACCGCGCCCGGCGTCACGCAGGGGCCGCTGATCGACGCCAAGGCCGTCGAGAAGATCGAGGAGCACGTGGCCGACGCCGTGGCCAAGGGCGGCAAGGTGCTCACCGGCGGCAAGCGCCACGCGCTGGGCGGCCTCTTCTACGAGCCCACGGTGATTGGCGGCGCCACCGCCGGCATGCTGTTCGCGCGCGAAGAAACCTTCGGGCCGCTCGCACCGATCTTCGCCTTCGACACCGAGGAGGAAGCCATCGCCGCCGCGAACGACACCGAGTTCGGCCTGGCCTCGTATTTCTACGCGCGCGACATCGGCCGCATCATGCGCGTGGCCGAGGCACTGGAGTCGGGCATCGTGGGCGTGAACACGGGGCTCGTGTCCACGGCCGAAGCGCCCTTCGGCGGCGTGAAGCAGTCGGGGCTCGGCCGCGAGGGCTCGAAGTACGGGCTCGACGATTTCCTCGAGGTGAAGTACGTCTGCCTCGCGGGGATCGACAAGTAGCAGCAAGCGGCTGCACATTCTTCGTAAAGGAAGTTTGCCGGCCGTCGAACTGTCCGACAGGCGGAGCCGGCGCCGGACGATGCGGCCGGCGCATGCCGGACCTAGGGTGAAGGGCTTTTGAAGGAGATTCAACCCATGCCCAACACCACCACATCGTCATCCTCGCTGGACGGAATGAAGGTTGCCATCCTCGTGTCCGACGGCTTCGAGCAGGTCGAGATGACCGAGCCGCGCAAGGCGCTCGATCTCGCCGGCGCGCAGACGCGGATCGTCTCGCCCGTCGGGCGCGTGCGCGGCTGGAACCATCACGACCCGGCGGACAGCTTCCCCGTCGACGTGCCGCTGAAGAATGCGAGGCCCGACGACTTCGACGCACTGCTGCTGCCCGGCGGCGTCGTGAACCCGGACGCGCTGCGCATCGACGAGAAGGCCGTCGCTTTCGTGCGTGCCTTCGTCGAGGCCGGCAAGCCCATCGCGGCGATCTGCCACGGACCCTGGACGCTGATCGATGCCGGCGGCGTCAAGGGCCGCAAGATGACTTCGTGGCCCTCGCTGCATGCCGATCTGAAGAACGCCGGCGCGAAGTGGACCGACGAGGAAGTCGTGGTCGACCGCAGCCTCGTCACCAGCCGCAAGCCGGACGACCTCCCCGCCTTCAACCGCGAGATGACGAAGGCCTTCGCGCTCGCGCGGGAAACCGCGGCTCACTGATCTCTTCGGCCGCGCCGGGCATCGGCCCCGTGTAGCGGGCTCGCGGACGGATCAGCTGCCCCGTGGCCTGCTGCTCCAGCACGTGCGCGGTCCAGCCGACGGTACGCGAGAGCGCGAAGAGCGTGAGCGCCGCGCCCGGCGGCAGCCTGTGCACGGCAGCGAGGGCGGCCAGCGCGAAATCGATGTTCGCGGCCTCGCCCAGCAGTCTCTCGCCGATGCCACGCAATTCCTCGAAGGCGGGCGGCAGCTCGATGTTCGCGAGCAGGGCGCCGCAGCGCACGTCGCCGCCCGGGTAGAGCGGATGGCCGAAGGCCGCCAGCGGCCGGTCGTGCGCGAGCCACTCGCGCACCGCGGCCTCGGCGCCGATGTCCGACGCACGGTGCATCAGCGCCTGCACCGCTGCCGAGGCGCCGCCATGCAGCGGCCCGGTCAGCGTCGAGAGGCCGGTGAGCAGGCAGGCCGCCATCGACGCGCCGGTCGATGCCGTCACGCGCGCGGCAAAGGTCGAAGCGTTGAGTTCGTGGTCGGCCAGCAGCACCAGGGCGCGGCGCAGGTCGTCGGCGGCGCGCGGCCGGCGCCACGCCGTGGCGAGCCGCATGTGCAGCGGCATCTCGCGCGCGGCAGGCGTGGTGCCCAGCATCGCATCGGCCAGCGCGCCGATCGCGCCCGCCGCCTCGGCCTGCAGCACGCTGCGCGAGCGGCCGCGCGATGGCAGGTCTGTGGCGGCGCGCGCCGCGAGCGCGAGCAGGCCGGCCTGCAGCGGTGCGTTGCCTGAAGCAGCGGATGCGGCCGAAGCAGGAAAGCGCGGTGGCGTGCTTTCCCACAGCAGCCCTGCCACATCCTCCAGCGCGGCCTGCTCCGCCAGCACGCAGGCATCTTGCCCGCGATACAGCAGCCGCCCTTCGGCCACCGTCGATACGGCAGAGGCCAGCACCGGCTCGCCCCACTGGATCGCCTCGGTCGCCACCGTCTCGACACTGCGCCGGCCCCTCGCGCGCGCCGCGATGCGCTGCACGTCGTCGCGGTGATAGAGGCTGCGGCGCGGATCCGCCGCATCGGGCTTGGCGCGGATGCGGCCGCGGCTCACGCTCGCGTAGAGCGTCTGCGGACGCACCTGCATCAGCTCCAGCGCCTCGGTGGCCGGCAGCCACAGGGGCGTGCTTCTCTTCATGGTCATGTTGACAGAATAGATCAAGATTGACGTCAATATCCATCGGACCAGAATCGACGTCATCGTGACAACCCAGGAGCAAAGAGCGATGAACAACGATGACGGCAGCCTCGAAGGCGTGGTGGCAGCGCATACCGTGCTGTCCGAGGTGGACGGCGAGGCCGGCCGGCTGGTGATCCGTGGCCACGAGCTCGACGAGATCGCGCAGCGCTGGCGCTATGAAGACGTGGTGGGCCTGCTGTTCGAAGGCTTCTTCGACACGCTGCCCGTCGCCTCGGCCCTGCGCCGCGCCCTCGGCCGCGCGCGCCGCGAGGCCTTCGAGCTGCTGCAGCCGAACGACGATGCGCAGCTGCGCCGCATGCCGCCCATCGAGGCCGTGCGCGCGCTGATGGCTCGGCTTCCCGATGGCGACGACCTGCCGACCGCGCTGCGCCTGGTGGCCGCGCCGGCCGTCTACACCGCCGCCGTGATGCGCTGGCGCCTGGGCGTGCCGGCGCTCGCGCCGGACGAGGCGCTGCCGCACGCCGCCGACATGCTGCGCATGCTGCATGGCCGTGCGCCCACGCCCGCGCAAAGCGCCGCGCTCGACACCTACCTCGTCACCGTGTGCGACCACGGCCTCAACGCATCGACCTTCGCGGCGCGCGTGGTCGCATCGACAGGCGCGGGTCTCGCATCGGCGGTGCTCGCGGGCGTCAGCGCGCTCAAAGGGCCGTTGCACGGCGGCGCGCCCGGCCCGGTGCTGGATGCGCTCGATGCCATCGGCACTGCCGCCAACGCGCGCGCATGGCTGGAGCAGGCCGTGGCCGACGGCCAGCGGCTGATGGGCTTCGGCCATCGCATCTACCGCGTGCGCGATCCGCGCGCCGATGCGCTCAAGGGCGCGCTCGGCAGGCTCGGCGAGGAAGGCAGCGTGAACGCCGCGCGCTTCGCGCTGGCCGAAGCCGCCGAGCAGGCCGCGCTCGCCATCCTGCGCGAGAAGAAGCCGGGCCGTGCGCTGGAGACCAACGTGGAGTTCTACACCGCGCTGCTGCTCGAAGCGCTGGGCTTCGGCCGCGAGAGCTTCACCTGCGTGTTCGCGGCGGGCCGAGTGAGCGGCTGGGTGGCGCATGCGCGCGAGCAGGTGAAGAAGGGGCGGCTGATCCGTCCGCAGTCGGTCTACGTCGGGCCTGCACCGGAGGAATCGGGCGAGGCCGCACTCGCGCACTGAGCCTACAGGGCGCACCCGCCGTCATCCGATACGCTCGCCTTTTCCGCATGACGCGGCCGCGCCGGCCGCGCCATGCGTCGTGAAAGGCGAAAGTATCTCTTCCATGACGGCGACTTCTTCCCATCCGCAAGCACGGCAGGCACTGCGCCTGCCGTGCGACTTCGCGCTCATCACCGTGGCCATCGACGCCGTGATGGTGCTGGTCAACATGACCCTGCAGCTCTGGCCCGACTCGCCCAACGCCGAGCAGCTGCGCAGCGCCTATGCGCTGCCGGGCGTGTGGGTCCCGATGGTGTTCAGCATCGGCATGGCCTGGGTGCTGGCGGCCGCGCTGGCCTGGAGCCACGGGCGCAATGCGCTCGAAAAGCGCGGCGTGGACAGCGTGGCACGGCTGCCCCAGCCGCGCGTGCGCTACGGCGCGGCATACGTCGTGGTGCTGCTGCTGAACTTCTACGCGCTGAGCCCGCTGCTCTACGACCTGCAGCTGCTTTTCATGCCGGGCGGGCGCTTGCACGAATCGCTGGGCGACACCTCGATGCGCGCGGCGATGCCGGTGTTCATGTTCCTGCAGTCCGTGGCCCAGCTGATCGTGCTGGTGCTCGGCGTGTGGGGCGCGGCATGGTTCGCGCTGAGGGCCGGCCGTGCCGATGCCTCGGGTATGCGGAGCGATGACGTACCCGCGGCCTCTTCGCCGCGCCGCGCGGTGGCGCTGGTGGGGGCGTCGGTGTTCGCGTCGCTGCAGATGTGGAGCGGCGCGGCGCTGAGCCGCTGGAGTTCCGTGTCGCAAGGCCTGGACGGCGCCGGGCTGCTGGTGGCATGGGTAGTGCCGCCGCTGGCCGCCTTCGCGCTGGCTTTCTGGGGCGGCTGGCTGGGCGCGACGGCGGGCCTTTCGAGGGTGCGGCCCTTCAGGGCCGTGGCGGCGTCGGTGCTGGCTTTCGCCCTGGTGCAGATCGGCTGCATCGCCATTGCGCTGGCCTGGCTGGCGCTGGCGGTCTGGCTGCACGGCTTCAACAGCGCGGGCAGCCTCGTCGGCTTCGCGCTGGCGCTCGTGCTGGTCTACACGCTGCTCGCGGTGCTGCTCACGCGCGCCGCGACGCGCGGCTTCTACCGCCGCTACTTGTAGCTGCGCGCGTCCTCGATCACCTTGCCGTCGTTGGGCAGCGAGCCCGCGCCCACGACGACGACCTCGCCGCGCAGCTTGGTCACCTCGCGGATCACCGCGCTCACGCGCGCTTCCAGCCCCTCGGGCGCGGCGCCCGCGCATTCGAGCTGCAGCGTCATCCTGTCGTCGCCCATCTCGCCCGAGACGACGAGGCGCGCGCGCTGCACTTCGGGAAAGCGCCGCGCGATCTCGGCCACCTGCGACGGGTGCACGAACATGCCGCGCACCTTGGTGGTCTGGTCGGCGCGGCCCATCCAGCCCTTGATGCGCTTGTTGGTGCGGCCCGTGGGGCAGGTGCCCGCGAGCACCGCCGAGAGGTCGCCGGTGCCGAAGCGCACCAGCGGGTAGTCGGAGTTGAAGGTGGTGACGACGATCTCGCCGACTTCGCCGTCGGGCACCGGGTCGCCGGTGCCGGGGCGCACGATCTCCACCAGCACGCCCTCGTCGAGCACCAGCCCTTCGCGCGCGCTGGTCTCGTACGCGATGAGGCCCAGGTCGGCGGTGGCGTAGCACTGCGTACCCTTCACGCCGCGCGCGGCGATCCAGTCGTGCAGGCTCGGTGGGAAGGCCTCGCCAGACACCAGCGCCTTGGTGAGCGATGGCAGCTTGACGCTCTTCTCCTCGGCCTTCTCCAGCAATATCTTCAGGAAGCTGGGCGTGCCCGCGTAGCCCTCGGGCTTGAGGTCGACCATGGCCTCGAGCTGCTGCTCGGTCTGGCCGGTGCCGCCCGCGAAAACGGTGCAGCCCATGGCGCGCGCGCCGCTTTCCATGATCGAGCCCGCGGGCGTCATGTGATAGCTGAAGCTGTTGTGGATGAGCTCGCCGCCGCGAAAACCCGCCGCATGCAATGCGCGCGCGGTGCGCCAGTAGTCGCGCGCCTCGCCCTCGGGCTCGTAGATGGTGCCGGGGCTCGCGAACACGCGCGGCATGCGCGGGCCGCGCACGATCGTCGAGAAACCGCCGAAGGGGTCGTCCGCGCGCCGTGCCTTCTGCAATTCGAGCAATTCCGATTTGCGCGTGACCGGTAGTTTCGCGAGCGCCTCGCGCGTGGTGATGTCGGTGGGCTTCACGCCGTCGAGGATCTTCGCGAAGGCGGGCGCGGCTGTTTGCGCCTGCGCGATCTGCTTCGGCAGCGCGGCCAGCAGGTCGCGCTCGCGTTCGGCGGGGTCTCGGATCTCGAGTTTGTCGTAGTGGTCGGTCATGTCCGTACCCTTCATTTTTCAGTTCGGTTCAAGGCGCTCAACATGCTCTTTCAGGAATACCGCGGAACCGGCTTTGCCGGGCCGCTGGTATTGCCCCCGGCGAGGGGGTTGGCGAAGCGACACGAAGTGCGCGAAGACTGGGGGAGAGTCAGGCCAGCCACCTCTTGCGCCGCTTGTAGCTCTTGACGTCGCGGAAGCTCTTGCGGTCCGCGCCGCCGACGCCGAGGTAGAACTCCTTCACGTCCTCGTTCTCGCGCAGGCTCTTGGCCTCGCCGTCCATCACGATGCGGCCGTTCTCCAGGATGTAGCCATAGTCGGCGTAGCGCAGCGCCATGTTGGTGTTCTGCTCGGCCAGCAGGAAGGTCACGCGCTCCTTGGCGTTGAGGTCCTTCACGATCTCGAACACTTCCTCCACGATCTGCGGCGCGAGGCCCATCGAGGGCTCGTCGAGCAGCACCATGGTCGGGTTGGCCATCAGCGCGCGGCCGATGGCGCACATCTGCTGCTCGCCGCCGGAGGTGTAGGCCGCCTGCGAGGTGCGGCGCGTCTTCAGGCGCGGGAAGTATGCGTAGACCTTCTCCAGCGTCTGCTGCACCGCGGCCTTGCCGTCGGTGCGCGTGTAGGCGCCGGTCATCAGGTTCTCCTCGATGGTCAGGTGCGCGAAGCAGTGGCGGCCTTCCATCACCTGGATCAGGCCGCGCTTGACCAGCTCGGCCGGCGACAGCGCCTCGATGCGCTCGCCGCGCAGCTCGATGGTGCCCTTGGTGACCGCGCCGCGCTCGCCCGCGAGCAGGTTGCTCACCGCGCGCAGCGTGGTCGTCTTGCCCGCGCCGTTGCCGCCGAGCAGCGCCACGATGCCGCCTTCGGGCACGGTGAGCGACACGCCCTTGAGCACCAGGATCACGTGGTTGTAGATGACCTCGATGCCGTTGACGTTGAGGAGGATGTTTGATTCGCTCATGGTGTGGTCCGAAGCATTCGCAAGAGCGGCGCGCGTGGCGCCCGCCGCTCTTGCGAATGGCGGCTCTCGCGAGCCGCCACGGAACGCTCGCTCAGCGCATCAGGACTGACAGTCGGCTGCTTCGCGGCGCGTCAGCTTCTTCTCGCCCGCGTACTTGTCGGCCGCGGCCTTCACCATCGGCTTGATGATCTGCTCGTCGGCCTGGTACCAGTCGGACATGTCGCCCCACTTCGCGCCGTCCCAGGTGTGCACGCGCGCCCAGGTCGAGCCCATGTGGTCCTGGCACGAGGTGCTCACCGGGCGCATCACGCCCGAGAAGCCCAGCGCGTCCAGCTTCTTCTGGTCGAGCGCGAGGTTTTCCATGCCCCAGCGAACCTGCTCGCCGGTCATGACCTTGCCCTTGCCGAAGCGCTCCTGCGCGCGCTTCACGGCCTCGATGGTCAGCATCTGGATGATCACGCCGCGCGTGTAGAGCACCGAGCCCACTTCGTCCTTCGGACCTGTGCCCTGGCCCTTGTCGTGCACCTGCTTGAGGATGTCCTGGATCACCTTGGGTTGCGTGCCCGAGGTGTTCAGCGCCAGCGCATGGTAGCCCTTGGCGTTGGCGCCCACGTCCTTCACGTCGGGCTCGGCGCCGGCCCACCACACGCCGTACATCTTCTCGCGCGGGTAGCCGGTGGCCACGGCCTCCTTCAGGGCGGTGGAGTTCATCACGCCCCAGCCCCACAGCAGCACGAAGTCGGGGCGCTGCTGGCGGACCTGCAGCCAGGCCGACTTCTGCTCCACGCCGGGCGCGGTCACCGGAATCAGCGAGAGCTCGAAGCCGTTCTGCTTGGCGCGCTCCTGCAGCAGCGGGATCGGCTCCTTGCCGAAGGGCGAGTCGTGATACACGAGGGCGATCTTCTTGCCCTTGAGCTTGTCCATGCCGCCTTCCTTCTTCCCGATGTGCTGGATCAGGATGTCGGCCGCGGTCCAGTAGGAGCCCATCAGCGGGAAGTTCCACTTGAAGACGCCGCCGTCCTGCGAGGCGGCCAGGCCGTAGCCCAGCGTGATCAGCGGGATCTTGTCGGTGGGCACCTTGTCGGTCAGCGCGAAGGTGATGCCGGTGGCCTGCGGGTCGAAGAGCGCGACACCGGGGCGGCCCTTCAGGCGCTCGTAGCACTCCACGCCCTTGTCGGTGGCGTAGCCGGTCTCGCACTCCTCGTAAGCGATCTTCACGCCGTTGATGCCGCCGGTGGCGTTGACCAGCTTGATGTAGTCCTGCTTGCCGTTGGCCCAGGGCGTGCCGTTGGGTGCGTAGGGGCCGGTGCGGTACACCAGCAGCGGGAAGAACTGCTCCTTGGCCTGCGCGTTGACCATCGATGGCGCAAGCGCGGCGCCGAGGGTGCCGGCCACCAGGGCGGCGGTCAGAGCGAGCGATTTCAGTTTCATGCCTGTCTCCTTTGTGGGCACCTCGGTGCCGGGTTTTGACTAACGGGAACCTTTGGATGTCAATGCGGGAAGGGCCACAGCCGCAGCTTCTCCTTGGCCGTGGACCACAGCCGCGCGAGGCCGTGCGGCTCGACGATCAGGAAGAACACGATCAGCGCGCCGAAGATCATGGTCTCCAGGTGCGAGGCCAGCGCGGTGGAAATCGAGAAGCCCAGCCAGCCCGGCAGCTGGTTGAGCAGGAGCGGCAGCAGCACGATGAAGGCGGCGCCGAAGAAGCTGCCCATGATCGAGCCCAGCCCGCCGATGATCACCATGAACAGCAGCTGGAACGAGCGGTCGATGCTGAAGGCCGCCGGCTCCCACGCGCCCAGGTGCACGAAGCCCCACAGCGCGCCGGCCACGCCGACGATGAAGCTGCTCACCGCGAAGGCCGTGAGCTTGGCGTAGACGGGGCGGATGCCGATCACCGCGGCGGCCACGTCCATGTCGCGCATCGCCATCCATTCGCGGCCGATGGCGCTGCGCACCAGGTTCTTGGCCAGCAGCGCGAACACCGAGACGAAGATCAGGCAGAAAAGATACTTCTGCGCCGGCGACTCGATGGGCACGCCGAACACGTTGAGCCCCGCCACGCTCACCGAGCCGGAGGAAGAATTGTTGGTGAACCACTGGATGCGCAGGAAGGCCCAGTCGGTGAAGAACTGCGCCGCCAGCGTGGCCACGGCCAGGTACAGCCCCTTGATGCGCAGGCTCGGAATGCCGAAGAGCACGCCGATCACCGTGGCGCACAGTCCGCCCAGCAGCAGCGATGCGATGAGCGGCATGCCGTCGATGCGCACCTGGAAGTTGTAGGCCGCGTATGCGCCCACCGCCATGAAGGCGCCGGTGCCCAGCGAAATCTGGCCGCAGTAGCCCACGAGGATGTTCAGCCCCAGTGCGGCGAGCGAAAGAATGAGGAAGGGCGTGAGGATGGCGCGCATCCAGTAGTCCGACACGCCCAGCGGCACCACCACGAAGGCCACGAGCAGCAGAACGAGGATGGCCAGGCGGTCCTGCGCGATCGGGAAGATCTGCTGGTCGGCGCGGTAGCTCGACTTGAATTGGCCGTTTTCTCTGTAGAACATGTCAGTAGGTCGAAAGCGGGATCGGACAGCCGAACGCAGAGGTCGCGAAGGTCTCGCAGAGGTCGCGGAAGGAATGCAGAAAATCTTGAGGTTTTCTTCTGCGACCTCTGCGCAACTTTTGTATTTCTTCCGCGTTCGGTTGTCCGTATTCGAAGTTCTTCATCTCACACCCGATCGATGATCTTTTCGCCGAAGAGGCCCTGTGGACGCACCAGCAGGAACACCAGCGCCAGCACATAGGCGAACCAGATCTCGATGCCGCCGCCGAACATCGGGCCCAGATAGATCTCGGAGAGCTTCTCGCCCACGCCGATCAAGAGGCCGCCGATGATGGCGCCCGGAATGGAAGTGAGCCCGCCCAGGATCACCACCGGCAGCGCCTTCAGCGCCACCAGCGAGAGCGAGAACTGCACGCCCAGCTTCGATCCCCAGATGATCCCGGCCACCAGCGCCGAGAAGCCGGCCACCGACCACACGATCACCCAGATGCGCTTGAGCGGAATGCCGATGGACTGCGCGGCCTGGTGGTCGTCGGCCACCGCGCGAAGGGCGCGGCCGGTGGCGGTCTTCTGGAAGAAGATGGCCAGCACCACCACCAGGCCCGCGGCCACGAGTGCGGCGATCAGGTCTTCCTGGCTCAGCAGCAGGCCGCCCTGGAAGGTGTTCTCCAGCACCATCAGCGGTTCCTTGGGCATGCCCACGTCGATCTTGTAGATGTCGTTGCCGAAGATGGTCTGGCCCACGCCGTCGAGGAAGTAGGCGATACCCAGCGTGGCCATCAGCAGCGTGATGCCTTCCTGGTTCACCAGCTTGCTCAGTGCGAGCCGCTCGATGAGCCAGGCCACGAGAACCATCACCGCCATGGCCGCCACGAAGGCCAGGATGTTCGCGAGGATCTGGCTTTCGAAGCCGAACCACTGCGGGAACCACTCGGCGAAGCGCGCCATTGCCAGCGCCGCGAACAGCACCATCGCGCCCTGCGCGAAGTTGAAGACGCCCGAGGCCTTGTAGATCAGCACGAAGCCGATGGCGATCAGCGAATAGAGCATGCCGACCATGAGGCCGCCGAAGAGGGTTTCGAGGAAAAAGCCCATGGTCAGTTTCTTTCTCCCTCTCCCGCTTGCGGGAGAGGGCAGGGGTGAGGGCAAGCGGCGTTGGAGATGCTGCCGTTTGTGATGAGGCCGTCGACCCTCACCCCAACCCTCTCCCGCAGGCGGGAGAGGGGGCAAGACAGGAAGCGGTCGTGCGCGGCCATCAGTGCTCCACACCCAGATAGGCCCGGATCACGTCTTCGTTGTTCCGGACTTCATCCGGCGTGCCGTCGCCGATCTTCTTGCCGTAGTCCAGCACCACCACGCGGTCGGAGATATCCATCACCACGCCCATGTCGTGCTCGATCAGCACGATGGTGGCTCCGAACTCGTCGTTCACGTCGAGGATGAAGCGGCTCATGTCCTGCTTCTCCTCCACGTTCATGCCGGCCATGGGCTCGTCCAGCAGCAGCACCTGCGGCTCCATCGCGAGCGCGCGGCCCAGGTCCACGCGCTTCTGCAGGCCGTAGGGCAGGCGGCCCACCGGCGTCTTGCGGTGCGCCTGGATTTCGAGGAAGTCGATGATGTGCTCGACGAACTCGCGGTGCGCGAGCTCCTCGCGCTCGGCCGGTCCCCAGCGCAGCGCCTGCGCGAACAGGCCGCTCTTCATCTTGAGGTTGCGGCCCGTCATGATGTTGTCGAGCACGCTCATGCCCTTGAAGAGGGCCAGGTTCTGGAAGGTGCGCGCCACGCCCATCTCGGCCACCTGGCGCGAGTTCATGTGCTTGAAGGTCTGGCCCCGGAAGGTGATGGAGCCCTGCTGCGGCCAGTACACGCCGTTGATGCAGTTCAGCATCGAGCTCTTGCCCGCGCCGTTCGGCCCGATGATGGCCCGCACCTCGTGCTCGCGCACGTTGAAGCTGATGTCGGTGAGCGCCTTCACGCCGCCGAAGCTCAGCGAGATGTTCTGCACGTCCAGGATGACGTCGCCGGTTTTTCTAGCCATGGACGGGCTCCTGGACGCGGACAGCCGAACGCAGAAGTCGCGAAGGTTTCGCAGAAGTCGCGAAAGAAGACCATGAAAAGTTCATCCGATTCCCTCTGCGACTTCTGCGTAGTTTTTGTATTTCTTCTGCGTTCGGCTGTCCGAATTCGAGTGCATTCATCTCACGCCGCCTTTCCCAACGGCGCGAACCGCTTCGCCTCGACGATCTTCAGCGTCGCGCTCACCACGCCCGTGCGTCCGTCCTCGAACTTGACCTGGGTCTCGATGAACTGCTCCTTCCTGCCGCCGTAGAGCGCGTCGACCAGCACCGCGTACTTGTCGGCGATGAAGCCCCGGCGCACCTTGCGCGTGCGGGTGAGCTCGTCGTCGTCGGGGTCGAGTTCCTTGTGCAGCACGAGGAAGCGCGCGATCTGCGTCTCGCCCATGCCGTCCTCGGCGGCGAGGTCGGCGTTCACCTTGGCGATGCACTCGGCCACCAGCGCGAGCACGTCGGGCTTGCCGGCCAGGTCGACGTAGCCACCGTAGGCCAGGCCTCGGCGCTCGGCCCAGTTGCCCACGGCCTCGTAGTCGATGTTGATGGCGGCGCAGACCTCGTCGCGGCCGTTGCCGAAGCACACGGCTTCCTTGATCTGCGGGAAGAACTTGAGCTTGTTCTCGATGTAGTTGGGCGCGAACATCGCGCCGCCCACGAGGCGGCCCACGTCCTTGGCGCGGTCGATGATGCGCAGGTGGCCCTCGCTGTCGAGCACGCCAGCGTCGCCGGTGTGGAAGTAGCCGTTCGCGTCCAGCACCTCGGCGGTGGCGTCGGGGCGCTTGTAGTACTCCTTGAGCACCGACACGCCGCGCACCAGCACCTCGCCGTCTTCGGCGATCTTCAGCTCGATGCCGGGCGCGGCCGTGCCCACGGTCTGCAGCTTGACCTTGCCGTCCTGCTGCAGGCACACGTAGGCGCAGGTCTCGGTCTGGCCGTAGAACTGCTTCAGGTTGACGCCGATGGAGCGGTAGAAGCGGAACAGGTCGGGCCCGATGGCCGCGCCCGCGGTGTATGCCACGCGGATGCGGCTCATGCCCAGCACGTTGCGCAGCGGGCCGTAGATCAGCAGGTCGCCCAGGCGGTACATCAGGCGGTCGCCCATGCTCACCGGCGCGCCGTTGAGAATGTCGGCGCCCACGCGCTGCGCCAGCGCCATGAACTTCGCGTACAGCCAGCGCTTCGGAGCCGCCGCGTCTTCCATGCGGATCGACACGGCTGTCAGCAGCCCCTCGAAGGTGCGCGGCGGACCGAAGTAGTAGCTCGGGCCGATCTCGCGCATGTCGTTCATCACCGTTTCCGACGACTCGGGGCAGTTGAGCGTGAAGCCGCCCACCAGCCACTGCGCCACCGAGAACAGGTGGTCGCCCACCCACGCCATCGGCAGGTAGCTCATGATGTTGTCGCCGGGGCCGAGCCTGTCGGTTTCCACGCCGCCACGGCCCGCCGCGATGAAGCTCGCGTGCGTCTGGCACACGCCCTTGGGGCGGCCGGTGGTGCCGGAGGTGTAGAGGATCACGCCCACGTCCGTCGCTTCGCCGCTGGCCACCGCGCGGTCGTAGTAGCCGACGTTGGCCTTGTCGAACTCGCGGCCCAGCGCGCGCAGCTGCTCGTGGCTCATGAGCCCGGGCTGGTCGTAGTGGCGCAGGCCCTTGGGGTCGTCGTAGACGATGTAGCGGATGCCGGGCTGCTTGCCCTGCTGCATCTCGCGGCATTCGAGCAGCTTGTCGACCTGCTCCTGGTCTTCGACGATCACGAACTCGATGCCGGCGTCCTGCAGCATGAAGACCATCTCGCCGGCTACCGCGTCCTGGTACAGCGGCACCGGCACGCCGCGCAGGCTCTGCGCCGCGACCGCCGCCATGTACAGGTGGGGCCGGTTGGCGCCGACGATGGCCAGGTTGTCGAAGGGCCTGAAGCCCAGGCTCGCGAGGCCGCAGGCGGTCTCGCGCACTTCCTGCGCCACGGCGCTCCAGCTCCAGGTTTGCCAGATGCCGAGGTCCTTCTCGCGCATGGCGGGGGCTTCGGGCTGGGCCTCGGCGTGCGCGAGCAGCAGACGGGGAAAGGTGGGGGCGGGTGTTTGCACAGTGGCCGGATCGTAGGACTCACTTTGACGCCCGCTTGTCGTTCCAACGACAATCCTAGGGACACTACTCCCCGGAGTTTCCCGATGCCTCACGGCCATCCCACCCACAGCGCGCTCGGCGGTTCGACCATCAGGGACCGGGTGCGCGCAGCCAATGCGCAGGAACTGGAAAGTATTCCGTGGCTGCCCACGCTCACGCCCGCCGAGCGGCGCCGCGCCGAGGCCGCGCTGGTGGTCGGCGAGGCCGAGCCCGGCGACCTCGTCTGCCGCGTCGGGCGCTCGCCCACCTACTGGTTCGGCGTGGTCGAGGGGCTCCTGAAGATGAGCAACGACAACGCCGACGGCGGCTCCGTCACCTACACCGGCGTGCCGCCCGGCGGCTGGTTCGGCGAAGGCACGGTGATGAAGCGCGAGCCCTACCGCTACAACATCCAGGCGCTGCGGCGCAGCCTCATCGCCGGCCTGCCCACCGACAGCTTCCACTGGCTGCTCGACCATTCCATCGGCTTCAACCGCTTCGTGATGAACCAGCTCAACGAGCGGCTGGGCCAGTTCATCGCTGCGCTCGAGATCGACCGGCTCAACAACCCCGACGCGCGCGTGGCGCGCAACCTCGTGTCGCTGTTCAATCCGGTGCTGTATCCGGGCGTGGGCGAAGTCCTGCGAATCACCCAGCAGGAACTGGCCTACCTCGTCGGCCTCTCGCGCCAGCGCGTGAACGAAGCCTTGAACGCGCTCTCGGCGCAGGGGCTGATCCGCGTGGAGTACGGCGGCCTGCGCGTGCTCGACCTGCCGGGCCTGCGCGCGACCGCGATGTCGAACAAGAAGAACCAGCCGGCGCCAACCCAGGCGGAAAAATCATGACCAATCTCTCCGACAAGCTCCAGATCGTGCCCGCGAATGCCGAGGCCGCATTCATCCCGCCTCCGGAACCACCCAAGGCCAAGCCCGAAAGCGCCGGCCCCTCGCTGGAAGAAGTCATCGAGCGCAACGAGGCGCTCACCGAAAAGGTAGAAGCGCTCGACGCGGTGCTGGCCAAGCCGCTCGCCGAGATCCTGGCCGACCGCGAGAAGGCCGAGGAAGCCGCGCTCGCCTGGGATCGCTTCGGCGCGATGTGGATGCTCTCGCAGCGCGCCATGCGCCGCGTTGCCCTCGACCTCGCGGCGCAGCTCGGCGTGAGCGAGGAAGAAGTCGTGGCGCGCGCCATGGCCAATGCCAATGCTGTGCTCAACGGCGCGGACGAGGTCGATCTGGGCGGCACCGTTGCGCCGGCACAGATGCAGCACATCGCCCGCCATCGCAACTTCCTGAGAAAGCAGTTCAAGTAGGGACAAGCGATTCCCTTTAACCTTCGCGCTTTCCTTTCGTTCCACAAACCAAGAGTTCTCATACAGATGACCGCTTCCCACCTCACTCTCATCACCGGCGCCTCGCGCGGCCTGGGCCAGGCCATGGCCGAGCAGCTGCTGCAGGCCGGCCACACGGTCGTCGGCATTTCGCGCAAGCAGTCGTCCGCGCTGGCCGAGGCGGCCAAGGCTGGCGGTGCCGAGCTCACGCAATGGGAGCAGGACCTGTCCGACCCGGTGGCCGCGGCCGAGCGCCTCTCGGCCTGGCTCAGGACCGTCGACGCGCAGCGCTTCGACAGCGTCACGCTCATCAACAATGCCGGCACCGTGGGTAACCCCGCGCCGCTGTCGCGCGCCGTGGAGTCGGAACTGTCGCTGGCCCTGCGCATCGGCCTCGAAGCGCCGATGCTGCTGACGGCGGCCTTCCTCGGTGCCACGCGCGAATGGCGGGGCGTGCGCAAGGTGCTCAACATTTCCTCGGGTCTGGGCCGCAACGCCATGGGCAGCCAGGCGCCGTACTGCGCTGCGAAGGCCGGCATGGACCACTTCTCGCGCGCCGTGGCGCTGGAGGAGGCGAATGCGCCGAACGGCGCGCGCATCGTCTCGCTGGCGCCGGGCGTGATCGACACCGACATGCAGGTGCAGCTGCGCGGCGCCTCGGCCGAGAAGTTTCCGGACCGCACGCGCTTCGAGAAGATGAAGAACGAAGGCATGCTCGACAGCCCCGCCACGGCCGCGGCCAAGGTGCTGAAGTACCTCTCGCGCGCGGACTTCGGCGCCAAGCCCGTGGCCGACGTGCGCGACCCCGACTGAGCGGAAGGCGAGCGACCCCATGGCAACGGCCCAGGCCATCGACACCGGCGAGTACAAGCTCTTTCCCTCGCCGCGCAACGTGCACCGCATCGTGTTCGAGCACCAGGTGTTCGTGCCGCACCCCTATGCGCTGATCGTGATGAACGAATTCGGCTTCAAGGGGCGCTACAGCCTGTTCTCGGCCTGCCGCATGAGCGACGGGAAGATGGGGCAGGTGGCGACGTTCGAGGACGCGGCGGATGTGGACGTCTTCAACAGGAAGTTCGTGCCTGACTGAGTTCGGGCGTTGTTCCCTCTCCCCTTGGGGAGAGGGTTAGGGTGAGGGCCGCGGCTCAGGAAGATGCGGGACCTTCGCTACCGCCGTTACCCCCTCACCCCAGCCCTCTCCCCGAGGGGAGAGGGAGTGAAACCATCGGGGAGGCGCTGCTGTTTGCTACTGCATCGCGAACCTGTCGCGCTGCGCCTGCGCGCATTCGCCCATCACGTTCAGCGCACGCTCCACCGTCGGCGTGCCCATCACGAACGGGTTCGCCGCACCCGCAGGCTGCTGGCGCAGCGCGGCCATCTTGGCCTGCGAACTGTCGACGTTCGAGTGGTTCGACAGCATCACGTCGATGTTCTGCGCCTTCACGATCGAATCCATGCGCTTCGTGGAGGCGATGTAGTTGTCCAGCCGCGGAATGTCCTTGCCGAAGTTGAAGCCCGTGCCGCCCCAGAGCATGGCGCGGTGCTTCCTGCCGTTCTCGCTGACGTCGAACACCGGCGAGAGCGTGCCCATGGTGTGGCCCGGGGTGAGGTAGAGCGTGACGGTGGTGTCGCCCAGCGTGACGCGGTCACCGTCCTTCACCGAGATGTCCCGCTTCGGAGGCGCGCCCCAGATCGGCGTGGCGAATTCGAGCTTGGTTTCGGTCATCGTCCAGTCGGGCTCGCTCATCACCACGCGCGCGCGGTACTTCTGCGCGAGATACGGCGCGCCGCCGTAGTGGTCGCCGTGTCCGTGCGTGACGATCACGTACTTGATCTGCGCCGGGTCCAGGCCCAGCTTGCGCATGCCGCCCTCGATCAGCGCTGCGGCTTCCACCTGGTTGTTGAGCGCGTCGATGAGGATGATGCCGTCCGAGGTCTTGATGGCCCAGGCGCTGACCCAGTCGGCGCCCACGAAGTAGAGGTTGTCGAAGGCCTTGGCGGGCGGCGGTGCCGGCTTGTTGATGAGCAGCGGCAGGCCCTTGTCGAGCTCTTCCTGCGGCGGGCGCGTGGCGGGGGCGGGCTTGCACAGCGACAGCAGCGGCCCGAGGTCGGTGCCCGCGGCCTTCGTGGCTGCCGCGACGTGGGCGGCGACGGTGGCGTCTGAAGGCTTCTGCGCGGCGGGTGTCTGCGCGCAGCCCTGGAAAAGGACGACGGCCGCCGCGAGGGCAGCCGTCTTCAATGGAAGCGAAGGAACCATCGGTGTCTCCATGCCGTCGTTGCGGCCTGTTCTGGAGACACCATTCTGCGACGCGAAGTCTTATTCGATTGTCGCGCCCGAGGCTTGCACGATGCCCTTCCACTTCTCGTAGTCGGTCTTCAGCAGCGCACCGAACTGCTCGGGCGTCATGCTTTGCGGCTCGGCGCCCTGCGCGATGATGGCCGCCTTCATGTCGGGCGTGGCCAGCAGCTTGTTGATCTCGGCATTGAGCGTGGTCACCACGTCCTTGGGCGTGCCGGCCGGCACGAAGATGCCGTACCAGGTGCTCACGTCGAAGTCCTTGTAGCCGAGCTCGGCCACGGTGGGCGTCTCGGGCAGCGAGGTGCTGCGCTTGGCCGAGGTGACGGCCAGCGGACGCAGCTTGCCGGCCTTGATCTGCGCCATGGCCGAGGGCACCGACGACACCATCAGGTCGACGTTGCCCGCGAGCACGTCCATCATGGCCGCGTTGGAGCCCTTGTAGGGCACGTGGCGCATCTTGATCCTGGCGGCGCCGTTGAAGATCTCGCCGGCCAGATGGATGGTGGTGCCGTTGCCGGGCGAGCCGTAGGTGACGGTGTCGGGCGCGGCGCGCGCGGCCTTCACCACGTCGTCGAGCGTCTTGAACTTGGAGTTGGCCTGCGTGACGATCACCACCGGCGTGTAGGCCACATGGGCTACCGCGGTCAGGTCCTTCACCGGGTTGTAGCTCAGGTTCTTGTAGAGCCAGGGCGCCACGACCATGTTGTCCTTCTGGCCCATCACGATGTCGTAGCCCGTGGGCGCCGCGCGCGCGGCCTCGGCGATGCCGATGGTGCCGCCGGCGCCCGCGCGGTTGTCGGGCACCATGGTCCAGTGCTTGGCCTCGGTGAGCTTCTGGGCCACCAGGCGGGCCAGGATGTCGGTGCCGCCGCCGGGCGGGAAGGGCACGATCAGGCGCACGGGCTTGGCGGGGTAGGCGGTGGCCTGTGCGTGGGCGGTGGCGGTAAGGGCCAGCGGGAGTGCCAGCGAGAACGCCAGCGAGGTGGCCAGCTTGCCGAGATGTCTGCGGATCATGGGTTGTCTCTTCGTCGGAATGGATCGGGGGTTGCAGCCGTCGCCTGCGGTCACTGCACCGGGGGTGCAGTGTGCCGGAAGCCGCGTAAGAAGGATTTCTTCATTCGCGATGGGGCACGTATCGACTTGCGGGGCCCCATTTTCCGATGCCTTGACAGGGCCCTGTCCGACGCAAATACTGCACCGCATGGTTGAGTAATTTTGGCAAGCTCGGCGCCCTTCATTTTCGATGGCGCGCGGGGCCTGGAAGGAGACTCGCATGCTCGGAAACATCAACGCAGTGGCCAATCTCGCGGTGAAGGATCTCGCCGTGGCCCGTCGCTTCTACGAAGACACGCTGGGCCTGAACCAGGTCGATGCGGAAGGGGACGAGGTCATCGTCTATCGCAGCGGCAACACGCGCATCAATGTGTACCGCTCGCAATTCGCGGGCACCAACCAGGCGACGGCCGTGACGTGGTCGGTCGACGGCGACATCGAACGCGTCGTGGACGCGCTGAAGTCGCGGGGCGTGCGCTTCGAGCACTACGACATGCCCGACACGCAGCTGATCGGCGACCTCCATGTCATGGGCGACATGAAGGTCGCGTGGTTCAAGGACCCGGACGGGAACATCCTGAACCTGATCAACGACTGATCGAACGATCGATCAGCCGAAGTTCCTGGCTGCGAAGTCCCAGTTGACCAGCTTGGCCAGGAAGGTCTCGACGAACTTCGGGCGCAGGTTGCGGTAATCGATGTAGTAGGCGTGCTCCCAGACGTCCACCGTCAGCAGCGCGGTGTCGGCGGTGGTCAGCGGCGTACCGGCTGCGCCCGTGTTCACGATGTCGACCGAGCCGTCGGCCTTCTTCACCAGCCAGGTCCAGCCCGAGCCGAAGTTGCCCACGGCCGACTTCACGAAGGCTTCCTTGAAGGCGTCGTAGCTGCCCCACTTGGCTTCGATGGCCTTGGCCAGCGCGCCGGTGGGAGCACCGCCGCCTTGCGGCTTCATGCAGTTCCAGAAGAAGGTGTGGTTCCAGATCTGGGCGGCGTTGTTGTAGATGCCGCCGCTGGACTTCTTGACGATCTCCTCGAGCGTCATCGACTCGAATTCGGTGCCCTTCTGCAGGTTGTTGAGGTTCACCACGTAGGCGTTGTGGTGCTTGCCGTAGTGGTACTCGAGGGTTTCCTGCGAGTACTCGGGCGCCAGTGCGTCCAGCGCGTAGGGCAGGGGTGGGAGCTTGTGTTCCATCGTGGTTCCTTTGGGTTGGTGAAAGAGCAGGGAGAAAGAAATTTCAGGCGGCCGCCTTGGGCTCGACCCGGTAGGCGCAGCGCCGCGCGCCCGCCAGCACGTGCTCGACGCGGCTGACGTTCACGTTGGGGCCCAGCACCTCGTTGAAGAGCTGCAGTTCGCTGCGGCAGAAGCCCGTGCAGGCCTGCGCCGCGGTACAGATGGGGCAGTGGTTCTCGATGAAGAGAAAGCCGTCGCCCCGGCCCTCCTCGTCGGGCCGGAACTCGGCCATGTAGCCCTCGCGGCTGCGGATCTCGGCCAGCCGCTCCAGCCGCGTCTTCAGGCTGCGCGCGCCGCGCATGGCCTCGGCGTAGTTGGTGCGCATCGTGGCTTCGCGCGCGTTGATGAGCTGGTCCATGCCCTTCTGCCCGAACACGCTGATGACGGCGCTGATCATCTGCACCGTCATCTCGGCGTGCGTGTCGGGAAAGCGCTTGTGGCCTTCCCCGGTGAGCCGCCAGATCTGCGTGGGCCTGCCCCGGCCGCTGGAGCGGCTCTCGGAGTCGACCAGTCCCTCGGCCTCCAGCTTGGACATCTGCTGGCGCACCGCCTCCACCGTGACGTTGAGAACCTTGGCGATGTCGGGTATGCCGAGCGCGCCGCGGGTCTTGAGCGTCGAGAGGATGCGGTCTGCCGGCTGGTGCGGCATCCAGGTTGGCTTTGGATCGGGGGCGGACATGGCGGCGGCTTCTGGCATGGAAAACAGCACCATTGTCAGGTGGTTGGCGCTCCCTTCGCCACCGCGGGTGCTTGCCAGCCACCGCCCAGCGCCTTGTAGAGCGCGACGAGGCTGGTGTAGGAGGCGGTTTCGGCCTCGGCCACGGCGTCCTGCGCGCGCAGCAGGCTGCGCTGGGCATCGAGCACGCTCAGGTAGGGCGCGGCGCCTTCGCGGTAGCGCACCTCGGCCAGTTCGGCGGCGCGGCTGCTGCGGGCCGATGCTTCCACCAGCCGCTGCAGGCGCAGCTGGTTCTGGCCATAGCCGGTGAGCGCGCCTTCCACGTCCTCGATGGCGCGCAGCACCGTCTGCTCGTAGAGTGCGCGGTCGCCCTCGGCGCGGGCTTCGGCGCCGCGCACGCGGGCCTTCACCGAGCCCAGCCGCAGGGCAGGCCAGCTCGCGCCCGGCGTCACGCTGAAGGCCCGGCTCGACGAGCTGCCGAGGTCCGAACCCCGCAACGCGATGAAGCCGAGGAAGCCGCCGATTTCGAAGCGCGGATACAGCTCGGCCGTGACCGCGCCCACGTCGGCCGTGCTCGCGGCAAGCCCGCGCTCGGCGCGCAGCACGTCGGGCCGGCGGCGCAGCAGATCGCTCAGGTCGCCCACGGGCAGGCGCTTGTCGATCGCGCGCAGCTGGCGCGGCTGCAGCATCGGCTCCAGCTCGCCCGGGCGCAGGCCGGCCAGCACCGCGACGCGGTAGGCCGACTGGCGGCGCGTGGTTTCCAGCGCGGGCAGCTGGCTCTCGGTGGTCGCGAGGTTGGCCTGCGCGCTCGCCAGGTCGCCTTCGAGGGCGCGGCCGGTCTGCACTTGCGCCTCGGTCACGCGCAGGCTCTGGCGAAGGCTGTCCAGCGTACGGCGCGTCACCGCGATTCGCTGCTCGGCGCCGCGCATCTCGTAGTAGTTGCGCGCCAGCTCGGCCACCGCGACGATGCGCACCTGCTCCAGGTCGGCCGCGCTGGCCTCGGCGCGCGCGGTCGCGGCCTCGTCCAGGCGCTTCAGGCGGCCGAACAGGTCGATCTCCCACGAGGCGTCGAAACCCGCGCGGCTGCTCTGTGCCAGCGAGCGCACATCGGGCTGCGCGCCGTTGTTGCCCTGGGCGATGCCGCGCGTCTTGCTCGCGCTGGCGGTCACCACCGGCAGCCGGTCTAGCTCCGCCCCGGTCTGCACCGCTCGGGCTTCGAGCAGGCGGGCCTGCGCGATGCGGATGTCGTGGTTCTCGGCCAGCGCACGGTCGACGAGCGCGTCGAACTGCGGATCGTCGAGCTGGCTCCACCAGTCGCGCTGCACCGCGTCGTTGGCGAAGAGCGAACTCTCCGGTGCGCGGATGACCACCGGCGCATCCGCCGGAGCCCTGTAGTCGGGCCCGACGGCGCAGCCGGCGAGTACCAGCATGCCCAGCGCGAAGGGAGCCGCGTAGGAAAAGAGTCGGTTCATGGTCATGCTCCTTCGGCCAGCGCTTCGAGTTCGGCCGCGCGCTGCGAGCGGCCTTCGGCGCGGTGGTCGCGCGCCAGCAGCGTGTACATGGTGGGCAGCACGAAGAGCGTGAAGAGTGTTCCCACCAGCATGCCGACCACGATCACCAGCCCGATGCTGAAGCGGCTGTTGGCGCCGGCCCCGCTCGCGAAGAGCAGCGGCACCAGGCCCACCACCATCGCGGCGGTGGTCATCAGGATGGGGCGCAGCCGGATGCGCGCGGCCTCTTCGATGGACGAGCGCCGGTCCAGGCCCTTGTGCATCTGAATCTCGTTGGCGAACTCCACCATCAGGATGCCGTGCTTGCTGATGAGCCCGATCAGCGTCACCAGCCCGATCTGCGTGTAGATGTTGATGGTGCCGAAGCCCAGCGCCAGCGGCACCAGCGCGCCGCAGATCGACATCGGCACGCTGATCAGGATGATCAATGGGTCGCGCAGGCTCTCGTACTGCGCCGCCAGCACCAGGTAGATCACGACGATGGCGAACACGAAGGCCATCACCAGCGCCGAGCCTTCCTGCGTGAACTGCCGCGCGTCCGACTGCCAGTCGTAGCTGAAGCCGGCCGGCAGCTTCTTCGCCTCCTCGCTCAGGAAGGCCACCGCGTCGCCCATGGTCACGCCCGGTGCCGGAATGGCCTGGAAGGTGGCGGCGTTGAGCTGGTTGAACTGCGTGAGCTTGTTCGGCCCCACGCTGGTCGACAGCTGCACCAGGTTGGCCAGTGGCACCGGCTGGCCGCTCGCGCTCTTCACGAAGTAGCGAGAGAGTGCCTCGGCCGTCAGCCGCTGCTCGCGCGGCGACTGCGGAATCACGTCGTACGAGCGGCCGTCCATGCCGAAGCGGTTGACGTAGTTCTCGCCCACCAGCACCGCGAGCGTGTCGCCGATGGACTTCATCGTCACGCCCATGCTGTTGGCCTTGGCGCGGTCCACGCGGATCTCGACCGTGGGGTTGTTGAACTCCAGGTCGCTGTCGACCACGATGAATTTGCCGCTGTCGCGCGCCGACTTCTTCAGCGCCTCCATCGCCTCGAACACGGTGCGGTGGTCGCCCGCGCTGCGGATCACCATCTGCACCGGCAGCCCGCCGGTGGAGCCCGGCAGCGAGGGCAGCTGGAAAGCGAAGACGCTGCTGCCTTCCACCTCGTTCATGCGGCCCTGCGTGTCTCCCTGGATCTGGTCGGCGTTGCGCTTGCGGTCCTTCCAGTCGGAAAGCTGCACGCCGCCGATGCTGTTGGAGACGCCGTCCGAGCCGTTGATGAGCCAGCGGCCGGTGTTCTCGGGCAGCGAGGCGAACACGTCGTCCCACTTCTTGCCGAACTTCTCGACGTAGTCGATGTTGGCGTGCTGCGGCGACTTGATGGCCGTCAGCACCATGGCCTGGTCTTCACCGGGTGCGAGCTCGCGCTGCGCCGCGTTGTAGAGGAAGGGCAGGCTCGCCAGCACCAGCGCCGCGAAGATGCCGGTGGCCCAGCGATGGTGCAGCGACACGTCGAGCAGCCTGCCGTAGCCCGTGGCGAGCCGGTGGAAGAAGCTCTCGGCCGCGCGCGCCATGCGGCTGCCGGTGGCGTCCTGCGGAAGCAGGAAGGAGCTCATCACCGGCGACAGCGTGAGCGCGATCACGCCCGACACCACCACCGCGCCCGCCAGCGTGAAGGCGAATTCCTTGAAGAGCGAGCCGGTGAGACCGCCCATGAGGCCGATGGGCGCGTACACCGCTGCCAGCGTGAGCGTCATGGCAATCACCGGGCCGGCCACTTCGCGTGCGCCGATCAATGCGGCCTGCACCCGCGACTTGCCTTCCTCGATGTGCCGGTGCACGTTCTCCACCACCACGATGGCGTCGTCCACCACCAGCCCGATGGCCAGCACCATCGCCAGCAAGGTCAGCAGGTTGATGCTGAAGCCGAACAGCAGCATCAGCGCGGCCGCGCCCAGCATCGACAGCGGAATGGTCACCACCGGAATCAGCACCGCGCGCACCGAGCCCAGGCACAGGAAGATCACGATCACCACGATGGCGATGGCCTCCAGCAGCGTGTGGCGCACCTCGTCGATGGACGCCTCGATGAAGCGCGCCAGCTCGAAGGGCAGCTGCACCTCCACGCCTGGTGGCAGGTTCTGCTTGATGCCGGGCAGCAGCTCGCGGATGCGCTTGACGATCACCAGCGGATTGCCGTTGGGCGCGGCCTGCAGGCCGAGGTATATGGCGGGCACGCCGTCCATGGTCGCGCTGCTGTCAGCGCTGGCCGCGCCCAGCTCCACGGTGGCCACGTCGCCCAGTCGCACGATGGCATCGCCCTCGCGCTTGACGACCATGTCGCGGAACTCGGCCACGTTCACCAGGTCGGTGTTCACGCGGATGTTCGACACCACGTACAGGCCCTTCACTTGCCCCGGCGCGGCCTGCACGTTGTTCTGGCGCAGGGCGTCGGCCAGCTCGCCGGCCGAGATGCCGCGCGCCGCCATGCGGTTGGGGTCGAGCCATACGCGCATCGCCAGCGTCTGCCCGCCCGACACCTCCACGCCCGAGACGCCGGTGATGGAGGCGAACTGCGGCTGCACCACGCGCGAGAGGTAGTCGGTGAGCGCGGGCATCGGCATCGTCTTGCTGGAGAAGCCCACGTACGCCACGGCGGTGGCCTCGCCCGACGACTTCAGGATCACAGGGTCGAAGGCCTCGGCCGGCAGCCGGTATTTCACCTGGCTGACCTGCGCCATCGCCTGCGTGAGCGCCTGGTTGGCGTCGGCGTTGAGCTTCATGCGCACGCTGATCACGCTGCGGCCCAGCGTGGACGAGGAGGAAAGGTAGTCGACGTTCTCGATGGTCGCCACCGCCTGTGCGATCGGCTGCGTGACGAAGCCCTGCATCAGCTCCGGCGAGGCGCCGGGGTACTGCGTGGTGATGGTGAGCGTGGTGCTCTCGGTCAGCGGGTACTGCCGCACCGGCAGGTCGCCCAGGGCGCGCGCGCCCAGCAGCAGGATGAGGGTGCTCACCACCAGCGCCAGCACGGGCCGGCGCACGAAGAGGTCGGTGAACTTCATGACTTCGATTCCTGCGTGAGCGACAGCGTGTCCTTGTCGCCGAGCGCGACGGCCGCGCCGGTGTAAAGGCGCAACTGGCCCGAGGTGACGACCTTGTCGCCGGGCGAGAGGCCCTTCTCGATCACCACCAGCCCGTCCTGCCGCTCGCCGGCCTTCACGAAGACCTGCTGCGCGGAGAAGCCGCCGCCTTTTTCAGCGGGAACCACGATGAACACCGAGTCGCCGTGCGTGCTGTAGGTGATGGCCGTCTCGGGCACGGTGATGGCGTCGGTGCGTGCCGGCAGCGCGACCCGGCCGTTGACGAACATGCCCGGCGCGAGCGCGCCGTCGGCGTTGTCGACCGTGGCCTGCAGGCGCACCGTGCGCGTGTCGCTGCCGATCTGTGGCTCGATGGTGCTGAGCCTGCCCTGGAACACGCGTCCCGGATACGCGTCGACCGACAGCGCCACCTGCTGGTTGCGCTTGAGCGCGGGCAGGGCGGTCTCGGGCAGCGTGATGTTGGCGAAGAGCGTGCGGCTGTCGGTGAGCGACACCAGCGCATCGCCCGCGCGCACGAACTGCCCGAGGTTGACGCGGCGGATGCCGAGCACGCCGTCGAACGGCGCCTTGATGCGCTTCTGCTCCAGCAGCGCCTGCACGCGCCGCAGCTCGCCGCTGGCCTGGTCGAAGGCGGCCTGCGCCTGTTCGAGCTGCTCCTGCGTCGCCGCCTGCTGCGGCACCAGCCGGCGCGTGCGCTCCAGCAGCGCCCTCGCATTGGCGCGCTGGGCCTTCAGCCGCTCCAGGTCGCCCTGCTCGGGCGCGTCGTTGAGCTGCACCAGCACCTGCCCCGCGCGCACCTCGGCGCCGGGCGTGAAGAGGATCTTCGCGATGCGCCCCTCCACCTCGGCCGGCACCTCCACCTGCCGGTTGGCCTCCAGCGTGCCGATGCCGCCGAGGAAGCGCGCCACTTCCGTCTTCTGCGCAGCGGCGACTGCCACCTTGGCCGGCGGCATGCCGCCTCCACCCTCCGCATGCGCGGGCCGCAGCTTGGTGGCGAGCCCGAAGCCGGCGCCTCCCAATACCAGTGTCGCAAGGCCGGCACCCAGCCAGGCCCTTGATTGCTTGTTCATACGACGTCCATTATTAATCAAAGAAAGTACTTTGATTATTTGTTGATGTCGTTTGCCTGTCGATGAAGGCATCGCAATGGCCGTCATAGGCCGGGGCTATTCGCGCAAGGCAGTGCATGTCTGGTCTCCGGGAGTCGAGCGGGAAATGCCGCAGACCTGAGACGTGCCGGCCGGGCTTGTTGTGACAGTCGGGCTCTTCTGTCAGGCCGAATGCGTCGCGTGAAGTAAGTCGCGGCGCAGAGCTTTGTCTGCGGTGCTTGGCGAGCGATGCCGCCCGGTCTCTCTACAAGTCGACGTCCTCAACTCGGAGATTCATTGCAATGATGCGAAAGGTGATCGTGGTGGGTGATCCACCAGGACGCATACCATCGGCATCGCCCCCGGGGTTCTGCAGCATTCCTGATGCCGCCTTTTCGATCGACTCACGGCTCAGCACGCTCATCCACGAGGTGACTCACTTCGATGACACCTTTTCCTCGAAGGACACCGTCGGAACTATGCGGAAAAGCCTCCCTCTGGCCTCGAACCCCGAGGAAGCGCGTTTCAACGCGGACAGCATCACTGGCTACGTGCTCTATGTCGACTAGGTTGATGTCTCTGGTCCTGGCGCTGACGTTGGCCTCCGCCAACGCGCAGGGATGTTCACGGGTGATCCAGATCACACTGGATTTTCAGGAAGACTCTGCGCAACTCGAATCGAAGCAGATTGTGCGGTTGGCTAGCTGGCTGGTTGAAGTTCGTGGCTTGTTCCAGTACGGCGATGCCGATGTCGAGGGCGTGGCCGCTGGCAATGAGGCCAAGAAGGACCGAAAGGAACTCGCAAGGCGCCGAGCCGATGCAGCGGCCAGCGCTTTGAAAAACCTGCTGGGGGGCTTGCCCATCCATTCCAGCGCGAATGTCTATCCGCCGGACCTCATCCGATCAAACGGAAACTATGCCGTTGTCCAGCTGAACCCGGTGAATGCGCCGGACTGCAGTCTGGTCCCGATACCTGGCTTCAAGTACTGATCGTCTTGTGCGTCGTGCCCCTGCCGGGAGTACAGCCCGGCAAAGGCGCTCGGGCTGTTCCCAGCCCCGCCTCACGAGCGCGGCGGCCGCGTTTTTACGCTTTCTTTACGCCCACCCCATCACTCTTTCCCCCGTTTTGACGCCCGACTGCCGAGACTGACTCCCATCTTTTCTCGTATGCAGGAGTGATGCATGGACATCGTCTGGATGGGCGCCTTGCTGGCGCTGTGGGCCATGGTGGGGGCCATGGTGGTCGGGCTGAAAAGGCTCGATGCGCCGAAGAACCCGTCGAACAAGGCGTCGAACGCCGCCGATGGAGCCTCATCGTGATCAGCCTCGAAGTTCTTTACGGCTTCGGCGCGCTGATCGCCGTGGTTCTTTTCGCGTACCTGGTGTTCGCGCTGATCTGCGCGGAGGAATTCTGAAATGACCTCCTCCGCCTGGGGCCTGCTGGCCCTTTTCCTCGTCCTGCTGGGCGTGCTCGCATGGCCGGTCGGCAAGTTCCTTGCCGCGCTGTGCAACGAGCGCGTGCCGCGCTGGATGCAGCGCATCGAGGCGCCGCTCTACAAGCTCGCGGGCACGAAGCCCGAGCAGTCGATGCACTGGCTGCGCTATGCCTTCGCGCTGCTGGCCTTCAATGCCATCGGCGCGATCTTCGTCTATGCACTGCAGCGCCTGCAGGCATGGCTGCCGCTCAACCCCGCGGGCATGGCGGCCGTGTCGCCCGACTCGGCCTTCAACACCGCGGTGAGCTTCGTGGCCAACACCAACTGGCAAGGCTATGCCGGCGAGTCGACCATGAGCTATCTCACGCAGATGCTCGGGCTCGCGGTGCAGAACTTCTTCTCCGCCGCCACCGGCATCGCGGTGGCCTTCGCGCTGGTGCGCGGCTTCGCGCGCCGGGGCGACGGCAAGGGGCTGGTGGGCAACTTCTGGGCCGACATCACGCGCGTCACACTGTGGGTGCTGGTGCCGATCTCCTTCGTGCTCGCCGTGGTCTTCGCGGGCCAGGGCGTGATCCAGAACTTCGACGCCTACAAGGAAGTGAGCACGCTCGAGACCACCGCCTTCCAGCAGCCGAAGAACGGCGCCGACGGCCAGCCGCTGAAGGATGACAAGGGCCAGCCGGTGATGGAAGACGCCACCACCAAGACGCAGACGCTCGCCATGGGCCCGGTCGCCTCGCAGGAGGCGATCAAGATGCTGGGCACCAACGGCGGCGGCTTCTTCAACGCCAACTCGGCACATCCCTACGAGAACCCGACGGCGCTGGTGAACCTGCTGCAGATGATCGCGATCTTCCTGATTCCGGCGGCGCTGTGCTTCACCTTCGGCCACGTGGTGGGCGACATGCGCCAGGGCTGGGCGGTGCTCGCGGCAATGACGGTGATGTTCGTCGTCGCCGTCATCGTCATCACGCCCGCCGAGCAGGCCGGCAACCCGCTGCTGACCCCGCTGGGCGTCGACCAGATGCACGGCGCGCTGCAGGCCGGCGGCAACATGGAAGGCAAGGAAGTGCGCTTCGGCATCGACGCCTCCTCGCTCTTCGCGGCCATCACCACGGCTGCTTCCTGCGGCGCGGTGAACGGCATGCACGACTCGCTCACCCCGATGGGCGGCATGGTGCCGCTGGTGCTGATGCAGCTCGGCGAAGTGGTCTTCGGCGGCGTGGGCTCGGGCCTGTACGGCATGCTGATCTTCGCGATGCTCGCTGTCTTCATCGCCGGCCTGATGATCGGCCGCACGCCCGAGTACCTCGGCAAGAAGATCGAGGTGCGCGAGATGAAGCTGATCTCCATCGCCATCCTGGTCACGCCGATCCTGGTGCTGGCCGGCACCGCGGTGGCGGTGATCGCGGGCGCTGGCAAGGCCGGCATCGCGAACCCCGGCGCGCATGGTTTCTCCGAAATCCTGTACGCACTGACTTCCGCCGCCAACAACAACGGCAGCGCCTTCGCGGGCCTGTCGGCCAACACGCCCTTCTACAACGGCCTGCTCGCGCTGGCCATGTGGCTCGGCCGCTTCGCGATGATCGTGCCGGTGCTCGCCGTGGCGGGCGCGCTGGCCGCCAAGAAGCGCCTGCCCGTCACCAGCGGCACGCTGCCCACGCACGGCCCGCTGTTCGTCTCGCTGCTGATCGGCACGGTGCTGCTGGTCGGCCTGCTCAACTATGTGCCGGCATTGGCCCTGGGGCCCATCGTCGAGCACCTGGTGCTCTGGAAGTAAGGAGCCCGCCATGACCGCCAATACAAAAACCTCTCTCTCGCTCTTCGACGCGGCGCTGGTCAGGCCCGCGCTGTGGGCTGCCTTCGCCAAGCTCAACCCGCGCACGCAGTGGCGCAACCCGGTGATGTTCATCGTCTACATCGGGAGCATCCTCACGACGGTGCTCTGGGTGCATGCGCTGAGCTTCCCGGGCGACACCGGCATGAAGCCCGCCTTCGTGCTGGCCGTGACCATCTGGCTGTGGTTCACCGTGCTGTTCGCCAACTTCGCCGAGGCGCTGGCCGAAGGCCGCAGCAAGGCGCAGGCCGCATCGCTGCGCGGCCTGCGCAAGGACACCTGGGCCAAGAAGCTGCAGGAGCCGCACCATGGCGCGCAGTGGCTACCCGAACAGGCGCCCAACCTGCGCAAGGGCGACGTGGTGCTGGTCGAGACCGGCGACGTGATTCCGCTCGACGGCGAAGTGATCGAAGGCGTGGCCTCGGTCGACGAGAGCGCCATCACCGGCGAATCGGCACCCGTGGTGCGCGAATCGGGCGGCGACTTCTCGGCCGTGACCGGCGGCACCCGCGTGCTGTCCGACTGGCTGGTGGTGCGCATCTCGGTGAACCCGGGCGAGTCGTTCCTCGATCGCATGATCGGCATGGTCGAGGCCGCCAAGCGCCAGAAGACGCCGAACGAGATCGCGCTGACCATCCTGCTGGTGGCGCTGACCATCGTGTTCCTGGTGGTCACGGTCACGCTGCTGCCTTTCTCCATCTTCAGCGTGGAGGCCGCGGGTGCGGGCACGGTGGTGTCGCTCACCGCGCTGGTCGCGCTGCTGGTGTGCCTGATCCCGACCACCATCGGCGGCCTGTTGTCGGCCGTGGGCGTGGCCGGCATGAGCCGCATGATGCAGGCCAACGTGATCGCCACTTCGGGCCGCGCGGTGGAAGCCGCCGGCGACGTCGACGTGCTGCTGCTCGACAAGACCGGCACCATCACGCACGGCAACCGCCAGGCCAGCGCCTTCCTGCCTGCGCCGGGCGTGACCAAGGCGCGGCTCGCTCGCGCCGCGATGATCGCCTCGCTGGCCGACGAGACCCCCGAGGGCCGCAGCATCGTCGAGCTCGCGCGCCGCGAAGGCCTGGAGCCGACGCCGGTGGAGGGCGCCCGCTTCGTCGCCTTCACCGCGCAGACGCGCATGAGCGGCGCCGACCTGCCGGCCGCCCCCAACAGCCTGGACACCGACCCCGTGCTGCTGCGCAAGGGCGCGGTCGACGCGGTGCGCCGCCACGTCGAGGCCATCGGCGGCACGGCCGCGCCCGAGGTGCTGCGCGCAGCCGAGGAAGCTGCGCGCCGTGGCAGCACGCCGCTGGCGGTGGCCGAGGGCAACCGCGTGCTCGGCATCGTCGAGCTCAAGGACATCGTCAAGACCGACATCAAGGAGCGCTTCGCCGAGCTGCGCCGCATGGGCATCAAGACGGTGATGATCACCGGCGACAACAAGCTCACGGCCGCGGCCATCGCCGCCGAGGCCGGCGTGGACGACTTCCTGGCCGAAGCCACGCCCGAGGACAAGCTCGCGCTGATCCGCCAGTACCAGTCCGAAGGCCGCCTCGTGGCCATGACCGGCGACGGCACCAACGACGCCCCCGCGCTCGCGCAGGCCGACGTGGCCGTGGCCATGGGCAGCGGCACGCAGGCCGCCAAGGAGGCCGGCAACATGGTCGACCTCGACTCCAACCCGACCAAGCTGCTGGAAGTGGTGGAGACCGGCAAGGCGCTCCTGATGACACGCGGCTCGCTCACCACCTTCTCGATCGCGAACGACGTGGCGAAGTACTTCGCCATCATCCCGGCGATCTTCATCTCGACCTACCCGCAGCTGGGCGCGCTCAACGTGATGCGGCTCGCGAGCCCGTCGTCGGCCATCCTGAGCGCGGTGATCTTCAACGCGCTGGTGATCGTGTTCCTGATCCCGCTGGCGCTCAAGGGCGTGCGCTACCGGCCGGTGGGTGCCGCTGCGCTGCTGCGCCGCAACCTGGCCATCTACGGCCTGGGCGGCCTGCTCGTGCCCTTCATCGGCATCAAGCTGATCGACTGGCTGCTCGTGGCCGTCCATCTCGTCTGAGGAGTATTCCGTGATGAACAACAACACCATCAACGGCAATGGCTGCGAGGGCGGCATCGTCCGCCCCGCGCTCGTGCTCTTCGTGCTGCTGAGCGCGCTCACCGGCCTGATCTACCCGATGGCCGTCACCGGCGTCGCGAAGGCGGCGTTTCCCGATCAGGCGGCGGGCAGCCTGATCGTGCTCGACGGCACCACCGTCGGCTCGAAGCTCATCGGCCAGAACTTCAGCGATCCGAAGCATTTCTGGGGCCGGCCGTCGGCCACCGCGCCGCAGCCCTACAACGCGAGCGCCTCGGGCGGATCCAACCAGGGTCCGCTCAACCCCGCGCTGACCGATGCGGTGAAGGCGCGCGTGGAAGCGCTGCGCGCAGCCGATCCGGACAACGTTGCGCCGGTGCCGGTCGACCTCGTCACGGCCTCGGCCAGCGGGCTCGATCCCGACATCAGCCCCGCCGCCGCGCAGTACCAGGCGGCGCGCCTGGCGCGCGTGCGCGGCATGCCGCTCGCGCAGGTGCAGTCGCTGATCGACAGGAACACGCAGCAGCCCCTGCTGGGCTTCCTGGGCGAGCCGCGCGTCAACGTGCTGGCGCTGAACATCGCGCTGGACGCCGCCTCCGGTTCATTCAGTCCTTCGACACCGCGTTGAGGAGAAACAAGCCATGGCCTATGCCGCCTATCGAGAACATCCCGGTGCGCCGAGAACGCGCGCTTCCATGAACACCGACAAGGGCAACGGCAGCCCGTTCTACGTGCTCGACGTCACGGTCTGCTGCGCCGACGCCCTGCGCGTGCGCCGCAGCATCGCCGGCTGCCCCGAGGCGGGCGTGGTGCGCTGCGAGCCGCTGCTGCATGCCTGCAGCTCGCAGGAAAGCGATGCGCCCTGCGTGCGCCTGATGATCCGCCTGCCGCTCGCCCGCTATGCCGACGTGCTGCACCGGCTGATCGAATGCGTCCCCTCGGGCGAGATCGGCCGGCTCGTGAGCTGGCGCGAGCACCTCGCGCGCTGCGGCCTGCGTCATGGTCACTGACCTCCTGATGGCGCTGCTGGCCATGGCGGCGCTCTTCGTGCCGCTGGGCTTCGCGTGGTGGGTGTTGTCGCGCACCGCGCGGCGCCACCAGCGTTCGCGCCGCAAGGACGGCCCGATGCGCTAACCTGTGCCGCCGATGAACGACGTGCTCCGCCCCGACCCCGACGCGCTGCTCGCGCAGCTGCGCAGCGACGAGGCGCGCGCCCAGCGCGGCAAGCTGCGCATCTACTTCGGCGCCAGCGCGGGCGTCGGCAAGACATGGGCCATGCTCAGCGCGGCGCAGCGCGAGCGGGCTGCGGGGCGCGATGTGCTGATCGGCGTGGTCGAGACCCATGGCCGCAGCGAGACCGCCGCGCTGCTCTCGGGGTTGGAGGCGCTGCCGCTGCGCGAGCTGGACTACCGCGGGCGCACGCTCGCCGAGTTCGACCTCGATGCAGCGCTCGCGCGCAAGCCCGCCGTGCTGCTGGTCGACGAGCTGGCCCACACCAACGCCCCCGGCTCGCGCCACGCCAAGCGCTGGCAGGACGTGCAGGAGCTGCTGTCCGCCGGCATCGAAGTGTGGTCGGCGCTGAACGTGCAGCACCTCGAGAGCCTCAACGGCACGGTCGGCGCCATCACCGGCGTGCGCGTGCACGAGACCGTGCCCGACACCGTGCTCGACGAGGCCGACGAGGTGGTGCTGGTCGACGTCACGCCCGACGAGCTCACCGCGCGGCTCGCGGCCGGCAAGGTCTACCTGCCGCAGCAGGCCGAGCGTGCGGCGCAGAACTTCTTCCGCAAGGGCAACCTCATCGCCCTGCGCGAGATCGCGCTGCGGCGCACCGCCGAACACGTGGAAGACGACGTGCGCGGCTGGCGTGTGGAGCAATCGGGGGCGGTCGGAAGCGGGCGCGACCTGCAGGCCTGGAACACATCGGGTGCGATCCTCGCGTGCGTCGGCCCGCACGAAGGCGCGGCGCAGACGGTGCGCACGGCGGCGCGGCTCGCGGGGCAGCTCAACGTGCGCTGGCATGCGGCGTATGTCGAGACACCTCGATTGCAGCGGCTGGCCGCCACCGAGCGCGACCGCATCCTTGCGGTGCTCAAGCTCGCCGAAGAACTGGGCGCGGCCACGGCGGTGCTCACCGGCTCCGACGTGGCCGAGCAGCTGGCCGAACAGGCGAGGCGCCTGAACTGCGCCACGCTGGTGCTGGGCCGCCCGCAGCCCGAGGCCGGCTGGCGGCGCTGGCGGCCCGGGAAGACGGTGCCGCTCGCGCGCACGCTGGCGCAGCGCGCACCGGCGCTCGACATCATGGAAGTCGCGCCCGCCGAAAGCTCGCGCCGGCTCTCTCGCGCGCCGCTGCAGGGCGCGAGCATCGACAGCGACGACCACGAGAAGGCGCCCATCCACTGGCCCGGCTATGCATGGGCGACGGCCACAAGCGTCGCGCTCACGCTGGTCTGCACGCCGCTGGCCAACGTGCTGGAGCTGTCGAACATCGTCATGCTGTTCCTGCTCGGCGTGGTGGGCGTGGCGATGCGCTTCGGGCGCGGGCCGTCGGCGCTGGCGGCATTGCTCAACGTCGCGGCCTTCGACTACTTCTTCGTGCCGCCGCGCCTGTCGTTCGCGGTGAGCGACGTGCAGTACGTGCTGACCTTCGCGATCATGCTCGGCGTGGGCCTGCTGGTGGGGCAGCTCACGGCCGGGCTGCGTTTCGCGGCGGGCGTGTCGACCAGCCGCGAGCGGCGCGCGCGATCGCTGTTCGAGCTCACGCGCGAGCTCTCGGCGGCGCTGGAGAGCTCGCAGGTGGTCGCGCTCGGCACGGCCGCCGTGCGGGGCCATTTCGGCGGCGATGCGCTGGTGCTGGTGACCGACGCGGCCGACCAGCTCGTGATGCCCGCCGACGCGCCCGACGGCTTCGATGCGCAGGTGGCCGACTGGGCCTTCCGCCATGGCCAGAGCGCGGGCCTCGCCACCGCCACCCTCGCGGCCCAGCCCTGGCACTACGTGCCGCTGCGCGCGCCGATGCGCGTTCGCGGCGTGCTCGCGCTCTCGCCCGCGCAGCCGCGCTGGCTGCTCATTCCCGAACAGGCGCAGCAGCTCGACACGCTGGCGCGGCAGATCGCCATCGCGCTGGAACGCGTGCACTACGTCGAGGTGGCGCAGCAGGCCGTGGTCGAAATGGAGTCGGAGCGGCTACGCAACGCGCTGCTGGGCGCCATCTCGCACGACGTGCGCACGCCGCTCACCGCGCTCATCGCGCTGGCCGAGTCCCTGCAGACATTGCCGCCCGAGGAGCACGCCAACGCCGCGCGCGCCATCGTCGCGCAGGCGCATGAGCTGCATGCGCTGGTGAGCAACCTGCTCGACATGGCGCGGCTCGAAAGCGGCATCGCCGGCGGAGCGGTGAACCTGCGGCGCGACTGGCAGTCGGTGGAGGAGGTGGTGGGCTCGGCCATCCGTGCGGCCCGCACCTCGCTGGGCGGCATCGTGGTGCAGACCGCGCTCGACCCCGGGCTGCCGCTGGTCGAGTTCGACGCGGTGCTCATCGAGCGCGTGCTGGTCAACCTGCTGGAGAACGCCACCAAGTACGGCGCGCCGCCCATCGTGGTCGGCGCGCGTGCCGAGCCCGGCGCGCTGGTGCTGACCGTGCGCGACCACGGCCCCGGCCTGCCGGCCGCGCTGCTGGGCCATGAACAGAAGCTCTTCGACAAGTTCACGCGCGGCGAGGCCGAATCCGCCACGCCGGGCGTGGGCCTGGGCCTGGCGATCTGCAAGGCGGTGGTGAGCGCGCATGGGGGCGAGATCGCCGCCGAGAATGCGCGCGATGGCGGTGCAGAATTCACCGTCACGATCCCACGGCGTGAGCCACCCGAGCCTGCCGAAGCCCAACTCTGAACCCATGCCTTCTCCCACCGCCATCGTTATCGAAGACGAGCCGCAGATCCGCCGGTTCGTGCGCGGCGCCCTGGAAGCCGAAGGCTGGGTGGTGCACGAGGCCGGCACCCTGCGCGACGGCCTCGCCGCGGCAGGCACGCGCCAGCCCGACCTGCTCGTGCTCGACCTCGGCCTGCCCGACGGCGACGGCGTCTCGCTGATCCGCGACGTGCGCGGCTGGTCGGCCGTGCCGATCATCGTGCTGTCGGCACGCACCGACGAAGCCGACAAGATCGCCGCCCTCGACGCCGGCGCCGACGACTATCTCACCAAGCCCTTCGGCACCGGCGAGCTCCTGGCCCGCGTGCGCGCCAACCTGCGCCGCCCGCGTGCCGCCAGCAGCACGGAAGAAGCGGCACCCGAGGCGCTGTTCCGCTTCGGCGAGATCGAACTCGACCGCTCCGCGCGCCTCGTGCGCCGCGCCGGCGCCGAAGTGCACCTCACGCCGACTGAATACCGCCTGCTGTCGGTGCTCGTCGCGAACGCGGGACGCGTGCTGACGCAGCGCCAGCTGCTGCGCGAAGTGTGGGGCCCGTCGTACACCGACCAGAGCCACTACCTGCGGATCTACATGGGGCACCTGCGGCAGAAGCTGGAGGCCGATCCGGCGCAGCCGAAGCATCTGCTGACGGAGACGGCGGTGGGGTATCGGCTGGTAGTCTAGGGGCCGCCCCCGTGACTTCGGGCCAACACTGCGCATCGCGGTGCTTGCGTTTGTTAACCGACATCTCCACAATCCCGTCCACCATGAAATTCACTCAAGCCATCGAGGCGTTCATCGCCACCTGACATCGCCTTCGATCGCGTCCTGAAGGCGTTGCGCGCCTTCCGGTATTGAAAGACCCCGGCAGGTTCGTCCTTCCGGGGTTTTGTTTTTTCTGATCCTCATCCTCACAACGCCATGCGTACCTACGACAAGCTGATCGCCACGATTCGCCTCCGCCGGAGCGTGGACACCGTGCGCCCGGGCTCCGGCCGCCGCATCGCTAACCAGCACGACGCCGTTCGTCGCTAGCCCTTCAGGCGAATTTTTCATGCCTGGGGCCGGCGCGTGCCAACCAGGCTTTCGAAGCAAGGCGGCTCGACGCGTGCTTCGAATCAATGAAAAGAAAGATTCGTCATGAACCCGAAACCCAGAAACCTCCGCAACATCGGCATCATTGCCCACGTCGACGCGGGCAAGACCACGACCACCGAGCGCATCCTGTTCCATGCGGGCGAGAGCCATCGCATCGGCGACGTGAGCCGCGGCACCGCGCGCATGGACTTCGAGCCGCAGGAACAGACACGCGGCATCACCATCAGCAGCGCGGCCATCACGGTGCACTGGAACGGGGCGCAGATCAACCTGATCGACACGCCCGGCCACATCGACTTCAACATCGAAGTGAACCGTTCGCTGCGCGTGCTCGACGGTGCCGTCGTGGTGTTCGACGGCGTGGCGGGCGTGGAGCCCCAGTCCGAGACGAACTGGCGCCTCGCGGACAGGTACCGCGTGCCGCGCATCGCCTTCGTCAACAAGCTCGACCGCCTCGGTGCCGACTTCCTGCGCGTCGTCGCGATGATGGAAGAGCGCCTGGGCGTGAAGGCCTTGGCGGTGCAGCTGCCCATAGGCGCAGAAGGCGACTTCCGTGGCGTGGTCGACGTCGTCGGCATGCGCGCGCTCGTGTGGGACAAGGACGATGCGAGCCAGCCGTATAGCGTGGCCGACGTGCCTGCCGAAATGCTGGCTGCGGCGCAGCGCCACCGCGCGGCGCTCGTGGAGCTCGCCGTCGAGCAGGATGAAGCGGCGATGGTCGCCTACCTGTACGGCGAAGAGCCATCGGCCGAGGTGCTGCGCGCATGCATCCGAAAGGGCGTGCTGGCCGGTGCCTTCGTGCCGGTGCTTGCGGGTTCGGCGTATCGCAATCGCGGCGTCGAACCGCTGCTCGATGCTGTCGTCGACTGGCTGCCGAAGCCGGGTGAAGTGGGCTCGGCCAGCGATTCGCAGGCGCCGTTCGCGGCGCTCGCGTTCAAGATCGCCAGCGACGACCACGGCGCGATGACGTTCGTGCGTGTCTACAGCGGCAGGCTCAGGCGTGGCGACACGGTGCTGAATGCCGCGACGGGCCGCATGGAACGCGCGGCGCGGCTGTACGAAGTGCATGCGGACGACCGCATCGAACGCGACGAGCTCGTGGCCGGCGACATCGCCGCCATCGTCGGGCTGAAGGACACGCTGACCGGTCACACGTTGTGTGACCGGAATCATCCGGTGCATCTGGAGGAGATCACCGTGCCCGAGCCCGTGATCCACGTCGCGATCGAGCCGAAGGCGCAGGCCGACCAGCAGTCGCTGTCGAAGGCGCTGCAGGCCATGCTGCGGGAAGACCCCAGCCTGCAGCTGAGGCAGGACGCCGAATCGGGCCAGACGATCCTGTCGGGCATGGGCGAGCTGCAGCTCGATGTGTCCATCGAGAAACTGCGCGCGAAGTACGGCGTCGAAGTGTCGGTGGGACGGCCCCAGGTCGCCTATCGGGAAACGATAGTTAGAGAAACGGAGGTGCACCATGTGCACAAGAAGCAGACCGGCGGCCCCGGTCAGTTCGCCGAGCTGAGGCTGCGCATTGCGCCGCTGGCGCGAGGCGAAGGCATCGTGTTCGATAGCCAGGTGGTGGGCGGCGTCATTCCGCGCGAGTTCATTCCCGCGGTCGAGGCCGGCATCCGCCGCGCCGCGCAATCGGGCGTGGTGGCCGGCTTCCCTTGCGTGGACTTCATTGCCACGCTGGTGGACGGCAGCCACCATGAGCGCGATTCGTCGGCGATGGCGTTCGAACTGGCCGCAGGCGCCGCGTTCCGCGAAGCGGCCGCGCAAGCCGAGCCGCTGGTGCTGGAGCCGGTGATGTCGGTGGAAGTCATCACGCCAGCCGACTACCTGGGCGACTGCATCGGCGATCTGACCCGTCGGCGCGGCATGGTTCGCGGCCAGGCTATGCGCGGCAACGCCGCCGTCGTCGAGGCACATGTGCCGCTGAAGGAGATGTTCGGCTACATCGGCAACCTGCGCGCGCTGTCTTCGGGCCGTGCGCAGTACACGATGCAGTTCGACCACTACGCAGTGGCGCCTGCGAACGAGATGGCCACGCTCGTGAAGAGCTGATGGCCCTGGAAGGGCGGTCCCTCGGGACCGCCCTTTTTTTCTTCAGGACGAGACCGTCAGACCGTGATGCCCTTGTTCGGATTCAGCAGGAACTTCTCCCCCGTAGCCTGCTTGCCATACACGCCGATGGCATCGAGCTGCAGCATCTCCACCAGCGACACCTCGCGCGTGTAGTGGCTCGCGAACGTGGTCTTCAGTTCGGCAACCACGCGGGCCTTCAGGCGCTGCGTGCCGGCGTCGCCAAGGCGCTGCAGGAAGGGGAACAGCAGCCAGCCGCCCATGCCCCAGGTCATGCCGAAGTTGCGCACGACCTCGGTCGGGCTGCGGTCGAGGCCGCCGTAGATGTAGACCTGCTTGTGGGTGTTGGAGCCGTAGCGGCTGTATTCCTTGGCGGTGCGGTTGATGGCGGCTTCCATGCAGCCGAGGATCTGGCCGGCGAGCTTGCCGCCGCCGATGGCGTCGAAGGCCAGGGTGGCGCCGGTCTCGGCGAGGGCCTGGGTCAGGTCCTCGATGAAGGTGGGCGAGCTCGAATTGCACACGTACTTGGCGCCGAGGCTGCGCAGCAGGTCTTCCTGGTCCTGCTTGCGCACGATGTTGACGAGCGCGATGCCGTCCTTCTGGCAGATCTTGTTGAGCATCTGGCCCAGGTTGGACGCGGCGGCGGTGTGCACCAGCGCCTTGTGGCCTTCCATGCGCATGGTTTCGACCATGCTCAGCGAGGTGAGGGGGTTGACGAAGCACGAGGCGCCTTCGGCCGGCGTGGTGCCCGCCGGCAGCTCCATGCACTGGGCGGCGGCTAGGCAGCGGTACTGCGAATACATCGCGCCGCCGATGGCGGCCACCGTCTTGCCGAGCAGCGCCTGCGCCTGCGGCGAGGAGCCTGCCTTCACCACCACGCCCGCGCCTTCGTTGCCGACGGGCATCGATTCGTCGAGCCGCGCCTTCATGGCGGGCAGCACGCGCTCGGGCACGGTGGCGGTGACGACGGGGCGATCGGCGGTGCCGGAGGCCTTGGCGGTGCTCATGTCGGCCGCGCCGAAAAGCAGGCCCAGGTCGGACGGATTGAGCGGCGATGCCTCGACGCGGATCACCACTTCGTGGGCCTGCGGCTCGGGGATGGGGTCGTCGTGCAGCGAGAGTTCGAGTTCGCCGCTGGAACGAATGAGGGAGCGGATTTGCAGTGCCATGGGAGGTCCCTTCTGGTCAGGTTCGCGGATGGCCTTCGGCCACGGGGCGGCCAGTATAGGAGCGGGTTCCGCGGCCTGCTGGCGCCTTCAGGACACCACCGCAATCGCAGGCGCCTGGGCCAGCGCGTCGCGCATGGCGGCCGGATCGAGCCGCTCGATGTAGCGCGGGATGTTGCGCCACAGCGTGTGGTAGCCGTAGCCGCCGCGCAGCATCTCGTGGCGGGCGCTGTCCTTGTCCCAGTCCTGCAGCGCCATGCGGTAGACCGCCGCGACCACGCCGGTGCGGTCGGCGCCGTGCATGCAGTGGATGAGCACCGGGCCCTGCTTCTCGGCCGCGCGGATGGCCTGCAGCGCGCGCAGAACCTTGGCGTCGTCGATGGACCAGGTGTTGATCGGCACGCGCACCAGCCGGATGCCGCTGCCGGCGAACACCTTGCGGTCGTCGTTGAATGAACGCAGGCTCACTACGGTGCGGATGCCCAGCGACTGCAGCGCGGCGAGATTCGAGCGCTTCGGCTGCGCGCTGCGGTACAGCGTGGGCGTGATGCGGTGCAGGTTCTCCACGCCCAGCGCGTCCAGCGGATCGGCCCAATGGCCGGGGCGCGGCGCCTCGGCGATGGGCTCCTGCCCGCGTTCCCTGCGTTTTCTTCTGCTGCTGCTCATCGGCTGCCCTTGCGCGGCCAGTGCCGCGTCGCCAGGATGATCGCCGCCACCGCGAGCCCGCCCCAGTAGTCCACGGGCGCGCCCCACAGCCAGTGCTTGTGCCAGAAAGCGTCCACCGGGTTGAAGCGCTCCCAGCCGAAGGCCGGGTTGATGAGGAACCAGGTGAAGTCCTCGCAGACCCAGAACACGATCAGGCCCGCCACCGCCAACCCCACGTCGCGCCAGGTCCATCGGCCGTTGAAGGCCAGCGGCGAGAAGAACACCAGCGCCATGAAGGTGAAGACCCAGGCGTGGTAGCCCGTCATCGCGCGGCCGCCCCAGAAGATGTCGAGCCAGATGCTGTTCTCGATGCGCCATGTGGGAAGCGAGGTGGCCCAGCCGGCGCCGCCTTCGATCTGGATCTCGGCATTGGCGAAGAAGAAGGCCATGACGATGACCCAGACGAGGTAGCCGAGCGTGCGGGCCACGCTCGTCTTTTCGGTGGCGGGGCTCATGCGGGCGTCCCGAGAACGTGATGCAGCACCGATCGCGCGGCCTGCGGCTTGCCCAGCGCTCGGCTGCGAGTCGCCATGCTCGCGAGCTTGGCGGCATCAGCCATGAGGCGCGCCACCTTGTAGTCGAGGCCGATGGCGTCGTAGGCGAGCCATGCGGCGCCTTCCTCCATGAGGAAGCCGGCGTTGTGTTCTTCCTGCCCCGGAATCGGCGAGATCAGCAGCATCGGCTTGCCCAGCGCCAGGCATTCCGACACCGTGAGGCCGCCGGGCTTTGTCACCACCAGGTCGGACGCTGCCATCATCCTGTGCATCTCGTTGGTGAAGCCGATGGCCGCCACGCGGCCCGGGTGGCGCCTGGCCAGCGCTTCGAGCCTGCCGTGCGCCTCCGCGTTGCGGCCCGCCACGGCGATCACCTGGAAGTCGTTCGGCTTCCCGTCGGGCCCGCCCATGCCGAGCACGCGCTCGACCATGCTCGGCAGGTCGCCGACGCCGGCGCCGCCCGACACCATGAGCAGCACCGGCCGCGAAGGGTCGAGGCCAAGTCCGGCCACGCAGGCGTCACGCGCCAGCGCGGGCGCATCGGGTTCGGAGAAGGCGGGCATCACCGGAATGCCCGTGACGTGGATGCGCTCGGCCGGAATGCCGCGCGCTCGCAGGCGGAAAGCCACTTCCTCCGTCGCGGCCAGGTAGCCCGTCATGCCCGGTACCAGCCACATGTTGTGCAGGTCGTAGTCGGTGATCTGAAGCCACACGGGGTAGTCGATGCGACCCCGGTTGCGCTCGCGCATCAGCAGCTCGGCGGGCAGGAAGTGCGTGCAGATCACCGCGTCAGGCTTCTCGCGGCGGATCTCGCGTACCAGCGCGCCGGTGCTCAGCCGCTCGATGCCTCGGCGCAGGCGCTGCGAGGGCGCATGGTGCGGCGTGACGTCGGTGCGCTGGTGCAGGTACGACCACAGCTCGGGCGCGCGATTCACGAGCTGGATGTACCAGTCGGTGTAGACCTTGCGGAACCCCGCGGCCACGTGGGCCATCGCGTCGATGTGGACCGCCGTGCAGGGCGGAGCGAGGGACTGCGCGGTGGCGGCGAGCGCCTGTGCTGCACGCACGTGGCCGTTGCCGGCACTCACGCTGAGGATCAGGAGTTTGGTCATGGAATCCGGGAGTTGCGCGGATTATGGCGATGCCGTGTGGCAGCCGATTCCGCGCACTCCCGGGGCACGACCCCGCAGGCTCAAAGCGGCGCGCGCGAGGTGATCAGCTGGCCGACGCCGGCAGCAGCCCGCTCACGCACAGCCTCGAAGCTGGTGCTCTCCACGATGCGCCCGTTCTCGAACACGGTCTGCAGCAGATCGGCCTGGTCAGGTCCGAGCGTTTCCTCGCGCAGGGTACGCACCTCGCCACCTTCGCCGCGCACCAGCGCAAGCCGCCCCTTCTTCGAAGCCTTGCCCACGTCTCCAACAGGCGACTTGTACACGTCGCGCCACTCGCCGTTCACCTGCATCGCCGAGCACTTCATCGCCCACTGCATGGTGTCGCGGTTGACCTGCTGCAGCAGCCCGCCGCCCATGCCGAAGGCGATGTTCTCCGCCGAGAAACCGTTGTGATAGAAGTTCGACAGGCACAGCCGTAGCGAGTCGAGCGTCACGCCGTCGCCCTGGATGATGCGCACGTTGTTCAGCACGCGAAAGCCCTTGGCGTTGGTCGTGGTGCCGAAGCGGTCGGCCAGGATGCGCGCAACCTGCAACGTGGTCTCGGCCGGGTCGCCCGAGTCGGGCCGCACCACCAGCGTCGCGCCCGAGGTCACCACCTTCGCCTTCAGCTCCTCGCCCCAGATGCGGGCGCAGGCGTTGAAGATGTCGTAGCTGTCGCTCACCACCGCGAAGGTCGCACCGGGCTTGCCGAACTGATCGACCATGTTGCTGTACGCGTCCGATTCATGCTCCCGGCCCCAGCCGGTGATGGTGCTGTGCTCGGCTGCGGGAATCGAGAAGCCCGCCACGTCGCAGTCGTAGTAGCGGCGCGCGGCGACCAGCGCGGCCAGCGTGTCGGTGCCCATGAAGTTCACCAGGTGCGCCATGCCGCCGAGCGCGGCCGATTCGAGGCTCGACACGCCGCGCGCGCCGAAGTCGTGCAGCCTGAAGGCGATCTGCCCCTGCGGGTCGTCGCAGGTCGCTTCCAGGTAGCGCAGCAGCGTGGTGCGCGCGGCGGCCGAGAGCGTGGCGACCGTGGTGGGGTACCAGATGGCGCGAAGCAGCTCGGTCTCGAGGAAGCTCGTGACCCAGAAGAACTCGGGGTCGGTGTTCTCGATGGTGGCGAGCACGTTGTGCACCGGCATCACGCTGCCTTCGGGCACGGCGCGGATGCGCACCGGCATCAGTCCGCCGTGCTTCTCGATCAGCCGCAGCCAGCCCTCGCGGTTGAAGGGCTCGCCGTGCACGGCCATGAGCGCTGCGGCTTCCTCGACGTCGTCGCGCGTCACCGGCGTCTGCAGGTATTCGCGCAGGTAGGCCTGCAGCCCGAAGAACAGCGAGTGGCTGAAGATGCCGCCGCGAGACTCGATGTAGCTGTACACGGTCTGCGTGCCGGGCGGGTACTGCATCCAGTGCGAGACCTTGTACGAGTCGGTGCGCAGCAGCAGGTTGTTGCCCAGGGGCGTGGAATTGAGATTGCGGTTCATGTGAAAGCTCCTTTCACGCTGGCCCCGTCAACCGGGGCCGTTCTTGCTGACAAGGCCGGGGCATTCAGTTCTTGCCCAGCCCACCCAAAAAATGATTCGCGATGAAGAAGTGGTCTTCGTAGATGCGCTCCTGCATGTCGAGGAACTCGGCGATGGGCACCCAGCGCACCTCGGCCGCGTCGTCGTCGGCGCGCACTTCCGAAAGGCCCGTCCACTGGTTGTGCGCCAGCTCGAAGAAGAAGCCGTGCGTGATGGTTCGGCCGCGCTGCGAGCGGTCGGGCGCGTCGAACACATGGCTGGCCTTCATGCTGCCGTTGAGCACGGGCACCGGCACCTTCAGGCGCGTTTCCTCCTTCAGCTCGCGGATGGCGGCGTCCTGCAGCCGCTCGTGCTGGCCGACGAAGCCGCCGGGCAGCGCCCAGGTGCCCTTGCCGGGATGGAACTTGCGCTGCACCAGCAGGATGTGGCCGGCCTCGACCACCACCGCATCGACCGTGGTGTAGATCGGCGGGAATTCGCTGCCCGCATAGCGGTACTTGTCGCGGTAGTCGGCGAGGAAGGCGCGCTCCTCGCAGAGCTCTGCGTAGTCGACCGTGCGGGTGAACTGGTCGAGAAAGGCCGCGGTGCCGTCGGGCAGGTCGGCACGGGCGAGCTGGCCGCGGTTCTCGGGGTCGAAGTAGAGGCTGCGCACGTCGGTGGCGTTGAGGCTCTCCACGCTGTTCTGGCCGACGAATTCCCAGTGCGGGAAGAGCTTGAGATAGTAGCTCGACGCGTCCTTCAGGTGCCCCACCAGCGCCACCTTGGCCTTCGCGGGCGCATGGCCGTCCTGCGCGATGAGCCGCTCGACAGCCGACTGGATCGACGCGATCCAGAGCTGGTCGTTGTAGGGCGAGTCGCCCACGCCGACCACGCTCACGCGCATCTGCTCGGTGCCGCGAAGGCAGGCGCGCACCATGCGTTCGCGTTCGTCGAAGGTGAAGGGGTTCTTGACGCTGCGCGGCTGCCGGTCGGAGCCGACCACCACGATGACCCGCTCGGCGGCGCGAAGGCCTTCCTCGATGAGTCGTTGATGTCCGAAATGAACGGGCTGGAAACGCCCGATGACGATGGCGTATTGGTACTTGCGTGTGCTCACTTGGGAATCCCCCAAAAATGACGCGATCAACTCGCGTCCGGGTTCAGGATAGCATCGGTGCCGCCCATTGATCAAGCCTGAGATGACCGAGCCTTCCACTTCTCCCGCCGATGCCGTGCGCCTGAACAAGCGCATGGCCGATCTCAAGCTGTGCTCGCGCCGCGAAGCCGACGAATGGATCGCCAACGGCTGGGTGAAGGTCAACGGCAGGCCGGCCGAGATGGGCGTGAAGGTCACGCCGGCCGACCGCATCGAGGTCGACAAGGCTGCCAAGGGGCAGCAGGCGAACCAGGTCACCATCCTCATCAACAAGCCCATCGGCTACGTGAGCGGGCAGGCCGAGGACGGGCACGACCCTGCGGTCAAGCTCTTCACGCCGCAGAACCGCTGGGCCGACGACAACGCGCGCTTCTTCTTCAGCCCCAAGCAGCTGCGCGGCCTCGCGCCCTGCGGCCGGCTCGACATCGATTCCACTGGCCTGCTGGTGATGACGCAGGACGGCCGCATCGCGCGCCAGCTCATCGGCGAGGACTCGACGATGGAAAAGGAGTACCTCGTGCGCGTGGCCTACCACGGCCTGGGCCAGCCCGCGCCCACCGGCCAGTTGGTGCGGCTGGACGACGACGACCCTGTCACCACCAACGTGCAGGCGGTCTTTCCGAAGGCCATGCTCGCGAAGCTGCGCCACGGCCTGAGCCTCGACGGCCAGGCCCTGAAGCCCGCGCGAGTCGACTGGCAGAACCCCGAGCAGCTGCGCTTCGTGCTCACCGAAGGCAAGAAGCGGCAGATCCGCCGCATGTGCGAGCTGGTCGGCCTGAAGGTGGTCGGCCTGAAGCGCGTGCGCATCGGCCGGGTGATGCTCGGCAACCTGCCGCTGGGGCAATGGCGATACCTCGCGCCGCACGAGAAGTTCTGAGCCTGCGCGCGCTGAACCGCTCCACGCTGGCGCGGCAGGTGCTGCTGGAGCGGCGCAAGCTGTCGGTGCCTCAGGCCATCGAGCGGCTGGCCGGGCTGCAGGCGCAGGCACCGAATCCGCCCTATATCGGCCTCTGGAGCCGCATCGAAGGCTTCCGGCGCGACCAGCTCACCGAGGCGCTGCGCAAGCGCCGCATCGTTCGCATGTCGACCTTGCGCGCGACGCTGCACCTGATGACCGCGCAGGACGCGCTGGCATGGCGTCCGCTGCTGGAGCCCGTGCACCAGCGTGGCCTGCTGGGCAGCACGCACAAGAAGGAACTCGAAGGGCTCGATCGCGCGGCGGTGATCGCGGCGGGGCGCGCACTGCTCGGCGAACAGCCGCGCACCGGCGCCGAGCTCGGCCAGGCGCTGGGCCTTCGGTGGACCGGCCGCGAAGCCGCTTCGCTCGCCGCGCTGATCCGCAACAACCTGCCGCTCGTGCACCTGCCCCCGGCCGGCACCTGGAACTCGCACCAGAACGCGGTGCTGCAGCCCCTGGGCGACTGGCTCGGAGAGGCTGTGGAAGCCGCCCCTGCCACGCAGGACGACATGCTGCTGCGCTACCTCGCCGCCTTAGGCCCCGCCACGCTGGCCGATGCCGGCGCATGGTCGGGCCTCACGGGATGGAAGGCGGTTGCCGAACGCCTGCGGCCGCAGTTGCGCGTGTTCGCGGGCGAAGACGGCCAGGAGCTCTTCGACCTGCCCCGCGCGCCGCGCCCCGACCCCGACACGCCCGCGCCGCCGCGCCTGGTGGCCGAGTGGGACAACCTGCTGCTCTCGCATGCCGACCGCAGCCGCATCCTCAGCAAGGCGCATCGCGCCCGCGTGTTCACACTCAATGGCATCGTGCGCGGCACGGTGCTGCTCGACGGCTTTGTGGCGGGCACCTGGAAGATCGAGCGAGGGAAGCTGAAGGACGGGAACACCGCCACCGTGCTGCTGGAGCCCTTCGGCCGCTGGTCGAAGGCCGACCGCGCCGGGGTGGAGAAGGAAGCTCTCGACCTGCTGGCCTTCGCCTCGGACGGCGAGGGCGAGCGCCACGCCGTGCGCCTGGCCTGACCCGGCCGTGGTCCCGGCCATTGCCCCCGCGCCGCGCCCGCCGCCTAAGCGTGCTCTAAGTATTCGTGCCTACTCTGCGCCACGGCGCAGGCTCTTCCGATCATCCCGGTCGCGTGCTACCTTGCGGCCGAAGGAGTCGCCGCGATGCGCGTGCTGTTGGTGGAAGACGATGAAATGATCGGGCGCAGCCTGAAGCAGGCGCTCGAGGGCGCGGGCTGGTCCGCGGACTGGGTGCGCGACGGCGAGCTGGCGCAGAGCGCGCTGGGCGACGGCGGCTACACCTGCGTGCTGCTCGACCTGGGCCTGCCCAGGCAGGACGGCACCGAGGTGCTGCGCCGCGCCCGTGAACGCGGCGACGCCACGCCGGTGCTGGTGCTCACCGCGCGCGACGGCCTGGACGACCGCATCCACAGCCTCGACCTCGGCGCCGACGACTACCTGCTCAAGCCCTTCGAATTCCGCGAACTGCTCGCGCGCATGCGCGCCGTGGTGCGCCGCCGCGACGGGGCCGCGCATTCGCTGGTAGGCAGCGGCGCGCTGCAGCTGGACCTCACCACGCGTGAAGTCGTGGTCAACGGTGCACGAGAGGCGCTCACCGCGCGCGAGTTCGCGCTGCTGCATGCACTGCTGGAGCGGCCCGGCGCCATTCTTTCGCGCGAGCAGCTGGAGAACCGCATCTACGGCTGGGGCGAAGAAGTGACCAGCAACGCGATCGACGTGCTGATCCATGGCATGCGCCGCAAGCTCGGCGCCGATGCGATCCGCAACGTGCGCGGACTGGGCTGGCGCGTGGCCGCATGATGATGCTCGCCCGCAGGCTCCACGCACTTCGGGGCCGGGCTGCCGGGCTGGCCTGCCGATGAGCGCAACCTCGCGCGGCCCGGGCCGCTGGTGGCGGCCGCGATCGCTGCGCACGCAACTGCTGCTGTGGCTCATCACGCTGCACCTGGGCGCGGCCGTGCTCACGGCGTGGTTCTCCTTCGTGGCCTACGGCAACCTCGTGCACAACGCGCTGGACGACCAGATGCGCCTCGTGGCCGAGTCGTACGCGGGCAGCGACCCGCAGAAGCTGCCGCGCCCGATGGACGGCGAGGCCGCCTTCTCGCGCGGCGCGTTCATCGTGCAGATCTGGAGCGCCGATGGCAGCACGCTGCGCGCCACCTCGTGGCCGGTGCTCACGGTGCCGCTGCAGGCGCGCCCCGGCTTCAGCGACGTGAACACCGGCACGCACTCGGGCTCCGCATGGCGCGTGTTCACCGCCGAGCCCGGCTCGCGCGCCGACCAGCCGCGCGTGCAGGTGCTTCAGAACGAGGACTACCGCCGCCGCCGCGCATTGCGCCGCGCGCTGCTGGAAGGCCTGCCGATCACGCTGCTGCTGCCGCTGGCGCTGCTGATCCTCTGGATCATCGTGTCGGCCGCGTCGCGTTCGCTGCGCGCGGTGGCGCGCGACGTCGCCTCGCAGGACGAGCGCAGCCCCACCGAGCTGTCGCTCGCGCGCGTGCCCGACGAGATCGCGCCGCTGGTGAGCGCCTTCAACAACCTGCTGTCGCGCGTGCGCAGTGCCTTCGCCACGCAGCGGCGCTTCGTGCAGGACGCGGCGCACGAGCTGCGCACGCCGATGGCCGCCATCGGCCTGCAGATCGAGAACCTGCGCGCGCACGTGCCGGCCGGCGAGGCCACCGAGCGCTTCAATCAGCTGGAGGCGGGCGTCACGCGCGCGCAGCATCTGATCGAGCAGCTGCTGCATCTCTCGCGGCAGGACGCGCCGCGCGTGGGCGGAGCGAACGAGCGCGTCGACATCGAGGTGCTGCTGCGCGACAGCGTGAGCCAGCTGATGGTGCTGGCCGACGCGCGGCGCGTGGACATCGGCTTCGAGGGAGGCATCGCCGCCGTGGTGGTCGCGCCGGTGGCCGAACTGCGCAGCGTGTTCGACAACCTGATCGACAACGCGCTGCGCTACGCGCCCGAAGGCGGCGTGGTCGACGTGAAGCTGCACCAGGTCGAAGGCCACGCGGTGGTCGACGTGCTCGACAACGGCCCCGGCATTCCGCAGGCCGCCATGGGGCGCGTGTTCGACCGCTTCTTCCGCGTGCCGGGTGCGGCGGCGGGCGGCAGCGGATTGGGGCTGGCGATTGCCCGCACGGCGGCGGAGCGCCATGGACTGCGCATCGAACTGCGCAACCGCACCGATGGGCCGGGGCTGATGGCGCGGGTGCATCTGCCTTGAGTACTGCTGCGCACTGGCAGACGGTGCGGTCCAAAGCTTTAGAAAAAAGAGCGGCGCTCACGCGCGCCTAACTCTTCGCTCACATCCAACTCAGTCGGCGTGCCTAGAGTGCGTTCAGGTCCTGCCACGCGCAGTTCGCGCGATGGCATGTGACCGGAGACAACCTGCTTCAATCAATCAGGAGAACACACCATGCGCACTTCCTTCAAGCTTCTCGCCATCGGTTCCCTTGCTGCGCTGGCAGCGGTGGGCACCATCAACGCATCGGCCGAAACCACCGACGGTTCGGACTTCCATCCGCTGCAGATGAATTCGCCCGAGAAGCCCGAGGTCCAGGCCGGCGCCATGGCCGCCGCGCGTCCGACCGGTACCGAGCCCATCGGCCAGTCGACCAGCGCACCCGCGATGAGTTCGACGATGCCGGTGGCCGACATCCAGGCCGGCGCCTATGCCGCATCGCACCCGACGGGCACCGAGCCGATCGGGCAATCGACTTCACTGCCGATGGTGAAGTCGGGCAGCGGCAGCTGATCCGGAAGGCCAGCCGCCGCCGGTGACGACGGCGATCAGTCGTCGTTGCCGTTGCTGAGCAGTGCGCGGTAGATCACCGCGCCGATGATGGCGCCCGCGATGGGCGCTGCCCAGAAGAGCCACAGTTCCGACACCGCATAGGACGGCCCGAAGAGGGCCGGGCCCGTGCTGCGCGCCGGGTTGGCCGAGGTGTTGGTCACGGGAATCGAGATCAGGTGGATGAGCGTGAGGCACAGGCCGATGGCCAGCCCCGCGAAGCCGCCGGCCGCGCGCCTGGCAGTGGCACCGAGGATCACGATCAGGAACACGGCCGTCATCACCACTTCGCACAGCAATGCGGCCGTCATGCCGTACTTGCCGGGCGAGTGTTCGCCATAGCCGTTGGTGGCGAAGCCGCCGATGTCCGCGCCAGGCTTGCCGGTGGCGATGAGATAGAGAATGCCCGCCGCCGCGATGGCGCCGAGCACCTGCGCCACGATGTAGCCCGCGAGCTGCGAGGCCTTGAAGCGGCCCGCGGCGGCGAGGCCGATGGACACCGCCGGATTGAAGTGCCCGCCCGAGATCGGGCCCAGTGCGTAGGCCCCCGTCACCACCGTGAGGCCGAAGGCCAGCGAGACGCCAAGCAGGCCGATGCCGACGTTTGGAAAGGCAGCCGCCAGAACTGCGCTTCCGCAGCCTCCGAGCGTGAGCCAGAAAGTACCAATGAACTCGGCAGACCATTTTTTATAGGTACTGTGTTCCATACCGCTCCATCCTGAAGTTGAGAAGGCGCGCATGCCGCCGGGGCGATGCGCGGGCGGATTCTAGGAACGCAAACAGGGAGCGTCGAGCAAGTCGTTGGCGCTAACGGAACCTGTTCACGGATGCCGCGGCTTTGTGCATTGCCGCAACTTCGTTGCATCTGCGGCACTAATGGGTTTCGTGATCTTTTACAGCGTCACGACGATCTTTCCGAAGGCGCCGCGCTCCAGATGGTCGAGCGCTTCGGGCAATGCGTCGAAGCCGTAGCTCGCCGCGATCACCGGCTTGAGCGCGTTCGCATCGACGGCGCGCACCAGGTCCTCGAGCGCGCGGCGATGGCCCACGCCGATGCCCTGCACCGTCACGCGGCCCAGCACCATCGCGTAGAACGATGCGCTGAGCGTCTCGCCGCCGAGCATGCCGATGATCGACACGCGCCCACCCTGCTTCACGGCCTGCAGCGAGCGGTCGAGGTTCGGGCCGCTCGCGAGTTCGAGCACGTGGTCGGCGCCGCGCCCCTGCGTGAGGCGGCGCACTTCTGCGGGCCAGTCGCCGTCGCGCGCGAGCACGTGCGTGGCGCCGAGCGCGAGGGCCTGCGCGTGCTTGGCTTCGTCGCCGCCCGTCACCACGATGGCCCGCGCACCGTGCAGCCGCGCGATCTGCAGGCCGAAGAGCGCAACGCCGCCGGTGCCGTGGATCAGCACCGTCTCGCCCGCACGCAGCGCACCGGTCTCGGCCAGCGCGAACCATGCGGTGAGGCCCGCGCAGGGCAGTGTGCTGGCTTCGGCCAGGCTCAGCGTCCCGGGCGCGGCCACCGCCCATGCGGCATCGAACAACACGTGCGAGGCCAGCATGCCGGGGCCGGGCCCGCCGAGCAGCGTGGTGTCGGCATGCCAGTGGCTGTCGATCCAGCCGCCCCAGAAGGTGTTGACGACGCGGTCGCCAACCGCGAAGCGCGTCACGCCAGCACCGATGGCCACCACGGTGCCGGCCATGTCGGAGCCGGGCACGAAGGGCATGCCGATCGCCATGCCCATGCCGTCGCGGATCATCAGCAGGTCGCGGTAGTTGAGGGATACCGCGCCTACCTTCACGAGGATCTGGTTCGCACTCGGCGTGGGCAGCGGCGCCTCGCCCTGTTCGAGATGGGCGCGGCCGAATTCGGGAAGCTGCCAGCGGCGCAGCGTTCGGGGTTCTTGCATGAAGGGGCTCCAGGGGAAGAAAGACAAGAAGCCTTCATGCTATTGACGATCAAAGATATCCGGTGGTGGATAATTTTCCGATCAATGGCGCCTGAAAGTATCCAATGAGCCAGCGTCTGCAAGGCATAGAAGAGTTCGTCGCGGCGGTGGAGGCGGGCAGCTTCGCGCTGGCCGCGCAGCGCCTGCACGTCACGCGCTCGGCAGTCGCCAAGAGCATCGCGCGGCTCGAATCGCGGCTGGACACGCGGCTCTTCCTGCGCACCACGCGCAGCCAGAGCCTCACGCAGGAGGGCCACGGCTACTACGAGCGCTGCCGCCGCGCGCTCGCCGAGCTCGATGCGGCCGAGGCCATCGCCGACGTGGCGCGCAGCACCGCCTCGGGCCTCGTGCGACTGAGCATGCCGGCGATGCTGGGCCGGCTGAAGGTCGGGCCGCTGCTGCTGGCGCTGGCGCGGCACCATCCGCAGCTGTCGCTGGAGCTCTCGTTCAACGACCGGCGCGTCGACCTTGTCGAGGAGGGACTCGATCTCGCCATCCGCAGCGGCGAGCTCGCCGACAGCGCGGAGCTGGTCGCGCGGCCGGTCGGCATGCAGTGGATGGTGCTGTGCGCCTCGCCCGCCTACCTGGCTGCGCATGGGCATCCCGCCGGCATCGACGAGCTGAAAGGGCACGGGGCCGTGCTCTACGCGCGCGACGGGCAGGTCTCGTCCTGGCGCTTCCATGACGCCGAGGGGCGCCTCGTCGAAGTGACGCCGCCCTCGCGGCTGCGCTGCGACAGCGCCGAGGTGCTGCTGGAGGCGGCCGTCGGCGGCATGGGCCTCGCGCGGCTGCCGGCATGGCTCGCGGCCGACGCACTCGCGGCGGGTGCGCTGGTGCGCGTGTTCGACGAGCCCCGGCCCTTCGGCTTCGCGCTGAACGTGATCCGCTCGCGCAGCCGCTACCTGCCGCTGAAGACGCGCGTGGTGACCGACTGGCTGGCCGAGCACCTGCCGCCGTTGCTGGCCGCGCGCTGAACGCCTGTTGGGCGCTATCCTGCGCCTTCCAACAAAGACAACGAGGAGATCCGCGCATGCGCCCAGCCGCCATCCGTCACATCGCCGTCGCCGCAGGCTTCGCCACGGCAGCCCTTCTTGGAGCGTCGAACGCCGCCGCGCAGGGCACGGTCAACGCGCTGTGCAGCACCGATGCCGGCTGGTGCGAGGCGGCCGCCACGGCCTTCACGCGCGAGACCGGCATCAAGGTGCAGCAGGCCCACAAGGGCACCGGCGAGATCGGCGCCCAGCTGCGCGCCGAGGCCGCCAATCCCAAGACGGACATCTGGTGGGGCGGCACCGGCGATCCGTTCCTGCAGGCGGCCGAGCAGGGCCTGCTGGAACCCTACCGCCCGGCCTACATCAACGACCTGCACGACTGGGCGGTGCGGCAGTACGCGCTGTCGCAGAACATGGTGGGCGGCTTCTACACCAGCGCCATCGGCTTCGGTTTCAACACCGACGTGCTCAAGAAGAAAAAGCTGCACGAGCCCAGGTGCTGGGCCGACCTGATCAAGCCCGAATACAAGGGCGAGATCGAGATCTCGCACCCCGCCACCAGTGGCACGGCCTACACCATCATCGCGGGGCTGGTGCAGCAGATGGGCGAGGAGGAGGCCTTCGACTACCTGAAGAAGCTGCACAGGAACGTGACCAGCTACACCCGCAGCGGCCAGGCGCAGGCGCCCAACGTGGCCAAGGGCGAGGTGGCCATCGGCGTGAGCTTCATCTTCGGCTTCGAGCGCTGGCGGTATGACAAATTTCCGGTGAAGACCGCCGCGCCCTGCGAGGGCACCGGCTACGAGATCGGCGGCATCGCCCTCGTGAAGGGCGCGCGCAACAAGGAGAACGCCAGGCGCTACTACGACTGGCTGATGAGCCCCGCGGGGCAGGCCATCGGCGGCAAGGCGGGCAGCCTGCAGTCGCCGGCCAACAAGACCTTCAAGCCCGATCCGCGCATCCCGTCGATGGCCGACGTGAAGCTCATCAGGTACGACTTCGAGAAGTACGGCAAGGCGGCCGAGCGCAAGCGCCTCATCGACCGCTGGACGCGCGAGGTGGAGTCGTTGCCTAGATAGGGCTCGCCCCGGCACCGTGAACGATTCACCGCGCCGCTTCAGGGCGAACTGGCGGTGAAGGTGACCTGGCCGGTATAGGTGCCGGCGGTGCGGCTGGCGAGGTTGGCGTAGGAAAAGGTCCAGGTCGCGGTGCGCTGGGTGACGAGGTTGGCGAAGGCCGTGCCGACCACATTCACGGCGGCACCGGTGCCCGTGTTCGGAATCTGCGGCGCGGGCAGGTTGGCGTCGCTGCTGGCGATGGTGATCTCCGACAGCGGGATCGTGTTGGCGCCGCTGGCCAGCGGCGTCGTCGAGGTGGCCCGCAGCGTGACCTGCCCCGCGTTGCTGCGCACTTCCACCGGCAACGCGTTGCCCGAGGGCGTGACGCCGAATCCGGGCGCCGCGCCGCTCCAGTTCACCGGTGTGTTGTTGCCCGCGACCGGCGTGGTGGGCACGGCCGGGATCGACGGCGTGAGCGCGAAGCTCACCGTGCTCACGGTGCCGCCCGGCGTGGGCCAGGCACCGTCGCCGATGCGGAAGAAGATGAACTTGTCGATGGCGATGGTGAAATCCAGGTTCACGCCCGTGCTCAGCGGCACGGTCGCGCTGGGGCCGGCGGTGCTGGAGGCGGCCCGCGCGGCGGTCACCAGGCCCGTGCCCAGCGCAAGGGCCAGCAGTCCGGCGTGCGTCGCGCGAAGCGTCATTTCAGCTCCACGTCGACCTTGAAGCTGCCCTTCTCCCAGTCCAGCCTGCCGCTGGCCTTCACCGGATAGACGGGCTGCGGCGGGGGCTGCCCGCCCTCGCCCTTGGGCACCAGCGCCAGCGTGCGCGTCTGGCCCGGCAGGATCGGCGTGCCCTCGGGCACCAGCTCGAACGCGAGGCCCTTGCTGTCGGTGGCGTCCAGGCTGCCTTCGAGCCGGCCGTGGGCGTCGCCTGTGTTGGCCACCGTCACGACTGCGCGCCGCGCGCCGCCGGCTTCTCCGCTGGCGATCTGCCTGATCTCCAGCCTGGGCTCCGCGCCGTCGAGCATGACGTACACCGCCACCGCGATGCGGCCGGTGACCGGCAGGCTCAGGCTGGCGCCGCCGCCGCGGATGACGGTCTGCTGCGCCGGCTCCGTGCCCTCGATGGCGATCATGAATCGGCACTCGCCGCGCGGCGCATCGGCCGGCGGTTCGACCTGGAAGCGGAACGAGCGCTTGCCGCGCGCGGGCACCGTCACGTTGCGCCGCTCCAGCACCACCCACGGCCTGCAGCTGCCGGGCAGCAGCTCGTCGTGATAGCCGATGTTGCCTTCGGGCGAATAGCTCCAGTCGATGGTGCGCATCGTCACCTCGGAGGCGGTCGAGGCCAGGTTGTGGATGTCCAGCGACTGGCCGAGCCGCGCGCCGGCCTTGCCCGCGAGCTCGAAGCGCGACGGGGTGACGGCCAGCTCGAAGGGCGCGGCCGTCGCCGTCCCGGCAGCGGCGAGCAGCACGAGGAAGAGGGGTGCGAGAAAGGCTGGTGCGTTCATGGCAGTGTCTCGATTTCGAAGAACGACTCGAAGCTCAGCGCCGAGCCCGACGGCATGCGCAGTTCGCGCGGATCGACGCGCAGCGTCAGCTCGAAGGTCTCGTTCATCCATGGCGACTGGACCACGCCGTTCCACACCTGCACCCGGTCGCCGGGGCGGCCGCTGCCGCCGGCGAAGGCGCCGTTGCCGCGCCACTGCACCAGCATGCCGGCGGGAGAGCGCAGGCCCGCCACCATCGCCGGGATCACGTAGAAGATGCGCGCGCGGCGGCCCACGTGCGGCGCGGTGGCCAGCCGGTACTCGACCCGCCCGAGCGGCAGCACCAGCATGGGGCCGTCCATGCCCTGGGCGTTGGCGAAGTCGCTGCGCACCTGTGCGCGCGGCGAGGCCGAGTCGTCCAGCCGCTCGATCGCCGCCCGCGCCGGCACGCACAGCAGTGGCGCAGCAGCCGCTCCTGCCGCGAGGACCGTGCGGAGACGCGGGCGCTTCATTCCATCGACGCCGTGAAGCGCACGGTTCCCTTGTAGCTGCCGCCCGGATACACGACGTTGTTGTCGTAGGAGAACTGCAGCTGCGTGGCCGTGATGTTGTTCGACAGGTAGGTCCAGGTGCCGACGCCCAGCACGCAGGGCAGGCCGAGCGGGCCGACGCAGAAGGTGGCGTTGGCGTTGTAGCTTGCGATCGTCTGGTTGGCCGTGGCGGTGAAGCGGCCGCTCTGGATGTCGCCCGAGGCCGCGCTGCTGTTGTTCGTGGCCACCCAGCTGATGCTGCTGAACGGAATGGCAGTGCTGCCGCAGCCGCCCGACTGGCAGGTCAGAGCAGCGGATGAATCGACGCGCAGCGTCACCGGCCGCGCCACGGTGGTGTTGGCCACCGGCCGCACCGGCATCACCCAGACGCTGATGGCCGGCGTGCCGGTCACGGCCGTGGGTGTCAGCCCCGCGTTGGCGCCGGTCACGCTGAAGGCCACCGTGTCGACGGTCGCGCCGGCCGAGCCCACGCGCAGCGTCAGGCTGTAGGTGCTTCCGGTGTCGGTGACCGTGGTGATGACGGCGCGCGCGGGCATTGCGGCAAGCATGGCCGCAGCCGTAAGCGCCGTCGCCATTGCCGTTGCCGTTGCCGCACGCGCGGGCATCAGATGCCCTGGGCGGTGTACGTGATGGTGTTCGTGTAGGTGCCCGCGACCCAGCCGGCAGGCGTGCCGCCCAGCGTGTAGGCCCAGGTGCCGGATGCCACCGCGTTCGAGGGGAACGAGGTCGAGGCGCAGGCGCCGAGGTTGGCTCCGGGGTGTGGCAGCGTGCCCGTGGTCGCGACGGTGAAGTCCGCGTTCGCCGGACCGCCGGCCGCGGGCGCCCAGGTGCCCATGGCGCAATTGATGGTGCCTGCGCCCGCGTTGGTCCAGGCGTACACGTTGAGCGTGTTCGTGGTCGACGCGGGCGCGACGGTGGGCGCCGCGCCGTTCCAGTCGACGCTGGTGTTGTTGCCCGTGACCGGCGTGGTCGGCACCGGCGGGATGCTGAGGGTGGAGGCCCAGGTCACCGTGTCTATGGTGGTGTCGGTCGAGCCCACGCGCAGCAGGATCAGCTTGGGCACCGTCACGCTCAGGTTCACCCTGGCCTGCGCCGTGATCGTGCCCGTGCCGGAGCCGTACTGGCTCTCGGCCATGGCATTGGCGCCGGCGAGCGCGAGGCCCGCGAGGCACAGCGCCTGCAGATTGCGGGAGATGGGTGCTCTGGTCATGGACTCTCCTTGGGTTGAATGCATGAGGGGGAAAGAGGCGGCAGGCAGCTCGGTTCGTTCGTTCACTCGCCCACCTTCACGACGGGGATCGCCGCGCCGGCATGGCCGCGCAGCGGAACGTTCACGCTCACCCCGTTCTCGCCGGCCGCGCCCCATGGCAGCGGCACGCTCTCGAGCCGGAGCGTCAGCTGGTGGCGGCCGGTGGTCACCATCGGAAATTCGAAGCGACCGTCGCGGTCGGTGACGGCGCGGTAGCGGCCGTCGAGCAGCACCTCGACGCCCGAGACGCCGCCCTCGCCCGATTGCTCCTCGCCGTCGCGGTTGACGTCGTAGAACACGCGGCCCGACACGCTGCCGCCGCCCGGCCCCTCGGTGCGCATGCCGGCGGCCCGGTAGCCGGTGCCGGCGCTGCCCTCCCAGCGCAGGTAGACATAGGCCGTCTTCTCATTGCTGCGGTAGAGGCTGGGGCCCGACCACGATGTCGGCAGCAGCGAGGCCCGCGCCTGGTTGAAGTTGGTCATGAAGCCCAGCCGCCAGCCCGAGCCCAGGTCCTTCTCGGCCGTGAGCGAGCCCGACAGGCCCCGGCTGGTGTAGAGGCCGCCGCTTTGCGAGGTGTAGCGCAGGTTGCCGCCCACGTTGAAGCCGCCGTCGAACCAGTAGCGGAACTGCAGGCCCGCCGTCGGATAGCTGCGGGCGGTGCCGCCGCTGCGGTCGCGCGCGTGGCCGATGGTGGTGGTGAGCTCGGGGCGCATGGTCTCGTAGCGCCCGCCGATCCAGTCCTGCTCCCACTGCACTTCCTGGCCCGTGGCGGCGGTGTCGCCCAGCACGATCAGTTCGTTGCGTCGCACCGTCAGCGTGAAGCGGCTGCGTGGCCAGTCGAAGAAGCGGGTCTGGTAGAAAGCGCTCGCGTAGAGGCTGCGGCCGTCGCCGGCGCCGGTGGACGTGCCCGGCAGGCTGCCGGCGGGGCTCGCTTCGTAGCGCGTGCGGTAGGCGCTCACGCTGCCGCCGATGGAGTTGTAGCGGTCGAAGAGGTACTGGAAGTTGCCGTTCGCGCCCGCGCGCCGGTAGCCCGAGAGGCGGAAGCTCGCGTCGGTCGCCGCGCGCTCGTAGTCCAGCCCGGCGCCCCAGCTCATGCGGCTGGTGTTGCGATCCACCCGCCAATAGGCGCCGCGTGTGCCGGTGGCCAGCGCGTAGTCGCCGAAGTACAGGTTGGGCCGCGCGGCATAGGCGCCGAACTCGTGGCGGTAAAGGCCGGTGCGCGCGCTCGCCTCGACGAAGAGGCCGTGCGAATCGCCGGTGGCCACGCCTGGCGTGGGCGAGCTCACGCGGCTGCCCACCAGCGTGGCGCGCGCCTTGAGGTCGCCGTCGCGCAGCACCTCGCGGCCGTAGCCCAGCGAGGTGGCCCAGCTGGTGACGTCCTTGCGGCCGAAGCCCTGGGCCGTCAGCGGGTCGTAGTAGTAAGCGGGCACATTGCGCGCCTGGTCGAGCTGGAACGCGGTGAACCACTTGTCGTCCAGCCGCAGCGTGGCGCCGAGCCAGCCCAGTGTGCCCTGGCTCTTCTCGAAGCCCGGATAGGGCCCGCCCGTGAGGTTGCCGCGCTGGCCGAAGCCGGCGCGCAGGTCGAGGCCGCTGTTGAAGACGCGGGCGGAGGCGCCGCGCACGGTGGTCGAGCCCAGCGAAAGGCGGTAGTTGCGCGAGAGGCCGTCGGTGAGCTCGCTGTAGGTGTCGCCCACGGTGGTGTCGGCGAAGGTCCGGGTGGTCAGCGGAAAGCCGAGGTTGCGCAGCGTGAAGCGGCCGCTGGTGTTCTCGCGTGCATAGCCCAGCGAGCCGATGCCGAAGCCGCTGCCCGTGGTGTTGTCGCCGCCGAGGTGGCGGCCGTCGGCCTGCAGCACGAATTCGCCGTAGTTGAGGGTCTCGCGGCGGTACTCGAAGCGCTGGCCCAGTTCGGTCGCGCGCTGGCGGCCGTAGCCGGTGGTGGTGGCCTCGCCGAAGCCGATGCGGCTTTCCACCAGCCAGGCGCGGTAGCCCTCGGGCTGCGCGGCTTCGGGTTCTTGCTCGGCCGAAGCCCGGTCCGGCGGGGCGGTGTCGGGCGTCATGAAGCGGTCTTCGTAGGCCTTGGGCGCGGATTCCATGAGCGCCTTCAACCGCGCCTGCTCCGCCTGCGCACGGTCGAGGGTTTCGATGCGCGCGTCAGCCACGGCATGGGCGGCCGGGGCGCTCGCCTGCGGCTGCTGCTGGGGTTCCGCCTGTGCCTGCGCACAGGACAGCCAGGCGAGGGCGGTCGTGCACTCGAGCCATGCAAGGGCGGCCACCGGGCGCCTCGCGGCTCCGGGCGGGCCGGAAACGGCCCCTGGCGACGTGCAAGTCATCAGAAGTCATCCCTTGTCTCGTTCCCCGGGGCTGCACCCCTGTTCGTGTCACTTCTTGGCAGTCGTCAGGATATTTCAGAACTATTAACAAGAGTCAATTTTTCGGGGGGCGGAGGGTTTTCCCCAGAGGAGGACGCGGGCCTCGGGCCTTCAGGAAGGCCAAAAATGGAACGTTGGATTTCATTTGCTCTTGATGAGAACAAAAGACGGCCCAATTGAAGACGTTGGCGCGGCGGCGCCCTGCAGCGCCGCGCCCGACTTAGAATTTTTCCGGTTTCGACATTTCAATTTCCATGGCTGATTCCTCCAAAACCAAACTCCCGTTCCAGGCTGAAGTCGCGCAACTGCTGCACCTCGTCACGCATGCGCTGTACTCCAACAAGGAAATCTTCCTGCGCGAACTGATCTCGAATGCATCGGACGCCTGCGACAAGCTGCGCTTCGAGGCCCTCGACCATCCCGAGCTCTACGAAGGCCAGTCCGACCTCGACGTGCGCCTGAGCTTCGACAAGGCCGCGCGCACCATCACCATCACCGACAAGGGCATCGGCCTGTCGCGCCAGGAGGCGATCGACAACCTCGGCACCATCGCCAAGAGCGGCACCAAGGACTTCATGAGCAAGCTCAGCGGCGACCAGAAGGCCGACGCGCAGCTCATCGGCCAGTTCGGCGTGGGCTTCTACTCGGGCTTCATCGTGGCCGACAGGATCACGGTCGAGTCGCGCCGCGCGGGCCTTCCGGCCGACCAGGGCGTGCGCTGGGCGAGCGGCGGCGCCGGCGACTTCGAGGTGGCCGACATCACGCGTGCCGAGCGCGGCACCAGCATCACGCTGCACCTGCGCGAAGATGCAGACGAATACCTCAACGCCTGGAAGCTCAAGCAGATCGTCGGCAAGTACTCCGACCACATCTCCCTGCCCATCCTCATGGAGAAGGAAGAGTGGAAGGACGGCGAGAACGACCAGCCCGGCGACATGGTGAAGACCGGCGAGTGGGAAACCGTCAACAAGGCCAACGCCCTGTGGAGCCGCCCCAAGAAGGACATCACCCCCGAGCAGTACGAGGAGTTCTACAAGAGCATCAGCCACGACTACGAGGCCCCGCTCGCCTGGAGCCACAACCGAGTGGAAGGCAGCACCGAGTACACGCAACTGCTGTACATCCCGGCCAAGGCCCCCTTCGACCTCTGGAATCGCGACAAGAGCGCGGGCGTGAAGCTCTACGTGAAGCGCGTCTTCATCATGGACGACGCCGAGGCGCTGATGCCCAGCTACCTGCGCTTCGTCAAGGGCGTGATCGACTCGGCCGACCTGCCGCTGAACGTGAGCCGCGAGCTGCTGCAGGAAAGCCGCGACGTGAAGGCGATCCGCGAGGGCAGCACCAAGCGCGTGCTCGGCATGCTGGAAGACCTGGCGAAGAAGCAGAAGACCGCGCCCGAGAGCGGCGAGGGCAAGATCGACGTGGGCTCGGGCGAGTCGGTGCCGGCACCGGACCCCACCGAAGGCGTGACCGATGTTGTCGACAAGAACGCCCCCACCGCCGCTGAAACCGCCGCAGCCGCAGCCGACGAATCGGGCAAGTACGCCAGGTTCTACGCCGAGTTCGGCGCGGTGCTCAAGGAAGGCCTGGGCGAGGACTTCGCCAACCGCGATCGCATCGCCAAGCTGCTGCGCTATGCCTCCACCACCACCGACTCGGTGAGCGTGAGCTTCGCGGACTACAAGGCCCGCATGAAGGAAGGCCAGGACGCCATCTACTACATCACGGCCGACACGCTCGCAGCCGCGAAGAACAGTCCGCAGCTCGAAGTCTTCAAGAAGAAGGGCATCGAGGTGCTGCTCATGACCGACCGTGTCGACGAGTGGGCGCTGAACTACCTCAACGAGTTCGACGGCACGCCGCTGCAGAGCGTCGCCAAGGGCGCGGTCGACCTCGGCAAGCTGCAGGACGAGGCCGAGAAGAAGGCCGCCGAGGAAGCCGCCGAGTCGTTCAAGCCCATGCTCGAGAAGCTCAAGGAGGCGCTGAAGGACAAGGCGGAAGACGTGCGCGTGACCACGCGCCTGGTCGACTCGCCCGCCTGCCTGGTGGTGCAGGACGGCGGTATGAGCACGCAGCTCGCGCGCATGCTCAAGCAGGCCGGCCAGCCCGCGCCCGAGCTCAAGCCGGTGCTCGAGGTCAACGCCGAGCATCCGCTGGTGAAGAAGCTCGAGGGCTCCTCGCACTTCGACGACCTGGCCAACATCCTGTTCGACCAGGCCCTGCTGGCCGAAGGCGGCCTGCCGGCGGACCCGGCGGCCTACGTGAGGCGCGTCAACGCGCTGCTGGTGTGAACGGCCGGCCGCGCGTCATCCGGGCAGCGGCCGCCGTTCCGGCGGCGGCGCTGCTGCTCCTGGCGGGCGGCTGTTCCCACTACCACGTCGGCATTCCACTGGTGCCCGGGCTCTCGCTGGGGCTCGGCGCCACGAAGGACGGCAATTTCTCCGTCGGACTGAACACCGGCTTCGGCCCGCTCGGCGCGGGCGTGGCGGTGAACAACGGCGGGCAGGTGTCGGGGTCGGCCGGCGTGGGCGTCGGCGTGGGGCCGGTGCGCACCGGCGTGAGCAAGAGCGCGATGCTCTACGACCCGAAGGGCCAGCCGGTGGCGGCGCCCGCCGCACCTGGCGCACCCGCCGCACCTGGCGCACCCGTTGCGCCAGCCGCGGCGACCAGCGGGGTGGCCGCCGCTGCGCCCGGCACCCCCGTGCAGTACTACTCGACGCCAGAGGCGCCGTTCACGCCCGTGGCGCCTGTCGTTCCGCCGGCTCCGGTGGCCGCGGCGCCTGCGCCAGTCAGGAGGGCGCCGCTGGTCAAGATCACGCGCCCGCCGCCCGAGCCCATCACTCCCGTGGCGCCCGTCGCCGCAGCGGCGCCCGCCGTGAACGTCACTTACCGCACGCCGGCCGTGGCCGCCGCCGCGGCATCGGCCCGGGAGGCCGGCACGCCTGGCAATCCGGTCGCGCCCTGATCTCTTCCTGATCCCGCTCGGCCCTTGTGGCCTCGTGCGCCCCGAGCCGCCCGGCATCGGGCGATGCCACTACCATGGCGCAGGACCCTTCCTCCGCCCCATGACACGCCGCCGACCGCTTCTGCAGCAACTGCTGGCCACGACCACGCTCGCGGCCGCGCCGTGGCTGCCGCGAGCGGCGAAGGCGCAGTTCGCCTACCCCTCCAAGCCCATCCGCTGGATCGTGCCCTACCAGGCCGGCGCGGGCACCGACATCGTCGCGCGCACCATCGGCGCCCAGCTGGCCATCGACTCGGGCCAGTCGGTGACCATCGAGAACCGCGGCGGTGGCAACACCGCGCTCGGCGCCATCGAGGCGGCGCGCGCCCCGGCCGACGGCTACACGCTGCTGTCGGCCGACAGCGGCACGCTGGTGTTCAACCCGGCGCTGTACCGAAACCTCAGCTACAACCCGTCGCGCGACTTCGCGCCCGTCACCCTGCTCGGGCGGTTGCCGATGGTGCTGCTGGTGGGGCCGGCCAGCGGCGTGAAGGATGCGCGGGCCTTCATCGACGACGCGCGCGCCTTCCCCGGCAAGGTCAGCTACGCCTCGGCCGGCACCGGCAGCCCGCAGCACCTGTCGATGGAGCTGCTCGAACGAGAGGCTGGCCTGGAAATGGTGCACGTGCCGTATCGCAGCGCCGCAGCCGCGGTGGCCGACGTGGCCGGCGGCCAGCTGCCGGTGATCATGTGCGACCTGGCCGCCTCGCGCCGCTTCATCCCCGGCGGCAGGCTGCGCCCGCTGGCGGTGGCGAACCCCGTGCGCCTGGCGCAGCTGCCGCGCGTGCCCACCTTCGCCGAGATCGGCCTGCCGCGCGTGGAGGCCGCCGCGCTCCTGGGCCTGGTGGTGCCAGCCAACACGCCGGGCGAGATCGTCTCGCGGCTGCAGCAGTCGGTGGCCAGCGCCATCCACAACCCCGCAGTGCTGCGCAGGCTGGCCGAGTTCGGCGTGGAGCCCGCGGGCGACACGCCCTCGCGCTTCGCGGCGCTGCTGCAGGGCGAATCGGCGCGGTGGCATCCGCTGATCCGCGATCTGAATCTGTCGTTGGACTAGCTAGGCTCCTTGCTTGTCCAAAGCGGACCACAGGGGTGGACGAGAACCGCACGAGCCAGCGCACACCGCGTGCGTAGCGGGAATTGACTGGATGCCACGCGTTTGTTCCCCTCAGGATCACATAGCGTGATCTTTCTCTGTCAGTTTAGAGACCAGCGTTTACGGAGCTCCGCCTCTGATTCTGGACAGCGATGTGCGACTAATTGCCCTTTTGTAAGGGTGCCGCTTTCGTAGGCGCAAAAGTGCTCCCTGGTGCTATGCCAGCGCATATGTCCATCTTCGAAGAAGCTCGTGGCGACCAACGTCATATGTTCACGGCTGCTGACGTAGCGATACCAATGGTAGTGACAGCCGCTGTAGCCGGTGGGTACCACGCTTGGGATATTCAGCGTTTCAATCTCGCCCAGCGAGGTCGGCTTCGGTTCTCCCGCCGGAACTGCATCGGGGCACTGGTGCGCGGCAGATCGGGAGAAGCCCCGAACCCTGATGCCCAGCAGGTCATCGGAACCCAGCAGCAACTCTGTTCCGACTGGATATTCAGCAATAGACAGGTCTTGATACTCGGTTTGGCATGCTCCTCCAGTCGACGCTTGCACAAACCGAAACTCTTTCGACACCGGCAGCTCCGGATATGGACTCTCTACGATTCGAATGCGAAGCCCTTTAACCGTCGAGGCGCCCCGCAGCGGAGCGGGCGGGATCGGCACAGGTTCCTGTGCGACTACTACACCCCAAAACCGGTACTTGCCCTTGAGGTATTCCTCGTACTTTGAGCGTTCGGTTGGATCGCTGGAAGGAGAGCAGGCCATCGCCGGTGCAGCGCAAACCACCAGCATGCATGCGAGGCCGAGTTGAATTTTTTGAGATCGCATGTGTTTGTTGGGAAAGCCAATCCCCCTGATTGCTTTCATGGTGCGGCCTCGGCCGAACGTTCGCCCGCCAGGACACTCTGGCGGGCTTTATTTCTGACACGCGCCGGAAGCCAATTGGATGACAGAAGTGTGGACAGGCCCCGGATCTCCTGAACTTACAAGCGCCGCCAAGTCACTTTCGAGGACTCAATTTTGTCCGTGTCGGAGTCGAACCATGTTGCGTATCCATCCATTTGCGTGGACCCTCCGTTCAATATCAATTGGATCATCCCGGAGCCAGTGATATTGCCGCGTTGCCCTCGCTTGTTGTAGGAGCCAAAGACCATCGACCGAGTCACACGCATGGTGTACGTGAAATTTCTTGGATCGATGGTGGTCGCGCCTTCACCCTTCACAGTCACGCCCAGCTGCCGCAGCTCGACGCGCTCCTTGACCTCTCGCAGCACGGTAGGTTCGCCAGGGGTGGGCTCCAAACACGTCTGCTCCCAAATGCCCGTCAGATCAAAGCGCTCCTTGTCCGCCCAATGGAGAAGTCGGCTCATGCTGCGAACAACCCATTCTGAAAATGCAGGCGAAAAAAAGTTGGCAACAAGGCCGGAAACAATCCCAAAAACAAAACCCAGTAGCAGGTCCATGGCACTCCAATACGACAGGTCGACCGAAACAACGGACGTTATTTCCACGCAAGACCGGAAAGTAATCCATCTGTCGGCTTCGAGTGGCGAGAAGTTTTCAGCGAAATAGGGGCCGCGCGGATTCTCCTATCTTGCGGTACCCCCGGTTTCTATCGGAACGGGCCTTCACCCATTGACACGTGTCCTTGAGAGCGCATTCGCCATGCGTGCCTGCTTCCCCTATAGGGTTCGCCCCTGGAATGTGACTGAGAAAGACTCGTGCGCATGGCAACTCGCAAGCCGGCCAAGAAGCCAGGACCCGCGACGAAAAGACCAGCAAGACAGCCGCACCAACGCACTCCTGACCGCCACTGGCTCGGTCTTTCAAACAGGCACTGCGATCCCAGGAGCTATTGCAGCCCCAGGCGATGTCCCTCAGCAACCAACGCAACCAAGCGATCTGCAATCGAGGTGGCTTTGCCTGCAACCGTCTCGATCAGCTCCGTCCCGCTAGAGAACCCGTAGTAGCGAACCTCCAAGAAGTGCGCGAAGCCGTCGGGTACATCACTTGCCTCTCCAGCGATGGCCGCCCCGATTGAGTTGTACTCGCGCGGCTCGGTGACCAGCGCACCGGCGTTCAACAGCCGAGCGGTGTAGATGCCGGGCACTTCCTTTTGGATGTCGAGGGTCAGGATCATTGAAGCCTCCAGTGATGATCTGCACGATGCTACTGCCACCATATGGCTGCGCAAGGTAGTCTTGACTAGCGCGTAGTTCCCTTGCCGTTTGATAGATTTCCTCGCATGGGAGCCTGTGGCCGCGGGGCGTAGTGAAAGGATGTTATAGGCGCTATAGGTAGTGGGTTGACCAATAGGCTGGCACTAGATATAGTGTTTGCGCCCAGTTTGCCTGAGGTGCCCATGATGTCGTTTGACGAAATCGAATTGGAAGCGCGCAAGCTCCTCGCTGCGATGGAGCAGGATGCGTCGCGCATTTGGCCTAACACTCGCCCGGCACGCCATTTCATGTGTGATCCCCAGGCAGCGTGTCGCTATCTGGGGTTGCAATACCTTCCAGATAGCCACCTGGGCATCTACGGTGGTACTGCAACAGCTGGGATGCTCGACTGCGACAACCGCGCGGTGCTAATTTCCTCAAAACAAAGCTTTGAATCGCAGCGGTTCACTGCTGCGCACGAGATCGGACACTGGTTACTGCATCCCGGTCAAGGGAACTTGTTCCGCGATCGAGCGCTGACCAGCCATGGTGGGCCGGGTCGTCCAAGAGTGGAGCAAGAGGCAGACTTTTTTGCCGCCTGTTTCTTGGCCCCTCCCAAGCTGGTTCGCCTCGCATTTGCCGCACGCTTTCCTGTGCGGGAGCCGATCACCAACACAGGGGCCGTCTGCTTCAATCTTTCGATGCGAAATGCACAGTATCTGGAAGGATTGCCTGCAGGGTCGTTGGAGTTCGCAGTTGCGGTTGCGGGCGCTGAATCTTTCAACGGGCAGTACTTCAAATCACTGGCAAATTTGTTCAGTGTCTCGCCTAAGGCGATGGCGATTCGGCTTCGGGAACTCGGCTTGGTGGGCTGAGTTGGCACTGGCGCGAGGGCAAGCCACTCTGTGGTTATCACTTGCGCTTCCCCGGGGCTTAAGGGCGAGATGAGAGCCGCGCGGTCCAGCGCATATTGCGTGCGCAGTCGGATGGACCGAACCCGGCGCTTTCGCCGGCAAGTTGTCTCCTCGCTTGCTATCTTGCGGGTGATCCTCCCACCTGTTTGCCCCGATAGGTTTTTCTGGGTAGCGCGACTTCAGCGTCCGTCTTTCGATGCGTCTTTCGAGTGTTTCTTGTCACCGTAGAGCTGGTCGTAGATTTTTGCTGCCGAGATTTGGTTGGAATACTCATCATCGTCGGGGGTACCGAACTCATGATCTTTCCCGGCAAAGGTCAGCGTGTATGAAGTACCGCCTGTCGCCTTGATTCGAACATCTCCCCGCCGGATCTTTTCCAACGCTTTCCTAAGGTATGAGGTTTGTGCCAACGCTGCGATGTCTTCGGGAACCTTCCCAGTCTCTGCGATTGAGAGATCAATCGACCGCTGTATCCTAGCCTTCGCTTCATATTCCCTCATGGCATCGAACGAGCCTTGCGCAAACCCAGTGAGATAGACAACTAGGGTTGTGAAAAAAAACAGGTGCAAAGGCACCTGCATTTGCGTGAGCACGAAGAGTGCTCGTCCCCCTGGCTGTGCTGCCGGTGTTGGCGCGAGATGGCGTGTCCAAGCGTTGTAGAGCCCTTGATAGGCGAGGGCATCGACGCTGACCAGTGCTACGAAAAACCAAGGGACAAACCAGTAGGTTCCGAAGTTGATCAGTACGTCGTCGATCTCGAGCTTCAGCCCCGTAAAGATTGCTCCCGCAGCAACTAAGTACGCGAGATCGAGTTTTAGAAAAATGCGGGAGTGATCCAGCAGTTCCTTCGCCACGGATGACCGCTTTGCTTGCGTTTCAACGAGGCGTTGTTTCCAGGGCGCTTTCATGGGAGCGGATTCTGACATTACGGCCCCCTATGGGGTTCGACCCGCGGCGCAAGGGCGGGAAGACTCGCGCGCATGGCAACACGCAAGTCCGCCAAGAAGCAGGCACCAGCACCGAAGAAGACCACCACCAAGCCCGCAGCTCCCAAGAAGGCCGCGAGCGCACCTGCGCGCAAAAAGGCCGCACCGCCGGCAGAACCGAAGAAACCAGCCCGACCGGCCCGGCCAGCTGCACCAGCACCAGCCGCTGAACCCGCACAGCTCGGCCTGACCGACCTGCAGCAGCGCTTCGTCGACGAGTACCTCGTGGACCTGAACGGCACGCAGGCTGCCATCCGCGCCGGATACAGCCTGGACACCGCCCGGCAGATGGCATCGGAGAACCTGTCAAAACCGTACATCCAAATTGCCATCGCTGAAGCTCGAAAGGCCCAGCAGGCGCGCACGCACATCGAGGCTGATCGCGTGGTGGTGGAAGCCTGGAACATCGTGTTCGCCGAGGCCAACCAGTCGCTCGCGCACATGATGGGCAACCAGAAACGGGCGCGCACGCAGGTGGACGAGATGCTGGTGGCGATGATCGTGCAGGACATCGGCTCAAGTCAGTATGCTGTCGTCATCGAGGGCGACGATGTGACGCCAGCGCGCACCGTGGTGCTCAACAAGCCTGAGGCGGACCCGCTCACCGGCGTTCCCCACCTCTCCAACGATCTGCAGCGCACCATGCTGCAGGTCGGGTTGGAAGATGTGCCCAGCTGCCGACCTACCGCGGGCAGCAGCTCAACGCGCTGTCCGAAGCGATCAAGAGCCTGCCGGCGCAGTACCAGGCCGCCGCCATGCCGTTCCTCGCCAGCCTCATGGGACGTACCGTTCAAGCGGGCGCTCGTGGACGCTCTGCGCGCAGCTTCGGCGCAGGAGACGCCCGAGCAGGTGGAGAAGCGCATCCAGGAGGCGGTGCAGGACGCGCTGGCGAAGGCCGGCAACGACCTCAAGGCCCGCGAGCTCGACATGAAGGAGCGGCTGACCGAGGCTCAGATCAAGCAGATCATGGCCCAGGCGGTGCAGACCGGCGTGCAGGCAGCCTTCGCGGCGATGCAGGGCGGCGCACAGGTGGCGCAGATGCCGATGATCGCGCCCATTGCCGACGCCATCACGCAGGGCGCGGGCTACCAGCGGCCCACGCCGGGCGGCGACGACCCGAACTTCCCGACGCCCGCGCAGACAGCCGCCATGAACATCAAAGACCCCTACATCCAGGGACAGGCCCCGGCCGCGCTGGCGGCAGAAGGGGAGGCTGCAGCTGCAGCGCCAGTGCGCGAGAACACCAGCCCGACGTTCCCAGCCCGCGCGGCAGAAGGGGCGACCGGCATGGACGGCATCGAGACGGCCCGCACTACCTACAACGTGCCAGCCTGAACTGTCAGCCGAACATCCCGTGGCGCCGGCCAACACCCGGCACACCGTCTTTCGGTCCGTCAGGTAGAAAGTGCTCAAAGCCGGGGACGGGCTTTGTTGGGTCGAGCGCGATGGCCCATTTCTCGTGTGATTTGTCGGAAGCGGAATGCAACGTGCCCGCGGTGAACTGGGCGAAGCTGAGCACGATTTCCAGAGGGGTAGCCGTGGAGAAGTCGATGGTGCCGGTGACGCCGACGAGCATCCGGTATGTCGCCACGTTGAGCATCGGCTGCACGTCGTCCTTCGAAATCTGCGCTCGTCTCACGTGCGCGACCTTGTTTCGAACAGCCCCCAGGGCGTTGAGGCCGGGCACGAGTGATGTCAAGGACGGCCCGTTTGCCGGCAACATGCGGACTTTTTGGGCGTACCGCAAGCCCAACTTGTCCAAGCCAATGGATGGGAAAAGGTGCTTGAGGTATTCGGTAAGAAAGAACTCCACGACGAGATGCGCGTGTAGCACTTGGCCGAGCTCGGCTGAGTCTTGTTCCCAGATGGCCGAGAAATCTTTGTGCCGCTGCTGCATGTGGTGCACCAGTCCTTCCGGGCCCCCGAAGAGCGCCACGAGGCGCGCGTACTTCAGGTCTGCGTTCATTTCGAAGGCGCTAGTGTTGTTGGCGTCGGTCATGTGGCGGAGCCTATCAAACGGGCCGGCGCAAGCTATCGACAACCTGCCGGCCTGAGCTGCGCCCTCTAACGGGCTGCCGAGAAGGTCTCGAGCAGCTTTTGCGTCAGATCCTTCACGGGAATATCCGTGAACTCAACAGCTTCCAGGTAGGCAGCCTGTTGCTCTCCGGCCAGGAAGCGCTCGACGGTCTGCCGCAGTACCTGGTAGCCGCGCAGCCAGTCCTCGACCAGTGAGACAGCCTCGATGCTGCACGCCTTGCCGTCTTCGACTCGAAAGAAAACGATGCAAGGGAGCTTCTGGTCGACAGGAAGTCCGAGCTTGCCCATCATCACTTCGTTGAAGTTGTCGGCCGTGGCCCGGTACATTTTGGACCACAGAAAAAATATGGTGAGCTCAGACCCTGACAGTCGGTGCAGATCTCGGTTGCATGCGTGGTCGGTGAGGATGCTTTGGGTTATGCCGTCTGTGAAGTCCGAGAATACAAACGCGAACGCTTTGGCTCGGCCGGTGGCGAGATGTTCCCTGCACACCCTTGCGACCTTCGCTTCGAACGACTCGATGAAATGGCCAGCAGGCGCATTGCTTTGGACTTCGACGATGGGGTACATGGCGGAGTTGGGATTGAGAGTTGGGCGCATTCTGCCGCTGGTATAGGTCCGAAGGCCCGCGCGGACTGTTACGGGCTGCTTGGCGGCGCTTGAATCAATGCGAGTTTGGGCTGCGACAGCATCTGCGAGACGTAGTTGATCAGGGAGATAGCTCTAAGGCTATTTCGCCTGGTGTCGTAGTCGACCGACTCTCCATGGATCACCGTGTGTCGGTTCAACTGCCAAAAGCCGGGCCCGCGTGCTTCAGGTCCTGCGCTGATGGGGAGGATCTCCGTCAGCGGAGCAAGCATTGCAGCAGTCAGGGGGTTGTCGGAAAGCTGGTCAACATGCCCGGCGATGCCAGGTCGCTTGTTCTCCTTGATGAAGAAGTACTTGTTGCCCACTTCCATGCAGATTCCGTCCATCTGCGTAAGAAAAACCGGGATGGAGCAGGCGTAAAGACCGTCTTTGTGGGCGCGAAACGCCGCTGCCAAAATTCGTGCCCGACTGGGAAAAGCGGTCGCAATTTCTGACTCGATAGCGTCAAGGCGCGTCGTGAAATGATCCTCCAGCGCGACCTCAGTCTCTTCGATCCGTCCTTCAGAAATCGCGCGCGCGAACTCGAACGGAGTGGACAAGGCCATCTCTCCATCGAGATACCAGCCTCGCTGCCCCAGTTCCATCAAGGCCTTTCGATATGCGGGCGGCATCGCCTTGGCGGCCTCGACAAGCCGCACAAGGTTTGGATGAAACTCGATCCACCATTTTTGCAGCTCCTGCAAAGCAGGCCGAATCTTTTCGAGCATCGCCGCAAAGCGTTCGGCCACAAGCTGAACAGCGGGTCGCGCCCTGTCGTACGCCTCCACAACTCGCTTCATGATCTCCGCGAGCTGCTTTGCAGTTTCGGGGTCCTGCTGGGCCTTCAGCAGGAACTGATTGAGTTGGTTTTTGTCCATGCCCCGATTTTCGTGCCTCGAAAGTGGCACCCCCTGTAGGGTTTCCGTTGAGAAGGTGCCAGCGGCAAAGTTCGTCCAAGCGCGACGTAAAAAGCTATGCGTGAAGCAGCCCGCTCGTGAGAGCCGGCACCTCCCTCGAAAGAGCGCGAGGTAACTCCCCCAGCTGGAGGTGTACGGGGTGGGGCTTCGGCCCCGCCCGGTGCTCCGAATGCGGATGTCCCTAGCGGCCACGGCGACATGTGGCGGACGAGCATGACGGCAACAACCGACAACTTCTTTGACAGCATCAACGGCGCACTGACGCCGGAGCAGGCTCTCCAGGCATTGAGCTTGGAAGAGAAGGGCGATATCGGTGGCAAGCCGGACGACGGTGGCGCGCCCGCGACCACCACTGCAACCGACGACAAGCCCGGTGCGGCTGAGCCTACGAAGGGCAACGAGCAAACCGACGAGACGAAGGGCAAGGCCGATGGCGCCCAACCTATCCCGGAAGACCAGCAGACCGCGGACAACACCGTGGTCCTGGCGAGGGACGGCAAGCACACCATCGACTTCAGCCACCCGGACCAGGCACGCCAGCAGCGCGACACGTAGAGCCGCGGACGCGAAGCGCCAGCTGGCGGACCTGCAGGCGAAGGCCCGAGAGGAAGAGGGGCAGGCCCTCGACAAGACCGACAACCGGAGCCCATCCTTTACGGCAACTTTGCCGAAGCGCCACCCCCTTGCTCACGCCGGCCTAAGACGCTCTGCCTAGATTGGCGGTGCCCATGACCACCCGCCGGTTCCATTACGTCGTCTTCGCCGACGATTTCTTCCGATCTCCCGCCAACGGGCTTCAGTACCACGTCGCCAACCGGCGATTCCTCCGGGGCTTCTTCGATTCCGCGCTCGGGCGCCTGGGTCTTCCGGTGAGCGAGGTCGCGCCGATGTCCGAGGGCGGCCGCATCGACGTCGCCCGCCTCATGGACCGGCTGGAGCTGCCCTGCACGCCCGCTGGCTGGGCGCGCGCCTGCATCGCCGACCTCTCGCCGCTGGCCGGGCGCGACGGCATGCCGGCCTTCGGTCCCGGCTGCCTTGTGATCGGCTGGGGCCTCACGCCCGCGCAGCAGCAGTGCATCGACCGCTGCGGCGCCAGCTACCTCGACATCGAGATCGACCCGCGCCGCTTCACCGAGCACCTGCATTTCTGCGCGCGCACCAACGACCCCGCCATCGAGGCCGCCCTGCTGGCGCACCGCGTGGACGAGGAGCTGTTCTGGAACCACGCGAGCGCCCTCAAGGGCCGCTTCGCGCGGCATGGCACGGGCTCGCTGTTCGACCCGAGGCTGCGCGTAGGCCTCTTCTTCGGCCAGAGCCTGGTGGACCTGTCGCTCATCAGCGGCGGCCGCACCATGCACCCGGCCAGCGTGATCGCACCGCTGCGCGAGCTGGCCAAGAGCGTCGACCTGCTGGTCGTCAAGCCGCATCCCTACGAGCCTGCGCTGCACGACCTAGCGCCCATCGCGCGTGCCATTCCCAACGTGGCGTGGACGCGCGAGAACACCTACGCGCTGCTGTCGGCCGGCAACGTGCATTTCGCGGCCAGCCTGTCGTCCAGCGTGCTGACCGAGGCGCGCTACTTTCGCAAGCCCGCCCACGCGCTGATCCGCGCCGACCGCAACGCGGGCGAGCTGCTGCCTTCCACCTGCTCGGGCTGGATACCGGTGGGTGCGGAACTGGGGTCGAAGGACTTCATGGCCGCTGTCTGCGGCATGGAGGACGAAAGCGCTGTCGCCGATGCCGCGCACAGCTTTGCGGCCTGGCCAGCCACGGCCATCGACCGAGCCTTTCTCACGCGCTGGGGCCTCGACGACCGGACCGCCGGCCTGCCCGAGGTGGCCGAGCTGCAGCTGGGCCGCCCCTACCTGTTCCACCCCGGCAGCCCCGCGACGGGCTGGCTGAGCCACGGCTGGTCGGGCTGCGACGGCGAGGGCGCGCGTAGCGAGGGCGAACTGGCCTGCCTCGTGGTGCCGCTGCCCACGCTGTCGGCGCCATCGCAGGCCTACGCGCAGTCGCTGTCGCACCAGCAGCCGTATCGCGTGGAGGTACGCGTCGATTACCGGAGCAACGCCAAGTCCACGAGCGTCCATGCGATGTTCGACGGCATGGTGCTGCCCGGCCAGCGCGTGACCGGTGCGCGGCGGCGCAGCCTGGTGTTTGAGGTCGAGCCGGCGGCGGGGCGCAAGTGCCTGGTGCTGCAGTTCGTGGTGGCCGATACCGGGCGTGGCGCGGTGATGCGTAGGCGCGCGGTGCGCCCGGGCTTCACGCTGAAGAAGCTGCAGGTGTCGCTGCGCATGAGCCGGGGCGTGATCTCGGCGCCGCCGAAGGCCAACGTAGCGGCGCGCTGGTCCGAGATCTCGCCGGTGCGCGCCATGACGCGGGTGTTCCGCGCGCTGGTCGATTCGGCGCGCGGGTTGATCAGCGGCTAGCCGGGGCCTTCACAGCAAGAGTCGCCAGCAGCGCGGTCCAGTGCCCGAGCCGGTCGAGGGCGGCCTGGCGGCCTTCGGTGGCGTCCCCAGACTCGGCCGCGATGACAAGCAGCTCATCGGCCGCGGTCGCCACGGCCCGCGCGAACTTCCGCGCATCGCCGCGCCACACCACCACCCGGTGCGCCAGCCCCAGCTGTGCCGCGCGGCCCGCGTTGATCGCCTGTTCGGGCTGGTCGGTGAGCAGCAGCAGGATCGGCTTGCGGTAGACCGCCGCGATCGACAGCGCCGCCATGCCCGGCGCCGAGACGATGAAGGCGCTGTGCGCGGCGGCCTCGATCCAGTGCTCGTCGCGCGCATGCCAGTGCGGGCGATGCGCATAGCCCTCGCCGACGAGGTGCGCGGGCACGCCGGCGTCGGCGAGGCCTTGCTCGAGCCCGTCGGCCAGCGCCGGTTCCTGGAAGTGCGGGTTGAGGTAGACGGCCGCCACGCGCTGCCGCGTTGCATCGCCCCTGTCCACCGCATCGACCACCGCCACCGGCGTGGCCAGCCGGTGGCGGCCGTGGCCGTCGTGCTGCGGTTCGCCGTAGGCGAAGTCGTGCTCGATGCGCGCGAGGCTGCGGTCGATCTGCCAGGCCACGATGCGGCCGAACACCCGGGCGACCAAGCCCGGCATGCGTCCGCTGAAGTTGGTCTCCAGCGCATGCCGCAGGCTCGCGCCGTACACGTGCACCACCTTGCGCCGCCACAAGGGCAGCCAGCCCATCAGCAGCAGCGCGGGGTGGAAGGAGTCGTTCACCACCAGGTCGGCATCGCGCAAGTGTGCGCGCAGCTTCCACATGTCGCGCAGCATGCGTTCGGGCCTGAACATGTACAGCGCCACGTTGCGGTCGGTCTCGTGGCGCAGCATGTTCTGCTGCGTGTCGAACTGCACCGCGTAGTGGCGCGAGAGCACCGGCGCGTCGATGCCGAAGCCGGCGAGGAAGCGCGCGCCTTCGTCGGAGGTGGTGAGCACGCGCACCTGCGCGCCGGCCTCGCGCAACGCATGCGTGAGCAGCTGCGCGCGCATGAGGTGGCCGCGCGCGTCCGCGGTCGCGAGGTAGAGGATGCGCGGCGGCATCGCTCAGGCGTGGTGCCGCACCGGCGGTGCCGAGCCGGGGCGCAGGCGCAGCGCCACGCCGGCCAGCCACATGCCGAGCGCGCCGGTCACGCCGAAGCCGCGCTCGGTGTCGCGCACCTCGCGCATCACCCGCGCGAGCCGCCGCTGCTCGTGCGGCGCCACGCATCGCTGCAGCGTGTGGCTGCACAGGCGGATGTGGCGGTCCTCGTCGGCCATCACGCGCGCGAGCAGCGGATGCAGCGCGTGCTGCGGGCCGATCAGCGCGCAGTGGCGCTGCAGGATGCGCGAGGCCATCTGCTCGGCCGCGAGGCCGATGGCGTAGGCCGGCACCAGGCCACCGTGTGCAAAGTGCGGCGCGTGGCGGCGGATCAGCGCCTGCCAGCGCGCGAGCTTGCGGCGGCTGAACCAGTCGGGCTGTGGCGCTTCTTCCGGCGACGCAGCGGCCTGCGCATTGCCGCCGCGCTCGACGATGGCCTGCGCGAAGAGGCGCGCGTGCAGCTGCTCGTCGGCCAGGTGCTGGTCGAGCTGGCGCGCCAGCCACTCGGGCGGCGCGATGCGCAGTTCGCGCTGCAGCGCCTGCTCGGACGATTCCTCGCCCACCAGGTAGAAGCGCAGCAGCAGCATCTCGCCCTCGTTGCTCGCATGCAGCTGGCGCAGCGCGGCGCGCTTGACGTGATGCACCAGCCAGGCTTGCAGCGCGGGCCAGCCGCGCAGCCGCGGCGGCGAGAGGCAGTCGAAGCCGGGCGTGGTGCCGGATGCGGGTTCAGCGGCCATCGGCCTTTGTCTTCGCCGTCTGCGGCTGTTGCTGCTGCCAGCCCAGCACCAGCCCGATGAAGCTGTCCTGCAGGAAGGCGCGCGCGGCCGCGTCGGCACCCGCGAACTCGCGCTGCTGGCCGTCGTAGCGGATGTAGCCCTTGCCGTTGGCGGCGCCTAGAAGCAGCTTCTCGTTCTTGCGGAAGCCGCGCTGCAGCAGGGGCTGCAGCAGCGACTGCGATTCGAGCCCGTACAGGAACAGGTCGCGCTGCACCACCTGGCGTGGGATCTGGCCGCTCAGTGCCTGCAGCTCCAGCGTCCAGTTGCCCTGCTGCATGGCCTCCGCCAGGTCGCGGCCCTTGGCGCCTGGCGCGCGGAAACGCGCGCGCGCCACCGACTTCGAGGCGCGGCTCAGGCCCAGGCCGATGGTGATGTCGGCGTCCCTGGCGCCGTCGGCGCGGTTGTCGTCCACCTGCACGAAGACGTTGGCCAGCCGCGCGGCCAGCGATGGCCTGGCCAGCGCCTCGACGATCTGCTCGGGGGTGAGCATCACGCGTTCGGTGCCGGGCTCGTTCACCGTCACCTTGTACGGATCGATGCGGATGTCGTCGAACTCGCCGCTTACGGGCGAGTGCGCATGGCTGCTCACCGACCACTCGGTGCCCGAACGGCTCAGCAGCGCATGGAAGGTCAGCGGCACGCGCTGGCCGTCGCGCGCGCGGCCCGAGCCCTGCAGCAGCACGTCGCCGACGATGGTTTTCTCGGGATAGCTGCGGGTGCTGGCGAAGCGGATGGTGTGCGCCGCGGCGTCGAGCGCGGCGTGGGTGTCGGCGTCGTCCAGCGCGAGGCGGTTGCACTCGCTGCCGCCACCCGCGAGCGCCGCGAAGGGGCAGCCGGCGTCGGACTTGAAGTTGAAGACGCCGCGGCCCGCGAAGTCGGCGGCACCAGCCAGCGTGAACGCGCCTGCGAGCGCGAGGCCCAGTGCCGTGCGGCGGACGGAAAGTGAAGAGAAGTTGCGCATGGTCTTTGGTTGTTCTTCTGCTGCGGAAAGGAAAAAAGGCGGGGCTCGATCAGGGCCGGTGATAAGACAGCGCCTGCGCATCGGCATTGGTGCGCCCGGTCGTGTGCCAGCCGATGCCGCGCGCGAACGCGCCCAGCATGTCGACGGCCGAGAAACCGAGGATGAGCGCCAGGCCCGCGAGCCAGCGCAGCCCGCGCAGCGGCGGCAGGTCCTGATGGTTCAGTGCCTTCATGCTGAAGCCCAGCCGCGTGAAGAGCACCGCCAGTGGCCCGATCGGGCCGCTCTTCGCGAGCCATTGCCAGCGCGGCGACACATAGCTGCGCAGCAGGTGCGGCGTGAGCGAATAGGTGTCCTGCCCGCGCATCCAGCGCAGTTTCAGCGCCTCGGCGCGTGTGTCGGGCAGGCGGTGCTCGGTGTGGGCCGCGGCCGCGTAGTGGATGGGCACGCCCGCCGCCTTCAGCCGCATGCCGAGCACTTGGCAGTGCGCGCGGTAGACGCCGTCGAGCGCCTGGTAGCTGTGCTGCTCGAACACGTCGCGGCGAAAGGCCACGTTGTTCGCGTAGAAGTTGCTCGTGGCCCCCGCATGGTCGGCGTTGGGGAAGTACATGAAGTCGATGGTGGTGAGGGCCGTGCCCACCACATTGGCCGCATAGCTGGTGCGGCCGGCCACCACGGCGGGGGCATCGGCACCCTTGGTGAACGGCAGCAGCATCTGCAGCAGCCAGTCGTCGTCGGGCAGGCAGTCGGCATCGGCGAACACCACGTGCGTGCAGCGCTGCGCATCGGTGGCCGCGAAGCCGGCGTTCTTGGCGTCGTAATAGCCGGTGCTCGTGTCGATGCGCACGAAGTCGATGGGGCGGCCGGCGAGCGCGCTCACGGCCTCACAGGTGGCAGGGCTCAATCCGTCGTGCGTGATGACCACCTGCGCGAGCGCGCTCAGCGGCAGCTTCTGTTTCGCCAGCAGGGCGACGAGGCGCTGCAGGCTTTCGCCCGCCCTGGCCTCTGCATCGGCGCCGCCGCGCAGGTTGTTGGTCTCCAGGACCAGCGCGCAACGCGCGGCAACTTGATCGGGCATCATCGAATTTTCCTGTCCGGACATCGTTTTGAAGGCTTGCATCCTGCTTTTATCGCACAACCGCGCCCGCCACCAGTGCCGCACGCCATGGGGCCGTCCATGAAGGTGACCATCTTCGGCGCGGGCTACGTGGGCCTGAGCTTCGCCGCCTGCCTGGCCGAGGCGGGCCATGAGGTGCTCTGCGCGGACGCCGACCCGGCGCGCATCGAGGGCCTGCAGGGCGGCCGGATGCCGCTGCACGAGCCCGGCCTGGAAGCGCTGGTGGCCTCGGGCGTCGCGGCGGGCACGCTGCGCTTCACCGCCGACGAGTGCGCGGCCTGCGAGCATGGCGACCTGCTCTTCATCGTGGTGAACACGCCGGCCGATGCGCAGGGGCGGGTCGACCTGCGGCACGTCATCGCGGTGGCCGCCGCCATCGGGCGGCACCGCGACCGCGACGCGCTGGTGGTCTGCAAGTCGACCGCGCCCGTGGGCACGGCCGCGCAGGTCGAGGCCGTGCTGGGCGGCGAACTCGCGCAGCGCGGCGCGCGGCACCGCATCGCGGTGGCGGTGAACCCCGAGTTCCTGCGCGAAGGCTCGGCCGTGCGCGATTGCCGGCAGCCCGACCGCGTGGTGATCGGCAGCGAAGATCCATGGGCCATCGGGCTGCTGACCAGGCTCTACGCGCCTTTCATTCAAGACCCGCAAAGGCAGTTGCTCGTGATGGACCGCCGCTCGGCCGAGCTCGCCAAGTACGCGGCCAACGCGATGCTCGCCACCCGCATCAGCTTCATGAACGAGATGGCGCGCGTGGCCGAGCAGGCGGGCGCCGACATCGAGGCGGTTCGGCGCGGCATCGGTGCCGACCGGCGCATCGGGCCCGACTTCCTGCAGGCCGGCGTGGGCTATGGCGGCTCCTGCCTCGCGAAGGACGTGCGGGCGCTCACGCATGCGGCCGAACGTGCGGGCCATGCGCTGCGCATCCTTTCCGCCGTCGCTGCCACCAACCACGAGCAGAAAGGCAGGCTCTTCGAGCTGATGTCGCGGCACTTCGGCGGCACGCTCGCGGGCCGGACCATCGCCGTGTGGGGCCTGGCCTTCAAGGCCGACACCGACGACATGCGCGACGCGCCCAGCCTCGTGCTGCTGGAGCGCCTGTGGGCGGCCGGCGCGCGCGTGCGGGCCTACGACCCTGCCGCGATGCCGAATGCGCGCGGCATCGTCGGCGAGCGCGACGACATCCGCTGGTGCACCACCGCGCAGGAGGCACTGCAAGGAGCCGATGCGCTGGCCGTGGTCACCGAGTGGGAGGAGTTCCGGCGGCCCGACTTCGCGCAGCTCGCTGGCGAGTTGAACGCGCCGCCCACCATCTTCGACGGGCGCAATCTCTACGACGCCGCGCAGGCCGAGTCGGCGGGCATCGCCTACTACGGCATCGGCCGGGGCCGGTCGTCAATGCTGCGCTGAGTCTTCCGAAGGCACGAAGGCATGGCCCGGCGTGAGCGGCGCATGCCGGTAGCTGGCCGGTGTGCGGCTCAGCTTCACCGGTGCGCCTATGCCGCGGTAGCCGCCGGGCATCTCCACCACCATCTCGCGATGAAGCGTGTGCGGATGCTGCAGCGCTGCATCCACCGGCAGCACCGGCGCGGCGGGCACGCCGGCGGCCATGAGTTGATCGACCAGCGCGCGGCCATCGAAGGCGGCCATCGCGGCTTCGAGCCGCTGCTTGAGCTGCGCGCGATTCACCGAGCGTGCGCCGGCCGTGCGGAAGAGCGGGTCTTCAGCGAGTTCGGGCAGGCCGATGCAGCGGCACAGGCTCGCGAACTGGCGGTCGTTGCCCACGGCGACGAACACCGGATCGGTGCCGGTGGCGAGCGCGTCGTAGGGATAGATGTTCGGATGCGCGTTGCCGGTGCGGCGGGGCTCGGTGCCGTCCATGAACCAGTTGGCGGCGTGCGGATGCAAGAGCGACAGGCCGCTGTCGTACAGCGCCGCCTCCACGAACTGGCCGCGGCCGCTGCGGTTGCGTTCCTGCAGCGCGAGCAGCACGCCGATCACCGCGTTGAGGCCGGTCACCATGTCCACTACCGGCAGGCCGACGCGCAGCGGGCCGCCGTCGGCCTCGCCGTTGATGCTCATGATGCCGGTCATGGCCTGCACGGCGGCGTCGTAGCCCGGCAGCGCGCCCAGCGGGCCGTCGGCGCCGAAGCCCGAGACGCGGCACCACACGAGGCGCGGGAAGCGCTTCGACAGCTCCTCGTAGCCGATGCCCCAGCGTTCCATGGTGCCGGTCTTGAAGTTCTCGATCAGCACGTCGGCCTCGGCCACCAGCGCGAGCAGCGCCCCGCGGCCTTCCTCGGTCGAGAAGTCGAGGTGCTGCACGCGCTTGTTGCGGTTGAGCCCGTGGTAGTACGAGGCCACGCCTTCCCTGAAGGGCGGGCCCCAGGTGCGCGTGTCGTCGCCCTGGGGCGGCTCGACCTTGAGCACGTCTGCGCCATGGTCGCCGAGGATCTGGCCGCAGTAGGGGCCGCCGAGGATGCGGGAAATGTCGAGTACGCGGATGCCGGCGAGGGCGCCCTTGGAGGCCTGGTTCATTTCGGTGTTCTCAATCGAGCTGCGCGCCGGACTTCTTCACGACGTCCTTCCACTTCACCGATTCGCCTGCGATGAACTGCCCGAGCTTCTGCGGCGATGTATCGGCCGGCACTTCGAGGCCCTGCGCCGCGAACATCTGCTTCACCTTGGGCGAATTCAGCACCTCGGCAAACGCATGGTTGAGCTTGTTCACGCGGTCGGCGGGCGTGCCGGCCGGCGCGACGATGCCGAAGAACACGCTCACGTCGTAGCCCTTGTAGCCCTGCTCGGAAATCGTCGGCACATCGGGCAGCGCCTGCGAACGCGCCACGGTGGCCACGCCCAGCGCGCGCAGCTTGCCGGCCTTGACGTAGGGCAGCGCGGTGAGGATGTCGGTGAAGGTCATGCTGACCTGGTTGCCCAGCAGGTCGTTGAGCGCGGGGCCCGTGCCCTTGTACGGAATGTGCTGCAGGTCGGTGCCCGCCACCGAATTGAAGAGCACGCCCGCGAGGTGCGACGAGGCGCCGTTGCCCGACGAGGCATAGCTGAGCTTGCCCGGGTTGGCCTTGGCGTAGGTCACCAGCTCCTGCACGTTCTTCACCGGCAGCGTGGGGTTGACCACCAGGATGTTCGGCAGGTAGCCGACCTGGATCACCGGCGCGAAGCTCTTCACCGGGTCGTAGTTGATCTTGCGGTACAGGCTCGAGTTGATGGCCAGCGGGCCCGAGGTACCGAACAGCAGCGTGTGGCCGTCGGCCTCGGCGCGCGCCACGTACTCGGCGCCGATGTTGCCGCCTGCGCCCGCGCGGTTCTCCACGATCATGGGCTGGCCGAGGCGGTCCTTCATCTCGGCGGCGAGCGTGCGGGCCATCGCGTCGGTCGGACCGCCGGGCGGGAAGGGCACGACCAGCATCAGGGGCTTGGAGGGAAAGGCGTCGGCAGCTTGCGCAGCGGGCATGGCCGCCGTCAGCGCGGCACAGGCGGCCAGCAGGAGGGTGAAGCGTTTCAAGGGATGTCTCCGATTCTTCGAATGAAAGAGAAAGCTCAGGCGGGCACGGCCGTGGGCGAAACGGCCGTCGCGTTCCAGTCGGCTGGCATCGCGTCGGGCGAGAGCGGATCGCGCGGCAGCACGCGGTGCAGCAGCACCAGTTGTGCCCAGCGCATGCGCGCTGCGGAGCCGCCGCGCGCGGCCTCCCAGGCCATGGCGATGGCGCTGGTGCAGTGGTAGAGGGCGGAGGCGGCCTGGCGCGCGAGCACGTCGCCGCCTTCGCGTGCGGCGGTCTCGGTGAGCGCGGCGGCGCGGTCGAGCGCGTCGCGCAGGGCCTTGGCGAAGGCGGGAGCCAGCGCCGCATCTGCAAGCAGCTTCTCGCAGTGCGCGCGCAGCACCGGCAGCGAGCCTTCGCGCTTCACCGCGCGGATCACGTCCAGCGCCACGATGTTGCTCGTGCCTTCCCAGATCGATCCCAGGTGGGCGTCGCGCACGAGCCGCGCGTCGCTCCATTCCTCGATGTAGCCGCAGCCGCCGCGCACCTCCATCGCGTCGCCCGTGACCTTGCGCGCATCGCGGCAGGCGCGGAACTTGATGAGCGGCGTGAGGATGCGCAGCAGCGCGTACGCATCGGGCTCGCCCGCGTCGGAGCGCGCGAGCGCCAGCGCCGTCTGGCACACCATGGTGCGCGCCTGCTCGGCGGGCAGGCGCAGCTTGTCGAGCTGGCGCTGCATCAGCGGCATCTGCTCCAGCGTGCGGCCGAAGGCGCGGCGCTCGGATGCGATGAACTCGGCCTCGGCCACCGCGCGGCGCATCAGGCCGGCGGCGCGCACGCCATTCGACAGGCGCGAGTTGTTGACCATGTCGGCCATCTGCACGAAGCCGCGGCCTTCCTCGCCCACCAGCCAGGCGGTGGCGCCTTCGAGGCGGATCTCGCCGCTGGCCATGGAGCGCGTGCCGAGCTTGTCCTTCAGCCGGATGATGCGGTAGCTGTTGAGGCTGCCGTCGTCGAGCCGGCGCGGCAGCAGGAAGAGCGACACGCCCTTCATGCCCTGCGGGCCGTCATCGGCGCGCGCGAGCACCATCGCGAAGTCGGCGTCGGGGTTGGAGCAGAACCACTTGTCGCCCGTGAGGCGCCAGCTGCCGTCCGATTCGCGGCGGGCCAGCGTGGCGGTGGCGGCGATGTCGGAGCCGGCGGCCTGTTCGGTCATGAACATCGCGCCCTGCGCGAGTTCGTCGAAGTCGAGCGAGGTGAGGCGCGGCAGGTATCTGGCGACCAGCTCCGGGCTGCCGAACTTCTTCAGCGTGCGCGTGAGCGAGTCGGTCATCGACACCGGGCAGCACAGGCCGAACTCCGCCTGCACGAACAGGTAGGTCAGCACGTACTTGACCAGCGGCGGCATCCTGCCCTTCCAGCCCAGCGTGTCGTTACGGTGCGAGATGGCGGCCAGGCCGAATTCGGCGAGCGCGAGGCGCTCCATCTCCACATAGGCGGGGTGCTTGACGATCTTCTGCTCGTCCAGGCCGGTGCGGGTGCGCTGCTTCAGCACCGGGGGGTTGCGGTCGGCGGTGCCGGCCAACTCGTCGATCAGGCCGCCCGCGAGGCCGCCCAGGCGCTCGAAGTGCGGCTGCATGTGGCGGCGCAGGTCGTCGGGCAGGTAGAGCGCGAGCAGCGCGTACAGCTCGGCGTCGGTGGTGAAGAGGTTCTGGCCGTGGCGATCGGGGATCGGATGGGCGTGCTCTGGCATGCGCTTTGTCTCCTTGAGTCTCTGGTTTGGCGCATTGTTGAAGCCGGAACGATCCGTGTCTAATATCGATTTGGTCTTGTTCGATTCGATCTGACTATCCATGGAACTGCGGCACCTGCGCTATTTCTGCGTGCTCGCCGAGGAACTGCACTTCGGGCGGGCGGCGCGGCGGCTGTCGATCTCGCAGCCGCCGCTGTCGGTGGCGATACGGCAGCTCGAGGACAACGTGGGCGCGCGCCTCTTCGAGCGCAACAGCAAGGAGGTGCGGCTCACGCCCGCGGGCGAGGCGCTGCGAATTTCGGCGCGCCGGCTGCTGCTGCAGGCCGAGGAGGCCGCCATCGAGGCGCGCGACGTGGCGCTGGGGTCGGCCGGGCGGCTGCGCATCGGCTTCGTCGGCGCGATGTTGTACCGCGGCCTGCCGCAGGCGCTGCGCGCCTTCCAGGCGAAGCACCCGGCGGTGCGCATCACGCTGAGCGAGCTCAATTCAGGCATGCAGATCGCCGAGCTGATGAACGACCGGCTCGACCTGGGCTTCGCTCACACGCACCGCGTGCCGCCCGAGCTGCAGCATAGGCTGCTGCTGTCCGAACCCTTCGTGGCCTGCCTGCCCGCCGGCCATGCGCTGGCGCGCAAGCGGGTGCTGGCACCGGCCGACCTGCGCGAGCAGCCCTTCGTGCTGTTCTCGCGCGAGGTCTCGCCCGACTACCACGAGCGCATCCTGAGCATCTGCGCCGACGCGGGCTTCCTGCCCGAGGTGAGGCACGAGGTGCGCCACTGGCTGGCGGTGGTCTCGTGGGTGTCGCAGGGCCTGGGCGTGGCGCTGGTGCCGCAGGCGATGCGGCATTCGGCCCTGCGCGGCGCGGTGTTCAGGCCGCTCGACAGGGCGGTCGCGCAGTCGGAGGCCTACGGCATCTGGCACAACGGGCCGGCCAACGTGCTGGTCGAGCGGCTGCTGGAGGGCGTGGTGGAGAGCCTTGCCGCCACGCGGGAAGATCAGGCGTGATCAGCGTGACTAGGCGTACAGCGGCTCTTCCGCCATCTGCTCGCACTGCTCCTCGAGCATGAGGATCTGCCCCTTCCAGTAGTCGCTGGAGCCGAACCACGGGAAGTTGATCGGGAAGATCGGGTCTTCCCAGCGCCGCGCCAGCCAGGCGCTGTAGTGGATGAGGCGCAGCGTGCGCAGCGGCTCGATCAGCGCCAGTTCGCGGCGGTCGAACTCGCGGAACTGCTCGTAGCCGTCGAGCAGGCCCGACAGCTGCGAGGTGCGCTGCGCGCGGTCGCCCGACAGCAGCATCCACAGGTCCTGCACCGCGAAGCCGGTGCGCGCGTCGTCGAGGTCGACGAAGTGCGGGCCGCCGCCGGGACGGTCGGTGGGCGTCCAGAGAATGTTGCCGGGGTGCACGTCGCCGTGCAGGCGCAGCTTGCGGGGCTGGAAGTCGGCCGAAGGCGGGCTGGCCGCGAGCGCGGTGGCGCCGATCATGTCCAGCGCCTCGTTGCAGGCCTTCTCCCAATCGCGCTGCACGTCGAGCGGTATCTTGTCGTTGGCGAGCAGCCAGTCGCGCGAGGCGATGCCGAAGCTCTGCAGGTCGAGCGCGGGCCGGGCCTCGAAAGGCTTCGCGCTGCCCACTGTGTGGATGCGCGCCAGGAAGCGGCCCACCCATTCGAGCACTTCGAAGTCGTCGAGCTCGGGCGCGCGGCCGCCGCGGTAGGGGCTCACGCTGAAGGCGAAGCCGGCGTGGTGGTGCAGCGTCCTGCCGTCGAAGGCCAGCGGGGGCACGGCAGGCACCTCGGCGGCGGCCAGTTCGAGCGAGAAGCCGTGCTCCTCGAGGATCTCGGCCTCGCTCCAGCGGCCAGGGCGGTAGAACTTGACCACCACCACGCTGCGGTCTTCCAGGTGGACCTGGTAGACACGGTTCTCGTAGGAATTCAGGCCGGTGAGCCGGCCGTCGCCGTACAGGCCGAGCGTCGCGAGCGCGTCGAGCACCACGTCGGGCGTGAGGCTCTCATAGGGATGTGTATTCGCGGGCGCCGCGGAAGATTGGGTCATGCGGCGATTGTCGTCGCCGCGCGATGCCCCTGGCGTCAGCCTGCGGCGGACTGCTTGCAAAGGGACAGGATGTGGCCGGTGCGCGGATCGCCCTTGCCCGCCAGCACCTGCTCGTAGGCGGCCTGCACCGCCTCGCCGCCGTTGTGATGCTCGGCATGCAGCCAGGGCGCCTTCGCATCGGTGACGGTGGCCATGAAGTCGTGCCAGGCCGCGACCATGCGGCGGCCGAACTCCTCGGGGCCCCATTCGGTGGTGCGCTTCTTGATCTGCGCCGGCGCGAAGAACAGCGTGGCGCGCGGGCCCGGCAGGTCCTTGCCCGCGCCCTTGGCCGCGAGCTGTTCGACGTGCGTGCCGCCGATGGAGCTGCTGTACTTCAGGTTGGTGAAGCGCTCGTGGATGGCGCTGCGCAAATCGCCGTTGCCCGCGAAGTCGACGTACACGCAGGGAGTGTCGGCCGCGATGCTGTCGAGCGCGTCGTAGGTCACCACGCGGTCGTAGCAGCCGAGGCTTTCGCAGAACGCCACGTTGGCGGGCGAGGTCAGGCCGATCACTTCGATGCCCTCGCGCTTGTGCATCTGGAAGGCGGTGCCGTAGGCCGTCTTGCTCGATGCACTGGACAGCAGCATGGTGCCGGCGCCGAAGAAATCGTTGTCGGCCATGAAGTCGTCGATCAGCCACGAGGTGATGAACAGCGGGCGCAGCAGCGCCTGGATGTCCTCGGTGCCGGCCGTGTAGAGCGGGTCGCTCGCGCAGCGGAAATACTGGTTGTAGACGGCGGGCAGCTCGGCTCGGTGCGGCGCCATGTCGGTGAAGCGCTCGGGCGAGAGCCGCCCGGGGCTCAGCACCGTGCTGGAGGCCATCGGCCAGTAGCCGTAGAGCCGCTCGCCCACAGGCACGCCCGGGTGCAGCGACTGCACCACGCTCGCGAAGCCCCACACGGGGATGCTGCCCCAGCCTTCCTCGCCGCTCGGGAAGAACTGCCAGTAGCTCATCGCGTCGCCGAAGGCGGCATACGTGATGTTGTTGGACGTGAGCGCGAAGCTGTCGATGCGCACGCGCACCTGGCCGTCGGCGAGTGCTTCGTCTGTGGCGGTGTGGAGGCGCGTGGTGGAGAGCTGGTCTTTGCGGATGAGGAGGGTGGTGGTGCTCATGAGCGTGGCTCCTGGCGGTTGTGGTGTTCGCCTACGTTAGCCAAGCTTGATGAAAGGCGCCATCGCGCAGCCGTGTTTGGCGTCACCCGTGAGACATCGGCGGGCATGAAAAAAGCGGCCCGGCTTGGGGCCGGGCCGCTTCGGGTTCGCTTGTACGCGAGGCTCAGGCGATGCTGAGTTCGACGTCGATGTTGCCGCGCGTGGCGTTCGAGTACGGGCACACCTGGTGGGCCGTGTCGACCAGCTTCTGCTTGGCCTCGGCATCCAGGCCGGGCAGCGTGATCGCCAGCTTCACGGCGATGCCGTAGGCGGCGCCGCCGTTCGTCGGGCCAAGCGAAACGCTGGAGTCGATGGCGACGTCTTCCGGCACCTTCACGCCGATCTTCGGGCCGACGGCCTTCATCGCGCCGATGAAGCAGGCGGCATAGCCGACCGCGAACAGCTGCTCGGGGTTGGTACCGGGCTTGCCGGAACCGGGCGAGCTCAGCTTGACGTCGATCGCGCCGTCGCTGGACTTGCCTGCGCCGTCACGGCCGCCGACCGTGTGGGCTTCTGCGGTGTAGAGCACTTTGTCGAGCTTGGTGGTCATGGTGATTCCTTTGGTGGTGATGAAGTTGAAGGGAGGGTGGTGAAAAGGCTTCGTTCTCTTTCCTTGCGGAGGTCGAGCGGAGCGGGAGAAAAATGTGGCGCTGCCGTCAGGCTGCCTTCCTGATGCGGTCGCGCAGCGCCTGGATCTGCTGGGTGAGGGAAACCAGCTCGGGCACCGAGCACTCGGCCGCGGCCATCAGGCAGGCCGGCACGCTGGATGCGCGGTTCTTGAGCCTGCGACCTGAAGCCGTCAGCGTGATGTGTACGCGCCGCTCGTCGGCCACGTCGCGCACCCGTGCCACGTAGCCGCTGGCTTCCAGGCGCTTGAGCAGCGGAGTGAGCGTGCCCGAATCGAGCGAGAGGCGCTCGCCGAGCTCGGAGACCATGAGGCCGTCCTGCTCCCAGAGGGCGAGCATGACGAGGTATTGGGGGTAGGTGAGCTGCAGCTTCTCGAGCACCGGCTTGTACAGCCGGGTCATGGCCAGCGAAGCGGAATAGACGGCGAAGCACAGCTGGTTGTCCAGCTTCAGCATTTCGTCGGCGTTGATGGCGGTGGAGCGCATGGGCCGAATTGTAGCGAGCAATTAGATTGTGTGCAATGTAATTTGAAAGTGTCAGTATCGAGGTGAGGTCAGGGCACATGAAACCCGGTTTTCGTGTCGGCCTGTTGACCCGGCCCCAGGGACAGCCCTTACAAAGGCAGACTCGTCGAAAAAGGTTCTCATCGTGCGATCCAACTCCCGATTCCTCAGTCCGTCCGAAGCCGCGAGCCGGCTCGGCGTGTCAGCCAAGGCCCTGCGGCTCTACGAGCAGCGTGGTCTGGTGGAGCCCGAACGGACCGCCGCGGGCTGGCGCACCTACGGCCCCGGGCAGATGGCCCGCGCCGCCGAAATCGTCGCCCTTCGTGCGCTCGGCTTCAACCTTGCCCAAGTGGGCCGCGTGCTGCAAGGCGACCCACAAGGGCTGGCGCAGACATTGGCGGCTCATCAAGCGGCGTTGGAGGCGCAGTTGCATGGGCTGTCAGGTGCGGTCGAGAAAATCCGCAGCCTGCGAAGCGACCTGTTGCAAGGCCGGACCCCGACCGTCGATCAACTCGCGGAGCTGCGTGCTCCGGCTCCCGAGGTCCGCGCCGCATTCGAGCTCCCCTGGCCCTGGGGCGGCGAGCCTTTCGAACTGCGCGACATCCGTGCGCTGAACTACATCATCGGCCCGCTGGGCAGCGGCAAGACCCGGTTCGCGCACAGCCTTGCGCAGGCGCTGCCAGACGCGGTCTTTCTGGGATTGCAGAGGCTTGAAGAAACCGAAGTGGCCGCGGCAAAGGCAAGACTGCACGCCGACAACCGGCTGAGGTCGAGAGTCGACGAGGCCTTGGCCTGGCTCGAGGAAGACGGCGCCACGCCGTCGGACGCCTTGTCGGTGCTGCTCTCCGAACTCGAAGCCGAAGGCTCCGCCACACTCATCGTGGATATGATCGAGCAAGGCCTGGACCAGCCCACACAGGAGGCCCTGATCGCCTGGCTGCGCCGAAGAGCCCCCGGCGCACGGCCGATCTTCATGCTCACCCGCTCCAGCGCGATCCTGGACCTGTCCGCCGTGGGCCCTGACGAAACCGTCATCCTCTGTCCCGCCAACCACAGCCCGCCGATGCAGGTCGCACCGTGTTCCGGCGCACCCGGCTACGAAGCGGTCGCCACCTGCCTGGCCTCGCCGGAAGTGCGGGCGCGGACGGCGGGCGTCATCGCATGGTTTCCGCCGGGCCGCGTGGAGGCCGCTGCTGCTACGCCCTGAACCTCTTTCGCGTCAGTCCCAGCGCAATCCAGAACGCCACCACCGCATACGCCGCCAGCACCACCGCGTGCACCCACCAGCCGGTGGGCCACTGGTCCATGAAGAGCGGCCGCACCAGCGCCACGGCATTCGTCAGCGGCAGCCACGCGGCCACTGCCTGCACGGCGGCGGGCAACTGCTCCAGCGGAAAGAACACCCCGCTCAGGAACATCATCGGTGTCATGAACAGCGTGAAGTAGTAGGTGAAGAAGTCGTACCCCTTCGCCAGCGCATTGAAGATCAGCGCGATCGAGGAGAAGGTGATGCCCGCGCCGATCAGCACCATCCACGCGACGATGAGCTTCGGGCTGTGGCTGATGCCTAGTCCGAGCATCACGAACAGGATCGCCGTCACGGTGAAGATCGACTTGAACGCCGCCCACAGCATCTCTGCCAGCACGATGTCGTCCAGGCCCACGGGGGCGTTCATGATGCCGTCCCAGGTCTTCTGCACGTGCATGCGCGAGAAGGCCGAATAGAGCGCCTCGAAGCTCGCCGCGTTCATCGCGCTCATGCAGATCGAGCCGCTCGCCAGGAACAGGATGTACGGCACCTTCACGCCGTCGACCGACACCTGCCCCACCAGCGCGCCCATGCCGTAGCCGAAGGCCACGAGCCAGATCAGCGGTTCGGCGATGTTGCCGATCAGGCTCGGTATGGCGAGCTTGCGCCACACCAGCAGGTTGCGCAGGAACACGGGCCACCAGCGCAGCGAGAGCTGGGGCGGGCGCCACGGTGAGGGCGAAGGGGGCGCGGTTGTGGTGGTGGTCGTGTTCATGTCTAGCCATCTTCACGAATCTGGCGACCCGTGAGCTTGAGAAAGAGGTCTTCGAGATTCGCGGGCCGGTGGAAGGTGCGCAGCCCGCCGTGCCGCGTCAGCGCATCGAGCAGCCGCCGCGCGTCCTGGGTGTAGAAGAACACCGTCTCGCCGCTGACTTCCACGCGCGCCGCCATCGCCTTCAGCTCGGCCGACCCGGCCAGCGAGAGCGCGCCGTTGCCGTACACCTCGACCACGTCGGGCTCCAGGTGCTCGGCGATCAGGTCGCGCGGGCGGCCCTCGGCGATCTTGCGGCCGTGGTCCAGCACCAGCAGGCGCGAGCACAGGCGCTCGGCCTCGTCCATGAAGTGCGTGGTCAGCAGGATCGACTTGCCCTGCTGCAGCAGCACCTGCAGCCGCTCCCACATCAGGTGCCGCGCCTGCGGGTCGAGCCCGGTGGTGGGTTCGTCCAGCAGCAGCAGCTTCGGGTCGTTGACCAGCGCACGCGCCAGCGAGAGCCGCCGCCGCATGCCGCCCGAGAGCTCGCCCGGCTTCGCGTCGGCCTTGTGCGAGAGCGCCGCGAACTCCAGCAACTGCGGAACGCGCGCACGCACCTGCGCCTTGCTGAAGCCGAAGTAGCGGCCGTACACCACGAGGTTCTCGGCGCAGCTGAAGTCGGGGTCCAGCGTGTCGAACTGCGACACCACACCCAGCTGCGCCTTGATCGCCAGCGCATCGCGCGGCATCTGCAGCCCCAGCGCCGAGATCTCGCCGCCGTCGGGCGCGGTGAGGCCCAGGCACATGCGGATGGTGGTGGTCTTGCCGGCGCCGTTCGGGCCGATCACGCCGAGGCACTCGCCGGGTGCGATCTCGAACGACAGGTCGTTCACGACCGTGGTGTCGCCATAGCGCTTGTGCAGATGGCTGGCGTGGAAGAGGGGAGGCGGGGCGGAGGAAGAGGGTGTGGGCGGCACGCGGCCATTCTGACGCAGCCGGACGCGGGGCGTGCCCATCGCTTCAATCGATGGACAATCCGCCGATGTTCAGAGCAACTTCATGGATCGTGGCGTGCCTGGCCGCCACGGCGGTGCAGGTGGCGGCGGCGGCAGCGCCGGCCGATCCGAAACGGTGCGAACAGCTCCACGAGGTCGCGAATGCGAGCCCTGGCTTCGTCCCGCGCTACGGCGCGGTCGTTGTCGGCGTCGGCCGAGCGCATCTCCACACGGCGCCCGACGCCGCCTGCGACAGCGGCAAGTTCCTGATACCCAAGGACCGCGTCACCGTCTACACGCCGTACAAGGAATGGGTTCAGGTGATGTTCATCCACCCGAAGACGGGCGAGGACACTATGGGCTGGATGCTCGACAGCCGCCTGAAGACGACCGGCGCCATGGGCCCTCGATAACCCGGGGCGGAGCGAGCTCCCGGCAGCGGCAAAATCGCCGCACCCATCGATCGACGGATGAATGAGCCAATGGCATTGCACACGGGGGGAGACCCAAGAATGCTGCGTTTCTGGCTGGCGCTGGCGGCCTTGCTGCTGCTCGGCGCCTGCGCACCCTTTCACCGGCCCCTGGCGGCCGCGGACCGCAACAAGGTCCAGGAAGTCGACCTGCGCGTGGTCGTCGCGCAGGAGAGCTTCATGTTCTCCGCGCAGTCGCCCGGCGTGAGTGCCGCCACGGGCGGCGGGCTGATCGGTGCGCTCATCGATTCCTCCGTGCAGCAGTCGCGCCAGAAGGACATGAGCGCCGAGGTGCAGGCCATCGTCGGCCCGCTGCTCGACTATGACTACCGCGCCGAGGCGGCCCGGGCGCTCGAGGCGCAGCTCGGCGAGCCGTCTTCGTTCCCGCTGAAGATCCGCTCCGCGCGGCTGCTTCCGGCCATGCCCGTCAAGGCCGAGCACGAGGCCCGCATCGCCGCCACGAAGAACGGTCCCGCCTACATGGTGCTGTTGCTGCAGTACGCGCTGGAGCCCGGCCTGGGCGCCTTCACCACGCGCACCTCGGCCCTGCTCTGGCAGGACGGCAGGAGCGAGCCCAGCTATCGCGCCGCGGCCATCTTCCAGACGCCCGTGGGCGGCGTCGCGCGCGCCACCGTCATCCGCCGCCTCACTGCCGATGACGGGCAGGTGCTGCGCGGCATGATGCGCGAGTCGATGACGCAGACGCTGCATGCGGTGGCGCTGGACATCGCCGGCGCGCGCTCGGGCGCGGTGAAGACCGCGCGCTTCAACGTCAACGGCTCGTGGGTGACGCTGGCCGGCCAGAGCTTCGACGAGCGGCCGGGCCGCGTGCTGTTCCGCGACCAGGACGGCGCGCTCTATTCGGTCAGGAGCGCTACGCCATGACGCCGCGGCGCCACGCCTGGAGGCCGGCCGCTTTCAGCGCCCTGTGCATGCTCGGCGCCGCGCCGGGCATCTCGCACGCGCTGACCGAGACCGAGCCGCTTCCCATGGTCTACGAAGCGGCACCCGAGCCGGCCGAGCGGCCCAACAGCACGCCCGCCCCTGTGCTGCGCGTAGCCAGCGGCTGCACGCTGTATCTGCCGAAGATCGACGACATGCGCCTGAACAAGGCCAACGTCGGCAACCTGACATTGATGCTGCCCACGCTGCACGCCACGCCGGTGAAGGTGCAGTCCATCCGTGCCGGCGGCGATCCGGTCGAGTGGGCGCGCAGTGCGCTGCAGTCCGCGAGCCGCTACGGCCTGCAGGTGGTGAGTGCCGCGCCGCCCTCGACGGGCGCTGCTGCGAGGCAGGTCACGGCCGACGTCGCGCTGCGCCTGGCGCATTCGTGGTCGTCGGGCCTCAACCTCGTCTCGCACGTCGTGCTGCAGGCCAGCTACCGCATGCCCGGCGCCGAGCCCGTGATGCGCCAGTACCACGGCATGGGCACGCGCGCGAACTGGGCCAGCGGCAATGGCGAATTCATGTCGGTGCTCAACCTCGGCATGGAAGAAGCGGTGCGCGGCATGGTCGCCGACACGGCCGCGCTGTGCGACGGCAAGCCTCTGCCAGATCGGGGGGGCGCGCCATGAACACGATTCCGCGGCCGCTGAAAGGCCGGCTCGAACTCCACTTGACTTGCGGCGCGATGGATGCCGCGCGGATTCCTTTCTTCGTTGAGGTCTGCGAGCAGGTGGGGCTCAAGCCGCTGCTGATCGACCTCGCCCACGGCGAGCAGAAGCAGCAGCCCATGGCCACCACCTGGCTGCGTGGCGACCTCGCCGAGGCGAAGGCCGAGGCGATGGCGCTTGCGCAGTGGCTGGCGCGCGCGGGCATGGCCGTGCTGCGCGTGAAGGTCGAGGCCCCCATCCAGGGTCACGAATGCCTGAGCCGGCCCGACGAGTACTTCGAATGGCACGGCAAGCTGCGCGTGCACGACGCCTCCGCGTTGCAGCACCTGTGCGAGACGCACGGCGCGCGCCTCTCGCGCAACAGCCTGAAGGACGAGACGGACGTGCGCTTCGCCACCCTGCGCAGCCGCGAACCGCTGGACGGGTTCAAGGCTCGGGTCGCGGCACTGACCGGCCAGTTGGAGCGCCAGGGCTGGCCGCTGCTGAAGCAGGAGACGGAGATCTGCCTGCTCGACAGCCGGGAGTCGATGGACGCGGGATGGCTGGAAGCAGCTGCATGAACCTGCGGTGCGCTCCGCCGTTCAAAGCCTGAGCCCGCAGAACTCCGCCTTCATCCACTCGATGAACGCCCGAGTGCGCGCCGGCAGCAGCCGCGCATTCGGATAGATCACGCTCACCGGCCGCGGCGGCGGCTCGAAGTCTTCGAGCACCAGCCTCAGCCTTCCCTGCGCGACGTGCGGCATCACCTGGTACGAGAAGAAGGTGCCGAAGCCCATGCCCGCGGCGCACGATTCGATGGCGGGCGCGAGGTGGTTGAATTCCAGCCGGTTGTCGGGCGTCACGCTGATCGCCTTGCCGCCCTCGTAGAACTGCCACTGTGCCGGCGCATCGACGCGGCCGCGCACGCACGGGGCGCCGTTCAGTTCGCGCGGGTGCGTCGGTGTTCCGTGCTGCGCAAGGTAGTCGGGGCTCGCTACCAGCACGCGGCGGATGGTGCCCATGGTCTGCGCGACGAGCGAGGAATCTTCCAGCGGGCTGATGCGAATGCCGACGTCGATGCCTTCATCCAGCAGGTTCACGGTGCGGTCGTACAGCCGCACGCTGCAGCGCACTTTTTCGTAGCGCTTCATGAAGCGCACGATGGCAGGTGCCACGTACATGTGGCCGAAGAGCACCGGCGCGGTGATGGTGAGCTGGCCGGCGGGCTCGCGCGCCTCGGCTTTCAGCGCGAGGTCGGCGGCATCGGCCGCGAGCAGCACCTCGCGTGCGCTCGGCAGGTAGCTGCGCCCCTCCTCGGTGAGCGAGAGGCGGCGCGTGGTGCGGTGGAACAGGCGCACGCCCAGGTGCGCCTCCAGTGCGGCAAGAGAGCGCACCACCGCGGGCAGCGATGTGCCCAACGCCTCGGCGGCGCGGGTCAGGCTGCCCTGGTCGGCGATCTGAACGAAGGTCTGCATGGCCTTGAAGCGATCCATGCAGCAATTAAACCGGAAAACGCAGCAGTCAAATACAGGAAAGGCTATTCATTCATTCGGTGCAAGAGAGAAGAATCCGATCCGTGTCCCACCTCTTTGCAGAAAAGGAATTGCCATGACCGCCGTCCGTCCCGCCCAGCCCATCAAGCTCTACGGCTCCCCCATCTCGGGCCATGTGCATCGCGTGCGCCTGTTTCTCACGATGCTCGGCCTGCCCTTCGAGAGCATCGAGCTCGACATGCGCAAGCGCGAGAACCGCACGCCAGAGTTCCTTGCGCGCAATCCCTTTGGCCAGGTACCCGTGATCGAGGACGGCGATCTCACGCTGGCCGATTCGAACGCCATCCTGGTCTATCTCAATGAGCGCTATTCGGCCGACCCCTCGCGCTGGATGCCGCGCGACGCAATCGGCGCGGCGCGTGTGCAGCGCTGGTTCTCGGTGGCCGCCGGTCCGCTGGCCTATGGCCCGGCGGCCGCGCGGGTCATGGTGCTGTTCGGCCACGCGACCGATCCCACCGAAACAGTCAAGCGCTCGCACGCGCTGCTCTCGGTGATGGAAACGCACCTGCAGCAGCAGCCCTTCCTCGCGGGCCCTGGGGCCACACTGGCCGACATCGCGAACTACGCCTACGTGGCGCACGCCCCTGAAGGCAGCGTGTCGCTCGACGGCTATCCGAGCGTGCGAGAGTGGCTGGCGCGCGTCGAGGCATTGCCCGGCTTCGTGCCGATGGTGCGCACCGCCGTAGGACTCGCCGCGGAGGCCAGCTCATGATCGCCGCTCCATTCCATGCCGGCGAGCGCACGCTGCAGGCGCTGGCGGGTTCGCGCGAACAGATGGAGGTCGCCGGCCCCCGCGTGATCCGCGACTACATGCCCGACCAGCACCGCGAGTTCTTCTCGCTGCTGCCCTTCATCGTGGCCGGCAGCCTGGATGCCGACCTGCAGCCCTGGGCCAGCGTGCTCGCCGGGCCCACCGGCTTCGTGCATTCGCCCGATGCCACGCACCTGCGCGTCGATGCGCTGCCGGCGGCGGGCGATCCGCTCCTCGGCCAGCTGAAGCAGGGCGCAACCCTGGGGCTGCTCGGCATCCAGCCGCACACGCGGCGGCGCAACCGCATGAACGGCACGGTGGAGGCGCTCGATGCGGCGGGCTTCAGCGTCGCGGTGCAGCAGAGCTTCGGCAACTGCCCGCGCTACATCCAGGCGCGCGAGCCGGAGTTCGTCGCGCCGCGCGCTACCGGTGCGGCTCCCGTGCAATGGCTCGACAGGCTGGATCTTGCTGCGCACCGCCTCATCGGCAGCGCCGACACGCTGTTCCTTGCCACTGCCTACCCCCACGAAGCCGCGGCGGGCGACGAGGCCGACGCGAGCTCGCACGGCGTCGACGTGTCGCACCGCGGCGGCCGTCCGGGCTTCGTGCGCATCGACGGCGACGACACGCTCGTGCTGCCGGACTTCAACGGCAACCGCTTCTTCAACACCCTGGGCAACCTCGCCGTGCATCCGCGCGCGGGCCTGCTGTTCGTCGACTTCGACAGCGGCGACCTGCTGCACGTGGCGGCCACAGCCGAGATCGTGTGGAACGGCCCCGAGGTCGATGCGTTCGAGGGGGCGGAGCGGCTGGTGCGCTTCCGCGTCACGCACGCGCTGCGCCGGCCGGGCGCGCTGCCGCTGCGCTGGGGCGATGCGCAGCTGTCGCCACACCTCGCGGGCACCGGTCAGTGGAACACGGGGATGCGCCCGTTGGCCGACGGCCGGTAGCTCCAGCCGCGCAGGCGCTGGGCATCGAGGTCGGCTGCATGCTGCAGCAGCAGCGTGTGGAGGCTGGCGGCGGCCAGCGTGCAGGCCAGCGCCTGTCCCGGACAGGCGTGCATGCCGTGGCCGAAGCCGAGCATGCGGCGCCGTTCGCGCAGGGGCATGAACCGGTCGGGCTCGGGGTTGAACGCCGGATCGCGGTTGGCCGATGCCAGCAGCACCAGCACCGTGTCGCCCGCAGCCACGTCGGTGCCGGCGATGGTGACGGCCTCTGCGGCGAAGCGCCGCGTGCTCTGCACCGACGGGTCGTGGCGCGCGGTTTCCTCGACGACGGCCTGGAGGCCATCGCGCGTGCGGGCCGAAGGCCGCAGCGACGGCTCGCGCATCAGCGCGATCAGGCCGTTGCCGACCAATCCGGCCGTGGCGTCGCAGGTCTGCGAGAGCAGGCCAGCGAGGTTCGCGAGCAGCGAGCGCGACAGGAGCGCATCGCCGCCTGCGCTTTCTGCCAGCACCGCAGCGAGCAGCGTGCCGTGCCGCGGCGCATTGCCGGTTGCCAGGACTTCGAAGCGCGCCATCAGCTCCGCGGCGGCAGTGCTCGCGCGCTGCAACTGTTCGAGCGTGGAAAGCGGCGACAGGCAGGCCACGAAGTCGCGCATCCACCGGTCCACCTGCGGCAGCGCATCGTCGGCAAAGCCGAGCAGGTGCGCGGCGGACTGCACCGGCATCGAGAACAGCGTGTCGGAAAGCGGCTGCTGCCGAGGCACGCGCTGCGCGACCTGCAGGGCGGACGCGTACACCGCGTTCATGTCGAGCCCGGCGAGCGCGCGTTGCAGCGCGGGCCTGTGGGCCTGATGCGCGGCACCGTCGTTCATGCGGACCAGGTGACCGAACACCTCGCCGGCCGGGCTGCCCACGATGGCGCGCGGCACGGGCTCGGCGGCCGGCCGCACGCGCAAGGCACCGTGGGCCTGCAGCACCTGTTCGACCACGTCCGCGCGGCTCGCGACCCACAGGCGCAGCTTCTCGTTCCACGCGAGCGGCGGTCCGTCGCGAAGGGTGGCGTAGTAGGGGTAAGGATCGGCATGCGTGGCGGCCGCGACCGGATCGGCGGGCATGGCGGAGGGCGTAGGGCTCGTGTTAGTCATGGCGCCAGTGTGCGGTCGAAGCTGCCGCCACACTTCGGCCGCGAACGAAGTGTGGCGTGCGCCGCCGTCTTAGGATGGGCGCATGGACGACCCCCTTTCCTCATCCGCCGACTTCCAGCTCGCCCGCCTGGCCGGCGCGATCGCCGAGCCGGCGCGCGCCCGCATGCTGAGCTGCCTGATGGACGGCCACGCACGCACCGCCACCGAGCTCGCCACCGTCGCCGAGGTGGCAGCCTCCACCGCCAGTGCACACCTGGCGCGCCTGAAGGAAGAGCGGCTGGTCGACGTGCTGGTGCAGGGCAAGCACCGCTACTTCCGCCTCGCCAACGACGACGTCGCTTCCGCGCTCGAAAGCCTGATGGTGGTGGCCGGCACCCCACGCACGCCACCTGCGCCCGAGTTCAGGCCCAGCACGCCGAGCCGCCTGCGCAGCGCCCGCACCTGCTACGACCACATGGCGGGCACGGCCGGCGTCGCGCTGCACGACCGGCTGCATGCGCAGGGCTGGCTCAGCGGACTGCAAAGCGGCTCCTACGAACTCACGCCCGATGGTGCGATCGCGCTGGAGAGCCTGGGCGTGGAGATCGACGAGGTGCGCCGCTCGCGCCGCCGCTTCGCCTGTGCCTGCCTCGACTGGAGCGAGCGCCGCCCGCACCTGGGCGGCGCGCTGGGCGCGGCGTGGCTGCAGCTGTCGCTGAAACGGGGATGGGTGCGGCAGGAGCTGGACGGGCGGGCGCTCACGCTGACGCCGAAGGCGCAGCGGGAGATGCCGGAGCTCTTCGCATGAAAGAGTGCGGCCGATTCGGCGCAAAGGTTCGCAAGGCGCAGCCCAAGGCGGGGACGCCGCGGAACCGGCTTTGCCGGGCCGCAGGTGTCGCCCCCGGAAGGGGGTTGGCGCAGCGACACGAAGTGCGCGAAGCCTGGGGGAGAGCCTGTTTCAGGCCTTGAGCTTGAGCAGATAGATGAGGGGCCCGGCCATCGCCGTATCGAGATCGAGGAAGCTCTCGAAGTCCTTGCCCGCCATCCAGTACGGGTCCCAGTTGTTGCGCTTGATGGTCTTCTGCCAGACGTCGGCCTGGGTGGCGCGGCGCACGGCTTCGAGCAGCACGGCCTTTCGTTCCGCCGTGACCTTCTTGCCGGTGAGCACGCCGCGCCAGTTGGCGAGGTCGGCGTCCACGCCCTGTTCGCGCACCGACGGAATGCCCAGGAACGGCCGCTTGGCCGACACGCCGATGGCGCGCAGCTTGCCGTTGGCGAGCTGCTCGCTGAATTCGCTGTAGCCCGAGATGCCGGCGGCTGCCTTGCCCGATTCGAGCGCCTCGACCACCTGCGCGCCGCCAGGATGCGGTTGGTAGACCAGCGCGCCCGCGTTGCCGGCCACGCGCGCCAGCATGCCCGCGTACATGTGGTCCACGCCGCCGGCCGAGCCGCCCGCAATGACCGTCTTCGCGGCATCTGCGCGCAGCTGCGCGATCAGGTCCTTCGGCGTCTTGATGGGAGAGTCGGCCTTCACGGCCACCACTTCGTAGTCGCTGGTGAGCCGGGCCACCGGCGCGACCTGCGCCATGGTGATGGCGGGCTTCTGCAGTGCCACGGCACCGACCATGACCATGCCGCTCATCAGCAGCGTGTCGGGGTCGGCGTCGTATTTCTCGACGTACTTGGCGAGGCCGATGGTGCCGCCCTTGCCGCCGATGTTCTCGTAGCTGATGTCCCCCACCGCCCCCGAGGCGATCATCGCGGCGCCCAGCGCGCGGCCGGTCTGGTCCCAGCCGCCGCCTTCGTTGGCGGGAATGACGATGCGCAGCTTGGGTGCGAGCTGCGCTTCAGCCGCGTCCGCTGCTGAAGGCCGCAGCGCGGGCACAACGCCCACGGCGGCGGCCGATGCCATCCAGGCGGTGAAGCCACGGCGAGACAGCCCCGTGGGGGCAGTTGGCACGAAATGCGTCATTTTGTTTCCGGCTCCCTATAAAAGTAACCGGATGATCGACGAAAACCGTGTCAGCCATTAGTGTCATTTGCTCGGGGTAAACCCGAACAAAACCCTAGCGAGCGAACCGGCGGTTCAGGCCTTGAGCTTCAGCAGATAGATGAGAGGGCCGGCCATCGCGGTGTCGGTCTCGAGGAAGTTCTCGAACTCCTTGCCCTCGAGCCAGAACGGGTCCCAGTTATTCTGCTTGACGGTTTTCTGCCACAGCTCGGTGGCGGTGGCGCGCCGCACCACCGTCAGCAGGGCCGCCTTGCGGTATGGCGGTACCTTGCGGCCGGTGAGCACGCCGCGCCAGTTGGCGAGGTCGGCGTCCACGCCCTGTTCGCGCACCGAGGCGATGCCCTGGAACGGCCGCTTCGACGACACGCCGATGGCGCGCAGCTTGCCGCTGGCCAGGCCCTCGGCGAACTCGCTGTAGCCCGAGATGCCCGCCACGGCCTTGCCGGTATCGAGTGCCTCGACCACCTCCGCTCCGCCGGGGTGCGCCTGGTAGACCAGCGACTGCGAGGCATCGGCCACGCGCGCCAGCATGCCGGCGTACATGTGGTCCACGCCGCCTGCCGAGCCGCCCGCGATGACGGTGCCGGCCGCGTCCGCGCGCAGTTGCGCGATCAGGTCCTTCGGCGTCCTGATGGGTGAGTCGGCCTTCACCGCGATCACCTCGTAGTCGCTGGTGAGGCGGGCGATGGGCGCCATGTTGGCCATGGTGACCGTGGGCTTCTGCAGCGCCACCGCGCCGACCATGACCATGCCGCTCATCAGCAGCGTGTCGGGATCGGCGTCGTATTTCTCGACGTATTTGGCGAGACCGATCGTGCCGCCCTTGCCGCCGACGTTCTCGTACACCACGTTGCCGACAGCGCCCGATGCCAGCATTGCGGCGCCCAGCGCACGGCCCGTCTGGTCCCAGCCGCCGCCTTCGTTGGCGGGGATCACGATGCGCAGCCGGTTGCTCAGCGGCGCGTCGGCGGCGTGCGCGGCGCGCGGCCACAGCGCGGCGTGTCCTGCGCCGGCTGCGGCGGCCGAGGCCGCGATCCATGCAGAGAAACTGCGACGGGAGATGGGGGGGACGGAGCGCGACTGGGTCATCTTCTTTCCGGTTGTCGTGGGATAGACCGGATGATGTCCGCGAAACGCGCCAATCCCGCGCGGACGCGGGCAGGACAAACCCTGAGGCCCGGCTCCCGCCGCGGGCCTGCTGGAGCCGTTCTTCTTACTGGAACGCCACTTCGGCGAAGCTGCGCAGCTTGCGGCTGTGCAGCCGGGTCGAGCCCTCGGCGCGCAGGATGTCGATGGCCCGCATGCCGATGCGCAGGTGCTGCTCCACGCGCTCGCGGTAGAAGTGGTTGGCCATGCCGGGCAGCTTGATCTCGCCGTGCAGGGGTTTGTCGCTCACGCACAGCAGGGTGCCGTAGGGCACGCGGAAGCGGAAGCCGTTGGCCGCGATGGTGGCGCTTTCCATGTCCAGGGCCACCGCGCGGCTCTGGCTGAAGCGGCGCTGCGGCTGGTTGCCCGGCAGCAGCTCCCAGTTGCGGTTGTCGGTGCTGGCCACCGTGCCGGTGCGCATGATCTTCTTCAGGTCGGGGCCCTCGTAGCGCGTGACGTCTGCCACGGCCTTTTCGAGTGCGAGCTGGATCTCCGACAGCGCCGGAATCGGCACCCACAGCGGCAGCTCCTCGTCGAGCACGTGGTCCTCGCGCACGTAGGCGTGGGCCAGCACGTAGTCGCCGAGCTGCTGCGTGTTGCGCAGGCCCGCGCAGTGGCCCAGCATCATCCACGCATGCGGGCGCAGCACCGCGATGTGGTCGGTGATGGTCTTGGCGTTGGCCGGGCCCACGCCGATGTTGACCATGGTGGTGCCGCTGCAGTCCTCGCGCACCAGGTGGTAGGCCGGCATCTGCGGCAGCCGCGGCGGCGCGGTGCCCTGGCTGCCGTCGAGCAGGTGGCCGTAGGTGGCGCTCGAGCCGGCGGGCAGTCCGCGGCGGCGCGTGACCACGTTGCCGGGCTCGATGAAGGCGACGTACTCGCTGTTCTCGTCGGCCATGGCCTCGTGGCCCAGGCGCACGAATTCGTCGATGTAGAACTGGTAGTTGGTGAAGAGCACGAAGTTCTGGAACCACTCCGGCGCCGTGCCCGAGTAGTGGCGCAGGCGGTGCAGCGAGTAGTCCACCCGCGCGGCGGTGAACAGCGACAGCGGCTGCGCCTCGCCATCGCGCGCCTCGAAGGTGCCGTTGGCGATGCCGTCGTCCATCACGCCCAGGTCGGGCAGGTCGAACACGTCGCGCATGAGGGCGCGGCGCTCGGCGCTCATGGTGCCTTCGATGTGGTCGTTCTCGGCGAAGGAGAAATGGATCGGGATCGGCTGCGTGCTGGTGCCGACCTCGAGCTCGACCTGGTGGTTTTCCAGCAGCAGGCGGAACTGGTCGAGGTAGTAGCGCGAGAACAGGTCGGGGCGCGTCAGCGTGGTCTCATAGCGGCCGGGGCCGGCCACGAAGCCGTAGCTCAGGCCGGCGTTGGCCGGCGGCGTGTGGCGCGAGACGGTGTGGGTGTGCACCCGCACGAAGGGGTAGCAGGCCCGCACCCGACCCGGCAGTTCTTCGCCGGCGACGAAGCGCAGCATCGATTCGCGCAGGTGCGCGAGGCCGCTCTGGTAGATCAGCTTGACCTGTTCGAGTGCGGCTGCGGCGTCGGTGAAGCGGGCGGGAGCGACGAAGGTTGGCATGTAGGGCATGCCTGCATTGTGCAATGCGGCTGCCTCGTCAACTCGGGTCAGTTCAACAGGCAGGCCAGCACCTTCGCCAGCATGTCGTTCACGTCAGTGGCCTGCACCGCGCCGGGCAGCGCCACGTCGCCGTGCATCACGAACACCGGCTTGCCCCACTTGAGGCCCAGCGCCATTTCAGACAGCGTGCCCATGTTGCCGCCGATGGCGACCAGGCACACGCCGCTGCGCGCGACGATGCCGTTGCGCATCTCGCCCATGCCGGTGGGGATGGCCACGCTGAGCCATTCGTTGGCGTTGCGGTCGTCGTCCTCGGGCAGGATGCCCACGGCGATGCCGCCGGCTTCCACCGCGCCGCGCGAGGCTGCGGCCATCACGCCGCCGCGCCCGCCGCAGACCACCGCCATGCCCGCGCCGGCCAGCGCATGCGCCACCGCGTGGGCGGCCTCGCACTCGGCCGGGCCGCCGTCGCCGGGGCCGATGATGGCCACCGGCTGGCGGTGGCGCGCAGGCCCCCGCTGTTTCTGCGCGAGGCGTTCCAGCGCCTCAGTGACCGGCGCCGGCAGCACCGCCGCGCTCGCGCCTTCGCGTAAAGACATCGCCCACTCCCATCACGATCACACACACAACCATCAGCACCAGCGACAGGGCCGCCGCCACCGCGAAATCGGAACCGCCGTCGCCCACCTGCGCCAGCAGCATCAGCGGCAGGATGTTGAGCTGCGTGCCCACCAGCGCCAGCGCCGTGCCGTAGGTGCCCATCGCGATCGCGGCCACCATGCAGGCGTTCGACAGCACGGAGGGCAGCACCTCGGGCACCACCGTGTCCCAGAAGGCGCGCGAGCGCGAGGCGCCCAGCGTGCGTGCGGCCTGCGCGGGGCGCAGGTCGAGGTTCGCGAACACCGGGTACAGCGACAGCGCCACGCGCGGAATCAGGTAGTAGGCATACGCAAAACCCAGGCCCGACACGCTGTAGATCCAGCTGCCGATGGCGGCGGGGTCGGCGCCCAGCCCCGCGAGCAGCTGCGTCACGAAGCCCGCCCGGCCGAAGGCCAGGATGAAGCCGTAGGCGATCACCAGGCCCGAGAAGGCCAGCGGCAGGCCCAGCAGGGTCATCATCCAGCGGCGGCGCGCTTCGGGCTGGCGCGCCAGCTCGATCGCGATGCAGGTGCCCACCAGCGCCGACATCGCACCCGCCGCGAGCCCGAGCGCCAGCGTGTTGCGCAGCGCGCCGAAGAAGAGCGCGTTGCCGAACAGCCGCCCGAAGGCGCTGCCGCCTTCGCCGAAGGCCTCGGGCAGCAGCGCCGCCAGCGGCACCGCGAAGAACAGCGCCATGAAGGCCCACGCGGGCCAGGCGCCAAAGCGTCGCATCACGTTCCTTCGGGTTTTCTTACTTGCCCAGTGCGGCCTGTGCCCAGAGCTTGTCGACTTCCGCCTTGCGCTCCGAGGCCTTCACCACGTCGAGCGGCTTGATCTGCGGCGCGGCCGGCATCCTGGCGGCCACGTCGGCGGCCAGCGGCGTGCCCGGCACGGCGGGGCGCACGAAGCCCTGCGCGAAGAGGGACTGGCCGGCCTCGCTCATGATGAAGTTGAGCCACAGCTTGCCGGCGTTCGGGTTCGGGCCGTTCTTCACGAGGCTGATGGCGTAGGGCGCGGCCACGCTGGCTTCCTTGGGGATCACGACTTCCACCGCGTCGCCCATGCCGTCGACGTGCTTGGCCTTCAGGCCGTCGTTCTCGTAGCTGATCCACACCGGGATCTCGCCCTTGAGGAACTTGGCATAGGGCGTGGTGCCTTCCACGCGAAGCACGTTGCCGGCGGCATGCAGCTTGCCGAGGTAGTCGGTGCCGGGCTGTACGTTGTCGACGCTGCCGCCGTTGGCGTATGCCGCCGCGAAGGTCAGCACCTGGCCGATGCCGGTGGAGCGCGGGTCGAGGTACACCACCGTGTTCTTGAACTCTGGCTTGAGCAGGTCGGCCCAGCTCGTGGGCACGTTCTTCACCAGCTTCTTGTTGACCAGGAAGGCGATGTTGAGCGTGTGGATGGTGAACCAGCGGCCTTCGGCCTCGCGGAACACGGGCGGGAGCTTGTCGAAGTTGACGGGCTTGAAGGGCGCGACCACGTCCTTCTTCGCGGCGTCGACGGCCGAGGCGGCGAAGTAGTAGGCGGTGTCGGCCTGCGGGCGGCGCCTGGTCTTCTCGAGCGAGACCACGGTGGCGGCGGAGCCGATGTCGTTGTAGGTGAGCTCGATCTCGGGGTAGCGCTTCTTGAAGTCGCGGAACAGCGACTTCCAGTTGGCCCACTCGGGGCCGGTGTCGAAGGAGACGCACAGGCCTTCCTTCTGCGCCTCGGCGTACAGCGCCTTCTCGCCCGCGTAGAGCTCGGGGCCGTCGAAGGCGAATGCGGTACGGGCCGCGAGAGAGGCCAGCGGCAGTGCGCCGGCGGCCTGGATCAGATGTCTGCGTTGCATGGTGGCTCCTTGGAGGAAGAGGTCAGTGGTCGAGTAAGCGGAGGTGCTCGGGCGCGATGGCGATGGCCTCGCCGGCGGGCTTCGCCGATTCGGCGAGGAAGGGTTTGCCGGCGCCCGGAACTTCGAAGTCGTAGCGGGTGAGCGCGCCCAGGTAGCGCTGCGCGCCGGTGCGGCCCGCGAGCCGGTTCACGGCGTCGGCGGCAGGGTCGGGCCGGATGTGCTCGGGGCGCACCAGCACGTGCACCTCGGTGCCGAAGGCGCGCCGGCCGGTGTCGGCGAAGAGCTCGGCAAAACCCATGTCCAGCCGGCCGGGCGCAGCCACCTTCGCGGGCAGGATCGTCGAGAGCCCGACGAACTCCGCCACCGCGCGGCTCGCGGGGTTCTCGTAGATGTCGCGCGGCGTGGCGATCTGCAGCAGCCGGCCGTCTTTCAGCATCGCCACGCGGTCGGCCATGGCCAGCGCTTCCTCCTGGTCGTGCGTGACCAGCAGCGTGGTGGCATTGAAGCGCTGCTGGATGGCGCGGATCTGGTCGCGCAGGTGGCCGCGAACGCTGGCGTCGAGCGCCGAGAGCGGCTCGTCGAGCAGCAGGGCGCGCGGGTCGATGGCCAGCGCGCGGGCCAGCGCCACGCGCTGCTGCTGCCCGCCCGAGAGCTGCGCCACCGCGCGCCGCGAGAACTCGCCCAGCCCCACGATGTCGAGCAGCTCCTGCGCGCGGCGGTGCCGCTCGGCTGTTGCCACCTTGCGCAGCTTGAGGCCGTAGGCCACGTTGTCGAGCACGCTCAGGTGCGGAAAGAGCGCGTAGCTCTGGAACACCATGCCGATGTGGCGCTGGTGCACCGGCGTGCGCGACATGTCCTCGCCGTCGAGCGCGATGCGGCCGGTGTGGCCCGTCTCCAGGCCCGACACGAGCTTGAGCAGCGTCGACTTGCCCGAGCCGCTGGGCCCGATCACCGCGACCAGCTCGCCGGTGCGCACGTCGAGCGACACCTCGTGCAGGCCGTGCGTGCTGCCGGGATAGTTGTAGCTGACCTTGTCGAGGAGGAGGCTCATGGCGTATCGGTTCTGCCGCTTATGCGCGTTGCTTCACGAGGGAAGAGGAAAGAAGCGCCGACGCGCTCGCCAGCACCAGCAGGATCACCGTGGCCGCGCAGGCAAAGCCCGTCGCGCCGTAGAAGGCCTGCAGCAGCACCACCGGGTAGGTGCGGTTCTGGAAGCTCGTGAGCAGGTTCGACACCCCGAACTCGCCCACTGAAATGGCCGCCACCATCACCAGTCCGCTGATCAGGCTCTGGCGCAGGCTGGGCAGCACGATGCCGGTGAACTGCTGCCAGCCCGAGGCGCCGAGCGTGGCGGCGGCCTGCTCCAGCCGGCTCAGGTCGAGGTGGCGCAGGTCGGTCAGCAGCGTGTTGGTGAGATAGGGCAGCGTGAGGATCGCGTGCGCCGCGATCAGCAGCGGCATCGAGCCCAGCCAGGGCGCGAGGTCGGTGTTGAACACGATCATGTAGCCGAAGGCCAGCGTGATCGCCGGCACCGCCACCGGCGTGGCGCTCACGATGCGCGCCGCCAGGCTGCCGCCGCGCCGCGCGCCGTGGTACAGCGCATAGGCCAGCGGCAGCGCCAGCACAGTGTTGATGGCGCAGGCCGAGAGCGCCACCACCAGGCTGCTAACGAAGGCCTTGCGGAAGGAGGTGTCTAGCCAGAGGTCGGCATACCACTGCCCGGTGATGCCCGTGGGCAGCAGCGTGTTGGTCCAGTTGCCGCCCACGCTGCCGACCAGCAGCAGCGCGATGGGCAGCAGCAGGTACAGGCCGTAGACGAGCGAGATGACGCGAACCAAGTTTGTCTCCAGTGTCATGGACACCCGGCATACTTTCCGGATGCGCTACTGTTCGCGCCGGCCATGCCGCCGCGCTGCATCGGATTCTAGGAACGGTGTGCGAACTTATGGGTGAAAGTTGGATGACGACACTTGAGCAATCGGAAAGCGTTTTTCACGCGGCTTTCATGAAGCGGGGCCATGCATGAAGCGCGACTGCCCCACCATCCAGGAACTGCTGGCCTTCGACGCCGTGGCGCGCCACCAGAGCATCACGCTCGCGGCTGGAGCCTTGTGCATCACCGTGAGCGCGGTCAGCAAGCAGATCGCAGGGCTCGAGGCCTTCCTCGGCCGCGAGCTGCTGCAGAAGAATGGGCGCGGCGTGCAGCTCACGCCGCAGGGGCGCGTGTACTGGCAGAAGATCTCCGGCGGCCTGCGCGCCATCGAGACCGCCACCTTCGAGGCTCGCTCGGGCGACGCGGGCGCCGGCCTGCTCACGCTGGCGAGCGTGCCCACCTTTCTCACCAAGTGGCTCATTCCGCGCCTGCCCGCCTTCAGCCAGAAGAGCCGGCACGTGATGCTGAGCTTCAGCCGCCACCTGGAGCCCAGCGACGGCATCCCGGCCGGCGTCGATGCAGCCATCCGCTACGGCCCCGACGGCTGGCCCGGCGTGGTGTCCGAATACATCGCGGGACGCGAGTTCGTGCTGATCGTTGCGCGCTCGCTGGTCGAGGGGCGTCACCGCATCGCGCAGCCCGCCGACATCGTCGGCCACACGCTGCTGCACCATGAAGGCGCGCCCAGCGCCTGGCGCCAGTGGGCCGTGCAGCACGGCGTGCCCGAGGTGCAGACCGTGGCCGGACCGCGCTTCGCCCAGTATTCGGCGCTGATCCAGGCGGCACTGAACGGACTGGGCATCGGCCTGGTGCCGAAGCTGCTGGTGCAGGAAGAGCTCGCCGAAGGCGCCCTGCTGAGCCCCTGCGGCACGCCGGTGAGCGTGAACCAGGGGCACTACCTCTGCTACCGGCCCGACCGCCTCGATCTGCCGGCCTTCGCGGCGTTCCGTGAATGGCTGCTGGAGGAGGGGCTCAAGTCGCGTGGCGTGGAGACCGAAGCATGAAGCAGCCATCTTCGCTAGGCTCTCGACCAATACGGACAAGCAAGGAAACGAACCGATGAAAGTCGCGGTGATGGGTGCCGGCGCGGTCGGCTGTTACTACGGGGCGAGGCTCGCGCGCGCCGGGCACGAGGTGGTGCTGATAGGCCGGCCCTCGCACGTGGAGGCCGTCAACGCCAGGGGCCTGCGCCTGGAGACCAAGGCCTTCGACGAGCACGTGAAGGTGGCCGCGAGCACCGAGCCCTCGGCCGTGCAGGGCGCCGATCTCGTGCTGTTCTGCGTGAAATCGACCGACACCGAAGCGGCAGCCGATCAGATCAAGCCGCATCTCGCCCCTGGCGCGCTGGTGCTCACGTTGCAGAACGGCGTGGACAATGACGAGCGCGTGCGCTCGGTGCTGCCGCCGTCGAACGAGGTGGCGGCGGCGGTCGTCTACGTCGCGACCGAGATGGCCGGGCCTGGCCACGTGAAGCACCACGGACGCGGCGAGCTGGTGATCGCCCCTTCGGGCCGCAGCGAGGAAGTGGCCCGGCACCTCGAAGCCGCCGGCGTGCCCACGCAGATTTCGTTCAATGTGCGCGGATCGCTGTGGGCCAAGCTGATCCTCAACTGCGCCTACAACGCGCTTTCCGCCGTCACGCAGCTGCCCTACGGCGTGCTCGTGAAGGGCACCGGCGTGACCGACATGATCCGCGACGTGGTGGCCGAATGCCTCGCGGTTGCCAGGGCCGAGGGCGTGGAAGTGCCCGGCGACACCGACGCCGCCGTGCGCGCCATCGCGCAGACCATGCCCTCGCAGTACTCCTCCACCGCGCAGGACCTCGCGCGCGGCAAGCCCAGCGAGATCGACCACCTCAACGGCCTGATCGTGCGCCGCGGCGAGGCGCTCGGCGTGCCCACGCCGGCGAACCGCGTGCTGTTCGTGATGGTGAAGCTGCTTGAGGGCAAGCAGCAGGCGGCCCGAGCCTAGCCGGGCATCGGCTCGCGCATCGTCACGAACTCCTCGGCAGCCGTGGGATGGATGCCCACCGTGCTGTCGAAGATCGCCTTCGTCGCCCCCGCCCGCATCGCCACCGCGAAGCCCTGCACCACTTCGCCGGCATCGGCGCCCACCATGTGCAGGCCCACGACGCGGTCTGTAGCCTTGTCGACCACCAGCTTCATGAAGGTGCGCTCGCTGCGGCCGGAGAGCGTGTGGCGCAGCGACTTGAACTCGCTGGAGAACACCGTCACCTCGCCGAACTTCGCGCGCGCGTCGAGCTCGGTGTAGCCGCAGGTGCCGATGTTCGGGTGCGTGAACACGGCGGTGGGAATGAACTCGTAGTCGAGGCGGCGCTTGCCCTTGCCGAAGAGTTCGTCGACCACCACCATCGCCTCGGCCAGCGCCACCGGCGTGAGCTGCACGCGGGTGGAGACGTCGCCCACCGCGTAGATCGACGGCACCGAGCTGCGGTGGTGCGCATCGACCGCGATCGCGCCGCGCTCGTCGAGCTTCACGCCCGCCGCCTCGAGGCCCAGCCCCTGCGTGTTGGGCACGCGGCCGGTGGCGAAGAGCACGGTGTCGGCCTCGATCTGCTGGCCGCGCGCGAGCGTGACCGTGAGGCCGTCGGAGCCGCGCGTGATCGAGGCGACCTCGCAGTTCAGCCGCACGTCGACGCCGGCCTTGCCCATCTCGTTCGCCAGGAACTGCCGCACGTCGTCGTCGAAGCCGGTGAGCAGGTGCGCGCGTCGGTGCAGCTGCGTGACCTTGGAGCCCAGCCCGTTGAAGATCGACGCGAACTCGCAGGCGATGTAGCCGCCGCCCACCACCAGCAGGCGCTTGGGGAACGGCTCGAGGTCGAACATCGCGTCGGAGGTCACGATGTGCTCGCGGCCCTGGATGTCGGGCACGAAGGGCGTGCCGCCGGTGGCCACGAGCAGGTGGCGCGCGGTGTGGCGCTTGCCGTCGACCTCCACCGTATGCGGATCGACCAGCTGGGCCCATCCGGTGACGAGGGTGACGCCCGCGTTCTTCAGCAGCGAGGCGTAGATGCCGTTGAGCCGCGTGATCTCTTTCGCGCGCTGCGCCTTCAGGTGCGCCCAGTCGAACTGCGGCGCCTCGGAAAGCGTCCAGCCGTAGCCCGCGGCTTCCTCGAAGGATTCGGCATAGCCGGCCGCGTAGCTGTAGAGCTTCTTGGGAATGCAGCCCACGTTGACGCAGGTGCCGCCCAGCTCGGCGGCCTCGGCGAGGGCGACGCGGGCACCGGTCTGCGCCGCCATGCGCGCGGCACGAACGCCGCCGCTGCCGCCGCCGATGACGAAGAGATCGAAGTCGAATGTGGGCATGGGAAAGCTTGGCTCCTTTGGCCGCCGACTGTAGCGGCGGGCCGAAGGCGGCGCTTCGGACGGGGCTTGCTTGACTCTGGAGCTGCTTCAGGGATTCCACTGCCCGCGGGCCCCGCGGGAGTTCATCGCCACCGGCGACGCTTGCGCGGGATGCCAGCTCTCAGGGGGAAACACATGGGCATGCTCGAAAGACTCTTCGGTGGACACGGCGGGTCGCGTCATGGCGGTGGCGGCGGCGGCCACCACGGCTCGCGCGGCGGATATGGCAACGGCGGATACGGCAACGGCGCATCGTCATCGGGCAGGGACAGCGCATGTCCGTCATGCCGCGCCGTCAGCGCGTCCGGCGCGCGCTTCTGCCAGCAATGCGGCGGTTCGATGCAGCCGGCTGCCTGCAGTCAGTGCGGCACCGCCGTGCAGGCCGGCGCAAGGTTCTGCGCGCAGTGCGGCCAGCCTGCGGAAGGTGCACCGCGCGGCTGAAGAAGCGCCGGCTACTGGCGCGAGTCCGGGGAAGTCCAGAGCCTGCGCGGATCGTCGCCGGCGGGCTGGCCCGGTTGCGGCGGCGTGCCGCGCTGCTGCTGGAGCGCACGCAACTGGGCCTGCTGCAAGGCCTGTTGCTGAGCCTGCGCCTGCTGCTGCATCTGCGCGGTGCGTTGCTGCAGCTCCTGCTGCTGGCGAAGCATCTGCTGTTGGGCCAACGCCTGTTGCTGGGCCGCGCGTTGCTGTTGCAGCTGCATCTGTGCCGCCTGCTGTTGTTGAAGCAGCTGTTGCTGCTGCAGGGCCTGCGCCTGCGCGGCGCGCTGCTGCATTTCCTGCTGCTGGCGCAGGGCCTGGCGTTGCTGCTGCTGGAGTTGCAGCTGCAACTGCTGTTGTTGCTGCTGTTGCTGCCAGCGGTCCTGTTCGGCGCGATCGCGCCATTCGCGCCGCTGGCGCCAGTCTTCCTGCCGGCGCCACTCCTGCTGCTGGCGCCAGTCCTGCTCGCGCTGCCATTCCAGCTGTTGCTGCTGGGCAGCCTGGGCGGCGCGTTGCTGCTCCATCCACTGCGCTTGCTGCCGGGCCTGTTCGTATTCGATCTGCTGCTGTCGCGCGATCAGTGCCGCAGGCGGCACCGCCACGGCCGGCTGGGCGTAACGTACGGGGTCGTCGTACCGGCCACGCTCGGCCACCCAGGTGTCGAAACTGCCGTTCTGCGAGCGCGTGGTGCGCACGGTCGTGAGGTTCCGGCCCGACACCGTGGTCTGCTGGCGCCCGGTCAGCAGTTGCGAGATGCCGTTCTGGCCACGCAGCGTGAGGTGGCCCGAGGCAACCGCCGCCCAGGTGGTCGTCGTGTCGGCCTCGTCGACGGCGATGCGGTATTCGCCCGGCGCGCCGATCACCGCCGAGAGATTGGGCGTGTCGATGCTGATGCGCTGGCCCGAGGCCATGTCGCGCACGCTCAGCTGCAGGTTGCCCCGGCCGGCGTTGATGCGGATGGTGTCCTCGTCGATGCCGGTGAACTCCACGTAGGTCCCGCCATCGAGCCGCAGCGCGGCTGGGCCGATGTAGACCTCGGCGCGCGCGTTGCGGTCGGTCCAGATGCGGTCGCCGGCGCCGAGTTCGCGCCCGGGCCGGGCGGCGGACCAGCGATCGTCGCCGGCGGACGAGACGCTCACCGTTCCCTGCTGCAGGTTCAGGCGCCCGATGGACTGCGCGTTGGCCGCGAAGCCGGCGCACACCAGCGCCAGCCCGAGCAGCAAGCCGCGCAACGGGCGTTGAAGGGCCGAAAGGCTTGTTCTTGTGCGAGTCATGTGATTTCTCTGATCCCCGGATGTGCGAATGCGATGGCGTTGTGACTAACGCGCGAGAATCCGCTGCCGCTGTCAGCGCCGCTGCGTTGCTTGGTGAAGCGCGCGTGCACTCGGCAACCGGTTGTAAGGAGGGACACCGTATGAAAAACCAGAAAAACGCACGGCCCGTAGGCGCATCGTGCTTCCAAAACAATAGCGCGACTGCGTTTTGCGTCGCGGCTGCCATCGCCATGCTGGCGGCCCCGCCCGCTGCCGCCCAGCTAGCCCGCAAGCCGTCGTACTACCAGCAGCAGAGCCAGCCGCAGCCCGAAGGCCCGGCCGCGCAGCTCGTTCCCCGCCCCGCGGTGCCCTCGTCGCTGCCCGCGCTGCGCAGCCAGGGCGATTTCGACCAGCTCGCCCGCGTCTACGACGCCGGCACGCCGATGCAGCTCGCGCACGTGCTGTTCGTGATCGACCGGCAGGCCAAGCCGCCGCGCATGTACTACATCGACACGCCGCGCTACCAGCTGCATGTGCGCTTCCTGCGCGACACGCGGCTCGCGCCCAGCACCGGCAAGCGCGAGATCGACCGCAACTACCTCGTGCCCGACCGCCGCTTCCTGTTCGGCACGCTGAGCTGGCAGCAGAACATCGGCAGCTTCACCTACGAATTCTGGGAAGGCGACAAGCTCACCGCGCCGCTGCTGCGGCAGGCCGAGCAGCAGGTCAGGGCCAGCTTCTTCGGCCCGGTGAAGTTCAAGACCAACTCCACGCTGCACGAGCGCGTGGCGAAGGAAACCGGCATCGACTTCGTGAGCCAGGAGGCGCTGATCCGCGAGCAGCCCTTCCTGCCGATGAACCTCGGCACCGCTACCGGCCGCGTACGCATCGTGGACGACGACGCGGGAATCAACGCGCTGCTGCCCGACGACATCGCCGTGCTGCGGCAGGTGCCCATCGGCCTGCCGCCGGTGGCGGCCGTGCTGACCGAGCGGCCCTCGACCGCGCTCTCGCACGTCAACCTGCTGGCCAAGGGCTGGGGCATTCCCAACGCCTACGTGCGCGATGCCGCCGCGGTCCTGAAGGAGCATGCCGGCCAGTGGGTGGCGCTGAAGGTCGCCAGCTCGGGCTACCAGGTGCGCCGGCTCACGCCGGAGGAGGTCGCCGCGCTGCCGCCGCGCGCGGTGCGCACCGCCGCCGCCGGCGCCGTGCCTGGCAGTTCGCGCGCCATCAAGCCCGACTTGCGCGAGAACCGGCTTCTGCCGCTGGCCGCGCTGCGTGCGCGCAACAGCGCGCAGTGCGGTGTGAAGGCCGCGAACCTCGGCGCCATGCAGGCCGCGCACATCCCGGGCACCTCGGTGCCCGACGGCTTCTGCATTCCCTTCGCGCACTACGACAGCTTCATGCGCGCCAACGGCCTGGCCGATCGCATCGCGCGCATGCAGCAGCAGCCGGGCTTCGCGAGCGATCCGAAGGTGCGCCAGAAGGCGCTGGCGCAGTTGCGCGACGAGATCGTGCAATGGCCCGTCGATGCCGCCACCGCAGCCGGCTGGCGTGCGGCGTGGCAGTCGCAGCTCGGAGGCGGCGGCGTGTTCGTGCGCAGCTCGTCCAACTCCGAAGACCTGCCCGGCTTCAGCGGTGCCGGGCTCTACACCACCGTACCCAACGTCAAGACCGGCGACGCGCTCGAAGTGGCCGTGAAGAAAGTCTGGGCCTCGGTGTTCAACCCCGAGGCCTGGGAGGCCCGCGCGGCGGCGGGCTTCGGCGCCGAATCGGTACTGATGGGCGTGTTCGTCCAGACCGCCATCGACTCGGCCAACGCCGGCGTGATGATCACCCGCGACCCCTTCGACGCCGGGCATCCGCACATCACCTACATCTCCGCCAAGCGCGGCATCGGCATCCGCGTGGTCGAGGGTCGGCGCGTCGCCGAGCAGGTGATGTACTCCAGCTGGTCCAAGGCCATCCAGGTGCTCAGCCGCTCGGCCGAAGACACCGCGCTGCAACTCGACAAGGACGGCGGCGTGAAGGAGGTGCCGGTGGAGGCCGGCCGCAACGTGCTGACCGACGAGCTGGTCGTGCGGCTGGCCAGCGTGGGCGCGGCGGTCAAGCGCACCTTCAACGGCGTCGACCAGGACATCGAGTGGGCGACGGTGGGCGACAGGATCGTGCTCCTGCAGGCGCGGCCGTATGTGGAGAGGCGGCGCTGACGCCGGACCGGGGAGCCTTCGACCTGCGGCTGCCAGCTCAGCACAACGGGTAGTAAATGAAAAACCGCCATCCCCAGACAGCCAGCAAAGCAACAGCCATCCAGAGAGAGTGATGTGCTTTTTTCTTTTGGATCGACTGGATGACTGCCCAAACGAGGAGCGGAATCAAAAAGGCGAAAGAAAAAAACCTGGCGCTGATATCGTCGTCAAGCGGCAACCCGCAAAAAGTCAGACCTTCGGATTTTGCGTTGGGCTCGTCCAGCATCCATTCATACTTGTTCATTGGCATGAGAAGCATGAAGGCGATGCAAAACAAGGCATACGCCGATACAAATATCAAACCTGTTCTCTTCATCGTCAAAATTTATTCAGAAGCGTTAGAACGTGGTCGCGGTGCTCCAGCATCCTGCGCCCATATTCAGAAAACTGCCTGCCTTGGCTGCCAGGAGGAAGTTTGATGGAATTGACAAAATCACCGAAGGCACGCTCGATTCCTCGGTTGTAGCGAGAGCCGGCAACGATGAATTGTTCGTCCGTGAGATTTGAAGTATCGGTGCCCGGGTAGTCGTGTAGGACGAGATTTTTCAGATGCTGAGCAACGACGCTCAAATTGAAGGCATCGGTCTCGAGGCACGTGATCAAGTTCATTCGATCCGGGTACGACAGCAGCTCGACCGGAATTCCAAGTTCCTTCGAAGCAACTCGCAGTTGAATGCTCACTGCGCCAACGGATGTTTCCTCGGGCGGCTTTCCAAATTTGACAGGTCTTCCCGCTAGCGTTCGCTGCAATGTGCGTCCTTGAAATGCGGGTCTTTTTATGCCGTCGGGTTTGCCGCCCACCTCGGCCCATGCAACACAGGCGAGCAGCACAGGAGGGATTCGATGCTGCTCCGCCGCATCTTTGATACGGAATTTATTGTAAACAACCCAGCCATCTTTGTAGGCTTGTAAATATGGTCGGCCGCCGCCCATTTTCTCTGACAAGGCACGCCATTTGAAAACATCCCAACTATTCCATTTGGGGTAACTCGAATTGTCCGGCGCGCAAAACTCCCTGCCACTCATGCATCGCTCCCTTTTTGAATCCGGGCATCATAGTGAGAGCGAATATTTAATTGAGCGGCGGCCTGAGAAATTCTGCACGCTTGAATATTTATTTATTCAGGGTGCGCGGCACGCTGGGCAACATAGAACCGACCGAGCACATTCATCCCTGAAAAGCGCTCCTCTTGGGAGTTCAGGCGACTGCAAACCGCACGGGCCGATCAAGCTCTTCATTGCCCGTACGTCGCACGACCGAGCGAGGGGAACACATGCCGCCCTCACCACGACCCGCTTCTATTTGTACAGCAGCTGCGGCAACCACAACCCGATCTGCGGCCACATGTAAAGCAGCACGATCGCCAGCACCTGGATGCCCATGAAGGGCAGCATGCCCAGGAAGATCTGGTTCAGCGTCACGTGGGGCGGGCTCACGCCCTTCAGGTAGAAGGCTGCCATCGCGACCGGCGGCGAGAGGAAGGCGGTCTGCAGGTTCAGCGCCACCAGCAGCCCGAAGAACAGCGGGTCGACGCCGAAGTTGTCGAGCAGCGGGATGAAGATGGGCATGAAGATCACGATGATCTCGGTCCATTCCAGCGGCCAGCCCAGCAGGAAGATGATGACCTGGCTCAGGATCAGGAACTCCACCTTGGTGAGGTTCATGCCGAGCACCCATTCCTCCACCAGCGCCTGCCCGCCGAGCAGCGCGAACGCGGCAGAGAAGATGGCCGAGCCGACGAAGAGCCAGCACACCATGGCCGATGTCTTGGCCGTGAGGAATACCGAGTCCTTCAGCACCGCGAGGTTGAGGCGCCTGTAGGCCGCCGCCAGCAGCATGCCACCGAGCGCGCCCATGGCGGCCGCCTCGGTGGGCGTGGCAAGACCCAGCACGATCGAGCCCAGCACCGAGAGGATCAGCAGCACCAGCGGGAAGAACGACGCCAGCAGCATCTTGAAGATCTCGAGCCGCGCGAAGCTCAGGAACAGGTAGAACAGCGTGACGATGGCGCCGAAGACGGCGAAGGTGACCCACCACCAGGTCGGTGCGGGTCGCTGCGTGGCTGCCTCCGTAGCAGCAGCGGCCGAGGGCTCTGCGGTTCCTGCGGCGGGCGCGGGGGGAACGGCCGGGGCTCCCGGCGGCTCGGACAGCGCCGCCTGGCTGGAGGCAGTGGCCGGTGCCGACGGCTGCGTATCGTCGCTGGGCGGCTCCTGCAGCCCACCTTCCTGCGGTGGTTCCTGCAACCCGCCTTCGACCGGCGGCTCCTGCAGGCCGCCGGACTCCGGCGTGCCGCTGCGCACGGCCCCGATTTCCTCGATCTCGTAGCGCGCCTGGGCTTCCACTGTCGTCACGGCCTTGTAGCTGAAGGCGGCCAGCAGCAGGAAGATCACGCCCGGCATCGCAACGATGCCGAGCTGCTTCAGCACATGCGAGAAGGGCACGCCGGCATTGCGCCGTCCCTTCAGCAGGCCGACCACCGCATGCGCGGCGGGGCTGTCGGCCAGCCGCTGCGACAGCGGCGGCAGCGGCACGACGCGCTCCGCCTGCGAGAGCGGTGGCGCCCACTGCGGCTTGAGCCAGGCGACGATGATCACGTACAGCACATAGAGCGAGGCCAGCATCAGCCCCGGAAAGAACGCGCCCGCATAGAGCTGCACCACCGACACGCCGGCCGTCGCGCCGTAGACGATGAGCAGCACCGAAGGCGGAATCAGGATGCCCAGGCAGCCGCCCGCGGTGATCGAGCCGGCGGCCAGAGGCACGCTGTAGCCCGCGCGCAGCATGGCCGGCAATGCAAGCAGGCCCATCAGCGTGACCACCGCGCCCACGATGCCGGTGGCCGTCGCGAAGATGGTGCAGGTGACCAGCGTCGCCACCGCCAGCGCACCTGGCAGCCGTGCGAGCGCGAGGTGCAGGCTCTTGAAGAGCGACTCGATGAGGTTCGCGCGCTCCACCAGGTAGCCCATGAACACGAACAGCGGCACCGCGATGAGCACGTCGTTCGCCATGGTCTTGAAGGCCGACTGCACCATCAGGTCGAGCGTTCGGTGCCAGTCGCGGTCGTAGGCCAGCCAGGTGAAGAGCATGCCCATGCCCATCAGCGTGAACGCCGTGGGAAAGCCCAGCATGATGGCCACCACCACCAGCGAGAGCATCAGCAGGCCGAGGTGGCCGTTGGTGATGGTGGGCGCATTGGCCAGCACCGCCACCGCGCCGATCACGATCAGCGCCATGAACGAGAGGCCGAACCAGAGTTCGCGGCGGATCATCGCGCGGCCTCCTTCGAGGCGACGACGCGGTCGAGCGCGGCGATGTCCTCGTCCTTCACGTGCACCATCTCCTTGAGCTTCTCGACGTCGACTTCCTCCACGTCCTGCTCGCGCGAGGGCCAGGCGCCCTCGCGGATGCAGCGCACGCAGCGGATGATCTCCACCAGCCCCTGCAGCAGCAGCGTGAAGCCCGCCAGCGGAATGACGTACTTGAACGGGTACAGCGGCAGCGGCTCGGCCGAGAAGGTCTGTTCGCGGATGGCGAGCGACTCGCCCGCGTAGACCCATCCGGCCCAGGTCAGCGCGATGATGCCGGGCAGGAAGAAGACGATGTAGAGCACCAGGTCCACCAGCGCCTGCGTGCGCGGGCGGAAGAAGCCGTAGAGCACGTCGCCGCGCACGTGGCCGTTCTTCGAGAGTGTGTAGGCGCCCGCGGTCATGAACATGGTGCCGTACAGCATGATCTGCGCGTCCAGCACCCAGGCGTGGGGCCTGTTGAGGGCATAGCGCGAGAACACCTCCCAGCTGATCAGCAGCGTGAGCAGCAGGGCGCACCAGGCGAAGGTCTTGCCGATCCATGTGGAGAACCGGTCGACCGCCAGCAGGAAAGATTGCATCGGAACGAACTCCTCGCCGCGTCATCCGTGTCTTGCGCGGCAGCTTGGGCGCAGGCATGAAAAGAGGGCACCGCCCCGGGTGCCCTCGCGTCGCATCGATCCCCTGGGATCAGGTCTTCTTCGCCTGCCGTCCGAAGTAGTGGTTGTAGGCCATCTTGAAATCGACCCCGTAGTCGTTCTGCCACTGGCCCGCACGCTCGGCGAAGGCGCGCTGCGAGTCGAGCACCTTCTTGAACATCGGGTTCTCCGCCGACTTCTTCGCGATGGTCTTGTCCCACGAGGCGAGCTGCGCGCGCAGCACCGCGTCGGGCGTCTTGTAGAACTTGATGCCGGCCTTCTTCAGCTCCTCGTAGTCCTTGGAGTTGCGGTCGATGGCCTTCCAGCTCATCTCGGCGCTCGCGGCCTGCGTGGCGTACTCGATGATGGACTTGAGCTCCGCCGGCAGCGCCTTGAGCTTGCCGCCGTTGAACAGCACCTCGAACTGCTCGCCGCTCTGGTGGAAGCTCTGCAGCATGCAGTTCTTGGCCACGTCGGGAAAGCCCAGCACGCGGTCGCTCGACGCGTTGTTGAATTCGGCTGCGTCGATCAGGCCGCGGTCGAGCGCGGGCACGATCTCGCCGCCGGGCAGTGGGTTCACGGCCGCGCCCATGTCGGTGAACACGTCCACCGCCAGGCCCACGGTGCGGAACTTCAGGCCCTTCATGTCCTCGGCCTTGGCCACCGGCTTCTTGAACCAGCCCAGCGGCTGCGTGGGCATGGGGCCGTACAGGTAGGAGACCACATCGAGGTTCAGGCCCTTGTAGATCTCCTCCATCAGCGCCTTGCCGCCGCCGTAGGTGTGCCAGGCCAGCACCATGTTGGCGTCCATGCCGTAGCCCGGACCGGACCCCCACAGCGCGAGCGCCGAGTTCTTGCCGTACCAGTACGCGACCACGCCGTGGCCGCCGTCGAGCGTGCCCTTGGCGACCGCGTCGAGCAGCTGGAAGGCGGGCACCACCGAGCCGGCGGGCAGCACCTCGATCTTCAGGCGGTTGCCCGCCATGTCGTTGACCTTCTTCGCGTAGTCCTGCGCGTACTCGTGGAAGATGTCCTTCGCGGGCCAGGTGCTCTGGAAGCGCAGGGTGGTGGTCTGGGCCATGCTGACCATCGGCACGGACATGGCGCCGGCGGCCACGGCCGCGCCCTTGAGCAGCCCGCGGCGGCGGGGCATCTTGCTGTCTGTCATTTGTCTCTCTCCAAACGGTTCTGACTTGGGAAAACCCAGGCTGTCCGTCTTGGAGTTATGGTTCGACAGGCCCAAGGCGCCATCTTTGGCGCGCGGGAGCACTCAACAAACAGGGTTTTCACGAACCGGTGAAAAATTCCGGGCCATGAAAACCCGCATCGCAAGGACACGAGACAGATGACAGAACCCGTCGAGAACAAGGGCTACGCCGGCGACGTGACGCCCGAGCAGGCCGCCCGATGGACCGCCAGCGGAGAGGCCGTGCTGGTCGACGTGCGCACCGACGCCGAGCGCGAATGGGTCGGCTATGTGCCGGGCGCCGTGCCGCTGGCCTGGAAGCAGTGGCCCGGCATGGCGATGAATCCGGCCTTCGACGAAGGCATCCGTGCCGCTGCCGAAGGCGGCAGGAAGCTGGTGCTGCTGTGCCGCAGCGGCGTGCGCTCCATCGCAGCGGCCAAGCGCGCGACAGAGCTGGGCGTGGAGGCCTACAACATCCTCGAAGGCTTCGAGGGCAACCCGGACGAGAACGGCCACCGCGGGCTGACCGGCGGCTGGCGCAAGCGCGGGCTGCCCTGGCGGCAGAACTAGAGAGCCGCTCGTCTCACTCGGCCGTGGCCGGGTCGATCACGCTGTAGACCCGGTCCACGCGGTTGGCAGGGAAGCCGCCGAGCTCCGCGTGCCGGCGCACCAGTGCCTCGTCGGTGGCCTGGTAGACGCAGTAGACACGGTCGTCGGTCACGTAGCTGTGGATCCACTGGATGTCGGTCCCCATGCTGCTGAGCACGCCGCAGGACTTCTGCGAAATGGCCTTCAGGTCCGACGGGGTGAACTTGCCGGCGCCGGGGATGTCTCGCTCGATGACGAATTTGGGCATGGTGGTACTCCTGTCTGGCTGTCAGAATCGGTCGAAGGCGACCAGGTCCTATGGTGCCGGTGCGAAGCCGCCCCGTATTGCCCGCTCCGCCTGACTTGTTGACCGAAACCCCGTCCTCGCTTGCCGGGAGGTGACCATGGATGTCTTGTCGGACGTGCTGCGGACCATCCGCCTCGAGGGCGCGCTGTTCCTCAACGGGGACATGTATGCACCCTGGTGTTTCAAGGTACCCAAGGGTAGGGACATCGCCCAGCTGCTCAGGCCCGGCGCGAACCGGCTGGCCATCTGCCACCTGGTGCTGCAGGGCGAATGCTGGGCCCAGGTCGATGGCGGGGAGCCGATACGGGCGCATGCGGGCGAAGTGATCGCCGCGCTGCACGGCGACTCCCATGTGCTGGGCAGCGGCCTGCACCATGCAGCGGTGGACATGTCGCATGTGGTGAGCCCGCGCGCGCCCGAACTGGAGCGCGTGCGCTATGGCGGTGAGGGAGATCGCACCTTGCTGGTGTGCAGCTGGTTCGCGTACGAGGGCGATGCGCCCAACCCCGTCATGGCGAACATTCCGCGCCTGTTCACCACGCAGCTGCGCAGCAGGCCAGCGGGCCCGTGGATCGAGCAGTCGGTCAACTTCGTGCTGGGCGATGCGGCTTCGCGCTCGCCCGGTTCGGAGATGGTCGCCGCCAAGGTGGCGGAAGTGCTGTTCGCCGAAGTGCTGCGCGGCTACATCGAGTCCGCGCCCGCCAACAACCCCGGCTGGCTGGCGGGCCTGCGCGATCCCCACGTGAGCCGCTGCCTGGCGCTGATGCACGCCGAGCCCGCGCGCAACTGGACGGTGGATGAGCTGGCGCAGGAGACCCACACCTCGCGCAGCGTGCTGGCGGACCGTTTCACCGAGGTGGTGGGCGCGCCGCCCATGCACTACCTGGCGCGCTGGCGAATGATCCTGGCCGCCGGCATGCTGCGCAGGGACCAGTGCAACCTGGCGCGCATCGCCGAAGGCGTGGGCTACGAGTCGGAGGCCGCCTTCAACCGCGCGTTCAAGCGCGAGTACGGCGTGTCGCCAGGGGCCTGGCGGCACAACGGCGCCTGACCCCGGTCTTGCTCAGAGCGCCGGGATGCGCAGCTTCTGCCCCGGATAGATCTTGTCCGGATGCGTCAGCATCGGCTTGTTGGCCTCGAAGATCACGTTGTACTTGTTGGCGTCGCCGTAGTACTTCTTCGAGATGGCCGAGAGCGTGTCGCCGCGCACCACGTCGTGGTACTGGGCGGGCGGCGCGGCGGGGGCGACGAGGTTGTTCTCCACGCTGGTCACGTTCGCCACGTTGCCCGCGGCAAGCGATGCCTTCTCGCTGGCTTCCTGCGACGGCGCCTGGCCCGCGAGGGTGACCACGCCGGTGGCGGCGGTGTAGGTCACTTCCAGTCCCGTGAGGCCGAGGTTCTGCGTCTCGATGTAGGTCTTGATGGCGGCGGCCGCGGCCTGGTTGGCGTCGGGCGTGGCGGCCTGGGCCGACGAGCCGCCGAACAGCTTCTCACCAGCCTCCTTGATGAAACTGAGCAATCCCATGGTTCTCTCCTTGTGCGGTGGTGGGTGGAACCCGCCAATGTAGAGGCGGAAGCCGGCGCGCCTGCGTAGGCCCATGCCGCGTGTGTCAACGACGTGCCAGCCGGAATAACAACAAAGTCGCAATAATCCCGCGCATGTCATCCCCCTTCCTCGCCATCGACATCGGCAACACCCGCCTCAAGTGGGCGCTCTACGACTCGGCCCGCCCCGGCGCCGCGTTGCAGGCGCAGGGTGCCGAATTCCTCGACCACATCGAACGGCTGGCCGACGGCCCGTGGGCCGACCTGCCTTCGCCCGGCTCCATGCTGGGCTGCGTGGTGGCCGGCGACGCGGTCAGGCGCCGGGCCGAGGAGCAGATCGTCGAGCGCTTCGACTGCACGCCGCGCTGGGTGATGTCGAGCGCGGGCGAGGCCGGCATCGTCAACGGCTACGACCACCCCACGCGCCTGGGCGCCGACCGCTTCGTGGCGATGATCGGCGCGCGCCACCGCATGCTGGCTGCCGCGAAGCCGGGGCAGCCGCCGCGGCCGATGGTGGTGGTGCTGATCGGCACGGCCGTGACGGTCGAGGCCATCGACGCCGACGGCAAGTTCCTCGGTGGCCTGATCCTGCCGGGCCACGGCATCATGCTGCGCGCGCTCGAGTCGGGCACGGCGGGCCTGCACGTGCCCACCGGCGAGGTGCGCGAGTTCCCCACCAACACCAGCGACGCGCTGACCAGCGGCGGCACCTACGCCATCGCGGGCGCGGTGGAGCGCATGGTGCAGCACGTGCGCTCGCACTGCGGCGCCGAGCCGGCCTGCTACATGACCGGCGGCGCGGGCTGGAAGATGGCGCCCGTGATGAACGGGCATTTCGAGCTGGTCGAGAGCCTCATCATGGACGGGCTCCTGGTGATTGCCCGCGAGCGGGCTTCGAACTAGACAGAGGCGAAGAGGCTCAGGGGCGCATCAGCGCCTCGGCCATCGCCTGGAACGCCGGCAGCGTGAGCGGGTCGTTCGCGCCGTTGGCCGCCACCGGGTGCGCCGCGTAGCGCACGATCACCATCTCCGCCTTCGGGTCCACGTAGATGCTCTGGCCGTGGATGCCGCGCGCCATGTAGGCGCCGTGCGGGTTGTGCGACACCCACCACATGTCTCGGTACGACCAGCCCTTGAGCAGCGGGTAGCCCGCCTTCACGAACCTGGCCGGGTCGCCGCCGCGCTGGATGTCTTCCACCACCGCCCTCGGAATCGCTTGCTGCCCGTTGGCCGCGCGGCCGCCGTTGCGCATGGTCTCGCCGAAGCGGGCCAGGTCGCGCAGCACGGTGTTGAGGCCGCCGCCGCCCGACTCGGTGCCGATGCGGTCGACCATGAAGTAGGCATCCTGCTCGGCGCCGATGCGGCGCCAGATCTTCTCGCTCAGCAGGTCGGCCAGCGACTGGTTGCTGGCGCGGCGCACGATCCAGGCCAGCACCTCGGCGTTGACCGTCTTGTAGGCGAAGCCGTCACCATGCTCGCCTTCCTTCTTCAGCGTGACGAGAAACTCGTAGAACGACTTCGGGCCCGTGTAGTTCGCGCCCTGCGTGAGCATGCCGCCGGCGCGGGCGTAGTCCCAGATCTCGGCCTTGGGGTCGGCATAGTTCTCGGAGTAGTGCACGCCCACGGTCATGTCCATCACCTGGCGCACGGTGGCGTCGCCGTAGGCGCTGTCCTTGAGTTCGGGGATGTACCTGGTGACCGGCGCGGCCGGGTCCAGCTTGCCCTCGTCCGCGAGGATGGCCGCCAGCGTGCCCACGAAGGACTTGGTGACGGACATTGCGATGTGCGGGCGCTCGGGCGTGAGCGCGCCGAAGTACTTCTCGTAGACCACCTTGCCGCGGTGCATCACCAGGATGCCGTCGGTGTAGGTGCCGGAGATCATCTGGGCGAAGTTCAGCGTCTGCTCGCCGCCCAGGGGCTTGAAGGTGACGGCCTCGATGTCGAAGCGGGCAGGCGCCGAAGGCAGCGGGCTGGCCGCGCCGCTGCCGCGCCATACGTTGGCCGTGGGCACCGTCTCGCGCACGTGCGAGAAGCTCCAGCGCGTGCGCGGAAACACGCCGCCGGCCGGGTTGTCGAAGGTGATGAGCTTGTCTGGCGGGGGCGGGAAGCCCTTCATCCAGCCCATGGCGTCGACCGAGGTGGCGGCGGGGTCGGGCAGCGCGGGAGGCGTGGGCGTCTGTGCGGAAGTGGTGTTCACGGCGAGCAGGGTGAATGCGGCGGCGAGCGCCGTGCGTGCTGGAGAAAGAGGCATGTCGTTGTTCTCGATGAAAGGAGTCAGCGGCCGCTGAAGCGTGCCGGGCGGCGTTCGATGAAGGAGCGCACGCCCTCGGCGGCATCCTCGCTGTTCGACAGGCGCTTCTGCGTCTCGATGAATTCCGACACGGCGGCCAGCGGGCCCTGCTCCACGGCCTTGATCACGTTCAGCCGCGTGGCCACCACCGCCAGCGGTGCCTGCGCCGCGATGCGCTGCGCGATGGCCAGCGCCGCGTCGAGCTCCTGGCCGGCCGGCACCACCTTCTGCACGAAGTTCAGGCGCAAGGCCTCGGCGCTGTCGAACTCGTCGGCCGTGAGCAGGTGCAGCATCGCGTTGCCCACGCCCGCGCGCTCGGCCATGCGCAGCGTGGCGCCGCCCGTGGCCATGATGCCGCGCTGCACTTCCATCTGAGAGAAGCGGCAGTTGTCGGCCGCCACCACGATGTCGGCGCCCAGCATCAGCTCGATGCCGACCGTGAAGCAGATGCCCTTGACCGCCACCACCATCGGCTTGGTGCGGCGGCGGTAGTCGGGCAGGCCGAAGTCGTGCGGCTCCACCAGGCCGGCGGGAATCGCCTTCTCGCCGCGCTTCATGTATTCGGTGACCGCCGGCAGGTCCAGGCCCGCCGTGAAGTGGTCGCCGAAGGCATGCAGCACGCCCACGCGCAGTTCCGGATCGTCGTCGAGCCGGGTGTAGGCCTCGGCCAGCTGCCTGAACATCGGCGGCGTCCAGCCGTTGCGCTTGGCAGGTCGGTTGATGCCGATCAGCAGCACGTGGCCGAGCACCTGGGTGTCGATGCAGCCTTCTGCCGGCGGGGTGGTGGGCGTGGCGGTCATGTGAGCGGTCTCCTTTTCTTGTCTTTTCAAGGAACACCGCGGAACCGGCTTTGCCGGGCCGCTGGTGTTGCCCCCGGTAGGGGGTTGGCGAAGCGACACGAAGTGCGCGAAGACTGGGGGCGAGCCAGTGTCAGTAGGTGTAGACGCCGCGGCCGGTCTTGCGGCCGAGCTGGCCGGCGGCCACCATTTCCTTCAGCAGCGGGCAGGGGCGGTACTTGGAATCGCCGAACTGCTCCAGGTACACCTCCATCACGGCCAGGCACACGTCCAGGCCGATCATGTCGGCCAGGGCCAGCGGGCCGATGGGCTGGTTGCAGCCCAGCTTCATGCCGGCATCGATGTCTTCGGCCGTGGCGATGCCCTCGGACAGCACGAAGAAGGCCTCGTTGATCATCGGCACCAGGATGCGGTTGACCACGAAGCCCGGGGCGTTCTTCACCGTGATCGGCGACTTGCCCAGGCGCTCGGCCAGTTCCTTCACCGTGTCGTGCGTGGCGTCGCTCGTGAGGTAGCCGCGAATGAGCTCCACCAGCGCCATCATCGGCACCGGGTTGAAGAAGTGCATGCCGATGAAGCGGTCGGCGCGCGAGGTGGCAGCGGCCAGCTGGGTGATCGAGATCGACGAGGTGTTGGAGGCGATGATGACTTCGGGCGCCAGCATCTCGTCGACCTGCTTGAGGATCTTGAGCTTGAGCGCGTGGTTCTCGGTGGCGGCCTCGATGACCAGCTGGGCGCTCTTCAGGTCTTCGTAGTTGGTCGAGCCCTTGATGAGCGCCAGCGCGGCGGTCTTCTGCTCGGCGGTGAGCTTTTCCTTCTTGATCAGGCGGTCGAGGCTGCCCGACACCGTGGCGAGGCCCCTGTCGACCGCCGCCTGGGCGATGTCGACCATCACCACCTTCACGCCGGCCACCGCGCAGGCCTGCGCGATGCCGTTGCCCATCGTTCCGGCGCCGATGATGCCTACAGTCTGGATAGCCATGAGAGAACTCCTTGGAGAAAGCAAAAAGAAAAGGGGCGCGCGCGGCGGGCGCCACGGCGAAAGACATCGATTGTGAAGCAGCACCGCGCCCGCGCCGTTCCCGCGTGCGACACCGGCGGCTGCAGGTGGCTTACAGTCCTGCGGTTGCTTTTTCCAGCCTTTTTCGACTCCCGACCATGACCACCCTCGGCACCCCCCTTTCTCCCTCCGCAACCCGCGTGATGCTCCTGGGCTCCGGCGAACTCGGCAAGGAGGTGCTGATCGCCCTGCAGCGCCTCGGCGTCGAGACCATCGCCGTCGACCGCTACGAGAACGCTCCCGGCCAGCAGGTGGCGCACCATGCACGAACCATCACCATGAGCGATCCGGCGCAGCTGAAGGCGCTGATCGAGGCCGAGAAGCCCGCGCTGGTGGTGCCCGAGATCGAGGCCATCGCCACGCCCATGCTGCAGGAGCTCGAAGAAGCCGGCACCGTGCGCGTGATTCCCACGGCCCGCGCCGCCCGCCTGACCATGGACCGCGAGGGCATCCGCCGCCTGGCCGCCGAGACGCTGGGCGTGCCCACCAGCCCCTACAAGTTCTGCGATTCGCTGGCCGAGCTGCAGGCCGCCATCGACGCAGGCATCGGCTACCCCTGCATCGTCAAGCCGGTGATGAGCAGCTCCGGCAAGGGCCAGAGCAAGATCGACGGGCCCGCCGACGTGCAGAAGGCCTGGGACTACGCCATGGCCGGAGGGCGGGTCAGTCATGGCCGCGTGATCGTCGAGGGCTTCATCGACTTCGACTACGAGATCACCCTGCTCACCGTGCGTGCCAAGGACGCCACCGGCGGCGTGCAGACGCAGTTCTGCGACCCCATCGGCCACGTGCAGGTCAGCGGCGACTACGTGGAGAGCTGGCAGCCCCACCCCATGGCGCCCGCCGCGCTCGCGAAGGCGCAGCAGATCGCGCAGGCCGTGACGGCCGACCTGGGCGGCCAGGGCCTCTTCGGTGTGGAGCTCTTCGTGAAGGGCGACGAGGTCTGGTTCAGCGAAGTCAGCCCGCGCCCGCACGACACCGGCATGGTCACCATGGCCACCCAGTGGCAGAACGAGTTCGAGCTGCACGCGCGCGCCATCCTCGGCCTGCCGGTGGACACCTCGCTCAAGAGCCCGGGCGCCAGCGCGGTGATCTACGGCGGCGTGGACGCCGCCGGCATCGCCTTCGACGGCGTGGCCGATGCACTGCGGGTGCCGGGCAGCGACATCCGCCTGTTCGGCAAGCCCGAGAGCTTCACCAAGCGCCGCATGGGCGTGGCGCTGGTGCATGCGGCCGACACCGACACCGCCCGCAAGCTGGCCAAGGAAGCGGCCTCCCTGGTCAAGCCGCGCAAGGCGTAGCCAGTTTCCGCAAGCCGCGCCGCAAGGGCGCGGGCATGGTGCGGGGGCTGCCGGGCCCAGTCGGGTGCGGGTGCGTGCGGATACCGCGGGCGCCCGATGCCTCCCACACTGGACGCTCGCAACGATCCACCGGAGACACCATGCTGCACCCCCAGGCGCGCGCCCTGCTGGACTTCATCGAGGCGCGCGGCATTCCGCCGACGCACACCCTGTCGCCCGCCGATGCGCGGGCCTTCTATCGCGAGCGCCGCACCACCACGCAGCCGATGCCGCCCGAAGTGGCCGAGGTGCGCGACCTCGCCGCCGACGGGCCGCACGGCACCATCCCGGTGCGCCTGTACCGTCCGATGGGCTCCGGCGTGGGGCCTTTGCCGGTGCTGGTGTACTACCACGGCGGCGGCTGGGTCATCGGCGACCTCGACACGCACGACGTGCTGTGCCGCCAGCTGGCCAACGGCGCCGGCTGCGCGGTGGTCGCGGTCGACTACCGCATGGGCCCCGAGCACCGCTTTCCCGCCGCCGTCGACGACGTGCTGGCCGCCACCCGCTGGGTGCGCCGCGAGGCCGCCGCGCTGGGGCTCGATGCGAGCCGGCTCGCGGTGGGCGGCGACAGCGCGGGCGGCAATCTTGCGGCGGTGGTGTCGATCGCCGCGCGCGACGCGGGCGACCTGCCCATCGTCTACCAGCTGCTGATCTACCCGGCCACCGACATGCGGCGCGGCCACGCATCGCACCAGGCCAACGGGCAGGGCTACCTGTTGACGGCGGACACCATCCGCTACTTCCACGACCACTACATCACCGACCCGAAGCACGACCTCGACTGGCGCGCTTCGCCGCTGCTGCACCCCGATCTCTCGACGCTGCCTCCGGCATTGGTGCTCACCGCCGGCTACGACCCGCTGCGCGACGAAGGCGCCGCGTATGCCGAGGCGCTCACGGCCGCCGGCAACAGCGCCGTGTACGTGTGCTTCGAGCGCCAGATCCACGGCTTCGTGCCGATGGGCAAGGTGCTCGACGAAGCCAATGCAGCGGTCGCGCTGTGCGCCGCAGAACTGCGCCGCGCGTTCGCGGCGGCATAGGGGAAAGTCCCCGCGCAAATCGGCGCAAACCCATATCGCGCAGGCGGCCCGCGCCGCTACGATCCAGCCAACAAAGGACGCCGCCACGAAGCGGCAGTCCACCGATGCAGGAGACAAGCACCATGCAGCGAACGAGGACGACGCCGCCGCCCGCGCGCGGTGCCGAGAGGCAAGGCGAACGCCTGATGTGGCTCACGCCGCATCGCGTGTTCTACGCCGGCTTGCTCGGTGCCGCTGCCGAGCGCACGATGGGCGGGCACGGCGTGTACGTGTCGCCCGCTGGCGCGCCGCCCACGCGCATCCGCATCGGCGGCGGGGCCTGGATGAGCGGCGAGTTCATCGTGGTGCCGCCGCACGTGCCGCACGAGGTGGAGACCGCGCATCCGCTGATCTTCAATCTGCTGATCGAGTCGGAATCGGTCGACCCCGCGCGCATGCCGGCTTTCCTGCAGCACTGCGGCCCGGTGGAGGCGCCGGCCTTCGTGCAGCGCGTGCGCGATGCCCATGCGAACCTGCTCGCGGCCTCGGCGCGCGGCATGAACTTCGAGGGCTTCGACTTCGACACCATGTTCTTCGGCGAGCCGCTCGCGCAGCGCGCGCTCGACGCGCGCATCCGCAAGGTGGCCGACGCCATCAACGCCGACCCGGCCTCGCCGGCCTCCGCGGAGGAGTGGGCGGCTTCGGTGCACCTGTCGTTCTCGCGTTTCCTGCACCTGTTCAAGCAGGAGACCGGCATGGCCTTCCGCGCCTTCCGGGCCTGGAAGCGCGCGCGCAGCCTGCTGCGCTACGTGCGCCAGAGCAGCACGCTGACCGACATCGCGCTCGACACCGGCTACCCCGACTCCACGCACTTCAGCCATTCGATCCGCCAGGTCTACGGCCTCAAGCCCAGCGACATCGTGGCCGGCTCGCGCCGCCTCGTGCTGCACGACGCGGCCGGCGGCAGCGGCGGCTTCACCCGGCAATGAACGCGGCGGAACAGAGTCCATGCAGATTCTCCAGCTGCTGCTGTCGGGCATTGCGCAAGGCTGCATCTACGGCCTGATCGCGCTGGGCTTCGTGCTCATCTACAAGGCCACCGAGACGGTGAGCTTCGCGCAGGGCGACCTGATGATGCTCGGTGCCTTCGGCGCGTTCGCGGGCATGTCGCTGTTCGGCATGCCGTTCTGGCTCGCGGCCATCCTCGCGGTGGTGGCGATGGCGGCCTTCGGCGTGCTGCTGGAGCTGGTGGTGATACGGCCCATCCTCGGGCAGCCGCAGTTTTCCATCGTGATGCTGACCATCGGCATCGCCTACGTGGCGCGCGGGCTCGTCACCATGGTGCCGGGCATCGGCACCGAGACGCACACGCTGGCCGTGCCCTACAAGGACCAGATCTGGAAGCTGGGCGAGCTGGTGGTGAACCTGGAGCAGTTCGTGATCATCGTGGCCACCGCCATCCTGTGCGGCCTGCTGTTCGCGATGTTCCGCTACAGCAAGCTGGGCATCGCGATGCAGGCCTCGTCGCAGAACCAGCTCGCGGCCTACTACATGGGCATTCCGGTGAAGCGCCTCAACGGGCTGGTGTGGGGGCTCGCGGCGGCGGTGGCGGCCATCGCGGGCATGCTGCTGGCACCCATCACCTTCGTGCACGCGAACATGGGCTTCATCGGGCTGAAGGCCTTTCCGGCGGCGGTGGTGGGGGGCTTCGGCAGCCTGCCGGGCGCGATCGTCGGCGGGCTGGTGATCGGCATCGTCGAGTCGTTCGCCGGGTTCTATCTGCCCGACGGCTTCAAGGACACGGCGCCGTACATCGTGGTGCTGCTGATGTTGATGATCAAGCCGAACGGATTGTTCGGCGAGAAGCTGCGCAAGAAGGTTTGAATCCCATATGCGCTTCATCTTCAAGACCAGCTACGACCAGGACATCCGCCTCGCCCGCCACGGCGGCCATGTGTTCTGGTACGGCCTGCTGGTGGCCTTCCTGCTCGCCGCGCCTTGGATCATCGACGAGTACTGGCTCGCGCAGCTGACCTTCGTGCTGATCTACGGCATCGTCGGCCTCGGGCTGATGCTGCTGGCGGGCTTCACGGGGCAGTTCTCCATCGGGCACGCGGCCTTTCTCGGCGCGGGTGCGTACACGCAGGGCGTGCTGACGAACGTCGGCGTGCCGTTTCCGCTGGCGCTTGTCGCGGCCGCTGCGCTGTCGGCGGCGGTGGGCGTGGTCGTGGCGTTGCCGGCGCTGCGGGTGAAGGGCATCTACCTGGGCATCGCGACGCTGTCCTTCGGCTTCATCGTCGAGGAAGTGTTCGCGCGCTGGGAGAGCATGACGGGCGGCAACGCCGGCCTGCACGTGAAGTCGCCGCAGCTCTTCGGCTGGTCGCTGGGCTCGGGGGAGGGCTTCTACTTCCTGTGCCTGGTGGTGGCGGTGCTGGCGACGCTGGGCATCCTGAACCTGCTGCGTTCGCCGACCGGGCGTGCCTTCGTCGCCATCCGCGATTCGGAGATCTCGGCGCAGAGCATGGGCATCCACCTGGCGCGCTACAAGACGATGTCCTTCGCGATCTCGGCCGCGCTCGCCGGGCTGGGCGGCGCGCTCTATGCGCACAAGCTGAGCTTCATCTCGCCGGACCAGTTCAGCATCCTGCAGTCCATCGACCTGCTGCTGATGGTGGTGATCGGCGGGCTGGGCTCGGTGCACGGCGCGTTCCTGGGCGCGATCTTCCTGATCGCGATGCCCCAGCTGATCTCCATCGGCAAGGACTGGCTGCCCGAAGCCATCGGACAGGCGCCAGGCCTGCAGGGGCTGGTGTACGGGCTGGTGCTGATCGCCTTCGTGCTGTTCGAGCCGCTGGGGCTGTACGGGCGCTGGCTGAAGATCCGCACCTGGCTGCAACTCTTCCCGTTCTACCGCAAGGGCCTTTTCAAGCGGCAGAAGTCCTTCACCAAGTCGGATCGGCTGAGATGAGTGGCGGCGACATTCTTCTTTCGGCCAAGGAGCTGAGCGTGCGCTTCGGCGGCGTGCTCGCGGTCAACAAAGTGAGCTTCGACGTGCGCCGCGGCGAGGTGTTCACGCTGATCGGGCCGAACGGCGCGGGCAAGACGACGGTGTTCAACCTCATCAGCCGCATCTACACGCCGACCACCGGCGCGATCGAGTGGCATGGCGAGCCGGGCGGGCCACTCGCGCTGACGCAGCAGGCGCCGCACGCCATCGCGGCGCTGGGCATTGCGCGCACCTTCCAGAACATCGAGCTGTTCGAGCATGCGACGGTGCTGCACAACCTGCTGATCGGTCGCCACACGCATCGGCAGACGGGCTTCTGGAGCGAGGTGTTCTTCACGCCGGCCACGCGGCGTGCGGAGATCGCGGCGCGCGAGAAGGCCGAGCAGGTGATCGACCTGCTGGACCTTCAGCACCATCGCGACTCGATGGTGGCGGGCCTGCCCTACGGCGTGCGCAAGGTGGTGGAGCTGGCGCGCGCGCTGTGCACCGAGCCCAAGCTGCTGCTGCTCGACGAGCCTTCCTCCGGCCTCAATGTGGAGGAGACGGCGGACATGGCGTTCTGGATCCAGGACATCCAGCATGAGCTGGGTGTGTCGGTGCTGATGGTCGAGCACGATATGTCGCTCGTGTCGAAGGTGTCGGACCGGGTGCTCGCCATGAACCAGGGCGAGGTGCTTGCTACTGGCTCTCCGGGGGAAGTGCAGGCCGATCCTCGTGTTGTCGAGGCCTACCTCGGCACGGTGGACGACGTGAGCAGCCTGAGGAGGGTGGCGGCATGAGCGACATCGTTCTCCAGCTGATGAACGTCGAGAGCGCCTATGGGCCGATCAAGGCCATCAGGGGCGTGAGCCTGAAGGTCCGCAAGGGCGAGATCGTGACGGTGCTCGGCTCGAACGGTGCGGGCAAGACGACGATCCTCAAGACCATCTCCGGGATCATCGATCCGCGCAAGGGCAGCATCGAATTCCAGGGTGCGGACATCACCGCTAAGGACCCGGCCTACATCGTGCAGCAGGGCCTGAGCCACGTGCCCGAAGGGCGCGAGGTGTTCCCGCTGCTGTCTGTGAAGGACAACCTCCTGATGGGCTCCTACACCCGCAAGGACCGCGACGGCGTGGCGCGCGACATCGAGACGGTCTACGGCTACTTCCCGATCCTGCGCGAGCGGGCTGCGCAGGACGCGGGCCTGCTGTCGGGCGGGCAGCAGCAGATGCTGGCGATCTCGCGCGCGATCATGGCGGCGCCGCATCTCATCCTGCTGGACGAGCCCAGCCTCGGCCTGAGTCCGAAGCTGACGAAGGAGATCTTCGAGATCGTGGTGCGCATCAACCGCGAGCGCGGCCCCACGATCCTGCTGGTGGAGCAGAACGCCAACATGGCGCTCAACGCGGCCGACCACGGCTACGTGCTGGAGAACGGCCGCATCGTGATGGAAGACTCCTGCGAACGCCTGAGGGAGAAGGAGGACATCAAGGAGTTCTACCTCGGCATGAAGGACGACGGCGTGCGCGGCGAGCGGCGCTGGAAAAAGAAGAAGACCTGGAGGTAGCAGCCATGCAGCAAGGACTCTGGGACCTGAACACCTTCGCGCCCAAGCTCGACGTGGTCGTGCCCGGCGACACCATCCCCGCGATGTTCTGGAACGCGGTGAAGCAACGCGGCGACAACACCTGGATGCGGCAGAAGAAGCTCGGCATCTGGCGCAGCTGGAGCTGGCACCAGACGGCCGACGCGGTGCGCGAGATCGCGGCGGGGCTGCAGGCCATCGGCTTCGCGCCGGGGGAGTGCGCGTCGATCCTGTCGAACACCGTCATCGAATGGGTGCTCGCCGACCTGGCGGTGCTCAGCTGCGGCGGCGTCTCCAACGGCATCTACCCGACCGACGCGGCCTCTCAGGTGCACTACCTGTGCGAGGACTCTCGCACCACCGTGCTCTTCGTGGAGGACGACGAGCAGCTCGACAAGGCGCTCGAGGTGCGCGCCGGCCTGCCCGGGCTGCGCCGCGTGATCGTATTCGACATGGAGGGCCTGCGCGAGCTCGACGACGCGGGCGTGATGAGCCTCGACGCGCTGCGCGCCCTCGGCCGCGAGCGCCTGGCCGCCGACCCGCAGGCGGTGGAGCGCACGGTCGCGGCCTGCCGCCCGGAGGACCTGGCCATCCTCGTCTACACCTCGGGCACCACCGGCAAGCCCAAGGGCGCGATGCACAGCCACGCGGGGCTGGTGTACACGGCGCGCGGCTACAACACGCTGGTGGCGCAGGACGACAAGGACGAGCGCATGTGCTTCCTGCCGCTGTGCCACATTGCCGAGCGCATGGGCGGCGAGTATTTCGCGATGTACACCGGCTCGATCCTCAACTTCGTCGAGAACCCGGAGACGGTGCCCGAGAACGTGCGCGAGATCGCGCCCACCGTGTTCACGGCGGTGCCGCGCGTTTGGGAGAAGTTCTATTCGGGCGTGATGATCGCGCTGAAGGAGGCCGGCCCGCTGCAGCAGGCGGCCTACAAGTGGAGCATCGGGGTGGGCGGGGAGATCGCCGATCGCGTGCTGGCCGGCCGGCCCGTGGGGGCAGCGCTGAAGCTCAAGTTCAGGCTGGCGCGCGCGCTCGCGCTGGACAACGCGCGCAAGCTCATCGGCATCCACCGCTCGCGCTTCCTGGTGACGGGCGCGGCGCCCATCTCGCCGGAGCTGGTGAAGTGGTACCTGGCGCTGGGCGTGCCGATGCTGGAGGTGTGGGGCATGACCGAATCCTGCGGCGCCTCCACCGCCGTGCCGGCCGCGCGCATCAAGCCGGGCTCGATCGGGCCGGCCACCAGTTACAACGAGGTGCGCGTCGACCCGTCCACCGGCGAGATCCTGGTGCGCGGCCCCAATGTGTTCATGGGCTACCTCAACCTGCCGGAGAAGACGGCCGAGACCATCGACGCCGACGGCTGGCTGCACACCGGCGACGTGGGCGTGATGGACGAGGACGGGTATTTCCGCATCACCGACCGCATGAAAGACATCATCATCACCGCGGGCGGGAAGAACGTGACGCCCAGCGAGCTGGAGAACGAACTCAAGTTCAGCCTCTACATCACCGATGCGGTGGTCATCGGCGACAGGAGGCCCTACCTCACGGTGATCGTCATGATCGACCAGGAGAACGTCGAGAAATTCGCGCAGGACAACGACGTGCCGTTCAGCAACTACGAGAGCCTGACGCGCGCCAAGGAAGTGCAGGACCTGATCCAGGGAGAGATCGACCGCGTCAACGCCAAGTTCGCGCGCGTGGAGCAGATCAAGAAATTTTTCCTGCTGGAGACGCAGCTCAGCGCCGAGGACGAGGAGCTGACGCCGACGATGAAGCTCAAGCGCAAGCTGGTGCAAACGAAATACGAGCAGCGCATCGAGGCCATGTACCGCTGACCGGCATTGCAGATCCGTTTTTTTCGCCAACCCGAGGAGACAACCGCATGAAGCTCAAGACACTGACGACGCTGGCCGTGCTGGGACTGACCGCGACGCTCGCGTCCGCGCAGCAGCAGGGCGTGAGCAAGGACGAGATCCGCATCGGCACCATCCAGGACCTGTCGGGTCCGCTCGCGGGCTTCGGCAAGCAGGCGCGCAACGGGATGCAGCTGCGCGTCGACGAGCTCAACGAGCAGGGCAACGTCAACGGCCGCAAGCTCAAGCTCTTCGTGGAGGACTCGGGCTACGACCCGAAGAAGGCGGTGCTGGCGGCGCAGAAGCTGGTGAACCAGGAGAAGATCTTCATCATGGCCGGCCACATCGGCACGGCGCAGAACATGGCGGCGATGCCGGTGCAGTTCGACAAGAACGTCATCAACTACATGCCCATCACCGCGGCGCGCGAGATGTACGAGCCGCTCAACCGCCTGAAGTATTCGTTCGCCGCCACCTACTACGACCAGATCCGGCTGGCGCTGCCGAAGATGATCAAGGACAAGGGCGCCAAGAAAGTCTGCACCATCTACCAGGACGACGAGTTCGGCCTGGAGGTGCAGCGCGGCGCCGAGGCGGGCCTGAAGGCGGCGGGCATGGAGCTGGCCGAGAAGACATCGTTCAAGCGCGGCGCCACCGACTTCAGCTCGCAGGTCGCGAAGATGAAGGCCGCCAACTGCGACCTCGTGGTGCTCGGCACCATCATCCGCGAGACCATCGGCACCGTGGGCGAGGCACGCAAGACCGGCTTCAACCCGACCTTCCTGGGCTCCAGCGCGGCCTATACCGACCTGATCCACAAGCTCGGCGGCAAGGCGATGGACGGCGTCTACGCCACCATGACGGTGCAGAACCCCTACACCGACGAGCAGTCGCAGCCGCTGCGCTTCTGGGCCAACAAGTACAAGACCAAGTTCAACGAGGACCCGACAGTGTTCTCGGTGTACGGCTACGTGATCATCGACTCGTTCATCAAGGCCGCCACCAAGGCCGGCCCGAACCTCACGACCGACAGCTTCATCAAGGCCATGGACAGCATGACCTTCGAGCCCGACATGTTCGGCAGCCCGAAGAGCACGTACACGGCCACCAAGCGCCTCGGGAACGATCAGTCCCGCCTCTCGCAGATCAAAGACGGGAAATGGGTCGTGGTTTCGGACTATGTGACACCGTAATCCGGCACTCCCCCATGCTTCGCGCACTTCGTGTCGCTGCGCACACCCCCTCGCCGGGGGCAACACCTGCGGCCCGGCAAAGCCGGTTCCGCGGTGTTCCGCGATGAAGGCATGCAGGTTGGTCGAGGTTTATATTCGCGGCGAACTTCTACGCTGAAGAGCCCGCAATGCCCCAGTACTGGTTGATGAAATCCGAGCCCGACGAGGTCTCGATCGACGATGCGCTCGCCGCGCCCGATGCCACCGTGGCCTGGACCGGCGTGCGCAACTATCAGGCTCGCAACTTCATGCGCGACGGCATGAAGGTCGGCGACGGCGTGCTGTTCTATCACTCGAGCTGCCCGGAGCCGGGCATCGCCGGCATCGCGCGGGTGGCCTCGGGCATCAAGCCCGATCCGACGCAGTTCGACGCGAAGTCGCCGTACTACGACGCGGCGTCGAAGAAGGACGATCCGCGCTGGCTGCTGGTGGACGTGCAGGCGCTTCGCAAGACGCGCCTGCTGGCGCTGCCCGAGTTGCGCGCCAGGCCCGAGCTGGCCGACCTGATCGTGCTGCGCAAGGGCAACCGGCTGTCGATCACGCCTGTGGAGCCGGCGCAGTGGAAGATCATCGAGAAGATGCTGGCCTGAACCGGCCGCAGGCTTTTCAGCCGAGCTTGTTCAGGATCGGGAACAGCTTGCCGAGCCCGTCGGCCATCACCTCGACCGCGAGCGCGGCGAGGATCAGGCCCATCAACCGCGTCATGATGTTGATGCCGGTCTTGCCCAGCACGCGCGCGATCGGCTGCGCGAGCGAGAAGGCCAGGGCGGTGGCCAGCGCCACCACCACGCCGTAGCCGACCAGGATCGCGAGCTCCCACAGGTGCTGCGCCTTGTCGGCGTAGATCACCACGGTGGAGATGGTGGCCGGCCCGGTGAGCAGCGGAATGGTGAGCGGCACCACCGCGATCGACGCGCCCATCGACGCCTTCACCTCGGTGGCGCGCAGCTCCTCCACGTTGGTCTTGCTCTCGGCCGGCTTGGCGTTGAGCATCGACAGCGAACTCATGAGCAGCAGCAGCCCGCCGCCGACCTGGAAGCTCGCGATGGAAATGCCGAAGAAGGACAGCAGCTGCAGCCCCAGCAGCGCGCTCACCGCGATGACCACGAAGGCGCTGAAGGCCGACATGCGCACCGTGTGGCGGCGCTGCGCGTCGCTGTAGCCCTGCGTGTAGTGGATGAAGAAGGGCACGATGGCCAGCGGGTTGACGATGGCCACCAGCGTGACCAGCGGCTTGATCAGGTCCATCGACGTGCTCATGCTCAACGGCCTCCGGTGACGTCGAGCAAGGCCGTGGTGGTGTAGCTCGCCTCGGGCGACAGCAGCCACAGGATGGCGCCGGCGATCTCCTCGGCGGTGCCGGTGCGCTTCATCGGCACCGTGGGCGCGAGCTCGAAGGCGCGGTCTGGCAGGCCGCCGGAGGCGTGGATCTCGGTATCTATCAGGCCGGGGCGCACCGCGTTGACGCGGATGCCTTCCTCCGCCACTTCCTTGGCCAGGCCGATGGTGAAGGTGTCGATGGCGCCCTTGCTCGCGGCGTAGTCGACGTACTGGCCCGGCGAGCCCAGCCGCGCGGCGCCGCTGGAGATGTTGACGATGGCGCCGCCCGAGCCGCCATAGCGCGTGCTCATGCGCCGCACCGCCTCGCGCGCGCAGACGAAGCTGCCGATCACGTTGATGCGGAACATGCGCTCCAGCCGGGCGACGCTCATCTCGTCGACGCGCGCCATCTGGTCGACCACGCCTGCGTTGTTGACCAGCGCGGTGAGGCGGCCGAAGCGCGCGTCGACCTTCTGGAACATGGCGATGACCTGCGCCTCGTCGCCCACGTCGGCCTGCACGGCCATGGCGTTGCCGCCGCCGTCGCGGATGGTGCGCACCACCTCGTCGGCGGCCAGTGAATTGGTGGCGTAGTTGACGGCCACCGCGTAGCCGCGGCTGGCGGCGAGCAGGGCAGTGGCCGCGCCAATACCGCGGCCGCCGCCCGTGATCAATAGCACCTGGTCCAAAACCTACCTCCTGCAGAGAAACTGCGTGTCAGTTAAAACGACTGGCTTGGATTACATCATCGGGGCATGCACATGAGCACCGGCAAGACCATCGACTACTACTTTGCACCCCAGAGCCCGTGGACCTACTTGGGGCATTCCCGCTTCGAGGCGATCGCCGCGGCCGCGGGCGCCACGGTACGGGTACGGCCCATCGACATGGGCAGCGTGTTCCCGGTGTCGGGCGGGCTGCCGCTGGGCAAGCGGGCGCCGCAGCGGCAAGCCTACCGGCTGGTCGACCTGGCGCGCTACTCGAAACACCTGGGGCTGCCGCTGAACGTCAAGCCGAAGTTCTTCCCGGTGGCCAGCGACGACGCGGCGCGCGTCATCATCGCGGTCGACATGCACGACGGCACCGAGGCCGCCATGCGCATGTGCGCGGCGGTGTTCCAGGCCGTGTGGGTGCAGGAGCGCAACATCGGCGACCCGAAGGTGCTCGACTCGCTGGTGGTCGAATGCGGGCTGTCGCCCAAGCGCGGCGAGCAGTCGCAGAGCCAGGCGGTGCAGGAGCGCTACGAGGCCTATACGCAGGAGGCCATCGACATCCAGGTGTTCGGTGCGCCCAGCTACGTGATCGACGGCGAGATTTTCTGGGGGCAGGACCGTCTCGACTTCGTCGAGCGCGCGCTGCGCCCGTAACCCCGGCATCCCTTCTTTTCTTCGGATGCCATCAAGGAGCAAGACAACATGGGTCAATTCATCGATCTCAAGGCAAAGGACGGCCTGAGCTTTCCCGCCTACGTGGCCGAGCCGTCGGGCAAGCCGCGCGGCGCAGTGGTCGTGGTGCAGGAAATCTTCGGCGTGAACTCGCACATCCGCTCGGTGGCCGACGGCTACGCGGCCGAGGGCTACCTCGCCGTGGCGCCTTCGACCTTCCAGCGCGTGAAGCCGGGCGTGGAGCTGGGCTACTCGGAAGACGACATGAAGAACGGCTTCGGCCTGAAGACGGCGGTCGAGGCGTTGCCGGCACCGGGCGTGCTGCAGGACATCGAAGCTGCCATCGCCTATGCGTCGAAGGCGGGCAAGGTAGGCATCGTCGGCTACTGCTGGGGCGGCCTGCTGACCTGGCGCGCTGCCGCGCTGCTGCCGGGCCTGTCGGCGGCGGTGCCCTACTACGGCGGAGGCATGACCTCGCCGGAGGAAACGGCACGCCAGCCCAAGGTGCCGGTACTGGCCCACTTCGGCAACCAGGACCACTGGATTCCGCTGGACACCGTCGAGGCGTTCAGGAAGGCGCATCCCGAAGTGGAAGTGCACGTCTACCCGGTGGGCCACGGCTTCAACTGCGACCAGCGCGGTTCGTACGACGCCGACGCGGCCAAGCTGGCGCGCGAGCGCACGCTGGCCTTCTTTGCGAAGCACCTCGGCTGAGGCCTTCTCGCGAATGAGGAAGCCCGGTGCATGCCGGGCTTCTTTCATTGTCAGGACGCCGGTTTGCGCTTCAGGCCGGGCCCGTCGCCCACGCGGGTCTGCAGGAAATCGAGCAGCGCGCGCAGCGCGGCGCTGTTGTGGCGCCGCTGCAGGTACGCGGCCGAAAGCCACATGTCCTTACGCGTGTAGCCCTGCAGCACCGGCACCAGTTCCCCGTGCTCGATGTGCGACTGCACGAGGATGGAGGGTAGGTAGATCACGCCGAATCCGCGCATCGCAACGCGGATCAGCGGCGCGCCCTCGGTGCAGTCCATGCGGCTCTTGACGTGCACGTCCAGCGGCTGGCCGCCGTCGTCGAAGCGCCATACCGGCTGCGCGCCGAGCAGCGAGTGGGTAAGGGCCTCGTGGCTGGCCAGGTCGCGCGGGTGTTCGGGCTTGCCGTGCTTCTTCCAGTAGATGGGCGAGGCGCAAACCACCATTTCCATGAGCCGGAGCTTGCGCACGATGAGATTGGCGTCTTCCACGGGGCCACTGCGGATGTCGACGTCGATGCCTTCCTCGGCGAGGTCGACGGTGCGGTTGGTCAGCTGCAGGCTGATGCTCACGTCGGGGTAGTAGCGCATGAAGTCGGCCAGCAGGTTCGGGAACTCGCCGTTGCCCATGCCGTGCGGCGCCGAGATGCGCAGCCGGCCGCCGGGCTGGCTGGCGCGCTCCTGCAGTTCCGCCTGGGTGAGTTCGACCATCTCCAGCACCGGGGTGCTGCGCTCCAGCAGCAGCTGGCCGGCGTCGGTGAGGCTCACGGAGCGGGTGGAGCGGTTCAGAAGACGCACCCCGAAGCGGGTTTCCAGCTCGGCCACATACTTGCTGACGGTGGCCTTCGACATATCCAGCCTCTTGGCTGCCTGGGAGAAGCTGCCGTGCGAGGCGACCTCCCGAAAGGTTCTGATCAGATCGAGACTGTCCATGTGGATGGGTCCATTGTTTCCGTTTTGGGAACGCGATGGTTCGATTCTCCCGGGTTTTTCCTAGCTGGCTTGGGCGACACTTGCGTTACACGCCGACGTCGCCAGCCTGGCTGGGTCGTTGGAAGGAACTGAAATGAAGACCCCGAACATCGTCGCTGCCGCCCTTTTGTCGCTCTTTGCCGCCTCCGGCGCGCTGGCGCAGGGCTTCGAGCCGGTGCAGCCGCTCAAGGCCGTCACCAGCCCCAGCGATGTGGCCGCCGGTGCCGACGCCGCGGCGCGGGACGGGAATGTCTACGGCGACGTGGTCGCCGCGCCCCTGACCTCGCGGCCCAGTTCGCTCGACCGGGCATCGATTCGCGCCGAGGCCGTGGCCGCCGCCCACGCGCCGAACCAGAACCTCGACCGCCGCGCCTTCGTCAACAGCGAAGTGCCGCCGCAATTCCAGGGCGCCAGGCGCTAGGCCGGAAGTTTCTCCTCTCGGGCAAGGCCGGGCCGGTGCAAAACCGGGCCCGGCTTTTTGTTTTGCATGCCTTCATGTCGCCATTGTTTCAATAGAGGAAACACGGTGTCTCTGAACCGGGTGTTCTGGCAACGCCGTTCCCCCGGAAACTCGCCGCACAGGCTCGCGAACCAGCAGGCCTGGTGGACGAACCATCCAGAGAACACCCTAGGAGAAATGACCATGAAGACCTCGCAAATCCTCGCAGCCGCCGCCCTCGCCCTGCTCGCCGCCACCGGCGCCCAGGCTGAAACCTACCAAGGCGTGAACACCGCCGTCTCGACCAAGAGCCGCGACGAAGTCAACGCCGAAGCCGTGCGCACCGCCGCTGCTCCGAACCAGAACGTCGTGCGCGGTTCGCGCGGCGCGGAAACGGTTGCCGTGTCGAAGGACCGCTCGATCGTGGAAGCCGAAGCCGTTCGCACCGCCTACGCTCCCGACCAGAACGTGACCTCCGGTTCGCGCGTGAACAGCAAGGTCATCTCGACCATGCAGCACCCGATGGACGCTCGCGTTCAGGCACAGCAAGGTTCGGGCGCCGTCGCCAAGTAATAGAAGCGGCCCCGCTGGGGTCGTCGAAATCGAAAAGGGCCACGCGAAAGCGTGGCCCTTTTCTTTGGCGCGACAGATCCGGAGCGTCGGCGTGTCAGCGCGTGCGGGCGAGGTAGCGCTTGCGCCAGAAGATCACGACCAGCAGCACGGCGATGACCAGCATGGATGTCATCGCGATCCAGAAGCCGTCGGCCTTGTGCACCAGCGGGATGAATTCGAAGTTCATGCCGAAGATGCCGGCGATGAGGTTCAGCGGCAGGAACACGGCGGTGAGCACCGTCAGCACCCGCATGATGTCGTTGGCGCGGTGGCCCTGGACGCTGAAGTGCATCTGCACGGCCGTCTCGGCGTTCTGCTCCAGCCGGTGCACGTGATGCACCACGCGCTCGATGTGCTCGAGCACGTCCCGGCTGCGGATCATGATGAGTTCCCGCTCGCGCTGCTCCGTCTCGCCCTTGGGCACGGGCAGCGTTTCGAGCGAGTCGATCCAGTCCTGCATGGCGGCGCGCTGGTCCTCGCAGATCTCGTCCAGGTGGTGCAGCGACTGGCGCGCCTCCATCAGCGCGCCCCAGTTGGTGAAGCGGCTGCGCGGGTCGATCAGTTCGGTCTGCCAGTGGTCGAGCTGCTTGGTGAGCTCGCGCCGCAGGTCGAGGTAGCCGTCGACGATCTGGTTGATCACGCGCAGCATCAGGTCCGACGGGCTGGTCGGCAGGCGGGCCGAGGTGGCGCGCACGTCGAGCGCCGGGGTGGCGCCGTCGGCCGAGGCCGCGGCCAGCAGCCGGGCGGCGAAGGCGTCGCGCACCGCGCCATCCTCGGGGTGCACCGACAGCAGGACGCGGTCGAACACGGCGAAGCCCACCGGCCGGGTGTCGACGCGGCGCAGCACGGGCGGGCCGCTGCGGGGCTGGCGCGGCGCGGTGGCTGAGACCGGGGCAGGCGGCGCCTCGTTGCCATTGCCTTTGCCGTTTCCCAGCGCCGCCTGGCCCTGGCCGTTGGCCAGCCGCCGGAACACCAGCACGTCGTACAGCGAGGTGTAGTCGTAGTGCGAGGGCAACTGGTCGTTGAGCAGGTCGGCCACATGCAGGTCGACCAACTGCGTGAGGCACAGCGTCTGCAGGATCTGCTGGACCTCGGCCAGCGAGGCCCGGAATTCGTCCCGCGTGAGCGAGATCCAGAGGTAGCCGCTGGCGCCGCAGGCGCCCGGCACGGCCAGCGGTGCCAGCGCGGCGTGCTCGCTGACCTGTGACCGGTTGATTTCGAAGATGCGCATGCCCGGTTGCCGGCGCGCCGTTACTTCTGCAGCAGGCGCGCGGCGTCGAGCGCGAAATAGGTCAGCACGCCATCGGCGCCGGCGCGCTTGAAGGCCAGCAGGCTTTCGAGCACCACGGCGTCGTGGTCGAGCCAGCCGTTCTGGGCGGCGGCCTTGAGCATCGCGTACTCCCCGCTCACCTGGTAAGCGAAGGTGGGCACGCGAAACTGGTCCTTCACACGGCGCACGATGTCCAGGTAGGGCATGCCGGGCTTCACCATCACCATGTCGGCGCCCTCGGCGATGTCGATGGCGACTTCGCGCAGGGCCTCGTCGCTATTGCCCGGGTCCATCTGGTAGACCTTCTTGTTGCTCTTGCCGAGCGTGGTGGCCGAGCCGACCGCGTCGCGGAAGGGGCCGTAGAAGGCGCTGGCGTACTTGGCGCTGTAGGCCATGATGCGGGTGTGGATGTCGCCGCGGGCCTCGAGGGCGTTGCGGATGGCGCCAATACGGCCGTCCATCATGTCGCTGGGCGCCACGATGTCCACGCCGGCTTGCGACTGCGCGAGCGCCTGCTTCACCAGCACCTCGACGGTCGCGTCGTTGAGGATGTAGCCGGTGTCGTCGAGCAGGCCGTCCTGGCCGTGGCTGGTGTAGGGGTCGAGGGCGACGTCGGTCATCACGCCCAGTTCGGGAAAGCGCGCCTTCAGGGCGGCCACCACGCGGGGGATCAGCCCGTCGGGATTGAAGGCCTCGCGGCCGTCGGGCGTCTTGAGGCTGGCGTCGATCACCGGGAAGAGCGCCATCACCGGAATGCCGGCGGCCACGCATTGCTCGGCCACGGGCAGCAGCAGGTCGAGGCTCAGGCGGTCGACGCCGGGCATCGAGGGGACGGCATCACGGCGCTTCTCGCCTTCCTGGACGAACACCGGGTAGATCAGATCGTCGACCGTCAGTGCGTGCTCTCGCACCAGGTTGCGGGTGAAAGCGTCGCGGCGCAGGCGCCGCGGCCGCCCGGCGGGGAACATGGCCAGGGGGGAAGATGATGACGTCATATATCCAAAATTGTGCCTGAAGCGACTGTTTACGACTCCTCGGCACGGGCGTTCGGTTGTCCTACAACTACGGAAATTAGTAGAACCAAGGTTTTCAGTTTTTTGCTTTAAATGTCAAAGAAAGTGGCGCAGTCGCTTGAAACCTTGTTTCGTCTTTGTTAAATTCTGACGCGGGCGGCTTGCCGCCCCCCGCTTTTCCTCCCTGAGCGGGTGCCTTGATGTGTGACAGCAAAAGGGCTTCCCAGCCCGACGTGAAGACGTCGGGCTTTTTTTTTGCCTGTCGTACGAGTAGGCTGCCCCAAAACAGGGCTTTGCCGCGGAGAGGGCGCCACTAAACTGCCGCCATGCTCTGGGTCAAATCTCTACACATCGTCTTCATTGCAAGCTGGTTCGCGGGGCTGTTCTACCTGCCGCGGATCTTCGTGAACCTGGCGATGGTTCCGCCCGAATCGGTGGCCGAGCGCGAGCGCCTGCTGCTCATGGCGCGCAAGCTCCTGAGGTTCACGACCTTCCTGGCGGTTCCCGCGATCGGTTTCGGCCTGTGGCTCTGGCTGGGCTATGGCATCGGGCGCGGCCCGGGCAACGGCTGGATGCACGCCAAGCTGGCGCTGGTGCTGGTGGTGATCGGCTACCACCACGGCTGCGCGGTACTGCTTCGCCGCTTCGCGGCCGGCGAGAACCGGCGCAACGACCGCTGGTTCCGCTGGTTCAACGAGCTTCCGGTGCTGCTGCTGCTGGGCATCGTGATCCTGGTGGTCGTCAAGCCGTTCTGAGCCGCGCACCGATGCCCACGGTGGATCGGCCGCAGCACAAGTCAGCCGCGCTCCCGCTGGCGCTCGCCTACGGGGCGCTGATCGTCTACGCCAGCCTTTATCCGTTCACCGACTGGCGCGACCAGGGAATCGCGCCCTGGGCGTATCTCTCGGCGCCCTGGCCGAAATATTGGACCGGCTTCGACTTCGCGGTCAACGTCGCGGGCTACGTGCCCTTCGGCTTCCTGTGCGCCCTGGCGGTGCTGCGCACGGGGCGCGCCGCCGGGGTATGGCCTGCGGTGCTGCGCGCCACCGTGGCGGGAGCGGCGGTTTCCTTCGCCATGGAGACGCTGCAGAGCTACCTGCCGGCGCGCATTCCTTCCAATGTGGACCTGGGGCTCAACACCGCGGGCGCGATCGTCGGCGCCGTGCTGGCGGCGGGGCTCGAGCGGCTGGGTGCGGTGGCGCACTGGAGCCGCGCGCGCTCGCAGTGGTTCGCCGAGGATTCGCGCGGCGCGCTGGTGCTGCTTGCGCTGTGGCCCTTCGCGCTGCTCTTTCCGGCGGCCGTCACCTTCGGGCTGGGACAGGTGTTCGAGCGGCTCGAGGTTGCGATTTCCGAATGGCTGCTCGACACGCCCTTCATCGACTGGCTGCCGCTGCGCCAGTTCGAGCTCGAGCCGCTGGTGCCGGCGGTCGAGCTGCTGTGCGTGATGCTGGGCGCGCTGGTGCCCTGCCTGCTGGGCTATCTGGTGGCGCGCTCGGTGGTGCAGCGGGCGGTGCTGCTGCCGCTGACGCTGCTGTCGGGCATTGCGGCCTCGGCGCTGTCGGCGGCGCTGAGCTACGGGCCCGAGCATGCCTGGGCCTGGCTGGGGCTGCCGGTGCAGGTCGGGATGGCGGCGGCGCTCTTCGCCGGCGTGCTGCTGCTGTTCGCGCCGCGCCGCCTGTGCGCGGCGCTGCTGCTGATGGGGCTGGTGCTGCAGCTGAGCCTGCTGAACCAGGCTCCCGAGAGCGCGTACTTCGCGCAGACGCTGGCCACGTGGGAGCAGGGGCGCTTCATCCGCTTCCACGGGCTGGCGCAGTGGCTGGGCTGGGTGTGGCCCTATGCGGTGATGGTCTACGTGGTGGCGGCCCTGTCGCGCCGCGGGCGGTCCGGAGCGGCTCCGACGAGCTGAGTGTGTGCGGATTGCTCGGCCGGAGCGAGGGTAGCGAGGGTGGTCACTAAAATCCGCCGATGCCCAGCTCCACCCCTGCCGCACCGTCCGGCTACTACGGCCGCCACATCTTCTTCTGCCTGAACGAGCGCAAGAACGGCGAGGACTCCTGCGCCATGCACAACGCTCAGGAAGGCTTCGACCGCTGCAAGGCGAAGGTCAAGGAGGAGGGGCTATCGGGGCCCGGCAAGGTGCGCGTCAACAAGGCAGGCTGCCTCGACCGCTGCGCGGGCGGGCCGGTGGCCGTGGTGTACCCCGAGGCCGTCTGGTACACCTTCGTCGACAGCGAGGACATCGACGAGATCGTCGAGTCGCACCTGAAGAACGGCAAGGTCGTCGAGCGGCTGCTGCTGCCCCCGAACGTCGGACGCTGAACTTTTACGCCGGCCCCCTGCTCGTACCTGCGCCAATGAATTCCCAGACCGAAAAGATCAGCCTCCAGGGCGCCGCCGGCGCGATCGAGGTGCAGCGCGACCAGCCCGCCGGAACCCCGCGCGGGATCGCGGTCATCGCGCATCCGCATCCGCTGTTCGGCGGCACCATGGACAACAAGGTGGTGCAGACGCTCGCGCGTGCCTTCGTCGCCAGCGGATGGACCACGGTGCGCTTCAATTTCCGCGGCGTGGGTGCCAGCGAAGGCGTGCACGACGAGGGGCGCGGCGAACTGGAGGACATGCTGAATGTCGTCGGCCAGCTCGCGCCCGAGGGACCGGTGGCGATCGCCGGCTTCTCCTTCGGCGCCTTCGTCGCGAGCGGCGCCGTCGCGAAGCTGTGGGCCGGGCGTGAGATCCGGCAGATCGTGCTGGTGGGCACGGCCGCCGCGCGCAACAACGTGGCGGCGCTGCCCTTGGAGGCGCACGAGCGCACGCTGGTGGTCCATGGCGAGGCCGACGACACGGTGGCGCTGTCCGCCGTGATGGACTGGGCGCGGCCGCAGTCACTTCCTGTCACAGTCATCCCCGGGGGCGGTCATTTCTTTCACGGACAATTGCCGCTGCTCAAGGGTCTGGTCGTCCGCCATCTGCGCGCGGACATCGCTTGAAAGCCTCTTCGGCTTGTTTTCGTCTCTTTCCGAACTCCCAATGAACCGTTTTCTTGGCGTGCTCCGCACGCTGGTCTTTACCGCCGCCGCCTCCTTCAGCCTGATCGCCGCCGCCCAGATGCCGGCGCCGCCTGAAATCGCCGCGCGCAGCTATCTGCTGCTGGACGTGACCGCGAACCAGATCCTGGCCCAGAAGGACATCGACAGCCCGGTCGAGCCGGCCTCGCTCACCAAGCTGATGTCCGCCTACGTGGTGTTCGACGCGCTGCGGGCCAAGAAGATCACGCTGACCCAGACCCTGCCGGTCAGTCCCCGCGCCTGGAAGATGCCCGGCTCTCGCATGTTCATCGACCCCAAGATGCAGGTGCCGGTGGAAGACCTGATCAAGGGGCTGATCGTGCAGTCGGGCAACGACGCCACGGTCGCGCTGGCCGAAGGCGTGGGCGGCACGGTGGAGCATTTCGTCGAAATGATGAACGCCCAGGCCAAGGCGCTAGGCATGAAGAACACCACCTACAAGAACCCCGAAGGCCTGACGGCGCCCGGCCACACCACCACGGCCCGCGACCTGAGCATCCTGGCGACCCGCCTGGTGCGCGATTTTCCCGAGGAAGCCAAGTACTACGCCATCAAGAAGTACCGCTACCCGGGCACCCCCTCGACCAACGACACCAACCGCAACCTGCTGCTGTTCCGCGATCCGACCGTCGACGGCCTGAAGACCGGCCATACCGAAGCGGCCGGCTACTGCATGATCGCCACCGCAAAGCGCGACTTTCCCAACCTGACGGGCGGACGCCGCCTGCTGTCGATCGTGCTGGGCACCACGGGCGAGACCGTGCGCGCCAACGAGTCGCAGAAGCTTCTGAACTGGGGCTACACGGCCTATGACGCCGTCCGCCTGTTCGACGGCGGCCAGCCGGCGGCCACGCCGGCGGTGTGGAAGGGCAAGGCCAACGTCCTGAAGCTGGGTCGCCCCGAGCCGATCGTGGTGGCCGTGCCGACGGGCTCGGCCAACAAGATCAAGACCCAGGTGTCGCGCCCCGACCCGCTCGTGGCGCCGTTCACCAAATACCAGGCGGTCGGCTCGCTCAAGGTCACGCTGGACGACCAGCCCCTGGCCGACGTGCCGCTGGTGGCCCTGGAGCCGGTCGAGCAGGCCGGCGTGTTCGGCCGCGCCTGGGACGCCCTGCGCCTCTGGATCAAGTAAGCCAGGGGAGGGAAAAGAGCCAAGCAAGGGCTGCTGGCGGGCATCCGCGGCAGCCGACTTTGCCGTTTCGGGGCTCCTTTGCTATACTCGTGGGCTTTTCGGAATTTTCCGAAGGGTTTCACGTTTTCGTCATTCCCGGCCTCCTTGAGTCACGACAAGGGTGGCTTCACAGCCAGGGCCGGGCGTTTCTCGTTTTGGGGACTTTTTAATTCATGCCAACCATCAATCAACTGGTGCGTCAGGGTCGAACGGTCGAAAAGATCAATTCGAAGAGCCCTGCCATGCAGAACTCGCCGCAACGTCGCGGCGTCTGCACCCGCGTCTACACCACGACGCCGAAGAAGCCGAACTCGGCTCTGCGTAAAGTCGCCAAGGTCCGCCTGACCAACGGCTTCGAAGTCATTTCCTACATCGGCGGCGAAGGCCACAACCTCCAGGAACACAGCGTCGTGCTGGTCCGCGGCGGTCGTGTGAAGGACTTGCCCGGTGTTCGCTACCACATCGTTCGCGGTTCGCTCGACCTGCAAGGCGTGAAAGACCGCAAGCAGTCGCGTTCCAAGTACGGCGCGAAGCGTCCCAAGAAGGCCTGATAGGTCTTCCTGTCGTCAAAAACAAACGGTGTTCGGTTACCTTGGCGGGTACATCGAACGAAGTGACCCACTGTCGGGTCGAGTAAGTGAGAGTCCTGACTGGCTCTCGCGGTGCCGGAAACGGTGCCAACTGAAGCAAAGAGGTTAGAAAAATGCCACGTCGTCGCGAAGTCCCCAAACGTGAAATCCTGCCGGATCCCAAGTACGGCAATGTCGAGCTGTCCAAATTCATGAACGTGATCATGGAAGGCGGCAAGAAGGCTGTTGCCGAGCGCATCATCTACGGCGCGCTCGACTTCATCGAGAAGAAGAACCCGGACAAGGACCCCCTCGAAGCGTTCACCGTTGCCATCAACAACGTGAAGCCGATGGTCGAAGTGAAGTCGCGCCGCGTCGGCGGTGCGAACTACCAGGTGCCGGTTGAAGTCCGCCCCGTCCGTCGCCTCGCCCTGTCGATGCGCTGGATCAAGGAAGCCGCCCGCAAGCGCGGCGAGAAGTCGATGGCCCTGCGTCTGGCCAACGAACTGATGGAAGCCACGGAAGGCCGTGGCGGCGCAATGAAGAAGCGCGACGAAGTGCACCGCATGGCAGAAGCCAATCGCGCATTCAGCCACTTCCGCTTCTAAAAACCAAACTTCGCTTGGGCGTTGGGTGTCGGGTGACGGGTGCAAGGCCCGTTCTCGAGGCCCAGCGCTCAACGCATTTAACCCGAAAGTAAATCATGTCCCGCAAGACCCCCATCGAGCGCTACCGCAACATCGGCATCTCCGCGCACATCGACGCTGGCAAGACCACGACGACCGAACGCATCCTGTTCTACACCGGTGTGAACCACAAGATCGGTGAAGTGCACGACGGCGCCGCCACGATGGACTGGATGGAGCAAGAGCAAGAGCGCGGCATCACCATCACCTCGGCTGCCACCACCTGCTTCTGGAAGGGCATGGCCGGCAAGTTCGACGAACACCGCATCAACATCATCGACACCCCCGGCCACGTGGACTTCACCATTGAAGTCGAGCGCTCGATGCGCGTGCTGGACGGCGCCGTGATGGTGTACGACGCCGTCGGCGGCGTGCAGCCCCAGTCGGAAACCGTCTGGCGTCAGGCCAACAAGTACAAGGTTCCGCGTCTCGCGTTCGTCAACAAGATGGACCGTACCGGTGCCGACTTCCTGCGCGTTCGTCAGATGATGATCGACCGCCTTAAGGCCAACCCCGTCGTGATCCAGATCCCGATCGGCGCCGAGGAGCACTTCCAGGGCATCGTCGACCTCGTGAAGATGAAGGCGATCATCTGGGACGAGGACAAGGGCGTGACCTTCCAGTACGGCGACATTCCCGCCAACCTGGTCGACGTCTGCAACGAATACCGCGAAAAGCTCGTCGAAGCGGCTGCCGAAGCCAGCGAAGACCTGATGAACAAGTACCTCGAAGGCGGCGAGCTGAGCGAGGAAGAGATCAAGAAGGCTCTGCGCCAGCGCACCATCGCAGGCGAAATCCAGCCGATGCTGTGCGGCTCGGCCTTCAAGAACAAGGGCGTGCAGGCCATGCTCGACGCTGTCGTCGAGTACATGCCCTCGCCGCTGGACATCCCGCCGGTGGCTGGCGTGTCGGAAGACGAAACGCCCACGACCCGCAAGGCGGACGACAACGAGAAGTTCTCGGCCCTGGCATTCAAGCTGATGACCGACCCGTTCGTGGGCCAGCTGACCTTCGTGCGCGTCTACTCGGGCGTGCTCTCGAAGGGCGACAGCGTCTACAACCCGGTGCGCGGCAAGAAGGAACGTATCGGCCGTATCGTGCAGATGCACGCCAACAACCGTGAAGAAGTCAGCGAAATCCGCGCCGGCGACATCGCCGCCTGCGTGGGCCTGAAGGACGTGACCACCGGCGAGACGCTGTGCGATCCGGAAGCCGTCGTGACCCTCGAGCGCATGCACTTCCCCGAGCCGGTGATCCGCCAGGCCGTGGAGCCGAAGAGCAAGGCCGACCAGGAAAAGATGGGTATCGCACTGGGCCGCCTGGCGCAGGAAGACCCCTCGTTCCGCGTCAACACCGACGAAGAATCCGGCCAGACCATCATCGGCGGCATGGGCGAGCTCCACCTCGAAATCATCGTGGACCGCATGAAGCGCGAATTCGGCGTGGAAGCCAACGTGGGCAAGCCGCAGGTGGCCTACCGCGAAACGATCCGCAAGACCGTCGAGGAAGCCGAAGGCAAGTTCGTTCGCCAGTCGGGCGGCAAGGGCCAGTACGGCCACGTGGTGCTGAAGATCGAACCCCAGGAAGCCGGCAAGGGCTTCGAGTTCGTCGACGCCATCAAGGGCGGTGTGGTTCCTCGCGAATACATCCCCGCGGTCGAGAAGGGCATCGTGGAAGCGCTGGGCCAGGGCGTGCTGGCGGGCTACCCCGTCGTGGACGTCAAGGTCACGCTGCACTTCGGTTCGTACCACGACGTGGACTCGAACGAAATGGCGTTCAAGATGGCCGCGATCTTCGGCTTCAAGGAAGGTGCCCGCAAGGCCAACCCCGTGATCCTCGAGCCGATGATGGCCGTGGAAGTGGAAACGCCCGAAGACTACGCCGGCAACGTGATGGGCGACCTGTCGTCCCGCCGCGGCATGGTGCAGGGCATGGACGACATGGTCGGTGGCGGCAAGGCCATCAAGGCAGAAGTGCCGCTGTCGGAAATGTTCGGCTACTCGACCACGCTGCGCTCGATGTCGCAAGGCCGTGCAACGTACACGATGGAGTTCAAGCACTATGCCGAAGCTCCGCGCAACGTTGCCGAAGCCATCGTGGCCGCTCGCGCCAAGTAAGCTTTTCAAGAACGTCGGGTCATGCAGTGCATGGCCCTTCTTGTCTGCGATCCGGTGCCGCCCTGTTCCCGTGCGGGGCGAACCAGCAACCGGATGCAGACATAAAACCAATACACGGGACTGCTCTTTCAAGGATTGAAAAATGGCAAAAGGTAAATTCACCCGCACCAAGCCGCACGTGAATGTGGGCACGATCGGTCACGTCGACCACGGCAAGACCACGCTGACGGCTGCGATCGCAACGGTGCTGTCGTCGAAGTTCGGCGGCGAAGCCAAGGCCTACGACCAGATCGACGCTGCGCCTGAAGAAAAGGCACGCGGCATCACGATCAACACCGCGCACGTCGAGTACGAAACGGCCAACCGCCACTACGCACACGTCGACTGCCCCGGCCACGCCGACTACGTGAAGAACATGATCACCGGCGCCGCCCAGATGGACGGCGCGATCCTGGTGTGCTCGGCCGCCGACGGCCCGATGCCCCAGACCCGTGAACACATCCTGCTGGCTCGCCAGGTGGGCGTGGGCTACATCATCGTGTTCCTGAACAAGTGCGACATGGTCGACGACAAGGAACTGCTCGAGCTGGTCGAGATGGAAGTCCGCGAACTCCTCGACAAGTACGAATTCCCCGGCGACGACACCCCCATCATCCACGGCTCGGCCAAGCTGGCCCTGGAAGGCGACAAGGGCGAACTCGGCGAAGGCTCGATCATGAAGCTGGCCGAAGCCCTGGACACGTACATCCCGACGCCCGAGCGCGCCGTGGACGGCACGTTCCTGATGCCCGTGGAAGACGTGTTCTCGATCTCGGGTCGCGGCACGGTGGTGACCGGCGCCGTCGAGCGCGGCGTGATCAAGGTCGGTGAAGAAATCGAAATCGTGGGCATCCGCCCGACGGTCAAGACCACCTGCACCGGCGTGGAAATGTTCCGCAAGCTGCTGGACCAGGGTCAAGCCGGCGACAACGTGGGCGTGCTGCTGCGCGGCACGAAGCGCGAAGAAGTCGAGCGCGGCCAGGTGCTGTGCAAGCCCGGCTCGATCAAGCCGCACACGCACTTCACCGCCGAGGTGTACGTTCTGTCGAAGGACGAAGGCGGCCGTCACACGCCGTTCTTCAACAACTACCGTCCGCAGTTCTACTTCCGCACGACGGACGTGACCGGCGCGATCGAGCTGCCCAAGGACAAGGAAATGGTCATGCCCGGCGACAACGTCAGCATCACCGTGAAGCTGATCGCTCCGATCGCCATGGAGGAAGGCCTGCGCTTCGCCATCCGCGAAGGCGGCCGCACCGTGGGTTCGGGCGTCGTGGCGAAGATCCTCGACCTGTAATCAAGACGGGAGCAAAGGAATCACCATGGCTACCAAGCAAAAGATCCGCATCCGCCTGAAGGCATTCGACTACAAGCTGATCGACCAGTCGGCCGCTGAAATCGTGGACACCGCAAAGCGCACCGGCGCGATCGTCAAGGGCCCCGTGCCCCTGCCGACCCGCATGAAGCGCTTCGACATCCTGCGTTCGCCGCACGTCAACAAGACGTCGCGCGACCAGCTGGAAATCCGTACGCACCAGCGCCTGATGGACATCGTCGACCCGACCGACAAGACCGTGGACGCGCTGATGAAGCTCGACCTGCCGGCTGGCGTGGACGTCGAAATCAAGCTGCAGTAATCCATTCGGCTTCGCGCCGCAAGTGCTGCAAAACCCGCCTGCAGAAATGCAGGCGGGTTTTGTGCTTTATGTCTCACGAATGTGGCATCCTCCCGTGCCGACGCCCGCCAATTTCCGAGGTGTCGGGTAGCTGAAGCGAGGGCAGCACAACTATGGGACAACGCATCTCTTTTTCGTCGGGCCTGGTTGCCTGTGTCGCGGCAGCGCTTCTGACTGCTTGCGGTGGCGGAGGAGGAGGGGGCGGCGGTGGCATCCCCTTGCTCCCTTTGATCCCGACGACACCGGTTGCGCTGAGCGGTACGGCCACCTACGAGTCGGTGCCCAACCCCAGCGGCCGCCTCGTGTACGCCGACACCACGGTCAAACCGGTGCGCGGTGCTTTTGTCGAAGTGCTCGATGCCGCCAGCGGCAACCAGCTTGCCACGACGGCCACCGACGAGAACGGGGCCTATTCGGTGAATGTCCAGGGCAACACGAACGTCATCGTGCGTGTGCGGGCCCAGCTGACCCGTACCGGCGCGCTCCCGACCTGGGACGTCACCGTCCGGGACAACACGCAGTCGAGCGCGATCTATTCCATGCAGTCCTCGGTGTTCTCCACGGGCAGCGCTGCGCTCACCCGTGACCTGCGCGCCGCCAGCGGCTGGGGCGGGTCGAGCTACACCGGTCAGCGCGTGTCGGGGCCGTTCGCCATCATGGACACGGTCTATACCGCGATGCAGAAGGTGATGACGGCCGCTCCGGCGACGGCATTCCCTTCGCTGAAGGTGTTCTGGAGCGTCAACAACACCAACTCCGGCGGCAGCATCGCGCTGGGGCAGATCGGCACCACCTTCTTCGTGGGCAGGAGTTCGGGCGCCGAGATCTACGTGCTCGGCAAGGAGAACGTGGATACCGACGAATTCGATGCGCCGGTGATTGCCCACGAGTGGGGCCACTATTACCAGGCCTCCTTCAGCCGCGACGACTCGACTGGCGGCGCGCACTCCACGAGCGAGCGCGTCGATCGCCGGCTGGCCTTCTCCGAAGGGTGGGGCAACGGCTGGTCGGGAATTGCGCTGGGGCGCAGCAACTATGTCGATTCGGGCGGGCCCGGCCAGGCGCAGGGCGGCAATCTCGATCTGACGAGAGGGCCGACGACCAATCCGGGCTGGTTCCGCGAATCCTCGATCCAGTCGATCTTCTGGAACCTGAACCAGCAGGTCGGGTTCAAGCCGATCCACGACACGATGACGAGCGCGCTGTTCAGGGGCGGCGCGCCGGTTACCTCGATTCACCCGTTCACTGCTGCTTTCAACGTGGTGGCGTCGGGCAATGCTCCGGCTTTGGCGACGCTGCTGGCGGGCCAGAGCATCAACGCCGCCTCCAACGATGCCTACGGCACGCAGGAAACCAACGGTGGCGGGTCGCCGACCGTGAACTACGTGTTGCCGATGTACAACCAGGCGACGGTCGGTGCGAGCACCTCGGCTTGCGTGACGAACGCAGAAGATCCCCAGCGCGACGGAAACAAGCTCGGCAGCTTCTCCTACCTGCGCTTCACGGCACCCGCGAGCCGCAGCTACCAGTTCGCGATCACCCCGCCTGCGGGCGCCAGCCCCAATTTCGTGATCTACAGGGGCGGGGTGGTGAGCCGGAACACCAATTCGGTCAACCTGTCGGCCGGCGACCATGTTCTGGTCGTCAATGATGTCAACAACTCCGGCGCAAACACCTGCTTCGGCGTGCTGATCCAATAAGCAGCAGCGAGGAAGTCCACCATGAACCTCCGTTCCAGTCCGATGATTGCCACCGCCGCTGCACTTCTGGCGCTCGCTGCCGCCTCGGCGTGCGCAGACGGTGCCCCCGGGCAGCGCGCGGCCAGTCAGGCCGCCGCTTCCCGCAATGCAGCACCCATGACGGCTGCGGCTCGCAAGCCCAATGATTCCGGCGTGGCGATCCAGTACAGGGTCGAGGGCGAGGCGCAGGTCGGGCGCTCTGTCGCCGTCGTTCTCCAGTTCGATGGCGTGAGCGATCCTGCCGGCGCTACCGCACGTTTGACGACCGATGCGGGCCTTTCCCTGGCGACGAGCAGCAGCCTTGCCTTGCCGGCAGGCCAGAGTACTACGGCCACCGCGCGTGTCACCGTCGACCGGGAAGGCCTTGCCTACCTGAACGTCTTCGTCACGCAGAACGGTGCCATGAGCATCGTCGCCATCCCCATCCAGACCGGGGCCGCTGCGCCCGCCATGAAGGCTGCGGGCGAGATGAAATCGTCGGCGGAGGGCGAGAAGATCATCTCGATGCCGGCCAAAGAGCCGAAATAGGCTCGAAAACGCCCCGAAAACAGGCCTCCGAGGCCTGAAAGCGCCGCAATGGCGGCACTTGCACCAGGCCCGCAGCGCGGGCTATAATCGCTGGCTCTGCCCTTGTTGCGCCCGCATGGGCGCTATGCGAGCAGAGATTTATCAACCTTCTTCCGCAGTTCGGGGAAGCCCGACAAACGCTGTCGCCAATTGAAGTGGCAGCGGCGAAGGAAGCTTCCATTTTTGGAGAAAACAAATGAGTCTGAGCAACTCCCTCGGGTTGCTGGGCCGCAAGGTGGGGATGATGCGTCTCTTCACCGATGACGGGGACGCAGTTCCCGTCACGGTGGTGGATGTGTCCAACAACCGCGTGACCCAGATCAAGTCCCAAGAGAACGATGGCTACGTCGCCCTGCAGGTGACGTTCGGTTCGCGCAAGGCATCGCGCGTGACCAAGCCCGAAGCCGGCCACCTCGCCAAGGCGGGTGTCGAAGCCGGTGAGATCATCCAGGAATTCCGCGTTACCGCCGATACCGCTGGTCAGCACAAGGCTGGCGGCGTGATCCCGGTGGCAAGCGTCTTCTCCGTGGGCCAGAAGGTGGACGTGCAGGGCACTTCCATCGGCAAGGGCTACGCTGGCACGATCAAGCGTCACAACATGAGCTCGCAGCGCGCGTCGCACGGTAACAGCCGTTCGCACAACGTGCCCGGCTCGATCGGTATGGCGCAAGACCCCGGTCGCGTGTTCCCCGGCAAGCGCATGACGGGCCACCTCGGCGACGTCACCCGCACCACGCAAAACCTCGACGTCTTCCGTATCGACGAAGCACGTCAACTGCTGCTCATCAAGGGCGCGATTCCGGGTGCCAAGGGTGGCTTCGTCACCGTGCGTCCCGCCATCAAGGCCAAGCCGCAGGCTGCCCAAGGAGCGAAGTAATGGAACTCGAACTCCTGAACGAACAAGGCCAGGCCGCGTCGAAGTACGACGCCCCCGAGACCGTGTTCGGCCGTGACTACAACGAAGACCTGGTCCACCAGATCGTCGTTGCGTTCCAGGCCAACGCACGCCAAGGCACTCGCGCCCAGAAGGACCGCGAGCAGGTCAAGCACTCGACCAAGAAGCCTTTCAAGCAAAAGGGAACGGGCCGCGCCCGTGCCGGTATGACTTCCTCGCCGCTGTGGCGCGGGGGCGGCCGGATCTTCCCGAACATGCCTGACGAAAACTTCTCGCAGAAGATCAACAAGAAGATGTACCGCGCCGGCATGGCGTCCATCTTCTCGCAGCTCGCTCGCGAAGGCCGTCTGGCCGTGGTCGACTCGATCAAGGTCGACTCGCCCAAGACCAAGCCGCTGGCAGCCCGTTTCAAGGCGATGAATCTCGAGTCCGTGCTCGTGATCGCCGAAGAAGTCGACGAAAACCTGTACCTTGCCTCGCGCAATCTGGTCAACGTTCTCGTGGTCGAACCCCGTTACGCCGACCCGGTGTCGCTGGTTCACTACAAGAAGGTGCTGGTCACCAAGGGTGCCGTCGACAAGCTCAAGGAGATGTTCGCATGAGCCGCGTGAACCCCACCGCCGCTGAACGTACGTTCGACGAAGGCCGACTGATGTCGGTGCTGGTCGCCCCGATCGTGTCCGAAAAGGCCACGATGGTCGGCGAGAAGTCGAACGCTGTCACTTTCAAGGTGTTGCAAGACGCCACCAAGCCCGAAATCAAGGCCGCCGTCGAACTGATGTTCAAGGTCGAAGTCAAGGGCGTGTCGGTGCTCAACACCAAGGGCAAGACCAAGCGCTTCGGCAAGTCCGTCGGCCGCCGCGACAACGTTCGCAAGGCCTATGTGACCCTGAAGGCCGGTCAAGAGCTCAACCTCGTCGGGGAAGGCGCTTAATCATGGCCGTCATCAAGATGAAACCCACTTCGCCGGGCCAACGCGGCGCGGTGAAGATCTCGCGTGACCACCTGTTCAAGGGTGCTCCTCACGCCCCCCTGCTGGAACCCCAGTTCCAGAAGGCCGGCCGCAACAACAACGGCCACATCACGATCCGTCATCGTGGCGGCGGTGCCAAGCACCACTACCGCGTCGTCGACTTCGTGCGCAACAAGGACGGCATCCCGGCCAAGGTCGAACGCATCGAATACGACCCGAACCGTACCGCCCACATCGCTCTGGTCTGCTACGCCGATGGCGAGCGCCGCTACATCATCGCCCCGCGCGGTCTGGAAGCCGGTGCAACGCTGCTGTCGGGCGCCGAAGCCCCGATCCGCGCCGGCAACACCCTGCCGATCCGCAACATTCCGGTGGGTTCGACGATCCACTGCATCGAACTGCAGCCCGGCAAGGGCGCGCAGATCGCCCGCTCGGCCGGTACCTCGGCCACGCTGCTGGCCCGTGAAGGCGTCTACGCCCAGGTCCGCATGCGTTCGGGCGAAGTCCGCCGCATTCACATCGAGTGCCGCGCGACCATCGGTGAAGTGGCGAACGAAGAGCACAGCCTGCGCCAGCTCGGCAAGGCCGGTGTGAAGCGTCACATGGGTATCCGCCCGACCGTCCGCGGCGTGGTGATGAACCCGATCGACCACCCGCACGGTGGTGGTGAAGGCCGTACCGGCGAAGGCCGTCATCCGGTCGACCCGTGGGGCAATCTGACCAAGGGTTATCGGACCCGCAACAACAAGCGCACGCAGGTATTCATCGTGTCGCGTCGCAAGAAGTAAGGGATAGCCAATGACTCGCTCTCTCAAGAAGGGTCCGTTCGTCGACCACCACCTCGTGGCCAAGGCCGACAAGGCCGTGACGACCAAGGACAAGAAGCCGATCAAGACCTGGTCGCGCCGCTCGATGGTTCTGCCCGAGTTCATCGGCCTGACCATCGCCGTGCACAACGGCAAGCAACACGTGCCTGTGTACATCACCGACCAGATGGTCGGCCACAAGCTCGGCGAATTTGCGCTCACCCGCACGTTCAAGGGGCACCCCGCGGACAAGAAAGTCCAGAAGAAGTAAGGAACGACCATGTCTGAAACACGTGCAGTCCTCCGCGGTGTCCGCCTGTCGGTCGACAAGGGCCGTCTGGTCGCTGACCTCATCCGCGGCAAGAAGGTCGATCAAGCGCTCAACATCCTGCAATTCACGCAGAAGAAGGCCGCTGTGATCGTGAAGAAGGTGCTCGAATCGGCTATCGCCAACGCCGAGCACAACGACGGTGCCGACATCGACGAACTGAAGGTCAAGACCATCTACGTCGAGCAAGGCGCCACGCTCAAGCGCTTCACGGCGCGCGCCAAGGGTCGCGGCAATCGCATCAGCAAGCCCACGTGCCATGTGTACGTGACGGTTGGCAACTAAGCCTGGAAGAAATATGGGACAGAAAATCCACCCAACCGGCTTCCGCCTGGCGGTTACCCGTAATTGGTCCAGCCGCTGGTACGCAAGCGACCGCGATTTCGCGGGCATGCTGGCCGAAGACATCAAGGTTCGCGAGTACCTGAAGAAGAAGCTGAAGAACGCTTCGGTCTCGCGCGTCATGATCGAGCGTCCCGCCAAGAACGCACGCATCACGATCTTCTCGGCTCGTCCGGGCGTCGTGATCGGCAAGAAGGGCGAAGACATCGAGAACCTCAAGCGCGAACTGGGCAAGCAGCTCGGTGTGCCGGTTGCGGTCAACATCGAAGAAGTGCGCAAGCCCGAAATCGATGCGCAGCTGATCGCCGACAGCATCACGCAGCAGCTCGAGAAGCGGATCATGTTCCGCCGCGCCATGAAGCGCGCCATGCAGAACGCCATGCGTCTGGGTGCCCTGGGCATCAAGATCATGTCGGCTGGCCGCCTGAACGGCATCGAAATCGCTCGTACCGAGTGGTATCGCGAAGGCCGCGTGCCGCTGCACACCCTGCGCGCCGACATCGACTACGGCACCTCCGAAGCCAAGACGACCTACGGCGTCATCGGCGTGAAGGTGTGGGTCTACAAGGGCGACACACTGGGTCGCAACGACCTGCCCGCCGTCGAGACGCCGCGTCCTGAAGAAGAACGTCGCCCGCGTGGTCCCCGCCGCGATGGCCGCCCCGGTGGCGACCGTCCGGGCAGCGACCGCCGTGGCCCCGGCCCGCGCGCCGGTGCCCGCGGCCCGATCGGTGGCAACACCGCTCCGGCCGATGGCAGCGACAAGCCCGCAGAAGCAACCGGCGGTGCCGGTGCAGACTCGAAACCCGCCGTTAAGCGCGTCCGCAAAGCCGCGCCCGCTGCAGCAGCGGACGGTGCCAAGGCCGAGTAATCGGTCGCTCCCGGGCGCGCAAGCGCCTGGGGCCCTCACGGAGTAACAAAACATGCTGCAACCTGCACGCAGAAAGTTCCGCAAGGAACAAAAGGGCCGCAACACCGGCATCGCAACCACGGGTAACTCGGTTGCGTTCGGTGACTTCGGTCTCAAATGCACCGACCGCGGCCGCCTGACGGCGCGCCAGATCGAAGCCGCTCGCCGCGCGATTTCGCGTCACGTGAAGCGCGGTGGCCGTATCTGGATCCGCGTGTTCCCCGACAAGCCGATCTCGACCAAGCCCGCAGAAGTGCGGATGGGTAACGGCAAGGGCAACCCCGAGTACTACGTCGCCGAAATCCAGCCCGGCAAGATCGTGTTCGAGATCGTCGGCGTGCCCGAAGAGCTCGCCCGCGAAGCGTTCCGCCTGGCTGCCGCCAAGCTGCCGCTGCGCACGACGTTCGTCGCTCGCCAGCTCGGCGCCTGAGAGGAGAACATCCATGGCAACACGTAAGAAGAAGGAAACCGCGGCTCCGGCCAAGGTGACGAAGGCCGCAACCCTGCGCACGAAGGACGTCGCAGGCCTGCAAGCCGAAATCAAGGATCTGCAGAAGGCCCACTTCGGCCTGCGCATGCAGAAGGCCACGCAACAGCTGTCGAACACCTCGACGCTGCGCGTGACCCGCCGCGACATCGCGCGCGCCAAGACCATTCTTGCCCAGAAGCAGCAAGAAGCCCAAGCCGCCAAGTAAGGAGTGAACATGACGGAAGCTAAAAAATCCCTCAAGCGCACCTTGATCGGCAAGGTGGTCAGCGACAAGCGCGCGAAGACCGTGACGGTGCTGGTCGAGCGTCGCGTGAAGCACGAGCTCTACGGCAAGATCGTGGCCAAGACGAGCAAGTACCACGCCCATGACGAAAAGGGCGAGTACAAGCTGGGCGACACCATCGAGATCACGGAAAGCCGTCCGATCTCGAAGACCAAGAACTGGGTCGTGACCCGTCTGGTCGAGAAGGCCGTCCTGGTCTGATCAATCATTGGAGTCCCCCAGGGGCATCCGATCCGGAAACGGCCCACAATGTGGGCCGTTTTTCTTTTTCAGGAGCACATTCAATGATCAAAGTCGGCGACACCCTTCCCTCGGCCACCCTGCAGGAATACTCCGAAGTCGAGGGCGAAGGCTGCAGCATCGGCCCGAACCCCGTGGACGTGGCCAAGGCGACGGCTGGCAAGACCATCGCGCTGTTCGCGCTGCCCGGCGCCTTCACCCCCACCTGTTCGGCCAAGCACGTGCCGGGCTATGTTCAGCACTTCGACGACTTCAAGGCCGCTGGCGTGGACGAGATCTGGTGCGTCAGCGTGAACGACGCCTTCGTGATGGGCGCCTGGGCGCGCGACCAGAAGACCGGCGCCAAGGTTCGCATGCTGGCCGACGGCAGCGCCGACTTCGCGAAGGCCACCGGCCTCACGCTCGACCTGACCGGGCGCGGCATGGGCCTGCGCAGCAACCGCTACTCGATGCTGGTGAAGGACGGCAAGGTCGCGACGCTGAACGTCGAGGCACCGGGCAAGTTCGAAGTGAGCGACGCCGGCACGCTGCTGGCCCAGGCCCGCGGCTGAGGCCGGCGGGTCAGAGATCTACTTTCAAGTAGTGAGCCCCGGCGACGGGGTTGTGATAGTAGGGCGGTACCTCCACGAAACCCAGGTCTTCGTAGAGCGCCCGGGCCGATTCCATGTCGTCGAGGGTGTCCAGCAGCACGCAGCCGTAACCCGCGCTGCGTGCGGCATCGAGGATCGCCTCGGCCAGCTGGCGGCCCAGCCCGAGGCCGCGGAAGCCGGGGCGCACGTACAGGCGCTTCATTTCCGCCGCGTTCGCGTAGTCCGCGTTGTCCAGCGGACGCAGCGCGCAGCACCCCGCCACATGGGCCAGCGTGCCGTCGGCGCGCTGCAGCGTCGGAGCCCGGCGTCCGGCGTCTTCCTTGACGTTCGCCGGATCGACCAGCGCAAGCAGCAGCGTGCCTCGCGGCTCGGCGTATTCGCCGGGCAACTGCGCCAGTTCGCCGTCGAAATCCTGGAAATCCAGGTCGATGCCCAGCGAAGCCGCGTAGTCACGGAAGATCGTGCGTGTCGCCTCGATCTCGTGGGCCTCTTCGGGGGTGAGCAGCACCACCGCCGGCATGGCCGACAGCGGCAGGGGGCGTGAAACAGAGAAGCTCATACGCGCAACGAGGAAATCCACCAGGCCACGCCCGCGCACAGCGCGAACAGCCCCAGCGCCAGCCAGCGCGAGGCCGCATCGTCGCGGCTGGGCGCCACCTGGCCGCTTTCGGAAGGGACCAGCTTGTCGCCCGATACCATCGGCCGCACCAGGCGGTGCCGCTTGATGAGCACGTAGAACAGCACGGCCAGCACATGCAGGCTCGCAAGGGCGATCACGATCCACTTGCCCTGCGCCTTGTGCCAGCCGGTGGCCATGCCAACGATTTCGCCGGAGACGAAGCGGGTGAGCGGCCCCGAGGCCGAGATCTCGTCGTCCGCCATCAGCCCGGTAGCGACTTGCAGCACCAGGATGGCCAGCACCGCGAACACCGACAGCGCGCCCAGCGGCGTGTGCCCGATCAGGTGGTCCGGATGCGCCCGGCCGCGCAGGTAGGCCGCCAGCGAGCCCGGCCCGTAGACGAAAGCCCCGAAGCGCGACCAGCGTCCACCCATGAAGCCCCAGAGCAGCCTGAAAAGCAGCAGCGCCAGGACCGTGTAGCCGATGCGGAAGTGCCACTCCATGGCCCCGTTCAGGCCGGTGCCGATCATGCCGACGACGGCGATGGCCAGCGCCCAGTGGAAAAGGCGCGTCGGCAGGTCCCAGACCCGGGTGCGGGCGCCGGGGCCGGAGGCCGCGCGAAAGGCGGCCACGGAGGTGTCGGTCATCGAGGAAGGCGCTGGGGGGCGCGGTGCTGCGGAAGGCGCAGATTAGCAAAGTCCGGGCCCCAGGCCGCTTCGGGTTGTTGCTATGCGGCCGGTACGGCCCGCCCCTACACTCGCCCGCAGCGCCGCGCACGATGGCGTTTTTTCCCCACACGAGGATCACCCATGAAACGATTCGCCTCCCTGGCCGTCGCAGCCGCCTGCGCGGCCATGTCCCTTCCCGCGGCCGCCCAGTTCGCCAAGCCCGAAGACGCCATCAAGTACCGCCAGAGCTCGCTGTTCGTGATGAGCCAGCACTTCGGCCGCCTCGGCGCCATGGCCAACGGCCGCGCGCCTTACGACGCAGCCGCCGCCGCGGCCAATGCCGAAGTGGTCGCCGACATGGCGAAGCTGCCCTGGGCAGGCTTCTCCGCCGGTGCCGAGGGCGGCAAGGCCAAGCCCGACATCTGGAAGGAAGACGCCAAGTTCAAGGAACGCCAGCAGAAGCTGGTCGAGGAAACCGGCAAGCTGGTGACCGCCGCCAAGGCCGGCAATCTCGATGCCCTCAAGGCCCAGTTCGGCCCGACCGCCGCGAGCTGCAAGGCCTGCCACGACAGCTTCCGCGCGCAGTAAGCAGCGGATCGCGACAGGACAAAAGCAAAAGGCGCCCTTTCGGGGCGCCTTTTTCGTTAGGGCTGGCGAGAGCTCAGGCTTCGGCCAGGAGTTTTTCGATGAGCTTGTGCAGCTCGGCGAAGTCCGGCTCGCCCACATAGCGCTTCACGATCTCGCCGCGCTTGTTGACCAGATAGGTGGTCGGCGTGAGCTTCACGTCGCCCCAGGCCTGCGCCACGCTGCCGGTGTTGTCGATCGCCACCTTGAACGGCAGCTTGCGTGTCTGGGCGAAATTGACGACGTAGCTCGGCGGGTCGTAGCTCATGGCCACCGCCAGCGTGTCGTAGCCCTGGGCCTTGTACTTGTCGTAGGTGGCGATGACCTTGGGCATCTCGCCCACGCAGGTCACGCAGCTGGTGGCCCAGAAGTTGACCAGGGTGACCTTGCCCTTCAGGTCCGCCGTGCTCTTCTGCGAGCCGTCCAGCAGCACGAAGGTGGAGGCGGGAGCGGCAGTGGCGCCGGAGCCGAGGTACACGCCCACGCCGGTGGCCAATGCGACGACGACAGCTGCTGCGGCGAGGTATTTTTTCATGGCTTGGTGCAAGAGAAGGGCGGCGCGATTTTAGTTCCGCGTGCCCGATCGTGCTGGCGACATCCCGACCGGCGTGCGCGGTTCGATAATCGCTGCCCCATGCCGTCGCCGTCCCCCGCCATTCCCCGCTCCAGGCTCACAGTGCTGGCCGCGGCAGTCCTGCTCGCAGCCTGCAGCCCCGCCTTCAACTGGCGCGAGGTGCCGATCGCCGGGGCTGGCCTGGTCGCGATGCTGCCCTGCAAGGCCGACCGCGCGACCCGCGCGCTGCCGCTGGGCACCGAATCGGTGCAGGTCGACATGACGGGCTGCGAAGCCGGCGGCGCGACATTCGCCATCGCGCATGCCTCCGCGAACGGCCCCGAGCAGGCCGAAGCCTGGCTGCGCGCCTGGCACACCGCCACGCGCGGGCAACTTGGCGAGGCGCAGGTGACGGAATCCGCCGCCAGCGTGCTGCGCGCAACGGCAGTACCTGCGCCGCTGCGCCTGGAAACACAGCCGCCGCAAAAAGGTACGGCCACGCCCCTGCAGGTGCTCTGGTTCGCCCAGTCGCAGAAAGACGGTTCGGTGGCGCTCTACCAGGCCACGGTGCTCGGCCAGCCTTCCTCGGCCGAGGCGTCGAAGACCTTCTTCGAGGGCCTCAGGCTTCCATGAGCGGCGGGCTCGCCCGCTATGGTTCCGATAGCTGCTGTGGCCAGACCGTCCGCACGGTCCTGTCCGTTTTCCGGGGCTGCCGCGTTATGTCGCATATCTACTTCCCCTGGGCGCCCCCGCATAATCGACGCGTCGTCCTCCCTTTTGCATGAACAGCATCCTCATCATCGCCCACGCTCCGTTCGCCCATGCGATGCGGCAGTGCGCGCTGCATGTGTTTCCCGACTGCGAACAGGCCATCGCCGCGCTCGACGTGCTGCCCAACGTGTCGCCCGAAGAAACGCTGGCGGCTGCGCGCATCACCCTCGCGCAGCAGCTGCACGCGCCGCGCTCGCAGGTGCTGGTGCTGGCCGACGTGTTCGGCGCCACGCCCTGCAACGTGGCGCAGAAGCTGGTGGACGGCGTCCGGTCGCGGCTGGTGGCGGGGGTCAATCTTCCGATGCTGCTGCGTGCCGTCACCTACCGGCACGAACCCCTGGAGACGCTGGTGCAGCGCGCCCTCGCGGGCGGCACCGCGGGCGTGATGCAGGTGGCGGTGGCGGCTCCCCAGAACCAGGCGAAAAGAAAGCACAGTGATCAAGAAATCCGTGACCATCAGCAATAAGCTGGGCCTGCATGCACGCGCATCGGCCAAGCTGACCAAGCTCGCAGGCAGCTTTCCCTGCGAGGTGTGGCTCTCCCGCGGCGACCGCCGCATCAACGCGAAGAGCATCATGGGCGTGATGATGCTGGCTGCCGGCCTGGGCTCCACCGTCGAGCTCGAAACCAACGGGCCGCAGGAAGACGAAGCGATGAACGCCATCGTCCAGCTCATGGACGACAAGTTCGGCGAAGGCGAATAAGGACCGTCCCATGACCTTCGCAGTCCACGGCCTCCCCGTTGCCCGTGGCATTGCCATCGGGCGCGCCGTGCTGGTGGTGTCGAGCCGCATCGACGTCGCCCACTACTTCATCAAGCCCGAAGAGATCGAGACCGAGATCGACCGCGTGCGCACCGCGCGCAACGCGGTGGCCGACGAGCTGGCCAAGCTGCAGGCCAACGTCGCGCAGATGGGCCCGAACGACGCGCCGCACGAGCTTGCGGCGCTGCTGGAGGTGCACCAGATGCTGCTGCAGGACGAAGCCCTGAGCGGTGGCGTCAAGCACTGGATCAGCGAGCGGCTCTACAACGCCGAGTGGGCGCTGACCACGCAGCTGGAGATCATCGCGCGCCAGTTCGACGAGATGGAGGACCCGTACCTGCGCGAGCGCAAGGCCGACCTCGAGCAGGTGGTCGAGCGCCTGCTGCATCGAATGAAAGGCACGGCCGCCGTGCTGGCGCCGAGCCCGCCGCGCCGCAAGCGCGCGGCCTCCGCTGACGATGACAACGACGACCCCACCGCAGGCGACGGCATCGACGTGCCGCTGGTGCTGATCGCGCACGATCTTTCGCCGGCCGACATGCTGCAGTTCAAGAAGAGCGTGTTCGCCGGCTTCGTCACCGACGTGGGCGGGCGCACCTCGCACACCGCCATCGTGGCGCGCAGCATGGACATCCCGGCCGTGGTCGGCGCGCGCACTGCGAGCCAGCTGGTGCGGCAGGACGACTGGGTCATCATCGACGGCGACGCCGGCGTGGTGATCGTCGATCCGTCGCCGATCATCCTGGCCGAGTACGGCTTCAAGCAGCGCCAGGGCGACCTCGAACGCGGCCGGCTCGCGCGGCTGCGCCACAAGCCCGCCGTCACGCTCGACGGCCAGCGCGTGGAGCTGCTGGCCAACATCGAGATGCCGGAAGACACCGTGGGCGCGGTCAAGGCCGGCGCGGTGGGTGTGGGCCTCTTTCGCAGCGAATTCCTCTTCATGGGCCGCGACACGGGCTCGCCCCAGACCCGGCTGCCCGACGAGGAGGAGCAGTACCAGGCCTACAGGCGCGCGGTCGAGGGCATGCAGGGCATGCCGGTCACCATCCGCACCATCGACGTGGGCGCCGACAAGCCGCTGGACAGCAAGTCGGCCAACAAGCAGGAGCACCTGAACCCGGCGCTGGGCCTGCGCGCCATCCGCTGGAGCCTGGCCGATCCGGCGATGTTCCTCACGCAGCTGCGCGCCATCCTGCGCGCGGCGGCGCATGGCGAAATCCATCTGCTCATCCCGATGCTCGCGCACGCGAGCGAAATCAGGCAGACGCTCTCGCTGATCGACTTCGCGCGCGCCGAACTCGACAACCGCGGCGCGGTGTACGGCCACGTGAAGCTCGGCGCCATGATCGAGATCCCGGCGGCCGCGCTCACGCTGCGCATCTTCCTCAAGCACTTCGACTTCCTGTCGATCGGCACCAACGACCTGATCCAGTACACGCTGGCCATCGACCGCGCCGACGAATCGGTGGCGCACCTCTACGACCCGGCGCATCCGGCCGTGCTGCGCCTGGTGGCCGACACCATCGCCGAGTGCCGCCGACAAGGCAAGGGCGTGGCCGTGTGCGGCGAAATGGCGGGCGACGTGGCCTTCACGCGCCTGCTGCTGGGCCTGGGCCTGCGCAGCTTCTCGATGCATCCCTCGCGCATCCTCGCGGTCAAGCAGGAGGTGCTGCGCGCCGACACCGGCAAGCTCGAGGCATGGGCAAAGAGCGTGCTCGACTCCGACGACCCCGCCGCCGCAATGGCTGGCTGACCGGCTGACGCCACGAGCGTACTTTTCACTCACCCCGCGGGTGAGTGAAAAGAAACGAAACACGCCGAAACTGCGGCGAAAGGACTTGCGGGGGGCCCGCAAGCACGATCAGGCCTTCTCTTCAACCACTGAAAGAAAGGCCTGAAATGAACTCCATCTCCTTTACCCAGATCGTCGCCGTCGCATCCTTCGCCATGCTCGCCGCAGCCGGCGCGAAGGCCGAAAGCTACGAGGGCGTGCAGCCCGCCGTGTCGGCCAAGAGCCGTGCCGAGGTCAACGCCGAAGCCATGCGCACCGCATCGGCGCCCGACCAGAACGTGGTGCGCGGCTCGCGCGGTGCCGAGACCATGGCCGTCTCGACCGAACGCGGGCGCATCGTCGCCGAAGCCGTGCGCGCTGCCGCCGCGCCTGACCAGAACGTGTCGGCGAGCTCGCGCGTGAACAGTCAGGTCATCTCGACCATGCCCAACCCCGTCGACGCACGCGCCTCGGCTGCCAACGCCAAGAGCAGCCGCCTCTAAGCAGGCCAGCTTGTCGCCACGCCTGTCGCCATAAAACGAAACACGCCGCAACCGCAGCGAGAGGACTTGGCCCGGTGCAATCCGCACCATGGAGCTTCCTCCTCAACACAACACCAGGAACACAAGGAATCGCCATGAAACACTGGATCAAACGCACTCTTTTTGGCTTCGCCGGCGCCGCCATGGTCGCGGGGAGCATTGCCGGCTGCAGCAGCTACCGCCACGGCTGGGGCGGCGACAGCGCCGAGTTCCGCACGAAGATGGTCGAGCGCGTGGGCAGCAAGCTCGAACTCGACGCGAGCCAGAAGCAGAAGCTCACCGTGCTGGCCGAGAAGCTGCAGGCGCAGCGTGAAGCCATGCGCGGCGCGGGCGGCTCTGGCGAGCCGCGCTCGCAGTTCAAGGCGCTGTTCGCGGGCAACAAGCTCGACCAGGCCGGTGCTGCCCGACTGATCGACGAGAAGACCACGGCCGTGCGCAACGGCAGCCCCGAGATCATCGCCGCCGCAGCGGACTTCTTCGACAGCCTGAACGCCGCGCAGCAGCAGAAGGTGCGCGATTTCATGGAACGAGGCGGCCACCGCTGGAGCCACCGTGGCTGAACCGGGCTCACCCCCAGGCTTCGCGCACTTCGTGTCGTTACGCCTCCCCCCTCTCCGGGGGCGACACCAGTGGCCCGGCGAAGCCGGTTCCACGGCGTCTCCCGAAGGGGGCGTAGCGGCGGCAGGCGGCGTGCGCACCCTGCTGCGCCTCGAAGGCGCCGTGGTGCTCGGCGTGGCGCTCGCCGCCTACGCGCAGTTCGGCGCAGGCTGGGGCGTGTTCGCGCTCTGGCTGCTCGCGCCCGATCTCTCGCTGCTGGGCTACCTCGCGGGCCCGCGCACGGGTGCGGCGCTCTACAACGCGGCGCACTCGTACGTCGGCCCGGTGCTGCTGCTGGCGCTCGGCGTGCTTGCGGGCATGCCGTGGGCGGTGGCCGGCAGCCTGATCTGGCTGGCCCACATCGGCATGGACCACGCGCTGGGCTACGGGCTCAAGTACGCGAGCGGCTTCGCCGCCACGCACCTGGGCCGCATCGGCAAGGCCGACCCATGGTGAGCGGCGATCCCACGGCTTCGCATGCCGTGCACGCGCCGGCCGCGCGCGCATGGATGCTGACCGAGGCGCTCACGCTGGGCCTCGCATCGATGGTGCACGCCGGGCTGCTCGTGCCCGGCTATGCGCACCCGGCGGCGCGCACGGCAGAGGCGGTGATCGCCACCGTGCTGGTGCTGGCTTCGGTGGAGACCTGGCTGCGCCCGCACCATGCGCGCCGCGCGGCCATCTTCGGTCAGGGCTTCGCGCTGCTGGGCACGTTGGTCGGCCTCGGCACCATCATCGCGGGCATCGGCCCGCGCACGGTGCCCGACGTGGTCTACCACGCGCTGCTGCTTTCCATCCTCGTGACGGGCCTGACCTGGGCGGTGCGATGCCGGCGGGTCTGATGGTCAGCGAGGTCATTCGCCACTTTCTCGTCCGGAGGCACAATCCCGCCATGCCGCGCATCCTGCTGATCGACGACGACGAGCATCTCGCCGCGCCGCTGACCACCTACTTCGCACGCTTCGGCTGCACGCTCGAAAGCGCCGTGCGCCCGAGCGAAGGGCTGGCCAGGCTGCGCGCGGGCACCTACGACGCGGCCATCCTCGACGTGATGCTGCCCGAGATGGACGGCTTCGCGCTGTGCCGCGAGATCCGCAAGGAAAGCGACATTCCCATCGTGATGCTCACCGCCCGCGGCGAAGTGATGGACCGCGTGGTCGGGCTGGAGCTCGGCGCCGACGACTACGTGCCCAAGCCCTTCGAGCCGCGCGAACTGGTGGCGCGCGTGCAGACCATCCTGCGCCGCCAGCGCAGCACGCCGCAGGCGTCAGCCAGCGGCACGCAGTACCGCGTGTTCGACGGCCTGTCGATCGACCTCGACCGGCGCCAGGTGCTGCGCCACGGCGAGCGCGTGGAGCTCACCGGCACCGAGTTCGAGCTGCTCGCGCTGCTGGCGGCCGAGCCGGGCAAGGTGTTCAGCCGAGACGACATCCTCAACCGCCTGCGCGGGCACGAGGCCGAGCTCTACACGCGCGCGGTCGACATCGTGGTGAGCCGCCTGCGCAAGAAGCTCGAGCCGCTGGATTGCATCAAGACGCTGCGCAACGCGGGCTACGCGCTGGCCGTCGCCCGCAGCGAACCTGCATGAATTTCGGCCGAAGCAGGGAGTCCCGCAGGATGCGGTGGCGCGGCGAGGAATGCCGCGACGAGATGACGCGCGGCGACTGGCACGCCAAGTGGCACGCGCGCTGGAACGAGAAGGTGCAGGGCAAGCGCCGCTGGCGGCGTTCGCTGCGCGTGCGGCTGGTGCTGATGTTCGTGCTGCTCGCGCTGGTGATGGCGGCCGTCTTCATGGGCGGCATGAAGAAGTCGTTCTCCACCGGCTGGGCCGAGGCCGCCAAGCCGATGCTGACCGACTACGCCGACCGCCTGGTCGCCGAGATCGGCACGCCGCCCGACGTGGCGCGCGCGCAGGCGCTGGTGGCGCGGCTGCCGATCACCATCCGCATCGTGGGCCCCAAGGTCAACTGGGACTCCAACCCCGGCGGCGCCAGCAGCCCCGGCGGCTGGATGCACGACCGCGAAGACGTCTTCGGCGGCGACAAGTGGTTCATCCGCCCCACGGCCGACGGCCACCGCGTGATCTTCGGCTGGTCGCCCAAGCTCTGGCAGCTCGCGCCGCGCGTCATCGGCTGGGCCACGCTGGGCCTGCTGCTGTCTTGCGTGCTGCTGGGCTACGCCTACGTGAGCCGTCTGCTGCGCCCGCTGATCGACATCCGCGAGGGCGCGCAGCGCTTCGGCCGCGGCGAGTTCACGCAGCCCATTCCGATCCGCCGCAACGACGACCTCGGCGACCTTGCCGAGCGCATCAACACCATGGCCGAGGACATCCAGGCCATGCTCGACGCCAAGCGCGGGCTGCTGCTGGCGCTGAGCCACGAACTGCGCTCGCCGCTCACGCGCGCGCGCCTGAACGCCGAGCTGCTGCCGACCACGCCCGAGGGGCAGGCCGAGCGCGACGCGCTGCTGCGCGACCTTAACGAGATGCGCGACCTCATCAGCGACCTGCTCGAAAGCGAGCGCCTCGCCAGCCCGCACGTGGCGCTGCAGCGCGAACCGGTCGACCTGGCGGCGCTGATCCGCGAGATCGTGGCCGAGATGCCAGGAGCGGAGCATGTGCATCTCGACCTGGCCGAGGGCCTGCCGCCGCACGCGGTGGACCGCATGCGCATCCGGCTGCTGGTGCGCAACCTGCTGGACAACGCGCTGCGCTACAGCGCCGACGCGCCCCGGCCGCCCTGCGTGTCGCTGCGCGCGGTGCTCGACGGCAGCAGCCAGGGCGCCGAGATCGAGGTGCGCGACCACGGCCCCGGCGTGGACGACGAGCAGCTCGAGCGCCTGACAGAGCCCTTCTACCGCACCGACGGCGCCCGGGCGCGCGCCACCGGCGGCGTGGGCCTGGGCATGTACCTGTGCCGGCTGATCGCCGAGGCGCACGGCGGCAAGCTCACGGTGCGCAACGCGCAGCCGGGGTTGCGGATCGTCGTCAGGCTGGCCTAGGGCCTGTTCACACTATTTCCGGGGTCGCGTTGGCGCTCCAAGGGGCTGGCTGCAAGGCGCCCGTGCGCAGCAAGGCTTTCGCCTCGCAAGCGCGGGCAACGCCGCAGACGGCCCCTTGGAGCGCCAACCCTGCGGGAAGGGCAGCCAGGGCGGGCCACTCGGCGTTGCGCTCCTAGCGTGTGCGCATGCACACGCGTCGTCACGCGCCTTGATTGGCCCGCCCTGGCTGCCCTTCGCGACCCCGGAAATAGTGTGAACAGGCCCTAGCCGGGGGCGAAAGGCGCGCTGTCGCCTGCGCTACCTGCCCGCCCCGGGGGCGCCGCTACGATGCGCCTGCGCGCCAGCGCCCCCTCATTCAAGGTCAAGGAGACAGACGCCATGAGCACCCCACTCACCAACCATCAGGTCCGCCTCGCCAAGCGCCCCGAGGGCACGGCCACCCGCGAGAACTGGAAGTTCACCACCGAGCCCGTCGGCGAACCGGCCGAGGGCGGCGTGCTCGTCAAGACGCTGTCGCTGTCGCTCGACCCCGCCATGCGCGGCTGGCTCAACGACGCCAAGAGCTACATCCCGCCCGTGGGCATCGACGAAGTGATGCGCGCCGGCGGCGTCGGCCGCGTCATCGCCTCGAAGAACCCGCAGTTCGCCGTGGGCGACACCGTCTACGGTACGCTGGGCGTGCAGGAATACATCCTCATCCCCGAAGACCAGATCAAGCGCAACGGCTTGGTGAAGATCGACCTGCGCGTGGGCACCATCACCCAGTGGCTCAACGTGCTGGGCATGCCCGGCATGACCGGCTACTTCGGCCTGATGGACGTGGGCATGCCCAAGCCAGGCGAGACGGTGGTGGTTTCCGGCGCGGCCGGCGCCGTCGGCCAGACGGTGGGCCAGCTGGCCAAGATCAAGGGCTGCCGCGTGGTCGGCATCGCCGGCGGCCAGGCCAAGTGCGACTGGGTTGTGAAGGAGCTCGGCTTCGACGCCTGCATCGACTACAAGGCCGGCGCCGCCGCGGTGCGCGAGGGCCTGAAGACGCACTGCCCGAAGGGCGTGGACATCTACTTCGACAACGTCGGCGGCGAGATCCTCGACATGGTGCTGGCGCGGCTCGCGCGCAAGGCCCGCATCATCATCTGTGGCGCCATCAGCCAGTACAACAACGCCAACAGCATGCCCTCGGCTGGCCCGAAGAACTACCTGAGCCTGCTGGTGAATCGTGCCCGCATGGAAGGCATCGTGGTATTCGACTACGCCGACAGGTACCACATCGCCATCGCCGAGATGGCCGGTTACCTGAAAGATGGGCGCATGAAGAGCAAGGAAGACGTCGTGAAGGGCCTCGATACCTTCCCCGAGTCGCTCAACAAGCTCTTCGCGGGCGAGAACTTCGGCAAGCTGGTGCTGCAGGTCGCCGAAGACTAGGCGCGGGGCGGGCCGCCGGAGGGCCGCCGCGGCTCAGCCCAGGTCGGGACGCATCGGGATGTCGCCCAGCGCGTCGTCCTCGCGCAGGCCGCGCGCGGCCTTCAGCAACTCGATCGACAGGCCGTCGCCATGGCCCGCGAAGCCCCGGGCGATGCCCTCGAGCACCGTCGACAGGCCGGCTTCGCCGTCGCTGCGCGCATCCATGCTGATGTTGAGCACCCGGGCCGCCATCTGGCGGTAGGTGACGGCGCCCGCGCCCTCCAGCGCGGCCACCAGGTCGAGGTACAGCGCCAGGTTCAGGTCGAACACCAGCTTTGGCGTGATCTCGAAATCCCTGTTCTTGTCGTCCATGTGGGTTGGCTCCTTTTTCCTGAGCCTCCACTCTAGCCAGAAAAGATGAAGGCGCGCCGTCGGATACAGCCTGATTCAGCACGCAGGCATCACCGTGATCACCGCGATCAGCGTGCGCGCGTGCCCATGATCGCCGCCGAGATGATCAGCCAGGCCGCCAGCGCGATGGTCCAGGTCAGCGGCCGGCCCGTCACCAGCAGCAGCAGCGCCGTCGAGCCCAGCGGGGTGATGTAGCTCAGGATGCCGATCTGTCGCGCGTCGCCGCGCTTGAGCGCCATGTCCCACACGAAGAAGGCCGCGCCCAGCGGGCCGAGGCCGCACAGCGCGAGCAGCAGCCAGTCACGGGCCGTCAGCGACACCGAGGGCTCCAGCACCGCATGGCAGGCCAGCGCGAGCGCCCCCGAAACCAGCCCGAAGAGGCCGATCGCCGAGGTCGGGAAGGCCGGCACGCGCTTCGTCCACAGCGAATAGCTCGCCCAGACGAAGGCCGAGGCCAGCGCCGGCACGAAGCCCCAGTACCCCGCGGCGGAAGCGGCGCCGCCACCGCCCGCGCCCAGGATCGCCGCCGCCGCGCCGCCAAAACCCAGCAGCCCCGCCACCAGGTGCAGCGGCCGCAGCGACACGCCCGGCAGCAGCACCGGCGCCAGCACCACCATCAGCAGCGGCCAGAGGTAATTGACCAGGTTGGCCTCGACCGGCGGCGCGTAGCGCAGCGCGATGAACAGCAGGAAGTGATAGCCGAAGAGCCCGTAGATGCCCAGCGCCAGCGTGCGCGGCGGCACTTTCCAGGCAGTGCGGTCGCGCAGCACCAGCGGCCAGCTCGGTACGCTGCCGATGATGAGCGCGAGGCCCGTGAGCAGAAAAGGCGGCAGGTGCGACAGGGCCGTGCCCAGCGAGGCGAGCGTGGTCCACAGGGCGATGGCGATCAGTGCGTAGGCGGTCGATGGCATGGATGGCGAGGCTACGCGATGCGGTCGTCGCGCAATGACGGTCCGTCGTCGAGAAACGACGGTCTTTCGATCAGGAAAAGGGACTCAGCGCCGCAAGGCGGCCGTAAGGGCGGAAGGCGAGCGGTAGCCCGTGCGCCGCGCTGTCTCCGCCACGCTCATGCCGCCCAGCCTCAGCTCGCGCGCATGCGCCAACCGCAGCGAGCGCAGCCATTGCATCGCGCCCATGCCCTGCTCGTCGCGGCAGCGCTGCGCGAACTGGCTGGGGCTCAGGCAGGCGACCTGGGCCAGGTCGGCCACGCTCAAGGGCTCGTGCCAGCGGGCACGGGCCCAGTCGGCGAGCAAGGACCAGTCGATGCGGCGGCGCGACGCCGACGACGATGCCGGTGCGGGGCTCCAGGCCTCCAGGAGCAGCGCCGGCCCGTGCTGCAAGGCCAGGGCCGAGGTTCGCGGCTGCTTCATGCATTGCGCCAGGTAACGCGCCAACGCGTGCAGTTGTGCCGAATCGGGCGGCGCGCGTTCGGCGCAGCGGGCCCATGCCGGCTGCGTGGTGTCGAGCACCAGGCACACCGCGCCATGCCTGCGCGCGCTGAAATCGTGCCGGTCGCCCGGTGCGACCACCTGCGCTTCGCCCGCGGCGATGCCGGCGCCCCGGCCTTCCACCTCGATATCGAGCACGCCGTCGAGACCGATCAGCACCTGGAAATGGTCGTGCGCATGGCTGCCGTGCGAGTGGCCGTAGTCGCGCAGGGCGAGTTCATGGCGAGGCGGCAGGGATGAACCGAAAACAGGCATGGGCAGTCGAGGATTGTCCGCGCAGCTCCCGCAATGCCACAAGCGGCATCAGCTTCCGTCGGCGTCCCGCAGCGCCTGAGCGTTGACCCGCACGGCCTCGACCACACGCCCCTGGCCTGTCGCCAGCGGCTGCGTGCGGCCCTCGGCCCACACCCTGTCTCCGACCTTCAGCGCCAGCCGCGCATGGCCGTCGGGCTTCGTGTGGATGAAGTCGCCGGTGTCCAGCACCACGCCGTTGGCCTCTCCGTGGCGCGCATAGTTGAAGCGCACCACGATGCCTTCGATGCGTTCATCGGCCCGCGCATGCCGGGGCGGTTCGCCGTCGACCGAGGCCAGCCGCTCGAAGCGGTAAACCGTGTGTTCGCTCTCCGCCTTGGGCGAGGGGCCCGCTTCGATGCCCTCGATCACCAGCGCCTGGCCCACCTTCAGGCTCTCGAAGGCGCGCGCGGCGTCTTCGTCGTGGCGGTCGAACACGAACTGCGTGGGCACGCCGTCGGTGTCGATCAGCACGCCCTCGATGCTGCCCCTGGGGCTGTAGATCAGTTGCTGGAAGCGGCCTTCGACGGACCAGACGTCGAGGGTGCCGTGGGATTCATGATGACTTGGCATGGAATGTCCTTTCGAGATCGGTTGTTGAAAGGGCGATCAGCCGAGCCGCAGCAGCAGCGCCGAGGTCGCGCACACCAGCAGGAAGGGAATGCTGATGCGGTGGAACTCGCGCAGCCCCTTCGGCAGCTTCGCCAGCCGCAGCGCGATCAGGTTGGCCAGCGAGCCCAGCACGCAGCCGAAGCCGCCCACGCTCACCCCCGCCGCGAGCGCGGGCAGGTCGCGCACGTGGCCATCCAGCAGGATGGCCGCCGGCACGTTGCTGATGAACTGCGAGGTCACGATGGCCGCGAGGTAGGCGCGCCAGCCCTCGGTGATCGGCCAGTGGCCCAGCAGCGCCACCACCGCGGGCAGCTCCGCGAGCTGCCGCAGGTCCACGAACATCAGCGCGATGATCGCCAGCAGCGCCCAGTCGATGCCGCGCAGCACGCGCGGATACGCCACCAGGAACACGCCGAACACCACGCCCAGCCCGGCCAGCAGCCAGTGCCTGTCCAGCGCGACCACGAAGCCGACGAACAACACCCCCGACAGCGCCAGCATGCGCGGCTGCACCGGCGCGGCCTCGGCCTCGGGCTTGAGCTCGATGGGTGTGCGCGGCACCAGCAGCCACACCGCGACGAAGAGCCAGAACAGCATCACCGCCACCGTCGGCCCCATCATTCCCATGAAGGCGACGAAGCCCTCGCCCGAGCGATGCCACAGATAAAGGTTCTGCGGATTGCCGATCGGCGTGAGGGCAGAGCCCGCGTTCACCGCCAGCGCCTGCAGCACCACCAGCCGAGCCAGCGGCAGGTGCGCCTGCGTGGCGAGCACGCGCGTCAGCGGCACCAGCAGGAACAGGCTCACGTCGTTGGTGACCAGCGCCGAGAGAAAGGCCGCGCTGGCCGTCAGCAGCATCGCCAGGCTGCGCTGGTCGTGCGTGCGCGCCAGCAGGCGCTGCGCGGCGGCCTGCAGCATGCCGCTGCGCTCCACGCCCTGCGTGATGGCCAGCAGCCCGGCGAGCGCGCCCACGGTCTGCCAGTCGACCAGCCGCAGCCAGTCCATCGGCGCACGCGGGCGCAGGAAAGCGAACAGCACTGCGACGGCGACCAGCACCCACAGCAGGCCGTTGCCGCCGCCTTCGTGCGGCGAGGAAGCGTCGGAATCGGAAGTCGCGGAAGAAGGCGCGGACACGGAATCTTTGGTCATGGAGCGGAAGTGGTCGGTGCGCGGGCGGCAAGCGCGTCCGGCATCGAACGCGGACGATAGCGGGTTTCGGGCATCGCGAAGGCAAAGAGAGCGAGCCCGGCCAGCGCGACGGCGGCCAGCATCACGAAGGCCGCGTCGTAGCCGGCCAGGTGCGCGACCGCACCGGCTGCCAGATTGCTCAGCGCCGCGCCCAGCCCCACGCAGGCCGCGCCGATGCCCAGTGCGAAGTTGAAATGGCCGCTGCCGCGCGTGATGTCGCCGATCATCAAGGTCAGCATCACGCCGAAGATGCCCGCGCCGATGCCGTCCAGCACCTGAAGCGACAGCAGCGCGGCGGGGCTGTCGGCCAGCAGGTAGAGCAGCCCTCGCACCGGCAGCACCGCGAAGCCGACCAGGAAGATGGGCTTGCGCGCCAGCCGCGGTGCCCAGCGGCCGACCGCCAGGGCGATCGGAACGGTGACCAGCTGCGTGACGATCACGCCGCCCGACAGCCACAGCGTTGCCGAGGTGCCGGCCTGCGTGCCGACCTTCTGCGCCACGAGCGTGAGCATGGCGGCATTGGCCAGGTGGAACAGGAAGGCGCAGGCCAGCAGCACAAGCAGGCGGCGGTCGTACCAGCGCGCGGACGGCGCGGCATCGGGCTCGTGGCCGGTGTCGGCGCCGCGCGCCAGGAGCGGATCGACGTCGCGCTGGCGGATCAGCATGGCCGCCGCCATGGTCGGCAGCGCCATCGCCACCGCGTAGAAGAACATGGCGTGCGGGCCGAACGCGTGGCCCACCCAGCCCGTGCCCAGCGCCCACAGCACCGTGCCGCCCGCGGTGATCGCGGCGTTGCGGCCGATGCGGGCATCCAGCCCGGCGCGGCCGACCATGCCGAGGCTGATGGCCGCGATGGCGGGCGCCACCAGCGTGCCCGCCGCGCCGATGAGCGACTGGCCCGCCAGGATCACACCGTAGCCCGGCCAGTTCGCCATGACCACGAGGCACACCGCGATGAGCGCGATGGCCCCCGCGATCCAGCGCGGCTTGTGCCGCACGCTGTCGATCAGCGCGCCGGCCGGCGCCTGCACCGCCAGCCCCACCAGCGCCGAGACGAACATCACGGTGCCGATGCGCTGCGGGTCCCAGGCCAGCGTGCCGGCCATGAAGACGATCAGGAACGGGCCGACGCCGCCCTGGATGTCTGGCGCAAGGAAAGCCAGCGCGTCCAGCGAGCGCAGGCTGCGGTGGGAGGGCGCGGAGGACGGGGCGGTCATCGCAGGGGCTCGCCGATCAGAACGCCGGCACCGGCGGACGCGGCGCCACCGGGCCACGTCCGGGCCCCCGGTGCGGGCCCTCGAACACTTCGCGCGCCGTGGACGCGGTCGAGCCCATGCTCGTGGCCTCCAGCGCCGTGCCCAGCGCACCGCGCGTGCCCCAGCCGCGCGCGTAAAGCTGCGCGCCGGGCTGCAGCTGCGCGCCGTACATGGCGCCGATGTGCGGCGGGAAGCGCACGATGGTCCTGTCGGCCAGCAGCGCGCCGTGCACGTCGCCGAGGTCGTTGTACAGAAGGCGCTCGATGCGCCCGTCCGCCGTCATGGCGCTCAGCGCGGCCGGATCGTGGGCGCGCCGCGGCGGGAACATGCCGGGAACAGGCGGCTCGTCGATCACGCTGCGGCCGTTGGCGCTGAGCGACTGCATGCGCACCACCGGCACCTGCGGCGCGCGCCAGCCGCGGACCTGCACGGTGTCGCCGGGCCTGAGCGCCTGCATCACCGCGGCCGAAAGGTGCGGCGGGAACGCGACCTGCGTTCCGTCAGCCAGCAGCAGGCCGTCGGCCTCGCCGTTCGGGTTGAGCAGCCATTGCTGCACGCGGCCGGAGGCGACGGTGTCCGCCTCCGGTGCGACGGCAACGGGCGGCGGCGGCGGAAGATGGGCGAAGGCCGGAGTGAAAGCGGTGCTGCCCGCGAGCAGGCAGACGGCGGTGGCGATGGACGCGATGCGGTGTGTCATGGTGACTCCTTGTGGATGAATGCCCCATGGACATCTCACACAACGTGCCAACCCGCATTTCCTTTGAAATCAACGACTTGCGCGTGCCGAACGGCGGCAGTCGTCCGGTACGGGGACAGGAGGCGTCCGCTTTGCGGACACCCCCGGACGCCTTGTCGCTTCATCGCCTTAATCGCCTTGTCTACTGCTCGATGCCGTACTGCGCCAGCTTCCGGTACAGCAGCTGGCGGTGAATGCCCAGCCGCCGCGCGGCCTCGGTGCGGTTGCCCTGCGCCTGCGCGAGCGCGTGCTCGATGAGCAGCCGTTCGAGCCGTTCCACCGCGCCGGGCAGGTCTCCCTCCAGCCACTCGGCCGGCAGCATCCCGACGGACGGTGCCGATTGCGCGGGCCGCGCCTCGCCCATCGCCAGCCCCAGGTCGGCGCTGCCGATCACGCGATGCCGCACCAGCGCCTGGCAGCGCTCCATCACGTTGCGCAGCTCCCGCACGTTGCCGGGCCAGGGCCGGCTCAGCAGCAACTGCGCGGCCTCCGCGGAGAGCGCCTTGGGCGCATCGGGCAGTGCCGCGCGCCGCAGGAAGTGCTCGGCCAGCGGGATCACGTCGGCCAGCCTCTCGCGCAGCGGCGGCAGGCGTATCGACAGCACGTCGAGCCGGTACATCAGGTCTTCGCGAAAGCGTCCCTCGCCGACCGCCGCAGCCAGGTCGCGGTGGGTGGCTGCGACGATGCGCACGTCGACCTTCACCGGCTTGTGGCTGCCCAGCGGCGTGACCTCGCCTTCCTGCAGCACGCGCAGGATCTTCGCCTGCACCGAAAGCGCCATGTCGCCGATCTCGTCGAGCAGCAGCACGCCGCCGTCGGCCGCGCGAAAGCATCCCGCGCGCTCGCCGGTCGCACCCGTGAACGCGCCGCGCACATGGCCGAAGAGCTCGCTTTCGAGCAGCTCCTTCGGAATGGCCGCGCAGTTGACCGCCACGAAGGGCTTGTCCGCGCGCGACGAATACCGGTGCAGCGCGCGCGCCACCATTTCCTTGCCGGTGCCCGTCTCGCCCAGCACGAGCACGGGCGCCTGGCTGGCCGACGCGAGGCCGATGCGCTTCTGCACCTCGCGCATCGCCTGGCTCAGGCCGACGAGGTCGCCGTCGTCGTCTTCCGCCACGGCGGTCGCCGCCGCCACGCCTTGTTGCTGCTGTTGCAGCACCCGCCCGAGCACCTCGCGCACGGCCTCGCGGCTGATCGGCTTGGTGATGTGGTCGAAGGCGCCGAGCCGCATCGCCTCGATGGTGTTGCCCGCGCTCGCGAAGGCGGTGAGCACGATCACCGGCGGCACGCGCGCGAGCCGGGCGTGCATCGCCTCCAGCGTCTGCAGGCCGTCCATGCCGGGCATGCGGTGGTCGAGGAACACGGCGTCGAAGCGCGTGCGCGCCATCGCATCGAGCGCCTCGGTGCCGCTCGCGACGTTCTGCGCCTCGTGGCCCAGGCCCTGCAGCGTCTCGGCCAGCGTGTCGCGGAAAGCGTCGTCGTCGTCGACGATCAGGAAGCGCGCCATGGAAGCTCCAGTTCGAATCGCGTGCCGGGTTCGAGCGCCGCATGGCGCAGGTCGCCGCCGTGTGCCAGCGCCACTTCGCGCGCCAGGGCGAGGCCCAGGCCGGTGCCATCGGCGCGGCCCGTGGCGAAGGGCTCGAAGAGGCTGGCCTGCAAGGCTTCGGGCACGCCGCCGCCGTCGTCGTCCACCCGGATGAAGAGCGTGCGCGCCTCGTTCGCCGAGGCCGAGAGCGTGACGAGCCCGCCGCGCGGCGCATGGCGCACCGCGTTGTCGAGCAGGTTGTCGACAGCGCGCGCCAGATGTACGGGGTCGAACACGGCCTGCGGCGGCTCGTCGTGCTGCAGCACCAGGCGTACCTCCGCCGCGCCGGCCCTGCCGCTCACGGCCACGATGCGCTCCTCGAGCCAGCGATGCAGGTCGACCTGCACCGGCGCCAGCGTCACCGGCTGCACCAGTGCCAGCAGGCTCTGCACCAGGCCGTCGAGCCGGTCGATCTGCCCGACGATCACGCGCAGCGCGTCGCCCTGCTTCCCGGGCGTGGCGGCCAGCGCGTTCTCGGCCTTCAGCCGCATGGTGGCGATGGGGTTGCGGATCTCATGCGCGATGCCCCCGGTCATGCGGCCCAGCGCGGCCAGGCGCTGGTCGCGGCTGCGCTGCTGGGCCGCTTCGCGAAGGCGCGCGCGTGCTTCCTCGAAACGCACACGGTAGTGATTGAAGCCGTCGACGATGCGGTCGAGCTCGCGCACGCCGGTGCGGGGCAGCTCGGGCATGGCGCCGCCGTCGGCATCGCTGCGGGCCAGCCGGTCTTCCAGCCGCTGCACGTGGCGCAACCCGCGCAGCAGGATGAAGCCCAGCCACAGGCCCGAAGCCAGCACCAGCAACAGCAGCACACCAAGGCCGGTGCGCAGGCTGTCCTGCGCGGCCAGCGCGCCGCCGGTGGTGCGGGTCATGGTCCAGGCTGCGAGGTCGTCGCCCGGCGCCGCCAGCGGGCAGGCCGCGACGATCAGCGCCTCGCGGCTGCCGCGCACCACATCGGTCTGCAGCTGCTGCGTGCGGGCGGCCAGCTGCGCCACCTCGGCGATCAGCGGCTGCTCGGCCGCGGGCACGTCGCGCTTGACGCCGCCGCCTTCATAGGTGGGGTAGGCATAAGCCAGGTGGCCGCCGCCGGCCTGCCACACGCCGCCCTCGACATGCGGCGCCTCGATCAGCACCAGCTGCAGCAGCACCTGCAGCAGGTCGACCTGCGGCCGCGCAGGGGTAAGCGAGGACGACGACGGCGTGGCCGACTTGGCATAGCGCGCCGCGATCGCCCGGCAGGACTGCTCGGTGGCGGCGCGCGCCGCCGACACCTGCACGCCCGCGCTGCTGCGGTAGAGCGTGAGCATCACCACCGCCAGCGCGGCGCACATGGCGAACAGCAGCATCCAGAAAAAGATCAGTTGACCACGCAGGGATTTCATGCGCCGCGATCTTGCCCTGTCTTCGTGTCACGGCGCGCCTGTCCCGGCGCTGTCAACGGCCGGCGAGCTCACGCAGCTCGCGCTTGAGCACCTTGCCGATCGCGCTGCGCGGCAGCTCGTCGATGAAGGCCAGGCGCGCCAGGCGCTGTGTCTTGCCGAGCTGGGCGTTGGTCCACTGCAGCAGTTCGTCCTCGCTGGTGGCGTCGCCCTCGCGGCGAACCACGAAGGCGGCGGGCGTCTCGCCCCATTGCTCGGAGGGCACGCCCACCACCGCCACGTCGGCCACCGCTGCATGGCCGCGCAGCACGGCCTCCAGGTCGCTCGGGTAGATGTTGAAGCCGCCGCTGATGATCATGTCCTTCTTGCGGTCGAACAGCGTGAGGAAGCCGTCGGCGTCGAAGCGGCCCACGTCGCCGGTGCGGATGAAGCGCTTGCCGGTGGCGTCGAACCACTCGGCCTCGCGTGTCTTCGCGGGCTGGCGGTGGTAGCCGGTCATCATGCCGGCCGAGTGGCCTACCACCTCGCCGGCCACCTCGGTGTTGCCGCTCGGAAGCTCGTTGCCGTCCTCGTCGATCAGGCGGATGTCGCTGCCCTCGGCGGGCCGGCCCACCGTGTGCAGCTTGGTCGGATTCAGGTGCGCTTCCAGGATGCAGGTGCCGCCGCCCTCGGTCATGCCGTAGAACTCGACCAGCCCGCCGGGCCAGCGCTTGAGCACGTCGGCCTTCAGCGCGGCGCCGAAGGGTGCGCTGGTGCTGAACTTGTGCCGGTAGGAAGACAGGTCGTGCTCGTCGAAGCGCGGATGCGCCATCAGCCGCTGGTACTGCACCGGCACGAGCATGGTGTGCGTCACGCGGCGCTGCTGCGCGAGCTGCAGGTAGCCCAGCGCGTCGAACTTGGGCATCAGCACCACGCAGCCGCCGAAGGCCAGCGTGGGGAAGAACACCACCAGCGTGGTGTTGGAGTAGAGCGGCGTCGAAAGCAGCGTGACCGTGTCGGGCCCGTACTCGTACTTGGCGCCGCGCTGCACATGGGCCCAGCGCATGCCGTGGCCCTGCACGATGCCCTTGGGCTCGCCCGTGGTGCCCGACGAATAGATGATGTTGAAGGCCCAGCCCGGCTGCACCTCGACCGCCTCGGGCCGCGCGCCGTCAGGCGCCAGCCATTCCTCGATGCCGCGCCCGATCTGCGAGCCGTCGAGCGCCACGCGCGGAATGCCCCCTTCCTTCGCGGGGCCGATGACCTCGGCGGCCGATGCGTCGCTGAACAGGATGCGCGCGTCGGCGTCCTCGATCATGCGCGCCAGGCTGGCGGGCGTGGAGCCGGGCGCCAGGGGTGCCACCGCGACGCCCGCGCGCAGCGCGCCCAGGAACACGGCAGCATAGTTCACAGACGACGAGGCGCAGATGGCGATGGCGTCGCCGGCCTTGAGCCCGTCGCGCTGCAGGCTGGCCGCGACGCGGTCCATCAGCGCGTCGAGGGCGCGGTAGTCCAGCGTGCGGATTGCGTCCGACAGGGCGGCATGGTCGGGCGTGTGTTGCGCGTGGAGGCGGACCAGATCGGCAATGGCGCCGAAACTGCGTTCCATGGCGGCTTGGACGGCGGGGTGAGTTTGCAAAGTCGTCTTCCTTCTTCTTGGCCGGACTCTTGGCCAAACGGCAGGATAGCGAAATGCTCCCGCTTCCTGCCAGCGCCTTGGCGACCGGGCGGTCGCAGGACGGCGCGCCGTCAGTTGGCGCTCAGGAAGACGGGAACACGATCCCCGGGCGCTGCACGCCAAGCGGCGGCGGCGCTTGTTGTCACCAACGACAGGGGGTTTCCGTGCACATCATCTGGACGATTCTGATCGGCTTCATCGCCGGGCTCCTGGCCCGCGCGGTGCTGCCGGGCAACAACTCGATGGGGTTCATCCTCACGGCGGTGCTCGGCATCGCCGGCTCGCTGGTCGCCACCTATGCCGGGCAGGCCATGGGTTGGTATGCGGCGGGCGCGGGCGCAGGCTTCATCGCCTCGGTGGTGGGTGCGGCGGTGCTGCTCGGGGCCTGGCACCTCGTGAGCCGCTGAGGCAGCCGGATCCCTTCATCAAGGAGTTTTCCATGGGCTTACTCGACATCCTCCAGCAGGCCATCGGCAACAACGATGCCGAAGCCCAACTCGACCAGGTCGCGCAGCACGCCTCCGCCGGCGAACTGGGCGCGGGGCTCGCGGCCGCGATGCGCTCGGACCAGACGCCACCTTTCGGCGACACCGTGGGCCAGCTCTTCGGACAGTCGTCTCCCTCGCAGCAGGCCGGCGTGCTCAACCAGATACTGGCCACGCTCGGGCCGGCAGCCGCCTCGGCGCTGGCCGGCGGCGTGCTCGGACGCATGCTGCAGCCCGGCCAGACGCAGATCACGCCCGACCAGGCCTCGCAGCTCTCGCCCGCGCAGGTGACCGAGATCGCCGCGCATGCCGAGCAGCAGCACGCCGGCGTGATCGACGAGGTAAGCAGGTTCTACGCGCAGCACTCCGGGCTCATCAAGACGCTGGGCGGCGCAGCCATCGCCATAGCGCTGGCGAAGATGAAGGAGAACGCCACGCGCGGCTGATCAGCCCGCGGAAGCGTTATCTCCGCCGCCCATCACCTTGTAGAGCGTGATGCGGTTGCTCTGCTCCGACAGGCGCAGCGTGATGAGCGTCTGCTGCGCGGTGTACAGCGAGCGCTGCGCGTCCAGCACCTCCAGGTAGCTGTAGCTGCCGTTGCGATAGAGCGCCTGCGACAGCGTGAGGCTCTTCTGCGTCGCGTCCACCAGCGACTGTTGTGCCGCCAGTTGCTCGCCCAGCGAACCGCGCACGGCCAGCGCGTCGGCCACTTCCTTGAACGCGGTCTGCACGGTCTTCTCGTAGGTCGCGAGGTCGATCTCGCGCTGCGCCTTGGCCGAATCTAGGCTGGCACGGTTGCTGCCGGCGTTGAAGATCGGCAGGCTGATCGAGGGCGCGAAGCTCCAGGTGCTGTTGCCGCCCTTGAAGAGGCCCGATAGCGCCGTGCTCGACGAGCCCGCGCTTGCCGTGAGCGAAATCGTCGGGAAGAAGGCCGCGCGCGCCGCGCCGATGTCGGCGTTCGAGCCCTGCAGCGTGTGCTCGGCGGCCAGCACGTCGGGGCGCTGCTGCAGCAGCGTCGATGGCAGGCCGGCGGGCACGTCGACCAGCGCGCTGGCCGTGGCCATGCCTTCAGGCGGCAGCAGTTCGTCGGGCACGGTGGCGCCGGCCAGCAGGTCGAGCGCGTTGCGGTCCTGTGCCACCTGCGCGGTGTAGCTGGCCACGTCCACGCGCGCCGAATCCACCGTGGTCTGCGACTGGGCCAGCGCCAGCGCGGTGCTGGCGCCCAGCGCCTTCATGCGGCTGGTGAGCTCGTAGGAGCGCTGCTGGCTCGCGAGCGTGCTCTGCGCGAGCTTCAGCCGCTCGTTGTCGGCGGCCAGCGTGAGCCAGGCCGAGGCGACCTCGGCCACGAGGCTGATGCGCGTGCTGCGGGTCGTGGCCTCGGTCGACAGGTAACTCTGCAGCGCGGCCTCGTTGAGGTTGCGCACGCGGCCGAACAGGTCGAGCTCGTAGCTGCTGAAGCCCAGCGCGGAGGTGTAGGTGCTGCCGACGGACGATTCACCGCTGCTGCTCGTGGACGCCGAGGTGCGCTGGCGTGTGCCGCCCGCGGTGGCCGCGACGCTGGGGAACAGCTCTGCTCGCTGCACGCCGTACTGCGCGCGCGCCTTCTCGATGTTCTGCAGCGCCACGCGCAGGTCGCGGTTGTTGGCCAGCGCGAGCTCGATAGTGCGGCGCAGGCGCTCGTCGGTGATGAAGCCCTGCCGGCCGGTGCCGGCGGAAACGGATGCGTCGTCCGCCTTCGCTCCGGCGGCCGGCCACTCCGAGGGAATGGGCGCCTCGGGCCGCGAGTAGGTGGGCGCGAGATTGACGCAGCCGGCCAGCAGCGCGGCGAGGGCGAGCGAGGAGAGTCTGGAACGAAGGGAGTTCATGGCTTTCATGCCTCGGGCTGCGCGGTCAGCGTGGGTGCCGCCCCGGGTTTTTTCTTGGGCGCGAAGAAGCGCCTGATCACGACGAAGAACAGCGGCACGAAGAAGATGCCCAGCGCGGTGGCCGTCGCCACGCCGCCGAGCACGCCCACGCCGATGGCGCGGCGGCTGCCCGAGCCGGCGCCTGTGCTCAGCGCCAGCGGCAGCACGCCGAACATGAAGGCCAGCGAGGTCATCAGAATGGGCCGCAGCCGCAGGCGCACCGCCTGCAGCGTGGCCTCGACCAGCGCCATGCCCTCGTCCTGCAGCTGCTTGGCGAATTCCACGATCAGGATCGCGTTCTTCGCCGCCAGCCCCACGGTGGTTAGCAGCCCCACCTGGAAGTACACGTCGTTCGACAGCCCCGCCAGCCTGGTCGCCAGCACCGCGCCCAGCACGCCCAGCGGCACCACCAGCATCACCGAGAACGGCACCGACCAGCTCTCGTAGAGGGCAGCCAGGCACAGGAACACGAACAGGATCGACACCGCATAAAGCAGCGGCGCCTGCGAGCCCGACAGGCGCTCCTGGTAGGAGCTGCCCGCCCACTCGTAGCCGATGCCCTGTGGCAGCTGCTTCATGATCCCTTCCACCGCGTTCATCGCAGTGCCCGAGCTCACGCCCGCGGCCGGGTCGCCGATGAGTTCGAAGGACGACATGCCGTTGTAGCGCGACAGCTGCGGCGAGCCATAGGTCCAGCGGCTGCTGGCGAAGGCCGAGAAGGGCACCATCTCGCTGTTGCCGTTGCGCACGTACCAGCTGTCGATGCTGTCGGGCTGCATGCGGAAGGGCGCGTCGGCCTGCACGTAGACCTTCTTCACACGGCCGTTGTTGATGAAGTCGTTCACGTAGCTGCCGCCCATCGCGCTGGAAAGCGTGTCGTTGATGTCCGAGGTCGACAGGCTCAGCGCCGCGGCCTTGCGGTCGTCGATGTCGATGGCGAACTGCGGCGTGTCGTCCAGGTTGTTGCTGCGCACTTGGCTCAGCGCCGGGCTCTTGCGCGCCAGCGAGAGGAACTGCTCGCGCGCCTGCACCAGCGCCTCGTGGCCGATGCCGCCCAGGTCCTGCAGCTGCACGTCGAAGCCGGCATTGGAGCCCAGGCCGCGCACGGCCGGCGGCAGCATCACGAACACGTTGGCGTTGCTGGTGCGAGCGGCCATGTCCATGGTGAAGCGGCGCGCCAGCGATGCGGCGTCCTGCGCCTTGCCGCCGCGCTCGCTCCAGTCCTTCAGCGTGATGAAGGCGTTGCCCGTGGCTTGGTCGCCGCTCAGGCCGGTGAGCGTGATGAAGTGGGCCACTTCCTTCTGCGAGCCCAGGTAGGCCTCGAAGCTCTTCATGGTCTGCTGCAGCTGCTCATCGGTGGCGCTGGCGGGCAGCTTCACCTGCGCCATCAGCGTGCCCTGGTCTTCATCAGGCAGGAAGGATGTGGGCAGGCGCATGAAGACCACGCCCAGCACGGCCACCAGCAGCGCATACACCAGCAGGCTGCGCTTGCCGCGATGCAGCAGGCCGCCCACGCCCGAGCGGTAGCGGTCGGCATTGCGCTCGAAGTTGCGGTTGAACCAGCCGAAGAAGCCGCGCTTTTCCTGGTGATGGCCGGCCTCCACCGGCTTGAGCAGCGTGGCGCACAGCGCCGGCGACAGCGTGAGCGCCACCAGCACCGACAGCAGCATCGACGCCACGATGGTCACCGAGAACTGCCGGTAGATCACGCCCGTCGAGCCGCCGAAGAAGGCCATCGGGATGAACACCGCCGACAGCACCAGCGCGATGCCCACCAGCGCGCCGGTGATCTCGCGCATCGACTTGCGCGTGGCCTCCTTCGGCGAGAGGCCTTCCTCGGTCATCAGCCGCTCGACGTTCTCCACCACCACGATGGCGTCGTCCACCAAGAGGCCGATGGCCAGCACCATGCCGAACATGGTGAGCGTGTTGATCGAGTAGCCCATCAGCGCCAGCACGCCGAAGGTGCCCAGCAGCACCACCGGCACCGCGATGGCGGGCACCAGCGTGGCGCGCAGGTTCTGCAGGAAGAGGTACATGATCAGCACGACCAGCACCATCGCCTCCACCAGCGTCTTGGCCACCTCCTCGATGGAGATGCGCACGAAGGGCGTGGTGTCGTAGCCCACCACGGCCTTCATCTGGTTGGGGAAGAAGGGCCCCAGCTCCGCGAGCTTGGCCTTCACCGCGTTCGACACCGTGAGCGCGTTGGCGCCGGTGGCCAGCTTCACGCCCATGGCGGCAGAGGGCTTGCCGTCGAAGCGGCTGGCGATGGTGTAGCTCTCGCTGCCGAGCTCGACGCGCGCCACGTCGCCCAGCCGCACGATGGCGCCGCTGGAGTCGGACTTGACGATCACCTCGCGGAACTGCGCGGCGGTGCGCAGCTTGCTGCGCGCGGTGATCGTTGCCGTGAGCCGCTGGCCCGAGGCCGCCGGCAGCGCGCCGAGCTGGCCGGCCGACACCTCGGTGTTCTGGCTGGTGAGCGCGCTCGTCACGTCCGAGGGCATCAGCGAATACTTCTGCAGCTTGGCCGGGTCGAGCCAGATGCGCATGGCGTAGCCCGAGCCCAGCGCCTGCACGTCGCCCACGCCGTCGATGCGGCTGACCACGTCGAGCAGGCTGCTGGAGATGTAGTCGCCGATGTCGGTGGCCGAGGCGCTGCCGTCCTCGGAGACCAGCGAGACGATCATCAGGAAGTCGGTGCCCGACTTGGTGACCGTCACGCCCTGGCTCTGCACCGACTGCGGCAGCTGCGACTCGGCCTGCTGCAGCTTGTTCTGCACCTGCATCTGCGCCACGTCGGCGTTGGTGCCGGCCTCGAAGGTGAGCTCGATGCGCGCCGTGCCCGACGAGGTGCTGCTCGACGACATCGACACCAGCCGGTCGAGGCCCTTCATCTTCTGCTCGATCACCTGCGTGACCGAGTCTTCGATGGTCTTGGCCGACGCGCCCGTGTAGGTCGCGTTGATGCTGACCTTGGTGGGCGCGATGTCGGGGTACTGCTCCAGCGACAGCGTGCCGATGGACATCGCCCCGGCCAGCATGATGACGATGGCGATGACCCACGCGAAGATGGGCCGGTCTATGAAGAAGCGTGCCATGCGCGGGCCTCCTCAGTGCGCCGTCGCAGTTGCCGCCGCGGCCACCGTGGTGGCGTCGGCCGCAACGGGCTTCACCGTGTCGCCGGGCTTCACCCTGAGCGAGCCCTCGACGATCACGCGCTCGCCCGCCTTCAGGCCCTCGGTCACCTGCCAGCGGTTGCCGACCGCGCGCGACACCTTCAGCGCGCGCTTCTCGACCTTGTTGTCGGCCGTGACCACCAGCGCCGAAGCGTCGCCGCTGGCCGTGCGCGTCACGCCCTGCTGCGGCACCAGCAGCGCCTGCTCGGCCACGCCCTCTTCGAGCACGGCGCGCACGTACATGCCGGGCAGCAGCGTGCGTTCGGGGTTGGGCACCAGGATGCGCAGCGTGACCGCGCCGGTGCTTTCGCTCACCGTGACGCTGGAGAACTGCAGCCGTCCGGCATGGGCGTAGGCGGTGCCATCTTCCAGCAGCAGCTTCACCGAGGCTTCGCCTCTTTCGCCTTTCTCGCCGCCGCTCTTGAGCGTGCCGGCCGCGAGTTCGCGCTGCAGCCGCAGCAGCTCGGTGGTCGACTGCGTCACGTCGACGTGGATCGGATCGAGCTGCTGCACCGTGGTCAGCGCCGTGGTCTGGCTGGCCGTGACCAGCGCGCCCGGCGTGACCGTGGAGGCCTCGATGCGTCCGGCGATGGGCGCGGTGATGCGCGTGAAGCCGAGGTTGATGCGCGCCGTGTCGAGCGCCGCGCGGGCCACGCCCAGGTCGGCCTCGGCCTGCTGCAGCGTGGCCTGGCTGTCCTCGCTGGTCTGCTGGCTGACGGCCTCGATCTTCGCGAGCTCGGCGTTGCGGCGCGCCGTGACCTTCGCGGCGTTGACCGTCGCTTCAGCCTTCGCGACGCTGGCCTGCGCGCTCGCGTAGGCGGCCTTGTAGGTGGCGGGGTCGATCTGGTAGAGCACCTGCCCGGCCTTGACCAGCGCGCCTTCCTCGAAGAGGCGCTGCTGCACGATGCCGCCGACCTGCGGGCGGATCTCCGCGCTCAGCCGGGCGCGGGTGCGGCCAGACAGTTCGGTGGTCACGGGCTGGTTCTGGGGCTGCACCGTCACCACGCTCACCTGAGCGGCGGGAGCGCCCTGGGGCGGGGCGGACGATGAAGAAGCGGATGAGCCGGAGCATCCCGCGATGGCGCCCAGCAGGCCAGCGGCCAGGGCGCACGCGAGGCCGGTGCGGATGAAGCGGGAAGACATGTTCAGAGGGGTTCCAATCAGGTTGGAACCCATGGTCTTCAGCGAATGTGGAGCCAATTTGAAGGTCCCCGGGCCTGCGCGGCCATGGGCGCGCAGTGCACCGCGCGGACGGCATCTGGCTTATCTTGTGGGCCTTCATGAAGAAGATCAGCATCACCACCAAGCTCTTTCTTGCCGTGCTGGCCACCGCCGTGCTGGCAGTGGTCGCGATGGGCGCGGCCTCGCGCTGGAACTTCGAGCGCGGCTTCGTCGGCTACCTCAACGAGCAGGGCTTGGAGCGGCTCGACGCGGTGGTGCCCAATGCAGTGGCTGCCTACCGCGAGCACGGCAACTGGGACTTCCTGCGCGACAACCCTCGCCCCTGGTTCGAGATCATGCGGCCCGCGCCTTCCGTGCTGGGCGATCACTTCGAGCCGGGGCGTTCGCCGGCGCTGGTGTCGGACCTGACGGGCGCCGTGCTGCGCATTTCGCTGCTCGACACCGACCGGCGCGTCATCATCGGCTTCAGGGAAGTGGGCAAGGGCGCCGTCGAGCGTGCCGTGGCGGTCGACGGCAAGACCGTGGGCTGGGTGGTCATGATGCCCTTCCAGAGCGTGAGCGAGGCCGGCGACCAGCGCTTCCAGCAGAACCAGCTGCGCGCGAGCTGGGTCATCGGCAGCCTCTGCGTGCTGCTGGCCGCGGGCATCGCGTGGTGGATCGCGCGGGTGCTGCTGGCGCCCGTCAAGCGCGTGGCCGCGGCCACGCATCGGCTGGCGGCGGGCGACTACGCAAGCCGCGTGGCCGTGGCCTCGCAGGACGAGGTGGGGCAGCTCGCGCGCGACTTCAATTCGCTGGCCAACACGCTGCAGCGCAACGAGCAGATGCGCCGCGAGTTCATGGCCGACGTGTCGCACGAGCTGCGCACGCCGCTGGGCGTGCTGCACGGCGAGCTGGAGGCCATGGAAGACGGCGTGCGCCGCCTCGACGCGCAGGCCGTGCGGTCGCTGCAGCACGAGGTCGGCATGCTCAACCAGCTCGTGACCGACCTCTACGACCTGTCGATGGCCGACGTGGGCGCACTCGCGTACCGCAAGGCCGACGCCGACGTGCGCGAGTTGCTGGAGCCGTGCGTGGACGCGTTCCGCGAGCGGCTCGCCTCGGCGGGCCTGCGGCTGGATCTGGCGCTGCCGGCGCAACCGCTTTCGGTGTTCGCCGACGAGCGGCGCATGCACCAGCTCTTCAGCAACCTCGTGCTCAACAGCTGCCGTTACACCGACGCGGGTGGCGTGCTGCGCATCGAGGCACGGGAAGAAGGCGGCGAGGTCGCCATCGACTTCATGGATTCGGCACCGGGCATCGACGCCGCGCTGCTGCCGCGCCTGTTCGAACGCTTTTTCCGCGGAGAGGGCTCGCGCAACCGCGCCAGCGGCGGCGCGGGGCTGGGCCTGGCCATCTGCCGCAGCATCGTGGAGGCGCACGGCGGCACCATCGAGGCCAAGGCCTCGCCGCTGGGCGGCGTGTGGATCGCGATCCGCCTGCCGAAGGTTTGAGGAGAGGAGAACGAGGAAGATGAACGACACTCCCGGCGCGGCCGCCCCCGCGCACATCCTGATCGTCGAGGACGAGCCGCGCATGGCGGCCCTGCTCGCCGACTACCTGCAGGCCTCGGGCTACAGCTCGCAATGGCTCGCCAACGGGCTGGAAGCGGTGCCGGCGGTGAAGGCACGCCGGCCCGACCTGGTGCTGCTCGACGTCATGCTGCCCGGCCAGGACGGCATGAGCGTGTGCCGCGAGCTGCGGCTGTTCAGCGATGTGCCCGTCATCATGCTCACGGCGCGCGTCGAGGAGGCCGACCGCCTGATGGGCCTGGAGCTCGGCGCCGACGACTACATCTGCAAGACCCCCTTCAGCCCGCGCGAAGTGGTGGCGCGCGTGAAGGCGCTGTTGCGGCGAAGCGGCTACGCCGCGCGCGGAGCCTCGTCGCCGCTGCAGATCGACGAGCAGGCCTACAAGGCCTCGCTGCACGGCAACCCGCTGGGGCTCACGCCCATCGAGTTCCGCCTGCTGAAGGCCCTGGCCGACGCGCGCGGCCGCGTGCTCTCGCGCGACAAGCTGCTCGACCACGTGCACGCCGACCAGCGCGCCGTGACCGATCGCGCGGTCGACAGCCACATCAAGAACCTGCGCCGCAAGCTCGATGCGGTGGGCGAGGGGCAGGAGCTGATACGGTCGATCTATGGGGTGGGGTACAGGCTGGATCTGCCCTGAGCCGGTGGGGCCGTCGACTCAGGCGCGGAAGGCTCGCCGCACTGTGTCGATGACGTACCTGGCCTCGTCGTCGTCGAGCATCGGGTAGAGCGGCAGCGCGATCGAGCAGACGGCCAGCTTCTCGCTGTGCGGCAGGCTGCTGGTGCCATGCAAGGGGCGCAACGCCTCGTGGCGGTGCAGCGGCTGCTCGTAGTAGACGCGGCTTGCGACGCCGGCCTCTGTCAGCCGTGCCGCGAAGGCCTCGCGTTCGCGCGAACCTTCGAGTCCGACGACGAAGTAGTTCCACGCATGGCCAGCGGAATCCCGTGGCAGGCGCATCGGCAGGTCCGCCCAGGCCGCGAGGTAGCGCGCGGCGATGTCGCGCCGCCGCTCGATGTGCCGTGCGAAATCGTCCAGCGCGGCATTGAGCAGACAGGCCTGCAATTCGTCCATACGGCTGTTGTGGCCCAGGCAGTGGTGCAGGCCGTCGTCGTAGCCGTGGTTGCGCAACAGCCTTGCCTTGCGCGCGCGCTCCGGATCCCTGAAGGCCAGCGCGCCGGCGTCGCCGGCGGCGGCCAGGGTCTTGGTGGGATAGAAGCTCATCGCTGCGGCGTCGCCCCAGGTGCCGGCGCTGCCGGTGCGCGCGCCATCGGTGGCGTGGGCGCCGAGGCATTGCGCCACGTCCTCGATCAGCAGCAGGCCTTCGCTTCGGCAGTAGGCGGCCAGCTCGGGCAGGCCGCTCGCGTCGCCGAAAAGGCCGACTGCGAGGACTGCGCGCGTGCGAGGAGTGCGGGCGTTGCGGAAGTCTGCGAGCGCGGGCAGGAAATCGCCGGGTGCGCTGTCGACGAAGACCGGGCGCGCGCCGGCTGCGATCACCGCCTCGGCGCATGCGACGAAGGTGTAGGCGGGCAGCAGCACTTCGTCGAGCGCATCGCCTCCGCCCGCGCTTCCGACGCCCAGGCTCTTGAAGGCCAGCAGCAGCGCCTCCGAGCCCGACCCTACGGCCACGGTCTCGCGGCCGTCGAGCAGGTCCGACAGACGCGTCTCGAAGGCCCTGGCCTGCGGCCCCAGGATGTAGACGCCGCTGCGCAGCACCGCGGCCAGCGCCTGCGACAGCCGCGCCGCTTCCGTTTCATCGGCCGTGGCGGGCCGGAACAGCGGAATCTTCATGCGCGCAGCACCTGGCAGGCCCGCGTCACCGCCGCGAGGCCATCGGCGCCCGAGGCGATGCGGCTGGGCCGGCCCAGGATGGCATTCCTGAAGCCCTGGTACTGCCGCGCGAGGGCGTCGTCGCCGTTCGCCTGCGAAGAAGAGCGCGCGTCGGCGCGAAGGTCGAGCAGATGTTCCCGGCTGGCCTCGAACAGCTGCAGCCGGGCGCTCGCCGTGCTGCCGTATCCGCTCTCGAAGTCGGCGACCAGTGTGCCCAGCCGCACGCGCGCCCGCACGTTCTGCTCGCCGATGTGCCGTTCGAGCACTTCCATCGGCGTCTCCGGGGGAACGCCGCACAGCCAGGCGAACAGGTCGAGGTCGTGCACCATCAGGTCGAGCACGCTGTCGGAGGCCGCTGCGGCGCGGGTCGAATAGCGGCGAAACCGCATGAAGGCGCGCGAGCCCTGGCGGTGCCTTGCCGCCGCATGCCGCAGCCGGCCGAGCACGGTGGCATCGAACACCGGGTTGAAGCGCTCGATGTGGCCGGTGGCCAGCGTCACGCCGCATTGGAGCGCCGTCCGGATCATCAGCGGGCCGTCGTGCCGGTCCACGCAAAGCGGCTTCTCGACCAGCACATGGCAGCCGCGGCGCATCAGTGCGAGCGCGAGGCCGGCATGCGCGTCGTCGCTGGCGGCGATGGTGGCCGATTCGATGCCGGGCGGCAGTTCGTCCAGGCTGGACATCATCGGCAGCATGGCGAGCTCGTCGGCAATGCGGGCCGACGACGAGCAATCCACCAGGGCGCTCAGCCGGAAGCCGTCGAGCGCCAGCAGCTTGCGCGCGTGCACGCAGCCGAAGCGGCCCAGGCCGACTACCGCATGGGCCAGGGTGGCGTCGTCGAGCGCGAGCGGGGCGGCCGCATCGGCTGCGATAGCGGTCGCGCTGTCGTCGCTGGCAAACGTGGTGAAGCTCATCGAGGTGCGCCGCGCAGCCGGTCTGCCACTGCCTGCAGATGGGCACCCCGGATCACGTGCCTGTAGACGCCCTCGGCCACGCGCTGCTCGCCGAAGATCTCGAAGGCCGGCATGGTCGCGGACGGCTCCGATTGCTCGTAGCGCGTGGGCTGCGCGGCGAACAGGCATTCGCGGCCATAGGCCTGGGCGCCGAACTCGGCGATGAAGCCCGCCAGCTCCTTTTCGAGCTGGCCGCCGAAGCTGCGCGCGTAGCCGTGCATGTCGTCGAGCTTGGCCTGCAGTTCGCGCTCGTCGAGCTCGACCATGACGTGGCGCTCGGCCGCCATCCGCGCCGGCGGGCTGGGATGCCCCACGGTGGGATAGCCGAACGAGACGACCGCGCGGCCGCGTGCCGACGCGTGCGCGGCGACCTGGTTGGCCAGCAGGCGGCACAGGTCGTGCGACGGGTTGTAGTCCTCGGCCTCGTCGGCGACGAGGCATTCGATGCCCTGCTCGACGACGTGCGTGGTCAGTGCCTCGACCCATTGCGTGAACAGGCTGGAGTCGCCTTCGAGCAGCGAGCGGTAGATGTCGGCATCGGCCACCGGCTGCACCACGCCGGGAATCCAGTTGGCGCCTGCCTTCGAGAGGTTGTCCACCGTGGGCTCGAGCCGAGGCACGCCGGTCGATCCGGCGCCGTTGGTCAGCACCACGAAGTCGGGCCGCTCGTTGCGCAGCCATTTCCACAGCAGCAACTCGTGGCCCGAGTGGGCGGCGATCACAAGCGATTTCATGAGCGGGGCCCGTTGGGCTGCACGAGGGTGGAAATACGGCGCAGCGGGCCGGTCACGCGCCACGAGCGGCTGGCGTAGACCTCGCGCAACTGGGCCTGGAGCTGCGCGAGCTCGGCGCGCGCCTGATGGGTCTGGTGCTGGGCTTCGGCTGCGCGTGCATCGGCGTCGGCGCGCGACTGTTCGAGCTGCCGCTGCGTCTCGGCTTGCCATTTCGCAGCTTCCGCCTGCTGCCGGGCAGCCTCCACCTGAAGCTGTTCGATCCGTGCCTGATACATCTGCTGATGTTCGTTGAAGGACTGCTGCATCCACGCGACCTGTTGGTGCAGGGACGCGATGCTCAGGTGCGCCGCCGACGGATAGCCCCGGCGGACCCAGTCTCCGACGTAGCGCGCGGCTTCGTCCGACCGCTGGCCCGCGGGCACTTCGATCACGGGGTGCTGCCGCACCATGCGCCGCACGCAGTCTTCGAGCGCGCCCAGGGTGACGTCCAGGCCGCCGGTGGAGCGCATCCAGCCGGCGGCCTTGGCCGCGTCTTCCGAGTCGTAGCGGTCGAGCTCGGCGCCAACGTTCTCGCGCGTGATGGGGCGCACCAGCAGTGCCCGGCCGAAATTCCAGCGTCGCGAATGCTCCACATTCGCCGCGGTCACCATTTCTCCCATGCCCCAGACCGGGTCTAGCACCATCACTGCATTGCCCGTGCACAGCGCCTCGGTGGCACAGCGGCCCTTGCCGAAGACGATGTCGTAGCGCCCGAGTGCCTCGGCCGGATCGGGCAGGTGGTTGCCCGTGCCGCTGCCGATCACATCCAGCGACAGCCCGCGTTGCACGCAGGCGGCGCGGATTTCCTCGAGCTGGTCGTTGTGGGAGGCGTAGTTGCTGAAGACCAACGCCGTTCGGGGGCGAGAGGGCAGCTCGCCACGCCTGGGAAAGCGTGCAAGGTCGACGCCGTTCTGGATCAGCTCGATGCGTTCGCGCTCGATGCCGAACTCATGCACCAGCCGTTCCGCGCAGTTCTCGTCGACCGCCACGTGGCGCACGACTTGCGCGAACTGCGCCGGGCGCCCGTGGTCGTCGCTGCGGTCGTGGCAGATCGTGATGACCGGCACGTCGTGGAAGTGCATCAGTGCGCGCACCGTCTCCTGGTGCGTGTTGCCGACGATCGCGTCCGGCCGCGCGCCGATGTCGACCAGGTCGGTGACGCAGGCGATGGATGCGAAGCGCAGTTCGTTCGCCATGTCGCCGAAGGCCGTCGCGAAGACGGTGACGGCGTGTCCGCGGCGGCGCAGCCACATCGCCAGGTCGCGCGTGAACATCTCTGCGCCCGTGCGATGCAGCAGGTAGCACATCGCCAGCAGGATGTGCAGGGGCTTGCCGGACTGCGTGGAGTCCGGAGTGGAGGCGCCCTCCGGAGGGGTCAATCGAGCGCCGGCGCGCCGGCCAGAACGTGCCCTGCCTGCTGATCAGCGTGATAGCTGGACCGCACCATCGCACCCACCGCCGCGTGGCTGAAGCCCATCTTGTAGGCCTCTTCCTCGAACATCCTGAAAGTGTCGGGATGCACGTAGCGGCGCACCGGCAGGTGCGAGCCCGACGGGGACAGGTACTGGCCGATGGTCAGCATGTCGATGTCGTGGGCGCGCATGTCGCGCATGACCTGCAGGATCTCTTCGTCGGTCTCGCCGAGGCCGACCATGATGCCGCTCTTGGTCGGCACGTTGGGATGCAGCGCCTTGAACTTCTTCAGCAGGTTCAGGCTGAACTGGTAGTCGCTGCCGGGGCGCGCTTCCTTGTAGAGGCGCGGCGCGGTTTCCAGGTTGTGGTTCATCACGTCCGGCGGCGCGGCCTTGAGGATCTCGAGGGCGCGGTCGTCGCGGCCGCGGAAGTCGGGCACGAGGATCTCGATCTGCGTCGTGGGCGAGAGCTCGCGGATGTTGCGGATGCAATCCACGAAGTGCTGGCTGCCGCCGTCGCGCAGGTCGTCGCGGTCCACGCTGGTGATGACCACGTACTTCAGGCGCAGCTTGGCGATGGTCTTCGCGAGGTTGATCGGCTCGTCCTTGTCGAGCGGGTCGGGGCGGCCGTGGCCCACGTCGCAGAACGGGCAGCGGCGCGTGCACTTGTCGCCCATGATCATGAAGGTGGCCGTGCCCTTGCCGAAGCATTCGCCGATGTTGGGGCAGGAGGCCTCTTCGCAGACGGTGTGCAGGTTGCTCTCGCGCAGGATCTGCTTGATCTCGTAGAAGCGCGTGGTGGGGCTGCCGGCCTTGACGCGGATCCAGTCGGGCTTCTTGAGCACTTCGCCGCTTTGCACCACCTTGACGGGAATGCGCGACAGCTTGGCCGCCGCTTTCTGCTTGGCCAGGGGGTTGTAGGTTTCGGCGCTCTGGGCCTCTCTCACTACGGGTGCGGGGACGACTTCTGTGGTGCTCATTGGTGTGTCAAGGCGCCAGGAAGGTGCAGAGCTTCTGGCCCAGCACCGTGGCGGCTTCTTCCCATGTGGTTTGGATGCCGATTGTAGAAAGATCGACCGTCTGCAGCCCCGCGTAGCCGCAAGGGTTGATGCGCGAGAAGGGTTCGAGGTCCATCCGCACGTTGAGCGCCACGCCGTGATAGGTGGCGTGGCGGCTCACCTTGATGCCCAGCGCGGCGATCTTTCCGAGCCCTCGGAACGGGTCGGCCGCGGGCATGGGGCCGGTCAGCGCGGCGTGGGAGAACGGGGCGTCCAGGCGCACGTAGATGCCTGGAGCGCCCGCCACGCGGTGGCCCGTGACGCCGAAGTGGGCCAGCGTGCGCAGCACGGATTCCTCGATGCGGTAGACGTACTCCTTGACGAAGTACCCCGCGCGTCGCAGGTCGATCAGCGGGTAGGCCACCACCTGGCCGGGGCCGTGGAAGGTGACCTGGCCGCCACGGTCGGTCTGCACGACCGGAATCGCACCGGGGTTTAGGATGTGGTCCTGCCTGCCCGCGATGCCCTGCGTGAAGACCGGGTCGTGCTCGCAAATCCATAGCGCATCGGGCGTGTCGGGCGTGCGCTCGAGCGTGAACTGCTTCATCGCAGCGAAGGTGTCGGCGTAGTCGACGCGGCCTAGCGGGCGCAGCTCGATGGCGGCGGCGATTGCGGCGGCGGTGTCGGTCATCGCAGGGCCTGCCGCGCCGAGAGTCCGGGCATCAGAGCACGACCTTGACCATCGGGTGCGAGGACAGCGCGCGATACAGGTCGTCGAGCTGCTCGCGGCTGGTGGCCGTGACGGTGATGGTCACGCCGAGGTAGTTGCCGGCCTTGCTGTCGCGCAACTCGACGGTGGTGGCGTCGAAGGTCGGGTCGAAGCGCTCGGCGATCTGCGTGACGGCGTGCACGAAGCTATCGACCTTGGCGCCCATCACCTTAATCGGAAACTGCGAGGGGTACTCGATCAGCGATTCCTTGCGTGGATCGGGGATCGAGGTGGTTTCGGTGGCGGGGGTGTTGCTGTCGGTCATGCCGGGGCTCCGTGTTTCTGCTCTTGCTGCTTCCGAGCGTTGTGTACCTTGGCCTCCTGGTAGGCCTTGTACAAGCTCTCGTAGATGGGGCCGGGGCGGCCATTGCCAATAGGCTTGCCATCGAGCGTGGCGACCGGCAGCAGTTCCTTGCTGGCCGAGGAGATGATCACTTCGTCGGCGGCGAACACTTCTTCGCGCGAGATGGGTCGCAGTTCGAAGGGAATGCCGAGCGTCTTGCTCATGCGCTCGAAGAGACCGTAGCGGATGCCGGTGAGCACGAGGTTGTTCTTTGGTGGGCCCATCAGCTTGCCGTCCTTCACGATCCACACGTTGCTCGACGAGGCCTCGCTGAGCCAGTCGTCGCGGAACATGATGGTCTCGGCCGCGCCGGCCTCCACGCTGATCTGCCGAGCGAGCACGGCACCCAGCAGGCTGGTGCTCTTGATGTGCGCCTTCTGCCAGCGGAAGTCGGCCGCGGTAACGCAGGCCACGCCCTTGGCGCGGATCGCGTCGGAAATGGGTGGCAGCGGGTTCACCATCACGAACACGGTAGGGCGCAGGCCGCGCACCATTGCGTGGTCGCGCGGGGCTACGCCACGTGTCACCTGGAAGTACACCGACTGCGGTGCGTCGCCTGCGGGCGCTACGAGGCGCATCACGATCTCGCGCCACTGCGCGAGGGAGAGCGGGTTCTCGATCTGCAGCTCGGCAAGCGAGCGGTCGAGGCGGGCCATGTGCTCCTCGAAGCAGAAGGGCTGGCCGAAGTAGACGGGGACGTATTCGTACACACCGTCGCCGAAAATGAAGCCGCGATCGAGGACGCTGATCTTCGCGTCGCGCAGCGCGGTGTATTCGCCATCGAGGTAACAAAGCGTGGCGGGCAGGGCGTCGGTGATAGGGTGCATGCCGGAATTATGGTTGCGCGCGCCACGTCGGGCTCCCGTCAGGGAATGCGGCGCCGTTTTGCGTGCGCGACAGCGCGGGTGGCGGGACAGGCTGGGTTTTTACTTATAATCAATGGCTTTGTAGAAATTCTGGGTCGTCATCCGGGCTTCATTCGAAATGAAAACAATCGCCCGTCGTGACTCGGAGGCCACTGAAGGCCTTGATACAGAATTCAAGCCGTTGACTGCCGATGAGGCGCGTGAACTGCGTGCAAAGAACCCATCGATCTCCCCGTGGCGGGTGATCGCGGGTCAGTTGGTTGTCGGTCTGGTGGTGGCTCTGGCCGCCTGGGGGCTGACGGGGAGGCAAAATCTGGGATGGTCCGCCGCATATGGCGCGATCGCGGTGGTTGTTCCATCGGCGGTCTTCGCGCGCGGGCTGACCGGCCGGTTTTCCTCCCTGAATCCGGGCACTGCGGTGTTCGGGTTCTTCCTGTGGGAAATGGTCAAGATGGCCTTGTCCGTGGCAATGCTGATTGCTGCGCCAAGGCTGATTACGGCGCTGAGCTGGCCAGCAATGCTGGTCGGCCTGGTGGTGACAATGAAGGCGGCCTGGTTGGCGGTGATGTTCTCGCCCCGGCGCCGGAAACTGAGAGACGAGTAACCGAATGGCTGCTGAAAACGCTGCGGAACATGGTCAGACCGCTGGTGAATACATCATTCACCACTTGACGCACCTGCAAAGCTCCAAGCCCGGAGGTGTGGCCGACTTCTCGGTTTTCAACTTCGACTCTCTCTTCTTCTCGATCACGCTCGGTATCCTGGGTTGCTGGCTGCTCTGGCTGGCTGCCCGCAAGGCCACTTCGGGTGTTCCCGGCCGTTTTCAAGCGGCTGTCGAACTGCTCGTCGAAATGGTCGACCAGCAGGCCAAGGGCATCGTCCACAACGCCACCAGCCGCAAGTTCGTGGCCCCGCTGGCGCTCACGATCTTCGTTTGGATCTTCCTGCTGAACGCAATGGACCTGTTCCCGGTCGATTTGTTCCCGGCGATCTGGGCCAAGATCTTCCACCTCGCCGGTGAAGATCCGCATCACGCCTATCTGCGCGTCGTGCCCACGGCCGACCTCTCGGTGACGATGGGCATGTCGGTCGCCGTGCTGCTGGTCTGCCTCTACTACAACGTCAAGATCAAGGGCCTGGGCGGCTGGGTGCACGAGCTGTTCACCGCGCCCTTCGGCAACCACTGGGCGCTGTACCCCTTCAACTTCGCCATGCAGCTGATCGAGTTCGTCGCCAAGACGGTCTCGCACGGCATGCGTCTGTTCGGCAACATGTACGCCGGCGAACTGATCTTCCTGCTGATCGCCCTGATGGGCGGTGCCTGGTCGCTCTCGGCCACCGGCATCGGCCTGGCCATCGGCCACATCATCGCGGGCACGGCCTGGGCCATCTTCCACATCCTGATCATCACGTTGCAGGCCTTCGTGTTCATGATGCTGGCGCTGGTCTACATCGGCCAGGCCCACGATCACCACTGATCAGCCGCTTTCGTTCTTGTTTTTGTTTTTCTCTTCAACCAAAGTCCTCTAGGAGTCATCATGGAAGTTATTAGCTTTGTTGCACTGGCCGCCGGCCTGATCATCGGTCTGGGCGCTGTGGGCGCATGTATCGGCATCGGCATCATGGGCAGCAAGTACCTCGAGTCGGCCGCACGTCAGCCCGAACTCATGGGTGAACTCCAGACCAAGATGTTCCTGCTGGCCGGTCTGATCGACGCCGCGTTCATTATCGGCACCGGTATCGCCCTGTGGTTCGCAACGGCCAACCCGTTCCTGTCGCAAATCGCCAACCTGCCGAAGTAAGTCTTTCTCGTCGGACCTGCGTCGTCGTTCTCTAGCCTGCTAGCGAATGGCTTCGATTCAATCCCATAGAGAGGGTGAAAAGTGAGCATTACCGGTACCCTGATCGTTCAGATGATCGTGTTCCTGATCCTGGTCGGGTTCACGATGAAGTACGTGTGGCCGCCGATCGCGAAGGCGCTGGACGAACGCGCTGCCAAGATCGCCGAAGGCCTCGCTGCAGCCGACAAGGCCAAGTCCGAGCTTTCCGCCGCCAACAAGCGCGTGGAAGCCGAACTGGGCCAGGCCCGCAACGAGTCCGCACAACGTCTTGCCGACGCCGAACGTCGCGCCCAGGCCATCGTTGAAGAGGCCAAGGCCCGCGCGACCGAGGAAGGCAACAAGATCGTTGCAGCCGCACGCGCCGAAGCCGAACAGCAGGCACTGAAGGCCCGTGAAGCCCTGCGCGAGCAGGTCGCGGCACTGGCAGTCAAGGGCGCGGAGCAGATTCTGCGCAAGGAAGTGAATGCGGGCGTTCACGCCGATTTGCTCGCCCGTCTGCAGACCGAACTCTGATAGAAGCCATGGCAGAACTCGCCACCATCGCACGCCCCTACGCCGAGGCGCTCTTCAAGGCATCGTCGTCCGACGTGGCCGGAACCAGCGCCTGGCTCGAAAAGATTGCCGCCATCGCGGCCAATCCGGAGCTCCAGCAGTTCGCCGACAACCCCAAGGCCACGGCCGAACAGGTGATCGGCGTGGTCGCCGGTGCATTCGGTGCACCGCTGGCCGCTCCTGCCCAGAACTTCCTGTCCGCACTCCTCGAGAACGGGCGCTTTTCGGTGCTGCCGGAAATTGCGAAGCAGTTCCGGGCACTCGCCAATGCGCAGAGCGGCTCGTCCGACGCAGTGGTCTACAGCGCCTTCCCGATCGAGGACGCTGCACTGGCCAACGTGTCTGCCGCGCTCGAGAAGCGTTTCGGTCGCAAGCTCCAGGTCACGGTTCGCCAAGAGCCTGAACTGATCGGCGGCATCCGTGTGGTGGTCGGCGACGAGGTGCTCGACACCTCCGTCAAAGCGCGCCTTGAACAAATGAAAGTTGCGCTGGTGGCCTGACGGCTCCCGGCCCCTTACAAAGAAAGAAGGAAAGAGTCATGCAACTCAATCCCGCAGAAATTTCCGAGCTGATCAAGAGCCGCATCGAGGGCCTCGGGGTCAGCGCCAACATCCGCAACGAAGGCACCGTGGTGTCGGTGACCGACGGCATCGTGCGCATCCACGGCCTGTCCGACGCGATGCAGGGCGAAATGCTGGAGTTCCCGGCCACTGCCGACGGCGTCCCGTCGTTCGGCCTCGCGTTGAACCTCGAGCGCGACTCGGTCGGCGCCGTGATTCTGGGCGAGTACGAGCACATCTCCGAAGGCGACACCGTCAAGTGCACGGGCCGCATCCTGGAAGTGCCGGTGGGCCCCGAGCTCGTCGGCCGCGTGGTGAACGCCCTGGGCCAGCCGATCGACGGCAAGGGTCCGGTCAACGCCAAGATGACGGACGTGATCGAGAAGGTCGCACCGGGCGTGATCGCCCGCAAGTCGGTCGACCAGCCGATGCAGACCGGCCTGAAGTCCATCGACTCGATGGTGCCCGTGGGCCGCGGCCAGCGCGAGCTGATCATCGGCGACCGCCAGACCGGCAAGACCGCCGTGGCGATCGACGCGATCATCAACCAGAAGGGTCAGAACATGACCTGCGTCTACGTCGCGATCGGCCAGAAGGCTTCGTCGATCAAGAACGTGGTGCGCGCCCTGGAACAAGCCGGCGCCATGGACTACACGATCGTGGTCGCGGCCTCCGCTTCGGAATCGGCAGCCATGCAATACGTCGCGGCCTACTCGGGCTGCACGATGGGCGAATACTTCCGCGACCGCGGCGAAGACGCGCTGATCGTCTATGACGACCTGTCGAAGCAGGCCGTTGCCTATCGCCAGGTGTCGCTGCTGCTGCGCCGTCCCCCGGGCCGCGAAGCCTACCCCGGCGACGTGTTCTACCTGCACAGCCGTCTGCTCGAGCGCGCAGCCCGCGTGAACGCCGACTACGTCGAAGCCTTCACCAAGGGTGAAGTCAAGGGCAAAACCGGTTCGCTGACCGCGCTGCCGATCATCGAAACGCAAGCCGGCGACGTGTCCGCCTTCGTTCCGACCAACGTGATCTCGATCACCGACGGCCAGATCTTCCTGGAAACCAACCTGTTCAACGCAGGTATCCGCCCCGCCATCAACGCCGGTATCTCGGTGTCGCGCGTGGGTTCGTCGGCCCAGACGAAGATCATCAAGGGCCTGTCCGGCGGTATCCGTACCGACCTGGCGCAGTACCGTGAGCTGGCTGCGTTCGCGCAGTTCGCTTCCGACCTCGACGAAGCCACCCGCAAGCAGCTCGACCGCGGTGCCCGCGTGACCGAACTGCTGAAGCAGCCGCAATACAGCCCGCTGTCGATCTCGCTGATGGGCGCGTCGCTGTTCGCCGTGAACAAGGGCTTCATGGACGACCTCGAAATCAAGCAGGTGCTGCCTTTCGAGCACGGCCTGCACCAGTTCCTGAAGTCCAGCCACGCCGCGCTGCTCGACAAGATCGAGAAGGCCAAGGCTCTGGACAAGGAATCGGAAGCCGAACTGCTGGCCGCCGTCACCTCGTTCAAGAAGTCGTTCGCCTGATCGACGCCTTGACCGACGCAAGAAGGAGCTCTCATGGCAGCTGGTAAGGAAATCCGCGGCAAGATCAAATCGGTGGAGAACACCAAGAAGATCACCAAGGCCATGGAAATGGTCTCGGTTTCCAAGATGCGCAAGGCGCAGGATCGCATGCGCGCCGCTCGCCCCTACAGCGAAAAGATCCGCAACATCGCAGCCAACCTCGGCAAGGCGAACCCGGAGTACACCCACGCTTTCATGAAGACGAACGACGCCAAGGGCGTCGGCTTCATCATCGTGACCAGCGACAAGGGCCTGTGCGGCGGCCTGAACACCAACCTGCTGCGTGCTGTCACCAGCAAGCTGCGCGAAGCGCAGTCCGCAGGCAACGTGGTGGAGTCGGTCGCCATCGGCAACAAGGGTCTGGGTTTCCTGAACCGCATCGGCGCCCGCGTGGTGGCCCATGTGACGCAGCTGGGCGACACGCCGCATCTGGACAAGCTCATCGGGCCGGTCAAGACGCTGCTGGACGCCTACGCCGAAGGCAAGCTGTCGGCGGTGTACCTGTGCTACACGAAGTTCATCAACACCATCAAGCAAGAGCCGATGGTGGAACAGCTCCTGCCGCTGAAGGCCGAGACGCTGCAGGCCGATCCGGCGCATCACTCGTGGGACTACATCTACGAGCCCGATGCGCAGAGCGTGATCGACGAGCTGCTGGTGCGCTACGTGGAATCGCTGGTGTACCAGGCCGTGGCAGAGAACATGGCGTCCGAGCATTCGGCGCGCATGGTGGCCATGAAGGCCGCGACCGACAACGCAGGCAACGTGATCAACGAGCTGAAGCTGGTCTACAACAAGACCCGCCAGGCCGGCATCACGAAGGAACTGTCGGAAATCGTGTCCGGCGCGGCCGCCGCCGCGGGCGTTTGATCGAGGCAATGCAACAGGCCGCGTTGCTGATCAGGGGCGTTCCGCGCTCCTGATAACCCAAGGCCTTTTTTAGGGGACTCTGCGCAAAATGAAGAAGATGCTTGCTCTGGTGGCTGTTGCTGCCGCTCTGACCGCCTGCTCCAAGAAGGAAGAGGCGCCCGCGCCTGCACCGGCTCCCGCCGCTGCACCTGCTGCGCCCGCTCCGGCACCCGCGCCCGCTCCTGCAGCAGCGCCGGCGGCTGCTCCCGCCGCAGCTCCGACGGCATCCGCCGCCGATCTGCCGCAGGAATGCAACGACTACCTGGCCAAGGTGCAGACCTGCGTCGCTTCGCAAAGCGGTGCTGCTGCCGACGCCATGAAGGCAAGCCTCGACCAGACGAAGGCCACCTGGGCTTCGATGGGCGCCGACAAGGCTGCACTGGGCCAGGCCTGCAAGGCTGCTTCGGACGCTTTCGCCGCACAGGCGACGGCCATGAAGTGCTGATGAAGTACTGACAGCGAAGACTGCAAAGAGAAATTCAAGGATGCCGGCCTGTCCGGCTTTCTTGCAAAAGCGGCCCGTTTTGGCAGCAGGACGCTTCTGCAAGAACCTGTCGCAAATTTATTGAGATCCATCCAGAAGGAAACGCCATGGCTGAAGGAAAAATTGTCCAATGTATCGGCGCCGTGGTCGACGTGGAGTTCCCGCGTGACCAGATGCCCAAGGTCTACGACGCCTTGAAGTTCGAAGGCGGCGGGCTGACCCTCGAAGTTCAGCAGCAGCTCGGCGACGGCGTGGTGCGCACCATTGCACTGGGCTCGTCCGACGGCCTGCGTCGCGGCCTGGTCGTGACCAACACCGGCGCTCCCATCACCGTGCCGGTCGGCAAGGCCACCCTCGGCCGCATCATGGACGTGCTGGGCCGCCCGATCGACGAGCGCGGCGACGTGGGCCAGGAGCTCACCGCTTCCATCCACCGCAAGGCTCCCGCGTACGACGAACTGTCGCCTTCGCAGGACCTGCTGGAAACCGGCATCAAGGTGATCGACCTTGTCTGCCCGTTCGCCAAGGGCGGCAAGGTGGGCCTGTTCGGTGGCGCCGGCGTGGGCAAGACCGTGAACATGATGGAACTCATCAACAACATCGCCAAGGCTCACTCGGGTCTGTCGGTGTTCGCAGGCGTGGGCGAACGTACCCGCGAAGGCAACGACTTCTATCACGAGATGGCCGACTCCGGCGTCGTGAACCTCGAGAAGCTCGAGGACTCGAAGGTGTCGATGGTTTACGGTCAGATGAACGAACCCCCGGGCAACCGCCTGCGCGTGGCGCTGACCGGCCTGACCATCGCCGAGTCGTTCCGCGACGAAGGCCGTGACGTTCTGTTCTTCGTGGACAACATCTACCGCTACACGCTGGCCGGTACCGAAGTGTCGGCGCTGCTGGGCCGCATGCCTTCCGCCGTGGGCTACCAGCCGACGCTGGCCGAGGAAATGGGCCGCCTGCAGGAGCGGATCACGTCGACCAAGGTCGGCTCGATCACCTCGATCCAGGCCGTGTACGTTCCCGCCGACGACTTGACCGACCCGTCGCCTGCCACCACCTTCGCCCACCTGGACTCCACCGTGGTGCTGTCGCGTGACATCGCCTCGCTGGGCATCTACCCCGCCGTGGACCCGCTGGACTCGACCTCGCGCCAGCTCGACCCGAACGTGGTCGGCGAAGAGCACTACAACGTGGCCCGCGCCGTGCAGGGCACCCTGCAGCGCTACAAGGAACTGCGCGACATCATCGCGATTCTGGGCATGGACGAACTGGCTCCGGAAGACAAGCTGGCCGTGGCCCGCGCCCGCAAGATCCAGCGTTTCCTGTCGCAGCCGTTCCACGTGGCCGAAGTGTTCACGGGCTCGCCCGGCAAGTACGTGCCGCTGGCCGAAACCATCCGCGGCTTCAAGATGATCGTGAACGGCGAGGCCGACCACCTGCCCGAGCAGGCGTTCTACATGGTCGGCACCATCGACGAAGCGTTCGAGAAGGCCAAGAAGGTCGCTTAAGAAGGAATCACCATGGCAGGCACCATCCATGTGGACGTGGTCAGCGCGGAAGAGTCGATCTTCTCGGGCGAAGCCAAGTTCGTCGCGCTGCCCGGTGAAGCCGGTGAGCTCGGCATCTTCCCGCGCCACACCCCGCTGATCACGCGCATCCGCCCCGGCGCCGTGCGCATCGAAACCGCCGACGGCAAGGAAGAGTTCGTCTTCGTGGCCGGCGGCATTCTCGAAGTGCAGCCCAACGCAGTCACCGTGCTGTCCGACACCGCGATCCGCGGCAAGGACCTCGACGACGAGAAGGCCAACCAGGCCAAGGCCGCAGCAGAAGAAGCGCTGAAGAACGCGAAGAGCGACATCGACATCGCGATGGCCCAATCCGAGCTGGCCGTGATGGCCGCCCAGATCGCGGCGCTGCGCAAGTACCGTCAGAAAAAATAAGCTCCTTCGTCGGAGCACAAGAAGCCGCCCTTCGAGGCGGCTTTTTTTCGTCCACCGTGCGCCTGGCATCGTTGTAATTTGGCCTGAATTAGGTCGAAGTTCGGCCTTGTCCGGCTGAAGCCCGCCACCTAGTATTCGCCTTCGTCCAGCGGCAATGACCGCTGGCGCAAGACAAAGAACACCGGAGACAAGGCGCGTGGCACCCTGGAGTGGCATCACTGCGGACGAAATGCGTTTGCTGGAAACGACCTTCTGGTCGGCCGGCGGTTCGCGCCATGCCATGGCGGAGCAGCTGGGCTTTTCCAAGAGCAAGGCCAACGGGCTGATCGCCGGCCTCGTCGACCAGGGCCTTCTGGCGGAAGCCGGCCTGCAGCGCTCGTCGGGCGGACGACGCCCCGAAAACCTCCAGCTGCATGCCGCACTCGGCGTGCTCGTCGGCGTCGACATCGGCGCCACCAGCCTCGACGTGGCCGTGCTGCGGCCCGACCTCAGCGTGCTCGCCCAGCACGACGAACCCGCCGACGTGCGAGAGGGCCCAGCGGTCGTGCTGGCCCGTGTGCGCGTGCTGATGCGCGAGCTGCTGGCCCGCTGTGGCCACGGCCCCAAGGACGTGCTCGGCATCGGTATCGGCGTGCCCGGCCCGGTCAACTTCGAGATCGGCCAGCTCGTGAACCCGCCGCTGATGCCGGCATGGGACAGCTTCTCGATCCGCGACTACCTGCGCGAGGACTATGCCGCCCCCGTCTTCGTCGACAACGACGTGAACCTCATGGCGCTCGGTGAGCTGTGGCGTCTGAGGCGCTCGCTGCAGAACTTCCTCGTCATCAAGATCGGCACGGGCATCGGCTGCGGCATCGTCTGCCATGGCGAGGTGTACCGCGGCGCCGCCGGTTCGGCCGGCGACGTGGGCCACATCTGCGTCGACCAGGAAGGCCCGCGCTGCCACTGCGGCAACCTCGGCTGCGTCGAGGCAATGGCCGCCGGCCCGGCGATCACTCGCATGGCGGTGCAGGCCGCCGAGGCCGGCGAGAGCGCCGCGCTGGCCGAAGTCCTGCGCCAGCACGGCCGCATCGACGCGATCGACGTGGGCCAGGCCAGCCGCGGCGGCGACACGGCTGCCAACGCCATCATCCAGCGCGCCGGCAGCCTGATCGGGCAGATGCTCGCTTCGGTCGTCAACTTCTTCAATCCGTCGCACGTGTTCATCGGCGGCGGCATCACGCGCATCGGGCCGCTGTTCCTCGCTGCCGTGCGGCAGAGCGTGTACCAGCGCTCGCTGGCGCTTTCCACGCGGCACCTGGAGATCCAGTACACGCCGCTGGGCATGCAGGGCGGCCTGATCGGCGCGGGCGTGCTCGCGATGCAGGAAACGCTGAAGGCACGCGGGGTGGCGCCGTGACCGATGCGAGCATGAGCGGCAAAGGCAGCGTCGCCGTCGAGTTCGACGGCATCGTGAAGGCTTTCGGCCCGGTGCAGGTGCTGCACGGCGTGAGCTTCGCGCTCGCGCCCGGGCACGTGTACGGCCTGCTCGGCGAGAACGGCGCGGGCAAGTCCACGCTGATGAAAATCCTGTCGGGCTACGAGTCGGCCACCGGCGGCGCTCTGAAGATAAACGGACAGCCGCGGCAGTTCGCGAGCTCGCGCGACGCCGAGGCGCTGGGCATCGTGCTGATCCACCAGGAGTTCAACCTCGCCGAAGACCTGAACGTGGCGCAGAACATCTTTCTCGGCCATGAAAAGAAGAAAGGCTGGCTGCTCGACGATGCCGCCATGGAGCGCGACGCCGCCTCCGCGCTCGCGGCCGTAGGCCTGAACATCGACCCGCGCACCAAGGTGCGCAAGCTCATCGTCGCCGAGAAGCAGCTCGTGGAAATCGCGAAGGCCATCGCCCGCCGCGCGCGCCTGCTCGTCATGGACGAGCCCACCGCCACGCTCACGCCCGGCGAGACCGAGCGCCTCTTCAAGCTGATCGCCCAGTTGCGCGCCGACGGCGTGACCATCGTCTACATCTCGCACAAGCTCGACGAGGTGGAGCAGGTGACCGACGAAGTCATCGTCATGCGCGACGGCCGCTTCGTGGCGCGCGCGCCCACGGCCGATGTCACGCGCCAGCAGATGGCCAACCTGATGGTGGGCCGCGAACTGGCCGACCTGTACCCGCCGCGCGATGCGGTGACGACGTCCGGCGAGCCCGCCATGCGCGTGCAAGGCTTCAGCGTGCCCGGCTGGGCGCAGGACGCGAGCTTCGAGGTGCGCCCCGGCGAGATCCTCGGCTTCGCGGGCCTCGTCGGCGCGGGGCGCACCGAGCTCTTCGAGGGCCTGCTGGGCCTGCGGCCCGCCAGCGGCGGCAGCGTCGAGATGCTGGGCAAGCCCGTGCCCCACGGCAAGGGCTGGCGCAATCCGCGCGACGCGGCGCGGCACGGCCTTACCTACCTGAGCGAAGACCGCAAGGGCAAGGGCCTGCATGTCAACTTCGGCCTGCGCCAGAACCTCACGCTCATGGCGCTCGAGCGCTACGCGCAACCCTGGCTCAAGCCCGAGGCCGAACGCGGCGCGCTGGCCGAGGCGGTGAAGGACTACGGCATCCGCACAGGCTCGCTCGACGTGAAGGCCTCGTCGCTGTCGGGCGGCAACCAGCAGAAGCTCGCGCTTGCCAAGGTGCTGCAGCCCAGGCCGAAGGTGGTGGTGCTCGACGAGCCCACGCGCGGCGTCGACGTGGGCGCCAAGCGCGACATCTATTTCCTGATCCAGCGACTCGCCCGCGAAGGGCTTGCGGTGATCGTCGTCTCGTCGGAGCTGATGGAGCTGATCGGCCTGTGCCACCGCGTCGCGGTGATGCGGGCAGGCCGCATCGTCGCCACGCTCGACGCTGACCATCTGACAGAAGAGGAGCTGATAGCTCATGCCACCGGAACAGCAGACACCACCTCCGCCGCGCACGCTTGAAGCCGCGCAGCAGCAGCACCGCAGCGAGACCGCGCCGCGCTGGACAGAGCGCCTGCATGGCCTGGGCCCCGTCATCGGCCTGGTGCTGCTGTGCATCGCCGGCACGCTGCTCAACGGCGACTTCGCAACCGTCGACAACGCGATGAACGTGCTCACGCGCACGGCCTTCATCGGCATCATCGCGGTGGGCATGTGCTTCGTGATCATCTCCGGCGGCATCGACCTGTCGGTGGGCTCGATGGCCGCGCTCATCGCGGGCAGCGTGATCATGTTCATCAACTGGGCCGGCCCGGCCTCGGGCTCGCCGCTGCTGGCGGTGGTGATGGGCGCGGTACTGGCGGTGGTGCTCGGCGCGGTGTTCGGGCTGGCGCACGGCCTGCTCATCACCAAGGGGCGCATCGAGCCCTTCATCGTGACGCTGGGCACGCTGGGCATCTTCCGCGCGTACCTCACGTACTTCGCCGATGGCGGCGCGCTCACGCTCGACAACGAGCTGTCGGACCTCTACGCGCCCGTGTACTACGCGAGCCTCGCGGGCATCCCGGTGCCGGTGTGGGTGTTCGTGATCGTCGCCATCGTGGGCGGCATCATCCTCAACCGCACGGCCTACGGACGCTACGTGCAGGCCATCGGCTCCAACGAGCAGGTGGCGCGCTACGCGGCGGTGGACGTCGACCGCGTGAAGATCCTCACCTACGTGCTGCTCGGCGTGTGCGTGGGCATCGCGACGCTGCTGTACGTGCCGCGCCTCGGCTCGGCCTCGCCGACCACCGGCCTGCTGTGGGAGCTCGAAGCCATCGCCGCGGTGATCGTGGGCGGCACGGCGCTCAAGGGCGGCGCGGGCAGCATCACCGGCACGGTGGTGGGCGCGGTGCTGCTCTCGGTCATCAGCAACATCCTGAACCTCACCAGCATCATCAGCGTGTACCTCAACGCCGCGGTGCAGGGCTTCGTGATCATCATCGTCGCGTTCCTGCAGCGCGGCCGGCGCTAGTTCTTTCCCGTTCCGTTCCATCAACCAAGAGGAGACATCCAGCATGACGACTTTCACCCGACGCCTCGCACTCACGGCGGTTGCCGCCGCCGCGTTCGCCAGCCTGCCCGCGCTCGCCGCGGAGAAGGTCAACCTCGGCGTTTCGATTCCGGCCGCCACGCACAGCTTCATGGGCGGCATCAACTACTGGGCCAACCAGGCGAAGAAGGACCTGGAGAAGGAACACAAGGACCTGAAGATCACCATCAAGACGGCCGCCAACGCGCCCGAGCAGGCCAACCAGCTGCAGGACCTTTCGACGGTCACCAAGATCAACGCGCTGGTCGTGTTCCCCTTCGAATCCGCAGCGCTGACCAAGCCCGTGGCACAGGTCAAGGCCAAGGGCGCCTACGTGACCGTGGTGGATCGCGGCCTCACCGACACCAGCGCACAGGATGCGTACGTGGCCGGCGACAACACGGCCTTCGGCAAGATTCCGGCCGAATACATCGTGAAGCAGCTGAACGGCAAGGGCAACGTGGTGGCGCTGCGCGGCATCGCGACCACGCTGGACAACGAGCGCATGGATGCCTTCAACGCGGTGCTCAAGAACAGCCCTGACATCAAGCTGCTCGACGCCAAGTACGCCAACTGGAACCGCGACGACGCCTTCAAGGTCACGCAGGACTACCTCACGCGCTTCAAGAGCATCGACGCCATCTGGGCCGCCGACGACGACATGGCCGTGGGCGTGCTCAAGGCCATCGAGCAGGCCAAGCGCGACGATATCAAGATCATCTTCGGCGGCGCGGGCGCCAAGGGCATGGTCAAGACCATCATGGACGGCAAGGACAAGCGCATCACGGCCGACGTGAGCTACTCGCCCAAGTTCATCTACGACGCGATCAAGCTCACGGCAGAAGCGCGCCTGAAGGGCGAGAAGCTGCCGGCGACCACGATCATTCCTTCGGTGCTCATCACCAAGGAAAACGCCAAGGACTTCTACCACCCCAATTCGCCTTTCTGAGGCGTCTTGCTCCCTCTCCCCTCGGGGAGAGGGCTGGGGTGAGGGTCGACGGCGATGGCAAAGGCTGTGCGCGTGCAACCGCCGATGCCCTCACCCCAGCCCTCTCCCAGAGGGAGAGGGACAGTTACCACGAACACCGAGACGATTGATGAGCGACACACCTCCTCGCAAACTGCGCTACGCCATGGTCGGCGGCGGCCGCGATGCCTTCATCGGCGCCGTGCACCGCAAGGCCATGGCGCTCGACGGGCAGATCGAGCTCGTCGCGGGCGCGCTCTCGTCCAGCCCCGGGAAGGCGCGCGCCTCGGGCCGCGACCTCGGCCTGGCCGACGATCGCAACCACGGCGACTGGCAGGCGCTCCTGGCCGACGAGTTGAAGCGCCCCGAGGGCGAGCGCATCGACTTCGTGTCGATCGTCACGCCCAACCATGTGCACTTCCCGGTAGCGCAGGCCTTCGCCGAGGCGGGCTTCCATGTGGTGTGCGACAAGCCGCTGGTGCACACGCGCGAGCAGGCCGACGCGCTGGTCGCTACGGTCGCGAAGAAGGGCACGGTGTTCGGCGTCACCTACAACTACACCGGCTACCCGATGGTCCGGCAGGCGCGCGAGATGGTGCGCTCGGGCCTCATCGGCGAGGTGCGCAAGGTCGTCGTCGAATACAACCAGGGCTGGCTTGCGAGCCACGTCGAGGGCAGCGGCGGCAACAAGCAGGCCGACTGGCGCACCGACCCCGCGCGCAGCGGCGCGGCCGGCGCCATCGGCGACATCGGCTCGCATGCCGAGAACCTCGTGGCCACCGTCACCGGGCTGCGCATCGAGAGCCTGTGCGCCGACCTCGGCGCGCTGGTGCCGGGCCGCATGCTCGACGACGACGGCAGCCTGCTGCTGCGCTTCGAGGGCGGCGCGCGCGGCGTGCTCATCGCTTCGCAGATCAACACCGGCCTGGAGAACGACCTGCGCCTGCGCGTGTCGGGCACGCTTGGCACGCTCGAATGGCACCAGGAGCAACCGAGCCGGCTGGTGCATCTGCCGCACGACGGGCCGCTGCAGGTGCTCACGCGCGGCGCTTCCTGGCTGTGCGAAGCCGCGAAACGCGCGAGCCGGCTGCCGGCCGGGCACCCAGAGGGCTTCATCGAAGCCTTCGCGAACGTGTACGCGGGCGTGGCGGCGGACATCCGCGCAAGGCTCGAAGGGCGCGTGGCCGACCCGCTGGCGGCCGACTATCCGCGCGTGGAGGACGGCGCGCGCGGCGTGCGCTTCATCGAGCGCACGGTGGCTTCGGCGAAAAGCGAATTAAAGTGGACGCCCTGGTAGCGCGCGGCGCGCTGCCCAGGCCTCCATGACACCTCCCGCGTCCGACGCAACATCCTCGTCTTCTTCCGCATCGTCTTCCTCGATGGTGCCGCCATGGCTCGCGGCATTGTGGAAGCGCAGCATCACGCTGTTCCCCCTGAAGCTGGTCGGCAACACCGTCGCCACGCTCGGTTTCTTCCCGCTGTACTTCTGGATCATGAAGAACGCGGGCCAGGCCTGGGTGTTGCCCCTCACGCCCGTCGACCGGCTCATCGCCTTCTGGCCGTGGCTGCTGCCGGTGTATCTATCGCTATGGGGCTACATCGCGCTGCCGGTGCTGCTGGCCAGGGACATGCGCGAACTGACCGGCTTCTCGCTGGGCTGCGCAGCCATGACGCTGCTGGCGCTGCTCGTGTTCTGGTTCATGCCCACGGCGATTCCCAACTTCGTGGTCGAGACCACGCCGGGCACCTCGCTGCAGTTCCTCAAGATGGTCGACTCGGCCGGCAACGCCTTTCCCTCGCTGCATGTGTCGTTCTCGGTGTTCAGCTGCGTGGTGCTGGCGCGGCAACTGCGGGCGGTGGGGGCGCCGCTCTGGCTGCGCGCCGTCAACGTGGCCTGGGCCGCCGCCATCGTCTATTCGACGATGGCGGTGCGACAGCACGTGCTGATCGACGTGCTCGGCGGCTTCGCCCTGGGGGTGGCGTTCGGCGCCGCCACGAGGCGGCGCGGCACGGCGGCTGTTCCGGCGTAGGCCGATCGCGATATACCGCCGCGGCGGCGCGCGCGGTAAAAACCGGGCATCGCCGTACACCGCCGGGGGAGCCCGCCATGAACATCCGTCTTTCCGCCGCCGTGGCCTGCCTGGCGGCCGGTGCCCTCGCAGTGCCGGCGCTCGCGCTCGACTTTCCCGCGCGCAAGCCAGGCCTCTGGGAGATCCGGACGGGGGACGGCAGCGGCGGCAAGGACGCCGCAGCAGGCCAGACCATGCAGCAATGCATCGACGCGGCCAGCGACAAGGCGCTGCGCGACATGGGCCAGGGCATGGGCAAGGACCTGTGCTCCAAGCAGGAGCTGAGCTCGGACGGCGGCAAGCTGGTCATGGACTCGGTCTGCAAGATCGGCAACACCGTCGCCACATCGCACGCGGTGATGAGCGGTGACTTCGGCACCGCCTATCGCATGGAGAGCAAGTCGAGCTACAGCCCGCCGCTGATGGGCCGCGCCGAGGGCCACAGCGTGATGGAGGCCAAATGGATCGGCCCCTGCAAGGCCGACCAGAAGCCGGGCGACATGGTCATGCCCAACGGCATGAAGATGAATGTGCTCGACATGGCGAAGAACCGTCCGAAGCGACCCTAGGGTAGGAGCCCGCCCACAACGCTTTGCGCCCGTCGTTCGGCGGCGCCAAACCCCGGCAGCGCCTACGATGGCATGCCATGCCTCCCGCAAAGCAGGAAGAAGACCTCCTCGTCGTCGCCCGGCCCGAGGGCCTGTACTGCCCGCCCGGCGATTTCTACATCGACCCGTGGCGGCCGGTGGCGCGCGCCGTCATCACCCATGCGCATTCCGACCACGCGCGCGCCGGGCACGGGCACTACCTCGCCCACACCGACAGCGCCGGCACGTTGCGCGCGCGCCTGGGACGCGACATCGCGCTGCAGACGCTGCCTTACGGCGAAGCCATCGAGCACCACGGCGTGCGCGTCTCGCTGCACCCTGCGGGCCATGTGCTGGGCTCGGCGCAGGTGCGGCTCGCGCACGGCGGGCGCGTGTGGGTGGCCTCGGGTGACTACAAGACGGAGCCCGACGGCACCTGCCCGCCGTTCGAGCCGGTGCCCTGCGACACCTTCATCACCGAGTCGACCTTCGGCCTGCCGGTCTACCGCTGGCCGACGCAGCCGGTGCTGTTCGCGCAGATCGACGCATGGTGGCGCGCCAACGCCGAAGCCGGCCGCGCATCGGTGCTGTTCTGCTATGCCTTCGGCAAGGCGCAGCGCATCCTGCACGGCGTGGACGCGAGCATCGGTCCCATCGTCGTGCACGGCGCGGTGGAGCCGCTCAACGCCGTCTACCGGGCGGCCGGCGTGGCCTTGCCGCCGACCTTGCGCGTGGGAGACGAAGGCGTCGATGCCGCGCTGCTGAAGCGTTCGCTGGTGCTCGCGCCGCCCTCGGCACAGGGTTCGCCGTGGATGAAGCGCTTCGGCAACTACGCCGACGCCTTCGCCAGCGGCTGGATGCAGCTGCGCGGCACGCGCAGGCGGCGCGGCGTGGACCGGGGCTTCGTGATGTCCGACCATGCCGACTGGCCCGGCCTGCAGCAGGCCATCGCCGGCACGGGTGCCGAGCGGGTCTTCGTCACCCATGGCAGCGTGCAGGTGATGGTGCGGTGGCTCAGCGAGAACGGCCTCGATGCGCAGTCGTTCAAAACCGAGTACGGCGATGAAGATGATCAAGAGACTCTCACCCCCTCTGGGGGAGGGCAGGGGAGGGGGCAGGCGGCGCTCGATGGGGAGGCCGAGAGCCCCCATCCCAACCTTCCCCCAGAGGGGGAAGGAGAGATGCCATGAAGGCCTTCGCCGCGCTGTACCACGAGCTCGACGCCAGCACCTCCAACCTCGCCAAGCAGGCCGCCTTGCAGCGCTACCTGCGAGAAGCCGATGCGGCTGACGCCGCCTGGGCCGTCTACTTCCTTGCCGGCGGCAAGCCGCGCCAGCTGGTGCCCGTCAAGCTGCTGCGGCTGCTCGCGCAGGAGGCGGCGGGCCTGCCCGAGTGGCTGTTCGACGAGAGCTACGACGCGGTCGGCGACCTGGCCGAGACCATCGCGCTGCTGCTGCCGCCGCCCACCGACGCGCACGACCTGGGCCTTGCCGGATGGGTCGAGCAGCACCTGCTGCCGCTGCGCGATGCCGCGAAGAACGCGCCCGACGAGCTGGCCGACCGCCTGCGCGCGCAGTGGCGGCAGCTCGCGCTCGAGGAGCGGCTGGTGTACTTCAAGCTCATCACCGGCGCGTTCCGCGTCGGCGTGTCGAAGCTTCAGGTCACGCAGGCGCTCGCGGCCGTGGGCGGCATCGACGCCAAGCGCGTGGCGCAGCGGCTCATGGGCTACACGCACATCGGCGGGCGGCCCCGGGCCGCCGACTACCAGGCGCTCATCGCACCCGAGACGGGCAGCGAGCAGGAGCAGAAGACCAGCGGCCAGCCTTACCCCTTCTTCCTTGCGCATCCCTTCAACCTGCCGCTGGAGCAGTTCGACGCGGTGCTGGGGCCGCCCTCGGACTGGATCGTCGAATGGAAATGGGACGGCATCCGCGCGCAGCTGGTCAAGCGCGCGGGCGCGGCGTGGGTGTGGTCGCGCGGCGAGGAACTGGTGACCGAGCGCTTCCCCGAACTCGCCACGCTCGGCGAGGCGCTGCCCGACGGCACGGTGCTCGACGGCGAGATCGTCGTCTGGCGCGAGGGCCGCGTGCAGCCCTTCGCCGAGCTGCAGAAGCGCATCGGCCGCAAGACGCTGGGTGCGAAGCTGCTGCGCGACATACCGGTGGTGCTGCTGGTCTACGACATCCTCGAATGGGAGGGGCGCGACCTGCGCGCGCTGCCGCAGTCGCAGCGCCGAGTGCTGCTCGACGAGCTGGTGGCGCGCATGGGCCACCCCTCGCTGCTGCCCAGCCCGATGCTCACCGGGGCCGACTGGCCCGACCTCGCGCGCCAGCGCGAAGCGGCACGCACCATGGGCGTGGAAGGGATGATGCTCAAGCGCCGCGACGCGCAGTACGGCGTGGGCCGAACCAAGGACGTGGGCGTTTGGTGGAAGTGGAAGATCGATCCACTGAGCATCGACGCGGTGCTGATCTACGCGCAGCGCGGCCACGGCCGGCGCGCCAGCCTCTTCAGCGACTACACCTTCGCCGTGTGGGACGGCCCGCCCGGACAGGAGGACCGCAGGCTCGTGCCCTTCGCCAAGGCCTACTCGGGCCTCACCGATGCCGAGATGGCGCGCGTGGACGCGATCATCCGCAAGACCACGGTAGAGAGCTTCGGGCCAGTGAAGAGCGTGAAGCCCACGCTGGTGTTCGAGCTCGGCTTCGAGGGCATCGCGCGCAGCACGCGGCACAAGAGCGGCATCGCGGTGCGCTTTCCGCGCATGCTGCGATGGCGCGAGGACAAGCCGGTCGAGGAGGCCGATACCTTGCAGACGCTCGCTGCGTTGTTGCCCGCATGACCAGCCCGAAGGATCCCGCTTCGCTCCCTCCCCCTCTGGGGGAGGGCAGGGGTGGGGGCACGCGGCGTATCTCGGGGGAGCAGTCTGTTGAAGGTCGCGTGCCCCCATCCCCGCCTTCCCCCAGAGGGGGAAGGAGCAAGGCGGTCAAGGCCGCGCTCGATGCATGGTTCGCCGCGCGCGGATGGAAGCCCTTCAAATTCCAGCGCGAGGTCTGGAAGGCAATCGCCGATGGCCGCTCGGGCATGCTGCATGCCACCACCGGCGCTGGCAAGACCTACGCCGTGTGGCTGGGTGCGCTGCAGGCCTTCGTGCGGGCGCGCAAGGCGGCCGCATCGACGAACGCACGGCCTGTTGCCGAGCCGCTCACCGTGCTGTGGCTCACGCCGATGCGCGCGCTGGCGGCCGACACGTTGCGCGCACTGCAGCAGCCGCTGGAAGCCCTCGGCGCCGAGGTGCATCCATGGAGCGCCGGCGCGCGCAGCGGCGACACCACCTCCGCCGAGCGCAGCGCGCAGAACCAGCGCCTGCCCACGGTGCTCGTCACCACGCCCGAAAGCCTTTCGCTGCTGCTCGCGCGCGCCGATGCGCACGAGGTACTCGGCCACGTTCGCATGGCGGTGGTCGACGAATGGCACGAGCTGCTGGGCAACAAGCGCGGCGTGCAGCTGCAGCTCGCGCTCGCGCGGCTGAAGCGCTGGAACCCGGGCCTCGCGATCTGGGGCATGTCGGCCACGCTGGGCAACCTGCACGAGGCGATGCATGCGCTGCTGGGCCATGAAGCGGGCGTGCTGGTGCAGGGGCAGGTGCCGAAGAAGCTGGTCATCGATTCGCTGCTGCCCGGCGTCGCCGAGCGCTTTCCGTGGGGCGGCCACCTGGGCCTCACGATGCTGCCGCAGGTGATCGAGGAGATCGCCGCGAGCAGCACCACGCTGGTCTTCACCAACACGCGCTCGCAGGCTGAGATCTGGTACCAGGCGATGCTCGAAGCAAAGCCGGAGTGGGCGGGCCTCATCGCGCTGCATCACGGCTCGCTCGACCGCGAGGTTCGCGAGTGGGTGGAGCTGGGCCTGAAGAGCGGCGAGCTCAAGGCGGTGGTCTGCACCTCCAGCCTCGACCTGGGCGTGGACTTCCTGCCGGTGGAGCGCGTGCTGCAGATCGGCTCGCCCAAGGGCGTCGCGCGGCTGCTGCAGCGCGCGGGCCGCTCGGGCCATGCGCCGGGGCGGCCTTCGCGCATCACGCTCGTGCCCACGCACAGCGTGGAGATGGTGGAAGGCTCGGCCGCGCGCGTCGCCATCGCGGCCGGGCACATCGAGGCGCGCCATTCGCCCGAGCAGCCGCTCGACGTGCTGGTGCAGCACCTGGTGACGGTCGCGCTGGGCGGCGGCTTCGTGCCCGACGACCTCTACGAGGAAGTGCGCGGCACGGCGGCCTACGAAAGCCTCGCGCGCGAGAACTGGCAGTGGTGCCTGGAGTTCGTGGCGCAGGGCGGCCCGTCGCTCGCGGCCTACCCGGACTACAAGCGCGTGGTTCCCGATGCCGAGGGCGTCTGGCGCGTGCCCGATGCGCGGCTCGCGCGGCGGCACCGCATGAACATCGGCACCATCGTGAGCGATGCGAGCATCTCGGTTCAATACGTCGGCGGCTCGAAGATCGGCAGTGTGGAAGAGAGCTTCGTCGCCCGCATGAAGCCCGGCGACTGCTTCCTGTTCGGCGGCCGCATGCTGGAACTCGTGCGCATCCACGACATGACGGCCTGGGTGCGGCGCGCCAGCGGCAAGCGTGCCGCGGTGCCGCGCTGGGGCGGTGGACGCATGCCGCTGTCGAACACCCTGGCCGACGCGGTGGTGCAGCAGCTCGCGCAGGCCGGCGAAGGTCGCTACGACTCGCCCGAACTGAAGTGCGTGCGCCCGCTGCTGGAGATACAGCAGCAGTGGTCGGCGCTGCCCACGCCGCAGACGCTCTTGGCCGAAACCCTGAGCACGCGCGAGGGATCGCATCTGTTCCTGTATCCCTTCGCGGGCCGGCACGTGCACCTGGGGCTCGCGAGCCTCCTGGCGTGGCGCGTCGCGCAGCACGAGGCGCGCACCTTCTCGATCGCGGTCAACGACTACGGCTTCGAGCTGCTGAGCGCGACCGAGGTCGACTGGCCGGCGCTGCTGCCGCGGGTGCTGACGCTGCCGCAGGGCGAGGGCGAAGACCAGCGCGCGGCGCTGCTGCACGAGGTGCTGGCATCGCTCAACGCCGGCGAGCTGGCGCAGCGGCGCTTTCGCGAGATCGCGCGCGTCTCGGGCCTCATCTACCAGGGCTATCCGGGCGAGAAGCGCAGCAGCAAGCAGCTGCAGGCCTCGTCGTCGCTCTTCTGGGAGGTGTTCCGCAAGTACGATCCCGGCAACAGGCTGCTGCTGCAGGCCGAGCAGGAACTGCTCGCGCAGGAGCTCGAGATCGGCCGCCTGCGCGCAAGCCTCGAGCGCATCGCCATGCAGCGGCTGGTGCTGAAGCCGCTCGCACGGCCCACGCCGTTCTCGTTTCCGCTGATGGTGGAACTGTTCCGCGAGAAGCTGTCGAACGAGAACGTGGCCGACCGCATCGCGCGCATGGTCGAGCAGCTCGAGAAGGCCGCGGGCGGCGCGGTCACGGCCGGCGGCGTGGAGCGCGTGAAGGGAACGCTGGCCTTCGGGCAAGAAGGGCCGGGCAAGCCGCCGAAGCCGGTGAGCCAGCGGCGCGACCGCCGGCGGCCGCCGCGGCCGTCAAGGCCGCTGCCGCCGCTCTAGTCTCAGCCCGCGCCGTGCGCCTTCACCCAACGCACGATGTCGGCCGTGCCCATCGCGCCGGCCTGCCGCGCCACCTCGCGGCCGCCGCGGAACAGCGCCAGCGTCGGGATGCTGCGGATGTTGAAGCGCGCGCCCAGCGCGGGCACCGCCTCGGTGTCGACCTTGGCGAGCCGCACGTAGGGCTCCAGCTGGGCTGCGGCCTGCTCGTAGGCCGGCGCCATCTGGCGGCAGGGGCCGCACCAGGGCGCCCAGAAATCGACCAGCACCGGAATCTCGTTGCGGGCGATGTGGCGGTCGAAGGTGGCGGCATCCGCCAGCGCCGTCGAATGGCCGGTGAACAGCGGGCGGTGGCAGCTGCCGCAGTCGGGGGCGCTGCCCAGCTGCGCCGCGCGCACGCGGTTGGTCGTGTGGCAGTGCGGGCAGACGATGTGCAGCGGGGGCGATTCGGTCATGGCAGGCAAATGGGGGCTCTGGAGGGCCTTTGCAAGGCAATCGCAGGTTTTGCGACACTGGCCGGGTGACATCCCCCGATACATCCAACTCGCCGCTCGCCGTGCACTGGGCGGGCGAGCTGCTGCACCTGCTGCCCGAGCGTGCCCTGTGGTGGCCCGGCCGGCGCGTGCTGTTCGTGGCCGACCTGCACCTGGGCAAGGCCGCGACCTATCGCGCGCTCGGCCAGCCGGTGCCGGGCGGGACCACGCAGCAGAACCTCGCGCGGCTCGATGTGCTGATCCAGAAGCATGAGCCGCAGCGCATCGTTTTCCTAGGCGACTTCCTGCATGCGGCGCAGGCGCGCACGGTGCTGGCCGCCGTAGAGGCCTGGCGTTCGCTCCACGCGGCCATTGCCATGACCCTGGTGCGCGGCAACCACGACAGCCGTGCGGGCGATCCGCCGCCGGAACTCGGCATCGAGGTGGTCGACGAGCCTTTCCTGCTGGGCCCTTTCGCCTGCTGCCACCATCCGCAGGTGCATGCCACGCACTTCGTGCTCGCGGGGCATCTGCATCCGGTCTGCAGGCTTCAGGGGCGAGGGCGCGACAGCGTGCGGCTGCCGTGCTTCGCGAGCGACGGGCAGCAGGCCGTGCTGCCGGCCTTCGGCGAGTTCACGGGCGGGTGGCTGATGGAATCTGCGCCGGGGCGACGCTTTCATGCGGTTGGTGGCGACGCGGTGTGGGCTGTGCCACCGCGCGATGGCTGCTAGAGCACCACCGGTTCATCGGGCAACTCGTTCACGTCGAGCTCGCCCTCGGCCAGCGGAAAGTGCTCGACCAGCAGCGCGGAAATCTCTTCCAGCGCCTGCGTGAGCCCGTCCTCGAAGCGGCCTTCGCGGAAGGCCGCGCTCATGCGCTGTGCCATCGCGGCCCATTCGGCATCGTCGACATGCGCGTCGATGCCCCGGTCTGCCACGATCTCGATGGCGTGCTCGGCCAGCAGCAGGTAGATGAGCACGCCGTTGTTGTGTGCGGTGTCCCATACGCGCAGCTTGCCGAACAGCGTCACGGCGCGTTCGCGCGGCGGCGCATGGCGCCACAGGTAGGACATCGGCAGGCCGGCTTCGACGCAGATGCGGATCTCGCCGCTGTGGCGCCGCTCGCTCGCGGTCACGCGGCCCGCGAGGCGCTCCAGCGCTGCCGCAGGAATCGCGCGGCGCACCTCGGATTCATCGATCCAGCGATGGCGCCAGATGCGGCCCAGCTTGGTGAAGAGGCCCGCTTCGCTGCCAGAGGGCTTCGTGTTGGTGCTTTGCATCGTGTTCACCAGTCCCCCGACGCGCCGCCGCCGCCGAAATTGCCGCCACCGCCGGAGCTGAAACCGCCGCCTCCACCGCCTCCGCTGAAGCCACCACCACCGCCGCCCCAGCCTCCGCCGCCGGAACTCCAGCCGCCGCCCCCGCCACCGCCCGGACGCCCGGTGCCCGCGACCAGCGAGACGATCAGTGCCACCAGCGCCGCGATCACCGCGATGGCGATGCTGGTGGTGATGAAGAACACCACCACGCCCACGCCGCCGCCGATGAACATCGTGCCCAGCTTCTTGCCGAAGATGGCGCGCGCGATCGGCGCGCCGACGAAGACACCGACGAACAGGAAGATCGCGAGGTTCTCCCAGTCGAAGCCCTCGTTGCCACCCCCGCCCGTGTTGCGCGACGGCTCGGGCAGCGGCTCGCCATCGACCAGCCCGATGAGCCGGTCCACTGCCGCGTTCAGCCCGCCCGCGAAGTCGCCGTTGCGAAAGCGCGGCTTCATTTCCTCGTCGATGATGCGGCTGGCCGCGAGGTCGGGCACCGCGCCTTCGAGCGCCTTGGCCGTGGCGATGCGCATCTTGCGATCGTCCTTGGCCACCACGACCAGCAGGCCGTCGCCGACACCCTTGCGGCCGATCTTCCAGGCATCGCCCACGCGCTGCGTGTAGCTGGCGATGTCCTCGGGCGCGGTGGTCGGCACCATCAGCACCACGATCTGCGAACCCTTGCGCTGCTCGAAGGCCGCGAGCTTGGTTTCGAGGCCGTTGCGCTGTGCGCTGTCGAGCGTGCCGGTCTGGTCGATCACCCGCGCGGTGAGCGTGGGGATCGGCAGCAGGCCCTGGGCAAAGGCGCTGCCCGTTGCCAGCAGCATCCAGAAGGCCGCGAATGCCCATAGCAGAGATGGCGCGCACCAATCCGGGAACACCGCGGAACCGTCTTGGCCGGGCCGCAGGTGTTGCCCCCGGCGAGGGGGTTGGCGCAGTGACACGAAGTGCACGAAGCCTGGGGGAGAACTACTTCTTCGGAGCGCTGAAGTCGACGGTAGGCGGCGTGGAAATCTGCGCCTCGTTCTGCACCGAGAAGTTCGGCTTCGGCGCATAGCCGAAGATCTTGGCCGTGAGGTTGGTCGGGAAGCTGCGCGCGAGCACGTTGTACTCCTGCACGCTTTCGATGTACCGGTTGCGCGCCACGGTGATGCGGTTCTCGGTGCCTTCCAGCGTCACGCGCAGGTCGCGGAAGGACTGGTTGGCCTTCAGGTCGGGATAGCGCTCCGACACCACCATCAGCCGCGACAGCGCCGACGAGAGCTCGCCCTGCGCCTGCTGGAACTTGTTGAAGGCCTCGGGGTTGTTGAGCGTCTCGGGCGTCACCTGGATCGAGGTGGCCTTGGCGCGCGCCTCGATCACCTTGGTGAGAGTGTCCTGCTCGAAGCTGGCCTCGCCCTTCACGGTGGCCACGATGTTCGGCACGAGGTCGGCGCGCCGCTGGTACTGGTTGAGGACCTCGCTCCAGGCCGACTTGCTGGCCTCATCGAGGGACTGGAACTGGTTGTAGCCGCATCCGCTCAGGGACAGGACCGCCGCGAGAATCAGGAACCAGCGCTTTATCATCATTTGCATTACCTCCGCAGAAGATGCGGAAGGTAGCATAGGCGGCTCCATGGCCGTTGATCCACTGCAAGCCCTGCAAGCCGCCAACCGTGCGGTAATGCCCGTTGCCTCCGATGCCTTCGGCACGCTGCTGATCGCGGGCGCGACCGGCGCGCTGGGCGCCGAACTGCTGCGCCGGCTGGCGGGGAGCCACCGCCATGCCCACACCCGCGTGCTGGCGCGCGAGCCGATCCGCGACGGGCTGCGCGGCGTCGAGACCTACCTGAGCCCGGCCCAGCCGATCGCGCAATGGCCGCTGACCTCGGCCCACACCGCCATCGTCGCCTTCGACCCGCCGCGCCTGTACCACGACCGCGAGCGCGCGCTGTGGGTGCCCGAGCCTTCCGAGCTGCCCGAGCTGGCCCGCTGGCTGCGCGCCTGCGGCGTGCAGACATTGGCCATCGTGCTGCCGCACGACCAGGGCCGGCTGCCCGAGGCGCTCAAGCGCGGGCTCGCGAGCCTCGACGAGCAGGCGGTGGTGGCCTGCGGCTTCGAGCGCGTGATCCTCGTGCGTTCGGCGCGCAAGCCGGTGAACGCGAAGATCGCCAACCCCTTCGAGCGGCTGGCCGCGTGGATGCTTTCGGTGGTGCGCTTCATGGTGCCCAGCAGCGAGCAGCCGGTGCGCGCGGTGAAGGTGGCGGAGCTGGTCGATGTGGCGCTGCGCATCGCGCCGCCCGGCGTGCATGTGGCGGCACCCGAGCTGGTGTGGGAATCCGCGCAGGGCGACATGCCGGCCGTGGCCGCGCGCTGGCTCGGAGTGTCGGGCTGAGATTCAGCCGCGCCACACCCGCAGCAACTCTTCTGAATCCATCACCAGCCCCAGGTGCAGCGACACCATCGCGAGCGCCGCGTCTTCCAGGTGCGCATCGGTGCCACGCACGAGGTCGCGCAACACGATCACGCGGTAGTTGCGGTTGCTGGCGTCGAAGGCGGTGTTGAGCACGCAGCAGTCGGTGAAGCCGCCGTCGAGCACCACGGTCTCGATGCGCTGGTTGCGCAGAAGAAAGTCGAGGTCGGTCGGGTAGAAGGCCGAGAGCCGGCGTTTGCCGTCCACGCGCATGTCGCCGGGCTCCACGCGCGTGACCCACTCGGTCCACTTCGAGCCCTCGATGGCATGCGCGTCGGCATTCGGAATCTCGCCCACGTGCAGAGGGAAGGTGCGCCGCCATGCCGACGGAATGCCGTTGATGTCGTCCACGCCGCCGGGCCGCAGCACCGACCTGACGTGCACGATGCGCACGCCCAGCGCGCGCACCGCGTCGTGGAAGCCGTCGATGGGCGCCACCACGTCGCGTGCGCGCGGCGCGGGGCAGGGGCAGTCGGGGCTGTCGTCCAGGTGGCCGCGGTGCATGTCGATGGAAACGACAGCCGTGGTGGCCGGATTCAGGTAGTCGGCGAACCGCGCTGCGTCGAGCTCGCGCTCCTCGTTGTAGACCCAGGCCTTCATCGGCGTTCTTCTCTCACATAGGGTTGTCCCAGCGCGCCGGGCTCTTCGTCGGCGCCGCGCCGCGAGAGCGCGACCCACACCATCACGCCGAGCGTCACCGCGTACGGCGTCATCATCACGAAGTACTGCGGCAGCTGCACGCCGGCAGCGGCCAGTTGGGGAATCAGCGCTTCGATGCAGCCGAACAGCAGCGCGCCGACGAGCGCCTTCCACGGCGACCAGCGCGCGAAGATGACGAGGCCCACCGCGATCCAGCCGCGCCCGCCGGTCATGCCCGCGATCCACAGCTTGGTGCTGACCACCGAGATGTACGCGCCCGCCAGCCCCACCAGTGCCGAGCCCGCGAGCACCGCCGCGAAGCGCCAGGCGGTGACGCGGATGCCCGCCGCGTCGGCCGCCTGCGGGTTCTCGCCCACCGCGCGCAACCGCAGGCCGGCCGAGGTACGCGCAAAGAACCACGCCACCGCGCCGAAGATCGGCAGCGTGAGCCACACCATTGCGTTCTGCTCGAAGAGCTTGCCCACGCCCGGCAGCAGCGAGAGCGGCCACAGTCCCATCGCGCCGATGCCCTCGGTCGCATGGTTGGTCCACTCGGCCATCGAGCCGACCAGCGCGGTGAACCCCTGGCAGAAGAACACCAGCGCGAGCCCGGCGATCACCTGGTTCACGCGCAGCCAGATCACCATCACCGCGAACAGCACCGACACCACGCTGGCCGCCAGCATCGCGAGCACCAGCGACACTGCGGGCTGGCCGATGACGATCTGCGCGCCGATGCCGGCCAGCGCGCCGACCAGCATCAGCCCCTCGGCGCCGAGCGCGAGCACCCCCGCGCGCTCGCAGATGATGAGGCCGAGCGCCGCCAGCGCATAAGGCACGGCGAAGTCGGGTGTGCTCGCCAGCCAGTTGAGGATGATGCCGCCGTTCATTGCACGGCCTCCCCGCCCACGCGGCGCAGCCGGTGGCGGATGAAGAAATCGCTCGACGCCACGCACACCACGATCACCGCCTGGATCAGCTGCACCATCGAGAACGGCACCTGGTAGAACACCTGCAGGCTGCGGCCGGTGACGAAGAGCGCCGCCACCAGCAGCGCCACCACCGTGGCCGCCAGCGGGTTGTTGCGCGCGAGAAAGGCGATGAGGATGCCCGAGAAGCCGTACCCCTGATAGAAGGCCTGCGTGAGCCGGCCCTCCTGCCCCGCCGCCACAGCGAAGCCCGCGAGCCCGGCCATCGCGCCCGACAGCAGCACCGCGCCGTAGATCGTGCGCCGCACCGGCACGCCGCTGGCATGCGCCACGCGCGGGTTCGCGTCGACGAAGCGCAGGTACAGGCCCATCCGGCTCACGCTCGCCAGCCACCACGCCAGCAGCGCGACGAGGCCCGCGAGCAGGATCGAGCTGCCGATGCCCGCGCCCAGCTCGGGCAGGCGCTCGAACACGCGGAACTGCGGTGAGTAGGGGAAGTTGTCCTTCGGGTCCTTCCAGCTGCCGTAGACCAGGTGCAGCAGGAAGTTGGCCGCCATGTAGTTGAGCATCAGCGTCGAGATGATCTCGTTCACGCCCAGCTTCAGCTTGAGCCACGCGGGGCCCAGCACCCAGAGCAGGCCGCAGCCGATGGCCGCGATGAACATCAGCGGCAGGCGCAGGTTCTCGGGGCCGATCTGCCACATCGAGATGGCGGTGGCGCCGATGGCGCCCCAGATCATCTGGCCTTCGAGCCCGAGGTTCCAGAAGCGCGCGCGGAAGGCGACGCAGCCCGCGAGGCCGACGAGGATCATCGGCGCGGCCTGGAACAACACGGCGCGGAAGTTCTGGCCGTCGAAGAAGGTCTGCATCACGAACTCGTTGGCGAGCTCGTCGGCCGGCACGCCGGCCCCGATGAGGATCGCCGCCGAGATGGCGAAGCCCGCGAGCAGCGCGGTCGCGAGGATCAGAGCCTGCCAGTGCCAGGCCATGTGCTGGCGGATCTCCAGCGCATAGCGGCGGCCGGCGAGCGGCTGGGGCTGTTGCGCTGCCCGTGTCTTGTGCGATGGGGCCATGTCGGCGGAGAGCGATGCTTCAGCCATGGTCCACCATCGCCTGTCCGATGGCCTGGCGGTCGGCGGGCTGCGCGAACTCGCCGGCGATGCGCCCGCGCGTCATCACGCCCACGCGGTCGGCGAGCTGCAGCACCTCGTCCAGGTCTTCGCTGATGAGCAGCACCGCCGCGCCGCTGTCGCGCGCGGCGCGCAGCCGCGCATGCACCTCGGCGCTGGCGCGCACGTCGAGCCCGCGGCTCGGGCTGTGCGCGAGCACCAGCGTGGGCGACTTGCCGAACTCGCGCGCGAGCACCAGCTTCTGCGCGTTGCCGCCGGAGAGCAGCGCGGCCTTCTGCGCGACCGAGCGCACGCCCTGCACGTCGAAGGCGCGCACCGCTTCCTGCGTGTCGCTCTGGATGCGGCCACGGCGCAAGCGCCACACGGGGCCGTAGCGGCCGGTGTGCACACGGCCGATGGCGTAGTTCTCGGCCACCGAAAGGCCGCCCGCGAGCGCGAGCCCGTAGCGGTCGGCCGGAATGGCCGCGATGCCGATGCCTCGGCGCACCGATGCAGCCATGGTCTTCAGGTCGCCGTGACCTTCGAGCCGTATCTCACCCTCGGTCGGCTCGCCCTGCAGGCCCATGATCGCGCCCGCCAGCTCGCCCTGTCCGTTGCCGCCCACGCCGGCGAGGCCGTAGATCTCGCCCGCATGCAGGTCGAGGTCCACCCCGTCGAGCACGCGGCGGCCCTCGGGCGATGCGGGCGTGCGCAGGCCGCGCACCGAAAGGCGCACCGGCCCGCGCGGCGCCGCCGAGGGCTGAAAGCCCTGCGCAGCGATCGATTCGCCCACCGTGAGCTTCACCAGCTCGGCCACCGATGCTTCTTGCGGATTCAGCGTGGCCACCGTGCGGCCGCCGCGCATCACCGTCACGCGGCCGGCATAAGTCTTCACGTCGGCCATCTTGTGCGTGACCAGCACCACCGCCGCGCCCTTGCGCGCCAGGCCCTGCACCGTCTGCAGCAGGCGCGCGGCCTCCTGGTCGGTCAGCACGGCCGTGGGCTCGTCGAGGATCAGGATGCGCGCGCCCGCCAGCAGCACCTTGAGGATCTCCACGCGCTGCTGCTCGGCGACGGACAGCGCATCGACGCGCTTCGAAGGATCGATGTCGAAGCCCAGCTCGGCGGCCTTGTTGCGGATGTCGCGCGAGATCTCGCGCAGCCGCTCGCCGTGGCTCTGGAACTCCGCCGGCGGCGGCGCCGTGAGCAGGATGTTCTGCGCCACCGTGAAGGGCCGCACCAGCTTGAAATGTTGGTGGACCATGCCGATGCGGTGCTTCGCCGCGTCGCGCGGGCCGGCGAAGCGCACCGGGTTGTCGTCCACCAGCAGTTGCCCGGCCTCGGGTGCGTAGAGCCCGGCCGCGATGTTCATCAGCGACGACTTGCCCGCGCCGTTCTCGCCCAGGAGCGCATGCACCTCGCCCCAGCGCGCGGAGAAGTGGGCGTCGGTCAGTGCCGCGAAGCCGTCGAAGGTCTTGCGGATGCCGGTGAGTTCGAGCGCGTTGGGCATGAGGTGCTTGGCTCCCGGCCTACTTCTGCGTGACCACGCCCTTGACGAACCAGTCCATCTTCCAGAGTTCGGCGTCCGAAAGAACGGCGCCCTTGGCCACGCGCTCCTTGCCGTCGCGGTCGGCGAGCGGGCCGGCGTAGACCTGCTTGCCCTTCATGATCGCGTCGCGCTCGGCGGTGATGAGAGCGGCCTTGTCCTTGGGCACGGCGGGCCCGAAGCCGGCGATGTCGGTGCCGCCGTCCTTCATTTCGATGAAGGCGCCGTACTGCGCGGGCTTCCAGCCGCCGGCCATGATCTTCTTGAGCTCCGGCGTCAGGAAGCGGTCCCACACCCACACGGAGGAGCACAGCGTGGCCTTGGGCGCGAACTGGCGCAGGTCGCGGTGGTGGCCGGTGCCGTACACGCCGCGCTCCTGCGCGACGATCTGCGGCGTGGGGCTGTCCACGTGCTGGCCGATCACGTCGGCGCCCTGGTCGATGAGCGCGGCCGCCGCTGCGCGTTCCTTCACCGGGTCGTTCCACGCGCCGGTGTAGATCACGTTGACGGTGGCGTTGGGGTTCATCTTCTGCGCGCCGAGCGCGAAGGCGTTGATGGTCCAGTTCACCACGCCGAAGGGGTTGGCCGCGACGAAGCCCAGCTTGCCGGTCTTCGAGGCCGCGCCGGCGGCCATGCCGCAGAGGTACTGGCTCTCGTAGGTGCGGCCGTAGAACGACTCGAGGTTGCTGCCGTTGGTGGTGCCCGAGCCGTTGAGGAAGGCCACGTCGGGGTACTTTGCGGCCAGGTCCTTGAAGCTGTCGGAATAGCCGAAGGCGGTGCCGATCACGATGTTGGCGCCGCGCTGGATGAACTTCTCCGCCGCGGGCTTGATGGCCGAGGCGTCCTCGGGCACGTTCTCCACGAACTGGATCTTCTGGCCGATCTCCTTCTCGATCTTCACGCGGGCCTCGTCGAAGGCCTGCGTCCAGCCGCCGTCGTTCTTGGGGCCGAAGTAGAGCATCGCGATCTTCGGCTTGTCCTTCAGCGTGAAGCCGTCGGCCGCGGCTGGCAGCGAGAACGAGGCGCCGCAGGCTGCGAGCGTCAGTGCCAAGCCGAGGGCCGGGCCGTTGGAGGAAATGCGCGGCATGGAGCAACCTTTCGTGAGGAGCGTGAAAACGAGGGAGAGGAAAGCGGAAGAGGGAGAAGAGAGGGAAGGAAGGCCGCGCGCCGCTACATCATGAAATTGATGCGGAACACGTTGCCCTCGGGATCGAGCAGCACCGACTGGTACCAGTTGTAGTAGGTGACGTACGGCGCCTTCACGAGCGTGGCGCCGGCCTCGAGCGCGACGGGCACCATGCGGTCGACGTCGGCCTGGCTGTCGACGTCGATGTTCAGCAGGAACTTCACGCCGCGCGTGTCGGAGAACTCGCCCAGGTGCAGAAGCTCGTAGGCATCGAGCGCATTGAAGCCGAGGCTCGACTTGCCGGTGTCCAGCCCGCGGAAGATGGGCGAGCGGATCGCCTCGATCTCCTTGAAGCCGAACACGCGCTGGTAGAAGCCGCTGAGCGCGACCACGTCCTTCGCGAAGACGTTGACGTAGGACAGGTGGGCCATGTGATCCGCGCGATTCAAGCCGTGACCTTGGTGCCGCCGAAGGTCGTCTGCTTGACGAACTTCGAGGTGAGGTGGTCGCCAGAGGAGATGGGCGCGTACTTCGGCTCTTCGCCCGGTGGGAGGCAGCTCGGCAGGCACTCGACCATCGCGTCGTAGTTGGGCTGGTGGAAGAACACCAGCGACTGGCGGCGGTTGGTGCTCGCCACCTCGAAGGGCGGGTTGATCACGCGGTGCAGCGTGGACACCCACTGGTCGTTGGTCCACTGCATCATGAGGTCGGCGATGTTGACCACGAGGCCGCCCTCGACCTGCGGCACGTCCACCCACTGGCCGGCCTTGTTGAACACCTGCAGGCCCTTGTCGTCGGGCAGCACGATGGTGAGGCTGCCGTAGTCGCTGTGCGCGCCCGCGCGAAGCTGGCCGGGCAGCGGCTGCTCGCGCTGCGGCGGGTAGCTCAGCACGCGGAACATGCTGATGTGCCTGTCGATCTTGTCGTCGAAGAAGGTCTCGGGCAGCGAGAGGCCGAGCGCGAAGACGCGCATCAGCGAGCGCGAGAGATCGCTCATCGCCTCGAAGTACTGCTCGTAGGCCTCCTTGAAGCCCTCGATGGGCGGCCAGCTGTTGGGCTCGAAGTGCGGGCCTGCGGCGGGGCCGCGGTGGTAGTCGTCGTCGGGCACGTTCGAGGGGCCGATGGAGAACGACTCCTTCAGGTCGCCAGGCGCCGCTTCCTCGAGGCTGTAGGAGAGGCCTTCCTCGCCCACCGCGCTGTAGCCGCGCACCGCGTCCTCGCGCGGACGATCGACCTTGCGCTTCTCGCCCAGCGGCATGTCGAAGAACTTGCGCGAGAGCGACGACACGCGCGAGATCAGCTCCGGCGAGATGCCGTGGTTGGTGATGACGAGGAAGCCGATGCTGCGGCAGGCCTCGTCGACTTTCTTCGCGACCTCCGCCTTGCCTTCGGCGGTGCCGGAGAAGTAGGGCGCGAGATCGATGATGGGCACGGACAGCAGGGTCATGGCAGGTTCCTCATGCTTGGCATGCCTTTCGCCATGCAACGTCTGTGCCAGTTGGACCAAATGGACAAACAGCATCCGTCGCGTCAGCATGGTGCGCGGGAATGCGTTGCGAAGGCGGTAGCGGCGCAAGGCGATGCACCGTGGCCTTACAGTGGTGCGCGTTTGTCGATTCACGATCAGATCAAGAGCGAGGGAAGATGCCGAAGACAAAAGCGCTGGCTGCGAATGCCGGCAAGGAAAGCCCGGCGCGCAAGCGCGCGAAGCCCGCGGTGCGAAGCGCTTCCGCGGTGAACCGCCGGTTGCGTCAGATAGAGGACAAGCGCAGCGCGATCCTCGGCGCGGCGCTGGGGCTGTTCTCGCGCTTCGGCCTGCACGGCACCTCCATCGACCAGGTGGCCGCACGCGCCGACGTGTCGAAGAGCAACCTGCTCTACTACTTCGCGAACAAGGAAGAGCTTTACGTGAACGTGCTGCGCGACCTGCTCGCACTGTGGCTCGAACCGCTGCGCGGCTTCAGCGCCGAGCAAGATCCGGCCCAGGCCATCGGCGACTACATCCGCCGCAAGCTGGTGGTCTCGCGCGACAGGCCCGACGCGTCACGGCTCTTCTGCCTGGAGATGATCCAGGGCGCGCCGCTGCTGCGCGACGAGCTCGATCGCGAACTGCGCACGCTGGTGGAGAAGAAATCGGAAGTGATCCGCGCGTGGATCGATGCAGGCAAGCTGGCGCCTGTCGATCCGCATCACCTGATCTTCGCGCTGTGGGCGATGACGCAGCACTACGCGGACTTCGGCGTGCAGGTGCAGGCGCTGTCGGGGCATACGCTGGAGGACGAAGGGTTCTTCGAGCAGACCGTCGAGAACGTTCAGCGCATCGTGCTGCAGGGCATCGTGCCGCGCTGAGTCTTGCTCCCTCTCCCCTTGGGGAGAGGGCTGGGGTGAGGGTGGCGGCCTGAAAGTCACTGCTGCTCTTGCGAGCGCCGGTGCCCCCCTCACCCTAACCCTCTCCCCGAGGGGAGAGGGGACAAAACGGGTCAGTGCTGCGGTGGCGCAGCGATCTCGTGATACCGGCGATCGAAGTAGATGAGCCCCTGCGCCGCCCCGCCGATGGCGATGGAGACGGCTTCGCAGAACAGCACGTCGTGCGTGCCCGCGCTCGTCGCGTGCACCACGCGGCAGTCGAAGGACACGGCCGCGTCGTCGAGCACCGGAGAGCCGGTGCTCTTGCTGCTCCAGCGCGCTGCGGCGAAGCGCTCGTCCATCGGCGTCTTGCCGCCGAATAGCGCCGAGAGCGACTGGTGCCCGGCAGCCAGCACGTTGACGCACAGCACGCCATTCGCCTTGAACGCCGGGTACACCGAGGCCGAGCGATTCAGGCACACCAGCAGCGTCGGCGGCTCGTCGGTCACGCTGCACACTGCCGATGCGGTGAAGCCGGCTCGGCCGGCCGGGCCGTCGGTGGTAATGATGTTCACCGCCGCGCCCAGCCGCGCCATCGCATTGCGGTAGTCGGCCTTCTGCAGGCCCTGCGGCAGCAGGGCAGGGTTGGGTGACGATGGAGCAGGATTCGAGGCCATGGCGTTGTGCAGCATCTCGCGTGACTCCTTCAGGCCAGCAGGCAGGCCTCGTCGAAGGACAGCCGCGGCAGGCGGCCGAACACCTTCGACGCGTCGCCGTGGCCGAGGTTGATGAGGAAGTTGACGGTCCAGTCGGTGCCCTCGAAGAAGGCCGCGTCGACCTTCGCCTTGTCGAAGCCCGACATCGGCCCCGCATCGAGCCCGACCGCGCGCGCCGCGAGCAGCAGGTAGCCGGCCTGCAGGCTGGCGTTGCGAAAGGCCGTCTCGTGCGCGGCCTCGGGGCTGCCGGTGAACCAGCTACGCGCATCGGCATGCGGGAACAGCGTGGGCAGCCTGTCGTAGAACTTGCGGTCCCACGCGGCGATCACGGTGACGGGCGCTGCCATGGTCTTGTCGAGGTTGCCCTTGGAGAGTGCCGGCGCGAGGCGCTGCTTGCCCTCGGGCGTGCGCACGAAGACGAAGCGCGCGGGCGAGCAGTTGGCCGAGGTGGGTCCCAGGCTCGCGAGTGCGTAGATCCGTTGCAGCTGGGCATCGGTAACGGGTTCGTCGGTCCAGCCGTTGTGGCTGCGCGCGCCGGTGAAGAGCAGCGACAGCGCGGCGTCGTCGAGGGTGGAAGCGATGGTAGTGGTCATGCTGGAACGGCGGGTGCGCTGACCCGCGAAAGAAAGTCGAGCAGGCTGCGGTTGAAGTCTTCGGCCTCGGTCACGCAGTGCGCGTGGCCGCCGTGCGGCACGAAGTCGAGCGTGACGTCGCGCAGCCCGTCGGCCAGGCGCTGCGAGCAGGTCCAGGGCACGAGCACATCGTCCCTGGCTGCGGCCACGAGCGTGGGCGCAGAGATGTCGGCGAGGCGCGCATCCACGTCGAAGGCCCGCAGGGCGGCGATCCGCGCGCGCATGTTGGCTTCGCCGGGAAAGTGCGCGAAGGCATGGTCGACTTCGTCGGCCACGCGCTGCGCGTTCTCGGCGGCCCATGCGGCGGGGTACAGGAAGATCGGCTGCGCCTCGACGTACGCGCGCGGACCGCATGCGCCCAGCAGTGCGAGCCGTGCATCGAAGCAGCGCGCCGAATGCGGGTTGGGCTTCGACCACGCGTTGACGAGCGCGAGGCTCGCGATGCGCGAAGGCGCGTCGAGCGCAAGCTGCAGCCCGACGAGGCCGCCTAGCGCATGGCCCGCGAAGTGGCACCGCGAGGTGTGGGTGGCGTCGAGGATCTCTAGCACGTCCTGCGCCATGTGCGCGATGGCGTAGGCCTCGGGCAGCGCGGCGGGGCTGCGGCCGGTGCCGCGCTGGTCGTAGGCGATGACGCGGTGCCCTGCGGCGATCAGCGCGCCGAACTGCGGTTGCCAGAAGCCGGCCGATCCGCCGAGGCCCGACGACAGCAGCACCGTGGCCGCTGCATCGGACGGTCCGTGCACCTCGTAGTGCAGTGCGCTCATGAAGCTCAGGCCTTCTTGCCCACGTGCGCGATCGATGCGATCTCGACCAGCGCGTCGGGCTTCACCAGGCCGCACTGGATGCAGTAGCGCGCGGGCTTGGTGCCGGGAAAGAACTCGGCGTACACCGCGTTGATCTTCGCGTAGTCGGCCCAGTCCTTGAGCATGATCTGGTTGAAAGTGACGTCGTCCATGGTGCCGCCGGCGGCCTCGACCACGCCCTTGATGGTGGTGAGCACGTGCCTTGCCTGCGCGCTCGCGTCGCCCACATGCACCACGTTGTTGTCCTTGTCGAAGGGCAGCGTGCCCGACACGTAGAGCACGCCGTCGGCGAGCGTGCCGGGGACGAAGGGAGCGATGGGAACGCCGGTGCCGGGAGGAATGATGGCTTGCTTGGGCATGGTGGAAAGTCCTTGGTGAAGAAGATGGGGAAGGGAAATCAGGCAACGGCCGCTTCGGCCGGAGCGGATCGGGTTGCGAACGAGGGCGCGAAGGTGCTGCAGAAGTGCTCTGTCGTGGACACCCAGCCGAAGAAGGTCTCCACGTTGTAGACCGATGCCTTCTGGATGGCGGGCCCGCCGAGCTCGTGCGTGGCGTCTTCCAGCATCACGGCGAAGTACTCGAGGTGGAAGGCGTCGCGCAGCGTCGATTCGACGCACACGTTGGTGGCGATGCCGGTGAACACCAGGTGGCGGATGCCGCGCGAGCGCAGCGTGCTGTCGAGCGTGCTGTTGAAGAAGCCGCTGTAGCGCGTCTTGGGCACGACGATGTCACCGGGCTGGGGCTTCATCTGCTCGATGAGCTCGTAGTCCCAGCCGCCCTTGGCGAGGAACTTGCCCTGCAGCTCGGGCCTGGCGCGCATGGTCTTGAGCGCGTTCGACTTGTGCCAGTTGGGCGAGCCGGGGCCGCCGGCTTCCACGTAGTTCGCGTCCCAGCCGTTCTGCAGGAACACGACCAGCATGCCGGCCGCGCGCGCCGCCGCGATGCTGCGCGAGATGCTGGCGATGGTGCCCTGCGCGCCGGAGATATCGAAGCCGGCCGAATCGACGTATCCGCCGATGGAGGCGTAGGCGTTCTGCATGTCGACCACGATCAGCGCGGAGTCGGTGGCGTGCAGCGCCAGCGGCTCGGGGCGCGCAGGCAGTACCAGCGGCGCGGGCGCACCGGGTGCGCGCGGCGCGCCCACGGGCGTGTTCGACGTGAGGGTGGTGTTGCGTGCAGGAGTGGTCACGTGGCGCTCCTGCTCAGGCTGCGAGGCGCTCGGGCACCGCCTGCGAGGGCACGGGACTCTGCACATGCGCGCGGCTCTTCATCAGCGGCTGGATGCGCTCGCCGAAGGCCTCGACGCCCTGAACGAAGTCGTCGAAGGTCAGCAGTACGCCCTCGGTGCCGGGCACCTCGGCCACTTCGTCGAGCATGCGCGCGACGCTCTCGTAGGAGCCGACGAGCGTGCCCATGTTGATGTTCACAGCCGAGGTCGGGTCGGCCATCTGGCGCACGTTGGTGTCGGCGCCCGATTTCGTGTCGGCCGCGCCCTGCTGGCCCAGCCATGCGATGGCCTCGTGGTCGGCGCCGGCCTTGTAGTGCTCCCACTTGGCGCGCGCGGCCTCGTCGGTCTCGTCGGCGATCACCATCATCAGCACGTAGGTGGTGACCTTGCGGCCGGTCTTCGCGGTGGCCTCGATGAGCTTGTCGGCCGCGGGGGCGAAGGCCTTGGGCGTGTTCACGCCCTTGCCGAAGCAGAAGTTGTAGTCGGCGTACTTCGCCGAGAACTCCATGCCCGCGTCGCTCTGGCCCGCGCAGATCACCTTCATGTCGGCCTGCGGCTGCGGGCTGAGGCGGCAGTCGTCCATCTTGAAGTGGTCGCCCTTGAAGTCGGACGAGCCCTTGCCCCAGAGGTCGCGCAGCACCTGAATGTATTCGGACAGGTACTGGTAGCGCGTGCCGAAGAACTGGTCGCCGGGCCACATGCCCATCTGCGAGTATTCGGGCCGCTGCCAGCCGGTGACGAGGTTCAGGCCGAAGCGGCCGTTGGAGATGGAGTCGATGGTGGAGGCCATGCGCGCCACGATGGCAGGGGGCATCACCAGCGATGCCGCGGTGGCGAAGAGCCTGATCCTGCTGGTGACCGCGGCGAGGCCGGCCATGAGCGTGAAGGACTCCAGGTTGTGGTCCCAGAACTCCGTCTTGCCGCCGAAACCGCGCAGCTTGATCATGGACAGCGCGAAGTCGACGCCGTAGCGCTCGGCCTTCAGCGTGATCTGCTTGTTGAGCTCGAAGCTGGGCTTGTACTGCGGCGCGTTCTCGGAAAGCAGCCAGCCGTTGTTGCCGATGGGAATGAAGATGCCGACGTTCATTGGAAGGGCTCCTGTTGCGGGTTCGGGAGGCTCCTTGCATGCGCCGTGCCAGATGAATAAGTTCTTTGATATCAATGGCTTACGGAAAATCCTCGCTTTCCTTTTGACCATTTGGTCCAAAACGGAGCAGAAGATTCGGCCGGGCTGCGGCACCGCGGTGCGGCCGGGGCCAAAGCGGTGCAGCGCCCGCGTCACGGAGCACGCGGCAAAATCACGCCATGCCCAAGACCCCACTCCGTGCCGCCGCGGCCATCGGCGGCACCGCCGACGACGTCGAGGCGGCTTTCTACGAAGCGCTGCAGCGCGGCGACATCGACGCGCTGATGGCCTGCTGGGCCGACGAGGACGAGGTGTTCTGCGTTCACCCCGGCGGCCCGAGGCTGGTGGGGGCCGTGGCGATCCGCGCGGCCTTCGAGCAGATGTTCGGCAACGGCGCGATCCACGCCATGCCCGCGCGGGTGCGCAAGATCGATTCGCTCGCGAGCGCGGTGCACAACGTGCTCGAGCGCATCGAGGTGCTCACTGCCGAAGGCCCGCGCCATGCCTTCGTGCTGGCCACCAACGTCTATCACAAGACCGCGCAGGGCTGGCGCATGGTGGCGCACCATGCGAGCCCCGGCACCGCGCGCGAGCCGGACGACGCCAACGATCCGCCCCAGGTCCTGCATTGATCGATTGATGCTTTCTCCGGTCGCTTCCTTCTCTCCGGCTGCCTCTGCCGGAACCTCCCTCCAGCCGATGGACTACGCCGCGCCGCGCTGGCTGCCCGGCGGCAACCTGCAGACCATCTGGGCCGCGCTCTATGCCCGCCGCTTCGAAGGCCAGGCGCCGGCCTACCGGCGCGAGCGCTGGTCGACGCCGGATGGCAGCGACTTCATCGACGTCGATTTCGTCGACGCGCCGATGCCCGGCGCGCGGCCGCTGCTGGTGCTGTTCCACGGGCTCGAAGGCTCGTCGCGCAGCCACTACGCCGAGGCCTTCGCAACCTTCGCGGCATCGCGCGGCATGGCCTTCGCGGTACCCCATTTCCGCGGCTGCAGTGGCGAGATGAACCTCGCGCCGCGCGCGTACCACTCGGGCGACTTCGAGGAGATCGGCTGGATCCTCGCGCGCATTCGCGAGCAGCATGTGAAAAAGGGCGGCGGCCCGGTGCTGGCCGCGGGCGTGTCTCTGGGCGGCAATGCGCTGATGCGATGGGCTTCCGAGGCGGGAGAAACCGCCACGGGCGTGGTGAGCGCCGTGGCTTCGGTCTGCGCGCCGCTGGACCTCGCCGCGGGCGGCGAAGCCATCGGCAAGGGCTTCAACAAGCTGGTCTACACGCGCATGTTCCTGTCGACCATGAAGCCCAAGGCGCTGGCCAAGCTGGCGCAGTTTCCGGGCCTGTTCGACCGCGAGAGGCTGGTGTCCACGCGCAACCTCTACGAATTCGACAACGTCTTCACCGCGCCGCTGCACGGCTTTCGCGATGCCGACGACTACTGGGCGCGGGGCTCGGCCAAGCCGCACCTGGCCTCGATCCGCGTGCCGGCGCTGGTGGTGAATGCGCGCAACGATCCATTCATTCCGGCGCGCAGCCTGCCAAGGCCTGGCGAAGTCGGTTCGCACGTCACGCTGTGGCAGCCCGAGCACGGCGGGCACGTCGGCTTTCCGATGGGGCTGCCGCCAGGGCATGTGCGGGGCATGCCGGAACAGGTCGGTGGCTGGCTGCAGCTGCACGGCGGCGCCTCCGCTGACGGCGGGGGCTTGCCGCCGGGACGAGAATGACGCCATGGATGACATCGTCAAGCAGGCGCTCGCCAAATGGCCCAACGTGCCGCATTGCTACGGCTGGCTGGGCCTGGATGCGCGCGGCAACTGGTACATGCGCGACGACCGCACCCAGGCGCAGGGCCCGTTCCGCACGGCCAAGGGCTCGATGCTGCGGCACGACAAGCTGATCGAATTCATCCACCGCAACTACGAGCACGACGACGAAGGACAGTGGTTCTTCCAGAACGGACCGCAGCGCGTGTACGTGGAACTGGAGGCGGCACCGCTGGTATGGCGTGTCGCCGAGGATGCGAGCGGGGGCTTCGCCGTCACCGCTCATACGGGCGCGGCGGTCACGGTGTCGGGCTGCCTGCTCGACGAGGACGGACGGCTCTATCTGGCCTCGCCGCTGGGGCTCGGGCTGGTGCACACGCAGGACGTGGGCATCGCAGCCGAGGCTGTCGAACGCGGAATCTGGACGCCGGAGACGGTGCAGGCCAGCGATCTGCCCGCGCGTTTCGGACACGTGCTGAGCCCGGCCGGACGCCACGCAGCCGTCCCGCACACCTGAGCGGAAAAGAAAAAGCCGGCGCTGGGCCGGCTTTCTTCTTTTGGCTGATTAGGGAAAACGCTTACTTGGCTGGCGCGCTCGCCGGTGCGGCAGGCGCCGCGCCCGAAGCGCCTTCGGCAGGCGCCGCGGCTGCGGCAGGGCGATCCGGCACCGGGAACTTGGCGCCGCCGGCATTGGCCATGTAGACCACGGCACGGCCGACTTCGAGGTCTTCGAAGTCACCGCCGCCCTGTGGAGGCATGGCGCCCTTGCCCTTCAGGGCATGTTCGAGCAGCGTTGCGTAGCCCTGGCCGATGCGCGGGCCCCAGGCTGCCGCGTCGTTCAGGTGGGGGGCACCGGGGATGCCGGGCGCTCCGTGGCAGGCGACGCACTGGGCCTTGAACACGGCCTCGCCGGCTGCGAGCGGGCGGTTGGCGTCACGGATCTCGATGCTGCCGACCTTCTTGAGGCGCTCGGCCACTTCGCGGTCTCGCGCCTCCTTGGTGACGCCGTAGAGCGCCATGTTGTCGCCCTGGGCGGTGCCGGCGGGCTTGTTGCCCGAGACCACGTAGGAGACAAGACCCACGATGATCAGGATCGGGGCAATGAAGGAAAAAAATACCGCGAGCAGCAGTTGCTTCGGGTTCTTGATCGGCCCGGTGTGGGCTTCTTCTGTGGCCTGGTAATGCGGGTCTGCGCTCATTCGCGTCCTCAATTATCGGGGGCTCGTCGGGGGGCTTTTCCTAACCAACCGGCGATTATAGAGAGAGCCCTTGCCGGCAGGAGCAAGGGACCTCCCTTATGGGACGCCTTGGCGTCTCGGCCACTCCGGGACGCCGGGAGCTTCCTCAGCCCTTGCCGCCCGCCGCGTCGTTGCTGTCGCGCGTGGCCCAGCCGCCACCCAGCGTCTTGTACAGCGTGACCTGGTTCTGCAGCTGCAGCAGGCGCGTCGTCACAGCCGACTGCTGCGCAGTGAACAGCGAGCGCTGCGCGTCGAGCAGGTCGAGCGCGCTGGCGATGCCGTTGCGATAACGCAGGTCGGAGAGCTTGAAGCGCACGGCTTCCGCATCGGCCTGCGCACGCTGCGCGCGCGCCTGCTCGCCCAGCGTCGCGCGGCCCGCGAGTGCGTCGGCCACTTCGCGGAACGCCGTCTGGATCGACTTCTCGTACTGCGCCACCGCGATCTCGCGCCCGGCCTTGGCCGAGTCGAGCGTGGCGATGTTGCGGCCGGCGTCGAAGATGGGCAGCGTCACCGTGGGCGCGAAGGACCAGGCCTTGGAGCCGCGGTCGAACAGGCCCGAGAACTCGCTGCTCGCGGTGCCGATGGAACTCGTCAGCGACACGCGCGGGAAGAAGTTCGCGCGCGCCGCGCCGATGTTGGCGTTGGCCGCTATCAGCTGCTGCTCGGCCGAGCGGATGTCGGGACGTTCGGCCAGCAGGTCCGAAGGCAGGCCGGCCGGCACGTCGGGCATCGGCTTGATGCCGTCCAGGCCCTTGGCGCCGCCGGCGGTGGCATCGGCCGGCACCGGCGCGCCCAGCAGCAGGGCGAGAGCGTTCTCGTCCTGTGTGCGGGCGCGCAGTTGCTGCGCATAGGCGGCACGCGCGGTTTCCAGCGCCGAGTTCGCCGACTGGAAATCGAGTTCGGACGACACGCCGTTGTCGAAGCGCAGCTTCGTGAGGCGCACCGACTCCTCGCGCGTGACCATCGTCTGGCGCGTGATCTCCAGCAGCTCGTCGTCGGCCAGCAGCGTGAGCCAGCCGTTGGCCACCGAAGCGATCAGGCTGATCTGCACCGCCTTGCGGGTCTCGTCCGTGGCGAGGTACTGGGCCAGCGCCTGGTCCTTCAGCGCGCGGATGCGGCCGAAGAAGTCGATCTCCCAAGAGGTGAAGCCGAAGTTGACGGCGTACTGCGACGAAACGCTGCCCTGGCTCGGGTTGATCGCCTGGTAGGCGTTGGGGCTCGAGCGCGAGCCCGTGCCCGTCAGGCCGAGCGCGGGGAACAGGTTCGAGCGCTCGATCTGGAACTGCGCGCGCGCCTGCTCGATGTTGAGCACCGACACGCGCAGGTCGCGGTTGTTCGCGAGCGCCGTGCGGATCAGGCCCGCCAGGCGCGGGTCGGTGAAGAAGTCCTGCCACGGCAGGGTGGCCGCGGCCTGGCCCGGAGGCTGCGACGGGTCGCCCGGGTAGGTGGTGGGCACCGGCGCGGCGGGGCGCTCGTAGGTCGGGATCAGCGAGCAGCCGGCCAGCAGCATTGCCGCGGCCAGTGCCGTTGGAATGAATTTCGTCATTGTCATTGCGACTCCATGGCCGCTCGCGCTGCACGCACTGCGCGGCCTGTTCGGGAAACACCACGGAACCGGCTCTGCCGGGCCGCAGGTGTTGCCCCCTGCAAGGGGGTGGGCGTAGCGACACGCAGTGCGCGAAGCCTGGGGGTGTGCCCGAGTTCAGTCATGTTTGGTTTCCTCCGCGGAGATGCCCGCGGCTTCTGCATGCCGCTTGTCGGCCTCGTGCTGGCGCGCGCTGCCCTTGAACAGGCTGCGCACCACCACGAAGAACACCGGCACGAAGATCACGGCCAGCGCGGTGCCTGTCACCATGCCGCCCAGCACGCCGGTGCCGATGGCACGCTGGCTGGCGGAGCCGGCGCCCGAGGCGATCGCCAGCGGCACCACGCCCAGGCCGAAGGCCAGCGAGGTCATGATGATCGGGCGGAACCGCAGGTGGGCGGCGGCCAGGGCCGATTCGATGATGCCCTTGCCCTGCGCCTGCAGGTCCTTCGCGAACTCGATGATCAGGATCGCGTTCTTCGCGGACAGGCCGATGATCGTGATCAGGCCCACCTGGAAGTACACGTCGTTCGAATAGGCGCGCAGCATCGTTGCCACCAGCACGCCCAGCACGCCCAGCGGCACCACCAGGATCACCGACAGCGGGATCGACCAGCTCTCGTACAGCGCGGCCAGGCAGAGGAACACCGCCAGGATCGCGAAGCCGTACAGGATGATGGCCTGCGAGCCGGCGAGCTTTTCTTCTCGCGACTGGCCGGTCCATTCGTAGCCGAAGCCGGCGGGCAGCTGCGATGCGAGCTTCTCCATCTCGGCCATCGCCGCGCCGGTGCTGTAGCCCGGTGCCGCGTCGCCGCTGATGCGGATCGCCGGATAGCCGTTGTAGCGCACCGTCTGCGTGGCGCCCGTGACCCACTTGGTGGTCGCGAAGGCCGACAGCGGCACAGGCTGGCCCTGCGTGTTGCTGGCGTTCAGCTTGAGCAGGTCGTCCGGCTGCATCCGCGCCGGAGCGTCGGCCTGCACCACCACGCGCTGCAGGCGGCCGCGGTTGGGGAAGTCGTTGATGTAGCTCGAGCCCAGCGCGGTCGACAGCGTCGCGTTGATCGCGTCGAAGCTCACGCCCAGCGCGTTCGCCTTGTCGCGGTCGATGTCGATCTGCAGCTGCGGCGCGTCTTCAAGGCCGTCGGGACGGACCTGCGCCAGCACCTTGCTCTGCGAGGCCATGCCCAGCAGCTGGTTGCGCGCATTGATCAGCGCATCATGGCCCGCGCCGGAGCGGTCCTGCAGGCGGAAGCTGAAGCCGCTGGCGTTGCCCAGTTCGGGAATGGGCGGCGGGCTCAGCGGGTAGATGAAGGCGTCGCGGATGCCCGAGAGCGCACCGAAGGCACGGCCGGCCAGCGCGCTGGCCGAGTGGGCCGGGTCCTTGCGTTCTTCCCAGTCCTTCAGCGTCACGAAGGCGAGGCCCGCGTTCTGGCCCTGGCCCGAGAAGCTGAAGCCCATCACGCCCACCATGCTCTGCACTTCGGGCTGCTTCAGGATGAAGCCCTCGACCTGCTGCATGACCGACAGCGCACGCTCCTGCGTGGCGCCGGGCGGCAGCTGCACGTTCACGATGATGTTGCCCTGGTCTTCCTGCGGCAGGAACGAACTCGGCAGGCGGCTGTAGGTGAACGCCACGGCGCCGATGATGGCGACGTAGATCACCAGGTAGCGCGCGGCGCGGCGCAGGATGCGCGCGACGATGCCTTCGTAGCCCTTGGCCGTGCGTGCGAAGCCGCGGTTGAACCAGCCGAAGAAGCCGGTCTTCTCATGGTGATGGCCGGCTTCCACCGGCTTGAGCAGCGTGGCGCACAGCGCCGGCGTGAGCGACAGCGCCATGAAGGCCGAGAAGGCGATCGAGGCCACCATCACCGCGGAGAACTGGCGGTAGATGTTGCCGGTCGAGCCCGCGAAGAAGGCCAGCGGCACGAACACCGAGATCAGCACCACCGTCACGCCGATGATGGCGCCGGAGATCTGCCGCATCGCCTTGCGCGTGGCCTCGAGCGGCGAGAGCCCCTCCTCGCTCATGATGCGCTCGACGTTCTCCACCACCACGATGGCGTCGTCCACCACGATACCGATCACCAGCACCATGCCGAACATGGTCAGCACGTTGATCGAGAAGCCCAGCGCCAGCAGCGAGGCGAAGGTGCCCAGCAGCGCCACCGGCACCACGATGGTCGGGATGATCGTATAGCGCCAGTTCTGCAGGAACAGGAACATCACGAGGAACACCAGCGCCACGGCTTCCAGCAGCGTCTTGACCACTTCGCTGATCGAGATCTGCACGAAGCGCGAGCTGTCGTACGGAATGGCCCACTTCACGCCCTGCGGGAAGTAGCGCTCGAGCTCGGCCATCTTGGCGCGGATCGCCTTGGCCGACTGCAGCGCGTTGCCGTTGGGCGTGGGCTGCACGCCGACACCGACCGCGGGCACGCCGTTCAGGCGCGCCGAGGTGGCGTACGACTGGCCGCCGAGTTCCACGCGCGCCACGTCCTTCAGCCGCACGGTCGAGCCGTCGGTGTTGGCGCGCAGCACGATGTTCTTGAACTGCTCCACGTTGACCAACTGGCCGTTCACCGTCACCGTGGCCGCGATGGCCTGGCCGGGAATGTTGGGCAGGTCGCCCAGCGTGCCCGAGGACACCTGCGCGTTCTGCGCGCGGATGGCGTTGTTGACGTCGGTGGCCGACAGGTTGAAGCCCTGCAGCTTGGCCGGGTCGATCCACACGCGCATCGCGTTCTCGGAGCCGAAGAGCTGCGCCTGGCCCACGCCGACCACGCGCTGGAGTTCGGGCACGACGTTGCGCGCGGCGTAATCGCCGAGCGCCACAGGGTCGAAGTTCGGGTTGTCCGAGGACAGCATCACGAACATGAGGAAGTTGTTGCGCGACTTGTCCACGCGCACGCCCTGCTGCGTCACGGCGGAGGGCAGGCGCGGCGTCGCGCGCGACAGCCGGTTCTGCACGTCCACCTGCGCGAGGTCGTCGTTGGTGCCGGGCTCGAAGCTGATCGTGATGGAGCCGGTGCCGTCGGCCTGGGCCACCGATTCCATGTAGATCAGGCCCGGCGAGCCGTTCATTTCACGCTCGATGACGGACAGCACGCTGTCCTCGAGCGTCTGTGCCGAGGCGCCCGGGTAGGCGACGTTGATGACGATGGCGGGCGGCGCCACCGGCGGGTACTGCGAGATCGGCAGCTGGGTGATTGACACGCCGCCCACCACCAGGATGAACAGTGCGATCACCCAGGCGAAGATCGGTCGGTCGATGAAGAATTTGGCCATTTGCGGGCGCGCTCCTGATTACTTCTTTTCGGCCGGGGCCTTGTCGGCCGGAGCCTTCTCAGCCGCGGCGGGTGCCGCGGGCGAGGCTGCCTCGGCGGCGGGCTTGGCCGCTGCGCCGCCGCCATTCGGGTTGGGCTTGGTCCAGGGCACGGCCTTCACCGGCGTGCCGGGCGGCATCATCTGCAGCTTCTGGAAGCCGTCGACCATCACCTGCTCGCCGGCCTTCAGGCCATCGAGCACGACCCACTGGTTGTCCTTTGCGGCGCTGATCTTGACGGTGCGCTTGCTGATCTTGCCGTCCTTGTCGACCACCGACACCGTGTCGCCCTGCTGGGTGCGCGTGACGGCCTGCTGCGGCACCGTGATCGCGTTGGTGGCCTGGGCCTGCTCGAGCTTCACGCGCACGTACAGGCCAGGCAGCAGCTCGCCCTTGGGGTTGGGCACTTCGGCGCGCAGCGTGACCTGGCCGGTGGTGGAATCGACCGTGAGGTCGGAGAACAGCAGCTTGCCCTCGAGCGGGTAGTCGGTGCCGTCTTCCAGCACCACGCGGATGCTCGCGGCTTCGTCGCCGCTGGCGCGCTTGTACTGTCCGTCGGCCACGGCCTTGCGCAGCTTCAGCACGTCGGAGGCCGACTGCGTGAAGTTCACGTACAGCGGGTTGATCTGCTGCACCACGGCGAGCTCGGTGGCGTCGCCCTGGCCCACCAGCGCGCCTTCGGTGACGAGGGCGCGGCCGATGCGACCGGCGATGGGCGAGGTCACGTCGGCATAGCCGAGGTTGATCTTGGCCGTCTGCACCGCTGCGCGGCCGGCGGCCACGTCGGCTTCGGCGGTTTTCTGCGATGCGACGGCGGTCGCGTATTCCTGCTTGCTCACCGCGTTGGCCTCGACCAGCGGCTTGTAGCGGTCGGCCAGGGCCTTGGCCTGCACGGCGTTGGCTTCGGCGCGTGCGAGCGTGGCCTGGGCGTTCTGGGCGGCGGCCACCAGCGGCGCCGGATCGATGCGGAACAGCAACTGGCCGGCCTTCACGTCGCTGCCCTCACGGAATTCACGTTTCAGCAGGATGCCCGATGCGCGGGCGCGGACCTGGGCGACGCGGGAGGCTTCGAGGCGACCGGGCAGTTCGGTAACAAGTCCGACGTCGGTCGGCGCGGCCACGACCACGCCAACTTCGGGCGCGGGATGACCGCCACCACCACCGCCTCCGCCGCCCGGACCTCCAGGTGCGTCGCTCTTGCCACAGCCCGCGAGGACCAGCAGGACGACGGCGGCCACGGTCGCGAGGCGCGGCGAAAAGGACGATTGGCGCGAAACATGCAAGAGAGGCATGCGATTCCTTTGAAGCGAAGACGGGAGATGGCGCGTTCGCGGGGCGAACCGGAAACCTGTACGGCCAGGTGGGCCATCGGGGAAGCCGGCTAGTTTACATACATTCATGGATGTATAGTGACAGCCGAGCAATGGCCCCACGATACATAGAGGGCGTTGTCTTTACAAATCAGGAGACTTGGTGGCACGTCGTACGAAGGAAGAAGCATTGGCCACGCGGCATCGTCTGCTCGACGCCGCGGAGCTGCTGTTTCAGGCGCAAGGCGTCTCGCAGACCACGCTGCAGCAGATAGCGCAGCAGGCCGGCGCGACGCGTGGCGCCATCTACTGGCACTTCAAGGACAAGGCCGATCTCTTCAACGCGATGATGGAGCGCGTCATCCTGCCGCTGGAAACCACGCCGAGGGCGGCCGCCACCGCGCCCAACGTCGAGGACCCGCTCGCCGAGATCGAGGAAGGAATGGTCCACGCGCTCAACCTCATGACCACCGACCTGCAGGTGCGCCGCGTGTTTGACATCGCGACCCACAAGGTCGAATACACGCACGACATGGCCTCGGTGCAGCAGCGCCACCTGGATGCGCGCAACGCCTGCGTCGCCGATTTCGAGAAGGCTCTGCGCATGGCCGCGCGCCGAGGCCGCATCAAGCTGCCGGTGCCGGGCCATGTGGCGGCGCAGGGGCTGCACGCGCTGATCAGCGGGCTCATCCAGAACTGGCTGCTCGATCCGGAAGCTTTCGACCTCGTGCCGACGGGAAGGCGCACCTTCAGGGTCTATCTGGCGGGTCTCGGCTTCGCCCGGCCGCAACTGGGAGCCGCGGCTGCGGCGGAGGCCGAAACTGTCGTCGTCTGATAGGCGATAATGTCGGACTCCGGTGCAAACCGGATCCCAATTTCTCGCTGTATTTCAACGGATAGAATTCGGCCCTCCGAAGGCTGAGATCCAGGTTCGATTCCTGGCGGCGGGACCAGCTACCAAGCCGGACACTTTCAAAAGGTGTCCGGTTTTTTTGTTTTCCGGTCCCTCGTTCGCGGTCAGCGCGATCCGGACGAGGGGAGGCCACCGACAGAAAACCTGGGGACAGTCCCGGTACAAGTCATGCGTTATCCACAGTCGCAGCCGCTTGCCGGATGTTGTTCCCATTTCCGATGCAGCACCGAAGCACGCGCGCTCACAGCGGTACGGCGACCGCAAGTCCCTGTCGCGCAAGGAAAAAGCGGTACTTTCCACAGACAGGGTTTACCCTTATCTACTACTACTATCTTTAAATAAGAAAGAAAGTAGAGAAGAAAGGCGGGACAGAGAAAGACAAAAAGGGAACGCCGGGTCGCCGTGTTCGCCGGCCACGGTGTCGGCGCTCAGCCCGCCGCGCGCTTCATGCGCCGCGCGGTCTCGACGACCGCGGCGCGCAGCGATTGCACCGTCGGGTGCGCCTCCAGTTCCTTCAGCGTGAAGAAGCTCACCGGCGGCAGGTTCCAGCTCAGCCGGTGGGGCAGCGCCGCCAGGTGGCCCGTGCCTTCCATGCCGGCCACGACGTCGCGCGCGAAGATGGTGATCGCGTTGGGCTCCTGGCGCAGCGCCGTCTCGATGCTGCGGATCGACGTGGTCTCCAGGATCGGCAGCGGTGGCTGCACGCCCGCGCCGACGAAGATCGCGTTGTAGGTCCTGCGCATCGGCGTGTTGGGCGGCGGCAGGATCCAGTCGAGCTGCGCGAGCCTGGCCCAGTCGAGCGGGCCGCGCGAGAGGCGCCGCACGTTCTTCGCGCCGACCACGAGGCAGGGCTCCTGCTCGTGGATCGCCTCCTGCACCAGCCCGGTCGCGTCGCCGTCGTAGGAGCGGCCGATGGCGCAGTCGAGTTCGCGCGCGACGAGGCTCGCGACCAGTTCGTCGGTGGTGCCTTCGCGCGCCATCACCGAAATGCGCGGCGTGCGGTCGAGCAGGTGGGTGAGTGCAGCCGACATCAGCTGCTGCGGCACCTGCTGCGTGAACCCCAGCCGCAGCCGCCCGGCGCGGCCCGCCTCGAGCGAGGTGAGCACGCGCGCGGTGGCCTCGAGCTCGGCCAGCCAGCGCCGCGCATAGCGCAGCACCGCCTCGCCCGCGGCCGTGGGCACCAGCCCCCTGCTGGTCCGCTCGAAGAGCGTGCTGCCGAAGATGTCTTCCACCTCGTGCAGTGCCTTGGTGATCGCGGGCTGGCTCAGCTGCATCTCGGCGGCGACGCGGCCGAGCGTGCGGTGCCGGTCGATGGCCTGCAGCAGCGAAAGCTGGCGCAGCTTGAGGCGGGACAGCAGCGTGCGCTGCAGTTCGGCGGCGGGGTCGCGGGCGGTGGGCAAGGCCATAACTCCACGGTTATCGGGCTATCAGAAATTATTTCACTTTGGTGAATCGAGGGTCCTAGACTTTTTGCATGGACCCGACCACCGCACCGCCAGCCATCTCCGCGACCTCCGCCACCGCCATCACGGCTGCCTTCCTGGACTCCCTGGCCGAGACGCAGGACGCCGGCGAGGCGATGCGGCTGATCGACCAGCGCCGGCTGCAGGTCGCGCCCGGCAGCATCTTCAGCATCCAGCAGAACGTGACGACCGACGGCGACGCCGCAGGCCAGGTCCTGCTGCGCCGCTTCTATTCGTCGGAGGCGTCGAGCTTTCCGGTGAACGGCGCGAAGCGCAAGACGCTCACGCCCTGGAGCGAATGCCTCTTCGTGCGCGGCCGTGTGTTCGTCGGCGAGGGCGAGCACGTGCTCGCGAGCAACTTCGACGACTTCGAGCAGATGCGCGAATACCGCCTGCGCAGCGTGGTCAACGTGCCGCTGATGCAAGGGCGGACCTGCTTCGCCACCTTCAACGTCTTCGGCACGCGCGAGCACTGGCTGCCGCAGGAAGTGCTGGGCATCCGCATGCTGGCGCTCGCCGCCGCGCGCTGGGTGCCCGTCGCGCCCCGACTGGCCTACAGCTTCGAGGAAACGCCATGCCCGTGACCGCCCTGCACCACTTCACGATCCGCTGCGCGCCGCACGAGCTGCCGCCGCTGCTGGACTTCTACACCCGCGTGATGCGCCTCACCGCCGGCGCGCGGCCGGAGATCCCCGCGCCCGGCGCCTGGCTCTATGCGGACGGCCAGCCGATCGTGCACCTCTACGCGCATCTCTCGACGCCCGACGAGCCGGTCGAGCCCGTCACCGGCCACGTCGACCACATCTCGTTCCGCGCCCATGGGCTCGCCGAGATGCGCGCGCACCTTCGCGCACACGGCGTCGCGTTCGCCGAGGCGCCGATTCCGGGCTGGCCAATCCACCAGCTCTTTCTGCACGACCCGCGCGGCCTGAAGATCGAGATGACTTTCTGGATGGACCAGGAAGATCGGCAGGGCGGGAAGGGGGGCACGGCATGACCGGCTTCCTGCAGGCCGGCGAACTGCGCGTCGCCTTCGAGCGCGAGGGCGAAGGCCCGCCGCTGGTGCTCATGCATGGCGCCGAGGCCTCGCGCCAGATGTTCTCGGCGCTGGTGCCGCATCTGTCGAAGCACTTCACCGTGATCGCCTACGACCAGCGCGACTGCGGCGAGACCGAAGGGCCGCAGCGCGCATCGACCCTGGCCGATCTTGCCGACGACGCACAGCGGCTCATCAAGGCGCTGGGCTTCAAGCGCGCGCACGTGTTCGGCTCGTCCTTCGGCGGGCGTGTGGCGCAGGCGCTGGCGCTGCTGCATCCGCGCTCGGTCGACCACCTCGTGCTCGGCAGCACCTGGCCGCTGCCGAGGCCCTACGAAGAACTGTGCCCCGACGCGAAGCGCCTGGCCGAGCTGCGCAGCGGGCTGCCGGCCACGGCGCAAGAGCTGGCGACATGGTTCTTCCCCGAAGCCTTCCTGCAGCAGCGGCCCGAACTGCGGAGCATCTTCGCGAGCGCACGGCCCGGTTCGGCGCGTTCCGCGCGGCGGATGGCGACGGCGCTGACCGCCATCGAGCGGGGCGTGGCCGACATCGTCGCGCCCACGCTGGTGCTGGCCGGCGAACTCGACCGCGTGGTGCCCCCGAGCGTGACGCTATCGATGGCCGGCCGCATCCGTGGCGCCGATGCGGTGCTGCTGCCCGGCATCGGCCACGTCACCGCGATGCAGGCGCCACAGATGCTGGCGCAGCACATCGTGCGCTTCCTCAAGAACTGAAACCCGAAGGAGCCAGGCCATGAGCACGAACCACGACCGCGCGCGCGGCCGCGCCGACTACATCCGCATCGAAGGGCTATCCAAGCACTTCGGCGACGCAAGCGAAGGCGTGCTCGCGCTGAAGGACATCGACTGCAGCATCGAGCAGGGCAGCTTCGTGACCATCGTCGGGCCCAGCGGCTGCGGCAAGAGCACGCTGCTGCGCATCCTCGCGGGCCTGCTCGACTACGGCATGGGCCGCGTCGTGCTCGACGGCCAGCCCATCCGCGGCACGCGGCGCGACGTGGGCGTGGTGTTCCAGAGCTCGATTCTGCTGCCCTGGCGAACCATCCTAGAGAACGTGATGCTGCCCGCCGAGGTGCTCGGCATTCCCACGAAGCAGGCGCGCGAGCGCGCGATGCAGCTGCTGCACATGGTCCGGCTCGAAGGCTTCGAGCACAAGCTGCCGCGCCAGTTGAGCGGCGGCATGCAGCAGCGTGCCTCCATCGCGCGGGCGTTGCTGCACGACCCCAAGATCCTGCTGATGGACGAGCCCTTCGGCGCGCTCGACGCCATGACGCGCGAGCGCATGAACCTGGAACTGCAGCGCATCTGGATGGAAAGCGGCAAGACGGTCGTGCTGATCACGCACTCGATTCCCGAGGCGGTGTTCCTCGGCGACAGGGTCTTCGTGATGTCGCCGCGCCCCGGCACGCTGGAGCGCGTGCTGCCGGTGGACCTGCCGCGTCCGCGCTCGATGGACGTGATGTCGCACCCCGCCTTCGCTGCCGCATCCGCGTCGATCCGCGAACGCTTCTCGCATGCGGCTTCGTTCGACTGATTCCGTCCGTTCGATTCAAAGAGGCCACCAGATGACCACCGCCATGCTCGCCAAGTCCGACCCTCCTGCGCTATCCGGCGACCGCGCGCCGGCCCCCGCCGCCGGCCCCAGGCCGCGTCGCCGCGCCAATCCGCTCGCCTCGACGCGGGTGCAGTCGATCCTGCTGCTCGCCGCGCTGCTCGGATCGTGGGAAGCGGGGGTGCGGCTCTTCAAGGTGCCGCAGCACCTCGTGCCGCCGGTCAGCGACATCCTGGTCGCGCTGTGGCGCGGCCTCGCCACCGGGCCGCTTGCGAAGGACGGCTTCTGGTACCACGGCGGCGTGACCGTGACCGAGATCCTGCTGGGCTTTCTCGTCGGCAGCGGCGTCGGTCTCGCGATCGGCATCGTGGTGTCGCAGATGCCGCGGGTCGAGGCGCTGCTGGAGCCCTACGTCGCCGCGCTGCAGAGCGTGCCCAAGGTGGCGGTCGCGCCGATCATCGTGGTGTGGCTGGGCTTCGGCATCGGCTCGAAGGTGATGATCATCTGCCTGCTCACCTTCTTTCCCGTGCTGGTGACCAGCATCGCGGGCTTCAAGGCGGTGGACCCCGACCGCATAGACCTGCTGCGCTCCCTCTCGGCCACGCAGTGGCAGATCTTCCGCAAGGCCAAGTTCCCGAGCGCGCTGCCCTACATCTTCGCGGGGCTGAACATGGCCGCGGCCTTCAGCGTGGTCGGCGCGGTGGTGGGCGAGTTCGTCGGTGCGCAGGCTGGGCTGGGCGTGCTCATCCTGCAGATGGAAGCGCAGGCCGACACCGGCGGCAGCTTCGCGGTGTGCGTGGTGCTGTCGGTGATCGGCATCGTGATGACCGACCTCCTGCGCCGCATCCAGCGCCGCGTGCTGCACTGGATGCCTGTCGACGCCTCGCAGCGGACGGTGAACGTCTGAGCGCTGCATCCCCGGATTCCTGGATTCCCGTTTTTCCGTATGAAGGAGCGAGCCATGTTGACGCGACGTGATTTCGGCCTGGGCCTCGGCGCCCTGGGCCTGGCCGGGAGCCTGCCGGCGCTGGCACAGAGTGTGAGGGTGATGAAGGTGGCGAACACCGCGGCGGTGAACGATCCGCAGCAGTGCTTCTGCACCGCGGGCCAGCACCCGAAGCTGAACTTCTACAAGCCCGGAGGCGTGGACGTGGAGTACGTCAACATGTCGAGCATGACGCAGGCGCTGCAGAGCCTGCGCGCCGGCCACGTCGACTTCGGGCCGGCGGTGCCGGGCATCCTGCTGCCCGCGATGGCGAAGGACCCGTCGCTCGACCTGGTGAGCGTCTACAAGTGGCTGCCGCGCAACGCAAACGTCATCGTGGTGAAGCCCGGCAGCCCGATCAGGTCGGCCGCCGACCTCGCTGGCAAGCGCATCGGCGTGCGCAGCCAGGGCGACACCGGCATCGTCATTACCAGGACCATGCTGGCCGAGCTGGGCCTGAAGGATGACGGCTGCGAGTACATCGCCATCGGCGACGGCGCGCCGGCCGGCGCGGCGATCGACAACGACCGCGTGGACGCGATGGTGGCCTTCGACACCGCAGCCGCCCGCATCGAGTTGGTGGGGACGAAGCTGCGCTACGTGCCGCTCACGCCCAGGTTCGCGCAGGTGGGCTCGGGCTGGATGTGCGTGCCGCGCAAGATGCTCAAGGAGGACCGCAAGTCGCTGGTGGCGCTGTTCCGCGGCATCGCGAAGTCGACCCTGTTCTCGAACGCGAATCTCGAAGCCGCGATCGACCTGCACTGGGCGGTCTATCCCGAGAGCCGGCCCAAGGGCCGAAGCGAGGACGACGCACGCAAGGAGCTCGCCTTCATCCTGAAGGACCGCAAGAACAGCTGGATGCGCTGCCCCGACGACCCCGACCAGCGCATGGGCGCATCGTCGACGGCCGAATGGAAGGCCAACGTCGAGATGGCCGCCGAGGCCAGCAAGAACCCCAAGCTCGCGAGCGAACTCGGCGACCCGAACCGGCTGTTCACCAACGAGCTGATCGACGAGATCAACGCCTTCGACAAGCAGGCGGTGATCCAGATGGCCCGGGAATTCAAGCTTTAGCCGCAGAAGGAGGATCAGCCCATGGACGTACTCGTTTCCGGCGCCAGCATGGCCGGCCTGTCGGCCGCCTGCTGGTTCGCCCGCCTGGGCCACCGGGTCACCGTGGTCGAGCGCGCCGACGGGCTGCGCCCGGGCGGCGCACCCATCGACGTTCGTGGCCGCGCGCTCGGCACCGCGCAGCGCATGGGCATCCTGCAGAGAATCGCCGAGGAGCAGGTCGCCATCGTCGAGCCGGCGCCGGTGCTCGACGGCAGCGGAACGCAGGTCGCTTCGCTCGACCTGCGCTGGTTCGCCAACGAGACCGACGAGGACATCGAGATCACGCGCGACCGCCTCAACCGGATCCTGCTGGACGCCATTCCGTCGGGCGTGGAGTTCCGCTTCAGGACTTCGATCGTGTCGCTCGACGATCGAGCGGGCGGAGTGGACATCGGCTTCACCGACGGCGCGAGGGGCCGCTACGACCTGGTCGTCGGCGCCGACGGCCTGCACTCCAACGTGCGCAGGCTGGCCTTCGGGCCTGAGAGGGACTACGTGCGGCACTTCGGCCACTACGTCGCGCTCGTCGATCTGCCGCCCGGCCAGCCATGGCGCCGGGCGATGCTCAACGTGCCCGGCCTCACCATCGCCGTGCGCGACGCCGGCGACGGGCCGCAGGGAATGATGATCGTCGCCAGCCCCGAGATCGACTACGACTACCGCGACCTCGATGCGCAGCGCAGGCTGCTCGGCCGGTTCCTCTCGCGCGTGGATGCCTGGCAGGTGCCTGCGATGCGCGCGGCCTTCATCGACCCCGATGCCAAGGGCTTCTACTTCGACTCGGTGAGCCAGACGCGCATGCCGGGCTGGATCAAGGGCAATGTCGCGGTCATCGGCGATGCGGGGCATTGCGCCGCGCTGCTGTCGGGCATGGGCACGACGCTGGCGATGGTCTCGGCGGAACTCCTGGCGAACACCTGGACCGAGCACGGCGGCGACATGGCGGCGGCGTCGCCGGTCTATCACGAGAAGCTGCGGCCGTATGTCGAGCAGTGCCAGGCCTTCGCGAGCGAAGGCGCGCCGATCATGGTGCCCGCGACGCAGGAGGCGCTCGACGAGCGCAACGCGATGTTCCGCGCGTATGCGGACAGGTTCGCGAACGCGTGATCCGCATAGGCCGCGGCCCATGCGGCTTGTGAACATTCGACACCTGCGATCCGGCGCACACAGAGGCGCCGCCGCCGCTGCGCGCATTCGTTCACGAATCCGCTGAAGCATTCGCCGGCGTCGAACGAAAGACGCCGCGCACTTGGATACTCCGACGAAACATGCCGCCGAACAGAGCGGCAACGAATGATTTCAGGGAGGATCCATGTCCATCTTCGATGGCACGCGCCGGCATGTTCGCCCGGCGCCGTGCGCCGTTGCGTCAGCGGTGGTGCGATGACGCGCCGGGTTTCCATTCAGACCCCGTTGGGGGAAGCGCTGCAATTCCATTGGCTGACCGGCCGCGAGGCGCTGAGCCGGCTCCACGACTTCGATGTGGAACTGCTGGGCAGCAGCAACAGCGTCGATCCGAAGATGCTGCTCGGCAAGACCGTTACCCTGGCGATGCAGACCGAGAGCGGCGGCACGCGCTACCTGGGCGGCGTCGTCGCGTCCTTCGGCCTGGCCGGAGAGGACGCACGCCATAGCTTCTACCGAATGAAGCTGCGCCCATGGCTGTGGCTCGCGACGCGACGCAGCGACTTCCGAATCTTCCAGGGCAGGACCGTTCCGGACATCGTCGCCGACGTGCTCGAAGCCTACGGCTACCCCATGGAGAAGCGGCTGGCCCGCGATTACCGCGTGTGGGAGTACTGCGTGCAGTACGGCGAGAGCGAATTCTCTTTTGTCTCGCGGCTGTGCGAGCTGGAAGGCATCTACTACTACTTCCGGCATGAGGCTCAGCGGCAGGTGCTGGTGTTTGCGGATGACGTGCTGGGCTCGCACGATCCGATGCCCGGAGGGGAGACGGTGCGGTTTCATCCGTTGGAGAAGGCGGGGATGACCGGCGGGGGCGATGGTTCGAACGAACGCATCCATGAGTGGCGCACGAGCGAAGAAGTCCGTTCCGGCCTGCACTTCACCAACGACTACGACCCGCTCAAGCCAAAGGCCGACCTCTCCAGCCGGCGGGAGCTGCGCACCGGCCACGCGCACGACGAGCTCGAGCTGTACGAATGGCCCGGTGGGTACAGGCATTACGACGACGGCGAGGCCTATGCGCGCACCCGCATCGAAGAGCAACTGAGCGGTGGCAGCGTTGCAAGCGGCCGTTCAAACAGGCGAGAACTCGCGCCGGGCTGCATCTTCGAGCTGGCGGGCCATCCGAGGGACGATCAGAACCGCAAGCACCTTCTGACTGCCGTTGACTACGAGCTGCGGGAGAACCTCCGGGCCACCGAAGGCGCCGATGCCGGCGAAGGCTCCGTCCAGCGCTTCGTCTTCGAGGCACAGCCCGTGAGCCACGCGTGGCGCACGCCACGCACCACGCCGAAGCCGCGCACCCGCGGACCGCAGACGGCCATCGTTGTCGGACCGAAGAACGAAGAGATCTGGGTCGACCAGTACGGCCGCGTGAAGGTGCAGTTCCACTGGGACCGTATCGGGCAGCGCAACGAGAACTCCAGCTGCTGGATCCGCGTGTCCATGGCCTGGGCCGGAGAGACGTTCGGGGCGGCTGCGCTGCCGCGCGTCGGCCAGGAGGTGGTCGTCGATTTCCTCGGCGGCGACCCGGACTGTCCCATCATCACCGGCCGTGTGTTCAATGCCGAGAACATGCCCGCGTGGCGGCTGCCCGACCAGCAGAACCTATCGGGCCTGCGCAGCCGTGAATTGAATGCGGGTGCAGCAGGCGGATCGCGCGGCAACCACCTGGTGCTGGACGATCAACCCGGAAAGATCCAGGCACAGCTCAAGAGCGACCATCTCAGCAGCAGCCTGAGCCTCGGCCACATCGGGCGCATCGACGACACGGCAGGCCGCAAGGACGACCGAGGCGAGGGCGCCGAGTTGCGTACCGATGGCCATGCCGCGGTGCGCGCAGCAAGGGGCTTGCTGCTCAGCACCGAGCCGAGGCCCGGAGCCGATGCGCACATCACCGATCTTGGGGAAACAATCGCACGCCTGACGGCCGCGCGCGACCTGCATGAACGGCAGAGCCGGACCGCGCAGGAAGCGAAGGCGCACGAAGCGGGCGACCAGGACGCGGTCACCCAGGCCCTCAAGGAACAGAACGATGCGATCAAGGGCCGCCATTCGCGGCAGGGAGATTTCCCTGAACTCCGCGAACCGCACCTCGTGCTCGCCAGTGCGGCAGGCATCCAGAGCACGGCGGCGGGCGCCACCCACATCGCCAGCATCACGCACAACGCGCTGAGCAGCGGCGGGCACACCAGCATCAGCGCCGGCAGGAGCTTTCTGGTGAGCGTGAAAGAAGCCGTACGCCTTTTCGCATACAAGGCCATCCGCCTGACCGCAGCCACGGCGGGCATCGACATCGTCGCCCTGCAGAACAGCATCAACCTGCTGGCGAGGCTCGACATCAAGATGGAGTCCGACAGGATCAGCATCAGCGCCAAGGAAGAGGTAGTCATCAACGGCGGCGGCAGCTTTTCCAGGTGGAGTGCCTCCGGCATCGTGCACGGCACCCAGGGCCTTTGGCGCGAGCACGCGGCCATCCACAGCTATGCAGGGCCGATGGACATGGCCAAGCGCCGTCGCATGGAAGGCGTGAGCCACGACGACAGGTACAGCGTGCGCTTCGCGCCCCTTGGCAGCGACGAGATCTTCAAGCACGCGGGCATGTCGGGGCTGCCCTACCGGATCCTCGGCGAGAAGCGCCAAACGCTGGCCGAAGGCGTCATTCCCGACGACGGACGGCTGCCCCGCGTCGCGTTCGAAACGCCGGACGAGGCAGTGCTGGTGGTGGGCGAGGAAGCGTGGGACTGGACGCCCGTTCCGACGATCCGCTCCGAGCCAGACAGCGCGGAAGACGATGACCGGGCCGATGACGGCGGCGAGACCGAATCGCCGGGAGCGGAAGGCTCCATGTATGCAGCGGCTGCAGGCGCTTTCGACCCCGGCCACTTTCTTTCCGAGTCCGCCATCGAAGCCCACCTGAACGGCTTGGCTTGAGCTAGGGAAACACCCGCATGTCCAGACTGATATCTGCAACCTACCACCCCAACATCGAAGTCGCCGAATTCATCTGCGAAGACGGCCGTCACCTGCTGCGCTCGGGCGGAACGCTGCCGTGGCGCATCAACAATCCCGGCGACCTGACTGCCAGGAAGGTCGACGGCGTGCCTGCACCCAGGAAAGCAAAGGGCTACATCGGATTCGCCACCACCAGATCGGGCAGGACCTTCCTGATCTTTCCCGACGAAGACGCGGGGCGAGAGGAATTGAAGGCCAACTTGAAGCGCCTGCATGGCGACAGGACGATCTCCGAAGCCATTCCCGTCTATGCCCCGAAGAACGAAAACGACACGGAAAAATACATACGCGATCTGCTCAAGACCAGCGGCATTCCGGCCGGCAGAAAGATCGGCGAGTGCAGCGACGCCGAACTCGAAAAGATCGTGAACAGCATCGCCGAGATCGAGGGCTACCACGCCAACGCCGACACGCGGAAGGAAACTTGGGTTGCCGTGAGCAGGATCAACGCGACCGACGGCAGCCAGCCATTGCCCGGCACGGAGATCATTCTGCAAAGAGGAGGCAAGGAGGAAACCGTCAAGTCCGATGCCGCAGGGCGATTCCCTCCTGTGATTCACCCCGCCGACAAGTCGGCCGTGCACGTCAAGGTGGCGGATCCGAAGAGCAGGGAGGCCGTGACGGTCGGAACCATCGAGGGCGACGTCGGAAAGGATTTCAACCTGCTGGCGAGATTCAAGAGGTGGAAGGGCGTCGCCGGCTCGGAAAAGATCAACAGCTCGACCCTTGGGCAGAGAAAGCCCATGAGCTATGTCGTCCAGCCGGGCGACAGCCTCTGGAAGATCGCGAAGCTGTATCGCACCAGCGTGGAAGCCATCAGGGAGGCCAACGAGCGGGGGCACGACAGGATCTATCCCGGTGAGGTGCTGTTGATTGCGGGGAGCGGTAAGACCAAGTCGGGTCACAGGCCTTCAACTGCTCCTCCTCCCGGCATGGCCGCCGCCAAGCCACCGGCTGCGAGTGCGCCGCCAAGCCCGGCAGCGCTGTCGAGGCCAAAAGTGGTCTCTCCTCCGCCGCCTCCCGCTCCATCCGGAATCAGGCCATCGGACTCGGAGCGGTCGAAGGAGGGCGAGGGGAAGGTTCTGGCGCTGATCAATCCGGTGCCGGGGCGGGCTCCGTGGATGCCCGTCGCGATTGCGGAAGCGAAGCTCAGGCGGGGCGAACTCGAAATCACGCTCCAAGACAAGATCAATTACCACGTCGAGGTGGACGACGGACTCAAGGCCATGGACGGCCCCAGCAATGCGTGGTGCGCCGCGTTTGTGAACTGGTGCCTGATGCAGGCGAAATATCCAATTGAAAACCTTGGCTATCCCAATCGCAAGGTGGCGAAAGCACGCGCGCATGGGTTTTATGAAGTCGACGGGCCAAAAGAGAAATTGGAGAAGACACCGCCCAAAGTCAGAAATCCCTTGTTCGTTGAATTGGATAGGCCGATCTATGGCGCCATCGCCATGGTCACATCGAGACAGGGGCATGGCCGGCACGTCGGGTTTGTCTATGCAAAAAGCGGTGACGAGGACTTGATCCTTCTTGGAGGCAATCAGCGGAGTCAGATCAGATTTTCCGCTTTTGCCAAAAATTTACGAACTCAGGTAATGGTGAGAAATAAAAATGGAAAAGCGGAAATAAGAAAATCCGGAAGCTCGAGTTATTTGAAATATTTCATTCCCATTGCTTACTATGAGCAAGCGAAAAAGGATCTGGTAGAGCCCGGGTTGAGCGAGGCAAATGTTGTGTCGCTGAATTTAATCTTGGGAATTCCTCCGGAAAAGCCTGGAAGAAGGAAGGGAGGTTTGAGTGAAGACATTTCTTGAAAGGGTGGTCGATGTTTGGTTTTAATAAACTGTTCGTTTCGTTTTTGGCTGCTTTCCTTCTCTGGGGGTCTTCTTCGCAATCCTTCGCCGGATATAGAGACGATAGACTCGTTGTCTGGGTGAATTTGGATGAAAGCCCGGGCCGGGAGTTGATCAATAAGATGGTCAAGGATTTTGTGGAGTCAGGAAGGGTCGATGCTGAGTGCGGTGTTTCCTGGCATGAATGGGGGTCGGTGCTCTACATGAAAAAGCGTCCCCCCGGAATAACTGATGAGTTGATTAGAAAAGTGTTTATCGAAAAAGATCGAAAATCTCTTCAGTATTTGAATCGATTTTTGAAGTCTTTCAGGGACGCCGATAGAGAGATCGACGAAGGTCTGGATGGAGTCATTGTGTACTCCAAAAAGAATGGTCCGAAAATGATGAATTTCGTAACCGGCAGGAAAAAGATCAAGACTTTTGAAATGAGGCCGGGTGACGCGTCACCATCCGCCCGAGATATTGAAGATGCGTTCTGCGTGCTCCTGCCGCCCGTTACGCGTGCGCCTTAGGTTCATCCTTTTGCTCGCCCGTTGAGACCTTGGATTTGCGGAGCTTCCATGAATGGGTATCTTGCGCTTCATGCTATTGCGGGGATCGCCACACCCATGCCACCATCTTCCGCATGCCCTACCAACTCCATTACTGGCCCACCATCCAGGGCCGAGGTGAATTCGTCCGGCTCGCGCTCGAAGCTGCCGGCGCGGACTATGTCGACGTGGCGCGTTTGCCCGAGGGCGAGGGCGGTGGCGGATCCGCTCTGGGTGAGCGGCTGGACGACCCGGAGGCCGCGCGCCCTGCCTTCGCGCCGCCGTTCCTCGTCGATGGCGACATCGTGGTCGGGCAGACGGCTGCGATCCTGCTGTATCTGGGCCCCAGGCTCGGCCTGTCGGGCGTCGGCGAATCGGACGGGCTTTGGACGCACCAGCTGCAGCTCACCATCGCCGATGCGGTGGCCGAGGCGCACGACACGCACCATCCGATCTCGGTCGGCGCCTATTACGAAGACCAGCGCGACGCGGCCGTGCAGCGCGCGAAGGCCTTTCGCGAGGAGCGCATACCGAAGTTCCTCGGCTGGTTCGAGCGCGTGCTGCAGCGCAACCCTGCGGGCAGCCAGCATCTGGTGGGCGACACGCTGACCTACGCCGACCTGTCGCTGTTCCAGCTTGTGGACGGTTTGCGCTACGCGTTTCCGAAGGCATCGGCGCGGGCACTCGCCGCCACGCCCGCGGTGGAGAGGCTGCATGCCAACGTCAAGCGACGCCAGCGCGTGCATGACTATCTGCAGAGTCCGCGCCGTATCGCGTTCAACGAAGATGGCATCTTCAGGCGTTACGCCGAACTGGACGGCTAGTTCTGCTCCGCCTCGTCGCGGATGCGCAGCGCGGCGTCATACAGCGTATTGCGCGGGGCGCCGCTGATCTCCGCCGCCAGCTTCACGGCCGTCTTCACGGGCAGCTCCGCCAGAAGCAGGCGCAGCACGCGCTCGCCTTCGGCCCCGCCGTCACCGCTCACGGCCACGGGGTGCAGCACCAGCGCGAACTCGCCGCGCGTGCGGTCGCGGTCGGCGGCGAACCAGTCGGGCAGGGCATCCGCGGCGACGGTGGCGATTTCCTCGAACTGCTTGGTGAGCTCGCGGCCCACGGTGACGTGGCGCTCGCCCAGCGTGGCCAACGCGCGTGCGAGGTTCTCGATGCGGTGCGGTGCCTCCAGCAGCACGACCGCGCGCGGTTCCTTCGACAGCGCCTGCACGGCCGCATCGCGCTCGCCGGCCTTGCTCGGCAGGAAGCCCGCGAAGACGAAAGCGCTGCTGGCATTGCCGTCGTGGCCGCCCTCGGCCACCAGCCCCGCCGCGCCGACCAGCGTGGTCACGCTGCTGGCGCCCGGCAGCGGCAGCACGCGTTGTCCGGCGGCGCGCACCGCGGCCGCGAGCCGCGCGCCGGGGTCGCTCACGCCGGGCGTGCCGGCGTCGCTGACGTAGGCGATGCGCTCGCCCTGCGCGAGCCGCGCGACAACCGCCTGCGCCGCCTCGGCCTCGTTGTGCTGGTGCACCGCCAGCAACCGGGAGCCAGGGCGGTCGATGCCATAGGCGCGCAGCAGGCTCTGCGTGTGGCGCGTGTCCTCGCAGGCGATGGCGTCCACCAGTTGCAGCACATGCAGCGCGCGCAGCGTGATGTCGGCCAGGTTGCCGATGGGCGTGGCGACGACATAGAGCGTGCCCTGCGGATAATGCTGCGCACCCGCGGCGTCATGAGCTGCCGCGAGGGCTGCGCCGAAAGAGGCGGGAGCGAGTGAAGCCAAGGGGTTTCTCCGTCGGAACGAACAGGCAGCAAGCAGAAAAAGAAGACTCTCGAGAGCCGGCCAGGGAGGGCCATGAAGACCGACACCACAACGAAGCATCGGGGCGATGCGGCGGAAGACGCCGCGCTCGACCACCTGCGGGACGCGGGCCTCGTGCTGCTCGCCCGCAATTATCGGACGCCCGGGCGCGGCGGCGGCGAGATCGACCTGATCATGCGCGATCCGCGTCCCTCGCCCACGGGCACGCTGGTGTTCGTGGAAGTGCGCCATCGCAGCTCCGGCACGCACGGCGGCGCGGGCGGCAGCATCACCGGGCCGAAGCAGCGGCGCATCGTGTTCGCCGCGCAGCACTACCTGAGCCGGCTGCGCACGGTGCCGCCGTGCCGCTTCGACGTGGTGCTGTTCGAAGAGAAGATCACGTGGCTGCGGGCAGCCTTCGACGCCGGTTGACGAACAGTTCGAGGAACTGAAGCCTCGATGAGTGCTCCACATCTCGAACGTCTTGTTTCACAGCCCCCAGTTATCATCCCGCCCCATGCTCGAGCAACGGATTCAGCAGCACTTCATCGACAGTGCCGACCTCAAGTACCAGACCGGGCCGGTCCTCAGCAAACCCATCTCCCAAGCGATGCAGGCCATCCTCGCCTGCGTGACCAGCGGCGGCAAGGTGCTCGCCTGCGGCGCAGGCGTGTCGGGCCTGCTGGCGGCCCAGTTCGCCGCGCAGTTCGTGGGCCGCTTCGAACGCGAGCGGCCCGAGCTCGGCGCCATCGCGCTGCCCGGCGATGCCACCGACCCCGCCGCCGACAGTGCCGACGCGGCTGATGCCGACCGCTTCGCCCGCCAGGTGCGCGCGCTCGGCCAGGCCGGCGACGTGCTGCTCGCGTTGAGCGTCAGTGGCCAGTCGGCCCCGGTGCTGGCGGCGGTGACCGCGGCGCACGAGCGCGACATGACCGTGGTCGCGCTGCTGGGCAACGCGGCATCGGGCGCCGGCGGCGCCATCGGCCGCGCGCTGCGCGAGACCGACGTCCAGATCAGCGTGCCGCACGAGCGTGCGGCGCGCATCCACGAGATCCACCAGATCGCGCTGCATTGCCTGTGCGACGGCGTGGACGCCCAGTTACTCGGAGAACAGGAAGCTTCCTCATGACCTTGACGACCATGACGACGACATCGACCCAGCGTTTCGCTCTCGCCCTGACACTGGGCGCCGCAATGGTTGCCGGCCTCTCCGCCTGCGTGCCGCTCGTCGTGGGCGGCGCGGCCGTGGTGGGCGTGGGCATGGTGGCCACCGACCGCCGCAGCTCGGGCGCCCAGCTCGACGACCAGGGCATCGAGCTGCGTGCCGCGGCCCGCGTGCGCGACATCGCCAACGACCAGATGTACGTCAGCGTGACCAGCTACAACCGCCAGGTGCTGCTGACCGGCGCCGTGGGCAGCGATGCCGACCGCCGCCGCGTCGAAGACGAGGTGAGCCGCATCGTGAACGTGCGCTCGGTGGTCAACGAACTGACCGTCGGTTCCTCCAGCACCTTCCAGGACCGTTCGAACGACCTCTACATCACCGGCAAGGTGAAGGCCTCGCTGCTCGACGCCAAGGACATCTTCGCCAATTCCTTCAAGGTGGTGACCGAGCGCGGCGTGGTCTACCTGATGGGCATCGCCACGCGGCGCGAGACCGATCGCGCGACCGAGATCACGCGCGGCGTGTCGGGCGTGGTGAAGGTGGTGCGCGTGGTCGAGGTCGTGAGCGAAGCCGATCTGGCGGCCAGCCAGGCGGCGAATCAGGCTGCCGCGCAGCGCGGTGGCACGGGGCCGGCGCCGGTGACTTCGGCAACGCCGTCCGCGCCCTCGTCGTCGTCCACCTCGCGCGTGCCGCTGCCGCCGATGGAGCCGTTGCCCCCCGCGGGCTCGTCGACGCCGGCGCCTTCCTCGAACGGCGTGACGACCTCGCCGGTGCGCTGAAGATCCGGCACGCCAAGACAGGAAAGCCCGCTGATGCGGGCTTTCTTCATTGCGTCACTTGAGTCGCGTGATGAGGCTCGAGGTGTCCCAGCGCCGGCCACCGGCCTGCTGCACGTCGGCGTAGAACTGGTCGACCAGCGCCGTCACCGGCACGCGCGCGCCGTTGCGCTTGGCCTCGTCGAGCACCAGGCCCAGGTCCTTGCGCATCCAGTCGACCGCGAAGCCGTAGTCGAACTTGCCTTCGATCATGGTCTTGCCGCGGTTCTCCATTTGCCAGCTCTGGGCCGCGCCCTTGCTGATGACGCCGAGCACGGCCTCCATGTCGAGACCGGCGCGCAGCCCGAAGGCGATGGCTTCCGACAGGCCCTGCACCAGCCCCGCGATGGCGATCTGGTTCACCATCTTCGCGAGCTGGCCGGCACCGCTCTCGCCCAGCAGCGTGACCGCGCGCGAGAACGCCATAGCCACCGGCTTGATGCGCTCGAAGACTGCCGCGTCGCCGCCGCACATCACGGTGAGCGCGCCGTTCTGCGCGCCGGCCTGACCGCCCGAGACGGGGGCGTCGATGAAGTGCAGGCCCAGCGCCTGCGCTGCCTTGGAGAGCTCACGCGCCACGTCGGCCGAGGCGGTGGTGTGGTCGACCAGTGCCGCGCCTTTCTTCATGCCGGCGAAGGCGCCGTCGTCGCCCAGCACCACCGAGCGCAGATCGTCGTCGTTGCCTACGCAGCAGAACACGATGTCGGCGCCGGCGGCCGCTTCGCGCGGGGTGGCGGCGTGGCGGCCGGGCGGGCCGAATTCCTCGGCCCAGGCCTGCGCCTTGGCGGCGGTGCGGTTGTAGACCGTGACGCTGTGGCCGGCCCTGGCCAGGTGGCCGGCCATCGGGCCGCCCATGACGCCGAGGCCGAGGAAGGCCACGGTCCGCGCGGGGATGGATTCGTAGGTGCGGGGGTTGATGCTGCTCATGGGGCGACAGCTTAAGGCCATTCCGCCGCAGGCGCCGTGCGGCGGAGGCCGGCCTCCCGCGGCCTCAGACGATCGCGAAGTGCTCCGTGCCCGCCGCCAGGTCGGTGCTGCGCGCGCGCTGGCTGTTGAGCTTGATCTGCAGCCGCAGGTCGTTGGCCGAGTCGGCGTTGCGGATGGCGTCCTCGAAGCTGATCGAGTGGCTCTCGAACAGGTCGAACAGCGCCTGGTCGAAGGTCTGCATGCCCAGGTTGCGGCTCTTGCGCATGATTTCCTTGATCTCGCCCACCTCGCCCTTGAAGATCAGGTCGGAAATCAGCGGCGTGTTCAGCAGCACTTCCACCGCGGCCACGCGGCCCAGGCCGTCTTCCGTTGGCACCAGCCGTTGCGAAACCAGCGAGCGCAGGTTCAGCGACAGGTCCATCAGCAGCTGCGCGCGGCGTTCTTCGGGGAAGAAGTTGATGATCCGGTCCAGCGCCTGGTTGGCGCTGTTGGCGTGCAGCGTGGCCATGCACAGGTGGCCCGTTTCGGCGAAAGCCACGGCGTGCTCCATGGTTTCGCGGTCGCGGATTTCGCCCATCAGAATGACGTCCGGCGCCTGGCGCAGCGTGTTCTTCAGCGCGGCTTCCCAGCTGTCGGTGTCGATGCCCACTTCGCGCTGCGTCACCACGCAGTTCTTGTGCGGATGCACGAATTCGACCGGGTCTTCCACCGTCACGATGTGGCCGTAGGAGTTCTCGTTGCGCCAGTCGATCATCGCCGCCAGCGTGGTCGACTTGCCCGAGCCCGTGGCGCCCACCAGGATGCACAGGCCGCGCTTGGTCATCGACACGTCCTTCAGCACCTGCGGCATGCCCAGGCCGTCGATGGTCGGCAGCTTGGCGGGAATGGTCCGCAGCACCATGCCGACCTTGCCCTGCTGCACGAACGCGTTCACGCGGAAGCGGCCGATGCCGGTGGGCGAGATCGCGAAGTTGCATTCCTTGGTGCGCTCGAACTCCGCCGTCTGGCGGTCGTTCATGATCGAGCGGGTCAGCGCCAGCGTGTGCGGCGCGCCCAGCGCCTGCTGCGAAACCTTGGTGACCTTGCCGTCGACCTTGATGGCCGGCGGGAAGTCGGCGGTGATGAACAGGTCGCTGCCGTTGCGGCTCACCATGAGCTTGAGCAGGTCGTTGATGAACTGGCTGGCTTGATCGCGTTCCATGAGAGCGCTCCTTGATCTGTTTAGATAGAACCTGCTGGCGGCCGACCGCCGGGCCGCCCCAAGGCGGCCGCGCCTCCCCCATGGGGGGTGGAGTTACACGCAGCGCAGCGAAGTGAAAAGCCGGGGGGCCTCATGACTAGCCGGGGAAGTTCTCGGGGATCTTGGCTTTCCCGCGGGCTTCCGCTGCCGAGATGGTATTGCGGCGCACCAGTTCCGTCAGGTTCTGGTCCAGCGTCTGCATGCCCGAGCCCTGGCCGGTCTGGATGGTGGAGTACATCTGCGCCACCTTGGCCTCGCGGATCAGGTTGCGGATGGCCGGGGTGCCCAGCATGATTTCGTGCGCCGCCACGCGGCTCTGGCCGTCCTTTGTCTTGCACAGCGTCTGCGAGATCACGGCCTGCAGCGACTCCGAGAGCATGGCGCGGATCATTTCCTTCTCTTCGCCCGGGAACACGTCGATGATCCGGTCGATGGTCTTGGCGGCCGAGGAGGTGTGCAGCGTGCCGAACACCAGGTGGCCCGTTTCGGCGGCGGTCATGGCCAGGCGGATGGTTTCGAGGTCGCGCAGCTCGCCCACCAGGATGGCGTCGGGGTCTTCGCGCAGCGCGGAGCGCAGGGCGTTGGAGAACGACAGTGTCATCGGTCCCACCTCGCGCTGGTTGATCAGGCACTTCTTCGACTCGTGCACGAATTCGATCGGGTCTTCCACCGTGAGGATGTGGCCGTACTCGTTCTCGTTGAGGTAGTTGATCATCGCCGCCAGCGTGGTCGACTTGCCCGAGCCCGTGGGGCCCGTCACCAGCACCAGCCCGCGCGGCTTGAGCGCCAGTTCACCGAAAATCTTCGGCGCGTTCAGCTGCTCGAGCGTGAGGATCTTGGACGGAATGGTCCGGAACACCGCGGCCGCGCCGCGCGCCTGGTTGAAGGCGTTCACGCGGAAGCGCGCGAGGCCGTCGATCTCGAAGGAGAAGTCGACCTCCAGGAACTCTTCGTAGTGCTTGCGGTGCGTGTCGCTCATGATGTCGTACACCATGGCGTGCACGCCCTTGTGGTCGAGCGCGTCGACGTTGATGCGGCGCACGTCGCCGTTGACGCGGATCATGGGCGGCAGGCCCGCGGAAAGGTGCAGGTCGGAGGCTTTGTTCTTGACGCTGAACGCCAGCAGTTGGGTGATGTCCACGGGGCTCCTCGGCTCGGGTTTCGTGACGTTTTGATACGATTTTGGACGATTATGACGATGATTGGCGACGACCTCCAGCAAGTAAACAACCGGATCGCGAAGGCATGTGTAACGGCCGGCCGCGACCCGGCCGGAGTGCGCCTTCTGGCGGTGTCCAAGACCTTCGGCCCCGAGGCCGTGCGCGAGGCGCATGCGGCGGGCCAGTCGGCCTTCGGCGAGAACTACGTGCAGGAGGGGCTGGACAAGATCGAAGCACTCGCCGACCTGCGTTCTTCCCTCGAATGGCACTGCATCGGGCCGCTCCAGAGCAACAAGACGCGGCCCGTGGCCGAGCACTTCGACTGGGTCCACAGCATCGACAGATTGAAGATCGCCGAGCGTCTTTCGGCCCAGCGCCCGGCTTACCTGCCGCCGCTGCATGTATGCCTTCAGGTTAATGTGGACGGCGGAACGAACAAGTCCGGCGTGCCTCCGGAAGAGGCGCTCGCGCTGGCGCGCGCTGTGGCGGCTTTGCCACAACTCCGACTGCGCGGGCTCATGGCGATTCCCGAGCCGGCGACCGGCTTCGAGGCGCAGCGCGAACTGTGCCTGCGTGCGCATGCGGTGTACCAGTCGATCCGCGACGCGGGCATCGCGCTCGACACACTCTCGCTGGGCATGAGCGGCGATCTCGAAGCGGCCATCAGCGCCGGCAGCACGATGGTGCGGGTAGGCACCGCGATCTTCGGCGGCCGCGACTACGCCAAGCCGGCCTGACGGGCCCGGCTCACACCCCCAGCGGCAGCCGCGCGCTGTTCTTCACTTCTTCCATCACCGCGTAGGTCCGCGTTTCGCGCACGCCGGGCAGTTGCCACAGCACGGTGCCCGCGAACTCGCGGTAGGCGGCCATGTCGGCCATGCGGGTCTTGAGCAGGTAGTCGAAGCCGCCGGCGACCATGTGGCATTCCATGATCTCGTCGCGCACCTGCACGGCCGCCTTGAACTGGTCGAACACGTTGGGCGTGGTGCGGTCCAGCAGCACCTCGACGAAGACGGTGAAGCCGCGGCCCAGCTTGTGCGGATCGAGCCGCGCCTCATAGCCCTGGATGAACCCGTCGCGCGTGAGCCGCTGCACCCGCGCCAGCACAGCCGTGGGCGAAAGCGCCACCGCCTCGGCGAGCTTGAGGTTGGTGATGCGGCCGTCTTCCTGAAGGATCTTCAGCAGACGCAGATCGATGCGGTCCAGGTCGAGCATCGGAGGATTATCCGGCTCGGGCATCGATTCGTGGCAAAAGATGCGGGTTATGGAGGCAGGCTATAGGAGATAGAACCAAGGAACTGCCGCCGGCCTACCCTCGCTTACCCAACGAGCGAGGGGGCCGAGGCATTCCGTCCCCGTCAGCGGAGCTGGGTCTGCGGTTGCGCGGCCGCTTGCTGGTTCTTCAGTTGGTCGACGAGCGCGCTGTAGGCAGGGCTCGCGCGCAGTCGTGCGTACTCGGCGGCGGCCTCGCGGTAGCCGGGCCTCATCGTGTCGGCACCGGCCTCGCCGCTCTGCCTGGCCGCCAGGCCCGAGCGGATCCACAGCTGCGTGTCGGCAGCCACCGCGGCGCGGGAGTTGGCCGACACCACCACCGCCTGCTGCTCGTAGCCGCTGGTGTAGCCCTGCGTGGGCGCGGTCTTCAGCCACTGCACCGCGTCGGCGGTCACGGCGGCGCGCGTGGTCGAGGAGACCAGCGGCGCGGGACGCGGATCGCCCTCGGCGTAGTTGCCGGCGAAGCTCGGCGCGGCGATCGTGCCCAGGAGGGCGGCGAGGGCGGCGAGGGCGGCGGTGCCGATCAGACGGGTGGCGGAAGCTTGCTTGCTCATTCGTTACTCCTTGATGTGTGATGTCGGTTGGTTTGCCTTGGTTGGTGAAGCCAACTCTACGAAGCGGATCTGCTGGGTCGATAACCCGTCGATGACGTTTCTGTCATCTACGGATGTGGCGCATGCCTATCGCTCGCCCGAGGGGATCGTTCCCGCCCGCATCTCCTTGATGGCCTCGGCCTCCACCGCTTCGCGCGTGGCGGGCTGGCCGGTGCGCGCGGCGGGCCAGGGCGCGCCGCGGCTCACGTTGTTCCAGGCGGGCTGCTTCTGCGCCGTTGCCAGTTCGGCGACCACCCTGTCGCGCGACGGATCCTGCTTCGCGTGATCGGGATAGCGCGTCACGCCGGCCTCGTTGGGGGCGAAGTGGTATTCGCCCGCGGCGGACGCTGCCAGCGGAGTCAGCGCGACGGCGGCGAGAAGGGAAGAAGAAACAAGAAGCTTGCGATGCGGCATGGTCGGTATCTCCTGGTTGGTTGTCCGTCGTCGCCGGGATGGCGCGACCATGCCAATCTAGGAAGCGAGCCGGTCAACCTCCGCACGCCGCGATTACATCGGCGCAATGTCGACCCGGCAGGCCAGCCAACCTCTCTTGCATAACCGCCTCCGCGGCGCGCATAAGCCATGGCGCAACGCGCGGCGGAGGTCTATCGTTGCAGCCACCCTAACAAACCAAGCAAGGGAACTCATATGAGCGAACAACTCTCCTTCGTCAGTCCTACAGCCAACAGCCCGTGGGGCACCTATCTCTCGCAGGTCGACCGCGTCGTGCCGTACCTCGGCCCGCTGGCCCGCTGGGTCGAAACCCTCAAGCGCCCCAAGCGCGCGCTTATCGTCGACGTGCCCATCGAGATGGACGACGGCACCATCGCCCACTTCGAGGGCTACCGCGTGCAGCACAACATGAGCCGCGGCCCGGGCAAGGGCGGCATCCGCTTCCATCCCGACGTCACGCTCGAAGAAGTGATGGCCCTGTCGGCCTGGATGACCATCAAGACGGCTGCCGTGAACCTGCCGTACGGCGGCGCCAAGGGCGGCATCCGCGTCGACCCGAAGAAACTCTCGCTGCAGGAGCTCGAGAAAGTCACCCGCCGCTACACCAGCGAGATCGGCATCATCATCGGCCCGCACACCGACATCCCCGCGCCCGACGTCAACACCAACGCGCAGATCATGGCGTGGATGATGGACACCTACTCGATGAACGTCGGCGGCACCGCCACCGGCGTCGTCACCGGAAAGCCCCTGCACCTGGGTGGCTCGCTGGGCCGCGTGAAGGCCACCGGCCGCGGCGTGTTCGTCACCGGCCGCGAAGCCGCGCGCCGCCTCGGCATGGACCTGCGCGGCGCGCGCATCGCGGTGCAGGGCTTCGGCAACGTGGGCTCCGTTGCGGCCGAACTCTTCGCCGAAGCCGGCGCCAAGATCGTCGCCGTGCAGGACCACACCGGCACCATCGTCAACAGCAACGGCCTCGACCTCGCCAAGCTCGTGCCCATCTCGCGCACTGACGGCGTGGTCGGCTTCAAGGCCGGCGGCGACATCGTGCCGAACGAGGACTTCTGGAACACGCCCTGCGACATCCTCATTCCGGCTGCCCTCGAAGGCCAGCTCACTGCCGAACGCGCGCAGAAGACCACCGCCAAGCTGGTGCTCGAAGGCGCCAACGGCCCCACCGTGCCGCAGGCCGACGACATCCTCGCCGAGCGCGGCGTGCTGGTGGTGCCCGACGTGATCTGCAACGCCGGCGGCGTGACGGTCAGCTACTTCGAATGGGTGCAGGACTTCTCGTCCTTCTTCTGGGACGAGGACGAGATCAACGTGCGCCTCGACCGCATCATGATGAACGCGCTCAACCACATCTGGGACACGGCCGACAAGCACAAGATCACGCTGCGCACCGCAACTTACGCGGTGGCCTGCGAGCGCATCCTGATGGCTCGCCAGGAGCGCGGCCTGTATCCCTGATGCTTTTTTGACGGAAGGAAAAGCTACGCTCGGGGGATGACCACTTCCCCCGCGCAGAACCTTCCCCCGCTTCCAGCACTTCCCCCTGAAAGCGCCGCCCGCCTGCAGGCCCTGATGGCCAGCGGGCAGCGGCGGCTGCTGGGGCTTGTCGGCGCGCCCGGCGCGGGCAAGTCGACGCTCGCGGCGGCGCTCCTGCAGGCGGTGGGCGCGGAGCGTGCCCAGGTCGTTCCCATGGACGGCTTCCATCTGGCCAACGTCGAGCTGCAACGGCTCGGCCGCGCCGGCCGCAAGGGTGCTCCCGACACCTTCGACAGCGCCGGTTACGTCGCGCTGCTGCAGCGCCTGCGCGAGCAGCGGCCCGACGGGGGCATCGTCTACGCGCCCGAGTTCCGCCGCGAGATCGAGGAGCCGATCGCCGGCGCGATCGCGGTGCTGCCTTCGACGCAGCTCGTCATCACCGAAGGCAACTACCTGCTGCACGACGTGGGCCCATGGGCCGGCGCGGCGGCGATGCTGGACGAGGTCTGGTACGTGGACATCGACGACGCGGTGCGCGAGGCGCGGCTGGTGCGCCGCCACCAGCAGTTCGGCCGCAGCGCCGAAGAAGCGCGCGCCTGGGTGGAGAGCACCGATGCGCCGAACGCGCGGCTGATCGCGGCGACGCGGGTGCGCGCGCATCACGTGCTGCCCTGGTCCTGAAAATTTCGGCATTGCGGCGGGAACGCGCTTGCACGGGCGCGCTCGAAGGCTTGCCGGCAAGGCCGCCGGTTAGCATTCGCCGCTTCATGCCGTCCATGCACTCCAATTCCCTGTTCGCCATCCGTGCCCCGGTCCGTAAACCGGTTCTCGCCCTGGGCCTGCTCTGCGCCGTTCTCGTGCTCGCCGGTTGCGGCAGTAGCTCCCGCCGGGTCAACTACGAACCCGAGGCCTTCGGCTCCACCACCACCCACACCCGCGACTACGAGGCCACCGAGGCCCAGACCTGCGAGGCTGCGCGCCGTGCGCTGTTGAGCCAGGGCTACATGATCACGGCCGCCAACTCCGACCTCGTGACCGGGCGCAAGAGCTTCCAGCCGGCGGCCGAGGTGCATGTGGAAGTCGAGTTCCGCGTGGTCTGCGCGCGCGAGAGCACCCGCGGCGGCAAGACGAGCAGGAGCACCGTGGCCTTCGCCACCGCGCTGCAGGACCGCTACGGGCTCAAGAAGGTGAACAACTCGGCGAGCCTCGGCGTGGGCGCTATCGGCTCGCTCTCGCTGCCGTTCTCGGGCAGCGACGACGCGATGGTGAAAGTGGCGAGCGAGACGCTGACCGACGAGCGCTTCTACGACCGCTTCTTCGCGCTGCTCGACCGCTTCCTGGAAGGCCCGGAGGCAGAAGCCGAGGACGAGGCCGCGACCAAGCCCGAGGAAACACCGGTCGCATCGCCGGCCCCGGTGCCCATCTCTGTGCCTGCGCCTGCGCCCGCCATCGCTCCGGCCTCCGAGTCGGCGCCGGCCGTCACCTACCCTGTGACTTCATCGCCCAACCGGGGCTGACGCCGAAAAGCCTGGATACCAAGACGCGTCTTACAATCTGGGCATGGCTTCCACCGTCCCAGATACGGCGCAATGCGCCTCGCGTCTTCGCTCCTCGGTGTCGTTGCTCTCCCGCCAGCTTCGCGGCGGCAGTGCCACGCCGGAGGGGCCGAGCGTGGCCAAGCTCAGCGTGCTGGGCCAGCTCCACCGGCACGGGCCGTGCACGCCCACCGCGCTGGCGGGGTTCGAGCGCGTCAAGCTCCAGTCGCTGACCCGGCTGCTGGCCGAGCTGGAAGCCGAGGGCTGGATCGGCCGCGCGCCGCATCCGGCCGACGGGCGCCAGTGGCTGCTGTCGCTCACCCCCGAGGGCATGCGACGGCTGAAGGCGATCGTGCGCACGCGCGAGGCGGCGCTGGCCGAGGCGATCGGAGCCACGCTCGATGAATGCCAGCGCGCCCTGCTGCTCGAAGCCTGCGGGCTGATCGACGGCATTTCGGCCGCGCTCGACGGCGGCGCGAAGCCTCCCGGGCCATGAACGGCACGCGCGCGCTGCAACGCCTCGCCGACCCCTGGCGCAACGGCCGCTGGCGTCCCGGCGTGCAGCTCGCCGCGGCGGTGGCCATTTCATGGTGCGTCGCTACCGCGCTGCATCTGCCCGAGAGCTTCTGGGCCGTGATGAGCGTGCTGATCGTCATGCGCCCGAGCGCCGGTTCCACGCTCGACGCCGGCTGGGACCGCGTGCGCGGCACCGCGGCTGGCGCGCTGGTCGGCATGGCGGGCGTCTGGCTGCAGCATCACGGCGCACAGCCGATCGCGACCACGCTGGCCCTCGTCGTACTGCTCGCTTTCGCCAGCGCCTCGGTGCCGGGCATGCGCAGCGCGCCGGTGGCGGCGCTCATCATCCTGTCTGCCGGCGGCATTCCCGGCCATTCGCCGCTGCAGGTGGCGCTGCTGCGCATGGTGCAGATCGGCATCGGCGTGGGCGTGGCGCTGGTGGTCTCGACGGTGATGTCGGAGTACCACGCGGGCGCGCGTTTCGACGAGGGCTGCGCGGCGCTGCTGCGCGGCATCGCTAGGCGCATGTCTGCCTCGCGCCGTCCCACCGATGCCGGGGAGATCGAGCGCATCCAGGCAGGTACGCGCGCCGCGCTGGTCCGCCTGGGGGCGCTCGCCGGCAGCGCCGACCTCGAAGCGCGATGGTGGCGCCGGGGCGGCACGAGCGGCAGCTATCGCGACAAGGCCCGGCTGGCGGCGCGCATCTTCCAGGACGCCACGGTGCTCGACCGCGTGTTCCGCCTGGCGCCCGGCACGCGGGCCGAAGCCGCGCAGGCGGCCGGCGCGGCCATCGCGGGCATGGCCGACGCACTCGAAGGCAAGCCCGCGCCGTCCGACCTGGACGAACTGGCCCGCTGCGCAGCACAGGCTTCGTCGGGCGAAGGCGCCTCGAACGCGCTGCTGGCGGCGCCGCTGAACCTGCTGCTCGACGACCTGCGGCGCCTGCAAACCACGCTCGCCGCGCGCCCGCCGGCCTAGCCGGCCCGCCGGAGCGGGCATCGAACCGCCCTAGAATCTTCCGAAAATTCATTCGTTTCGGAGAGGGACGGGCATGGAAGACCAGTCGCAGGACGCGCGCTACGCGCCTCCGCAATCCCATGTGGAAGACGTGGTGCAGCCGGGCGGGGGCCAGTCGGGCGAGCTCGCATCGCGCGGCACGCGTTTTCTCGCCGCGATGCTCGACGCGGGCATCTCCATCGTGGCGATCTGGCTCCTCGCGAAGTTCACGCCCATCAATCTCTGGGAAGACGATGGCCTCGGCATGTGGGAGCCCCGCATCTCCAGCGCGGCCTCCGGCGTCGTCCTCTATCTCGTGCTGCACGGCTATCTGCTGGCCACCCGCGGCCAGACCATCGGCAAGGCGCTTTTCAGGATTCGCATCGCGCGGCCCGACGGCTCGCAGGCGCAGATCGGCCGCATCCTCGCGCTGCGCGACGGGCCGATGTTCTTCACCAGCATCTGGCCGCTGCTCGGGCCGATCTACGTGCTGATCGACTGCCTCTTCATCTTCCGCGCGTCGCGCCGCTGCCTGCACGACCAGATCGCCGACACCGTCGTGCTGCAAGCCTGAGCCGGGCGCGACGCCAGTGCGCCTCGACACGCTCTACACCGCCGAGACCCCTGAAGGCATCGCGCTCTCGCTGCGCCCGGCCGGGCTGGTCGCGCGCGGGCTGGCCTACCTCATCGACTTCGCGATCCGGCTCGGCATCTTCGTCGCGATCTCCATCGGCGTCGGCATGCTGGGCAAGATGGGCTTCGGCATCCTGCTGATCGCCTACTTCTGCCTGGAGTGGTTCTACCCTGTGGTCTTCGAGCTGACGCGCGCGGCCGCCACGCCCGGCAAGCGCGTGATGGGCCTGCGCGTGGTGATGGACTCGGGCCTGCCCGTCACGCCCGCCGCCGCGCTCACGCGCAACCTGCTGCGCGCGGCCGACTTCGTGCCTTCGTTCTACGGCGCGGGCATCGTGTCGATGCTGTGGCGCCACGACAGCAAGCGCCTGGGCGACCTCGCCGCCGGCACGCTGGTGGTGTTCAGCGACCAGGTGAGCCTGCACGGCAGCGTGCCCCCGGCCGAGCCGCAGGCGCCCGCGCGGCCGCTGTCGGCGCGCGAGCAGATGGCCATCGTCTCGTGGGCCGGGCGCGCCACCCGCCTCACGCCCGAGCGCTTCGACGAGCTTGCCCGCGTCGCGGAACCGGTGCTCGGGCCCGACACCACCGGCGCCTCGGCCTCGCAGCGCCTGCTCGGCGTGGCGCAGTGGGTGCTGGGCCGGCGCTCCGGTGCCGATGCGCAGGGAAGGGCGGTGCGATGACCCCGCTCGATTTCGAGGCCGCCTACGCACCCCTGTGGGCCGAGCTCGAAGCCGTCATCCGCACGGCCGAGACCAAGCGCAAGTTCGACGGCGCCCGGCTCGCCACGCTGTACCGCCGCGTGTGCGAACACCTCGCGCTGGCGCAGGCGCGCGCCTATCCGATCCATCTCACGCAGCGCCTGGAGGGCCTCACGCAGAGCGCGCACCGGCTGATCTACCGCCGCCACGACTACGGCCTCGCCCGCTTCGCGCGGCTCGCGCTGGTCGACTTTCCCGAGGCGGTGCGCGCGCACCGCATCTACCTGCTGGTGTCGGCGCTGATGTTCATGCTGCCGCTGCTGATAGCGGGCTGGGCCGCCTGGCGCGACCCGGGCTTCATCCTGCACCTGCTCGACGCCAGCTCGGTGCAGGAGTTCGACTCCATGTACGGCGACAGCGCCGAGTCGCTGGGCCGCACGCGCAGCGCGGACGACGACTGGCAGATGTTCGGCTACTACATCATGAACAACATCGGCATCGGGTTCCGCTGCTTCGCGGCGGGCATCTTCGCCGGCGTGGGCAGCGCGGCGGTGGTGGTGTTCAACGGCGTGCAGATCGGGGCCGTGGGCGGCTACCTCATCGCGGCGGGGCATGCCCAGAACTTCCTTTCCTTCGTCGTCACGCACTCGGCCTTCGAGCTCACCGCCATCGTGCTGGCGGGCGCGGCGGGCCTGCGGCTCGGCTATTCGTGGGTGGCGCCCGGACGGCACACGCGGCTCGAGGCGCTGCGGCTGGCGGCGCGCCACGCGGTGGTGATCGTCTACGGGGTGATCGGGCTGCTGCTGATCGCCGCCGCGGTCGAAGCCTTCTGGTCGTCGGCGCGCTGGATCGCGCCGGCCGTGAAGTACGGCGTGGGCGGAGCCTGCTGGGTGCTGGTGCTGGCCTACCTGGGCTGGCAGGGCCGGCCGAGCGCCGCCGCGAAGACAGGGGACGAACATGCGGGTTGACGGCCTCGCCATCGCGCTGCGGCCGCGGCCCATGGCCGAGGCCGCCGATCTCGGCGCGCAGCTGGTGCGCAGCCACGCGCGCTCGGTGTGGCGCACCTTCCTGCCGGTGCACATCGTCATGGTGCTGCTGGCCCTTGGCACGGTCGAGATCGCCGGCTGGCTGCCCAGCCTGCTGATCTTCTGGCTCAAGCCCTGGCTCGACCGCAGCCTGCTCTTCGTGCATTCGCGCGCCGTGTTCGGGCAGGAGACGCGCTGGTCCGACCTCTGGGCCAACCGGCGAGCCGTGTGGGGCGGGCAGCTGCTGCGCACGCTGCTGTGGCGGCGCTTCTCGCCCTGGCGCTCGTTCACCCAGGCCATCGAGCAACTCGAGGGCCAGCGCGGAAGCGCACGGCGCAAGCGGCGCGCGCAACTGCTGAGCGGACGGCGCGGTTCGGCCACCGGCATGCAGCTGGTGTTCGCCAACGTCGAGATGGCGCTCGACATCTGCCTGCTGTCGCTGCTGTTCTGGTTCGCGCCTGAAGGCAGCTCGCGCGATCTCTTCAACTGGCTCACGCAGTCGGACTCGACGGTGCAGAGCCTGCTGACGGCAGGCGCGTATGCGCTGGTCGTCGGCGTGCTGGAGCCGTTCTATGTGGCGGCGGGGTTCGCGATGTACCTGAACCGCCGGGTCGAGCTGGAAGCTTGGGACATCGAACAGGAGTTCCGTCGTGGATTCCGTTGATATCCGCGGGCTTCGCGTCGCGGTAGCGGTGCTGGCCGTGTGGGCTGCCAGCCTGATGCTGCCGGCGACTGCCACCGCGGCCGAGACGGTGCTGACGCGCGAGCAGGTGCAGGCCGCCGCCGACAAGGTCCGAGCCGACCCGAACATGCCCGGCACCAGGACCGAGAAGAAGCTGCGCTTCAAGGAGCGCGACGAGGAAGAGGAAGAGCCCGAGAAGAAGACCGACAGCCTCGACTGGCTGCGCGACTTCGTGCGGGCCGTGGCCGAGGGGGCGCGCTGGCTGATCTGGGGGTTGGCCGCATTGGCGCTGGCCTGGCTGGCGGTGCGCTTGCATCGATGGATCAGGGTGCGCGCCGGCGGCGCGCGGCCCGGCAAGGCGTTGCTGCCCAGCCACGTGGGCAGCCTCGACATCCGGCCCGAGAGCCTGCCCGACGACATCGGCAATGCCGCCGCCGGCCTCTGGCAGCGTGGCCAGCACCGGCCCGCGCTGTCGCTGCTGTACCGCGGCGCCCTGTCGCGGCTTGTGCATGCGCATGCGGTGCCGGTGCGCGCCGCGAGCACCGAGGGCGAGTGCGTGGTGCTGGCCTCGACCCGGCTGTCGCCGGACGCGCAGGCTTTCTTCGTGCGGCTGATCGAGGCGTGGCAACTGGCGGCGTACGGCGGCCGGCTGCCGTCCACCGCGCAGGTGCTGGCGATCTGCGGCGAGTTCGACCTGCACCTGTCCGCCAAGGCGGCCGCTGCCGAGCTGGACGACAGCCTGATGAAAGGCGCGGCCGCATGAACGCATGGGTGGCCCGCATCCTCACGGTTCTCGTGCTGGCGCTGGCCGGCTTCTGGCTGGTCTCCGCCACCGAATGGGCCGACACCGAGGTGTCGACGCCCGCGAGCGGAGAGGCCAGGACGAACCGCTTCTACGGTGCGCAGGCGATGCTGCGCGAGCTCGGCATGAAGGTGGTCAAGCGCGACAGCCTCGACGCCATGCCGCCCGCGCAGGCGCGGCTGGTGCTCGGCTCCAGCCACTGGGACATGTTTCCCGAGCGCGGGCAGCGCCTGCGCCAGTGGGTCGAGCAGGGCGGGCACCTCGTGATGCCGGGCTACCTGGTCGGCGGCGATCAGCTCGAAGACTGGCTGCCGCTGGTGCGCGAGAAGCCGCCTGCATCGGAAGAAAAGAACGAGAAGGAAACGCCCGAGCCGAAGAAGAGGCGGAAATCGGGCATCCCGCGCATTCCCGACCCGTCCGCCAGGGACGCGGACTGCCACGCGGTGAACGAGCCCGCAACGGTTCCCGCGAGCTTCGCCGGCGGACGCAGCTACCGGCTCTGCACATGGTGGTCGCCCTCGCGCTACCGGCCCGCCGACAGGCAGCCGCCCGCGCTGTGGACCGCGACCGGCTCGCGCGGCACCGAGGCGATCCGCGTCGGTGTCGGGCGCGGCACCGTCACCGTGATGCCCTGGGGCCTCTGGCACAACGACAGCCTCCTGCGCGGCGACAACGCGCTGTTCGCCGCCGCGGCGGTGCAGGCGCGCGGCGGTGCCGAGATCTGGTTCGTCGCCGAGGAGGCGCGCGAGCCCTTCATGCTGTGGCTCTGGCAGAAGGGCTGGGTGGCAATGGTCGTGGGGCTGCTGGCGCTGCTCGCCGCGCTCTGGCGCGCGGCCGTGCGCTTCGGGCCGCTGGCGCCTTCGGCCGGCACGCACCGGCGCTCCATGGCCGAGCAGGTGCGCGGCACCGCCGGTTTCCTGCATGCGCACGGCCCGGGCGCGCTGCACGTTGCGCAGCTGCGCGCGCTCGACGAATCGGCTCGCCGGCAGCTGCGCGGCTACGCGTTTCGCGATGCAACGGCGCGAGCAGCCGCCATCGCGCAGGCAACGGGGCTGGAGCCGGCGATGCTGTTGCGCGCGATGGATGGGGCCCGCACCCGCCACGCCAGCGCGATGGCGATCGACCTGGAAGTGCTCGAGACCGCGCGCCGCCGGCTCGACGCGAACGGGCCGTTCACGCCGCGGACTTCTTCTTCATCACCTTCTTCTTCCTCCTCCTCATCCTCATCCTGAACCGAGAGACGCCCATGCAAGCCATCCAACCCGAAGAACTGACGCGTGCGGCCCAATGGCTGCAGACTCTGCGCGCCGAGGTCGGCCAGGCCGTGGTCGGCCAGCTCGAGGCGGTCGACCAGACGCTGGTCGCGCTGGTGGCCTCGGGCCACGTGCTGATCGAGGGCGTGCCGGGGCTGGGCAAGACCCTGCTCGCGCGGGCGCTCGCGCAGGCCATGACGCTGCGCTACTCGCGCGTGCAGTTCACGCCCGACCTGATGCCCTCCGACGTCACCGGCCACGCGGTGCTCGACATCGCATCGCGCGGCGACGGCAGCCTCGGCACCCTGCGCGTGCACCAGGGCCCGGTGTTCACCAACCTGCTGCTGGCGGACGAAATCAACCGCGCCCCGGCCAAGACCCAGAGCGCATTGCTCGAAGTCATGCAGGAGTACCAGGTCACGCTCGAAGGCAAGGCCATGGCGCTGCCGCGCCCTTTCATGGTGATGGCCACGCAGAACCCGATCGACACCGAGGGCACCTATCCGCTGCCGGAAGCGCAGCTCGACCGCTTCCTGCTGAAGATCGACATCGGCTTTCCGAGCCACAGCGAAGAGAACGCCATCGTGCAGCTCACCACGCGGCAGCGCGCGGGCAACCAGTTTCCGCTGGAAGCCGTGCGCCCCTGCCTCGACGAGGCGCAGGTGCTCGAGCTGCAGCGGCTGGCCTGCCTGGTGCAGGCCGACGAGCGCGTGATCGACTACGCGGTGCGCATCGCGCGCGCCACGCGCGACTGGCCGGGGCTTTCGTCGGGTGCCGGCCCGCGCGGCACCATGGCGCTGGTGCGCGCCGCCCGCGCCGCCGCGCTGATGGCCGGGCGCGACTTCATCACGCCTGACGACGTGGCGCGCCAGGCGCTGCCGGCGCTGCGGCACCGCGTGATGATCTCGCCCGATGCGCAGCTCGAAGGCCTGAGCGTCGACACGCTGCTGCGTGCCGCGCGAGACAGCGTGGAAGCTCCAAGGCTGTAAGCCCAGCGCGGATGCGAGCTGCCATTCCGATCCCCGCGCGCGCGCCCGTGCTGGCGCTGGCCGGCCTCGGTGTCGCCGCCACGGTGGCGCTGCTGCTGGGCGTGCCGGTGGACTACGTCGCCGTCGTGGCGGGCGTGCTGCTGGCGCTCGGCTTCGTGCTGGCGGGCGCCGATCTCTGGCAGAGCCTGCGGCTTTGGCGCGCCGCGCCGCTGCGCATCGAGCGCAACCTGCCGGGCGCGTTCTCGCTGGGCGTGCCCACGGTGCTCACCCTCACGCTGGTGAACGAAGGCGCGCAGGCCTGGCGGGTGTCGGTGTTCGACGAGCTCGACACGCACTTCGCCTTCGAGGGCCTGCCGCAGGAGCACGCGGTGCCGGCGGTCTCGCGCGTCGCGATCCGCTACACGGCCACCGCCACGCAGCGCGGCGTGGCGCAGTTCGGCGCCACCCAGCTGCGCTGGCGTACCCGCCTCGGCTGCTTCGAAGTGCGGCAGACGCTCGGCGAGCCGCGCCGGCTGCGCGTGTACCCGAACTTCGCCGCGCTCGCGCGCTATGCGTGGCTCTCGGGCGACCGGCGGCTGGCGCAGATCGGCATCAAGACCTATGCGCAGCGCGGGCTGGGCACCGACTTCCGGCAGCTGGCCGACTACAAGACCGGCGACTCGCTGCGCCACATCGACTGGAAGGCCACGCAGCGCCAGCGCCGGCCCATCGTGCGCGAGTTCCAGGACGACCGCGACCAGTGCGTGCTGTTCCTGCTCGACTGCGGCCGTCGCATGCGCGCCGACGAAGGCGCGCCGGCGCAGCAGGCCGATAGCAACAGCAGCAGCAACAGCCACTTCGACGAAGCCCTCAACGCGCTGATGCTGCTGAGCTACGTCGCGCTGAAGGAGGGCGACGAAGTCGGCGCCATGACTTTCGGCTGCCCGCCCGAAGAGCGCCGCGACTTCGCCCCGCGCAAGGGCAGCGCCACGCTCAACGCGCTGATGAACCGGCTGCACGACATCCAGCCCGGCGCCACCCATTCCGACTACCTGCTGGCCGCGCAGGAGCTGCTGCGCGTGCAGAAGCGGCGCGCGCTGGTCATAGTGCTCACCAACTTCCGCGACGAGGACGCGGCCGAACTGCGCCCCGCCATCAAGCTGCTGCGCCGCAAGCATCTCGTGCTGGTCGCGAGCCTGCGCGAGCGCGTGCTCGGCCGCATCGCCAGCCAGCCGCTGGTGCATGCGCGCGACGCGGTCGACGTGGCGGCGGCGCACCTGTTCGAGCAGTCGCGCCGCGACGCCTTCGCGCGCGTTGTGGGCAACGACCCGCTGTCGGTCGACGTGGAGCCGGCCGACCTTGCGGTGGCGCTGGTGAATCGTTACCACGCGGTCAAAAGGGCTGGCCTTTTGTAAAGGTCTTTGCCCACAATGGGTTCTTCATAAATCAGAGGAGAGAGAAGCACATGACGACCGATTTCACCAATCCCAATCCGTACGCCGCGCCCCGCTCCACGGTGGCCGACGTGTACGAGGGCGGCTCCGATGCCGTGCAGCCCGTGAAGCTGTGGTCCGCCAAGGGCCGCATCGGCCGGGCACGCTTCCTGGCGTACACGCTTTTTTCGTACATCATCTTCATCATCGCAGCCGCGGTGATGGGCGGCATCCTCGGCTTCACCGGCCTCGCGCGCTCCGAGGGCGTGATCGGCGGGCTGACCTTCCTGCTGGCGATTCCGTACCTGGTCTTCTACGTGCTGACCGGCATCCAGCGCTCGCACGACATGGACTGGTCGGGCTGGATGCTGTTCCTGGCGCTGATTCCGTTCGTCGCCCTGATCTGGGTCTTCAAGTCGGGCACCAAGGGCCGCAACCGCTTCGGCGCGCCGCCGCCGCCCAACGGCATCGGCGTGCTGATCGGCGCATGGCTGCTGCCGGTGATCACGGTGCTCGGCATCCTCGCTGCCGTCGCGCTGCCGGCCTACCAGGGCTACACCACGCGCGCCAAGGCGGCGCAGGTCGAGCGGCCCTGAGCTTTTCTACCTCACCAGCGTCGACTTGCCGAACAGGCTCTCGATGAGCTCCACGGCCACCTCGGCCGTCTGGTTGCGCACGTCGAGCGCCGGGTTCAGCTCCACCACGTCGAGCGAACCGAGCCGCCCGGTGTCGGCGATCATTTCCATGCACAGCTGCATCTCGCGGTAGGTGGGCCCGCCGCGCACGCCGGTGCCCACGCCGGGCGCGTCGGCGGGGTCGAGGCAGTCGAGGTCGAAGCTCACGTGCAGGTGGGTGTCCTCGTCGACGTCCTGCAGCGCCTCGGTCATGGTGGTGCGCATGCCGTGCTCGTCGATGTGGCGCATGTCGAACACGTTCAGGCCCAGCGTGCGGATGGCTTCCTTCTCGTCGCCGTCCACGCTGCGGATGCCGATGAAACGGATCGCGTCGTGCTGCAGCGCCGCGCGCTCGCCGCTCCAGCCCGTGAGCACCGCCGGCCCGTGGCCCAGCAGGCATGACACCGGCATGCCGTGCAGGTTGCCGCTGGGGCTGGTGGTCTCGGTGTTGACGTCGGAATGCGCATCGAGCCACAGCACGCGCAGCTTTTTGCCGCGCTTGCGCGCATGCCATGCCACCGCGCTGATCGAGCCGATGGCCAGGCAGTGGTCGCCGCCCATCATCAGCGGCACGTGGCCGGCGCCCAGCGCCGTGTCGATGGCCTGGTAGACCGAGCGGTTCCAGGCGATCACCTCGTCGAGATGCCGCAGCCCGCTCGGCGGCTGCGTCCAGGGCGTGGCCGGCCCCGCGAGGTTGCCGCGGTCGACGACCGCATAGCCCTGCCGCGCGAGCGCCTCGGGCAGGCCCGCCACGCGCAGCGCGTCGGGGCCCATGCCCGCGCCGCGCACGCTGGCGCCTACGTCGGTGGGCGCGCCGATCAGTTCGAGGGTGACGTTGGCATTGCTCATTTCAATTCCTCAGGTGTCGCCACAGGTAGGCGTAGCCCAGCGCGTCCATGAAGGCGGACTCCTTGTTGTCCGTGGCCGCGCTGTGGCCGCCTTCCAGGTTCTCGTAGAAGCTGCTGTCGTAGCCCAGCGCCTTCATCCTCGCGTGCATCTTGCGTGCATGCACCGGGCCCACGCGGTCGTCGCGCGTGGACGTGGTGAAGAGCACCGGCGGACAGGCCAGCCCTGGCTTCGCGTTCTCGTAGGGCGAGAAGGTGCGGATGAACTCCCACTCCTCGGGCTGGTCGGGGTCGCCGTACTCCGCGATCCATGAGGCGCCCGCCGACAGGTGCGTGTAGCGGCGCATGTCCAGCAGCGCCACCTCGCTCACGATGGCGTCGTACAGGTGCGGGTACAGCGTGAGCATGTTGCCCATCAGCAGGCCGCCGTTGCTGCCGCCCATGGCGCCCAGGTGCGCGGGCGAGGTGATCCCGCGGGCGATGAGGTCTTCGGAGACGGCCGCGAAGTCCTCGCAGGTGCGCAGCCGGTTCTCCTGCAGCGCGGCCTGGTGCCAGCGCGGGCCGTACTCGCCGCCGCCGCGGATGTTGGCGACGACGTACACGCCGCCCTGGTCCAGCCATGCGCGGCCGATGCTGCCGCTGTAGGCGGGCTGCAGCGGAATCTCGAAGCCGCCGTAGGCGTACTGCAGCGTGGGGTTGGTGCCGTCGGCCTTCAGGTCCTTCGGCGCGATCTCGAAGTAGGGCACGCGCGTGCCGTCCTTCGAGGTGGCGAAGTGCTGGCTTACGCGATGGCGCGAGGCGTCGAAGAAGGAGGGGCTGTCCTTGATCACCTGCGGCTCTCCCTGCCCGATGGTGCCGATGTAGAGCGTGGTCGGCTGCAGGAAGCCGCTCACGGTGAGGAAGTAGTCGTCGTTCTCGTCCTCGTCGATGCCGCCCGCCGCGATGGTCGAGAGCGCGGGCGCGCCGCCCAGTCTCTCGCGCTTCCACGGGCCCTTGCCGTCCGCGGGCGGCGTGAGCACCTCGAGCTGGTTCACCACGTCGTGCATCACGTTGAGGACCAGATGGTTGCGCGTCCACGAATAGTCGTCGAGCGCGGTGGTGTCGTCGGGCTCGAACAGCACCGTGAGCTCGCGCCGCCCGGCCATGTAGTCGTCGAACTTCGCGGCCAGCAGCGAGCCCGACCTGTAGGTGGCGCCGCCCACGGTCCAGTCTTCTCGCGGCTCGACGAGCATCCACTCGCGCGTGATGTCGGAGTTGGAATCGTCGGGCACGTCGATCTTCACCAGCTTGCCGTCGGCGCCGCGCAGCCAGGTCTCGCTTTCGTAGAAGTCCATCTGGCGCGAGACGAAGTCGCGCTCGAAGCCGGGCGTGTTGTCGCGCCAGGCGCTGACGGACATGTCCTCGTGCAGGCCTTCGTACACCGTCACCGCGCCTTCGAGCGGCGTGCCGCGCCGCCACTCCTTCACGATGCGCGGGTAGCTGGAGCTGGTCATCGAGCCGGGGCCGAAGTCGGTGGCCACGTAGAGGTGGTCGATGTCTTTCCAGCCGACATGGTTCTTGGCCTCCGGAAGCGAGAAGCCGCCTTCGACGAACTGCTTGGCCTCCAGGTCGAACTCGCGCACCACGTCGGCGTCGGCGCCGCCGCGCGACAGCGAGATCAGGCAGCGCCTGTACTCGGGCTCCAGGCAGTCGGCGCCGTGCCAGACCCAGTTCTCGCCGTCGGCCGCTGCCAGCGCGTCGATGTCGAGCACGGTCTCCCATTCGGGCCGGGGCTTGCGGTACTCGTCGAGCGTGGTGCGGCGCCAGATGCCCTTCGGATTTTCCTTGTCGCGCCAGAAGTTGTAGAAGAAGCGCGGGCCGATCTTGCGGACCATCGGAATGCGCTCGTCGGAGTCGAGCACCTCGAGGATGCCCTGCTGGAGCGCCTCGAACGCGGGCGACTGCGCGTAGGCCTGAACCGTGATGGCGTTCTGGGCACGCGCCCAGGCCAGTTGCTTCTCGCCATCGATGTCCTCTAGCCAGAGGTTCTCGTCTTCGTCCTGTTGCTGATGCTGCTGCGGGGGGAGGCTGGATGTCATGGCCCCAGTGTACGGAGGCGCCGTGAAAGACACCGCGTCTTGTGAGCAGTTGTTGCGGTGCCTTTTTCAGTATCCGTACTTTGGAATTACTGGGGCAAACCCCTGTCGCGCCGGTGCCTGCCCTCGGTGGAAACACTGAATAAGCGAGGGCCCGGGAACGCGATGCGCACGGTATCCTGCCAAGCGGCTCATGCCCCACCAAGGAGACACTACACATGAAACACCTGAGCGGTCTTGATGCCACCTTCCTGCACCTGGAAACGCCGGAAATGCCGATGCACGTGGGTTCGCTCAACGTGCTCGACCTGCCCAAGGGCTACACGGGCGACTTCTACGAGGACGCCAAGAAGTTCATGGCCAGCCGCATCCACCTGGCCGACGTGTTCACGCGCAAGCTCGCGCTGATGCCCTTCGACATGACCAATCCGGTCTGGGTGGAAGACAACGACATCGACCTCGACTACCACGTGCGTCACATCACGCTGCCCAAGCCCGGAACCAACCGGCAGTTGCAGCAGTACGTGGCGCGGCTGCATTCGTCGCTCATCGACCGCAGCCGCCCGATGTGGGAGTTCTACATCATCGACGGCCTCAAGAGCGGCCAGGTGGCGCTCTACACCAAGGTGCACCACGCGGGCATCGACGGGCAGGCCGGCGTGGAAGTGGGCAAGGCCATCTTCGACCTCGAGGCCACGGGCCGGGTGGTGAAGCCGCCGCGCTCGCGCCCGCGCGGCAACAACTACCAGCTGGGCATGGCCGAACTCGCTACCGCGGCGCTGCGCAACACCGCGCAGCAGTACGTGAAGCTCTTCAAGATGGCGCCCGCCATCGCGCGGGCCATCAGCGGGCTTGCGAAGCCCGACGAGAAGGCGGCCGAGAAGGATGCGGCCGCCGCGCCGAAGAAGTTCAATCTCTTCGCGCCGCGCACCTCGCTCAACGTGTCGATCACCAACCAGCGCACCTTCGCCGGGCGCACCATCTCGCTGGCCGAGACCAAGTACATCGCCAAGCACTTCGGCGTGTCGCTCAACGACGTGGTGCTGGCCACCGTGTCGGGCGCGCTGCGCCACTACCTGGCCGACAACAACGAGCTGCCGGCCAAGCCCCTGGTGGCCGGCGTGCCGGTGAGCCTGCGCGAGGCGGGCGACGACACGGCGAACAACCAGGCCAGCATGATCCTGGTGAGCCTGGCCAGCGACATCACCGACCCGATCCAGCGGCTGAAGGCCATCAACGCCTCGTCGACCAGCTCCAAGTCGACCATGAACCGCTTCAAGGCGGTGATCCTCGACGACTTTCCGACCTTCGCCGCGCCCTGGCTGGTGTCGGGCATCGCGTCGATGGTGGGGCGCTCGGGCATCGTCAACCTGCTGCCGCCGGCGGCCAACGTCGCCATCTCCAACGTGGCGGGCGCGCCCTTCCCGATGTACTTCGCGGGCGCGCTGGTCACCTGCTACTACCCGGTGTCCATCGCCAGCCACGGCACGGCCCTCAACGTCACGGTGCAGAGCTACAACGGCCGCATGGACTACGGCCTGATCGCCTGCCGCCGCGCCGTGCCCGACATCACGGAGATCGGCGACTACATGCTGGCCGAGCACAAGCTGCTGATGGAGCTCACGCAGAAGCACCCGGCCGCAGCCGGCGCCGCGCCCGCTCCGGTGCCGCCGAAGACGGTGGCGGAGCCCTCGGACGACGAGGCCGAAGCCATGCCCGTTGCCGCCGCAAAGAAGAAGCCAGCCGCTCGCAAGAGGGCCCTGGTCAAGGTCGCGGCGAAGAAGGCACCCGTGAAAGCGGCTGCCAAGGCGGCCGCCAAGCCACCGGTCAAGGCCCCTGCCAAGAAGGCCGCGCCCAAGGCTCCGGCCCGCAAGGCCGCCCCGGCCAAGCGTTCTTCGGGCTCCGCGCCCAGGGCCGCCGCGGCCTGACCGGCACAAGGGCAGGCCCGGAAAGAAAATTGGGGCAGTTGGACTAGTTTTCCGACTGTTCTAGTTTTCCAGGCCTAGGCTCCCTGGAAGAAGATAGGCCCATCGCGACTGATCCAGTCCCTCTGTTTCCTTCGCGAAGCCCATCAACTTCAAGGAAATCTTCATCATGTCCACGCAAACCTCCATCGCCTCCGCTGCCGTCCACGTCGTCGGCCAGTACAACGACGCGGGCAAGACCCTGGTCGGCGCCTATCGCGCCGGCGTGCACCGCCTGCTGGGCGGCGCCGCTTCGCGCTACAGCGAATTCCTCGGCAGCCGCCAGCTTCCGCTGGTGAGCGAGCAGGTCAAGGCCAACCTGATCGGCGCGCAGGAGAAGATAAATGGCTTCCTGGCCAACCGCGTGGATATCGACACCGGCCGCATCGTCTCGGTGATGGACCGCGTCGCCGCCGGCACCACCAGCGGCATCGAAGCCGTCGCCGGCCGCGTGGCCCGCGTCGAATCGCCGGTCGCCACCTCGGTGATCAACGCCCTCGGCGCGCTGAACCAGCCGCTGGCCACCGTCTCGGTGCAGATCGCCGACCGCATCGCCGCCGGCACCAGGCAGATCGAAGCCCGCGTGAACGGCGCCGAAGAAGCCGCCAGGCCGGTCCGCACGGTGAAGGCCAAGGCCGCCGCCGCCAAGAAGCCGGTTCGCCGCGCTGCTGCCCGCAAGGCGGCCTGATCCTGGGGCGCCTGGCGCCCCTTTTCATTTTTCTTCCGGCATCTGGAGCACCGAATGGCCAACCGTCCCGACGAAACTGCAAGGTTGAAGAAGAGGGCGGCGCCCGCGAAGGCGGCCAGGAAGGCACCGGCCGCGAAGAAGAAGGCCCCCGCCGCGAAGAAGGCGGCGGAGCAGACGGGCAGCAAGGCCGAGGGCCTGCTGCGCGCCGGCCTCAAGGCGCTGGACAACGTGCGCAACGACGTCGCCAAGCGCCAGGCCAACGTGATCGAAGGCCTGCTCGGCATCGGCCAGGGCAAGGTGCCGAGCCTGGGCCTCGACAGCTTCGGCATCCGCAAGTTCGAGGACGTGTTCGACCAGCGCGTCGCCACCGCCATGCAACGCCTGGGCATGCCCGACGCGGCCGAGGTGCGGGCCCTGCGCGACGAGGTGGCCAGGCTGCGCGAGCGCGTGGCGCAGCTCGAAGCCGGCACCGGCACGGGCGCGGGCGCAGGCACATCCCGCGGGCGCGGCAAGCGCTGAACGGCAGGCAACGCAGCAAGCCGCCTGTGGCCAGCTCCAACACCACGCGCGACCGCATCCTGCAGGCCAGCCTGGCGCTCTTCAATGCGCAAGGCCTCGCGGCCGTGTCGACCCACAAGATCGCGGCCGAGTTGGGCATCAGCCCGGGCAACCTGCACTACCACTTCAAGGCCAAGCAGCTCATCGTCGAATGGCTGTTCCGGCGCTTCGAGCAGCGGCTGGAGGCCTTGAACGGCTCGTCGGCCTCCATCGCGGCCATCGACGACCTCTGGCTCGCGCTGCACCTGCGCTTCGAGGCCATCGACGAATACCGCTTCATCTACCGCGACATGGCCTTCCTGGCCAGCGAATACCCGGCCCTGGGCCAGCGCGCGCAGGCCCTCACCGCGCAGAACCTGCTGGCCGCGCAGACGCTGTGCGAGAGCCTCGTGGCCTCGGGCGTCATCGAGACCAGTGCCGAGCAGGCCCGCATCCTGGCGCTGCAGATGGTCTTCACCACCACCTGCTGGCTCTCGTTCGAGCGGCTGGTGCCTGGGCGTGAGGCGCTGGCGCAGGCCGACCCGGGCCTTGCGGCCTTCTACACGCTTACGCTGGTTTCCCCGTATGTTTCCGGCGAATCGAGGGCTTACCTCGATTACCTGAGGGCCAAATACCTCGGATAAATGTCGCTGCCGTCCGACGGGGCATTCGCTTTGCCGACCTCACCTTCGTTCTGAAGCAGATACAAGAACCACAAAGGAGCCATCCATCATGACCAGCGCTACCGCCACCTACGCCAAGGAAGACCTCACCCCGCCGTCGCGCCTGCTGCTGCTGGCCGAGGGCCGCGCGCTGTGGGAGACCGGGGCGGGCCTCGCCATGTGGCCGCTGCTGCAGCTCACGCCGCGCGGCGACGGGCACCCGGTGCTGGTGCTGCCGGGCCTGGTGGCCGGCGACGGCTCCACGCTGCTGCTGCGCCGCTACCTGTGCAGCCGCGGCTACGACGCCCACGGATGGGGCCAGGGACGCAACTTCGGCCCGCGCGACGGCGTGGAGCAGGGCATGGTCGAGCTGCTGAAGAAGCTGCACGGTGAGAGCGGCCAGAAGGTCAGCATCATCGGCTGGAGCCTCGGCGGCGTGTATGCACGCATGCTGGCCTCGTCCTACTCGCACATGATCCGCGACGTCATCACCCTGGGCAGCCCCTTCTCGGGCAGCCCGCGCGCCACCAACGCATGGCGCGTGTACGAAGGCGTGAGCGGCCAGAGTTCGCACGACCCGCGCCGCATGAAGTTCGTGCAGCCCACGCCGCCCGTGCCCACCACCTCGATCTTCAGCCGCACCGACGGCGTCGTCGCATGGCGCTGCAGCATCGAGAAGACCGGCCCGCGGTCGGAGAACATCGAAGTCATCGCCAGCCACCTGGGGCTGGGCGCGCACCCGGCGGTGCTCTATGCGGTGGCGGACCGGCTGGCGCAGCCGGAGGGGCAGTGGAAGCCGTTCAATCGCGGGGTGCTGGGGCCGCTGGTTTATCCGGATCCGGATCGGGACGCCTGACAAGACCTGGCTGGTGGCTCTTGTCAGGTTCGGGACGTGCGGCCAATGACTGCGCTGTCACGTGCTGGCTGAATTGCCATTGGGCGTAGCGGTTGTTCAAATCCAGTTCCTCTGCATCCACTTCAACCTTGGTCATCGATCCTGCCGTTGACACGAGGATGAACGCGTACGGATCCTGGCTCTCGTCATCGGCCAGCAGCAGTCGGACCTGAAGCAGTTTCGCCAGACGACTGGCACCATCCAGAATGCCGCGCTCGGGGATGGGGATCGTCAGATAGATAGAAATGATCTGGGAGAACGCTTCTCCTGATCGCGAATCGACCAGGCACGTAGCAGGATCATCACTTCTCATCTCGGTGATGTCGTGCACCACCTTCACGGCGTCGCAATTGACCTCAAGGAGGGTCGACAGACCGCGGCGCAGGGGTTCTGCGCCAACATCCTGTTCCAGCGCAGCGTCAAACCAGATCATTGTCCAAGTCTCCAGATACTCAAGGCCCTGTTTGCATCCGAGCGAGTCCGCGTTAGCCATGGGCCGTGGACGTTTTGTGCGGCATGACCGGTGGAATAGCGTGCGACCGATTTTGATCAGGTCATTGCAAAATCACATCAGGATTCGAGGCGCTGGATTTCATGAGGATGAAGCAGCAGCTGGTGGGTGGTCGCACCGCGTTCATCGGAGAACTCGATTTCGTATGTTTCTTCAGGTTCGAGAAAAATCTCGACGATCAAGCCGATCGCGCCAGCTTCCAGCAATGCCGAGTGGATCGGCGCGGTCAATCGAATTGACTCGTTGATACGGAACTTCATGGCGTTACTTTACGAACAGGGTTGCGAGTTCGGGAACATCCGAACCCGTCTTCAAAATCCATCCGGTCCGAACTATGCCGCTGCCACTCGGCCCAGCGCGGCCGATGTCCGAGCTCTAAAGGTCTAGCTCGGCTCGGAGCTTGCTCCTGATACTTTCCATCATCGACTTGTAGTCCGGGTCGAAGATGAAGTCGATCTCCGACTCGGCTGCAGATTCGATCTCCCTCAGGACGTGCTCCTCTTCCGGGGCGAGCCCGAACCGGGCAATCTTGGTGCAAATCTCCATCAGGATGGCCATCTTGGCTTGCGACAGGGTGATGTTTACTTCCTTGTCGAAGTCGTACTTGTCGTTCGTCACAGGCTGCCTCTTGTTTGGACGTTGGTGATCTGGGCCGGATTGAGCCGCCATCCGGAAAGAAAGTTGTGCGAAGTATCTGTCATGACGTTCAAGCCCGTGGAGGGGTTGAGGTAGTGGATGACAGGATCGCCACGATACGTTCCGCTGATCATCTGCGTGCCCGGACCCTGCACGTGTGCATCGAGGGCCGACTGATAGTTTGCGGCAGCATTCTTGCCCCAAGGATCGTTCACGCCGAAGTCTCTGGCATGTTTGTATTTGGCTTGTAGCTGCTTCTTGTCGTATTGAACCGTGGGCCTGGGCGGCGGTGCCGGGGGAGGAAGGCGTCGAACAACAGTGCCCTGCGCAGGGGGCTCTGGTGGCGGACTCTGCGTCGAAGACTTTCCTCCGACGGGCCGGCCTACTGGTTCGAGGGGAGCGCCGCGAGCGCTTTCCCCGGGTCTTGGCAGAGGCTCGGAACCACGCTTTCCGCCCCCAAGCCCCACGTGCGCAGCGGCCGCATCGAATGCGGCCGCGCCGACCTGATTGGCCGCTGCCACCTGCTCCTCGCTTCCTCCGAGTACACGTGTTGCTGCACCAGGCGCACCGAAGATCGGCCCCAGCAGGGCAATGCCCAGCGTATTGCCGAAGCGCAGGTTCTGCTCGCTCAGCCAGGCACTCTCGGCGCCGGAAATGCTGTTCTCCCAGCGCGGCCCCGGCGTATAGACGTCCTGCAAGAAGGATGTCCTTCTTTTCAGCTCCAGAGACTGTTCGGGCGGCAGGGGATTCTTGCCGCTGTAGTGGTCGTTCAATTGCTGGAGCTTCTCGTCCAGTGCCGACTTCGGGATCTCGTCGGGCATCTGTTCGCATGCCCGCTGGAACGTCTTGGCCGATTGCAGTGCGTCGGTCGGCTCCAGGCGCGCGTCGCGGCCGGTGCCGATCCACATCCGCTCGTACCACGGAATCTTTTCGAACTCCGCCTTTTCCCGTTCGTACCGCTCGCTGCAGATGCCGGGTCGGCGCCGCAGCATCGGCCCCTTGGGCACCTCGAAGGTCAGCACCCTGCCGAGGGTGCCGTTGCTGTTGAAGGCCGGGGTCGAAAAGGGGGACGAAGACGAAGAGGAGGTGGACAGCACCTGTCCCAGCGTCTTCTTGTCGTCGGGGGTCGAACTCATCAGGCCGATCCGTTCATCTCGCAAAGATCGCCATGGCGGGCAACGGCACGGCTTTCGACGAAGACCGTCTGCGAGCCCGAGATGATCTTCACGTTGCCCGCGCCGAGCGAGACGCCCGAGCGCACGCCACTGCCCGCATTGCCTGCCACGCCCTTGACGATGCTGTCGACCATGAGCACCTTTTCGCTGCGCGCGAACACTGTGTGCGAGTAGGCGGCCTTCTCCGGAGGGAGGATCGACACGATATCGAAGGGAACGACCTGCTTGCCGACGATGCAGAAGTCGGGCACGACGTTGACCACCATGAAGCCCGACTCGGCGTCGGCGATGTGTTTTTCGGTGCTCATGCCGACACCTCTTCCTGGCGGGCATTGCCATCGGTTGCGATGACTTCGGCAAGCTGCCGGTGGAAGAGGTCGACCGCTACCGTATCGAGCGCCTGGTCCAGCGTGAGCCGCCAGGTCAGGTGCACGAGCATCTCGTCGAGGTCGACGTGCACCGTGTCGAGCCGCATTGCTTCGCTGCGCTCCGTGCCATCGCCGTCCCTGCACAGCGCCTCGATCCACAGCTGCGGCAGCTGGAACTCGATATGCGGCGCGGAGGCGAAGAAGCCGCTCATGCGCACCGACTCGTCGCCTCGCAGGCCGCCGGCCACGACCTGGTCGGCGGGCGCGTACTGGAAAAAGCGCTCGTCGAAATCGTCGGCGTAGTCCATGTACGGCTGTCCGGCATGACGCTGGAGCCAGGCGTCGTCGTAGGTGCCGGCCAGCGCCAAACGCGGCTGCCAGAAGCGCGCGATGGGGCCGAAGCCGGCGGGCTGCGCGTCCTCCTGGTTGGCGTGCTGCAGCGGTGCGCCGGCGTATTCGATCTGCGGTCCGAAGAACGGCAGTCCGGCGGCATGGCGCGCTCCGGGGTGGTCTTCGCGGGCTGCGCTGCCGAACCATCCGGTGCCGCAGGGATTGGCTGCGTGCGTGCGAGGCTGGGCTGCTTCATCGTCTCCCTGGTCGAAGCCCCATCCGCCGTAGGCGAGTTCATAGCGCAGAGGCACGGCGAGCGTGGGTTGCGGATCGGACAGGCCGCGCTGTGCGGTGTCCTCGTGCCAGCTCCAGTGCCGCGGACCCGTCAGGCGCAGCGCCTTGTGCAGCAGCGTTTCCTCCTGCCGGCGCACCAGCAGCTGCGCATGCCACTCGCTCGACGGCGTCCAGCCGAGGGCGTGCGCGGTGCCCGTCACGTAGATGTCGGCACCGGGCTTGCGCAGCAGCACGTCGGTGGCGGCGCGCAGGCTCGACAGCGTGGCATGGTCGGCGTCCCAAGGCTCGTCGGCGAAGACCGGTCCGCGGTGGAACGCTGCCGGCTCCAGGCGCCCGGGCGCGAGAACGAAGCTCGCGCACACCACCACCACGTCGTGGAAGCGCCGGCCCTTGCCCATCTTGTCGAACTGGAAGTGCGGAAAGGGCGTCGCGTTGCGCAGCTGCGTGAGGCGCGGCGCGGGTATGGGCGGCGCGGGCTCAGCCACGGGTGCCGCCCTCGTCCGCCGCCATCTTCCCGACACCTGCGGAGACGGCCGTGGAGACGGTGCCCAGCACCTGCGTCACCTGGCTCGCCGCGCCGCCACCACCGCCTCCGCCTCCGGCCACCTGCTGAGCGATCGACGCGAGCTGCCCCGCCTTGCCCAGCAGGTCGGCCGGGTTGCCGCCCATCAGCGCGCCCAGGCTCGCGAGCGGGCTGCCCGGAGGCTCGGCCGGCGGCGGGGTGGGCACCGCGTTCGGCTGCAGCGCTGCGCCACCGCCCTTCGGGTTGAGCCAGATGTGCTCGCCGTTGACGGTCACGTCGTCGCCCTGCGCCGTGATATTGATCTTCTTGCCCGTGACCGCGATGGAGCCGTCGGCCTTGAGCTGCAGCACCGATGCACCCACGCGCAGCGAGATGGTCTTGCCGTCCATCTCGATGTGGCTGCCCTTGTCGCCGCCCACGGACAGCAGGTACTTCTCGCCGACGTTGGTGGTCTGCGTCTTTCCGACCATGGTGTTGTCCATCATGCCGACCACGGTGTTGCGCAGCATGCCGACGTTGAAGGAGTAGGCCAGGCCGATGTTCACCATCTTGGCCAGCCCCACGTTGTGCATGTAGGCCATGCCGATGGTGGCCATCTGGTTGCGGCCCACCTTCTTGCTGCGGTCGCGACCCACTGAATGGGTCTCGTCGTGCTCGACCTCGATGTCCTGGTTGCGCTCCGCGTGCAGCCACACCTGCTCGGCACCCTTCTTGTCCTCGAAGCGCAAGGCATTGGCATTGGCCTCGCTGCCGCCCTCGGAGCTGCGCGTGAGCAGGCCGCTCTGCGTGGCGTTGTCGGGCAGCGTCCACGGCGGCATGTTGTCGGCGTTGTAGACGCGGCCGGTCACGATGGGCCGGTCGGGGTCGCCGTTCTCGAAGTCGACGATCACCTCCTGCCCGATGCGCGGGATCTGGATGCCGCCGAAGTTGGTGCCAGCCCAGGGCGATGACACGCGCACCCAGCACGAGCTGTTCTCGTCCTTCGTGCAGTAGCGGTTCCAGTGGAAGCTGAGCTTCACGCGGCCGTACTCGTCGGTCCAGATCTCGCGGCCCGCGGGGCCGGTGACGATGGCGGTCTGCGGCCCGGTTGTGCGCGGCCTGGGCACCGGCGGCGCCGGCGCGCGGAAGACCTTGTTCGACGGAATCACGTCGAAGTCGACGCGGCACTCGAACTCCTGCTGCGAACTCGCGTCGCCCACGTCCTGCAGCCGCAGATGGGCATGCGTGACCAGGTACTGCCGGTTCGATTCGTTCTGCGGATGCCGCTCCAGCGTCATGAGGCAGCCCGGCACCACGGCACGCAGGTTGCCCGAGCCGCTGGCGAGCTCGCCCTGGCTGCCGGTCTCCTCCATGCGCGTGCGCACCAGCTGCTCGCCTTCGGACTCGACGACGTAGTCGCCCGGCCAGCCATAGCGCTCCCAGGTGTTCTGCGCGGTCTTGCGCGGCATGGCGCTGATCTGCTGCAGCTCGGCCTTGGGGCGCTTGAAGTCGAAGTCGTCCGTCACCCAGCGGCCGCTTTGCAGCTCCTCGCAGGCGTTGAAGCGGTCGCAGTGCTCCTCGCGCACGGTCGCGTCCGCAGGGTGGAAGGGGATGCTCTGGTAGCCCTCGTGGGCGAAGGGCTGGTGCGAGGCCATCTCGTCCACGATGACCAGCCTGTGGCTGCTCTCCTCGTGCTCGAAGTAGTAGTACAGGCCCCATTCGTGCAGCAGTCGGGCGATGAAGTCGTGGTCGCTCTCGCCGTACTGCACCTGAAACTCGCGCGGCGGATAGCTGCGCGTTGCCCGGACTTCGAAGGGCAGGCTGTACTTGCCGAGCACCGTCCTGACGATGTCCAGCACGTTCTGGTTCTGGAAGATGCGGTAGTCGCTCGTGCGCGTGGCAAGCGTGAGCCAGGGCTCGATCACGGCTTCGTAGAGCGCGCGCCGGTTCTCCAGCCGCAGGAAGCGTACGCGTGTGACCAGGCCCGAGATGTGGCGCTGCTGCGGCCCGGAGCCCGGGCGGCCGTCGAGCACGATGTGCGCGGCCAGCATTTCGCCCACAAGCTGCTTGATGGCGACGTTGGCCGCCTGCCGCTCGTTGTAGCCCTGCTGCTCGGGCGTGGCCAGCGTCAGCGTGTAGCGAAACAGGCTGCTCAGGCCCTCGTCGCCCGCGATGGCGATGGGTTCCAGCGCCGGCGCATTGCCGAGCGTAGGCATGGCGGACGAGGAAGCGGTAAGGACACGCGCAAGCTGCGCTGCGCCGACAGACATGGAATCTCCCTGGAGTTCTTGGGTTCTTGGCTGACGAAGCAAATCGTAGCAATTCGAGCCTGAAACACCAGTAAGACGATAGATTGCTACAGATCGGGCATTTCCGGCGTTCTTGCGTTCGTGTGCGCAAGATTGCGGCGAGCCATGACTTCCGTCACTTGTGGCGCCGCTGGTCCGCCCAAAACAATGGCGCACCATGCACAGCCTCCCGCCCATCTACCCTCGCATCAGGCATGCCGGCTTCGTGGAGCAGGCGATGCGGCCGGTGCTGGACCTGATCGAGACGCTCGGAGGCAACCGCGAAGCGCACGAACCGGTGGCCTTTCCCCTTGCCGCGGATTCCGACCTGCTGGTGAGCTTCGTGGTCGACACTTCGGCGCGGTTCGTCACGCTGACCCGCGAGGGGCTGCTGGAGACAGGACTCGACACGCAGTCGATGTACGAACTGGCCATCGACAACATGCTGCGGCTCGTGGCGCCCAACGTCCGCACGCGGGATTTCGGCTGCTACAGGGCACTCGTCGCGGGCGACGGCTTCGAGGCCTGCATGCTGCTGCTGCCCGATCTCTGGCAGCAGCTTGCGCAGGGCTTCGAGGGCGAGCTGATCGCGGTGGTGCCGAGTCGCGACGTCGTCTACTTCGCCGAGAGCCGCGGCGGCGCCGAAGCGTTGGGCCGCATGTGCGCTGCCGCCGAAAAGCTCAGGGCGGCTGCCGGGTCCGAAGGGCTCTCCGACAGGGTGATGGCGCTGACCGCCGACGGCTGGTGCGTGCGCGGCACGCTCGACGCCTTCGCCCCAGAGCTGGAAGCCTGAGCTTCCGCCGCCGCCTCAGTTCCCCGCCCACACGTCCAGCACGTAGCGCTGGTCCGCGATCATTTTGTCCATCCACGTGGTGCTGTCGTGCCCGTGCTCGCGCGCAAGGTCGCTCAGCGTGCGACGCACATCGGGCTCCATGCGCGAGCCGTCGCCGCACACGTAGACCACCGCGCCGGCTTCCAGCAGCTTCCACACGTGTGCGGCCTGCTCGCGGATCAGGTCCTGCACGTAGACCTTGCGCTCGCCCGCGCGTGAGAAGGCGGTGTGCAGCTTCATCAGGCCGCGATGCGCCCAGGCCTGCAGTTCGTCGGCATAGATGAAGTCCTGCTCGGGATGGCGGCAGCCGAAGAAAAGCAGCGCCTCGCCGAGCGCGGTGCCCGCCTCGGCCTGCGCCGCGCGCTCCTGCAGGAAGCCGCGGAACGGGGCGAGCCCGGTGCCGGGGCCGATCATGATGAGCGGCCGGGTCGCGTCCTCCGGCAGCCTGAAGCCTTCGGCCGTGGTCTCGCGCACCACGCCGTGCACCGTGTCGCCGGCCTCGGTGCGCGCCAGGAAGTTGGAGCACACGCCCTCGAAGGTGCCGATGCCAGACTTGGCGGGCCCGCTCACCACGCCCACCGTCACGCTGCAGCGGCCCGGCGTCATTGCGGGCGAGGACGAGATCGAGTAGTAGCGCGGCGAGAGCGGCGACAGCATCTCCAGGAACACGGCAAACGGCACCTGGCAGGCGCGGTGCTCTTCCAGCAGGTCGAGCAGCGACTTGCGCTTGTGCAGTACCTCGGCCTTGTATGCGGCCTGCGAGGCCTCGTCGCTGCCCGAGAGGGCCTCCAGCCTGGGTTTCGTGAAAGGGCACTCGGTGTACGCCGCCAGCGTGGCGATCTGCTTGCGCGTGGCCACGTCCTGCAGCTCGACATAGTCGCCCAGCAGGCGGTCTACCGCGATCACCTGCTCCACCGGCAGCGCCGCCTTGCGGCCCGTGGCCGCGTGCAACCGCACATGGGCCGTGCGGTCGAAGCCGAAGCGCGCCATCGCGCGTTCGACCTGCGCCGGGCTGTTGCGCGGCACCACGCTCAGGTGGTCGCCGGCGCGGTAGACGAGGCCCTCGGGCAGCATCAGCTCGACGTGGCGCGTGGAGCGGCCGGCCTCGCCGTTGCCACCGCTTTGCAGTTCGCGGTTCTCGATGACGCGCATCGCCACCGCGCCGAGCGCATCGACGATCGCGTTCTTCTGCGGCGGCGGCAGCTCTTCCAGCGTGTAGAGCGGCTCGCTCTGCGCGGGCATGTCGGCACCCGTCTTGATGCCGAAGGCCTTCGACAGCGCAGGCCAGAGTGCGTCGCTCCAGTCCTGGAAGGCGCCGTCCATGTCCTCGCGCGCATCGCCTTCGCCGCGCGAGTGGATGCGCGCGGCGCCCAGCGCCTCGAGCCGCTCGTCGATGCGGCGCGGCACGGCCTGGTAGGTGGAGGCCCAGTCGGTGTTGCCGCAACCGAAGACGCTGAAGCGCACGCCGTTGAGCGAATCGTCGGCCTTGTCGAGCCAGCGGTGGAATTCCGCCGCGTTGTCGGGTGCGGCGCCGTTGTACGAGGCGCAGACGATGGCGACCGCGCCGTTGGCCGGCAGCCGTTCGGCGTAGTCGTCGAGCGAGGCCAGCTGCGTCGAGAAGCCGCGCATCTCGCCGGCCTCGGCGAGCTGTCGTGCCAGGTCTTCGGCGGTGCCGAGGTTGGAGCCCTGCAGCACCAGCAGCGAGGTGCCATGGCGCGCCGCCTGCGGCTTGCGCTCGGCCGCCTTGGCGGGCTGTACCGGCGCCGCGGCCGCGTCGCTCATGTTGCCGCGCGGGCGCGTGGCCGGGTCGCGCAGCAGCGCCTTGATCCTGAAGTTCTCGGGCTTGATCGTCAGCGCTTCCTTGATCTTCAGCTTGTAGCCCGTGTGGTCCACCAGGTTGAAGCGCTGCAGGATCATGCCCAGCGTGAGCACCGCCTCCTGCAGCGCGAACTGCCGCCCGATGCAGGCGCGCTGGCCGTTGCCGAAGGGCTTGAAGGCGTTCACCGGGCGCTCGCGCTCTGCCTCGCGGCTGAAGTGGTCGGGGTTGAACCGGTCGGCGTCCTCGCCCCAGATGCCCTTGTCACGATGCAGCGCCAGCGCATGCATGATGACCATGTTGTTCTTCTTGATCGTGTACTGGCCGCCGATCTTCGTTTCTTCCTTTGCGCGCATCGAGATCGCGGGCGCCGTGGGGTAGAGGCGCAGCGACTCCTTCAGCACCTGCATCACGTACTGCAGGCGGTTGACCTGCGCGTAGGTGGGCTTCTGCGTGGTGTCGGGGCCGAACACGCTGTCGACCTCGGCCTGCGCCTTGGCCATGGCGTCGGGATTGTTCAGCAGGAAGTAGATGGCGAAGGAGAGCAGGCCGCTGGTGGTCTCGTGCCCCGCGATGAGGAATTCGATGCACTCGTCGCGGATCATCTTGTCGGTGAGCTTCTCGCCGCTCTTCTTGTCCACGCCCGCGATCATGTAGCTCAGCAGGTCGGGCTTGGTGGCGATGTCGGCGCCGCTCGCGCGCCGCTCCTCGATGATGTCCTCCACCATCTTGTGCATGTAGCGGATGTCCTTGCGCTGCTGCGCGAGCTCCTTCTTCAGCATCAGCTCTTCCAGCGGCAGGCCGCGGCGGTTCTGCACCGTCTCCAGCGTGCGCACCATCGCGTCGACGAAGGGGTGGAAGCCTTCGCGGTAGAAGGAATTGAAGCGGTAGCCGAAGCCGCACAGGCCGATGGTGTCGAGCGTGAGCGCGGTCATGTCGCGCACCACGTCCACCTCTTCGTCGAAGTTCAGCCGCTCCCACTTGGTGACCAGCTGCCCGGCGATGTCCAGCATCATCGGGTGGTAGGCCTGCATCGCGCGCTGGCTGAAGTTGGCCAGCAGGATGTTGTGCGGCTTCGACCAGGTCTCCTCGTGCGTGTCGGAGGTGAAGAGGCCGTGCGAGGCCGCGCGCAGCCGGCGCAGCGCGCCGCGCGTGCTCTTGTCGAAGCGCTCCTCCTCGCAGAGCTCGTCCACCAGCGCGGGCGAGGACACCACGATCACCGGCATGCCCGGCATGTCCAGCCAGTAGATGCCGCCCAGGTCCTGCGCGATCTTCCACATGTCGAGCACGGGAGAGTCGGAGCCGATCGACAGCAGGTTGCCGACGAAGGGTTTCTTCGCCGGATGCGGGATCGGATGGAGCGAGTTTTTGCCTGCCATGGTCTTGTTGTGCCTTTGGAATGGACCCGCCTCTGATATCCGGGCTTCGAAGCCGGAGTATCCCGACGGCACAGGCGGCAGGCAGGACGGGGTTTCCCTTACAACCCCCGTCCTCTTCAGCAGTCGCGAAGAAAGTGCACGCTCAGGGCCTGACCATCTTGCACTCCGTGCCTTGCGCGAGCTCGTTGCCGGTATAGACCGCGTCGGTGCGGAAGCCGTAGTTGGTGCCTTCCCAGCCGGTCTTCACCGTCTTGCCGTCCACCGGCACGATGGTGTTGACCACCTGCGGCAGCAGCAGCTGGTGGTCTTCGGCGCGCATGCGCACGGGGCCCACCACCGAGTCGAAGTTCAGGTCTTCCAGGGCATGCGCGACCTTCACCGTGTCGGTGGAGCCGGCCTTGTTGATGGCCGCGGCCAGCAGGCGCGGCGTCATGTCGATGCGCGGTGCGAGGAAGTCCTTGCCGGTCTTGGCCTTGTAGGCCTTGGCCAGCGCGTCCACCTTGGGCGTGTCGGCCTCGCCCGGGTGCCATTCGGCCACCCAGGTCAGCTGGCCCAGCCTGGCCTGCGACACGGCCGTGACCGTGCCCGGCACCGAGCCCGCGCTGTGGTTGAAGTAGCGCAGGTTGTAGCCGGCATCGCCCGCGGCCTTCAGCAGCAGCGTCATGTCCTGGCCCCAGTTGCCGGTGATGACCGAGTCGGCGCCGCTTTGCTTCACGTTGGCGATGTAGGGGGAGAAGTCCTTCACGCGGCCGATGGGGTGCAGCGTCTCGCCCACGAACTGGATGTCCGGCCGCGCCAGGCCCACCAGTTGGCGGCCGTAGCTCGCCCACTGCTTGCCGTGTGCGTAGTCCTGGTTCAGCAGGTAGACCTTCTTCACCTCGGGCGTCTTCTTGATGTAGTTGGCCAGCGCCTTCATCTTCATCGCGGTGTTGGCTTCGGTCTGGAAGTGCCAGAAGCTGCAGGCCTTGCCCGTCATCTCGGGATCGATGGAGGAGTGGTTCAGCACGATCAGCTCCTTGCCCGGGTTGCGCTGGTTCCAGCGCGCCACCGACTGCACCAGCGCCGTGACCACCGAGGAGCCCGAGCCGCCGGTCACGATGGCCTTCGCGCCCTGGTCGATCGCCGCCTGCAGCGCGCTCTGGCTTTCCTGGGCCGAGAGCTTGCTGTCGAACTGCAGCAGCTGCAGCTTCGTGCCGCCGAGCACGCCGCCCTTCGCGTTGATGTCCTCGATGGCGTACTGCGTGTGCATCAGCATCAGCTCGCCCACGTTGGCGAAGGGCCCCGACAGCGGGTCGATGTAGGCGATCTTGTAGGTCGCCTGCTGGGCATGCGATGCGCCGGCCGCGGCCAGCAGGCAGGCAAGGGCGATCCGCGCCAGAGGCGCTTTCCTGAACTTCATGGTGCTTTGTCTCCGGAGGTGTTGTCTTCAGTTCTTCGTTCGCAGCCCGATCACGCGGCTGGCCAGCTTCGTGAGCTCGGCCACCACCTCGTCGGGCGAGAGGCGCCCGCCCGGGCGGTACCAGCTGTAGAGGAAGCCCGGCAGGCTGCAGGCCGCGAGCGCGGTGATCTTGGTCTCGGTGAAGTCGAGGTCGCCGTCGGCGCGCGCCTCTTCGAGCAGCGGGCACAGCCGCTCGTAGAAGTGATGCGCCAGCTTCTTCTGCGCGGCGATGTACTCGGGCCGGTACACCTGCGGCTCGCGGTAGGGAAAGAAGGCCACCGGGTGGTGCGAGATGGTCGCGCGGATCAGCCGCTCCAGGCCGTCGAGCACCTTCTCGCTTGCGCGGCGCGGGTCGGTTGCGGCGAAGTCGAGCGCGGTGAAGCAGTCGACCGCGGGGCGCCACGACAGCGTCTCGAAGATCTCCTGCTTGTCGCGGAAGTAGTAGTACACGAAGGGCTTGGTCATGCCCAGCTCGCGCACGATCTGCGCCATGGTGGTGTTGGCGTAGCCCTGTGCCGCGAAGAGCTGCGCGGCCGCCTGCAGGATGCGCTCGCGCTGCGTGTCGGTGCCCTGCGTGGCCGCGCGCTGGCGGCCCGTGCCCTGGGGCAGGTGCGGCTGCGCCGTGACGCCGCTCTGGTCTGCGGAGCCAGAGGGTTTTTGCCGTGTCGCGGAAGTTATACCCATGGGTAGGATTGTTCGTGCACCATGCACCATTGGCAAGCGCCAGCCCCTTGCGGGCTGCTATCGATAACCCTGAGAAAGTGACGCCATGGAGACATTGCCCGACCGCCCGCAGCAGACCCTGCACGAGTACCTGCGCACCCACGCGCGAGAGCGCGGCGACAGCCCCGCCTGTATCTGGTACGGCCACGCGACGAGCTGGGGCGCGCTCGACCGCGCCAGCGACGCCTTCGCCGCGCGGCTGCAGGCGCTGGGCGTGGAGAAGGGCGAGCCGGTGGTGCTCTTCCTCAACAACTGCCCGCAGTACCTGGTGGCGCACTTCGGCATCCAGAAGATCGGCGCCATCGTCTGCCCGAGCGGGCCGCTCAACAAGGAGCACGAGCTGGCCTACCAGGTCAACGACCTGAAGGCGCGCGTGATCGTCGCGGCCGCGCCGCTCCTGCCGGTGGTGCGCAAGGTGCAGCCCGGGAGCTCGCTCGAGCACGTGTTCGTGGTGCACTACGCCGACCTGCTGCCGGCCGATCCTGCGCTCGATCTTCCGGCCGAACTCGCCGCCGAACGCAAGGCGGAACGCAGCGTGCCCGAGGACTGCGAAGACTTCCTCGCCGTGATGCGCGCCGATGCGAAGCCGCAGCCCGTGGCCATCGGCATGGACGACGTCGCGCTCATGACCTACACATCCGGTACCACCGGCCTGCCCAAGGGCGCGATGCTGAGCTACGGCAACGCGCTCTTCAAGACGCGCGCTGCCGCCGACTGCAACGGCGTGGGGCCCGACGACGTGCTGCTCTCGATCGCGCCGCTGTATCACATCGCCGGCATGCTGATGGGCGTCAACGTGCCGGTGCTCACCGGCGCCGCCTCGGTGCTGTTGCACCGCTTCGATCCGCGCGCGGCGCTGCAGGCCATCGCCGCGTACAAGGTGAGCTGGTGGTACAGCATCGCGCCGATGAACGTGGCCTGCATGCAGGTGCCGGACATCGCATCCTTCGACCTGCGCAGCCTGAAGATGAACCCGGTGACCAGCTTCGGCATCGCCTTCACCGAGCCGCTGGCGCTGCAGTGGCGCTCGCATGCGCCCAACTGCACGTCCTTCGAGGCCGCCTACGGCCTGAGCGAGACCCACACCTGCGACACCTACACGCCGCACCATGCGCCGCGCTGGGGCACGCAGGGCGTGCCGGTGCCGGGCGTGACGATCCGCATCGTCGATGCCGACACGCAGGCCGACTTGCCCGCGGGCGAGGTCGGCGAGATCGTGCTCACCAGCCCCGGCACCTTCAAGGGCTACTGGAACAAGCCCGAGGCCACCGCCGCCACGCTGCGCGACGGCTGGGTGCACACGGGCGACATGGGCAAGATCGACGCCGACGGCTACCTGACCTTCATCGGCCGCTTCAAGGAAATGATCAAGGTCTCGGGCTACAGCGTGTTCCCAGAGGAGGTCGAGACCATTCTCATCAAGCATCCGGCGGTGGCGCAGGCGGCCGTCGTCGCGCAGCCCGACGCCGAAAAGGGCGAGGTGGTGAAGGCCTTCATCGTGCGCAAGCCCGGTGCCGTGCTCGAAGCCGATGCGCTTATCGCCTGGGCGCGCGACAACATGGCGAGCTACAAGGCGCCGCGCGCGGTGAGCTTCATCGACGCGCTGCCCACCACTGGTGCGGGCAAGGTGCTGCGCCGCCTGCTCAAAGACAAAAGCTGAGAGGTTCCGTTTGCTGTTCTCCAAAGTTCTGATTGCCAACCGCGGCGAGATCGCGGTGCGCCTGGTGCGCGCGCTGCGCGACCTGGGCATCGCCAGCGTGGCGGTGCACGCGCGAGACGATGCCGCCGCGCTGCATGTGCAGCTGGCCGACACGGCGGTGGCGCTCGATGCCACCGGACCTTCCGCATATCTCGACGTCGCTGCGCTCATCGCCGTGGCGAAGGCGCAGGGCTGCGATGCGGTGCATCCCGGCTACGGCTTCCTCAGCGAGCGCGCCGATTTCGCGCAGGCCTGCGCGGACGCAGGCCTGGTCTTCATCGGGCCCACGCCGGAGCAGCTCGGCCTGTTCGGCGACAAGGCTCGCGCGCGCGAGCTCGCCACGCAGTGCGACGTGCCGGTGATGCCCGGCAGCGCCGGCGCCGTGACGCTCGCGCAGGCGCAGGACTTCTTCGCCGAGCAACAGGCGCAGGGCGCGGGCGTCATGGTCAAGGCCATCGGCGGCGGTGGCGGGCGCGGCATGCGGGCCGTGCTCAATGCGCAGGATCTGCCCGAGGCGCATGCGCGCTGCATGTCCGAAGCCAGGGCGGCCTTCGGCATCGAGGGCGTGTACGTCGAGCGACTGATGCTGAACGCGCGGCACATCGAGGTGCAGGTGATCGGCGACGGCAAGGCCGTGGCCAGCCTCGGCGAGCGCGAATGCACGCTGCAGCGGCGCTTCCAGAAGCTGGTGGAGATCGCGCCCAGCCCCTCGCTGCCCGAGGCGTTGCGCGCGCAGGTCACGCAGGCCGCGCTGCGCATGGCCAAGGCGGTGAGCTACCGCGGGCTCGGCACCTTCGAGTTTTTGGTCGATGCGGCATCGGCGACGCTGCCCTTCGTGTTCATCGAGGCCAATCCGCGCCTGCAGGTCGAGCACACGGTGACCGAGGCGGTTACGGGGCTGGACCTGGTGCAGCTGCAGATCGCCGTGGCCGCCGGCCAGCCGCTTTCCGAACTCGGCGTGGAGGCCGGCCGCACGGCGCCGCAGCGCGGCTTCGCTGTGCAGTGGCGCATCAACGCCGAGACGCTCGATGCGCAGGGCAACGCTCGGCCCTCGGGCGGCACGCTTGCGCGTTTCGACCTGCCGGCCGGCCCCGGCGTGCGCGTGGACACGCACGGCTATGCGGGCCTCGCGCCTTCGCCGCACTACGACACGCTGCTCGCCAAGCTCATCGTGCATTCGCCCTCGCCGCGCTTCGAGGACGCGCTGCGCCGCTCGCTGCGCGCGCTCGACGAGTGCCACATCGACGGCATCGCCACCAACCTCGCGCTGCTGCGCGCCATCGCGGCGCGGCCGGAGTTCGCGAAGCAGGCGGTGCACACGCGCTTCGTGGAGGCGCATCTGGGCGATCTGCTCGCCGCCGCGTCGACGCTGGAGAAGCAGGTGCGAAAGACGGTGGCTGCACCGACCGGGCAGGCGGCCGTCGCTGCCGATGACGAGTCGGACGAACTCACGGTCAAAGCACCTATGCCCGCGCGCCTGGTGCAGTTCGAGGTCGAGGTGGGCGACGTGCTGCCGGTCGGCGCGCAGCTCGGCGTGCTCGAAGCCATGAAGATGGAGCACCTGCTGCACGCGCCGGTGGCCGGCCGCGTGGTGGCGCTGCTGGCCGCACCGGGCGACTATCTCGTCGAAGGGCAGTCGCTGGTGCAGCTCGAAGCCGTCGATGCGCAGGCCGTGCAGGCCGAGGCACGCGCCGAGCATGACCTCGACGCGATCCGCCCCGACCTGCGCAAGGTGATCGACCGCCATGCCTACACGCTCGACGCCAACCGCAAGGCGGCCGTCGACAAGCGCCACGCACAGGGCGGGCGCACCGCGCGAGAGAACATCGCGGACCTGTGTGACACCGCCTGCGACCCCGCCAACTTCATCGAATACGGCGCGCTCGCCATCGCCGCGCAGACGCGGCGGCGCACGCTGGAAGACCTCATCGCCAACACGCCTGCCGACGGCATGGTCACGGGGCTGGGCAGCGTCAACGCGAAGCAGTTCGGTCCCGAGGCCTCGCGCTGCGCGGTACTGGCCTACGACTACACCGTGCTGGCCGGCACGCAGGGCATGCGCAACCACCACAAGACCGACCGGCTGCTGGCTGTGGCGCACCAGCTCAGGCTGCCGGTGGTGCTGTTCGCAGAGGGCGGCGGCGGGCGCCCGGGCGACACCGACATGCCGATCGTGGCCGGCCTCAACAACCACACCTTCAGCCAGTTCGCGGCGCTCTCGGGCAAGGTGCCGGTGGTGGGCATCGTGCATGGCCGCTGCTTCGCGGGCAATGCGGCGCTGCTGGGCTGCGCTGACGTGATCATCGCCACCAAGGGCAGCAACATCGGCATGAGCGGCCCCGCGATGATCGAGGGCGGTGGGCTCGGCACCTTCGCGCCGGAGCAGATCGGGCCGAGCGGCGTGCAGTCGCGCAACGGCGTGATCGACATCCTGGTGGAGGACGAGGCCGCGGCCGTGGCCGCCGCGAAGCAGTACCTCTCGTACTTCCAGGGCGCGACCACCGGCTGGCAGTGCGCCGACCCGCGCACGCTGCGCCACGTGGTGCCCGAGAACCGCCTGCGCGTGTACGACGTGCGCGCCGCGATGCGCGGCGTGGCCGATACCGGCTCGCTGCTCGAGCTGCGCGCGGGCTTCGGCGCGGGCATTGTCACCGCGCTCGCGCGCATCGAGGGCAGGCCGGTCGGGCTGATGGCCAACAACCCGCATCACCTGGGCGGCGCCATCGACGTGGAGGCGGCCGACAAGTCCGCGCGATTCATGCAGCTGTGCAATGCGCACGGCCTTCCAATTGTTTCGTTGTGCGACACGCCTGGCTTCATGGTCGGGCCCGAGATCGAGGCGCAGGCGCAGGTTCGGCACGTGTGCCGCATGTTCATGGTGGCCTCGCATCTGCGCGTGCCCTTCTTCGCCGTGGTGCTGCGCAAGGGCTATGGCCTGGGCGCGCAGGCGATGACTGCCGGCGGCTTCGATGCGCCTGTTTTCACGGTGGCCTGGCCCACGGGCGAATTCGGCGCCATGGGGCTGGAAGGTGCCGTGCGGCTGGGCTTTCGCAAGGAGCTGGCCGCCGCGCCCGAAGGCGCCGAGCGCGATGCGCTGTTCAAAAAGCTGGTGGCGCAGCAGTACGAGAACGGCGAGGCCATCCACATGGCACAGACGCTGGAAATCGACGCAGTGATCGACCCGGCCGACACGCGCACCTGGTTGGTGCGTGGGCTGTCTTCCGCGACGAAGGCGCAAGGAGCGGCCGTCGCTTACGTAGACACCTGGTAACCGGGCTTTAGACCTCGTCACGTTCGGGGGATCGGTGGCTCCGTACACTGATCCGCTTTGCGTGCATGAACCTGCTTTCCCGATGGGCGGCCCGCCTTCGCGACGTGGCCGTCGCACACTGGGTGGCTGCCTCCTTCCTTGCCCTGCTGGCCGTCGGCGTGCATGCCGTCACGCCCGACGGGCGTCCGCGCCAGCCTGCCGAGGCGCACTGGGTCGCGAGCTGGGCCGTTGCGCCCGTCGACTTCGCCGAGATGGCCGCCAGCCCCGGCGGCGGCGGCTACTCGTCGCCCGCGGGCAATGACCTGCGCGGGCAGACGCTTCGCCAGAAGGTGGAGCTGTCGCTCGACGGAGAGCGCATCCGCATCCGTTTTTCCAATCGTTTCGGCAAGACGCCGCTGCGCATCGCCGCGGCGAGCGTTGCGCGCGGCACCGGTGCCGAGGCGTTCTCGCCGACAACGCTGCGCGTGCTTCATTTCGGCGGCCGCAGCAGCCTCACCATCGCCCCGGGCGCGGAGGCCTGGAGCGACGGCATCGACCTGCCGGTGCAGGCGGGCCAGACCGTGATGGTGAGCGCCTTCTTCGATCGCGCCACGCCCTTCGCCACGGTGTCGATGGTGGAGTCGGGCACGACGTGGGTGACGGCCGGCAACGCGGTGATGACGCCGAAGCTCAGGAACCCGGCGACGCTGGTGCTCAACCAGATCGTGACGGGGCTCGACGTGCTCACCACCAAGTCCGTTCGCACCGTCGTGGCATTCGGCGATTCGATCACGGCGGGCACCACGGAGGCCACCACCGGCGCCTACCCCGACATGCTGGCCACACGCCTGCGCGATACCCAGCCTGGCGGACAGGACGTCGCCGTGCTCAACCTGGGCATCGGAGGCAACCGCCTGCTGGCCGACGGCATCGGGCCCAGTGGCCTTTCGCGCTTCGAGCTCGACGTGCTGAAGCAGAGCAGCGCGACGCACGCGATCATCCTGCTGGGCACCAACGACATCGGCCGCGCGATGTTCGCCAAGGTGCCGGGCGCTGAACTGAAGCCGCGTGACATGCCGACGGCCGAGCGCATCACCGAGGGGCTGCAGCAGCTCGTGAAGCAGGCGCGCGCCAAGGGCGTGAAGGTACTGATAGGCACCGTGCCGCCGTTCAGGAATACGCCCTACTGGAGCGAATCGAACGAGGCCATGCGCGAGGCAGTGAACCGCTGGATCCGCGGCAAGCAGGACATCGACGGCGTGATCGACTTCGACGCCGCGCTGCGTGACCCGGCCGACCCGCAGGCGCTGAACCCGCTGTTCGATTCGGGCGACCACCTGCACCCCAACAAGGCCGGCCATGCGGCGATGGCGGCGGCCATCGACCTGCGCGAACTGCAGGAATGAGCCTTTTTCGGGCTTTCTGCGCGTGTGAGTGAGCGCTAGCAAGAGCCAAAAAGACCCCAAAGGCGCGTCACAGCTTTACACAAGACTTCGTGCACGGCTTACAGGAGGTTCACAAGGGCTGGGCAGCATGAAGGCTCCTCCAACAACTCATGAGGAGTTCTTCATGAAAAAACTTGCATTGGCTCTTTCTGTCGGCGCTGCATCGCTTCTGTCGGTGGGCGCACTGACCGTTCCGACGGCCGTGCAGGCGCAGCCTGTGATCACCATCCAGACGCCGCCGCCTCCGCCGCGCTATGAGCGCGTTCCCCCGCCGCGCCGCGGGTACGTGTGGGCGCCGGGACATTACGAGTGGCGTGGCGGCCGCCACGTGTGGATCGGCGGCGGCTGGGTCCGCGCCCGCCCGGGCTACGCCTACCGTCCGCCGGAGTGGCGCCAGGACGGCGGCCGCTGGGTCTACGACAGGGGCCGCTGGGACCGTGACGGCGACGGCGTGCCGAACCGCTATGACCGTCGGCCGAACAATCCGAATCGCAACTGACGGCGGCGGGTGGGCGGGGCTACCGCGTTGCGGCAGCCCTGCTTCATGAACCTCTCTAGCGGATGCTGACCAGCTCGAGGGTTTCCCGGACTTGGAAGGCGACGCTCCCCGCACCGCCCCGGGTCTCTGCCTCGAAGCGCACCACGCGCCCCAGTTCCTGCGAGAACCAGACGTTCGCGACATAGCGGCCGTACTGGTTTCCGAACACCGAGCCAGCGTTCGGGAAGCGCTGCGTGTACCCCCTGTACTCGATGCGCACGACCTTGAGTTCCCTGCCGCCAATGGTCAGCGCGGTGTCTTCCATCACCGTCGCGTTCAGGTCCATGTTGGAGCGCGAGCCGCCCAGCGTGGAGCTGTAGCGGGCCCTCCAGGCAGCTTCTTCTTTGAGGTTCTCCTTGGCCCAGCCGCCTGGCGGCATGACCGAATCGAATTCGCCCGCGATGGCCGAAGTGACGCTGACAACTTCGCCGTTCGGCTTCTCGACCCAGCCGCCGTTGTTGAAGCTGATCTGCTCGTCCGTCGACGGGTCGATCCTGTAGATCACCTTGCGGTAGGTGTTGGTGAGGCGGTCGTGCAGCTGGTATTCGACGACGCTCGGTCGACCCTTCGCAAAGCCTGTCTGGCTGGCGGCACTGGCTGCGGTGCCACCATTCCCAGGGGCTGCGGCAGGCAGCGACGCCAGCCGCTCGACCGCGTGCCTGCCGCGCTCGGGCAACTGCGCGATCCAGGATGCGGGCATGGCGAGGTTCGAGATCGCAGCACCCGTGGCCGATGCAGGCAGCAGGCCCACGAGCCTGCCTTGTGCATCGAACACCCCGGCACCACCGAGCCCTGCCTCCGGCGCAGCAGCCAGTTGCAAGGCTTCGAGTTCACCCGTTGTGCTGCGGCGGATACCGCCCAGCATGCCGATGCCCAACGTCAGCTCCTTGCCGCGCGGTGCGCCGATCACGTAGAGCGGCATGCCGACCTGCTGTGCATTCGCTGGCGCCACTTCGGCGATGGAGGCGGGCAGGTTCGGAATGCGCAGCTGGCATAGGTCGCGTTCCACATCGGGCAGCGCCAGCGCGGCACCGTAGCTCACGTTGTCGCGCTTGAGTGTCACCGTGCTGGCCTTCGCGAGCAGCTGGCAGCTGGTGACCGCGGTGCCGGCGGCGGTGGCGATCGCGCTGCCGGTGGCGAGCACCTTGCCTTGGGCGTCGCTGGCCTGCACCACCCAGACGCTGGGCGAGACGCGGGCAAAGAGCGCCTCGGGCGCGAGCGCGGTGGTGTTGCGCGAATCCTGCGCGGAGGCAGTCAGGACGGGCAGAGCGATGGCGAGCGCTGCAAGCGCCGGGCAAGACAGGTATTTCATCGCGCGCGTCTCAGCGGTTGGCCTGCAGGAGCAAGCGCAGATCGTTAAGGGAAGTCTTGGCAAAAGGAGTGGCCTCGGGCGCTGATGGTGCCGTGGCGCGAGTGGCAGGCGGCGATGCGGCGGCTGCGGCCGTCGGCTGGGCAGGGGCGAGAGGCGCGGCGGCCACCGTTGCCGCGGGGGCCACGGGTTTGCTCACCGCCGCTGGAGCAGGGGGCGCGGGGGCTGTCGTAGCGTTTGCAGGCGGTACGGCGGCGGAAGCCTTGGCCGTCCGGGTCGAAGCGAAGGCATCGTCGTAGGCCAGCGACTGCAGTTCCTTCCGGCCCTCGGCCTCGGAAACGCGCTCGAAGTTCGGATGTCCGACGAGGATGCCCATGCTGATGCTCATCGAGACATAGGCGGTCTGCTTCGGCCGCAGCACGACGTCGATCGTGCCTTCGGCCTCGGTCCGGGCGCTGGCCCGGTAGGTGCCGGCCGGGCGGTCGATGTAGAAGAAGCTGCTGGGGCGCGACGTGCCCACCACCTGGCCGTTGACCGAGACATCGGGCTGGACCGCCATGCCTACGATGGAATTTCGATAGAAGTAAATCCGCCCTTCGTTCTCACCCAGCGACGGCATGCTGCCCGCCATCTCCGAAAACCGGGGCCCGCTGGCCGAGCACCCGAACAGGCCGGCCGCAAGCACTGCCAGCAACACCCCACCGATCCAACGTCGCAACATCACGCCTTCTCCTCTTTTTCTGGCGCGAGATGCTACACCCGCCTTCCGGCGGGCCTTGGCTTCAGTCCAAGTTAGCGGAACACCACCGTCCGGTGCCCGTTCAGCAGCACCCGGTGTTCGCTGTGCCACTTCACCGCGCGCGCCAGCACCTGGCTTTCCGTGTCGCGGCCGCGGGCCGTGAGGTCTTCCACCGTATCGGTGTGGTCGGCACGGGCCACGTCCTGCTCGATGATCGGGCCTTCGTCGAGGTCGGCCGTCACGTAGTGGGCGGTGGCGCCGATCAGCTTCACGCCGCGGTCGTGGGCCTGGTAGTAGGGCTTGGCGCCCTTGAAGCTGGGCAGGAACGAGTGGTGGATGTTGATGGCGCGGCCCGAGAGGCTGCGGCAGAGGTTGTCGCTCAGGATCTGCATGTAGCGCGCGAGCACCACGAGTTCGGCGCCCTCGGCTTCGATGATTTCCAGCTGCTTTGCCTCGGCCTGCGCCTTGGTCGCGGCCGTCACCGGAATGTGGTGGAAAGGCACGTTGTAGCTGGCGGCCAGCTGGTAGAAGTCGCGGTGGTTCGAGATGATGGCGCGCACGTCGATGGCGAGCAGGCCGCTCTTCCAGCGGAACAGCAGGTCGTTGAGGCAGTGGCCTTCCTTGCTGACCATGATGACCGTCTTCATCGGCTCGGCGGCCGCGTGCAGCTGCAGCGTCATGCCGAAGCCGGTGGCGAAGGCCTTGAGTTCCTCGCGCAGCACGGCCTCGCTGTGGGCGCCGCAGGCGAAGCGCACGCGCATGAAGAAAAGACCGGTGTCGTGGTCGTTGTACTGGGCCGCCTCCTCGATGTTGGCGCCGTGCTCGAGCAGGAAGCCCGAAACGGCGTGCACGATGCCCGTCCGGTCGGGGCAGTAGAGGTTCAGGATGTAGGCGGGCGAGGTGGGCGTAGAGGTCGTCATCAGGGGCGTAATTGTGGCAGGGGTGCCAGAATCGCGATTTTCCCCTCCCAGATAACCCAACCGCAGGAGCGAGACATGGCCTACCAGGACTTCAACATGGACAACCAGTGGTTGCCCTTCACCCCCAACCGTCATTTCCGCAAGGACCCGCGGGTGTTCGTGGCGGCCGACGGCATGGAGTTCACCACCCACGACGGCCGCAAGGTGATCGACGGCATCTCGTCGCTGTGGTGCGTGGGCGCGGGCCACAACCGCAAGCCGATCAACGAGGCGATCAAGCAGCAGCTCGACACGCTGGACTACGCCACCGCCTTCCAGGTGAGCAACGACCGCGCCTTCAAGGCGGCCGAGATGATCGCCTCGCTGGCGCCGGGCGACCTGAACAAGGTGCTCTTCTGCAATTCGGGCTCGGAAGCCGCCGACACCTCGATGAAGGTGGCGCTGGCCTACCACCGCGCGCGCGGCGAGGGCCACCGCAATGTGTTCATCGGCCGCGAGAAGGGCTACCACGGCGTGGGCTTCGGCGGCATGTCTGTGGGCGGCATTCCGGGCAACCGCAAGGTGTTCGGCTCGGCGTTCCTGCCGCGCGTGGACCACATGCGCTTCATCCACGATCCGGTGAACCACGCCTACATCCACAACGAGGAGCCGGTGTGGGCCGAAGACCCGCTGGTCGAGCTCGAGACGCGCATCCTGCCGCTGCACGACCCGAGCAACGTGGCCGCGATCATCGTGGAGCCGGTGGCCGGCTCGGCCGGCTGGTACCTGCCGCCCAAGGGCTATCTCAAGCGCCTGCGCGAGATCTGCGACAAGCACGGCATCCTGCTGATCTTCGACGAGGTCATCACCGGCTTCGGCCGCATGGGCACCAACTTCGCGTCCGACTACTTCGGCGTGGTGCCCGACATGCTGAACTTCGCCAAGTGCGTGACCAACGGCGTCATCCCGCTGGGCGGCGTGATCTGCCGCGACAAGCTCTACGACGCGATGATGAAGACCGACGCGCCCGAGCACGTGGTCGAGTTCTTCCACGGCTACACCTACTCGGGCCACCCGGTGGCCTGCGCAGCTGCCATCGCCACGCTCGATCTGTTCAGGCAGGAGAACCTCTTCACGCGCGCAGGCGAAATGGGCAAGGTGCTGGGCGACGCCTTCCACAGCACCTTGAAGGGCCTGCCCAACGTCATCAGCATCCGCAGCCTCGGCCTCGCCGCTGCGGTGGAGCTCGCGCCCATCGCGGGCACGCCGGGCAAGCGCGCCTACGAGATCTTCCTCGACTGCTTCCACAAGGGCGCGCTGGTGCGGCCCGCGGGCGACGTGCTGGTGATCGCGCCGCCGTACATCGTGGGGAAGTCGCACATCGACACGCTGGTGAACACGCTGGCCGATTCGATCAAGGCGCACGCCTGATCACTGCAGTACCGCATCCGTAATCCGCGCAGGGCCAGCACCGCCCTGTGCCCTGAAGAGCCGGCCTGTTCGGCTCTTCTTTTTGGTCCTTTTTCATTTCTACCGGTTCGCGGGATGCCGCCTACCGGTTCCAGGGATACCGGCCATGGCAGCCGATCCCTAGCATCCCATCGCGAAACGCAGCACCCGTGAATCCGCCGGGGCGTTTTCGAAAGAGGGATCGTCATGCAACGCGTATTTCTTTGGGCACTGCTGTGCATGCCTCTGGCTGCGCACGCCAACAACGTCGGTGAGAACGCCGCATGGCAGTTCCAGACCAGCACCGACAAGGTCAACCAGGCCGCGATCCAGGACATGATCCGCAAGCAGAAGAGCGGCTACTACTCGGCACCTGTCTACAACACGAACAACTACATCGGCCGCCAGTACAACTGCAACGTCTCGGCCACCTCCACCGGCAACGACGGCAACAACAGCACGGTCGCGAATTCGCCGAGCACCGCCGGCTCCACCTCGAACGCATCGGGCAACGACAGCCGCACGGCGGTGGGCACGCTGGGCGGCGCGACGGTGGGCACCTCGCAGGCCAACTCGGGCGCGGTGGCATCGGGCATCGTGGGCGGTACCAGCTCGCAGGTGCAGGGCGCGGCCAACCAGGCGCTGAACTCGGCGCAGGGCAACAACGGCGCGCAGACGGCGAGCGTGGGCGGCAGCTCGGCCTGCGCCTTCGGCGTGCTCAACTGAGCGGGAGCGCGACATGCAACACCGCATCGCACGCACCCTTGCCCTCGCAGCCGCCGCCACGCTGGCGCTCGCCGGCTGCGTCTCCGCGCCGCAGCAGCGCTTCGCACCGAACGAGGCACCCGTGGTGCTCGGCCCCTCGGTGCGCGACAACGTCACGCCGATGGAGGCGGTGCTCGCCTGCTACGCCGATCACATCGCGGCCACGCGGCGCCCACCGGTAATCATCGGCGTGGGAGACGTGAAGGACTACACCGGCAAGTACAGCATCAACGAGGGCAACGCCATCACGCAGGGCGGCGCGCTGATGGTGTATTCGGCACTCGGCAAGCTCGGCGGCGCGGTGAGCATCGCCGAGCGCTTCGACCCGGTGATCGCCGAACGCGAGCTTGCGTATGCCGATCGCCGCCAGCTCGGCGATGGTCGCACGCACCAGCTCGGCGGCCCCAACGGCGGGCAGAACGTGCCGTGGCTGCCGTACTTCGGCGGGACCATCAACAAGTCCGACTACTTCATCGTGGGCGGCATCACCGAGCTCAACTACAACATCAACTCGGGCGGCGCCGAGTTCGGCGTGAACCAGGTGGGCGTGAAGGCGCGCACCTTCAGCCAGTCGGTGAGCATCGACCTGCGCATCGTCGACACCAGGTCGCTGATGGTGGTGCGCACCGTGAGCCTCACCAAGCAGTTCAATGGCTACGAAGTGGGCCTGAACGTGTTCCGCTTCTTCGGCAGCAAGCTGTACGACGTGGACATCGGCGCCAAGGGCCAGGAGCCGGTTCAGATGGGCGTGCGCGCCGCGCTGGAGGAGGGCGTGGTGCGCCTGATGGCCGCCGTCACGCAGGTCGACCACCGGCCCTGCATGACGATGCGCCCCGGCGGCGGCGAGCCGATTCCGCTCACGCCCGCGGCCGAGCTGCGCAAGGTCGACAACCCCGGCGATGCCGCGGTGGGGGCAGCGGCCGTCACCTCGCCGGTGGCGCAGGGCAGCGTGGCCGTCAATGCCGGCGGTGCGGGCGGTGCTCGCCTCACGGGCACGGCGACGCAGGTGCCCTTCGACTTCGGTGCGACCACGCTGGGCGGCGCCTCGCTCGCGCTCATCGACCAGATCGCCGGCGCGGCCAAGAAAGGCACCACCGACATCGTGCTGGTGGCGCGCGACACCGAGAACTGGGACGCCCGCAAGCGCGACGAGCTCACCGACCAGCGCATCGCGGCCGTGACCTCGGCGCTGGCCAACCGCGGCGTGGCGCCGGGCGCCATCAGCATCACCTGGCGGCCCGACGCGGCCGACACATCGATCCATCGCGACGGCCCGGGGCTGCAGGAGATCGCCAAGCTGCGCATCGGCAGCCCGGTGGTCAGCGGCTCGGCGCCTTCGTCTTCTTCCGACGGCGCCGTCAAGGGCGACTGACCTGCTCTCAGCGCGTTGCGCGCATCGCGCGTCCATCCGTTTTCCAAGCCAGACCGCATCCAACATCCGAGGAGTCACGACATGAAAGCACGCAAGATCCAGAGCCGGGCCGCACGCGCGCCCATGTTCAGCCGCAGCAGCATCGGCAGCGCAGTCGCGATGGCGCTGATCGCGGCGGCCTCCGGCGCGCAGGCCGCGGAGACTTCGGTGGACGCGGCCTACAGCGGCACCGCCACCGGCACGCCTTCGGTGAATGCGGGCACCACCAACTCGGCCAACGTCAACGCCACCATCACCGGCGCGACCGTGGGCACCACCTCCACCGGCACGCCGTCGAACCCGAACCCGGTGGCGATCGGCACCAGCGGCAACCTGATAGGCGCGACCGCCACCGGCAACACCTTCGGCAACGGCATCCAGGCCGCGCCCGGCCTGCCGGTGAACAACGCTGCCACGCTCGGCGTCGCGACCAACACCGGCGTCATCGACAGCGGCGTGACCGGCAGCAAGCTCGCCTCCGAATCGAGCACGCTGCAGGCCGGCAGCGTGGTCAACGCCGACAACACCATCTCGGCCACCACCACGCTCAACAGCGGCAGCTCGGTGATCTCGGGCGCGGCCGCCGTCGCCGCGCCGGCGCAGCCGGGCACCTCGGTGCTGACCTATCCGGCGGGCGCGCAGCTCTTCGACGCCAAGGGCAACATCGTGGTCACCTCGCTGCAGTCGGCCACGGGGCAGGGCTCCAGTGCGGCGGTGCTGGGCAACATGGTCGACCTGATGCTGACCGCGAACGCGGGCAACACGCTGACCACGGCGGCGTCGCTGGAACGCAATTCGATCTCGGCAGTGCTCAAGGCCAACAGCGCCAGCAGCACGGCCGAGATCCAGTCGGGCGGCGCGCCGACCTTCGCCGGCTCGGCGGTGGTCGCGAACCTGCAGGCGAATGGCAACGGCATCCTCGGTGTCATGCACAGCGCCACCAACACGGGCTCGGTGATCATGGGCATCGTCAGCGGCGCGCCCGCTGGCGGCTCCAACGTGCTGCAGGGTTCGCTCTCGGTGCAGGGCAACGCGATCTCCAGCGCGGCCACGGGCAACGAGGCGCTGGGCGCCACGGCCGGCGTGGCGGGTAACCGCATCCTGATCGACGACGTGAGCGTCGCGGGCACCGGCACGGCCGCCACCGCCGCCAACAACAGCGTCCACAACGGCGTGGGCGTGACCAGCAACGTCAACAGCGACCTGGCCATCGTCAACAGCCAGGGCAACCTCGGCGTGGCCACTGTCGCGCAGACCTCGGGTGCGCAGATCCTGGCCGGCGTGCAGTCGAGCAAGAACAGCCAGGTCACGCTCGACGACAACAGCATCACGGCGGCGGCCACGGGCAACACGGCATCGAGCGCCATCGCCAGCGGCAAGAACGCGGCCTCGTTCACCGGCACCGTGGCGGTGTCGAACCAGCAGGCGAACTCGGCGGCGCCGCAGACGGCATTCCTGTTCCCGTCGGTCATCGCGGCGCAGACGGGCGAGTCGCCCGGCACGGGCCAGACCACCGGCAGCACGGTCAGCGTCTCGGACAACACATCGGCCGCCACCGCGCAGGGCAACCAGATCACGCAGAGCCTGGCGATCCAGGCCGGCACGGTGGCGCTGGGTGCCACCAACGCCGTGCTCACGGGCGGCACCAACTCCGACGGGCGCGTGTCCGCCAGCGGCGCGGCGACGCTCACCAACCTGCAGGGCAACTACAACGGCAGCGGCCCCGCGGCGCTCAACTTCGGCTCGCAGATCGTGCTCACCGCCAACGGCGGCGGCGCGCCGGTCGCCAACAGCACGCTGGTGCTGGACGGCAACCGGCAGGAAGCCGTGGCGCTGGGCAGCGGCGCCACCAACACGCTCACGCTCACCGGCAACTCGGTGGGCACCGGCGCGGGCATCGCGAGCGTGCAGATGAACGACGCGAGCTCCGCGGTCGGCGCGGGGCTGGCGAACCCCGAGGCGCGCATCGCGGTGAACGGCAACCTCGCGGGCGGCTCGGCCTCGCTCACCGACAACCTGCAGCGCGCCATCGCTTATGGCAACTCGGCCACCAACACGCTGGGCGTGAGCGCGGGCAACCTCGCGGCGGCGCCCGGCCTGGGCATCACGCCGGCGTCGAACGTCACCATCGACGTGCTCAGCGGGCTGCCTTTCAGCAATTCGGCCGGCGCCCTGCCCACGGTGAGCGCGGCCTACGGCATTCTGAACGACCAGTCGGTGCAGGCGAACGTCAACGCCGCGGCCGTCGGGCCGAACACCTTCGCGGCGACCTTCAACGGCAATGTCTCCGCCGCCAGCGTGGCCAACAGCGGCAACGCATTCGTCGCCGCCACCTACGGCAATGACGCGGCCAGCGGCGTGACGCTGAACCTCAACAACCTGAGCGGCGCGAATGCCTCGGTGGCCAACGTCACCAACACCCAGGCGGTGGCGGGCACGGGCACCGTCATCGACGCCACCGCGGCCGGCGGCATCGTGGCGCGCACGACGGTCACGGGCACGCTGACCGACGGCTCCGTCGCCAGCTCGGGCAACACCGCCGAGGCGCTGGCCTACGGCAGCCGCGCCACCGGCAACACGGTGAAGGTGACGGGCAACAACATCGACACCTCCGGCCTCTCGCTGTCGGGCGCGACGCTCACGGGCAACGCGCTCGCCGTCAACGCGGCCTTCAGTGTGCAGAACGCGCAGTCGGGCCAGGGCACGGTGTCGGCGCAGCGCAGCGGCGGGCCTGAAGTGAACCTCACGGTCGGCGGCGCCATCAGCAACTCGAAGATCGCCGCTACCGGCAACGCCACGCTGGCCGGCGCGACCAGCAACAGCGCGGCCAACGGCGTGGCCATCGATGCCGTCGGCGTCTCGACCACCACCGCAGTGCAGAACCTGCAGCTGACCAGCGCGGCGGTGAGCTCGCTCACCGGCCAGGAAGGCCCGCTGCTGACCAACAAGGACGGCGTGCAGGTGGTGCTGGGCGGCGCGAGCATCCAGGGCTCGCAGCTCACGGTGGACGGCAACTCCGCCGGCGGCTCGGCCACCGGCAACGCCGCGGCCAACAGCATCGACGTGAAGGGCAACACCATCGCGGTGGGCAACGGCCTGCCGCTCGCGGGCGCGGCGAACATCGCCGCGGGCCTGGCGGGCGCGGTGGCCGACCATGCACTGTCGAACATCCAGCTGGTGACCAGCCCGACCATCTCCTCGAAGGTGGCGGCGGCCTTCGGTGTCGACACGGTGCCGGGCGCCGCGATCAGCGGATCGACGCTGAGCGTGTCGAACAACACGCAGAGCGCGAAGGCCGTGGGCAACACCGGCAGCAACACGATTGCGCTTTCGGCCACCGACGTGTCGGCCCGCGCCGCGCTGCTGTCGGCGCAGGGCAGCACGGCGGCGGTGGAGTCGCGCTCCTTCATGCAGGCCTTCGCACCGGCCTCGGTGTCGGGCTCGTCGGTGAAGCTCTCGAACAACGCCAACACGGCGCTGGGCGTGATCAACGACGTGAGCAACAAGGTCTCCGTGTCGGGCGGTACCTCGGGCTCGCTGCCGGCGCCTGCGCTCATCGCCCAGGGCACGCTGCCGGGCAACACCATCGCCGCGGGCGACCAGGTGCTGGTGAACCGCCAGTCGGCCGGCGCCTCGGTCACCAGCACTGCCGACACCGCGATCTACAACGAAGACCGCCTGGTGCCCGGCAACTCCGGCCTGACCAACAGCAGCTTCGCCGCCTCGGGCAACACGACCTATTCGGAAGCCTCGGCCAACCGCGCGACCAACGCGGCCTCGCTGGCCGGCGGCGCCTCGCAGTCGGCCAAGACCGCGGTGCTGAACGCGCAGGACAGCAGCGCGGCCGTGACCGCCAACGCCAACAACGCGACCAAGCTCACGCTGACCGGCCCCTCGGCGCTGGCGGGCAGCAGCGCCACGCTGGACGGCAACAGCACCATCGCCGCAGCCACCGGCAGCGCCGCCACCAACAGCATCGACGTGAAGAGCGGCGCCATCACCGGCGGAGTGCCGGCATCGGCCACCGCGACGGGCGGACCGGCCTCGGGCGTGGCGGTGTCGGCCGACCATGCGCTGGCCAACGTGCAGGTCGGCACCGGCGCCGTCTCGGCCACCGCGACGGGCGTCATCGGCATCGACTCGGCGCCGCTGTCCGCAGTGAGCGCCTCGACGCTGGGCGTGACCAACAACAGCCAGAGCGCCAAGGCCGTGGCCAACACGGCGCTCAACAGCGTGGGGCTAGCGGGCTCGAACGTGGGCGCGCGCACCGCGCTGCAGTCGAGCCAGTCGGGCACCGCGGCGGTGACGGCGTCCTCCACGCTCGAAGTGTTCGCGCCGGCCGGCTCCACCGGCTCGACGGTGCGGCTCTCGGGCAGCAGCAACGCCGCGCTGGGCGTGATGAACGACGCGGCCAACACGCTGGGCGTGAGCGCGGCCAACACGCTGCCGGCGGGCGCGACGGGCTCGGCCACACTCAGCGAGACCGGCAGCCCCGACAACGTGTCGGCCACCGGCGACCACGTGCTGTCGAACCGCCAGACGGCCGCGTCGACTGTGAGCAGCACGGCCGCCACCTCGATCCACAACGACGACAACGCCGCGCCCACGACGACGCTGGCCAACGGCGCGCTCACCATCTCGGGCAACAGCACCTTCGCCGAAGCCGCGGCCAACCGCGCTACCAACACCGCCACGGTGGCGAGCAGCGCGACGCAGGGCGCGAGCGCCGGCATCCTCAACGTGCAGGGCAGCACCGCGGGCGTGACGGCGACTTCGAGCACCGTGGCCAACGCCACGCTGGCGGGCGCGGTGCCGCTCAACGGCAGCACCGTCTCGCTCGACGGCAACACCACGGTGGCGCTGGCGCGCGGCAATGCGGCGACCAACGTGCTCGAATCCAGCGCCGGCAGCAGCTACGGCGGCGCGGCCACGGTGGGTTCGTCGAGCCTGATCGGCGCACCGCTGGCACTGAACGTCGGCGCGAGCGCGGCAATCCTCAACAGCCAGAACAACGCGGGCGCGGTAGCGGCCACCAGCACGGGCGCCAGCTACCAGGTGGCGCTCAACGGCACCGGCGCGGGCGTGTCTGGCGGCACGGTCGGCGTCACCGGCAATACGCTGGCGGCGCAGGCCTTCGGCAACAGCGCGACCAACCGCGTGACGCAGACGGCGCTGAACACCGGCGCGCCGGGCGCGGCCATCGGCAACTACCAGGTCAACAGCGGCGCGGTGACGGCCACGGTGACCAGCGTGAACTTCGGCGTCGCCGTCTCGGGCCCGGTGGGCAACAGCACGCTGCGCACCACGGGCAACCAGATCACGGCGTCGGCGACGGGCAACTCGGCCGTGTCGACGATCAGCTCTCGCTGAGCTGCGCCGTTCCCGGGGCGACAAGAAAACGTCGCGTGCCTTCGGGCCGGCGGCGTTTTTTCTTTCCTGGTCAGGTCTTGGGCTGCGGCCGGGCCTGGCGCTTGAACTCGGCGCAGTAGTCCTTCTCGGGCAGCGGCGGCGTGCGCCAGATGCGGTCGTAGTCGCCGGTCTCGGGGCCAGCCGCCGAAGCCGGCGCCGCCAGCAGCCGCACGGTGGCGATCTTCACGTCGTCGGGCAGGTGCTGCGGCACGCCGAGCGCGCGCACCACGTGGCCGGCGCCTGCGATGAGCAGCACCGTCTGGCCCGGCTTCCTCGCCTTGACGATGGCCTGCGCCATCGCGCGGTCGCGGCCCACCTGGATGCGGGTCATGGGAACGATCTGCGATTCGGGAAGCATCCGGCAATGGCCGTCGCGCACGGCGTCCTGCTGGGCGGTGAAGGCCTCGCCGTTGAGCTGCACGTCGAGCGAGACGTCGGCCATCGCGTTCTTCATGCGCGAGCGCGGCAGGTTGGCGCCGACCACCGGCACGCCGGCGCGCACGGCGGCCATCACGGCAGGGCCGTAGCTGGCCCAAGGCCAGGCCTTGTCGCTCCAGTCGAGCGCGGCCTGCACCTGCGCTTCGGTGGCGGTGGACGCGAGCTGCGCGGTGCTGCGGCCTTCCTCGGCCATCTCCAGCGCCAGCGCGGCGAGGTGGCCGCGCGCGGCCAGCGCCTCGACGGTCTCGCGCTCGATGACGTGGTGCTCGCTCGCGTCGTGCTGCTCGCCGAGCAGCAGGGCATCGACCGGCTGCAGTGCCGCGACGCGGCGCGCGATGGGGGCGTCGGGCGCATCGGCACCCGAGGCGGAAAGGCTGGAAAGCGCCGAGCAGCCCGCGAGCGCGGCAGCGGCGAAGAGGGGGAGCAGCAGCGGCAGCCAGGAAGCCCGAGCGGGCCGGTGAGGAAGAAGCATCGCGCCATACTATGCCCCCGGCGCGCGCCCGCGGTGCCGTCCGCCGCCGCTTTTCCCTGTCGTCCCTTCTTCCGGTCCGTGTCTTCCCGATATCCCGTTCGCGTGCTGGCCACGCTGCTGCTGGCGCTCGCTGCCGCGGGCGCGTGCCTGGCGCTGCGCACGCCGCTGCCCTGGATGATCGGCCCGCTGCTCGCGGTGTCGCTGGCCTCGATTGCCGGCGCACCCACCGCGAGCTACACGCCGTTGCGCAACGCGGGGCAGTGGACCATCGGCACCGCGCTGGGGCTGTACTTCACGCCGCACGTGGTGGCGCTGGTGGCCAGCGTCTGGTGGGCGATCGTGCTGGCGATCGCGTGGGCGCTGCTGCTGGGCGTGGGATTCGGGCGCTGGCTCCACGCGATGCATGCGTCGCGCATGCCGCAGGTGCCGGCGAAATCCATGAGAGCCACGACTTACTTCTCCGGCGCCATCGGCGGTGCCTCGGAGATGACGCTGATGGCCGAGTCGGCCGGCGCGCGCACCGACCTCGTGGCCGCGGCGCACAGCCTGCGGCTGGTGGTGGTGACGGTGACCATCCCGTTCGCGATGCAGTGGAGCGGCCTGCACGGGCTGGAGATCAACCCGCCCGGCGTGCGCGAAGTGAGTCCCGGAGGCCTCGCGTTGCTGGCGGCGGCGACCGGCATCGGCGCGATCGCGATGCGCGCGCTGAAGCGCACCAACCCGTGGTTCATCGGGCCGCTGCTGGTGGCGATGGGCTTCACCGTCGCGGGCCAGTCGCTGTCGGCCGTGCCCACGTGGATGTCGAACGCGGCGCAACTGGTGATCGCGGTGAGCCTGGGCGTGCGCTTCAGCCGGGAGTTCCTGCACACGGCGCCGCGCTGGCTGGGCTCGGTGGTTCTGGGCACTTTCGGCATGCTGGTGCTCTGCGGTGGCGTGGCATGGCTGCTGGCGTGGGCGACGGGGCTGCACCCGGCCACGATGATCCTGGGCACCTCGCCGGGTGGCATCGCCGAGATGTCGATCACCGCCAAGGTGCTGCAGCTGGGTGTGCCGGTGGTCACGGCCTTTCAGGTCTGCCGGCTGGTGGCGGTGCTGCTGATCGTGGGGCCGATGTTCCGGTGGATCTACCGCTGAGGGCGCTGAGCGAGGCCGGCAAGGAATGAAAAAAGCGCCCCTCGGGGCGCTTTTTGGCGATTTCTCGGGAAACCGGCCGGATCGGGTTCAGTGCACCAGGACCGGGGTGTGCGCCAGCTCGGCGTAGCCCTCGAGCGTGTCTTCCACCTCTTCCTGCGTGGGGGTGTTGAGCTGCCAGGCGGCGATCTGTTGCTGGAACAGCTCGGCCCAGGAGCCGTCGAGGTACACCTCCTTGCCCGAACGCTTGTCCACGATCTCGAAGCCATGGCGTTCGAGGACCGGCATGTTCGGCTGCGCGGACTCCTCGCCTTCATTGGGCTGCACGTGGACGACGACGAAAGACTCCGAGTCATAAAGCATGTTCATGGCGGGCCCTGTGAGAATGTCGATGGCGTTCATGGGGGTTAGATAGCAATCAACGCGCCAGTTTCAAGATAGGTTGTCTATCTGTAAAACCAACTGGCTAATTGGCCTATCTCTGGCTCCTTTCGCTTCGTTAGCGTGACTTTCTCCTCAATTGGGCGGGCCGGAGGGCAGGGGTTTGCGCAACTGCGCGTCAGCGAAGTCCCCGTTGGCCTCGGTTTGCCTGATGCGCACGGGTAGATACCCGTATTCCGGGGCCAGCCAGAGTTCCAGTTTCCTGTCGAAGGCCTTGCGCGGGTCGCGCGTGAGCTTGCGGGCGGTGAATTCGCCGGCGGGCAGGCTGAGCTTTTCTTCCTCGCCGACCACGAAGACCCAGACTTCGGCGTCCCGGGGCCCCACGGTCTGCACCGAGATCCTGGTGCCGGCGGGATAGCGCTGCGGGCTGGCCGCCAGCAGGCCGCCGAGCTGCATCATCACGCTCATGCGGTCCTGCGCGCCCGGCAGCAGCGGCACCGGGGGCGCGTTGTTGCTGAAGACGATCTGGTTCTGGTCGCGCACGAAATGCGAGGCCACTTCGGACTTGCGACTTTCGGAGTACCGCTCCGGCTCCAGGCCTGAAGGGCCGATGCGCCCGGTGCTGTGCCAGTTGAGCAGGGTGAAGAACACTGCCTTGAGCGTCAGCCGGCCGTCGTAGCGGGTGCCGTCCTGCAGCCAGACCAGCTCGCCGAACACGCCGCGCTGGGGGGAGGCGCCGCTCTGGCCGGTGGCCTCGAAGTCCAGCGTGACCGAGCCCGGGATCTTCATCGCCTGGGTGCCGGCGATGGTGCCCGAGGCCTCGCCGCCGGCCGCCGCCTGGGTGCCGGTTCCGCTGCCGCCGGAAGGCGATGTCGCCCCAGCCGGCGCGCTGGCCGCCGCTTCGGGTGGTGCTGCTCCTGAATCGGTAGCGGCCTGGGCTGTCAGGTCGGGCGTTTCGGGGGCCGGTGTCGCGGCTGTCTCGGGTTCGGGCGATGGCTCGGCGGGGGCCGGCTTCGGTGCCGGCTTCGGCCTGGGCACCGAGGCTTCGCGCGGCCGCTTGGGCTTCGGGGGTGGTGCGGGCTTCGCTTCTGCGGGGGCGGCTGCCGGCGCGGGCGCCTCGGCGGCCGGCGGCGCGATCACGATGGTGCGTGTGCTGAACTTGTTCGCCAGCGGCGAGGGCTCCGGCCCGATGGCCATCGGCGCCAGCCCGAGCAGCAGCAGGTGGATCAGCCCCACCAGCAGCGTCAGCCCGATCAGCACCCGCCACGACGGACGCCCCGGCAGGCCGGGAGGCAGCGACGGCGAGGAAGAAGGGGCGACGAGCGTCGGCATCGGTAAGTGGAGTGGGGCGCCGGCCCGGAGGTTCACCAAAGACCACCTCGGTAAACTGCCGCCCGTTCAACCAGTTTAAGTGGGAGCGGCGACCGGCCCGCGCCGGCGGCCCGCTCCAGTCCTCACGCACGCACCGCATCATGAAACTCGCCACCCTGAAGGACGGCTCGCGCGACGGCCAGCTCGTCGTCGTATCGCGCGACCTCACGCTCGCCCACTACGCCACCGGCATCGCGAACCGGCTGCAGCAGGTGCTGGACGACTGGGGCTTCATGAGCCCGCAGCTGCAGGACCTGTACGCGAGCCTCAACGCCGGCCGCGCGCGCCACGCCTTTCCCTTCGACCCGGCCATGTGCATGGCCCCGCTGCCGCGCGCCTACCAGTGGGCCGACGGCTCGGCCTACATCAATCATGTGGAGCTGGTGCGCAAGGCGCGCAACGCCGAGGTGCCCGAGAGCTTCTACACCGACCCGCTGATGTACCAGGGCGGCAGCGACGACTTCCTCGGCCCGACCGACGACGTGGTCGTGCCCAGCGAGGCCATGGGCATCGACTTCGAGGCCGAGATCGCCGTCATCACCGGCGACGTGCGCATGGGCGCCACGCCCGACCAGGCGCTGGATGGCATCCGCCTCGTGATGCTGGCCAACGACGTGAGCCTGCGCAACCTCATCCCGGCCGAACTCGCCAAGGGCTTCGGCTTCTTCCAGAGCAAGCCCGCCACCGCCTTCAGCCCCGTGGCCGTCACGCTCGACGAACTCGGCGAGGCCTGGCAGCACGGCCGCGTGCACCTCGCGCTGCAAAGCAGCTGGAACGGCCGCAAGGTCGGCATGTGCGACGCCGGCCCGGAGATGACCTTCCACTTCGGCCAGCTCATCGCCCACATCGCCAAGACCCGCAACGTGCGCGCCGGCAGCATCGTCGGCAGCGGCACCGTGAGCAACAAGGGCGTGGAGAAGAAGGACGGCCAGATGGAGTGGCCCAAGGGCTACTCGTGCATCGCCGAGAAGCGCTGCATCGAGACCATCCAGACCGGCCAGCCCTATACCGACTTCATGAAGTTCGGCGACACCATCCGCATCGAGATGAAGGGCCTGGACGGTCGCTCGATCTTCGGTGCGATCGACCAGGAGATCGTGTCCACCGCGGGGCGTCCGAAGGATGCGCCGGTGTCGCTGGTCAAGCCGCAGGCCGGCGACGAGGCGCCGCAGCCCGAAGAGGAAACCCCGGAAGACTGAAGCGGCTCAGTGCGGCCCCGCGCCGCGCAGCAGCTCCTTCTGCGACCGTATCCCCAGCCGACGGAACGCCCGGTACTGGTGGGTGCGCACGGTAGTCAGCTCCACGCCGATCTCGCGCGCCGCTTCCTTGGCCGTGCGGCCCGCCATCAGGTGGCCGATGACTTCGCGCTCGCGCAGGCTCAGCCTCAGCAGCCGCTCGGCGAGGTCGGGCTCCACCGCCTTGCGTGCGCCGACCGCGCTGCGGCCGTGCGCCGCGGTGGCGTCGGCCAGCAGCGTGGCGTGCGCCTCGATGAGCGCGAAATCCGCCGCGCCGAACTCCGGCTGCGCGAGGCTGCGGTAGAAGCTCACCGCCACGCGCTGTCCGGTGGGCTGCAGCAACAGCACCGACGCGCGCTCGCGGATGCCCACGTCGCCATAGCAGGCGGCGCGGTACACCGGGTCGGCCACCTCGTCGGCGCGCTGGTGGCCCATCCATAGCTGCGCGCGCCCGGGCAGCTTGCGCGCGGCGAGCCAGGCCATGTTCGGGTCGAGCAGGTCGAAGCGCTGAGCCACATAGCGTTCCGATGTGCGCTCGGCCGTGCTGCCGTAGCTGCTGGCAGCCGACACCAGCTCGATGCGGCCGGCGGCATCGACCACGAACACGGTGCAGAAGGTCACCGGCATCACGCGCTGCATCGCCCTGAGGTAGCTGGTCGCGAGCAGCGGCGTGCCCACGCCCGAGAGCACGTCGCCGACCACGGCCGCGGCCAGCGCGGCGTCTTCCGAAGGGTGGATGCGCCAGCGTCTCATGGCTGGAAAAGGAAGGAAAAAAGGGCGCACATGCGGGTAAACACTTCGTACGAAGTTATGACATTGCCGCCCGTCGCGCATCGGGACAATCCCGCCGGATGACGAATTCCCCCGCTGCCACCCTCGGCGATGCCGCCAGCGGCCCCGTGCCGCCGAAGCCCGGCTCCGATGCCGGAGTGCCGCCTTCGGTCGGCGCCTTCCACTACACGCGCTACGAACCCCGCACGCCCGAACTCGGCCCCGATGGCATCGAAGCAGCCAGCCACCCCGTGGTGATCGCGGGCGGCGGCCCGGTCGGCATGGCGCTCGCGCTGGGGCTCGCGAACCACGGCGTGCGTAGCGTGATCCTCGAAGCCGACGACACCGTGTGCGTGGGCAGTCGCGCGGCCTGCATCTCGCGCCGCAGCCTGGAGATCATGGAGCGGCTCGGCGTGTTGCCCGCCTTCATGGACAAGGGCCTGCCCTGGACCGGCGGGCGCAGCTTCTACAAGACGGCCGAGGTGTTCCGCTTCGAGATGCCGCACGACGAGCGGCAGAAGCTGCCGCCGATGATCAACCTCGAGCAGTACTACGCCGAGCACTACCTGCTCGCGGAGATCCTGCGCCGCAACGAACAAACGCCGGGGCTCGTCGACATCCGCTGGGGCACCGAGCTCACCGGCCTCGCACAGGACGATGAGGGCGTGAGTCTCGACGTGCGCAATGCCCTCGGTACCTACCGGCTGCGCGGCCAGTGGCTCGCGGCCTGCGACGGCGGCCAGAGCTTCGTGCGCAAGACGATGGGGCTCGCGCTCGAGGGGACGGGCTACGAAGGCCGCTACGTGATCATCGACATCGAGCTCAAGAGCGGCCACCCCACCGAGCGCCGCGCCTGGTTCGACCCTCCCTGGAACCCCGGCTCGACCGTGCTGATGCACCGCCAGCCCGACGACATCTGGCGCATCGACTACCAACTGCGCCCCGGCCAGAGCACCGAGGAGGCGCTGCAGCCAGCCGCGGTGGCGGAGTTCGTGCAGCGCCACCTCGACGCCATCGGCGAAGGCCACCTGCCGTGGAGGACGGTGTGGACTTCGGTGTACCGCGCCGGCGCGATGACGCTGGAGAGCTATCGCCACGGCCGCGTCATGTTCGCGGGCAACGCGGCGCACGCTATGCCGATCTTCGGTGTGCGCGGGCTCAACTCCGGCTTCGACGACGCGGACAACCTCGCGTGGAAGCTGGCCTTCGTCGCGAAGGGGCTGTCCGACGCGGCGCTGCTCGACTCCTACTCGCAGGAGCGCATCGAGGCCTTCCACGTCAACGCCGAGAACGCGATGCGCAGCACCGAGTTCATGTCGCCGCCCTCGCGCGGCTTCGACCTGCTGCGCGAGGCGGCGCTGTCGCTGTCGGAAGAGCACCGCGGCATTGCGCAGCTCATCAACCCGCGCCAGACGCAGGCGGTGCGCTATGCGGCCTCGCCGCTGTCGAGCGATGGCGACGATCTGTCCGCCGGCCCGCTGCCGGGCGAGGCAATGCCCGAGCAACAGCTCGAACGCGGCCACCTCACCGACTGGATCGCGCCCACCTTCACGCTGCTGGCGCTGCGGCCAGACCTCGTCGCGCTGCCGTCCGGCGACATCGAGCGGGCACGCAAGGGCGCGCTGCCCTTCGTGGTACGCGCCATCGCAAGCCCGGGCACCGACGGCGCCGACGCGCATGCCTCGCCGGCAGTGTTCGAGGCGCTCGGCGCGTTGGACGGCGCGGTCTACCTGCTGCGCCCAGACGGCCACGTCGCCGCGCGCTGGCATCGCCTGCCGGCCGGCGCCCTGCAACCCGCACTGGCCCGCGCGGCCCGGGAGATTTCCGCATGACCACCACCACCGCCCCGCAGCTCCAACCCGACGCCCGCGACCGCCTGTACGCAGAGTGCGCGCGGGCCATCACCGAGGCGGGCACCGAGCGCGAGTCGCTCTTCCTCGCGCGGCTCGCTCTGCTGCTGTTCGAGCAGGTCGGCGACGAGGCGCGTTGTCGCGCCGCGCTGGCCGACGCGCTACGGGCTCTGCCCGTACCATCGCTTTCCGCTTCCTGATTTCCGGAACTACATACAACCAGCAGATTGGAGACTGATTCCATGGATCGCCGCACCCTTCTCGCCACGCTCGCCTCCGGCGCCGCGATGGCCGCATCGCCCTTCGCCCGCGCGCAGGAATACCCCGCGCAGCTCATCAAGTGGGTCGTGCCCTATCCGGCAGGCGGCGGCACCGACGTGATCGCGCGCGTGCTCGCCGAGGCCATGCGCCAGACGCTGGGGCAGCAGATCGTGGTGGACAACCGCCCTGGCGCCTCGACCAACATCGGCGCCGACATCGTCGCCAAGAGCAAGCCCGACGGCTACACGATCCTGTCGGCCGACAACGCGGTGCTGGCCTTCAACGAGCACCTGTTCAGCAAGCTGCCGTTCAGCCCAGAGAAAGACTTCACCTACATCGGCGCCATCGGCAAGTTCCCGCTGGCGCTCGTGGTGCATCCCGACTTCCCGGCGAAGAACTTCAAGGACTTCCTGGCCTACGTGAAGGCCAACCCCGGCAAGGTCAACTACGCCTCGCCCGGCAACGGCTCGCCGCACCACCTGGCGATGGAAATGTTCAAGGTGCGCACCGGCACCTTCATCACCCACATCCCGTACCGCGGCGCCGCGCCGGCCATGGCCGACGTGATGGGCGGCCAGGTGCCCTGCATGTTCCTCGACCTGGCCTCGGGCCTGCCGATCATGCAGAGCAACAAGGTGCGCGTGCTGGCCATCGGCTCGGGCGCGCGCAGCAAGCCGCTGCCCAACGTGCCGACGCTGGCCGAGGTGGGCGTGCCCAACACGGAGGTGTTCGCGTTCCAGGGCATCCTGGGCCCGGCCAACCTGCCGGCGGCGGTGGTGAACAAGCTCAACGGCGACCTGAACAAGGCTTTCAGCACGCCGGCCGTGCAGAAGCGCTTCGACGACTTCGGCATGGAAGCGATGCCGGGCACGCCGGCGCAGTTCGCGGCGCTGTCGCGTGCCGAGTCGAAGCGCTGGGGCCCGATCATCAAGCAGGCGGGAATCAAGCTGGACTGAGCTCGCAAAGAGCGGCTTATTTCGCGAAACACCGCGGAACCGGCTCTGCCGGGCCGCAGGTGTTGCCCCCGGCAGGGGGGAGAAGCGACACGAAGTGCGCGGAGCCTGGGGGCGTTACCTTGTATATGCCTTGCGCGAGCCGTCCTCGAAGACTTCGTCGTCGCGCTGCAGTTCGCCGTTCTCGTCCCATGCGCGCTCGCGCGTGACGCGGCCCTTGGCGTCGAAGCTCGACTCGGCCAGCAGCGTGCCCTTCTCGCTGAAGCGCTGGTGGGTGCCGACCGGTATCTGCCGGTTTCGGCCCTGTATCTCGTAGCGGCCCTGCGCGGCGCGCTGGCCGCTGTCGTAGAACTCGGTGATCTCGACCGCGCGCGCGTCGCCGTTGCCGCTGTAGGCCGACTTGCTGCGCGGCTGGCCGTTGAGGTAGTAGCTGTCGTCGACGATCGGTTCGCCCGCGCTGTTCCAGCGCTGGTCGCGCACCAGCGTTCCCTTTTCGGAGAAGGCCTGCTCGCGCACGCGGATGCTCGTGCGCTCCACCAGCAGGAAGGCGGTCTCGCGGCGCTTGACGCCTTCCGATGAAAAGCTCTGCTCGACGCGCTGGTTGCCCACCGTCTCGTCGAGCGACGAGGTCTTGCCGTTGTCGTAGAAGCTTTGCGCGCGCACCCGCTTGCCCGACACGTACGCGAGGCGCGAGCGCAGGATGCCGCGCGCGTCGAACAGGTCGACCTGCGAGGGGCCGGTGCCCGAGAAGCCGCAGAGCTTCGCGTCGTCGACCACCGGCGCCAGCGTGGGCGCGTCGGCGCAGCGCAGGGCCGAGAGCTGGCCGTGCTCGGTGAACTCGACCGAGGCGCGCTCGTTGCCGCCGCCGGTGTCGGAGGTCGGATAGAAGATCGCGCGGCGCAGCTTGCCGTCGGGGTAGAAGCTGCGCACCAGGCCGCGCTCCTGGCCATCGTCGTAGGTGGCGTCGCGCAGCACGCGGCCGGTGGGCGAGAACTCCCGGGCGCGGCCCTGCAGGTTGCCCTTGGCGTTGACGCTTTGCTCCCTGGCGAGCTTGCCCTTCTCGTAGATGCGCACCAGGCCCATCGACACGCCGTTCTGTATCTGCTCCTCGCGCTGCAGCTCGCCGCTCGCGCGGTCCTTGCAGCGCAGCAGGCCGGTCTTGCCGGCGGTGCTGCTGCCGTTGTCGGGGTTAACGGGGCGGCCGTTGAGTTCGCAGTCGAGCTGGGCGTGCGCGAGGGTGGCGCACAGCAGCGCCAGGGGCGCGATGACGGCGGCCGGGCGCGGGATCATCTGCTTACTTGTCGTAGAGGGAGTCCAGGGAACGGAAGCCCTTGACCTCGATCGGATTGCCGAACGGGTCGTGGAAGAACATCGTCCACTGCTCGCCGGGCTGTCCCTCGAAGCGCACCTGCGGCTTCAGCACGAACTCGGTGCCGGCGGCCTCCAGCCGCTGCGCCATCGCCTGCCAGTCGGGCAGCGCGAGCGCGAGGCCGAAGTGCGGCATGGGCACCATCACGTCGCCGACGCGGCCGGTACGGGCGGTGGCGAAGGGTTCGCCCAGATGAAGGGAAATCTGGTGGCCGAAGAAGTCGAAGTCGACCCAGGTGTCGGTGCTTCGGCCTTCGGCGCAACCGAGTACGCCGCCATAGAAGCGGCGGGCGCCCTCGAGGTCGCGGACATTGAAGGCAAGGTGGAAGATGCTTTGCATGGTTTCGGATTATGGGCAGCGGTGCTGTGAGAATGCCGGACTTTCTTTCATCGTGGAGCAAGCATTGCGGATACTCCGGATCCTCGCCGCGCCCCTGTGCGGCATCGCTTTCCTCTTCACCTTCGGGGCGGCCCAGGCCGCCTGCCCGCCTTCCGCCATCGCCAGCCTCGAGAAGCCCGGCGTTGCCATGCGCAACGGCGTCGACCGCGGCGTGCTCTGGCGCATCGAGCGCGACGGGCGCACCTCGTGGCTGTACGGAACCATCCACATCGGCCGTGGCGACTGGGTGCGGCCCGGCCCCACCATCCAGAAGGCGCTGACGCAGAGCGACACCGTCGCCCTCGAACTCGACATGCGCGACGAAGCCACCGCGCGCGCCATGGCCCGACCTGCCGATCCCGAGCTGCTGGCGCGCATGCTCAGCGGCGAGCGCGCCCGCCGGCTGGAGCGCCAGAACAGCGAAGCCTGCGTGCCGCCGGGCTCGCTGTCGAAGCTGCAGCCGATCCTGCAGGTCACGGCGCTGGCCGGGCTGGTGGGGCGTGCCGACGGCCTCTATCCTGAATTCGGCGTGGACGAGACGCTGGCCGTCGCCGCGCGCAACGGCAGCAAGCCCATCGTCGCTCTCGAGAATGCGCAAGACCAGCTCAAGGTGCTGACCGGCAATTCCGAAGCCGAGGAGGCCGAGCAGGTCGACGCGGCCCTCGACGAACTCGAATCGGGCAAGCTGCGGGGCCAGATCAAGGAGCTGGCCGACGTCTGGGCCCGCAGCGATGCCGCCCGGCTGGCCCGCTACCCCGAGTGGTGCGACTGCCTCAACACGCCCGCCGAGCAGCGGCTGCTCAAGCGCCTGCTCGACGACCGCAATCCGAACCTCGCCGACGGCATCGAACGCCTGCACGCCAGCGGCAAGGGCGTGTTCGCCGCGGTCGGTGCGCTGCACATGATCGGCCCGCAGGGCCTGCCGACGCTGATGGCGGCGCGCGGCTTCACCGTGACGCCGGTGCTGACCAACGCGCAGGAGCAGACCGCGCAGCCGATGCCCGCGCTCGCGGCGCCGTCGCCGGCGCCCAGGGCCGCGCGCGGCGGCAAGGCGGTCAAGGGCCAGCGCGCAAGGGCCGCGCCTGCCGCTGCCGCAAGAGGTGGAAAGTCGGCCAGGGCGGCGCCCGCCGCAGCCAAGGGCGGAGCCCGCGCACCGGCCAAGGCTGCCGGCAAGACCACGGCCTCCAAGGCCCCGGCCCCTGCCGCCAAGGGCAAAGTGCGCAGATAATCGCGGCCGCCATGCACGCGCTGCACCGATCCACCCGCTCCATCGCCCTCGCCGGGCGTTTGCTGCTGCTGTGGTTCGTGATGTCGCTGGGCGTGGCGGCGGCGTCGCCGCTGGTGAACCCGCAGGCCATGGAGCTGGTTTGCTCCGCCGCGGGCTCCATCAAGGTGGTGGTCCACACCGAGGACGGCGTGAAGGAAATGGGCGCCTCGCACATGGACTGCCCGCTGTGCGTGCTGACCGGCGCTCCGCCGCCGGCCATGGCCGCCCCGGTTTTCGATCTTCCCCTCCCGCTGGGCCGCGTGGTCCAGCCCATTCCCGCCGCGCGCCTGGCCGCGGCCACCGCGGCGCCGCTGCCGGCGCGCGGGCCCCCGACCTTCTCCTGACGCTCTCAAAACCGTAGCCGTGCACGCGCGCCCGAAGCACGCGCGCGGCTTGTCCGGCCTGTCCGGTTCGAAGCTTCGTGGAGAAGGTTCCTCTTGAAAAAGCATTCCCGCGCCCTGGCGATCGCCATGGCATTTCCCCTCGGCGCGCCCGCGCTGGCGCAGCAACTGCAGCCGGCCGAGGCGTCTGAAGGCGGCCTCGGCGGCCGCTCGCTCAACACCATCACCGTAACCGGCGGCCGGCCGACTTCGCTGCCCGCGCAGATCCCCACCACCATCGAGGGCGTGACGCACGAGCAGATCGTCGAGACCGTCAACGCCACCGACAGCGAGGACGCGCTGAAGTACCTGCCGAGCCTGGTCGTGCGCAAGCGCTACATAGGCGACTTCAACCACGCGGTGCTCGCCACGCGCGCCTCTGGCACCGGCAACAGCGCGCGCTCGATGGTGTACGCCGACGGCATCATGCTGTCGAACCCGCTGGGCAACGGCGCCACCTATGCGCCGCGCTGGGGCATGGTGTCGCCGGAGGAGATCGAGCGCGTCGACGTGCTCTACGGGCCGTTCTCGGCCGCCTACCCCGGCAACTCGGTGGGCGCGGTGGTCGACTACGTGACGCGCATGCCCACCAAGTTCGAGGCGCACGTCAAGCTCAGCGGCTTCGTCTCGAACTTCGACCTCTACAACAGCCACTCCTCGCCGGCCGGCCAGCAGCTCGACCTGTCGCTGGGCAGCCGCAGCGGCGACTGGTCGTGGTGGCTCAGCGCCTCGCGCACGCACAGCAAGGGGCAGGCGCTGGTGTTCGGCAACCGGCTTGTGAGCGCCGGCACCGTGGGCAACGCGGGCACGCCGGTGACCGGCGCGGTGGGCGGCCTGAACCCGTCGAACCAGCCCTGGTGGCTGGTCGGCGGCTCCACCATCTACGACACCACGCAGGAGCAGGCCAAGCTCAAGCTGGCCTACGACTTCTCGCCCACCGTGCGCGCCACCTACACGCTCGGCGCTTGGAACAACACCACCCACGGCGGCGTCGACACCTGGCTGCGTGACGCCTTCGGCCGGCCGGTGTACGGCGGGCGGGTGAACATCGGCGGGCGCAGCTACAACCTCGATTCCCCCAGTGCCGCGCTAGCGCCCACCGAGACCGCGCTCACGCACTACATGCACGGGCTTTCGGTCAAGAGCCACACCGGCGGCGTGTTCGACTGGGAGGTGGCGGCCAGCCTCTACGACTACTCGCGCGACACCTCCCGCACGCCCACCACGCCGCTGCCGGGCGCCTTCGCCGGTGGCCCGGGCCGCACCACCGACATGGGCGGCACCGGCTGGAACACCTTCAAGGCGGCCGGCACCTGGCGGCCCACCGGCTCGGCCGAGGGCGTGGGCGCGCATGTGGTCGACTTCGGCTTCCAGCAGGACACGGCGCGGCTTCGCACCAGCGTCGGCAACACGCTCGACTGGATCGGCGGCTCGCCCGTCTCGCCGTTCTCGGCCTTCAATGGCAACACCCGGCTGCAGTCGCTCTACGCGCAGGACACCTGGCGCTTCGCGAAGGACTGGAAGACCACGCTCGGCCTGCGCCACGAGCGCTGGGAGGCCTACGGCGGCCAGCTCGGCAACGCCAGCACGCTGCTGAACTTTGCGCCGCGCAAGAACAGCTACGACTCGCCCAAGGCGGCCATCGCCTGGCAGGCCACCTCCGACTGGCTGCTCAAGGCCTCGACCGGCCGCGCGGTGCGCATGCCCACAGTGAGCGAGCTCTACCAGGGCTCCATCGACGGCAACCGCATCGTCAACACCAACCCGAACCTGCGCCCCGAGCGCTCGTGGACCACCGAACTCACGGCAGAGCGCGACCTCAAGGGCTGGGGGCTCGACGGCGTGCTGCGCACCACGCTCTTCTTCGAGAACACGAAGGACGCGCTCTACACCCAGGCCCTGAACAACCTCGTGAGCACGGTGCAGAACGTCGACGCCATCCGCACCCGCGGGCTGGAGGTGGCGCTGAACGCGGTCGACGTCGGCGTGCGCGGGCTGGACCTGAGCGGCAGCCTCACGCTGACCCGCTCGAAGATCGCCGCCAACAACGGCTTCGCGGCCAGCGTCGGCCACGACCAGCCGCGCGTGCCGAGGGTGCGCGCCACGCTGCTGGCCACCTACCGGCCCGACGACCGCTGGAGCTACACCGTGGGCGCGCGCTACAGCGGCAGGCAGTACGGCACCCTGGACAACAGCGACCCCAACGGCTTCGCGTACATGGGCTTCTCGAAGTTCTTCGTGGTCGATGCGCGCATACGCTACCGGATCGACCGGCAGTGGAGCGCTTCCTTCGGCATCGACAACCTGAACAACAACAAGTACTGGGCCTTCCACCCGTATCCGCAGCGCACCTACGTGGCCGAACTCAAGTTCGACCTTTGATCGATGACTCCCCGTTCCAACCGCAAGGACCAAACGACATGAACAAAACGACTTCGATGGCCATCCTCAGGACCACCGCCGCATGCGCCATGCTGGCCGGCATGGGCGCCGCGGTGGCGCACGTCACCCTGCGCCCGGGCGGCGTGACCGTCGGCAGCGACTACGACGCCGCCTTCCGCGTCGGCCACGCCTGCGAAGGCGCCAAGGCCACCACCGGCCTGGCCGTGCGCCTGCCCAGGGGCTTCATCCTGAGCGACGCCCAGGCGCGCAAGGGCTGGAAGCTCGACGTGCACAAGGGCGCCAAGGACGGCGAAGGCGAGGTCCGCTGGACCGCCGAGACGCCCGGGAACGCGCTGCCCGGCAGCGAGCGCGCCGAGTTCGTGCTGCGCGGCAAGGTGCCCGCCACGCCGGGCACGCTGTGGTTCAAGGTGCTTCAGACCTGCGACGTGGGCGCTGCCGACTGGGCCGAGGTGCCGGCCTCGGGCAGCTCCACCGCCGGCCTGAAGAGCCCGGCCGCGAAGCTCAACGTGGTGGCGCAGGGCGTGGCCACGGTCGACGTGCGCGACGGCTGGGTGCGCCAGTCGGTGCCGGGCCAGAGCGGCACCGGCGCCTTCATGAAGCTGACCTCACCCACCGGCGCGAAGCTGGTGGGCATCTCCACGCCGGCCGCCGGTGTCGCCGAAGTGCACGAGATGAAGATGGAGGGCGACACCATGAAGATGCGCGAGCTCTCGGCCGGCCTCGACCTGCCCGCGGGCCAGACCGTCGAGCTCAAGCCCGGCGGCTACCACGTGATGATGATGGACCTGAAGGGCGCGCTGGCGAAAGGCGCGACCGTGCCGATGACGCTGACTTTCCAGGACGCCAAGGGCGCCAAGACCACGCTCGACGTGACGCTGCCCGTGGGTGCGCCCGAAGGCGCGGATGCCGGCGGCGCGGCCGGTGCGGCGCACCAGCACAAGCACTGACCGGTGCCGCTTCCGCTCTCAGAGCAGCTGGTCGGGCGCCAGCGGCCCGAAGAGCTTGAGCATCAGCCGCAGCATGGCGCCGGCGTCGGGCTCGGTGGTGGCGTCCTTCAGGCCGCTGCCCTGGGGAGCGCGCCACACCAGCGAGCCGTCGACCAGCTCGACGCGCCATGAGCGCTCGCGCATGCCGCGCTCGATCTGCTCGGTGGCGGCGCGCGAGAGCTCGTTACTGCGGATCAGCAGTGCGATCTCGGTGTTCTGCAGCTGGGAGCGCAGGTCGAGGTTCATCGAGCCCACCACCAGCAGCCGGCCGTCCATCACCAACACCTTGGAGTGCAGCATCGCGCGCGATTCGCCGGGGGCACTGCTGCCGCCCGAGGAACCGAAGACATTGCCGAAGCTCGCCTGCTCGCTGCGCAGTTCGTAGAGCTCGATGCCCATCTTCAGCAGTTTCTCGCGGTGGCGCGCGTAGCCCACGTGCGCCACCGGCGCGTCGTTGGAGGCCAGCGAGTTGGTCAGCACGCGGATGCGCACGTTGCGGGCGCGGGCCGTGGAGAAGGCCTGCAGCATGTCCTTTCCGGGCACGAAGTAGGGCGAGATGATGGTCAGGTCGGTTCGTGCCTGGCCGATGAGCTGCAGCAGTCCCTCGACCACGGTGTCGCCGCTGGCTGCGATGTCGGAGGCGGCTTCCAGCGAGGCCGGGCCGCGAGAACTTCCGGCCTTGTCGTCGGGACGGCTGACCACCAGGCCCGGAGCCTTCGCGTTGCCGGGGCCGGAGTCGGCGGGAATCTTGCCGGGCTTGTCGGCCAGCATCACGGCCGGCGCCCAGACGAAGGTGGCTGTGCGCAGGTCGAGCGGCTTCTCGTCCCAGGCTCGGGCGCGCTGTTCGGCTGTGGGCGTTCCGGCGCCTCCTTCCTGCTGGCGGGCCGATTCCTCGGCCAGTTCCTGGGCGGCCCTTTTCGCGCGGTCGCGCATGGCCTGCAGCTCCTCGCGGGTGACCAGCGACTGCACCGGGTAGGCGCGCTCGTTGTTCCAGTAGCTGTCGAAGCTGCGCGACAGGTCCTGCACGATGGGGCCGGCGGCCAGCACGTCGACATCGACGAAGTTGCCATTGGTCGCGTTGCCGAAGTAGGCGTCGCCCAGGTTGCGCCCGCCTGTCACGCCCAGCACGTTGTCGGCCAGGAACAGCTTGTTGTGCATCCGCTGCTGGATGCGCGAGGCGTCGTCGATCGAGTTGAGCAGGCGGCTGAAGGTGGAATCGCGCGAACCCGCGAGCGGGTTGAACAGCCGCATCTGGATGTTGGGAATGAAGGCCAGGCCGAGCACCAGCGCGTCGCGGCCGGTGGAGTGGAAGTCGTCGAGCAGCACGCGCACCCGCACGCCGCGCTCGGCGGCCGCGCGCAGGCCGCGCACCAGGCGGCCGGTGCTGGCGTCGGCGTGGATCGCGTAGTACTGGAGGTCCAGCGTCTTCTGTGCGCCTTCGATCAGCGCGAGGCGGCTGCCGTAGGCCGCCTGCGGGCCACCCAGCAGAAGGAAGCCGGATTCGTAGCGGGCCTTTTCGGCCTGCCGGCGCTGCTGCACCAGGTCGGCCAGCGCGGTGCCGGTGGCCGGCGCGGCGATGGCGGTCGAAACGGGGCGATCGACGTTCTGCGGCAGTTGCGCGCAGGCGCCGAGGGTCAGCAGCGCCAGCAGTGCCGTCGACCGGCGGAAGAACGTCTGAAAGGATGAAGGCATGCGGCTTTCCCGGGCTTGGAGGGGTGCCGCATATATAGCCTAGTCGGCGCCCGCCGCGCGTCGGACGGCAGGCGCGCCTGGCTGTCAGCGTCCGGCGGAGAGTTCTTCCTGGCGCTCCATGGCGGCCAGCAGTTCATCGTCGATCTTGGCGTGGCGCTCCGCCAGCTCGGCTGCGCGCGAGGAATCGGTGGCGTAGATGGCGCCGCCGTCCAGCTCGAGCAACTCGGTGATGCGCTGCTGCTCGGTCTCGAGGGCCGCGATCTGGGCGGGGAGCGCGTCCAGTTCACGCTGCTCCTTGTAAGAGAGTTTCTTGCGCAGGCCTGGCGCCACCTTCGGAGCGGGCACTTCCGCCGCAGGGGCGGGAGCCGCGGCCGGTGCGGCTGCCGCTGCCGCGGCAAGGCGCTGCTCGGCAATCTCGCGGGCGCGCTTGGACTGCGTCAGCCAGTCCTGAACGCTGCCTTCGTACTCGCGCCAGCGGCCGTCGCCCTCGTACGCGATGGTGCTGGTGACCACGTTGTCGAGGAAGGTGCGGTCGTGGCTCACGAGGAACACGGTGCCGTCGTAGTCCTGCAGCAGGTTCTCGAGAAGCTCGAGGGTGTCGATGTCGAGGTCGTTGGTCGGCTCGTCGAGCACCAGCACATTGGCCGGACGCGCGAACAGGCGCGCCAGCAGCAGCCGGTTGCGCTCGCCGCCGCTGAGCGAGCGCACGGGCGAGTTGGCGCGCGCCGGGGAGAAGAGGAAGTCGGAGAGATAGCTCTTGACGTGCTTCTTCTGGGTGCCGATCTCGATCCACTCGCTGCCGGGGCTGATGAAATCTTCCAGCGTGGCGTCGAGGTCGAGCTTGTCGCGCATCTGGTCGAAGTACGCCACCTGCAGGTTGGTGCCTCGGCGGATCTTGCCGCTGTCGGGCTCGAGCTCGCCGAGGATCAGCTTCAGCAGGGTGGTCTTGCCGGCGCCGTTGGGGCCGAGCAGGCCGACCTTGTCGCCGCGCAGGATGGTGCCGCTGAACTTGCGGATCACGGTCTTGTCGCCGAAGGACTTGGTGGCGTCGGTGAGCTCGGCCACGATCTTGCCGCTGGCCTGGCCCGAGGCCACGTCCATGTTGACGCTGCCTTGCACGTTCCGGCGGGCGGCGTGGCTGGCACGCAGCTCCTGCAGGCGGGTGATGCGGCTCTGGCTGCGGGTGCGGCGGGCTTCCACGCCCTTGCGGATCCAGATTTCCTCCTGGGCCAGCAGCTTGTCGGCCTTGGCGTTGATCACCGCCTCCTGGGCGAGCTGCTCTTCCTTCTGGGCGAGGTACTGCTCGAAATTTCCGGGGTAGGAGCCGAGCTTGCCCCGGTCGAGCTCGACGATGCGGGTGGCGACGCGGTTCAGGAAGCTGCGGTCATGGGTGACGGTGACGACGCTGCCCTTAAAGTCGATCAGCAGCTGCTCGAGCCATTCGATGGAGTCAAGGTCCAGGTGGTTTGTGGGCTCGTCGAGCAAAAGGACGTCCGGAGCCGCCACGAGAGCCTGGGCGAGGGCCACGCGCTTGCGGGTGCCGCCTGAGAGAGAGCCGACGCGGGCGTTGCGGTCGAGGTGCAGGCGGTGCAGCGTCTCCTCGACGCGCTGCTCCCAGTTCCAGGCGTCGAAGGCCTCGATCTGGGACTGGAGCGCGTCGAGGTCGAGGCCGTCGGTGCCGGAGAGATAGAGATCGCGCAGCGCGATGACCGGGGCCAGGCCCTGGCTGGCGGCGGTGAAAACGTCCGCATCCAAGTCGAGCGCAGGCTCCTGGGCGACGTAGGCCACGCGAAGGTTCTGCTGCAGCTGAAGGGTGCCGTCGTCGGTCTTCTCCAGGCCGCCCAGTATCTTGAGCAGGGAGGACTTGCCCGCGCCGTTGCGGCCGATCAGGCCGATGCGCTCCGATTCCATAAGAGAGAAGTCCGCATGATCCAGCAGCGGGACGTGACCGAACGCGAGCTGCGCGTCGAGGAGTGTGATGAGTGCCATGTGGCGCGGATTATCGGAGGACGGGATGCCGAGCCGTCCTGGGGAGTTCTTCCTCCATATAGATAGAGCAGAGAAGAGCCCGCTGCGACGCCGATCCAAGATTCTTTCACGAGCGTCTTGCGCAAGCCCAAATCTGTCATATACTAGTGGGCTTCGCTGCTGAATGCCTCCTGGTGTTCAGGTCTTGCAGGTTCTTAGGGGCTGGTTGGATGGGGTGAAGAAAAGTCTTCGAAAAAAGTTGACGCGGTTTGAAAAAACAGTGCATAATCGAAGGCTTCGCTGAAACGAACTGCTTCGGCGACTTGCGATGAGAGTTGCGGGTTGCGAGAAAAGTTGGCGGATGCGAAAAGCCAAAATGGTTTGGTTGATTTGAAAAAATCGTGCTAGACTGCAAGGCTGCGCTGAAATGACTTCGGCGGCTGACAATGAGAGTTGTGAGCTGCGAATAACGAAGAAATGGAAAGCGAAAAAAGTTTGGCGATTCTTTAAAAATCGTGCTAGACTACAAGGCTTCGCTGATCGCAGCAAGCAAACGAAGTAAACGACAAGTTGCTTCGGTGATCGTTAAAAAATTACAGCCGATAAGCGTGGGCGTTTGAAGGTAATTGCACAAGTTCTTCGGAACAAGTCGCAAGACTTAAAACGCTCATGAGAATAGAAGTGAAGTTCACTTCAATTCCGTTTTTGTGAGTTTTGCTCCATCGCGAGATGGGGCGCAAAATCAAGATCGAACTATAGAGTTTGATCCTGGCTCAGATTGAACGCTGGCGGCATGCCTTACACATGCAAGTCGAACGGCAGCGCGGGAGCAATCCTGGCGGCGAGTGGCGAACGGGTGAGTAATACATCGGAACGTGCCCAATCGTGGGGGATAACGCAGCGAAAGCTGTGCTAATACCGCATACGATCTACGGATGAAAGCAGGGGATCGCAAGACCTTGCGCGAATGGAGCGGCCGATGGCAGATTAGGTAGTTGGTGAGGTAAAGGCTCACCAAGCCTTCGATCTGTAGCTGGTCTGAGAGGACGACCAGCCACACTGGGACTGAGACACGGCCCAGACTCCTACGGGAGGCAGCAGTGGGGAATTTTGGACAATGGGCGCAAGCCTGATCCAGCCATGCCGCGTGCAGGATGAAGGCCTTCGGGTTGTAAACTGCTTTTGTACGGAACGAAACGGCTCTTTCTAATAAAGAGGGCTAATGACGGTACCGTAAGAATAAGCACCGGCTAACTACGTGCCAGCAGCCGCGGTAATACGTAGGGTGCAAGCGTTAATCGGAATTACTGGGCGTAAAGCGTGCGCAGGCGGTGATGTAAGACAGTTGTGAAATCCCCGGGCTCAACCTGGGAACTGCATCTGTGACTGCATTGCTGGAGTACGGCAGAGGGGGATGGAATTCCGCGTGTAGCAGTGAAATGCGTAGATATGCGGAGGAACACCGATGGCGAAGGCAATCCCCTGGGCCTGTACTGACGCTCATGCACGAAAGCGTGGGGAGCAAACAGGATTAGATACCCTGGTAGTCCACGCCCTAAACGATGTCAACTGGTTGTTGGGTCTTCACTGACTCAGTAACGAAGCTAACGCGTGAAGTTGACCGCCTGGGGAGTACGGCCGCAAGGTTGAAACTCAAAGGAATTGACGGGGACCCGCACAAGCGGTGGATGATGTGGTTTAATTCGATGCAACGCGAAAAACCTTACCCACCTTTGACATGTACGGAATTTGCCAGAGATGGCTTAGTGCTCGAAAGAGAGCCGTAACACAGGTGCTGCATGGCTGTCGTCAGCTCGTGTCGTGAGATGTTGGGTTAAGTCCCGCAACGAGCGCAACCCTTGTCATTAGTTGCTACATTCAGTTGGGCACTCTAATGAGACTGCCGGTGACAAACCGGAGGAAGGTGGGGATGACGTCAAGTCCTCATGGCCCTTATAGGTGGGGCTACACACGTCATACAATGGCTGGTACAAAGGGTTGCCAACCCGCGAGGGGGAGCTAATCCCATAAAACCAGTCGTAGTCCGGATCGCAGTCTGCAACTCGACTGCGTGAAGTCGGAATCGCTAGTAATCGTGGATCAGAATGTCACGGTGAATACGTTCCCGGGTCTTGTACACACCGCCCGTCACACCATGGGAGCGGGTTCTGCCAGAAGTAGTTAGCTTAACCGCAAGGAGGGCGATTACCACGGCAGGGTTCGTGACTGGGGTGAAGTCGTAACAAGGTAGCCGTATCGGAAGGTGCGGCTGGATCACCTCCTTTCTGGAAACAGGCAATTTAATTTAAACGCCCACACTTATCGGTTGTTGGAAGAAGTCGAGATCGTCAAGGTCATCGATATGGGTCTGTAGCTCAGCTGGTTAGAGCACCGTCTTGATAAGGCGGGGGTCGTTGGTTCGAGCCCAACTAGACCCACCAAATCTTCTGATATCTCGTGTGAGAGTTGAGGGGGATTAGCTCAGCTGGGAGAGCACCTGCTTTGCAAGCAGGGGGTCGTCGGTTCGATCCCGTCATCCTCCACCAACAACTCGATGCTTACTCAACACCAAAGCGGCTTCCTGCGAAAGCATGAGGCTTCTTTGTTGTTGATCAGGATCTCTTGATCAATCGGCTGTTCTTTAAAAATTCATAGAGTCGAATCAGCGCTGCTGATGGAAACCGTACATTCGTAAAGGTTTAGTGCGGACCGTGCCATCAGCAGCAAGAATTTTTGATTGCGTCAAAAGAAACTTCAATTTCGAATCAAATCGATTTTTGAAGACGGCATAACGCGTCAGGTGAAAGACCTGGCAATTCCTTGATTGACTTTGGTTTCCGTGAGGAAACGTCAAAGTTATAGGGTCAAGTGAATAAGAGCACGTGGTGGATGCCTTGGCAATGATAGGCGACGAAGGACGTGATAGCCTGCGATAAGCTTCGGGGAGCTGGCAAATTAGCTTTGATCCGGAGATTTCCGAATGGGGAAACCCACCGAAAGGTATCGTTATCTGAATACATAGGGTAACGAGGCGAACCGGGTGAACTGAAACATCTCAGTAGCTCGAGGAAAAGACATCAACCGAGATTCCGAAAGTAGTGGCGAGCGAAATCGGAGAAGCCTGTTAGTGATAGCACAAGACATAACGGAACAGCTTGGAAAGGCTGGCCATAGCGGGTGATAGCCCCGTACGTGAAATGACCTGTGTGGTACTGAGCTAACGACAAGTAGGGCGGGACACGAGAAATCCTGTCTGAATATGGGGGGACCATCCTCCAAGGCTAAATACTCATCATTGACCGATAGTGAACTAGTACCGTGAGGGAAAGGCGAAAAGAACCCCGGGAGGGGAGTGAAATAGATCCTGAAACCGCGTGCTTACAAAAAGTAGGAGCCCGCAAGGGTGACTGCGTACCTTTTGTATAATGGGTCAGCGACTTACATTCAGTGGCAAGGTTAACCGAATAGGGAAGCCGTAGAGAAATCGAGTCCGAATAGGGCGATCAGTCGCTGGGTGTAGACCCGAAACCAAGTGATCTATCCATGGCCAGGATGAAGGTGCCGTAACAGGTACTGGAGGTCCGAACCGACTAGTGTTGCAAAACTAGCGGATGAGCTGTGGATAGGGGTGAAAGGCTAAACAAACTTGGAAATAGCTGGTTCTCTCCGAAAACTATTTAGGTAGTGCCTCAAGTATTACCTTCGGGGGTAGAGCACTGTTTTGGCTAGGGGGTCATGGCGACTTACCAAACCAAGGCAAACTCCGAATACCGAAGAGTACAGCTTGGGAGACAGAGCACCGGGTGCTAACGTCCGGACTCAAGAGGGAAACAACCCAGACCGCCAGCTAAGGTCCCTAAAATTGGCTAAGTGGGAAACGAAGTGGGAAGGCTAAAACAGTCAGGATGTTGGCTTAGAAGCAGCCATCATTTAAAGAAAGCGTAATAGCTCACTGATCGAGTCGTCCTGCGCGGAAGATGTAACGGGGCTAAGCCAGTTACCGAAGCTGCGGATTTGCAATTTATTGCAAGTGGTAGGAGAGCGTTCTGTAAGCCTGTGAAGGTGCGTTGTAAAGCGTGCTGGAGGTATCAGAAGTGCGAATGCTGACATGAGTAGCGTTAAAGGGGGTGAAAAGCCCCCTCGCCGTAAGCGCAAGGTTTTCTACGCAACGTTCATCGGCGTAGAGTGAGTCGGCCCCTAAGGCGAGGCAGAGATGCGTAGCTGATGGGAAACAGGTCAATATTCCTGTACCGATTGTTAGTGCGATGTGGGGACGGATCTTAATAGGTCATCCGGGTGTTGGATATCCCGGTTTAGATGGATGTAGGCGTGCATTAGGCAAATCCGGTGCACATATACCGAGGCCATCGATCGAGCCAGCTTGCTGGTGAAGTGATTGAACGAGGTTCCAGGAAAAGCCACTAAGCTTCAGCTAACAACGACCGTACCGCAAACCGACACTGGTGCGCGAGATGAGTATTCTAAGGCGCTTGAGAGAACTCAGGAGAAGGAACTCGGCAAATTGACACCGTAACTTCGGAAGAAGGTGTGCCCTATTAGTGTGAAGTGAACAACGGAGCATGAACGGGTTGCAAAAAATCGGTGGCTGCGACTGTTTATTAAAAACACAGCACTCTGCAAACACGAAAGTGGACGTATAGGGTGTGACGCCTGCCCGGTGCTGGAAGATTAAATGATGGGGTGCAAGCTCTTGATTGAAGTCCCAGTAAACGGCGGCCGTAACTATAACGGTCCTAAGGTAGCGAAATTCCTTGTCGGGTAAGTTCCGACCTGCACGAATGGCGTAACGATGGCCACACTGTCTCCTCCTGAGACTCAGCGAAGTTGAAATGTTTGTGATGATGCAATCTCCCCGCGGAAAGACGGAAAGACCCCATGAACCTTTACTGTAGCTTTGTATTGGACTTTGAACAGATCTGTGTAGGATAGGTGGGAGGCTTTGAAGCAGGGTCGCTAGATCTTGTGGAGCCAACGTTGAAATACCACCCTGGTGTGTTTGAGGTTCTAACCTAGGTCCATTATCTGGATCGGGGACAGTGCATGGTAGGCAGTTTGACTGGGGCGGTCTCCTCCCAAAGCGTAACGGAGGAGTTCGAAGGTACGCTAGTTACGGTCGGACATCGTGACGATAGTGCAATGGCATAAGCGTGCTTAACTGCGAGACTGACAAGTCGAGCAGATGCGAAAGCAGGACATAGTGATCCGGTGGTTCTGTATGGAAGGGCCATCGCTCAACGGATAAAAGGTACTCTGGGGATAACAGGCTGATACCGCCCAAGAGTTCATATCGACGGCGGTGTTTGGCACCTCGATGTCGGCTCATCTCATCCTGGGGCTGTAGCCGGTCCCAAGGGTATGGCTGTTCGCCATTTAAAGAGGTACGTGAGCTGGGTTTAAAACGTCGTGAGACAGTTTGGTCCCTATCTTCCGTGGGCGCTGCAGATTTGAGGAAGCCTGCTCCTAGTACGAGAGGACCGGAGTGGACACACCTCTGGTGTATCGGTTGTCACGCCAGTGGCATTGCCGAGTAGCTAAGTGTGGAAGAGATAACCGCTGAAAGCATCTAAGCGGGAAACTCGTTTCAAGATGAGATCTGCCGGGGCCTTGAGCCCCCTGAAGAGTCGTTCAAGACCAGGACGTTGATAGGTCAGGTGTGGAAGCGCAGTAATGCGTTAAGCTAACTGATACTAATTGCTCGTGCGGCTTGACCCTATAACTTTGATCAGTCAGATCAAGGTGTTATGCCAAGTTGACGCATTCAAAACAATTCGCCAAAAACTGATTCCAAACTCTATGAATTCGTCTGATTGATCACGTGATCAGCCAGACAACCCTTTATGCCTGATGACCATAGCGAGTTGGTCCCACTCCTTCCCATCCCGAACAGGACAGTGAAACGACTCAGCGCCGATGATAGTGCGGGTTCCCGTGTGAAAGTAGGTCATCGTCAGGCTCTTACAGCCCCAAAAACCCCCGGTCCATCGCGATCGGGGGTTTTTGCTTTGTTGCACAGCACAAACAAGAAAAAACGCCAGGAGACGGTTTAGATGCTCCGAGAGCGCCAAAAGTGAAGCAAAACGCTTGGCGCTGGGTACACCAATTACCGATTGCTGATATCTGTGTGGCTCGCTTCGGCCGCGCCAGCGCTGACCAACTCCGCCAAGATATCGCCAGTCAGCCGATCCAACTCGACATCACTGAAAAAGCGTGATCGGATCGCCTCGAGATAGGGCGTGCCGTGCAACCAGGCATTCCATCCGGCTGTCGAGATGGTCTGCACTTCCAGCAACTTGAACTTCATCAAGACCTTGATGGCATGCCGCGCATGCTTGGCCGGATCGCGCATCAATTTCTCCAGGCGCTGACGCGCAACAGCCAGCGCTTTCCCAACATCGTCGAACACAACTCCGTGCCCCGGAATCACTCGTTCCGGTGCCAGCTTCTCGATCAGATCCAAGGTCGCTCCTATTTCTCCGAACGACGGCTCCCCCGCCAGTTCTGGAAACGCGATACCGAACCCGTTCTCCCACAGCGCATCCGCCGATATCAACGTGCGCGACTGCTCATCGAACAAGATGACCGAGTGAGGATCGTGCCCCGGTGCCGCGTGCACCTGCCACGGCCTGCCGCCAAGCACGCAATCGCTACCCGGCAGCAGCAGCGTTGTGAATCGGAACCTGGGACAAGTCTGCCCGGTAGCCAGAAAACTCAGCCCCCCCTGGTCCCAGCTCTCCACAAATGCAGCTTCCCCCGGCGGAATCTCGGTGCGAACCGTCGGATATCGCAACTGCAGCGCAGCATTCCCCCCGCAGTGGTCACTGTGCAGATGCGTATTCAGAATTCGGTCGAGCGGTCGCTCTCCCAGTACCGACTCGACCAGCGCCAAGGTCTGCTCGGCGTGCGTCGCGTACCCCGTGTCGACCAGCGCAGTCTCTTTGCCGGCCACGAACAGCACGTTGTTCGAAGACAACCACCCGCACTCGAACACGATGACACCTGTCGGCAGCCCTGCGCTCGCCGACGAATGACTCATCGCCGCTCAGGCTCCCGCGTTGACGCGAAGCTCGCGCCGCAGGATCTTCCCGACATTGGTCTTCGGCAGCGACTCCCGAAATTCGATGTGTTTCGGCCGCTTGTAGCCCGTGAGCTGCGAGTGGCAATACTGCAGCACCGCATCCTCGGTCAGCGCCGGATCCCTGCGGACCACGAAGACCTTGATGGCTTCGCCCTGCTTCTCATCGGGCACGCCCACCGCCGCGCACTCCACCACTCCCGGGCACAGCGAGATCACGTTCTCCAGTTCGTTCGGGAACACGTTGAAGCCGCTCACCAGGATCATGTCCTTCTTGCGGTCGACGATGCGGCTGTACCCGTCTTCCTGCATCACCGCGATGTCGCCGGTGCGCATGAAGCCATCGGCAGTGAAAGCCGCGGCAGTCTCGGCCGGCTGGTTGTAGTAGCCCGTCATCACGTTTGGCCCCTTGATGCAGAGCTCCCCGGCCTGGCCGACGGGCAGCGAGTTTCCATCGTCATCCTTGATGGCGATCTCGATGCTGGGCAGCGGCAGCCCGATCGTCCCGGTGAACTCGGTATTCGATACTGGGTTGTTGGTCCCGATCGCGCAGGTCTCGCTCATGCCCCAGCCTTCGATCATCGGGCAGCCCGTGGCCTCGAACCACTTGCGCGCCGTGCCTTCCGAGGCGGCCATGCCGCCCGCCTGCGAGACGAACAGCGTCGAGAAGTCGATCGACTTGAACTCCGGATGCATCAGCAGCGCATTGAACAAGGTGTTCACCGCGGGCAGCATGTGGAAGGGCCGCTTCTTCAGCACCGCGATGAACTTGTTGAAGTCCCGTGGATTCGGGATCAGCGTCATGTGCGAGCCCTGGCGGATCACCAGCAGGCACAGCGTCAGCGCGAAGATGTGATAAAGCGGCAGCGCCGCGATACTGTTGACCTTCGCCAGGTCACCCGCGCGCGACAGTGCCGGCGTGAACCAGGCCTCGGCCTGCAGCGTGGCCGCGACGATGTTGCGGTGGGTCAGCACCGCGCCCTTCGACAAGCCGGTCGTGCCACCCGTGTATTGCAGGAAAGCGATCGAATCGAGCGTGCTCTGGTCAGGCCCCAGCGTACGGCCGCGTCCCTCGGCAATCGCCTGGCTGAACGGCGTCACGCTGCGCCCGTCGCTCAGCGGCAGCTTGTAAGCCGGCACGAGCTTCGCGAGGTGGCGCACGGCCATCGTGATCCACGCGCCGTACAGGCCGCCCAGCAGGTCACCCATCGAGGTCATGACCACGTGCTTCACCGGCGTGCGCTCGATCACCTTCTCGAGCGTGGACGCGAAGTTTTCAAGAATGACGATGGCCGTCGCGCCGGAGTCCTTCAGCTGGTGCTCCAGCTCCCGCGCCGTGTACAGCGGATTGACGTTGACGCACGTGTATCCCGCGCGCAGCACGCCGCACATGGTGACCGCGAACTGCGGGATGTTCGGCAGCATGATCGCCACCCGCGCACCTGGCTCCAGCCCGCGCGACTGCAGCCAGGCGCCCAGCGCCTTCGACAGCGCATCGAGCTCGCCGTAAGACATCCAGCGCTCCATGCAGACCGAGAAGGGCCTGTCGGCATAACGGGCAAAGGCCTCGTCGAACATCTGGGGCAACGAGCGGTACTGCTCCGGATGAATCTCGTGCGGCACGCCGGCCGGATAGTTCTGTCGCGCGGATGTGTTGGTCTGCATGCAAGCTCCTTTGGCGCGGATTGTGGAAGGCACCCTGCCTCCGCGACCAGCGGGCTTGTCCTAGGGAAGGGGTGTGCGCTGTCGCGCGCGCGATAGCTGCGCGTGCGAACAACCCTTCGAGCTTTCAGGCCTTGCCGGACTCGCCCGGCAGCAACACCCCGGCCTCGATGTCGGTCGCGACCTTCAGCGACTCGTACAGCGGCGTGAAATCGGGCTCCGTGAGGTCGAACAGCTGCCTGAAGCTGTCGATTACGAAGTAGTTGGCCTGGTAGGTGTCGATCTTGTAGCGCGTGCGCATGGTGCGCAGCAGGTCCAGCGGCAGGCGGCGCGGCTCGTCGCTGAGCACGGCGTGCCTGAGTTCGCCTACCGAGCTGAGGATGCCGGCGCCGTACGCGCGCAGGCCGTCCGGCTGGCGGATCAGGCCGAACTCCACCGTGTACCAGTAGAGCCGCGCGAGCTTCTCGCCCGCGCCGAGTTCGTGCGCCTTGATGCCGCCCTGGCCGTAGCGCTGCACGTAGTCGGCGAAGGTCGGGTCGAACAGCATCGGCACGTGGCCGAACAGGTCGTGGAACACGTCGGGCTCGACGATGTAGTCGAACTCCTCGGGCTTGCGGATCCAGTCCGTCACCGGAAACTTGCGGTTCGCCAGCAACGTGAAGAAGGGCTGCTCCGGAATCAGCCCAGGCACCGCCACGATCTCCCAGCCTGTCGCCTTGTGCAGCCGCTCGTTGAGCTCGTCGAAGCGCGGGATGCGGTCCTTCACGCCCAGCGAGGGCAGCGCATTGATGAAGGCGTCGCAGGCCAGGCCTGGCAGCTGCGCCACCTGCCGCTCGTAGAGGCGGCGGTAGGTGTCGTGGTCGGCCGGCGTGTAGCTGGCCCAGTCCTGCGGGCAGGTGTAGTCGGCCAGCACCGCGCCGCCGCGCGAGTAGTCGCCGCGCGGCGGGCGGTCGGAGGCGCCATAGACGGCTGGGGTGACAACTGCGGCGGCGGGGGAGTCCATGGAAAAAGCGATCTCGGAGGAGGAAGGTTTACTTGAGCCAGCGGTCCATCGTCCGCTGGAAGTCGCCGCCGGCTTGCTGCAGGTGCAGCCATTGGTCGACATACGACTTGAAGGCCACGTCGTCGCGCGGCAGCATCCAGGCCATTTCACCGTACTGCAGCGGCTTGTCGGGGTTGACCGCGCACAGGCCCGGCTTGAGCTTCTGCTGCGTGATGGCCTCGGCCGCCTCGGTGACGAACACGTCGGCGCGGTTGGCGAGGATCTCGTCGAAGATCGTCACGTTCTCGCCGTGCAGCGTGAGCTTGGCCTTCTTGAAGTTGGCGCGGGCGAATCGCTCGTTGCTGCCGCCCGGGTTGAAGATGACGCGCACCGACGGCTGGTCGATGGCCGCCACGCTCTGGTACTTCGACACGTCGGCGCAGCGCGCGATGGGCGTCTTGCCATTGACCATGTAGGGTGCGCTGAAGAAGGCGCGCTTCTGCCGGTCGGTGGTGACCGACACGCCGCCTACGGCGATGTCGCACTTGCCGGCGGCCAGGTCGGGCAGCAGGTTGGCCCAGGTGGTCTTGACCCACTCGGGCTTCGCGCCGAGGCTGGCGCTGAAGCCGGTCATCAGGTCGACGTCGATGCCCTCGAATGCGCCGTCGGGCTTCTGGAAGCTGAAGGGCTTGTAGTCGCCCGGGGTGCAGATGCGCAGTACCGCGGCCTTCTGCACCGTGTCCAGGTGCGAGGCCCCGGCCACCGGCACGGTGGCGGCCGGCGCCATGGCGCAGCCCGAAAGAAGGGCGGCTGCCGCCGCAATGAAGGTCAGACCGATCGAAGGCGTACAGCTGCGCATGCGTGCTCCAGAAGCGTGAATAAGGGATGGGGCCCTTATTTTGCGGCGCTCAGCACCCCGCGGCGCATCTGGTCGAGTTCGATGCTCTCGAACAGCGCCTTGAAGTTGCCGTTGCCGAAGCCGTCGTCGCCCTTGCGCTGGATGAACTCGAAGAAGATCGGGCCGAGCTGGTTCTCGCTGAAGATCTGCAGCAGCAGCGCGTCCTTCTTGCCGTCGATCAGGATCTTGCGCTTGTGCAGCTCCTCCACGCTTTCGCCGTGGCCGGGAATGCGCTTGTCGACCAGCTCGTAGTAGGTGTCGATGGTGTCCAGCAGCTTCACGCCGTTGGCGCGCAGGGCGTCGACGGTCTGGTACAGGTCGTCCGAGCCCATCGCGATGTGCTGGATGCCTTCGCCGTTGTACATGTCCAGGTACTCCTGGATCTGGCCGGCCTGCTCCTTGCCTTCCTCGTTGATCGGGATGCGGATCTTGCCGCAGGGGCTGGTCATGGCCTTGCTCTTCACGCCGGTGACCTGGCCTTCGATGTCGAAGTACTTCACTTCGCGGAAGTTGAACAGGCGCTCGTAGAACTCGGCCCACTCGTTCATGCGGCCGCGGTGCACGTTGTGCGTCAGGTGGTCGATGTAGGTCAGACCGTTGCCCACCGGGGCCAGCGCCTCTTCGGCCGTCAGGCCCGGCAGCGCCTCGAAGTCGACGTCGAAGAAGCCGATGTTGCCGATGTCGCCCGGCTTCGCGCCGTTCTTGCCGCGCCAGCGGTCGACCAGGTAGATCAGGCTGTCGCCGATGCCCTTGATGGCGGGAATGTTCAGCTCGCCCGGGCCGGCCTTGTCGGCGAAGCCCCAGGCGCCCAGCGAAATGGCGCGCTCGTAGGCGAACTTGGCGTCCTGCACGCGGAAGGCGATGGCGCAGACGCTGGGGCCATGCAGGCGCGCGAAGCGCTGCGCGAACGAATCGGGCTCGGCGTTGATGATGAAGTTGATCGTGCCCTGGCGGTACAGCAGCACATTCTTGTGGCGGTGCTTGGCCACGGCCTTGAAGCCCATGCGCTCGAACACCTTGCCCATGGCGGCCGGATCGGGTGCCGCGTACTCGATGAATTCGAAGCCGTCGGTGCCCATGGGGTTCTCCCAGGGCGTGAAGGCGGGGGCGTCGGCAAGGCTCATGTGCGGTCTCCGGTAGAGGTGGGGAATGGAACGGATCGAATGAAATGGGGCGCGAAATCGGCCGGTCATGCAATGTAGGGTGGATGCCTCTCAGGTTTTCTGCGTTTCCACGCGCTCATGGTGGCTCTTGCGCAGTAAAGCTGCAAGAATGGCGAAATGGAAGCACTGGACAAGATTGATCGGCTCATTTTGCGCACGCTGCAAGCAGATGGCCGCGCCACCTACGACCAGATCGCCGAGCAGGTGAGCCTGTCGCCCAGCGCCGTGCTGCGCCGGGTCAAGCGGCTGGAAGAGCATCGGGTGATCGACCGCTATGTGGCCCTGGTCCAGCCCGAAGCCGTCGGCCTGGGGCTGACCGCCTACCTCAACGTGCGGCTGGAAAAGCACACTGAGACCCACAAGCGCAACCCCATGGACCTGTTCCGCGCCAGCGTGCAGACCTGGCCCGAGGTAGTCGAATGTGCGGCTCTCACCGGCGACATGGACTACCTGCTGCGCGTGGTGGTGGCCGACATGGCTCACTACAGCCGCTTCATCATGGACACCCTGCTCAAGCACCCGAGCGTTGAAGACTGCAAGACCAGCTTCGTGCTCGACCGTGTCAAGGCCACAACAGCTGTGCCTGTTTAGCCACAATTTGGTTGCGATGGCGCCACACGTTCTGGTAAGGGGTCACGAATGTGTCCCCGGATTAACCTTGTGAACTTGTTGTTTAGGTGAAAACCCTTACATTGGAGCCATGCTTACCGCCAAGACCCTTCTCAAAGCGTCTCTCGGCATTGGCTCTTTCCTGAAGGCGCCAATGGTTGAGGCGCAACCACGCGCAGTCAGCGCGCCTCAACCGGTGATGGTGCCGATCCGCTCGATCGGCCCCCGCGAACGCGAGCGCATCGCCCGCCACCTGCTCGACCTCACTCCGCACGACCGCTACCTGCGCTTCGGCTACGCGGCGGCCGACGAGCAGATCCAGCGCTACGTCGACAGCCTCGATTTCGAGCGCGACGAGCTCTTCGGCATCTACAACCGCCGCCTCGACCTGATCGCGATGGCCCACCTGGCCTTCGCCCCCGGCGACCAGCACAGCGACTGCGCCGAGTTCGGCGTTTCCGTGTCGGCCCATGCCCGCGGGCGCGGCTACGGCGCCCGCCTCTTCGAGCGTGCGGTGGTCGTGGCGCGCAACGAAGGCGTGGGCATGCTCTTCATCCATGCGCTGAGCGAGAACGCCGCCATGCTGAAGATCGCCCGCAACGCCGGTGCCACCGTGGTGCGCAGCGGCTCGGAAGCCGAGGCTCATCTCGAACTGCCCAGCGCCACCTTCGACAGCCGCATGAGCGAGATCGCCCTGGAGCACTACGCCGCCGTCGACTTCGCGCTCAAAAGCCGCGCCAAGCAGTTCTGGGCCTTCCTGGCCAGCCTGCAGGAAGTGCGCAGCGGCATGCGCGACGCCCGGAAGAAGTCGGCGCCCTGAGCTCCGCGGCCCTGGCGGCTGCTTCCGTACTTACCCTCGGGGAGGGCCGGTAGAGCGTGTCACACGCAATCCGGTATCCTTGTCCCTCCTCAACTCCGCCCTCCCGCAGTGGCCGAACCTCACCCTGAACGCGCTCCCGTCGAACGGGAAGACAAGCGCAGCTTTCTCCAGAAACTCGCCGAATTCATCCACCCCGGCCCCGATTCGCGCGACGAGCTGATCGAAACCCTGGCAGACGCCGAGGACAACGAGGTGATCGGCGCGGAGTCGCGCGTGATGCTCGAAGGCGTGCTGCGCATGGCCGACATGACCGCCGGCGACGTGATGGTCGCCGCGCCGCGCATGGACCTGGTGAACATCGACGCCCCGTTCGACGCGCTGCTGCATCTCGTCATCGACACCGCGCACTCGCGCTTTCCGGTGTACGAGGGCGAGAAGGAAAACATCATCGGCATCCTGCTCGCGAAGGACCTGCTCAAGCTGCAGCGCGCGCCGGGCCTGAACATCCGCGCGCTGCTGCGCCCGGCCACCTTCGTTCCCGAGAGCAAGGGCCTGAACGACCTGCTGCGCGAGTTCCGCGGCAACCGCAACCACCTGGCCATCGTCATCGACGAATTCGGCCGCGTGGCCGGCCTCATCACCATCGAGGACGTGCTGGAGCAGATCGTCGGCGAGATCGAGGACGAGTTCGACATCGCCGAGGACGAGGGCGACATCTTCGGCCTGGCCGACCACACCTACCGCGTCTCGGGCGACACGCCCATCGAGCGCGTCGCCGAGGCCTTCGGCATCGTGTTCGACGAAGAACAGCTCAGCGAAGACTTCGACACCATCGGCGGCCTGATCGCGCACGAGATGGGCCACGTGCCCAAGCGCGGCGAGCACCATGCGATCGGCGGCTTCGACTTCGTCGTGCTGCACACCAAGGGCGGCGCGGTGCGCTGGTTCAAGGTGTCTCCGGCGCGCGGCGGCGACGCGGCCGACTGATGGCTCGCGCGCCGGCTTCCTCCTTCGCCTCCTTCCTCCGTCCGCTCGGCTTCGTCGCCGCCGGGCTTGCGCAGGCGCTCTCGATGGCTTCGCCGGCCGGCGGAAAGCCGCTGTGGTGGCTGCAGCTGCTGTCGCTTGGCGCGTTCGTCTGGCTGTTGGACGGACTGCGTTCGCAGGGCGCAGGCTGGCGACGTGCCGGGCTGCACGGCTGGCTGTTCTCCACCGCCTGGCTCACCGGCAGCTTCTGGTGGCTCTTCATCTCGATGCACACCTATGGCGGCCTGCCGGCGCCGCTGGCCGCCATCGCCGTGCTCGCGCTGGCTGCTGCACTGGGCCTTTATTACGCAGTCGCCGCGGCGTGGTTCGTCGTACGGGGGCCGAGGGGCCGGGTGACGGGCGCGCTGGTTTTCGCCGCGCTCTGGACGCTGGCCGAGCTGGTGCGCGGCAGCTGGTTCACCGGTTTCCCTTGGGGCGCCGGCGGCTACGCGCATGTCGAGGGGCCGCTCTCGGCGCTTGCGCCATGGGTGGGCGTCTACGGCATCGGCGCCGCAGGAGCACTGGCTGTTGCGCTGGTCGCGCTGCATCGTCCGCTGCGCATCGTGGAAGCCGCGCAGGGCGTGGTGCTGATCGCGCTCGTGTTCGCCGTGCCGAACCTCGTGCCCGCGCTGCGCGACGATGTGCGAGGCGCGAAAGGCGCGGCCGGCAACCTGAGCGTCGCGCTCCTGCAGGGCAACATCCCGCAGGACGAGAAGTTCATTCCCGGCGGCGGCATCGAGACCGCGCTGAGCTGGTACGGCGAGCAACTGCGCGATGCCAAGGCTTCGCTCGTCGTCACGCCCGAAACCGCCTTGCCGCTGCTGCCTCAGCAACTGCCAGCCGGCTATCTCGAAGCGATCAAGGCCCGCTACAGCCAGGGCAATCAAGCCGCCATCGTGGGCCTGCCGCTCGGCGGGCAGGGCACCTACAGCAACGCGGTGCTCGGCTTCCGCCCCGGCGACGCGCAGCCCTACGCCTACAGCAAGCACCACCTCGTGCCTTTCGGCGAATTCATTCCCTGGGGCTTCCGCTGGTTCATCCAGATGATGAACATCCCTCTCGGCGACTTCGCGCGCGGCGGGCTTGCCCAGCCGCCCTTCGTCTGGCAAGGTCAGCGCATCGCGCCCAACATCTGCTACGAGGACTTGTTCGGCGACGAGATCGGCGCGAACTTCCGCGACGAGGCCAGCGCGCCCACCATCCTGCTCAACGTGAGCAACATCGCCTGGTTTGGCGACACGGTGGCCATCGACGAGCACCTGTCGATCTCGCGCATGCGCGCGCTGGAGTTCGCGCGGCCGATGGTGCGCTCGACCAACACCGGCGCCACCGTGGTGATCGACGCCCAGGGCCGCGTCACGCACGAGCTGCCGCGCCTCACGCGCGGCGTGCTCGAGGCGAACGTGGAAGGCCGTCGCGGCCTCACGCCCTTCGCGCGCTGGGTGGCACCGTTCGGCCTCTGGCCGCTCTGGCTGCTCGCCATGGCCATCGTGGCGGTGGCCTGGGTACTGGGCCGTCGCCGCGACTGAAACCGGTCAGGCTGCCGAAGCCGCCTTCACCGGCCAGTCGCGCAGCTTGCCCGGGTTCAGCAGGCCCAGCGGGTCGAAGCGCTTCTTCACCTCGATGACCTCCGGCGGCAGCGGCCCGCCGGCCTTGCCGTCTTCCACGATGTTCACGTGCGGGTTGTTGATGTGCACGTTGTGCTGGCGGTGGATGCGCATGATCTCCTGCAGCCGCTCCTCGGTGCTGAAGCGCACCAACTGCAGCCCGCTGCAGGTCATGAGGCCGGCCACGTTGCGCAGGAACTCGATGTGCATCATCACCTCGCCCTGCTCGCCGCCCAGCAGCCTCTCCATCTCGATGACCTGCTCGACATGCTTGCCGGGGATGAAGCCGCTCTGCAGATAAGTCAGGTTCGGGTCGATCTTCAGCGCGTGCAGCGTCGTGTGGTTCCAGGTGAACTCCATCAGCGTGCGGTTGCTCTTCTGCACCTCGGCAGCCGTCTTGCGGTAGCTCACCGCGCCGCCGTGCGCCTCCACCAGCTGGAGCATCGCCGGCTCGCACGACTCGGCCACCAGCGACAGCACCGTGTGGCAGCCCTTGGGCAGGTGCGCGGCGAGTTGCGACAGATGGTCGGAGATCGGCGCCGCGAAGAAAGTGACACCGCGCTTCACGATGCCCGGCGCATGCGCAAGCTTGTCGGCGAAATTCAGCGCGCTTTCGAAGTCGCCGAAGGTCATCAGCGTCTCGAGCCACGGATGCGCGGGTGCCAGCGCGATCTCCAGCTCCAGCACCAGTCCGTTGGTGCCCCACAGGTGGTGCATGCGCATCGCCTCGGCGCCGCGCAGCTCCACGACCTGCGGCTCGGCCTCGATGGTCATCGCGCGGATGCCGATCACGTTGCCGGGCGCGCCCAGCGGCCCGTAGTTGATGGAGCCCACGCCGCCGAAGCCGCCGCCGAACAGGCCGCCCAGCGTCGCGCTGCGGTAGGTCGATGGAACACAGCGCAGCTCCTGCCCCGTGGGCTTCGTCTGCTTCTCGAGTTCGCCGAGACGGATGCCGGCCTGCGCGCGCGCCACGCCGGGGCGCACCCACAGGCAGCTGTTGTAGCCCGTCATGTCGAGCACCACGCCGCCGGCCAGCGGCGTGGTCTGGCCGTAGTTGCCGGTGCCGCTGCCGCGGATGGTGATGGGCACGCAGCGGCGCGCGCACGCACCGACCACCGCGCGGATCTCTTCCTCGGTGCGCGGCCGCACGACCACGTCGGCGCGCTTGTCCTTGAGCTGGCGCACCAGCACGGGGCTGAACCAGGAGAAGTCGGAGGACAGCCGCGTGACGCGGCTCTCGTCGGTGATCCAGTCGAGGTCGGGCAGTTCGAGCAGCAGCTGCTCGATGGCGGAAACAGGGGCGTTCATGGTCAAGGTCAGTCCTGTGAAAGTTCGCTCGCATGCCACGAGCCCAGCGCCAGCTTGGTGAGCCAGGCCATCAGCACGAAGAGCGCGACACCGGTGAGGGAAATGAGCAGCAGTGCCGCGAACATGCGCGGAATGTTCAGCTGGAAGCCCGCCTGCAGGATCTGGTAGGCCAGCCCCGCGCCCGAGCCGCCGGTGCCCGCGACGAACTCGGCCACCACTGCGCCGATCAGGGCGAGACCGCTGGAGATGCGCAGGCCGCCGAAGAAGTAGGGCAGCGCGCTCGGAATGCGCAGCCGCACCAGCTGCTGCCAGCGCGTCGCGCGGTTGAGCTTGAAGTAGCTCTGCAGATCGGGGTCGATGCTGCGCAGACCCAGCGTGGTGTTGCTGATGATGGGGAACAGCGCCACCAGCGCCGCGCACACCGTCATCGCCGCCACCGGGTTCTTCACCCAGATGATGATGAGCGGAGCCACCGCCACGATGGGCGTCACCTGCAGCAGCACCGCGTACGGGAAGAGCGCGGTCTCGATGCGCTTGCTTTGCACGAAAAGGAACGAGATCAGCACGCCCGCGACCGTGGCCAGCAGGAACGACAGCACCGTGATCTTCAGCGTGACCAGCAGCGCGTTGCCCAGCGGCGCCCAGTCGGTCACCAGCGTCTGCATCATCAGGTAGGGCGAGGGCACCAGGTAGGGCGGCAGCTCCATCGCCACCACCAGCCATTGCCAGAGGGCGACCAGCACCACGCCGATCAGCACCGGGTAGAGCACGCGCTGCACGCGCGGCTGAGCCAGCAGGGGAAGGGTCTTGGCAGTCATCGCGCGGCCTCCTCGTCGGTGCTGCTGGCGCGCAGCAGGCTGTCCTGCAGCTGCTTGGCGTAGCGCGCGAATTCGGGCGTGACCATGAAGTCGGCGCTGCGCGGATAGGGCTCGTCGATGCGGAACTCCTCCACCACGCGGCCGGGCCGCGCGGCCATCATCACCACGCGGCTCGACAGGAACACCGCCTCGTGGATCGAGTGCGTCACGAAGATCACCGTGAGCTTCTTCTTGCGCCACAGCTCCAGCAGGTCGGCGTCGAGCTTGTGGCGCGTGATCTCGTCGAGCGCGCCGAAGGGCTCGTCCATCAGCAGCAGGTCGGGCTGCGTGACGAGGCCGCGCGCGATCGACACGCGCATCTGCATGCCGCCCGAGAGCGCACGCGGCAGCGCGTCGGCGAACTTCTCCAGACCCACGAGCGCGAGCGATTCCATCACCCGCGCGTCGGCCTCCTTGCGCGGCACGCCGGCCAGGTCCAGCGGCAGGCGGACGTTGGTCCGCACGCTGGCCCACGGCATCAGCGTGGGCGACTGGAACACGAAGGACATCTTGCGCGGGCAGTCGTGCAGCTGCGCCGCCGGCCGGCGCCACACCAGCAGGCGCCCGTCGCTGGGCTCCAGCATGCCCGCCACCATCTTCAGCAGCGTGCTCTTGCCGCAGCCCGAGGGGCCGAGCAGGGTGACGAACTCGCCTTCGGCGATAGACAGGTCCACCGGCAGCAGCGCCTGCGTGCCGTTGGGATAGGTCTTCTCGGCCGAGAGCACTTCCACCGCGGGTACGGCGGGTGAGTGCTCCGGGGGCGGTGCCAACGTGTGGGGGTCGATTCGGTTCATGCGCAGCGCGTCGTTAAGGTTCAGGGGATGACCTTGGCGTCCTTCACGAACTCGGTCGTGTAAGTCTTCGCCAGCTCCACCTTCGACGGATCGAGCAGCTTCGCGCTCACCAGGAAGTCGTAGCTCGCCTTGGCGCGCGCATCCGTCATCACGCCGATGCCCAGCCTGGCCGCGTCGCCGCCGGTGACCATGCCCATCTCCTTGAGCTTGGCCACGCTGTAGGCCAGCTGGTCGTCGGTCATGTTGGGGTTGTCCTTCTTGATGAGCGCGTTGGCGGGCGCGGGGTCGGCGAGGTAGCTCTTCCAGCCCTCCGCCGAGGCCTTCACGAAGGCGGCGACCTGCTTGCTGCGGTCCTTCACCGTCTTCTCCATGCACGACACGGTGGTCGCGTAGGCCGGGAAGCCGTGGTCGCTGAACATCAGCACGGTGCTCTTCACGCCGGCCTTCTGGATGGCGTAGGGCTCCGAGGTCAGGTAGCCCTGCTGCGCGGCGTTCTTGTCGGCCACGAAGGGCTGGATGTTGAAGGTGTAGGGGCGGGTCTGCTCGTCGGTGAGGCCGAACTTGGCCTTCAGCCACGGCCAGTAGCCGCGCTGGGCCTGCGCGCCGATCAGCAGCGTCTTGCCTTTCAGGTCCTCGAACTTCTTCACGTCGTCGTGCGCGATCAGCACCTGCGGGTCCTTCTGGAAGAAGGCCGCCACGTTGACCACCGGCACGCCGCCTTCGCGCACCTGCATCATCTGGATGTCGCTCGAACCCATGATGCAGTCGGCCTGGCCGGCGGCCATCATCTGCGTGATGTTGACCTGCGGGCCACCCATCTTGATGGTCACGTCGAGGCCGTACTTCTTGTAGATGCCCTGTGCCACGGCCTGGTAGAAGCCGCCGTGCTCGGCCTGCGCATACCAGTTGGTCATATAGGTGAACTTGTCCTCGGCCCGGGCGGGCGCAGCGGCGAGGAAGGCGATGGCGGCGGCGCCGGCGATGGACAGTGCGAAGGAGCGCATGGGGACCTCTCTAGGGCAGGGGAGTTGAAGAAGACGAAAGAAAAGGAAGAAGCGGCCGTTGCAAGAAGCGGGCTCAGGCCGCCGGCTCGAAGCGCTGCTGGATGAAGCCCTGCTGGTGTCCGCGCTCCCAGGTGGCTTCCTCGCGCACCACCCAGCGCAGTGCGTGCAGCTCGGTCAGCGCCTGCACCCAGCTGTCGGAGAGCGTGTCGAGGATGGCTTCGCCCTGCTCGCGCGTGGCGGTGGTCGGGTCGCCAATCACGCCGCTCGGGCCGAAGTCGCGCGAGGTCCATGCACAGGCCGGGCGGCCGTCGGCCGACAGCAGCTTGATCGGGAAGGGCGGCGGAAAGTTGGCGACCGCATGTTCCATGTGCACCGTCTCGGGCGCGAGCGCGAGCATCAGCGCGGTCTCGGAATGGCCGGCGTGCATCGCGAGTTTCTTCTCCTGCTCGCTGACCTGCTTGCTGGCCGCGCTCGGCAGGCGCGACACGCCATGCGGCACCACCACGAAATCGCCGTGGCGCAGGCGCAGTTCGCGCGCCGCCATTTCGAGCACCTGCGGCTGGCCGCCGTGGCCGTTGGCGAACAGCAGCTTGCGAAAGCCCGAGCGGTACACCGACTCGCCGATCTCGATCACCGTCGACAGCAGCGTGGTGCCGGTCAGCGTCATCGTGCCGGGGAAGTGCAGGTGCTCTTCCGACTTGCCATACGTGATGGTCGGCAGCGCGAAGGCGCGCACCTCGGCGGGGAGCTTTTCGAGCGCCTTGCCCATCACGCCCGAGCAGATCACGCTGTCGACCGAGCAGGGCAGGTGCGGGCCGTGCTGCTCGATGGCGCCGCAGGGCAGCACGATGACGGTGTTCTCGCGGTCGGGCAGCGCGGCGATTTCGGTCCAGCTCAGGTAGGGCAGGAAGCGGTGGGGCGGGATGTAGCCGTGGAGCATGGGAAGGTGTCCTTGTGTGTTCGTTACCGGGGGAGGAAGGGCGTCGCGTCGCCGTGCGTGACGCGGCCGTCGCGCAGCACCACGCGGCCAGCGGTGCGCGAGGGCCAGCCGTGGCGGTCGGCCTGCGTGAACAGCACCAGGTCGGCGCCCTGGCCCACCAGCGTGGGCCTCGCAGGAGCGGCTTGGTGCCGCAGCCAGTCGCTGCGGCACAGCGCCTGCGACCATTCGTCGAAGGGTTCGTCGAGCTGCGCCACCAGCGCGGCCGTGCCCAGCGCCTCGACCGGGTCGAAGCTGCCGACGCGGCAGAAAGGGTCTTGCACGTTGTCGCTCGCGAAGAGCAGCGGAATGCCGCGCTCGCGCGCTTCCTTCACCAGCGTGATGCCGCGCAGGCGCGGCGTGCGGCCGGTGACGGCATCCTGCAGCAGCAGGTTGGTGGCGGGCAGCGACACCACCGTGATCGGCGCGCGCGCCACGGCGTCGAGCGTGGCGAGCGCCTGCGCCTCGGGCTGCGCCGCGAGCGCGCAGATGTGGCCGCAGACCACGCGGCCCTCGTAGCCGATCTCGCGCAGGATGCGGGCGGTGGTCTGCAGGCCCACTGCCGAAGCGTTGAGTTCCTCGTCCACGTGCAGGTCGATGTCCAGGTCGCAGGCCTGCGCCGAGACCAGCAGGTTGCGCAGCGCGTTCTCGCTCCAGTTGGTGGAGTGCACGAAACCGCCGAGCAGCGCGTGCGGCCCCGTGGCCTTCACCTGCCTGGCGAGGCGCATGGCCTGCGCGGCGTCTTCGAAGAGCGGCAGCTTGATCAGGCTCACCTGCTCCAGCCGCACCCTGCCGGCCCATTCCTGCGCCAGCTCGGCCATCACCGGCCATGCCATCGGCACGGCATCGGGCTCCCACCAGTCGACGTGCGTGCGCAGGTGCGAGGTGCCGCATTCCCAGGCCCATTGCAGGCCGCGCGAGGCACGCTCGCGCACGTCGGCCGGCGTCCAGTGCACGCGATCGGCGAGCATCGCGTCGATGGCGCCGAGCAGGCCGGGCTGCACCTGCCTCATCCGCGGCAGGGTGAAGGCCTTGTCCAGGTGCGTGTGGGCGTCGACGAAGCAGGGAAGCACCAGTGCGCCGCCGAGGTTCCAGGCGGAGGGCGTGGCGGCGACAGCGGGGTCGACAGACCGCACGCGGCCTGCCTCGATCGCAACGCGCGCGAGTTCGGGCACGCCATCGCGCTGCGGCCAGTCGGCCGGCAGCAGCCAGCGCGGCAGGCGCACGTTATCGAGGAGCGATGGCGCGCTCATGCGAAGCGCGCCATGGCTTGCCCCACGCGCGCCATGAAGCGCTTGAGCTGGGGCTCGGTCGCGACGTTCATGTGGTAGTGGGCGTGGTAGTCCACCTTCGCGCGCCGGCCGGTCAGCCGCAGCATGTACCGCGTGACGATCTTGCGCGGCGGATCGCCCATGTACATCGCCATCCAGCGCGGCCGCCCGTAGGTGACGACGGCGCTGATGCGCTTGATGTGCGTGAGCATCGGCTTCACGTTGGCCGGGTCGCTGATGTCGAAGGCCACGCCCGGCATGAAGAGCCGGTCGAAGTAGCCCTTGAGCATCGCCGGCAGGCCGAAGCACCAGGTCGGGAAGCAGAACACGATGCCCTCTGCCCACTGCAGGCGCTCCACGTAGGGCGCGAGCGGCAACTGGTTGGAGGGCACGTCGTGGTAGCCCAGGCGCTCCTCGCGCGAGAGCACGGGGTTGAAGCCTTCGGCGTAGAGATCGCAGTCGTCAACCTCGTGCCCGGCCGCGCGAAGGTTCTTCAAGACCTCCTGGTGCAGGGCGGCGTGGAAGCTGGTTTCGACCGGATGGCAGTAGACGACGAGCACTCGCATGGTGTGTTTGACCGCTTAATCAGAGCAAGTGGTCAGGTTATGCAAGCGACGTGCCAGTGTGGGTGCACCGGCTTGGGGCGGCGTGGCGGCCGCGCTACGGAACTGTCGGAAGGCTGCTGGATGAGTGGCCGAATTTCGTAACAAAAGTCACGCAAGGCCGGGAAACGAGTGCCTGGGCGAGCGAATTTTGCTGTCGCCGTAACAACAGCTCACTCTTTCTTCCAATTGTTAACTAAAATTCACAGTCCCAAATTTGTGAACTTTGGGCCTCATTCTCTCTTCATCAACCGTTCGATACCCGAGAGTCCGTCCTCATGAAAAAACCTTCCCTCATCGTTGCAGCCGTCCTGGCCGCTCTGGCCGCCAGCGCGGCGATCGCCGACACGGCCAGCTCCACGTTCAAGGTCCTCATCACCGTGACCAAGGCCTGCTCGGTCACGGCGGGTGCGGCCTCGAACATCGACTTCGGCTCGGTCACCTCGACCGCCACCGCCCTGTCGGCCAGCAGCAACATCAGCGTGACCTGCTCCAAGTCGACGCCCTACAACATCGGCCTGCAGCCTTCGAGCACCGCTGCCACCGACACCACCGGCGCCGGCTTCATGAGTCCCATCGTGGCTGGCCCGGACACCATTGCCTACCAGCTTCGCTCGGTGAGCGCGACGGGTCCCATCTGGGGCAACACCGCCACGCCCACCTCGGTCGGAAACGGCGTGGCCGGCACCGGCACCGGCACGGCCCAGTCCATCCCCGTGTTCGCAACGGTCGCAAGCGCCAACGTGACGCCTGGTGCCTACGCCGACACCGTAACCGTCCAGGTCAACTACTGATCCATTGCCTGAGGCCGACCGTGCACCGCCTGCTGCGCCACACCCTTGCCCTCGCGTTCGCCCTGCTGGCGCACGCGGCCGCCTCGGCTAGCGGGCTGCAGGTCTCTCCGGTCACGCTGACGCTGCAGGCCACGCAGAACGCCGATGGCCTATGGCTCAGCAACACCGGCGACGACGTGGTGCACGCCCAGGTGCGGGTCTACCAGTGGTCGCAGGAAGCCGGCAACGAGAAGCTCATGCCCTCGCGCGAGCTCCTCGTGAGCCCGCCGATGGTGCAGCTCGCACCGTCCGAGCGGCAGCTGATCCGCGTCATCCGCACCGGGGTTCCTGCCGGCGCGGTCGAGAATTCGTACCGGGTAGTCATCGACGAACTGCCCGTCGAGATGAAGGAAAAGAAGGGCCTGCAGCTGGTGCTGCGCTACTCGGTGCCCATCTTCATCGCAGCCGCCGGCGCGCAGCCGGCCGCACCCCAGCTCAGCTGGTCGCTGCGCCGCGAAGGCAGCCAGGCGGTGCTCGAGGTCGCCAACGGCGGCGGCATGCACGCCCAGCTCGCCGATCTGGATTTCGTCGATACCGCCGGCAAGCGCACTCCGGTGCACGCCGGCCTGATGGGCTACGTCCTGCCGGGCGCGAACATGCGTTGGCCCTTGAAGACCCCCGCGGAGGCCTTCGCCACCGGCGGCGTTCTGGAAACGAAGATCAATGGCAACGCGACGCAGGAAAAGATTCCGCCACTTCCACGCGTCCGCTGAGCGTCTGCTCCCACTGCTGCTTCTGTCGGGTCTGGCGTCGTTGGACGCCCAGGCCGAGAAGACTGCAGCCGGACCGGGCCCGTGGCTGGTTGCATCCGCTGCGGAAAGCGACCTCACCGGTCCGACCGGGAGCGACCTCTACCTGGAACTGAGCCTCAACGGCAACCCCCAGGGGCTGGTGCATTTCGGGCTGCGCGATCGCGAGCTCTGGGCCAGCGCCTCCACCCTGCGGCAACTGGGCTTCGTCCTGCCGCCGGGCGCGTCCGACCCGGTGAGGCTCAACAGCCTTCCCGGCGTGAAGGTCGCCTACGACGCCGCAAGGCAGAGCGTCGCCATCAACGCGCCCGCCGACGTGCTGCGCCTGCCCACGACGGTGGTGAACACGTCGACGGTCGCCTCCCCCAAGGCCAGCGCCTCGCCCGGCCTGCTGCTGAACTACGACCTCTACGGCACGCAGGGCCGCGGCAACAGCACCAGCCTCAACGCGCTGGCCGAAGTTCGCGCCTTCAGCGGAAGCAGCGTGTTCACCAGCACCATGATGTCGCGCGCCTACCGCTCCGACAACGAAGACTGGAAGCACGACTCCGTGCGGCTGGACACCACCTGGAGCCAGTCCTTCCCCGACGACATGCTGACGCTGCGCGTGGGCGACACCACCACCGCGTCGCTGCCGTGGTCGCGCTCCACCCGCATCGGCGGCATCCAGATCTCGCGCAACTTCTCGCTGCAGCCCTATCGCACGACGACCCCTCTGCCGGCCTTCCTGGGCTCGGCCACGCTGCCCTCGCAGGTGGAGCTCTACATCAACGGCCTGCGCCAGTACACCGGCCAGGTCCCTGCCGGGCCCTTCCAGCTGAACACGGTGCCCAGCATCAACGGCGCGGGCAATGCCCAGGTGGTTCTCACCGACGCCTTCGGGCGCGCGACGACCCTCGACTTCTCGCTGTACGACACGCAGCGCCTGCTGCAGGAGGGCCTGTCCGACTGGTCCGTCGATCTCGGCATGGTGCGCAGGAACTACGGCCTTCGCTCGAACGACTACGGCAGCGACCCCGCCGCCACCGGCACCTGGCGCTACGGCGTGAGCAACAGCTTCACGCTGGAGGCGCACGGCGAGACCACCAAGGGGCTGGTGAAGGGCGGTGTCGGCGGCGCATGGCTGATCGGGCAGAGCGGCGTGTTCACGGGCGCCGTGGCGCACAGCAGCTATCGCGGCGAGCAGGGCTCGCTGCTCAACCTCGGCTACAGCTGGCGCGACAACCAGTTCAATTTCGCGGTCGAGGGCACGCGCACGCGCGGCGAGTACCGCGACGTCGCCTCGCTCTACGGCAGCGCACCGGCCCGTGGCTCGGGCCGTGCATCCATCGGCTACACGACAAAGGATCTCGGCAGCTTCGGCCTGAGCTACCTCTACCTGCGCTACCCGGCGCAGGAGGCGACGCGCATGGCCAGCGTCTACTGGTTCCGGGCCATCGGAAAGAGCGCCTCGATGAACGTGAGCCTCAACCAGAACCTCGACAACCGCCGCGAGCGCAGCCTCTTCGTCGGCTTCACCTGGGCGCTGGACGGCAACATCACGGCCAGCGCCGGCGTCCAGCGCGACAACGGCAAGACGGTCTACACCGCCGATGCGCAGAGCTCCATGCCGGGCGACGGCGGCATCGGCTGGAGAGCGGGCCTGCGCCAGGGCGGCGGCCAGAACGGCGGTCAGGCCGAGATCGACTACCTCGGCCGCTACGGCCGCGCCATGGCCGGCATCAGCGTGCTCGGCGACAACCGCTTCGCCTACGCGGGCGCCACCGGCTCGATCGCGTTCATGGGCGGCCAGCCCTTCGCGGCGCGGCGCATCGACGACGCCTTCGCGGTGGTTTCCACCGACGGCATCGCGGGTGTGCCCGTGAGGCTGGAAAACCGCGACATCGGCACCACGGACGACAAGGGCATGCTGCTGGTGGCGCCGCTTCGCTCCTACCAGAACAACCAGCTGTCCATCGACCCGATGCAGCTGCCCGCCGACGTGAGGATCGAGCGCGTGAAGACGGTCGCCACGCCGAGCGACCGGGCCGGCACGCTGGTGCGCTTCGGCATCACGCCGGTCAGCGCGGCCGCGCTGCTGCTGGTGGACGAGGCGGGCAAGCCGCTGCCGCTGGGCAGTCGCGTGCGAGCCAACGCACAGGGCGGCGAGCCGGCGCTGGTGGGCTTCGACGGCGCCGTGTATCTCGAGTCGCTGCAGGCCCGCAACACGCTCGACGTGCAGACGCCCAACGGCGTCTGCCGGACCAGCTTCGACTATCGTAAGGAAGGCGCGGCAGTCCCGCAGATCGGGCCGCTGCGCTGCACCAGGGAGGCCAAGGCGCCATGAGTCTTCTGATCCGCACGCTGCGGGCCCTGCGCCTGCCCATGTTTTGCGCGCTGCTGTGGCTGCTGTCGGCGGGCAGCGCCCAGGCGTCGATCAATTGCACGGCATCGATGACGGCCGTGGCTTTCGGCGCGGTCGACCTGGTTGCCGGCACGGCCACGCCCGCCAACGCCACGCTGAGCTACACCTGCACCAAGAGCGGCAACAACAACACCACCGAGTACGCCAGGGTCTGCTTCAACATCGGCGACGGCAACGAGGGCCTCACGAACTTCAATCCGCGCGTCATGAAGAACACCGCGGGCGACAGCCTGAAGTTCCAGCTCTACCAGGGGACGAGCAGCACGATCTGGGGCTCGAACGGCAACGCCGCGGTGCCGAACCCGTTCACCATCAACATCGCGATTCCCGCCCGGTCCACCACCACCTCGGGCACCGCCACGATGCGCGGTGAGTTGCTCGCGGGCCAGAGCACTGTGCCCCCGGGCTCCTATCAGGACAACTTCGCCGGCATCCACACCTCGATCACGCTGACGTCGAGCACGAACGCGCCCCCGACCACGTGCGGCACGACGCTGGCGGACCAGTTCGCCTTCATCGTCAGCGCCACCATCTCCAAGAGCTGCGTCGTCACGGCCGATCCGCTGAACTTCGGCTCCGTCGCGGGCCTGCCGGGCGGGGCCAACATCGACAAGCTCGGCAACATCTACGTGACCTGCACGACGCCCACCTCCTACACGGTCGGGCTGACGCCGTCGAACAACGTGGCCAATGGTGCGGGGGCGATGACGCCGACCGGGGGCGTGCCCGGCAACACGGACACGGTGCCGTACCAGCTCTACCGCAACGCCGGGCGCACGAATGCCTGGGGCAACATCTCGGGAACCAACACCATGGGGGGTACGGGCAGCGGCCAGGTCCAGACGCTGCCCCTGTATGGCCGCGTTCTCGGCGCAAGCACCAACGTGCGGCCGGACAGCTACCTCGACGTCGTGACGGTCACCGTGACCTACTGAATCCGGGGCCGGGCCGAGCCCGGGCGAGCGAAACGGGAAGCCCGCTGGCAAATTGCGGGAATGTGTGAAGAATGGGGCCTCACGGCCTTCATTTTTCCGCGACTCTGCCGATAAGCCTGACTGGGCATCGATCCGATGCCTCCCAGGTTGCGACGATAGGAGTTCCCATGCCCGGAAACAGGCGAACTGCGAGGGCGGCTGCGCTGCGGTCGCCGCGAACGGCACCACCACTGGCGGCCGCAGGCATGCTGCTGCTCGTGTTGCCCCTGCCGCTGCAATTGAGTTCCGCCGAGCCGGCGCGCGAAGCGAACAGGGCGACCGGCCGCTTCAACCTGACGATCAACGTGCTCCCGACCTTCGAGGTGCTGGAGATCAGGCCCGTGAACGGCGGGCACGAGTACCGCGTGCGGACCAACATGGCGTCGGTGGTCATCAAGGGGCGGGAGTACCGGTTCGACAAGGTCGGGGAAGCGACCTTCATGGTGCCTGGCACCGATGCCGACGGCCGTGCAAGCCTGGGCGCCGCCCTGCACGGCACCGTCAGCGCGATGGCCGCGACCGCGGGCGGCGCTTCGCCGCAGTCCGCGAGTGCTGCAGCCGGCGACGGCAGCAATGCCACGCGGGTGACGGTGACCTACTGACCGGCCGGGCCCGCCGGCCAGTCGCCGGTTTCTCCGGCGGGCCCTGCATTTCTTTCCATTCCTGCCGATATCCGGATGCCGGGCGCCCCTGCCGCGCCCGCGCCTCGCGTCCTTGCGACGCACGACAACGGATCGGGCCTCATGACGGGAAATCGGTTTCAACCGGCGCGCGCCGCCCTGGCTGCGCTGGTCGCATTCGCGCCGCTGGTGTGCGCGGCGGAGAGCAGCGCCGGCCCGGCCACAGCGACGGCGCGGGTACGGCTCGTGGTGAGCGTGGCGCCTGTGTTCCAGGTGCTGCAGGCCACGCGAACCCCCGAGGGATGCGACTATCTGGTCTGGACCAACATGAGGGCGATCACCATCGGCGGGCGCGAGTACAGCTTCGACCGGCCCGGCGAGCACACCGTGCACATACCCGAGGCGCCTGCAGGCGCCTGGGTCGTGCATGGCCTCTAGACGGCGGCCGGTCGTTCGGCGCTCAGTCCTGGTTCCCGATCTCGGTGTTGTCCGGCGACAGGCACAGCGCCCCGGTGCAGTTCAGCGACCGGAAGAAGATCGGCTCGTCCGGGTTGCCGAAGTAGCGCAGGCCGTTGGCCGTCTGCTCGTTCGCCTGGATGATGTTGTTTTCATCGAGACCGAAGTAGATGTTGTTGGCCTTGGGGAACTCGTACTCGAAGGTGCTCGCCTGCGTCAGGTCCTTCATGTAGAGGAAGAAGCTCGAAGTCTTGCCCTCGTCGGTCAGGAAGCGCTCCTTCAGCAGGCGGTAGCCCAGCGCACCCTGTTCGCGGATCTGTTTCGGGACGTCGGGGAAGTCGCCGCCGACCACGCTCAGCGGACTGATCACGGCCTTCATCTCGTAGCGGGCCGGGCTGCTCAGGTCCTTGATGAAGAAATACGCGCTCTCGTGGTTGATGGTGCTGGGTGCGAACCACGGCCTGAAGCCGTTGGCGCCCTGCGCGTTGGCCGCATTCACCATGTCCACCTTGGTGGTCGGGATCGGGATGGAGTTGTAGTCGTAGGTGGCCGATGAGCCCATGTCCTTGCGGTAGAGCACGCCGAACACGGGGTTGCTGTTCGGCGGCGGCAGGATCTTCAGCTGCGGCATCAGCTGCACGAAGACCTTGCCCTGCGCGCCCTGGTCCTTCATCTGCTGCAGCAGGCGCGGCAGCAGGTCGGGCGTCAGGATGTCGAGCTCGATCGTCTTGTACTCATAGCTGTAGGTGGTGTCGACGTCTTTCACCACCATGAACTTGTCCTGCAGCCGCACGATGTTGCCGCCCAGGGTGCCTTCGACATAGCGATAGCCCGCGGCGCCTTCGCGGTTCAGCAGCGCGATGTAGTCGTCGTAGCGCTTCTCGGCCGGATCGACGTCCGGATCGCGGTCCTGCTCGAAGGTCACCCACTTGTAGTGGGCGTTGACGGGCGTCGGATTGGTGCCGGGGCCAGGCTCTTCAGGTGGCGGCTCCTTTGGCGGCGGCTCCTTCGGCGGAGGGGGTATCTGGCTGAAGAGCCCGGGGTCGAAGCTGCTGCCGCCACCCCCGCCGCCGCCGCAGGCCACCAGTGCTGCCGTCGCGAGCGCGGCAAAGAACAATCTCGCTTTCATGATCCTCTACTCCTGTTTGTCTGTTCGTGATTCGCCGCCGCGAAAGAAGAAAAAGAAGGCTGGGCGGCGAAGCGTGCGAAGGTAGGCGCGCGGGCGTACCGAACACAGTGCACAAAGTCACTGCGTTGCAGGAAGCGGAAGGAAGGCGGGAAGAGGAGTAAGAAGAAAGAATTGGCTACGACCGCAGCCGGCGCTCAGGCCTCGATGCCGCAGCCGTGCAGCACGAAGGCCACCAGCTCGCGCGCGATCGGCTCGCGGTCGAAGGGCGCGTCGGGCGGCAGGCCGAGCATCACGCGCGTCTGGATCGCGTAGTCGGCATAGCTCTGCGTCATGGCCCAGATGTGCATCAGCAGGATGCGTGCGTCGAGCGGGCGCATCTGGCCGCGTGCGATCCAGCCGTTGATGACGTCGATCTTCTTCTGCGTCCAGGCCCGTGCGTTGGGCCAGTAGCGGTCGAGGTTGCGCCCGCCGTCGAGAATTTCGCGCGTGAAGATGCGCGACATCTCGGGGCTGTCGATGGCGTGGTCCAGCTTCTTGCGGATGTAGTCGCCCAGCACCGTGGCCGGGTCGCTCGCGTCCTCGAAGGAGAACACCACCTTCCATGCGTGCAGCACCTGCATCAGCAGCTCTTCGTAGAGTTCTTCCTTGCCGGCGATGTAGTAGTGCAGCTGGGGCTTGGTGAGGCCGGCGCGCGCCGCGATGGCCTGGGTCGAGGTGCCCTTGAGGCCATGCAGGCTGAACTCCGTGACCGCCGCGGTGCGGATCGCCGCCATGATGCGTTCGCGCCCGGGCCTTGCGCGCGACAGGGGGCCGTCGGGCGCGGGCATTTCCTGGGCGGTCGAGACGGGAAGGGCGGCGGGATCGGCGTTCATGGTGGCGGGTGGGCGAGCGGCGGTGCGCGCGGTCGATGGTAATACCACCGGTACCCCTGGCATGACCGCATGCCATGCCGGCATGAGCGGGCAGGGCATGCGGGCATGGTTCCTGTATCTTCCTCGCCGCCTCGAAAAATTCCATTCAACACAGGAGTTGTTTATGTACCTCTCTCCCCGTTTCCGTGCCTTCGCGGCCGGCGCCGCGCTGCTGGCCGCCAGCGCGCTCGCGCAGGCGCAGCAGGCGCTGCCCAATGTGGTGATCCTCGCCACCGGCGGCACCATCGCCGGGGCCGGCGCCTCGGCCGTCAACAGCGCCACCTACGCGGCCGCCAAGGTCGGCGTCGAGAAGCTGATCGCCGGCTTGCCGGAGCTCTCCAAGGTCGCCAACGTGCGCGGCGAACAGGTGTTCCAGGTCGCGTCGGAAAGCCTCACCAACGACAACCTGATGACGCTGGCCAAGCGCGTGTCTGCGCTGTCGAAGCAATCGGACGTGGACGGCATCGTCATCACCCACGGCACCGACACGCTGGAAGAAACCGCCTACTTCCTCACGCTGACCGTGCACACCAGCAAGCCGATCGTGGTGGTCGGCTCGATGCGCCCGGGCACCGCGCTGTCGGCCGATGGCGCTCTCAACCTGTACAACGCCGTGAACGTGGCGGGCAGCAAGGACGCGATGGGCAAGGGCGTGCTCGTGACGATGAACGACAACATCGACACCGGCCGCGACGTGAGCAAGAACGTCAACATCAAGACCAATGCCTTCTCCAGCCAGTGGGGCCCGCTGGGCATGATCGTCGAAGGCCGCAACTACTGGTTCCGCGCCCCGGTCAAGCGCCACACCATGAACTCGGAGTTCGACATCGACAGCATCACCGCGCTGCCGCCGGTTGAAATTGCCATGGGCTACGAGGGCGTGAGCTCGGTGGCCATCGACGCCATCGCCAAGAGCGGCGCCAAGGCGCTGATCCATGGCGGCACCGGCAACGGCTCGGTGGCCGACCGCATCGTTCCGAACCTGCAGAAGGCCCGCGCCGACGGCGTGATCGTGATCCGTAGCGCCCGCGTGCCCGACGGCTTCGTGATCCGCAACGCCGAGCAGCCCGACGACAAGTACGACTGGGTGGTGGCGCACGACCTGCGTCCGCAGAAGGCGCGCATCCTGGCGATGGTCGCCCTGACCAAGACCAACAACACCAAGGAACTGCAGCGCATCTTCTGGGAGTACTGATCCCCCCGGGGCGCATGGCGCCCCTCTGCAGAACGAGGCCTCAGCGGTGAAAGCCGCCGCGGCCTTTTTTTCTTTCTATCGGCGGTCCGTTCCGCGATGGTGCCGCGCGTACTCGATGCTCGCGATGCAGATCGCCAGCCATGCGGCGCCCGAGCAAAGCCCCGCGAGCACGTCGCTCGGGAAGTGCGCCCGCACGAAGATGCGGCTGCAGGCCACGGTGACGATCACGGCCGTCGCCGCCATCACCGATGGCACGCGCCAGCGCGCGGGCAGCATGCGCAGCCCCAGATAGCCCAGCATGCCGTAGAGCACCATCGAGCCCGAGCTGTGGCCGCTCGGAAAGGAGTAGCCCGAGACCTGCGCGAAGCCGAAGTCATGCACCGGCCGGGCGCGCTCGAAGATGTGCTTGAGCATGTGGTTCAGCAGTGCATTGCCGACCGTGGCCGCGACCCAGCCGGCAGCGAAGCCGCGGTGCCCGCGCAGCCACAGCGCGATCGCCACTCCGGTGCACAGCAGCACCACGGTGATCGGGTCGGCAAGGTGGGTGAGCCACGAGAACACCTCGCGCACGCCCGGTGGCGTATTCACGCCCACGGAATGGCTGATCGTCTCGTCCAGCAGGCCCATTGGCCGGCCGTTGCCAAGGCCCTCGGCCACTTCGGCGAATACCCAGGCCAGCGCCAGCACCGCCGCCGCACCGATGGCCAGCCCGCCGAACAACAGCCCGGCGCCCGGCTCGGGCTGCGCCGCGCGGCGGCGGCGCAGGTGCTCGAAGCCCCATGCGGCGATGCCGGCGACCAGGGTCAGCAGGGCGAGAAGAACCAGGAATCCGGGCCAGGCCTGGGCGCCGAGGCGCTCTCCCAGGGCGATCAGTGCGGCATGGTCAACGGGCATGAGTGGGGCGTTCGGGCGACAGGGCTGGGAGTTCGAAGGGAAGGGCAGGAGCATAGCGGCCCGTTCCTGACTGCCCGCTGCCTCGTAAAATAGCCGGTTCGTTGCGCCGCGGGGTCTTCTCCCGCCGGGCGGCCGCCTTCACGCAGATCCATGCTGACTTTCCAACAAATCATTCTCAAACTGCAGTCGTACTGGGCCGACAAGGGCTGCGCGCTGCTGCAACCGTACGACATGGAAGTGGGCGCGGGCACCTCGCACACCGCCACCTTCCTGCGCGCGCTGGGCCCCGAGCCCTGGAAAGCCGCCTACGTGCAGCCCAGCCGCCGCCCCAAGGACGGCCGCTACGGCGAGAACCCCAACCGCCTGCAGCACTACTACCAGTACCAGGTGGTGCTGAAGCCGGCGCCCTCGAACATCCTCGAGCTCTACCTCGGCAGCCTCGAGGCCCTGGGCTTCGACCTCAAGAAGAACGACATCCGCTTCGTCGAGGACGACTGGGAGAACCCCACGCTCGGCGCGTGGGGCCTGGGCTGGGAGGTGTGGCTCAACGGCATGGAAGTGACCCAGTTCACCTACTTCCAGCAGGTCGGCGGCATCGACTGCAAGCCCATCACCGGCGAGATCACCTACGGCCTGGAGCGCCTGGCCATGTACCTGCAGGGCGTGGACAACGTCTACAACCTCACCTGGACCGACGGCCTGAGCTACGGCGACGTCTACAAGCAGAACGAGGTCGAGCAGTCGACCTACAACTTCGAGCACAGCGACGCCGAGTTCCTGTTCACCGCCTTCAACGCGCATGAGAAGCAGGCCAGGCACCTCATGGACGCCCAGCTCGCGCTGCCCGCCTACGAGCAGGTGCTGAAGGCCGCGCACAGCTTCAACCTGCTGGACGCGCGCGGCGCGATCAGCGTGACCGAGCGCGCCGCCTACATCGGCCGCATCCGCAACCTCGCGCGCAGCGTGGCGCAGAGCTACTACGACAGCCGCGAGCGCCTGGGCTTCCCGATGGCGCCGCGCGAGTGGGTCGCGCAGATCCCGCCGAAAAAGGTTGCCTGAGCGATGACGACCCCCATGAACAAGAACTCCCTCCTGGTCGAACTGTTTGTCGAAGAGCTGCCGCCGAAGGCACTGAAGAAGCTCGGCGACGCCTTTGCCGGCGTGCTGCGCGACCAACTCGTGGCGCAGGGCCTTGCCGACGCCGGTGCGGTGCTGACGCCGTACGCCTCGCCGCGCCGCCTGGCCGCGCACATCACGCACGTGGCCGAACGCGCCGCAGACAAGGCCGTGTCGCAGAAGCTCATGCCCGTGGCCGTGGGCCTCGACGCTTCGGGCCAGCCTACGCCCGCTCTGCTGAAGCGCCTGGGCGCGTTGGGCGCCGACGCCTCCGCCGTGCCCGGCCTCAAGCGCGCGATGGACGGCAAGGCCGAAGCCCTGTTCTACGAGAGCACCGCCAAGGGTGCAACGCTGGCCGAGGGCCTGCAGAAGGCGCTGGCCGAAGCCATCGCCAAGCTGCCGATTCCCAAGGTCATGAGCTACCAGCTCGAAAGCGGCTGCGAGCTGCCGGGCTGGAGCAGCGTGAGCTTCGTGCGACCCGCGCACGGCCTCGTGGCGCTGTACGGCGATGCCGTGGTGCCGGTGGAGGCGCTGGGCCTGAAGGCGGGCCGCGAAACGCACGGCCACCGCTTCGAGGCGGCGGTCGATCCGGTGGTGCTGCGCGATGCCAACAGCTATGCGCTGCAGCTGCAGGAGGAAGGCGCCGTCATCGCGAGCTTCGAGACGCGCCGCGCCGAGATCGCGCGCCAGCTCGCGGCGGCCGCGGTGAAGGCCGGCGGCGGCTCGGTGCCCATCGAGGACGACGCCCTGCTCGACGAAGTGACCGCGCTGGTCGAGCGCCCGAACGTTCTGGTCTGCAGCTTCGAGCGCGAGTTCCTCGAAGTGCCGCAGGAGTGCCTCATCCTCACGATGAAGGCCAACCAGAAGTACTTTCCGCTGCTCGACGCCTCAGGCAAGCTCACCAACAAGTTCCTCGTCGTCAGCAACATCAGCCCCGACGACGCGAGCGCGGTCATCGGCGGCAACGAGCGCGTGGTGCGCCCGCGCCTGGCCGACGCCAAGTTCTTCTTCGACCAGGACCGCAAGAAGTCGCTGGCCTCGCGCGTCGAATCGCTGGGCAAGGTGGTCTATCACAACAAGCTGGGCACGCAGGGCGAGCGCGTGGAGCGCGTGATGCGCATCGCGCGCGGCATTGCCGAGAAGCTCGGCGACGCGGCCCTCGCCGCGCATGCCACGCAGGCCGCCCAGCTCGCCAAGGCCGACCTCGTGACCGACATGGTCGGCGAGTTCCCCGAGCTGCAGGGCATCATGGGCCGCTACTACGCGCTGCACGACGGCCTCGACGCATCGGTGGCCGACGCCATCGAGGACCACTACAAGCCGCGCTTCGCCGGCGACGAGCTGCCGCGCAACACCGTGGGCCTCGTGGTGGCGCTGGCCGACAAGCTCGAGACGCTGGTCGGCATGTTCGGCATCGGCAACCTGCCCACGGGCGACCGCGACCCGTTCGCGCTGCGCCGCCACGCGCTGGGCGTGATCCGCATGCTGGTCGAGAAAGACCTGCCGCTGGAGCTGACCAGGCTGGTGAGCGACGCGCGCACGGCGCTGGACGACGCCATCGGCAAGACCGGCGAGTTCCCGCTGCACAAGGCAGCGGAGGACGTTGGCCAGGTCGTCGACTTCATCTACGACCGCCTTGCGGGTTCCCTGCGCGAGCAGGGCGCCAGCGCGCAGGAGGTCGAGGCCGTGCTGGCACCGCGCCCGCAGCGCCTGGGCGAGGTGCCCAAGCTGCTGGCCGCCGTGCGCGCCTTCGCTGCCCTGCCGGCCGCCGCAGCGCTCGCGGCAGCGAACAAGCGTATCGGCAACATCCTCAAGAAGGCTCCCGAGGCCGACGCGCACGTCAGCGAACTGCTGCTGCAGGAGCCCGCCGAGAAGGCGCTGCACGCGGCCATGGCGCAGGTCGTGCCCGCCGCCAACGCGCAGTTCGACGCCGGCGACTACACCGCTTCGCTGCAGACGCTGGCCGCGCTGCGCGAGCCGGTCGATGCCTTCTTCGACGGCGTGATGGTCAACGCCGAGCAGGCCGACCTGCGGCTGAACCGGCTGGGCCTGCTGATGTCGCTGCACGCCGCGATGAACCGCGTGGCGCAGCTCGAGCGGCTGGCGGTCTGATTTTCGGCGCTCGATAATTCGGCCATGAACCGCCAGCAACAGATCGACGACTTCCTGCTTCAGGCGCATCGCCTTGCAGTGTCCCGGCTGCGGGCGGAGCCTGCGCGCATCGCGGATGTTTCCGCGACGCTCGAGCGGTGGCAGGCGCAGGCCGGTGCCACGCGGTCCGATCCTTACTGGAACGAGTGGCGCGCCATGCTCGCTGCCGGCGTCGATGCGATCGAAGAGGCCACTTGCGGTACCGACGATCACGCGGTGGCGCTGCGCAATGTTTCTCCTGTTGGCGTCCTCATGACGCAGCGCGAGCGCGGCGAACTCCTGCGCGCGGCGCGGCAGGGCACACATGCAGCGTAGCGAAGCCGAGCATGTGCTGCGCGCGGCCGCAGCCATTGCGCAGGAGCAGTCGTTTGTCGTGATCGGCAGCCAGGCGTTGCTCTTCCTGCTGGAGGATGCACCGCCGAGCCTGCTGGTGTCGCGGGAGCTCGATCTCTATCCCGCCCTGCACCCCGAGAAGTCCGATCTGATCGACGGTGCCATCGGCGCACTGTCCAGCTTCGACGACACCTTCGGATACCACGCCGATGGCGTCGGCCCCGAGACGGCAGTGATGCCCGGCGACTGGATGCAGCGTGCCAGTCTTCACTACTTGGGTGACCTGACGGTGGTCTGTCCCGATCTGCACGACCTGGCGCTGTCGAAGTGCGTGGCGGCTCGCGAGAAGGATGCCGACTTCGTGCGCGAGTTGCTCAGGCTCGACTTGGTGAACACCGCCGTCCTGCACGAACGTGCTGCCTTGCTGGACGGGGCGAAATATCCTGTGGCGCAGATCGACGACTGGATCGGGCGGCGCAGCATCGAAGCGGGGAAAAGCTCATGAAACTCGTCATCCTCGACCGCAATGGCACGCTCAACGTGCACCGCGAAGACTTCGTGAAGAGCGACATCGAGTGGACGCCGCTGCCCGGTGCGCTGGAAGCGGTGGCGCGGCTCAACCATGCGGGGTGGCACGTGGTGATCGCGTCGAACCAGTCGGGCCTGGGGCGCGGCCTGTTCGACATGGCCTCGCTCAACGCGATGCACGCCAAGATGCACAAGATGCTCGCGGCCGTGGGCGGCAAGGTCGACGCGGTGTTCTACTGCCCGCACAGCCCCGACGAGAACTGCGACTGCCGCAAGCCGAAGCCGGGCCTGTTCCTGCAGATCGGCGACCGCTACGGCATCGATCTCAAGGGCATCCCGACCTGCGGCGACAGCCTGCGCGACCTGCAGGCCGGCGCGGCGGCCGGCTGCGAGCCGCACCTGCTGCTCACCGGCATGGGCGCGGCCTGCCGCGGCGTGGATCCGCTTCCTTCCGAATACCCGGCGAACACGATGGTCCACGACGACCTCGCCGCCTTTGTCGATTTTCTGCTCGCGCGAGAAGCGCGGGATGCACTGCAGGTGGCTGTCTGATGGCGTTGTTCCGTTCCGTTCTCCACGCACTGTGGATGCTCGTCACCGTGGTGCCCTGGGGCATCATCATGTGCGTCAGCTCGCTCTGGAAGCGCGGCGTGCCGCTCTACTGGATGGCCGTGCGGTGGCTGGGCTGGGCCATCGGCGGCGCGCGGGTGCTGCTGGGCATCAGGACGCGCGTGAGCGGCATGGAGAACCTGCCGACCGACAAGCTCGCCGGCGCGATCCTGCTGGTGAAGCACCAGTCCACGCTCGAGACCTTCCTCATGCCCACGCTCATGCCGCACCCGCTGGCCTACGTGTTCAAGAAGGAGCTGCTCTACATCCCCTTCTTCGGCTGGGCGATGGCGCGGCTGGACATGATCCACATCGACCGCAGCCAGCGCGCGCAGGCCTTCAACAAGGTGGTGAACCAGGGGCGCAAGCTGCTCGCGCAGGGCATCTGGATCATCATGTTCCCCGAGGGCACGCGCATCCCGCGCGGGCAGAAGGGCACCTACAAGAGCGGCGGCACGCGGCTGGCCTGCGAGACCGGCGTGCCGGTGATTCCGATCGCCGTGACCTCGGCCAAGGTCTGGCCGCGCAAGGCCTTCATCAAGCGCCCCGGCGTGGTCGACGTGTCCATCGGCCCGGCCATTCCCAGCGTGGGCCGCAAGCCCGACGAGCTGATGCGCGAGGTCGAGGAGTGGATCGAGGCCGAGATGCGCCGCCTCGACCCCGAGGCCTACGCGAACAGCCCCTCCCGGCCCGCCCGTCAGGAAGCGGTGAGCTGACGGGCGCAGGCCGCCGGTAGAGCGACAGAAACCAGAAGGCCCGCCATGGGGGGATTGCTCCGGTTCACGATGGACCTGTTCGAGGGGCTGGGGAGCGAGTTCGCGCCCCCGGCGCCCGCGCCGGCACGTCCGCGCCGTCCGAGGAAGCCGAAGCCGGCGGTACCGCCTTCCGTGCTGCCGGACGCGGCCATCCTTCCTCCCGCGCCCGTCGATCCGGATGCGCCGCCCGCGGTGCCGCTGGCCGACACGCTGACGCTCGCGAACTTCGCGCACCCACAGGCCACGCGCGAAGTGGTGCTGGGCTCCGCGCGCGTGGCCTACGAATTCAAGCGCGGCAAGCGCAAGACCATCGGCTTCCTGGTGGGGGCCGAAGGGCTGTCGGTGCGCGCGCCGCGCTGGGTGGCGCTGCGCGATGTGGATGCGGCCATCCACGAGAAGTCGGACTGGATCCTGCGCAAGCTCACGGAGACGCGACAGCGCCTCGCGCGCGTGGAAGCCACGCGCATCGAATGGAAGGACGGCGCAGCCTTCCCGTTCCTGGGCGAGCCGGTCGTGATGCGGCTCGATCCCAAGCACGGCTTCGCGAGCGTCGGTGGCACGCTGGACGCGGCCACCGAGGAAGGCGCGCCGCGCATCCTGCGGCTGGCCGTCTCGCAGAACGCCGAGCCCTCGCAGATCCGCGACGCCGCGCAGGCCTGGCTCATGCGGCAGGCGCGCAAGCTGTTCATCGAGCGGCTGGACCACTTCGCGCCGCTGCTCGGCGTGCAGTGGCAGAAGCTGTCGCTGTCCAACGCGGCAACGCGCTGGGGCAGCGCCAGCGCCGACGGGTCGATCCGGCTCAACTGGCGGCTGATCCACTTTCGGCTGCCGGTGATCGACTACGTCGTGGCGCACGAACTGGCCCACCTGCGGGTGATGGACCACTCGCACCGCTTCTGGGAGACCGTGGAGAGCGTGGTGCCCGACTACGACGTGCTGCGGCAGCAGCTCAAGGACGAAGCGGTTCCACGCTGGAACTGAGGCCGGGGCGCCCCGGCCCCGGGGTCAACGCTTCAGGACACGGCCTTGATGGGGATGTACATCTCACCCCCGCCCGCCATGAACTCCTTCGACTTCTCCTCCATGCCCTCGCTCATTGCCTGATCCTCGGCCACGCCCTTCTTCGCGGCGTACTCGCGCACTTCCTGCGTGATCTTCATCGAGCAGAACTTGGGGCCGCACATCGAGCAGAAGTGCGCCACCTTGCTCGAATCCTTGGGCAGCGTCTCGTCGTGGAATTCGCGCGCCGTGTCGGGGTCGAGGCCGAGGTTGAACTGGTCCTGCCACCGGAACTCGAAGCGCGCCTTGCTCAGCGCGTCGTCGCGCGAGCGCGCGCCCGGGTGCCCCTTGGCCACGTCCGCGGCGTGCGCGGCGATCTTGTAGGCAATGATCCCCTGCTTCACGTCGTCGCGGTCGGGCAGCCCCAGGTGCTCCTTCGGCGTCACGTAGCACAGCATCGCGGTGCCGGCCCAGCCGATCATGGCCGCGCCGATCGCGCTGGCGATATGGTCGTAGCCCGGCGCGATGTCGATGGTCAGCGGGCCCAGCGTGTAGAAGGGCGCCTCGTGGCAGTGCCTGAGCTGCTCGTCCATGTTCGACTGGATCATGTGCATCGGCACATGGCCCGGGCCTTCGATCATGGTCTGCACGTCGTGCTTCCAGGCGATCTGCGTGAGCTCGCCCAGCGTGCGCAGTTCGGCGAACTGGGCCTCGTCGTTGGCGTCGGCGCCCGAGCCGGGGCGCAGGCCGTCGCCGAGCGAGAAGCTCACGTCGTAGGCCTTCATGATGTCGCAGATGTCCTCGAAGTGCGTGTAGAGGAAGCTCTCCTTGTGATGCGCGATGCACCACTTGGCCATGATCGAGCCGCCGCGCGACACGATGCCCGTCATGCGGTTGGCCGTGAGATGGATGAAGGGCAGGCGCAGGCCGGCGTGGATGGTGAAGTAATCGACGCCCTGTTCCGCCTGCTCGATGAGCGTGTCGCGGTAGATCTCCCAGGTCAGGTCCTCGGCCACGCCGCCCACCTTCTCGAGCGCCTGGTAGATGGGCACGGTGCCGATCGGCACGGGGCTGTTGCGCACGATCCAGTCGCGCGTGGTGTGGATGTTCTTGCCGGTGGAAAGATCCATCACGTTGTCCGCGCCCCAGCGGATGGCCCACACCAGCTTCTCCACCTCTTCCTCGATGCTCGAGGTGACGGCCGAGTTGCCGATGTTCGCGTTGATCTTCACCTTGAAGTTGCGGCCGATGGCCATCGGCTCGACTTCGGGATGGTTGATGTTCGCGGGAATGATCGCGCGGCCGCGCGCCACCTCGTCGCGCACGAACTCGGGCGTGATGATGCGCGGAATGCTCGCGCCCATCGGGTTGCCCGCCACGCGCTTCGCGCGCTCCTCGTTGGCGAGGTACTCGGCCATCCATTCGCGCTTGCCGTTCTCGCGCAGGGCGACGTATTCCATTTCGGGCGTGACGATGCCGCGGCGTGCGTAGTGCATCTGCGTGACATTGCCGCCCGACTTCGCGCGGCGTGGCGTGCGCTGCAGCGCCGAGGCGCCCGCGCGCAGTTCGGCCAGGCGCTGGGCGTCGCGGTCCTCGTTCTTGGCGCCGTCGTCCAGCGCATGGTGCACGCGGCCTTCGTAGCTCTCGGTGTCGCCGCGTTCGGCGATCCACGCGCCGCGCACGTCCGGCAGGCCGCGGCGCACGTCGATCTCGACCTTCGGGTCGGTGTACGGGCCGGAGGTGTCGTAGAGCGACACGGTCTCGCCGTTGGTCAGCTGCACGTCGCGCACGGGCACGAACAGGTCGGGCCGGCTGCCCGGAATCACGCACTTGTGCGACGCGGGAAAGGGCTCGCGCGTCAGCGAAAGCAGCGAGGTGAACTTGTCGGGGGCATTCATCGGAGGCACTCCTTGTTGAGGAAAGGGTGCTCCGCAATCGCTCGGTGGTCTTCGGCAGAAGCCCGTCACGGGAAGGTGGACGGACCGAAGTCAGGGAGTGCAGCTCTTCTTACGCCGGTATGACCCGGATCAAGTTCGCGGGTCGGCAGCTTTGCCATCTCAGCACGCCACATGCGTGCACCCCGGAGCGGGGCCGATTGTGCGAGCCTCGGCCCGGCGCGTCAACCCGCGGGTTGTTACCGCAGGTCGCCGTCGAGGTAGTACCAGCGCCCGTCCTCGCGCACGAAGCGGCTGCGCTCGTGCAGGCGCGTGGCGGCGCCGGAGGGGCCGCGCTGGCGCGCGACGAACTCGACCTCGGCGTGGTCCGCATCGAGCACCGACCGGGCGCGGACGTCCAGCCCGAGCCATTTGACGCCCGGCTCGAACTCGATGGAGGCCGGGCGCTTCGAGGGATGCCAGGTGGCGAGCAGGTACTCGCCGCGCTCCAGCACGAAGGCCGAATAGCGCGAGCGCATCAGCGATTCGGCATCGGGCGCGGGCGTGCCGTCGAAATCGTCGAGATAGCGGCCGCAGCATTGGGCATGGGCGACGGGCTTGTCGCGGCGGTCGGTTCGGCCGCAGGGGCAAGGCCCGGAGAAAGGGACGGAGGCACTCATGAAGACTGCTATTGGAACACCCCGCGGCCCAGCCTCCGACAGGGCAAGCCCGGAGCCGGTGAAGGCCGCTAGCGGCGGATGGGCTCCTGCAGCGCCTGCGCACCGGCCGGCCCGGTCCCCGGGCATCCACCCTTGGCGCGGCGCTTGCTAAACGATAGCGTTGCCCTAGCCCGTCGAGAAAGCCCGCGATGTACCTCACAGCCCCCGAACAGCAGGCCCTGCGCGGCGTCTTCGCGCTGCTGGCCGAGGACGACCGTGGCGAGCGGGAGATCCGCGAGCGCCTCGGCCAGGCGCTGCTCGACCTGCTGCACGCCGACCAGTTCGCCTCCTTCGTTTGGAACGCGGCGGGCAACAGCTTCGGCTCGCGCGTGGCGATCCACATGGACCCGGCGAACCTCGACACCTATGCGCAGTGGCACCAGCACCACGACCCGATCACCTTCGTGCTGCAGTCGCGCCGCCGTGCCACGCGTGTGACCGAGGTGATGCCGCAGCGCGAGCTGATGCGCACGCCCTTCTTCAACGACTTCCTCGCGCGCGACGGCCTGCACTGGGGCATGAACCTGCATGCCTTCGAGGGCGACCGGGCACTGGGCGACCTGCGCATCTGGCGCCGCAAGGGGCGCGGCGATTTCGGCGATCACGAGAAGGCGCTGCTGGACCTGATCGAGCCGGCGTTCATCGGTGCCTTGCAGCGGGCACAGCGTGCCGCTGCAACAGCCATTCCTTCATCGCATGCACCAGCCTCCTCCGATGCGCTGCTGAGTGCGCGCGAGCAGGAGGTGGCCCGCTGCGTACGCGAAGGGCTCACCGACAAGGAGATCGCGCGGCGCATGGCGGTGAGCGTGCCCACCGTGCGCACCTACCTGCGCCGCATCTTCGACAAGCTGGGCATCGAGCGCCGCTCGGCGCTGGCGGCCTTGCGCTGACAGCCGCAGCCAGTCACTTCGGCGCGGGCAGCCGTCCCAGCACCTTCTCCACCGCGAGGCCCACGGCCAGCAGCCTGCGGTCGCTGCCGGCGGGGCCATCGAGCTCCAGGCCCACGGGCAGGCCCGTCGTCGCGCCGATGCCCGAGGGCAACTGGATGCCGGGGATGCCGGCGTTGCTGCCAGGGTCGGTGTTCTGGATCAGCGCGCCGAAGTTCTCGGGGCTGCTGGCCTCGGGCGCGGCCGCCAGCGCCACGCGCGGCACCGTCGGAAACACCAGCGCGTCGAGCCTGTTCTTCGTGAAGGTGTCGCGATACAGCTTCTGCAATGCGGGGCGTGCGACGCGCATCGCGTTGTCGTAGACCGGCTTCGCATCCACCACGCCGCTGGGCGCCGGCAGCTTGCGCGGGATGACGAAGGCTTCGAAGGTGCCCTTGACGTCGGGGCTCGCGATGCCGGCCGTGAGCTGCGCGATGTCGATGCCGGTGCGGTATGTCGCGAGATAGGCCGCCATGTCGTCGTTCGCCTCGTAGAGCGCGAGCGGGAAGCCGACGGCGCCGTTGAGCTCCATGAGCTTCGGCATCTCGACGTTCACCAGCGTGACGCCGGCAGCGCGTAGCTTTTCGAGCGCGGCATCGGTGGCCGCGCGCGTGTCGGCATCGAGATTCGCCTGGAAGGTCGGCACCACGCCGAGGCGCACGCGCTTGAGGTTCGCGGGCTTCGGCGGTGCGCCGCCGGCGATGACGCTGTCGAGCAGCGCCACGTCGGCCATCGACTGTGCCATCGGCCCGGCGGTGTCGCGCGTATGCGAGATCGGCGCGATGCCCTGCTGCGGATAGCGGCCCACCGACGGGCGCAGCGAGGCGCAGCCGTTGAATGCGCAGGGAATGCGCACCGAGCCGCCCGTGTCGGTGCCCAGCGCCGCGGGCACCATGCGCGCGCCGAGTGCCGAGCCGTTGCCCGAAGACGACCCGCCCGCGATACGGCTGGCGTCGTAGGCATTGCGCACGCCCACCTCGGTGCCGGTCTGGAAGGCGGGGTTGTAGCCGGTGACGCCGAAGGCCAGCTCGTGCATGTTGGTCTTGCCGAGCACGACGGCGCCGGCCGCGCGCAGCCTGGCCACCACCGGCGCATCGGCGGCAGGCACGAAGCCCTTGAGCGCCGGTGTGCCGGCTGTGGCGGGCAGGCCCTGCACCTGGATGTTGTCCTTGATGGCCACCGGAAGCCCCGCCAGCGGCTTGCAGGCACCGCCGCGCTTGCGCTGCGCATCGGCGGCGCGCGCCTGCTTCAGCGCGCCGGCCTCGTCGAGGGTGATGAACGCGTTGAGGTTCGATTTCGCCTTGGCCTGCGCGATGTAGGCGGCTGTCAGCTGCTCGCTGGTGACGGTGCCTGCGCACAGCTGCCGCACGGCTTCTGTTGCGGTCAGCGTCGCGATGTCGGGCGTCGCCGGCTGGGCCTGGGCGGAGAGGGCGAGAGCGACGGCGGACGGCACAAGGGCCAGCCGAGCGGCAAGGGAAATGGATTTCTGAACGGTCATGGCAAAGGCCTCCGGGAAAGAGGCGGCCATGGTGCGCCGGCGCGCGGCGCCTGTCTGTCATCCAAACCGATGACAGGCGGCAGAGGCTGCCCGCAGCTCTACCGGAACATCACCCACTCGGGTCGCATGTTGAAGCGCACCGGCAGGATGCTGACGCCCAGCCCGCTGGTGACGTACATGCGCCGGCCCTTGTGCGCGATCCAGCCATAGGCCCACTCGCGCGGGGCGGCGCCCGGCACGATCAGCGCGCCGTAGCCGGGAATGCTCACCTGCCCTCCATGCGTGTGCGAGGCGACCACGAGGCCTCGCGTGCGAGGCATGGTCGCGAAGCTGAAGGGGTCGTGCATCATGACCAGCGTCGCCGCATCGGCGGGGATGCCGGCCAGCGCGCGCATCGGATCCGAATGGCCGGTCGAATGGTCTCCGATGCCGGCGACCCAGATGTCGTGGCCGGGCAGGCGCGCCGAAGTGTTCTCCAGTACGCGGATGCCCTGCGCGGCCAGTGCCTCTGCGGTGCGCTGGCCGCCGTGCCACCAGTCGTGATTGCCCAACACCGCGTACACACCCTGCGGCGCCTTCAGCTTGCCGAGCACGGCGGCCATGTCTTCGATGGGCAGGGGCTCGTCGTCCTCGCCGGTGCCCGCGAGGAAGTCACCGGGCAGCAGCACCACGTCGGGCTGCGCGGCGTTGATCTCGTCGATGATGCGCGCGGCGCGCTCCACGCTGGTGATGCGCCATGCCGAGCGGGATGTGAGGTGCCAGTCGCCAGCCACCGCGACCTTCAGGCCGGCGGGCGCCTGCCATTGCGCCGAGCTCAGGGGCTCGACGCGCGCGGCCACCCAGCGTGGCTCGACGGCGAAGCTCCAGACGGCCAATGCCGCGAGCACGAATGCCGCGGCGTACCACCAGCCCGGGCGTCGCCCTCGGCGCGCGCTCACGTCACGCCAGCGCGCGCTGGATCAGCAGCTTCTGGATGTCCGAAGTGCCTTCGTAGATCTGGCACACGCGCACGTCGCGGTAGATGCGCTCCAGCGGAAAGTCGTTCACGTAGCCATAGCCGCCCAGCGTCTGGATGGCTGCGCTGCACACGCGCTCGGCCATCTCGCTGGCGAACAGCTTGGCCATGGCGGCCTCTTTCAGGCAGGGCAGACCGGCGTCGCGCAGGCTGGCTGCGTGCCAGATCAGCTGGCGCGCGGCCTCGATCTGCGTCGCGCATTCGGCAAGGCGGAAACCCACGGCCTGCTGGTCGAAGATGGAGCCGCCGAAGGCCTGGCGCTCCTTGGCGTAGGCCAGCGCGGCGTCGAAGGCGCTGCGCGCCATGCCCACGCTCTGCGCGGCGATGCCGATGCGCCCGCCTTCCAGCGCGCCGAGCGCGATCTTGTAGCCCTCGCCCTCCGCGCCGATCAGGTTCTCGCGCGGAATGCGGCAGCCGTCGAAGTTGATCTGCGCGGTGTCGCTGCTGTGCTGGCCGAGCTTGTCCTCCAGCCGCGCGACGTTGTAGCCGGGCGTGTCGGTGGGCACGATGAACGCGCTCATGCCGCGCTTGCCAGCACCCTTGTCGGTCACCGCGATGACGATGGCGACCTGCCCGTTCTTGCCGCTGGTGATGAACTGCTTCACGCCATCGATCACGTAGCCGTCGCCGTCCTTGCGCGCGGTGGTGCGCAGGCTCGACGCATCGCTGCCGGCCTGCGGCTCGGTGAGGCAGAAGGCGCCGAGCATCCGGCCTTGCGCCAGCGGCTCGAGCCACTGCTTCTTCTGCTGCGCGTTGCCGTAGCGCATGAGGATGGCGTTGACCGGGCAGTTGGTCACGCTGATGGCGGTGCTGGTGCCGCCGTCGCCGGCGGCGATTTCCTCCAGCACCAGCGCGAGCGTGAGGTAGTCGAGGCCCGCGCCACCATGCTCCTCGGGCACGCAGATACCGTAGGCGCCCAGCGCCGCGAGGCCCTGATGGGCTTCCTTGGGAAAACTGTGTTCGCGGTCCCACTTCGCGGCGTTGGGCCAGAGTTCGGCTTGCGAGAAATCGCGCACCGCGTCGCGGATGGCTTCCTGGTCAGGGGTCAACAGCATTTCAATCCTTCATGGCCTGGCAACGCAGGCCCCTTTTACTTTGAATACTCCACGATGAACGCCTTCGATGTGCATGCAGGTAAGAACGTCCAGTTGCCTTTCGCAAGCGTTACCAGCGCTTCCACAAAGTGGGCGCTGACGAATTCGACGGCCTTCTTGTCGAGCGAGGGCACGTGGGAGCGAAGCGTCGACAGAATGGATGCGCGTTTGTAGTAGGCATCCATGTGCTCATTAACTTCGATCTTTCGAATGTCTGCGCTTAGCCCCGCATCGGACGGCGAGTCTTTTCCCAGCTGATCCAGAAAGCCGCCGCAAGCGATCACCTGTTCACGAAATACGAAGACCATGTCGCTGTCGGCTTGGGCACGCTCTCCAGCGTCCATCCGGTCTGGCCACACCATCAGATGCCGTGACTTGTCGTAGAGCAGCTCTCCGAGAACCTCAGCTGTCAATCCGCCAATGCGAATGGTCTCGCCATGAGCTAGATTGCACGCCAACAAAGTGCCTGCCACCAGACCGGCAAGCGCTGCACGGGATGGTCTTAGGCATATGAATCGACGTGGATTCATGGACTTTATTTCCCTTGGCCGAGATCCATGATCAGCCGGGCGGCCATGTACAGGCGGCGCGGGATGGCGCTGATGTCCACGTACTCCGCCTTGTCGCTGTGGTAGCCGAAGCCCGGCAGGCCCAGGCTTTCGATCACGGGCTTGCCCGAGAGCGCCGCATAGGCGGCGTCGGTGCCGCCGCCGGTGCGCTCTTCAACGCCCAGCGTGCCACCGGCTTCCTTGTAGTAGGCCACCGCCTTGTCGACCAGCTTCTTGCCGCCTTCGCCCGCGTTGAAGGCCGGACGGCCGCGCGTGACGATCACCTTGACGTCGGCCTCGGGCAGCTTCTTCTGCTGCGCGCGCTCTTCCAGCGTCTTCATGGCGGCGTCGAAGTCTTCGTTGCGCGCGTAGCGCACGTCGGCGTTCAGCGTGGCGCTGGCGGGGATGATGTTCGAGACGTTGCCGGCCTTGGCGATGGTCCAGTTGAAACGCAGGTTCTTCGACTTGTCGTCGATGTTCATCGTTCGCAGCACCAGGTCGGACGCCTCGACCAGCGCGTTCACGCCCAGCTCCGGCGCGGCACCCGCGTGCGAGGCCTTGCCGGTGATGTTGACCTGCACGTAGGCGATGCCCGAGGTGCCGAGCGAGAGCTTCTCGTCGCCGGCGCTGGTGGGCTCGAAGGAGAGCACGTAGTCGGCCAGCTTGGCTTCTTCCTGGATCAGGTCGCGCGAGCCGAAGGAGCCTTTTTCCTCGTCGGTGTTGAACAGCACGGTGATGGTGCCGTAGTCGCGCACGCCATAGTCCTTCAGCAGCTTGAGCGTGTGCAGGATGACCGCGTTGCCGCCCTTGTCGTCGGCGATGCCGGGGCCGTAGGCCTTGTCGCCCTCGACGCGGAAGGGCGCCTTCGCGAGGATGCCCTTCAGGTAGACGGTGTCCATGTGCGACATGAGCAGCAGGTTCTTGCCGCCGCGGCCCTTGATCTTGCCGACGATGTTGTCGCCCACCACGAGGCCGGCCGACTTGCTGCGCGTGACGGTGAAGCCCAGGTTCTTGAGCTCGGCTTCGAGGTAGTTGCCCGCGGCGGCGATGCCTTCGGCGTCACCGGTGCCGGTCTCGATGTTGACGAGCTTCTCCAGCGTCTTGATCACCGCAGGCTGCTCGTCGGTGGCGGCCTGGAACAGCACGTTGTCGCGCTTCTGGGCCCAGGTGGCGGCGGGCGCGACGAAGGCGGCGGCCAGCAAGGCGGCGAGGGCGGTACGGTGGATGGAAGGGCGCATGAAATCTCCTGCTCTACGCATTTGTATGTATGTCTGTCCGTATGAAAAAAGCCGGGAGCGCCCTGATCGGTCGCTGCCGGCCCTGCTCTTATAGCAATTCGAGTGCCACGGCCGTGCCTTCGCCGCCGCCGATGCACAGCGTTGCCACGCCGCGCGTCTTGCCGCGCGCCTTCAGCGCGTGGATCAGCGTGACCATGATGCGCGCGCCGCTGGCGCCGATTGGGTGGCCCAGCGCGCAGGCGCCGCCGTGCACGTTGACGATGTCGTGCGAAACGTCGAGTTCGTGCATCAGCGCCATCGGCACCACGGCGAAGGCTTCGTTCACTTCCCAGAGGTCGACGTCGCGCGCCTTCCAGCCGGTCTTGGCGAAGAGCTTCTGCACGGCGCCGACCGGCGCGGTGGAGAACCACTCGGGCTGCTGCGCGTGCGTGGCATGGCCGACGACGCGGGCGATGGGCTTCGCGCCGATCTTCTTCGCGTGCGACTCGGTCATCATCACCAGCGCGGCCGCACCGTCGTTGATCGAGGAGCTCGATGCGGCGGTGATGGTGCCGCCGTCCTTCTTGAACGCGGGCTTGAGCGTGGGGATCTTGTCGAGCTTGACCTTGCCCGGGCCCTCGTCGACCGAGATCACGGTCTCGCCGCCGCGGCCCTTCACGGTGATGGGCGCGATCTCGTCCTTGAAGAGGCCGGTGTCGGTGGCCTTCTTGGCGCGCTCGACGCTGGCGATGGCGAAGGCGTCCTGCTGCTCGCGCGTGAACTTGTACTTGGCGGCGCAGTCCTCGCCGAAGGTGCCCATGCTGCGGCCGGGCTGGTAGGCGTCTTCGAGGCCGTCGAGCATCATGTGGTCGAAGATGCGGTCGTGGCCCATGCGGTAGCCGCCGCGGCCCTTGAGCATGAGGTAGGGCGCGTTGGTCATGCTTTCCATGCCGCCGGCCACCATCACCTCGTGCGTGCCCGCCAGCAGCAGGTCGTGCGCGAGCATCGCTGCCTTCATGGCCGAGCCGCACATCTTGCTGAGCGTGACAGCGCCCGCGCTGTCGGGCAGGCCGCCCTTGTAGGCCGCCTGGCGCGCCGGGGCCTGGCCCTGGCCGGCCATCAGGCAGTTGCCGAACAGCACCTCGCCCACGCTGTCGGGCGCGATGCCCGCGCGCTCGACGGCGGCCTTGATGGCGACGCCGCCGAGGTCGTGCGCGGAAAGGGAGGCGAAATCGCCCTGGAAGCCGCCCATGGGGGTGCGGGCGGCGCCGACGATGACGATGGATTCGGACATGGAAGTCTCCTTCGGAAATGTGAAAGCGGAATCGGAAAAGAAACGAGGGGTCAGAAGTGCGTCGCGTGCCCCTCGTGCCTGAAGCGCTGCGACTCTTCGTAGGGGAACACGTCCAGCATCTGCCCGGCCTGGATGCGTTCCTTGTGGTGCTGCCAGAAGGCGGCGTCGAGCAGGTCGGCGTGGTGCGCCATGAAGGCCGCGCGCACGTCCTTGTTGCCCAGCAGGAAGGGTTCGAAGGTTTCGGGGAACACGTCCTTCGGGCCCACCGAATACCAGACCTCGCCGCTCATCTCGTCTTCCTCGTTGCGCGGCGTGGGTACCTTGCGGAACTGGCAGTCGGTGACGTACTCGATCTCGTCGTAGTCGTAGAACACGACCTTGCCGCCGCGCGTGACGCCGAAGTTCTTCCACAGCATGTCGCCGGGGAAGATGTTGGCGGCCACCATGTCCTTGATGGCGTTGCCGTATTCGACGACCGCATGTTCGAGCTGGTCCTTCGCGCGCTTCGCATGCGCCGGGCTCTCGGGGGCGGCCAAGGTGTCGAAGGCTTCCTGCAGGTAGATGTTCAGCGGGATCATGCGCCGCTCGATGTAGACGTGTTTCACCACGACTTCCATCTCCCCGTTGCCGTCGCGGTCGCCGATTTCCAGCTGGCTGGGCGCGAACCTGCGGATCTCCTCGATCAGCTCGGGCTCGAAGCGGTCGAGCGGAAAGCCCACGTCGCTGTACTCCAGCGTGTCGGCCATGCGGCCCACGCGGTCGTGCTGCTTCACGAGCATGTACTTGCCCTTGATCTGCTCGCGCGTGGTGTCCTTCTGCGGCGGATAGAAGTCCTTGATGACCTTGAACACGAACGGGAACGAAGGCAGGTCGAACACCAGCATCACCATGCCCTTGATGCCGGGCGCGATGCGGAAGCGGTCGCTCGAGTAGTTCAGGTGCGAAAGAAAGTCGCGATAGAAGAGCGTCTTGCCCTGCTTGGCCAGGCCCAGTGCGTTGTAGATCTCGGCGCGCGGCTTGCGCGGCATGAGCGAGCGCAGGAACTGCACCCAGGCGGAGGGCACCTCCATGTCGACCATGAAGTAGGCGCGCGCGAAGCTGAAGAGCATCTGCAGGTCGTCCTCGCCGAAGAGCGCCGCGTCGATGTAGAACCGGCCGTGGCTGTCGTGCAGTATGGGCAGCGAGAAGGGCAGCTCGGTGAAACCGTTCATGATCTTGCCGACCACGTACGCACCCTTGTTGCGGAAGAACAGCCCCGAGAGCACCTGCAGCTGGAAGTTGGCGCGCAGCTTGACCTGGTTGAAGCGGCCCAGGATGACGTGCGCCACGCGCTCCGCGTCACGCCGCTTGCTGGCGAAGCTGCCGATCAGCGCGAAGTCGTCGAGCATCTGCTCGACGGTGTCGGCCAGCGTCTCGGGCTTGGGGTAGTAGGGGCGGTAGGTGGGCGCGCCCCGCGGCTCGATGTACTCGGTGCTGATGGCCGGGCGCACGAAGATGAAGTCGTTCTGGAAGTACGCCCGATGCAGGATCTTCGTGGTCACCGAGTTGAAGAAGGTCTCGGCCAGCTCGGGCTGGTGATGGTCCACCAGCAGGCCGATGTAGTGCAGCTTGATCTGGTGCCACACGTCCATCGGCTGGTCGCCTGCCTTGAACTCTTTCTCGAGCCGGGCCACGGCCTCGCTCACGCGCAGGTCGTAGAACTCGATGCGCTCGCGCTGCGCGCGCTGCTGGCCATGCCAGTCGGCGGTCTCGAAGCGATGCTTGGCGCGCGCCGACTCGGCCCTGAACAACCGGTAGTGCCGGTTGAAGCCGTCCATCATCGCCTTCGCGATGTCGTAGGCCAGCGGCGAGTCGAGGCGCTGCGGGAACATGGCGGCGCGAGACTGCGGATGAAAGGCTGCGAGCTGCCAGGTATCAGGCCGGCTCGGAGCCGCTGTTCGCGGCCTGGGCCCCGATCGAACGCACCACCTCGCCCGGCTTGCTCCACTTGTGGCGGATGCGCTGCACGGTGGCCTTGTAGGCGGCGTCCAGCGGCTGGGTGCCGTCCACGCTCAGGCCCAGGTCCTGCAGCAGGCCGTCGTGCACGCCGAAGGTCCAGCCGTGTATCTTGACCTTCTGGCCGCGGGCCCAGGCATCGACCATCACGGTGCTGACGGCCACGTTGACCACCTGCTCGGCCACGTTGAGTTCGCACAGCGCATCGACGCGGGCTTCCTCGTCGGGCAGGCTCTCCAGCATCACGTGGTGGCGGTCGCGCACGTCCTGGATGTGGCGGATCCAGTTGTCGGCCAGGCCGATGCGCGCGCCGCTCAAGGCGGCCTTCACGCCAGCGCAGCCGTAGTGGCCGACCACCATGATGTGCTCGACCTTCAGGTGCTCCACCGCGAACTGGATCGCCGAGAGCGCGTTGAGGTCCGAGTGCACCACGATGTTGGCCACGTTGCGGTGCACGAACACTTCACCCGGTTCCAGGCCGGTGATCTGGTTGGCGGGCACGCGGCTGTCGGAACAGCCGATCCACATGTAGCGCGGCGTCTGCTGCTTCACCAGGCCGGTGAAGAAGCCGGGCCGGTCGCGTTCCATCTGCGCGGACCAGGCGCGGTTGTGGGCGAAGAGGTCGTCGAGGTTGTCGGATTTTTCGGACATAGTCGGCTATTGTCGGTGAGAGGTGTATCAGGCCTTGGCTTCGGCCGGTTTCTGGGCCTTGCCGGCCTTCTGTGCCTTGGTTTTCTGCGCCTTGGCGAGTGTTGCCCGCCCCTTCTTCTCGTGCTCCTTCACTTCGGCGAGATTGGCCTGCAGTTCGGCCAGCTGCGCTTCGAGCTGGGCCCGGTGGGCACCCAGCACGCCGAGGAATCTTTCCAGCTGGGGGACGGTGTCGCGCGGGCTGTCGTACATGTCGAGGATGTCCTTGGCCTCCGTGAGGCTCAGGCCCAGGCGCTTGGCGCGCAGGGTGAGCGTGAGCCGGGCCCGGTCGCGCGAGCTGTAGATGCGCTGCAGGCCGGCGCGCTCGGGCGAGAGCAGGCCCATGTCCTCGTAGAAGCGGATGGCCCGCGTGGTGAGGTCGAACTCCTTCGCGAGCTGGCTGATGGTGAAGGTCTGCGCGGGCATGACGACGGTGGCGGAAAAGGGCCTTGTTCGGGGGACGTTACGGGCGCGACAGCAGGTTTTCGCCGCGATCCCTACAATGGTGCCCTTGACTCATGACGTTTACGTAAACGTCAATCTTACATGAACCTCCTCGAACGCGAACTCCACTACCCCCTCGGCGACACGCTCCCCGAGCCCGGCCAGACCCTGGAAGTGGCGCCCGGCGTGCGCTGGATCCGCATGCGGCTGCCCTTCGCGCTCGACCACATCAACCTCTGGCTGCTTCGCGACAGCATCGACGGCGTCGAGGGCTGGACGGTGGTCGACTGCTGCATCGCCCGCGACGAGGCGCGCGCGCAATGGGAGCAGGTGTTCGAGACGCAGCTGCAGGGCATGCCAATCCTGCGCGTCATCGTCACCCACATGCACCCCGACCATATCGGCCTGGCCGACTGGCTGTGCAAGCGCTGGAACGCACCGCTGTGGATCAGTTCCACCGACTACCACGTGGCCCGCGTGCTCAGCACCGCCGGCGACACCCTGGCGGGCGGCGAACAGGCGGCGCGCTTCTTCGCCTCGCACGGGCTGACAGATCCCGAGTCGGTCGCCAAGATACGCGCGCGTACCAACTACTACGCGAACATGGTGCCCTCGGTGCCCGACAGCTTCGTGCGCATGCTCGACGGCGACATCGTCGACATCGGCGGCCACGCCTGGCGCTGCATCAGCGGCTATGGCCACGCGCCCGAGCACATTTCGCTGTACTGCGACGAGCTCAAGCTGCTGCTGGGCGGCGACATGATGCTGCCGCGCATCTCCACCAACGTGAGCGTGCACGCGGGCGAGCCCGAGGCGAACTCGCTGCGACTCTTTCTCGACAGCATCGAGAAATTCAAGTCGCTGCCTGCCGACACGCTGGGGCTGCCTTCGCACGGCAAGCCGTTCCGGGGCATCCATCGCCGCGTCGAGCAGCTGCAGGAGCACCATCGCGACCGCCTGGCCGAGCTGCTCGAAGCCTGCATGGCGCGCGCGCTCACGGCCGCCGAGGGCCTGCCGATCCTGTTCAGGCGCGAACTCGACCTGCACCAGATGACCTTCGCGATGGGCGAGACCGTGGCGCACCTGCACCTGCTGTGGTTCTCGGGCCAGGTGAAGCGCGAACTGGGCCAGGACGGCATCTACCGCTTCGGCCCCAAGGCTTAGACTCGCCCGATGGACACGCTGGCTCAGCTGCGCGCGGGCCGGCTGGCAGGCGCAACACGAATCGATCTCTCGTGCGGACTCACCGAGTTTCCGCGCGAGGTCTTCGACCTTGCCGATTCGCTGGAGGTGCTGAACCTGTCGGGCAACGCGCTCGAGACGCTGCCCGACGACCTGCACCGCCTTCGCAGGCTGCGCGTGCTGTTCTGCTCCGACAACCGCTTCACCACGCTGCCTGAATCCATCGGCCGCTGTAACGGCCTCGACATCGTCGGCTTCAAGGCCAACCGCATCCGCACCGTACCGGCCAATGCGCTGCCGCCTTCGCTGCGATGGCTGATCCTCACCGACAACGAAATCGAAGAGCTTCCCGATTCGCTTGGCGCATGCACGCGGATGCAGAAGCTGATGCTCGCAGGCAACCGCCTGCGCACGCTGCCTGATTCGATGGCGAGGTTCGAGCAGCTCGAACTGCTGCGCATCTCCGCCAACCGCTTCGAGACGCTGCCGGGGTGGCTGCCATCGCTGCCGCGCCTGTCGTGGCTCGCCTGCGCCGGCAATCCGTTCGACACCCAGGCCGAGGATGCGGCCATCGTGGCGCAGTCGGTGCCGCATGTCGACTGGAGCGAACTCACGCTGGGCGAAAAGCTTGGCGAGGGCGCATCGGGCGTGATCCATCGGGCAACCCTGGGTGCTGACTCACGGCCGGTGGCAGTCAAGCTCTTCAAGGGCGCGGTCACCAGCGACGGTTGGCCGCACAGCGAGATGGCCGCCAGCATCGCGGCCGGCGCACACCCCACGCTGATCGCCGCGCAGAGCCGCATCGACGGACACCCTGAAGGCACGGAGGGGCTCGTGATGGCGCTGGTCGATCCCGCGTTCGCTACGCTCGCCGGGCCGCCGAGCCTTGCGTCGTGCACACGCGACGTCTACGCCGAAGAGGCGAAGTGGACTGCCGGCGAGGCGATGCGCATCGCACGCGACATCGCCTCGGCCATGCAGCATCTGCATGCGCGCGGGATTCTTCACGGCGACCTCTACGCCCACAACATCCTGTGGCATGCGCGAGGCGGCGGCCGCCTGGGCGACTTCGGCGCCGCATGGCTCACCGGCGCGCTCGATGCGAGGCAGACACAGGCGTTCCAGGCGCTGGAGGTGCGCGCCTTCGGCTGCCTGCTGGAAGAGCTTCTGGACCGCTGCATCGACGTGCCTGCGCCGGAGGCCGCAAGGCTGAAGGGCCGCTGCCTGCACCCCGACGCAGCAGCGCGCCCGACCTTCGCCGAAGCCCTGTCGATACTGCAGCAGCACGCCCTCCAGCCATGACCCGTCGCCGCCCTGCGCAGATGCCGCTGCCCACGCGCGACGGCGTGGGCCCGAGCTGCATCGGCCTGCCTTACGGCGCCTGGCCGACCATCGCGGAGTTCCTGATCGAGCGCTTTCCCGTCATCACGCCCCAGGCCTGGATGGAGCGCATCGAGGCGGGAGACGTCGTCGACGAGCACGGCGTGCCCGTGACCGCCGCGCGCCGCTACCAGTCGCCGCTGCGCGTGTACTACTACCGCACGCTCGACGGCGAGGTGAGCATTCCTTTCGAGGAGGAGGTCGTCTTCCAGGACGACCAGCTGCTGGTCGTCGACAAGCCTCCCTTCGTGCCCGTGACGCCCAAGGGCAAGTACCTGAAGGAAAGCCTGCTGGTGCGCCTCAAGCGCAAGCTGGGGCTCGACGACCTCGTGCCGCTGCACCGCATCGACCGAAGCACCTCGGGGCTGGTGCTGTTCTCGGTGAAGCCCGCGACGCGAGGCGTCTACCAGTCCCTGTTTCCGGAGCGCCGCATCACCAAGCACTACGAGGCCGTGGTGCCGTGGCGGGAGGGCGTGTCGTCGGTGCCGGAGGTCTACCGCAGCCGCCTTGTGGACGACGACCATTTCATGCGCGTACGCGAGGAGCCCGGCGAGCCCAACTCCGAGACCCGCATCGAAGTGCTGAACGTGCAGGACGGCCTTGCGCTGCTGCGGCTGTCGCCCATTACCGGCCGCAAGCACCAGCTGCGCGTGCACTGCCTGGCGCTGGGCATGCCGATCGTGAACGATCCGATCTATCCCGTGCTGCTGCCCGAGGGCGCCGACGACTTCGCCCGGCCCATGCAGTTGCTCGCGCGTTCGCTCTCCTTCGTCGACCCGGTGACGGGGGCGCAACGCAGCTTCGGCAGCCGCCGCAGCCTGCTGCTGACACCGAGGTGACGCGCGCGCGGAGCGGCGCGCAATAAGCTCGGTTTCCTGAATCCGATCACTCTTTCAGGAGACATCCGCACCATGGACACCACCCAACTCTTCTCGCTGAAGGGCCGCACCGCGCTCATCACCGGCGGCTCGCGCGGCATCGGCCGCATGATCGCCGAGGGCTTCCTCGCGCAGGGCGCGCGCGTCTACATCTCGGCGCGCAAGGCCGCGGCCTGCGACCAGACGGCGAAGGAGCTGTCGGCTTTCGGGCATTGCGTTTCCTTGCCGGCCGACGTGTCGACGGTCGAGGGGGCGCAGGCGCTGGTCGATGCCTATGCGAAGCATGAAGGCTCGCTGGACATCCTCGTGAACAACGCCGGTGCCGCCTGGGGTGCGCCGTACGAGGAGTTTCCGGAAAGCGGATGGGACAAGGTGGTGGACCTGAACCTGAAGACGCCGTTCTTCCTGACCAAGGCGTTGACGCCGATGCTCAAGAAAGCCGCCACCGACCATCTGGCGAAGGTGATCAACATTGCGTCGATCGACGGGATCTCGGTCAATCCGCAGGAGACGTACTCCTATGCGGCGAGCAAGGCGGGGCTGATTCAGCTTACCCGGCGAATGGCGCTGCGGCTGGCGCAGGATCGCATCGTGGTCAGTGCGATTGCGCCTGGGGCCTTTGCTTCGGATATGAACAAGGTGGCTCGGGATCATGGGGATGAGATCAAGGGGCGGATTCCTGCGGGGCGGATCGGGGTGCCGGAAGACATGGCTGGGGCTGCCATCTACCTGGCCTCTCGGGCTGGGGACTATGTGATAGGGTCTACGTTGGTGGTTGACGGGGGTGTTACGCACGCTCGTTGAGTTTTTGGCTGGGTGTTTGTTTCCCGGGGCCGGGACTCGCCCCGGCGGGCGACCTACTTTCTTTTGCTTCGCCAAAAGAAAGTAGGCAAAGAAAAGGCGACCCCACTGTCTGCGACCCCTTCGCTGCGCTACGGGGCAACCTGCGGTGCTCGCGTTTCGTGGGGTCTCGCAGAACTCGCTTCGCTCAAACAGCTGCGAGCCCTGATCCGCGAAACGCTGCGCTCCTCGGCGCAGCCAGAGGGGAGGGGAGATGCCCGGGCCATCGCGTTGCTCGGCCCCCAAGGCACGGCAAGCGCTTCGCGCCTGCCGTGCCTTGGAATGAGGCGGTGAGGTTGTTGGACCTGCGTGTGCTACTGGCGCCTTCGGGAATCGGTTCTCACCTTGAATCCCTGGCCGAGCGAAGCGAAGGCCAGTCCAGGCTGTTCCCAAAGCCGAGCGAAGCGATGGCGCGGATCGCTCCCTTCTGGCTGCGCCGAGGAGCGCAGACGTAGGAGGGATAAGGGCCGCAGCTGTCTGGGCGCAACGCAGTGGAGCGAGTTCTGCGGACCCCCTCCTACGTCGAGCACCGCAGGTTGCCCGTAGCGAAGCGAAGGGACGCAGACAGTAGGGTCGCCTTTCTTTTGCCTACGTTTCTTTGGCGAAGCAAAGAAAAGTAGGTCGGCAGCCGGGCCGAGACCCGGCCCCGGAAAGCAAACCCCAAAAGCCGATTGCTACCATCAACGGCACCCCAAAGGCCCAAAAACACAATGTCCCCTTTCCCCTTCTCAGCAGTCCTATTCGATTGCGACGGCGTCCTGGTCGACTCCGAACCCATCACCAACCGCGTCCTCGCCGGCATGCTCGGCGAACTGGGCTGGCAGCTCAGCACAGAGGAAGCGATGAACACCTTCACTGGCAAGGCGGTGAAGGACGAAGCCGCGCTGATCGAATCGAAGACCGGCTTCCGGATCACCGACGAATGGTTGGCGAACTTCCGCGCTCGCCGCAACGAGGCACTGGAACGCGATCTTGTCGCCATTCCGCGTGCTCCTGAAGCCATCCGCGAAATCCACGCCATGCTCGACGGCCGCATCGCCTGCGCCTCCGGCGCCGACCGCCACAAGGTCGAACTGCAACTCGCCAAGGTCGGCCTGCTCGACTTTTTCCAGGGCCGCATCTTCAGCGGCCACGAGATGCCGCGCTCCAAGCCGCATCCCGATGTGTACCTCGCGGCGGCCAAGGCGCTGGGCGTGGACCCCAGGCGCTGCGCCATCGTGGAAGACACCGTCACCGGCGCGATGGCCGGCGTGGCGGCGGGCGCGACGGTGTTCGGCTACAGCACGGGCGAGTCGGGCCACAGCGGCCCGGGCCCATTGTTGAGCGTGGGCGCGGTGAGGGTGTTCAGCGACATGGCCGAATTGCCCGCGCTGCTTTCGGGCTACGGGCTGCAGGCGGCCTGAGTTTCTGTTGGAATGCGGGAGGAAGCCCGGGCACCCCCCGAGCCAACCCCGAGCCGAAGGCAGGCAGGAAGGAAACAAGCACATCCATGACCTCCGAATACAAAACCGAGCAGCCCGAGCGCAGCGAGATCGACGCGCTCACCGGCCCCGCCGTGGTCGAGTTCGGCACCAACTGGTGCGGCATCTGCAAGGCCGCGCAGCCGAACATCACCGAAGCATTCACCCAGTTCCCGAACGTGCGCCGCATCAAGGTGGAAGACGGCAGCGGCCGCCCGCTGGGCCGCTCGTTCAACGTGCGGCTGTGGCCCACGCTGGTGTTCATGCGCGACGGCAAGGAAGTCGCGAAGCTGGTGCGTCCGGAGGACAGCAAGTCCATCGCCGATGCGCTGGCGCTGATCGATCGGCCGGCCTGACCGCTCCCGGCATGGTGCCTGCCCATCGGTGCAGCGCCGCGAACCCATGAACTCCGAACTGCATCAGCTCGCGAAGACGGCCGATCTCGGCTCGGAAGCGCGGCGGTTGCTGCGGCTGCGTTTCGGCTTCGCGTGCGTGCAGCGTGTGCGGCACCTGCTGGAGTCGCCGGAGGCCCTGGAAGGGCTGGACACGCTGGGCGCATTCCTCGAAGGCAAGATCAGCTCCGCCGCCCTGGCATTGGCCGAACAGCGGATGGCCGTGGTGGCAGGGAGCCATCCGGGCTCCCGCTCCATCGACGGAACGGCCCATGCAGCAGTCTCGGCGACCTATGCGGTGTTCCAGGCGGTTGCCGGCCGCGCACTGCTGGCCGCGGAGTACGCGGCCTACGCAACCGTCTATGCATACGGCGCCTACGCGATCACCGATCCCGAGGCTTTCGCCGAGGAGTTCGCCTGGCAGGTCTCGGCGTTCGAGGCACTGCTGCGCGAAGAGCATCCACTGCCGGCGCGGGCCGGCTGACCCCGCATCCGAACGCAGCGCCTATTTGTCCCGCTGCCTGAAGTCGCGCGGCGCCTGCCCAGTCCATTGCTGGAAGGCGCGCGAAAAGCTCTTCTCGTTGCGAAAGCCCACGGCCAGCGCGACCTGCTTGATGGGGCGGCTGGTCCGGCGCAATTGATCCACGGCCATCTCGTGGCGCACCTCGTTCTTCAGCGCCTGCAGCGAGGTGCCTTCCTCGTGCAACTGCCGGTGCAGCGTGCGGCCCGACACGTTGAGCAGCGCGGCCAGCGCCTCGGCGGTGGTGGCCTCGTTGGTGCGCGAGCGCAGCAGTTCACGCACGCGCTGGCCCAGCAGGCGATCGCGGCGGTATTGCAGGATGGTGAGCGGCAGCGCGCGCTTGAGCATGGCACGCAGCGCGCGTTCGTCGCGCTGCAGCGGCAGGGCGAGGTAACGCTCGTCGAAGGCGATGCTGGCCTGCGGCGCGCCGAAGCGCACGTCGGGCGCGAACATCAGCGGGTAGGCGTCGCTGTGCGGCGGCGCGGCGAACGGAAAGGCCGCATGGCGCAGCGAGATGCGCGAATCGATGGCCCAGCACATGTAGCCATGCACGAAGCGCAGGATGGTCACCAGGCAGAACTCGCGAAAGGCGTCCTCGAGCGGGCGGTTCTCGGCGATGCGCAATGTGGCCACGCCGCCGGCCACGTCGAGCGACAGGCCGATGTCGTCGGTCAGCAGCCGGTGGTGGCGGCACCAGCGCTTGAGGGCCACGCCCAGGTTGGGCGAGCTCAGCGAGGCGCGGCACAGCATGCCGTAGCTGCCCCAGGGCAGGCGGCGGGTGAACCAGCCCAGGGTTTCGTCGTCGAGTTCCTGCATGGCGTGGCTCGACAGTGCCTCGAACTGCGCCGCCGTCACCCGCGCGCCCGGCCGGGCCAGTTCGCGCGGCGTGATCTGTGCCACCCTCAGTGCCTCCGCTGGGTCCTTGCCGTAGCGCTCGTAGGCCTGCACGATGGCTCTCACGAAGGCCATCGGCGTGACGGCGCGGGTGGGGCGGAGGAACGACGGGGGGGACATGGCTTGGGCGGCGGGTCGTGGCGCAATTTGCAACCATTGTGGCGCCAATTGAGGCGCAGCGAAGCGTAAGCTGCGGACTTTCAAGCAAGCGCCATTCCGCGCGGGTAGCTCTGCGCGCCGACCTCAGAGGAGACAAGACCCATGCACGATCCCGGCCTGAACTTCGACCTGGGCGAGACCATCGACTCGCTGCGCAGCGCGATCCAGGACTTCGCCGCGAACGAGATCGCCCCCCGCGCCGCCGACATCGACCGCGAGAACCTGTTCCCGCACGACCTCTGGAAGAAGCTCGGCGACCTCGGCCTGCACGGCATGACGGTGAAGGAGGAGTACGGCGGCACCGAGCTGGGCTACCTGGCCCACATCGTGGCCATGGAAGAGGTGTCGCGTGCCTCGGCCTCGGTGGGCCTGTCGTACGGCGCGCACTCCAACCTGTGCGTGAACCAGATCCACCGCAACGGCAGCGACGCACAGAAGAAGAAATACCTGCCCAAGCTGGTGAGCGGCGAGCACGTGGGTGCGCTGGCCATGAGCGAGCCCAACGCCGGCTCCGACGTGGTGAGCATGAAGCTCAAGGCCGAGAAGAAGAACGGCTACTACGTGCTCGACGGCGGCAAGATGTGGATCACCAACGGCGGCGATGCCGACACGCTGGTGATCTACGGCAAGACCGAGCCCGAGATGGGCGCGCGCGGCATGACGGCCTTCATCGTCGAGAAGGGCTTCAAGGGCTTCTCGGCAGGCACCAAGCTCGACAAGCTCGGCATGCGCGGCTCCAACACCTATCCGCTGTTCTTCGACAACTGCGAGGTGCCGGAAGAGAACGTGCTCGGCGGCGAAGGCATGGGCGCCAAGGTGCTGATGAGCGGCCTGGACTACGAGCGCGCCGTGCTCTCCGGCGGCCCGCTGGGCATCATGGCGGCATGCATGGACGCGGTGCTGCCCTTCATCCACGAGCGCAAGCAGTTCGGCCAGAGCATCGGCGAGTTCCAGCTGATGCAGGGCAAGATCGCCGACATGTACTCCACCTGGCAGGCCACGCGCGCCTACGTGTACGCCGTGGGCAAGGCCTGCGACCGCAACGACCATGCGCGCACCTTCCGCAAGGACGCGGCCGGCGCCATCCTCTATTCGGCCGAGAAGGCGACGTGGATGGCCGGCGAGGCGATCCAGGCGCTGGGCGGCGTGGGCTACACCAAGGAGTTTCCGGTCGAGCGGCTGTGGCGCGACGCGAAGCTGTACGAGATCGGCGCGGGTACGAGCGAGATCCGGCGGATGCTGATCGGGCGCGAGCTTTTCGCTGAGACGGCCTGAGCTGTTTTTCTCCCTCCCCCTCTGGGGGAAGGCAGGGGTGGGGGCATGCGGCGTTCGATGAAGCACTGCGCTGAACAAGCGCCGCCTGCCCCCATCCCGACCTTCCCCCAGAGGGGGAAGGAGCAAGACAAACGGAGACAAGGAAATGAATATGACCGCTGCACTGACCGAGAGCTACGGCAAGGGCGCCACCGACGTCCCCCTCATCGAGCAACCCATCGGCGACTTCTTCGACGACATGGTCGCGAAGCAGCCCGACCAAGAAGCACTCGTCAGCCGCCACGAAGGCCTGCGCTTCACCTACCGTGAACTGCAGACCCAGTCCAACAAGCTCGCCAGCGCGCTGCTGAAACTGGGCCTCGTGCCCGGCGACCGCGTCGGCATCTGGTCGCACAACAACGTGCCGTGGGTGCTGATGCAGATCGCCACCGCCAAGGCCGGCCTGATCCTCGTCAACATCAACCCGGCCTACCGCACATCGGAGCTCGAATACGCGCTCAACAAGGTCGGCTGCAAGGCGCTGGTGACGATGTCGCAGTTCAAGACCAGCGACTACCTCGGCATGCTGCGCGAGCTGGGCCCGGCGAAGCTGCCTCAGCTGGCCCACACCTTCTGGATCGACGCGAAGCCGGGCGAGGGCGCCGAGCAGCCCGGCATGAAGCGCTTCTCGCAGCTGCTCGCCAGCGGCGACGCCGACGACCCGCGCGTCGCGCAGGTGCAGAAGACACTGAAGGCCACCGACCCGATCAACATCCAGTTCACCAGCGGCACCACCGGCTTTCCCAAGGGCGCGACGCTCACGCACCGCAACATCCTGAACAACGGCTTCTTCATCGGCGAGTGCATGAAGCTCTCGCCGGCCGACAGGCTGTGCATTCCGGTGCCGCTGTATCACTGCTTCGGCATGGTGCTGGGCAACCTGGCCTGCCTCACGCACGGTTCGGCCATCGTGTACCCGAACGACGGCTTCGATCCGCTCACCGTGCTGGAGACGGTGCAGGCCGAGAAATGCACCGGGCTGCACGGCGTGCCCACGATGTTCATCGCCGAACTCGACCATCCGCGCTTCAAGGAGTTCGATCTGTCGACGCTGCGCACCGGCATCATGGCCGGCTCGCCGTGCCCCATCGAGGTGATGAAGCGCGTGGTCAGCGAGATGCATCTGAGCGAGATCACCATCGCCTACGGCATGACCGAGACCAGCCCCGTCAGCTGCCAGAGCAGCACCGACACGCCGCTGGACCGCCGCGTGTCGACCGTGGGCACGGTGCAGCCGCACCTCGAAGTGAAGATCGTCGACCCCGAGACCGGCGTCGTGATGCCCCCGGGCAAGTCGGGCGAGCTGTGCACGCGCGGCTACTCGGTGATGCACGGCTACTGGGACGACGAGGCCAAGACCCGCGAGGCCATCGACGCCGAGCACTGGATGCACACCGGCGACCTCGCCACCATGGACGCCGAGGGCTACGTCAACATCGTCGGGCGCATCAAGGACATGGTGATCCGCGGCGGCGAGAACATCTACCCGCGCGAGATCGAGGAGTTCCTCTACCGCCATCCGAAGGTGCAGGACGTGCAGGTGGTCGGCCTGCCCGATCGCAAGTATGGCGAGGAACTGTGCGCCTGGATCATCGTCAAGCCCGGCCAGAGCGCCAGCGAGGAAGACATCCGCGAGTTCTGCAAGGGCCAGATCGCGCACTACAAGGTGCCCAGGTACATCCGCTTCGTCGCCGAGTTCCCGATGACCGTGACCGGCAAGATCCAGAAATTCAAGATTCGCGACGAGATGAAGGCGCAGCTGGGGCTCGATGAGGCTCGCACTGCATGAAAACGGGCTCCGTACGCAGAGGACGCGAAGGTTTCGCGAAAGACGCAAAAGGACAGCCAATATCTTTTGATGGTTTCTTTCGCGCCCTTTGCGAAACCTTCGCGTCCTCTGCGTCCTGCCCCCGAACCTGATTCCAACATGACCCAACTCGAAACCAAACTCAATGCCCGCTCGGCCGACTTCCAGGCCAACGCCGCAGCCATGCGCGCACTGGTCGACGACCTGCGCGCCCAGTTCGCGAAAGTGGAGCAGGGCGGCGGCGAGGCCGCGCGGGCCAAGCACACGGCGCGCGGCAAGCTGCTGCCGCGCGACCGCGTGGCCGAGCTGCTCGACCCGGGCACGCCCTTCCTGGAGATCGCGCCGCTGGCCGCGCATGCGATGTACCTCGACGGCAAGGGCGTGGAGTCGGCGCCGGGCGCCGGCATCATCGCGGGCATCGGCCGCGTCAACGGCGTGGACTGCATGGTCGTGTGCAACGACGCCACGGTGAAGGGCGGCACCTACTACCCGATGACGGTCAAGAAGCACCTGCGCGCGCAGGAGATCGCCGAGCAGAACCGCCTGCCGTGCATCTACCTGGTCGACTCGGGCGGCGCCAACCTGCCGAACCAGGACGAGGTGTTCCCCGACCGCGAGCACTTCGGCCGCATCTTCTACAACCAGGCCAACATGAGCGCCCAGGGCATCCCGCAGATCGCGGTGGTGATGGGCTCTTGCACGGCAGGCGGCGCCTACGTGCCCGCGATGAGCGACGAATCGATCATCGTGAAGAACCAGGGCACCATCTTCCTGGGCGGCCCGCCGCTGGTGAAGGCGGCCACCGGCGAGGTGGTGACGGCGGAAGACCTGGGCGGCGGCGACGTGCACACGCGTCTGTCGGGCGTGGCCGACCACCTCGCGCAGAACGACCTGCATGCGCTGGCGCTCGCGCGTTCGGCCGTTGCCAACCTCAACGCGAAGGCCGCCGAGGCCCCGGCACGCGACGCGGTGCGCGAGCCTGCGTATCCGCGCGAAGAGCTCTACGGCGTGATCCCCACCGACACGCGCAAGCCCTTCGACGTGCGCGAGATCATCGCGCGCATCGTCGACGGCAGCGAGTTCCACGAGTTCAAGGCGCGCTTCGGCGCCACCCTGGTGTGCGGCTTCGCCGAGATCGAGGGCATGCCCGTGGGCATCGTGGCCAACAACGGCATCCTGTTCTCCGAGTCGGCGCAGAAGGGCGCTCACTTCATCGAGCTGTGCTGCCAGCGCAAGACTCCGCTGGTGTTCCTGCAGAACATCACCGGCTTCATGGTGGGCCGCAAGTACGAGAACGAGGGCATCGCGCGCCACGGCGCCAAGATGGTGACGGCCGTGGCCACCGCCAACGTGCCCAAGTTCACCATCATCATCGGCGGCAGCTTCGGCGCCGGCAACTACGGCATGTGTGGCCGCGCATACAGCCCGCGCTTCCTCTGGATGTGGCCCAACGCGCGCATCAGCGTGATGGGCGGCGAGCAGGCCGCGAGCGTGCTCGCCACCGTGAAGCGCGACGGCATCGAGGCCAAGGGCGGCAGCTGGAGCAAGGAAGAGGAAGAAGCCTTCAAGGCGCCGATCCGCCAGCAGTACGAAGACCAGGGCCACCCCTACTACGCCACTGCGCGCCTGTGGGACGACGGCATCATCGATCCGGCCGACACGCGCCGCGTGCTGGCGCTGGGCCTGGCCGCCGCGCGCAACGCGCCGGTGCCGGAGCCGAAGTTCGGCATCTTCCGGATGTGAGGAGCCTGGCATGAGCGAATACATCAAGCTCCAGCTGAGCCTCGACGGCGCCATCGCCCGCATCTGGCTCGACCAGCCCGACGCACGCAATGCCTTCGACGACGTCGTCATCGCCGAACTCACGCGAGCCTTCGCCGAAGCCGGCGCCGCGCCGCAGGTCAAGGCCATCGTGCTCGGCGCGAACGGGCCGGCCTTCTGCGCGGGCGCGAACCTCAACTGGATGCGCCGCATGGCCGACTACACGCGCGACGAGAACATCGCCGACGCGGGCAAGCTGGCCGAGATGCTGCGCACCATCGCCGAGTGCCCCAAGCCCACCATTGCGCGCGTGCAGGGCGACGTGTATGCGGGCGGCATGGGGCTGGTGGCGGCCTGCGACATGGCCGTGAGCGTCGATACCGCCTGGTACTGCCTGAGCGAAGTGAAGATCGGCCTCGTGCCCGCGACCATCAGCCCCTACGTGCTGCGCGCGATGGGCACGCGCGCCTCGCAGCGCTACTTCCTCACGGCAGAGCGCTTCACCGCGGCCGAGGCGCATCGCATCGGCTTCGTGCACGAGGTGGTGGCCGCCGACGCGCTCGACGCGAAGGTCGACGAACTGCTGAAGGCGCTGACCGGTGCGAGCCCGGCGGCAGTGCGCGCCTGCAAGAAGCTGATCGCCGACGTGGCGGGCCGTGAGATCGACGACGCGCTGATCGCGCAGACGGTCGAAGGCATCGCGGACATCCGCGCCAGCGATGAAGGCCGCGAGGGCGTGCAGGCCTTCCTGCAGAAGCGCAAGCCCTCGTGGCTCGAAGCGAGCAAGTCCTGAAGACCCATTCTCCGGAGGTCGCGCCATGAACACCAGCCTCGACATGCCGCAGCTGCTCGCGCTGGCCGCCGCCATCGGCTGGGCCAGCGGCGTGCGGCTCTACCTGGTCGTGCTGCTGACGGGCCTGGCCGGCTATTTCGGCTGGGTGCCGTTGCCCGGCGGGCTGCAGATGCTGGCGCATCCGGTAGTAATCGCAGCCAGCGGCTTCATGGTGTTCATCGAATTCTTCGCCGACAAGATTCCGGGCCTCGATTCGCTGTGGGACGTGGTGCACACGGCCATCCGCATCCCGGCGGGCGCGGCGCTCGCGGCCAGCGTGTTCGGCGTGGACCACGGCGTGATGGCCATCGTGGCGGCGCTGTTGGGCGGCAGCTTCGCGGCCACGGCGCATGCGGCCAAGGCCACGACGCGCGCGGCCATCAACACCTCGCCCGAGCCGTTCTCGAACGTCGGCGCCTCGCTGGCGGAAGACACCATGGTGCCCGCGGGGCTGTGGCTCGCGGTGGCGCATCCCTTCGTATTTCTCGTGCTGTTCGTGCTGGTGCTGGTGGCGAGCGTGTGGCTCATCCGCAAGAGCTGGCGTTTCCTCAAGGCGCTGTTCGCCCGCATGGCCCGCATCTTCAGCGGCCGGCCCGATCCGGGCGTGGTGCCCGCGTTTCAACTGAAAAAGAATCCTCCGGGAGACACTCCGAATGTTTAAGAAGATCCTTATCGCCAATCGCGGTGAAATCGCTTGCCGCGTAGCTGCTACCGCCCGCCGCATGGCCATCCGCACCGTCGCCGTGTATTCCGACGCCGACGCGCATGCCAACCACGTGCGTGCCTGCGACGAGTCGGTGCACCTCGGCGGCAGTGCGCCGAAAGACAGCTACCTGCGCTGGGAAAAGATCCTCGAGGCCGCCAAGGCCACGGGCGCCGAGGCGGTTCACCCCGGCTACGGCTTCCTCAGCGAGAACGAGGAATTCGCGCAGGCCTGCGCCGACGCGGGCCTGGCCTTCATCGGCCCGCCGCCCTCGGCCATCAAGGCGATGGGCCTGAAGGCCGAGTCGAAGCAGTTGATGGAGAAGGCCGGCGTGCCGCTGGTGCCCGGCTACCACGGCCACGACCAGAACCCGCAGCTGCTGCAGCGCGAGGCCGACCGCATCGGCTACCCGGTGCTCATCAAGGCCAGCGCGGGCGGCGGCGGCAAGGGCATGCGCGCGGTCGACAAGGCGGAGGACTTCGCCGCCGCGCTCGCCTCATGCCAGCGGGAGGCCATCAACAGCTTCGGCGACGACGCTGTGCTGATCGAGAAGTACGTGCAGCGCCCGAGGCACATCGAGATCCAGGTGTTCGGCGACACGCACGGCAACTACGTCTATCTGTTCGAGCGCGACTGCTCGGTGCAGCGGCGCCACCAGAAGGTGCTCGAAGAAGCGCCCGCGCCTGGCATGACGGAGGCGATGCGCAAGCAGATGGGCGAGGCCGCAGTGGCTGCTGCGCGTGCCGTGAACTACGTGGGCGCAGGCACTGTGGAGTTCATCGTCGAGCAGCGAGAGGGCGGCGAGATGAACTTCTTCTTCATGGAGATGAACACGCGGCTGCAAGTGGAGCATCCGGTGACCGAGGCCATCACGGGTCAGGATCTCGTCGAATGGCAGCTGCGCGTGGCTTCGGGCGAGGCGCTGCCCGCCAAGCAGTCGGAGCTGCAGATCCACGGCCATGCCATCGAGGCGCGCATCTGCGCCGAGAACCCCGACAACAACTTCCTGCCCGCCACCGGCACGCTGCGCGTCTACCGCAAGCCTGCTGCCACGGCCTTCCAGCGCAGCCGCGTGCGCATCGACGACGGCGTGCGCGAGGGCGGCGAGATCTCGCCCTTCTACGACTCGATGATTGCCAAGCTGATCGTGCACGGCAGCACGCGCGAAGAGGCGCTGGCGCGGCTCGACGCCGCGCTGGCGCAGGTGCAGATCGTGGGCGTGGCGACCAACGTGCAGTTCCTGCGCGGCATCCTGGCGACCGAATCGTTCTCGAAGGCCAACCTCGACACCGCGCTGATCGAGCGCGAGCGCGCGGTGCTGTTCGACCGCGAACCGCTGGGGCTGCCGCTGGCGGCAGCCGCCGCGATCACGCGCACGCTGATCGGCGAATGGCCCGGGAAGATGCCCGATCCCTTTGCGCGGCGCGACGGCTGGCGCTCGCTGGGCGAGTACCGGCGCCACTTCGACTTCGAGTTCCGCGGAGCGGAGCAGACCGCGCTGCTGACCTACAAGCGCGACGGCGGCCTGTGGCTCGAAGCCGGTGGCGTTGCGGGCCCGCTGGTCATCGGCCGGTTCCCGACCGGCGAGTTCGAGGTGGAGTTCGCGGGCAGCCGGCAGACGCTCGACGTGCACCTCGACGGCGCCGTGGCCCATGTCTTCGCCTCGAAGGGCGCGACGAAGATCACCGCCATCGACCGGCTGGCCCATGCGGGCGACACGCAGGCCGAAGGCGGCCGGCTTACCGCGCCGATGCCGGGCAAGGTGGTGTCCTTCGCGGTCAAGGCCGGCGACAAGGTCAGCCGCGGCCAGCCGCTGGCGGTGATGGAGGCGATGAAGATGGAGCACACCATCGCCGCGCCGGCCGACGGCACGGTGGAAGAGCTGATGTTCGCGCCGGGCGAGCAGGTGGCCGAAGGCGACGAGCTGCTGCGCATGAGCGCCGCAGCCGCTACGGCAGCCTGAAAAAAAAGTTAACCCCGTTGCGGGCGCCCGCCCGTATGAGCTGCGGTAGTCAACATTCAAGGGAACTCCTTCCATGACCTATCGCATGCCCAGTTTCTCCGTCCGCCGCCATGCGGGCATCGCCCTGCTGGCCCTGGCAGCAGCCCTTTCACTGGCCGGCTGCGGCCGCAACGGCGAGGAGAAGCGGGCGGCAGCCGTGTTCTCCGAGCCGGCCCCGCCGCCCGCGCCCATGCAGGCCGCGAGCGGGTACGCAGGCGGCGCGGACATGCGGATGCGGTCGGCCGAGGCGGCCACCGACGAGTCCCGGAACAGCCAGGACACCCCCCTGCAGCGCTTCCTGGCCGTGCGCCAGGAGCTGAACGTCGAGGTGCCGGCCGACCAGCTCGCCGATGCCTGGGGCAAGGTGCGCGACCTCTGCGGCACGCTGAAGTGCGAGTTGCTGTCGTCGTCGCTGCTGCGCGAGACGCCGCAGCAGCCCGGCAACGCCATGCTGGAGATGCGCGTGGAGCCTGCCGACGTCGAGAAGCTGCTCGGCGGCCTGGCGGGCGTGGCCAGCGTGGTCTCGCACACCACCACCAGCGAGGACAAGACCGCCGAGGTCATCGACGTCGAGGCCCGCATCAGGAACCGCACCGAATTCCGCGACAGCCTGCGCGCGATGCTGCGCGACACCGTCACCAAGCGCACCATGACCGACCTGCTGGCCATCCAGCGCACGCTGTCGGACACGCAGGCCGAGCTCGACGCCATCGCCACGCAGCGCAAGGTGCTGGCGCAGCAGACCAGCAAGCAGCACATCCAGATCCAGTTCACGGCCAGGCGCGCGCTGGTGAGCGGCGGTGACGGCTACAGCCCGATGCGCAATGCGCTGCGCAACGCGGGCTCGGTGCTGTCGGAAAGCGTGGGCTCGCTCATCACCTTCATCGCGGCCGTGCTGCCGTGGCTGCTGCTGGTGGTGCTGCCGCTGGGCTGGCTGGCGCGGGTGCTGTGGCGCCGCCGCCGCGCCAGCTAAGACGCGCCAGCTAAGAATCAGTCAGTAAGATCGCGCACCTACCGCTTCAAGGCCTTTTGTTTTAAAGGCCCCCATTCGCGCAGGAGCCTTCTTCCCGATGCCGGACCCGCTACGCCTCCATGTGGACGCCCAGTTCGCCAGCCCCTATGCCATGTCCGTGTACGTGGCGTTGAACGAAAAGCAACTGGACTTCCACATCTCCCCGGTCGACCTGGGTGCGCTGGAGCACCGGGCGGCCGGCTTCTCCCGTTTGTCCTTGACCCAGCGCGTGCCGACGCTGGTGCATGGAGATTTCGCGCTTTCCGAATCGTCCGCCATCACCGAGTACATCGACGAGACCTTCGCCGGGACGGCGCTGTATCCCTCCGAACCCCGTGCCCGCGCCCGTGCGCGCCAGCTGCAGGCCTGGCTTCGCAGCGACCTCATGCCGGTGCGGCAGGAACGCTCCACGGAGGTGATCTTCTACGCTCCGGCGGGCGCGCCACTGTCGGCGGCCGCGCACCGCGCGGCGCAGACGCTCTTCCAGGTCGCGCAGGCGCTGCTGCCGGAAGGCGCGGAAAACTTGTTCGGCGACTGGTCGATCGCCGACGTCGACCTGGCGCTGATGCTCAATCGCCTGGTGATGAACGGCGACGCCGTGCCGCAGCGGCTGGCGTCCTATGCCGACAGGCAGTGGCAGCGGCCGTCGGTGCAGCGCTGGGTGGCGCTGGAGCGGCCGCCGCGCTGAGGCCGCGTCAGGGCTCTTTCGGTCAGCCCACCACCACTTCGCTGATCTGCGTCAGCGGCACGATGTCGGTGTAGTTCTTCACGTCGTCCCTGACCTCCTTCTGGTGCGGGCCGAAGGCCTTCAGGAAGGATTCGACCGATTCGGCGAACACGTGGCACATGGCGACGTAGGTGGGCGCGGAGCCCGGCGCGCCGCCGGACAGGCCCTTGTCGATGGTGTACGAGAGGCATGCATCGCCCATGCGGGCCTTGATCATGGGCATGTGCTTTTCGCGGTAGTAGTCGTGATCGAACCGTGCGCCGGGGGTGTGGGGGTACATCACGCTGAACTTGATCATTCCAAGAGTCTCCTGAGGTGGGCGTTCGAGGATAGGAGATGGCCAGTGCCCGCACAAGCCGATGGCGACGCGGGCGCGACCTAAGATGCGTGCCCATGCGAATCACCGTCTACCTCACCGACAACCGCCCAGACCCCTGGATCGAAGGCCTGAAGGCCGAACTCCCCGATGCCGTCATCGAAGCCTGGAAGCCCGGCGCGCCGCAGGCCGACCATGCCGTGGTGTGGGCGCCGCCGCAGGAGTTCCTCGACGAGCAGCCGAAGTTGCGCGGCATCTTCAACATCGGCGCGGGCGTCGATGCGCTGCTCAAGCTGAAGGTGCCGGCGCACACGCGCATCGTGCGGCTCGACGACGCGGGCATGTCGGTGCAGATGGCGGAGTACGTGTGCCACACGCTCATTCGCCATTTCCGCGAATTCGACGCCTACGAGGCCGACGCGCGCGAGGGCAAGTGGAGCTACCGCAAGCCGAGGATGCGGCGCGACTTTCCGGTGGGCATCATGGGCCTGGGCGTGCTCGGCGAGCGCGTGGCGAAGGCCGTGGCGCAGTTCGAGTTCCCGGTGCTGGGGTGGAGCCGCTCGCCGAAGGAGATCGAGGGCGTGCGCGTCTTCAGCGGCGAGGCGCAGTTCGACGAGTTCCTCTCGTCCACGCGCGTGCTGGTCAACCTGCTGCCGCTGACCGATGCGACGCGCGGCATCCTCAACCGCGACACGCTGGGCAAGCTGAAGCCCGAGGGCTATCTCATCAGCATCGCGCGCGGCGGCCACCTGGTGGAAGACGACCTGATTCCGATGCTCGACGCCGGCCGGCTCGCGGGCGCGACGCTGGACGTATTCCAGGTCGAGCCGCTGCCCGCCGACCACGCCTTCTGGCGCCATCCGAAGATCACCGTGACGCCGCACGGCTCGGCGCGCACGCTGCGCGAAGAGTCCATCGCGCAGATCGCCGGGAAGATCCGCGCGATGGAGCAGGGGCTGCCGATCGCCGGCGTGGTCGATCCGGTGCGCGGCTACTGACGACGGGGGCGCGTCCCCTCTCCGGGCCCGCCGGAGTGCATCGCGGGCAGGGGAAACCCTGAAACACTGATTTTTCACAAGTATGAAAATATTTTCATGACTGTGAAAACCGCGTTTCGGGTGATCGAGATCGTCGAACTCTTCGCCCGCGAGAAGCAGCCGCTGGCCCTTTCGGAGATGGCGCGCCTGCTCGACATGCCGGTGTCGAGCTGCCTGGGCCTGATCCGCACGCTCGAGGAGCAGGGCTACATGTACGAGACCGGCCGCCGCCAGGGCTACTACCCGACCGGCCGGCTGTTGGCGATGGCGCAGGTCATCGCCGCCCACGACCCGGTGCTCGACCGGGTGAAGGCCACGCTGGAGGAGCTGCGCGACGCGGCGCGCGAGACGGTGGTGTTCGGCAAGTTCCGCGACGCGGGGCAGGTGGTGTACCTGGAAGTGCTGAGCGCGCCGCAGAGCATCCGCTACACGGCCGAGTCGGGCGAGACGCGCCCGGCGTACGCCAATTCCATCGGCCGCGCGCTGCTTTCAACGCTGGACCCGGACGAGCGCCGCCGGCTGCTCGAAGGCGCGACCCTCGCGCCGCTGACCGACGCCACCCTTACCACCGCCGACGCCATCGAGGCCGAACTGCAGCGCTCCGCCACGCGCGGCTGGTACGGCAATCTCGGCGAGAGCATTCCCGACCTGATCGGCCTGGCCTGGCCGCTGCGCATCGGCGGCGAGGCCTACGCCATCTCTGTCGCAGGTCCGCGCTACCGCATGGAGGCGCGCATCGAGGAGATCGCCGCGATGCTGCGCTCGGCCTGCCTCGCCATCGAACCCAAGAACGAAAGCCCCCGATGACAGCAACGACAGCAGCAGCCCCCCGCTATTTCGTCCGCGAGGCCGAGATCGCCGGCTACCACCCCGCCAACCACACCGGCACGCTGAACAAGCGGCTGATCGGCCCCGAGACCGTGGGCGCGAAGCAGCTCGAAGTGCTGGTGGGCCACATCCAGAAGGGCAAGGGCGCGCTGCCGCATGCGCACCCGGGCATCGAGCAGGTCTGCTACATGCTCGAAGGCCGCGCGGTCGCCGAGGTGGGCGGCCAGCGACAGGAGCTGCACCCGGGCGACAGCTGCTTCTTTCCCGCCGACGCGATGCACACCTTCACCGTGGTGAGCGACGAGCCGGTGCGCGTGCTGGTGATCTACAGCCCGCCCTACGAGGAATCGCCGGAGCGCGTGATCCGGCCCTGAAGCGACAGCAAACGACAACCGGAGACAAACCATGCAGACAACGAAGAACGCGACCGGGCAACCGGCCGCGATGGCGAACCGTCGCCGTTTCATTTCCATCGGCGCCGCCGCGGGCCTCGCGGGCGCCATGCCCTGGGCCTTCGCGCAGGACGGCTATCCGAAGCAGCCCATACGCATCGTCGTGCCCTTCGCCGCAGGCAGCGGCACCGACGCGGTGGCGCGCATCGCGGGACAGATGCTCGGCGATGCGCTCAAGGCCTCGGTCATCATCGACAACAGGGCGGGCGCCAACGGCGTGATCGCGGCCGAGTACGTCGCCAAGGCGGCGCCCGACGGCTACACGCTGTTCATGACCACCAACACCACGCACTCGGCCAACCCGAGCCTGATGAAGTCGCTGCCCTACGACCCGGTGAAAGACTTCGCGCCCGTCAGCCGCATGGGCAACCTGCCCTTCATGCTGGTGGTGAACAACGACCTGCCCGTGAAGAGCGTGGCCGAGCTGCTGGCCTGGGGCCGCGCGCATCCCGGCAAGCTGACCTACGCGAGCGGCAACAGCACCGGCATCGTGAGCGGCGCCACGCTCTCGCGCATGAGCGGCGTGCCGATGCTGCACGTGCCGTACAAGAGCACGCCGCCGGCCATCGCCGACCTGATCGGCGGGCAGGTGTCGATGATGGTGGTCGACCTCGCGGCGGGCCTTGCCACGGTGAAGGCCGGCAAGATGCGGGCGATCGCCGTCACCACGCAGGAGCGCACCAAGCTCTTCCCCGAACTGCCGCCGCTGGCCGACACGCCCGAACTCAAGGGCTTCGACATCACCTCCTGGAACGGCGTGTTCGCGCCGGCCGGCACGCCGCGGGACATCGTGCTGAAGCTCAACAAGGTGCTGGCCGACATGGCCAACGGCCCGGTCTTCCGCGAGCGCGTGGCGAAGCTGGGTTTCGACGCCTTCGGCAGCACGCCTGAAGAGCTGGGCGCGTTCACGGTTGCCGAACTGGCGAAGTGGAAGAAGCTGATCCAGGCGGCGGGGATCCAGCCCGAATGAGCGCGGGCGGACCTCTGCAGGGCATCCGCATCCTCGACCTCACGGCCGTGGTGATGGGGCCCTATGCCACGCAGACGCTGGGCGACCTGGGCGCCGACGTCATCAAGGTCGAGCCGCCCGGCGGCGACAACCTGCGCGCCGTCGGCCCGATGCGCAACCCGGGCATGGGCGCGATGGCGATGCACCTCAACCGCAACAAGCGCTCCATCGTGCTCGATCTCAAGCAGCCCGAGGGCCGCGAGGCCTGCCTGCGGCTGGCCGCGGGCTGCGACGCGCTCATCTACAACACGCGGCCGCAGGCGATGGCGCGGCTCGGGCTGGGCTACGAGGCGGTGTCGGCGGTGAACCCGAAGATCGTCTACCTCGGCGCGTTCGGCTATGGCGAGCAGGGGCCGTATGCGGGCAAGCCGGCGTACGACGACCTGATCCAGGGCGCGGCCGGCGTCGCCTCGCTGTTCGCTCAGCAAAGCGGCGGCGCGCCGCGCTACGCGCCCGTCACGCTGGCCGACCGTGCGGTGGGGCTGCAGGCGGCCATCGCGCTGCTCGCGGCGGTGCTGCATGCGCAGCGCACCGGCAAGGGCCAGGCCGTGGAGGTGCCGATGTTCGAGGCGCTGTCGCAGTTCGTGATGGGCGACCACCTCGGCGGCCACAGCTTCGAGCCGCCGCTGGGGCCCACCGGCTACGCGCGCCTGCTCGCGCCGCACCGCAAGCCCTACGCCACGGCCGACGGTTACCTCAGCGTGCTGATCTACAACGACAAGCACTGGCAGGCCTTCTTCGACGTGATCGGCCGGCCCGAACTGCGCGACTCGCCGATGTTCGGCACGCATACCGCGCGCGCCGCGAACATCGGCGCGGTGTATGCCTTCGTGGCCGAGGTGATGGCCACGCGCACCTGCGACGAATGGTTTGCCGCGCTGTCCGCCGCCGACATCCCGGTCGCGCGCCTGCACAGCACCGAAAGCCTGCTCGACGACCCGCACCTGCGCGCCGTCGGCTTCTATCCCGAGCTCGACCACCCGAGCGAGGGCCGCATCCGCACGCTCGCGCCGGTCGGCCGCTACAGCGCCACGCCGGCCGCCATCCGCCGCCCCGCGCCGCGCATCGGCGAGCAGAGCGTGGAGCTGCTGCGCGAGGCGGGCTATGGCGACAAGGCCATCGAACGCATGCTCGAGCGCGGCGTCACGCTGCAACCTGAACCGACGAAAGACAGCGAAGAATGAATTTCTCCTTGAACGAAGACCAGCGCTCGCTGGTCGCCGCCATCGAACGCCTCTGCGAGGACTTTCCCATCGACTACTGGCGCGACCACGACGACCGCGCCGTGTTCCCGCACGAGTTCCACCGCGCCGTGGCCGAGAGCGGCTGGCTCGGCATCGCCATGCCCGAGGCGCAGGGCGGCGCGGGGCTGGGCATCACCGAGGCGGCGCTGATGATGCGCGCCATCAGCGCATCGGGCGCGGGCATGTCGGGTGCGTCGTCGGTGCACATGAACATCTTCGGGCTCAACCCGGTGGTGGTGTTCGGCAGCGAGGAACAGCGCCAGCGCTTCCTGCCGCCGCTGATCGCGGGCACCGAGAAGGCCTGCTTCGCAGTCACCGAGCCCGACGCGGGGCTCGACACCACCAGCCTCAAGACCCAGGCCGTGCGCCGGCCCGGCGGCGGCTACGTGCTGCACGGGCGCAAGATCTGGATCTCGACCGCGCAGGTGGCCGACCGCATGCTGATCCTCACGCGCACCACGCCGCTCGACCAGGTGAAGAAGCCCACGCAGGGCCTCACGCTGTTCTACACGCCGCTGGACCGCGCCCGCGTCGAGGTGCGCGAGATCCACAAGCTGGGCCGCGCGGCGGTGGACTCCAACATGCTCTTCATCGACGGGCTCGAAGTGCCCGAGGAAGACCGCATCGGCGAGGAGGGCAGGGGCTTCGAATACATCCTGCACGGCCTCAACCCCGAGCGCATATTGATCGCGGCGGAAGCCATCGGCATCGGCCGCGCGGCGCTGCGCATCGCCTCGCAGTACGCGCAGGAGCGCGTCGTGTTCGGCCGCCCCATCGGCCAGAACCAGGGCGTGGCGCATCCGCTGGCGCGCGCCTGGGCCAACCTGGAGGCGGCCGACCTGATGATGCTGAAGGCCGCCACGCTCTACGACGCGGGCGAGCCCTGCGGCATCGAGGCCAACGCCGCCAAGTACCTCGCGGCCGAGGCGGCGCACGATGCCTGCCAGAACGCGGTGCTCACGCTCGGCGGCATGGGCTACGCGAAGGAATACCATGTGGAGCGGCTGCTGCGCGAGAGCTACATCCCGCGCATCGCGCCCGTCAGCCCGCAGATGATCCTGAACTTCATCGCCGAGAAGGCGCTGGGGCTGCCCAAGTCGTACTGATCTCTCTGGAGCCATGAACACCGTCGCCCGCCATCTCGCCATCCGCGGCCTCGTGCAGGGCGTGGGCTATCGCTGGTCGATGTTGCAGGCCGCGAAGCGCCTGCGTGTGCGCGGCTGGGTGCGCAACCGGCGCGACGGCAGCGTCGAGGCGCTCGTGGCCGGTGAGGCTTCTGCGGTGGAAGAGCTGATCCGCTGGGCGCGCCAGGGGCCGGAAGGCGCGCGCGTCGATGCGGTCGACGTTGGCGATCCGGCCGGTGCCATCGCGGCCCAGGCCCCGCCCGACGGCTTCGAGCAGAGGGAAACGGCCTAGCACCGATCGCCTGGCGCCATTTGCAACCTCGCAGGCGCGCATTGCTACCTTCCCCGGCTTCTGTACCAGGCAGGGGATTTCCATGTGGCCGACAATCGAAGGCGGTCTTCCATCCTCCAGCGATACAAGAGACATCCCATGAAACTCCCCACCCAAGTCAGGCTCGTCGACGTCGGCCCGCGCGACGGCCTGCAGAACGAAAAGCAGCCCGTCTCCGCCGAAGTGAAGATCGGCCTCGTGCACCGCCTGCAGGACGCGGGCCTGAAGGAGATCGAGGTCACCAGCTTCGTGAGCCCCAAGTGGGTGCCGCAGATGGCCGACAACGCAGAGGTGATGCACGGCATCAGCCGCAAGCCGGGCGTGCTCTATTCGGTGCTCACGCCCAACATGAAGGGCTTCGAGGCGGCCATCGCCGCGCCGCGCCAGGAGTGGCCCGACGAGATCGTGGTGTTCGGCGCCGCCAGCGAGGCCTTCAGCCAGAAGAACATCAACTGCTCCATCGCCGAAAGCATCGAGCGCTTCGCGCCCGTGGTGGCCGCGGCGCTCGAGAAGGGCATCCGTGTGCGCGGCGCGATGTCGTGCACAGTCGGCTGCCCCTATGAAGGCGAGATCGCGCCGGCCAAGGTCGGCTACCTCGCGCAGCTGATGAAGGGCATCGGCGTGCAGCGCGTGGACGTGGCCGACACCATCGGCGTGGGCACGCCGCGCAAGGTGCAGGCGGCCATGGAAGCCACGCTGGCGCACTTCGATGTCGACGCCATTTCCGGCCATTTCCACGACACCTACGGGCAGGCGCTCGCCAATACGCTGGCGGCGCTCGAGCTGGGCGTGTGGAACTTCCAGTCGTCCTCGGCCGGCCTGGGCGGCTGCCCCTATGCCAAGGGCGCGACCGGCAACGTGGCGACCGAGGACGTGGTCTACATGCTGCACGGCATGGGCATCGAGACCGGCATCGATCTCGACAGGCTGATCGACGCGGGCGTCTACATCAGCGAGGCGCTGGGCCGCGAGCCGAACTCGCGCGCCTCGAAGGCCATCCGCACCAAGCGGGCCGGCTGAAGCGCTGAATCGAACAGATAGAGCGGGAGTAGTCAGTGGATCTGCATGTGTGGCTTGCATTCGTGGTGGCCAGTTGCGTCATCGCGGTGTCGCCCGGTTCGGGCGCTGTGCTCAGCATGAGCCACGGGCTCAGCTACGGCGTGCGGCGCACCACGGCGACCATCGTGGGGCTGCAGCTGGGGCTCGCGGTGATCCTGCTGGTGGCCGGCCTTGGCGTGGGTGCGGTGCTCACCGCCTCGGCCAGCGCGTTCCTGGTCGTCAAGGTGGTGGGCGCGTGCTACCTGCTGTGGCTGGGCTGGCGCCAGTGGCGTGCGCCCGTCGCGAAGATCGAGGGCGGCGCGACGCAGGCGGCTGAACCCGACCTCACGGCACCGCAGCGCGTGCTGCGCGGCTTCCTCACCAACGTGACCAACCCCAAGGGCATCGTCTTCATGGCCGCGGTGCTGCCGCAGTTCATTCAGCCGACGCGGCCCCTGTGGCTGCAGCTGCTGGTGCTGCTGGCCACCACGGTGATGGTCGACGTGACCGTGATGCACGGCTACGCCTGGCTGGCCGCGCGGCTGCAGGGCATGCTGCGCAGCGTGCGCGCACGGCGCGCGCAGAACCGCGTCTTCGGCGGCGTGCTGATGGCGATGGGCGCGATGCTGTTCCTGTTCAAGCGCAGCGCCTGACGGAGCCGGCGCCCACGGCCCGGCAGCCTGATAGATTCGAAGCCATCATGTGCGGATCCGAACTCCATAACCTCCCCGAAGGCGTCCAGCGCGTTTCCCGCGCCCTGCAGGATGCCGGCCACCCCCACTCCCCACGCATGCTCGACGACGCCTGCCGCACCGCGCAGCAGGCGGCCGACGCGCTCGGCATCGCGGTCGGGCAGATCGCCAAGAGCATCATCTTCCGGCGCAAGAGCGACGAGTCGGCGGTGCTGGTCATCACCTCGGGCGACAAGCGCGTGGACGAGAAGAAGGTCGACGCGCTGGTCGGCAAGACCGGCCGCGCCGACGCCGACTTCGTGAAGTCGCGCACCGGCTTCACCATCGGCGGCGTGTCGCCCGTGGGCCACCTGACGCCGCCCGTGGTGCTGATCGACCGCGAGCTCTTCCGCTTCGAGGAGATCTGGGCGGCAGCCGGCCATCCGCACGCCGTGTTCCAGCTGCGCCCGCACGACCTCGAGAAGCTCACCGGCGCGCCGGTGGCCGACGTGGTGTGAATTTCGCGGAAGCCGAGACGCTGGCCGAACGCGCCGTGGCGGTGCAGGCCGCGGCGGGCGATGTGCCTTCGCCGTGCTGCTCGGTGTGCCGCATGGATCGCCTGAGCGGCTTCTGCGGAGGCTGCCTGCGCACCATCCCCGAGATCGCGGGCTGGAGCAGGATGGAAGAAGAGACCCGGCGCCACGTGTGGCGGGCGATAGAGTTGCGGGCGAAGGCCGGCATCTGGCGCGTGCCCGCGGCGAACCCAGGAGACAGCAGCCCATGAAGCACATCGACTTCCATCTCGACTTCATCTCGCCCTACGCGCACCTCGCCTTCGAGCACCTGCCCGAAGCGCTCGAGGGCCTGAGCTACAGCGTGGCCTACAGGCCGGTGCTGCTTGGCGCGCTGCTCAAGCAGCATGGCCAGCTCGGGCCGGCGGAGATTCCGTCGAAGCGCAGCTGGACCTACCGCCACGTGCTCTGGCTGGGCCACACGCACGGCATAGAGATCCGGATGCCGGCCTCGCATCCTTACAACCCGCTGGCGCACCTGCGGCTGGCGGTATCCACGGGCGACGACGGCACCATCAGCCGCCTCGTGGCCGAGACCATCTTCCGCCACGTGTGGCGCGGCGGCGAGGAAGCGGGCGACCCGGCGCGGCTCGCCGCGCTCACCGCGCAGCTCGGGCCGAAGCGCGACGCGAACAGTGACGAGAGCAAGGCCCTGCTCAAGCGCAACACCGAAGAGGCCCTGCGCCAGGGCGTGTTCGGCACGCCGACCTACGTGGTCGACGGCCGCCTGTTCTGGGGCTTCGACGGCCTGCAGATGCTGCGCGCCTACCTGTCGGGCGATGCGTGGTTCGACGGCCCCGAGTGGGCTTCGGCGGACCAGCGCCCGGCCTTGCTGCGCAGCAGCAAACAGGGCTGAGTACAAACCCGCGGGCGCCGGAAAAGCACCCCGATTTCTTACAGGCTGAAACGTGCTGCGCGGGTTTCACCCTAAACCGTAAGCGCCGGTTCAGTTTCGCGAAAGGCTCGGGTCAGTCGCGCCTCCAAGAATGCCGCACGGTCCCGGATTCCGGGAACGAATGAACGCATACACACAGGAGACGACCAATGGCAGCCACACTAGATTCGAGGGGAGTGCCGCACCCGGCCCCCCGGCCCATGTCCTCGGAGGAGAAGAAAGTCATCTTCGCCTCCTCGCTGGGCACCGTGTTCGAGTGGTACGACTTCTACCTCTACGGTTCGCTGGCCGCGATCATCGCGAAGCAGTTCTTCAGCGGCCTGGATGCGGGCGCCGCCTTCATCTTCGCGCTGCTGGCCTTCGCCGCCGGCTTCCTGGTGCGTCCGTTCGGCGCCATCGTGTTCGGCCGGCTGGGCGACATGATCGGTCGCAAGTACACCTTCCTGGTGACCATCCTGATCATGGGCCTGTCGACCTTCATCGTAGGCCTGCTGCCGAGCTACGCGACCATCGGCGTCGCGGCGCCGGTGATCCTGATCGCGCTGCGCATGCTGCAGGGCCTCGCGCTCGGCGGCGAGTACGGCGGTGCCGCCACCTACGTGGCCGAGCACGCGCCGCACGGCAAGCGCGGCGCCTACACCTCGTGGATCCAGACCACCGCCACGCTCGGCCTGTTCCTGAGCCTGCTGGTAATCCTGGGCGTGCGCGAGTTCATGGGCGAGGCGGCCTTCAACGACTGGGGCTGGCGCGTTCCGTTCCTGGTGTCGATCCTGCTGCTGGGCATCTCGGTGTGGATCCGCCTGACGCTGTCGGAGTCGCCCGCCTTCCAGAAGATGAAGGCCGAGGGCAAGACCTCCAAGGCGCCTCTGGCCGAGTCCTTCGGCCAGTGGAAGAACCTGAAGATCGTGATCCTGGCGCTGGTGGGCCTGACGGCCGGCCAGGCGGTGGTCTGGTACTCGGGCCAGTTCTACGCGCTCTTCTTCCTGACGGCGCAGCTGAAGGTCGACGCCACCACGGCCAACCTGATGATCGCCGCCGCGCTGCTGCTGGGCACGCCCTTCTTCGTGGTGTTCGGCACGCTGTCGGACAAGATCGGCCGCAAGCCGATCATCATGGCCGGCTGCCTGCTGGCCGTGGTCACCTACTTCCCGGTCTTCAAGATGCTGACCGAAGCCGCCAACCCCGACCTGGCCCGCGCACAGGCCACCGCCGGCGTGACGGTGACGGCGGATCCCGCGACCTGCTCCTTCCAGGGCAACCCGGTGGCGCGCGAGATCGACTTCAAGAGCTCGTGCGACATCGCCAAGCGCTACCTGGTGCAGAACTCGGTGAGCTATGAGAACGTGGCCGGCGCGCCGGGTTCGAAGGCCATCGTGAAGATCGGCGACAAGTCGGTCGAGGCACCCGTCGGCAACGTCGTGAATTCGAAGTTCGACGAGAACTCCGTCAAGGAAATCGCCGCCTTCAAGAAGGGCGTGGCCGAAGACCTGAAGGTCGCCGGCTACCCGGCCAAGGCCGACCCCGCGAAGATGAACAAGGTGCTGACGGTGGTGCTGCTGTTCTGGCTGGTGCTGCTGGTGACCATGGTCTACGGCCCGATCGCCGCGATGCTGGTGGAGCTCTTCCCCACGCGCATCCGCTACACCTCGATGAGCCTGCCCTACCACATCGGCAACGGCTGGTTCGGCGGCCTGCTGCCGACCACCGCCTTCGCCATCGTGGCCTCGACCGGCAACATGTTCAACGGCCTGTGGTATCCGATCATCATCGCCGGCATCACGCTGGTGGTGGGCACGCTCTTCATTCGCGAGACGAAGGACGTGGACATCTACGCTAACGACTGACCGTCGCCGAAGAACAGGCAGGAGGGCGCCGCCCTCCGTTCAACAAAGAGGCTTCATGCCGACCGCATGAGGCCTTTTTCTTGAACCATCCAGGAGACAAAACCCATGTGGAAACTCGTCGTCGGCTTCGTCATCTTCGCCGCCATTGCCCTGTACGTGATCTCGAAGGCCGGTGACAAGGTCGACATGTCGGGCGAGAAGCATGGTGGCGACACCACCACGCACGAACCCGCGCCCGCCGCCGCGCCGAAGTGAGGCCGGGCGAGCCTATCTCTTGAACTTGCCGTCGCTGACGATCGACAGGTCTACGTAGTCGATGCCGGTGTGGTCGGTCGGCGAGTAGCTGATGTCGAGCCCGCCGCCCACGTCGTACTGGAAGGCATTCAGCGTGGCGATCAGCTTCGCGCGCGTGGGCTTCGGCCCCGTGCGGCGCAGAGCCTCCACCATCACCTTCGTGGCGACGAAGCCTTCGAGCAGCGCGGGCGAGAGCTCGTTCTGGCCCTTGGCCTTGGCCAGCGCCAACGCTTCCTTGATGAGCGGATGGCCGAAGGAGCGCTCGTAGGGCAGCACCTGCGTGATGATCACGCCCGCGCTGGCCGAGCCCAGTTCCTTGATGAAGCCCGAGGCCGCGTTGTTCGACAGCGTGATGATCTGCGCCGCCGAGCCGGCAGCACGCAGCGCCTTCACGCCGTCGGTCACGGCCGTGCCCGAGCCGATCCACAGCACCGCCTGCGCGTTGGCCTTGGTGAGTTGCGGGACGATGGCCGCGTAGTCGGGCTTGTTGCGGTCGGCCAGCGCCACCACCGCCGGCTTCAGGTTGGCCTTCTCGAAGCCCTTGTTCGCGCCTTCCATCGCGTCCTTGCCGAAGGAGTCGTCGGCCTGCACGACGGCGATGCGCTGGATGCCGGTGGTCTGCAGGTGCTGCACCGCCTTCTCTGCCTCGCGCTGGTAGGTGGAGCGCACGTTGAAGATGTTCTTCTGCAGCGGCTTGTGCAGCGCCATCGCGCCGGTCGAGGGGCCGACCAGCGCCACCCCGTACTTGTCGAGCAGCGGGATCACCGCGAGCGTGTTGGGCGTGCCGCGGTTCAGCAGCAGCGCGACGACCTTCTTGTCCTCGATGAGCACGCGCGTGTTTTCCAGCGAGCGCTTGGCGTCGAGACCGTCGTCCATGCGGATGACCTCGATCTGCTCGCCGTTGATGCCGCCCTGGGCGTTGACCTGGTCGATGACCAGCTGCGAGCCCATGATCGTTTCCTTGACGCTGGCCGCCACGGGGCCCGAGAGGTCGGCCGACTGGCCGATCAGGATCTGGGCCGCCGCCCCAGGCGCCATCATGGCCAGGAACAGCGCAGCGGCGCAGGACGTGAACGTCTTCTTCATCGAGCAAAGCCTTTCCAGGAAGCGGTCGCCTCTGTCAGAAACTGTGTAATGTGTTGCTGAACGTCACGTCTCGCTAGCTCGCGCAAACCCTGTCAAACCAAGGTTTCCAGCGCCCGGAAAAAAAGCGGCCCGCCGGTTGTGCCGGCGGGCCGTTCAAACTCGCCCCTCTCGGGGCGGGGACTCAACGCTTGAAGCGACCGTCGCTGATGATCGAGAGGTCCGCGAAATCGATGCCGCTGTGGTCGGTGGGCGAATAGCTCACCTCCAGCCCGCCGCCCAGGTCGTAGCCGCGCAGGCTGTCGAGGGCGGCCACCATCCTGGCGCGCGTGGGCTTGGGGCTGGCGCGGCGCAGCGCCTCCACCAGCACCTTGGCCGAGGCGAAGCCTTCGAGCGCGGCCGGCGACAGTTCCGATTGGCCCCTGGCCTGCGCGAGAGCCAGGGCTTCCTTCACCATCGGATGGCCCAGCGAGCGCTCGTTGGGAAACACCTGCGTCACGATCACGCCGCGGCTCGCGTCGCCGAGCTGCTTGATGAAGCCCGAGGAGGCGTTGTTCGACAGCGTGACCACCTGCGCGGCCGAGCCCGCGGCGCGCAGCGCCTTGATGCCGTCGACCACGGCCACGCCGGAGCCGATCCACACCACGGCCTGCGCGTCGGCGCCCTTGATGGCGGGCACGATGGTCTTGTAGTCGGGCTTGTCGCGGTCGGCCGGGATGATCACGGTCGGCTTGGCGTTGCCCTTGCTGAAGCCGGTCATCGCGCCTTCGAGCGCGTCGGTGCCGAAGGAGTCGGTCACGTGCACCACCGCGATGCGCGTGAGGCCGATGGTCAACAGGTGCTGCACCGCTTTCTCGGCCTCGCGCTGGTAGGTGGCGCGCACGTTGAACACGTGCTTCTGCAGCGGCTTGTGCAGCACCATCGCGCCTGTGGAGGGGCCGATGAGCGCCACGTCGTTCTTGTCGAGCCAGGGAATGATCGCCTGCGAATGGGGCGTGCCGCGGCTCATGAAGAGCGCCAGCACCTTCTTCTCCTCGATCAGCACGCGCGCGTTCTCGCTGGCGCGCTTCACGTCGAAGCCGTCGTCCATGCGCAGCACTTCGATCTTCTCGCCATGGATGCCGCCCTGCGCGTTGACCGCGTCGATCACCAGGTTCGCGCCGCCGATGGTCTCGTTCACGCTCGCGGCCACCGAGCCGGTCATGCCGGCGGTCTGGCCGATCAGGATCTGGGCAGACGCCCCCAGGGCGCTGAAGGCCAGCAGGGCGGCGGCGCAGAGCGTGCGCGTTTTCGTCATGGAGTCCTTTCGAAGCAATGCGGGCGCCCGGCCGGGCGAACGTGAAAACAAATGTGCTATTTGTTTCTGAAAGTGTTTTTAACTCCATCCGGACAAACCCCTGCGCAGCCACCGACCTTGTGACGTAATGCGCAAACCCGTCACGAGGCACTCCCTAGAATGTTTGCCCCACCCCCCAAGGCACTCATGACACAGGGCTCCATCCGGATTCGCGGCGCGCGCCAGCACAACCTCCAGAACCTCGATCTCGACATCCGCACCGGCGAAATGACGGTGGTCACCGGGCCCAGCGGCTCGGGCAAGTCGAGCCTCGTCTTCGACACCCTCTATGCCGAAGGCCAGCGGCGCTACGTGGAGACTTTCTCCGCCTACGCGCGCCAGTTCCTCGACCGCATGGACAAGCCGGCCGTCGACAAGGTGGAAGGCGTGCCGCCCGCCATCGCCATCGACCAGACCAACCCGGTGCGCTCCTCGCGCTCCACGGTCGGCACGATGACCGAGCTGAACGACCATCTGAAGCTGCTCTTCGCGCGCGCGGCCAACCTGTTCGACCGCGAGACCGCGCTGCCGGTGCGCCACGATTCGCCCGACAGCATCTACGCGCAGATCGTCGAGCGCGCGGCCGCTGCGGGCGATCCGCGCCTGGTCGTCACCTTCCCGGTCGAGCTGCCCGCGAGCACCACGGCCGAGGAAGTCACGCAGTGGCTCTCCGCCAGCGGCTTCACGCGCGTGCAGTCCGAGCGCGAGGTGGCCACGCCCACCGGTCCGCGCAAGGTGCTCGACGTGGTGGCCGACCGCTTCCGTGCGTCCGGCGCCGAGCGCTCGCGCGTGGTGGAAGCCATTGAAGTCGCGCTCAAGCGCGGCAGCGGGCGCGTCACGGTGCACGCCACCGGCTCGGAAGAGAACGCAGTGACCGACGTGTGGAAGTTCTCCACCGGCCTGCACTGCCCCGAGAGCGACATCCGCTACGCCGACCCGATCCCGTCGATGTTCTCGTTCAACTCGGCCGTGGGCGCCTGCGACACCTGCCGCGGCTTCGGCCGCGTGATCGGCGTCGACCTGGGGCTGGTGATTCCGAACGACAAGCTCACGCTGCGCGCCGGCGCCATCAAGACCATCCAGACGCCCGCCTGGAAGGAGGCGCAGGACGACCTCATGCGCCACGCGGAGGCGGCCGGCATCCCGCGCGACACGCCCTGGAACAAGCTCACCGACGAGCAGAAGCACTGGGTGATCGAGGGCACGCCCAACTACAAGGAAGGCAACTGGAACAAGCAGTGGTACGGCGTGCGCCGCTTCTTCGGCTACCTGGAGAGCAAGGCGTACAAGATGCACATCCGCGTGCTGCTGTCCAAGTACCGCAGCTACACGCCGTGCCCCACCTGCAGCGGCGCGCGCCTCAAGCTCGAGAGCCTGCTGTGGCGCATCGGCAGCAAGGAAGACGCCGACGCCGTCCTGCCGCCCGAGAAGCGCTTCATGCCCAACGGCGTGAAATGGACGCGCGCCCAGCTCGAGGCGCTGCCGGGCCTGTGCCTGCACGACCTGATGCTGTTGCCCATCGAGCGGCTGCGCCAGCTCTTCGACCGCATCGAGCACCACGGCAACGGCCAGGCGGCCAGCGAGGGCGAGATCCAGGCGCTGAAGCTGCTGTTCGAGGAAATCACCACCCGCCTGCGCTACCTGCACGACGTGGGCATCGGCTACCTCACGCTCGACCGCCAGAGCCGCACGCTCAGCGGCGGCGAGGTGCAGCGCATCAACCTGACCACGGCGCTGGGCACCTCGCTGGTCAACACGCTCTTCGTGCTCGACGAGCCGAGCATCGGCCTGCACCCGCGCGACATGAACCGCATCACCGAGGCCATGCTGCGCCTGCGCGACGCGGGCAACACGCTGGTGGTGGTCGAGCACGACCCGGCCGTGATGCTGGCCGCCGACCGCGTGATCGACATGGGGCCCGGCCCCGGCGCGCGCGGCGGGCAGGTGGTGTTCGACGGCACCACCGACCAGCTGCGCGACGCCGACACGCTCACCGGCCTGTACCTGGGCGGTCGCAAGAAGATCGGCATGGGCTTCAAGCGGCTGGTGAGCGAGAACACGCACCGGCTCATCCTCGAAGGCGTGCGCGAGCACAACCTGAAGAACGTGACGGTCGAGTTCCCGCTGGCGCGCCTGGTGTGCGTGACCGGCGTGAGCGGCTCGGGCAAGTCCACGCTCATCCAGGACGTGCTGGCGCCCGCGCTGATGCGCCACTTCGGCAAGGCCACCGAGACGCCCGGCGCGCACGACCGCCTGCTCGGCGCCGACCACCTCGGCGACGTGGTGTTCGTCGACCAGTCGCCCATCGGCAAGACCGCGCGTTCCAACCCCGCGAGCTACGTGGGCGCGTGGGACGCGATCCGCGAGATCTTCGCCACGGCCACGCTCTCGCGCCAGCGCGGCTACACCGCGAGCAAGTTCAGCTTCAACTCCGGCGACGGGCGCTGCCCGACCTGCGGCGGCTCGGGCTTCGAGCACGTCGAGATGCAGTTCCTGTCGGACGTGTACCTGCGCTGCCCCGACTGCGACGGCAAGCGCTACCGCCCCGAGATCCTCGAAGTGCGCGTGGAACGCAAGGGCCGCAGCTACAACGTGGCCGACGTGCTCGAACTCACCGTGGCCGAGGCGGCCGCGGTGTTCGAGGCCGACCGCGACGTGCTGCGCGTGCTGCAGCCCATTTCCGACGTGGGGCTGGACTACGTCAAGCTCGGCCAGCCCGTGCCCACGCTCTCAGGCGGCGAGGCTCAGCGCCTGAAGCTCGCGGGCTTCCTGGCCGAGGCCGCGAAGAACGCCACCGCCAGCAAGCAGTCGGTGGCGCGCAAGGGCACGCTCTTCCTGTTCGACGAGCCCACCACCGGCCTGCACTTCGACGACATCGCGCGGCTCATGCGCGCGCTGCGCAAGCTGCTCGACGCCGGCCATTCGCTGATCGTGATCGAGCACAACCTCGACGTGATCCGCGCGAGCGACTGGCTCATCGACCTCGGCCCCGAAGGCGGCGAGGGCGGCGGGCAGGTGGTGGCCCAGGGCACGCCCGAGCAGCTGCGCGAGAATCGCGCCTCGCTCACCGGAGCCGCGCTGGCCGACTACGAACTCGCCATCGGCCCCGAGGCCTACAAGGTGGCCGAGCGCGCCGCGCGCCGCTACATCGCCAACGCCAAGGCGGCGCCGGGTGCCGATGCGGTGCAGATCGTCAACGCGCGCGAGCACAACCTGAAGAACCTGAGCGTCGACATTCCGCGCGGCAAGTTCAGCGTGGTGACGGGCGTGAGCGGATCGGGCAAGTCGACGCTGGCCTTCGACATCCTCTTCAACGAAGGGCAGCGCCGGTACCTCGAATCGCTCAACGCCTACGCGCGCAGCATCGTGCAGCCGGCGGGCCGGCCCGAGGTGGACGCGGTGTACGGCATTCCGCCGACGGTGGCCATCGAGCAGCGCCTGTCGCGCGGCGGCCGCAAGAGCACGGTGGGCACCACCACCGAGGTGTGGCACTTCCTGCGCCTGCTGTACGTGAAGCTGGGCATCCAGCATTGCATCCACGACGGCGCGGCCGTGCAGCCGCAGACCCCCGACAGCATCGCCGCGCAGCTCATGCGCAACTTCAAGGGCCAGCACATCGGCCTGCTCGCGCCGCTGGTGACCAACCGCAAGGGCGTGTACACCGAGCTGGCCGACTGGGCGCGCCCGCGCGGCTTCACGCACCTGCGCGTGGACGGCGACTTCCTGCCGACCACCGGCTTCCCGCGCATCGACCGCTTCAAGGAGCACAGCATCGAGCTGCCGGTGGCCAGCCTCGACGTGCTGCCCTCGAACGAGAACGAGCTGCGCGCGGCGCTGGCCAAGGCGCTCGAGCACGGCAAGGGCGTGGTGCACGTGCTCAGCGAACTCGACGGGCTGCGCGCCGCGATGATGGCGGGCGTGTCCGCCGCCGGCATCGGCCGCGTCCACGTGTTCTCCACGCTGCGCGCCTGCCCGGTGTGCAGCACCAGCTACGCCGAGCTCGATCCGCGCCTGTTCAGCTACAACAGCAAGCACGGCTGGTGCCCCGACTGCGTGGGCACCGGCGTCAAGCTCAGCAAGGACCAGCGCAAGGTGTTCGACGACTCCGTGCTGGCCGGCGACGACAAGGGCCGCGAGCAGACCTTCGCCGAGCCCGAGGTGGAAGACCTGGCCGACGTGGCCTGCCCGACCTGCCAGGGTACGCGCCTGAACGCCACGGCGCGCGCCGTGGGCTTCGGCACCGCGGCCGACGGCTCGGGCGGCATCGGCATCACCGAACTCGCGCGCATGAGCGTGACCGAGGTGCGCCAGTGGTTCGAGGGGCTCGCGCTCAGCGGCCGAGAAGCCGAGATCGCGCGCGACCTCGTGCCCGAGATCCGCAGCCGGCTCGAGTTCCTGGAAGAGGTGGGCCTGGGCTACCTCACGCTGGACCGCGGCGCGCCCACGCTCTCGGGCGGCGAGGCGCAGCGCATCCGCCTGGCGGCGCAGCTCGGCAGCAACCTGCAGGGCGTGTGCTACGTGCTCGACGAGCCGACCATCGGCCTGCACGCGCGCGACAACCAGATCCTGCTCGACGCGCTGCACAAGCTCGGCGACAAGGGCAACACGCTGGTGGTGGTGGAGCACGACGAGGACACCATCCGCCGCGCCGACCACATCATCGACATCGGCCCGAGCGCCGGCAAGCGCGGCGGCCGCCTGGTCGCCGAGGGCACGGTCGCCGACATCCAGAAGGCCGACGACTCGCAGACCGGCCGCTACCTGCGCGACGCCATCCGGCACCCGCTGCAGGCGCGCCGGCTGATCCCTTCGCCCGACCCGAAGGCCGAGGAGAGCGGCGAATGGCTCACCGTGCAAGGCGCCAACCTGCACAACCTGCAGGACGTGACGACCACGCTGCCGCTGCGCCGCCTCGTGGTGGTCACCGGCGTGAGCGGTTCGGGCAAGTCCACGCTCGCGCGCGACGTGCTGCTGGCCAACGTGCAGGCCATCGTGGCGCAGCGCTCGACCAAGGCCGGCCGCGACGCCGACGCCGCCGGCAAGCGTCCCGCGTGGGCGGGCTGCCGCAAGGTCGAGGGCTACGAGACCGTCGACCGCGTGCTCGAGGTCGACCAGACGCCCATCGGCAAGACGCCGCGCAGCTGCCCGGCCACCTACATCGGCTTCTGGGACACCATCCGCAAGCTCTTCGCCGACACGCTGGAGGCCAAGGCGCGCGGCTACGGCCCGGCGCGCTTCAGCTTCAACACCGGCGAAGGCCGCTGCCCGGGCTGCGAGGGCGCGGGCGTGCGCACCATCGAGATGAGCTTCCTGCCCGACGTGAAGGTGCCCTGCGAGGTGTGCCACGGCGCGCGCTTCAACCCCGAGACGCTGGCCGTGAGCTGGCGTGGCAAGAGCATCGGCGACGTGCTGAAGATGGAAGTCGACGAGGCCGTCGAGTTCTTCGCGAGCATGCCCAACATCAGCCACCCGCTGCAGCTGCTGAAGGACGTGGGGCTGGGCTACCTCACGCTGGGGCAGCCCTCGCCCACGCTCTCGGGCGGCGAGGCGCAGCGCATCAAGCTGGTGACCGAACTCAGCAAGGTGCGCGACGACATCACCCGCCGCGGCCAGAAGGCGCCGCACACCCTGTACGTGCTCGACGAGCCGACCGTGGGCCTGCACATGGCCGACGTCGAGAAGCTGATCCACGTGCTGCACCGGTTGGTGAACGGCGGCCACAGCGTGGTGGTGATCGAGCACGACCTCGACCTGATCGCCGAGGCCGACTGGATCCTCGACCTCGGGCCCGAGGGCGGCAGCGCGGGCGGGCGCGTCGTCGCGTCGGCGCCGCCCGAAGAGGTGGTGCGGCTGGGCACGCACACCGGCGTGGCGCTGGCGCCCGTGCTGGCGCGATAGGGCAGGGCAGGGCAGGGCAGGGCGGGGCTTGCCCCGGCTCTTCCCGCCCCCTCCTTCTTTCCTCTTCTTCTCTTCCTATTTCTGGATGTCGCCCAGGCAGAGGTACTTGATCTCGACGTAGTCGTCCATGCCGTGGTGCGAGCCCTCGCGTCCCAGGCCCGACTGCTTCACGCCGCCGAAGGGCACGTGCTCGGTGGCGATCACGCCGGCATTGATGCCGACCATGCCGTACTCCAGCGCCTCCGCCACGCGGAAGATGCGGCCCACGTCGCGCGTGTAGAAATAGCTCGCCAGGCCGAACTCGGTATTGTTCGCCGCGTCGATGCCTTCCTGTTCGGTCTTGAAGCGGAACACCGGCGCGAAGGGGCCGAAGGTTTCCTCGCGCGCGCACAGCATGTCGGCCGTGGCGTCGGCGATGACGGTCGGCTCGAAGAACTGGCCCTGCATCCTGTGGCCGCCGGCCAGCACCTTGCCGCCCCTGGCGACGGCGTCGTCGACGTGGCGCTGCACCTTGTCGATGGCCGCGTCCTCGACCAGCGGGCCCTGCACCACGCCGTCGTCGAAGCCGTTGCCGACCTTGAGCGCCTTGACCCTGGCCGCGAACTTCTCGACGAAGGCGTCGTAGATGCCCTCCTGCACGTACAGCCGGTTCGCGCAAACGCAGGTCTGGCCGGCGTTGCGGTACTTGCTGGCAATCGCGCCTTCGACGGCCGAATCCACATCCGCGTCGTCGAACACCAGGAAGGGCGCGTTGCCGCCCAGCTCCAGCGACAGCTTCTTGACCGTCGGCGCGCACTGGCTCATGAGGATGCGGCCCACCTCGGTGGAGCCGGTGAAGCTCAGGTGGCGCACGACGTCGCTCTCGCACAGCTCCTTGCCGATCGAGATGCTGTTGGCGCTGTCGGCCGTGAGCACGTTGAGCACGCCCGCCGGAATGCCGGCCCGCACGGCCAGCTCCGCCGCGGCCAGCGCGGTCAGCGGCGTGAGCTCGGCCGGCTTGATGACCACCGTGCAGCCGGCAGCGAGCGCCGGAGCCACCTTGCGGGTGATCATCGCGAGCGGAAAATTCCACGGCGTGATCGCCGCGCACACGCCGATGGGCTGCTTCATCACCAGCAGGCGGCGGTTGTTGTCGAACTGCGGCAGCACCTCGCCGTTCACGCGCTTGGCTTCTTCGGCAAACCATTCGATGAAGCTCGCGCCGTAGGCGACCTCGCCCTTGGCCTCGGCGAAGGGCTTGCCCTGCTCGGCGGTCATCAGGCGGCCGATGTCCTCGGTGTTGGCGATCAGCAGGTCGAACCACTTGCGCAGCACGATGCTGCGCTCCTTGCCGGTCTTGCCGCGCCAGGCGGCGAGCGCCCCGTTCGCGGCGGCGATGGCGTGCGCGGCATCCGCGCGCGTGAGGTTGGCCACGTCGACCAGTTTCCGGCCGGTGGCCGGGTCGTTCACGTCGAAGCGGCTGGCGCCCTTCGTCCACTCGCCGGCGATCAGCGCATCGGTCTTGAGCAGGGTCGGGTCGTTCAGCAGCGCGAGGGGAGAAGTCTTCGTGTCCATGTTCTCGTGTTGTCTCGGAAGGAATGAATGAATGGGTAACCGGTAATGGCCTGCGCGGGCAGAGGCCGTGTCAGCGGAAGGGCACGCCGGGAAGCACGCAGAGCATTTCGTAGAGCAGGTTGGCGCCCAGCAGCGCGGTGTTGCCGCTCGTGTCGTAGGGCGGGCTGACCTCCACCAGGTCGGCGCCCACAACGTTCAGGCCGCGGCAGCCGCGCACGATCTCCAGCGCCTGCGGCACGGTGAGCCCGCCGATCTCGGGCGTGCCGGTGCCGCCCGCGAACGAGGGGTCGATGCCGTCGATGTCGAAGCTGATGTAGACCGGATGCGCGGGCCCGATGCGCTCGCGCACCTGCGCCATCAGCGGCGCGAGCGACTGATACCAGACCTCGTGCGCCTGCACCACGGTGAAACCCTGCGCGCGCGGCCAGTCGAAATCGTCGGCCGCATAGCCGGTGCCGCGCAGGCCGATCTGCCAGACCTTGTCGCAGGCCAGCAGGCCCTCTTCGACGGCGCGCCTGAACGGCGTGCCGTGGGCGATGCGCTCGCCGAACATGTCGTCGTTCACGTCCGCATGCGCATCCACGTGCACCAGTGCGACCGGGCCGTGCTTTCGCGCCACCGCGCGCAGGATCGGCAGTGCGATGGTGTGGTCGCCGCCCAGCGTCAGCGGGGCGCATCCTGCTGCCAGCACCGTGTCGTAGAAGGCCGAAATGATGGCCAGCGACTTGTCCAGCGAATAGGTGTTGATCGGCACGTCGCCCAGGTCGGCCACGTTCAGCCGGTCGAAGGGCGCGGCGCCGGTGGCCATGTTGTAGGGGCGCAGCAGCGCCGACTCGGCGCGGATCTGGCGCGGCCCGAAGCGCGCGCCGGGGCGGTTGGAGGTGCCTATGTCCAGCGGCACGCCGATGAACGCGGCGTCCAGTCCTTCCGGCGACGTTGCCGGGGGCAGCCGCATCATCGTGCCGGGGCCGGCGAAGCGCGGCATGGTGTTGCCGCCCAGCGGCTGGTTCGGGGTCGTGGAGGGCATCGCGCGAATGGAGTGTTCAGCGCCGCCGTCCGCGCAGCCATTCGAGCGCGAGCAGCAGCGTGGTGGTGAAGATGATCAGCAGCGTCGCCACGGCGGCGATGGTGGGCGAGATGTTCTCGCGGATGCCGGTGAACATCTGGCGCGGCAGCGTGACCTGGTCGGGCCCCGCGAGGAACAGCGTGACCACCACCTCGTCGAACGAGGTCGCGAAGGCGAACAGCGCGCCCGAGATCACGCCCGGCGCGATCACCGGCAGCGTGACGCGCATGAAGGTCCGCAACGGCGTCTCGCCCAGGCTCAGCGACGCGCGCACCAGGTTCTGGTTGAAGCCTGCCAGCGTGGCGAGCACGGTGGTCAGAACGAAGGGCGCGCCCAGCGCCGCGTGCACCACGATCAGGCCGAGGTAGGTGTCGGCCAGACCGAGCGGCGCGAAGTAGAGGTAGGTGGCTACGCCGACCACCACGATCGGCACGACCATCGGCGAGATCAGCACGCTCATGAGCAGGCCCTTGAACGCGAAGTTCGTGCGCGACAGCCCCACCGCCGCGAGCGTGCCCAGCACGGTGGCCAGCACCGTGGCGGCGGGCGCCACGATGAAGCTGTTGCGCGCCGCGCGCGCCCACTCGGGCGAGTCGAAGAGATTGCGGTACCAGCGCAGCGACCAGCCCGGGATCGGATACGCCAGGAACGAACTGTCGGAGAACGACAGCGGAATCACCACCAGGATCGGCGCCAGCAGGAAGGCCAGCACCGCGACGCAGCCGGCGCGCACCAGCCACCAGCCGAGCTTGTCGGCGAAGGTGGCGTAGGCCGGGAATTGGGGGAGCTTCAGCATGATGACTCCTGTCTTTGTGGCTGCTCAGCCCAGGCTCAGCTCGGCCTTGCCGATGCGGCGGTACACGGCGTACAGCAGCAGCGTGGCGACCAGCAGCACGGCGCCCAGCGCGCAGGCCATGCCCCAGTTGATTTCCACGTTGGTGTAGCGCGCGATGTAGTAGCTCAGCATCTGGTCGTCCGCGCCGCCGAGCAGCGCCGGCGTCACGTAGTAGCCGATCGCCAGGATGAAGACCAGCAGCGCGCCGGCGCCGATGCCGGGGTAGGTCTGCGGTACGTACACGCGGAAGAAGGCCGCCAGCGGCGAGCTGCCCAGCGAGACGGCCGCGCGCAGGTAGGTGGGCGGCACGCTCTTCATGACGCTGTACAGCGGCAGGATCATGAAGGGCAGCAGGATGTGCACCATCGCGATGATCACGCCGGTGCGGTTGAACAGCAGCGCGAGCGGATGGTCGATGAGGCCGATGCCCATCAGGCCGCGGTTGACCAGGCCCTCGGACTGCAGCAGCACGATCCATGCGGCCACGCGCACCAGGATGGACGTCCAGAACGGCACCAGCACCAGGATCATCAGCACGTTGGCCTTGCGCGCCGGCAGCGTCGACAGCCACCACGCCAGCGGATAGGCCAGCAGCAGGCAGAAGAAGGTGACCACGGCGCTGATCTGGAAGGTGCGCAGCAGGATGCCTGCAAAGGCGCGCTGGTCGGCGGGCATGCGCTCCACCTCGCCGGCCACGTCGCGCCGCAGGTCGACCGAGGCGAGCAGGTAGTCGGGCGTCCAGCGAGAGCCGTTCTTGGCGATCGCCTGCCAGTACGGCGCTTCGCCCCAGCGCGGATCGAGCTCCAGCATGCGTGCCTTGATCTCCTCCGGCGTGCCGGCGATGGGCAGCGCCCTGAAGGCACCCATCACCAGCGAACGGGCGCCCGCGATCTCGGTGTTGAGGCGGCGCGCGAGGGCGCCCGCGTCGGAGCTGTCGGGCAGCTGTCCGAGATCGGCCGCGATGGCCGCATAGGCCGCCGGCGCGGGCGCCTCCTTGCGGTTCCAGCCGTCGAGCGCGCGCACGGTGCGAGGCAGCGCGTTGGCCACTTCGGGGTTCTCCACCGCGCGCTGCAGCAGCGCCACGATGGGCACCAGCAGCGTCAGCAGAAGAAACACCAGCAGCGGCGCCGTGAGCGCGAAGGCGCGCCACTTGCGGCGGGCCTCGGCGCGCGCCAGTGCGCGCCGCAGTTCGCCGGGGGGCGCTTCCGCTGGAACCGGGGGAACAGACGTTGCCGCGTGCATGGCCTCTTTCGCGTTCGCTGGTTCGTCTGCCGGTTTACTGCGTGGCCCAGGCCGCGAAGCGCTTCTCCAGCGCCTCGCCCTGGTCGGCCCAGAAGCCGACGTTGAACTGCAGCGCGTCCTTGGCGTTGGTCGAGGAGGTCGGCAGGTCGGCAAGCACCTTGGGACTGAGCGAGGCCAGCGCCTTGGTGTTGGTGGGGCCGTAGGCGATGTTCTGGGCATACACCGCCTGGTTGGCGGGCTGCATCGCGAACTGGATGTACTTCAGCGAGGCTTCCTTGTTCGGCGCGCCCTTGGGGATCACCAGGTAGTCGAGGTCGTAGATGCCACCCGGCCAGTAGATCTTGAGGTCGCGGCCTTCACGGTTGGCCGCGTCGATGCGGCCGTTGTAGACGGTGGTCAGCACCACGTCGCCGGCCACCAGGAACTGCGGCGGCTGCGCGCCGGCTTCCCACCACTGGATGTTGGGCTTGAGCTCGGTGAGCTTCTTGAAGGCGCGGTCGGCGCCTTCCTTGGTGCCGAGCACCTTGTAGACGTCGGCCGGCTTCACGCCGTCGGCCATCAGCGCGAATTCAAGGTTGTAGCGCGCGCCCTTGCGCATGCCGCGCTTGCCGGGAATCTTCTTCACGTCCCAGAAATCGGCCCAGCTCGTGGGCGCGGTCTTGAGCTTCTCGCCGTTGTAGGCCATCACGGTCGACCACACGAACAGGCCCACGCCGCAGTCGGTGACGGCGGCCGGCAGGAAGTCGGACTTGGTGCCGATCTTGGAATAGTCGAGCTTCTCGAAGAGGCCCTCGTCGCAGCCGCGCGCCGCGTCGGGCGATTCGACCTCGACCACGTCCCAGGTGACCTTTTTGGTCTCCACCATGGCCTTGATCTTGGCCTGCTCGCCGTTGTATTCGACCGCGACGATCTTGGTGCCGGTCTTCTCGTAGGGCTCGTAGTAGGCCTTCTTCTGGGCGTTGGCATTGGCGCCGCCGAAGTTGACCACGGTGAGCTGCTGCTGGGCGAGGGCCGGCAGGGCGAAGCTGGCGGCGACGGTGCAGGCGAGAAGTGTCTTTTTCATGGTGGAAATCTTCCTGGGTGATGAACGGGAACGAGGGGGAAAGCGATCGGGGAAGGGAAGGCCGGCTTCAGGGGGCGTAGATGCGCGCATGCGCCGTCGGGAACTCGAGCACCACCGCCTCGCCGGCTCGCGGCGCGGCGGCGCCGTCGAGGCCGTCCAGCGGCAGCTTCACGGTGGCGTCGGCCTGGCCGCCGCCGACGCTGCACAGCAGCCGCAGGTGGTCGCCGAAGTAGATGACGCGCGCCACCTCGGCCTCGAGCATGTTGGCGCGCTGCACGTCCGTGCGGCGGTGCAGCACCACGCGCTCGGGCCGGATGCAGGCCTCGACGGCCGCGCCAGAAGCCGCGCCGCTCACGTTGAGCCCGTGCAGCACGCGGCCGTCGGGCAGCGTCATTTCGGCATGCTCGCCGCCATGACCCTGGCGTTGGCCCAGCTGGCCCCTGAGCACGGTGTTGTCGCCGACGAAGCCGGCCACGAAGCGGTTGGAAGGCGTTTCGTAGAGACGGTCGACCGTGTCCAACTGCTGGATCACGCCTTCGTTGAACACCGCCACGCGGTCGCTCATGGTGAGCGCCTCGCCCTGGTCGTGCGTCACGTAGACGAAGGTAACTCCCAGCTGGCGGTGCAGGTCCTTGAGTTCGATCTGCATGTGCTCGCGCAGCTGCTTGTCGAGCGCGCCCAGCGGCTCGTCCATCAGCACCAGCTGGGGCTCGAACACCAGCGCCCGCGCCAGCGCCACGCGCTGCTGCTGGCCGCCCGAGAGCTGGCCGGGCAGGCGGTCGGCCATGCCGCGCAGCTGCACCATGTCGAGCGCGCGCTGCACGCGGCGCTGCTGCTCGTCCTTCGGCACCTTGCGCACGGTGAGCGGATAGGCCACGTTCTGCCCCACGCTCATGTGCGGGAACAGCGCGTAGTTCTGGAAGACCATGCCGAAGTTGCGCCTGTGCGGCGGCGTGCGGGTGATCGGCTTGCCGTCGAGCAGGATCTCTCCCGAGGTCGGCGACTCGAAGCCCGCCAGCATCATCAGCGTGGTGGTCTTGCCCGATCCCGAAGGGCCGAGCAGGCTCAGGAACTCGCCGCGGTGGATGTCCAGGTCGAGCTGGCGCACCACCAGGTGCTCGCCGTCGTAGGTCTTCTGGACGCGCTGGAAGCGCACCAAGGGTTCTGCGGTCATGGAGGATTCAGGAAAAGGATCGGTCGATCAGCGCAGTGCGGCGAAGCTGTCCGCGAGAAGCGCCAGGCCTTCGTCCACAAGCAAGTCGGATGCCGTGAGCGGCACCAGCACGCGAATTACATTGCCGTAGGTGCCGCATGACAGCAGGATTAACCCGCGCCGTGCCGCCTCCGCGACCACCTTGCGGGTCAGCGCGGCGTCGGGCCGCGCGGTGTCGCCCTCCTCGAACAGCTCGATGGCCAGCATGGCGCCGAGCCCGCGCACGTCGCCGATGGACGGCTCGCCCGCCGCGATGCGGCGCAGGCCGGCCATGAGCCGCTCGCCCAGCGCACGGCTGCGCGCCAGCAGCTGCTCGTCGTCGAACACCTTAAGCACGGCGAGCGCCGCGGCGCAGCCGATGGGGCTGCCGGCATAGGTGCCGCCCAGGCCGCCGGGGGCGGGGGCGTCCATCACCTCGGCGCGGCCCACCACGCCGGAGATCGGGAAGCCGCCCGCCATCGACTTGGCGGTGGTGATCAGGTCGGGCGCCACCGGCCACTGCTCGCTGGCGAACCAGGTGCCGGTGCGGCCGGCACCGGTCTGCACTTCGTCGGCAATGATCAGGATGCCGTGGCGGTCCGCCAGCGCGCGCAGGCCCTCGACGAAGTCGTTGGGCGCCACGTAGAAGCCGCCTTCGCCCTGCACCGGCTCCAGAATGAAGGCCGCCACGCGCTCGGGCTCGATGTCGTTCTTGAACAGCAGCTCGACCGAATGCAGGGCCTCGTCCACGCTCACGCCGTGCAGCGCATTCGGGTACAGCGCATGGAACACCTCGCCCGGGAAGGGGCCGAAGCCGACCTTGTAGGGCGCCACCTTGCCGGTGAGGCCCAGCGTCATCATCGTGCGGCCGTGGTAGCCGCCGGTGAAGGCGATGACGCCCGGGCGCCGGGTGTGGGCGCGGGCGATCTTGACCGCGTTCTCCACCGCCTCGGCGCCGGTGCTCAGGAAGACCGACTTCTTCGCGAACGCGCCGGGCGCCAGCGCGTTCAGGCGCTCAGCCAGCTCCACGTAGGGCTCGTAGGCCAGCACCTGGAAGCAGGTGTGCGAATAGAGCTCGGCCTGCGCCTTGACTGCGGCGGTGATCTCCGGGTGGCAGTGGCCGGTGTTGAGCACCGCGATGCCGCCCGCGAAGTCGATGTAGCGGCGGCCCTCGACGTCCCAGAGCTCGGCGTTGGCGGCCCGGCTGACGAAGATTTCATGGGCTTGGCCGACACCGCGCGCGACGGCCGCGCTGCGGCGGGTCATGAGGGCGGCGTTGCTGAGGTGGGGTTCGCGTTGCATGGGGGACGACCTGTGCTTGAGTGCTGGAAGGAAAGGAATGCCGGCACTCTAGGTCGCCCGATCCGGACCGGCCATGTACACCGGAAGCGGTCGTCCGGAGGACTGTACTGGTCTTGTATCCTGTACATACTTTCCTCAATATGGTGCAGGCCGGACCGCCGGAGACACCCCCGATGCTCATTCTTCGCCCCGAACAGCCGACGCCACTGGTGAGCCAGATCGTGGAAGGGCTGCGCGGTCTGATCGGCGCCCAGAAGCTCAAGGCCGACACCAAGCTGCCGTCGATCCGCGCCTTCGCCGCCGCCCATGGCGTCAGCGTCTTCACGGTGGTCGAAGCCTACGACCGGCTGGTGGCGCAGGGCCTGCTGGTCTCGCGGGCCAACGCCGGTTTCTTCGTCAAGCGGCGCAGCGAGGAGAGCGCCGCCGGCACGGCCAGCGCGCCCCGCGCGGACCCCCGCTTCGACGCGCGGTGGTATCTCCAGCAGATCTTCGAGAACCGCAACCTGCCACTCAAGCCCGGTTGCGGCTGGCTGCCGCACGACTGGCTCTTCGAGGACGGCATGCGCCGCAGCCTGCGCCACCTGGCCTCCGAAGGCAGCGACATCGGCGGCTACGGCCTGCCCTTCGGCCACATGGCGCTGCGCATGGCGACGGCCGAGGCGCTTTCGGAGCAGCAGATCGTGGTCGAGGCCGCCCAGGTGCTGCTGACCCAGGGCTCGAGCCAGGCGCTGGATCTCGTCGCGCGCCGCCTGCTCAAGCCGGGCGACCGCGTGCTCGTGGACGATCCCGGCTATCCGAACCTGATGTACATGCTGCGCTTCCTGGGCGTGGAGATCGTCGGCGTGCCGCGCACTCCCTCGGGCTACGACATGCCCGCGCTCGAAGCGCTGCTGGCGGTGCACCGCCCCAAGGCCTTCTTCACGCAGCCGCGGCTGCAGAGCCCGACCTGCTCCATGGCCTCGCTGCCCCAGCTGGTGCAGCTGCTGCAACTCGCGCAGGCGCACGACTTCACGCTGGTGGAGAACGACATCTACGCCGAAATGGACGCGTCGATGCGTCCCTCGCTGGCCAGCCTGGGGCAGCTGCGCCGCGTGGTGTACGTGGGCAGCTATTCGAAGACCATCTCGCCGAACATCCGCGTCGGCTACGTCATCGCGCAGCCCGAGCTGCTCGACGAGCTGGCGCAGCTCAAGATGATCTCGGGCCTCACATCGTCCGACATCACCGAGCGCCTGGCCTTCGGCACCGTGACCGACGGCCGCTGGCGCAAGCATCTCAAGGCCCTGCGCGAGCGCCTCGCGCAGGCGCACGGCAGTGTCGCGCGGCGGCTGGGGGGACTGGGCTTCGAGCTGTTTCATGAGCCCGCGGCCGGCATGTACCTGTGGGCCCGGCATCCGGACATCACCGACAGCGCCGAGCTCTCGCGGCGCGCCGCGGCCGAGGGAATCATGCTGGGCCCGGGCCAGCTGTTCCTGGTCAACCCGCGCCCCACCGGCTGGCTGCGCTTCAACGTCGCCTTCAGCGAGGACGAGCGGCTCTGGCGCTTCCTGGAGCGCAGCATCGAGGAGCGCCGCAGCGACTGAAGGCGGCAGCCGCAGAGGGCTCGCAAAGGTTCGCGAGCAGGCGCACAATGGCTCTCAACCCTTGGCGCAGGCGCATCCTGAATCAGCCATGGTGGAGTAAACATGCGATGGGATGAAGCGCCGCGGCGGGGCTACGCAAGGAGCCATGTCATGACCCGCTTCATCGATGTTCACAGCCTGGTCCGCCTGGTGGACGAGACCGGGGTTCCGCAGTTCCTCACCGCGCTGGCCGACGCGCTGCGCGACGACTTCATGCGGTGGCGCGAGTTCGACAAGAAGGCGCGCGTGGCCAGCCATTCGCACCTCGGCGTGATCGAGCTGATGCCGGTGGCCGACGACGGCGCCTACGCCTTCAAGTACGTCAACGGGCATCCGCACAACACGCAGGTCGGGCTGCCGACCGTCATGGCCTTCGGCGTGCTGGCCGAGGTCGACACGGGCTACCCCGTGCTGCTTTCCGAACTCACGCTCACCACCGCGTTGCGCACGGCCGCCACCTCGGCGATGGCCGCGAAGGCGCTGGCGCGGCCCGATTCGCGCAGCCTCGCGCTGATCGGCAACGGCTCGCAGAGCGAGTTCCAGGCGCTGGCCTTCCATGCGCTGCTGGGCATCGAGGAAGTGCGGGTGTACGACATCGACCCCCATGCCACTGACAAGCTGGTGCGCCACCTCGCGGCCTGCACGCCGCTGGAGATCGTGCGCGCCCGTTCGGTGGCCGAGGCGGTGCGCGGCGCGGACATCGTCACCACCGTCACCGCCTACCAGGGGCGCGCGACGGTGCTCACGCCCGACATGATCGACCCGGGCATGCACATCAACGCGGTGGGCGGCGATTCGCCCGGCAAGACCGAGCTGCATCCCGGCGTGCTCGGCAAGGCGCGCGTGTTCGTCGAGTACGAGCCCCAGACCCGCGTCGAGGGCGAGATCCAGCAGGTGGCCGCCGACTTCCCGGTGCACGAGCTCTGGCGCGTGCTGCTCGGCGAGGTGCCGGGGCGCGAGAGCGCGGCGCAGGTCACGCTGTTCGACTCGGTGGGCTTCGCGCTGGAGGACTACACGGCGCTGCGCTACATCCAGCGCATCGCGACCGAGCGCGGCATCGGCCGGCAGATCGCGCTGGTGCCGGAGCTCGACGACCCGAAGGACCTGTTCGGGCTCACCGCCTCGGGGCGGCGCCGGGCGGTGCTGCGGCGTGCGGCATGATGGGCGGCTTCGCCACAGCCGCACCGGCCTTCCATCTTCATGCTCACCATCTACAACGACCAGCACGTTCTTCACCAAGGCAAAGTCGAGATGTTCCGCGGCGAGCTCGTGCCGTGCTTCGAGGTGCCCGCGCGCGTCGATCATGTGAGGCATGAGCTGGAGCGCAGGAACATCGGCCCGCTGCAGGCGCCCGATGCCTTCGACGAGGCGGTGCTGGCCAAGGTGCATGCGCCGCGCTACCTGGACTTCATCGCGCATGCGTGGGAGGAGTGGGTGGCGCTCGACCCGTCCAACGCGACGCGCGACGCGCTGCCCTCGTACTGGCCCACGCGCGGCATGCGCAGCGACGTGCTGCCGAAGAGCTTTCCGGCGCGCCTGGGACTGTTCTCGTTCGATGCGGGCACGCCGCTGATGGCGGGCAGCTGGACGGCGGCGCGCCACGGCGCGGCATGCGCGTGGACCGCGGCGCAGCGCGTCATCGGCGGCGAGCGTGCCGCCTTCGCGCTCACGCGGCCGCCGGGCCACCATGCGGGCGCGGATTTCTTCGGCGGCTACTGCTTCCTCAACAACGCTGCCGTCGCCGCGCAGGCGTTGCGCGACGCGGGCGTCGAACGCGTGGCCGTGCTCGACGTCGACTACCACCACGGCAACGGCACCCAGGCCATCTTCTACGAGCGCGGCGACGTGCACTTCGCGAGCCTGCATGGCGATCCGCTGACCGACTATCCCTACTACCTGGGCCATGCCGACGAGCGCGGCGCCGGGCGGGGCGAGGGCTTCAACCACAACCTGCCGCTGCCGCGCGGCACCGACTTCACCGCGTGGCGCGCCGCGTTGGGAACCGCGCTGGCCCGCATCGCCGAAGTGAAGGCCGGCGCGCTGGTGGTTTCGCTGGGCGTCGACACCTTCGAGGGCGACCCGATCTCCGGCTTCAGGCTGAAGAGCGACGACTACCTGCGCATGGGCGAGGACCTGGCACGCGCCGGACTGCCGACGGTGTTCGTCTTCGAGGGCGGCTACGCGGTGGCGGAGGTGGGCGTCAACGCGGTGAACGTGATCGAAGGCTTCGCGCAGGCCTAGCAGCTGACGCGCAGGCGACTCGGACGCCGGAATTCGCCCCTGTTTCCCACGGAAATCAGGGCAGCCCCGATTGCCTTCGCCGGTGCGGCGGGGCCCAATCGGCGCTTTCCCAAGTCAGGACCCAGTCAGCCATGCTCCGCCGCTCCACCTTCCTCCGTACCGCCGCCGCACTCGCCGCAACCGGCGGCCTCGCTTTTCCGATGGCGGCGCTCGCGCAGGCCTTTCCCGCCAAGCCCATCAAGCTGGTGATCGCCTTCCCGGCGGGCGGCCCGACCGACATCACCATGCGCCAGCTCGCGGAGAACGCGAGCAAGATCCTCGGCCAGCCGGTGATCATCGACAACAAGCCCGGCGCCGGCGGCACGCTGCCCGCGCAGGCGCTGCAGACCGCGCAGCCCGACGGCTACACCGTCGCGCAGATTCCGCTGGGCGTGTTCCGCCTGGGCTACACCACCAAGATCAACTGGGATCCGCTCAAGGACATCACCTACGTCATCAACGTCACCGGCTACGCCTTCGGCATCGTCGTGCCGGCCGACAGCCCCTTCAAGACCTGGGCCGACTTCGTCGCATACGCCAAGGCCAACCCCGGCAAGCTCACCTACGGCTCCACGGGCACGCTCACCAGCCCGCACCTGACGACAGAGATCGTCGCGCAGAAGGCCGGCATCCAACTGCAGCACGTGCCCTACAAGGGCAGTGCCGACCTGATGCTCGCGGTGGTCAGCGGCCAGCTGATGGCCGCGGCCGACAGCACCGGCTTCGCGCCGCAGGTCGAGGCCGGCAAGCTGCGCGTGCTCAACACCTGGGGCGAGAAGCGCCTGGCCAAGTTCCCCGACGCGCCCACGCTGAAGGAACTCGGCTACGACGTGGTGCAGAACTCGCCCTTCGGCATCGGCGCACCCAAGGGCACGCCGCCCGAGGTGGTGAAGAAGCTGCACGACGCCTTCAAGCAGGCGATGGAGGAGCCGAGCTACGTCGCCGCGCTGGGCCGCTACGACATGCTGCCGAACTACATGAGCTCGGCCACCTATACCAAGTTCGCGCAGGACACGGTGGTGAAGGAGAAGGCGATCATCGAGAAGCTGGGGTTGGCGAAGGAAGTCAAGACGAACTGAGGACGAAGAGCTCGTCCACCAGCCGGGACGCCAGTTCCGGCTGCACCCCGTCTCCACCGAACACCAGCCGGAACACGATCGGCGCGATCAGGTGATCGATCACCTGCTGCGGCTCGGGTGCGGGCTCGCCGCGGGCGCGGGCCTGCTCGACAAGCGTGAGCGCCTCCCTGCGGCGGTTGCGCAGGCAGTCGGTGTCGGCGCCATCGTTGGCCAGCGCGGCCGCGGCTTTCAGCAACGAGGTATTGCACGGCCTGGCCAGGTGCTCGATGAGTTCGCGCGCCCAGGCTTCCAGGTCGGCGCGCAGCGTTCCCGTATTCGGCAGCGGGCGGTTCGGGTCCAGCCGGTGGGTGGCGGTTTCGGCCAGCAGCCCCTGCAGGTCGCCCCAGCGCCGGTAGATGCTGGAGGCGCTGACACCCGCGCGCTCGGCCACCGCCGGCACCGTGACGCGCTCCCTTCCTTGTTCCGCCACGAGTTCTTCGAGGGCAGTGCGCACCAATGCCTGCACCTGGGCGCTGCGGCCGCCGGGGCGTTTGTTGGGGAGGGCGATGTCGGTCATGGTCTGGACTTTAACGCAAAGATATTTGCTTTAGAGGATTCGCATGTCTAGAATCACAAAAGCAAAAAAAGTTGCATTAAGGATTCGCCATGCCGTCCTCCTGCCCCGAACTCGCTTCCGCCACCGCCGACCTCGCGGCGCGCTCCAGGCCCTGGCGCCTGCCGCAGCGCGCGGCCTTTCCGCTGCTCGCGGCTGTGCTGTTCGCCTTTTTCTTCGCGGCTGCCGCGCCTTCGCCGCTGTTCGTGGTGTTCCAGCACGCCTGGCATTTCTCTTCGTCGCTGCTCACGGTGGCCTTCGCGGTCTACGCGATCGCGCTGCTGGTTTCTCTGCTGGTAGCCGGCTCGCTGTCGGACCACATCGGGCGCCGCCCGGTGGTGCTGTCGGCGCTGGTGCTGCAGGCGGTGGCGATGGGGCTCTTCCTGCTGGCGAACGGCATCGGCGGGCTGATCGTCGCGCGCGTGGTGCAGGGCATCGCCACCGGCATCGCGAGCGGCGCGCTGAGCGCGGCGGTGGTCGAGGCAGCGCCGGCTTCGCGCAAGCGGCTGGGGGCGCTGATCACGAGCGTGTCGCCGCTCGCCGGCCTTGCGGTGGGGGCGCTGCTCACGGGCATGGCGGTGAAGTTCTCGCTGCAACCGGTGATGCTGGTGTTCGGCGTGCTCGCCGCGGTGTTCGCGCTGGGCGCGGCGGTGGTGCTGTGGATGCCCGAGACCGTCACGCCGCGCGCCGGGGCGCTGGCCTCGCTGGTGCCGCGCGTGTCGATTCCGGCGAAGGCACGCGCCGAGTTCGCGCGCGGGCTGCCGGTGTTCATCGTGGTGTGGGCGCTCGGCGGGCTGTACCTGTCGCTGGCGCCTTCTCTGATGCTGCATGTGTTCGGCATCGACAACGGCGTGGTCAACGGCCTCACGGTGGCGGTGCTTTCCGGCATGGGAGCCATCGCGCCGACGCTGCTCGGCCGCCTTGCGGCTCCGCGCCCGGCCATCGTCGGCATGGCCAGCATCGCGCTCGGCCTGGTGCTGCTGCTGGCCTCGCTTGCCACCCGTTCGCTCGCGCTCTTCTTCGTCGGCACGGCGGTAGCGGGCATCGGCTTCGGCGGCGCGTTCTCGGCGCTGGTGCAGACGCTGGCGCCGATGGCGCAATCGCACGAGCGCGGCGAGCTCTTCGCGGCGATCTTCGTGGTGAGCTATCTCGCGTTCAGCCTGCCGGCCATGCTCGCGGGCTTCCTGGTGGCGCCGCTGGGGCTGCTGAACACGGCCGAGGGCTATGCGGCGGTGCTGCTGCTGATCGCCGCCTTCGGCACGTGGAGCCAGTGGATGGTGCTGCGACGCCGGCAGCGCGAATTGCCCATGGACGAGTGAGTGGCCGGAACGGCGTTCCGGGTCAGGAAACAGTCAGGGCACCTATGTCAAGAGGCTTGGCCCTTCGGGGGGTGGGTACTTACCCTATGTAATTCGTTTGTCTTCCGCGATGGAAACACTCCGATGCAGTCTTGTGGCGCAAAAGCCCGGGCTCTCAGCAGCTGCATCCGGCATCGGAGCGGCAACTTCCCCATCCTGGAGTGATACGAATGAAAAAATCCCTGCTTGTTCTGGCTGCGATGGCAGCCTGCGGTGCCGCGTCGGCGCAATCGACCGTGACGCTGTTCGGCGTCGTCGATGCGGCCTACCGCAACGTCTCGAACAAGAGCGAGTCGGTCCCGGCCACCCTTTTCACCCCCCACTACAGCGTGAAGGCCAGCCGTACCGAGCTGGCCAACTCGGGCCTGAGTTCCAGCCGCCTGGGCTTCCGCGGCGTCGAAGACCTCGGCGGCGGCCTGTCGGCCAGCTTCTGGCTCGAAGCCCCGATCACCAACGACGACGGCGCCACCGGCGTCTCCAACTTCAGCCGCCGCTCCACCGTGAGCCTGGCCGGCAGCTTCGGCGAGTTCCGCATCGGCCGCGACAAGACCGCCACCGTGCTGAACGACGAGCAGTTCGATCCGTTCGGCGACACCGGCATCGGCGGCTCGCTGATCATCGACGCCAACGAAGGCAGCCTCTCGGGCACTGGCTACGGCAGCAACAGCACCTACAAGCGCGCCGGCAACATGGTCCAGTACTTCCTGCCGCGCAACCTGGGCGGCTTCTACGGCAACCTGGGCTACAGCTTCCACGAGATCACCCGCCTGTCGCCCGACACCATCACCGGCGCCGACCGCACCAACACCGGCCGCCATATCGGCGGCCGCGTCGGGTACGCCTCGGGCCCGGTCGACGTCGCCGTCAGCTATGCGCAGAACGACACCAGCTTCACCTCCGGTTCAGGTTCCTCCGCCGTGGCACGTCCCGGCAAGATCAAGACCTTCAACCTCGGCGCGACCTACGACTTCGGCGTGGCCAAGCTGTTCGGCGAGTACTCGCGCTCGAAGGACCAGCGCGATCCGCTGAACATCTTCACGCCGGTGCCGAGCACCGACCTCACCGGCTACCTGATCGGCGTGACCGTGCCGATCGGCCCGGGCCAGATCCGCGCCTCGTACTCGCAGGTCAAGTACGACTACAACCGTGTGCCGGCCCTCTTCGCCGTGAACACCCCCGACCCGAAGTCGAACAAGTTCGCGCTGGGCTACGTGCACAACCTGTCGAAGCGCACCGCGCTCTACGGCACGATCGCGCGCGTGACCAACAAGAACGGTGCCGGCAACACAGTCGGCGCCGGCCCGTCGTACGTGGCAACGTACAACCGCGTGGCGCTGCAGCCCAAGTCGTCGATGGGCTACGAGTTCGGCATCCGCCACAGCTTCTGATCGCAGCGAACCCCGAGACTGTTTTCTCCAAGGACCCCGTCGAACGGTCCCTTCGCCCGCCTCGGCGGGCTTTTTTTCGTCCGTATTTTTCGCGCGGAGTGTTGTTTGTCCGCAGCGTCCGGCGGTGTTCAGCGCGCCGAGAGAATCGCGCTCGCCGCCTCGGCGAAGCCGGTGCCGCGTTCGGCCTGCGTCACGTAGCGCGGCAGGTGCTCCAACTGCGGCACGAAGCGCGCGACGTTCGCCACGCCGATGCTGTGCGCGAAGGTGCGGAACATCAGCTGGTCGTTGGTGGAGTCGCCCACGTAGGCCCAGCGGTCCATCTCGCCGTCTAGCGTGCGACCCCACAGCTCGCGCACGATCCAGCGCGCGCCTTCGAGCTTGTCGTTGTCGCCGTACCAGCCGTTGATGTGGATGCTGCTCACGGTGGCGTGCATGCCCTCGCCGCGCATCAGCGCCACCACCTGCGCGATGGTGGCGTCGCCCAGCTGCACGAATTCGCTGTGGTCGATGGCGATGTCGGTCTCACGACCCGGCGAATCGGTGGCGCGGCCCACGCCCGGCAGCTCGCGCTCGATGCGCTCCAGCACCGCCTGCATGCGCGCGAAGTTGGCGGCGCGCGTGGGCTCGTCCTGCTGGTAGCGCTTCTCGACGCGGCCGTCGGCCGAAGGCAGCAGCGCCACCGCGCCGTTCTCCGCCACGATGGCATCGACCGGCCAGGCGTTGACGAAGGGCAGGCTCCAGCCCACCGGCCGGCCGGTGATCGCCACCACCGAAAGCCCCGCCGCCTTCAGATCGCCCAGCGCCTGCAGCGCATCGGGCGTGATGGCGCCGTCGTGCGTGAGCGTGTCGTCGATGTCGGTGAAGACGCCGATGAGCGCACCGCGCGCGGCCTGCGGCCATTGGGCCAGCGGCAGCAGATGGTGGGGCGAAGAAGGCAAGGTGGGCATGGAGAGAGCAATGCAGGGGGAGCGCCGATCGTACCGGCGCTTTCGTGTAGCATCCCGCCCCCGCCGTGCCATCGAGGCCGGCGCGGCGCCCTCCATGCCCCACATCCTCGTCGACGACCTCCGCAAGACCTACCGCATCTCCGAACGCGACCCTGGCGTGATGGGCGCGCTGCGCGGCCTCGTGCAGCGCCGCCATCGCACGGTGGAGGCGCTGTCGGGCGTGTCGTTCGCGCTGGAGCGCGGCGAGCTGCTGGGCTTCATCGGGCCGAACGGCGCGGGCAAGTCGACCACCATCAAGATCCTCTCGGGCATCCTGCGGCCCGACGGCGGGCGCGTGGAGATCGACGGTCGCGACCCCTTCGCCGACCGCGAGCGGCACGTGGGGCGCATAGGCGTGGTCTTCGGCCAGCGCACGCAGCTGTGGTGGGACCTGCCCGTGGGCGACGGCTTCGACCTGCTGCGCGACATCTACCGCGTGGACCCGGCACGCTACCGCCGCACGCGCGACGAACTGGTGGCGCTGCTGAACCTGGAGCGCGTGCTCGCGCAGCCGGTGCGGCAGCTCTCGCTCGGCCAGCGCATGCGCGCGGAGATCGCCGCGGCGCTGCTGCACGAGCCCGAGATCCTTTTTCTCGACGAGCCGACCATCGGCCTCGACGCACCTTCCAAGCTGGCCGTGCGCGACTTCGTGCGCCGCGCCAACCGCGAGCGCGGCACCACCGTGCTGCTGACCACGCACGACATGCACGACATCGAGGCGCTGGCTCGCCGCGTGATCATCATCGGCCACGGCCGCGTGCTGGCCGACAGCCCGGTCGAGGCGCTGCGCGCGCAGGTGATGGCCGAGCGGCGCCTGGTGGTCGACTTCGCGCAGGGCGCCGAGCTGCCCGCGCAGGTGGAAGGCGCGCGGGTGCACTCGCGCGACGGCCAGACGCTGGTGCTCGACTTCGATCCGGCCCGCACTGCGGCGCCCGCGCTGATCGCGCGCATCGCCGCCGCGCATGCGGTGGAGGACATTCGCCTCGAAGGCCTGGCGATCGAGGCCGTCATTGCGCGCTTCTACGCCATGCACGGAGCGGCTGAAGCGTGACGGCGATGCGCCCGCACGACCTTGCACGGCCCTATATCGCGGCCTTCGCGTCGCGCTTCCAGCAGATGCTGCAGTACCGCACCGCCGCGCTCGCCGGCTTCGCCACGCAGTGCTGGTGGGGCGGCATCAAGGTGATGGTGTTCGCGGCCTTCTACGGGCATGCGGCTGGCACCGGCGCGAGCAGCTCGATGTCGCTAGCCCAGGCCATCACCTACACCTGGCTCGCGCAGGGGCTGCTCGTGCTGCTGCCCTGGCTGGGCGACCCGGAAGTGGGGCAGGCGGTGCGCACCGGCGCCGTCGCCTATGACCGGCTGCGGCCCGTCGATGCCTATGCGCTGTGGTTCGCGCGCAGCGCCGGTTGGATTGCGGCGCGTGTGCTGCCGCGCGTGGCGCTGATGGCTGCGTTCGCGATGGTCGTGCTGCCGCTGGCCGGCCTCGGCGAGTGGGCATGGCAGCTTCCTGCGGGCGTGGCGGCGGGGCTCGCCTTCATGCTCTCGGTGGTTTTCGCACTTTTGCTGTCGACGTCGATGGTGATGCTGCTGAACGTGGCCGCCACCGCCGCGCTCAACGAACGCGGCATCAGCGCGGTGGCCACGCCGGTGGTCATCGTTCTCTCTGGCAACCTGCTGCCGCTCGCGATGCTGCCCGACGGCTGGCAGACCGCGCTGCTGGTCCAGCCGCTGGCCGGGCTGATGGACATTCCGGCGCGCCTGTACTTCGGGCAGCTGCAGGGCTGGCAGGCCATCGGCGGGCTGGGGCTGCAGGTCTTCTGGATCGCGGTGCTCGTGGCCTTCGGCCATTTCGCCATGGGCCGCACGATGCGCGGCCTGCAGGTGCAGGGCGGGTAAGGGCAGGTGAGGGCGATGGGATCGATTCCGCTCTTCTTCCGGCTGGTCGGCGCGTCCCTCGGCGGGCAAGCGCGCTACCCCGCCTCGGCGCTGATGCTGACCGTCGGCCAGTTCCTCGGCACCGGCATCGAGGTGATCGCCGTGTGGGCGCTGTTCCACCGCTTCGGCGACGTGCAGGGCTGGCGCATCGGCGAGGTGGCCCTCTTCTACGGCCTGGTGAACTGCATGTTCGCGCTGGCCGATGCGCTGGGCCGCGGCTTTGACGTGCTCGGCACGGAGTTTTTGCGCACCGGCGCCTTCGACCGCCTGCTGCTGCGCCCGCGTCCGCTCGCGCTGCAGCTGATGGGCAACGACTTTCGCATCAGCCGCCTGGGCCGGCTGCTGCAGGGGCTGGCGATGGTGGCGTTCGCGACGCAGCAGATGGGCATCGCGTGGACGCCGGGCGCGGTGGCCATCGCGCTGATCGCCATCGCGGGCGGCGTGGCGCTGTTCCTCGGCATCCTGGTGCTGCAGGGCACCCTGGCCTTCTGGACCGTCGAGAGCCTCGAGATCGCGAACGTTCTGACCTACGGCGGCGTGCAGGCCGCGCAGTACCCGCTGGCGCTCTATGCGCGCTGGTTCCGGCGCGTGCTGACCTTCATCGTGCCGCTGGCCTGCGTGGCCTATTACCCGGTGCTGGCGATCCTGGGGAAGGCCGACCCGCTGGGGGCGCCGGCGTGGGTGGGCCTGGTGTCGCCGCTCGCCGGGTTCGTGTTCCTGGCGGCGGCTTTCGGGGTGTGGCGCTTCGGGTTGCGCCGCTATGCGTCGACGGGCAGTTGAGGGACTGCGAACCGGCAGGAAAGCCGAACGCAGAAGTCGCAAAGGTTTCGCAGAAGTCGCAGAGGAAAAATCCAGAAATGACCAGGTTCTCTTCTGCGATCTCTGCGTAGTTTTTGTCTTCCTTCTGCGTTCGGCTGCCCGATCCCGTCTCTTTACCCCGCGCTCTGAAGCGCCAGCCCCGCATGCTCGCGCAGCGGATGGAAGTGGATCTTCGGAAACCGCTCCTGCGCCAGCCGAACGTCGTAGGGCGAGGTGCACAGGAAGGCCAGCGTGTCCGCCGCGTCCTTCGCCATGCGCTGCGGATACGCGTTCACGAACTCGCGCAGCTCGGCGGGCGTGTCGGCCGTGATCCAGCGTGCGCCGGTGTACTGGCAGCCTTCGAGGCGCACGTCGGCGTCGTACTCGGCCTTCAGGCGGTGCTGCACCACTTCGAACTGCAGCTGGCCGACCGCGCCCAGCAGCATCGGGCCGCCGATCTCGGGGCGGAAGACCTGGATCGCGCCTTCCTCGCCGAGCTGGGCCAGGCCCTGCTGCAGCTGCTTGGTGCGCAGCGGGTTCTTCAGGATCACGGTCATGAAGAGCTCGGGCGCGAAGAAGGGCAGGCCGGTGAACTGCAGGCTCGCGCCATCGGTGATGGTGTCGCCCAGCTGCACGCCGCCGTGGGTGGTGAAACCCACGATGTCGCCCGCGTAGGCCTCTTCCACTGCCTCGCGGCGCTGGCTCATGAAGGTCACGACGCTGGTGGGGCGCAGCTCCTTGGCGGTGCGCTGCACCTTCAGCTTCATGCCCGGCGTGTACTTGCCCGAGGCCATGCGCACGAAGGCGATGCGGTCGCGGTGGTTGGCGTCCATGTTGGCCTGCACCTTGAAGACCACGCCCGCGAAGTCCTTGTCCTCGGGCTGGATCTCCTTGGTCACCGGCTGGCGGTTGACCAGCGTGGTGCTGGTGCGCGAACGCGGCGAGGGCGCCAGGTCGACCAGCGCGTCGAGCACTTCCATCACGCCGAAGTTGTTCACGCCGGAGCCGAAGAACACGGGCGTCTGCTTGCCGGCCAGGAAGGCCTCGCGGTCCCAGGCGGGCGAGGCGCCGGTGGCGAGCTCCATGCTTTCCATGGCGGTCTCGAAGTCGGCGCCGAAGCGCTTGACCAGCGTATCGCGCTCGCTCAGCGGAATGGTCTCGAAGTCCTGCGGCAGGCGCTCGCTGCCCGACTCGAACACCGTCATCGCCTGCGTGCGCAGGTTCATGATCCCGCGGAAGCTCTTGCCCTGGCCCACCGGCCAGGTCATGGGCACGCAGGGCATGCCCAGCTCGCGCTCCACCTCGTCGAGGATGTCCAGCGGCTCGCGCACTTCGCGGTCCATCTTGTTGACGAAGGTGATGATGGGCGTGTCGCGCTGGCGGCAGACCTCGATCAGCCGGCGCGTCTGCGCTTCCACGCCGTTGGCCGCGTCGATCACCATCAGCGCCGAGTCGACGGCGGTGAGCACGCGGTAGGTGTCTTCGGAGAAGTCCTTGTGGCCCGGCGTGTCCAGCAGGTTGATGACGTGGTCGCGGTAGACCATCTGCATCACCGACGAGGCCACCGAGATGCCGCGCTGCTTCTCGATCTCCATCCAGTCGGAGGTGGCATGGCGCGAGGCCTTGCGCGCCTTCACCGAGCCGGCGATCTGGATCGCGCCGGAGAAAAGCAGCAGCTTTTCGGTCAGCGTGGTCTTGCCGGCGTCAGGGTGGGAAATGATCGCGAAGGTGCGGCGGCGGCGGGTTTCGGCTACGAAGGGCGATGACACGGGGGAACTCCAAGGAACCCGCGATTTTCGCAGACTGGACCGAAGCGGTCGGACGGGTCAGTCGGCCAGGCCTATGTGCAGGTTGTCGAAGGGCCATGGCGCCTGCATGAGCGCGATGACACCGTTCTGGGCCAACTGGTATCTCGTCCCGGTGCTGTCGGTGCCTTCTCGCACCTGCGCGTTGCCTGAGATGCCCTGCATTTCGAGCGCCAGCGAGTCGGAAGTGCCGTCTGGCCGCGAGTAGCTGGTCGCGTAGCGGGTCGCGTCGAGGGATGCGGTTCCGAATGTGCCCCCCGTCGAGGCGATATGCATGCGCATCGCAGGCCAGTACACGGGGTTTGTCGCACCCGTCGGCCGCGGAAAGCCGGTGTTGAGCGTCCAGATCGGGTATGGGAAAAGCGGGGAGCTTGGCGCAATGTACGGTGAGTAGGACTCCGAGGCCTGCAGCATGACGTTCCGGCCATCGATGCGGGCAACTCGTCCGGTGAAAGACGTCTTTTCGTCCCGGGTAAACACCCAGATGCCAGGCGACGCGCCCGGGGAGATGGCGTAGTCGCCCAGGCTCGCCTCAGGGAGACAGGCAATGGTTGCGGGGAGACATTGCCTTGCGACCGTTCCCGCCGCATCGATGTAGAGCTGCCAGTAGGCACCTGGATGCGTGAGGTTGTTGCTGCCTCCCGCCGTAACGATCACATCATAGGTGCCGGCCAGTCCGCTCCTTTGAGTCACGAAAGAGCGTACGGCAATGAAGGGCTGGACCGCGTAGGCGACGGGATTCGACTTGAAGAGAGCGAATGGAAATCCTCCGACGATGGCGTCGATCTTGGTCCTGAAGCGCGCGGTGTTGGATGCGGCCGTGATGCGCCTGTTCGCGAAGATGTAGGTCCCGGGGTCGTTCGGGTCTTCGCTGAAGGTGCCTGTGGTTGCGTCGCCACCGGGGGCCGTCATCGTGTAGAGCTTCTTGTCGAAGTCGATGTCCAGCGTCTGCTCGGTGCCGTTGGTCGTGAACACCGTGTAGTGTCCGTTTCGGGCGTTCCAGCTGTCCTTGTAGAGGCTGACTTCCATGTAGCCACGGGCGTTCTCGATGGGACGCCCGATGACGACCGAAAGGGTGCCGTTGAACATCGCGTAGTACCTCTTGGTGCCCGCGGAGTTCAGGAGCCGGACGCCTTGCGGTCTTCCGATCGATGCCAGCGGGAGGCTGAGTTCATCGACGGTTCCTTCCGGCGTGACCGCTGTGCGGATCGAGTCCCAGTTGCCGAAGACATTGGCTCCCCAACTGCCATCGGTTGCCGCGCCGATGTATCTGGACTGGGTCCAACCGGAGACAGGGGCGTCCGGCAGGCCGATCTGGAAGACCCGGGTGTCGGGGGCTGTGTCGGTGTACCCGCCCGAGAGCAGGATGTTCTGTGCGCCGATTCGGGCCATGCGGAACTGGAGGACGTCGGCGGGCGAATTGCTGGTTCCCGTCCACGTGAAATCCGGCGAGGCCGTGATGGCGTACGTCCGCTTCAAGATGGTGGGGCAGGAATCGAGGCTGTGGAGGTCCTGGTAGCCGAAGCACGTTTCAAGCGTTGTGCCGTGCCCCGTGATGCGCATCGTGAGAGCCTGCGAGTCCGACGTTCCATCGCTCTTGCGGATGATGCCGAAGCTGTTGTAGTTGCCGTCGAGTTGCGTCGGGTCCGTGACGAAGGCGCGTGCCGCGACGAACGGCATCACCTGATAGGCCGTGGGGTTCGACCAAGGTTTCTCGAAAGGAAAGGCGCCGACGACCGCATCTGGAGCGAGACGGAAGCGTGCCGTGTTGGCGGCGCTCGTGATGCGGCTGCTTGCGAAGACGTAGGTGCCCGGCTCCGCGGGGTCTTCGCTGAAAGTGCCGGAGGTGGCCTGGCCGCGGTCGTCCGTCAGCGTGTAGCTTCGGGTGTCGAAATTGATGCCGAGCTTCTGGCGTGTGCCGTTGGTGCCGTCGGCAGCGTAGAGGTAGTAGACGCCGCTGCGTGGGTCGTGGCTGTTCGAGAGTGCGGTGGCGGCTCGGCGATCAAAAGTCGCAGCGCTCGATTGCTGGGTCTCGACGAAATATGCCGCTTCGTCGGACCGCATGGCCTCTTTCGCCGACTCGACTTCGTTGGCGCTCTTGACCGTGCCGACGCTCGTTACCAGCGGCGCGCTTGCGCCGCCGCTGCCGTTTTCGCCACCTCCACATCCCTGCAATCCAAGGCATGCGAATGCTGCGCACAGAAGCGCTCGGCAGGACCGGATCTTGTATTTCATTTTTTCTCTCCCTCGCGCGATTGCGGGCCCGCGGCCCCCGAGTCAAGGTTGCGGTCGCTTGCGATGCAGCGAAAGCCGCTTTCTGCAGCGCCTAGGCGTCCCTGCAGGATGGTCCGGCTGCATTGACTGTTGGCAGCTCGCCATCAATCTACGAGGCCAATATGCAGCTTGCTCCCATCGCCGTTCGACGGCATCGCGAAAACGAAACGGCCATCGTTGATCGCCAGGTACGGTATTCCAGCCGTGTCGGTACCGATCTTGACCCGTTCATTGTTCGTGACCGGTCCAAGCGTCAGCGCGAACGGCCCTGTCGTTCCATCTGCTTTCCTGTAAGTCCCGCCATAGCTTGTGGGACTGGTCAGCAACGACCCCAGTTCGCCAGCGCCCGAATAGCTGTGGACGCTGTTGCCGAGCCATGTGCTCGAACTCGTGGCAGGCTGACGTATGCCGAGCATGAGGTAGGAGCCGAGCTTGTCGTCGCTTCCGTAGAACTCAAAGTCAGACGCCACCAAGATCTTGCGAGTTCCCACGTTTGCTATGTGGAAGGGGGTAAGCATGATGCCGCCTCCAGAAAATAGATACCAGGAGGTTGACGACGCCGCCACGACGTAAGCGCCCGGAGTGGCCTCGTCGACGCAGGTCGTGACCGGGGCGAGCTTGCAGACTTGCGCCCGATGGCCGTCTGCTGCGATGACGAGGCGCGCCATGCTGGACGAGAAGTACGGCGGCGCGACGGCAGTCGGCATCCCCGCCACCATCAAGTCATAGCTGCCAGGCAAGTCGGAGGGGCTTGTGACCAAGCTGCGTACCGCGATGAAGGGCTGTACCTGATACCTGGGTGTGGCGAGGGCTCCTGCGTAGAAAGGAAAGGCGCCGACGATGGCGTCTTCAGTGATACGGAACCGTGCCGTGTTCAATACTGTTCCAATGCGCGGACTGGAAAAGACATAGGAGCCAGGATCTGCAGGGTCGGGGCTGAACGTGCCGGCGCTGGCATTCGGAAAGGACTCGTCCATCTGATAAGTGCCTGCATCGAAGTCGAGAGTCAGCTTGACGTCTTTGCGTTGGACCGAGAAGGCTCTGTAGCTACCGCTGCGAGGGTCGACCCCTCCGTTGTCCTTGAACAAGCCGATCTGGATGTAGCCCTGTGTGCCGGGATTGCGGGCGCCGACGATTACAGAAAGTACGCCATTCTGCGTCGCGAAATATCTGTCCGTGCCGGTGCTGTTGATCGGGTGGATGCCCTGCGCGCTGTTGGAAGCCGCGTCGCTCACTGGTAGCGTGAGGCTGGCGGAGGCGCCCGTCGAGTCGAAACTGGTGCGTGTGGTGCTGGCCGGACCGATGAGGTTTGTTCCCCATCGGCCATCGGAAGAGCTGCCGACATAACGCGCAGTGGGCCAGGTGGTTGTGTCGCGCAGCGCGATGCGGAACGGGCGTATGTCAGGCGCCGTGGCGCTGCTGCCTCCGAAGAGAACCACATTCTGTCCGTCGATCCGAGCCATCCGGAACTGCAGTACGTCACTTGGCGCGGCGATGTTGATGCCGGTCCACGCGTAATCGGCAGCGGGCGTGAGCGCGAAAGTGCGTAGCGACTGGCACGCCTCCACGTAGTAGATGACATTGTCCAGGCACAACTCAAGCTGCGTGCCCCCTTTCGAGATACTCATCGCCAGGATCTGGGAGTCCGCCGTACCGTTCTTGTTCAAGCTGATGCCCAGGCGGTTGTATTCGCCGTCCAGCTGGGAGGGGTCGGTGACGAAGGCCCGCGCCGCGATGAAGGGTGCGACCTGGTAGGTGACCGGATCCGACCATGGCTTCTCGAACGGAAACGCCCCGACGATCGCATCGGTCGTGATGCGGAAGCGCGCCGTGTTCACCGCGCTGGTGATTCGACCGCTTGCAAAGACATAGGTGCCGGGTTCCGCCGGGTCCTCGCTGAAAGTGCCGGACGTGGCGCTCCCCTTGCTGTCGACCAGCGAATAGCTCTTCGTATCGAAGTTGATCCCGAGCTTCTGCCTGGTGCCGTTGCTGCCGTCGGCGGAATAGACGTAGTACGCGCCGTTGCGCGGATCGCCTGCGTTCAGGCGCGGCACGGCGGAGGAAGGGTCGAGTGCGGGGCTGGTCGCCTGCTGCGCAGTCAATCCGGAGTCGTCCTCGATGCCTGGCGCCTGGAGGGTGCCGGAGGCCACCTCTGCGCCGGCGTCGCCCTTCATCGCCGTGGATACGCCTCCCGCGCCAGCGCTTCCACCTGCGCTTCCGCCACCGCCACCGCCACCGCATCCTGCGAGGCCCAATACCAACGCGAGAAATGCACCACGCGTCCACGCGTTGATGTGTTCGGGCTTCATGCTCATTGATCCGCTCCCTCAATCAAGAAAATTCCGAAATCGATACCGAAGCCCGAACCGTTCGACATGACTGCGAGCCCCTTGCTCTGCATGACGATGTAGCGTGGGCCGATGCCTGGTTCAAGGCCGATGCCGCGCAGGCCTTGGGGCGTGGTCAGGTCGGTAGGCGCGAGCGCAAGGCGCTCGGTGCTCTGGGTGCCGTCGGCGTGTGCCACCGTGCGGTCGAGCCACGAGGAGTCCAGCCCCACGCTGTTCCAGGAACTGTTGGAGGGATAGCCGGCCACGCGCCGCGTGGACGCACCTCGGGCCACGACGGATGGCCATGCGTCGCTGTCTTCCAGGCCGATGCTGAAGGTCTTGTTGGCCCACGAGTCGTACTGCGCACCCACGTAGACCTTCTGACCAGCCATTTCCATGATGCTGAAGCCGTACTTCCGTGCGAAGTTGGGCGAACTCGGCGGCACGCCCGGAATCTCGGCCGTCCAGTTGCCGCTTGCGGCACCGGGCGATATCGCAAAGACCGTTTTCAGTTCGGCCGGGCAGTTGTCGATGGCGTAGCGCGCCTGCCAGCTCGCGTCGTCGTCGCATATCTGCAGGCTCGTGCCGTTGTTGGCGATCCTGACCTGCCGCGCCACTCGCTTGTTTGCCGAGTCGTTGTCCGAGGTCAGCGTGAACTGGTTGTAGGTGCCATCGATTGCGGATTGCGCGGTTGCAAGCGCGCTTGAGCCGATGAAGGGTTGGACCTGGAACAGGTCCCCGAGTGGCCTGGTCGGGAAGGGAAATGCACCTACCACCGTATTTTTCGCGAGGCGGACCCGTGCCGTATTGACGGCGGCGTCGATGCGGACGTTGCTGACGATGTAGGTGCCCGGCTCGGTGGGATCCTCGACGAGTGTGCCGCTCGTCGACACGCCGGCCTCGTCCGCCGTGCCGTAGCTCTTCGCCGCGAGGTCGATGCTCAGGGTGTGCCGCGAGCCGAATGCTGCAAAGACAGAATAGGTGCCGCTGTTCGGTCCCCGGCTGACGGGGCCGTCGATCAGTCCGATCTGCAGATAGCCCCGCGTGTCCAGGTTGGCGGGGGTGCCCACCAGCGCGACCAGTTTCGTGTTCCGGATGGCGAAGAGCCTGGCGTTTCCCGCGCCGTTGATCTGCTGCACGCCCTGCGTGCCCGCCACGACTTTCGCGTCGTAGGCGAAACCGCTGGTCGTCGTGTCTGGCCGGCGGGTGTTGGTGCTGTACATGGGGGCATCGGTCACGGCGATGCCGTAGCTGCCGTCCGACGCGTATACCCGCGCCTTGAGTGTTTCCTGGGCACTTGCAGCGTCGGGAAAACCGATGCTCAGCCGCTGGTAGTTCTCGGGCGGGTAACCGGGCGTCGAGAACGGGTTGGCGGCCAGGAATACGTTCTGGCCCCCGATGCGCGCCATCCGGAATCTGAACTTGTTGCCCGGAAAGCCAACATTCGCGGCGAGCCATGCGCCGGAGGGGTCCTTGCTGATCGTGTAGTTCTCCACCCCGGCACCGGCGCATCCGCCGCTGGAGAAGACGAGATCGTTCATGCAGAACTTCAATCGTGCACCGTTGCCTTCGATGCTGATCTGCTGGATTTGCGAGCTGGAATAGCCTTTGGTCGCCCCGACCGCGACACCGACGACGTTGTAGATGCCGTCGAATTGCTTCGGATCGTCCACGAAGGAGCGGAGCGCCAGGAAAGGCTGCACCGCGTACGTGGGCGAGGCCGAATCGCCTTGCCTGAACGGGAAGCCGCCCAGAATGACTCCGTCCGTTGTCTGGAAGCGTGCCGTGTTGACCTGCGCGGTGATTCGCGGACTGTTGAAGATGCCGACATCGGCGTCCACGGAATCGCGGCTCAAGGTTCCGGCCGTCACCTGCAAGGATGCGTCGGTCATCGCGTACGTGCCGGTATCGAAGTTGATCGACAGCACCTGTTCCGTCCCGTTGGCTGCGTAGACCGTGTAGACCCCGTTGCGGCTGTCGTCGCCGGCAGGATTGCGGGTCAGGCCGGCAGGCCGGGTCTGGTCCCGGTCTGCATCCACGACTTGCGCCAGGATCGCTTCGCCGCCGTCTTGCTTGCCGGCAGCCTCCAGGCTATATGCGACTGCCTCGTCACTCTTGCCTGCGCCTTGGGCAGAAGTGCCGGTTCCCGGCGATGCTGCTCCTCCGCTTCCGCCTCCACACGAGGCCAGGCCCAGGCCCAACACGACCGTGCCTGCGAGCGCGGCGAATGCTCTTTTCATTGTTTGTTTCTCCGGATCGGCTCTTTGATGCGGTGGCATCGGCCTTGTGCTCCCTCCGAGCACTCTTGCCGGGATCGTATCTACGATTGTTGATTTTGGATACTTTGTATAACAAAAACCTGCGAAAAAGTTGCCTGAAAGCCGATTGAGCGTCGGCTCGTCTCTTCTCTCCTAGACCGCCTCGGTCATCCCATACGCCCGCATCTGCGCCTCGAACCGCGCCACGTCCTGGCTCAGCACCACGATGTCGTGCGCCATACCCTGGCGGTCCTTCACGTGCTTGCCCAGCAGCGCCTCGGGCTTGAAGCCCAGGGCCTGGAAGACGGCGATGGCGCCGCGCTGGTCGACGGTCATGCGGGCGACGAGCTTTTCGGCCCCGCGCTCGATGGCCAGCGCGCAGGCTTCGCGCGCGAGCTTGTGGCCCAGGCCGCTGCCGCGCAGCTCGGGCGCGGCGAGCACGCGCAGTTCGGCGACGTGGCTCGACCAGGAGTGCGGATCGCGGATGACCGCCGCGCAGCCGAGCACGGCCTTCTCGCGCACCGCGAGCACGCTGTCGATGTCGCCGCGCTCGATGGCGCGCACCCAGGCGTTCATCACCTTGGGCTGGGTGATGTCGCGCGGCAAAAAGAGCAGGTCGTGCGCCGGGAGGGCCTGCGCGAAGGCGAGCACGGCATTCGCGTCTTCGGCGGCCATCAGGCGCAGGACGATGTTGCCGTCACTGCTGGTCACGGTACGCGGGTAGGTCCGCGAGAAGGAGTCGGTCACGGTGGTGATGCTCATGTCGATCGCACTCCAAGCCATTCGTCCAGTCTGGGCCACAGCCGGCGCACCGCGTTGGGCCCGGCGGCGAGGCTGACGTGGCCGCCCTTGAGCACCACCTCCTCCTTGTCGGTGGAGCCGACGCCGGCCACGAGCGGCTGCCCGGCCTCGTAGGGAACGATGTGGTCGTGCTGCGCGAGCGCGTGCAGCACCGGCACCCTGATGTTCTTCAGCTGCACCTTCTGCCCGCCGATCACCAGCTCGCCCTTGTGCAGCTTGTTGCCCCACATGAGCTCCTTGACGGTCTGGCGGAAGTACTCGCCGGCCAGCGGCAGCATCTCGTTGCCCCAGCGGTCGAACATGCGGTACGACTTGACGAATTCGTCGTTGTCCATGTTGTCCCACAGCTGCACCATGCCGGCGCTTCGGCCCGCGGGGCGCAGCATGTCGAAGGAGGCGAAGAGCATCTCGGGCGGCACGTTGCCCACGGTGTCGATGAGCCGGTCGACGTCGAAATACCGGCGGTCCGACCACGCGTGGAAGAGCTTCATGCGGTTGAAGTCGATGGGCGTGGTGAAGAGCGCGAGGTTCTTCATCGGCCCGCCGGGGTGCAGCGCGGCATAGAGCGTGGAGAGCACGCCGCCCATGCAGTAGCCCACGAGCGTGACGTCTTCCTCGCCCGAGCGCTCCTGCACGCGGCGGATGGAATCGGGGATGAAGTCGAGCACGTAGTCCTCGATGCGCAGGTACTTCTCCTGCGGGCGCGGCGCGTTCCAGTCCATCATGTAGACGTCGTAGCCCTGCAGCAGCAGATGCTCGACCATGCTCTGGCCGGGCGCGAGGTCGAGGATGTAGCCGCGGTTGGTGGTCGCCATCACGATCAGCAGCGGCACGCGGTAGATCTCGTCGGCCATGGGCCGGTAGTGGTACAGGCTCAGCGTGCCGCGCCGGTGGATCTCGTCCTTGGGCGTCTGGCCGACGGCGGGCGCGGCGGTGGTGAGGAAGTCCAGGCCCTTGAGGTTGCGCTGGATCGCGCGCTCGATCTCGGCGGCCATGTCGACCGCGATGTCGGGCAGGGCGAAGGGCGTGTCGGCGGTGGTGCTCATGCTTGGCGCTTTCCTGCCGGGGGCTTGCGCGTGCGGGGCGGGGTGGCGGGCGCTGCCGCAGGTTCTGCAGGTGCTGCCTTCGGAGGCTGCCGGGTGCGGCGCGGCCCCGGCGCTGCCGCAGCGGAGGAAGCGGGCCCGCCCTCCACGGCGCGGGCAATGCGCGCCAGATGATCGTCGATGCGCTGCAGCTGCTCCCCCAGCACTTGCAGGTCGGCGCGCGTCGGCAGGTTCAGCATCGTCAGGTAGCGCGCCATCAGCTCGCCCAGCGCCTTCTGCGCGGTGAGCGAGGCGTTCATGCCGCCGTGCATGCCCTGGCGGAACGGGTCCGAGGCCATGGTCTCGTTGGCGAACTCGTTGGTGGTTTTTTCCCACTGGGCCGTGAGTTCGCGCCACATGGCCATCGGGTCGAGAGGGGAGAACTTGTTCGTCATGGCGGATGCTCCCTTGTCGCCTTGTTGTTTCTTCTGCTTCAGTCGCCTGGGTGCCGCGCCGTGTGCGCCGCGATGGCGTCGACGATCTGCGGCCACATCGGGATCGGCAACGCATGCCCCATGCCGGGGATGCGCAGCAGCTGCGAGCCCGCTATCGCATCGGCCACGTCGACGCCGCAGGCCACCGGCACCAGCGGGTCGTCGTCGCCGTGGATCACCAGCGTGGGCATGCGCACGTTGCGCAGCGCGGGCTTGCGGTTGCCCGAGGCCAGGATGGCCGCGAGCTGCCGCGCCACGCCGGCCGGGTTGAGCCCGCGCAGGAAGACGAGTTGCGCCTTCTCGGCGTCGCGCGCCTCGTCGAGCGGAAAGCTGCCGGGTCCGCGCAGCACGCGCCACACCTTCGCGTAGTGCGCCTGGTAGGCCGCGAAGGTGGTCGGCGCCGGCGAGAACAGCACTGCCATCGCCTCGGGCGTGGGCGGCGGCAGTCCCGGCGCGCCGGTGCTCGACATGATGCTGGTGAACGACAGCATGCGCTGCGGATGGTGGATGCACAGCTCCTGCCCGATGGCACCGCCCATGGAGGCGCCGACGACGTGCGCCCGCGCGATGCCCAGCGCGTCGAGCAGCCCGACGCAGTCGGCCGCCATGTCGCGCAGGTCGTAGGGCGCTCGCAGCGGCAGCCCGGCCATCGCCTGCGCCATCAGCGCCTGGATGTCGGGCACGCCCAGCAGCGTGAGGTGCGTCGAATGGCCGATGTCGCGGTTGTCGAATCGGATCACGCGGTGCCCGCCGGCCTCGGCGAGCCGGGCGCAGAAGGCGTCGTCCCACGCCACCATCTGCGCGCCGAGGCCCATGACCAGCAGCAGCGGCTCGGCGGCCGGATCGCCGAAGCTGTCCCAGGCCAGTTCGATGCCGTTGGCGCGCGTGCGTTGCTCGACGCGGGGCGGGGCTGCGGTCATGGCCGGGCGCGCAAGCGTATTACTTGCGCTGCAGCATCTTCGTCACTTCGTCCACGTTCGCCTGGATGCGCTGGCGCACCACGTCGAAGGCGTCGGCCTGCGACTTGGCGGCGAGGTTGGCCAGCTCCTTGATGTCGTCGATGGCGCGCTGGAACGACTGGCGGCCGAGCTCGTCGAGCTTGGCGAGGTTTTCCTTCGGGTCCTTGCCGGGCATTTCCTTGGCGGCGGTCTGCCACTCGGAGATGGCGCTCTTGATCATTTCCGTCTGCCGCTGCACGACGGTCTGCAGGCCCTTGTACGACTTCTCGTTGGCCTCCATCAGCGCCGCCAGGTCCTTGCGGCCGCTTTCCAGCAGCTTGCCGGCGCCACCGGTCAGGTTGAGGCTCTGCAGCCGGTCGGCCATGCCCTTCAGCGGATTGAGCATGTCCGCGGCATCGGGCGCCGCCTTCTTCGCGCCGGCGGTGCTGGTGCTGCTGCTGGCGGTGGTCTTCTTGGCGGCGGCTTTCTTGGCAGTGGCCATGGTGCGGAATCTCCTGTGACGGTGGACGTTTGGATGGCGAGGACCAGCCTGACGGCAAAAATCCCTCGCCACGATACGCCGCGCCGGTGCGCCGGAGGTCGCCGCAGCGACAAAAATGCCTGCGGGATTTCCCTTGGGTGCGTGCCCGCGTTCGTTGCCGGCTTCGGGGCCTACATCGGCGGCGCGAAGCCGTTGCGCCCGGCCGTCACGCGCAAGGCCGTGGGCGTACCGTTCTTCTCCTGCGCATTGACCAGCACCCGGGCGCCGGGTACCAGCAGCGCATCGGTGCCGGGTCGGAAGGTGACCACCGGCACGTCGGGCGGCACCACGACGGTTTTCTCTCCACCCTTGTAGGTCAGGTGCAGCTGCTGGCCGCCGCGTACCGACTTCGGCGCCGCGGCCAGGTCGGCGACGGTGGCGTTGGTCATGGTGCTTTCGGGCAGCAGGTCCCATGGGCGATGGCCTTCGCCGGTGCCACGCGCGGCCTCGGGGAACACGACCACTTCGAGCGCCTTCTGCGTGCCGTCGGCCTGCGGCATGGCGGCGGTGCCGATGAAGCTGCCGCGCCTGATGTCCGAAAGCTTGATCGGATAGACCTCGGATACCGACAAGTCGGCCGGGCGCGCGAGCGAGACGACCTCGCCGGTGCGGTCCTGCACGACCAGGGTGTTCGCATCGACGCGCACGAGAGTGCCGCGGATGCGGACGGTGTCGGCGCTCTGGGCGGACGCGATGGCCGGAAGCAGGGCCGCGGTCAGGCTGGCGGCGGTAGCAAGGGCCGAGAGCAAGGTCCTGGGCGTGCTGGAGGAGTGGATCTGCATGTTGGCTTTTCAGGGGAGGGGCTGTGGGCCGGCCAATGTACGTCGCGTCGGCGAAACGTGCAGGCGGCCGTCTTAGGCCTGAATGAGCAATGAAAAAAGGCCGCATGCCACGAGCGCGGCATGCGGCCTTCCTGGCCTTCAGGGCGAAGCGCCCGCGGCGTCAGTCGATCAGGTCGATCTCCATCGTGCCGGCCGTGGCCGGGTTGCGCGAGCCGACCATCGCGAAGAGCTTGCTGCTCTGGCTCGCGAAGTGGTAGTTCGGGCCGATGAAGGTCGCCGCGCGCATGTTGAGCGGACCGTTCGTGCCCATCGAACCCAGCGTCGCGGCGAGCGTGGCGCTAGTGCCGTCGGGCAGCGTCTGCGTGCGCGTGTAGTACGACGCGTCGAGGCCGGTGCTGCCCCATCCGCCGCTGGTGGCGCTGCCGCGCGCGATGACGGTGGGCCATGTGGCGCGTTCGGGCAGGCCGATGCGGAACACCGACCTCGGGGGCGTCGACGCCACATTGCCGGCCGAGAGGTAGATGTTCTCGCTTCCGACGCGCGCGACCGCGAAGGTGCCGTTGTCCGACGGATTGGCCACGTTCACGATGCGCCAGGTGTCCACGGTGGTGCCAGCCGACACGGTGTACGTCAGCACGGATGCGGAAGGACAGTTGTCGATCCGGTAGATCACGTTGTCGTTGCACAGGTAGAGCACGGTGCCGCCGTTGGCGATCTGGATCTGGGTGATCGACGAATCGCCGCCGGTGGCCGTCATGTTGATGCCCAGCCGGTTGTAGGTGCCGTCGAGGGCGCTCTGCGTCTTCACAAGCGCACGCGATGCCACGAAGGGCCGCACGGCGTAGCCCTCGGGCGTGACCTGCGCGACCGCGAACGGGAACGCGCCGACCACCGTGTCCGTCGTGAAGCGGAAGCGCGCCGTGTTCGCGGCGCTCGTGATGCGGCTGCTGTCGAAGATGAAGCTGCCCGCTTCCGTGGTGTCCTCGGCGAAGCTGCCCGAGGCGACGGTGCCGGCGGCATCGGTCATCTCGTAGCGCTTGCTGTCGAGGTTCAGCGCCAGCGTCTGCCGCGAGCCGTTGGTAGCGTAGACCTTGTAGCGGCCGTTGCGCGCGTCGGGCGTGGCGCCGGTGTCGATCAGGTTGAGCTGGATGTAGCCCTGCGTGGCGGTGTTGTTGCGTGCGCCGACCAGCACCGACAGCTCGCCGGCCTGCATCGCGAAGTACTTGCTCGCGCCGGTGAAGTTGACGCCGCGGATGCCCAGGGGCTGGTTCGTGTAGGCCGTGCTGTCCACCGGCATCGTGAGGGTGCCGAAGGTGTCGTCCGTGCCGGTGGAGGTGCGCACCGAGTTGGTGGTGCTGATCAAGTTCGTGCCCCAGCTGCCCGTGGTCGACGAGCCGATGCCGCGCGTGGTCGGCCAGCTCGAAGACTCGGGCAGGCCGATGCGCATGAACTGCTGGGCCGGCGAGACGCTGACGCCGCCGCCGAGGTACACGTTCTGCCCGCCGATGCGCGCCACGCGGAAGTTGGCGACGTCGCTGCTGTTGGCCACGTTGGTCGCGACCCAGGCGTCGTCGACGCCCGGCGTGACGGCGTAGGTGCGCTTCGAGGCGGCGGGGCAGAGCTCGATCTTGTAGATGATCGAGTCGTTGCAGAACTCCAGCACCGTGCCGCTGCCCGACAGGCGCATCGAGAGGATCGTCGAGTCCTGCACGCCGCCGGGGCTGCGCGTGATGCTGAAGCGGTTGTAGGTGCCGTCGATCAGCGCGGCGGTGGTGACGAAGTCGCGCGCCGCCACGAAGGGCTGCGCGGCGTAGGCAGCGGGGCTCGAGTACGCGGTCTGGAACGGGAAGGCGCCGACGATGGTGTCGGTGGTCACGCGAAAGCGCGAGGTGTTGGCCGCGGTGGTGATGCGGCCGCTCGCGAACACGTAGGTGCCGGGCTCGGTGAAGTCTTCGGCGAAAGTGCCGGACTCGGCCGCGCCGAGGTTGTCCGTCATCGTGTAGCTGCCGGCGTCGAAATCGACCGAGAGCTGCTGCTGCGTGCCGTTGGCCGCGTAGACGCGGTAGCTGCCGTTGCGCGCGTCGGGCGTGCCCAGGGTCTTGGCTGCCGCGACCTCGGGTTTCCCGCTGCCGCCCGACGACAGCGAGAGGCCGGAGCCTCCTCCTCCGCCCCCTCCGCAGGCCGCCAGCAAGGCGACCATGCCCCAGCTCGCGAGATACCTCGTCATCCTCTTCCTCATGTCGTGTCCTTTTGTTTTCAAGTGGGCTCGGCAGCAAGCCGGCGGCTCCTGAACCGAACCTGTTGAAATCGTAACCAGAGGTCAATGACATGCCGGGGATGACAAATGCCGGCCAAACCCCGAGCATTGGCGCCCGCTCGTGCCCCGTCTACAATCCGCCGCTCCGAGGAGCGTTGCAGCGCCATCAGGCGTGAGGCTCGGACCACGTCGCAACGACGCTCACCCGCTGTTCTTGCGGTGAGTCTTTTTCCGTACGCAGCGGCATCTTCAAACCAGTTTTGTTGGAGTTCCCATGAGCGCTGTTCTCAAACCCACCCCCGTTTCGACCGCCGACCAGGCGATCGCCGACCTGTCCCTCGCCGCCTGGGGCCGCAAGGAAATCCGCATCGCGGAAACCGAGATGCCCGGCCTGATGGCCATCCGCGAGGAGTTCTCGAAGTCGCAGCCGCTGAAGGGCGCGCGCATCACCGGCTCGCTGCACATGACCATCCAGACGGCCGTGCTGATCGAGACGCTGCAGGCGCTGGGCGCGCAGGTGCGCTGGGCCTCGTGCAACATCTTCTCGACGCAGGACCACGCCGCCGCCGCCATCGCCGAGAAGGGCACGCCGGTGTTCGCGATCAAGGGCGAGTCGCTCAAGGACTACTGGGACTACACCCACGCCATCTTCGACTTCGGCCCCAAGGGCTCGAAGGGCGAAGGCCCGAACATGATCCTGGACGACGGCGGCGACGCCACGCTGCTGATGCACCTGGGCCAGCGCGCCGAGAAGGACCAGAGCGTGCTCGCCAACCCGACCAGCGAGGAAGAGCGCATCCTCTACGCCGCCATCAAGGCCAAGCTGGCCGTCGACGGCACCTGGTACACCCGCAAGTCGGCCGAGATCATCGGCGTGACCGAAGAAACCACCACCGGCGTGCACCGCCTGAACGAAATGTCGGCCAAGGGCACGCTGCTGTTCCGCGCCATCAACGTGAACGACTCGGTCACCAAGAGCAAGTTCGACAACCTGTACGGCTGCCGCGAGTCGCTGGTGGACGGCATCAAGCGCGCCACCGACGTGATGATCGCCGGCAAGATCGCCTGCGTGGCCGGCTACGGCGACGTGGGCAAGGGCTCGGCCCAGGCGCTGCGCGCGCTGTCGGCGCAGGTGTGGGTGACCGAGATCGACCCGATCAACGCCCTGCAGGCCGCCATGGAAGGCTACAAGGTCGTGACGATGGAATACGCCGCCGACAAGGCCGACATCTTCGTGACCACCACCGGCAACCGCGACGTGATCCGCCACGAGCACATGGCCGCCATGAAGGACCAGGCCATCGTCTGCAACATCGGCCACTTCGACAACGAGATCGACGTCGCTTCGATCGAGAAGTACGAGTGGGAAGAGATCAAGCCGCAGGTCGACCACATCAAGTTCCCCGACGGCAAGAAGATCATCCTGCTGGCCAAGGGCCGTCTCGTGAACCTGGGCTGCGGCACGGGCCACCCGAGCTTCGTGATGTCGTCGTCGTTCGCGAACCAGACCATCGCGCAGATCGAGCTGTTCACCAAGCCCGACGCCTACCAGGCCGGCAAGGTCTACGTGCTGCCGAAGCACCTCGACGAGAAGGTCGCGCGCCTGCACCTGAAGAAGGTCGGCGCCATGCTCACCGAGTTGACCGACACGCAGGCCGCCTACATCGGCGTGGACAAGAACGGCCCCTACAAGCCGGACACCTACCGCTACTGAGCGGCGACAGCCAACGCATGCGCGCCGATCAGTTGCTGGTGGAGCGCGGCCTTGCCGCATCGCGTTCGCAGGCCGTGCGGCTCATTGCCGGCGGCTTGCGCTGGCGTGATGCGGGCTCGGGCGACGCGTGGCGCGACGTCGTCAAGAACAAGGACGACGTGCCCGAATCGGCCGAGCTCGAGCTGCTCGACGCGGCGGAAGCGCGCTACGTGTCGCGCGGCGGGCTCAAGCTCGAAGGCGCTCTGGCGGCGAGCGGTATCGACGCCGCCGGCAAGCTGTGCCTCGACGTGGGCCAGTCGACCGGCGGCTTCACCGATTGCCTGCTGCAGCGCGGCGCCGCCAGGGTGGTGGGCGTCGACGTCGGCCACGGGCAGCTGCATGCGCGGCTGCGCGAGGACCAGCGCGTGGTGGCCATCGAGGGCGTCAATGCGCGCGCTCTCTCGGCCGACGATCTGGGCGAGGAGGGCGAGTCGCGCTTCGACCTGGTCGTGGGTGACCTGTCGTTCATCTCTCTCACGCTGGTGTTGCCGGCGGTGGTCGAGTTTCTGGCCGACGAGGGCCGCTTGCTGATGCTGGTCAAGCCGCAGTTCGAACTGCAACCGGGCCAGGTCGGCAAGGGCGGCATCGTGCGAGACGAGGCCATGTACGCGGTGGTCGAGAAGCGCCTGCGCGATGCCTGCGAGGCGCTCGGCCTGCGGGTGCTGCAGTGGTTCGACAGCCCGATCGCCGGTGGCGACGGCAACCGCGAGTTTTTCATTCATGCCGAGCGCGCCGTGCGCGCGAACGGTTCCTAAGGAGACGCAGGTGCGCCTTCCGTTGAGTTTCGAATTCTTCCCGACCAAGACGCCCGAAGGCGCGGTCAAGCTGCGCGCGGTGCGCCAGCAGCTCTATGCGCGCAAGCCGCAGTTCTGCTCGGTCACCTACGGCGCGGGCGGCTCCACGCACCAGGGCACCTTCGGCGCGGTGCAGGAGATCCTGGCCGAGGGCGTGGACGCCGCAAGCCACTTCTCGTGCATCGGCGCCACCCGCGCCACCGTGCGCGAGCAGCTCGCCGAGCTGAAGGCCATGGGCGTCAAGCGCCTGGTGGCCCTGCGCGGCGACCTGCCCAGCGGCTACGGCATCGGTGGCGAGTTCCAGTACGCGAGCGACCTCGTCGGCTTCATCCGCGAGGAGACCGGCCGCGACTTCCACATCGAGGTGGCCTGCTACCCCGAGATCCACCCGCAGGCCCGCTCGCCCGAGGCCGACCTGCAGGCCTTCGCCGCCAAGGTGAAGGCGGGCGCCGATTCGGCGATCACGCAGTACTTCTTCAGCCCCGAGGCGTACTTCCGCTTCGTCGACGACGTGCGCAAGCTCGGGCTCGACACCCCGATCGTGCCGGGCATCATGCCGATCACGAGCTCGACGCAGCTCATGCGCTTCTCCGACGCCTGCGGCGCCGAGATCCCGCGCTGGATCCGCCTGCGGCTGCAGAGCTTCGGCGACGACACGGCGTCGATCAAGGCCTTCGGCCTCGACGTGGTCACCGACCTGTGTGCACGCCTGCAGGAAGGCGGCGCACCGGCGCTGCACTTCTACACGATGAACCAGTCGGCGGCCACGCTGGCTGTGCTGGAGCGCCTCGATTGAGAAGGCGCGCGGGGCTTCGGGCGGCGCTTGCCGCGGCGACCTGCGTTCTCGCGGGATGCGCCATGCCGCCTGCGACCGACGCCGAGGGCAACGCGAAATTGCTGCCCCTGCCTCGCGCCATCGCGGTGCCTCCGGGCGCGGCCGCGCGCTCCAGCGTGCCGGCGGTGCGCTATGACCTCGCTGTCTCGGGCACGGGCGAGCAGGCGCCGGACGACGGCGTGCCCGACGACGGGCCGCGCGAGATCTTCGAGCGCGGCGGCGCCTCGTGGTACGGCATCCAGTTCCACCAGCGCAAGACCGCCAGCGGCGAGCGCTTCGACATGACCGCCATGACGGCGGCGCACAAGACCCTTCCCTTCAACACGCGCGTGTGCGTTCGCAGCCTCGTCAATGGCAGCGAGGTGTTGGTGCGCATCAACGACCGCGGGCCCTATGCGGCAGGCCGGGTGATCGACCTGAGCCGCGCGGCGGCCGACCGCATCGGCCTGACGGGGCTGGGCATCAAGCAGGTGGCGCTGACGGTCGTCGACCGCGACGGCATGCGCTGCGGCGGCTTGCCGGTGGAGGCCGGCGATGCAGCGGCGCCGGCGGCGTCGAGCGAGCCGTCGCAGCAGCGGGCGCGGGCACCGGTTCCGGTTCGGCGCAAGGCGGCGGTACCGCCCCGGCGTCGCAAGTAAAGGTTGGGAGATTCGGCCGGCTCAGCCGCCCGAATCGAGCGAGAAGGCCGCGTTGCGGTCCTGGCCCAGGCGCTCCACCAGCTGCGGCAGTGCGGCCGCCAGCATCGGCTTCAGCGTGTAGGGCGGGTTGATCAGGAACATGCCGCTGGCCGGCAGGCCCGGCCGGTGCGTTTCACCCGAGGCGGCATCTTTCGTGATCTTGCTGGACTTGACCGTCAGCGTGGCGTGCAGCCACGACTTGCCGGCCTTGGTCGCCATCGTCTTGAGCCGCCGCGGCAGGTCATGCGCCTCGGGGCGCGGAATGATCGGATACCAGACTGCGTAGGTGCCGGTGGCGAAGCGCTTGAGCGCCTCGGCCATGAAGTCGAGCACGCGCCCGTAGTCGGTCTTCATCTCGTAGCTGGGGTCCATCAGCACCAGCGCGCGGCGCGACGGCGGCGGCAGGAACTTGGTGGCGCTGCCGAAGCCGTCCTCGCGCAGCACGGCGATCTGGCGGCCGGCCTCCAGCTGGGCGATGTTGGCGTCCAGCGTGCGCGCGTCGGTGGGGTGCAGCTCGAACAGCTTGAGCTTGTCGTGGTCGCGCAGCAGGTGCTGCACGATGAAGGGTGAGCCGGGGTAGACGCGGGCGCCGCCCTTGGGATTGAAGTCGCTGATCACGCTCAGGTAGCGGGCAATGGCGTCGGCCAGCGGGGCTTCGGCTTCGGGTGCTGCCTTTTTGATAGCAGGCTTTGTCGCAGGAGCCGGCGTGGCGGGCTCTTTCTTGTCCGAAAGAAGGCGCAGGACGCCGTCTGCCGCCTCGCCGCTGGTGCCGGCGTAGTCGCCGTCCAGGCGGTAGAGGCCGGCGCCGGCGTGGGTGTCGACGACCGTCAGCGCCGCCTCTTTTTCGAGCAGGTAGTCGAGCGTGGCAATCAGCACCGTGTGCTTGAGCACGTCGGCGTGGTTGCCGGCATGGAAGGCGTGGCGGTAACTGAACATAGGGGGAGGATGGTAACGGTGTTGGGGCTGGATACGGGCGAATTTGCCCGCCCAGGGCCATTCTTCGTATAATCGCGGGCTTCGCAGCGTTTTTGTGGCCCCGCGGCGAAGACTTCGAAACCCACCTAAGAGATTCCCGTCAGAGGAACGCCGACCGTGGAAAAGGGCCCGCCAAACCCTCTTTTCAAGAGAAAACTCATGACCAAAACGTTCAGCGCAAAGCCCGCTGACGTGACGCACGAGTGGTTTGTGATTGACGCGACCGACAAGGTCCTCGGACGAGTAGCCAGCGAAGTTGCTCTCCGTCTGCGCGGCAAACACAAGGCCATTTACACGCCTCACGTCGATACCGGTGACTTCATCGTCATCATCAACGCATCGCAACTGCGCGTCACCGGCGCCAAGTCCATCGACAAGGTGTACTACCGTCACTCGGGCTACCCGGGCGGTATCACGGCGACGAACTTCCGCGACATGCAATCGAAGCACCCGGGCCGCGCCCTGGAAAAGGCTGTCAAGGGCATGCTGCCCAAGGGCCCGCTCGGTTACGCAATGATCAAGAAACTCAAGGTGTACGGTGGTGCTGAGCACCCGCACGCCGCCCAGCAGCCCAAGACGCTGGAAATCTAAGGAGCCTTGAGAATGATTGGTGAATGGAACAATGGCACCGGCCGTCGCAAATCGAGCGTCGCCCGCGTGTTTCTGAAAAAGGGCTCGGGCAAGATCACGGTCAACGGCAAGGACATCCAGGATTTCTTCGGCCGTGAAACCTCGATCATGATCGCGAAGCAACCCCTCGCGCTGACCAACAACCTCGAAACCTTCGACGTGATGGTCAACGTGCACGGCGGCGGCGAATCGGGCCAGGCCGGCGCTACCCGCCACGGCATCACCCGCGCGCTGATCGACTACGACGCAGCGCTGAAGTCGGTGCTGAGCCAGGCTGGCTACGTCACGCGCGATGCACGTGAAGTCGAACGTAAGAAGGTCGGTCTGCACTCCGCCCGTCGCCGCAAGCAGTTCAGCAAGCGCTGATCCGCTTCCTGCGAGCGAACAAGAAGCCGCCTTCGGGCGGCTTTTTCGTTGGAGGCCCCTGGTACCGGGCTGCTCCGACCCCACTTGCAATGGGGTGCGAGCCGGCCATGGCCTGCCGGAATCGCGTCATTGCAGTAGGATTCGTTTCATTGACCGCACATCCGGCCCCCCAAGGAGTTATTAGCCCATGAGCGCCGTAGCCGAAAACATCCAGACCCAGATGCCCGAGCCGATCATCTTCACCGACAGCGCGGCAGCCAAGGTGGCCGACCTGATCGCCGAAGAAGGCAATCCCGACCTCAAGCTGCGCGTGTTCGTGCAGGGTGGCGGCTGCTCCGGCTTCCAGTACGGGTTCACCTTCGACGAGATCACCAACGAAGACGACACCACCATGACCAAGAACGGTGTGTCGCTCCTCATCGATGCCATGAGCTACCAGTACCTGGTCGGCGCAGAGATCGACTACAAGGAAGACCTGCAAGGCGCCCAGTTCGTGATCAAGAACCCGAACGCCACCAGCACCTGCGGCTGTGGGTCGAGTTTCTCGGCCTGATGCCTGGATGCCGCTGACCAGCCTCCCCCCAGAAAGCCGCCTTCGGGCGGCTTTTTCGTTCCCGTTTCCTTTCGCGCCATGACGACTCCCGAGGCTGAGCCCGCCGATCAACCCGTTCGCAGGAGCCTGCTGTGGCTCGTGGCCGTCGGCTTCTTCATGCAGACGCTCGACGCCACCATCATCAACACGGCGCTGCCCGCGATGGCCGCGAGCCTGGGCGAGAGTCCGCTGCGCATGCAGTCGGTGGTGGTGGCCTACGCGCTCACCATGGCGATGCTGATCCCCGCCTCGGGCTGGATCGCCGACCGCTTCGGCACCCGGCGCATCTTCTTTTCGGCCATCGTGCTGTTCGCGCTGGGCTCGGTGCTGTGCGCGCTGTCGCACAGCCTGGGCCAGCTGGTGGCGGCGCGGGTGGTGCAGGGGCTCGGCGGGGCGCTGCTGCTGCCTGTCGGGCGGCTGTCGCTGCTGCGCACGGTGCCGCGCGGGGAGTTTCTCCAGGCGATGAGTTTCGTGGCCATCCCGGGGCTGATCGGCCCCCTGCTGGGCCCCACGCTGGGCGGGTGGCTGGTGCAGTACGCCTCCTGGCACTGGATCTTCCTGATCAACGTGCCCGTGGGGCTGGCCGGTTGCATCGCCACGCTGAAGTACATGCCCGACCTGCGGGGCGCGGCGCTCAAGCGCTTCGACAGCGTGGGCTACGCGATGCTGGCCTTCGGCATGGTGGCGATTTCGCTCGCGCTCGACGGCGTGGGCCTGCGCCAGGGCGGGGTGATGGTGGTGCTGATCTTCGGCTTCGCGAGCATCGCCGGCTACTGGCTGCGCGCCGCGCGCACGCCCGAGCCGCTGTTCGCGCCCTCGCTCTTCCATGTGCCCACGCTCAGCATCGGCCTGATCGGCAACCTGTTCTCGCGGCTGGGCAGCAGCTGCATGCCCTTCCTGGTGCCGCTGCTGCTGCAGGTGTCGATGGGCTACTCGCCGGTACACGCCGGGCTGATGATGCTGCCGATCGCGCTGGCCGGCATGGCCATGAAGCGCTTCGCCACGCCGTTGATCACCCGCCATGGGTACCGCAAGGTGCTGGTGGTCAACACCATCCTCGTCGGCTGCACCATGGCCAGTTTCGGGCTCACGGCGCCGGGCCAGCCGATGGCGCTGCACGTGCTGCAGCTGCTGGCCTTCGGGGCGGTCAATTCGCTGCAGTTCACGGCCATGAACACCATCACGCTGAAGGACATGGACGGCAGCACGGCCAGCAGCGGCAACAGCCTGCTGTCGATGGTGCAGATGCTCGCGATGAGCATGGGCGTGGCCGCCGCGGGCGCGGTGCTGGCGGGCTACAACGGTGTGTTCGGCACCGACACGCCGGCCCACACGCTGGACGCCTTCCAGGCGACTTTTGCGACCATGGGGCTCATCACGATCGCTTCCGCGCTCATCTTCTGGCATCTGCCATCTGAAGTGCGTGCGCCGCACCCGGCGCAACCGGAGGTTTCCGGCCAGGGCTGATCGGGTCAGGCGGGGTAGATCGCGCCCAGCACCCGGGCGCCGCGCGCGCCGGTCACGCTGGCGAGGTTGCCCGGCTCGCGGCGCACCGTTGCGCGGGCAAGCCAGGCGAAGGCGGCGGCCTCGACCTGCAGGGGCGGCAGCCCGTGATCGGTGGAAGCCGCGACCGTCACGCCTGGCAGCAGGGCGCGCATCCGGGCGAGCAGGTGGTCGTTCAGCGCGCCGCCGCCGCAGACGATCAGCAGCTTGCTATCTTTTCCGTAGCTCTTGAGGTCCGCCGCGCAAGCATGCGCGGTCAGTTCGGCCAGCGTGGCCTGTACGTCTTCGTGCGCCATGGTCGCGGTGCCGAGCTGCGCGGCGAGCCAGTCGGGATTGAACAGGTCGCGGCCGGTGCTCTTGGGCGGGGTCCGGGCGAAGTACGGGTCGGCCAGAAGCTGCGCGAGCAGGCCGGGCAGCACCTTTCCACTGGCCGCCCACTGGCCGCCGCGGTCGAAGGGCTGGCCCTGATGGGCCTGGCACCAGTGGTCCATCAGCGCGTTGCCGGGGCCGCAGTCGAAGCCGAGCACCGTGGGCGCGCCTGCCGGCCGGTTGGTGGCCGGCAGCAGGCTCAGGTTGGAAATGCCTCCGATATTCAGCACCGCAACCGTCTCGTCCGGCCTGCCGAACAGCGCGCGGTGGAATGCCGGCACCAACGGTGCGCCTTGGCCGCCGGCCGCGAGGTCGCGGCTGCGGAAGTCGGCCACCACGTCGATGCCGCTCAGCTCGGCCAGCAGCGAGGGATTGTTGATCTGCAGCGTGTAGCCGACTTCGTCGAACTCGAGCGGCCGGTGCCGCACGGTCTGGCCGTGCGCGCCGAGGGCGGTGATCGCGCCGGCATCGGTGCCGCTGTCGGCCAGCAGCTGGGCGACGACGCCGGCGTAGGCGCGGGCCAGGCCGTTGCCGGCCAGTGCCGCGCGGTGGAGTTCGTTGTCGCCCGGCGTGTTCAGCGCCAGCAGCTCGGCGCGCAATGCCACCGGAAACTGGGCTGTGGCGTAGGACTTGACCGCGATGCGGCCGCCCGAAAAGTCGGCGAGCACGCCATCGACGCCGTCGAGCGAGGTGCCCGACATGAGGCCGATGAAAAGCTCCTCGGCCGCCATCGCCGGGAGGTCAGTCGGCGCTGGCCTGGATGACGGAGAAGGCCGCGGCCAGCTCGGTGCGCGCGCCCACGGCAACGCGTTCGAAGGCAGGACGCATGGCAGCGGTGATCGGAGCACCGCCTTCCTGTGCGATGGAGGCTGGGTCCTGGTAGACGCCGCCCACGCGGAATTCGAAGTGCAGGTGCGGGCCGGTGGCCCAGCCGGTGGAGCCCACCGCGCCGACCGTCTGGCCCTGGCTCACCGCTTGGCCGGCCTTGACGTCGATGCGGCTCAGGTGAGCGTATGCCGTCTGCTGGTTGTTGCGGTGGTTGATGATGACGATGTTGCCGTAGCCGTTCTGCGTGCCGGCGAAGTCGACCGTGCCGTCGCCGACCGAGCGCACCGAGGTGCCGGTGGGCGCCGCGTAGTCGATGCCGTTGTGCTGGCGCCAGCTGTTCAGGATCGGATGCATGCGCATCGCGAAGCCACTGGACACGCGCGAGAACTCGACCGGCGTCGCCAGGTAGGCCTTGCGCAGGCTGTCGCCGTTCGGGCGGTAGTAGCTGCCCTTCTGGCCCGCGCCGGGGGGCTGGAACCAGACGGCCTGGTGGATCTTTCCGTTGTTCTCGAACTCGGCCGACAGCACGCGGCCGCTGCGCAGCGCCTGCCCGTCGGCTTCGAAGGTCTCGTACACCACGGCGAAGCGGTCGCCCTTGCGCAGGTTGCGCACGTCGACGTCGCCCGCGAAGATGTCCGCGAGCTGGCTGGCCACTGCGTCGGGGATGCGCGAGTCGTCGGTGGCGGCGAAGAGCGAGGTGCGGATGGTGCCGCTCGCCAGGCGCGTGCCGGGGGTGAGCGAATCGCGCTCGGTGACGCCCGAGAAGCCGGTGGGCGTGCGCTCGATGACGAAGCGCTTGAAGCCGCCGTCGCCGTCGGGAATCCAGCGGGCGCTGAGCTTCTTGAGCTGGTTTTCCTGCGTGGCCTCGGCCGTCACGGTGCGGCCGGCGCGCGAGAAGAGCGCGTTGCGGGCCTCGACGCTGCCGCGCACGAAGGCGGTGGCGGCCGGGTCGGAAATGCCCAGGCGCTTCATGAGCGCATCGGCCGTGTCGCTGGAGCGGGTGACGTCGGTGCGGAAGAGGGTGAAGCTGAAGTTCTCGAGCGATTCGCTCTGGTCGGCGAACGAGACGGGCGCCGTGGCTTCGAGGATCTGGTGGACGGGGAGGTCGGATGCGTCGGGGCCCAGGGAGGCCACCGCGAGGGTGCCGGCGCTCAGCAGCGCGCCCGCGATGATCGCGGTGATCTGCCTGGGGTACGTCCGGAATGTGTAAGCCACGCGGGAAGCGAGAAGCTCCTCGGCGGCAAGGATGCCGTTGATCAAACTATGAATTCCAGCTCAGGTTCTGCAGGTCCGTGCTGCAAGGCCCAGTAACGTTCAGGGCGGCAGGAGACGGTGCGGAAAGAGCGCCGCTTAGAATTCGGCGCTAGAAAAGTCGGGCTGAGTATAGCTTCGGCACCCCAAAAATCAGCTAAAAAAGCCCGTAAAGGCCGATTCTGTTACATCCATGAGCCTCTCGAATAGTGTAGGACGCGCGCTCGAAATCTCCCTCCGGGGCGCCGACGAGCTGCTGCCGCAGGACGAATGGGTGCGCAAGCTCCAGCGCTCCGAAGCCACCGGAACCCCGCTGCGCATCAAGCTGGGCCTGGACCCCACCGCGCCGGACATTCACGTCGGCCATACCGTGGTGCTCAACAAGATGCGCCAGCTGCAGGACCTGGGCCACCGGGTGATCTTCCTGATCGGCGATTTCACCACCACCATCGGCGACCCCTCCGGCCGCAACAGCACCCGCCCGCCGCTCACCCGCGAGCAGATCGAGGCCAACGCCCAGACCTACTACAAGCAGGCCAGCCTGGTGCTGGACCCCGAGAAGACCGAGATCCGCTACAACTCCGAATGGAGCGACCCCCTGGGCGCCCGCGGCATGATCCAGCTGGCCGCCAAGTACACGGTGGCCCGGATGATGGAGCGCGACGATTTCAACAGGCGCTTCAAGGCCGGCCAGTCGATCTCGGTGCACGAATTCCTGTACCCGCTGATGCAGGGCTACGACTCGGTCGCGCTCAAGAGCGACCTGGAGCTGGGCGGCACCGACCAGAAGTTCAACCTGCTCGTCGGCCGCCATCTCCAGCAGGAATACGGCCAGGAACCGCAGTGCATCCTCACTATGCCGCTGCTGGAAGGGCTCGACGGCGTCGAGAAGATGTCCAAGAGCAAGAACAACTACATCGGCATCAGCGAAGACGCCAACACCATGTTCGCCAAGGTGCTGTCGATCTCCGACGACCTGATGTGGCGCTGGTACACCCTGCTGAGCTTCCAGTCGCTGGAGCAGATCGCGGCGCTGAAGGCCGAGGTGGAGGGCGGGCGCAACCCGAAGGACGCCAAGGTCGCGCTGGCCAAGGAAATCACCACCCGCTTCCACAGCGCGGCGGCGGCCGATGCGGCCGAGCAGGACTTCATCAACCGCAGCAAGGGCGGCGTGCCGGACGAGATTCCGGAGGTGTCGCTCTCGGGCGCCCCGCTGGGCATCGCCCAGGTGCTCAAGCAGGCGAACCTCGCGCCCTCGACCTCGGAAGGCAACCGCCTGATCGACGGTGGCGGCGTGCGCATCGATTCCGCCGTGGTCAGCGACAAGGCGCTGAAGCTGCCTGCAGGCAGCTACGTGGTTCAGGTCGGCAAGCGCAAGTTCGCGCGCGTGACCCTGAGCTGATCGCCCTCCGGGGCGACCTGCTCGATCCCTCTATGTCTAATTAGCGGACCTCGATGGTGACGCGCCGGTTGCGCGGCTCGTCCACGTCGTCGGCGGTCTGGATGGCGAGGTCTCGTTCGCCGCGGCCCACGGCCTCGATGCGGTTGGCCGGGAACTGGCGCTCCACGAAGAGCTGTGCCACTTCCTGCGCCCGGCGGCGCGACAGCTCGTCGTTCTGGTCGCCGTTGCCCTTGGTGTCGGTGTGGCCGGTGACCACGATGTCGCCGCCGCTGCGCGCCAGCGCCGCCGCCAGCGCCTCGCTCATGATCTGCTGCGATGCCGCCGTCAGCGTGGTGCCGCCGAGTTCGAAGTACACCGTGTAGCGCTGCGGCGGGGGCGGGCGCATGTCGAACAGCGGCTTGTTCTCCGCCTGCACCTTGGCCGGATCGACGTTGTCGACCACCGGTGCGCCCTTGGCGCCGACCGCGGCCGTGGCGCGCTGGTAGGGCGTGGAGAGCACTTCCTCGCCGTCCTTGGCGCGAACCACCACCGCCGAGGGCCTGCCGTCGGCCTGCGGCAGCAGCACCACACGCGTGCCGGGCGTGGAGCAGGCGGCCAGAAGCGCTGCGGCCAGCGTCGCCGCGAGAAGCGAGGGGAAACGGGAGGATTGGAGTTTCGGCATCTGCGTCTTCATCATGGCTGGCCGTCGGCTTGCACGATGAAGTCGGTGCCGCGTATGCCGATGGTGGCGGTCTGCGTCTCGACCCGAACCGCGTCGGGGTTGGTCTTGCCGATGAGGCCGGTGATCATGCGCATCGAGCCGCGCAGCAGCGACAGCAGGATGCCGCCCTCGCGCGTGGTGCCGTCGAAATGGAATTCCTTGAGATCGAGCCGCGACGAGGGGCCGACCACCAGCGTCGTGTCGTCGCGCAGCACCACGGCGGCGGAGGAGTCGGGGCCGGTCACGATGCGGTCCACGGCGCCCAGCGCGTCACCGGGGCTGGCGGTGCGGGCGGCGCCCGCGCCGTTGAGCAGCTGGACGTTGCCGCGCACCGACTTCACGAAGCCGGCTTGGAGATCTGCCTTGGCAGCGGCAGCGGCAGGCACTGGAGCCGGCACGGCTGCTGCGGGAGCAGGCGCTGCTGGGGCGGGAGCAGGTGCCGGAGCGGGAACAGTCGCGGGGGAGGCCGCGGGTGCGGCCGGCGGCGTCTGGGCCTGCGCCAGCATGGCGGCTCCCGCGATGGCGAGGCCGCCGAGGGCGGTCACGAGGTTTTTCATCATCTGGCTCTCTGCGAATAACAGTTGCGCAACGTTTGCCAAACATTATTAATGCGAAGGCGTTACATATGGACACGAGGCCGATAATTCAGGCTGTTTCTGCGGTCTTTTACCGCTTTTCGCGTTGCTTCCTGCTCCATTCCTGATGGCATTTGCATGATGTTTACCCCTAAGACGCTGCTGCGCGCCTCGATTGCCGTGGCTTTGATCACGATCGCGCTCAAGGGATTGGCCGGCTACATGACGAATTCCATGGGCCTGATCTCGGACGCCATGGAGTCCTTCGTGAACCTCGCGAGCGCCGTCTTCGCGCTGGCCATGGTGACCATCGCCGAGCGGCCGGCCGACGACGGCCACCCCTATGGCCACCACAAGGCCGAATATTTCTCCTCGGGCTTCGAAGGCATCCTGATCGTCGGGGCCGCCGTCGCCATCCTCTGGGTCTCGGTGCAGCGCCTGCTTTCGCCCCAGCCGCTGGAGCAGCTGGGCTGGGGCCTGGCGCTGTCGGTGCTCAGCTCGGGCTTCAACGCGGGGCTGGCCTTCCTGCTGTTCCGCGCGGCGCGCGCCCACCGCTCGATCGCCCTGGAGGCCGACGGCCGCCACCTGATGGCCGACGTCTGGACCTCCGCCGCCGTGCTGGTCGGCATCGTCGGCGTGATGCTCACCGGCTGGCTCTGGCTCGACCCTGTGCTGGCCATCGGCGTCGCGCTGAACATCGCCCGCGAGGGCGTCAAGCTGGTGTGGCGCTCCTCGCAGGGCCTGATGGACAAGGCCCTCGACCCCGAGACCCTCGCCACCGTGCGCGCCACCATCGACGCCTTCGCTACCCGCGTGCCCGAAGGCAGGCGGCTGCGCTTCGACGACATGGTCACGCGCAGCGCCGGCCAGCGCCGCTTTGCCGACCTGCACATGCACGTACCCGGCGACTGGACGCTGCAGCACGCCGCCAGCATGCGCGACGAACTCGAGCAGGCGCTCATGGACGCCGTGCCCGGCCTGCGCGTCACCATCCAGCTGTTGCCCCTGACCATGGAAGCCCGCGCCACCCAGGCCGGCGAACATCACCCCCTATGAAAGCCGTTCTCCAGCGCGTGGCGAATGCCCGCGTAGACATTTCCGGCCGCACCGTCGGCGCCATCGATGCGGGCCTGCTGGTGCTGCTGTGCGCCGAGCGGGGCGACGTCGACGCGCTCGCCGACCGCATGCTCGCCAAGATCCTCAAGCTGCGCATCTTTGCCGACGAGGCCGGCAAGATGAACCGCAGCGTGCAGGACATCGGCGGCGGCCTGCTGGTGGTGAGCCAGTTCACGCTGGCGGCCGATGCGAGCGCCGGCAACCGCCCCAGCTTCATCCAGGCCGCGCCGCCCGACGAAGGCCGGCGCCTCTACGAGTACTTCGTGGCGCAGGCCCGCGCCGCGCACCCGGTGGTGGCCACCGGCGAATTCGGCGCCGACATGCAGGTGCACCTTCTGAACGACGGGCCGGTCACCATCCCGCTGCAGATGACGGCGTAGCGCCGCGGCCTGCCATCTACTTGCCGTACGGGCTGCGGATGCCCAGCCCCGCGAGGATCTCGATCTCGTACGCCTCCATCTCGTCGGCGTCGGCCTCGCTGGTCTCGTGGTCCCAGCCCTGCGCATGCAGCGCGCCGTGCACCAGCAGGTGGGCGTAGTGGTCGGCCAGCGTCTTGCGGTTCTCCTTCGCCTCGCGCGCGACCACCGGCGCGCACAGCACCAGGTCGGCCATCACCAGCGGGCCCTGCGCATAGTCGAATGTGAGCACGTTGGTCGCGTAGTCCTTGCCGCGGAACTCGCGGTTCAGTCGCTGGCCTTCGTCGGCATCGACGATGCGCACCGTGATCTCGCCATCGATGTCGAGTGCATGGCGTATCCAGCGCGTCACGCTGTGGCGCGGCAGCGCGGCGCGATGGCGCTCCACGCCCTTGAAGCGGCCGAACTGCAGCGAAAGCGAAAGCGCCGGGAGCTTCGATGCCGCCATCTCAATGGCCTCCCGCGCGCTTGCGCTGGCCGTCGTAGGCATCGACGATCTTCGCCACCAGCGGATGGCGCACCACGTCCGCGCTGGTGAAGTGCGTCATCGCGATGCCGTTCACCCGCTTGAGCACGCGCTCGGCGTCGATCAGGCCGCTCAACTGGTTCTTGGGCAGGTCGATCTGGCTCACGTCGCCCGTCACCACCGCGCGCGCGCCGAAGCCGATGCGCGTCAGGAACATCTTCATCTGCTCCGGCGTGGTGTTCTGCGCCTCGTCGAGGATCACGAAGGCGTTGTTCAGCGTGCGCCCGCGCATGAAGGCCAGCGGCGCGATCTCCAGCGCGTTGCGCTCGAAGGCCTTCTGCACCTTCTCGAAACCCATCAGGTCGTAGAGCGCGTCGTACAGCGGCCGCAGGTAGGGGTCGACCTTCTGCGTCAGGTCGCCGGGCAGGAAGCCCAGCCGCTCGCCCGCTTCCACCGCCGGGCGCGTCAGCACGATGCGCTGCACTGCCGCACGCTCCAGCGCGTCGACCGCGCAGGCCACAGCCAGGTAGGTCTTGCCGGTGCCGGCCGGGCCGATGCCGAAGGTGATGTCGTGCTTGGCGATGTTGTCGAGGTAGATCGCCTGCGTGGGCGTGCGCGGGCGCAGGTCGCCGCGGCGGGTGACGAGCATCGCCGCGTCCTCGTCGCCTTCGAGCATGCCGCCGTCGCCGGCCAGCGTGAGCTGCACCACCGCAGCGTCGATAGGCCGCTGGGCGATCTCGTACAGCGCCTGCAGCACGTCCATCGCGCGCTGCGCGGGGGCCTTGGGTCCGTCGACCTTGAACTGCTCGTGGCGGTGCGCGATCTTCACGCCCAGCGCGTCCTCGATGCGGCGCAGGTGCGCGTCCAGCGGGCCGCACAGGTGGCTCAGGCGCGAATTGTTCAGGGGGGTAAAGGTGTGTCGCAGAATCACGCAGTATCCATTTCCATCTAATCGGCAGCCCTATGCAAGACCAGCCACGCTCGAAAAAACGCAGTCCAAGGCGGGGAACACCGCGGAACCGGCTTTGCCGGGCCGCCGGTGTTGCCCCCTTGAGGGGGGAAGCGGCTACACGAAGTGAGCAAGCAACGGGGGGGAGCCAATGATAGGCAAACTGACCGGCATCCTTGCCGAACGCAATCCGCCGCAGGTGGTGGTGGACTGCAACGGCGTCGGCTACGAAGTCGACGTGCCGATGAGCACGTTCTACAACCTGCCGAACGTCGGCACCAAGGTGTCGCTGCTCACGCACTTCGTCGTGCGCGAGGACGCGCAGATTCTCTACGGCTTCGGCACGGCGGAAGAGCGCGCCGCCTTCCGCCAGCTCATCAAGATCACCGGTGTGGGCCCGCGCACCGCGCTGGGCCTGCTCTCGGGCATGAGCGTGGGCGAGCTCTCGCAGGCGATCACAACGCAGGAGCTGGGCCGGCTGGTGAAGATCCCCGGCATCGGCAAGAAGACGGCAGAGCGGCTGCTGCTGGAGCTCAAGGGCAAGCTCGGCGCCGACATCGGCCTGCCGGCGCACGCCGCCTCCGACGCGCAGGCCGACATCCTGCAGGCGCTGGTCGCGCTGGGCTACAGCGACAAGGAAGCCGCGCTCGCGCTGAAGGCGCTGCCCAAGGATGTGGCAGTGAGCGAGGGCATCAAGCTGGCGCTGAAGTCGCTGGCCAAGTAAGGCGGGCGCGGCCGGGGCTTCACTCCAGCGTGAGCCCGATGTCCTTCACCAGCACGCTCCAGTCGTGCAGGTCCTTCTGCATCGTCGCGGCGAACTGCTCGGGCGTGTTCTGCGGCAGGTCGGTGAAGTTCAGTTCGCGCAGCCGCTCCACCACGGCCGGGTCCTTCAGCACCTGGTTCACCGCCGCGTTGAGCTTCTTCACGATGGCCGGAGGCGTCTTCGCGGGCGCCAGCACGCCGTACCACGAGTAATTGCCGAAGGGGTAGCCGGCCTCGGTCATCGTCGGCACGTCGGGCAGCATCGGGATGCGCGAGGGGCCGCTGTTGGCCAGCGCCTTCAGGCGCCCGGCGCGCACCAGTTCCACCGTGGACGACATGTCGGCGAAGGCCGCGTCCACCTGCCCGCCCATCAGGTCCTGCACGCAGGGGCCGCTGCCCTTGTAGGGCACGTGCGTCATCGACAGGCCGGCCTGCTTCTTGAGGCTCTCCATCGCGAGGTGGCCGCCGGAGCCGCTGCCCCACGAGCAATAGTTGAGCTTGCCGGGGCGGGCCTTGGCATAGGCGACGAATTCCTTGAGCGTCTTCACCGGCAGGTCCGGCCGCACAAGCAGCAGGTTGCCGCCGCGCCCGATCTGCGCCACGGGCGCGAAGTCCTTCAGCGGGTCGTAGGGCAGCTTCCTGTAGAGGCTGGGGTTCACCACCATCGCCGCCGCGTAGGTGAACAGCAGCTTGTAGCCGTCGGGCGTGGCGCGCGCCGCGAGCTCGGTGCCGAGGATGCCGTTGGCGCCCGGGCGGTTGTCGATGATGAAGGGCTGCTTCAGCGACTTGGAGAGCGCATCCGCGATCAGCCGCGAGATGGTGTCGGTGCCGCCCGCCGCCGCCGTCGGCACGATCAGCGTCACCGGCTTGTCGGGATACGCGTCGGCACTGCCCTGCGCATGGCCGGAGGCTGCGGCCCATGCCGCGAGCGCCCCCACGGCCAGGTTGCGCAGATGGCGTCGGAGGAGTGTTGTGCTTCTCATGTCTTGTCTCCTGGTCTCTCTATCTATCTACCTGTTCGTCAGTGGATGCCGAAGCGCGCCTGCGTTCCCTGCTCGATCATGTCCGCGCCCACGCGATACAGGTTGCGCGAGACGTAACTCGGCACCTGCCGCGCGCGCTCGCGCAGCCATTCGGCCTTCAGCGAGCGCGCCTCCACGATCTCGGGCGCGTCGCCCTCGGCCGTGGCCAGCAGGTCGATCACGTGCAGCGCGAGCTGCCAGCGGCCTTCCTTCGCGAAGCCGCACGCCCGCACGATCACGCCGCGCTTGTCGGTGATGGCCTCCGCCACGGCCCGGCCGATGGCCTCCGGCGCCTCGGGATGCAGCGAGGTCGGGTTGCGGTCCCACCAGCCGTTCTCCGAGCGGTAGATGTCGCGCACGATGTAGCCGGGGTCGCCATAGGTGGGCTTCATCCACTCGACGCCGAACAGCTCGTCGGGAAAGCGCATGCGCGCCAGCACGCCGCGCTCGTTGTGCCCCTCGTTCATCAGCCGCACGACCTCGGCGCGCAGCCAGCGCAGCGCGCGCGCGGTGTGCGTGAGCACGTGCCGCACCTGCTCCTCGCCTTCGAGCGTGGCGCCGAACTCGCGCACCGCCTTGCGCGCACCGAGCGCGGCGAGCGCTTCGAGCGTGTCGGCCCAGCGCACCGTGTCGCGCATCGTGCGAAACGGCGTGCCGATGTTGGGAATCGAGTCGATCAGCGCCGCGCCGCCGTACAGCACGCGCTGCGACGGGCTCCACAGCGCGATCGCATCGTCGGTCTCCGAAGGTGCCCAGCGCAGCTCGATGCGGCTGTCGCCCTGTCCGATCTGCAGCCGGTCGTCGAAGATCTCCGTGGGCGGATGCATGGCGAGCCGGTGGTCGAAGAAACCGGCGGGCCGGTTGAACTGGATCTCCGCCATGCGGTGCTGCAGCGTCTCGGTCTCGCGGTAGCGCGCGTGGCGCTTCGGCACGTTGCGGTGCGCGATGACGCGCGGCGGCGCATCCCCGCGCTGCGCGGCATGCGCGAGCCACATCGGCACGCCGGAGTTGTAGCCCACGTGCCCGTGGCTGAAGCACAGCGCATGCAGCGGCGCGTTGCTGATCTGGCGCACCGCGTCGATCATGCCCTGCGTCACCGCGCCGCCTGGCCCGGCGTCGATCACCACGAGGCCGGCATCGGTCTCGGCCACGAAGGACTGTCCCTGCCCGCGCAGGATGTGCAGCCCCGGCGCAACCGTCTCGGTGCCCGTGCCGACGATGAGGAAGGGCTTTTCCTGTTCAGTGTTGTTCGTACTGTTGTTGGTGCTCATGCGGCCTCCGCGATACGCACCAGCGCCGGCAGCGCATAGCGGCCGTCCAGCATTTCCTCGCGCGGCACATAGGCGCGCAGGCACAGATAGAAATCGCCGGCGGGCGCCGGCAGCCAATTCGCGCGCGCGGTCTCGCCCTCGGGGCTCGCATGCTGGATGTGCAGCGTGAGCCCGCCGTCCGCATCGCGGCGCAGCGCCGGCGTGCGGTCGCCGATGGTGTAGCGGTCGATGGGGTTGTCCACCAGCATGTAGTCGCGGCTGTCGTACATGGTGAGCGACCAGAAGGCTTCGACCGGCGGCAGCGCGCCCGGCGCGAAGCGCAGTGTGTAGCGGCCGCTGCCGTCGAGCTTGCGCCCCGTGGCGTCGTGCCAGGCCAGCGGATAGGTCGCCTCGCGGCTCTCGAGCATGCCGATGTACTTGAGCGCGACCAGCGCGCGCGCGAGGTGGTCGTCGCCGAAGCTGCCTTCGACCAGCGGCATCTGCACCCAGCCCGAAGGTGCCGTGGTGCCCGACTGCGCATTGCGCAGGCGCGGCAGCACGGCATCGAGCGCGTCCTGCAGCAGGCCGAGCTGCGTTTCGTCGGGCGTGCCGGCATCGGGGCCCAGCCCGAGCCGTGCGAAGCGGGCGAGCAGCGCGGCATCGCGCGCGGGCGGCAGGTTCTCGCGCAGCGCCCGATTCACCTGGGTGGCGAAGTGCTCGGCGCCCAGCGGCGCCTTCGGGTCGCAGGCCGGGTCGAAGTGCTTCGGCATCGATGCCGCCTTGCCGGCCCGCCAGTCGCCGAGCGTGCGCACGACGAAGCCGTCCTGCAGCGCATTGACTGCGGGCACGTCGCCCGGCCCGTCGACCAGGATGCGGCCGATGACCCACAGCCAGCGCGTCGGTGCCTCGATGTGCGAGCCGGGTTGCGCGAACGCGGCCGGCACTTCTCCGCGCCAGCCCGGAGGCGTGACGAGGAAGGAGCGCGCGGCCGTGCCCGTGAGCCGCTGGCCGATATGCGCGAAGGGGTTCGTGTAGAAGTCCAGCAGGCCCAGCACGTAGTAGCGCCCGGCCGTGTCGGGCACGTCGATCACCAGCGGGCCGTCGCCCAGGTCCAGCCATGCGTTGGTGTAGAGCGTGTCGTTGTTCGGCGTCACCACGCGGCTCTTGCCCGCTCCCAGCAGCTGGCGCGCGTGGGTGAACACGTTGCACCAGCGATGGGGCTTGGGCGCTTCGCCGGCGCTGTCGGTGCGTTGCGGCGAGGTGGCGGCGCGCATGCGGCTCATCTCGTAGAGCGGAAAGGCGTAGACGACGGCTTGCTCGGCCAGCGTGCGCAGTTCGTCGTCGATGGTTGTCGTCTGCATCGCTCAGGCCTCCCGTGCCTGCAGGGCGGGAATGCGCCAGCTCTGCACGCCTTCGCGCGGGTAGTACATGCGCAGGATCAGGTAGAAGCGGCCGGCCGGCGCGGGCAGCCAGTTGGACGTGTCGGCCGGGCGCAAATGGCTCAGGCTGAGCTCCAGGCTGCCGTCGGCCGCGCGCTTCAGTCCGGGCGTGCGGTCGCCGATCGCATGTCGTTTGATCTCGTTGGGGTAGAGGAAACGGTCGGCGTCGTAGAGCGTCACCGACCAGAAGGCATCTGCGGGCGGCAGGTCGTCGGCCTCGAAGCGCATCGTGTAGCTGCGCCTGCCGTCCAGCGGCTCCTGCTTCTCGTCGTAGTGCGCGGCGGCGTACACCGCCTCGCTGGTGGCCAGCGCGCCCAGGCCCAGGTAGGCGGTGCGGGCGCGGCCGAGGAACTCGTTGCCGTAGCGGCCGGTGGAAGGCGTCATCGACCAGGGCTTGGGGCGGCGGTTGCGGCCCGCGGCACCTACCAGCTGCACGCCTTCGGCGAAGCCTTCGATCAGCCCTTCGCGCGCGGGCTCGTCCAGCGTGTCCCACGAGAAGGTGGCGTCCGGTCGCAGCCCTGCCTGGCCGAACCAGGCGACCAGCGCGCGGTCTTCCACGCGGCCCGGCGCCTCGGCGAGCTCCAGGCACATGTTGGTGAAGAAGCGCGGCGCCACCTGCGCGGCCGGCTCGCCGTTCTCGAACGCAGCAGCCATGGCATCCACCGCCGGGCCGGCCCAGTGTTCGACGGCGGCGGGCCGTCCCTGCAGCACTGTGCCGGGTGCGGGCTCCAGCCTGATCTCGGACTGCAACGCGCGCGCGGCCGGCCAGTCGCTCTCGTCGCCGACGAGGATGCGGCCGATCAGCCAGACGAGGTCGGTCGGGCAGCGCACCACGCGGTGGCCCTCGAGCGATGCCGGCACCGTGCCGCCGGGGCCGACGAGCACCACCGTCTCGCCCTCGGGGTTGCAGTTGCGTGGCCCCAGGTTCTCGAAGTTCTCGGTGTAGGCGTCGTACAGCGGCAGCACGAAGTAGCGGCCCGGGTGGCGCGACGACGCGGGCACGGTCAGCAGCATCGGCCCCTGCGCCAGGTGCACCCAGGCGATGGTGTAGAGCAGGTCGTTGGCTGGCGTCACCACGTCGCGGTCTTCATCGGTGGAAGGGCGCGGCGCGTGATGCAGCGTGTTCACCGGCGCGCGCACGTCCGAACCGTGCGAGGCGCCGGTGCGGCGCTCGCCCCGGGGCGCGGTCTGCATCGCGCAGGTGCGGTAGGTCTCGGTGAGCGGATAGCCGTAGACGAAGGCGGCCAGGCCGATGGAGCGGGCCAGCGCCTTGCGCGCGGCAGTGACGGTGGAATCGGGAGCGGTCATCGGGATGTCTCTTTGCTGGAGTTCATGGATCGGTTCAATCGAGCTTCACGCCCGTGGCCTGCGTGAGCCGCAGCGTCACGGGAAGGAACGCCTTGTAGGCAGCGGTGGCTTCGGCCGGCAGGTTGCCCACCGGCTCGGCGCCGAGTTCCTCGATGCGGCGGCTGACCTCGGGCTGGCGGATCACCGCGCTGACTTCGCGCCCCAGCCGCTCGACCACCGCGTCGGGCGTCTTCGCGGGCGCCATCAGCGAGGTCGGGCCGGTCAGCGCATAGACCTCGTCGGCGTAGCCCTGCTCGGCGAAGGTCGGCACGTCGGGCAGCGCCTTGGCGCGGCGCGGGCCGGCCACCGCGAGCGCACGCAGCTTGCCGGCCGCGATGTACGGCTGCAGCGTGGTGACCGAGCCGACCGTCATGTTGATGACGCCGCTGATCAGGTCCACCGCCATCGGGCTCTCGCCCTTGTAGGGCACGTGCAGCGTCTGCAGGCCGTAGGTCTTGTCCATGTAGACCTGGATCTGGTGCGGCTGCGTGCCCGGGCCCCACGAGCCCATCGTGTACTTGCCGGGCGCTGCCTTCACCGTGGCGATGAGGCTCCTGAAATCCTTCGCCGGCACGGAAGGATGCACCGCCAGCACGGTGCGCGTGGTCGCGATGTCCGAGACCATGCGCAGGTCGGTGCGCGGGTCGTAGGGCAGCTTGCTGTAGAGCACCATGTTCGCGGTGACCGGGCCCGGCACCGTCAGCAGCAGCGTGTAGCCGTCGGGCGCGCTCTTGGCGACGTAGTCGGTGCCGATGATCCCGCCCGCGCCGCTGCGGTTCTCGACCACCACCGGCTGGCCCAGCCGCTTCGACAGCCCCTCCGCCACGATGCGCGCGAGGATGTCGGTGGAGCCGCCCGCCTGGTACTGCACGACGATGCGCAGCGGCTTCGACGGAAAGGGCGCTTCGGCGTGCGCGATGGCGGCACCCATGCCGAGGATGCCGAGCATGGCAAGTTGTCTCTTCGATGTCGTCATGCGGTCTGTCTCCCGTGGTTGTTCATGCGGCGCGTCCGACGACCAGCGCATCGACCGCCACGCAGCCGCCGTCGGCCCGAGGCCGCGCGATCAGCGGGTTGATCTCGGCGCTGTCGAGCGAATCGCCTGCGCGCAGCGCGAAGCCCGCCAGCGCGCACAGGGCATCGGCGATCGATTCGAGATCGACCGGCGCACGCCCGCGCGCGCCGTGGAGGATCGCGAAGGCGCGCAGCTCGCGCACCATGGCCAGCGCGTCGTCGCGCGTGATCGGCAGCGCGCGCAGCGACACGTCGCGCAGCGTCTCGACGTGGATGCCGCCCAGGCCGAACATCAGCACCGGCCCGAACACCGGGTCGCGGTGCACGCCCGCGATGCATTCGACGCCGCCCGTCAGCATGCGCGCCACCAATGCGCCGTCGAGCCGTGCATCAGGCCGTGCCGAAAGGGCATGGTCGCGCGTGCGCTCGAAGGCTGCGCGCGCCTGCGCAGCGCCGCGCAGCCCGAGTGCAACGCCGCCGACGTCCGACTTGTGCGGGATGTCCGCGCTGACGATCTTCACCACCACCGCGTCGCCGATGGCCTCGGCGGCGGCCGCCGCCTCGTCGGCGCTGCGCACCACCCGGTGCTCGACCACCGGCACGCCGGCCTCGGCAAGCAGCGCCAGCGCGTCGGGCTCGGACATGGTGCCGGGGGACAGCTTCAGCGGATTCGAGGCGAGAGCCGGGACCGTCGAAGGCACCGCGCCGGTCTTCAGCCCCGCGAGCGCGGCGATCGTGCGGATGCCGTCCGAAGGATCGGCGAACACCAGGCAGCGCATCGCCTCCAGCTCCGCGCGGCGCTCGGGCGCCAGCAGCGTGCTGATGGCCAGCAGCGTGTCGGGATAGGCCGCGCGCAGCGAGCCCACCAGTTCGCGCAGCACCGGCCAGAAGGCGTCCGACGCGCCCGCGGCCGCGAGGAAGCCCATCCACGATGAGAAGCCCCGGTCGTCGAGCATCACACGGGCGCTGCGCTCCAGCAGGCTCATGTCGTTGGTGACCTGCCCGGTGATGTCGACCGGGTTGCGCGGCGCCGCGAAGGGCACCCAGCTGCGCAGCGTGTCCTGCGCCGCATCGCTGAGCGGCTGCACGTCCAGGCCCTGCGCCGAGGCCTCGTCGGCCATCAGCGCGCCCACGCCGCCAGAGAGCGTGAACAGGCCGATCGAGCGGTCGCGCGGCCGGCCGGCCACGGCCGCGCTGTGGGCCAGGTCGAAGAACTCGGTGAGATTGCGCGCGCGCAGCACGCCGTACTGGCGGAACACAGCGTCATACACCGCGTCGTCGCCTGCCAGCGCGGCGGTGTGCGAGGCCGCGGCCTGCGCGCCAAGCGCCGTGCTGCCCACCTTGACCATCACCACCGGCTTTCCGTTCGCCTGCGCGAGGGCCAGCGCGGCGCGCAGGCGAGGGCCGTCGCGGCAGCCTTCCATGTAGCCCATGATCACGTCGGTGGCCGGGTCCTGCGCCAGCCAGGCGAGGCAGTCGGCGAACTGCACGTCGGCCTCGTTGCCGGTGGTGGCCCACAGCGACAGGCCCACGCCGCGCGCCCGCGCCATCGAGTACGCATACGCGCCGAACGCGCCCGACTGGCTCACCAGCCCGATGCGCCCTGCCGCCACGCGGCCCACGCCGGGCGCCGGCGAGAAGGTCGCGTAGACATTGCGCGCGATGTTCATGAAGCCCAGGCAGTTCGGGCCGACGAGCCGCACGCCGGCCGCGCTCGCCTTGTCGCCCAGCCGCGCCTGCGCGGCCGCGCCCTCGGCGCCGGTCTCGGCGAAGCCCGACGAGAACAGCACCACGCCCTTCACCTTCGCGGCGATGGCGTCGTCGAGCGCGCCGTCGACCAGCGCGGCGGGCACGGCGAGGATGGCCAGGTCCACCGGCTTGCCGATGGACCGCAGGTCGGGCCAGGCCTGCAGTTCCTGGATGCGCCCGGCGTTGGGATTGACCGGGTAGAGCGCGCCGTCGAAGCCGAAGCGGCGCTGGTAATCGATGGGGATGCCGCCGATCTTCTGCGGGCTGGACGAGGCGCCGACCACCGCGATGGAGCTTGGCGCGAACAGGGCCGAGAGCGATTCGGCCTGGGACGAGAAGAAATCCATGGATAGAGGAAAGAGGAGCGGTTTCAGAAGTTGTGGCGGATGCCGGCGGCGAGCACGCGCACGCCGGCGCCGCTGTCGGGCGCGACGGCGATGGTCGCGAGCGAGGCCGAGGCACCGTGCCGGTTGAGCAGGCGCAGCCAGCGCGCATAGAGCACGGTGCGCTTGCTCAGGTAGTAGTCGTAGCCCAGCGTCCACGCGAGCTGCGAGCGGCCGGTGTCGTCCACCTTGCGCTGCATGGCCTCGAATATCAGGTTCGAGGCGGGCGTCACGTTGTAGGTGACGCCCAGGCTCGCGAGCTTCGCCGTGGGCACGCGCGGCAGGTTCGAGCTGTTGCGCACGTAGTTGGCGTAGAACTGCAGCCCGATGTCCGGCAGCTCGTAGGCGCCGCTCAGTGCCTGGTAGGTGGTGGTGGCCGGTTCGGCCACGGGCGCGGCGGCCGAGCCGGAGCGCGCGCGCTGGAAGGCGTAGGCGATGTAGTAGGGCTTGCGTGACCAGCCCAGGCTGCCGCCGTAGAAGTTGCCGCTCTGGTGGCTGGGCGCGCTCGATTCGCCCGGCGCGTAGGCGATGTCCGCGAAGAAGTCGCTGCTGACCGGCGTGCGGTAGCGCACCATGTTGCTGGCACGCGCGGCGAAGGGCGTGAGCCCCGGCTGCGCGTCGGTGGCGGCCACCAGGTTGATCGGCGAGAACACCGAGTTCACGCCGTACGGGTCGGCCTTGAACAGCGTGTAGAACATCGGCGTGTACATGCGGCCCGCATCGATCTGGCCCCACGGTCCCGACAGGCCCACGAAGGACTGCCGGCTGAACGACATGGCCGGCCCGGGCAGCGTGCCGTTGCCGGTGTCGGGCGCGAAGCCGCTTTCGAGCGTGAAATGCGCGCTGAGCCCGCCGCCGAGGTCCTCGGTGCCGCGAAAGCCCAGGCGCGAGGCGGTCTGGCCGCCATCTTCGAGCCGCTTCGACGAGGTGATGCCCGACTTGGCGAAGGCCATGTAGAGGTCGACCGTGCCGTAGATGGTCACGCTGCTCTGGGCCAGGGTGAGCGAGGAGTAGGCCGCCAGCGCGAGGCCGGCGGCGGCTGTCTTCTTCATGTGCTGCTTGTCTCCGGTAGGGCTTGCCGCATGCGGATGCATGGCGGTGCCGCTTGTGTGCTTGTGGATGTCCGGTGCTTACGATAGAAATGACGCCCTCCCGAATCTGTCAATGCTTTGACAGATTCATGAACATCACGGCAGGGAGAACCCGCTGACCCGATCGCCCCGCTCCACCCCCAGGAACGCCGAAGAGAGCGCCGCGCTCATCGAGCGCGCACTGCGCTGGAACGAGCTGTTCTCGCGCTGGCCCGACGCGCGCCGCACCGAGCTCATGAAGTCCGCGCGCATGGAGCGCTACAGCCGGCGCACGCAGGTGCTCGCGCACGACCGCCACCGGCGCGAGCTGCTGGTGGTGGTGTCGGGCTGCCTCGAGATCAGCAGCATGAGCGCCAACGGCCGCAAGTACGTCAACGCACTGCTGGGCCCGGGGCAGGTGGCGCCGCTGGTGCGGCTGCTGGAAGACGTTCCGCTGGCCTACGACTACCACGCGCACGAGGATTCGGTGATCGTCCACCTGCCCAGCGACGCGGTGATCGCGGTGCTCGACGCCGAGCCGGTGCTGTGGCGCGACGTGGCCAAGCTGGGCCTGCAGCGCCAGCGGCTGAGCATCGTGCTGCTGCAGAACCAGATGCTCAACTCGATCCACGGGCGTGTGGCGGCCACGCTGATGAGCCTGGTCCACTTCTACGGCGGGCAGGGTCCTGGAACCGCGGAGGACGCCGGGGGGCCGCTGGTGCGGCTGTCGCAGAACGACCTGGCGGCCATGCTGGGCCTGTCGCGCCAGACCATCAACAAGGAACTGGGACGCCTGGTTGAAGAGGGCGCCATCGACATGCGCTACAAGCGCATCCGCATCGTCGATGCGGACCGGCTGGCGCGCATCGCCGCCGGCACCTGAGGAGGAGCCGGATGAGGCTCAGGGGTGGATCTTCTCGCCCTTGGCGAGCATCTCCACGAACTGCGCGATGCGCCGCGCGCGGGTCTCGGGCTTCTTCGCGCCCTGGGTGCGGAACAGCACCGCGAAGCGGTTGCGCGAATCGAGCGTGGCGAAGAACTTCGCGGCCTTCTTGTTGGCGTCGAGCGCGGCCTGCAGGTCGGGCGGCACCGTCGCGGCGCTGACGCCCTCGTAAGCCGCCTCCCAGCGGCCGTCGGCCTTGGCGCGTTCGATCTCGCCATGGCCGGCCGGCTGCATGCGGCCTTCCTCGATGAGCTTGAGCACCTTGGCGCGGTTGATCTGCGACCAGATGCTGCGCTTGGTGCGTGGCGTGAAGCGTTGCTGGAAGTACTGCGCGTCGTCGCTCCTGCGCTGGCCGTCGATCCAGCCCCAGCACAGCGCTTCTTCGAGCGCGGCGGCGTAGTCGATGGAGGCGATGCCGCTGTCCTTCTTCGCGATGCGCAGCCATATTCCGGCGGCGCTGGCGTGGTGGCGCCTGAGCCAGCGCGCCCACGCGGCTGCGTTGGCGCACTCCAGAGGCGCCTCGTGCACGACGCGCTCTTCTTGCTCTTGCGCCTTGCTCATGGCACCCACCAGTAGCGCAGCGCGTGGAAGTAGATGGGCGCCGCGAAGATCACCGAGTCGAGCCGGTCGAGCATGCCGCCATGGCCCTCGATCATCGAGCCCCAGTCCTTCACGCCGCGGTCGCGCTTGATGGCCGACATCACGAGCCCGCCGAAGAAGCCCATGAGGCAGATGGTGAGCGCCATCAGCGCCGCCTGCCACGGGTTGAAGGGCGTGGCCCAGTACAGCGCCGCGCCCAGCGCGGTGGCGCTCGCGACGCCGCCGACCAGGCCTTCCCATGTCTTGGAGGGCGAGAGCTCGGGCGCCACCTTGCGCTTGCCGAAGAGCTTGCCCCACACGTACTGCAGCACGTCGCTGCCCTGCACCACGATCACGAGGAAGGCGATCAGCAGCAGGTTGCGGCCCTCGAAGCCCGGAATCTGCAGCGTGAGCAGCGCGGGCACGTGGCTGATGCAGAACACGCACACCATCAGCCCCCACTGGATCTTCGAGGTGCGCTCCAGGAAGCGCCGCGTGTCGCCGCCCACCGCCGCCAGAATGGGCAACAGCAGGAAGGCGTAGACGGGGATGTAGATGGCGTAAAGCCCGTACCAGTCGATCCAGATCAGGAAGTACTGCCCCGGCAGCGCGAGGTAGAAGGCCAGCGCGATCGGCGCATGGTCGCCGCGGCGCGTGTAGGCCAGGCTGATGAACTCGCGCAGCGCATAGAACGAGATCAGGTAGAACAGGACGATCACGCCGCCCTTGCCGAAGGCGAAGGCGATGCCGATCACCGCCACCATCACCCACCACGCGTTGACGCGCGAGTTGAGGTTGTCGATCACCGAGTGCGGCTGGCTGTGCGCCACCTTCCACTTGAGCAGCGCGCCGATGGCCGAGGCCAGCACCAGCACGCCGGCCACGCCGCCGAAGAGCTTGAGCGTGGTCCACGCGAAGGGAGAGAGCTCGATCATGCGGCGGTCCCTGTGTTGTTGTTTCCGGCTTGTCCGTTCTCCTCGATGCGGTCGTACTCGGGCCGCAGGTCGAGCATGGCGGCGCGAGCGCGGGCAATGAAGCTGGTCTTGTCCTCGCCCTCTGCCAGCGAGATCGGCGCGCCGTAGCGCACCGTGCACGCCAGCGGAATCGGCACCAGCGTGCCCTTGGGCAGCACGCGCTTGAGGTTCTCGATCCACACCGGCACCAGCCGCACGTTGGGGCAGGCGCGCGCCAGGTGGAAGAGGCCGCTCTTCAGGGGCAGCAGGATCTCGTCGCCGGTGTTGCGCGTGCCCTCGGGGAACATGATGAGCGAGTCGCCGGCGTCCAGTGCCTGCTTCATCTGCTCCACCGGGTTCTCGCCCTGGCCCGAGCCGTCGCGGCGGATCATCAGCGCGTTGAACACGTCGATGCCGATGAACTGCCGCAGCTTCGAGGCCATCCAGTAGTCCTGCCCCGCCACGGGCCGCGTCAGCGCGCGCAGGTCGGGCGGCAGGGTGGCCCACAGCAGCACGAAGTCGCCGTGGCTGGTGTGGTTGGCGAAGTACAGCGTCTGCTCGGCCTTGGGCGTGGTGCCCGACCAGATGGCGCGCACGCCGGTCAGCAGCCCGGCCGCGCCGATGATGAGCTTGCCCGCCACGATGGCGAGCCCGCGCCGCAGCACGGTGCTTTCGGGCTTGTCCGTGCTATCGCTCAAAGCGTCGCCTCCGGCGTGAACGCCTGGTTCGGTGCGCACCGCGGAACCGGCTTTGCCGGGCCGCTGGTGCGGCCCCCGGCGAGGGGGGAGGAGGCCACACGCAGTGGGCAAGCCTGGGGGAGAGTCATGACAAGTCCTGTGTCATCAAGGCTAGTAGGAACAAGGCGCTCTGGCAGGCCACCACGATGGCGTGGCGCTGCATGAGCTGGCGGGTGCCCTGCACGCGGTCGTCGAGCGGGCGGGGCGCATGCTGCGAAGGCGGCGGCTCGCGAAGGCCGAGCGAGGAGAGCGCGCGATCGAGCGCCTCGAGCGAGGCGACGGTGTTGCGCGCCAGGCCGTCGAACAGCGCCTCGTCGAAGCGCAGGCGGAACGCGAAGTAGCGCTCCAGCGCGCCGAGGATGACGACGGCGCCGAAGCCCATGGTGGCGGTGGTCGAGAGCGAACGCAGCGTCAGCGCGAGCACCAGCGCCGAGATGCAGGTGAGCGCGAAGCCCCAGAGGGCCAGCAGCGCCATGGCGCGCAGCAGCGCCGCGAGCGCGGCGCATGTGGTTCTGTCGTTGTCATCGGTCATGGTGCGGCACCTCCTGCAAGGGCTCGAACGGCTCCAGGGAAACCCGCCACGCATCCCGCAGCACGATCTGCGGCCGTGCCCGGCGCACCGTGTCCTCGGCCTGGGCGACGCCACCGGCCGCGCCGTAGCGGCCCAGCCAGGCGATCACCGCCGCCGCGCTGCGCGAGAAGCCGAGCGCGCAGCAGACCCACACTGTGGCACCGTCCGCGTTCCTGCGCTGGCCTTCGATGACGGCCGCCGCGCGCTGCAGGCGCACGGTGGGTGGCACCGTCAGGTCGAGGATAGGTACGCAGCGCGCGTGCGGCACGCCGGCGGGCAGCTGCAGCTCGGCGCACAGGCTCACCAGCCGGGGCCGACCGGCCGCCAGCCATTCGGCGTGCGTCGGCCGGCGGCCCAGCCGCAGGCCCGGCACGATCTCGACCGAGGCCGGCAGGCTGCGCGTCCAGAGCCAGGCGTTGATGGCGGCGCCGAGCCGGTAGGGCGCGAGCATCCACCGCGCCGCCCAGGCCATGCGGCCATGGCCGTCCATCTGGAAGCCGCGCGCGCCGAAGCCGGCGTAGTTCAGCGCCACCAGCGCCAGCGAGGCGGCCGGCCAGGCGAGCCACAGCGCGATGCCGCCGCCGTAGAGCGCCGCCGCCAGGAACAGCGCCGCGCCCACCGCGTAGAAACCGGCCAGCTTCCAGCGCTGCGGATCGCGGGTGGTGCGCCAGGCGCGCGGCATCGACACCACGCGCTCCAGCGGCCACAGCCACACGCAGAAGATGCCGAGCAGCGCGCCGGTCGGAATGTCGATGAAGTGGTGCTGCCAGGTCGTGAGCACCGACGCGCAGATGGCGAAGGCCCACACGTGCAGCACCAGCCGCGCCCACAGCGGCTTCAGGAACTGGCGATACCAGTCCCACAGGATCACCGCCAGCGCGATGTGCAGCGATGGCGCCTGGTTGAAGGGCTGGTCGAAGCCGCGCAGCGCGTTGAACAGGAAGGCCGGCGCTCCGTCGACCGGCGGCTGCCCGAAGCTGAAGTGCAGCGGCCACAGCACGAAGCAGGTGCAGGCGACGAGCGTGGCCGTCAGCAGCCGCAGCGCATGCCGGTCGAGCGCATGTTTGCTGCGCGCGAGGAAGAGCGACAGCGCGTAGAAGGCGTTGATCGTCCAGTACGGGAAGATGGTCCACGGCCAGAACGGCACGTGCCGCTCCCATTCGAAGGCCATCGACGGCACGTTGGCGCGCGTGGTGGCCCACCAGTTGGCGAAGCCGTAGGTCGCGTAGAACAGCGGCCCCAGCAGCACCAGCCAGGCGGCTGCGCGCTTCCAGGGCCGTCGTGCCGGCGGGGCGGTCGTCATTGCGTGACGCGCACCGCCAGCGACACCGTGAAGATGCCCCACTCGTCGACCCGCTGGTCGATCTTGCGGAAGCCCGCTTCTTCCACCAACTGGTCCATTTCGTACTGCGTGCGGCGGCGCATCACCCAGGCCTCGCCCTGGCGATGGCTGGTGAGGGCGCGCGCGATCATCTCGAGCTGCGGGTGCCAGGGCTGGCCGGTGTAGACCAGGTAGCCGCGGTCTTCCACCGCGTCGCCCACGCCCGCGAGCGAGCGGCGCACCATCTCGTTGTCGGGGAAGAGCTCGTACAGGCCCGACACCACGGCCAGCGTGGGCCGCGGCGTGACGCTGGCCAGGCTCATGCGGTCGAAGGCGTCGGCCTGCACGAACTGGGCGATGTCCTCCAGGCCCTTCTCGGCGATGAGCGCGCGGCCGTCGCGCACGTTGATGTCGCTGTAGTCGCGCAGCAGGATCGAACTGGCCTTGACCGGGCTGGCCTGCACCGCGTCGAGCACGTAGCGGCCGTGGCCGGCGGCGATGTCCATCAGGCGCACCTCGCGGTGCATCTCGGCCAGCCGCTCCATCGCGATGCGCAGCAGTTCCTCGACGTGGATCTTGCGCTGGCGGATGCCGCGCCAGCCGATCGATTCGAGGTAGGTCTTGTCGATGGAGCGGCCGATGAACGAGCTGCCCTGCGGATGGTTGCGGTAGACGTAGTCGAGCGTGCTGCCGGAGTCGAAGCCGGTTTCGTGGCCCAGCCTGATGCCCTCGGACATCGTGCCGCCCAGCTTCAACCCGGCGCGCGTCATGGCCCAGTAGGCGCCGCGCGGCGACAGGGGCGACAGCGGCTCGGCCAGCGCGCGCGACTCCTCGGCCGTCTCGCCGCTGAGGTGCGCCTCGCGGCGGTCGACCGGCACGGCCGGCTCGTCGAAGCGCTGCAGGATGAATTCGCGGATCTGCGCCACGGCCGGCGCGCGGTCCTTCTCGCCCAGCGTGTCGTGGAAGAAGCCCGGCAGCTCGGTCTTGGTCTTAACCGCGCTGCCCAGCCGCTCGAAGAACTGGTGCTGCGGCTTGTGGTGCACCACCCAGTCGGCGCCCGAGATGAGCAGCTGCACCGGCAGCGTGATCGCGTTGGCGTCGGCCACCACGCGTTCGGCCGCTTCGTACAGGCCCAGCAGGATGTTGACGGCGATCGGCCGGCTGATGAGCGGGTCGCTCTCGTAGCTGGCGATGCGCTCCGGGTCGTGCGTGAGGAACTTCGCCTTCACGTAGCTGTTGACGAAGAACAGGCCGCGCAGCTTGTGCATCAGCGTCAGGCCGGGCCGCGCGAAGGGCACGTAGAGCTTGACCTTGAAGGCCGGCGAGGCGAGCGTGAGGCCGCGCACCTTGGGCGCGTAGTCGTGCGCCCAGGTGGCGATCAGCACCGCGCCCACGCTCTGCGCGACCACGTGGATGTCCTGCTCGGGCACGCCGTGCACCGCGCCGATGTGCTGCACGAAGGTCTGCACGTCGCGCACCGAAGTGCCGAAGCTGGGGCTGTAGCCGCGCTGGCCCGGCGAGCGGCCGTGGCCGCGGGCGTCCCAGGCGTAGAAGTCGAAGTCGGGCAGGTCGAGCTCGTCGACCAGGTGCGCCATGCGCGCGCCGTGCTCGTGGCCGCGGTGGAAAAGCAGCACGGCGCCGCGCCGCGCGGCCCCCGTGGCGGGCCAGCGGCGATAGAAGAGCGATTCGCCGTCGTGCGTCTGGAAGTGGAGTTCCTCGGCGATGCGTGGAGTGGTGTTCGTCATTGAGTCCCTGTCTGATTCTTGTCGTCTGCCTCCGCCAGCGCCCGGCGGATGCGGTTGGTGATGGTCCAGGCCACGAGCGCGGCCACGAGCGGCATCAGCCAGGCCGTCCAGCCCGGCAGCGGCCCGCCCAGCGCCACGTAGAGGCCGAGCGCGCCGAACACGAAGGCCCGGTCGCTCTTGCCCAGCGGGCCGTCGTAGCGGCGCGAGGCGCCCACGGTGGGGCCCAGCGCGCCGGCGAACTCGCTCAGCCCGGCCAGCACGATGACGGTGCCGACCCAGAAGCCGCCGAAGGGCTGGACCAGCGTGAAAGGCAGGTACAGCGCCGCGTCGGAGACCACGTCGGTCAGTTCGTTGAGGAAGGCGCCCAGCTTGCTCTGCTGGTTGTGCTCGCGCGCCAGCATGCCGTCGATGGCGTTGAAGGCCATGCGCAGGAACATCCACAACGGGATGAGCCCGAAGGCCGCCAGCGAGGGCGCCGCGAAGAAGAGCCAGAGTCCGAGCGCCACCGATACCGCGCATGCCGCCAGCGTGACCTGGTTGGCGGTGACGCCCATCGCATGCAGCCGGATCACCAGAGGCCGCAGCAGGGCCTGGAAACGCGGCTTCAGTTCGTAGATCGACACGTGCTGGCTTCCCCTCGTTCGTTATATGGCCGAAGCATTCTGCCAGCGAAGAACAGGCCCCCACGCTCGGCACTGCGTGTCCTCGCTGCCCCCCGAGGGGGCGCTCGCTTGCTTGGGGCGGCCCGGCGCGGCGCTCGGGACTAAACTTGTAGTCGCACACCCCCAGCAAATGACCATCCAGACAGACGATTTCGCGCCCGCTCCCCAACGCGTGGTGTCCGCAGCCCCCGCTTCGCCCAACGAGGAGGCGATCGAACGGGCCCTGCGCCCCAAGCTGCTGGACGAGTACGTCGGCCAGGCCAAGGTCCGCGAGCAGCTCGAGATCTTCATCGGCGCCGCGCGCAAGCGGCAGGAAGCCCTCGACCACGTGCTGCTTTTCGGCCCGCCGGGCCTGGGCAAGACCACGCTGTCGCACATCATCGCGGCCGAACTGGGCGTGAACCTGCGCCAGACTTCCGGCCCCGTGCTCGAGAAGCCCAAGGACCTGGCGGCGCTGCTGACCAACCTGGAGCCGAACGACGTGCTCTTCATCGACGAGATCCACCGGCTGAGCCCGGTCGTCGAGGAAATCCTGTACCCCGCGCTGGAGGACTACCAGATCGACATCATGATCGGCGAGGGCCCCGCGGCGCGCAGCATCAAGCTCGACCTGCAGCCCTTCACGCTGGTGGGCGCGACCACCCGCGCCGGCATGCTGACCAACCCGCTGCGCGACCGTTTCGGCATCGTCGCGCGGCTGGAGTTCTACACGCCCGAGGAGCTGGCGCTGATCGTGCACCGCAGCGCCGGCCTGCTCAAGGTGGAGGCCGACCCGGCTGGCGGCTTCGAGATCGCCCGCCGCTCGCGCGGCACGCCCCGCATCGCCAACCGCCTGCTGCGCCGCGTGCGCGACTACGCCGAGGTCAAGGGCACCGGCCGCATCACCGAAGACATCGCCCACCGCGCGCTGGCCATGCTCGACGTCGATCCGCAGGGCTTCGACCTGATGGACCGCAAGCTGCTGGAAGCCGTCATCCACCGCTTCGACGGCGGCCCGGTCGGGCTGGACAACGTGGCCGCCAGCATCGGCGAGGAGCGCGACACCATCGAGGACGTGATCGAGCCCTACCTCATCCAGCAGGGCTACCTGCAGCGCACCCCGCGCGGGCGCATCGCCACGCTGGCCGCCTACCGCCACCTGGGCGTGGCGCCGCCTTCGGGCCGCGCCGACGGTCCCGATCTCTTTGGAGCCTGAATTCCATGCACACCCATGACCTGAGCGCCTGGCAGCACGACCACCATTTCGGCGCGGACACCTCTTCCGCCGAGCGCAGCACGCGCCTGGTGATGTGGATCACCTTCGCGATGATGGTCGTCGAGATCGGCGCCGGCTGGTGGTTCAACTCGATGGCGCTCCTGGCCGACGGCTGGCACATGAGCTCGCACGCGCTGGCCATTGGGCTGAGCGCCTTCGCCTACGCCGCCGCGCGCCGCTACGCGCGCGACCCGCGCTTCGCCTTCGGCACCTGGAAGATCGAGGTGCTCGGCGGCTTCGCGAGCGCGCTGGCGCTGCTGGGTGTGGCGGCGCTGATGGTGGTGGGCTCGCTGGAGCGGCTGTGGTCGCCCTCGGCCATCCATTACCCCGAGGCCATCGCGGTGGCGGTGCTGGGGCTGGTGGTCAACCTGGTCTGCGCGCGGCTGCTGGGCGGGGCGCATCACCATCACGGGCACGACCACGGCCATGCGCACGATCACCATGGGCACGGCCATCACGACCACCATGGCCACGACCTGAACCTGCGCTCGGCCTACCTGCACGTCGTGGCCGACGCCGCCACCTCGGTGCTCGCCATCGCGGCGCTGCTGGGCGGCTGGTTCTACGGCTGGGCCTGGCTCGACCCGGCGATGGGCATCGTCGGCGCGGTGCTGGTGGCGGTCTGGGCCAAGGGGCTGCTGAAGGAAACCGGCAAGGTGCTGCTCGACCGCGAGATGGACCACCCCGTCACGCAGGAGATCAGGGAAGGCGTAGAGACCATGCTGGCCGACTCCGAAACCCGCGTGGCCGACCTGCACGTGTGGCGCGTGGGCCGCGACGCGTACGCCTGCGCGCTCACGGTGGTGACGCACTCGCCGACGCTCACCGCCGACGAGGTGCGGGCCTGCTTCTCGATGCACGAGGAGATCCGCCACTCGACGGTGGAAATCCAGCGCTGCGCGGATTAGGTCCAGCGGGGAGCGAGCGAGCGAGCCGAAGTCAGGCCTTGGGCCTGGCGTGCCGCACGATCAACACCTGCGCCGCGTAGTAGGTCGCCAGCACCCACAGCTGCGCCAGCGGCAACGGCGCCATGAACTTGTTGATCGCCAGCAGCGAGTCGCTCAGCATGAAGAAGCACGCGCCCACTGCCACCCATGCCGCCGATGGGTCGGCCCGGCGCAGCACCGCGGCGCGCCCTATGGCCTGCGCCGCCATGCAGGCGATCACCACCACGTAGGCGCCGACCGGGATCCGCAGCGCCACAGGCAGCCCGCCGTGCCAGAGAAAGGCGTACATCCCCGCGCCGACCAGCAGCGTGGCCGCCAGCGCCCCCGGCCGCGGGAACAGGCCCACGCCGATGCGAAACAGAGCGATGTAGGCGAGGTGGGCCAGCAGGAAGCACACGAGGCCCGGCACGAACATCCCGCCCGGCCCCATCAGCAGCACGTCGCCTGCCAGCGAGGCGACCAGGCCCGCCAGCAGCAGGCCATCGAAGCCGGTGATCGGGCCGGCCGAAAGCGCCCGCCGGGCCGCGAGGAAGATCGCGATCGACAGCGCCAGCGGCTTGAACAGGTAGTGCAGCCAGCCGATGCCCAGTGCCGCGCTGGCCGTGGCCAGGGCGGCTGCCTCGATCAGCAGCACCTCCGTGACGGCCAGCCGCCCCTGCAGAACGCCGCCGATCGCCCACAGCATGGCCGTCAGCGCGGCCAGCCACACGGCCGAATGCGGCAGCGGCAGGAGGTCGGAGAACCACAGGAACACCACCGCGAACCCGACCAGCAGCAGGAACTGGATGCCCGCGAACCACTGCACGCCCGCGCTCACCACCGGTTCGTAGCGCGTCACCTTCGCGATGTCGAAGGGCGGCTTCGGAAAGCGCGCCGCCACGTCGGCCGGCCGCCAGCCCGGCGGCCTGATCCATACGCGCAGCTTGTCGGCCCAGCTGCGCGCGTGCCATGAATCCTTCGCGAGCGCCCAGTAGACCTCGGCGTTGGCCCACAGCGGGTCCCAGCTGCGCAGCCCGCCGCGCGTGCCGTAGACGCAGCGCTCGTCCTCCTCGCGGAAGGTGCCGAACATGCGGTCCCACACGATCAGGACACCGCCGTAGTTGCGGTCGAGGTACTGGTCGTTCACCGCGTGGTGCACGCGGTGGTTCGAGGGCGAGCAGAACCAGCGGTCGAACCAGCCCAGCCTGCCGACCTGCTCGGTGTGCACCCAGAACTGGTAGAGCAGGTCGACGAGCGCCACCACGCCGAACACCAGCGGCGGCACGCCGGCCACCGCCATCGGCAGGTAGAAGATCCAGCCCAGCAGCGCGCCGCTGGAGGTCTGGCGCAGCGCGGTCGAGAGGTTGTAGTGCTGGCTCTGGTGGTGCACCACGTGCGCGGCCCACAGCACGGCCGACTCGTGGCCCATGCGGTGCAGCCAGTAGTAGCAGAAGTCGTAGAACACGAGCGCCAGCAGCCAGCCGTACCAGGCGGTCCAGAACTCCTTCGCTGCTTCCTGCGGAAAGAGCGCGATCGACGAGTACACGGCCGTGTAGATGCCGATGCGCAGAAGGCCGGTGAGCACCGCGCTGATCTGGCTCAGCATGCCCAGCCCGACGCTGTTGACGGCGTCGGCGAGGCGGTAGGTGTCCTGTCCCGTGCCACGGCGGGCACGCGCGCGGCCGACCGCGAATTCGATCCCCATCAGCAGGAAGAAGACAGGGGTCGCTAGAACGATGATCTGGCCAGGTCGCATCGCGCGATTGTGCGTTGCTGCACTGCGACAAGTCATCGGGATGTCACGGGGACGCCATCGTATGGTCACCCGGCGGTGGGAGCCTACCCGGCCATGCAACGCGACGACGCTTTCCTTCGCGCATGGCGCGACACCGCGACCCGGGCCCTCGACCCCGAGGACGATGATCGCGGGCGTCCGCCACTGCAATTCCGCACCCTCTGGATCTCCGACCTGCACCTGGGCACGCCCGGCTGCCAGGCCAGGGCCCTGCTCGATTTCCTCAAGCACACCGAGTGCGAGACCCTGTTCCTGGTCGGCGACATCATCGACGGCTGGCAGCTCAAGCGGCACTGGTACTGGCCGCAGGCGCACAACGACGTGATCCAGAAGCTGCTGCGCAAGGCGCGCAAGGGCACGCGCGTGATCTTCATCCCGGGCAACCACGACGAGTTCGCCCGCAAGTACCTGCACCACAACTTCGGCGGCATCGACGTGGCCGAGGAGTGGATCCACGAGACGGCCGACGGCCGCAAGCTCTGGATCATCCACGGCGACCTGTTCGACGGCGTGATCCAGTGCGCCAAGTGGCTGGCCTACGTGGGCGACTCGCTCTACGAATTCACGCTCAAGCTCAACCGCCACCTCAACTCGCTGCGCGCGCGCATGGGGCTGCCTTACTGGTCGCTGTCCAAGTACCTCAAGGGCAAGGTCAAGCGGGCCGTGAGCTACGTGGGCGACTTCGAAGTGGCCGTGGCGCGCGAGGCCAGCAAGCGCGGCGCGCAGGGCGTGGTCTGCGGCCACATCCACCATGCCGAGATGCGCGACATCGACGGCATCCTCTACTGCAACGACGGTGACTGGGTCGAGAGCCTGACGGCGCTGGCCGAGCATGCCGACGGCACGCTGGAAATCATCGACTGGGCCAGGCACATGCCCGTGCCCGCGAAGGCGGCGCCGCAGCGCGAAGCCGTCGCCGCCTGAGCGCGGTGCGGCCGGCCGTCAGCCCTTGCGATCGGGGCCGTTCGCCGTCGCGTGGCCCAACTGCTCGCGCCAGGCGTCGTAGTGCCTGAACATGCTCTTGCCCAGCTCGTCCATCCACAGCCACCAGGCCAGCGCGAGCTTCTCGGGGCCGTCGGCTTCCGGCAGGTTCTGGAAAAGGGTGGAGGCGGCGGCAGGCGGTTCCGGCAGTTCGTAGTCGCACAGCCGCTCGACGCTGGCGTGCGGGAAGCCGGGAATGACAGTGCTCACTGCGGTGCTCCTTCAGCGCGGCGCATTTTTTTGCGCCCGGAACGACTCCCCGGCAGATTGAAGCAGGAAGCGGCACGGCGGCGTATCGGACTATCCCGGATGAAAACAGAAGTCCACTGGAATCCGTAGGTCGCTGGCGGCCAAACCACGTTCGTCCGATCCGACGATGCCACCAGCCCCCGCCGGCATCACACTCGCCGCAGCATCCCGAATGGAGACGACAAACACATGGCCTGGGCACTCACGGCCGCGGAAACCGCATTCCGCGACGAGGTTCGAGACTTCCTCGCGCGCGAGCTGACGCCCGAGCTGCGCGCCGCCGGCCGGCGCAGCTCGGGCATCTTCAGCGACTACGAATACGGCAACCGCTGGCACCGCATCCTCGCCAGGCGCGGCTGGAGCGTGCCGCACTGGCCGGTGGAGCACGGCGGCACCGGCTGGACGCCGATGCAGCACTACATCTTCTCGGCCGAGCTGGCGGCCGCCGACGCGCCGGCGCGCGCGCCCATGGGCCCGGGCATGGTCGCGCCGGTGATCATCGCCTTCGGCACCGAGGCGCAGAAGCGCGCCTGGCTGCCCGGCATCCGCTCGGGCGAGGACTACTGGTGCCAGGGCTACTCGGAGCCGCAGTCGGGCTCCGACCTGGCCTCGCTGCAGTGCAAGGCCGTGCGTGAGGGCGACCACTACGTCATCAACGGCACCAAGATCTGGACCACCCACGCCCAGTACGCCAACCGCATGTTCTGCCTGGTGCGCACCGCGTCGGGCGGCAAGCCGCAGCAGGGCATCAGCTTCCTGTGCTTCGATATCCCGGCGCCGGGCATCACCATCCGGCCGATCATCAGCATCTCGGGCGACCACGAGCTCAACCAGGTGTTCTTCGACGACGTGCGCGTGCCGGCCGAGGGGCTCATAGGCGAGGAGAACCAGGGCTGGACCATCGCCAAGTACCTGCTGCAGCACGAGCGCGGCGGCGCGTGGGCGCCGATGCTGCGCGCGCGCCTGCGCCGCCTGCAGCAAGCTGCCGACGCGGCCCTCGCGGTGGGCGACCCGCACGAGGCCGACGACATGGCACTGCGCCTGGCCGAAGCCGAATGCGCCATCGACGCGCTCGAGGCCACCGAGCTGCAATCGCTGCGCGCGCAGGCCCGCGGCGAGCCGCACGGCATCCGCCCGTCGATGGGCAAGGTGCTGGGCTCCGAGCTGCGCCAGCGGCTGACCGAGCTGGGCGTCGAAATCGCCGCCCACTACGCCGCCGCCGACCTTCCGCTGGACGACGGCCTGCAGGGTGGCGCGCTGCCCGTTCCCGAGGACGCCGTGTTCTCGATGTCGGCCTACCTCAACGACCGCGCGGCTTCGATCTATGCGGGCTCGAACGAGGTGCAGCGCAACATCGTCGCTGCCCACCTGCTGGCGAACTGAGAGAGAGGCCGCTCCATGAACGCCACCACCGAACGCGACGACACCCTGGCGATGCTGCGCGACAGCCTCGCGCGCTACCTCGACGACAACCACGGCTTCGAGCAGCGCCTGTACGTGCTGCGCAAGGCCGACGACGCACCGCCGCCGTTCTGGCGCGGCCTCGCCACCGATCTCGACCTGCTGCGCGCGCCACTGCCCGAGCCGCAGGGCGGCCTCGGCGGCGGCATGGCCGCGCATCTCGCGATGATGGAAACGCTGGGCGGCGCGCTCGCCGCCGAGCCTTATCTGTCGACGATGGTGATCGGCGCCGGCCTTTTGCAGCGCAACCCCGGTGCGCAGGCCGATGCGCTGCTCGCTCGCGTGGTCGCCGGCGACGCCGTACTCGCCTTCGCGCATGCCGAGCCGCAGAGCCGGCACGACCGCGCCGACGTGCAGGCCCAAGCCGTGCGCGATGCCGACGGCTCCTTCCGCCTCGACGGCCGCAAGGCCGTGGTGCACGCCGCGCCATGGGCCAGCCACCTGCTCTTGAGCGCGCGAAGCGGTGCCGGCCTCTCGCTCTTCGTCGTTCCGAAGAACGCGCCCGGCCTGCGCCTTCGCGCCTATCCGACGCGCGACGGCGGCCGCGCAGCCGACATCGCCCTCGACGACCTGCGCCTGCCCGCCGATGCCTTGCTGGGCACGGAAGGCGCCGCGCTGCCGCAGATCGAACAGGCGCTCGACGAAGCCACGCTCGCCGTCTGCGCCGAGTCCGTCGGCGTCATGCGCCGCCTGATGCGCGACACGCTCGACTATGTGCGCCAGCGCAAGCAGTTCGGCGTGCCGATCGCGAGCTTCCAGGTGCTGCAGCACCGGCTTGCCGACATGCACATGGCACTGGAGCAGGCGGCGGCGCTCACCGCCAGCGTGGGTGAAGCCATCGACACGGCATCCGCGCCGGAACGCGCACGCGCCGTTTCGTCCGCCAAGGTGGCCGCCGCGAAGGCCTGCAAGGCCGTGGGGCAGGGCGCGGTGCAGCTGCACGGCGGCATGGGCATGACGCAAGAGCTGGCGGTGGGCCACTACGTGCGCCGCGCCACGCTCATCGAAGGCCAGTTCGGCCCGCCTTCGTGGCATCTGCGGCGCGTGGCGAAGCTGCGTGCCGCCGCCGCGATGGCATAGCGCCGCGCATTCGTCGCTTTCGACGATGCGGCGCCGTGGGCCCGGCGCCAAGATGCCTCCACACACAGGAGACGCACCATGGCTGGTCCACTGCAAGGCCTTCGGGTGATCGAGATGGCGGGCATCGGCCCGGGGCCGTTCTGCGCGATGCTCTTTGCCGACATGGGGGCGGAGGTGATCCGCATCGAGCGGCCCGGCACCCGCACCGCGCCGCACGACATCCTCGCGCGCGGGCGCAGCACGCTGCAGGTCGATCTGCGCGCGGAAGGCGCCGCGCAATCGGTGCTCGACGCCATCGCCAGGGCCGACGTGCTCATCGAGGGCTTCCGTCCTGGCGTGATGGAGCGGCTGGGGCTCGGTCCCGCCGAGTGCCACGCGCGCAACCCGCGGCTGGTGTACGGCCGCATGACCGGCTGGGGCCAGCACGGGCCGCTCGCGCATGCGGCGGGCCACGACATCAACTACATCGCCATCAGCGGCGCGCTGCACGCCATCGGCCGCGCGGGCGAGCCGCCGGTGCCGCCGCTGAACTACGTGGGCGACTTCGGAGGCGGTGCGATGCTGCTGGCCTTCGGCATCCTCGCCGCGCTGCACGAGGCCAAGGGCTCGGGCCAGGGGCAGGTGGTCGACGCCGCCATGACCGACGGCGCGGCGCTGCTGTCTTCCATGATGTACGGCTTCAGGTCGGCCGGCCAGTGGAGCAACCAGCGCGGCGAGAACATGCTCGACGGTGGCGCGCACTTCTACGACACCTACGCCTGCGCCGACGGCAAGTACGTGGCCGTGGGCGCCATCGAGCCGCAGTTCTACGCGCTCCTGCGTGAGCGCTGCGGCATCGCCGACGACACCGCCTTCGACGCGCAGATGGACGCCGACCGCTGGCCGCTGCTCAAGCTGCGCATGGCCGACGTGTTCCGCACCCGCACGCGTGACGAGTGGTGCGTGCTGCTCGAAGGCAGCGACGCCTGCTTCGCCCCGGTGCTCGACTGGGACGAGGCGCCGGAGCATCCGCACAACGTGGCGCGCGGCACCTTCGCCAACGTGGGCGGCGTGGTGCAGCCCGCGCCCGCGCCGCGCTTCAGCCGCACCGCGCCGATGGTGCCGCAGCCCACGGCGCGCGACGACGGCCCGACGGTGCTGCGTCGCTGGGGCGTGGCGGCGGAAGCCATCGCGCCGCTGTGCGGCGCCTGAGAAAAAGAACGCAAGAAGAAGACAAGAACGGAGACAGCCACCCATGTTCCTCACCCAACCCCTGCACAAGGGCCGGCGCGAGAAGCCGAACGCCACAGCCATCGTCTGCGGCGTCACGCGGCTGGACTTCGCCACGCTCGCCGATCGCGTTGCGCGCCTGGGCGCCGTGTTGAAACAGCTTGGCATGGGCAGCGGCGACCGCGTCGGCATGATGAGCCTCAACTCGCACCGCTTCGTCGAATACTTCTTCGGCACCTGGTGGGGCGGCGGCGTGATCAACCCGGTCAACATCCGCTGGAACCCGAAGGAGGTCGCCTACTCGCTGGACGACTGCGACACCCGCATCCTGCTGGTGGACGACCTGTTCGTGCCGATGGTGCCGGCGCTGCGGCAGCTCTCGGCCTCGCTGCGCACCGTGGTCTATTGCGGCGACGGCGCGGTGCCCGAGGGCACGGTGGGCTACGAGGCGCTGCTGGGCGAGGCGCAGCCCGTCGAAGATGCGCCGCACGCGCCCGACGAGCTCGCCGCCATCATGTACACCGGTGGCACCACCGGGCAGCCCAAGGGCGTGATGCTCACGCACGGCAACCTGTGCATCAACGCGCTGAGCACTGTGGCGGCGCTTCCGCGCGACGCGCAGAACGCTGTGGCCCTCGTTGCCGCGCCCATGTTCCACGTGGCCGGCTGCGGCGCCACCATCCAGAACATGCTGCGGCTCACGCCCACGCACGTGCTGCCGATGTTCGACGAGCTGGCCGTGCTGCAGGCGGTGCAGTCCGCGCGCATCACCGAGATGTTCATGGTGCCGACGATGATCAAGCGCGTGGTCGAGCATCCGCGCTTCGCGGAGTTCGACCTGTCGAGCCTGCAGCTGCTGTTCTATGGTGCCGCGCCCATAGACGCCGCGCTGCTCGACCAGGCGATGCGCGCCATTCCCGGCGCCGCCTTCGCGCAGGTCTACGGCATGACGGAGCTGTCGCCCGTGGTCACGGCGCTCTCGCCGCACTGCCATCTGCCCGGTCCTGACCGGGATCGCCTGCTGCGTTCGGCGGGCACGCCGGTGCCCATCGCCGAGGTGCGCATCGTCGACGGCGAAGACAACGAGCTGCCTCCCGGGCAGGTCGGCGAGATCGTCGCGCGCGGCCCGATGGTGATGAAGGGCTACTGGAACAAGCCCGGGCAGACCGAGGCCGCGCTGCGCGGCGGCTGGATGCACACCGGCGACGGCGGCTACATGGACGAGCAGGGCTTCGTCTACGTGGTCGACCGCATGAAGGACATGATCGTCAGCGGCGGCGAGAACGTCTATTCGGCCGAGGTCGAGAACGCCATCGCGCAGATGCCGCAGGTGCTGATGTCTGCGGTGATCGGCGTGCCCGACGACAAGTGGGGCGAGCGCGTGCACGCGGTGATCGTGCGGCGCGAGGGCATGGCGCTGGAAGCCGAGGCCGTCATCGCCCACTGCCGCGAGCACATCGCGAACTACAAGTGCCCGCGCAGCGTGGAGTTCCGCGACGCGCTGCCGCTCTCGGCGGCCGGCAAGCTGCAGAAGTTCCAGCTGCGCGAGCCCTTCTGGGCCGGGCGGGAACGGCGCGTCGGCTGAGGCCCGGGACGCAAGAATCAGAGAAAGAAAGCAAAGGAAGACAACATGGCCATCGATTTCCGCCGCTCGTGGAGCGACGAAGACCTGGAGCTGTACCGCGACAACGTGGTGCGCTTCATCGAGACCGAAGTGCTCCCGCACGACGAGGAGGCCCGCAAGCGCGGCCACGTGGGCCACGAGGTGTGGCGCAAGGCCGGCGCGCTCGGCCTGCTGTGCGCCGACATTCCCGAGGAGTACGGCGGCGCCGGCGGCGACTTCCGCCACGAGGCCGTGTTCTACGAGGAGATGTCGTGCCGCGCGCTCACCGGCATGGCGACCTCGGTGCACAGCATCGTGGCGCACTACTTCCTCAACCACGGCACCGAGGCGCAGAAGCGCCACTACCTGCCGCGCATGGCGCGCGGCGAGATGGTGGGCGCCATCGCCATGACCGAACCCGGCGCAGGCTCCGACCTGCAGGGCGTGCGCACCCGCGCCGAGAAGAAGGACGGCGGCTATGTCGTCAACGGCTCCAAGACCTTCATCACCAACGGCTTCCTGGCCGGCGTGGTGCTGGTGGTGTGCAAGACCGACCCGACGCAGGGCGCCAAGGGCACGTCGATCCTCATCGTGGAGACCGAAGGCTGCGAGGGCTTCCGCGTGGGCCGCGTGCTCGACAAGATCGGCATGAAGGCGCAGGACACCTCCGAGCTCTTCTTCGACGACGTGCGCGTGAGCGCCGACGCGCTGCTCGGCGGCGTGGAGGGCCAGGGCTTCTTCCAGCTCATGAGCGACCTGCCCTACGAGCGCACCATCATCGGCCTGAGCGCGCTGGCCACCATGGAAGGCGCCTACCAGGCCACGCTCGACTACGTGCGCGACCGCAAGGCCTTCGGCAAGCCGGTGGCCGAGTTCCAGAACACGAAGTTCAAGCTCGCCGAGATCGCCACGCAGATCAAGGTAGGCCGCGCCTTCATCGACCGCTGCATCGAGGACCTCGTGGCCGGCAGGCTCGACACCGCGACCGCCTCCATGGCCAAGCTCTGGGGCTCGGAAGCACAGGGCCGCGTGGTCGACGAATGCCTGCAGCTCTTCGGCGGATACGGCTTCATGAACGAATACATGGTGGCGCGCATGTACGCCGACGCGCGGGTGCAGCGCATCTACGGCGGCACCAACGAGATCATGAAGGAGGTGATCGCCAGGGCGCTCTGAGCCCTGGCTTTCCAAGTTGGGGCGCTCTGAGCCCCGGCCGGGTCACGACAGCCGCCTGATTTCCGCCCGCGCGATCTCGCGGTGGGGATACGAGGGCGACAGGCCGATGAACTGCGTGTACTTCTCGCGCGCCGCCTCGGGGTTGCCCGCGTCCTCCAGTTCCAGCGCCTCCATCGTGAACTGGGTGAAGAGCCGGTTGGCGTCGCTTTCGCGCGATGTGGCGGCCAGCGTCTTGGGCTGCAGTTCCGGCTGCGCGGCGTAGATCTGGCGCTGCACCTCGATCACCTCGATCAGGGCGCGGCCGATGCGCTGAATATTCTCGTCCACCGGGCCGAGGTCGGTGGCGTGTACTTCGGCCGCGGCCTGGTCCATCAGGTGCGACGCCACGCGCAGCAGCTGGTGCAGTTGCTTGTGCCTCATCGGCGAGCCGCTCCGCGCGCACAGCCGCTCCCCGGCTTCGCAGTCTTCGCGAAGCCTTTTTCTTGCAATGACCTCATCAGTTGTTCCGCCGCGCGCCGGATGCCGCTCGGGCTCCCTGCTCGGCTTTTCCTCTCTGCCGTTCTTCTTGGTTGCCGGTCGCCCGCCGCTTGTCGGCGAGCTGGTTCGCACGCTCGGCGATGGCCATGTTCTTCGCCACCTCCGCGCCGTATGTCTTCACCGAAAAGGCCTTGCTCACGCTGCCCTTGCCCGCCGTGTAGGTGATGGCCAGCCAGTAGCCGGGGTGGCTGGGGTTCGGCGTCTTGAAATGCACGCCGCTCACGCCGCTGGTGTTGTTGCGCCGGGTGATCTCGGATTTGGAGCGCTTGGGCTCGCGCGGCCCGGCGGGGTGGGCCGACAGGCCCATGCGGATCGCTTCCTCCGCCGGGTGGATGTGCGCCAGTCCCGTCATGCGCTTGAGCTGCAGCGCGCGTTCCTGGATCGCCAGCGCCTGCGCGGCGTCGCCGAGCTCGGCGACGGAGAAATCGGTGCGCAGGATCTCGTCGGGCGCGATGTAGGTCTTGGCCATCCAGGCCCGCACGCGGCCGCCCGGCGCGAGATGGTGAAACACGCCGGTCACGCCGGTGCTGTTGTTGGCGCGGGGCTTCTCGGCGCGCGCGCTGCGCGGCTGTGGCGGCACGCTGCGCACGATGTGGTCGCGCCAGTCCTGCGCATGGAGCAGCGCCTGTTCCGCGCCGCCATAGCTGGCCTTGCCGAACAGCCTGTGATGGCGCACGCCGTTGCGGACGATGGAAACTTCGAAACCCCAGGACCTGGAGTAGATGCCATACATGGCTGCCGGGTTCGGGACACCTTTGGGCATTCTCGACGTGATGCTGCTACTTCCGTACTCAGCATCGCCGATGCTGATTCCGATGGGCTCCCCGGCTTGCGCGTCTCGCTTCGGCGCGCATATTTCGCAGCTATTCTGGCCGAAGCGCCGCCACGAATTCGCTCGCACGCAACAGATCGGAAAAATATCTTCGCGGGAGCGCGCCGGGCGCGCATATCCGCCGGCAGCCGCGCCAACGGAGCCGGTCCCGGAAGCGGGCGGGTTCACTGCGGCGGCCTTGTCCCGCCGGCAGCCATGCCGTGCTGCAGCGAGGACGCCTGCGAAGGCTGGTCGAGCAGGAAGGGAATGGAAAGCGGCGGCGTCCTGGCGGCGACGCTGCTGTCCTGCTGCAGGAACGCGAGCTTCTCCTCGAGCTGGCGCTGGCGCTCCTCGATGGCCAGCTGCTTCGCCTTCTCGGGCCCGTGCTCCTTGATGGAGAAGGCCTTGCTCACGCTGCCGCGGCCGGCCGTGTACGTGATGGCGAGCCAGTAGCCCGGATGGCCCGGGTTCGGCGCCTTGAAGTGCACGCCGCTCACACCGCTCGAATTGGTGCTGCGCCTGATCTCCGACTTCGAGCGCTTGGGGGCCAGCAGCCCGGCGGGAGCGGACGGCGGGCTCGTGCGGATGCTCTCCTCGGCCGGATGCAGCTTGGCGAGCCCGTCCATGCGCTCGAGCTGGCGCGCGCGCTCCTCGATGGCCAGCGCCTGCGCCGCCTCGCCCACCGTGTTCACGGGAAAGTCGGTGCGCAGGATCTCGTCCTGCCCGATGTAGGTCTTGGCGACCCAGGCCCGCACCCTGCCGCCGGGCGCGACCTGGCAGAACACGCCCGACACGCCCGTGGTGTTGTTGATGCGCAGTTTCTCGGCCCGCGTGCGCCGCGGCACCGGCGGCACGCTGCGGACCACGCCGTCGCGCCATTCCTGCGCCTGGCGCAGCGCCTGCGCGTCGCCGCCGTAGCTGGCGCGGCCGAACTGCTGGAAGTAGCGCTTTCCGTTTCGCACGATCGACACCTCGTAGCCCCAGCTGCGAGGGTAGATGCCGTACATGGCTGCGGGGTTGGGGATTCCTTTGGGCATGGTGCTTCGGCTTGAGTCCGCTCTCTGGTTCTTGCATGGCTTCCTGCCGGGCGCCTCGGGGTGCGGCGCCAGGCCGGGATTCCCATGCGCCGCGATGCGCCTTGCGCTATCGCGGCAGTTGGAACACAGAGGGAAATGCTAGGGACGCAGGCACCGGCGGGGTATCACCGGAATCCGTAGTTCAGGGGGTGCGCGGTGCCTGAAAAAGGCCGGATGTAAGGCTATCGGATGACACCGAGCCTGCGCGCGATCGCCACCGCCTGCGTCCGGCTCTTCGCGTCCAGCTTCATGTTGATGTTGCGCAGGTGCGTGCGCACGGTGCTGTCGGACACGAAGAGCTTCTCGGCCATCGCGCTGTTCGAGTAGCCCTCGGCCAGCAGCTGCAGCACGCGGATTTCCTTGCGCGTGAGCGGCTCCTCGATGGCGTCGCCGGCCGGCGCTTCCGACTCGGCCGGTGCCGCCATCGGCCCCACGGCCTGCAGCAGGCGCTGCAGGTGGTCGGCGAGGATCGGGTCGCCGCCGCCTTCCTGCATCGCGGCGGCGCAGCGGTGCACCAGCGTGCCGACGGCCGGGCCCTCGTCGAGGATCAGCCGCATGAAGCCTTCCTGGCTCGCGGCCTGCAGCACCTCTGCGAACTCCTCGGTGGCGGCGGCCGGGTCGCCGGCGCGTTGCAGGGCGAGGGCGCGCAGCACCCTGAGCTTTAGCGCGCGGCGGTTGCGGGCCACGGCGAGCGCGGCGTGCAGTTCGGCGTCGAGCACCGAGAGCGCCATGCGCGCGTCGCCGAAGGCGATTTCCCAGCGCGCCTTGGCGAGCGCCAGATAGTCGAGGTCGTGCGCGGGCAGGCGCTGGCGGCGCTCGCGTTCCCACAGGGTGGGGTCGTCGGCGCGCAGCAGCTCGTCGTGCGAGGCCGGGCCGTTGCCCTGCAGCAGCAGCATGCGCGAGCGCTCCAGCTTGGCGCCCGCCACCACGCGCGGCAGCTGGCGCGCGTGGCCCAGGTACTCGAGCTCGGTGAGCGCCTGGAAGGCCGCGTCGATGTCGCCCGCGTGGAAGGCCAGCCGCGAGCGCATCGCGTGGCTCAGGATCATGTGGTCGGGCAGGCCCACGTCGCGCGCCAGCGGCAGGTAGACGTTGAGCAGCCGCTCGGCCTGCACCAACTGGTTGGTCTCGTAGACGGCGCCCGCATACAGCACGCCGGCCCATGCGTTGCCGTGGCTGTGGTTGTACGACACGGCATGCGTCGAATCGACCGCCATGCGCAGCCGCGCGGTGGCCTGCCGCAGCCGGCCTTCGTGCAGGTCGAACAGGCCCGCAAGCGACTCGGTGTACATGCGGTTGAAGGCGCTGTTGCCCTGCTCGCGGCGGGCCGCGTCGAGCAGCCGCCGCGCCTCGTGCTGGTCACCGCGCACCGCGAGGATGTGGGCCATGGCGTTGAGCAGCACGCTGTCGGCGAAGGCCAGGCCGGTGGGCAGGCGCGCCAGGCTCAGGCGGCCGGCCTCGTAGGCTTCGTCGTGGCGGTCCTGCATGGCCAGCAGCAGCGGCACCAGCGTGTGGGCGCTCGCGCGCACCTCGGCGATGGGGCTGTCGAGGCAGCCCGATGCGTCGAGCTGCCGCATCGCGTCCCATGGGCCGTGGGTGAAGCAGGTGGCCCACAGCGAGATCGGCTGCAGGAAGGGGTGCTCGCGCAGCTGGTGCTCGGGAATGGCCGAAAACCAGCGCGCCAGCATGCGCATGCGGCCTTCCTCGAGGAACTGCGCGGCATGGTGGTCGAGCAGATTCAGCGCATGCGGATGGTCGCCGCCCTCGATGGCGTGGTCGATGGCGGGCACCGGGCGGCCGTGCGACTCGTACCAGCCCGAGGCCGCGAGATGCAGGCGCGCCGGCTCGCCGGGCATCTCGCGCGCGAGCTGCGCGCGAAGGAAGTCGGCGAAGAGGCTGTGATAGCGCCACGCATCGCCGTCGCCGCTCATCACCGGCGTGAGGAAAAGGTTCGACGCGGCCAGCCGCTCGAGGATGGCCGCGCAGTCCACGCGCGGGCACAGCGCCTGGCACACCGATGCGTCGAGCTGCCGCAGGATGCTGGTGCGCAGCAGGAAGTCGCGGATCTCCTTGGGCTGGTGCGCGAGCACGTCCTCGGCCAGGTACTCGGCCACCGCGCGGTCGGAGCCCGAGAAGCGCTCGACAAAAGCAGTGGCGGTGGCGGTCTCGGTGCCGGTGCCGTGGCGCTCCAGCGCCATCGAAGCGAGCCAGATCGCCGCCACCCAGCCCTCGGTCTTGCGGTGCAGCAGCGAAAGCATTTCGGGTGGCAGCGCCTGGCGCGGGCCGAAGAAGGCGCCGGTCTCCTCCAGGCTGAAGCGCAGCCGGTCGGTGTCGATCTCGGTGAGCTGCCCGCGCGCGCGCAGCCGGCCCAGGCCCAGGTCGGGCAGGCTGCGCGAGCCGATCACGATCTGCCCCCGGCGCGGCAGGTGCTCGACGATCTCGCGCACCAGCCCCAGCACGGCCGGCTCCTGCACCCGCTCGAAGTCGTCGAGGAAGAGCGTAAAGGGCGACTCGTGCGCCGCCAGCGCGGCCACCGCGTCGAAGGGGTTGCTGTTGTTGCCGCGCGCCTCCTCCACGCCCAGGCGCTGCACGGCCTCGGCCAGGCAGTCGAGGAAGCGCGAGACGTCGTTGTCGGCCCGGTCCAGCGTGAGCCACGCGGTGGCGATGCCCCGCGCCTCCATGCGCTCGCGGATCTGCGCCATGGCGGTGGTCTTGCCGAAGCCGGCCGGCGCGCGCACCAGCACCAGCTTCACGGCCGCCGAGGCGACCTCCTCCCCGATCGCGGTGCGCGGCACCTGCGTGGCGACGAAGGCCGGGGGATTGAGCTTGGTTTCGAGGATGCGGGGTGTGGGCGGCTGCATGCGGCGCTGAAATCCCGTCGTTTCCGACGATGTGTGCGGCCGATTCTGCTTCCTAAACTGGATGTGGACAAACCATTCAAGACACCTCAAGGACACCAGCAGATGCAACTCGATTCCAGCATTGCGGCCGTCGTCACCGGCGGCGCCTCGGGCCTGGGCGCCGCCACCGCGCGCAGCCTCGCGGGCCACGGCGTGAAAGTCGCGCTCTTCGACCTCAACGCCGAGCAGGGCGAGGCGCTGGCGAAGGAACTCGGTGGCATCTTCTGCAAGGTCGACGTCACGTCGGAGGAACAGGTGGACGCCGCCTTCGCCAGGGCGCGCGCGGCGCACGGCCAGGAGCGCGTGCTGGTCAACTGCGCCGGCACCGGCAACGCGGTGAAGACCGCCAGCCGCGACAAGGCCACCGGCGAGATCAAGCACTTTCCGCTCGCGAATTTCGACCGCATCATCCAGATCAACCTGGTCGGCACCTTCCGCTGCATCGCCAAGTCGGCCGCCGGCATGCTCACGCTCGGCATGCTGCAGGACGGCGAACGCGGCGCCATCGTCAACACCGCCTCGGTGGCCGCGCAGGACGGCCAGATGGGGCAGGCGGCCTACACCGCATCGAAGGCCGGCATCGTCGGCATGACGCTGCCCATCGCGCGCGACCTGATGAGCGAGGGCATCCGCGTCAACACCATCCTGCCGGGCATCTTCGACACGCCGCTGCTGCAGGGCGCGCCCGACAACGTGAAGGCGGCGCTGGCGGCGTCGGTGCCGTTTCCGAAGCGCCTGGGCAACCCGGCGGAATACGCGACGCTGGCGGAGCTGATGATCACCAACGGCTACTTCAACGGCGAGAGCGTGCGGCTCGACGGGGCCATCCGCATGGCGCCGCGCTGATCCGATCCCTACATCCACACAGATACAGACAGGAGAACTCGCATGCCCGAAGCCTTCATCGTCGCCGCCGCGCGCACCGCCGGCGGCCGCCGCAACGGCCGCCTCGCCGGCTGGCACCCGGCCGACCTCGCAGCGCAGGTGCTCGACGCGCTTGTGGAGCGCACCGGCGCCGACCCGGCGCTGGTCGAGGACGTCATCATGGGCTGCGTCGACCAGGCCGGCGAGCAGTCTTCCAACATCGCGCGCAACGCGGTGCTCGCTTCGAAGCTGCCCGAATCGGTGCCGGCCACCTCGGTCGACCGGCAGTGCGGCTCGTCGCAGCAGGCGCTGCATTTCGCGGCGCAGGCCGTGATGTCGGGCACCATGGACATCGTGATCGCCGCCGGCGTGGAAAGCATGACGCGCGTGCCCATGGGCATGCCCGTCACGCTGCCGCTGAAGAACGGGCTGGGCTTCTACGTGAGCCCGCTCATGGCAAAGCGCTATCCCGACGTGCAGTTCAGCCAGTTCACCGGCGCCGAGATGATCGCCAGGAACTACGGCATCGAGAAGGACGAGCTCGACCGCTATGCGCTGGAAAGCCACAGGCGCGCCATCGCGGCGACGAAGGCCGGCCACTTCGAGCGCGAGATCGTGCCCGTGGCGGTGCGCATGGCCGACGGCGCCGAGCCCGGCGAGCAGCACACCGTGGACGAGGGCATCCGCTTCGACGCCACGCTGGAGAGCATCGCCGCCGTGAAGCTCATCGCCGAGGGCGGGCGCTGCACCGCGGCCACCGCCAGCCAGATCTGCGACGGCGCCAGCGGCCTGATGGTGGTGAACGAGCGCGGCCTGAAGACGCTGGGCGTGGAGCCGCTCGCGCGCATCCACCACATGAGCGTGATGGGGCACGACCCGGTGATCATGCTGGAGGCCCCGCTGCCCGCCACGCAGCGCGCGCTGAAGAAGGCGGGCATGAAGATCTCCGACATCGACCTGTACGAAGTCAACGAGGCCTTCGCGCCGGTGCCGCTGGCCTGGCTGCAGACGCTGGATGCCGACCCCGCGCGGCTGAACGTGAACGGCGGCGCGATCGCATTGGGGCATCCGCTGGGGGCGTCGGGCACCAAGCTCATGACCACGCTCGTGCACGCGCTCGGCCAGCGTGGCAAGCGCTACGGCCTGCAGACCATGTGCGAGGGCGGCGGCATGGCCAACGTGACCATCGTCGAGCGGCTGTGACGGCCTTGGAGCAAGGCATGGGTCCCGTGGATGAAGACCCCATCCTGTGCGAGCGCGAAGGCGATGTGGAGATCGTCAGCTTCAACATCCCGAAGCGGCTCAATCCGCTGACGGCCGGGCTGCAGCAGGCGCTGCGCGACAGGCTCGCGCAGTTGCGCAAGGAAGGCGAGGCGGGCACGGTGCGCGCGCTGGTGCTGACCGGCGCGGGCAAGTCCTTCTGCGTGGGCGCAGACCTGTCGAGCATGGGCCCCGGCGGCGGGGACGGCAGCATCGGCCAGCGCACGGCCGATGCGATGGAGGCGCTGTCGAACCGGCTCATCGAGGACCTGCGCGGCATGCCCTTTCCGGTGGTGAGCGCCATCAACGGTCCGGCGGCGGGCGCAGGTGTCGGCGTGGCGCTGGCGGCAGACGTGGTGATCGCGGCACGCTCGTCCTACTTCTACCTGCCCTTCATGCCGAGACTGGGCATCGTGCCCGACCTGGGCACCACCTGGTTCCTCGAACGGCTGGTGGGTCGCGCGCGGGCCGTGGGCATGTCGCTGCTCGGCGAGCGGCTCTCGGGCGAGCAGGCCGCGCAATGGGGCCTGGTATGGGCCTGCGTGGACGATGCCGAACTGCGCGCGCAGGCCGTGTCGGTGGCGCAGCGGCTCGCGCGGCTGCCCGCGCATGCGGCGCGCGAGATCCGCGCGGTGTACGAGTCTGCCGCCGGCCAGCCGTTGGTGGCGCAAATGCGCCACGAGGCCCAGCGCCAGCGCGAGCTGCTCGACCGGCCCGAGTTCGCCGAGGGCGTGAGAGCCTTCCTGGAGAAGCGCGAGCCGGTGTTCCGAAAGGCCTGAGCAGCGGCCCCGCCCGGGCCTGCGGAACCGAGCCGCGGGATAGGGGTTGGCCGATGCCAACATAATCGGGCTCCATGGGCGCATCGCCATCCATCCTCGATCCTCGCTCCGTCATCCTGCTGGCCGGCGTCATGGGCGTCGTGATGGCGCTCGTGGTCTTCTTCATGCAGCGCAGCTATCCGCGCAGCATCCAGGGGCTGGCCGAATGGGCGCGGGCGCCGCTGGTGGCGTTCGTGAGCACCATGCTGTTCGCGGCGCGCGGCTACTTCCCCGACTTCCTCACCATCGTCGTCGCCAACTTCGTCCTGTACCAGGCCTGCATCCTGTACTACGCCGGCAGCCAGAAGTTCCTGTTCGGCCGCAGCGACACCCGGGGCTGGACGGTGCTGAACTGCGTCCTGGCGGTGGCGCTTTTCTGGTTCGGCATCGTGAAGCCCGACTTCGAGATGCGGCTGCTGTTCGTCACCCTGGCGGTGTCGGCGCTGTTCTTCCGGCATGCGCTGCTGTACATGCGGCACACCGGCCGCGTGTTCGGCAAGCGGCTGATGACGGGGCTGCTGCTGGCGCAGGCGCTGGTGGCGGCCCTGCGCTTCGTGTCGGTGGTGGCGGGCATGGCGGGCAGCGGTCTCATGGAGGGCTCCTGGATCCAGTCGCTCTACATCAGCATGTACTCGTTCACCGTGCTGCTGCTGACCATCGCCGCCATCCTGATGGCCACCGACCGCGTGCACACCGAGTTCGAATACCTGGCCACGCGCGACCCGCTGACCGGCGCGCTCAACCGCCGCGCGGTGCTCGACGCCTGCGAGGGCGCCTTCACCTCGGGCGAGCGCCGCGGCGCGCTGCTGATGGTGGACCTGGACCACTTCAAGGACATCAACGACCGCTTCGGCCACCAGATGGGCGACGCCGTGCTGCGCGAGGCGGTGCACCGCATGCAGCGCGCCATCGGCGACAAGGGCGTGCTCGGCCGCTACGGCGGCGAGGAATTCGTCGTGCTGCTGCCAGAGTCCGGCAAGGCCGAGGCGATGGAAATTGCGGCGCGCCTCAGGCAGGCCGTTGGCGAGCCCTTCCCGGCGGATTCGTCCATGGCCGTCGTCGGCTCGATGGCGGTGAGCATCGGCGTGGCGGCCGGGGGGAGCAGCTCCGGCGGCACCGGCATCGACGACGTGCTGGCGCTGGCCGATGCGGCGCTGTATCGCGCGAAGGCGATGGGGCGGGATCGCGTCATCGCAGCGTCCTGATCCGCAACGACGGCCGGAGGCTTGTCAGCCGGCGCCCTCTCGGTTCATTCCGGCGTACTCGCGTCGAGCGTTGCTGCGTCGACGCGCGGGGCATTGGATAAATGTCGTGCGGGTTTCGGTCGCGATGATCCGCCGCATTCTGCCCGCGTCACCCGAGGCTGCCATGTCGAAGAGCGTGCCGCCTGCGTCGCTCTCCACCCCACCGCCCCGCTCGCCAGCACGACCCCCGGCAACATTCTGCGCGCCGAGGGGCACCGGCGGCTTATTTCCCGCTGTCTTCGTCGCCCCAGCGCCAGCGCGGGGGCTCGCCCTTGAGCCAGCAGACCGCCACCAGCGCGAGGGTCGGAATCGCGAGGCCGAGGAAGAAGCGCAGCGGCTCCTGTTCGGGATGAAGCGAATACACCGCCGTCAGCACCAGCGCGGCGTAGACGGCGACCACCACCCAGCCTTGCCAGCGATTGGGAAGCCCCCAGCCCCAGCCGTAGCGCTTGGCGGGAAACCAGTAGGGCTGTTGTTGTTTCTGCATCGAATCTCTCCTGGTCGACCGGGGCTGCCCCTGCGTTGTTTGGGTGGCTGCGTCGTTCCTTGCGGAACCCGGGCGGATTCTGTCCGCCTTGCCTGAAGAGATCCTGAGCGCGCGAGCGCCGGCTCGCTCAGGCGAACGGAAATGGTCCTTCCATCGCCCCGATGTGGCTGACATGGCTCACCATGCCGTGGGTGTCGCTCCACAGGTGCAGCATGCAGCCCGGCCGTCCCATGTACGAGGCCGGCGCCGCGCCTTCGGCCAGTTGCAGCGCGATCTCGGTCGTGCTGCTCGGGCAGGCGCACACGACGGTGCCCGCCCAGCGCCGCAGCATCGTGCGATGCACGTGGCCGCACAGCACCAGCTCGATGTTGGGGGCGCCGCGCACGATGGCTTCGAGCGGCGGCGTGTCCATGTAGCGGTACGTGTCCATGTAGGGAATGCCGCTGACGAAGGGCGGGTGGTGCAGCATCAGCAGCGTGGGTTTGGCGCGGTGGGCCTCCAGCGTGCGCTGAAGCCATGCGAGGCCCTGCGCGTCGACGCCGCCGTGGTGGTGGCCGGGAACGCACGAGTCCAGTGCCACGATGCGCACGGGGTGCTCGTCGATGCAGTAGTGCAGCGCGCCCTCGGCCGGCAGGTAGGAGTGGTCGGCGAAGGCGGTGCGGAAGTTCTCGCGGCGGTCGTGGTTGCCCGGGATCACGAGGTACGGGATCTCCAGCTTCGCGAGCAGGCGCCGCGCCTGCGCGTATTCCTCGGGGCGGCCCTCGTCGACGAGGTCGCCCGTCAGCAGCACGAGGTCGGGCCGGCGGTCCAGCGCGTGCAGGTGGTCGATGGCTTCCCCGAACATGCGGTTCGAGTCGGCCACGCCCTGGTAGAGCTGGCCTGCGGGGCGGATGTGCGGGTCGGAGATCTGTGCGATGAGCATGCGGCGTCTCGTGCTGTTCGTTGTGCCACGAGGGCTAGCACGATCCGTTCCGCTGCGAGCATCGCGCTCAGATGCCGACGAACTCCGCCACCTCCGACAGCGGTGCGCGCTCGGTGACCAGCGCATCGAGCGGCCGGCTGCGGTCCGCGTAACCGATGGCCATGCCGGTGAAGAGCATGCGCTCGGGCGGCAGGCCGATGAAGCTGCCGATGGTCTGCGGGTAGATCGCCCAGCATTCCTGCGGGCAGCTGTCCAGGCCTTCGGCGCGCAGAAGCAGCATCACGTTCTGCAGCAGCATGCCCAGGTCGGACCACTGCGGCGGGCCCATGCGGCGGTCGACGGTGCAGAAGAGCGCGAGCGGCGCGCCGAAGAACTGGTAGTTGCGAGCGAACCATTCGCGGCGCGCGGCCTTGTCCTCGCGCGGAATGCCCAGGCGCGCGTACATCGCCTCGCCCACTGCGAAGCGGCGGTCGCGGTAGGGCGCGACCAGCTCGCGCGGGTAGATGTCGTACTCGCTGCCTTCGCCGGCGGGCGCTTCCTTCACGCGCGTGCGCATGATGGCCTTGAGCTCTGCGAGTTTCTCGCCGCCCACCACGTGCAGGTGCCAGGGCTGCAGGTTGCCGCCCGAAGGCGCGCGCAGCGCCTGTTCGATCACGCGGCGGATGACTTCGCCGGGCACCGGCGTGTCGAGAAACTCGCGCACCGAGCGGCGGGTGGCGATGGCGTCCTGAACGTTCATTCCAAAGTCCTCTTGGGGGTCGATGCTAGGGGCAACCCTCGGATGGCCTCAATCGTCTCTTCCGACGATGCCGCACGGCATGGCCGCTGCCTAGCATCCGGCCAGCGTACAGGAGACAAGACATGTTCGGATTGATGCAAGACCGCCCGCTGCTGATCTCGTCGCTCATCGACTACGCGGCCACCTTTCATCCGCATGCGGAGATCGTGGGCCGCACCGTCGAGGGGCCGGTGCACCGCACCGACTACGCGCAGATTCAGCGCAGCGCCAAGCAGGTGGCCAATGCGCTGAGGACGCTGGGCATCGAGAGCGGCGACCGCGTGGGCACGCTCGCGTGGAACACCTGGCGCCACCTTGCGCTGTACTTCGGCGTGTCGGGTTCCGGCGCTGTGCTCCACACGGTGAACCCGCGGCTCTTTCCGGAGCAGATCGACTACATCGTCAATCACGCGGAAGACAAGGTGCTGTTCTTCGACACCACCTTCGCGCCGCTGGTGGAGAAGCTCGCGCCGGCGCTGAAGTCGGTGCGCGCCTTCATCGCGATGACCGACCGCGCGCACATGCCGGCCATCGACGTGCCCAACCTGCTGTGCTTCGACGAACTCGTCGGCTCGCAGAGCGAGCAGTACGAGTGGCCCGAGTTCGACGAGCGCACCGCATCGTCGCTCTGCTACACCTCGGGCACCACGGGCAATCCGAAGGGCGTGCTGTATTCGCATCGCTCCACCGTGCTGCACTCGCTGATGGAGTGCGCGCCCGACACCTTCGGCGTCAACTCGCAGATGACGCTGCTGCTCGCGGTGCCGATGTTCCACGCCAACGCATGGGGCATGCCGTATGCGGCGGCGATGACCGGCATGAAGCTGGTCATGCCCGGCCCGCACATGGACGGCCAGAGCCTGTATGAGCTCATGCGCGACGAGAAGGTCGGCTTCTCGCAGGCCGTACCCACCATCTGGCTGATGCTGTTCCAGTACTTCGATGCGCACCCCGAGATCGACACGCGCGCCATCGGCCTCAAGCGCATCGGCGTGGGCGGCGCCGCCACGCCGCGCAGCATGATCGAGCGCTTCGAGCGCGACTTCGGCGCCGACTTCGTGCAGGGCTGGGGCATGACCGAGACCAGCCCCATCGGCGTGATCGGCAACCTGCTGCCCAAGCACCTCTCGATGCCCAAAGAAGAGCAGACGCGCGTGAAGATGCGCCAGGGCCGCGGCGTATGGGGCGTGGAGCTGAAGATCGTGGGAGAGGACGGCCAGCGCCTGCCGCACGACGGCAAGGCCTTCGGCCATCTGCACGTGCGCGGTCCGTGGATCGCGAGCGGTTACTTCAAGGGCGAGGGCGGATCGGTGCTCGACGCCGAAGGCTTCTTTCCGACGGGCGACGTGGCCAACATCGACGAGGACGGCTATGTGCAGCTGGTCGATCGCGCGAAGGACGTCATCAAGTCGGGCGGCGAGTGGATCTCGTCCATCGATCTCGAGAACGCGGCGAGTTTGCACCCCGCGGTGGCCGAGGCGGCGGTGATCGGCATCGCGCATCCGAAGTGGCAGGAGCGTCCGCTGCTCATCGTGGTGAAGCGTGCGGGCATGGAAGCCACTCGCGAGGAACTGCTCACATTCCTCGCCGAGCGCGTCGTGAAATGGTGGCTACCGGAAGACGTGGTCTTCGTCGACAGCCTGCCGCATACGGCCACCGGCAAATTGCTGAAGACAAGGCTGCGCGAACAGTTCAAAGGTTACGTTGCGACGACATCCGTTTGACAGTTCAGTGACTTGTTAGATTTTTCTGTGGACAACTCTGTGAGTTGTGGGTGGAGGCTGGGAGGTGGAGCGAGAACTGGCGTGGCTTCCCACCACGTTGCCTCTTGAATAGGCACCCGGATCGGTGTGCTCGCCGCGTGTAGACCAAAGGCCCAGGGCACGCGCGAATGTATGCAAACCGGAGGGCTCGGCGCATGCCGGCCCGTTCGCGATCTTCCGGATGCCGCGAAACTACTTGGCGGCGCCACGCGCGAGTTGCGCCCGTCCGAACGGTGTGATGCGCCGGATCACGGCGAGCTCCTGCGGCGATCCGCCAGCGTCCTTCCAGGCGAGCCCGGGGCTGATGGCCGCATCGACGAACCCGGCCTGCTTCAGTACGTCGACGCAGCTGATCTCCTGCGGGTCCTCCACCCGCAGGGGGAAGGCCGAACGTTCTATGGCGCGCAGGTAGTCCAGTGGCTCCAGGCGCGTCTTCGCCTTCTTTCTTCTCGATGCCGGGTCGGTGCCGCCGCGGTGGCCGCGCAGCTTTTCGATCTCGGCATGCCCTTCCTCCGTGATGCAGACCACCAGCGCCGCCTGCGCCAGCCTGTAGCTGCCGTGGTCGGTGTCGAAGGCCGGATCGATGGCCGCTTCGATGAGGCCGGTGGCCTTCAGGACGGACACGCGCCGCACGTCCTGCGCGTCGGTCACGTGCATCGGCAGGTTGGCATGCTCCAGATGGAGAAGGTATCTGAGCGGCACTGAAGGACCCCTGTGATCACCTCCCTCGGCCTTCGATGCCGCGCCGTGCCGGCCAGCCGGAGCCGGGACGGCGAGATCGCCTCCCGGCACCCTGGACAACTCATGCGCCCCGGGGAACCCCGGCCCACGAAGGAGCCGGCCGGCGAGGGGATGGATTGTGAATATTTGTCAACAATTCTTCTGATCTCCGGGGGTGAGCGCCATCACCGAAAAAGGGTATTCCCTCTGGCCTGTCCAGGCGCAAGGGTGGCTGGCCGCGCGGGGCGGATTCAGTGCTTGTGCCCGCCATGCCCCGCGGGCTGCGCCGAGGCATTCAGCGCCCGCACCGGCGCCTTCACCTCCAGCGTTTCGCGCTTGCCGTCCTTGCCCTCGAAGGTGAGCGTGAGCGGTACGGTGTCGCCTTCCTTCACCTGCTGCTTGAGGTCGAGCAGCATCACGTGATAGCCGCCGGGCTTGAGCTCGACGGTCTTGCCGGCCGGCAGCTCGAGCTCGGGGATCTGGCGCATGCGCATCACGTTGTCCTGCATGGCCATCTCGTGCACTTCGACGACCGGCGTGACGGGCGAGCTGGCCGAGACCAGCTTCGTGTCTTTCGCGGCGCTGAGCTGCATGAACGCGCCGGTGGCCTTCTGCTGCGGCACGGTGGCGCGCACCCATGCGTCCTTGACGGTGACCTGCGCGTTCGCCGCATGCGCGGTGAGCAGCGCGGCGCTGGTGATGGCGAGGATGTGTGCGATACGGTTCTTCATGATCTTGATCTCCTTGGTTTGAATCTGTGTGCGATGGCGCAGGCCTTCAGGCGGACCGCAGGATCTTGCGCAGGTCTTCGGCGCACTCCTGCGCGCTCTGCTCGTGGCGCAGCACGATGCGGATCTTGCCCTTGGGGTCGAACACATAGCTGAAGGCCGAATGGTCCATGGTGTACGAGGAGCCGGTGGGCACCTTCCGGTAGAACACCTTGAAGTCCTTCGCGGTCTCGCTGGTTCGCTGCATGTCGCCGTACAGGCCGATGAAGCTCGGGTCGAAGGCCTGCGTGTAGGCCTTGAGCACGACGGGCGAGTCGCGCTCGGGATCAATGGTGACGAAGATCACCTGCAGGCGCTCGCCGTCGCTGCCGAGCAGCTTCCTGATCTCGGCCGCGCGCACGAGGGCGGTGGGGCAGACGTCGGGGCATTGGGTGAAGCCGAAGAACATCATCACGGCCTTGCCCTTGAAGTCGGCCAGCGTGCGCTCGCGGCCGTCGGCGTCGGTCAGGCGGAAGTCTGTCGCGTAGCTGGCGCCGGTGATGTCGACGCCGTTGAAGCGGGTGGGCAGCACCTTGTCGCAGGCCGCGAGGGTCGTGAGCACGGCGAGGCTGCCGCCTGAGAGCAGCAGGCGGCGACGCGTCGGCTGGATGGATTCTTTTCTGGTCATTGAATGGACTCGCTCCGGCGCCTGTCCGGGCGCCGATGGATTCGTTGCACAAGCGCATGCGATGGATGAGCGACAGGCCTCGTATGGAGGCCCGCCGCGGCATCACGCGTGCGGGAACTGGGGAAGAAGCCTCAGAGGAGCGAGGGAGGCCCGCGTGCCGGCAGCGGCGCCGCGGTGGCTGCTGCGATGTGCGCGGACGGAGTCGGCCGTGGCACGCGGGCCGCTGGCGGGAGCACCGGCAGCTCGACGATGGGCGTGGTCGCCGGCGGGGCGCCGGTGAGCACGCACAGCGGGCAGTCCATGTGGCCTGCGCCCAGCTCCTGCGCGCCGTCGTCGGTGTGCACGATGGCCTTGAGCGATCCGGCGTTCGAGCAGACCAGTTCCACCGCCTGCGGATGCACGAGCGGGGAGGCGACGGCCGCGCCGAGCGACAGCGCGAACCACAGCAGCACCCACCGGATCAGCCCGGCGGCCGGGCGCCGCAATCCCTTGCCGAGGCGGTCAGGCGTGGGTCGAAGGGGTGGCGCAGGCATCGTCCGGATTATCGGCCAGCCTCGCGCGGCAAAGAAAAAAGCCTTGCAAGTCGTTGACCTGCAAGGCTTTTTCGGTTGTTTTGGTGGCTCTTCACGGACTCGAACCGCGGACCTGTGGATTATGATTCCATCGCTCTAACCGACTGAGCTAAAGAGCCGTTCGGTGTGTTGCTCACCGAGCCCGCGATTATAGCCCAGACTTTTGCGGCCGCTCAACCACCCGACGGCAACCTGCCCAATTCTTCGGAAACCAGCCGCACGATCAGCTTGTCCAGCGTCTGCACAGAATAGTTGCCGACGTCGTGCACGGTCTGCGTTCCCGGGCCGCTCGCCGGGTTGGCCGCGTCCTTGTAGGTGAGGAACACGAAGCGCCCGCCGGTGTACTGCGCAATCTGGCGCTGGATGTATTCGCCCTGCTTGTCCAGGCCCGATGCGCCCACGCTGAACACCTTGATGCCCTTGCCCAGCGCGGCGACCATGTCGTCGTCGTATTGCGGGCCGCCGTAGTCGAGGTGCGGCGGCGCGTCGGCCAGAAGCACCACGAGGCGCGTGGTGTCGTTGCCGCGCCAGCTCAGCTTGTGGACGGTTTCGTTGAGCGCCTCGTTCATCGCCTCGGGGTAGTCGCCGCCGCCCGCGGCGCGCAGCGCGTCGAGCACGCCTTGAAAGCCGTCGAGGTCGTTGGTGAAGTCGTGGCGGCGCACGAGGAACTCGTCGCCGCGGTCGCGATACGCCACGAGACCGAAGCAGGTGTCGGGGCGGCTGGGCAGCCGGGCGACCTGGTCGGCGATGGTGCGCAGGGTGGCCTTGAGCTTGGCGATCTCGTCATCCATCGAGCCGGTGGCGTCGATCAGGAAGACCAGGTCGAGCCTCGCGCGCGCGGGCACGGCGCCCGGCTTGCCGCCCAGCACCACGTCGACCGCGTTCTTCTGGCCGCGCTGCAGAAAAACGGTGCTCTGGCGGCCGTTCTTGCGCACGGTGACTTCATAGACCGCGCTGTGCGCCTTGTCGAAGGCGTTCGGATGCAGCCACGCGCGCCCGCCCGCATCGGTGCGGGCCCACATGGCGGCGCCGTTGGCGGCTTGCACGGCCACTTCGGCATCGGGCACGACCGCGCCGCGCGCATCGCGCACCTGCAGCAGGTAGCGCACGCTGATGTCGCGCTCCCGATGGGGGACCTGCGTGCGGCCGTGGAAGGCCAGGTATTCGCTGAAGTCGGCGTTGTCGTCGACCATGCCGGCGGTGACGGGTTCGTTGGCCGGGCGCTGGGCTTGCACAGGCGCTTGAAGCTCGCCGGCCGCGCGAGCCGCGGGGGCGGGCGCGACGGGTGCTACCGGGGCCGGCGGCGCCTCCGCGATGGCATCCGCGAGAGCCGCTCCAGCCGGTGCCGACTTGGCCGCTGGCGTCGCCATCGGCTTTGGCGTCGTGGGCGAAGGCACGACCGCAGGGCTCGCCCTGTATTCCTTCGACAGCTCGGCGTACCTGCGCTCTTCCCGCGCGCCCGAGACGCGCGGCATGCCCGGCGTCTCGTAGGTCCGTACCGGCCGTGCGCAGTGCGTGGCGGAAGGGGCATCGAAGTTCGGCACCGTCTGCGTCGGCAGCGTGCGGCTGTCGGGCGCGGGCGTCGGCCAGCGCACGGAGCTTCCGATGGCGGGCATTTCGGTGGCGCCGCTGGCGCCCAGCAGCAGCTGGGCGCACAGCAGCACGACGAGCGGGCGGCTGAACCGGTAAACGAAAGGCTGGGTCATGGAAGCACTCCGGGTGGTTGGGTGCTGGCTGATACGGCCTGCTTGCGCCGTCGGGGTTAGCCGGCCGCGAATTTTTTGCCGCCTCGAACCCCGGTGCGCCTCTTCGCCCGTACAAGCTCGGGTGAAAATCCTCCGATGTCCGCGCTTCCCCGCGCCCCTTCAGCCAAGAACGCCCCCGAGCGCCAGGCCATGCCCGACGATCAGTTGATGCTGGCCTACGCGCAGGGCGACGCTGCCGCGTTCGACGTGCTCTATGCGCGCCACGAGGGCGGGCTGTTCCGCTTCGTCAAGCGTCTGCTGGGTGCGCGGCTCGCGGCGCAGGCCGACGAAGTGTTCCAGGACACCTGGGTGCGGATCATCTCGGCGCGCGAGAGCTTCTCGCCGCAGGGCGCGACGTGGCGCACCTGGGCTTTCACCATCGCGCACAACCTGGCCATGGACCGCCTGCGCGTGAGCGGGCGCGAAGTGACGCTCCAAGCGCATGCGGACGATGACGACAGCCCCGTGCCCACGCTCGAACACGGCGTGCGCGGCGCGGCGGCCGATGCGGCGTCGCATCCCTCGGCGGAGGAGCTCGCGTTCTGGCGCGCCGCGGGCCGCCGCCTGCTCGCCTGCCTGGACGAACTCCCGGCCGAGCAGCGCGCCGCGTTCCTGCTGCATCACGAAGACGGCCTGACCGTCGAGGCGCTGGCCGCGAGCCTGGAGATCGGCTTCGAGACCGTGCGCAGCAGGCTGCGCTACGGCCTGCAGAAACTGCGCGGCTGCATGGAACGCTACCTGTCGGTGCTGGAGAAGCGGGCATGAGCGGCGGCAACAACGACAACTCCAGGTTCGACGACCTGCGCGACCCGGCGTTGCGCCGCGCGCTCGACCATGCGCCAGACAGCGAGGCCACGCCCCATCCGCGCACGCGCGAGGCGATCCTGAAGATGGCGCACAACCTCGCCGCCGCGCCTGCGAACGCAGGCCCCGCGGCCAACAACGCGAGCGCAGCGCCCTGGTGGCGCCGTCTCTTCGGTGGCGGCGGGCCGCATGCGCGCATGCCGTGGAATGCCGCGTTCGCCACCGTGCTGGTTGCCGCCTTCGTGACGGTGCTCTGGCACAAGGAGCCCGTGCCGGATGCGCGGCTCGATGGCGAGGCGCGGGTGGGCGAAGCGACTGCGCCGGCGCCGGCACAAGCACCTGCAGCGCTGCCTGCACCAGCACCAACCGCCCCGGCCGCGCCTGCCGCGCCTGCCGCACCGGCTGCACCGAAGCCAGCCGCGCCTCCAGCAGAGGCAGCCACTGCACAGGCGGAGACGCAGGCAGCGCCCGCAGCAGCGGCGCCTGCTCCCGCCAGAGCGCCCGCAGCACCTGCACCTGCACCTGAATCGGAACAGCGCGCCAGGATCGCGCGCGAGTCGGCAGACTCTTCAGCCAAAAGGGCGCCCAAGGAGACCGCCAACACGGCGAGCGCGGATGCCGCACCGAAAGCCGAGCCGGCGCCCCCGCTCCTGCAGGCGGCGCCTGCCGCACCTGTTGCTCCAGTTGCCCCGGCTGCTCCGGCTCCCGTCTCGCCGTCTGCATCGATCGCACCGGCTCCGCCGCCTCCGGCCGTGGCCGAGCAGGCTGCGCCGGCACCGCTGCCCGCGCCCATCGCGCGCGACGAGCGTCGTGAAGCGCAGGCGGAGGGTGAACAGCGGCGCCGTGCCTACGCGGCGGGTGCGCCCGCCGCGGTCGCCCCGGCAGTGCCGCCGGCCGCCGTCGTTCCTGCGCCCGCACCCGGCGCCGCGCCGGCGTATCGCGAACCGCTCCAGGATTCCGCGCCTGCACTCGCCCAGCAGGACAACGTCGGCGCGGGTGCCTCCGGCGCGGTGCGTCCATCCGCACCGGCCCCGTCAGCGGCCAAGGCCATCGCGCCGCGGACCGCGGCGCCTTTCTCGGCGCTGGATCGATGGACTTCCCTGGGCTTCACGCGCAACGGCGAGAGCGTGCGGCGCGAGCGCGGCAACATCGAAGGCTTGGCGGCGCTGGTGGGCACCGTGGCGCGATCGGCCACGGCGCCCGACGAGCCGCTGGCCGCGCCGGTGGAGGCGCGGCTCGAGCTCTATCGGGGGAAGTCGCTGGTCGCGGTGATGGAGATCGCCGGCGACCAGGTGCGCTGGACGCCGCAGCCCGGCGGTGCGGCGCTGGTCGGCACGCCGCCGGCCCAGGCGCTCGACGCGCTGCGTTCGCTGCTGCAGCGCTGACGGAGCAATTCCGCCGTCAGGCGTTCTTGAAGTCGGGCTGGCGCTTGGTCAGGAAGGCGTCCATGCCTTCCTTCTGGTCCTGCGTGGCGAACAGCGCGTGGAACAGGCGGCGCTCGAACATCACGCCGTCGCTCAGGCCGCTCTCGAAGGCGCGGTTGACCGATTCCTTGGCCGCCATCACCGAGATCTGCGAGAAGCCGCAGATCACCAGCGCCGCGCCCAGTGCCTCGTCGGCGAGCTTCTCGTAAGGCACCACGCGGCTGACGAGGCCGGCGCGCTCGGCTTCGGCCGCGTCCATCATGCGGGCGGTGAGCACCATGTCCATGGCCTTGCTCTTGCCCACCGCGCGCGGCAGGCGCTGCGTGCCGCCGGCGCCGGGGATCACGCCGATCTTGATCTCGGGCTGGCCGAACTTGGCGTTGTCGGCCGCGATGATGAAGTCGCACATCATCGCCAGCTCGCAGCCGCCGCCGAGCGCGAAGCCGGCCACCGCGCCGATCACCGGCTTGCGGATGGAGCGGATGGTTTCCCAGTTGCGGGTGATGTAGTCGCCCTTGTAGGTGTCGATGAAGCTGTACTTGGCCATCGCCGCGATGTCGGCGCCGGCGGCGAAGGCGCGCTCGCTGCCCGTGAGGATGATGCAGCCGATGGCGTCGTCGGCATCGAAGGCCTTGAGCGCCTGGCCCAGCTCGGTCATGAGCGCGTCGTTCAGCGCGTTCAGGGCCTTGGGGCGGTTGAGGGTGATGATGCCGACCTTGCCTGCTTCGGTCCGCACTTCGATGTTTTCGTAGCTCATGGTGTCTCCGGGGGGAACGGGAAAGGGGAAGAAAAAACGCGCTTCACTATACCCAGCATGGCCGGCGGGGTGATCCGCTGCGGATTGCTTCAATTGAGAATTGCTCTCATCTAGAATGCCCGCCATGGAGTTCCCGATGCAAGAACATGCCGTGTTGCTGCGGGCCTATGCCCGCGTTCAGGAGCGCTGCTCGCGCCTGCTGGTCGAGCAGGCAGCCCTGGTCGAAAAGCTCGAAGCGCAGATCGTGCGGCTGCGCGGCGCGCTGGTGGCGCGGGATTCGGCCATCGCCATCGTGCGCGAGGAACTCGCGGCGCGAGCCTCCGCGGGCGGCGCGCTGCCGAAGCGGCTGCATGCGCTGCTGATGCCGGGCAGCAAGCGCCACCTGAAGCCGTCGGGGGCACCTGCGCCGGCCGACCTGCGCGAGAAGGCGGTGCTGTGCGTGGGGCAGGGCGACGAGGCGCCGACCTCGCTCGCGCGCCAGCTGGTGGAGATCGCCGGTGGCCGCTACCTGCATCACGACGGCGGCGACGAGGCGGACGACGCCGCGCTCGAAGCCAGCCTGCGCGCGGCCGATCTCGTGATCTGCCAGACCGGGTGCGTGAGCCACGGCGCCTACTGGCGCGTGCAGGACCACTGCCGGCGCACCGGCAAGCCTTGCGTGCTGGTGGGCGAACCCCAGCCGATGATGTTCGTGCGCCACCCCGTGGTGGCAGGAGAAAACGGTTAGGGCCTGTTCACACTATTTCCGGGGTCGCGAAGGGCAGACAGGGCGGGCCAATCAAGGCGCGCGACGACGCGTGTGCATGAGCACACGCTAGGAGTGCAACGCCGAGTGGCCCGCCCTGGCTGCCCTTCCCGCAGGGTTGGCGTTACAAGGGGCCGTCTGCGGCGTTGCCCGCGCTTGCAAGGCGAAAGCCTTGCTGCGCGCGGGCGCCTTGCAGCCAGCCCCTTGTAACGCCAACGCGACCCCGGAAATAGTGTGAACAGGCCCTATCCGCCCAGCCAGCCCGTCACTTTGCCGGCATCGTGCGAGAACAGCCGCCAGGTGGTCACCCCGGTCGGCAGCGCCAGCGGTAGCCTGATCAGCTTGCGGTCGCGCGCCACGATGGCGGTGCACTTCGTGGCATCGCCCAGGTAGAGCGCCAGGTCGTCGAGCTTGGCGATGCGCCAGGCCTGCGCCGGTCGCTGCTGGCTCTTCCTGCCGGATGCGGGCAGCTCGATGCCGATCCACTCGTCGTTGGCAGAGAACCCGGCCTTCTCGGCGGCGCCGCCGCGCAGCACCACCTTCACCTGCACGCCGCCGTTGGCTTCGGCCACGCGCAGGCCCAGCGCCTGCGCCGGCTGAGACGGGTCTTCGAGCGTGGCCACGCCGTGCGAGCGCAGCAGCAGCGAGAGCGGGAGCTCTTCCGTCGAATGCACCCAGCGCGCCAGTTCCTGCCCGTACGAGCGGCCGCCCACGGCTTCGAGCGCGGCTGCGATGTCTTCCTCGCTGATCGGCCCGCCCTCGCTGTGCTTCCACAGGTGGCGCATCACGTCGTCGAGCGTGCCCTTGCCTTCGTGGCGCAGCGTGAGATCGAGGCACAGCGCCACCAGCGCGCCCTTGGTGTAGTAGCTCACCGTGCTGTTGGGCGTCTGCTCGTCCTGGCGGTAGTACTTGACCCAGGCGTCGAAGCTCGCGTCGGCCACCGGCTGCACCAGCCGGCCGGGCGTCTGCATGACCTGGTTGACGGTCTTGTTCAGCAGCCGCAGGTAGCCCGCGTCGTCGATGCGCCCGGCGCGCCGCAGCAGCAGGTCGTCGTAGTAGCTGGTGAAGCCTTCGAAGAACCACAGCAGCTGTGTGTAGTTCTCCTGGCTGTAGTCGTAGCGCGCGAACTCCGCCGGCCGCATGCGCTTGACGTTCCAGGTGTGGAAGTACTCGTGGCTGATGAGCCCCAGCAGCGTGGTGTAGCCATCGGGCTGCTTCTTCTTCTCGCCCAGTTGCGGCAGGTCGCGCCGGTTGCAGATCAGCGCGGTGGAATGGCGATGCTCGAGCCCGCCATAGCCGTCGTCGACCACGTTGAGCATGAACACATAGCGGTCGATCGGCGGCTTCGCACCGCCGCGCTTGCCGACCTTGTCGCCGTGCCAGAAGCGCATCTCGGCCTCGCAGATGGCCTTGGTGTCGGCGATGAGCCTGTCGCCGTCGAACGAGGCGGCTGCGCCGGCCACCACGAAGCGGTGCGGCACGCCGCAGGCTTCGAAGTCGACGCTCCAGAAGGCGCCCATTTCCACCGGGCTGTCGGCCAGCTCGTCGTAGCCCGACGCGATGTAGCTGCCGAAGCCGTGCCTGTCGGCCTTCAGCGGCACGAGCGCGGTGGCGCACGACCAGCGCGGGCTGTCGCCATCGACATGCGCGGGCGCGACGATCTCCATCGCGTGCGGCGATTCGGTCTGTCCCTCGACGCGCAGGCACACGCTGGTGCCGTTGAAGAAGCCGCGCTCGGCGTCGAGCCAGGCGGTGCGCACCGAGTTGTCGTACGCGCAGACCTGGTAGTTCAGCACCAGCGGCTGCCCGGGTGTGCATTCGACCAGCCAGCTGCATTTGTCGAGCTGCGTCTGCACCGGCTTGCGGCGGCCCTGCGTGGCGCGCAGGCCCTGCAGGTTCTTCGCGAATTCGCGCACCAGGTAGCTGCCAGGAATCCATACCGGCAGCGACACGCGCTGCTGCGCGGCGGGCGCGTCGATGGTGAGGGTGACGCCGAACAGATGCGCGTGCGGGTCGGCGCATTCGACGCGGTAGTGCACGCCTGCCGCGTGCCGCGCTGGGGCCTTCGTCGCCATCAGCTGGACGACGCGGCGAGTTGCTTCTCGACCTGCTCCGCGGGAATGGCACCCGGCGTGCGCGTGCCGTCGCTGAAGATCAGCGTGGGCGTGCCGGTGATGTTGTACTTGCGGCCGAAGTCGACGTTGCGCTGCAGCGCGGTCACGTCGCAGCTCGAGGGCGCGGTGGCCGGGCGGGTGCTCGATTCCATCCAGTCGCTCCAGGCCTTGCCCTTGTCCTTGCTGCACCAGATGTCGCGCGACTTGACGTTCGAATCGGGGCCGAGCACCGGGTACAGGAACAGGTACACGGTGACGTTGTCGACCGTCTTCATGTCCTTCTCGAAGCGCTTGCAGTAACCGCAGTTCGGGTCTTCGAACACGGCCAGCTTGCGCTTGCCGTTGCCGCGCACGATCTTGATCGAGTCCTTCAGCGGCAACTGGTCGAAGGCGACGGCGCTGAGCTTCTCGACGCGCTCCTCGGTCAGGTTCTTGCGCGCCTTCACGTCGATCAGGTTGCCCTGGAAGAGGTAGTTGCCCTGCTCGTCGGTGTAGAAGATCTGCGAGCCGTTCACGCGCACTTCGTACACGCCCGGGACCGGCGACTTCGACACCTCGTCGATGGCCGGGAACTGCGGAATGCGCGAGGGCAGGTTCTTGCGGATCTCGGCTTCGCCCGCGGTGGCGGCCACGACCGCGCCGAGCGTGCAGGCGGCGAGAAGAAGGTTGCGTACGAGTGTCATCGGAAGTCCGTTTGTTCGGTCGGGATTCAGTCGAAGGGGTAGGGCCTCAGGCCTTCAGGCCCATGGCCTGCGCGGTGATCCAGTGCTTGACGAGGCGCGTGCGGTCGAAACCGCGCATGCCCCAGTTGCGCAAGGCCTGCAGCGGGCCCAGGTCGTGCGCGAAGAGCTGCTGCAGCCCGTCGGTCGCGAGGCTCATCTGCAGCACGTCGGTGCGGCGGGCGCGCTCGTAGCGGCGCAGCAGCCGAGCATCGCCCACGCTGCGCCAGTAGTCGCGGTTCTTGATCACGCAGGCCAGTTCGGCGGCGTCGGCCAGTCCCAGGTTCAGGCCCTGGCCGGCGAGCGGGTGCACCGTGTGCGCGGCGTCGCCCGCCAGCGCCCACGAGCGGTTCGGCTGGCCGGGCATGGCACCGGTCCAGCGGTCGGCGATGGCGCGGGCCAGCGGCCAGGCGGAGCGCTCGCTGGTGAGCCGGAGCGCGCCGAGCGCGTTGTGGCTGGCCTCGGTGACCGCGGCGGCGAACTCTTCGTCGCCTTGCGCGAGAAGCTCGGGCGCTCGCAGCTGGTCGGCCGACCACACCAGCGCGACCGTCCTGCCGTGCGTGCCGTCCAGCGGCAGCAGCGCGAGCACCTCGCCCTTGTCGTTGAACCACTGGCGCGCGATGCCGTCGTGCGACTGCGCTGCTTCCAGCCGGGCCGCGATGGCGTGCTGCGGATAGCGAGTGACCTCGTAGCTCACGCCGAGGGCCTCCCGCGTGGTGCTGGCCTTGCCCTCGCACACCACGGTCAGCGGCGTGGCCACGGGCTCGGCCACGACTTCGATCTGGGGCTGGAAGCGCACAGCGTCGGCCAGCTGCTTTTCGAGCGCGGGCACGTCGACGATCCAGGCCAGTGCATCGACCTTCTGGCGCGCGGCGCTGAACTGCACCCGGCCGCCTTCGTCGCCATGCACCAGCATTTCGCGCACGGCCGTGGCATGGGCCGCGTCGGGCCAGGCGCGCAGCGATTCGAGCAGCGCGCGGGAGGCGGTATTGAGCGCGTAGGCGCGGATGTCTTCCTTGCCCTGCGCGGCCGGCGGCACCACCAGCGCGACGCGCACGCGCTCGCGTGCGAGCAGCAGGGCCAGCGTACGGCCGACGATGCCGGCGCCGCGAATGCAAACTTCTGGGGGGAGAGCCATCGAAGGATTGTAGGAGTTGCCCGTCCGGCGCGGACCCGGGGTCTTTTCCCGGTGGCCCAAGGTCTTGCCGCCGCTGCGATACGGGACAATCGCGGCCGAATTCCAAGGAAACCCCACCGTGTCCGCTTCCCAGCCCGCCTTCGATCTCCAGGCCACCATCTCGCGCCTGTTCGTCTACCCAGTGAAATCCTGCGCCGGCGTCGAGCTTCCCGAAATGCTGCTGACCGAGACGGGGCTGGAGTTCGACCGCGCCTGGATGGTGGTCGACGCCGAGGGCGAGTTCGTCACCCAGCGGCAGCTGCCGCGCATGGCGCTGATCAAGCCGCAGATGAAGCACACCGAAGTGGTGCTGCGCGCGCCCGGCATGCTGGCGCTGCACCTGGCCTTCGACCGGGTCGAGAAGCCGGTGTGGGTTCGCGTGTGGAAGGACGAAGTCGCCGCCTACGACATGGGCGACATCGCCGCGCAATGGTTCAGCGACTTCCTCTCGGAGCCCGGCAAGCCGCAGACCTTGCGCCTGGTGCGCTTCGACCCCGAGCACAGGCGCCTGTCGAGCATGAAGTGGACCGACGGCGTGGAGGCGCAGACGCAGTTCGCCGACGGCTACGCGCTGCTGGTGGCGAGCGAAGGCTCGCTCGCCGAGCTCAACGACCGTCTCGCGGCGCAGGGCCATGGCGCCGTGGGCATCGAGCGCTTCCGCCCGAACATCGTGCTCGCCGGCATCGAGTCGCACGACGAGGACCGCGTCGACGCGCTGCACATCACGACCGGCGAGGGCGAGGCCGAACTGCGCCCCGTCAAGCCCTGCACGCGCTGCCCGATTCCCGACATCGACCCGGCGACCGCGCTGAGCAGCCCGGAAGTCGGCAACACGCTGCGCACCTACCGCGCCGACGCGCGCGTGGACGGCGGCATCACCTTCGGCATGAACTGCATCGTGATCCAGGGCGTGGAGCACACGCTCAAGGTCGGGCAGGTGGTGGGCGCGAACTACAAGTTCGAATGAAAGTCGGCGCCCGGTTGGCGCCTCAGAACTTCACCCCTGCGATCAGGATGATGTTCGCGTAGGGCGTGCATTCGCCCGTGCGCACCATGGCGCGGGCCTTCGCGGTGCGGCGCTTGAATTCCTCGTGCGGCACCGTCTGGGGCTCGATGCCCAGCGATTGCGGATACCAGCCGGGCAGCTTCTTCGCATCGCCGAGCGCTTCGTCGGCAATCACGATGGCTTCCACCTGCATCTCCGACAGCACCGCCTGCAGCACCTCGTCGAGCGTCGGCACGCCGCGCGCCACCGCAAGGTCGATGCGGCGCGGGCCGTCGGGAATGGGCAGGCCGGCATCGCCGAGCACGAGCATGTCGCCATGGCCCAGCGAGGCGATCACGTGGGAGAGTTCGGCGTGCAGCAGGGTGGTGCGTTTCAAAGCTTGATCCAGTCGGGGGGCATGGGGCTGCGCAGCACGGCGTCGCGCTGCGGAATGGAAGGCTGGGCGCCCGGCTGCTGGATGCACAGCGCCGCTGCGCGGATTCCGAGACGTACGGCCTCGTCGAAGCCCTGGCCTTCGCCCAGCGCGACGGCGAGCGCGCCCAGGAAGGTGTCGCCGGCCGCCGTCGTGTCGACCGCCTGCACCTGCGGCGCGGGATGGTGGCGCGCGCCGTCGGCATCGACGGCCACCGCGCCGCGCGAGCCCAGCGTGACGACCACGCGCGCGATGCCCTTGGCACGCAGTGCCTGGCCGGCCTGCGCGGCCTCCTCGGGGCTGTCGGCGGATTGGCCGCAAAGCGTCTGTGCCTCGATCTCGTTGACGACCAGCGTGTCGATCTTCGGCCACAGAGGCTCGGCGATGGCCTGCACGGGCGAAGGGTTCAGCAGCACCTTGCAGCCCGCCTCGTGCGCCACCGCGATGGCGCGCGCGACTTGATCGAGCGGCGTCTCGAATTGCGCCACCAGGAAGGCGGCGCCCTGCACCTGCTGCTTCAGCGCGGCCTCGTCGGCCTCCAGCCGGGCGTTGGCGCCGGGGATCATCACGATGCGGTTCTGCCCGCTGTCCTCCACCAGGATCAGCGCCGTGCCGGTGGGCTCGCCCGCAACGGTGCGCAGGGAAGCGGTGTCGATGCCGTCGCGTTCCAGCGAATCGCGCAGCGCCTTGCCGTGCGCGTCGTCGCCGACGCAGCCGATCATGCGCACGCTGCCGCCCTGGCGCGCGCAGCTCACCGCCTGATTGGCGCCCTTGCCGCCGGGAATGTCGGCGATCGAATGGCCCAGCAGGGTCTCGCCCGCGGCCGGCGCGTGCGGCACGCGCACGACCAGGTCCATGTTGAGGCTGCCGAACACCACGATGCGCGGTGACGCGGCACGGCCGTCGGTGTTGCTGGAAGAAGGCTTCAGGCTCACGAGGTGCGGGACTTTCGGGGTTGCGGGGAGGGCGTTTCGGCGGCCGCCGGTGCAAGAGCGGGGGCTTCGCGGAAGCTCGCGTGGCGCGCAGTGGAGGCGCGCACGCACAGCTCGGGCTGCAGCACCACCTTGCGCGCGTCGCGGCGCTTGCCGCCCACGCGCTCCAGCAGCATGTCGACCGCCAGCGCGCCGATGCGCTCCTTGGGCTGAGCCACGGTGGTGAGCGCGGGGCTGGTGTAGGCCGAGAGTTCGATGTCGTCGAAGCCGACGATCGAGAGTTCGTCGGGCACGCGCACGCCGCTCTCGTGCGCCGCGCGCAATGCGCCGATGGCCATCAGGTCGTTGCAGACGAACACGGCCGAGGGCTTCTGCTCGGTGCGCAGGATGGCGTGCATCGCCTCGTAGCCGCCCTGGCTGGTGAAGCCGCCGCGCCACAGCAGCGAATCGGTGCTGGCGATGCCGGGCGCGGCACCGGCTTCGGCCAGCGCCATGCGCCATCCCTCGATGCGCTGCTCGCTGGGCATCACGCCCACCGGCCCGCCGATGCAGGCGATGCGCTTGTGGCCCAGCGACAGCAGGTGCCGCACGGCGAGCAGGCCGCCCTGCATGTGGGCGGTCTCGACCAGGTCGCACACGGGGTTGGCGATCTCGCGGTCGACCAGCACGGTCGGCACGCGCAGGCCATTGAGTTGCTTCGCCAGGTCGTTGTCGCCGCTCTCGCCGGTCGACACCACGATCAGCCCGTCGATGCGGCGCTCGGCCAGCACCTGCAGGTAGACGCTCTGGCGGCGGGGCTCGTCGTCGGTGTTGCACAGCACCAGCGTGTAGCCGGCGCCGAAGCAGCGGTCTTCCACGATGCGCACGATCTCCGCGAAGTAGGGGTTCGAGCTGTTGGGAATCAGCATGCCCAGCGTCGAGGTGGTGTTGCTCTTGAGGCTGCGCGCCATCGCGTTGGGCACGTAGCCCAGCTCGCGGATGGCGAGCTCCACCCGCTCACGCACCTTGGCGCTCACGTGGCGCGTGTCGTTGACCACATGCGAGACGGTGGTGACCGACACCTCCGCCTTCAGCGCGACGTCCTTGATGGTGGCCATGGTTCTATTCCTCTTGCTGGATGGGCGGCGGCGATCAGGCCAGCCGGCGTTCCGCGCGGCGCTGGCGCAGCGTGTCGATGATCACCGCCACCACGATCACCGCGCCGGTGATGATCCGCTTGCTCGGCTCGCTGGCACCCACCTGCGCGAGGCCGGCTTCCAGCACCGCGATGATCAGCACGCCGAAGAAGGTGTTGACGACCGAGCCGCGCCCGCCCATCAGGCTGGTGCCGCCGATGACCACGGCCGCGATCACCTGCAGCTCGATGCCGACGCCCGCGTTCGGGTCGGCGGCTTCGAGGCGGGCCGACTGCATCAGGCCCGCGAGCCCGGCCAGCAGCCCGGTGACGGCGAACACGATGATGCGGATGGGCCGCGGATCGACGCCGGCCAGCCGCATCGCCTCTTCATTGGTGCCGATGCCCACCACGTGGCGGCCGAACACGGTGCGCGTGAGCACCATCTGCCCGATGACCACCAGCACCACCGCCAGCACGAAGGCGGCGGAGATGCCCCCGATCCACGGAGCGGCCAGGCCCGAGATGGCGTCGCCCACGTACTGCGTGCGCGAATCGGTCACGAGGTAGGCGCCGCCGCGCACCGCTTCGAGCATGCCCAGCGACACGATGAAGCTCGGCAGCCGCCAGGCCACCGACACCGCGCCGGTGACCGTGCCGCAGACCAGGCCCGTGGCCAGGCCGAGCGCGGCGGCCAGCGGCACCGAGAGCTTCCATTCGAGGATGGCGGCGGCGGTGACGGCGGCGCTGAGCGCCAGCACCGAGCCCACCGACAGGTCGATGCCCGCGATGATCAGCACGAAGGTCATGCCGACCGCCATCACGGCCAGCGCGGGAATCTCGTTGGCGATGGAGACGAAGGTCTCGCGCGTCAGGAAGTATTCGCTGAGCGAGCCGAAGAGGGCGATCATGCCCACGAGCACGACCGTGAGGCCCAGGTAGGTGCCGAGCTGGCCCTTCAGCGCGGAGGGCGCGGGCGGCGTGTTGGATGTCGTAGAGGCGGCGTTCATGGTGTGTCGGCGGTGACCGGGATCGGATCGGAAACGGGGGATACCGTCGGCGGATTGGCTGCTGCTGCGTGTCCTGTCGCGTCGCTGAATGCCGCGGCCAGCAGCGATTGCTCGGTCCATTCTCCGCGCTCGAACACCGCGACCAGGCGCCCGGCGCTCATCACGCCGATGCGGTCGCACATGGCCATGAGTTCGCGCAGGTCGCTGGACACCATCAGCAGCGCCTTGCCGGCGTCGGTCATGCGGTCGAGTTCGGCGTAGAGGTCGGCACGCGCGCCCACGTCCACGCCGCGCGTGGGTTCGTCCAACAGCAGCACCTTGCATTCGCGGTGCAGCCAGCGCGCGAAAACCACCTTCTGCTGGTTGCCGCCGCTGAGCGTGGAAACCGGCTGTTCGATGCTGCGCGAGCGGATGCGCAGCAGTTCCACCAGCTTGCGCGCGATGCCGCGTTCCTTGGCGCCGCGCAGCCACCCGGCGTGCGAGATCGCGCCCAGGTCGCTCAGCGTGGCGTTGACGCGGATCGACTGCGGCAGCAGCAGGCCCTGCGACTTGCGGTCTTCGGTGACCAGGCCGATGCCCGCGCGGATCGCCTGCATCGGCGAGCGCCAGCCCTTGCGGACGTGGTGGGTGGCCTGGCCATCGGCATGCAGAGTGATCTCGCCGCGGTCGGCGCGGTCTGCTCCGAACAGCAGGCGCACCAGCTCGGTCCGGCCCGAGCCGACCAGGCCGGCCAGGCCCATGACTTCGCCCGCGCGCAGGTCGATGTCGACGTCGCGAACGACCTGCGCCCGGCCGATGCCGCGCGCGCTCAGCAGCACCGGGCCCGCCACGCGGCGGTCGCGACCCTCGTGCTCGTGCACCGCACGGCCCACCATGCGCTGCACCAGTTCGGATTCGCGCACACCGGCCATGGCGCGCACATCCACCAGCCTGCCGTCGCGCAGCACCGCCACGCGGTCGGCGATGCGCTGAAGCTCCTCGAGGCGGTGCGAGACGTAGACGATGGCCACGCCGCGCGCCTTCAGCAGGTCGATCTGCTCGAAGAGGTGCGAGGTTTCGCGCGGCGTGAGCATGGCGGTGGGCTCGTCGAGCACCAGCACGCGCGTGTCGTCCTGCAGGTTGCGCGCGATCTCCACCATCTGCTGCTGGCCGATGCCCAGCCGCGCCACGGGCGTGGCCGGGTCGATGTTCTGCATGCCGATCTTGGCGAGCTGGCGCGCGGCCAGCTCGTGCAGCCTGGCCTTGCGTATCCAGCCGGTCTTGTTGGGCAGGCGGTCGAGCAGCAGGTTCTCGGCCACCGACAGCGTGGTGACGAGGCCGAGCTCCTGCATGACCATGCGCACGCCCAGGCGCTCCGCGTCGCGGCGCGAGGTGGGCGCGAAGGGCTTGCCGTCGAGCAGCATCCGGCCGCGCGTGGGCTGCACCAGGCCGCAGACGATCTTCGACAGCGTGCTCTTGCCCGCGCCGTTCTCGCCCGTGAGGGCCAGCACTTCGCCGGGGTTGAGCACGAGCGAGACGTCGTCCAGCACCGGCGCCGCGTAGTCCTTGCCCATGGCGCTCAGGGAGAGCACGGGCAGGGCCGTTGTGAGATTCATGGCGGCGGATGCTGTCAACGTCTGCTCTTTCCGGTTTCTTACTTGGAGTCCTTGGTGACCAGCACCACGTCGGTCTTCACCTCGGCGGGCATTTCCGACTGCTTCTTGTTCTCTGCGAGGGCCTTCAGTGCGGTCTCGATGCCGAACACCGCCTGCTTGGCGGCGAACTGGTCGGCGGTGGCGAGCACGCGGCCGTCCTTCAGCATCGGCTTGATGGCGCCGATGTTGTCGTAGCCGACCACCAGCACCTTGCCGGTCTTGCCGGCGGCCTTGACGGCGGCCACGGCGCCCAGCGCCATGCTGTCGTTGCCCGCGAGCAGCGCCTTCAGGTCGGGGTGCTCGCGCATCATGCCGGCGGCCACGGTGTTGCCCTTGTCGATTTCCCACTGGCCCGACTGCACGCCCACCACCGTCACGCCGGCGGCCTTCATCGCGTCCTGGTAGCCCAGCGTGCGCTGCTGCGCATTGAAGGTGGTCGACACGCCTTCGATGATGCCGACCTTGTCGCCCGCCTTCAGTTCCTTGGCGAGCGCGTCGCCCACCAGCTTGGCGCCGGCGCGGTTGTCGGGGCCGACGAAGGGCACCTGGATGCCCTTTTCCTTGAGCGCGGCGGCGTCGAACTGGTTGTCGATGTTGACCACCAGGATGCCCTTGTCGATGGCGGCCTTCACGGCCGGCACCAGCGCCTTCGAATCGGCCGGCGCGATGACCAGCGCGTTGATCTTCTGCGCCACCATCTGCTCGACCATCTTGATCTGCGCGGCGGTGTCGGTTTCGTCCTTGATGCCGTTGGCCACCAGCGTGTACTTCGAGGCGTTGGCCTTCTGGTGCGCCTTGGCGCCGTCTTCCATGGTGCGGAAGAACTCATTGGCGAGCGACTTCATGACCAGCGCGACCTTGGGCTTGTCCTGCGCGAAGGCGGGCGTTCCGGCCATGGCGCCCAGCAGCGTCAGTGCGGCAGCGCTTTGCAGGGTACGGCGGGTGAACTTCATGGTGGATGTCTCCTGGGATAGGTTGATCGGAACGGGTGCGCCGGTCTTTGCCGGGGCGCCGATGTTAACTGAGGGAAACGTTTGCGCAAACGTTTGCCGATTGGGTCTTACCCTGATGCATCCGTGGGCTCGAATGCTGTTCGAAGACCTGTCCGGCGGGCGCCAAACCATGCTCGCCTAAAATTCGCGGTTATCCAAGAGGACCTCCCATGAGTTTGCAATGCGGCATCGTCGGCCTGCCCAACGTCGGTAAATCCACTCTTTTCAATGCGCTGACCAAGGCCGGCATCGCGGCGGAGAACTATCCCTTCTGCACCATCGAACCCAACGTGGGCGTGGTGGAAGTGCCCGATCCGCGCCTCGACCAGCTCGCCGAGATCGTCAAGCCCGAGCGCGTGGTGCCCGCCATCGTCGAATTCGTCGACATCGCCGGCCTGGTGGCCGGCGCCAGCACCGGCGAAGGCCTGGGCAACAAGTTCCTGGCCCACATCCGCGAGACCGATGCCACCGTCAATGTGGTGCGCTGCTTCGATGACGACAACGTCGTCCACGTGGCCGGCAAGGTCGACCCGATCTCCGACATCGAAGTCATCCAGACCGAGCTGTGCCTGGCCGACCTCGCCACCGTCGAGAAGGCGCTGGCCCGCCACACCAAGGTGGCCCGCTCGGGCGACAAGGACGCGCAGAAGCTGGTCGGCCTGCTCGAGCGCTGCCAGGCCGCGCTGAACGAGAACACGCCGGTGCGCGCGCTCGAGTTCACCAAGGAAGAGCGCCCGCTGGTCAAGAGCTTCACGCTGATCACCGCCAAGCCCGCGATGTTCGTGGGCAACGTGTCGGAAGACGGCTTCGAGAACAACCCGTACCTCGACCGCCTGCGCGAATACGCCGCCAAGCAGGGCGCGCCCGTGGTCGCCATCTGCGCCAAGATCGAAGCCGACCTGGCCGAGATGGACGACGAGGACAAGAAGATGTTCCTCGCCGAGATCGGCCAGGAAGAGCCGGGCCTGAACCGCCTGATCCGCGCGGCCTTCAAGCTGCTGGGCCTGCAGACTTACTTCACCGCCGGCGTGAAGGAAGTGCGCGCCTGGACCATCCACATCGGCGACACCGGTCCGCAGGCGGCAGGCGTGATCCACGGCGACTTCGAGAAGGGCTACATCCGCGCCCAGACCATCGCCTTCGAGGACTACATCGCCTACAAGGGCGAGCAGGGCGCGAAGGACGCGGGGAAGATGCGTTCGGAAGGCAAGGAATACGTCGTCAAGGATGGCGACGTGATGAACTTCCTGTTCAGTTCCTGATTCCCGCCGGGTGAAATGCCCCTCTGATGAGCCGTCCCAAGATCGTCATCATTGCGGGCCCCAACGGCGCGGGCAAGACTACCTTCGCCCGCGCCTTCCTTCCGCAGGAGGCGCAGGTTTCGCGTTTCATCAATGCGGATCTGATCGCAGCCGGACTGTCTCCCTTCGCTCCGGAAGCGGAAGCCATCAAGGCCGGTCGGCTGATGCTGCGATTGCGCGTGTGGCGGAGCGTGTTCGCCAGGGTGGTCATCACATTCCTGAAGACGTGATTCGCCGTCGCTTCGTGTCGGGGCGCAGGAATTTCGACGACAGCTACCGCGGAGCGGTCGATGCCTGGGCTCTGTACGACAACGCCGGTGAAGAGCCGGCACTCATCGAATGGGGAGAAGCACCATGACCAATGAGCAACTGGCACAAGCTAAGGACAAGGATCTTGCGGCTTCGCTGATTGCGATCCGGCGCGCCGCGCGGGCGGCGCGGGAAGCCGCAGTGCGCACCAACACCGCCATCGTGGTGCAGCGAGACCAGAAGCCGGTCCGTGTCACGGCCGACGAGTTGCGCAAAGCCGGCGTGAAGTGAATCGACGGCGCGGGGTTGTTGGATAGACTCCGCGCGCCCTGTCTTCTTCCAGGCCCCGCCCCATGCTCACCGTCCACCACCTCAACAACTCCCGCTCGCAGCGCGTGCTCTGGCTGCTCGAAGAGCTGGAGCTGCCCTACGAGATCGTGCATTACCAGCGCGATCCGCGGACCATGTTGGCGCCCGCTTCGCTGCGGGCCGTTCATCCGCTGGGGAAGTCACCGGTTGTCACGACGGATGACGGACTGACGCTCGCGGAGTCGGGCGCGATCATCGAGACGGTGATCGAGCGCTACGGCAACGGTCGCCTTGCGCCCGCCGCGGGTTCGCTGGAGGCGGTGCGCTATCGCTACTGGCTGCATTTCGCGGAGGGCACGGCGATGTCGCCGCTGCTGATGAAGCTGATCTTCGACCGCATCGAGACGAGCAGGATGCCTTTCTTCGCGCGGCCGGTGGCCAAGGCGATTGCGGCGAAGACGAAGTCGGCGTTCATCCATCCGAACATCGCCAACCATCTGAACTACATGGAAGCCGAGCTCGGCAAGAGCGAGTGGTTCGCCGGCGATGCGTTCACGGGCGCGGACATCCAGATGAGCTTCGTGGTCGAGGCCGCGCAGGCGCGTGGGGGGCTCGATGCGAAGCGGCCGAAGCTGATGGCGTACCTTGAGCGCATCCACTCGCGTCCTGCGTACAAGCGCGCGCTGGAGCGCGGCGGGCCCTACGAGCTGCTGAACTGAGCCGAGGCGGCGGCTTCAGGATGGAAAGACGTACAGCAGCGCGACCGTCATCGTGACGTAGCGCAGGAATTTCCCGATCGCCATATATGCCACGCATGGCCAGAACGGCAGCTTGAGCCAGCCCGCCACCGCGCACAGCGGATCGCCCACCAGCGGCAGCCAGCTCAGCAGGCAGGCCTTCGGGCCGAGCTTCTCGAGCCAGCCCAGAACGCGCACATGATGTTTCGAGTGCGAGTATTTGTCGGCCACCTTGTGCGCGCCGTAGCCCATCCACCAGTCGACCGCGCCACCCAGCGTGTTGCCCACTGTCGCGACCGCGATGGCGGGCCAGAACATGTCGGGGTTGAGCTTGAGCAGGCCGAAGAGAAATGGCTCGGAGCCCACCGGCAGAAGCGTCGCCGAGACGAAGGCCGCAACGAACAGCGTGGAGAGGCCGACCTGCGGCAGCGCCAGCAGGGCAAGGAGGGAGTCGAGCCAGGCTTGCATAGGGTCGGCGCAGTATAGGCAGCGCCCGCGCCGCAACCGCGTGGGAGAAAGCCCCGGCGCGCACCGGTATTTGTACGGGGTACCGAGGCGCAAATCGTTTCAGTCGCTGAAATGCGGCGTGGCTACAATCGTGCCTCATTTTTCAGCAGCCGAACGCGCACGCTCCCCTTCCAAATGACCTTGCAGATCGGCAACCACACGCTGGAAAACCGCCTGTTCGTCGCGCCCATGGCTGGCGTGACGGACCGGCCCTTCCGCATGCTGTGCCGCGAGCTCGGCGCGGGCTACGCGGTCAGCGAGATGGTCACCTCGCGCAAGGAACTCTGGGGTTCGCTCAAGACCTCTCGGCGCGCCAACCACGACGGCGAGCCGGGCCCCATCGCGGTGCAGATCGCCGGCACCGACGCGGCCATGATGGCGGAGGCCACGGTCTACAACATCGAGCGCGGCGCGCAGATCATCGACATCAACATGGGCTGCCCGGCCAAGAAGGTCTGCAACAAGTGGGCGGGCTCTGCGCTGATGCGCGACGAGCCGCTGGCGCTGGAGATCGTGCAGGCCGTGGTCGACGCCGCGCAGCCCTTCGGCGTGCCTGTCACGCTCAAGATGCGCACCGGCTGGAGCCTGGAGCACCGCAACGCGGTGAAGCTGGCGCGAGACTTCGAATCCGCCGGCGTGCAGATGCTCACCGTGCACGGGCGCACGCGCGAGCAGGGCTACAAGGGCTTCGCCGAGTACGACACCATCGCCGCCGTGAAGGCCGCGGTGCGCGTGCCGGTGGTGGCCAACGGCGATATCAATTCACCCGAGAAGGCGCGCGACGTGCTCGCGGCCACCGGCGCCGACGCGGTGATGGTCGGCCGGGCCGCGCAGGGCCGGCCGTGGATCTTCCGCGAGATCGCGCACTTCCTCGAAACCGGCACGCACCGCGCGCCGCCGCTGGTGGTGGAAGTGCGCCGCTTGCTGCTCGACCATCTGGTGGAGCACTATGCGCTCTACGGCGACTACAGCGGTGTGCGCACGGCGCGCAAGCACATCGGCTGGTACGTGCGCACGCTGCCCGACGGCGAGGCGTTTCGCGCGCGCATGAACACCATCGAGGACTGTGCCGAGCAGCTGCGCGCGGTCGGCGACTATTTCGACGGGCTGGCGGACCACATGGACCGCATGCCCGTGCAACGCCCGGCGGACGCAGACGTGCCGGGCGAAGAAGAGGAGGCGGCCTGCGCCGTCCATTGAGAGAGGAAAAGAAGAAGCAATGAGCAAGAAACACATCGAGGACTGCGTGCGCACCAGTCTGGACAGCTACTTTCGCGATCTGCGCGGCACCGAACCCGACGGCATGTACGAGATGCTCGTGCGCGTGGTCGAAAAACCCCTGCTCGATGTCGTGATGACGCGCGCCGAGGGCAATCAATCGAAGGCCGCGCAATGGCTGGGCCTGAACCGAAACACGCTTCGCAAGAAGCTGGTCGAACACAAACTCTTGAAATAACCCCACGGCATATCCAATGGCCCAGACAGCACTCATCTCCGTTTCCGACAAGACCGGCATTCTCGAATTCGCACAGGCACTGCATGCGCTGGGCATCAAGCTGCTGTCCACCGGCGGCACCGCCAAGCTGCTCGCCGATGCGGGCCTGCCCGTCACCGAGGTGGCCGACCACACCGGCTTTCCCGAAATGCTCGACGGCCGCGTGAAGACGCTGCACCCGAAGATCCATGGCGGCCTGCTGGCGCGCCGCGACCTGCCCGCGCACGTCGCCGCCATCAAGGAACACGGCATCGACACCATCGACCTGCTGGTGGTCAACCTGTATCCGTTCGAGGCCACCGTGGCCAAGCCCGGCTGCACGCTGGAAGACGCGATCGAGAACATCGACATCGGCGGCCCGGCCATGGTGCGCAGCGCGGCCAAGAACTGGAAGGACGTGGGCGTGCTGACCGACTCCTCGCAGTACGCCGTGGCGCTGGCCGAGCTGAAGGCGAACGGCAAGCTCAGCGACAAGACCAAGTTCGCGTTCTCGGTGGCCGCGTTCAACCGCATCGCCGACTACGACGGCGCGATCAGCGATTACCTCTCGGCCATCGACTTCGACGCCAGCATCGGCCAGCCCGCGCCCAAGCGTTCGCTCTTCCCGGCGCAGAGCAACGGCCGCTTCGTGAAGGTGCAGGACCTGCGATACGGCGAGAACCCGCACCAGCAGGCCGCGTTCTATCGCGACCTGCATCCGGCGCCCGGCTCGCTGGTGTCGGCGAAGCAGCTGCAGGGCAAGGAGCTGAGCTACAACAACATCGCCGATGCCGACGCGGCATGGGAATGCGTGAAGAGTTTCGACGTGCCCGCCTGCGTGATCGTTAAGCACGCCAATCCCTGCGGCGTGGCCATCGGCAAGGACGCAGCCGAGGCCTATTCCAAGGCCTTCAAGACCGATCCGACCTCGGCCTTCGGCGGCATCATCGCCTTCAACCGTCCGGTGGACGGCGCGACCGCGCAGGAGATCGCCAAGCAGTTCGTCGAGGTGCTGATGGCGCCCGGCTACACGCCCGAGGCGCTCGAGGTGTTCCAGGCCACCAAGGCCAAGCTCAATGTGCGCGTGCTCGAAATCGCGCTACCCAAGGGCGGCACGACCGACTGGGACAACGGCCGCAACGCCATGGACGTCAAGCGCGTCGGCTCGGGCCTGCTGATCCAGACCGCCGACAACCACGAGCTCGCCGCCAGCGACCTCAAGGTGGTCAGCAAGAAGCAGCCGACGCCGCAGCAGCTGCAGGACCTGCTCTTCGCATGGAAGGTCGCCAAGTACGTGAAGAGCAACGCGATCGTGTTCTGCGCCAACGGCATGACCATGGGCGTGGGCGCGGGCCAGATGAGCCGCCTCGACTCGGCGCGCATCGCCAGCATCAAGGCCGAGCATGCGGGCCTTTCGCTGAAGGACACGGCCGTGGCCAGCGACGCCTTCTTCCCGTTCCGCGACGGCCTCGACGTGGTGGTCGACGCGGGCGCGAGCTGCGTGATCCAGCCGGGCGGCTCGATGCGCGACCAGGAAGTCATCGACGCCGCCGACGAGCGCGGCGTGGTGATGGTGCTGTCGGGCGTGCGCCACTTCCGTCACTGACGGGGAAGGCGCGGCCGTCCTGCAAGGCAGGGCGGCCTCCACGAAAAAAGCCGGCAGCGTGCCGGCTTTTTCATTGGGCGGCGGCGGTTCAGTTGCCGCTACTCGTGGTTGCCGAAGCGGTACTTCAGCTGAAAGGTGACGGCGCCGTACAGCCGGTTCTTGATGGTCGGCACGTAGGCGATGTTCAGGCCCCAGTTCTTGCCTTCGATGGCGGCCACCGGAAGGATGGCGGGAAACCAGTTGCCGTTGCGGTAGTTCGGGTAGCCGTCGAAGCCGCCCACCACCGCACCGAACTTCACGCCGTAGAACTCGAAGGGCAGCGCATACAGGCCGACGTAGTTCGACTGCCTGCGGTCGCTGTTGCGGAAGGTGCCCGCCGTGACGCGGAAGGTGTCGTTCAGCGGGTACTCGAAGCCCAGCCCCTGGTTGACGTTCTCCAGGCCCTTGCCGCTGTCGAAGTGGGCCGAATAGAAGCCGGGGTTGATCCAGATGTTCTTCGGATCGAAGGACGAGTCCTGCGCCGCTGCGAAGCCGGGAATGAGAAGAGCGATGCTCAAGGCCGGCAGCGTGCGCAGGAAGTTCATGATGGCTAGGGTGTCCTGAAGATTTGTCGTGCGGCTTCGATGGTGGCGGCGATGTCGTCGTCGCTGTGTGCCGCGCTCACGAAGCCTGCTTCGTAAAGCGCGGGCGCAATATACACGCCGCGATCCAGCAGACCGTGAAACAACGCATTGAACTTCGCGTTGTCGGTTGTCATCACGGTGGCATAGTTCTGCGGCAGGTCCTTCATCAGGAAGAAGCCGAACATGCCGCCTTCGCTGTCGGCGCTGAAGGGCTTGCCTTCGGCCGCCGCGGCGGCCTTGAGCCCTTCGACCAGCGAGCGTGTCTTCTTGCCTAGCGCTTCGTAGAAACCGGGTTTCGCGATTTCCTTCAGCGTGGCGAGCCCGCAGGCCGTGGCCACCGGGTTGCCCGACAGCGTGCCGGCCTGGTAGACCGGCCCCAGCGGCGCGAGCTGTTCCATGATCGCGCGCGGGCCGCCGAAGGCCGCGAGCGGCATGCCGCCGCCGATGACCTTGCCGAGCACCGTGAGATCGGGCTTGATGCCCAGCACGCCCTGCGCGCCATGCAGGCCCACACGAAAGCCCGTCATCACCTCGTCGAAGACCAGCAGGGCGCCGTGCTGCGTGCAGAGCTCGCGGCAGCGCTTCGCGAACTCGGGCGTGGCACGCACGAAGTTCATGTTGCCGGCGATGGCCTCGATCATCAGGCAGGCGATGTCCTTGCCGTGCAGCGCGAAGGCTTCTTCCAGCTGCTGCAGGTTGTTGTACTCGAGCACGATGGTGTGCTGCACCACCTCGGGCGGCACGCCGGCGGAGGTGGGATTGCCGAAGGTGGCGAGGCCGGAGCCGGCCTTCACCAGCAGCGCGTCGGCGTGGCCGTGGTAGCAGCCTTCGAACTTGACGATGCTCTTGCGGCCGGTGGCGCCGCGCGCCAGGCGCAGGGCGCTCATGGCGGCCTCGGTGCCGGAGCTGACCAGCCGCACCATCTCCATCGACGGCACCAGCGCGAGGATGGCCTCTGCCAGTTCGACCTCGCGCTCGGTCGGCGCCCCGTACGAGAAGCCTTCGAGCACGGCCTTCTGCACGGCCTCGACCACGGCGGGGTGGCCATGGCCCAGGATCATCGGGCCCCAGGAGCCGATGTAGTCGATGTAGCGCTTGTCGTTGGCGTCCCAGAAATAGGCGCCCTGGGCGCGCTGGACGAAGCGGGGCGTGCCGCCCACGGCCTTGAAGGCGCGCACGGGCGAGTTCACGCCGCCGGGAATCACGGCGCGGGCGCGCTCGAAAAGAATGTCGTTGCGATCAGTACTTGGCATCGGGACTCAGCAGAGGTTTTCAGTGGGGGCCGCCGCGCACGGCCGCCCCGGTAGGGGCGAAGCGACACGGAGTGCGCGCAGCCTTGGGGGCGAGCAACATTTTCAGTGCCGGGTGTCGTGCGGGGGCAGGGCGAAGTCCGGCGGGGCGTCGGGATCGTCGTCGCCTTCCTCCGGCTCGGGCTCGGCCCAGAAGAGGCGATCGGGCAGCACGTGGCCCATGCCCGGCCGGAAGCCCGCGTCGAGGCAGCGGTCCATGTAGGCCAGCGCTTCCGTGGTCGCTGCCACGAGGTCGGTGCCGCTGGCGAGCAGGGCGGCCAGCGCGGCCGACAGGGTGTCGCCCGCGCCCGCGAAGACGGCCTCGAGCCGCTCGTACTTCTCGCTGGCGAGCACCGACTGCGGCGAGGCCAGCACGTTGTCTATGAACTGGTCGGGCAGCATCAGGCCGGTGACCAGCGTGTAGGGCACGCCGAACTCGCCGGCGGCCTTGGCGATGTCGCGCGCGCCGGGCGGACGGTCGCCGTTCCAGTCCGGAAGCAGCCAGCGCCACAGGGTACTGTGGTTTCCAACCAACACTGTCGTCTGAGGCAGGACGAGCTCGCGAAAAGCGTCCAGATAGGGCTCGATCAGGTTCTCGTCCCACCAGGAAAGGTTGGGCATGTAGGCCACCACGGGCACCTCCGGATAGTCGGCGGCGGTTTCCGCGATGGTGCTCAGCGCCTCGGTGGTGCCGGCGAAGCCAACCTTGATCAGCTGTACCTCCACGTCCTCCAGGATGGCGCGTGCCTGCTCGGCGATGGCCTCCTCGTCGAAGGGGAAGTGATCGAAAATCTCGGCTGTGTCCCGGGCGTAGGCGCCCGTGACGACGGGCAGGATGTGTGCGCCTACCGACCCCATGGCCAGGGCATCGGCGCCCAGCCCGCCCGCACCGCTGGGATCGCTGGCATTGAACACCAGCACGCAGGGGGGATTCAGGTCGTGCTCGGCCGGCTCGCCGGCATCCTGCGAGGGGTCGTTAAGATCGCCCGGTTTGCGGGCGTCGTCTGCTGGAAGTAAGTAGATGGTCATACGCCGTGCGGAATCCTCTGGATGGTGGCATAGGCGCGACGTTTACAGTCTGCCAGAGAGATACGCATAGATACACTCGTTGCATTTAATGAACAAGGACTTTAAGCTCCGATGAACACGAAAACTTGGATGTGCCTGATTTGTGGGTGGATCTATGACGAAGCGGTTGGTGTACCGGAAGATGGCATCGCGGCAGGCACGGCCTGGGCCGATGTTCCGATGAACTGGACCTGTCCTGAGTGCGGTGCGCGCAAGGAAGACTTCGAAATGGTTGAAATCTGAAAGCATGGCATAGATAGAGCTACGCGGTCTGCGTCGATGTTCGGCGCGGCGGGCTTCCAAGTCTCATGAGCAGGAGCGTTTGCAATGGGCCCGAATGGATCTGGTTACAAGGTGCTTGTCATCGACGACAGCAACACCATCCGGCGCAGTGCCGAGATTTTTCTGAAGCAGGGTGGGCACGAGGTTCTTCTCGCCGAAGACGGCTTCGACGCGCTCTCCAAGGTTAACGACCACAAGCCGCATCTGATTTTCTGCGACATCCTGATGCCGCGCCTGGACGGCTACCAGACCTGCGCCATCATCAAGCGCAACGCCCACTTTTCCAACGTCCCGGTCGTCATGCTGTCGTCGAAAGACGGTGTATTCGACAAGGCACGCGGCCGCATGGTCGGTTCCCAGGACTACCTGACCAAGCCTTTCACCAAAGACCAACTGCTGCAGGCCGTGCAGCAGTTTGGCACCGTTCAACAGGAAGTGCAGTAATGCCCATTCGAAAAATCCTCGTCGTCGACGACTCCAAGACGGAACTGGTGTTCCTGTCCGACCTCCTCCAGAAGAACGGCTTCGCCGTCAAGACGGCCGAAAACGCCGACGACGCCATGCGCCGCCTCGAGGAAGAGCACCCCGACCTGATCCTCATGGACGTGGTCATGCCCGGCCAGAACGGCTTCCAGCTCACGCGCGCCATCGCCCGCGACCCGAAGTACGCCGCGATCCCGATCATCCTGTGCACCAGCAAGAACCAGGAGACCGACCGCGTCTGGGGCATGCGCCAGGGCGCGCGCGACTACATCGTGAAGCCGGTCAACGCCGCCGACCTGATGTCCAAGATCAGCGCCCTGAACTGAGCGAAAGCCTGCCGAGTCCATGGCGAATCGCGATGCTCTGAGAGCCTTCCAGTCCCGGCTGGCGAGCCGCCTGCAGGCCGCTCGCACGACGGGGGTGGCCGCCACCTGGCTGGCGGTCGAGGCCGGCGAGGGCAAATACCTCTTTCCGCTGGGACACGCCGGCGAGATCTTTCCCTGGACGCCGCCGCAGCCCGTGCCCTACACGCAGCCGTGGTTCCTCGGCGTTGCCAACCTGCGCGGCGGCCTCTACGGCGTCGTGCAGCTTGCGGCGTTCGCCACCGGCGTTCCTGTCGCGCTGGCCGCCACCGAGGCGGCGCGCATCCAGTCGCGGCTCGTTGCTTTCAACGAGCTGCTCGAAGTCAACTGCGCTTTGCTGGTCGATCGACTGGCGGGGTTGCGGGGGGCGGAGGCCTTCACGGCATCCGAGCCTCCTGGCGCAGAAGCACCTGCCTGGCACGGGCATCTGTTTACCGATGCAGCGGGGGAGCGCTGGCAGGAAGTCAACCTGCAGGCGCTTTCGCAGCAACCCCAGTTTTTGAGCATTGGTGCGTAGTGCCGCCGCACGCCGTACCGGAAACCACCTGAAGGACCGACCGTGAGCTCGATCGCCGACAAGTTCAAGAAATTACTGCCCGTGAACAACGGGAACGACAAGGCCCGCGTCGATGGCTCCGGTTCGATATCGCTCGACGATGTCGATACCGTCCAGGTTCCGGACGAGAAAACCGTGCGCCTCGCCAGGAAGGGCTCCGCGGCCCCCGACACCAGCTTCGGCGACGTCGACCTGCCCGGCGGCGGCGACGCAGCCAACGAGCCCGGCGCCGCGCCTGCCGAAGTCGCGCCCGACGCCACTGGCGGCCGCGCGGGCTCCAACCCCGCGAAGCAGCAGCGTATCCTGGCCATCATGCTGGCGATCGTGGTGCTGCTGCTGCTGCTGGTGGCGGGCTCCGCGATCCTTCGCGCCGAACGCCTCGCGCAGCAGGTGGCGGCCACCGGCCAGTCGCTGATGCAGTCGCAGCGTCTGGCCAAGTCGATCTCGCAGGCCCTCGTGGGCAGCGCCTCGGCCTTCGTCGAAGTGAAGGACGCCGCGGACGACCTCACGCGCCGCGTGCAGGGCCTGACCAACGGCGACGACTCGCTGCGCCTGGAGCGCGTGGGCAACCAGTACGACGAGGAGATGAACAAGATCAATCCCCTCGTCACCCGTGCCGACGCCAGCGCCAAGGTCGTGCTGGCCCAGCGCCAGATCCTGACGCAGGTGGGTGCCGCTCTGCGCGACATCAACCAGCAGTCGTCCACGCTGCTCGAGATGACGGAAACCGTCGCCTCGCTGAAGATGCAGCAGAACGCCACGCTGCCCGAGATCTCGGCCGCCGGCCAACTCGTGATGCTGACGCAGCGCATCGGCAAGTCGACCAACGAGTTCTTCACGGTCGAGGGTGTGAACCCGGACGCCGTGTTCCTGCTGGGCAAGGACCTGAACACCTTCCAGGAAACCACTCGCGGCCTGCTCGACGGCAATGCGCAGCAGCGCTTCCCCGGCTCGAAGGACCCGCAGACGCGCCAGCAGCTCGAAGCCATCCTGAAGACCTACGAACAGATGCGCACGCAGGCATCGGCCATTCTGGGCAACCTGCAGGGCCTGGTGGCCGCGCGCGAAGCGCAGGCATCGATCCTGACCGACAGCGAGCCGCTGCGTAAGTCGCTGGGCGACCTGCAGGAGAAGCTCTCCGCCCGCACCGGCCTGGGCGCCGGCACCATCGTGCTGCTGTTCGTGCTGTCGCTGGCCGCCCTGGCACTTGCCGGCGCCATCGGTTTCGTACAGGTGCGCGAAGGCCGCGAACGTGCCGCCGTCGCCGAACGCGAACGTCTGGCCGCCGAGCAGGCTTCCGAAGAAGCCAGCCGCGTGAACAACGCCAACCAGGCCGCCATTCTTCGCCTGATGAACGAACTGCAGACGGTGGCCGAAGGCGACCTGACACAGGAAGCGACCGTGACCGAGGACATCACCGGCGCCATCGCCGACTCGGTGAACTACACGGTGGAAGAACTGCGGCTGCTGGTGGGCAACGTGCAGAACACGGCGACCCGCGTGGCGCAGACGACGTCGCAGGTGGAAAGCACCTCGACCGAGCTGCTGGCGGCATCGACCGAACAGCTGCGCGAGATTCGCGAAACCGGCCAGTCGGTGCTGACCATGGCCGAGCGAATCAACGGCGTGTCCACCCAGGCGCAAGAGTCCGCCACCGTGGCGCGCCAGTCGCTGCAGGCTGCGTCGTCGGGTCTGCAGGCCGTGCAGAACGCCATCGGCGGTATGAACTCCATCCGCGACCAGATCCAGGAAACCTCCAAGCGGATCAAGCGCCTGGGCGAGTCGTCGCAGGAGATCGGTGAAATCACCGAGCTGATCTCGGACATTACCGAACAGACGAACGTGCTGGCCCTGAATGCAGCCATCCAGGCCGCGTCCGCCGGTGAAGCCGGCCGAGGCTTCTCGGTGGTGGCGGAAGAAGTTCAGCGGCTGGCCGAACGCTCCGCGGACGCCACGCGCCAGATCTCGGCGCTGGTGAAGGCGATTCAGACCGACACGCAGGACGCGGTGGGCGCCATGGAGCGTTCCACGCAGGGTGTGGTCGAAGGGGCCAAGCTGTCCGACAACGCGGGTACCGCGCTGTCCGAGATCGACCGCGTGTCGCGCCGACTCGCCGACCTGATCGAGCAGATCTCGCAATCCGCCTCCCGCGAAGCCGATTCGGCCAACGTGGTGGCCGCGAACATCCAGCACATCTTCGCGGTGACGGAACAGACCGGAGAAGGTACGCGTACCACGGCACAGCAGGTGCGCGAACTCTCGCAGATGGCCGAAGAACTGCGCCGATCGGTCGCCCGTTTCAAGATTGCGTGATGACGCTCTCCCCCAGCCTTTGCGCACTTCGTGTCGCTGCGGCAGCCCCCTTCCGGGGGCAACACCGGCGGCCCGGCAAAGCCGGTTCCGCGGTGTTTCGTGAAGTGGCCGCGACGGCCTTGTGCATTCGGGGCGCATCGCGCCCATTGAAAAACTGACAGTCAAAGAACGGCGAGCACCCAACGTGTCGATTCAAACCCCTGCCACGGCCCCTCACGCCGGCAACACGCCGGTCACCGAAGACCTCGGGCCGCTGGCCTGGGTGCTGGGAGAAATCCAGAAATCCCTTGACGGTGTAGGCAAGTCGTTGCGGCGCTTCGTTCGCGAAGTGGATGCCGCCGCGTCCGAGCCCGAGGCCGGTCCGCTGCAGATGGCCCGCCAGCAGTTGCACCAGGCCGTCGGCGCGCTCCAGATGGTGGGGCATTCCTCGCCCGCGCTGGTGCTCGGCGCCATCGAGTTCGCGGTGCAGGGCTTCATCGCCGAGCCGCAGCGCTGCACCGAAGCCGCGGTGCTCAAGATCGAGCGTGCAGGCTTCGCCGTCACCGACTTCCTCGGCGCGCTGCTGGCCGGCAAGCCGGTGTCGTCGGTCGCGCTGTTTCCGCAGTACCGCGACGTCCTGGAACTGGTCGGCAACGAGCGCGTGCACCCGGCCGACCTGTGGAGCACCGCCTGGCGCTGGGTCGAGATCAAGCCCGCGGTCACGCAGGCTGCCGTCGCCTACGACCCGGCCGTGCGCTCGCGCCTCGACCGCGAGGTGCTGCAACTCGTCAAGAGCGGCGACACGCAGGCCGCGCGCCGGCTGCATGCGCTGTGCCTGGGCCTCGGCCGCGGCGCGCTGCTGCCTCGCGTCTCCAGCTTCTGGACCCTGGCCGCGGGCTTTTTCGAGGCCCTGGCAGCGGGGCTGATCCAGCCCGACGCCTACGTCAAGCGCGCCGCCTCCCGTGTGCTGCTGCAATACGCCACGCTCGCGCGCGGCGACAGCCTCGTGTCCGACCGGCTGGGCCAGGACCTGCTCTTCTTCTGCGCGCAGGCCGTGCCCGCCGCGGGCGACGATGCCGCCACGCTGCGCACCGTGCGCACCGCCTGGGGCATCTCGGGCGAACAGCGCGTCGACTACAACGTCGAGCAGTTCGGCCGCTTCGATCCGCTCGTGCTGCAGCAAGCGCGCAAGCGTATCGAGACCGCCAAGGAAATGTGGTCGGCGCTCTCGGGCGGCGACATCACCCGCACCCGCCAGGTGGCGGACACCTTCGCGCAGCTGGGCGAATCGCTGCAGAAGCTGCATCCGCCGAGCCTGCCGATGGTGCAGGCCCTGACCCACGCGGTCGAGGCCTCCGTGCGTTCCGGCCAGGCGCCGGGTACCGAGCTCGCGATGGAAGTCGCCACCTCGGTGCTCTACCTCGAAGCCGCGCTCGAAGACCTCGACCCGAGCGATCCCCAGCTCACCGCCCGCACGCTGCAGCTCGCGGGCCGCATCGAGCGCGTGCGCGCCGGCGGCCACTCCGAGCCGCTCGAGCCGTGGATGGAGGACCTCTACCGCCGCGTGAGCGACCGCCAGACCATGGGCACCGTGGTCGACGAGCTGCGCAGCCACCTGAGCGAACTCGAGAAGTCGCTCGACCAGTATTTCCGCCGCCCGGCCGAGAAGGGCCTGCTGCGCACCGTGCCGACGCAGCTCATGCAGATGCGCGGCGTGTTCTCCGTGCTCGGCCTCGACCAGGCCGCGCTCACCGTCCAGCGCATGCGCGAGGACGTCGAGGCGATGCTCGTCAGCACCTCGCCGGCCGAGGAAATGGCCGGCTTCGACGCGCTGGGCAACAACCTCGGCGCGCTGGGCTTCCTGATCGACATGCTGGGCTACCAGCCCGCGCTGGCCAAGCGCCTGTTCGTGTTCGACGCCGAGGCGGGCGAGCTCAAGCCGCTGATGGGCCGCCAGGCTGCCGAGGCCGAGAGCGGCGAGGGCGCCGCCGCGGGCCAGGCGCCCGCCGCCGAGGCCGTGCTCAGCATCGAGGAAGTCGACGCGCAGATCGCCTCCAAGCTCGCGGCGCTCGCCGCGCCCAAGGCCAAGCCTTCGCCGATCGAGGAATTCAGCAAGAAGGCCGACAGCTGGACCCACAAGATCACCGGCCCGGCCGAGCTGCCCGACACCGAAGTCACCGAGCTCGAAGAAGACGACCTGCAGAACATCTTCCTCGAAGAGGCGCGCGAGGTCGTGCAGAACGGCCTGGCCGCCATCGAGGAACTCGGCAGCTACCCGGACGACACCGAGGAGCTCACGATCCTGCGGCGTGCCTTCCACACGCTCAAGGGAAGCTCGCGCATGGTCGGCCTCACCGAGTTCGGCGATGCCGCATGGTCGCTCGAACAGGTGCTCAACACCTGGCTGGCCGACCAGCGCCCCGCCACGCCGGCGCTGCTGGAAGGCACCGAACGCACGATGAAGGATTTCGGCCAGTGGGTCGAAGCCATCGCCGCGGGCTCCGCGCAGGGCTGGAAGTCCGCGCCGTTCAGCCGCGTGGCCAATGCATTGCTGGCCGGCGAGCCCGTGCCCCCGCCGGTGCGCATGGCCGACGCGGAGGCCCTGGCGGTCGCCGCGCGCCACATCGCCGCCGAGGCGCCGATGTCCGCGCCCGCGCCGCTCGAAGTTCCCGCGCCAGTGGCGCCCGCACCAGTCGCGGCGGAACTGCCGCCCCTGCGCCTGCCCGACCTGCCGGACCTGTCGTTCACCACGCAGGCTCCGGCGCCCGTGCAGGCACCTGCACCGGCCGCGGCCCCCGAGATCCCGCCGCTCCAGACCCTGGACTGGCAGGTGCCGGAGCCCGCGAAGGCCGGCACGCCCGAGGCCGACGACGATTTCACGTCGACCGACTTCATCGACTTCGATGCCAAGCCGCAGGCCGAAGAACCCGCGCCGCTGGTCCTGCCCAGCGGCGAGATGTTCGACTTCCTCGCGCCGCCCGCCAGGACGCCCGCGACCGTCGAACTCAAGCAGGAACCCGCCGAACTGGCGACTCCGCCGGCTCCCGCGGCCGAACCCATCGCCGCCACCGTGCCCACCACCGCCGGCCTGCCCGATCTGCAATGGGAGCCCGAGCCGCTGCCCGTGCAGGCTGCGGAACCCGTCGTCGAGCCGGAGCACGTTTCCGTTCCCGAAGTGGTCGAGGCGGTGGAAGCTCCGCTGCCGGTGGAAGAGCCGGTCGCCGTGCCCGAGCCGCAACTGGCGGTCGAGCCCGAAGCCGAACCCCAGCCTGCCCCGGTGGCTGCGGCCGAGGAAGCCCTCGTGCCCATCTTCGAGGCACCGGCCGCTCCCGCCGAGGCGCAGATCCTCGTCGCCGATGCGGTCGAGGCCCCGGCGCCGGAACCTGTGACGAGCGTCGAGGCGGCTCAGCCCGTCGAAGCCATCGAAGCCGCCGCTCCTGCAGTGCCGCAGGAAAGCGCCGACGACCAGGTCAAGGTCATCGGCCCGCTGCGCATCGGCATCCAGCTCTACAACGTCTACCTCAACGAGGCCGACGAATGGTCCCGCCAGCTCGCCACCGATGTCGGCGAGTGGGCGCTCGAGTCGCATGAGCGCATGCCCGACTCGACCATTGCGCTGGCCCATTCGCTGGCCGGCAGCTCGGCCACCGTCGGCTTCCACAGCCTGTCGGGCATGGCCCGCCTGTTCGAGGCCGCGCTGCAGCACCTGCAGATGCAGGGCAGCGGCACGCGCGAGCAGGGCACGGTGCTGGTGGCCGCGGCCGACGAACTGCGCCGCCTGCTGCACCAGTTCGCCGTCGGCCTGCTGCGCGATCCGGCGGAAGGCACGCTGCAGGCGCTGCGCGACATCGCCAACTCGCCGATGCCCACCGAAGTGGCCATGCGCGCCGAAGCCCGTCCGCTGCCGCAGGTGGTGGTCAGCGAGCCGGTCGCCGACGTGGCGCTGGACGATTCCGAGGACGCCATCGACCTGGCCGACGCGGTCGACGTCGACCTGTTCCCGATCTTCGAGGAAGAGGCGGCTGAACTGCTGCCCCAGCTCGGCGAAGCGCTGCGCCAGTGGGCGCACCACCCCGACGACAGCGCGCCGCGTGCCTCGGTGCTGCGCACGCTGCACACGCTCAAGGGCAGCGCGCGGCTGGCCGGCGCCATGCGCCTGGGCGAGCGCGCGCACCGCATGGAGTCCGAGATCGAGGTCCTGGGTTCCCAGGGCGCCGAGCGGGCCGACATCGAGAAGCTGCTGATGCGCCTCGACACCCTGCAGGCCACCTTCGACGCGCTGCGCGCGGCCGACGACGCCACGCAGGTCGAGCTGGCCCAGATCGTGGCCGCGGCCACCTCGGCGGCGCCCGTCACCGTCGCATCCCAGGCGCCCGAAGCCGGCGTGCCGGCGAACGACGAGACCGCCGCCTCCGTGGCGAGCCTGGACGACCAGCCCGCCGCCGAAGCCGCTGCGGCTCCCGAAGCGGCAGCGGCCGACGCCCCTGCCACGCTGCAGCCGCGCCCCGCGCCGGCCGCCCTGGTGGCACCGCTGCGTGCCGCGACCGGCCAGGCGGTGCGCATCCGCACCCAGCTGCTCGACCGCCTGGTCGCGCAGACCGGCGAGGTCATCATCACGCGTTCGCGCCTGGAGGCCGAACTCGGCCAGCTGCGCGGCTCGCTGTCCGACCTCACGGGCAACCTGGACCGCCTGCGCCAGCAGCTGCGCGACATCGAAGTGCAGGCCGAAAGCCAGATGCAGTCGCGCCTCGCGCAGGCCAAGGACTCGCAGCAGAGCTTCGACCCGCTGGAGTTCGACCGATTCACCCGCGTGCAGGAGCTCACGCGCATGATGGCCGAGTCGGTGAACGACGTGGCCACCGTGCAGCGCACCCTTCAGAAGACGGTGCAGGCGACGGAAGACGACCTCAGCGTGCAGGCGCGCCAAACGCGCGAACTGCAGCGCGGCCTGCTGCGCACGCGAATGGTGGAGTTCGAAGGCATCTCCGACCGCCTCTACCGCGTGGTGCGCCAGGCCTCGAAGGACACCGGCAAGCAGGTGCGCCTGGACATCGTCGGCGGTTCCATCGAAATGGACCGCGGCGTGCTCGACCGGATGACGCCCGCCTTCGAGCACCTGCTGCGCAACTGCGTGGCCCACGGCATCGAGGATTCGGCCGTGCGCGAGAAGGCCGGCAAGGACGCCAGCGGCCTGATCGTCATCGACCTGCACCACGAAGGCAACGACGTGTCGGTGAGCTTCCGCGACGACGGCGCCGGCCTCGACCACAAGCGCATCGCCGAGCGTGCCCGCACGCTGGGCCTGCTGGGCGCCGACCAGGAACTCACGGCCGAAGAGGCCACCGAGCTGATCTTCAAGCCCGGTTTCTCGACGGCGGGGCAGGTTTCCGAACTCGCCGGCCGCGGCATCGGCATGGACGTGGTGCGCGCGCAGATCGCGGCGCTCGGCGGCCGCATCGAGACGCACAGCACCCAGGGCCAGGGCACCACCTTCAAGCTGGTGCTGCCGCTGACCACCGCCGTGACGCACGTGGTGATGCTGCGCGCGGGCGAGGTGTCCATCGGCGTGCCGTCCAACTTGGTGGAACTGGTGCAGCGCGTGGGCTCGACCGACCTCGAGGCCGCCTACCTGAACAACAGCCATCCCTTCGGCAGCGAGCACGTGCCGTTCTACTGGACCGGCGCGCTGCTGCAGGCGTCCACCCGCAGCGAGCACGGCCTGGCCAAGAACAACACCATCGTGGTCGTGCGAAGCGCGGCGCAGCGCGTCGCCCTGCACGTGGACGAAGTGCTGGGCAACCAGGAAGTCGTGGTGAAGAACCTCGGCCCGCAGCTGGCGCGGCTGCCTGGCCTGGCCGGCATCTCGGTGCTGGCCTCGGGCGCGGTGGCGCTGATCTACAACCCGGTGGCACTGGCCGCGGTGCATGGCGAGCAGGCGCGCGAGCGCCAGGCCGCAGCCGCGATCGCGGCAACCTCGGCGGCGCAGGCCGCGACCACTGCGGTCGAGCACGGCGCACCGCAGGAGCCGTCGCAGGCGCTGGCACCGGTGGTGCCGCAGATCCCGCTGGTGCTGGTGGTGGACGACTCCATCACCGTGCGCCGCGTCACGCAGCGCCTGCTGCAGCGCGAAGGCTATCGCGTGTCCCTCGCGGCCGACGGCCTGCAGGCGCTCGAACGGCTTCAGCAGGAACGCCCGGCGGTGGTGCTGTCGGACATCGAGATGCCGCGCATGGACGGCTTCGACCTTGCCCGCAACATCCGCGCCGACGCGGCCCTGGCCGAGCTGCCGATCATCATGATCACCTCGCGCATCGCCGAGAAGCACCGCGACTACGCGCGCACGCTGGGCGTGAACCACTACCTCGGCAAGCCGTACTCGGAAGAGGAGCTGCTGCGCCTGGTGCGGGCGTACACGAGCGAGCCGGCGCTGGCGGCTGCCGCCTGACGCGCCGCGCTCCATCCAAGAAAAGGGCCTTCTCGAAGGCCCTTTTCTTTTTCCGGTTCTTTCTATTTCTACTTCTGCAGCGCCTTCGCCCGCGCCACCCCGTAGCGCTGCAGCGTCTTCTCGCGCGCCTCGGCGTGGTCGACCACCGGCTTCGGGTAGGTCTCGCCGAGCTTGATGCCGGCGGCCTCCAGCTCCACCGGCGAGGCCAGCCACGGCGCGTGGATCGCCGTGTTCGACAGCCCCGCCAGCTGCGGCAGGTAGCGGCGGATGAACTTGCCCTCGGGGTCGAAGCGCTCGCTCTGCGTGACCGGGTTGAAGATGCGGAAGTAGGGCTGGGCGTCGCAGCCGCTGGAGCTGGCCCACTGCCAGCCGCCGTTGTTCGAGGCCAGCTCGAAGTCGTTGAGGTGCAGCGCGAAGTAGGCCTCGCCGCGGCGCCAGTCCAGCCCCAGGTCCTTGCACAGGAAGCTCGCGGCCACCATGCGCAGGCGGTTGTGCATGTAGCCGCTCTGGTTGATCTGCAGCATGGCGGCGTCCACCAGCGGATAGCCGGTGCGGCCGTTGCACCAGGCGTCGAAGAGCTGGTCGGCGTGCTTGCCGTGGTGCCACTGGATCTTGTCGTACTCGGGGCGGAAGCTCTTCGACTCGCCGCCTTTGTGCACGTGCGGGAAGTGCGCCAGGATCTGGAAATAGAACTCCCGCCAGATCAGCTCGCTCAGCCAGGTCGCCGCGCCCGTGTTGCCCTGCAGCGAAAGCTGGTGCGACAGGCTCGCCATCTGCCGGATCGACACCGTGCCGAAGCGCAGGTGCACGCCCATGTAGCTGGGCCCGCGCACGGCGGGGAAGTTGCGCGCCTCGTCGTAGCGGTCGATGCGCTCGAAGAAGTCCTCGAAGAGCTGGCCGGCGCCTCGGGTGCCGGTGGGAATCTCCAGCGTCGACAGGTTGGTCTTCTCGAAGCCGATCTCGCGCAGCGCGGGCACCGGCTCGCCGTAGGCCTGCGGCGAGGGCGCCAGCGCGTCGGCGTGGCTGCGTACCGGGTACGACTTGAGGAAGAAGGAATCGAGCTTCGCCAGCCAGGCCCGTTTGTAGGGCGTGAACACCGTGTAGGGCTGGCCGGTCTTGGTCATGACCTCGTCGCGGTCGAAGACGGTCGAGTCCTTGTAGGTGTGGAAGGTCACGCCGGCATTGGCCAGCGCGCCGAAGACCTTGGCGTCACGCTCCAGCGCGTCGGGCTCGTCGTCGCGGTTGGCGAAGACCGCCTGCACCTCCAGCTCGCGGGCCAGTGCCGGGATCTCCTGCGCCGCCACCGCGTGCCGCACGATCAGCCCGCCGCCCAGTGAGCGTAATTCGGCCTCGAGCTCCACCAGCGATTCGCGGATGAATTCGACCCGGCGGTCGGCCGTGGGAAGGGCGTCCAGGATCGCCTTGTCGAACACGAAGACGCACAGCACCTGACGGCAGGCCCGCAGCGCCCGGTAGAGGGCGGCGTTGTCGTCCACACGGAGGTCGCGGCGGAACCACATGAGCCCTTTGGGATAGGTCTTGTCGACGGCCAGTAAAATCGGAGGCATATGGCCGCCGATTCTGCCCCGATGAACCTCACGCATCACTTTTTGATAGCGATGCCCGGGATGGAAGACAAAACTTTCAACCGCAGCGTCGTGTACCTCTGCGAACACAGCGAGCGCGGCGCGCTCGGCCTGGTGATCAACAAGCCCAGCGACATCAACCTCAAGGTGCTGTTCGAGAAGATCGAGCTGCACCTGGCCCGCCCCGAACTGGGCGAAGCCCCCGTCTTCCAGGGCGGCCCTGTGCAGACCGAGCGCGGCTTCGTGCTGCACGAGCCGGTCTTCGCCCAGGCCGAGAAGCCCGAGGAATCCGTCTACGCCTCGACCATGACCATCCCCGGCGGGCTCGAGATGACCACTTCCAAGGACGTGCTGGAGGCCCTGGCCACCGGCGCGGGCCCGCGCAAGGTGCTGGTTTCCCTGGGCTATGCGGCCTGGGGCGAAGGGCAGCTCGAATCCGAGCTGGCCGAGAACAGCTGGCTCACCGTGGGCGCCGACCCGGCCGTGATCTTCGACACCCCGATCGAGCAGCGCTACGACAAGGCGCTGATGCTGCTGGGCCTGGAGGCCTGGAAGCTCTCTCCCGACGCCGGACACGCATGATGAACTCGGCTCACCCCCAGGCTGCGCGCACTTCGTGTCGCTTCGCCAACCCCCTTCCGGGGGCGGGCCGGCCGCTTCGGGCGGCCGTGCGCGGCGGCCCCCTGTCCCTGTGACTGGACCGGCGATGTCTGACAGTGCCCAGCCCCCGGCACCTGCAGTTGTTCCCGCCCATTTTCAGAGCTTCCTGGCCTTCGATTTCGGCCTGAAGCGCACGGGCGTGGCCAGCGGCAACCGGCTGCTGCGCACCGCCACGCCCCAGCCGACCATCAAGGCCGAGGGCGACGCGCGCTTCGCGCAGGTCGAGGCGCGCATCAAGGAATGGCAGCCCGACGCGCTGGTGATCGGCGTGCCCTGGCACCCCGACGGCGCCGCCCACGAGAACACCCGCCGCGCGCAGAAGTTCGCGCGCCAACTGCGCGGCCGTTTCAATCTCCAGGTGTTCGAGGTCGACGAGCGCTACAGCACCACCGAGGCCCTGTCGTCAGGCGCCCGCGATGCCGACGCGGCATCGGCCTGCATCATCCTGGAGCAATTTCTGAGGAGTCTCCAGGAATGAGGCTCTCCTCCAGGCTTCGCGCGCTTCGTGTCGCTTCGCCAACCCCCTCGCCGGGGGCGACACCGGTGGCCCGGCAAAGCCGGTTCCACGGTGTTCCCCGAACTTTCCGTTTCCCTTGCCTTGCCGTGGAGCAATCATCGTGAGTTCTGTCGTTCCTGACGCCGAGGCGTTGTATCTCGACCTGCTGGCCGGCGTGAAGCCGCTGATGCGCCCCGAAACGAAGCTGGTGGGCATCACCTCCGGCGGCGCATGGCTGGTCGAGCGGCTGCAGAAGGACCTGGGCCTGCCCGGCGCGCCCGGCATCATTTCGTCGGCGATGCATCGCGACGACTTCTCGCGCCGCGGCCTCTCGGCCAGCGTGCAGACCGCGCTGCCCTTCGACGTGAACGGCGCCGACGTGCTGCTGCTCGACGACGTGCTCTACACCGGCCGCACCATCCGCGCGGTGCTCAACGAGCTGTTCGACTTCGGCCGTCCGGCCAGCGTGCGCCTCGCGGTGCTGGTGGATCGCGGCGGCCGCGAACTGCCCGTGGCCGCCGACTTCGCCGCCACGACGCTGGCGCTGCCCGACACGCAACTGCTCGCCCTCGCACGCGCCAACGACGGTGCCTTCAGCCTCAAGGTGGAGGAGAACAAGTAAATGCTCTACAAGCGAAATCCCCAGCTCAACAAGAACGGCGAGCTGATCCACCTGCTGTCGATCGAGGGCCTGCCCAAGGACATCGTCACGCACATCCTCGACACGGCCGCCAACTTCACGAGCGTGAGCGACCGCGAGGTGAAGAAGGTGCCGCTCTTGCGCGGCAAGAGCGTGTTCAACCTGTTCTTCGAGAACAGCACCCGCACGCGCACCACCTTCGAGATCGCGGCCAAGCGCCTCTCCGCCGACGTCATCAACCTCGACATCGCGCGCTCCTCGGCCACCAAGGGCGAGTCGCTGCTGGACACCATCGCCAACCTGAGCGCCATGGCGGCCGACCTATTCGTCGTGCGCCACAGCGAGTCGGGCGCGCCCTACCTGATCGCGCAGCACGTCGCGCCGCACGTGCACGTGGTGAACGCCGGCGACGGCCGCCACGCGCACCCGACGCAGGGGCTGCTCGACATGTACACGATCCGCCACTACAAGAAAGACTTCTCGAACCTCACGGTCGCCATCGTCGGCGACGTGCTGCATTCGCGCGTGGCGCGCTCCGACATCCACGCGCTCACCACGCTGGGCTGCGCCGAAGTGCGCGTGGTCGGCCCCAAGACGCTGGTGCCCGGCGACATGGCCGGCATGGGCGTGCGCGTGTGCCACACGCTCGAAGAGGGCATCAAGGACTGCGACGTGGTCATCATGCTGCGCCTGCAGAACGAACGCATGAGCGGCGCGCTGCTGCCCTCGTCGCAGGAGTTCTTCAAGACCTTCGGCCTCACGCAGGAAAAGCTGCAGCTGGCCAAGCCCGACGCCATCGTGATGCATCCGGGCCCCATCAACCGCGGCGTGGAGATCGACTCCGCCGTGGTCGACGGCAAGCAGAGCGTGATCCTTCCGCAGGTCACTTTCGGTATCGCGGTCCGGATGGCGGTAATGAGCATCGTCGCAGGTAACGAAGCATAGAAATGTTGCTCGCCCCCAGTCTTCGCGCACTTCGTGTCGCTTCGCCAACCCTCTGCCGGGGGCAACACCAGTGGCCCGGCGAAGCCGGTTCCACGGTGTTTCCCGAAAAGGCCATGACTGTCACTGGAAGTACAGACGCATGAACATCCACATCGCCAACGGCCGCGTCGTCGACCCCGCGTCGGGCATCGACAAGCAGGCCGACATCGCCATCGCCGACGGAAAGATCGCCGGCATCGGCGGCAGCATTCCGGCAGGCTTCAAGGCCGAACGCACCATCGACGCCACGGGCTGCATCGTCGCGCCGGGCCTCGTCGACCTCGCCGCGCGGCTGCGCGAGCCCGGCTATGAGCATGAAGGCATGCTCGAAAGCGAAATGGCCGCGGCCATCGCGGGCGGCGTGACCAGCCTCGTGTGCCCGCCCGACACCGACCCGGTGCTCGACGAGCCGGGTCTGGTCGAGATGCTCAAGTTCCGCGCCGAGAAGCTGCAGGCCGCGCGCCTGTTCCCGCTGGGAGCGCTCACGCGCGGCCTGGCCGGCGGCGTGCTGACCGAGATGGCCGAGCTCACCGAGGCCGGCTGCATCGGCTTCGGCCAGGCCGACGTGCCGCTGGGCGACACGCAGGTGCTGCAGCGCGCGCTCTCCTACGCCAGCACCTTCGGCTACACCGTGTGGCTGCGCCCGCAGGACCGCGACCTCGGCAAGGGCGTCGCCGCCAGCGGCCCGCTGGCCACGCGGCTGGGCCTGGCGGGCGTGCCTGTGTCGGCCGAGACCATCGCCATCTTCACCATCGTCGAGCTGATGAAAGCAACCGGCGCACGCGTGCACCTGTGCCGCATCTCCAGCGCCCGCGGCGTGGAGCTGGTGCGCCAGGCCAAGGCGCAGGGGCTGCCGATCACCTGCGACGTCAGCATCAACTCGCTGCACCTGGCCGACACCGACATCGGCTACTTCGACAGCCGCGCCCGCCTGAACCCGCCGCTGCGCCAGCAGGGCGACCGCGACGCGCTCTCGGCCGCGCTGGCCGACGGCACCATCGACGCGCTGGTGTCCGACCACACGCCGGTCGAGGCCGACGCCAAGACGTTGCCCTTCGCCGAGAGCGAGGCGGGCGCCACCGGGCTCGAGCTGCTGCTGCCGCTGGCGCTGCGCTGGGGCGAGCGCAGCGGCGCGGGCATCGCGCGCGCCATCGAGGTCGTCACCGCTGCGCCTGCGCGCCTGCTGGGCGCCACCGATGCGGGCGCCGGCATCGGCCGGCTGCAGCAAGGCGGCGTGGCCGACCTGTGCATCGCCGATCCCACGCTCGAATGGCAGGTGGAGCCCGGCGCGCTCAGGAGCCAGGGCAAGCACACGCCCTTTGCCGGCTACCCGCTGCAGGGCCGCGCGCGCCACACGCTGGTGGCCGGCCGCATCGTCCACGGTTGAGAGGGGCCCGGGCGCCGATGCTTCATTCGCTGAAAGCCTGCTGGCGCCTGGCGCGCGCGGTGGCGCACGCGGCCTCGGGCTGGTGGACGATCCGCTTCACCTTCCCGAAGCTCACGCAGGCCGAGCGCAACGCGCGCGTGCAGGCGTGGTCGCGGCGCATGCTGGAGCTCATGGGCATCACGCTGGTGGTGCAGGGCACGCCGCCGCCCACGGGGCCGGTGCTGCTGATCTGCAATCACCTCTCGTGGCTGGACATCACGACCATCCATGCAGCGCGGCACGTGCGCTTCGTGTCTAAGTCGGACGTGAAGGGCTGGCCGCTGATCGGCACGCTGTCCAACGGCTCGGGCACGCTCTACATCGAGCGCGAACGCCGCCGCGACGCGCTGCGCGTGGTGCACCACATGACCGACGCGCTGCGCAACGGCGACCTGATCGGCGTGTTCCCCGAAGGCACGACCAGCGACGGCCGGGGCCTGCTGCCATTCCACGCGAACCTGCTGCAGGCGTCGATCTCCTCGGGCGCGCCGGTGCTGCCCGCCGCGCTGCGCTTCGCCGACGCCGCCACCGGCGAGACCAGCCAGGCGCCGCGCTATATCGACGACGACAACCTCGTCGTCTCGCTGTGGAACACGCTGCGCGCGCCGCCGCTGCTGGCCATCGTGCGCTTCGGCGAGCCGCAGGACCCGCATGGCCGCGACCGGCGCGAATGGGCGCATTCGCTGCATGAAGACGTGCAGCAGCTGCGCCGCGAGACGCACTGACCGGCCGGAACCAAAAGAAAAAGGCGCTTCGACGAAGCGCCTTTTTCTTTTGCCGGGAAGCCGGTGAAGACCCGCGATCAGGCCTGCTCGCCCGTAGGCACGAAGCCCAGCCGGCGCGAGATCTCCAGCGCGCAGGCCCTCAGCGGCACGGCCACGCGGCCGTCCCATTCGCGGTCGAAGGTAGCCTCAGGGCCCATGGCGGTGATGCCCAGCACCAGGTTGTTGGTCGAGTCGAACACCGGCGCGCAGAAGGCGTCGATGCCCGGGATCGGCTGGCCCAGCGTGCGCGACATGCCGTGCAGGCGCGTCTCGACCAGCAGGGCCTCGATCTCGGCGCGCGACAGCTCGGCGGTGGCGCCGCGGCCGTCCGCGGGGCGGGTGCGCGCCAGGTCCTCCAGCATCATCTTCTCGACTACCTTGGGCGGCAGGTAGGCCGCGAAGAGCCGGCCGGTCGCGGTGTAGGCCAGCGACATGACGGTGCCGGTGCGCAGGTTCACGTGCAGCGGATGGATCGGCTCCTCCAGCCGCACCACGGTCGGCCCGAAGTTGCCCCACACGGCCACCGCGATGCTCTGCTCGGTCTCCGACGCGAGCTGTTCGATCAGCGGCGACGCCTCCTTGATCGGGTCGAGCCGCTGCAGCTTGGCCAGCCCCAGCTGCAGCGCCAGCGGGCCCAGCTCGTAGCGGCCCGCGCTGTCCTGCACCACGAAGCCGACCTTCAGGAAGCTCACGAGATAGGGGTGCGCCTTGCCGACGGGCACGCCCGCGGCCTTGCCCAGGTCGCGCAGCGCCATGGGCGCCACGTGGCGCCCGAGCGCCACCAGCAGTTGCGTTCCGATTTCGACGGACTGAATGCCACGTCTTGGCTTTTCCATGGGGCGCCCGGCGTGGGGAGTGAGGGTGGGGGCGAGTATAGCCATCGGGGTTTCTACTGATATGGTCGCATTCAATCGATGATGATTGATCATCTGATAGTAACGAAGAGACTTGACCATATCAATGTCGCTGCCTAAACTGAGCCGCAACTTAGGTCTTACACAAACACGCGAACAGGCAGAGACATGGAACAGAACACTTTCGAATGCGACGTGCTCGTCGTCGGCAGCGGCGCATCGGGCATGGCCACCGCGGTCACGGCGGCTTCGCAGGGCTTGAAGGTGCTGGTGGTCGAGAAGGAGCCGCGCTTCGGCGGCACCACCGCGCGCTCGGGCGGCTGGCTGTGGATTCCGGGCACGCGCCTGGCCACGGAGCAGGGCATCCACGAGCCCGAAGGCGCCGCGCTCGAATACATGAAGCACGAGGCCACCACGCACTTCGACGCCGCGCGCGTCGGCGCCTTCCTGGAGATGGGGCCCAAGGCCATCGACTTCTTCACGCGCAACACCTGCGTGCAGTTCGACATGCCGGCCGTCTTCCCCGACTACCACGCCGAGGCGCCGGGCGGCCAGCAGGGCGGCCGCTCGATGGTCACGCGCCCGTTCGACGGCCGCGAGCTCGGCAAGCGCATCAAGCAGCTGGCGCCGCCGCTGCCCGAACTCACCGTGTTCGGGATGATGTTGGGCTCGGGCCCCGAGATCAAACACTTCATGCGGGCCTTCAAGTCGCCGACCTCGTTCTGGTACGTGACCAAGCGCCTGAGCCGCCACTTCCTCGACGTGCTGCGCCACGGCCGCGGCATGACGCTGACCAACGGCAATGCGCTGGCGGGCCGCCTGGCCAAGGCCGCGATGGACAAGAACATTCCCGTGTGGCTCTCGTCGCCGGTGAAGAAGCTGGTGGTCGAGTACGACGGCGTCTCCGGCGCGGTGGTGCAGCACGAAGGCCAGAACGTGCGCGTGGTCGCGAAGCGCGGCGTGGTGCTGGCCTGCGGCGGCTTCCCCTACGACGTGGAACGCCGCAAGCAGCTCTTTCCGCATGCGCCCACCGGCCGCGAGCACTACTCGCCATCGCCTTCCACCAACACCGGCGACGGCCTGCGCCTGGCCGAGGCCGTGGGCGGCCGCGTCGACGGCACCATCCCGCATGCCGCGGCGTGGGTGCCCGCGTCGGTCACCACGCGTCCCGACGGCAGCAAGGGCGTGATGCCGCACTTCATCGACCGCGCCAAGCCCGGCGTGATCGCCGTCACCACCAAGGGCCGCCGCTTCACCAACGAGGGCAACTCGTACCACGACTTCGTGCAGGCGATGGTCAAGGCCTGCGAGGGCGAGCCCGAGGTCACGGCCTGGCTGTTGTGCGACCACAAGGCGCTGCGCGACTACGGCCTGGGCTGCGTCGCGCCCGCGCCGCTGCCCATCGGGCGGCACCTGAAGAGCGGCTACCTCAAGCGTGGCGCCACCGTCGGCGAGCTGGCCAAGGAACTCGGCATCGCGCCCGCCACGCTCGAAGCCACCGTGCAGGAGTTCAACAAGGGCGCGCGCACCGGCGACGACCCCGCCTTCGGCAAGGGCAGCAAGGCCTACAACCGCTACCAGGGTGACGCCAACATCACGCCCAACCCCTGCGTCGCGCCGCTGGAGAACGGCCCGTACTACGCCATCAAGCTGGTGATCGGCGACATCGGCACTTTCGCCGGCCTCGTCACCGACGAGAAGACCCGCGTGCTCGACGCCAACCGCCAGCCGATCAAGGGCCTCTACGCGGTGGGCAACGACGCCGCCAGCGTGATGGGCGGCAACTACCCCGGCGCCGGCATCACCCTCGGCCCGGCGCTGACCTTCGGCTATGTCGCCGGCCTGCAGGTCGCGCAGGCCGAAGCCAAGGCCGCGGCGCAGCTGAAGGTGGAGCAGCGCGAGGCCGTGCCGGTCAGCCGAGCTGCCTGAGCGTCATACACCCACACATATATAGAGAGAAGGAGACACCGATGGCCTTTCCATCCACCGTCGCACCCCGCCTGCTCGAAGGCCGCCTGGCCTTCATCACCGGCGCGGGCCAGGGCAACGGCCGCGCGCTCGCGCTGGGCCTGGCGCAGGCCGGTGCGCGCGTGGTCGTCACCGACATGAACGACGCCACCGTGCGCGAAACCGCGCAGCTGGTGCGCGACGCGGGCGGCGAGGCCTGGTCCTTCGTGCTCGACGTGACCGCGCCCGAAGCCTGCCAGGCATTGGCCGAGCGCGTGGGCAAGGAGATCGGCAACGTCGACCTGCTGGTCAACAACGCCGGCATCATCATCCGCGAGAACACCAGCAGCCCCAACGCCGCTGCCAACTGGAAGAAGACCATCGACGTGAACGTGCACGGCACCTTCAACACCACGCTGGCCTTCATCCCGGTGCTCAAGCAGACGAAGGGCTCGATCATCAACATCGCCTCCATCGCCGCCTATGCGGGGCAGGGCGCGAGCCTGGGCTACTCGCCGTCGAAGGGCGCGATCAAGATGCTCACGCAGTCGCTCGCGCAGGAGCTGGCGCCCGCCGGCGTGCGCGTCAACGCGCTGGCCCCCGGGGTGATCGAGACGCCCATGACCGCCGCCACCCGCGAGAACCCGCAGCGCCTGGAGTCGTTCATGACGCGCATCCCCATGGGCCGCGTCGGCCAGACCGAAGACCTCGTGGGCCCGGTGATCTTCCTGGCCAGCGACATGTCGCGCTACGTCACCGGCATCGTGCTGCCGGTGGACGGCGGCTTCCTCGCCGTCTGAGCCCCCTTTTGTTTTTTCCGCTTCCCCGTCCGTCAACCTCAGGAGACAAAAAATGAAAACCATCCGTCTGTACAAGACGCTGCTCGCCGCGGCCGCGTTCGCCGCCTTCACGGCCGGCGCTACCGGTGCCATGGCGCAGGACATCAAGGTCGGCTACAACGGCGACCTCTCCGCGTCGCCCTCGGCCCAGAGCGGCCAGGCCGCGGTGCTGGGCATGGAAGCGGCCATCGCCGACATCAACGCCGCAGGCGGCGTGCTCGGCAAGAAGCTGGCGCTGGTCACGCGCGACGACGTCTCGGCGCCGCCGAAGTCGATCCAGAACATGAGCGACCTGATCGACAACGAGAAGGTGGTTGCTGTCTTCGGCCCCACCAACTCGGGCAACGCGATGGCGTGGAAGCACATCGCCAACCAGAAGAAGATTCCGGTGCTGGGCAACGTGGGCTCGGGCACCGACATCACCAAGCCGATGAGCCCCGGCGCCGACAACTACATGTTCCGCGTCTCGATGGTCGACCGCGAGCAGGTCGCCGCGCTCATGGCCTACGTGAAGAAGAACACCGCAGGCTCCAAGGTGGTGGGCCTGATGGCCGAGACCACCGGCTACGGCCAGGGCGGCCTGAAGGACATGGAGGAGATCGCCAAGCTGCAGGACATCAAGATCGCCGCCACCGAGCGCTTCGGCGTCGGCGACACCGACATGACCTCGCAGCTGAGCAAGATGAAGGCCGCCAACGTCGACACCGTGGTGGTGTGGGCGCAGGGCACGCCCATCGCGCAGCTGGTGCGCAGCATGGAGAAGATCAACTACTTCCCCCTGACGCTCACCTCCTGGGCCGCCGACAACATCACCTTCTACGACGCGGCCGGCAAGCAGCTCGCCGAGAAGCCGATCTTCATGCGCACCGTGAGCGAGACCCGCACGCCCGCGCAGCAGAAGCTCTTCGACCGCATCGGTGCCAAGCTGAAGGCGCCGGGCTCGTTCTCTTTCGCGCTGCACGGCTATGACTCGATGCAGCTGCTGGCGCAAGCCATGAAGCAGGCCAACAGCACCGACGGCGCGGCGGTGCGCGCGGCGCTCGAAGACCTGAAGACGCCGGTGCAGGGCGTGCTCAAAACCTACGACAAGCCCTTCAGCAAGACCAACCACGAGGCGCTGACCGCCAAGGACCTGGTCTGGATCCGCTGGAAGGACGGCAAGCTGATGCCCTACACCGACGCGCTGATCCAGGGCCTGAAGCCGGCCGACTTCAAGCAGTAAGCAAGACAGAAAAGAAGAGGCGAAGCGACCGGCGTGCCCGCGCGGCAGCTGGCGCCGTCTCGCAACGGAGATACACACCATGGTTGAAGCGCTCCTGCAGGCGCTCATCAGCGGGCTCGCCGTCGGCGGTGCCTATGCGCTGGTGGCGCTGGGATTCAGCATCACGTTCACGACCACCAAGACGCTGAACTTCTCGCACGGCGAGTTCGTCTCGGCCGGCGCCTTCATCGGCATGAGCGCCCTGTTCCTGGTGCTGGGCAAGCCGCTGAGCTCCACCACCTTCGGCGACGCCGTGCCCGGCGCGGGCGCGCAGCTGTTCGCGCTGCTGGCCGCGCTCGGCGTGATGGGCCTCTTGGGCTGGCTGCTCTACGTGCTGGGCGTGCGCCCCTTCGCGGGCCGCCCCGGCATGGCGTGGGTGATGAGCACGCTGGGCTTCGGCGTGATCCTGCAGAGCGTGGGGCTTGCCATCTGGGGCCCGAAGCCGGTGGTGGTGCCCGCGCCGGTGGGCGACACAGTGATCCGCATGTTCGGCGTGGGCGTGCGCCCGCAGGAGCTGCTCACGCTGGGCGTGGCGGTGGTCGTGATGTTCGGCTTCGACCGCGTGATGAACCGCACCATGATCGGCAAGGCCATGCGCGCCGTCGCGCAGAACGGCAACGTCGCCAGCCTGATGGGCATCAACACCAACGCGATGATGATCGGCGCCTTCGTCGTCAGCTCGGCGCTGGCGGGGCTCTCGGGCTTCCTGCTCGCGCCCATCGCGCAGGCCTCGCTCTTCATGGGGCTGACCGTAGGCCTGAAAGGATTTTCGGGCGCGATGATCGGCGGCCTGAGCAACCCGCGCGGTTGCGTGATCGGCGGCTTCCTGCTCGGCGTGCTCGAGTCGATGGTCAACCTCTGGCAGGCGCAGTGGCGCGAGGTGGCGGTGTTCGCGCTCGTCATCCTGGTGCTGGCCTTCCGCCCCACGGGTCTGTTCGGCCGCTCGACGGTGGAGAAGGTATGAAGCGCCTCGCCCATCCCCTCGCCGTGGTGCTGGTCGCGGCGGTGCTCTGCGGCATCGTCTCGATGTCGGGCAACGACTACTACCTGCGCATCGCCTTCATGATGTGCGTCTACTACCTCTGCGCCGCCGGCATGAACGTGCTGGTGGGCTACGCGGGGCAGAAATCGCTGGGCCAGGCCGGGCTGTTCGCGGCAGGCGCCTACGGCGTGGCGCTGCTGACCTCGCGCACCGACATGGACCCATGGCTCGCGCTCGCGCTGGCCGCCGTCATCTCGGGCCTGTGCGGCGTGCTGATCGCGCTGCCCTCGCTGCGCGTGAAGGGGCCGTACCTGGCCATGGTCACGCTGGCCTTCGGCATCGTGGTGGAGAAGCTCGTGGGCGAGTGGACCGACGTGTTCGGCGGCGCCCAGGGCATCTACGGCATCCGCCCGCTGACCTGGAAGGGCGCGCCGCTGGATACCACGCAGTGGGTCATCCTGGGCATCGTGCTGTGCGCGGCGCTGCACCTGCTGCTGCGCAACCTGCTCAACGGCCGCTTCGGCCGTGCGCTGCTGTCGCTGCAGGCGGACGAGATCGCCTCGTCTTCCGTGGGCGTGCGCGTGTACCGCGCCAAGGTCATGGCCTTCGTGGTCGCGGCCGTCACCTGCGGCATCGCGGGTGCGCTGGTGGCCCAGCAGAACCAGTACATCAACTCCGACTTCATCACCTTCCACCTGTCGATCTTCATCCTTCTGCTGGTGCTGTTCGGCGGCGCGGGCTCGATGTACGGCCCGCTGGTGGGCGCGGTGCTGCTCACGCTGACCGACGCGCTGCTCGCGCGCTGGCCCTCGGCGCAGCACTTCCTCTACGGTTTCCTGCTGCTGTTCGCGCTGTACGTGATGCCGGGCGGCGTGGTGGGCCTCTTCAACAAATGGTTCATGAAGTCGCGCCATCGCGGCGAGGGCGCCGGCGGCAACAGCGTTCCGGGGCAGATCGGCCCCGGCGGCGAAGGCGAGCTGCTGGTGGTGCAGGGCGTGACCAAGTCGTACGGCGGCGTGAAGCCGGCGCAGGACGTGTCCTTCCGCCTGCAGCGCGGCCACATCCATGCGCTGATCGGGCCGAACGGCGCGGGCAAGAGCACCATGATCAACATGCTCACCGGCGTGATCGAACCCGACGCGGGCTCGATCCGCTTCCTGGGCCGCAACATCGTGGGCGAGCCGGCTCATGCCATCTGCTGCATGGGCATGGGCCGCACCTTCCAGAACCTGCGCCTGTTCGCGGATCTCTCGGTGCTCGACAACGTCATGCTCGGCCGCCACAGCCGCATGAGCAACGGCTTCCTGTCGTCGCTGGTGGCCTGGCCCACCGCGAACCGGCAGGAGAAGGCGACGCGCGAGCGCGCGCTGCAGCTGCTCGACCTGGTCGACCTCGGCCACCTCGCGCACTGGCCCGCGGGCAGCCTGCCCTACGGCCTGCAGCGCCGCGTGGAGCTGGCGCGCGCGCTGGCCACCGAGCCGCAGTTGCTGCTGCTCGACGAACCGGCCGCGGGCCTCAACCCGCAGGAGACCGCCGAGCTCGGCGAGCTGCTGCTGCGCATCGGCAAGTGCGGCGTGTCGATCCTGATGGTGGAGCACCACATGGACCTGGTGATGTCGATCTCGGACCACGTGATCGTGCTCGACTACGGCATCAAGATCGCCGAGGGCAGGCCCGCCGAGGTTCAGGCCAACCCGCGCGTGGTGGAGGCCTACCTGGGCGTGGACGACGAAGAAGAAGAGGCGCTGGCCACGGCCATGCCCGCCTGAGCAGAAAGACCGAAACCATCATGCTGAAAATCGAATCGGTGAAGGTCTCGTACGGCGCCATCGAGGCTGTCAAGGGCGTGAGCCTGGAAGTGCGCGCGGGCGAGGTCGTCACCATCATCGGCGCCAACGGCGCCGGCAAGAGCACGCTGCTCAAGAGCATCGTCGGCCTGGAGCCCGTGGCCGAGGGCCGCGTGCTGATCGACGGCAACGACTGCACGCACGTGCCCTCGCACAGGCGCGTGGGCCTGGGCGTGGCGCTGTCGCCCGAGGGGCGCGGCGTGTTCCCGGACCAGACGGTGCGCGAGAACCTGATGCTCGGCGCCTACTCGCGCCGCGGCGACAAGGCCTTCGTGGAGCGCGGCATCGAGCGCGAGTTCGCGCGCTTCCCGCGCCTGAAGGAGCGCCAGCACCAGCCCTCGGGCACGCTGTCGGGCGGCGAGCAGCAGATGCTGGCCATTGCCCGAGCGCTCATGAGCGAGCCGCGCCTGCTGCTGCTGGACGAGCCCTCGCTGGGCCTGGCGCCGCTCATCATCAAGGACATCTTCGACGCCATCCGCCAGCTGCGCAGCTCGGGCCTGACGATCCTGCTGGTCGAGCAGATGGCCAAGCAGGCGCTGGGCGTGGCCGACCGCGCCTACGTGCTCGAAACCGGCTGCATCACGCTCGAAGGCTCCGGCCGCGAGCTGCTCGACAACCCCAAGGTGAAGTCCGCGTACCTCGGCACGCATTGACTCGCATCGCTCATTTCAAAGGAACGCCCATGACCACCAAGAAATTCGCCAGCCACGCCGACCTCGAGGAAAAGAAGGTCTCGTTCACCCGGCTTTCGGAGAACGCCTATGCCTACACCGCCGAGGGCGACCCGAACACCGGCATCTTCATCGGCGACGAGGCCGTGATGGTGGTCGACACCCAGGCCACGCCCGCGATGGCGCAGGACGTGATCCGCCGCATCCGCGAAGTGACGCCGCTGCCCATCAAGTACGTGCTGCTGTCGCACTACCACGCGGTGCGCGTGCTGGGTGCCTCGGCCTACTTCAAGGAGGGCGCCGAGCAGATCATCGCCAGCCGCGACACCTACGACCTGATCGTGGAGCGCGGCGAGCAGGACAAGGCCAGCGAGATCGGCCGCTTCCCGCGCCTGTTCCGCAACGTCGAGTCGGTGCCGCCGGGCCTGACCTGGCCCACCATGACCTTCGACGGCACCATGAGCGTGTGGCTGGGCAAGAAGCTCGAAGTGAAGATCGCGCAGGTGGGCCGCGGCCACACCAAGGGCGACACCATCGCCTACCTCGAAGACCAGAAGATCTGCTTCGCGGGCGACCTCGTCGAGTACCAGAGCACCGCCTACGCAGGCGACTGCTACTTCCGCGACTGGCCCGCCACGCTCGACCGCCTCGCGGGCTTCGGCTTCGAGAAGCTGGTGCCCGGCCGCGGCGCCGCGCTGGAGAACGCCGCCGACGTGCGCAAGGCCATCGCCTCCACGCGCGCCTTCATCTCCGACGTGTACACGCTGGTCAACAACGGCGTGGCGCAGGGCAAGACGCTGAACGCGATCTACAAGGAGACGGTGGCGGCGCTGCGCCCCACGTACGGCCACTGGGTGATCTTCGATCACTGCATGCCGTTCGACGTGACGCGCGCCTACGACGAGGCCACCGGTCACGTCCACCCCCGCATCTGGACCGCCGAGCGCGACATCGAAATGTGGAACGAGCTGGAGGGATGACCTCCCCCAGCCTCGCCCACTTCGTGTGGCTCGGACACCCCCTCGCGGGGGCGCACCCTGCGGCCCGGCAGAGCCGGTTCCGCGGGAGCCCGCGAGGGGGCCTCGCTGCGCGGGCCGTGGTGTGGCGTTGTCTTTGACGAACGATTGAAATGAACCAGCCTGCGCCGTCGTCGTCTTCATCAGCCTCTGCTGGCGCCACACCCGCCGCCGTGCAGGCCTGGCTGCTGCTGGGAATGCTCGTGTGGGGCGTGAACGTGTCGGCGGTGAAGGTGCTGACGGGCTTCTTCGAGGCGCTGCCGCTGGCGGCCTTGCGCATGGCGGTGGCGTGCGTGGCGCTGAGCGCGATCTTGCTGTGGCGGCGCGGCGGGGTGCCGGTGTTCGGCATGCGGCGTCTTGCGGCACTTGCCGGCTGCGGCTTCCTGATGGTGTACGCCAACCAGATCCTGTTCGCGCTGGGGTTGCAGCGTTCGACGGCCACCAACGGCGCGCTGATCATGGCGCTGAGTCCGCTGGTGTCGGCGCTGATGGCGGCGCTGGTGTTCCGCGAGGCGCTGACGGCGCGGCGGCTAGTCGGCGTGGCGCTGGGCTTCGCGGGCGTGGCGGCGGTGGTGCTGAGCCATCCGGGCGCGAGCCTGTCGCACGCGGGGTTGGGCGATTTGCTGCTGGCGCTGTCGGTGGTGAGCTTCGCGGTCGGCGGCGTAGGCGTGCAGCGCCTGGCGCGGCAGATCGATCCGCTCTCGATGAGCTGGGGCATCTACGTGATGGGCACCGCGATGCTGGTGCTGCACACGCTGCTGGGGCCCTCGCCGCTGGGCGCGGCGCAGCTGTTCCCGGGTGCGTGGCCGTGGGTGCTGGTGCTGTTCTCGGGCGTGGCCGCCACCGCCGCCGGCAACCTGATCTGGAACCGCGCCATCTCCGTCATCGGCGTGGCGCGCACCGCTGTCTTTCTCTATTGGGTGCCGGTGTTCGGCGTCGCGGTCGCGGCGCTGCTGCTGGGCGAGGTGCTGACCTGGTGGCACCTGTTCGGCTTCGCCGCGGTGATGAGCGGCACGTGGCTGGGCACGCGGCCGGCAGCCGCCGCCGTGCGCAAGCCTGCACCCTGATTTCTTCCATCCATGTCCACCGACTCTCTCCCCCTGCTGTTCCAGCCCCTGCAACTGCGCGGCCTCGCATTGGCCAACCGCGTCGTGATCTCGCCGATGTGCCAGCACGCCGCCGAGCGCGGCCATGCCACGCCGTGGCACATGGTTCACCTCGGCAAGTTCGCGCTCGGCGGAGCGGGGTTGATCCTCACCGAGAGCACAGCGGTCGATCCGCGCGGTCGCATCGGCACCGCCGACCTCGGCCTGTGGAACGACAGCCAGATCGCGCCGCTGAAGGCAGTGGTCGATTTCGTGCATGCGCAGGGCAGCGCCATCGGCGTGCAGCTCGCGCATGCAGGCCGCAAGGCGGGCAGCGAGCCGCTGTGGGAGGGTGGCGCAGCACTCGGCGATGCGCGCATGGCCGCCGACGAGGAGCCGTGGGAGCGCCTGGGCCCGAGCGCGATCGCGGCGGGGCCGGGCTGGTCGGCACCGCGCGCGCTCGATGCCGATGGCATCGCGGCGGTGGTGCAGCGCTTCGTCGATGCCACGGTGCGCGCAGACAAGGCGGGCTTCGACGTGGTCGAGCTGCACTTCGGGCACGGCTACCTCGTCGCCAGCTTCCTTTCACCCAACGCCAACCATCGCGACGATGCGCTCGGCGGCAGCCGCGACAACCGCATGTGGCTCGCGCTGGAGATCGCGCAGCGCGTGCGTGCCGCGTGGCCGGCGGAGAAGCCGCTGTTCTGCCGCCTCTCGGCGGTCGACGGCACGCCCGATGGCTGGAACCTGGACGACTCGGTGGTGCTCGCGCGCGAGCTCAAGCGCTGCGGCGTCGACGTGATCGACTGTTCCTCGGGCGGCCTCACCGAGGAGACGCGCGCGCTGCCGGTGCCGCGCGGGCTGGGCTTCCAGGTGCCGTTCTCCGCGCGCATCCGGCGCGAGGCGCAGGTGCCCACGCAGGCGGTCGGGATGATCGTCGACGCGCATCAGGCCGAGGCCGTGCTCGCCGCCGGGCAGGCCGATCTCGTCGCCCTGGGCCGCGAGGCCTTGCTCGACCCCTACTGGGCGCACCACGCGGCCGCGGCGCTCGGTGCGGACCCCGGCTTCCGGCGCTGGCCGGTGCGCCACGGCGTGTGGCTGGCCAAGCGCGCGCCCGGCCTCGCGCGAGCGCGCGCCGAGGCCGAAGCCGCCTTGCAAATCAACGATAAGGAGACAAGCAGATGACCGAACCGACGCCCCTGCGCATGGGCCTGATCCGCAAGAAACCCGAATGGACCGACGAGGCCTTCCGCAGCCACTGGCGCGACAGGCACGGCCCGCTGGTGGCGCAGCTGCCCACGCTGCGCGGCTACCGGCAGAACCTCGTGCTCGACCGGCTGCAGCGCGGCATCGACTTCGCGCGCGGGCCGTGGGACTTCGACGGCTTCTCGCAGCTGGGCTTCGACGAGGCGAAGCAGGCCGACGCTGCCTTCAACCGCGGCGAGCTCGCCGCCGCCATCCGCGCCGACGAGGAACGCTTTCTGGGCGGCCTGCACATCGTGACCGTCGCGCAGACCGAGGTGATAGCGCCGCCGCCCAAGCCCGAGGGGCTGCTCAAGCGCATCTCGCTGCTGCGCCGGCCCGTCGAGCAGTCGGAAGAAGACTTCCGCCGCGAATGGAAAGTGCACGCCGACCACGTGCGCCGCATGCCCGGCGTGAGCGGCTACCGCCAGAACGTGGTGACCGCGCGCGAGTTCGTGAAGGGCACGCCCTGCGGCTATGCGGAGCTGCCGATCGACGGCATCGTCGAACTGTGGTTCGAGAACCCCGGCACGCTCGATGCGGCCTTCGCATCGCCGCAAGGGCAGGTGACGATGGCGCATGCGCTCACCTTCCTTGCGGAGATCACGGCCTTCGTGGTGGAGGAGCACCGCGTGGTGTGAGGCCAATGAGGGCGGGCCGGGCATGGATGCGCTCGCCGCACGGTGTCGCCGGCCATAACATCGGCGTTCGTCAAACCGGAGCAGCACGCATGGGGCGCACTCGCATCTTCTTCCTGGGCATCGCCATGGCCACGGCCGCATGCGCGGCGTCCGCCCAGACGCGCAAGCCGCTTCCGCCCGGCGTGGCGGGCGTGATGCGCATCGACGCCGGCACCGACTACGTGTTTCTCGACCGCCCCACCACCGTCGGCGGCGCGTGCAAGGGGTGGAAGGCGGTATCGATACAGGCGCCGGGACCGGCGGGCTCGGGCACCACCAACCTCATGTGCTGGAAGGAATCGAACGGCCAGCTGCTGACGGCGACCGAGCAGAAGGTGACGCCGCAGGTCGCGCCGATGAGCCTGATCCGCTGAGGAGCAGCGGCGTTCACGCACGCCCCCCAAAAAAAAGCGCCCCTCGAGGGAGCGCTTAACGACGCACGGATGCGTCGTGAGGAGGAACCGGGATCCACGGAACCTCCACATTGACTCTGCGCAGCGCCCGCCCATGCGGGACATTGCAAGGCAAGTGCGTGAGCGCCTGCCTACATCGGCACCCCGGGGCCGGCAGCGGGCGAGCGGGTGGTCCGCTCAGCCCAGCAGGCCGTGAAGGATGTTGGTGACCGGGTTCACCACGTGGCTCACCGTCTGCTCGACCTGGCTGGTGATCGGCGCGACGACTTCGCCCACGCCGGAAGCCACTGCACCGGCCGCGCCTTCGGCCACGTGGGCCACTGTCTCGACCACCGGCGCCACGGTGCCGGAAGTGCCGGCCAGGATGTCGGTCGCCGGCGCCGCCGCGCTGGAGGCCGCATGTGCCGCCGGAGCAGCCGCTTCGCTGGTCGCCGACTGCAGCACGTTGGCCACCGGGCCGTCGTCGCCGCCGAGCGAGCCGAGCAGGCGGCCGACCAGGCCGTCTGCGCCCAGCACGCTGCCGACCAGGCCTTCGTCGCCGAGCAGGTTGTTCACGATGCCGTCTTCGCCGAGCACGCCACCCAGCAGGCCGCCGGCATCGCCGTTGGTGACGCCGCCGAGCAGGCCGCCGACGAGGCCGTCTTCACCGAGGAGACCACCGACCAGGCCGCCGGCATCGCCGTTGGTGACGCCGCCGAGCAGGCCGCCGACGAGGCCGTCTTCACCGAGGAGACCACCGACCAAGCCACCAGCATCGCCGTTGGTGACGCCGCCGAGCAGGCCGCCGACGAGGCCGTCTTCACCGAGGAGGCCACCGACCAGGCCACCGGCATCGCCGTTGGTGACGCCGCCCAGCAGGCCGCCGACGAGACCGTCTTCGCTGAGCACGCCGCCCAGCAGGCCGCCGTCGCCCAGCACGCCGCCCAACAGGCCGTCGTCACCCAGCACGCCACCGAGCAGGCCGCCATCGCCGCCGAGTACGCTGCCCAGCAGGCCGCCATCACCCAGCACGCCGCCGAGCAGGCCGCCATCACCACCGAGCAGACCGCCCAGTGGGCCATCGGCACCGAGGAGGCCGTCGTCGCCAAGAACCCCGCCCAGCAGGCCGTCTCCACCGAGGAGGCCGCCGATCAGGCCGTTGTCGCCCAGCACGCCGCTGAGCAGGCCGTCTTCGCCGCCGAGCAAGCCGCCGAGGGGCGTTGCGCCAAGCAGTCCGCCGGCCACGCCGTCGGGACCGAGCAGGCTGTCGACCAGCCCGTCGCCGCCCAGCAAGCCGCCGGTGAGGCCCTCGCTGCCGAGCAGGCCGGCGAGCGAGCCGTCGCCGCCGAGTACGCCTCCGAGCAGGCCGTCGTCGCCGCTCAGCAGGCCACCCAGAAGGCCGTCGTCACCCAGCACGCCGCCGAGCAAGCCGCCATCGCCACCGAGTACGCCGCCCAGCAGGCCGTCATCACCCAGCACGCCGCCGAGCAAGCCGCCATCGCCACCGAGTACGCCGCCCAGCAGGCCGTCGTCACCCAGCACGCCACCGAGCAGGCCGCCGTCGCCACCGAGTACGCCGCCCAGCAGGCCGTCGTCACCCAGCACGCCACCGAGCAGGCCGCCATCGCCGCCGAGCACACCGCCCAGCAGGCCGTCGTCGCCCAGCACGCCGCCGAGGAGGCTGCCATCGCCGCCGAGTACGCCGCCCAGCAGCCCGCCAAGCAAGCCGCCGTCGCCAAGCAGCTGCCCGACCAATCCGTCTTCGCCGAGCACGCTGCCCACGAGGCTGCCTTCGCCGAGCAGGCCGTCGAGCACCTGGCTGACCACGCCTTCGTCGCCGACGATCTGGTCGACGAGGCCGTCGATGCCCAGGCCGGTGGTTACGCCGCCGAGCAGTCCGTCGCCACCGAGCACGTTGTCGAGGATGTTGCCGAGCGCGTCGGTCAGGTAGTCGACCTGGCCGTTCAGCGAGCCGATGAGCGCGCCGGTGAGGCCGGCGCCCAGCAGGCCGTCGACCACGGGTGTGAGCACGCCGCCGAGGTCGGCGGTGATGCCGTCTACAGTGTCGTCCAGCGGGTCGAAGGCGTTCGGATCGTCGGGCCTGAATTCGTTGCCCGCGATGGGCGAGAGCACGTCGTCCACGAGGTCGGTGAGGCCGTCGACCGTGGGCATCAGCGACGAGAGCGTGGGCGCGGAGCTCGTGACCGCGGCACTGCGCGCGGCGGCGGCCGTACCGCCGCCTCCGCCAAGGCCGAGCAGGTTGTCGAGGGCTCCGACCAGATGGTCGGCGGCGCCATCGCCTGGGTCGAGCAGGTGGTCGGCGTCCGCGTCGGCATCGGCGTCGGCGTCGGCGTCGGCATCCGAGTCGGCGTCCGCATCGGAGTCCGCGTCCGAATCGGCATCGGCGTCCGAATCGGCGTCGGCGTCAGCGTCGGCATCCGCATCGGCGTCCGCATCCGAGTCGCCGTCCGCATCCGCGTCGGCATCGGCGTCCGCGTCTGCATCCGCATCGCTTTCGCCGATGCCCGGAACGAAGAAGGGGACCGCGCCGTCGCTGCCCCCGCCGCCGCCCAGTGCCGCCGCGAGCCCGGCGGCGCCCAGCGCGCCGAGCGCGAATTCGCCCAGCCCGATGCCGCTGCCGGCAGCGGTCTTCTTGCTCACCGCGAGCGCGGCGGCTTCGGCGTCGCTGTCGGGCGCGGTCACTTCCAGGTCGCCGGAGGCCACGTCCACGTTCACCTGCTCCAGGCCGCTCGCGAGCTTGGTCGAGCTGATGGTGGCGTCCGTGCCGCCCGTGAACACGCCGGCCAGGGGTGCCTTGTTGGTGGCAGATCCGGGAAATAGAACGTTGGCATGGCCGTCCTGCGGAACGATCACGCGGTCGCCGGCCATCAGCGTCTGGTTGCCGGACACCGGGATCGCCACGCCGTCGCGCATGACGACCGTGCCGGGCGTCGCATTCGACAGCGACCCGATGCCGGCCGGCGCCGCAGCCGGTGTTGCCGAGGCGGCGGCGGCCGCCCCCATGGGAGCGACCGGCCGGACCGTCGCCTGCGCGAGGATCACCGGCGTGGCGGCACTGCTGTCGGCGCCTCCGGCGATCGAAGAAATCGTTGTGTTGGCATCCGCCATGGCAGCCTCCTCGGTAGTGGGAGTGGCTGACGGGGCAACTTGTGTGCCGCTTTTTTGCGCAGGCGCCGGCGTGGGGCAAGGTGCGCGCAAACTGTTGATTTACATGGAGATTTTTGCCGGAGCCATGCCGCGATGAAAGCGCCGGGCGGACGCACTTCGGCACTTGTTACGTAGCGCTGTTACCTTGTCAGTACGTAACGAAGGCCGGGGCGCAAGCAGCTGCCCGGCCGCGGATCAGGCCGCGGGCCGCAGCCGCGGCGACACCGGGATGTCGCGGGAGAAGTCGCGGCGCGGTGCCGAGGGCAGTGCGTCGCGCGGTACGTCGCCGGGCAGCACGAATTGGCTGATGAGCGTGTCCAGGTTGCGGGCCTGGTCGCGCAGGCTTTCCGATACGGCGGCCGACTCCTCGACCATGGCCGCGTTCTTCTGCGTCATCTCGTCCAGCCGGGCGACGGCGGCGTCGATCTGGGCGATGTCCTGCACCTGCGACTGCGTCGCCATCGTGATGGCGCCGACCGTGTCGGCGACCTGGCCGATGGAAGCGACGATGCGCCCCATCGTGCGGCCAGCGTCGTCGGCGAGCGCGGTGCCCGACTCGATGCGCTGCACCGAGTTCTCGATCAGGCTCTTGATCTCGCGGGCAGCCGCGGCCGATCGCGTGGCCAGCTGCCGCACCTCAGACGCGACCACCGCGAAGCCGCGTCCCGCGTCGCCGGCCCGCGCAGCCTCGACCGCGGCATTGAGCGCCAGGATGTTCGTCTGGAAGGCGATGGCGTCGATCACGCCGGTTATGTCGGCCACCCTGTGCGACTCGCGCCGGATGTCCTGCATGGTGCTCACCACCTGGGACACCGCCTCGCCGCCCTGCGCTGCGACCGTGGCGGCGGCCCCGGCCATGCGTTCGGCCTCGCCGGCGGCCGTGCTCGATTGCTGCGCGTTGTGCATGACCTGCCCGAGCGCCGCCGCCGTCTGCTGCAGGCTGGCCGCGGCGCCTTCGGTGCGTGCCGAGAGTTCCGAGTTGCCGTGCGCGATCTCGGCGGCCGCCGTGCGCACGTTCTGCACCGACTCGCGCACGCGCTGCACCAGTTCGCGCAGCGCGCCCTGCATGGCGCCCAGCGCCTGCAGCATCTGGCCCGCCTCGTCGCGGGAGTGGCCCTCGATGTCCTGGCGCAGGTCGAGGGTGGCCACGCGTCCGGCTGTGTCGCTCGCGAGCCTGATCGGCCTGCCGATGCTGCGCATCAGCCCCAGCGCCAGCACACCGCCCAGCAGCAGCGCGGCCACGCTGAACAGCGCCAGCGCAATGCGCGCCGAGGCGCTCAGCTCGGCGACGTGCTCGCCTGCCACGTCGATGGCCAGCCGCTGCGATTGCGCGAGCCTGGAAACGGCGGCCAGCAGCGCGGCCGAACTGGGCTGGAAGCGCTGCGCGTACACATTGCGGATGCGCTCGGTGAGGCCCGAGTCGCGCGCGGCGATCAGTTCCTTGACGGCGCCCGCGAAGTCCCTGGCGGCGGCGTCGGCCTGCGCGAGCAATGCGCGGTCGGCCTCGTCGTGCAGTCGCTGGTCGAGCTGTTTGATCAGTTCGTCGTAACTGGCGGAGGTTGCGCGGATGTCCGCCGCAAGAATCTCGCCGACCTCGGGTTCGGAGCTCAGCGCCATCGCCTTGTAGCGCTCGGCATTGATCGCCTGCAGGCGGTAGGCATCGGCCACGATGCGCTCCGACACGCCGCGCTGCTGGATGGCTTCGCGCGTGGCCTCGTCGACCTTGGCGAGCGAACGGATGCCGATGCCGGAGCCCGCGAGGGTCAGCAGCAGGACGGCCGAGAAGGTGAACAGGAGGCGGCGACCGAGGATGTTGCGGGAGCCGGAGGAGGGGAGGAGAAGGTGGGCGTCTGATGTCACGCGCGGATTAGACCGAGGGCGTGTGACTGGTCGTTGACCCGGACCCGCGTGTGGGCGGGGCTTACGCCGGGCCTGCCTGGGGTCTTGAAAAGCCGTTGCGATTCAACGACTTGGCGATCTGGTGGTGCCTTCGACAGGAATCGCAGGTATTTCAAAAATCCGCATGGATATTGAATTCCTCGGGCTGGCAGAAAAAAGATACCGACAAAAGTACCGACAAATTTCAATGCATGGTTTCGATGCACCGCGCCGCATCGAGCATGGGAAGAAACTTGATCATGCCCCAGCCGCGAGCAGATCGGCGGGAATTTCCAAGAGGATGCGCGATACGCTGGCACCTGATTCTTCTTTCGACCCGGGGCGAAGCGTCTGCCAGCGAGGCGGGCGACGGGATTTAGCCAGTCCGCCAACACTACTTTCGCAGTTGTTCGCGTAAGTCCCAAAACCCTAGACAAATCAATTGCTTAGGGGCCTCCGAGGCATCGTACAGCAACTGCCGGGATGCTGCCCGGGCGGAAGAGCCTTGGTGTGCGTCGTCGCGACGCTCATTGTCTCGACTTGATCGCGCTCCCGTATATCGTGTGGGAGCTTGCTTCGCTTAGCGATCGAAGTGCGGGTTTTCACCTCCATCCTGAAAACCTCTGGGTAATGTTCGAATTTTTGAATTCGCATGCTCCGGTGGTTGAGCCCGGCAAGGCAGAATGCCCGCGACAACCGCGACAACCGCGACAACCGCGACAACCGCGACAACCGCGACAACCGCGACACCGGCGCCGGCCGTCCGAGTACTAGCCGACCCGGTTCAGACCAGAAGCGTCTTGCGCCTGCTCGGCGCGAAAATAAAGTGGCGCCTAACATGCGCTGTTATAGCCTTTTAACAAGGATGAGAAGATGGCCCAGCGCGTAACGCTCGATGCAATGATCCCTCGCGAGGACTTTGCGGTTGCTGAGGAAGAGTTCGCACTGGACCTATTCCAGAACTTTCCGATAACCAACCTGCTTTCGGACTCGGCGATTCTCAAGTTGCTCCGCAAGCCGGATTTCCAGCGAGAAACGAACCATTGGTCGCCTGAGCAGGTTGCGACGCTTGTTGCGAGCTTTCTCGACAACGAGGTGATTCCGTCCCTCATCCTGTGGAAGTCGCCAACATACATTTTCGTGATTGATGGCGGGCATCGACTGAGTGCCCTGCGTGCTTGGATCGAGGACGACTATGGCGACGGCGCGTTGAGTTCCGCCTTTTATAAAGGGGAGATCTCAGAGGATCAGAAAAAGATCGCTAAGCGCACTCGACAGGTGATCGAGCAGAAGGTTGGTCGCTTTACGAGCCTTCGGGGTTTGATCGACGCAAAAGTGTCGATTGATCCAGTTGCACCTCGACGTGCGAATCGCCTCTTTACCCGCGCGCTGAACCTCCAATGGATTCAGGGGAACGCTGATGTCGCAGAAACGTCATTTTTCAAGATCAATTCGCAAGGAACGCCTCTCGATGACACCGAGGAAATGCTCATCAAGAACCGTCGAAAGCCCATAGCGATCGGCGCCCGGGCGATTCTGCGCTCCGGAACGGGCCACAAGTATTGGTCAAGCTTCTCGGAGATGCATCGGGAGCAGATTGAGGGGACCGCGGGCGAGTTCTATGAGCTTCTCTTCGAGCCCGAATCGAATCTGCCCTTGAAGACGCTGGATGTGCCGTTTGGCGGTTCCGTATCTCCGGTCGAAGCCCTATCGCTGCTGATCGACTTCTTGACGATTTCCGGGTCCCGCCAGGCCGAGACCCTGACGATCGATAAGCACCCGATTGACGAGACCGGTGAGGCGACCATTGGTTTTCTCCGCCGATCGCTCGAGATCTTAAATCGCATCACTGGCAATTCTGCGGGAAGCTTGGGGCTGCACCCGGCCGTATATTTCTACAACGAGAGGGGCAAGTACAACCGTTTCTTGTTCCTCGGGATGACCGCGTTGCTGACTGAGAGAGTGCGCAACAACGATGACGGATTCTTCAAGAAATTCACGCGAGCCCGCAGCGCTGTCGAGGCGTTCCTCGTGGACAACAAATCACTTATCGCGCTTGTTCAGCAGAACATGAGCAAAGCGCAGCGAGTTCCGCGCATGAAAAAGCTGTTTGAGTACCTCATCGATACAGCTGCAACAGGTGGGGCGCTCGTCGCGGAGGACGCGATTGCGCAACTCGGACTGCGAGGCCGGATTTTGGACATCAACGCGTTCCAGAGCGCTCCACATTTCAGCGACGACGCAAAGTCGATGATGTTTGTAAATGCGGCCCTTAGTAGCGCTTTGAGGTGTCCTATTTGCAATGGATATCTCCATCCCACCAAGTCCGTCTCTTACGACCATATCGTTAGGCGCGCGGAGGGCGGTACGGGCGATGTCATCAATGGACAAATGGCGCATCCCTTCTGCAACACAGGGATGAAGAGCTAGTTTGTAGCAGAAGCTCGCCCCGCCTCGCCTACGAAGGGAGCTCGGCGTGCTGTTCGGGATCACCAGTGCAGGCCATTTGTTCCTTGATACTGGAAGATTTGGAGCGGGATGGATACCACCGACCTCACCGGTTCAAAGCGAAGCCGCAACCCAGGACGGCTCAAAAGCCCTTGTATGTCAAGGGCTTTGCCTCGAAAAAGGCGACCCAAGCGGCATCACTAGATCTCACATAGTCCCGTTCTTGCGTGTACCCCACCGTGTACCCCAGACTGCTTTTCAACCGCAGTCGATTTTGGGTACACCATGGGGCAACTCAACGAACTTCAGATCAGGGCGGCAGCGCCGCGTGGCAGAGAATATTTGCTGGCGGACGGCGAGGGCCTTTACCGATCGGAGGGCATCAAGTCATGAGGAAAGCGATTGCTTGTTTCAAGGCAAGCGCTGCGACTTTGCCGAGCAGGTATGCCGTATCCGTGGGGCATCGTCGACCGCAGGAGCGCGCAGCGTGACAGAGCCGAACGGCGGACCTCGACTTGGAGGATTCGAGTAATATTAGATTAATATTAATCGACCATCCCCTCTGTGACGATTTCGGCCAAGGCAACACGTGGACGTCCATCGCGATCGGACGGAAGGCAGGGCGTCCGAAAGGGCGACCGCCTCCAGATCTCCCACACGATGACACCGGACATGCTTTCAAAAGTGGATCGTCTCGCTCGGGTGATGGGACAGAGCCGTGCTGCTGTCATCAACCTTGCCATCTACCGACTGCTTGAGCAGGAGCGTGCGTGATGTTGGTGGATCTGCATTTCCGGCCGGAAGTCTTCTTCAATCCCCAGATGAGTTTTTCTTTCTCGTCCTGCGTCATGAGCGCGCGACACGTTTCTTTTGAGCGGTTCCCATGCAGATCGATCCAGTACTGATACAGGTCCAGGGCCGAATTCTGTCGACGGGCATCAAGCCGGCAGACGCCGCCAGGCAGATCGGGGTCGGGCTTGCCGCCCTTGAACGTCATCTGGCCGGTTCTTACGTACGCAGCGACTCGCTTGCCAAGTACCGGCTCTGGCTGGATGGGCAGTCCAAGCAGAATGTGCCTACGGTTGGCAGTGGACAGGCTGCTCGGCGCGCTGCTGTACGGGCGGTATCGCCGCTGATGGATTTTGCATGGCCGGCTCTGGTGCCGGAGCGACCCCGCCATGTGGTCGATCTTTTCTGCGGCTGCGGAGGAATGTCTCTCGGGTTCGAGCGGTTTAAGGACCAGGCGGTGTTCCGTGTTGCCATGGCACTCGATATCGAGGAGCCGATGGTCAGGGTGTTCAACGACAACCACCCGACCCAAGGTGAGCTGCCTGTTGCGCGCAGGAGCGACATCACTGACTTCCTCAATGAATCAGAGGTCCGTGGGTTCTATCTGGACCACATGGCTCGATCCACTGGGGATGCAGCGCTTAAAGACGGTTTGTGTCAACTCGGCGTCGGCGGTGTCGACATGCTGAGAAAGACCCTCCAAGTATTAGACACCGGGTTTCTGCGAGACCTTGCCGAGTTGCGGGGGGACCCCGTCTACCTGGCTGCGTTGAAGCAGTTGGGGTCCGACGTCCTCGGCCAGACCTCGGTTGTAGGCTTTCACAATGCGACCAAACTGCCTGCTACGGGTGTTGCATTTCCCCGTTTCGGCCCGTTGATCTGGCATGCAGACGGCGTTGTTGACGAAGGCGTCCGCCAACTGACTCTCGACATCGAGGACCGTGTCGTTCGTGCCTGTCGAAACTCCGCACGCCGGCTTTGGGAGGCCGAACTTGCCAAGCTCTTGGAGCGAGCGGAGGGCTCCGGACGTGGGCAGCTTGCATCGGCTGCAGATCGCATTGGGCGGTTCCGTGTCTTCATGGACACGCCGGTGATGCGGAAGGTGAAGTCGCTCTGGCTCAACTGGCGGGCGACACGGGAGGCTATCCGCCGCAGCTTTTTTGAGAACGCGCAGGTGGATGCTGGGCTGCGGGCTCTTTATCGCGATGGTCGGCGGGTGTCGGTGCTGCTTGGCGGACCGCCGTGTCAGGGATTCAGTCGTATAGGCCGGGGCAAGATCCGCAGTCTCAAGGAGCAGGGTGTCCACGTTCATGAGGATGAGGATTCGGTTGACAGCCGCAACCAGCTCATGCATCAGTACGTACTCTTCGTGTCTGCGCTTGCGCCCGACATCTTCCTATTCGAGAACGTCAGGCATTTCCAGGCTGTGGTCAAGTCTGAGGGTATCGAATTCGACGCGGCTGACATCCTTGCCGAAGCCATCAAGGAGGTTTCGCACGATGGGCTCGGCTACGCCGTTGCCAGACGTATTGTGGTAGCTTCCGAGCACGCAGTGCCTCAAGGTCGGGAGCGTTTCGTGATGGCCGGCGTGCGGGGCGATTGCAGCGGCCCCCTGAATGGCATTGATGCAGCGACATGGTGTCTGACACTCCAGCATCGGGAACATGTTCCGTTGCAAGTCGCGCTGGAGGGCCTGCCTTCGCCGTCGTTCAACGTGAAGGATGCGGTGGCTGCGGTGCCCAGGGCGCAGGGCGCGCGTGCCGCGCCACTACGGGCCTCTGACACGGCAGGGGATGTCTATAGGAACTGGGCGTTCAGAGGCGATGCAGCCGATGCCCACATCGCCAGACCTCCGCGGGTGGACGACCAAGACTTCTTCAAGTTGATGGGGCCCGGTAAGCGTTGGATGGACTATCGCTGCGATGGGGCTCCGACGCTGGAGCGGTTGTCTGCCGTGCTGACCAACCTCAAATCAGTGCTGCATAAGTCGCCTCAGCTAACAAAGCGCTTTGGATTCAATGCCGAGGAAGTCGCCGGCCTTTGCAAAACCTTGGATGGATCGCTCAGCATCCGTCTGTTGCTAGAGGCCATCCCGGCTCAACCGGGAGAACTCACGCATCATCTGCTGACCGAGAACTACCTGCAGAAAAGGGATGGGGCTCACGGGGACTGGTTGTCCCGGATGGACCCCTCCCAACCATCCAAGACCATCGTCAGTCATATGGCGAAGGACACGTATGCATTTGTGCATCCGTTCGTTCCGCGGACGCTCTCAGTGCGCGAGGCCGCCCGCATCCAGTCATTCCCGGATGACTACAGATTCGGCAGCGTTGGACTGGTGGACGGCTTCAAGGTTGTGGGCAACGCCGTTCCGCCGCTGCTGAGCCTGCAGTTCGCGGAGCGCGTTGCCCAGGTGTTGGCTCTGGTCGAAACCGCTCGCGTCGACAGGAACACTCCTCGTCAACTGCCGATGGCGGGCTGAGTATGAGCACTAAGGGGGCTGTCATCGACATTGACGCGGCGGCCCGAAGTGCCAACATGGCGCGTATCCGGGGTAAAGACACGGGGCCGGAAGTCGCTCTGAGACAAGCTCTGTGGCGGTCCGGCCTGAGATACAGGTTGGGGATGAGAATAGAAGGTGCAAGACCGGATCTGGTCTTTCCGGGTGCCCGATTGGTCGTCTTCGTCGATGGCTGCTTCTGGCATGGCTGCCCGTTGCATTACGTTCGCCCCAGAAGCAGAGAAGATTTCTGGGGCCTGAAGCTTGCATCGAACACCGATCGGGATCGGCGCCAGACCGCGCTCCTGCGTTCCAGAGGATGGCGTGTCATCCGTATCTGGGAGCACGAACTGGAGCAGGGTCTTGGCCAGGTGGTTGAAGACATCAATGCGGCATATCGACTGCCGCATGAGGTAGATCTCATCGATATTCCAGACCGGCCCATGGTTGTCCGGGTCGATCCGGCTGGTGCACGGGACGGAATCGTGCTTGAGAGGCGGCGCATTGAAAGCCTCACCGACCCCGGAACTGCGCGGATAGAAATCCGGGAGAGGCGTGTCCGGAGTCAAAGGATCAAGGTGGCTGGATCAGCTCGACCAGATCCTTCTTGAATGCGGCGCGAGCTGGCTCGCGGGTGGCGTTGTTGTGATCGATCAGCCCGGCGATGTCGGTACCCAGAAGGGTGACGTTCTGTGCACCACCCATGACATTGATGGTTCTTCTCCAGCCGGCTCCCATCCACGGCGCTATGGGCAGAAAGACGACCGCCCGTTTGACGTTGAAGCGGGTCAGGTACGCGTGGATCTGATACAGGTCTTCCCGTTCAATGCCGTTGACCTTGCCTTCTTCTGTTGCCCGCTTCCATTTGGCGTCTGCGACCGCTGTGCTTTCCCCATCTGTGGTGAAAATGTAGTCGGGTCTGAGGCGGAGTATTCCCTGGCTGGTTGCCGGATCTTCGTAGAGATGGAGCGGGCGGCTCCGATGGTCCACGGCGATGCCGCTGCCCTGCATGGCCTCAGCAATCAACCGCCGGAGTGAGCGTTCAAAGAGATGGTGAAGGGGAAAGAGTATTGAAAAGGCAGCCGACTTGCCCGAGTGTGTCGGGTCGGGAGCCTGACCCGCCAGGACCAATCTGGCAATCGCCAGCGACCGTGTCCAGTGCGTCTCGTAACGGGACAGCGATATACCGTCGATCATTGTCAATGTAGGGCGGATTGATCGGACGCCGGCAAGTTGCATCAAGACCGCTGCAAAAGCCTGTCGGTTCTTCTCGCTGCGCGTGATCCGCTGAAGGACGATTGCAAGTGCTTTGATGCACTGAGCAAGAATGTTGTCGACCGAAAGCGGTGCATGACTGATCGGGAGATCGACGCGGGACGGAAGGCGCCGCGAGAGCAGGTTGAAGTCGATGCGCCCTCTGGGCGAGAGCGAATCCTCCTGGCGAAGCTCGTAACGCTTCGGAATTCCGCCCAGAAGCCCTTGTGTCATTTCTGCTGCTACCTCGGATATGACAGCCTCCAGAGGGTCCCGCATCGATGTTTCGACATCCGCGGTATCGGCAATGTGTGTCTGCTTGAGATAGCCAGCGTAGCGAAGAAGGCTCAGAAGAAACCGCCCGTCGCTGTTCTCGTCCTGAGCATCGGTCTTGGGCAGTACATTGATGCGTAGGTCTCCGATCTGGATACAGCCAGCCATCTCACCTGCGTAAAGTTTGCCCCGTTTCCAGCGGAAAGCCGGCGATGGGCCGTTCTCCGTCTTTCGCAGAATGCGCTCGGCAAGAGCACGGCGTTCCGGCGCTTCCGGAAGCGGAACCGGCATTCCTTCCCAGGTGGTTAGGACCCGCATCACCGATCGGGCTTATTGGCCATTGGCCAGTGCGCGTGCAAAGCGCAGGAAGCGAGCAGAGTCCCATTTTGGGCTTTCGGGGTTCCACCATTCGGCGTGCACGCCCCAACTCGATTCAGAGAACTCGTACTGATCCGGCAGTCTTGCGAAGAACTGAGCATCAGCCGGGGGCTTCTCAAACAGAAAGAGCAGGCCCTGGTCATCCTTGGTCTCGCCTGCGATGGCGCGGACTTTGTCCCAGTCATCGTGAAAATACTCGGTGAGTGTGGGGATGATATTTGTCCTCAGAACATATGCCACACCACGAAGTCCCGCGTCCGCCCGGGTCCAGTCGTGATCGGCCTGCAGGGATTCAAGCCGGCGTGGCATCAAGAAGGCATGACCGAACTCATGGCCGCTGCCAAGCAGAATGCCAACGCGTGAGTTGATGCGCTTGAGCAGTGCCTGTAGATCGACGCCACCCCAATCTTGTGAGACCAGATTCGGATCCGCTGCGACCAACTCAAATGTGAACCGCCGCCGCATGGCGAAGTCGAGTGCTGTAAGCGATCGGTCGACCGTGTTCATCGTTCCGATGACGGAAACGTTGGCCGGGACCGAGAAGGGCTTCTTTGAATAGGGAAGCCAGACGGATCGCTCGTCCGGCATGCCTTCCCGCTTGTCCAGCTCCAGCAGAGTGATAAGTTCACCGAAGACCTTGGATGGTTCCGCCCGATTGATCTCATCGATGACCATCGCGACCGCGCCCCCTTGCTGTCCCCCCGTGGTTTTGAGTTCCATCAGGCGCCGCAGGACTGCACCGAAGTGTGCCTGGTTGCTGAGGTCCGAGCTAGACAGAATGCCGGTTCGAGCAGCAATGATCTTCCGGACGTTCGCGCCGTTACGCTTCGCAGCTGTCTCTCCCTCCTGCGGGGCTGGCACGTCCGGGTCATTCATGTCGATGCCGACTTTAGAGAGCTCGATGAGGCTCTTCCCTGCGATGGAGAAGATCGGAGGGGGGAGTCCCAGTTCAATCACTCTTTCGATAACAGCGCGGGGAACAAACTTTACCGTTGATGCGGCGACTGCGTCCGACCTGGTCGTATTGACTTTGACAAACCACCCTTCGGTGTTCTTGTTCACCACTTCCATGGTTTTTTTGCCGTTGCCGTCCTGCAGCATTTCTCCGACCGAAAGGTCGGACGTTAGCGTCGCGCGACGGCAGATCGTCTTGAAAGGTCCCTCGACGACTGTATAGAGGAGCTGCTCGTTGGGCCCAATGCTGGGCCGGAATCCCTCTACAAAATCCTCGTAGGAATAACTTGGATGAAAAGTCACCCAGATGATGCGACCGTCATTGACGAGGGTCTCATGCAGCTTGCGGACCTCTTCCAAAGGATCTGCCGCAGTTTGCGCCTTCTGATAGCGCTGCGGCTCAATGGCTTTGACGGCTTCCTGCGCTGCCTGCCAGGTCTTGCCGGTCCCGGGGGGGCCGTACAGGATTTTCATGGTTGGATTGGTCACGCTGCTACTCATGTCAAGTTGTATTTGTTGTCTGGCAATACCCGGGAGAAGAAGCTGCATTACGCCGTGCTCCCTTGGGGAAGTAATTCCTGCTCAGTTGCCTGGATAGAAGCTCGTCCGCATGCACTCACTCGGCAAGAAGAGCATCATCCACCAAGCGGGAGAAGATTCCCGGACCCCTCTCGTATGGCGTGCCCACGAGCATGCCCCGGTCCAGTCCCTGGTTGATGGTTTCGCACGACGTCTCGGGAAGAAGGGCGCAGGCATGGCAGGCAGCGAGATTCGCTAGCCGTGAACCCTGACCTCCCAGGTCCTCCGAACAGACGGGATCGGCCGAGCACCAGACCGCACGGGTGAGCGCACGCTGGAACACTGGACCGAGGAGTTCCGGCTGGCCCATGCGGACCAGGCCTCCCAAAGTGCCTTCTGAATCTCCCGAGGCCGTATAGATCAGCATCCCGGCCATTGGCGCGGCCGGGTCAGAGGAAACGAAGAGCCGCTCGCGAAGGGCTGCGGTGGAATAGCCGCACTCGAAGACGAGCTGGCTGATCAGCAGGTGCGCGAGGCTGTGCACGAGCAGGAATCGCGACGCCCAGTCACGGCCGCCTGGAATGAGCGGCCGGAGTGCCCAGCAGCTTTCCTCCAATCGCTGCACAAATTCCGGGCTCAATCTTGTGTCGAGCCAGCCTGCATTGGCGTGCTGCCAGGCCGCGATCTGCTCCTCCTTCAACTCTAGATAGATTCCTTCGCCATAGACTTGGACCGCCGGGAGCCACTGCTCGGACCCTTTGGGTGGTTCACGGAAGAGCTGCCTGAGCGCCGAGGTGGGAAGATCTGACAGCGGTGATCGTGAAGGTTCGATCCGATCGAATCCGTAGAAGGCGCGTGTCTCGCACAGGCGCTCGACCAAGCCCACTCGTCCGATCCATGCGGATAGATCTGCGGGCACAACGCTTTTTCGCACACGCATTCTGGGCGACCGTCGCGGGTCGTCGATCTCCTCCCGCAGGATGTCGAATTCTGCCCGGCGGAAGCGCATCACTTCGGTTTCGGGCTGTACAGGCATGGCGGCAACCGACTGCGTCTGATCCTTTGCGCCAGAAAAAAGACTGTCCAGCGCCAGCTTGACCTTGTCGGGCTCGTGAAGAATCTGCAGATCCGCGAGCGACTTCGAGGCCACCAAGACGACGGCATCGAACTCCTTGAGCTTCCACAATGTCTTGAGCGCGCTTATATTGGGCAAGCTGTCGAGCACCTGTCGGATATCGATCACCGCGTCGTCCTGCTCCGCGAGGTCCGGAAGGCTGATCGCCGAAATGGTCCGCGGGAAGTAGATGTTTGTCTGGTTGATCAGTGCGCCGATGAGCGGTTCGGCGCACAGGGCGTCATGCGCCCCTTCGCCCAGCCAGGGATGTTCGGCGGGACAGCGGATGCCGGCCTTCTCGAACTCGCTCTTCTCGCCCTTCGTTTGATCGGGCTTCACAGTGGTGCCGCTGAGCGGGCGACCCCTCGAACCAACCGAGCCCGGTGGGCAGGATGTGCATTTCACGACAATGCTGGACAGCTCGGAGCCGCCTCTGTCGGTCAGCTCGAGACTGCCGTCGTCCGGGCACTGGCAGTCGATCCATGCCTTCCAGGGAAACTCGCAGAGGTGACCGTGCTGACAGACGGCGATGAAGCGGACCGGTTGCCATCTGCTGCCGTCCCCGGGCCGTTCCAAGATACGGGTATCCAAGTTAAATCTCCGGAGCTCGCCGCTGCGGGTGTTCCGGTACCAGCGCGGAAAGCGAAGGGCAGGGATCTTCAGGCTGGCATTCGGAGGCGGATCTTGGTGCCTGAGAGGAATGCGGTAATCCGGTGGCGTGCGGAAGCGTTCGATCTTCAGCAGCTCGGCAAGCCGCGGCTCGAATACCTCGAACTCAAGAGGCTCCTCACAGTCTTGCAGTCCCTGTGTTTCACTCCATGTTTTGTACCAGTGGTCCAGGCCACCGACCACGTGCGGAATGCCCTGGCGATCGGTGTACAGGCTGCCGGGTCCGAATGGCGCAATCAACTGACCCGTGCGTATCTGTTTGCTTCCCATCTAATCTCCTGAACCGGCCGAGCCGGAAACCATTGCATATGCGGGTGTGATCGCGAACTCGCCTGTCCTGTCCACCTGCCGCATGCTCGTAGGTACCTTCACGCCACGCGCTTCCTGCAGTTGCGTCGCGTACTGCCCCGGCCAGAGCATCAGATATTCGCCTGAGGTCGACTGAGGAAACTGTTCCCATTCCTGCGGATTGCGTTGCCACTTGGCAATCAGCTCCGCATGCATGCGCCTGAGTTCGCTGATGGAGCGCTGCGCGTCGTTGCCGTTCTGCACGATTGAGCATCGATTGATCAGGATCTCGACGGCCTGGTCCAACGCCTGTCGGTAGGACGCAAGCTTCCGTACCGGCTCATCGACCTGCTGTCTGGCCCAGGTGAGCACAGCGCCGGCGAATCCCCGCTGGATCGCCGAGATCGCGAATGGCGTGGCGGAGGTAGGCTCCACGCGTTCGTACAGACGGCGGTGATACCCGTGGAACTGCTCGAAGTGCGAGCGATCGCGGCTTTTGGATGGGTTGTAGAGAGTCAGTATGAGACCAGGTCGCTCCTGCCATTTCCGTCCCACGCGGCCTGTCACTTGGATGTATGTCGACGTCGTCTTGGGCTGACCGACCACGCCCATGAGAGAGAGTCGATCGATGTCTACGCCGACTTCGATGATGTTCGAAGCGAGACAGGCGTCGAAGACGCCGGCCCCGCCTGAGGTCTCGTAGGTCCTGGCAAGCCGATCCATCATCGCTACGATCTCCGGCTGGGAGAGCCGGCTCGTCAGCTCGTCAACGATGGCAAGCGTTCGACGACCGTCGCCGTCGATTCCTTCCCTGTTGAAGAGGAACTTTAGGCGGGATCGGATGTCGCTGTCGAAAAGCGTGCGCGCACCGCCCAGTTCGCGGATGCTGTTGTAGAAGGCTAGCAGCGTCCACCAGGGGTCGCGCTTTGTCTGATCGAATGCCGCTGGCTTGTACAACGCCGCCGCGAAGGCGCGGACCTGCGTTGTCAGGATGGATCCATGATCGACTCCGTGAACGCCGACATACAGGCGACCCGGACTCATACGGCCGTCGGGCTCCTTCGCATAGCGGCCAAAGAATGAATCGCTCATGGAAAGGCCGGGGCTGGGAAAGAGCGAGGTTCTCTCTCTCCCGTACAGGACCTTCACCTGATCTTCCGCTCCGCGTATGGTGGCGGTCGAGGCCACGATTTTTGGCTTGCACAAGACGCCGGACGCGTCGGTAGTGCACAGCTGTTCAAAGATTGATTCGTACAGCGCGTACATCGTTCCGAGCGGGCCGGAGATGAGGTGCAGCTCGTCTTGGATGATCAGCCCAGGCGGCATGGCATCCTGATTGATCTTTCCGTCCGGCATGATTGCTCTACCGAAGAGAGCGCCTGCCCCGGGTCGGTAAGCCATCATCGCAAACTTGTCGGCCGTCGCGATCAGGAGCGACGGAGGGTAGCGGTAAATCCGTTCATCTATGACTTCGACCGGAAGCCATCGGTCCGGATCCTCAGCGCCGAACGCGCAACGCGGGTCAGGACAATGCAGCATGGGGCCTTCCCGCGAGCTGGAGACGCCGAGCGCGCGAGCACTGCCCGCCTTCTTGCCGCGAGTGAAAGAATCCAGCTTGCCGATCTGTGCCCGGCACCATGGGCATTCGGTCAGGACCAGGGGGTTGCCTTTCAGGTCCCCTTTGAGATAGCGCGAGTACTGCGTGCTTGCTTCCGAACATTTATTGGGTGATCCATCTCCGCCGACCCAAAGCCCGAGGGAGAACCGCCGCCCCGGAATCTCGACCTCGGGAAGCCGGCTCTCCCGGCGCAGCACTTCCATTGCGCAGATAAGGCTTGCGGCGCGCTGGAACTGCTGTGTCGTCAGCATCCGCAGGGTATAGCGCATCAGGACATTGGTGGCGTCACGCTGCAGAGTGCCGCCTTCCTGCATCTTCAGCCGTTCCCTGAACATGTAGAAAGCCATGGCAGCCAGATATGCTTCTGTCTTGCCACCGCCCGTCGGAAACCAGATGAGATCGACAATGTCCCGGTCGGCGTCCGACGGGTCCGACAGTCCGCTGAGAGACAACAGCAGGAATGCGATCTGGAATGCCCGCCATGAACCGATTCGCGAGCCGTTCTCACAGCCCTTCGCGAGGACATCCCAGGGCGAGACGTGCGCGCTCTGGAACACGATCCTCTGCCCCGCCGGATCCCATGCGGCATCCCTTTTTGTGGTCTGTTTGGTCGCGATCTGCTGCAGCAGCATCGCCTTGTTCGCCAGCCGGAAGGCATCACGGTCCGGTGCGCTGTTGCGGATGAGTGTGATGCCGCGGTCGATGCGATCCAGACAGGCGTGACACTGGTTCAAGTGGTCCTGTGCGATGTCCCTGAATCTTTCTGGAAGAGACGCAGTCTCGATCTGGCGCTTGGCGATCCAGTCACGATACCCGTCGGACACCAGTTGCAGTGCATCCCAGGCCGGTCCGGTTCCGTTAGCGGGAAGGTCGGCCAAGTCTCGCATCTTCAACGACAGCGCGCGGCCTTCGAGCATGATGTCGGGGGTCATGCTTGGCAACTCGACAGAGGGCATGGCATCAGCCTGAAGCGCGGAGGGCTCTTCGCCCGGTGCTGCGCTCCACGCGGCCGCACAACCGTGCCCCACACCAAAGATTGCTGATTCGCGATACAGCAGCGCAAGCGACTGCTCGTCCTTATCCAGCGATTCGAAGCTTCTTGTGCTCTCGGGGTACGGTAGGATGGTTCCCCGATCTGCAGTCACCTCAAAGAACGACTGGAAGAGGATGGACTCCTTTTCTTCGCCGCCCTCTGGCAGGACTGAGGTATTGCGAAGCACCAGTGTGATCAGCCACTGACCCTGCTTGCCCTTCATGGCACGGGGGAAGCAATCGAGCCGGAGCCTGACAGGAGAACCGACGGGTAGGACCACGTCGCGTTTGATCGGGGTTCCGGATGCCAGCTCGGCGGCGGAGAACTCGACGACTACACCTCCTCCGACGGCGGAGTTCCTGCGCCAAACGGTATCGCGGCGATCTCTGCCCTTGTCGTCTATCCAGCGTCGGCCGCATTTCTCATACCTGCCGTTTACCGGAAAGGCCGCGTCATCTTGCTCCTGCCATGAAAACCGATGCCTGGAGGGAAGGGCGACTAGTAGCTTTGCATCTACCGGAAGGGACATGCAGAATGAGATTCCCAAAGTCGACGGGCGTCGCGTGGATCCGCCAGTGACCTCGAAATCCTCGTCTGTGCCTCTGTCTGCTGCGTTCTGATCTGCATCTGTATCGTCGTTGTCGCCGGAAGCCTGGTGGGCGCTGGACGTCTCAACGGCTGAGTCTGCTTCCGGCATCTCGGCGCCAAGGGTGTCGCTCTCTTCTGAGGCGGTTGTGGACGGTATAGGGTGGTTGCCAAGGGGGTGCAGCATGCCGACGCCGTACTTCCGGTGAGGCGACTCGCCTTCAAAATACAGCACTTCCTCTGCGTCGCCATCTGCGAAAGGCTTCCAGGCAAGAGCCCCACGTCGCCAAAGCACCGAATCCTTGAATTCCTTGTCCGAGAACGTGACGACGGTAGGAGCCCTATGCCGCGCGGGACCCACAATCTCGCTCCGTACGCTCTCGATTAGCTCGCTGCGTTCTTTCATTGTCTTCCTCTATTCCTTCAGCCACTGGCTGATCACTGGCGCGGACGATGCATGGCAGAGGATCCGCATGCATTCAGTCGCCCTGGTAGCCCCGGTGTAGAAAAGTGCCCGCTTGAAGTCTTGGTCATTGAGCGACACATCTGTCAGGATGACCGCCTTGTTCTCCATGCCTTTGAAGGCATGGACGCTGGCGAAGGAAGTGTGCCGATCGCTGCGCTGCCAAGCAGGTGCCAGAGGGATGCCCGCGCTCCGCAACTGCCCGGCGGCACTGAACTCGTCGCGGCTGAACGACAGGACGCTGACGTCCGACGGTCGGAACCCCAGCACCTTGAAGTCGTGCAACCACGCCTTCAGGATGTTCAGCTGCTGCTCTTCATCCTCATAGAAATCGATGTCGTAGCTTCTGGCACCACCACCCGACCGCAGATAGCCGCTGTAGAGACGCTCCCTGCAGCCGGAAAGGCTCGTTGCAGCTTGCCCCACGGACTGGTAGTTGCGGCAGTTCTCATCCAGAGCCCACCGCGCTGGTCGTGCACTAGCGATGAGGTTTTCGAGGGTCTCGCGTGCGGTGTCGCCGCCGGTCAGCACTTGGTGCTCAAAGTCTCCGAAGACGGCGAATGCACCGTCGGAGAAACCGCCCTTCAGGAACAGCTCAAGGCATGCCCAGAGTGATGGGCGAGCCATCAGGTCCTGTGCCTCATCCAGCACCAGAAGGTCGAATTGCGCTAATGCCGCGAAATCTGCGTCGGTGAGCTTGTCTTCGAGAAGCTCCGGGAGCTCGCTGTCCCAGAATGCGCTGGAGGAATTTGGGGGGATCGGCACGTTGGTCATCTCTGACATCACCTTGATGGCGCGTCCTGCCACCAGCGTTGGTGGGAGCGTCTTATCGCTCCGGATCCTCTCGGCAATCCAGTCCCCGATCAACTGGTTGTGGCACAGCAGTGCAACCCGCTGGCCATCCAGGGCCGCTCGACGCGCTACTTCCATGGAGATCAGCGTTTTTCCGGTACCTGCGGGACCGGTCACGATGACGCGTGGGTTGGACCGCGTCAGCGACAGAACCGGAAACTGCTGGACGCGCAGCAGACGATCCATCTCCTGTGACTTGCGTGCGATCTCTTCTGCGGCCGAAGGCCGCCGACGCTCCACGGGTGTGCAGAATCTGACGATCTCGTCCATCTGCGGCCTGGAGAGCGGTTTTGTCAGACCTCGCAGAGTGCGATCCAGTTCAATGCCGAGGCGGAGCTTTGTCCTGATCAGCGATGCAAAGTCGGCAGCGCCATCAAGTGCTTCCATTTCATCGCTGTCGATGTACTCGGGCCTGTTGATGGAGATGTTGGTCTGTACGTCGAAGCGCGCATTCGGGAATGCGCACAGATGCACTACCGGCACATCCCTGAGCGATGGCATGTGATCTTTGACACGCCTTGCGAAGGTTTTGCTTGCGTCCAGCGCCTGCTTGAATGGCGATCGTTTGATGGAGTCTGGATGCCAGCGTTGACCGTCAAACCGGATCTCTTCGTGCGACTTGACCTCGATGCACAGGATGCCCAGATCAGGAACGATGAGCAGAAAGTCGATCTCGGTTCGCAGGCCGCGGTTCCAGGGTGCCAAATCCAGCGCATGGAGCGCGATCCAGTCTTCGGGGCACGCCGTCAGGCGGGCAAAGATGTCGCGCTCTCCGGGCGGTGTGCGTTCATCGACGAACGCCGGAATCAGTAGAGCCATTTTGTGAAGGAGATGGATGGTCGGACATGACGCATCTCGCGTTGGGGGGCGCGGAATCCGCGTTCGACGCCGAGGATCCGTCTGAAACTAAACGCGCCGCGCAGCCCAGAGCTGACCGGAGCTGGTCTGCTGAAGTCGGAACCGGTCGCAAGCCCTTCCGTGATGGCCAGGGTCATGAGGTCCAGCGTGGCAAACACCCGGTCTCGGAGCTTCTCGTGCTCTGCGAAGCCGGCGACTATTGCTTCGCCTCGCGATTGGGTGACCTCGCGCCATGCGAGATGCCAGCGCCGCCGGTCCCACTCGGCGTGAAGTTCTGTCACGACTTTCATGAGACACATGAAATGCCGCTCGCTGAGGGGCGCATGGACGACGTTCGTGGAAGGCGAGACCCAGTTGTCGACGGAGTTGGCGATTCCGGCCAGATCGATGCCTGCGTGACGGAGTCTATTGATGGTCCCCTCGCGATCGGACCGTAGCGATACGCCCAACAGGTGCTTCCATGTCTCGGCGTGGAGGCTCGGCCCAGCGGCGCTGCTGGCGCCCGCCGCCTCTTCCACATCGGCAAGTACGAGAAACATTCCTTCGCGAACCTCGTCACATTCGACCCAATCCGCCTCGAAGCCCGGAGCTGACGTTGACTTGCGCAGGCACAGAAGATCGGCGTGCGTTGGTTGGAGAATCCCCATGTCACGATCAAGCCGGACGAGTGCCGATCTGGCGACCGGGTCCTTGTTCGCTCGACGCGGTCTGATGTCAAGGTCGTCCGGCAGGTCAGACTCCTCGCCGGCTGCATCCGAGGGGAGCGTCCAACCGCTCTCGTCCTTTCGCGCCAGCGTTCCAACGTGCCAACGGAAGCCGCATGCTTCGACAACGTCATCGCCGGATGTCCCCGCGCCCGTGTGGTGGGTGAGCATGGCGTCGAAGGCATCGGCACCGAAGTCTGCATCGTCGACCAAGCCGTCCCAGGTGAACTGCACGATGCTGTTGAACTTCGGGGCATTGATCAAGGCATCCGGGCTGCCGGCTATACCATGTCGCCGGAACGGGCCTACCTTGACCAGGATGTCGAATGCCGGTGAGTTGCGGTATTCGCGCGGCGAGTGGATGAAATGCCTGGCCCCGATCTGCAGGGGGCCCTTCGAGTTGACTGCAGATTCAAACGTCTCCCTGTCCGTGCGACGGCAATGGATACGGATATCTTTGTCTTCGACCAGCAATCGCTGCACCTCTTCCGCAAGCTCGGTTCGCATTCGGCTGCCCCGGCTAGCCATCGCTTCTGATGCACGGATCGAAGTCACGAATCGACCTGAGATTTCCGGCCCCCACCTTCTGCCGGAATATTCTGCTTCGCCCAAGAGCGAGCGGAGTTGACCGGCAATGTGTGAATCGAAGACACATGGTGTGGTGAGCCACCCTGCCACGGCGAATTGAAGCCGGGCGGCGAGGTCCGCGAGTTCCTCGTCTTCGGTCGCGAACAGTGCTGCTGCAATGTGTCTCGTAGCTCGGCGCAGTGCAGCGAATGCGGCGTCGCCGAACACGAACCTATCCCAGCGCAAGTAGGTCTTCGGGTCGGCGAGTTCAAACGCCCTTCCGATTCCGGAGGAACCTTTCAGCTGTTCCTGCACAGCACGATTCCGGTGATCCCCCTAGGCGGTGTTCGGGAGGAGCAGGTGTGGAGTGGTTGGGTGTCGTACCACTGCCGCATGTTTGCCACAGCGTCTCGCGCTTCCTCGAAGTGGTCTTGATCCCCATTCCGGGGCAAGATGGCAATGACATCCGAATTTCGGAACTCACTGTGGGACAGCACGATTTGCAATGTCGAAGCGCCATCGGCGACGACTACTCTAGGCGGCGCCCCGGGACGATCGAGGCGCATGGTCCTCGGATTGAAATAAGTCATGCGCGATAGGACGCCTGGTCGTGCCCACGCCTGGATAGTCAGCATCTCGGCGAGCGGCTGTGATGAGATGCCGACCGAGAACGCGCATCCGTCTAGGGCGGACCGGGTGAAATCCGGACCTCCCGTCCGCCCCGCAAGGCAGACTCCTGCGTGCGGGGTGGCAAGGTTGGGTCCAAGGATCTTGGCTTGTGGGCAGACCGCGTCGAACATGTATCCGGAAAGCGACCCGTTCGACGTGGCGACGATGTAGGGGGATGAGCCATCGATGTGGTATTCCTTCGCGCTGGATGCAAAGAGCTTGGCAGAACCATTCCGCGCGCTTACTTCAATGTAGTCCCCGATCGAAGGGTCTCGGCCGTGCCCCAGTATGCTCATCGCAGCCATCGTCTGTGACTTGCGGATGCGGCCTGCAGCGGCTGACAGAAAGCCGCAGCCGGCGCGCTTCGGATGACAGTGGGTCGTACACCCGCGGCAATGCCCTGCGTACTGTCGCGCGTTTCGCAGCAACGCGTCGAAGTGGGAGTGGATCTCATTGGCATCAGGGTCGCACAGCTGGCCAATCAACGCGCCTAGCGCGATGAGGCCGGCGGCAGGCGAGTCGGCAGGGGTCGTGATCACGATGATTCTGCGGTTGCGGGCGTTCCCGACGGCATGTGGAATGCATTCAAAGCCTGTATCAATCAGCCATCGCGCCCAGGCCGGCACAGGGCGCGGCACGCTCGTCTCCGTCGCCATCAACAATGAAGCTGCTTGCCCATCCGCAGTTGTGAATTCTGTAAGCATGGCCCATGACATGTACAAATATGTGTCTCGGCCATGCATTATTAGCAGATTTCGTCCGAACAACTAACTGGCGTCGACTCGGCACTGGGCATGGCTGGCAACTCGTGGTGAATCTCTGGGACTGCAAGGTTTCTTGAGTTCTAGTTGGGCAATCCGATCTGGCCTCATATAAAAACCAGCGCGGTCAGGGGCGGTTTGCTGTGGCAGCAGCTACCCGAGATGAGCTCAATCACGCGGCTCTAGCCGAGCGCGCGAGGGCGGTGCGTTGACAGCGCATCTCCCAGTGGCGGCGTGTCACCGCCACCTGCATGATCTACGCATGCAAGAGTTGCACGACCTCAAGGACGAAGACCTGCAAGGTCTGGCGCCGGAGGCCGTCGCAGCACCGGCGCAGCAGATTCTTCAGCGCCTGCGCCGCCAGGACAGTGAGATCAAGTTCAAGGACGCCAAGATCGAGAAGATCACCTTACAACTCGCGCGGCTGAAGGCCTGGAGGTTCGGAGTGAAGGCCGAGGCGATGACTGCCGAGCAGCGCCGGCTCCTCGAAGACACTGGCTGAGGACGAGGCCAGCTTGCTGGCGCTGTTGCGCCAAGCTGGCGAGGCGCCAGCGTCGTCCGAGGACGACATAAGGACCAGGCGCACGCCACGTCGCAAACCTCTACTCGACGACCTGCGTCGCGTCGTTCATCACCACGAGCCCGAGAACACAACGGCCCGAGTGTGGAGTGCGGCAACCCGAACAAACTCTTCAGCCCCAATAGCGTGTGCCGCGAATACAGAGGCGGAGATGGCAATACACACAGCGGGCATCTGCACTTAGGCGATCATCTGGCTCACCACGCTTCGCTGGCACGGTGTCCAGCCGCTCGCTGACGTCCTCGCCTACATGCGTCATCGGCTTGCCGAGCGCCGCGTGGCGCACGACCCTGGCCACAATGAAGGCAGCGAGCGCGGGCGGGAACCCGGAATACGCCGGTACCGTCCGCAGGAATCGCGACCGACGCACTGCGATGAAGATGCCCGGCCTCCATCGAGCGCATCGCTTGTTCGTAGTACAGCTCGGGTTGATGGCCGTTCAGGAAGTGAGGCGCTTGTATATGGATGACCCCACAGATTGGGCGGGGTGTGACCGCTGCACGATGCGCTTCGGGTTGCTTATGAACTGCTCAGTGACTCAGCTGAGCTGGTACAGATCAGCGCTTGTGGCCATGGGGAGATCTTCGATCTGCTCGATGTATGCCCAAACTTCTTATTTGGTGCTGCGAGTCTTGCCTCTTGGCAGTGAGTTTGGCGAGAACGCCGTCAACCCAAGGCTCGCGATTTCTCCTGCCACCAGATCTTGGAGTTTGCCGATTTCTTCAGACGACGGCGAACTTGCGTAGGCGAGCGTGAGCACAGTCAACGGGTGCAGACCCAGAACCCGAACCAGAGCATCGATCTTCGTGAGCGTAGGGACGTTCACGCCTCTCTCAAGAATGCTGACATAAGTCCGAGATGAGACTGTGTCGAAGGCCTCCTGCGGGATGCCTACCGCGACCCGCGCAGTCCGAAAGGCACGCGGAAAGTTGGGCGGCGGAACAGAAGGAGCGCGGCGGCTTGGCACCGCCTGATTGCCACATATAGAATGGCATAGAGCTACAAAGTATATGACGAGTTATTGTGTGTCGCACTCGTTCCCCGATGCTTTGCACAAGGTGCTACCTGACCATTCTCATGTGCGAGATTCAAGATGGCCCGTAGAGAGCTTGCTTCGCCGCTGCCAACGGCTCGCCCGCTGCGCTTGCCAGCGTCGGTGACGCGTGTCCGTCCGCGGCAGCCGGCGCCTGTCGTGCGCAGCCTGTCCGCAGCACGTATCGGCGCACAGGTGAAGGCGCTGCGCATGGCGGCCGAGGTGTCTGGCGGCGAACTGGCCAAGACCTCGGGGATCTCTGCCTCGATGCTTTCTCGCATCGAGCGCGGTCTGGTGTCACCGTCGGTGGAGACCTTGGAGCGTCTCGCGCAGGGTCTTGGTGTGCCGGCGTCGCGCTTCTTCAGTGATCAGGCCCGGCGCACGGACTTCTGCCATGTGCGTGCAGGACGCGGTGTCTTGGTCGATCGGATCGGCGCTGTCGCGGACTACCGCTACGAGCTGCTGGGGCATTCGCTGTCGGGCAACCTGTTCGTGGAGCCCTACCTGGTGACGTTGCTGCCGGAGGCCGGGCCTTACGTGACCTTCCAGCATCCAGGGCTCAAGTTCCTGTACTTCTTGTCAGGGTCCGTCACCTACCGTTATGGCGCGAAGGCGGTTGAGGTGGGGGCAGGGGACACGCTGCTGTTCGATGCGACGGTGCTGCACGGCATCGAGGTGATCCATTCGGGGCCAGTGTCATACCTGTCGGTTGTGTCCACGCTGCGAGAGTAGGCCGCGCGCAGTGGCACCTTCGCTGGGGCAAAGCTGATACGTACCTACATTGCACCTTCGCCTTCCAATTGTGTTCGGCATGCCGAATACTCGCCGCCCTCGAACTGCCGTAGACGACGGTGGCTGCCTCATTCGACATAAAGGCGAGCAGCCGCTCGGACGAGGTGGATGGCGAAGTGTTGGGTAGTCTCGAAGGGGTTTTGTCCGGCGGCGCTGGAGCTCCGAAGGCTGAGTCCTTGTGCGGCTGTGAGGGCAGGATAGACTGCCGTCAGACATTGTTAACAGCGATGGCGTCGCATGACCAAGACCTCTCGATCGAGCGTGATTGGGACCCGGGTGCCGACCGAAACCCGGACACGGTTTGCTGCGCTCGCGGCACGTCAGCAACTGACCGAGGCCGGCCTGCTTGCCAAGCTCGTCGACGAAGTTCTGCGCACCACTGCGCCCTCGACCACGGTGTCGTCTTCAACACCGACCCCGCGCGCTTCGGACACCGGCCGTCTTTCCGAAGATCGCATCACCCTGCGGCTTCGCGCGGGCGATCGCGCCCTGATTGCTGAACGGGCTGAACTGAGGGGCATGAAGCCGGGTAGCTACCTGGCCATGCTGATCCACAACCATGCGCATGGACCTGTGGTGCTTCCACCGAACGAACTCGCCCAGGTCAAGGCGACCTGCGCGCAACTGGCCGCGCTCGGACGGCGGTTCCGGATGTTCGGTTTGCCGAACACCGTCACACAGCCCCAGGCCTGCGAAATCATCGATGCACTTGCGCTTGCCCGAAGGGAAATCGAGCAGGCGCGCCGGGCGACGGCCGCCATCGTGCAGCGCAACCTGATCAGCTGGGAGGCCCGCGGCCGCGAGGTGGACCATGCCTAAGCAGACGCTGCGGCTCTCACGCGGCAGTCACCGAGCGGCCGATGGCGTGCGCGACATGACGCTGGACATCGTGAGCCATGGCCGGCGCGGGCCTGGCGGTACCCTTCGCTTCGGTGCTGACGAGATCGCGCAGATCCAGCGCACCGTGGGACGTGCACCCGAGGTGATGGTGAAGGTCTCCGGCGGAGGCCGCGATATCGGCGGCGTCGAGGCCCACCTGCGCTACATCAGCCGGCGCGGCAAGCTGCCCCTGGAGACCGATGAAGGGCCTTCCACGCAGGGACGTGCGGCGCCCAGGGAGATCGTCATCGACTGGCAACTGGACCTGTGCGGCAGCCATTACAGGCCCAAGCCGGCCCCAGGCCAGAAAGACATCCGTGCGAAGCTCGCCCACAACATCGTGCTGTCGATGCCGCCGGGTACGCCACCGGAAAAGGTGCTCGCGGCGGCACATGTGTTTGCCCGGGAGAACTTCGCGCTGCAGTACCGCTACGCCATGGTGCTGCACACCGACCAGCCCCATCCGCATGTGCACCTCGTGGTCAAGTGCGAGCACGAGTTCGAGCCCGGCAAGCGTCTGTACATCCGCAAGGAGACGCTGCGCCAATGGCGCGAACAGTTCGCCGCGCTGATGCGGGAGCAGGGTGTGGCGGCCAACGCGACGCCGCGGCAGGTGCGTGGGCAGACCCGCAAGCCGCTGAAGGACGCCATTCATCATCGGTTGCGTGCGCTTCGGGCGTTCGCGCAATTGGCGCCGGGCGAGCGGGCAGGTCGGCGGCCGCCCAAGACTTCGAGTTTCATGCGGGCCAAACTAGGGGCCGTGATGCGGGCTCTACAGACAAAGCGAGAAAGCCTGGATGCCGGAAGGGATGGGATGCAGCGTACGCGGCAGGAGGTGGCGGCGGACTGGCAGGCGACCGCCGATGCGCTGAGAAGGCAGGGGCAGGTCGAATTGGCCGAGCGCGTGGAGCGCTTCGTCGAGCTCATGCCGGCCGTACAGACTGAGGGGCAGCGCATGGCGGAACGCTGGAAGGATGCGAAGCGAAGTCGAGCGCAGGAGCGTACTGATGCCAAGTCACCTGGAGCACCGGCTCGGTGAGCCAGGAACCTGCGCGACGGCCGACGGAGTTTTTTTGCCGGGCCGTACTCAGCGCGTCTGGCAAACATCACCGGTTTCGCTGAAGGCGCCTTCGGGGGGCGTCGTGTGGGGCCCTTCGTGCGCGACAGCTGCCACTGTTTCATCTGCCATTTCAGCGTGTTGGTCACTAATGCCGAAAGGTAGGAGTTGCCTACTGCCAAAGTTGCTAGTTGTCGGAGGTTGTGAGTCGTCGCATGCTCGACGCAAATCCACGCGTGAGACGAGTCTTGAGAGGCGCTGGATGCGATCGCAATGCTGATCGAGCCTCGACGGGATTGCTGCTCTGGTTTCGGCGCCAGTGCTGCTGCTGTCCGGATTTTCAGGTCAGAGATCCGCCCGTCGGTACTCACGTCGCTGCTTAAGGGCTCGAATCAACTTCAAGGAGTTGTCATGCATTTTGAACCTCATCCCAGTCACCGTCGTGCAGACCTTTCGAGTGTGGAAGGGCCCGAGTTCTTCCGCATGCACGATGTGATACGCATCACCGCACTGAGCCGAGCCACCTTATATCGCCGGATTGCTGAGGGCAAGTTTCCAGCTCCTGTGCACTTGGGTGGACGCGCCTGCGGATGGCCGCGTGCCGCGCTGCAGCGCTGGGTAGATGATCCGGAGGGATACTCGGACGCCCGCGGGCCGGCTGACCTCAATATCGGAGCCTGACATGGGCCCGCATTCAGAAGACTTCTACCGGGCAGTCGGGAATCCAGCGGCTATGACCGGGCCGGACTGGTCCCAGACATTCATGAGCGGCGACTGGACGACGGCTGGTGCCGAAATCTGACGCTCGGCGCTTCGTGGATCAGGGGTGGGCTTTGCACCCGAGCCGGCGCTTGGCATGCGCCAGAGGATGCTGGCGGCATTGCTGTTAAGTTCCATCGTCAAGCTCGTGCTTTACCGGGCGGCTTAAACTTTTCCCAGACTGCGACCATACCGATGCTTGGAAGGTCGGCCATGAGCTTTTCAACCGCGCGAGCGAAGTACCGCTTGAAGTGCTGGTGACCTGCTCGGTTTAATCGAGACAGTTTTTCCTAGAAGACGGCGGGTTGCAGTTCCTTGCGGAGTTCGAGTTTGAACTCCGCCGGGGGTCAAGTATTGCAGGCTGCTGTGGGGACGTACCTCGTTGTAGTGATTGCGCCAGGCCTCAATCAGGACAGCGGCTTCGCGGCGCGAGCGGAACCACTCGATGGACAGGCACTCGTCGCGGAACTTGCCGTTGAAGCTCTCGTCGGTGCCGTTCTGCCACGGCTTGCCCGGGTCGTTGAGCACGGTGGCGATGCCGGCGTGCGCGATCCACTCCAGGATGGCCTGGCTGACGAACTCGGGCCCGTTGTCCGAGCGCATGAACAGCGGCGCCCCATGCAGGCTCACCAAGCGCGACAACACCTCGATGACGCGCTTGGAGCGAATGGCCCCGGCCACATCGATGGCCAGGCACTCGCGGGTGTATTCGTCCACCACGGTCAGGCACTTGATCTGCTGACCGCTGGCCGTGGTGTCGAAGACGAAGTCGTAGGCCCAGACCATGTTGGCTTTGAACGGCGTGTGGATGCGCGGGCGCACCGAGGCGATGCGCTTGCGTGGCCGCTTGCGGGGCACCAGCAGGCCTGCCTGGCGCCACAGGCGATGTGTGCGTGACCAGCTCAGCTCGAAGCCGCTGCGACGCAGGAACACGCGAATTCGGCGATAGCCGTAGCGCGGATACTGGGCCGACAGTGCCTTCATCGCCGCAAGCACCGGCGCATCCTTGGCAGGCAGGCGCAACTCGTAGCTGGGCGTGGCGCGTGACATGCCGATGAGCCCGCAGGCGCGGCGCAGACTCAAGCCCCGTGCGCGCACGAAGGCCAGTTGCTCACGCCGAGCCAGCGGGCTCACCATTTTTTTGCGTTGATCTCCTTGAGGATCTCCAGGTCCAGATCTCTCTCGGCAAGGAGCTTCTTCAGCCGGCTGTTCTCAAGCTCCAGGGCCTTCAGACGCTTGACGTCGGCGGCTTCCATCTGGCCGAAGTGTTTGCGCCAGGCATAGATGGTGGCGTCGCTGACTTTGTGCTTCTTGGCGGCCTCGGCCACCGTCGTGCGATCTGCTTCGCGCAGGATCGTGACCATTTGCTCTTCGCTGAATCGACTCTTCTTCATGGGCTCCTCTTCGGGCGGGAGCCATCTTCCTAGAAATCAATGTCTCGGAGAAACCGGGCAGGTCAGTACAGCCTCTCCCCTGATGGCGGCCACATCATCGATGCAGGTCGCTGATGAGAGCGCCAGCAGAACAGCCGCCCCAAGAATGACCGCTACGGAGCAACACGTATAGCCGGTATGGGCCCAGTGCCGAACTTAAGGAGCGTCCAATGATTGACCGCTTGCGATGAAAAGCGGCTGCTCGCCGTGACATCCAAGCGAGCAGCCGAACCCGCTGCGGTCAGTGCATCTCCGCCAAGGCTTCCTTAACGCCTTGTTCCCGCAGCGGCGTGTCGGCGCCTTCCAGATGCAGCGCGGCGTGCGGTGGAACAGGCGTGGCGCAGTCCTTATGGATCTCGCCATCCTTCATAACTAGCTGAACTTTGGCCGGATCCGTCAACAGCGACAAATCCTCCAGCGGGTCGCCGTCGATGAGGACGATGTCTGCAAGAAATCCCGCCTTCAACTGTCCAAGCTCATCGGGCCGCTGCATGATCTGGCCACCCAGTCGGGTTGCCGCCGTCAGCGCTTCCTTCGCCGTCATGCCGATGTAATCGACAAAGTACTGAAGGTCGTTGGCATTGGTGCCATGCGGCATCCACGCAAAGCCGTAGTCACCGCCCGGCAGGATGCGAATGCCGCGCTTATGCATCTCGCGCAACGAAGCGGACGCGATCTCCAACTCGCGCTTGTAGCCCATTTGAGTAGCGACAGCTTCGGTGATGCCGTACTCGGCCGCGTTGTAGGTTGTACGAATGAGCCATCCGATGCCAGGCGCGACAAAGTGCTGGTCCTTGGCCGCCTCCAGCATGTCTAGCGCCTCCGAATCGGCAAAGCTGGCGTGGTAGACCATTTCAATGCCGTGGCGCACACACTGCTTGACCGATTCGCTGGAGCGCGCATGCGCGGCCATGCGTTTTCCGTAACGCTTGGCTTCCTGCGCCAGCATCGCCACTTCGTCGTCCGCAAACGGCGACATCTCGGCCGGCAGGCCAGCGATGTACTCGCCGGACAGATTGATCTTCAGGTGATCGACGCCGTACTTGATAAAGGTGCGGGCCGACTTGCGGATCTCTTCGGGGCCGCTGCACACGCTGCCGAAACTGAGCTCCTCGAACTTCATGTGTGGCAGTGTGTTGTCGCCCAGCGCGCCGATGGTGGTGATCTCCTGGCTGCCGGCGAGGTAGCGCGGGCCTGGAAATTCGCCTGCGTCGATGGCGTTGCGCAAGACCACGTCGAGCCGCGGCTTGGCCGCTGCGGCACCAATCGCGGAGGTCCACCCCATGTCGAGATAGCGCTTGGCAACGCGCACGCACCAGAGCATGTGCTCCTCAGGCGGCATGAACTGAATAGCCGCGAGTGAAGGCTGGTCGTTCCATGAGAAGTGCGTGTGGGCCTCGGTCATCCCCGGCATGAGAAAGCGGCCCTTGCCGTCGATCACGCGCGCATCGTCGGTGCTTACGCGCTTTGGAAAGCGAGCGACTTCTACGATGCGCTTTCCTTCGACGAGAAGGTCGCCGGTATATGGGTCTTCGCCCGAGCCATCGAAGATGCGGACATTGGTAAATGCAATACGGGTCATCGTTGTCTCCTCCGGCTTGCGGTGCCGGCCATGGTTGTCGAAATGGAATCCGGCGCTGGCTCAGAGCAGTGCCGCGTAGAAGGCTTCAAGTTCTTGTGCGCAGCGCTGCGGCTGCTCGAAAGTCGTCCAGTGCCCGCATCCTTCGATCACGACGAGGCGGCTGCCTGCGATGCGTTCCTGCATGGTGCGGACATTGACCACGGGGGCTACGCCATCCTGGTCGCCGGTGACCAGGAGCGTTGGCACGTCGATGCGTTCGAGCTCGGCCGATTGCGCCCCGGCGAGCGCTGTACAGCTTTGCGCATAGCCCTCGGGCGACTGGCGCATCACGCTCTCGCGCACCAGCGCGAGCACTGCCGGCTGCTGCTCCTTTGTCTGTGTGCTCGTCGCGCCTTTCACGATGGCATCGGCAATTTCCTGCATGGCCGCCACACCGCCGCGCGCTGCGTTGGCACGGGCCGTGATGTTGGGGCGTGCTGCCTCGGGAGGCGCAGCCATCGGCCCAAAGAGCGCCAGCGACTTCACCGTGCCAGGCCTGCGCAGTGCCAGGTGCTGGGCGACGATCGTGCCCATCGAGTGCGCCATCACATGCACCGACCCGATGTCGAGCGTCGAGAAAAGAAGCGTCATTGTCTCCACGTAGTACTCGATGGACAGCGCCTGGCCGTCAGCAGGCAGCGGCGACCTCGCGCTGCCCGGCAGATCGGGCCTGATGCGGCGGAAGCCACCGAGCGCCGGCACTATGGGAGTCCAGTTGTTGGACGAACCACCCAGCCCGTGAATGCACAGCAGCGCCGCGCCTTCACCATCGATCTCGACTGTCAGACCATTCAGAACTTGAGTCGTCATGCGCCCCCCTTCAGACGAATTTGTTCTCGATGGCGCCGAGCCGGTCGATTTCCACGCGCACCACATCGCCCGCGCGCAGGTAGCGCGGTGGGCTCATGCCCATGCCTACGCCGGCAGGCGTGCCAGTGGCGATGACGTCTCCGGGGTAGAGCGTGATGCCGCGCGAGATGGTCTCGATCAGCGTGGGGATGTCAAAGATCATGTTCTCGGTCGGGCCGTCTTGGCGCATTTCGCCGTTGACCCAGCAACGCACACGCGTCTTGGTGCCGTCGAACTCGTCCGCGGTGACGATCCACGGTCCCATGGGGCAAAAGGTGTCGAAAGACTTGCCCATGTCCCATTGCCCATGGCGCATCTGCACATCGCGGGCGGTCACGTCGTTGACGACCGTGTAGCCGAACACATGCGACATCGCAGCGGCGCGCATGATGTTCTTGCCCCCCTTGCCGATCACGACGGCCAGTTCGGCTTCGTAGTCGATCTGCGTGGACACCTCGGAAGGCACGAGCACGTCGTCGTGCGGGCCCACGACGCACTCGGGCACTTTGGTGAAGACAATGGGCCACTCGTCGGTCTTGGCTGAGTTGTCCTTGAACACCGAGGCAGAAAGCTCCTTGGCGTGCGCGTGGTAGTTGCGGCCCACGCACCAGAGGTTGCGGCGCGGTTTGGGCAGCGGCGCGTCCAGCACTACGTCGGCCAGAGTGACCGCAGGACCGGACGCCTCCGGGAGCGAGCCGCCCTCGGCCAGGGATTCGATCAGCGTCAGCACGCCACTATCGGCCTGGGCCTGGGTGAGCTGCAGTGGGGTGATGGTCTTCCCGTCTTCGGAAACTAGGCCGACCTTTCGGTGGCCCTCGTTTGTAAAAGTGGCGATTCGCATGAACGTTTGCTCCTGTGTATTAGCGATGCGCCAACTTTAGAAATTGCGAGCAGAGCGCGCTTATCGAGCGATCCGGCGCCGTATCAAATCGTCTGGTGTGGTCCTAAGGACTTACCCGAGGCGCTATGCCGCTCAGGGATGAGGGGAGGAACAATCGCGGCAACCCACCTCGATGAAGCACGCAGATGCAGGAAGCCTATGCACTCCACGAAGGCGCGTTCGGCACGGCAATCGTTCTGGAGGCGAGTGCCAATCTGGTCTCGCACGCACATTCGGAAACGCAACTCGCCCTTTGGCTGGGCGGCGCGCGAGCCTGCGCGCACGTCGGTACGGAAATCGTGCCCTACAGCGAAAGCGTGGCGCTAGGTGTCAACGCGTTTGAGGCGCACGACATGGTTCGCCTGGACGACACCGGTTCGAGCCTGTTCATCGTCTTCATGATCAAGAAAGACTGGCTCGATGAGCTTGGTCGGGCGAAGGACCGAAGCTTCCGGTTTCCGTCACCACGCGTTCCCATCGGCGACGCGTTGCGCCGTTCGTGCTGGCGCGTACTGGATCTGATGATCTCCGCCGGCAGCGGACGCAAGCAGATCGACAATGAAGTGGAGCGCTTGCTGGAGGCTGCCATTGCGGCCTCTACGATCGGCGTCGATGCGCCCGCTGTGGGGGGCGGCATTGGCGTTACCCTGGACCATCGCCTGCGCGCAGCTATCGCTCATATGCGGGCGCACGTGTCTGAAAAAACGACCATCGATGAAATAGCCGCCAAGGTAGGGCTGTCGCGCGCGCATTTCTTTGCGCTGTTCCGTGACCAGCTGCACACGACGCCGCAAGTGTTCTGGAGTGGGGTGAGAGTCGAGGAGGCGATGCGGCGCGTCAGTGAAGGTGCCGAACTCACGGACGTGGCACTCGACCTGGGGTTCTCGGCCCCAGGCAATTTCTCGCGCTTCTTCAAGGAGCACACCGGGATCTCACCTTCGATTTTCAAGCGGGCTACACGCGCACCTTCGCCAGTCACTGTCACGGGAATACCGAGGGAAGGCCAGTCGTCTTAGGTACTCAGAGGAACTCCGGAGTCGTTGCGGCTTGATCAAAGAACAAGCCACCCATGGCGGAGACTTGCCAAACACCAAGCGGCATCAACGTCGGGTCTGTGCTCGGGCGACTGCTTTTGAGACCGAACCGGACATTGCCCGTGGCAACACGAGCGGCAGCTCGTGGCCGGCTCCGGTAGTTCGCGAGCATAAGCCCAAGGGCTGTTCTCGCTGCCAAGCGGGCATAGTTATCGTTGAGAGGATGACGCGCAGAACGCAACGCCGACGCGGCGGGAAGGATATCTGGTTGTAGCCTGAAGCCCAGTTCCCCGTCGCCGAATCGCGCGATCATCTAAAGAAGTTCTGTGGAACGTGCGGCGGGAGATTTGCATCCAAGGGTCTTAGATGGTCTGGTGTACCCCAAGGCGTACCCGGGGAACAGAAACAGAGACTGAAAGCGGCTGCTCGCGCGGGCCGCGCAAGCTTTTTCGGTCCAGCCCCCAGCTAGATCGCGGCAGGCGCCGCAAACATGCTTCCCATGTCCTGCCGGCCATGGTCCGCTGGAACGATCTTTGCGTGATGAAGTTGCCGTACATTTGCGGCACATGACGGCTTTCGCAAAGTGAGTATGAGTCGAATGAAGGATGAGACCGTGACTATCCGCACGACCGCGGACATCAAGCAACTGCTGAAACTGGCGGCGGCGAGAGAGCACCGCTCCCTGGCTTCGACGGTCGAAATGCTCGTGCGGGCCTATGCGCAGGAGCATCAGTTGGTGGCGCGACCCAACGGGCTCGGCGCCACTGGCGATCAAGCCCAGGGTGCTGGCTCCGATCGATGACCGCCATATTCGCAAGCAGACGAACTGGCGGTCCGCGCGTCGACTGATGCTTCGAGACCTTTTCGAGGGTCGGCGATCAGTTCCGAAAAGCGGTCCGCCTCACGTGCTCACGCTGTCCTCGCGATGATCCGCGTCGTACGCCTATCGATGCGTTTCGCGGCGTGTCTGAAGCTCCGATCAAGGTCCTGATCAATTGCGATCGGAATTCAGGCGCGAGAGCGCCGTCAGCCACGCTGCCGTGACATCCCTGGCACGCCCTCCTGGTGTGGTGCCGCCGCAGTCATCGATCACCAGGACGCGCAAGAGCCGTCCCGAATACAGGATGGTGCTGACGGCGTTGACTTCGCACAGCGGGGTGCTGGCTCCGGCCTCCGAGACTTTGGCGGATCGATTCACGAGGAACGAAAAGCTCTCGAGCCTGGTCGGGACATCGAAGAATCCGGACAACTGCTGGCGGTAGTTTTCGCGCTTGAGGTCGCCGCCGCGCGCGGCAATGCTCGAGTCCTGGGCTTGCAACTCCTTTTGCGCGTCACCTGATTCCGCTCGGAGATCACCCAGCCTGGCATGGGTCGCCCGGCGCAGTTGCTCGAACTCCTGCGCCGTGAAGGGACCGCTCGGATGGGCCGGATCGACGCTCACGGTGATGTACGGATAAAGGTCAGCGACCCTCCCCTGTCGAATCAAGACCAACTTGTCCGCCGGCACGAAGCAAGTGACGAAGTTTGAGCTTCTGGGAGCCAGGGACGCCGCGCGCTCGGCGAGCGGCCGAATTTCCTCGCAAGCCGCAGGGAACGCTGCCAGTACGGGTAGCCGCACCGTCTGCGCCCCCAGCGACTTTTCGACGAAGGTTGGATCCGCGGCACCTGCGGTGTTGATCGAGGCAGCAAGCGCGGCGCTCAAGATGAATCGGGGCACTGATGGGGCGAGGAGGCTGAGCAGGTGCATGACGCAATGTAGATGGCGTAGACCGGTTCGCCAAGGGGCGGGCCTGAGAGAGGCATTTCGCACTATCCGGGCTATGGGAGCGCCACCGTTCAATGGCCGGTGCCGCTGCGCTCTTTGCGCAGGAACAGGCGCGAGATCGTCTGGGCCGTCTGCTCGCGCGAGGCGGCGTCGCCCGCGTGCAGCTCGGCCATCGCGCCGTGCATCATCTTCTGGGTGAGGCCGCGCGACATGGCCTCGAGCACGGCCTCGACCGATTCGCCCTTGGCCAGTAGCTTGCGCGCACGCGCCATCTCGGCGGCGCGCCACTCGTCGGCCTGCGCGTTGAGCTGCTGGATCAGCGGCACCGTGCCGCGCTGGCCCAGCCAGTGCATGAAGCTCTGCACGCCGGCGTCGATGATTACCTCGGCCTGCGCCACGGCGGCCTGGCGGTTGGCCTGACCCTGCTGCACGACCTGTGCGAGGTCGTCGACGGTGTAGAGATAGATGTCTTCGAGCGCCTTCACCTCGGGCTCGATGTCGCGCGGCACGGCCAGATCGACCATGAACATCGGGCGGTGCTTGCGCGCCTTGAGCGCGCGCTCGACGGCGCCCAGGCCGATGATCGGCAGCGTGCTGGCGGTGCAGCTCACGATGATGTCGAATTCGGCCAGCCGCGAGGGCAGGTCGGCAAGGCGCATCGCCTCGCCGCCGAAGCGCGAGGCCAGCTTCTCGCCGCGCTCCAGCGTGCGGTTGGCGATGGCGATGGCCTTCGGCTCCTTGGCCGCGAAGTGCGTGGCCGCGAGGTCGATCATCTCGCCCGCGCCGACGAAGAGCACGCGCGTCTTGCGCAGGTCCTCGAAGAGCTGGCCGGCCAGCCGCACCGCGGCGGCGGCCATGCTGATGGAATGGGCGCCGATCTCGGTGGCGGTGCGCACTTCCTTGGCCACCGCGAAGGAGCGCTGGAACAGCTGGTTCAGCGTGCTGCCGAGGGCGCCGGCCGTCTCGGCGGCGCGCACGGCGTCTTTCATCTGGCCGAGGATCTGGGCCTCGCCCAGCACCATCGAGTCGAGCCCGCTGGCCACGCGGAAGGCATGGCGGGCGGCTTCGCCGTCGTGCAGGGTGTAGGCGTGCGAGCGCAGCAGGGCGGGGGCGACGCCGCCGCTCTGGGCGAGCCAGCCGAAGGTGTGGTCGAGCGCGGCGTGTTCCGAGGCGCAGTAGATCTCGGTGCGGTTGCAGGTGGAGATGATCGCGGCCTCGACCTGGGGATGGCGGCCGGAGGCGAATGAACTGCGCAGGCTCTGCAGCGTGGGGGCGATCTGGTCGAGCGCGAACGCGAAACGACCGCGCAGATCGAGCGGCGCGGTCGTATGGTTCAAGCCGAGGGCCCAGACGGTCATGTGTATGTGACTGCGCAAATCGGCAACGCGAGGCGCTGCGCCCTGTGCACAGCCTGTCGCAATCAATGTCCCTCGCACCCGATGGACCGTGACTATATGTAGTGGAAACCCGGGTGTCCACCTGGCCCCGATGCCAGGGGACACGTGCGCGCCGTTTGCGGGACGTTTGGTTGGCGCACCGCTTCAATCAGACAACAGGGCTACCGATCGGAAGCCTTGGCAGGGTGGACTCAGAGCGATGTTGCTCCAAAAGAGTGCGCGAAAGGCCACCCGCTTTGAGCTTCCGCGAACATCGAATGTTGCGTTCACCTCCATCTCATAATGCGGAATTGATGCCTTTTGAGCGATGGCTGCGTGCGGATCGGCTGGGATCGGGTTGTAGTTTCAGCACAACGGAACGGACCTTCGCCCCTGTTTTCGGGCGAATTGTTTTGCCCTAGCGCATCGGCTCTGGTGCAATAGCATCAACTTCCCAAAAGGAGGTTGGCCCGGGGTCCGGTGGGAGCACAAAAGTGCCAGTCACGGTGAGCCCTTCGCACCGGAGCCCTATGTTTAACCTTGGAGAAACTTGCAATGAAAAAATCTCTGGTTGCTCTGGCTGCGCTGGCTGTCGCTGGTGTTGCCTCGGCTCAGTCGTCCGTCACGCTGTTCGGTGTGGTCGACGCGTCGATCAGCGGCTATTCGAGCACCTCGCGCGACCTGCGCCCGACGGTGTTCCCCAACGCTTTCGGTATTCCTGTTTACCTGAACCAAGGTTCGGTCAAGGTCAGCAGCCGTCAGCTGGCTAACTCGGGCTACAACTCCAGCCGCATTGGCTTCCGTGGTACGGAAGACCTGGGCGGTGGCCTGGCAGCCAGCTTCTGGCTCGAAGCCCCGATCAGCAATGACGACGGCCAAACCGGTATCTCGACGTTCGCACGTCGTTCGACCGTGAGCCTGTCGGGTGGTTTCGGTGAACTGCGCCTGGGTCGTGACTACACCCCGACGTTCTGGAACGACACCGTGTTCGACCCGTTCGGCACCAACGGCGTTGGTACCAACCTGATCAACACGGCCAACAACAGCTTCGGCGCCTTCAACGGCACCGCTCCTACGGCTGTTCCCGGTGTGCCCAACGTGAGCACGAGCAACTACGTTCGCGCAAGCAACAGCATCGGCTACTTCCTGCCCCCGAACCTGGGCGGTTTCTATGGCCAGTTCCAGTACGCCCTGTCTGAGAAGAACAAGTACAGCCCGGGTCTGGCTACGCCTGGCGGTGACAACACCACGCGTCAAGGCCGTTACATCGGCGGTCGCTTCGGCTATGCCAACGGTCCTCTGGACGTTGCCATCGCTTACGGCAGCAGCACGGTGGGCGACCAGTACTATGTCGGTACGACCAACAAGGTCAACACCCTGAACCTGGGCGCTTCGTATGACTTCGGTCCCGTGAAGCTGTTCGGTGAAGTGTCGAAGGCAAAGAACAAGATCGACTACGAAGTGACGCCTCTCCTGGGCGGCCGTCCTGACATCGATCTGACCGGCTACCTGCTCGGCGTGACCGTGCCGGTTGGCGCTGGCCTGATCCGCGCTTCGTACTCGCACGTCAAGTACGACCGCAACCTGCCGTTCGACTTCTTCAACCCGGCCAACAACAACGACCCGAAGGCTAACAAGCTGGCTCTGGGCTACGTTCACAACCTGTCGAAGCGCACGGCTCTGTACGCAACGATCGCTCGCGTGAGCAACAAGAACGGTGCTGCTCTGACCGTTGGCGGCCCCGCCTTCATCACCACCGGCGGCTTCACCCCGAAGAGCTCCACCGGCTACGACTTCGGTATCCGTCACGCTTTCTAATCTGACGCTGGCGCAAGCCGGCTTCGGTTAAAAAGTCAAAGCCACCCGACGCAAGTCGGGTGGCTTTTTTGCTTTCCTGGCATGTTCAAAGGAAAGGGAAGAAAACTGCCTTGCATTTTCGTTATCAAGGCTTGCTGACGTTGATGCCAAGTGTGGACCTTGGATGGCAACTGGTGCTGTGATCGTTATCTCGATCTTCGGCTTTCACTCCGGCGCTGGTGACGTGGTCCGTGGTGTCTGTTGACCGGCAAAGCCAGCGAGCATTGCACGGCATGGCATTCAGGGCGAGAGCTTTTTTCCGAGTCCTCGGCTTGGAAAATGCCAGAGGATTTGGAGGCAAGTGGAATGTGTCAGGTGCGGCAACTGAAGTAGGGCACACTTGCGCGGTGACTTGTAGACGCAGGCTCGTGGTGCCTGACCATGTCTGCATTTAAGCATCTGGGTCGTCTGCAATCGGGCGATCTGTCTAAAACAACACTCTCAGCCCCACTGCACAGAATGCAAGACGGTGAAGCGACAACGCAGAACAAGGTGGATTTGCTTGATCTGAATGATCTTCGGATATTTACCTACGTCGCGGTGCTCTACAGTTTCTCCGCCGCTGCGGACGAACTGGGCATCAGCAAATCGAGCGTCAGCCGCAGCATCGTGCGACTGGAGACTCTGATGGGCACCGCGCTGCTCAATCGGACGACGCGCAAGGTCAAGCTCACTCGCGCCGGGAATGTGCTTAAGGACCGGGGCGTCGATATCATGAAGCGCATCGGCGAGTCCATTGGCTATGTCGGCGATTTAGGGCTGGCTCCCCAGGGGCAGTTGACGGTCTGCATTGCAGCGGATGCAGGCCTGGAGGAGCAGTTGCAGCAGTCGGTGCTGCCGCGATTCCTTGAACGGTATGAAGGGGTCAACGTCGTTCTTCGCTCCACGATGCAGAAAGCCGAGCTTCGCTCGGAGAACGTGGATGTCGCGATTTCCAGTGGACCTACGCACCCGCCGGGATCTTCCCGCTTCGTCTCATTGGCTCGCTGGCTCTGCGCATCCCCCGCCTATCTGGAGCGCCGCGGTGCTGTTCAGTCTCTGGACGATCTGGGCGTGCACGACATCATTGCGACCAATGATCGGGAGACTCATTTCGCGCCTGGACTGGGCAATCTGTTCGAGCTCGAGGTCTTCAAGGATGTGCGTCCGCGGCTCAATATCGACAGCCTCGCCGGCGCGCGCCATCTGTCCCTTCAGGGGCTGGGCATTGTCTGTCTCCCTGAGCACATGTGCAGGGACCAGGTTCGCCGGGGGGAACTTGTGCACTTGCTCAAGGACTTGGAAGTTCGCTCCCTGGATCTGAATGTCTTCTATCCGAGTAAGCGAAGCGCAGCGCCGGTGGTCAGGGCTTTCACCGAATTGCTCAGGGCGAGCCTGAGCTCAGTTGCTGAGTCTGCAGCAGACGAGGAGCAGATCCGCGACATCCAGGCTTCATCGCAGGCTGACGCCATGGACCCGCCTGACGATACGCCGGCGCCGAGCTGAGTCCAGCTTGGGGTTTCCCCAAACGAAGACCCCCTTTATATCTGAGTCTTTGCCGGGATGGGTGATGCTGCCATGGCGTGCAGCAACACCCATCTGGCTAAGACGTACTCTGCAATGCTCCCTGCAGCTTTGAGGTCAGAACCTTGCCGATTTCGGACATCGGTTCGGGGTCTGTCATCGCGCCATGGTGGCATGCGATTTCATACACATTGACCTGGCCTGTCACATAGGGGAGCCAGACCTCGGGGGAGGGAAGGCGAGGTGTTTCAGTGGCGACGAACAGCAGCAGGTTGCCAGAGATCTTCTCGGGCTTGTAGTCTTTGAGAAGTGACACGTTGTGTTTGGTCACTCGGTTCATTCTTTCGATGTGGTTCTTGCTGAGGCTCGAAAGAATGGATTTTTCCGTGTTGAAGGTGATGCCCTTCCATATTCTCTCCTGCTGGAGATAGGCAGTTTTTCGCTCGACAGGGAAGTCGAGTCGTTCGAGGTCGGGCTGCTGAATCGGCGCCTTGAAAATGTTCACATGCGGTGGATAGGTATCAAGAAGGACAACCTGGTTGTCCTGCCCGCTTTGGGAAGTGGCGAGGCGTGCTATTTCAACGGCGACATACCCGCCGAATGACCAGCCGAGGAGGTTGTAGGGGCCTGAAGGCTGAATCTTCCTGATCTCTTCCAGGTAGTCCGCCGCCATCGCTTCGATCGAATCCGGCATGAGCGCGAGGTCGGCATACCCTCGGGCCTGCAGGCCATAGACGGGACGATTGTTGCCAAGGTATTTGATGAGCGACCCATAGCCCCAGCTCAATCCGCCCCCCGGGTGGATGCAGAACAACGGTGTCGTATCTCCCGTGGCTCGGATCGGGATCAGCGTCTCGAACGAGTCGTTCTGGTTCTTGGCATTGATCCGCTCGTTGAGTTGCGCGACGGTGGGCGCCTCGAACAGCGTGCGGATGGCCAGCTCCACGCCCAGTGCGGAGCGGGTGCGGTTGATGAGCTTGGTCGCCAGCAGGGAGTGGCCGCCGAGGTCGAAGAAGTTGTCGTCGATGCCGACCTGCGGGAGGCGGAGGATCTCGGCGAAGAGTGCCGCGAGGATCTCCTCCTGGGGGGTGCGCGGGGCGCGGATGCTGTGGGGGGTGAAGTCCGGTGCCGGCAGGGCCTTGCGGTCGAGCTTGCCGTTGGGGGTGAGCGGCAGAGCGGGCAGGACCACGATGGCCGCGGGGACCATGTGCTCGGGTAGGGTATCGGACAGGCTGCGGCGCAGGGCCTGGGTGTCCAGGGCAGCGTCCGAGGCCGAGCCGGTGGTCTCGGCCACCACATAGCCCACGAGCTGCTTGTGGCCGGGAGAGTCCTCGCGGGCGATGACGGCGGCCTGTGCGATGTGGGGCAGTCGGGTGAGCGCGGCCTCGATCTCGCCGGGCTCGATGCGGAAGCCGCGGATCTTGACCTGCTGGTCGGCGCGTCCGAGGAAGTCGAGCACGCCGTCGGAGCGCCATCGTGCGAGGTCGCCGGTGCGGTACATGCGGCTGCCCGCGGGGCCGTGGGGGTTGGCGACGAAGCGCTCGGCGCTCAGGCCGGGGCGGTTGAGGTAGCCGCGAGCCAGGCCCGCGCCGGCGACGTAGAGCTCGCCGGGCACGCCCGCGGGCACGGGCTGCAGGGCTGCATCGAGCACGTACACCTGCAAGTCCGGGATGCCACGCCCGATCAGGCTGTTGGCCTCGGCCGAGGCGATGTGGCGGTCCAGCGCGATGTAGCTGACATGCACCGTCGTCTCGGTGATGCCGTACATGTTGACCAGCACCGGGGCGTTGTCCGCATGGCGGTCGTACCAATCCTGCAGGCGGCGCAGCTCCAGGGCCTCGCCACCGAAGATCACGCAGCGCAGCGCCAGGCCCGCGCGCAGTTGCGGCTGCTCCTGGTCGGCCTGCATGAGCTGGTAGAAGGCCGAGGGCGTCTGGTTCAGGACCGTGACCTTCTCGCGCACGAGCAGGGCCAGGAACTCCGAGGGCGAGCGGCTCAGCAGGTTGGGGATGACGACCAGGCGGCCACCGCGAAGCAGGGGCCCCCACAGCTCCCAGACCGAGAAGTCGAAGGCATGGGAGTGGAACATGGTCCAGACGTCGTCCGGTCCGAAGCGATACCAGTGCTCGGTGGCACCCAGCAGCCGCACGACGTTCTGCTGGGGGATGACCACGCCCTTGGGCCTGCCGGTGGACCCGGAGGTGTAGATGACGTAGGCGGGGTTGGCGGGGGTGAGGGGGCGCGTGCGCTCGGAGTCGGTGGGGTTGGCGCGGGAGCGGGAGGAGATGGCTTCGCGCACGTCTGGGGCATCCATCAGCACGGTGGGTACGCCCTCGGGCAGGAGCCGCGCGGTGGCCGAGTCGCTGAGCATGCAGGCGGGGGCTGCGTCCTGGAGCATGAAGGCCAGGCGGTCCCTGGGGTAGTCCACGTCCAGGGGCAGGTAGGCTGCGCCGGTCTTGAGGATGGCCAGCAGGCCGACGACGAGCTCGATCGAACGGGGCAGTGCGAGCGCGACGAAGCGCTCGGGTCCCACGCCCTGAGCGATGAGGTGGTGGGCGATCTGGTTGGCGCGCGCGTTGAGTTCGGCGTAGCTCAGGCGCTGGTCCTCGAAGACGAGGGCGATGGCCTCCGGGGTGCGCGCGGCCTGCTGCTCGAAGAGGGCGGGCAGGGTGGCCTCGGCCACGGGGTGGGCGGTGTCGTTCCAGCCGCTGAGGATCTGCTGTCGCTCCTCGGGCGCGAGGATCTCGATGCGTCCGATGGGCTGCGCGGGGTCGGCGGCGATGGCTTCGAGCACGCGCTGCAGGCGCCCCACCAGCTGGTCGACCGCGTCGCGCGCGAACAGGTCGGGGCGGTAGCCCACGCGCAGTTGCAGCTGCGCACCGGGGACGACCGCGATGCTCAGCGGGTAGTGGGTGGTGTCGCCCCCGCTGCCCCCGGCACGCGCGATCTCCAGGCCGTTGTAGGAAGGCTGGCGCCCCCTGGGGTCCACGGGGTAGTTCTCGAAGACGAACAGCGTATCGAACAGCGTGCTGAAGCCGCTGATGCGCTGGATGTCCGACAGGCCCAGGTGCTGGTGCGCGATGAGCGAGGACTGCTGGTCCTGCAGCCGTGCGAGGACCTGCACGGCAGGCTCGTCGGACTCGAACTGCAGGCGCAGCGGCAGGGTGTTGATGAACAGGCCCACCATGGCCTCCACGCCGGCGAGCTCGGGCGGGCGTCCGGAGACCGTGATGCCGAAGACCACGTCCTGGCGCCCGGTCAGGCGCGCGAGCAGCGCGCCCCATGCGCCCTGCATGAGGGTGTTGAGGGTGAGGCTGTGCTGGCGAGCCTGGCGGGTGAGGGCGTCGGTCAGAGCCTGCGGCAGGCTGAAGGCGAAGGAGGACTGGCGCCCCGAGGTGGAGGCCTGGGTGGTGACCAGCCGGGTGGGCTCCTGCAGGCCTGCGAGGGCGTCGCGCCAGGCTTGCTCGGCGGCGGCGCGGTCCTGCTGCTTGAACCAGGCCAGGTAGTTGCGGTAGGGCGTGGCCGCAGGCAGGCTGGCGGGGTTGCCGCGGCTGGCGTACAGCGCGAACAGCTCCTTGAGCAGGATCGGCATGGACCAGCCGTCCAGCAGGATGTGGTGGCTGGTGAAGACGAAGCGAGCGCGCTGGGCGGACAGGCGGATGAGCGCGAAGCGCAGCAGCGGTGCCTGTGTCGGTTCGAAGGGACGAGAGGCATCCGCCTTGAGCCAACGAGCGAGCTCGGCATCTTGCTGGTCCGACGCGAGGTCGCTCAGATCAATCTCCTGCCAGGGCAGGGTGATCTGGCGCGGGATGATCTGCACGGGCTCGGAGAGGTCCTGGTGCAGGAACGCGGCGCGCAGGTGCGCGTGGCGCTGCAGCAGCGCGCTGGCGGCGGTGTGCAGGGCGCCAGCGTCCAGGGGGCCGGTGAGTTCGAAGGCCATCTGCACGACGTAGGCGTCGGCCTCGTGCTCGTCGTACATGGCGTGGAACAGCAGGCCCTGCTGCAGGGCCGACAGCGGCAGGATGTCTTCGAGTGCGGGGTGCTGCTGCTCGATGCGCTCGAGCTCCGGCTGGCTCAGGCTCAGGAGAGGGAAATCCGAGGGCGTGAAGCCGCCGGCGTCGCTGCGCTGGGCGTGCGCGACCAGCGCAGCGAGGGCGTCGAACCAGCCCTGGGCAAGATCGCGGATGTCGGCTTCGCTGAAGAGCTCGCCGGCCCAGGCCCAGGAGGCCTGGAGTTCGGGACCCTCGGCCTTGTCGCGCGTGAGCGCGTCCAGCGAGATCGCGTGCGCCAGCGGCGCCTCCGCATCCCCGCCGCCACCCAAGGCGCTGGCCTCCGGTGCGGCGGCCCAGTCCTGGGCCTGCGGGGCGGCGAAGCGCCCCAGGTAGTTGAAGCCGATCTGCGGTGCGGCCCCCGCGAGTACCTTGGACGTCTCGGGGTTGAGGTAGCGCAGCAGCCCGAAGCCCAGGCCGTTGTCGGGCAGGGCGCGCAGCCGCTCCTTGCTCTGCTTGAGCGCACGGCCCATGTGGGCGCCGCCGCGCAGGGCATCATCGAGGTCGATGCCCTGCAGGTCCAGGTGCACGGGGAAGATGCTGGTGAACCAGCCCACGGTGCGCGAGAGATCGATGTCCTCGAAGATCTCCTCGCGGCCGTGGCCTTCGAGGTCGAAGACCACACCGGGTGCGTGCTCACCGCCGCGCTTGCGCCGCCACTGGGCCACGGCCAGGGCGAAGGCCGTGAGCAGCACGTCGTTGATGCGGCCGTGGAAGAGCGCGGGCACCTGCGTGAGCAGTGCGGAGGTGAGCGTGGTGGGCAGGCTCAGCGTCAGGCGCCGGGCGGTGGCGACCGTGTCGCGGGTGGCATCGAGCGCGCGGTGCGACAGCAGCGGGTCCGCGGCGTCCACGATGGCGCGCCACAGCGGCAGCTCGGCGAGCCGGCGTGGGGAGAGTGCCTCGGCGTTCAGGCGCAGCGCCCAGTGGCGCAGGGAGCTGCTGCGCGGCCCGAGCCCGGCGCGCTCGCCGCGCTGGGCGGCCAGCCAGGCCAGTTCGAGGTCGGGCACGAGGATGCGCCAGGAGACGCCGTCCACTGCGAGGTGGTGGATCGTCAGCAGCAGGCGCCCGGGCTGTGCGCTGCCGGCGTCGAACCAGGTGGCCTGCAGCATGCGCCCGGCCTCGGGGTCCAGGCGGGAGGCGGCTGCGCGCGAAGCCTCGGCGATGAGCATGCGAAGGCCGTCCTCGTGCAGGCCGATCGTGTCGATGCGGCGCAGGTACTCCCTGGCCTCGAAGGATGGCGCTGGGGGAATCTCCAGATGCCAGCCGGGCACGAGGCGCATGCGCAGTGCGTCGTGCTGGTCGAGCACAGCCTGCAACGCCATCACGAGATGGTCCTGCTGCATGTCCGCAGGGACCTGCAGCAGCATCGACTGGTTGAATCGCGTCAAAGGGCCGCCACGCTCGCGCAGCCAATGGATGACCGGTGTAGGAGGCAAGTCGCCAACTGCTGGATTCCCTACCGCATTTAGCCGACCTGCCGATGCTTCGAAACTGGACTGCGCGGCCAGCGCTTCAATGTTCGGCTGCTGGAAGATGCTGCGCGGCGTGATGAGCAGTCCGGCCTTGCGCGCGCGGCTGACGAGCTGGATGGAGCTGATGCTGTCGCCGCCGAGGTCGAAGAAGTTGTCGTCGATGCCGACCTGCGGGAGGTGGAGGATCTCGGCGAAGAGTGCCGCGAGGATCTCCTCCTGGGGGGTGCGCGGGGCGCGGATGCTGTGGGGGGTGAAGTCCGGTGCTGGCAGGGCCTTGCGGTCGAGCTTGCCGTTGGGGGTGAGCGGCAGAGCGGGCAGGACCACGATGGCCGCGGGGACCATGTAGTCCGGCAGGGACTCCGACAGGCTGCGGCGCAGGGCGGCAGTGTCGACGGTCGAGCCTGCGGACTCGGCCACCACATAGCCCACGAGCTGCTTGTGGCCGGGGGAGTCCTCGCGGGCGATGACGGCGGCCTGTGCGATGTGGGGCAGTCGGGTGAGCGCGGCCTCGATCTCGCCGGGCTCGATGCGGAAGCCGCGGATCTTGAGCTGCTGGTCGGCGCGTCCGAGGAAGTCGAGCACGCCGTCGGAGCGCCATCGTGCGAGGTCGCCGGTGCGGTACATGCGGCTGCCCGCGGGGCCGTGGGGGTTGGCCACGAAGCGCTCGGCGCTCAGGCCGGGGCGGTTGAGGTAGCCGCGAGCCAGGCCTGCGCCTGCGATGTAGAGCTCGCCGGGTACGCCCGCGGGCACGGGCTGCAGGGCCGCATCGAGCACGTACACCTGCGTGTTCCAGATCGGGCGGCCGATGGAGGGGCGCTCTTGCCCATTCATCGGAGCGCTCATGCTGGCACAGATCGTGATTTCGGTCGGACCGTAAGCATTGATCATGCGGCGTCCCCTCGACCAGCGTGCGGCCAACTCGTCCGAACAGGCATCGCCGCCTACAACCACGGTCTGCAAGTGCGGATATTCGCCATCCGGCAGCGTCGCCAGCGCGGCTGGAGGAATCAGTGCATGGCTTATAGCCTGCTGATTAAGCAGTTGGGCCAGTTCCATCCCCAGCAGCTGTTGTGGCTCCGGCAGGACCAGAGTTGCACCAGCGTGAAAAGCCATCAGCAGATCCATCACCGAAGCGTCGAAACCACTCGAGGAAAACTGCAGCACGCGTGCGCTTCGGCCGATGACAAAACGCTGCGTCATGGAAGTGCCAAGGCTGTTCAGGCCCGCATGCGAAACCATCACCCCCTTGGGCCTGCCAGTGGACCCGGAGGTGTAGATGACGTAGGCGGGGTTGGCGGGGGTGAGGGGGCGCGTGCGTTCGGAGTCGGTGGGGTTGGCGCGGGAGCGGGAGGAGATGGCTTCGCGCACGTCTGGGGCATCCATCAGCACGGTGGGTACGCCCTCGGGCAGGAGCCGCGCGGTGGCCGAGTCGCTGAGCATGCAGGCGGGGGCTGCGTCCTGGAGCATGAAGGCCAGGCGGTCCCTGGGGTAGTCCACGTCCAGGGGCAGGTAGGCTGCGCCGGTCTTGAGGATGGCCAGCAGGCCGACGACGAGCTCGATCGAACGGGGCAGTGCGAGCGCGACGAAGCGCTCGGGTCCCACGCCCTGAGCGATGAGGTGGTGGGCGATCTGGTTGGCGCGCGCGTTGAGTTCGGCGTAGCTCAGGCGCTGGTCCTCGAAGACGAGGGCGATGGCCTCCGGGGTGCGCGCGGCCTGCTGCTCGAAGAGGGCGGGCAGGGTGGCCTCGGCCACGGGGTGGGTGGTGTCGTTCCAGCCGCTGAGGATCTGCTGTCGCTCCTCGGGCGCGAGGATCTCGATGCGTCCGATGGGCTGCGCGGGGTCGGCGGCGATGGCTTCGAGCACGCGCTGCAGGCGGGCCACGAGCTGCTCCACCGTGGCCAGCTCGAACAGGTCGGTGGCGAACTCCACCCGGGCGGCGATGCCCTGCGCCTGCCCGGTCCTGTCGCGCTGCTCCCACAGGGCGAAGGACAGGTCGAACTTGGCCGTGTGGTTGCGCACCGGCTCGCCCGTGGCCACCAGTCCCGGCAGCTCGAAGCTGGCGCGGGCGTTGTTCTGCAGCACCAGGGCCACCTGGAACAGCGGATGGCGCATCATCGAGCGCGTGGGATTGAGCACCTCCACCAGCCGCTCGAAGGGCAGGTCCTGGTGCGCATAGGCGGCCAAGTCGGTGTTGCGCACGCGCGCGAGCAACTCGCGGAAGCTGGGATTGCCCGAGGTGTCGGTGCGCAGCACGAGCGTGTTGACGAAGAAGCCCACCAGATCGTCCAGGGCCTCGTCGGTGCGACCGGCGATGGGACTGCCCAGGGCGATGTCGGTGCCTGCTCCCATGCGGGTGAACAGCGTGGCCAGCGCCGCCTGCAGCACCATGAACAGGCTGGCCTGTCCTTCCCTGGCGAGGGCGAGCAGGCCTTGGTGCACCTCGGCGGGGATCGTGAACGCCATGCTCTGGCCGCGGTAGCTGGAGACGGCGGGGCGGGGCCTGTCGGTGGGCAGCTCCAGCTGCTCGGGCAGTCCGGCCAGGGTCTGCTGCCAGTAGGTCAGCTGGCGCGCTGCGGTGCTGTCGGCATCGGCCTCGTCACCCAGCAGCTCGCGCTGCCAGAGGGCGTAGTCGGCGTACTGCACCGGCAGCGCCGTCCAGGCGGGGGCCTTGCCCTGGCAGCGCGCGGCATAGGCGGTGGACAGGTCTCGCGCCAGCGGTGCGAGCGACCATCCGTCGCTGGCGATGTGGTGGCACAGCAGCAGCAGGACATGCTGCTGGGGGTTGAGGCGGAACAGCCACGCGCGCAGCGGCAGCTCGTGGGCAAGTTCGAAGCCGTGGCCGGCGGCCTGCGAGAGCTGCTCGGCCAGCGTGGCCTCGGACGCATCGAGCACTTGCAGGACAGGCCGTGCGGCCTCCGGTGGAAGGACCACCTGCTGGGCCACGTCGTCCGTGTCGGGGAACACGGTGCGCAGGCTCTCGTGGCGCGCGGCGATGTCGCACAGGGCTTGCGCCATGGCCTCGGCATCGAGGGGGCCGCCCAGGCGCAGTGCGAGGGGGATGTTGTAGGTGGCGCTGGGGCCGTCCAGGCGGTGCAGGAACCACAGGCGCTGTTGCGCGAAGGACAGCGGCAGCTGCGCGGGCCTGGGCAGGGCGCGCAGGGGCGTGCGTGCGGCGGTGGAGTCCTCGCCCAGGCGCTGGGCAAGCTGCGCGACGGTGGGGGCCTCGAACAGCGTGCGGATGGCCAGCTCCACGCCCAGTGCGGAGCGGGTGCGGCTGATGAGCTTGGTCGCCAGCAGGGAGTGGCCGCCGAGGTCGAAGAAGTTGTCGTCGATGCCGACCTGCGGGAGGTGGAGGATCTCGGCGAAGAGTGCCGCGAGGATCTCCTCCTGGGGGGTGCGCGGGGCGCGGATGCTGTGGGGGGTGAAGTCCGGTGCCGGCAGGGCCTTGCGGTCGAGCTTGCCGTTGGGGGTGAGCGGCAGAGCGGGCAGGACCACGATGGCCGCGGGGACCATGTAGTCCGGCAGGGACTCCGACAGGCTGCGGCGCAGGGCGGCAGTGTCGACGGTCGAGTCCGCGGACTCGGCCACCACATAGCCCACGAGCTGCTTGTGGCCGGGAGAGTCCTCGCGGGCGATGACGGCGGCCTGTGCGATGTGGGGCAGTCGGGTGAGCGCGGCCTCGATCTCGCCGGGCTCGATGCGGAAGCCGCGGATCTTGACCTGCTGGTCGGCGCGTCCGAGGAAGTCGAGCACGCCGTCGGAGCGCCATCGTGCGAGGTCGCCGGTGCGGTACATGCGGCTGCCCGCGGGGCCGTGGGGGTTGGCCACGAAGCGCTCGGCGCTCAGGCCGGGGCGGTTGAGGTAGCCGCGAGCCAGGCCTGCGCCTGCGATGTAGAGCTCGCCGGGTACGCCCGCGGGCACGGGCTGCAGGGCCGCATCGAGCACGTACACCTGCGTGTTCCAGATCGGACGGCCGATCGGTGCTTCGTCTTTGCCGACAGGTGCGAAGACACTGTCTCCCGTTGCCTCCGAGGAACCGTAGAAGTTCAAGAGCTGCGCGTGCGGCAGGAACGTCGTGAAGCGAGTGGCCAGTTCCGTGGTCAGTGCCTCGCCGCTCACAATCCAGAGTCGGCAGTCCGTCAGACACGAGGCATCGCCTTGTTCGATCAAGGCAGCGAGCAGACTTGGAACGAGCGTGATGCGTTCGATCCGGTGGTGCGCGACCAGCGTGACCAGATCGTCAAGTGTCTTGGTTGTGTGGGCGCTGGCCATCACAACAGGCGCGCCGAACAGCAGGGGGCCAAGAAGCTCAGTCGTTCCATCGATGAATGCGATGGAGCTTTTGGCGATAGACGGTTTCCTTTCGTCATAGGCATACGCCGTGTGGATCCATTTCAGCCGGTTGATGGCGCCAGCATGAGGACCGACCACGCCCTTGGGTTTGCCGGTGGACCCGGAGGTGTAGATGACGTAGGCGGGGTTGGCGGGGGTGAGGGGGCGCGTGCGCTCGGAGTCGGTGGGGTTGGCGCGGGAGCGGGAGGAGATGGCTTCGCGCACGTCTGGGGCATCCATCAGCACGGTGGATACGCCCTCGGGCAGGAGCCGCGCGGTGGCCGAGTCGCTGAGCATGCAGGCGGGGGCTGCGTCCTGGAGCATGAAGGCCAGGCGGTCCCTGGGGTAGTCCACGTCCAGGGGCAGGTAGGCTGCGCCGGTCTTGAGGATGGCCAGCAGGCCGACGACGAGCTCGATCGAACGGGGCAGTGCGAGCGCGACGAAGCGCTCGGGTCCCACGCCCTGAGCGATGAGGTGGTGGGCGATCTGGTTGGCGCGCGCGTTGAGTTCGGCGTAGCTCAGGCGCTGGTCCTCGAAGACGAGGGCGATGGCCTCCGGGGTGCGCGCGGCCTGCTGCTCGAAGAGGGCGGGCAGGGTGGCCTCGGCCACGGGGTGGGCGGTGTCGTTCCAGCCGCTGAGGATCTGCTGTCGCTCCTCGGGCGCGAGGATCTCGATGCGTCCGATGGGCTGCGCGGGGTCGGCGGCGATGGCTTCGAGCACGCGCTGCAGGCGGGCCACGAGCTGCTCCACCGTGGCCAGCTCGAACAGGTCGGTGGCGAACTCCACCCGGGCGGCGATGCCCTGCGCCTGCCCGGTCCTGTCGCGCTGCTCCCACAGGGCGAAGGACAGGTCGAACTTGGCCGTGTGGTTGCGCACCGGCTCGCCCGTGGCCACCAGTCCCGGCAGCTCGAAGCTGGCGCGGGCGTTGTTCTGCAGCACCAGGGCCACCTGGAACAGCGGATGGCGCATCATCGAGCGCGTGGGATTGAGCACCTCCACCAGCCGCTCGAAGGGCAGGTCCTGGTGCGCATAGGCGGCCAAGTCGGTGTTGCGCACGCGCGCGAGCAACTCGCGGAAGCTGGGATTGCCCGAGGTGTCGGTGCGCAGCACGAGCGTGTTGACGAAGAAGCCCACCAGATCGTCCAGGGCCTCGTCGGTGCGACCGGCGATGGGACTGCCCAGGGCGATGTCGGTGCCTGCTCCCATGCGGGTGAACAGCGTGGCCAGCGCCGCCTGCAGCACCATGAACAGGCTGGCCTGTCCTTCCCTGGCGAGGGCGAGCAGGCCTTGGTGCACCTCGGCGGGGATCGTGAACGCCATGCTCTGGCCGCGGTAGCTGGAGACGGCGGGGCGGGGCCTGTCGGTGGGCAGCTCCAGCTGCTCGGGCAGTCCGGCCAGGGTCTGCTGCCAGTAGGTCAGCTGGCGCGCTGCGGTGCTGTCGGCATCGGCCTCGTCACCCAGCAGCTCGCGCTGCCAGAGGGCGTAGTCGGCGTACTGCACCGGCAGCGCCGTCCAGGCGGGGGCCTTGCCCTGGCAGCGCGCGGCATAGGCGGTGGACAGGTCTCGCGCCAGCGGTGCGAGCGACCATCCGTCGCTGGCGATGTGGTGGCACAGCAGCAGCAGGACATGCTGCTGGGGGTTGAGGCGGAACAGCCACGCGCGCAGCGGCAGCTCGTGGGCAAGTTCGAAGCCGTGGCCGGCGGCCTGCGAGAGCTGCTCGGCCAGCGTGGCCTCGGACGCATCGAGCACTTGCAGGACAGGCCGTGCGGCCTCCGGTGGAAGGACCACCTGCTGGGCCACGTCGTCCGTGTCGGGGAACACGGTGCGCAGGCTCTCGTGGCGCGCGGCGATGTCGCACAGGGCTTGCGCCATGGCCTCGGCATCGAGGGGGCCGCCCAGGCGCAGTGCGAGGGGGATGTTGTAGGTGGCGCTGGGGCCGTCCAGGCGGTGCAGGAACCACAGGCGCTGTTGCGCGAAGGACAGCGGCAGCTGCGCGGGCCTGGGCAGGGCGCGCAGGGGCGTGCGTGCGGCGGTGGAGTCCTCGCCCAGGCGCTGGGCAAGCTGCGCGACGGTGGGGGCCTCGAACAGCGTGCGGATGGCCAGCTCCACGCCCAGTGCGGAGCGGGTGCGGCTGATGAGCTTGGTCGCCAGCAGGGAGTGGCCGCCGAGGTCGAAGAAGTTGTCGTCGATGCCGACCTGCGGGAGGTGGAGGATCTCGGCGAAGAGTGCCGCGAGGATCTCCTCCTGGGGGGTGCGCGGGGCGCGGATGCTGTGGGGGGTGAAGTCCGGTGCTGGCAGGGCCTTGCGGTCGAGCTTGCCGTTGGGGGTGAGCGGCAGAGCGGGCAGGACCACGATGGCCGCGGGGACCATGTAGTCCGGCAGGGACTCCGACAGGCTGCGGCGCAGGGCGGCAGTGTCGACGGTCGAGCCTGCGGACTCGGCCACCACATAGCCCACGAGCTGCTTGTGGCCGGGGGAGTCCTCGCGGGCGATGACGGCGGCCTGTGCGATGTGGGGCAGTCGGGTGAGCGCGGCCTCGATCTCGCCGGGCTCGATGCGGAAGCCGCGGATCTTGAGCTGCTGGTCGGCGCGTCCGAGGAAGTCGAGCACGCCGTCGGAGCGCCATCGTGCGAGGTCGCCGGTGCGGTACATGCGGCTGCCCGCGGGGCCGTGGGGGTTGGCCACGAAGCGCTCGGCGCTCAGGCCGGGGCGGTTGAGGTAGCCGCGAGCCAGGCCTGCGCCTGCGATGTAGAGCTCGCCGGGTACGCCCGCGGGCACGGGCTGCAGGGCCGCATCGAGCACGTACACCTGCGTGTTCCAGATCGGGCGGCCGATCGGTGGAGATGCTTGGCCGGACAGCGTGGCACTCATGGTTGCACACACCGTCGATTCGGTGGGGCCATAAGCGTTGATCAGTCGCCGTTGTTCAGACCAGCATTCCACCAACTGAGCTGTAGAGGCTTCCCCGGCCACGACCAGATCGACACCTCTTGGCAGGGGTGTGGACTCCTGCACGGCTAATGCGATCGGCGGAAGGGTCAGATGGGTGATGCGATGCCTGGTCACGGTGGACGCAAGAGCCTCCCCGGGCAGCAGGTCATTAGCTTGAGCCAGGACGAGCGTTGCACCGGAGAGAAGCGCTTGAGCCACTTCCCAGAAGGCAGCATCAAAGCTCAGTGATGCAAACTGCAGGATGCGCGAACCGGACCCGATGATCAAGTGCTCGATCTGGCTGGCGCTGAGACTCGGAACGCCCGCATGAGAGACGATGACGCCCTTGGGTTTGCCGGTGGACCCGGAGGTGTAGATGACGTAGGCGGGGTTGGCGGGGGTGAGGGGGCGCGTGCGCTCGGAGTCGGTGGGGTTGGCGCGGGAGCGGGAGGAGATGGCTTCGCGCACGTCTGGGGCATCCATCAGCACGGTGGATACGCCCTCGGGCAGGAGCCGCGCGGTCGCCGAGTCGCTGAGCATGCAGGCGGGGGCTGCGTCCTGGAGCATGAAGGCCAGGCGGTCCCTGGGGTAGTCCACGTCCAGGGGCAGGTAGGCTGCGCCGGTCTTGAGGATGGCCAGCAGGCCGACGACGAGCTCGATCGAACGGGGCAGTGCGAGCGCGACGAAGCGCTCGGGTCCCACGCCCTGAGCGATGAGGTGGTGGGCGATCTGGTTGGCGCGCGCGTTGAGTTCGGCGTAGCTCAGGCGCTGGTCCTCGAAGACGAGGGCGATGGCCTCCGGGGTGCGCGCGGCCTGCTGCTCGAAGAGGGCGGGCAGGGTGGCCTCGGCCACGGGGTGGGCGGTGTCGTTCCAGCCGCTGAGGATCTGCTGTCGCTCCTCGGGCGCGAGGATCTCGATGCGTCCGATGGGCTGCGCGGGGTCGGCGGCGATGGCTTCGAGCACGCGCTGCAGGCGGGCCACGAGCTGCTCCACCGTGGCCAGCTCGAACAGGTCGGTGGCGAACTCCACCCGGGCGGCGATGCCCTGCGCCTGCCCGGTCCTGTCGCGCTGCTCCCACAGGGCGAAGGACAGGTCGAACTTGGCCGTGTGGTTGCGCACCGGCTCGCCCGTGGCCACCAGTCCCGGCAGCTCGAAGCTGGCGCGGGCGTTGTTCTGCAGCACCAGGGCCACCTGGAACAGCGGATGGCGCATCATCGAGCGCGTGGGATTGAGCACCTCCACCAGCCGCTCGAAGGGCAGGTCCTGGTGCGCATAGGCGGCCAAGTCGGTGTTGCGCACGCGCGCGAGCAACTCGCGGAAGCTGGGATTGCCCGAGGTGTCGGTGCGCAGCACGAGCGTGTTGACGAAGAAGCCCACCAGATCGTCCAGGGCCTCGTCGGTGCGACCGGCGATGGGACTGCCCAGGGCGATGTCGGTGCCTGCTCCCATGCGGGTGAACAGCGTGGCCAGCGCCGCCTGCAGCACCATGAACAGGCTGGCCTGTCCTTCCCTGGCGAGGGCGAGCAGGCCTTGGTGCACCTCGGCGGGGATCGTGAACGCCATGCTCTGGCCGCGGTAGCTGGAGACGGCGGGGCGGGGCCTGTCGGTGGGCAGCTCCAGCTGCTCGGGCAGTCCGGCCAGGGTCTGCTGCCAGTAGGTCAGCTGGCGCGCTGCGGTGCTGTCGGCATCGGCCTCGTCACCCAGCAGCTCGCGCTGCCAGAGGGCGTAGTCGGCGTACTGCACCGGCAGCGCCGTCCAGGCGGGGGCCTTGCCCTGGCAGCGCGCGGCATAGGCGGTGGACAGGTCTCGCGCCAGCGGTGCGAGCGACCATCCGTCGCTGGCGATGTGGTGGCACAGCAGCAGCAGGACATGCTGCTGGGGGTTGAGGCGGAACAGCCACGCGCGCAGCGGCAGCTCGTGGGCAAGTTCGAAGCCGTGGCCGGCGGCCTGCGAGAGCTGCTCGGCCAGCGTGGCCTCGGACGCATCGAGCACTTGCAGGACAGGCCGTGCGGCCTCCGGTGGAAGGACCACCTGCTGGGCCACGTCGTCCGTGTCGGGGAACACGGTGCGCAGGCTCTCGTGGCGCGCGGCGATGTCGCACAGGGCTTGCGCCATGGCCTCGGCATCGAGGGGGCCGCCCAGGCGCAGTGCGAGGGGGATGTTGTAGGTGGCGCTGGGGCCGTCCAGGCGGTGCAGGAACCACAGGCGCTGTTGCGCGAAGGACAGCGGCAGCTGCGCGGGCCTGGGCAGGGCGCGCAGGGGCGTGCGTGCGGCGGTGGAGTCCTCGCCCAGGCGCTGGGCAAGCTGCGCGACGGTGGGGGCCTCGAACAGCGTGCGGATGGCCAGCTCCACGCCCAGTGCGGAGCGGGTGCGGCTGATGAGCTTGGTCGCCAGCAGGGAGTGGCCGCCGAGGTCGAAGAAGTTGTCGTCGATGCCGACCTGCGGGAGGTGGAGGATCTCGGCGAAGAGTGCCGCGAGGATCTCCTCCTGGGGGGTGCGCGGGGCGCGGATGCTGTGGGGGGTGAAGTCCGGTGCTGGCAGGGCCTTGCGGTCGAGCTTGCCGTTGGGGGTGAGCGGCAGAGCGGGCAGGACCACGATGGCCGCGGGGACCATGTAGTCCGGCAGGGACTCCGACAGGCTGCGGCGCAGGGCGGCAGTGTCGACGGTCGAGCCTGCGGACTCGGCCACCACATAGCCCACGAGCTGCTTGTGGCCGGGGGAGTCCTCGCGGGCGATGACGGCGGCCTGTGCGATGTGGGGCAGTCGGGTGAGCGCGGCCTCGATCTCGCCGGGCTCGATGCGGAAGCCGCGGATCTTGAGCTGCTGGTCGGCGCGTCCGAGGAAGTCGAGCACGCCGTCGGAGCGCCATCGTGCGAGGTCGCCGGTGCGGTACATGCGGCTGCCCGCGGGGCCGTGGGGGTTGGCCACGAAGCGCTCGGCGCTCAGGCCGGGGCGGTTGAGATAACCGAGTGCGATGAAATCGCTGCAGATGGCCAGCTCGCCGAACACATCGGTCGGCTGTCCATCCGGATCGAGCAGCGCGATCTGGGTCGATTCGACGGGATGCCCGATCGGCAGGCGCATGCCGTTCGAGTCGGTCTGCGCGTCGGCGAAAAACTGCACCGTCACCGTCGATTCGGTCGGCCCCAGGCCATTGACAAGCAGGCAGTGCGGCCCGAAATTCTTCCGCAGCAGATCGAGGTCGGTCGGTGTGGCCTCCTCGCCGCCCAGGACCACCAGCCTCGTCGCGGAGACCTTCTGTCCCTGCAGCCCCATGGTCCCAAAGCGGAACACGGTCGGCGTCGAATGCCAGACCGTGATCTGATGCCGTTGGATCCACTCGCGGATCCTGGTGAAGCCTGTTTCCCGCAGATCGAGGATGTGCAGCGAGGCGCCGTTCAGCAGTGCCCCGTAGATGTCCATCACCGACGCATCGAAGCCATAGGAGCTGAACAACGTCAATTTGTCGGCCGCGCTCAGGTGAAGCGCATTCGTGTAGACGGCCATGAAGTGCAGAACGTTGCGATCGATCTGCACCACCCCCTTGGGCTGCCCGGTCGTGCCCGAGGTGTAGAGGATGTAGGTGGGCGTGCGGGGATCGCGATGCACCTCGCAGCGCTCGGCCGGGGCGATGGTCGAGGGATCGAGAACGGGCACTTGCCGTTCGGCCCCGATGCTGCTTGCGAGCGTTGCCAGACCGGATTCGCAGACCAGCGCCTCGCCTTCCGAATCCGCCAACATGAAGCGAAGCCGTTCCACTGGATGCAGAGGATCCAGCGGCACATAGGTCTTGCCGGCCTTCAGGACCCCGAGCATGGCGGCAATCATTTCCGCGCCATGCCCGAACAGCAGCATCACGCGGCCGGGGCCGTCGCCCAGGCTTTGGCGCAACGCAAGGGCAATCCCGTTGGCCTTGCGGTCCAGTTCGGCGTAGCTCCAGACGGAGTCCTCGTGCGTGATGGCGATGGCAGCGGGGTCACGCCTCACCTGCGCCTCGAAGCGCGCGGTCAGCGACTGCTCGATGTCGTCTCGCGTGAACGGCGTGTAGGGCTGCGTCGGCCTGGGGCCACGCGGCGCGGACGAGTCGGAGGACGCCGGGGACGGCAGCGGAATCTGGAACAGGCGGGTGTCCGGATGGGCGGCGACTGCGCGCAGCACGGACTTCAGATGCTCGATCATCCAGGTCACCGTGGCGCGGTCGAACAGGTCCGCTGAAAACTCCACGCGGCCCGAGATCCCGTCCAAGGCCCCTTGTCGATCCCGTTCTTCCCACAGGGTGAAGGACAGGTCGAGCTTGGCCGAGCGGATGGCGATGGGCTCGAAGGTCGTTTCGATCCCCGGAAGCTCGACGCTGGCCCGTGCGTTGTTCTGGAAGATCAGCGTGACCTGGAACAACGGATGGCGTGACATGGAGCGCACGGGGTTGAGCACCTCCACCAGGCGTTCGAACGGCAGGTCCTGGTGCTCGTAGGCGCTGAGGTTGATCTCCCGCACGCGCTGGAGCAGCTCGCGGAATCTCGGATTGCCCGAGGTATCGGTGCGTAGCACGAGGGTGTTGAGAAAGAAGCCGACAAGATCGTTGAGCGCTTCGTCTGTGCGTCCCGCGATCGGGCAGCCCAGCGGAATGTCCGTGCCTGCACCCATGCGGGTCAACAGGGTGGCCAATGCCGCTTGAAGCACCATGAACAGGCTGGCCTGACCCTGGCGTGCGAGCGCCGTCAAGCCCTGATGCAGTTGCGCATCGAGCCGGAAGGGAATGCTCTCGCCACGGTGACTGGAGACCGCGGGACGGGGACGGTCGGTAGGCAGGTCGAGTTGCTCGGGCAGGTCGGCGAGGGTTTTCTTCCAGTAGGCCAACTGGCGCGCGCCGGTACTTTGAGGGTCAGCCTCGTCGCCCAGCAACTCGCGCTGCCAGAGGGTGTAGTCGGCGTACTGCACCGGCAGCGGCTTCCATGCCGGGGGCCTGCCCTGGCAGCGCGCGGAATAGGCGGCAGACAGATCGCGCACCAGCGGCGCGAGCGACCAGCCGTCGCTGGCGATGTGGTGGCACAGCAGCAACAACACATGCTCGCGGGGGGCAATGCGCAGCAGCGAGGCACGAAACGGAATCTCGTGCGTCAGCTCGAAGGCATGGTCGGCTGCCTCGGCGAGCCGCGCGGCGAGCGTGGTTTCCGAGACCTGGGCTTGTTCCAGAACGAAATGCGCGTTCTCCACGGGGAGAATGACCTGCTGTGGCTCATCGTCGGTGTCGGGGAAGATGGTCCGCAGGCTCTCGTGGCGCGCGACCAGGTCCTCGAGGGCGAGCCGCAGTGCTGCATCGTCGAGTTCGCCTTTCAGTCGCAGGGCCAACGGAAGGTTGTACGTGGCATTCGCGCCGTCGAGGCGGTGCAGGAACCACAGTCGTTGCTGAGCGAAGGAGAGAGGAATCATCATTGGGTTGAGCCAGGGTGTTGGGTTGCGCCGTCGTTCGACGGCAGCGCGTTGAGTTGGCGACGCAGCGGCGTCCTCGGTCTGTCGGCTTGGCGATGCTCAGGCCGTGAAGGCTCCTTGCTTGGCATCGGGATGCTGCTCGCGGCGCATCGGTCGCAACGACTTGCGTGCGGCGGGCGCCTCGCTGAGCCTGTGGGCCAGCTGTTCGACGGTGGGGGCCTCGAACAGCGTGCGGATGGCCAGCTCCACGCCCAGTGCGGAGCGGGTGCGGCTGATGAGCTTGGTCGCCAGCAGGGAGTGGCCGCCGAGGTCGAAGAAGTTGTCGTCGATGCCGACCTGCGGGAGGTGGAGGATCTCGGCGAAGAGTGCCGCGAGGATCTCCTCCTGGGGGGTGCGCGGGGCGCGGATGCTGTGGGGGGTGAAGTCCGGTGCCGGCAGGGCCTTGCGGTCGAGCTTGCCATTGGGGGTGAGCGGCAGAGCGGGCAGGACCACGATGGCCGCGGGGACCATGTAGTCCGGCAGGGACTCCGACAGGCTGCGGCGCAGGGCGGCAGTGTCGACGGTCGAGTCCGCGGACTCGGCCACCACATAGCCCACGAGCTGCTTGTGGCCGGGAGAGTCCTCGCGGGCGATGACGGCGGCCTGTGCGATGTGGGGCAGTCGGGTGAGCGCGGCCTCGATCTCGCCGGGCTCGATGCGGAAGCCGCGGATCTTGAGCTGCTGGTCGGCGCGTCCGAGGAAGTCGAGCACGCCGTCGGAGCGCCATCGTGCGAGGTCGCCGGTGCGGTACATGCGGCTGCCCGCGGGGCCGTGGGGGTTGGCCACGAAGCGCTCGGCGCTCAGGCCGGGGCGGTTGAGGTAGCCGCGAGCCAGGCCTGCGCCTGCGATGTAGAGCTCGCCGGGCACGCCCGCGGGCACGGGCTGCAGGGCTGCATCGAGCACGTACACCTGCGTGTTCCAGATCGGGCCGCCGATGGGCGGCGTGGTGCTCGCGTCGCGCAGTTCGGCCGCCGTTGACCAGATCGCCGTTTCGGTCGGGCCGTACAGGTTGGTGAGCTTGCGTCCCGCACTGTGCAGGGACGAGGCCAGCTCCTGCGCAAGAGCCTCACCGCCGACAAGGACGTGAATGGCAGGCAGCGTGTCCGTCGCGGAGAGCAGGCTCTGCCACAGTGTGGGCGTGGCCTGCATGACCGTGATGCCGGATTCGGCGATGCGTTGTGCCAGGGCGGACGGGTCCAGCAAGACGGAGCGGGGAGCGATGGTGACGCTGCTGCCGCTGAGCAAAGGGACGAAGACCTCGAGCGCGGCGATGTCGAACCCGATGGTTGTCGTGGCCAGCATCCGGTCGGTGGATTGCAGGCGCAGCTCTGCCTGCATGGACCGCATGAAGTTGCAGACATTGTGGTGAGCGATGACCACGCCCTTGGGTTTGCCGGTGGACCCGGAGGTGTAGATGACGTAGGCGGGGTTGGCGGGGGTGAGGGGGCGCGTGCGTTCGGAGTCGGTGGGGTTGGCGCGGGAGCGGGAGGAGATGGCTTCGCGCACGTCTGGGGCATCCATCAGCACGGTGGGTACGCCCTCGGGCAGGAGCCGCGCGGTGGCCGAGTCGCTGAGCATGCAGGCGGGGGCTGCGTCCTGGAGCATGAAGGCCAGGCGGTCCCTGGGGTAGTCCACGTCCAGGGGCAGGTAGGCTGCGCCGGTCTTGAGGATGGCCAGCAGGCCGACGACGAGCTCGATCGAACGGGGCAGTGCGAGCGCGACGAAGCGCTCGGGTCCCACGCCCTGAGCGATGAGGTGGTGGGCGATCTGGTTGGCGCGCGCGTTGAGTTCGGCGTAGCTCAGGCGCTGGTCCTCGAAGACGAGGGCGATGGCCTCCGGGGTGCGCGCGGCCTGCTGCTCGAAGAGGGCGGGCAGGGTGGCCTCGGCCACGGGGTGGGCGGTGTCGTTCCAGCCGCTGAGGATCTGCTGTCGCTCCTCGGGCGCGAGGATCTCGATGCGTCCGATGGGCTGCGCGGGGTCGGCGGCGATGGCTTCGAGCACGCGCTGCAGGCGGGCCACGAGCTGCTCCACCGTGGCCAGCTCGAACAGGTCGGTGGCGAACTCCACCCGGGCGGCGATGCCCTGCGCCTGCCCGGTCCTGTCGCGCTGCTCCCACAGGGCGAAGGACAGGTCGAACTTGGCCGTGTGGTTGCGCACCGGCTCGCCCGTGGCCACCAGTCCCGGCAGCTCGAAGCTGGCGCGGGCGTTGTTCTGCAGCACCAGGGCCACCTGGAACAGCGGATGGCGCATCATCGAGCGCGTGGGATTGAGCACCTCCACCAGCCGCTCGAAGGGCAGGTCCTGGTGCGCATAGGCGGCCAAGTCGGTGTTGCGCACGCGCGCGAGCAACTCGCGGAAGCTGGGATTGCCCGAGGTGTCGGTGCGCAGCACGAGCGTGTTGACGAAGAAGCCCACCAGATCGTCCAGGGCCTCGTCGGTGCGACCGGCGATGGGACTGCCCAGGGCGATGTCGGTGCCTGCTCCCATGCGGGTGAACAGCGTGGCCAGCGCCGCCTGCAGCACCATGAACAGGCTGGCCTGTCCTTCCCTGGCGAGGGCGAGCAGGCCTTGGTGCACCTCGGCGGGGATCGTGAACGCCATGCTCTGGCCGCGGTAGCTGGAGACGGCGGGGCGGGGCCTGTCGGTGGGCAGCTCCAGCTGCTCGGGCAGTCCGGCCAGGGTCTGCTGCCAGTAGGTCAGCTGGCGCGCTGCGGTGCTGTCGGCATCGGCCTCGTCACCCAGCAGCTCGCGCTGCCAGAGGGCGTAGTCGGCGTACTGCACCGGCAGCGCCGTCCAGGCGGGGGCCTTGCCCTGGCAGCGCGCGGCATAGGCGGTGGACAGGTCTCGCGCCAGCGGTGCGAGCGACCATCCGTCGCTGGCGATGTGGTGGCACAGCAGCAGCAGGACATGCTGCTGGGGGTTGAGGCGGAACAGCCACGCGCGCAGCGGCAGCTCGTGGGCAAGTTCGAAGCCGTGGCCGGCGGCCTGCGAGAGCTGCTCGGCCAGCGTGGCCTCGGACGCATCGAGCACTTGCAGGACAGGCCGTGCGGCCTCCGGTGGAAGGACCACCTGCTGGGCCACGTCGTCCGTGTCGGGGAACACGGTGCGCAGGCTCTCGTGGCGCGCGGCGATGTCGCACAGGGCTTGCGCCATGGCCTCGGCATCGAGGGGGCCGCCCAGGCGCAGTGCGAGGGGGATGTTGTAGGTGGCGCTGGGGCCGTCCAGGCGGTGCAGGAACCACAGGCGCTGTTGCGCGAAGGACAGCGGCAGCTGCGCGGGCCTGGGCAGGGCGCGCAGGGGCGTGCGTGCGGCGGTGGAGTCCTCGCCCAGGCGCTGGGCAAGCTGCGCGACGGTGGGGGCCTCGAACAGCGTGCGGATGGCCAGCTCCACGCCCAGTGCGGAGCGGGTGCGGCTGATGAGCTTGGTCGCCAGCAGGGAGTGGCCGCCGAGGTCGAAGAAGTTGTCGTCGATGCCGACCTGCGGGAGGTGGAGGATCTCGGCGAAGAGTGCCGCGAGGATCTCCTCCTGGGGGGTGCGCGGGGCGCGGATGCTGTGGGGGGTGAAGTCCGGTGCTGGCAGGGCCTTGCGGTCGAGCTTGCCGTTGGGGGTGAGCGGCAGAGCGGGCAGGACCACGATGGCCGCGGGGACCATGTGCTCGGGTAGGGTATCGGACAGGCTGCGGCGCAGGGCCTGGGTGTCCAGGGCAGCGTCCGAGGCCGAGCCGGTGGTCTCGGCCACCACATAGCCCACGAGCTGCTTGTGGCCGGGAGAGTCCTCGCGGGCGATGACGGCGGCCTGTGCGATGTGGGGCAGTCGGGTGAGCGCGGCCTCGATCTCGCCGGGCTCGATGCGGAAGCCGCGGATCTTGACCTGCTGGTCGGCGCGTCCGAGGAAGTCGAGCACGCCGTCGGAGCGCCATCGTGCGAGGTCGCCGGTGCGGTACATGCGGCTGCCCGCGGGGCCGTGGGGGTTGGCCACGAAGCGCTCGGCGCTCAGGCCGGGGCGGTTGAGGTAGCCGCGAGCCAGGCCTGCGCCTGCGATGTAGAGCTCGCCGGGTACGCCCGCGGGCACGGGCTGCAGGGCCGCATCGAGCACGTACACCTGCGTGTTCCAGATCGGACGGCCGATCGGTGCAGCCGCAGGCCATTCGCTCACTGCATCGGGAAGGTCGTATGCCGTCACGACGTGGGTTTCGGTCGGCCCATAGTGGTTGTGCAGACGCCGCTGTGGCAGGCATGCGAACGACTTGGCGACCGATGCGCTCAGCCGCAGCGCTTCGCCGGCCTGGAACACCCGGAGCGAATCGCTCAAGGGGTCTTCGGATTCCGACTCGCACAGAAGATCGAGCACGATGTTCGGAATAAAGAAGTCACTCACGCCGTGCTTCTTGCACCATTTCAAGAAATCGGACGTGTCGCTTCGAACCTCGTTCGTCGGGATGGCCAGCGTCTTGCCGGTGCACAGCGTCGAGAGGATTTCCTGCGCGGAGACGTCGAAGCTCAGCGACGTGAACTGCGCGACGATGGAGGTGCCCGACCCGTTGTCCATGCCTGCATGCCAGGAGAACAGGTTCAATAACGGTGCGACAGACATGACCACGCCCTTGGGCCTGCCGGTGGATCCGGAGGTGTAGATGACGTAGGCGGGGTTGGCGGGGGTGAGGGGGCGCGTGCGCTCGGAGTCGGTGGGGTTGGCGCGGGAGCGGGAGGAGATGGCTTCGCGCACGTCTGGGGCATCCATCAGCACGGTGGGTACGCCCTCGGGCAGGAGCCGCGCGGTGGCCGAGTCGCTGAGCATGCAGGCGGGGGCTGCGTCCTGGAGCATGAAGGCCAGGCGGTCCCTGGGGTAGTCCACGTCCAGGGGCAGGTAGGCTGCGCCGGTCTTGAGGATGGCCAGCAGGCCGACGACGAGCTCGATCGAACGGGGCAGTGCGAGCGCGACGAAGCGCTCGGGTCCCACGCCCTGAGCGATGAGGTGGTGGGCGATCTGGTTGGCGCGCGCGTTGAGTTCGGCGTAGCTCAGGCGCTGGTCCTCGAAGACGAGGGCGATGGCCTCCGGGGTGCGCGCGGCCTGCTGCTCGAAGAGGGCGGGCAGGGTGGCCTCGGCCACGGGGTGGGCGGTGTCGTTCCAGCCGCTGAGGATCTGCTGTCGCTCCTCGGGCGCGAGGATCTCGATGCGTCCGATGGGCTGCGCGGGGTCGGCGGCGATGGCTTCGAGCACGCGCTGCAGGCGCCCCACCAGCTGGTCGACCGCGTCGCGCGCGAACAGGTCGGGGCGGTAGCCCACGCGCAGTTGCAGCTGCGCACCGGGGACGACCGCGATGCTCAGCGGGTAGTGGGTGGTGTCGCCCCCGCTGCCCCCGGCACGCGCGATCTCCAGGCCGTTGTAGGAAGGCTGGCGCCCCCTGGGGTCCACGGGGTAGTTCTCGAAGACGAACAGCGTATCGAACAGCGTGCTGAAGCCGCTGATGCGCTGGATGTCCGACAGGCCCAGGTGCTGGTGCGCGATGAGCGAGGACTGCTGGTCCTGCAGCCGTGCGAGGACCTGCACGGCAGGCTCGTCGGACTCGAACTGCAGGCGCAGCGGCAGGGTGTTGATGAACAGGCCCACCATGGCCTCCACGCCGGCGAGCTCGGGCGGGCGTCCGGAGACCGTGATGCCGAAGACCACGTCCTGGCGCCCGGTCAGGCGCGCGAGCAGCGCGCCCCATGCGCCCTGCATGAGGGTGTTGAGGGTGAGGCTGTGCTGGCGAGCCTGGCGGGTGAGGGCGTCGGTCAGAGCCTGCGGCAGGCTGAAGGCGAAGGAGGACTGGCGCCCCGAGGTGGAGGCCTGGGTGGTGACCAGCCGGGTGGGCTCCTGCAGGCCTGCGAGGGCGTCGCGCCAGGCTTGCTCGGCGGCGGCGCGGTCCTGCTGCTTGAACCAGGCCAGGTAGTTGCGGTAGGGCGTGGCCGCAGGCAGGCTGGCGGGGTTGCCGCGGCTGGCGTACAGCGCGAACAGCTCCTTGAGCAGGATCGGCATGGACCAGCCGTCCAGCAGGATGTGGTGGCTGGTGAAGACGAAGCGAGCGCGCTGGGCGGACAGGCGGATGAGCGCGAAGCGCAGCAGCGGTGCCTGTGTCGGTTCGAAGGGACGAGAGGCATCCGCCTTGAGCCAACGAGCGAGCTCGGCATCTTGCTGGTCCGACGCGAGGTCGCTCAGATCAATCTCCTGCCAGGGCAGGGTGATCTGGCGCGGGATGATCTGCACGGGCTCGGAGAGGTCCTGGTGCAGGAACGCGGCGCGCAGGTGCGCGTGGCGCTGCAGCAGCGCGCTGGCGGCGGTGTGCAGGGCGCCAGCGTCCAGGGGGCCGGTGAGTTCGAAGGCCATCTGCACGACGTAGGCGTCGGCCTCGTGCTCGTCGTACATGGCGTGGAACAGCAGGCCCTGCTGCAGGGCCGACAGCGGCAGGATGTCTTCGAGTGCGGGGTGCTGCTGCTCGATGCGCTCGAGCTCCGGCTGGCTCAGGCTCAGGAGAGGGAAATCCGAGGGCGTGAAGCCGCCGGCGTCGCTGCGCTGGGCGTGCGCGACCAGCGCAGCGAGGGCGTCGAACCAGCCCTGGGCAAGATCGCGGATGTCGGCTTCGCTGAAGAGCTCGCCGGCCCAGGCCCAGGAGGCCTGGAGTTCGGGACCCTCGGCCTTGTCGCGCGTGAGCGCGTCCAGCGAGATCGCGTGCGCCAGCGGCGCCTCCGCATCCCCGCCGCCACCCAAGGCGCTGGCCTCCGGTGCGGCGGCCCAGTCCTGGGCCTGCGGGGCGGCGAAGCGCCCCAGGTAGTTGAAGCCGATCTGCGGTGCGGCCCCCGCGAGTACCTTGGACGTCTCGGGGTTGAGGTAGCGCAGCAGCCCGAAGCCCAGGCCGTTGTCGGGCAGGGCGCGCAGCCGCTCCTTGCTCTGCTTGAGCGCACGGCCCATGTGGGCGCCGCCGCGCAGGGCATCATCGAGGTCGATGCCCTGCAGGTCCAGGTGCACGGGGAAGATGCTGGTGAACCAGCCCACGGTGCGCGAGAGATCGATGTCCTCGAAGATCTCCTCGCGGCCGTGGCCTTCGAGGTCGAAGACCACACCGGGTGCGTGCTCACCGCCGCGCTTGCGCCGCCACTGGGCCACGGCCAGGGCGAAGGCCGTGAGCAGCACGTCGTTGATGCGGCCGTGGAAGAGCGCGGGCACCTGCGTGAGCAGTGCGGAGGTGAGCGTGGTGGGCAGGCTCAGCGTCAGGCGCCGGGCGGTGGCGACCGTGTCGCGGGTGGCATCGAGCGCGCGGTGCGACAGCAGCGGGTCCGCGGCGTCCACGATGGCGCGCCACAGCGGCAGCTCGGCGAGCCGGCGTGGGGAGAGTGCCTCGGCGTTCAGGCGCAGCGCCCAGTGGCGCAGGGAGCTGCTGCGCGGCCCGAGCCCGGCGCGCTCGCCGCGCTGGGCGGCCAGCCAGGCCAGTTCGAGGTCGGGCACGAGGATGCGCCAGGAGACGCCGTCCACTGCGAGGTGGTGGATCGTCAGCAGCAGGCGCCCGGGCTGTGCGCTGCCGGCGTCGAACCAGGTGGCCTGCAGCATGCGCCCGGCCTCGGGGTCCAGGCGGGAGGCGGCTGCGCGCGAAGCCTCGGCGATGAGCATGCGAAGGCCGTCCTCGTGCAGGCCGATCGTGTCGATGCGGCGCAGGTACTCCCTGGCCTCGAAGGATGGCGCTGGGGGAATCTCCAGATGCCAGCCGGGCACGAGGCGCATGCGCAGTGCGTCGTGGTGAGTCAGCAGCGCCTGCAGGGCAGCGGCCAAATGATGCTCTTGCATGTCCGCAGGTGCTTGCAGCAGCATCGACTGGTTGTAGCGGCGTATCGGGCCACCGCGCTCCATTACCCAGTGAATGATCGGCGTTGCGGGGATGGTCCCGGCAGCGACATCCGTGGGGGCAGCTGGCGTCGCCAAGGGTGTTGACACTGCCGCCAGCGCTTCGACGTTTTGGCACTGGAACACGTTGCGCGGCGTGATGAGCAGTCCGGCCTTGCGCGCGCGGCTGACGAGCTGGATGGAGCTGATGCTGTCGCCGCCGAGGTCGAAGAAGTTGTCGTCGATGCCGACCTGCGGGAGGTGGAGGATCTCGGCGAAGAGTGCCGCGAGGATCTCCTCCTGGGGGGTGCGCGGGGCGCGGATGCTGTGGGGGGTGAAGTCCGGTGCCGGCAGGGCCTTGCGGTCGAGCTTGCCGTTGGGGGTGAGCGGCAGAGCGGGCAGGACCACGATGGCCGCGGGGACCATGTGCTCGGGTAGGGTATCGGACAGGCTGCGGCGCAGGGCCTGGGTGTCCAGGGCAGCGTCCGAGGCCGAGCCGGTGGTCTCGGCCACCACATAGCCCACGAGCTGCTTGTGGCCGGAAGAGTCCTCGCGGGCGATGACGGCGGCCTGTGCGATGTGGGGCAGTCGGGTGAGCGCGGCCTCGATCTCGCCGGGCTCGATGCGGAAGCCGCGGATCTTGACCTGCTGGTCGGCGCGTCCGAGGAAGTCGAGCACGCCGTCGGAGCGCCATCGTGCGAGGTCGCCGGTGCGGTACATGCGGCTGCCCGCGGGGCCGTGGGGGTTGGCGACGAAGCGCTCGGCGCTCAGGCCGGGGCGGTTGAGGTAGCCGCGAGCCAGGCCCGCGCCGGCGACGTAGAGCTCGCCGGGCACGCCCGCGGGCACGGGCTGCAGGGCTGCATCGAGCACGTACACCTGCAAGTCCGGGATGCCACGCCCGATCAGGCTGTTGGCCTCGGCCGAGGCGATGTGGCGGTCCAGCGCGATGTAGCTGACATGCACCGTCGTCTCGGTGATGCCGTACATGTTGACCAGCACCGGGGCGTTGTCCGCATGGCGGTCGTACCAATCCTGCAGGCGGCGCAGCTCCAGGGCCTCGCCACCGAAGATCACGCAGCGCAGCGCCAGGCCCGCGCGCAGTTGCGGCTGCTCCTGGTCGGCCTGCATGAGCTGGTAGAAGGCCGAGGGCGTCTGGTTCAGGACCGTGACCTTCTCGCGCACGAGCAGGGCCAGGAACTCCGAGGGCGAGCGGCTCAGCAGGTTGGGGATGACGACCAGGCGGCCACCGCGAAGCAGGGGCCCCCACAGCTCCCAGACCGAGAAGTCGAAGGCATGGGAGTGGAACATGGTCCAGACGTCGTCCGGTCCGAAGCGATACCAGTGCTCGGTGGCACCCAGCAGCCGCACGACGTTCTGCTGGGGGATGACCACGCCCTTGGGCCTGCCGGTGGACCCGGAGGTGTAGATGACGTAGGCGGGGTTGGCGGGGGTGAGGGGGCGCGTGCGTTCGGAGTCGGTGGGGTTGGCGCGGGAGCGGGAGGAGATGGCTTCGCGCACGTCTGGGGCATCCATCAGCACGGTGGGTACGCCCTCGGGCAGGAGCCGCGCGGTGGCCGAGTCGCTGAGCATGCAGGCGGGGGCTGCGTCCTGGAGCATGAAGGCCAGGCGGTCCCTGGGGTAGTCCACGTCCAGGGGCAGGTAGGCTGCGCCGGTCTTGAGGATGGCCAGCAGGCCGACGACGAGCTCGATCGAACGGGGCAGTGCGAGCGCGACGAAGCGCTCGGGTCCCACGCCCTGAGCGATGAGGTGGTGGGCGATCTGGTTGGCGCGCGCGTTGAGTTCGGCGTAGCTCAGGCGCTGGTCCTCGAAGACGAGGGCGATGGCCTCCGGGGTGCGCGCGGCCTGCTGCTCGAAGAGGGCGGGCAGGGTGGCCTCGGCCACGGGGTGGGCGGTGTCGTTCCAGCCGCTGAGGATCTGCTGTCGCTCCTCGGGCGCGAGGATCTCGATGCGTCCGATGGGCTGCGCGGGGTCGGCGGCGATGGCTTCGAGCACGCGCTGCAGGCGCCCCACCAGCTGGTCGACCGCGTCGCGCGCGAACAGGTCGGGGCGGTAGCCCACGCGCAGTTGCAGCTGCGCACCGGGGACGACCGCGATGCTCAGCGGGTAGTGGGTGGTGTCGCCCCCGCTGCCCCCGGCACGCGCGATCTCCAGGCCGTTGTAGGAAGGCTGGCGCCCCCTGGGGTCCACGGGGTAGTTCTCGAAGACGAACAGCGTATCGAACAGCGTGCTGAAGCCGCTGATGCGCTGGATGTCCGACAGGCCCAGGTGCTGGTGCGCGATGAGCGAGGACTGCTGGTCCTGCAGCCGTGCGAGGACCTGCACGGCAGGCTCGTCGGACTCGAACTGCAGGCGCAGCGGCAGGGTGTTGATGAACAGGCCCACCATGGCCTCCACGCCGGCGAGCTCGGGCGGGCGTCCGGAGACCGTGATGCCGAAGACCACGTCCTGGCGCCCGGTCAGGCGCGCGAGCAGCGCGCCCCATGCGCCCTGCATGAGGGTGTTGAGGGTGAGGCTGTGCTGGCGAGCCTGGCGGGTGAGGGCGTCGGTCAGAGCCTGCGGCAGGCTGAAGGCGAAGGAGGACTGGCGCCCCGAGGTGGAGGCCTGGGTGGTGACCAGCCGGGTGGGCTCCTGCAGGCCTGCGAGGGCGTCGCGCCAGGCTTGCTCGGCGGCGGCGCGGTCCTGCTGCTTGAACCAGGCCAGGTAGTTGCGGTAGGGCGTGGCCGCAGGCAGGCTGGCGGGGTTGCCGCGGCTGGCGTACAGCGCGAACAGCTCCTTGAGCAGGATCGGCATGGACCAGCCGTCCAGCAGGATGTGGTGGCTGGTGAAGACGAAGCGAGCGCGCTGGGCGGACAGGCGGATGAGCGCGAAGCGCAGCAGCGGTGCCTGTGTCGGTTCGAAGGGACGAGAGGCATCCGCCTTGAGCCAACGAGCGAGCTCGGCATCTTGCTGGTCCGACGCGAGGTCGCTCAGATCAATCTCCTGCCAGGGCAGGGTGATCTGGCGCGGGATGATCTGCACGGGCTCGGAGAGGTCCTGGTGCAGGAACGCGGCGCGCAGGTGCGCGTGGCGCTGCAGCAGCGCGCTGGCGGCGGTGTGCAGGGCGCCAGCGTCCAGGGGGCCGGTGAGTTCGAAGGCCATCTGCACGACGTAGGCGTCGGCCTCGTGCTCGTCGTACATGGCGTGGAACAGCAGGCCCTGCTGCAGGGCCGACAGCGGCAGGATGTCTTCGAGTGCGGGGTGCTGCTGCTCGATGCGCTCGAGCTCCGGCTGGCTCAGGCTCAGCAGCGAGAGGCCGGACGCGGCGAAGTTACTGTTGCTGTCCTGCCGATCCAGCGCCACGGCGACCGTGGCGAGTGCTGCCACGTTCTGATGCTGGAAGATGCTGCGCGGCGTGATGAGCAGTCCGGCCTTGCGCGCGCGGCTGACGAGCTGGATGGAGCTGATGCTGTCGCCGCCGAGGTCGAAGAAGTTGTCGTCGATGCCGACCTGCGGGAGGTGGAGGATCTCGGCGAAGAGTGCCGCGAGGATCTCCTCCTGGGGGGTGCGCGGGGCGCGGATGCTGTGGGGGGTGAAGTCCGGTGCCGGCAGGGCCTTGCGGTCGAGCTTGCCGTTGGGGGTGAGCGGCAGAGCGGGCAGGACCACGATGGCCGCGGGGACCATGTAGTCCGGCAGGGACTCCGACAGGCTGCGGCGCAGGGCGGCAGTGTCGACGGTCGAGTCCGCGGACTCGGCCACCACATAGCCCACGAGCTGCTTGTGGCCGGGAGAGTCCTCGCGGGCGATGACGGCGGCCTGTGCGATGTGGGGCAGTCGGGTGAGCGCGGCCTCGATCTCGCCGGGCTCGATGCGGAAGCCGCGGATCTTGACCTGCTGGTCGGCGCGTCCGAGGAAGTCGAGCACGCCGTCGGAGCGCCATCGTGCGAGGTCGCCGGTGCGGTACATGCGGCTGCCCGCGGGGCCGTGGGGGTTGGCGACGAAGCGCTCGGCGCTCAGGCCGGGGCGGTTGAGGTAGCCGCGAGCCAGGCCCGCGCCGGCGACGTAGAGCTCGCCGGGCACGCCCGCGGGCACGGGCTGCAGGGCTGCATCGAGCACGTACACCTGCAAGTCCGGGATGCCACGCCCGATCAGGCTGTTGGCCTCGGCCGAGGCGATGTGGCGGTCCAGCGCGATGTAGCTGACATGCACCGTCGTCTCGGTGATGCCGTACATGTTGACCAGCACCGGGGCGTTGTCCGCATGGCGGTCGTACCAATCCTGCAGGCGGCGCAGCTCCAGGGCCTCGCCACCGAAGATCACGCAGCGCAGCGCCAGGCCCGCGCGCAGTTGCGGCTGCTCCTGGTCGGCCTGCATGAGCTGGTAGAAGGCCGAGGGCGTCTGGTTCAGGACCGTGACCTTCTCGCGCACGAGCAGGGCCAGGAACTCCGAGGGCGAGCGGCTCAGCAGGTTGGGGATGACGACCAGGCGGCCACCGCGAAGCAGGGGCCCCCACAGCTCCCAGACCGAGAAGTCGAAGGCATGGGAGTGGAACATGGTCCAGACGTCGTCCGGTCCGAAGCGATACCAGTGCTCGGTGGCACCCAGCAGCCGCACGACGTTCTGCTGGGGGATGACCACGCCCTTGGGCCTGCCGGTGGACCCGGAGGTGTAGATGACGTAGGCGGGGTTGGCGGGGGTGAGGGGGCGCGTGCGCTCGGAGTCGGTGGGGTTGGCGCGGGAGCGGGAGGAGATGGCTTCGCGCACGTCTGGGGCATCCATCAGCACGGTGGGTACGCCCTCGGGCAGGAGCCGCGCGGTGGCCGAGTCGCTGAGCATGCAGGCGGGGGCTGCGTCCTGGAGCATGAAGGCCAGGCGGTCCCTGGGGTAGTCCACGTCCAGGGGCAGGTAGGCTGCGCCGGTCTTGAGGATGGCCAGCAGGCCGACGACGAGCTCGATCGAACGGGGCAGTGCGAGCGCGACGAAGCGCTCGGGTCCCACGCCCTGAGCGATGAGGTGGTGGGCGATCTGGTTGGCGCGCGCGTTGAGTTCGGCGTAGCTCAGGCGCTGGTCCTCGAAGACGAGGGCGATGGCCTCCGGGGTGCGCGCGGCCTGCTGCTCGAAGAGGGCGGGCAGGGTGGCCTCGGCCACGGGGTGGGTGGTGTCGTTCCAGCCGCTGAGGATCTGCTGTCGCTCCTCGGGTGCGAGGATCTCGATGCGTCCGATGGGCTGCGCGGGGTCGGCGGCGATGGCTTCGAGCACCCGCTGCAGGCGGGCCATGAACTGCTCCACGGTGGGCCGGTCGAACAGGTCGGTGGCGAACCCGAGCCGCCCCGTCATGCCCTGTGCCGATCCATCCTTGCCGCGCTGCTCCCGCAGCTCGAACGACAGATCGAATGTGGCCGCGATCGACTCCAGCGACTGCGAGCTCAACGCCGTGAGTCCGGGCAGCTCGAAGCTGGCGCGGGTGTTGTTCTGCAGCACCAGGGCCACCTGGAACAGCGGATGCCGCGCCATCGAGCGCGTGGGATTCAAAGCCTCCACCAGCCGTCCGAAGGGCAGGTCCTGGTGCGCATAGGCGGCCAGGTCGGTGTTGCGCACGCGCGCGAGCAACTCGCGGAAGCTGGGGTTGCCCGAGGTGTCGGTGCGCAGCACCAGCGTGTTGATGAAGAAGCCCACCAGATCGTCCAGGGCCTCGTCGGTGCGACCGGCGATGGGACTGCCCAGGGCGATGTCGGTGCCTGCCCCCATGCGGGTGAACAGCGTGGCCAGCGCCGCCTGCAGCACCATGAACAGGCTGGCCTGTCCTTCGCGCGCCAGGGCCAGCAGCCCTTGGTGCAGTTCGGCATCGAGCCGGATCGGGACGTCCTGGCCTTGGTAGCTCGGGATTGCCGGCCGCGGCCTGTCGGTGGGCAGCTCCAACTGCTCGGGCAGACCGGCGAGCGCGTGCTCCCAGTAGCGCAGCTGTGTGGCAAGGATGCTGTCGGGATCGGTTTCACTGCCGAGCAACTCGTACTGCCAGACCGTGTAGTCGGCGTACTGCACCGGCAGGGCTTCCCATGCGGGAGGCTTGCCCTGGCAGCGCGCGGCATAGGCGCTGGAGAGGTCGCGCGCCAGCGGTGCCCATGACCAGCCGTCACAGGCAATGTGGTGGCACAGCAGCAGCAGCGCATGGCGCCCTTCGTCCAGGTGATAGAGCCAGGCGCGGAACGGGATCTCGCTGTTCAGCTTGAAGCCGTACGAGGAGGCCTCGGCAATCTGTTGTGCCAGTGTGGCATCGCTGGCCGATGCCACCTGCAGGACGGGGCGCGCGGCATCGGGCGCGAGGATGAGTTGTTCCGGCGCTTGCGCCGAGTCCGAGAAGATCGTGCGCAGGCTCTCGTGGCGCGCCACCACATCGGCCAGCGCCATCTCCAGCGCGGCATCGTCCATTCGCCCTTCGAGCCGCACCACGGTCGGAACGTTGTAGGTGGGCGTGGGCCCGTCCATCTGGTAGAGGAACCACAGCCGCCGTTGCGCAAAAGACAAGGGAATCATCGAAGGTTCCGAACTAGAAGATGGGTTTCAGCAGGCAGGCGATCGACCTGAAGAGGCAGAAAAGGCTGGGCGGGGACGCCCAACCCGCAGGCTGCGCGCAGCGTTGGCGCGCAAGAATCACTGCAACTCGCGTGCGCACGTCCTGCCTGTGTGTCAGAGGCTGTTGTCGTACTGGACGGTGGGTCGCGGCAACTGGCTGCTCGGACGGACGGGACGCAAGGCCGTGCGCGCCTTGGGCGCGGCGGACAGCTTGCCAGCCAATCGCGCCACGCTAGAGGCCTCGAACAGCGTATGGATTCCGATCTCGACGCCCATGGTCGTGCGAATGCGATTGATCAAGCGTGTCGCCAGCAGCGAGTGCCCCCCCAAATCGAAGAAGCTATCGTCGATGCCCACTTGCGGCACCCCCAGGATCTCAGCGAAGAGCTGGGCCAGCGCTTCTTCCTGTGGTGTGCCGGGTGCGCGGACTTCTCTCGGAGCGAAGTGCGCCACCGGCAATGCCTTGCGATCCAGCTTCCCATTGGGCGTGAGGGGCAGTGCATCCATCCACACGTAGTGCGTGGGCACCATGTGGTCGGGCAGCGTGGTGGCGAGTTCGGTGTGCATCTGCGCCGAGTCCGGTGTCGGTCCCGTGCGCGAGCGCTTCATCACCGTCGCCAGATGCGTCAGATTCTCAAGCACCTGCGCCGTCGGCACGCCAAAGTCGATCAGGCAGGCGAACTCGTCGACGCCGATCTTCTCCAGCTTGCGCACCAGTGCCAGACAGCTCTCGGGCCCGCCGATGAGCGATGCGGTGCCGAAGTAGCGGCGCACCGCGGCAATGACCAACTGTTCCTCGTCGACTTCGCCGATCGCCTTGTTGGCGATTTCTCCAGAGAGATCCTTCGATACGCTCTTGCGCAGTTCCGTGTGCGACTGGAAGTACTGGACCATCGGCTCATGGGCCACCTGGCGTGCCGTCGCGTCGTCGGGACCGACAAAGGTATGCAGCATCAGCGTCACCTTGTGTGCGTCCGGATCGTGTCCATTGGCGCGCAGCGCATCGCGGTAGATCCGGATGTTCTCGGTCAGCTCCGGGATCGTGAGGCTCAACAGTGCAGTCAGCACGTTCGCGCCAATGCGCCCGGCAGCCTCGAAGGTCGCCGGACTCCGCGTGGCCGTGATCCACACCGGAAGCTCCGGCTGGACGGGCCGTGGCTGCAGACGGACTTGGGATGTATGGCCTGCACCGTTTCGTGCGCTCATCGTGCCGCCGCGCCAGAGTTCGCGCACCTGCGCCACGCCCTCGAGCATCACCTGGTACCGCTCGGCGAAATGGTCCGGTGCCAGCACGAAATCCTCTGGCACCCATCCCGAGGCAAACGCGACACCGACGCGACCTCCGGAGAGATGATCGACCACCGCCCACTCCTCGGCGACCCGCAGCGGATGGTGCAGAGGCATCACGACACTGCCCGCACGCAATTGGACGTGCTGCGTGACCATGGCCAGGGCCGAACTCAGCACGGACGGGTTGGGGAACGCGGCCGCCACCTTGGTGAAATGCCGCTCGGGTGTCCAGATGGCCGTAAAGCCGTTGCGGTCCGCGAACTTCGCTCCCTCCACGTAGAGCCGGTAGAGCTGCTCGCCTTCCTGGCCCTGATTCGCATCGGCGAAGTAGAAGAGCCCGAATCCCGGTGAGCGTGAGCGCTGGGGCAGTGCAGCTTCGTCCGCAACCAGGTAGGCGACAAGGTGCTTGCCCGCTGCCGCGTCCTCCTGGGCCACGACGGAAGCCTGCTTGATCAGCGGGTGCCTGACCAGCTGCGCCTCGATTTCGCCGGGCTCGACCCGGAATCCCCGAAGCTTGATCTGGTGGTCGACCCGGCCCATATACCCGAGCACGCCTTCCGCGCTCCAGCGCGCCAGGTCGCCGGTCCGGTACATCCGCTCGCCGCTTGGCCCGAAAGGATTCGCCACGAAGCGCTCGGCCGTCAATGCAGGGCGGCCGAGGTAGCCGCGTGCAAGGCCGGCCCCCGCGACATACAGCTCGCCGACCGCCCCGGGCGGGACCGGCTGGAGCAGGGCATCCAGGACATAGACCTGCACGCCCGGCAAGGGCGTGCCGATCGGCACGCTGGGCAAGCCCTGGCCATCGAAGCTTTGATTGATCCAACCGGCCGCGTCCCAGAATTCGGAGGTGCCGTACAGGTTGACCAGCAGGGCCTGCGGCAGCGCTTTCCTGAAGCGCTCGGCCAGCGACGGCGTCAGTGCTTCCCCACCGCAGGACCAATACCGCAGAAGCGGCAGCCGAGCGCCGACCTTGAATTCGTCCTCGAGCATCGCTTCCAGCAGCGACGGCACCAGGACGATCCGAGTCACCTTTTCGGATGCCAGCAGCGTGATCAGTCCGTTCACGTCCTTGCTGAGCTGCGGCGGCACCACCACCAGGCGCTGTCCGCCAATGAGCGGCATGAGCACTTCCCAGACGAAATCGATGAAGTTATGGGTCGTCCTCTGGGCGTACACCGTTTCTTCGCCGGCCCGCTCCACGTCCCAGCGCAGCCTGTTAAGCAGCGTTCTCGCAGTACCGGCAACGCCCTTGGGCCGACCCGTGGAGCCCGAGGTGTACAGCACGTACGCGAGGTCGAGCGGGCTGGGCGTGCGCGTACGCTGCGCGTTGGTCAGGTTCGTCGTCGGAAGGGTCGAGAGTTCGGCGCAGAACGACGGGGCGTCGAGGCGTACGTCGAGCGTTTCAATGCCGGCGAGGAGATGGGAGACGTCGGACTTCGAGATGACGCAGCGGGGCCGTGCATCCTCGAGCATGAACCGCAGGCGATCCACTGGATAGTCGAGGTCGAGCGCGAGGTACGCAGCACCTGCCTTCAGGACGGCTAGGAGGCTGACCACCAGTTCGGGCGAGCGCGGCAGCGCCAGCGCAACGATGCTGTCCGGTCCGATGCCGCGGGAACTCAGATGGCGGGCAAGCCGATTCGCCTGCTGATTGAGCTCCTGGTACGAGAGGTCGGACGCTTCGAAAGAGAGGGCGCGCGCGTGCGGGTTCATGGCCACCTGTCGCTCGAACAGATCCGCCAGCGTGTCGCGAAAAGCGTCCGGGGCGTCGCCGTTCCAGTCCACGAGAACGCGCTGGCGTTCCTCGGCACTCAGGATATCCAGCCTCGCGACCGGGAGTGCCGGATCAGCCACCGCTGCATCGATGAAGTGGAGTAGCCGTTGCTGATGCGCTTGCACGTCCGCGAGCGAGTAGGCGGAAGCGTTCGCCGTGCAATAGACATCGGCACTGCTGTCTTCGCCGATGAAGAAGGAGAACGAGATATCGGCCGCGGTGCGGGCGGACGTGTTGTGCGACTTGGACGCGAGCCCGCCGAAGGAAATGCCTTCCTTGAAGGGCATCACATTGATCACTGGGCCGAAGTCGCTCCCGTAGCCCCTGATCCTCTTGGCGTCCAGGTACAGGCGCGAAGCCGGATAGCGTTGATGCGCGAGCACCGTCCGGATTTCCCTGTCGACCACCTTGACGATGTCCCGCATGGTCATTTCCGGGGAAATCGACAGGTGCATGGGCAACGTGTTCGACATCATGCAGGGGATGGCCCGTGTCTCGGCGGATCTTCCCGACACCGGCAAGCCGATCGACAGGTTCCGCACACCGGTGGTGCGGAACAGATAGGCGGCCACGGTCGCGATCAGTGTCCGCGCGAGCGATGTCTCGGACCCACGAGCCAGCGCTGCCATGCCCTCGAGCGCCGGCTTCTCCATTCGGCAACTGCTTCGGATCGGAAGGCGCGAGAAACTGCGCGTGCCTTCCCCGAAGCGGGTTGGCGCGGGGAGTCTCGCCAGGTAGCCCTCCCAGAAATCGCGATCGGACTTGAACGCATCCGAGGACAAGTACGCCTGCTCGAGCTCCAGAAGCCCGGAAATCGGTTTGAACCATGCTTGCGGCGCGGGGCGATGCTCAAGCGCGGCCGTGTAGAGCTCCGCGACGCGGCGCGCGACCAAGGAATAGCCAAAGCCGTCGATGACGATGTGGTGGTAAAGGTGGTGCCAGGCGAACCGCTCGGCGGACAGCTTGAACAGGCAGAAGGAAAAGAGCTCGGGGTCGGTCGGCGAGAGCGACGCCTCCATCTTCCGGTCGATCGCATCGAGCATCGACCGACGGGGATCGGCGTCGCTGCTCAAGTCGACAAAGCTCACGCACTGTTCCCTGAGCTTTCCGCCGAGGAACTGTCGGGGCGCGGTGTCCGTCTCGATGAAGCGGGCGCCCAGTGCCTGGGCCTCCTCGGCGGCCGTTCGCAGGCATCGCAAGAACAATTCCGTATTCAGCGCACCCGCAATCTCGATGTACTCGCCCACGTTGTGGGAAGGATGGCTCGGATAGAACTGCCGTTCGAACCAGAGTCCGAGTTGCGCGGAAGACAGCGGCCAGCCGTCTGCAGGGGTCGACGCCATGGGGAGTCCTGTTGACTTGCGTTTAGGGAAAGCCAAACGATCCGGACCGGCCGCGCACAACGGGCGCGCCGGACGGAGAGCCGCCCAGCCTTTTGAAAATAGCCGGAAAGGGAGGAGTGAGCGCTATCTCTGTCCGTCCATGGCTTGGGCAAGGCTTTTGGGGCGCATGTCGGTCCAGTTTTTCTCGACAAATTCGAGGCAGTCGCCTTTGGCAGAGGGGCCGTGGACCTTTTTCCAGCCCTGGGGGATTTCGATGAAATCAGGCCAGATGGAATGCTGGTTTTCGTCGTTGGTCAGAACCACAAAGGAAGCGTCACTGTTGTCGAAAGGATTGGTCATGAGATCTTTCCAAGAAGAACGACTGCCGGATTTCAGCGCGTGCCACCAAATTGCGCAGAAAAATTGGTGTAAGTGAAAAAAGATGTGACATTCCAGCACAACCCAGATATAGGTGCAACGAATGCGTTTTTCTTATTTCGAAAATGTGAATTTTTAACTTCTATAAAAAGTGAAAAGTATTAATTCTCTGGAAATAAGATATTGCGGTTAGTTTGAGTTCTGCGTCAGCCCGAATGCGAGATTTTTTGAATGACTTGGTCGAATTGAATTTGGATGTAATCCAAATTCATGACGTCGATTTGCTTGGTACAACTGAACTCGTGCAGCGCGCGGTTTAGTGCCCCGCGAGTGTCCGTAGGGCGCGCGACACGGCCCCGTCCACGTGCGTGTCCGTGTTGTTCGTGCGTCCAGGGATGGCGACAACGGCGCGGAGCCTCGCCAACATCGACCGATCAGGTCGCAATGCTTCACGTGCGCACCGGTTTTGCCTTGGCATGACGAGGATTGCGATGCCAGGCCCCTCCATGCAACGATGGATGCACTAGGCAGGCCCGTGCTCGTGGGCCTCAGTCAGGACGTATGCCTTTCACCAACCTCTGTGTAAGGCAAGGTTTTTTCGCGCCGAGTGGTGCGCTGAGAAGGCCGGCGGCCAACCGTTCGTCGCACGGCAACGTCCGGTTCGCCATAGCGATCGCATGCGCATCTGCTTGATCAGGAATGGCCCTCTGGCCTGCCGTTGGCATCGATGATGACCTACATTCCGACGGTCGTGCGAAGGCGACGACATCGGTCTTGCATGCACGCCATTGATCAAGACGTTTCTTCCTTGGACGCTCGCTGTTGGCAACTGTCAAACCGTGTCGAGTTCAATGGAGCGTCGGTGGAACCAAGCAAGCTAAAGGGTCCCGCGCAAGAAAAGTCCCGCGTGGAGATCGCCGGTCGCAGCCGTGGTCACGTATTGCCCTCGGCCCGCTGGTCAGAAGCACGAGAGCTTGGATGCTTTGCACCGAATGGCGGACCAAAATCTACGGTCGAGCTGCCCTAAGGGAGCCACGATGACTTGGAACCTCACCTCGCATGGGTCGCTCCGCCGTCGACGATCAGCGTTGAACCGACGACATAGTCGCCGGCGCGCGACGCGAGATAAACGGCGGCCCCTGCAATGTCCTCTGGCGTGCCGATGCGGCCCAGGGGAATGTAGGCCGCGACATCGTCGCCATGGTCCCGCGCACTCTTGTTGAGGTCGGTAGCAAATGCTCCAGGGGCGATGGCGCTCACCACAATGCGTTCGGGCGCGAGCCTCAGTGCCATCAATCGTGTGAGCTGAATCAAGCCCGCTTTGCTGGCAGCATACGAATAGGTCTCCCGTGGACCGACGGAGATGCCATCAACCGAAGCAATATTGATCACTTTAGGCAGATTCTGCCCGACAGCCTTGCGCAGCAAGGGCGCCAGGCACTGCGTCAGGAAGAAAGGTGTCTTGAGGTTCAAGTCGACCACCTTGTCCCATCCGGTCTCGGGAAACTCGTCAAAGGGGGCTCCCCAAGCCGTCCCCGCGTTGTTGACCAAGATGTCCAGCGAGTTCTCGCGTTTCGCGTAGGCATTCGAGAGTTCCTGCGCGCCGTCGAATGTCGAGACATCGGCGGGCAACGCGAAAACCTCTCCGAACTTGGACAACTCGGCCGCGGCGCGCTCGCAGCCGTCCAGGTCTCTCGCCGAGATATAGACCCGGGCCCCCTGTATCAGATAGGCCTGCGCGATCACCCGGCCGATGCCACGCGAGCCCCCTGTGATGAGCGCCGTGCGGCCTTTGAGCGAGAACAACTTTGTCAGGTCCATGGGAGCGGGATTCCGAGTGGATTGGGATTCGGAGACGACCTTGGGTCGAGTGATTTGATTCTGCCTAGAAAGGCCACGGACGCTCACTATCCGGGATCCTCGATCTTCTGCAGTTGCCACATACGGGCATAGTGGCCCTGCTTCGCGAGCAGTTGCGCATGCGTGCCGCGCTCGACGATCACGCCGCTTTCGAGCACCAGGATCTCGTGCGCATCGACCACCGTCGACAGCCGGTGCGCAATGACCAGCGTGGTCTTGCCCTGCGCGGCATTCTTGAGTTCGGACTGGATCGCGCGCTCATTGGCCGAATCGAGCGCCGAGGTGGCCTCGTCGAAGATCACGATCGGCGGGTTCTTCAGCAGCGTGCGCGCGATCGCCACGCGCTGCTTCTCGCCGCCCGAGAGCTTCAGGCCGCGCTCGCCCACGGTCGTTTCGTAGCCCTTGGGCGTGGCCACGATGAAGTCGTGGATGCGCGCGGCGCGGGCGGCGGCTTCCACCTCTTCACGCGTGGCGCCCGGGCGGCCGTAGGCGATGTTGTATTCGACAGTGTCGTTGAAGAGCACCGTGTCCTGAGGAACGATGCCTATGGCCTTGCGCACGCTCGACTGCGTCACTTCGCGGATGTCCTCGCCACCGATGGTGATGCGGCCTTGCTGCACGTCGTAGAAGCGGTACAGCAGCCGCGCGAGCGTCGACTTGCCCGAGCCCGAGGGGCCGACCACGGCCACCGTCTTGCCGGCCGGGATCTCGAAGCTCACGTGCTTGAGGGTGGGCCGCGCGGGCTCGTAGGCGAAGCTTACGTCCTCGAATCGCACGGTGAAATCCGAGCCTGCGAGAGCCTGAGCTCCTGGTACATCGAGCACTTCGCGCTTCTCGTCCAACAGGACGAACATCTTGTCTACGTCGGTGAAGCTTTGCTTCATCTCCCGGTAGACCACGCCCAGGAAGTTCAATGGAATGTAGAGCTGGATCATGAAGGCATTGACCATCACCAGGTCGCCCAGGGTCATACGGCCCTCGACAACGCCCGAGGTCGTATGCCAAAGCATGAGCACAAGGCTTCCCGTCACCAGCACTTGCTGGCCGATGGTGAGCATGCTTAACGTGCGCTGGCTCTTGACGGCCGCCTTGCGGTAGTGGTCGAGACTGGCGTCATACCGTCTGGCTTCAAACTCCTCGTTGTTGAAGTACTTGACGGTTTCGTAGTTCAGCAATGAATCGATCGCCCGGGTCTGGGCGACCGCGGCGAACTCGTTCATGGTTCTTCGGAACTTGGTGCGCCACTCCGTGACGGCGACGGTGAAACAGATGTACAGGGCCAGTGCACCCAAAGTGATCCAGATGAAGAACAAGCCGAACTTCACGCCGAGAACCGCCAGCACCAGCGTCAGTTCGACCAACGTCGGCACGATGTTGTAGAGCACCATCGAGATCAGGGCCTGAACGCTGCGAGTACCGCGATCGATGTCGCGCGTCATGCCTCCGGTCTGACGGTCCAGATGGAAGCGCAGGCTCAGGGAATGCAGGTGACTGAACACCTCCAGAGAAATTCTGCGCGCTGTTCCTTCGGCGGCCTTGGCGAACACCAGGTCACGCATCTCGGTGAAAAGCGTCATTGAAAGACGAAGCGTTCCGTAGGCAAGCAACAGGCCGATCGGGACAATGACCAGCGCCTGTTTGATGTCGGGCCTGGGCGTTACGGCATCGATCAGGACCTTGAGCAGCACTGGCACGCCGACATTCGCCACCTTGGCAGCGATCATGAAGGTGAGCGCAGCGAGCACTCGCCACTTGTATTGCCACAGATAGGGGACGAGGCGACGGAGTGTTTCTCTGTCGGAACGAGCGGCTTGCTTGGAATCAGTCGAAAGAACTACAGACGTTTTTCTTGTGTCGATGCTTCGCATGTGGCGCCTGAATTGTTGCGCTCGAATTGTGCCCACCTGTGAAGCGGAATCGGCGATTGCCCCGAATCGGGAGCCTGCCTACACTCGGCCCGGCCTGCCCCCGTGCGTCGAAACGTGCGTTGTCAAAGAGGGGACGGCAACGCGTTCAGAAACCTTCATGGAAACTTCCCCGATCATGTTCCGAACATTGCTCAAATCCAAGATTCATCGCGCCACCGTCACCGATTGCGAACTGCACTATGAAGGTTCTTGCGCGATCGACGAGGACTTGCTCGATGCTGCAAATCTCGCCGAGAACGAGCAAGTGCACATCAGGAATATCAACAACGGCGAGCGCTTCGTAACCTACGCCATCCGTGGCGAACGCGGCAGCGGCATCATCTCAGTCAACGGCTCGGCCGCACGCCGCGCCTCCGTCGGAGACCTGCTGATCATTGCCGCCTTTGGCTTGGTGTCGGAGGACAGCGTGGCGGGACACCTGCCCAAACTGGTGTTCGTGGACGGTGCGAATCGCATCAAGGAAGAGCGTGCTCACATCCCGGTGCAGCAGGCCTCGGGTGAATCTGCACTGGCGTGAGTCCTGTTGCTGTCGTCTGGGAGTACATGACATAGCGCGACGTGGCTGGTTTTCGTTACGTAAGCAACCCGATTCAATGAGCTCTGGGCGCCGATCACACGCTCGAACGGGATCGAGCTTGACTCCATCAGAGGACTCTCTCAAAACCCTCGATGGGGACGTGAGAAGCGAACGAAATTGTGGCAGTTGATCGCGCGGACTGGGCCGACCTCGGGCGCTGGTTGTCGGTCCATCCTATCGTGCTCGTGTCGATGAAGCCGACGAGGAAGGCCAGCGGCAGGAACGGAACCACTGGTCCAGACGATTCGTGAAGCCATCGGTCGCGATGGCACTGGCCAGAGCGATTGAGAGTGATCGATATTTCACCGATCCTTGGCGCTATGTCATCTGGCGCGGCTCCAAGGGAATCACGTCGCCGCCGATGCGCAGCTTGTCCAGGTAGTCCGCCCAGCGCTGCATCATTTCCCGGCGCGCGGGGAGATGTGCGGTGCGGTTATACGCACGACCGTTGGTATCCTTGACCATGTGGGCAAGCTGATGCTCGATGAAGTCCACGCGCTCTCCGAGCACCTCGTCCATGATGGTTCGCGCGGTTGCTCTGAAGCCATGGGCAGTATGGACCTCGGCGCTGTACCCCATCCCGCGCAGGGCGGCATTGATCGTGTTTTCGCTCATTGGGCGCTCACCCGTGCGAATGCTGGGAAAGACGTAGCGTCCGTGGCCGGTGATCGGGTGGAGGTTCCGCAGGATCTCGACCGCTTGGATTGCCAGTGGCACGACGTGATCGACCTTCATCTTCATCTTCAGGCCGGCGATGCGCCACTCGGCCGCGTCCAGGTCGATCTCGGCCCATTCCGCGGTGCGCAACTCGCCAGGCCGAACAAACAGCAGAGGGGAAAGCTTCAGCGCGGCAACGGTAGTGGGGTGGCCGCTATAGGCATGGATCGAGCGCATCAGGTCCCCGACTCGCTTGGGCTCGGTAATGGCGGCGAAGTGCTTGGTCGCTTTCGAGGCCAGAGCTTCGCTCAGATCGGCGGTTACGTCCCTCTCTGCCAGTCCTGACACCACTGCGAAGCGAAATACCTGCCCGCAAAGCTGCTTAACGCGATGGGCAGTGTCGATAGCGCCGCGTGCTTCCAGCTTGCGGACAACTCGCTCCAGAATGTCGCGCGGACCGATTGTGGAGATGGGCATCTTGCCGATGAAGGGGAACACGTCCTTCTCAAGCCATGTCTTGACCTTGAGTTGCGTTCCACTCGCTCGTTTGGCTGCAGTCTTTCCCAGCCACTCTCGCGCAACCGCCTCGAACGTATTCGCCGCTGCGTCGGCTCGGGCTCTCTTTTCTTCGCGCTTGGCCGCGCTGGGGTCAGTCCCGTCTGCCAGCAGTTCGCGGGCTGCGGCCCGGCGATCCCGAGCTTTGGCCAGCGAGACCTCGGGGTAGGTTCCCAGCGCCAGCGTTTTGCGTTTGCCGGCGAAGGTGTAGTCCATTCGCCAGTATTTCCCGGCGGGCTTCGCCAACAGGTACATGCCAGCGCCATCGGCATATTTGTCGCCGATGGGCTTCCCGGTGGGCTTCACCTGCCGAACAAATGTGTCTGTCAGCGCCATCTCGACTCCTTAACGGTATCTCGTCACGGGGATTTCCGGGATACCGGCAAAAGTAACGGTATTTCCGACAGATGGGATGCTACGCCGCGGGTCGTCGCGAGGCAAAGAAAAAACCCGCCACGCTGGGAAACGTGCGGGTTTTGATGCTGCTTGAGACGCCGTGAATCGGGCTCTTGGTGCCTTCGACAGGAATCGAACCTGTATCTGAGTCTTAGGAGGACCCCGTTCTATCCATTGAACTACGAAGACCGGATGGGGATGCACGAAGCGGCGAGCCGCGGTGCGCCCGCGATTTTATAGGGTTCGCGATGACAGTCCCGGCCGGGGCTGCGCCCGGCCCCTCGCGCATCGCCAGCGCGGGCTTACCCCGATACGAAATCTGCAAAAAGTTGACCGCGATCAAGCCGCCTCGAATCTCTGGCGCGCACCATCGTGCCCGTTCGCATCTCTGCTCAGATTCAAGAACAAAAAAGAGCGAAATCACTACACAGGAGACAACCTGATGAAGAAGATCGCCTTGAATGTTCTGAGCCGCGCGACTGCCGTTCTTGCCACGACAACCGCCGCGATGGCGCTGGCGACCGGTGCCGCGCCTGCCTTCGCATGGGAACCCACCAAGCCGGTGGAGTTCGTGATTCCCGCCGGCACCGGCGGGGGCGCCGACCAGATGGGACGGCTGCTGCAGGGCATCGTCATCAAATACAAGCTGATGAAGGAGCCGCTGATCGTCGTCAACAAGTCCGGCGGCGCGGGCGCCGAGGGCTTCCTGGCGGTGAAGGAGGCAAAGGGCGATCCGCACAAGATCGTCATCTCGCTGTCGAACCTGTTCACCACGCCGATGGCCACGGGCGTGCCCTTCAACTGGAAGGACATGACGCCGGTCGCGATGCTGGCGCTCGATCAGTTCGTGCTGTGGACCAACGCCTCCGAGCCCTACAAGAGCGCGGGCGAGTACGTCGCGGCGGTGAAGACCGCGGGGCCGAACAAGTTCAAGATGGCCGGCACCGGCTCGAAGCAGGAAGACCAGATCATCACGGTCGCGCTCGAGAAGGCCACCGGCACCAAATTCATCTACGTGCCGTTCAAGGGCGGCGGCGAGGTGGCGGTGCAGCTGGTGGGCGGGCACGTGCAGTCGACGGTGAACAACCCGATCGAGGCGGTGGCGCAATGGCGCGCGGGCAAGCTGCGCGCGCTGTGCGTGTTCGACGACGAGCGCATGCCCTTCAAGGCCAAGGTCACCGACACACAGTCGTGGAACGACATCCCCACCTGCAAGGAAGCGGGCGTGCCGACCAGGTACACGATGCTGCGCGGCATCTTCATGCCGCCGGGCGTCACCCCCGACCAGCTCGCCTTCTACAAGGACCTGCTGACCAAGGTGGCGGCCACGCCGGAGTGGAAGGAGTACATGGAGAAGGGCGCCTTCAACCCGACCTTCATGACCGGCGACGCCTTCGCGAAGTGGCTCGCCGAGGCCGAGACCACGCACCGCACGCTGATGTCCGACGCGGGCTTCCTCGCGAGCAACAAGTAGGCGGGCAGACCGCCGACGACCGACTGCCGCGCCCCGCGGCAGCGGGCGCGTGCGCCGCGGGCGCACGCCGCATTCCGCATTCCTTCTTTTTTCAAACAACCACGATGGGGGCTCCATGGAGCACGACGAATCATCCGGGGGCCCGGCGCGCACGGGCATCTCCACCCACCTCGTAGAAGCGGCGGTGGCCGTGGCGCTGCTGGTCATCGGCCTGGTGGTGGTCTTCGAGGCGCGCAAGCTCGGCGCCGGCTGGACCACCGACGGCCCCGGCGCGGGCTACTTCCCGTTCTTCATCGGCGTGATCATCACGATCTCGGGCGCCGGCATCCTCTACCAGTCGCTGCTGGGCAAGAACCGCAACACCGCGGTCTTCGTCGACTCGGTGCAGCTCAGGCGCGTGCTGTCGGTGCTCGTGCCGGCCACGGTCTACGTGCTGGCGATTTCCTTCCTCGGCATCTACGTGGCGTCGGCGATCTACATCGCGCTCTTCATGATGGTGCTGGGCAAGTACGCGTGGTTCAAGAGCGTGTTCGCCGCGCTGGCCGTGAACGCGCTCTTCTTCTGCATGTTCGAGGTCTGGTTCAAGGTGCCGCTGTTCAAGGGCGCGCTCGATCCGCTTCGGTTCCTCGGCTACTGACTGAACCCCACACTCACGGAGCACAAGCGAAATGGAAGAAATCAGTGCCCTGATGCAGGGCTTCTACGTGATCCTCTCGCCGATGAACATCGGCCTGATGTTCCTCGGCATCATCCTCGGCGTGCTGATCGGGGTGCTGCCGGGGCTCGGCGGCGCCAACGGCGTGGCGATCCTGCTGCCGCTCACCTTCACGATGTCGCCGACCTCGGCCATCATCATGCTGTCGTGCATCTACTGGGGAGCGCTCTTCGGCGGGGCCATCACCTCGATCCTGTTCAACATACCGGGCGAGCCATGGTCGGTGGCCACCACCTTCGACGGCTACCCGATGGCGCAGAACGGGCAGGCGGGCGCGGCGCTCACCACCGCGTTCACGTCCTCCTTCGTGGGCGCGTTCCTCGCGGTGGTGATGATCACCTTCCTCGCGCCGCTGGTCGCGAAGTTCGCGCTCAAGTTCGGCTCGCCCGAGTTCTTCGCGGTGTACCTGCTGACCTTCTGCAGTTTCGTGGGCATGGGCAAGGGCTCGCCCTTCAAGATCCTCGCGTCGATGGCGCTGGGCTTCGCGCTCGCCAGCGTGGGCATGGACACCGTCACCGGCCAGCTGCGCCTGACCTTCGGCCAGCCCGAGCTGATGCGCGGCTTCGACTTCCTGATCGCGGTGATCGGCCTGTTCGGTATCGGCGAGATCCTGCTGTCGATGGAAGAGGGCCTGAAGTTCTCCGGCAAGAGCGCCAAGATCGATCCGAAGGTGGTGTGGCAGACCTGGAAGCAGCTGCCCAGGTACTGGATGACCTCCATCCGCAGCTCGCTCATCGGCATCTGGATGGGCATCACGCCCGGCGGTGCCACGCCGGCTTCCTTCATGGCCTACGGCCTCGCCAAGAAGATGTCGAAGAAGGGTGCGAAGTTCGGCACAGGCGAAGCCGAAGGCGTGGTCGCGCCCGAGACCGCCGCGCACGCGGCCGGCACCAGCGCGCTGCTGCCGATGCTGGCGCTGGGCATTCCCGGCTCACCCACCGCCGCGGTGCTGCTGGGCGGCCTGCTGATCTGGGGCCTGCAGCCCGGGCCGCTGCTCTTCGTCGAGCAGAAGGACTTCGTCTGGGGCCTCATCGCGAGCATGTACCTCGGCAACATCGTCGGGCTGATCGTGGTACTGAGCACCGTGCCGCTGTTCGCATCGATCCTGCGCATTCCGTTCTCGATCATCGCGCCGGTCATCATCGTGATCTGCGCCATCGGCGCCTACACCGTGCACAACGCGATGCTCGACATCTGGTTCATGCTGGGATTCGGCGTGCTGGGCTATCTCTTCAAGAAGCTCGACTTCCCGCTCGCGCCGCTGGTGCTGGCGCTGGTGCTCGGCGACAAGGCGGAAGACTCCTTCCGCCAGGCCATGCTGGTGTCGCAGGGCGACGTGATGGTGATGTTCTCCAACCCGCTGGTGGGCACCATCACCACGCTGGCGCTGGTGCTGCTGTTCTGGCCGCTGATCTCCAAGGCGCTGGCCTTCGTCAGGAAGCCGAAGAAGGCCGACGAGTTCGCCGTCGAACGGCCGGTGGATTGACGAAGGAGGCCAGCACATGCCAGTGATCGCACTGACCCAGGAGATGGGTTCTCTCGCGAAGGATGTTTCGCTGAAACTCGCCGAGACGCTGGGCCTCGCCGTGATGCGCCACGAGGTCATCGAGCACGTCGCGGACCGCATGCAGGTCTCTACCAGCCTCATCGGCCGGCTGCGCAGCGGCAAGGCAGGCCTGGTGGAGCGCCTCACCACCGACCGGCGCAGCGTGGCGCTCTACACCGCCGAAGAACTCTTCGCGCTGGCCGACCGCGGCAACGTGGTGCTGCGCGGCTGGGGCGCCACCTGCCTGCTGCGGCCGGTGCCGCACGTGGTGTGCGTGCGCATCACGCGCTCGATGAAGAAGCGCGTCGAGTGGCTGATGGGCGACCTCGAGACCGACGACGCCGAGTTCGCCGAAGCCGAGATCCGCCGCAGCGACCAGGCGCACGCCGCCCGCATGCACGCGCAGTTCGGCGTGACCTGGGGCGACCCGGTGCTCTACGACCTGGTGCTCAACACCGACCGGCTGTCGGTGGAAAGTTGCGTGGAGCAGATCAGGCTGATGGTGAACCGCCCCGAGTTCGCCGAAACACCGGCCTCGCGTGCGCTGCTCGCCAACATGGCGCTGGAGGCGCGCGTGCGCGCGGCGCTGAAGGAGCACGAGGCGACGCGGGACATCAACGTGACGATCACCGCGAATCATGGCGAACTGCTGCTGCGCGGAATCGTGCTGAATTCCGACGAGCGGGCGCAGGCCGAGGCTGTCGCGGCTGAGGTCTCGGGCGTGAGCGGCGTGCACAACCAGCTGAGGCTGATGGCCAGCACGCGGCGCTTTGCTTCGGCGAAGCAGACCTGAGCGCCGGGCTCTGTATTCGGTCTTGCTCCCTCTCCCGTGTGCGGGAGAGGGCTGGGGTGAGGGAAGGGCGCTGGAACTTGCCAATGGTGCTGCGATGGAAGCCGCCGCACCCTCACCCTGACCCTCTCCCGCAAGCGGGAGAGGGAACCAATGCCAAGACAGACTCAGATCTTTCCGCGCTTCCTCAACCGGCTAAGGGTTTCCGCCGACAGATTCAGATACGAAGCCAGTTCCTTGCTCGGAATCCGGTCTTCCAGCTCCGGGTGCTTGCGCATGAAGCGGTGCACGCGCCCGGCGGCGTCGAGCAGGTGCAGCGTGATCGTGTGCGCCATGATCTCGCTCATGCCGCGCATCACGAGGAACTCGAACAGCTCCTTGGTCTCGGGATGCCTGTTCAGAAAGGCGATCCACTCCTTCAGCGGCAGGCTCGCCACCCGCGCCTTGGTCACGCAGACGATGCCGTAGGGCGTGGGCGTGCCCAGCCGCAGCGCAGCGTAGCTCGTCTCCATGTCGTTCTCGTCGGCGAAGCGAAGGATCATTTCCTTGCCCTCCGGGTTGCTTACCACCCGCTTGAGGATGCCGTCGAGGATGAAGTACTGCTCCATCTCCCGCACGCCCTGGTGCAGCAGGAACTCGCCCTTGTTGCCGTCCACGATGACCAGATGCGCCTCGAGCTCCGCGCGGTCGGCTTCGCTCAGGTCCTTGAGAAGCACGTTCTGCCGCAGCTGGGCGCGAATGATGTTCTTCTCCGGATGGTTTTCCAACGTCGTCATGGTCACCGTCTTGCTCGATTTCGCTGCCGGCGCCGGTCATCGGGGCCGTCGCCGTTTTCGGGAAAGTTGACCGAGGTCAACGGCCGAAAGTTTGGCCCGAATCATAGTCGCGGCTCGGGCCTCGGCCATTCACCCATGCAGAAGGAGAGACATGTCTTCAGTCAGAACAGAGAAAGAGGCGACCACCACGCTGAGCGAAGCCCTCAAGTCCGCGAAAACCCGTGACGCCGACGGCGACGCGGTGGTGCGCGCGCTCAAGAGCGTGACGGAAGACAACGCGCCCGAGGGCGAGACCATCGACGGCTTCCACCTCGTCATCGATGCCCTCAAGCTCAACGGCATCGACACCATCTTCGGCCTGCCCGGCATCCCGATCACCGACCTCACGCGCATGGCCCAGGCCGAAGGGCTGCGCGTGATCTCCTTCCGCCACGAGCAGCACGCCGGCAACGCGGCGGCGGCCGCCGGCTTCCTCACGCAGAAGCCCGGCATCTGCCTGACCGTGTCGGCGCCCGGCTTCCTCAACGGCCTGACCGCGCTTGCCAACGCCACCACCAACTGCTTCCCGATGATCCTCATCAGCGGCTCCAGCGAGCGCGAGATCGTCGACCTGCAGCAGGGCGACTACGAGGAGATGGACCAGCTGGCCATCGCCAAGCCGCTGTGCAAGGCCGCCTTCCGCGTGCTGCATGCGCAGGACATCGGCGTGGGCATCGCGCGCGCCATCCGCGCCGCGCTCTCGGGCCGTCCGGGCGGCGTCTACCTCGACCTGCCGGCCAAGCTCTTCGCGCAGACCATGGAAGCGGCCGCCGGCAAGGCCTCGCTCATCAAGGTGGTGGACGCCGCGCCGCGCCAGATTCCCGCTGCCGACGCGGTGAACCGCGCCCTCGAACTGCTCAAGGGCGCCAAGCGTCCGCTGATCCTGCTCGGCAAGGGTGCCGCCTACGCGCAGGCCGACGCCGACATCCGCGCGCTGGTCGAGAAGACGGGTATTCCCTACCTGCCGATGTCCATGGCCAAGGGCCTGCTGCCCGACACGCACGCGCAGTCGGCATCGGCCGCGCGCTCCTACGTGCTGCAGGAAGCCGACGTGGTGGTGCTGATCGGCGCGCGCCTGAACTGGCTGCTCTCGCACGGCAAGGGCAAGACCTGGGCTCAGGAGAAGGGCGCCAAGCGATTCATCCAGATCGACATCGCCCCGACCGAGATCGACAGCAATGTCGCCATCGAGGCGCCGGTGATCGGCGACATCGGCTCCTGCGTGGCGGCGCTGCTGGCCGGCATCGACGCCAAGTGGGCCAGGCCGCCGGCCGAATGGACCGGCGCCATCGCCGAGCGCAAGGACAAGAACCTGTCGAAGATGGCCGCCACGCTGGCCGCGCGGCCCTCGCCGATGAACTTCCACAGCGCGCTGAGCGTGATCCGCGACCAGGTGAAGGCGCGGCCCGACGCCATCGTCGTCAACGAGGGCGCCAACACGCTGGACTTCGCGCGCAGCATCGTCGACATGTACGAGCCGCGCAAGCGCCTGGACGTGGGCACCTGGGGGATCATGGGCATCGGCATGGGCTTCTCCGTGGCCGCGGCCGTGGTCACGGGCAAGCCGGTGATCGCCATCGAGGGCGACAGCGCCTTCGGCTTCAGCGGCATGGAGGTGGAAACCATCTGCCGCTACAACCTGCCGGTCTGCGTGATCGTCTTCAACAACAACGGCGTCTACCGCGGCACCGACGTGAACCCCAGCGGCACGAGCGACGTGGCGCCCACCGTGTTCGTCAAGAACGCGCGCTACGACAAGCTGATGGAAGCCTTCGGCGGCGTGGGCGTGAACGCCACCACCGCCGACGAGCTGCAGAAGGCCCTCGCCGAGGCCGTCGCCTCGGGCCGCCCGACCCTCATCAACGCCGTCATCGACGAGACGGCGGGCACCGAGAGCGGCCGCATCACGAGCCTGAACCCCGCCACGGCGAAGAAGAAGTAACCCGCGTTCCGTTTCATTCAAGGAGATATCCCAATGAGCAACAAGCCCCTCAACGGCATCAAGATCATCGACTTCACGCACGTGCAGGCCGGTCCCGCATGCACGCAGATGCTGGCCTGGTTCGGCGCCGACGTGATCAAGGTGGAGCGTCCCGGCGCGGGCGACGTGACGCGCTCGCAGCTGCGCGACATCCCCGACGTCGACGCGCTCTACTTCACCATGCTCAACAGCAACAAGCGCTCGATCACGCTGGACACGAAGAAGCCCGAGGGCAAGGCCGTGCTGGAGAAGCTGATCCGCGAATCCGACGTGCTGGTGGAAAACTTCGGCCCCGGCGCGCTCGACCGCATGGGCTTCACCTGGGAGCGCATCCAGGAGCTGAACCCCAAGATGATCGTCGCCTCGGTCAAGGGCTTCAGCGAAGGCCACCACTACGAGGACCTGAAGGTGTACGAGAACGTGGCGCAGTGCGCCGGCGGCGCGGCATCCACCACCGGCTGGTGGAAGGGCGGCAATTCCGTGCCGACGATCTCGGCTGCCGCGCTGGGCGACTCCAACACCGGCATGCACCTGGCCATCGGCATCCTGACGGCCATCATCGGCCGCCAGCAGACCGGCAAGGGCCAGAAGGTGGCCTGCTCGATGCAGGACGCCGTGCTCAACCTGTGCCGCGTGAAGATGCGCGACCAGCAGCGCCTGGACAGCGTGGGCTACCTCGAGGAATACCCGCAGTACCCGCACGAGATGGGTGCGTTCGCCGACAAGGTCGTGCCGCGCGGCGGCAATGCCGGCGGCGGCGGCCAGCCCGGCTGGATCCTGAAGTGCAAGGGCTGGCAGACCGACCCCAACGCCTACATCTACTTCACGGTGCAGGGCCACGCCTGGGAGCCGATCTGCGAGGCGCTGGGCAAGCCCGAGTGGAAGACCGACCCCGACTACATGACGGCCAAGGCCCGCCAGCCGCACATCGAGCAGATCTTCGCCACCATCGAGGACTTCATCAAGGACAAGACCAAGTTCGAGGCGGTGGACATCTTCCGCAAGTACGACATTCCGTGCGCCCCGGTGCTCTCGATGAAGGAACTGCTGCACGACGAGTCGCTGCGCAAGAGCGGCTCGATCGTCGAAGTCCCGCACAAGGAGCGCGGCACTTACTGGACCATCGGCAGCCCGATCAAGTTCTCTGACCTCAAGCCCGAAGTCACGGCCTCGCCCCTGCTGGGCGAGCACACCGACGAAGTGCTGGCGGAGCTCGGCTACAGCCAGGATCAGATCGCCGGCCTGCACGCCGCCAAGGCGGTGTAGAAGCCCACCCCCAGGCTTGCCCACTTCGTGTGGCAGCGCCAACCCCCTCCAGGGGCGACACCTGCGGCCCGGCGGAGCCGGTTCCGCGGTGGCCCTGGAACTGGGGGAGGCTGCTGCGGGAGCCTGGCCTGGATTGAACGAAGCGCCGGAGGTTCACATGCAAGCGAATGTCGATTTCAAGCAGCTCGTCGAAGGCGCCGGCGATGCGATCATGGTGTGCGACGCGCAGGGCGCGATCACGCTGTGGAACCGCGCCGCCGAACGCATCTTCGGCTTCAGCGAGGCCGAGGCACTCGGCCAGTCTCTCGACCTGATCATTCCGCAGAGGCAGCGCCAGCGGCACTGGGACGGCTACCACAAGACCATGGAAACCGGCGTCACCAAGTACGGCGCCGACCTGCTGCGCGTTCCCGCGCTGCACAAGGACGGTCGCACCCTTTCGATCGCCTTCACGGTTTCGATGCTGTTCTCCGCCGATCACCAAGTCACGGGCATCGTCGCGATCGTGCGCGACGAGACAGCCCGCTTCGCCGAGGAGCGCAAACTCCGCGCCCGTCTGGTAGAAGTCGAAGCCACGATGATCAGAGAAGGAGACAGTCAATGAGCCAAGCACTCGAGGGCGTGCGCATCCTCGACTTCACCCACGTGCAGTCGGGCCCCACCTGCACCCAGCTTCTGGCCTGGTTCGGCGCCGACGTGATCAAGGTCGAGCGCGCCGGCGAAGGCGACGCCACGCGCGGCCAGCTGCGCGACATTCCCGGCGCGGACAGCCTCTACTTCACGATGCTGAACCACAACAAGCGCTCGATCACGCTGGATACCAAGAATCCCAAGGGCAAGGAGGTTCTCGACAGCCTCATCAAGACCTGCGACGTGCTGGTCGAGAACTTCGCGCCCGGCGCGCTCGACCGCATGGGCATCACATGGGCCCACATCCAGAAGCTCAACCCGCGCATGATCGTCGCCTCGGTCAAGGGCTTCGGCCCCGGCAAGTACGAGCACTGCAAGGTCTACGAGAACGTGGCCCAGTGCGCGGGCGGCGCGGCCTCCACCACCGGCTTCGAGGACGGCCCGCCGCTCGTGACCGGCGCGCAGATCGGCGACAGCGGCACCGGGCTGCACCTGGCGCTCGGCATCCTCGCGGCGCTCTTCCAGCGCAACAGCACCGGGCGTGGCCAGCAGGTGCTCGCGCCGATGCAGGACGCGGTGCTCAACCTGTGCCGCGTGAAGATGCGCGACCAGCAGCGGCTGGAGCGCACCGGCACCATGCACGAGTACCCGCAGTACCCCGACGGCAAGTTCGGCGACGCAGTGCCGCGCGCGGGCAACGCATCGGGCGGCGGCCAGCCCGGCTCCATCCTCAAGTGCAAGGGCTGGGAGACCGACCCCAACGCCTACATCTACTTCATCACGCAGGCGGCGGTGTGGCCGGCGGTGTGCAAGGTCATCGGCGAGGAAGGCTGGATCACCGACGAGGCCTACGCCACGCCGGCGGCGCGATTGCTGCACCTGAAGCCGATCTTCGCGCGCATCGAGCAGTGGACCATGACCAAGACCAAGTTCGAGGCCATGGACATCCTCAACGAGTACGACATTCCGTGCGGACCGATCCTCTCGATGAAGGAGATCGCCGCGGACGAGTCGCTGCGCGAGACCGGCACCATCGTCGAGGTCGACCACCCGGTGCGCGGCAAGTACCTGACGGTGGGCAACCCCATCAAGATGTCCGACAGCCCGACGGTGGTGACGCGCTCGCCGCTGCTTGGCGAACACACCGAGGAAGTGCTCAGGCAGCTCGGTTACGACGCGGACGCCCTGGCGACCCTGCGGGCCGAACGCGTGATCTGAGGCCCGGCGGCGCGGGCCGCCGCCTCTTGCCGTTTTCCTTTTTCCTGGCGCGCTGCCTGTTCGCGGGCAGCGCGGAGGGCGCCTGCGCGCGCGGATTCGAATCAATTGCCGGTTGTCGATCTGACTGGAATTTCGGAATTTCCATCCATAACCTGCAAGGAATGGTTTTTATAAATTCATTTGATTTTTATTTATCGTCCATCGCTTCTACATTTTGAACTCGCCGGAATTGCCCGTCTTATTCATCGATCCGGCATTCATTCAAGGAGAAGATCATGGAAAACCAGTCACCCATCCAATACTGGCGCGACGAGATCGAGCGCAATGCCTATAACGCCGCCTTCTTCGAGCTGGGGCTGCGCTGGCACTGGGACGGCGAGACCTATGACCGCCTGATGGGCCTGGGCGAGGACGCCAATACGCGCATCGGCCATTACCTGAAGACCGAGCAGCCGCACCTGCTGAAGGCCTACGACGCGGAATTCCTCGCCTTGGCCATCGAGCAGAAGAAGGAAATTCACCGCAAGCGCGAAATGGCTTCGTCGAGCTATTTCAATTGGGCCGAAAGCCACGGCGTCGAGCTGGGCGCCTGAATTTCAATTAACGATTCAGGGCAATTGCGGCGATGAACATCCACGAATACCAAGGCAAGGAAGTGCTGCGCCAATACGGCGTGGCAACGCCTCGCGGCTTCGTCTGCCGCTCGCCCGACGAGGCCGCCGAGGCCGCCAGCCGCATCGGCGGGCGCGCCTGGGTGGTCAAGGCGCAGATCCACGCGGGCGGCCGCGGCAAGGGCGGCGGCGTGAAGCCGGCCTGGTCGGTGGACGAGGTGCGGCGCCACGCCGGCCAGATGCTCGGCATGACGCTGCAGACGCCACAGACCGGCCCCGAGGGCCGCGTGGTGAAGCAACTGCTGGTGGAAGAAAGCGTGGAGATCGACAAGGAGCTCTACCTGGGCTTCGTGGTCGACCGCAATTCGCAGCGCGTGGCGCTGATGGCTTCGAGCGAAGGCGGCATGGACATCGAGGAAGTGGCCGCGCGCACGCCCGAGAAGATCCACCGGCTCTTCATCGACCCTGACACCGGCCTCGGCGTGGCCGAGGCGGACGGCATCGCGCGACGCATCGGCATCGCCGACCGCGCGGTGGTGCAGGCGCGCGTGCTGATGCAGAACCTCTGGCAGGCCTTCGACGGCAGCGACGCCTCGCTGGCCGAGATCAACCCGCTGGTGCTCACCCGCGACGGCCGCGTGATCGCACTCGACGCCAAGTTCGACTTCGACGACAACGCGCTCTTCCGCCAGCCCGACATCGTCGCGATGCGCGACCTCGACGAGGAAGACCCGGTGGAGATCGAGGCCTCGGACGCCGGGCTCTCGTACATCGCGCTCCACGGCGACATCGGCTGCCTGGTCAACGGTGCGGGCCTCGCGATGGCGACGATGGACGCCATCAAGCTCTACGGCGGCGAGCCCGCCAACTTCCTCGACGTGGGCGGCGGCGCGACGGCCGACAAGGTGGCCGAGGCCGTGCGGCTGATGCTGCGCAACCCGAGGCTCAAGGCCGTGCTCGTCAACATCTTCGGCGGGATCATGAAGTGCGACGTGATCGCGCACGGCGTGGTCGACGCGGTGCGCGAGACCGGCCTCAAGGTGCCGCTGATCGTGCGCATGAAAGGCACCAACGAGGACCTGGGCCGGACCATCCTCGCGCAGTCGGGCCTGTCGATCATCAACGCCGACGACATGGCCGAGGCCGCGCAGCGCGCCATCGGCGCGGCCAGCAACTGGGAGCGCCCGCGATGAACCGCTCCTGCTTCCAGCAACAGCCGATGGAGATTGCCGCATGTCCATCCTGATCGACAAGCACACCCGCGTCATCACGCAGGGCATCACCGGCAGGACGGGCCAGTTCCACACCCAGGCCTGCCTCGAATACGGCAACGGCAGGCACTGCTTCGTGGCGGGCGTGAATCCGATGAAGGGCGGCCAGTCGATGGCGGGCATCCCGATCTTCGGCACGGTGAAGGAAGCCAAGGCCGAGACCGGCGCGACCGTTTCCGTGATCTACGTGCCGCCGGCCTTCGCGGCCGCCGCCATCGACGAGGCCGTCGATGCCGAACTCGACCTCGTCATCTGCATCACCGAGGGCATTCCGGTGCGCGACATGATCCGCACGCGCCACCGCATGCAGGGCCGCAAGACGCTGCTGCTGGGGCCCAACTGCCCCGGGCTCATCACGCCCGGCGAGATCAAGATCGGCATCATGCCCGGCCACATCCACCAGCGCGGGCGCATCGGCGTCGTCTCGCGCTCCGGCACGCTGACCTACGAGGCCGCGAGCCAGCTGGCGAGCTTCGGCATCGGGCAGTCGACGGTGGTGGGCATCGGCGGCGACCCGGTCGGCGGGCTGCGGCACATCGACGTGCTGAAGATGTTCAACGACGACCCGCGCACCGACGCCGTGATCATGGTCGGCGAGATCGGCGGCGACGCCGAGGAGCAATGCGCGCGCTGGATACGCGACCACATGACCAAGCCCGTGGTCGGCTTCATCGCCGGCGCCAGCGCACCGCCCGGCAAGCGCATGGGCCATGCGGGCGCCATCGTCTCCGGAGGCCGCGGCACCGCGCAGGAAAAGCTCGCGGTGATGAAGGAGTGCGGCATCCACGTCACGCGCAATCCGGCGGACATGGGGAAGCTGCTCGCCTCGCTCGTGGTGCCCGACTACCTGCCGTTCGACTGACCGATCGAACGGCGGCGGACCCGAATCCTCAACATCCAGAAAGACGACAACAACATGGAACAGCAGCAGATGAAGAAATGGGTCCGCTTCGAGCACGCGGGCGGCATCGGCTTCGGCACGCTCGAGGGCGACGCCGTGCACGAGCGGCAGGGCGACATGTTCGGCAGCTCCGAGCCCACGGGCCGCGTGTTCGCGCTCGCGGGGCTGCAGCTGCTCACGCCCACCGAGCCGACCAAGGTGATCGCGCTGTGGAACAACTTCCACGCGCTGGGCGCCAAGCTGAGCCTGCCGGTGCCGGCCGAGCCGCTGTACCTGCTGAAGACGCCCAACTCGTACCTCGCGCCCGGCGCGCCCATCCGCAAGCCGCTGTGCGACGGCAAGGTGGTGTTCGAGGGCGAGCTCGGCATTGTCATCGGCAAGACCGCCACCGCCGTCTCCGAAGCCGACGCGCTCGACCACGTGTTCGGTTACACCTGCGCCAACGACGTCACCGTGGCCGACATCCTCAACCGCGACGCGTCCTTCGCGCAGTGGGTGCGCGCCAAGGGCTTCGACACCTTCTGCCCCATGGGCCCGGTGGTGGCCACCGGCCTCGATCCCGCCACGCTCACCGTGACCACCACGCTCAACGGCGAGCAGCGCCAGAACTACCCGATCAGCGACATGCGCTTTTCGGTGCAGCAGCTCGTGAGCCTCATCTCGCAGGACATGACGCTGCATCGCGGCGACGTGATCCTCTGCGGCACCTCGATCGGCGTCGGCTCCATGAAGCCCGGCAGCCTCGTCGAGATCGAGATCGGCGGCATCGGAAAGCTCAGCAACCGCTTCGGCTGAACGCAGCCGAAGGGTCGCGCAAGGAATTCAACTCTTGGGGATCGACGACATGAAGATTGCAATCATCGGCGCAGGCGCCATCGGCGGACTGGTCGGCGCGAAACTCGCGCTGGCCGGCGAGGACGTCACGTTCATCGTGCGGGGCGCCAACCTCGAAGCCATAGGCCGCAACGGCATCAGGCTGGTCTCGGCCGAAGGCGAGGAACAGGTGGCGCGCAACGTGAAGGCCACCGACCGCTACGACGAGGCGGGCCCGCAGGACATCGTGGTGCTCGCGATGAAGGCCCACCAGGTCGAGGCCGTGGCCAACGACGTGCCGAAGCTCTTCGGGCCGGACACAGTGGTCGTGACCATGCAGAACGGCATCCCGTACTGGTATTTCCACAAGCATGGCGGCACGCTCGAAGGCACGCCGGTGCGCAGCGTCGACCCATCGGGAACGCTCGCGGCGAAGATTCCGGCGCAGCGGGTGATCGGCTGCGTGGTGTATCCGGCCTCGGAGCTCATCGCGCCCGGCGTGGTCAGGCACATCGAGGGCGACCGCTTCCCGGTGGGCGAGCTCGATGGCTCGGCCAGCGAGCGCGTCGAGCGCGTGTCGGCCTGCTTCACCGGCGCGGGTTTCAAGGCGCCGGTGCTCGACAACATCCGCGCCGAGATCTGGCTCAAGCTGTGGGGCAACCTCACCTTCAACCCGATCAGCAGCCTCGCGCATTCCACGCTCGTGGACATCTGCCAGTACCCGCCTTCGCGCGAGCTCGCCGCGGCAATGATGCGCGAGGCCCAGGCCGTCGCGCACAAGCTCGGCATCGAGTTCCGCGTGACGCTGGAGAAGCGCATCGCGGGCGCGGAGAAGGTCGGCAAGCACAAGACCTCGATGCTGCAGGACGTGGAAGCGGGCCGCGCGCCCGAGATCGACGCGCTGGTCGGCGCCGTGGTCGAGCTGGCACGGCTCACCGAAACGCCGACGCCGCACATCGACACCGTCTACAGCCTTGTGAAGCTGCTCGCGCGCACCATGGAAGACCAGCGTGGCCGGGTGAAGCTCGACGAGATCGCGGCATGAGCGGACGGTGTTTCTCCCTCTCCCCTCGGGGAGAGGGCAGGGGTGAGGGTGACGGCCCTCGCACAAGCCCTGCCTCGACCAGCGCCGCCAGCCCTCACCCCAACCCTCTCCCCGAGGGGAGAGGGAGCCATGCCCTCGGTACCGGAGGCGTTCGATGAGACGCACGCGCAGCGCCAAGATCGTCGCAACCCTCGGCCCGGCCACCACCGACGAGCAGGCCATCCGCGCGCTGTTCGGACGCGGCGTGGATGTGTTCCGGCTCAACCTGAGCCACGGCACGCAGCACGACCATGCGCGCCGCATCGAGACCATCCGCCGGCTCGAGAAGGAGCACGGCCGGCCCATCGGCATCCTGCTCGACCTGCAGGGGCCCAAGCTGCGCCTGGGCACCTTCGAGGGCGGGCGGGCGCATCTCGACGCGGGCGCGCGCTTCCGCCTCGACATGAGCCAGGCCAGCGGCAATGCACGCCGCGCGCCGCTGCCGCACCCGGAAATCTTCGCCGCGCTGCACAACGGCACCGAGCTGCTGCTCGACGACGGCAAGCTGCGCCTGCGCGTGGACAGCCATGGCCCCGACTTCGCCGAGACCACGGTGCTGGTCGGCGGGGACATCTCCGACCGCAAGGGCGTCAACGTGCCCAGCGTGCTGCTGCCGATCTCGCCGCTCACGCCCAAGGACCGCGACGACCTGGCCTTCGGCCTCTCGATGGGCGTGGACTGGGTCGCGCTCTCCTTCGTGCAGCGGCCCGAGGACATCGAGGAGGCGCGCGCCATCATCGGCTCGCGTGCCTGGATCATGGCCAAGCTGGAGAAGCCCGCTGCCATCGAGCACCTGGATGCCATCGTCGCGCTGTGCGACGGCATCATGGTGGCGCGCGGCGACCTCGGTGTGGAGCTGCCGCCCGAGCAGGTGCCGGAGCTTCAGCGGCTGATCGTGCGTTCATGCCGCAAGCGCGGCAAGCCCGTGGTGGTGGCGACGCAGATGCTCGAATCGATGATCGTCTCGCCCGTACCCACGCGCGCCGAGGTGTCGGACGTGGCGACCGCCGTGTACGACGGCGTCGACGCGGTGATGCTCTCGGCCGAGTCGGCCTCGGGCAAGTACCCTCTGGAGGCGGTCGCGATGATGGACCGCATCATCGCGCGCGTGGAGGCCGATCCGTCGTACCGCACGGGCATCGACGCCACGCACGATGCGGCGCTTTCCACCACGGCCGATGCGGTGTGCGCCTCGATGCGCCAGGTGGCCTCGCTGCTCGCGCCGGCCGCCACCGTGACCTACACGTCGTCGGGCTTCACGAGCCTGCGCGCGGCGCGCGAGCGCCCGGCGGTGCCCATCCTGAGCCTCACGCCCGACGTGGCCGCCGCGCGTCGCATGGCGATGGTCTGGGGCGTGCACGCGGTGCTGGTCGACGACGTGCACGACGTGGCGGAGATGATCGACTGCGCCTGCCGCACGGCTCGCAGCGAGGGCTTCGCGAAGGAGGGGGACGACGTGGTGGTGGTGGCGGGCCTGCCCTTCGGGCAGTCGGGCACCACCAACCTGCTGCACGTCGCCCGAATACCGCGCTGAGCGCCCCCCAGCTTCGAAGGCCCTGCGATGAAACACGCGACCCTGCGCCAGATGAAGGTCTTCGAGGCGGTGGCGCGGCTGCTGAGCTTCTCTCGCGCGGCCGAGGAACTGCACCTCACGCAGCCCGCCGTCTCCACGCAGGTGCGCAAGCTCGAGGAGCATGCGGACAACGCGCTCTTCGAGCAGTTCGGCAAGAAGATCTACCTCACGCCCGCGGGCACCGAACTGCTGCAGATCAGCCGCGCGATCATCCAGCAGTTCGAGGCGGCCGAGCACGCGATGATGCAGTTCAAGGGCGTCTCGGGCGGCAAGCTCAACGTGGGCGTGATCAGCGCGGGCGACTACTTCTTTCCGCGCCTGCTGGTCGAGTTCGCGAGCCGCCACCAGGGCGTGACGCTGAACTTCACGGTCCACAACCGCGCGGAGCTGCTGACCCACATCGCGGAGAACCTTACGGATCTCGCGATCATGGTGCGCCCACCCACCGACCTGGACACCGTCAACCAGCCCTTTGCGCCGCACCCTTACGTGATCGTCGCGGCGCCCGGCCATCCGCTGGCGCGAGAGAGAAACATCCCGCGGGCGCGGCTGATGCGCGAGCCCTTCGTGGTACGCGAGAAGGCGTCCGACACCTGGCACTCGATGGAGGACGGCTTCGGCGGCGACCTGAGCGGCATCAACGTCGCGATGGAGATACGCAGCACCGAGACCATCAAGCAGGCGGTGATCGCGGGCATGGGCGTGAGTTTCGTGTCGGCCCACACCGTGAGCCAGGAGCTGCGCGCCGGCAGCCTCTGCGTGCTCGACGTGCAGGGATTTCCGCTGATGCTCAACTGGTACGTGGTGCATCGCCGCAGCAAGCGGCTGCCGCCGGTGGCGCAGGCCTTCAAGGAGTTCCTGCTGAGCGACGGGCCCGCGCTGATCGCGCAGATCGTCCCGTTCGAAGGCCCCAAGGAAAAAGAGCGCGGCGAGTGACTCGCGCGCGCTCCTTGCGGGGATTGCCTGGCTGCTGCGTGCGGCGGATCAGCGTTGCACGAACGACGAGCGACGCTGCATCAGCGCGGCGCGAGCGGCCTTGTAGAAGATCACGATGGGCATCACCGCGAACAGCTCGCGCATGACGTTGCTGGCGGCCGAGGAAGAAGACGGGGCACGCAGTGCGTTGGAATTCAGGGTCGTGTGGCTCATTTGATGGCTCCAAAAAAAGAATCTGAAACTGAATCGGAAAGACCGAAGGGATTACCCTGAATTTTAGGGTTTACCCTAGACGAGGGCAAACGCGATTTTTGCATTTCTTGACCTGGGTCAATTTTTCCCTGTCGGACAGGGTCCCGTCATGGGGTGAAAGTTCCCCCTGCCAGAGCCGATCGGAAGAGCATCGGCTGCGCGCGACGCGCATCGCGAAGCCATCGAGGGACATCGCAAGAGCCGATGCGTGCATCGAAAAATGGCGCGCAACCATCACGCGCGAATCATCGAAATTCCTCCATCCATTTCTGTTCCTTGATGCGATGCGCGAGAGGCCGTTCGACACGCGTCGCAGCGGCCTCTCGTTCGCGTCGCGTGCGGTGCGATTTCCAGAGAGGAATCAGTGCCTCGTGCTAGGGATACCTCGGGGGTTCGCCGAGGGCGCGATTCGTGTGAACTTGACTGAGGTCAAGAGTTTTTGAGTCGCTCGGTCCGACAGTCATTCACGCGCAGAAAACTGGTGATTCCAATGCCGTGTATCGATGTCAACGAAGCCTCGTCGCCCGTCGATGCGCACAGTTCGCTCGACTGATTGCTCTGCTCTGGCAGCCCGTCGGATTTCAACGAAAACACCAAGGACAACTCCATGACTCGGCCCACCTCCACGATCGCAGGTTCCAACGCCGCGATGTACCCCCCGTCCGAAACCTATGGCGCCAACGCGACCCGATCCGAGGCGTACCGATGGGGCCAATTGCTCATAGGCATCGTCTGCATGGCGATGATCGCCAACCTGCAGTACGGCTGGACGCTCTTCGTCAATCCGATCGCCGACAAGCACGGCTGGAGCCGCGCCGCGATCCAGGTTGCCTTCACCATCTTCGTGCTCACCGAAACCTGGCTGGTGCCCATCGAGGGCTACCTCGTCGACCGCTTCGGACCACGTCCCGTGGTGCTGGTGGGCGGCGTGCTCTGCGGCGTGGGCTGGGTGCTCAACTCGTTCGCCGACTCGCTGGCGCTGCTGTACGTGGCGGCGGCCATCGGCGGCATCGGCGCGGGCGCGGTCTACGGCACCTGCGTGGGCAATGCGCTCAAGTGGTTCCCCGACCGGCGCGGCCTTGCAGCGGGCATGACCGCCGCGGGCTTCGGTGCGGGCTCTGCGCTCACGATCATCCCGATCTCCGCGATGATCAAGTCGAGCGGCTATGAGGCAGCCTTTCTCTATTTTGGGATCGGGCAGGGGCTCATCGTGTTCCTGCTCGCATGGCTCCTGACCCGCGCGCCCGACCACGCCAAGGCTTCCAACAACCGCGCCGTGCAGCAGTCGCGCCGCGACTACGCGCCCTCCGAGGTGCTGCGCTCGCCGGTGTTCTGGGTGATGTACGCGATGTTCGTGATGGTGGCGGCCGGCGGCCTGATGGCCACCGCGCAGCTCGCGCCCATCGCCAAGGACTTCAAGATCATCGACGTGCCGGTCAACATCATGGGCCTGGTGCTGCCCGCGCTGACCTTCGCACTGGCCATCGACCGCGTGCTCAACGGCCTCACGCGGCCATTCTTCGGATGGGTGTCGGACAAGATCGGCCGCGAGCAGACCATGTTCATCGCCTTCGCGATCGAGTCGGTCGGCATCCTGATGCTCTACCACTACGGCCAGAACCCGCTGCTGTTCGTGATTCTCACGGGCATCGTGTTCTTCGCATGGGGCGAGATCTACAGCCTGTTCCCCTCGACCTGCGCGGACACCTTCGGCTCCAAGTACGCGGCCTCGAACGCCGGCATGCTCTACACCGCCAAGGGCACGGCCTCGCTGCTGGTGCCCCTGTCGAGCGTGCTGGCCGCCTCCACAGGCAGCTGGCAGGCCGTCTTCATCGCGGCCAGCGCGGTCAATGCGCTCGCGGCGCTGATGGCCTGGTTCGTGCTGCGCCCGATGCGCCGCAAGCACATCGAGGCCAGCCGTACCGAATAGAACACCTGCACACCACCGAGGGCGGCAGCGCCGGTACCATCCGGGCATCCGCCTTTCCCCCGCGGCCCCGCCATGAAGATGGCGGGGCCTTTTGCCGATGAACAGGAGCCTTTGCAGTGACGATCTACCGACTTGACGCGCATGAACCGGTCATCGACGCCAGCGCCCGAGTGGCCGAGAGCGCCAGCGTGATCGGCCAGGTCGTGCTGGCGGCCGGCTGCAGCATCGGCGCGCACTCGGTGCTGCGCGGCGACAACGAGCCCATCACCGTCGGCCGCGGCAGCCAGGTGGAGGCGGGCGTGATGCTGCACGCCGACCCCGGCTTCCCGCTCACCATCGGCGCCGAGGTGATGGTCGGCCCGCACGTGATGCTGCACGGCTGCACCGTGGGCGACGGCGCCGTCGTCGGCGAGAACACCGTCGCGCTCAACGGCTCGGTGGTGGGCCGCGGATGCATCGTCGAGCCCGGTTCGCTGCTCACCGAAGGCAAGGTCTTTCCCGACCGTTCGCGCATCGCGGGCCGCCCCGCGAAGGTCACCGGCGAGGTGGGCGACGAAGAAGCCGAAGCGCAGCTGCGCAGGGCGCGCGAAGCCTCCGCCCGATAGGGTCTTTCAGGCAGTTCTCCCGGTCCTTGCGAAACCCTGCGCGCCCGCAGGGTTTGTGCGCATTGGCACCGTGCTTGTTTCGGCGGAAATTGACTTGTGTCAAGGCCCCCGACGCCCGATTCATCGACATTGATCCCCAAGCGGACGACCACGGGATTCGCGTCGAATTCGCGACGTCGAACCCGTGACGAACCACGATGAAAACAGCTCCGCCTGCAAGGCCTTGAAGGCTTCACGCAGCGGAGCAGATCGGACGGACCATGAGACAAGAACAGGTTCAGCAGGCGCAGCAGGGGCACGAGGCGAGCGAACTCGCCGCCGTGCAGCGCATCCTGCAGGCGCACGAGAACGAACCCGGCGCGCTGCTGCCGATACTGCACGACGTGCAGGACGCGCTCGGCTACATCCCCGCCCACGCGGTGCCGGTGATCGCCGAGGCGCAGAACCTCTCGCGCGCCGAGGTGCACGGCGTCGTCACCTACTACCACCACTTCCGCAGCGCGCCCGCGGGCCGCCATGTGATCCAGATCTGCCGCGCCGAGGCTTGCCAGTCGATGGGCGCCGATGCGCTGCTGGCCCATGCGGAACTGCGTCTGGGCTGCAGCGCGCACGGCACCACGAAGGACGGCGCGTTCACGCTGGAGCCGGCCTTCTGCCTCGGCCTGTGCGCCTCCTCGCCCGCGATGACGCTGGACGACCAGCCGCATGCGCGCATGACGCCCCGCACGTTCGACGCGCTGGTCGCGCAGGTCAACCCATGAGCACCATCACCGTATACGTCCCGCGCGACTCGGCCGCGCTCGCCGCCGGCGCAGACCGCGTGGCCCGCTGCATCGCGAAGGAGGCAGCGGCGCGCGGCCTGATGCTGGAGATCGTGCGCAACGGCTCGCGCGGCATGTTCTGGCTCGAGCCGCTGGTGGAGGTGAACACGCCCGCCGGCCGCATCGCCTACGGCCCGGTGACGCCCGACGACGTGGCGGGGCTGTTCGACGCGGGCTTCATCACCGGCGGCAGGCATCCGCTGGCGCTCGGCCCGACCGAGGAGATTCCTTACCTGAAGAAGCAGGAGCGCCTGACCTTCTCGCGCATGGGCATCACGGACCCGGTGTCGCTCACCGACTACCAGGCCTACGAGGGTTTCGCCGGCCTGCGCCGCGCGCTGGCGCTCGCGCCGGAGGAGATCGTGCAGCAGGTGCTCGACTCGGGCCTGCGCGGGCGCGGCGGCGCGGCCTTTCCGGCCGGCATCAAGTGGAAGACGGTGCTGGGCACGGCTGCCGCGCAGAAGTACATCGTCTGCAATGCCGACGAAGGCGACTCGGGCACGTACTCCGACCGCATGACGATGGAGGGCGACCCCTTCATGCTCATCGAGGGCATGACCATCGCGGGCCTCGCCACCGGCGCGACGCAGGGCTACATCTACGTGCGCTCGGAGTACCCGCACGCGATCGCGACGCTGAACGAGGCGATCCGCATCGCGGAGGCGGCGGGCTTCCTCGGCGACAACATCCTGCGTTCGGGCAAGCGCTTCTCGCTCGCGGTGCGCAAGGGCGCGGGCTCGTACGTGTGCGGCGAGGAGACGGCGCTGCTCGAAAGCCTGGAAGGCAAGCGCGGCATCGTGCGCGCCAAGCCGCCGCTGCCGGCCATCGAGGGGCTGTTCGGCAAGCCCACGCTCATCAACAACGTCATCACGCTGGCCAGCGTGCCGCTGATCCTGGCGCGCGGCGCGGCCTTCTACCGCGACTACGGCGTGGGCCGCTCGCGCGGCACGCTGCCGATGCAGCTGGCGGGCAACATCAAGTACGGCGGCCTGGTCGAGAAGGCCTTCGGCGTCACGTTGCGCGAGCTGCTGTACGACTACGGCGGCGGCTCGGCCTCGGGCCGGCCCATCAAGGCGGTGCAGGTCGGCGGTCCGCTGGGCGCCTACCTGCCCGAATCGAAGTGGGACCTGCCGCTGGACTACGAGGCCTACGCGGCCGTCGGCGGCACCGTGGGCCATGGCGGCATCGTGGTGCACGACGACACGGCCGACCTCTCGAAGCTCGCGCGCTACGCCATGGAGTTCTGCGCGCTCGAATCCTGCGGCAAGTGCACGCCCTGCCGCATCGGCTCGACGCGCGGCGTGGAAGTGATCGACAAGATCCGCGGCAACCAGAACCGCCCGCAGCAGGTGATGCTGCTGCGCGACCTGTGCGACACGATGGTCCACGGCTCGTTGTGCGCCATGGGCGGCATGACGCCGTTCCCGGTGCTCTCGGCGCTCGACCATTTCCCGCAGGACTTCGGCATCGAAGCTCCCGATAGAAAGGCCGCCTGACATGACGCATCCGGATACGGACAGCCGAACGCAGAAGGAATACAAAAACTACGCAGAAATCGCAGAAGAGACAAACACCATTTTTGGTTTTCCTTTTGCGACTTCTGCGAAATCTTCGCGACTTCTGCGTTCGGATGTCCGCCCCCGCATTTGCCTCAGGCCTCAGTGAAAGCCCCCAACATGTTGAATCATCTCAAGGACATCGACTACGGCACCCCCAAGCGCGAATCGGAGCGTGAGGTGACGCTGGAGATCGACGGCAACGAAGTCACGGTGCCCGCGGGCACCTCGCTGATGCGCGCGGCGGTGGATGCGGGCATCCAGGTGCCAAAGCTCTGCGCCACCGACAGCCTGGAGCCCTTCGGCTCGTGCCGGTTGTGCCTGGTCGAGATCGAGGGCCGCCGGGGCTTCCCGGCCTCGTGCACCACGCCCGCCGAAGCCGGCATGAAGGTGCGCACGCAGACGCCCAGGCTGCAGGAGCTGCGCAAGGGCGTGATGGAGCTCTACATCTCCGACCATCCGCTGGACTGCCTCACCTGCTCGGCCAACGGCAACTGCGAGCTGCAGGACATGGCGGGCGTGACCGGCCTGCGCAACGTGCGCTACGGCTTCGACGGTGCCAACCACCTCAAGAGCGAGAAGGACGAGTCGAACCCGTACTTCAGCTACGACCCGTCGAAGTGCATCGTGTGCAACCGCTGCGTGCGCGCCTGCGAGGAAACGCAGGGCACCTTCGCGCTGACCATCAGCGGCCGCGGCTTCGAGTCGCGCGTGTCGCCGGGCCAGGACGAGGCCTTCATGGATTCGGAGTGTGTGAGCTGCGGCGCCTGCGTCGAGGCCTGCCCCACCGCCACGCTGCAGGAGAAGTCGGTGATCTGGCTCGGCCAGCCCGAGCACAGCGTGATCACCACCTGCGCCTACTGCGGCGTGGGCTGCTCGTTCAAGGCCGAGATGAAGGGCAACGAGGTGGTGCGCATGGTGCCGTGGAAGGACGGCAAGGCCAACGAGGGCCACTCCTGCGTGAAGGGCCGCTTCGCCTGGGGCTATGCCACGCACCAGGACCGCATGCTCAAGCCGATGATTCGCAAGAACATCAGCGACCCGTGGCAGGAGGTGAGCTGGGAGACCGCGCTCGGCTATGCGGCCAGCGAGTTCAAGCGCCTGCAGGCCAAGTACGGCCGCGACTCCATCGGCGGCATCACTTCCTCGCGCTGCACCAACGAGGAGACCTACCTCGTGCAGAAGCTGGTGCGCGCCGCCTTCGGCAACAACAACGTCGACACCTGCGCGCGCGTGTGCCATTCGCCCACGGGCTACGGCCTGAAGCAGACGCTGGGCGAGTCGGCGGGCACGCAGACTTTTGCCTCGGTCGACAAGGCCGACGTGATCATGGTGATCGGCGCCAACCCGACCGACGGCCATCCGGTGTTCGCCTCGCGCATGAAGAAGCGGCTGCGCCAGGGCGCGAAGCTGATCGTGGTCGACCCGCGCCGCATCGACATCGTGAAGTCGCCGCACATCCAGGCTGCGCACCACCTGCAGCTGCGCCCCGGCACCAACGTGGCGGTGGTCACGGCGCTGGCCCACGTCATCGTGACCGAAGGGCTGATGGCCGACGAGTTCGTGGCCGAGCGCTGCGACACGGCGTCGTTCAAGGAATGGAAGTCGTACGTCGAGCGCCCCGAGCAGTCGCCCGAGGCCACCGAGGCGGTCACCGGCGTGCCTGCCGCCGAGATGCGCGCGGCCGCGCGGCTCTTCGCGACGGGCGGCAATGCCGCCATCTACTACGGCCTGGGCGTGACCGAGCACAGCCAGGGCTCGACGACCGTGATGGGCATCGCCAACCTCGCGATGGTCACCGGCAACGTGGGCAGAGAAGGCGTGGGCGTGAACCCGCTGCGCGGCCAGAACAACGTGCAGGGCTCCTGCGACATGGGCTCCTTCCCGCACGAGCTGCCGGGCTACCGCCATGTGTCGGACAGCACCACGCGCTCTGCGTTCGAGGCTGCCTGGGGCGTGCCGATCGACCCCGAGCCGGGCCTGCGCATTCCCAACATGTTCGACGCCGCCATCGGCGGCAGCTTCAAGGGCCTCTACTGCGAGGGCGAGGACATCGTGCAGTCCGACCCGAACACCCAGCACGTGGCCGCCGCGATGATGGCCATGGAATGCGTGGTGGTGCAGGACATCTTCCTCAACGAGACCGCCAAGTACGCGCACGTGTTCCTGCCGGGCTCCTCCTTCCTGGAGAAGGACGGCACCTTCACCAACGCCGAGCGCCGGATCTCGCGCGTGCGCAAGGTGATGCCGCCGAAGGCGGGCTATGCCGACTGGGAAGTGACGGTGAAGCTCGCGCAGGCCCTGGGTTATCCGATGGACTACCAGAGCCCGGAGGAGATCATGGACGAGATCGCCGCGCTCACGCCCACCTTCCACGGCGTGAGCTACAAGCGCCTCGACGAGCTCGGCAGCATCCAGTGGCCCTGCAACGAGAACGCGCCCGACGGCACGCCCACCATGCACATCGACCGCTTCGTGCGCGGCAAGGGCAAGTTCATCGTCACGCAGTACGTGCCGACCGACGAGAAGGTCACGCGCAGGTTCCCGCTGCTGCTGACCACCGGGCGCATCCTCTCGCAGTACAACGTGGGCGCGCAGACGCGGCGCACCGAGAACAACCAGTGGCACAGCGAGGATCGGCTGGAGATCCATCCTCACGACGCCGAGGAACGCGGCGTGAAGGAAGGCGACTGGGTCGGCATCCAGAGCCGCGCGGGCGAGACGGTGCTGCGCGCCACGGTGTCGGAGCGCGTGCAGCCGGGCGTTGTCTACACCACCTTCCACTTCCCCGAGTCGGGGGCGAACGTGATCACCACCGACAACTCCGACTGGGCCACCAACTGCCCCGAATACAAGGTCACGGCGGTGCAGGTGGCGCCGGTGATGCAGCCTTCGGCCTGGCAGCAGGAGTACAGCCGCTTCAACCGGACGCAGCACGACCTGCTCGCCGCTGCCTCGCACCAGAGCAACGAGACGGTGCCGGCCAAGTGAGGATGCATCGCGCATGACCATGCAGGCCGCAGACACGGTCCGCTTCTGCGAAGGCGCGCAGCTGCTGCCCGTGCACGGCGTGCGCGGCGGCCGGCCCTTCGACGTGCAGGACTGGGTTGCCGAGGAGGTGCCCGTCGCGCTCGAATACAACGGCATCTCGCATGCGGTGATGCTCGCTACGCCGCTCGACCTGGAAGACTTCGCGCTCGGCTTCTCGCTGAGCGAGGGCATCCTCGACGAGGCGCACGAGCTCTATTCGGTGGAGGCCGAGCAGTCGGCGCTGGGCTTCACGGTGCACATGCAGGTGTCGAGCGCGGCCTTCGCGCGCCTCAGGCAGCGCCGCCGCTCGATGGCCGGGCGCACCGGCTGCGGCCTGTGCGGCACCGAGAGCCTGACGCAAGTGTCGCGCGAGATTCCCGTGCTGCGCGACGATGCCGCCGTGCGCTTCGAGCGCGAGGCCATCGGCCGGGCGATGTCGCAGCTGCCTTCGCAGCAGACCTTGCAGGAAGCCACCGGCGCGGTGCACGCGGCGGCGTGGTGTTCGCCCGACGGCGAGGTGATGTGGCTGCGCGAGGACGTGGGCCGCCACAACGCGCTCGACAAGCTGGTGGGTGCGCTCGCGGCCAACGACGTCGATGCATCGGCCGGCTTCATCGCAGTGACCAGCCGCGCGAGCTTCGAGATGGTGCAGAAGGCCGCGATGGCCGGCGCGCCGCTGCTGGCCGCCGTGTCGGCACCGACCTCGTTCGCGGTGACCACGGCGCAGCGCGCGGGGCTCACGCTGGTGGGCTTCGTGCGGCAGGAAGATCTTGGCGTGTACAGCCACCCTCAGCGGCTGCGTTGAGCCGTTCCCTTTTTCAACGCTACAACTTTCCGGAAACCAAATGGAGCACGATCAATCGGCGCAACTCGTGAAGATGGCCAACCAGATCGGCAGCTTCTTCCAGGCGCAGTCGCCCAGCGACGCGGGCGCGGCCACGCAGGCCATTGCCGCGCACCTGAAGTCGTTCTGGGCACCGAGCATGCGCATCCAGCTGCTGCGCGATTTCGATGCGGGCAAGACGCCGCAGTTGATGCCTATCGTGGCATCGGCGCTTCGCAGCCATCGGGCGACGCTGCTGCCTGCGCCATGAGCAGGGACTCGTAGTAGAGGCACAGCGGCATCGCGATGAACACCATGCCCGCGACGTAGATCACGAGGCTGGTGACGGGAAAGTGCATGCCGCCCCAGTACGGAACGGACGCCACGAGCGCGAGGCCCGCGATCAGCGCGATCGTGCCGCGCAATGCGCCTCGCGTGAGGGCGATGCGCGAGAGCCCCGGCGGGGCGGATGTCCGAGAGCCATCTGGAAAGTTCCGAAGGCTCTCGCCCTTGTCTCCAACTCTTTTCATCGTGGTCGCTCCTCGGTGAAGGCGAGGGACGGTTCTTATCACGCGCGCAAGACGCGGGTCAAGGCCGAAGTCGGGAGCGGGCCGGGGGAAGGGATCGGACAGCCGAACGCAGAAGAAATACAAAAGCTACGCAGAGGCCGCAGAAGAGACAGAAAACCATTTTCTGGTTTTCCTTTTGCGACTTTCGCGCAACCTTCGCGACCTCTGCGTTCGGCTGCCCGATCCCGATCCCGCTTCAGTCGTACTTGACCGTGTAGATCAGGTCGAGGCCGCTCGTCTGTCCGGCCTGGCCGCGCAGGGTGAGGCGCGTCGTCAGGTCGTAGAAGATGAAGAGGGTGCCGAAGGTGCCGCCGATGCTGCGCTCGTAGGTGATGTAGAAGTCCTTCGACAGGCGCTTGCCCAGCGTCACTGCCGATTCGCGCAGGTCGCCGCCGTCACCCGGGCCCTTGAAGCCGAGTTCGTCGAGGCCGAAGCGGCTCGCGAGGCTGCCGCCGGTGGAGGCGCCGCCGATCTTGCCGAGCAGCGACAGCGCGGCCTGCTGCAGCAGCGCCGATTCGCCGCCGCTGGTGGCCGAGGCGCGGCCCAGCACGACCCATGAGAGCGTCTCGGCATCGGACAGCGCCGGCTCCGAATACAGCTTCACGCGCGGCGACTGCGCGGTGCCGGTGATCTGCACGCCCGCGCGCTGCGAGAGGTTGGGGCGGATGGCGAGGATGTCGAGCGCCGGGTTGTCGAAGGGGCCGTTGAAGCGCGCGATGCCGGTCTCCACGTCGAGCTGCTGGCCGTAGGCGCGGTACTGGCCCTTCACCGTCTTCACCTCGCCGGTGATGCGCGGCGGCGCATCGAGCCGGGTGCTGCGGATCTCGAGGTTGCCTTCGAGGCGCGTGGTGATGCCGCGGCCCTGCACCGCGAAGTCGTCGCCCAGGTCGAACTCGACGGTGATGTCCGGCGGCTTGGCGGTCTGCGGCTTCGCGGCCTGTGCGTCGGCGCGGGCGGCCTCGCGCTTCGCCGCCTCGGCGGCCTCGCGGTCCTTGGCGGCGGAGCGCACGACGACGTCGCTGCCCAGGCTGGGCGCGGTCTCGTCGGGCAGGATGATGACGGCGCGGTCGGTCCTGAGCTTGCCGCGCACGGTGAACTGGCCGTTGTCCAGCCGCGCCTGCAGGTCGCCCGAGAGTGTGACCTGCCGGTCGGTGCGCACCAGCACGCGCAGCGCGCGCAGCTGGCCCTGCAGCGCCATGCGGATGCCGGAGGCCGAGCCACTGGCCGGGCCCCAGGCGAGCTCGCCGCTGGCTGAGAGCGTGCCGCCGTCGGTGCGGGCCTCGCTGGCGGCGGTGCTGCGGTTGCCGCTCTGGCCGCCGATGCGCGCCGAACTGCCGGCGCCGCCCTTGAGCGTGAATTCGGTGATCTGCACGCGCTCGCCGGTGAGCGTGGCGCGCAGCCGGCCGTCGCGCAGGTCCAGCCCTTCGACCGGCGCGCGCAGCGCGAGCTTGTCGGCGCCCAGCGTGCCGTTCCAGCGCGGCGCGGCGCGGTTGCCCGAGAGCGTGGCGTTGGCGTCCAGCGTGCCGGCGATGCGCCAGCCCGGCGGCGCAAGCATCGACCACACGCCCAGGTTCGGCAGCATGGCCTTGATGGTGCCGCCCAGCGGCGCGTCGGGCGCCCACTGCCAGCCGCCGGCGCGCTGCTGCACGCGGGTGTCGAGCTGCGCGTCGATCTTGCCGGCGCGTTCGCTGTCCCACGCGAGAACGGCGCGCACCGCGTCGCCGTCGGCATCCAGGCGCAGCTCGGCCTGGCGCAGGCCGGCCGGCGTGCTGGGCGCGTCGCCGCTGGCCGAGGCGGAATTCATCGTGCGCTCGCTCGCGGTGCCCGTGCCGGTGCTGGTGATGCGCGTGACCAGTGCGGCCTCGCCGGCCTGCACGCGGATGTCGCCGCTCTGGCGTGCGAGGCGGGCCTTGGCGTGCAGCGTATCGCCCGCGTCGATGTCCCAGTCGCCGTTGAACATCAGGTCGCCGCTGATGCCGTATTCGCCGAGCGCGGTATTGGCGCCGAGCGCGCTGGCCCAGGCCATCGGCAGGCCCTGCAGCTGGCCCTTGGACTGCACGCGGAACACTCGGTTGGGCGCCGCGCCGCTCTGGCTGAAGCGCAGCGGCTGCCAGTCGATGCGCACCGTGCCCGGTACGGGGCCTCGCAGCGTGGCCGAGGCGGCGGAGGCTTCCACGTCGAGGCGCGGCGCATTGCCGCTCGCGGTCCGGATGGTCGCGGTGACTTCGCGGCCCAGCTCCAGCACCCATGGCGCGCCGGGGCGGGCGCTGTCCTGCGCCTGCAGCTTCAGGCTGGCCAGCGCCGCGCGCCACTGGCCGGCACCGGCGATGCCGCCGCTCGCGCGGGTGTCGATGTCGAACTTCTGCGTGCCGGTGGCGGCCTCGCCCTTCAGCGCGAGCGTGGCCTGCGCGAGGCTGCCGGCCAGATCGGCCTGCAGGTTGCGCAGCTGGATGTCGGTGTTCGTTGCGCCGGGCTGCTCGGAGGGCAGTGTGAGGTCGAGGCGCGGCACCGAGAGTGCGGCCTTCAGGCTCGGTTCGGCGACGCCGCGCGGGGCGGGGGCGTTGGGGTTTTCCAGCCGGCGCTGGATGGTGCGCCAGCCACCCTGCCAGCTGGCGTCGAGCTTTGCCGATCCCTTGGCGCCGGCGTTGCCGAAAACGCCGGACATGCCTGGCAGGCCCTGCACCCAGCGCTGCACGGTGTCGGCGTCGTCGATGGCGGCCTTGATCTCGCCGCTGCCCGAATCGGGCGCGATGCGGCCTTCGACCTGCGCGCTGCCGCCGGGCAGGGCGAGGGCCAGCTTGCCGCTGGCGGCCTGCTCGGCCACGCGCACCTGCAGGCGGCCATCGACGCTGGCGCGCTGCGCATCGATGCGCAGCGTGCGCAGCTCGAGCACCTGGTCCTTCCACTGGCCCTGGGCCAGCGCGCGGTCGAGCGCGAAGCCGGGCAGGGCCTTGCTGCCCGCGCCGCCGCCCTCGGCGCGCAGGCTGGCGTCGAAGGCGATGGTGCTGTCCTTCTGCTCGGCCTTGATCTGTCCGCTGACCGGCGCGCCCGCAAGCTCGCTGTGCAGCGCCGCGGGCCGCACGCCGCGCACGGTGGCCTGCGCCTGCCAGGGCGAGGGCGCCGGGCTCCACTTGCCGGCCGCGTCGATGCGCCCACCGCCCGCGCGCACGGTGGCTTCGGAAATTGTCCAGCTGGTGCCGTCGAAGCCGACCCTGGCCAGCAGCTGTTCGAGCGGCAGCTTCTCCTTGTCCCACGGACCGGGCAGGGCGTTGCGGATGTCGGCCGAGGCCTTCCAGGCTGCGGGGCCGGTGTCGGCATCGGGCTGCAGTTCGACGGTGCCGGTGAGCCGCGTTTCGGGCGCACCGGGCCACAGGCTCGATGCGTCGACGTTGCGCAGGTCGGCCTTCGCGTCGATCACCGGCTGGGGCAGCCAGGGCGCGATCTGCGCCTGCAGGCTGGCCTCCATGGGGGCGTCGGCGTTCTCCTCCGCCGGCTTAAGCTCGGCCGCCACCTGCAGCCGCGCGCCGGTGCCGGCGAGCGTGCCCTTGACGGTGGCGGCGGCCAGCACGTCGATGTCGTGGTCCTCGGCCAGCGGTGCCTTCACGCGGCCGTCGAGGGCGGCGTCGATGGCCATCGGCGCGGGGCCCTGCAGCTTCACGCGGGCGCTGTAGTGGCCGCTGGCGATGTCCACGCCCTTGACCTCCAGCGCGTGTTCGGCGGCCTTGTAGCTGTAGCTGCCCGCAAGGTTGAGCGCCTGCAGCGCGGGCGGTCCGGCGAAGCGGATCTCGTCGACGCGGAAGGGCAGTTCGATCTCCACCGGCAGCGCGAGCTGTTCCAGCGGCTCGGTGGGCTTGTCGCTGGGCGGGCCGCGCTTCTCGATCAGCACCTGCTTCGCATGCACCTCGCCGAGCTGCACCTTGCGCTGCAGCAGCGGCGCGAGCTGCCAGCCGATGGTGGCTTCGTTCACCTCCACGGCGATGCTCTCGCTCTGGTACTTGAGCCAGCCGATACGGCCGCCGGTGCGCAGCGAGCCGCTCACGTCGCGGCTCTCCAGCGTCTGGCCGGCCGGCAGGCGCTGTGCCGCCTGCGCGAGCGCGAAGGCCAGCGAGGTGTTCGAGCCCAGCCACCACCACGCGCCCGCGACCAGCAGCACCACGGCCAGCAACAGGCCGGCGACGGTCCAGGCCAGGGCGCGCATCGCACGCCGCGCGCGCGAGCGGCGAGGGGGCGTTGGTGGAGTCTGGACGTCGGTCTGCATCTGGCTCGCGTTGCGTCAGAAGGTGAAGCCGAGGCGGAAGTGCAGGCGGAACTTCTTCGAGTCCACGCCGTAGGCCAGGTCGGCCTGCACCGGTCCGACCGGGCTGCGCCAGCGCGCGCCCACGCCCACGCCGACCTTGGGCTTGAGCTCGCCGGGCTTGTCGGCCACGGCGCCGGCATCGACGAACACCACGCTCTCCCATTCGGTGAGCTTGTTGTTGTAGACGAAGGGGCGCTGCCACTCCACGCTGGCCACGCCGAGGTAGCGGCCGGCGACGGTGGTGCCGTCGGGGCGCACGGTGCCGATCTGCTTGTAGCTGTAGCCGCGCACGGTGGTGTCGCCGCCGGTCAGGAACATCAGCGTGGAGGGGATCTGCGCGCTCTCCTTGGCCGATACCGCGCCGGCCTCCACGCGCAGTTGCAGGCGGCTGCGGCGCGCGCGCAGCTCCTTGTCCTCGGCCGAGCCCAGCGGCAGCACGCCGAGCCAGCGCGCGTAGGTGCGCGTGAAGGGCACCTGCTCGCCGGTGAGCGTGTAGCCGGCAGCCACCTCCAGCGCGAGGCCGTAGCCGCGCGAGGGGGCGGAGTTGTCGTCGAAGTAGCGCCCGGTCCAGCCCCAGTTGGCCGTCACGGCCGAGGCCGAGGGCGGCGCGTTGGTGCCGCGGTTCTGCGCGTAGTCGTACTGCAGGAAATAGCTGCGGTCGATGTGGTCGCCCGACTTGCTGCGCCCGCCGCGCAGCCGGCCGCTGTCGACCACGTAGCTGCCCGACTGCTCGCTCTTGAGCTCCGCGCCCGCGAACCAGCGCCAGCCGCGGTCGTCGGGAATGGCCTTGAGCTCGGTGGACAGCGACTTGATGTCGTTGTCCACCGACAGCCGCGAGACGGCGCGCCAGCCCAGCAGCGGCACCTGGTTGTGGATGTGGTCGATCGACAGGCGCGGGCCGTTGTCGGTGGTGAAGCCCACGCCCAGCACCACCTTCTGCAGCGGCGCCTCGCGCAGCTGCGCGATGACGGGCGCGGCCAGCGGGTTGCCGCCGTCGGTGTCGAGCGTGAGGAACACAGAGTCGTAGTAGCCGCTGCTGGCCAGGCGCTGCTGGGCGTCGAGCAGCTTCTGCTGGTCGTAGTCCTGGCCGCTGGGCAGGCGCGCGATGCGGCGCGCGCCGTCGGGGTCGTAGCGCTGGATGCCGCGCAGCACCAGCGGCCCGAACTTGTAGGCCGGGCCCGACTGGTAGGTGACGCTCAGTCGCGCCTCGCTGCGGTCGGCATCCACCTCGGCGCGGCTGATCGCGATGCTGCCCGTGGGAAAGCGCTTCGCCGTGAGGCTGCGCAGCGCGGTGGTCTTGGCGTCGTCCCAGGCCTGCTGGGTGAAGGGCTGGCCGGCGCGCAGGGCCCAGGCGGTGCGGATGGTGTCGCGCTGCGACTCGGCGGCCGGGTCGTCGGCGATGGGGCCGGCGTAGCTGATCTGCACGTTGCTCACCTTGGTGAGCTCGCCGGGCGAGACGTTGATGACGATCTCGCGCGGGGCCTTTTCGCCCTGCGGCGTCTCGTTGAGTTCGAGCGTCAGCGTGGGCGTGAAGTAGCCGAGCGTGGCGAGCAGTTCACGGGCGTTGGCCTCTGCGGCCACCATGAGGCGGGAGATCTCGGTGGCGCCGAGGTCGTCGAGCTCGCGGTAGCGCTGGATTTCGAGATGCAGCTTGAGGTAGTCGCGCACGGCTTCGGGGCCGCGCACGTCGACGGTGAAGGCGTCGCGCTTGTCACCGGCCTTCCTGCCGCCGTCTTCCTTCTCTTCCTTGTCGGCACCGGTGGTGCCGGCACCCGCTGCGCCGCTGCGCACGAGGCCGGCCACGGGTTTGTTTTCTTCGGCGGATTCCTTTTTCGGCAGCAGGCTGCAGCCTTGCAAGAGCAGGACGCCGCACAAAAACAAAGCCGGCCACCACGCCGGCGAAGAAACAGGAACCGCCCTGACCATGGGCGGATTCTGACAGCAAGCCCGGCCGGTTCCTGAAGGCCCCGCCGGATCGGCGGCATCGTCCTACTTGGACAGCATGCGCATCGCCTCCTCGAGCCCGCGCAGGGTGAGGGGGTACATGCGGTTGGACATCAGCTGCTGCATCACCGCGATGCTCTGGCGGTACTGCCACACGCCCTGCGGCTCGGGGTTGATCCACGCGAACTTCGGGAAGGCGTGCGTGAGGCGCTGGATCCACTCGGCGCCGGCTTCCTCGTTGTTGTATTCGACGCTGCCGCCGGGCTGCAGGATCTCGTAGGGGCTCATGGTCGCGTCGCCGACGAAGATGAGCTTGTAGTCCTTGTTGTACTTGCGCAGGATGTCCCAGGTGGCGAACTTCTCGGAGAAGCGGCGCTTGTTGTTCTTCCACATGAAGTCGTACACGCAGTTGTGGAAGTAGAAGAACTCCAGGTGCTTGAACTCGGTCTTCACGGCCGAGAACAGCTCCTCCACGCGCTGGATGTGCTCGTCCATCGTGCCGCCCACGTCCATCAGCAGCAGCACCTTGACGTTGTTGTGGCGCTCCGGCCGCATCTTGATGTCGAGGAAACCGGCGTTGGCGGCGGTCGAGTGAATGGTGTCGTCGAGGTCCAGTTCCTCGTCATGGCCCTCGCGCGCGAACTTGCGCAGCCGGCGCAGCGCGACCTTGATGTTGCGCGTGCCGAGTTCCTGCGTGTCGTCGTAGTCCTTGTAGGCGCGCTGGTCCCACACCTTCACGGCGCTGCGGTTCTTGCCCGCCCCGCCGATGCGGATGCCTTGCGGGTTGTAGCCGCCGTTGCCGAAGGGCGAGGTGCCGCCGGTGCCGATCCACTTGCTGCCGCCCTCGTGGCGCTCCTTCTGCTCCTCGAAGCGCTTCTTAAGCGTTTCCATGAGCTCGTCCCAGCCCATCTTCTCGATCTTGGCCTTCTCTTCCGCCGTGAACTCGCGCTCCAGCGTCTTGCGCAGCCAGTCGAGCGGCACTTCCTTGGTGAAGTCGGTCAGCATCTCCACGCCCTTGAAGTAGGCGGCGAAGGCGCGGTCGAACTTGTCGTAGTGCTTCTCGTCCTTCACCAGCGCGGTGCGCGAGAGGTAGTAGAAGTCGTCGATGCCGTAGGCGCCGTCGGAGTTCGGGCCCACCACGTCGGCCTGCAGGGCCTCCAGCAGCGTGAGGTATTCCTTGACCGACACCGGCAGCTTGGCCGAGCGCAGGGTGTAGAAGAAGTCGATGAGCATGGGGTGCTCCTTGTGTTTCTTTCAGCCGCGCGGCCTGTCGAGCAGGTACAACAGCTGCGCCTTCACCTCGGGCCACTCGCCCGCGCGCAGGCTGTACATGACGGTGTCGCGGATGGTGCCGTCGCGGCGCATCGCGTTGCCGCGGATCACGCCGTCTTTCCTGGCGCCCAGCCGCTCGATGGCACGCTGCGATGCGAAGTTGAAGTTGTCGGTGCGCCAGCCCACCACGTTGCAGCCCAGTGCGTCGAAGGCATGGGCGAGCAGCAGCAGCTTGCAGGTGGTGTTGACGTGCGTGCGCTGGCAGCGCGCGGCGTACCACGTGTAGCCGATCTCCACGCGCTTCACCGCGCTCAGGATGTCGTGGTAGCTGGTGGAGCCGAGCACGGTGCCGGTGGCCTCGTCGGTCACGGCGAAGGCGAAGCGGTCGGCGGTCTTGAGCGCGGTCTCGATGTAGGCGCGGGTGTTCTCCGGCTCGGGCACGGAGGTGACGCGCAGCTTCCACAGCTCGCCGTCGGCGGCCGCGGTGCGAAGGCCTTCCTCATGTGCGAGGGCAAGCGGCACCAGTGCGATGCCACGGGCCTTCAGCGTGACGGGTTCGACGAACGCCATCTTCAACATCCTTCTTCGTGATTCTTCAGCCGCGCGGATCGCCGTACTTGTGCACGTACCAGACGCGAGCGGCCTGTGCGCCGGCACCGCCGCCCAGGCCGATCAGCGCGATGCCGATGAGCTCCCGCTTGTTGTATTCGCCGCTGCCGAAGGCGTCGAGGCCCAGCAGCAGCCCGAGCCCGCGGCCCAGCAGCGCGCCCACCATGAAAAGCACGGCCTGGGCGATGCCCAGCTTCATCAGCTGTCTGGTGGAGTGTTTCTGGCCGCTCATGGGTTCAGCGGTTGTTGCGCTGCATGAAGACGAGCTTCTCGAAGAGCGTCACGTCCTGTTCGTTCTTGAGCAGGGCGCCCACCAGCGGCGGCACCGCGACCTTGTCGTCCTTGCTCTGCAGGGCCTCGAGCGGGATGTCCTCGGCCACCAGCAGCTTGAGCCAGTCGAGCAGCTCGGAGGTGGAGGGCTTCTTCTTCAGGCCGGGCAGGTTGCGCACGTCGTAGAAAGTCTTCATCGCGGCCGCGAGCAGCTCCTGCTTGAGGCCGGGGAAGTGCACGGCGACGATGTGCTTCATCGTCTCGGCGTCGGGGAACTTGATGTAGTGGAAGAAGCAGCGGCGCAGGAAGGCGTCGGGCAGTTCCTTCTCGTTGTTGGAGGTGATGAACACCACCGGCCGGTGCTTGGCGCGGATGAGTTCGCGCGTCTCGTAGCAGTAGAACTCCATGCGGTCGATCTCGCGCAGCAGGTCGTTCGGGAATTCGATGTCGGCCTTGTCGATCTCGTCAATCAGGAGCGCCACGGGCTGGTCGGCCGTGAAGGCCTGCCAGAGCACGCCCTTGACGATGTAGTTGTTGATGTCGCTCACGCGCTCGCCGCCGTCGAGGTCCTTCAGTTGCGAGTCGCGCAGGCGGCTCACGGCGTCGTATTCATAGAGGCCCTGCTGCGCCTTGGTGGTCGACTTGATGTGCCACTGCAGAAGCGGCAGTCCGAGCGACTGGGCCACTTCCTCTGCCAGCATTGTCTTGCCGGTGCCGGGCTCGCCCTTGACGAGCAGCGGGCGCTTGAGCGTGATGGCCGCGTTGACGGCGAGCATCAGGTCCTGAGTGGCGACGTAGTTGTCTGAGCCCTGGAATTTCATGAGTGCGATGGGTGGAGCGAAGGCTGGGTGGAGAAAAGAACACACCCGATGTGCGTCGTGCAGCCTCAGGGTTGGCCTGCACAGGGTTCCAGGGGACCCCTGCATATAATCGAATGTTGATCCGAAAAACTGTACTCTCCACGAGATTGTGCGCGCAAAATGAACAAGTTGTTGACCACGATGTTTGCCCTTGCTGTCGCTTCCGTGACGGTCTCGGCTGAAGCCCAACAAGTCACTGGCAAGGCCCAGGACGGAGCAAAGAAGGTACAGATGTGCGTGGGCTGCCACGGCATCATCGGCTACCAGGCCAGCTTCCCGGAGATTCACAAGGTGCCGATGATCGCTGGCCAGAGCGCCACGTACATCACGGCAGCGCTCACCGCGTACAAGGGCGGCGACCGCAAGCATCCCACCATGCGCGCCATCGCGGACACGCTCACCGACCAGGACATCGCCGACGTCGCCGCCTACTACAGCCAGCTCGGCCTGAAGGACGGCAGCGCACCTCCCGCCACGCTGGCCAAGCCCACGCCGGCCAACGTGGAGGCCCTCATCACCCGCAATGCCGACAACAGCTGCACCAAGTGCCACGGCGCCAACTTCAACACGCCCAACGACGGCACCGTGCCCAAGCTGGCCGGCCAGCATGCCGACTACCTCTTCGTCGCGCTCAAGTCGTACCGCGTGAAGAACAACTCGCACCTGGGCCGTTCGAACGCTGTGATGGGCCAGCAGGTCGAGGAGAAGAAGTTCACCAACGCCGAACTCAAGACGCTGGCCAGCTACATCAGCTCGCTGCCGGGCGAGCTGAAGACGGTGCCCGAGTCGCGCATCCACCACGGCGCCGAATAAGCAGGCCGAGCGCTTCCAGAAACAAAAAGCCCGCGTCAGCGGGCTTTTTTGTGTCCGGGATTTCCCTGAGAGATCAGGTGGATCAGACGTCGAAGAACGCCGTCTCGTCGGCACCCTGCATGCGGATGTCGAAGCGGTAGGTGACAGCGCCGCCTTGCTCTACGCGCTCGGCGATCAGCGTGTGGCGGCGCTCGGCGGGCACGCTCTGCAGCACCGCGTCCTTCGCGTTGGCCTCGGCCTCGTCGCTGAAGTAGATGCGCGTGAAGGCATGCAGCAGCAGGCCGCGCATCAGCACGATCGCGTTGATGTGCGGTGCCTCGCCGGGCGACTCGGCGCCGGGCTTGACGGTGTGGAACACGAAGCGGTTGCCCTCGTGCGTGCCGGTGCCCACGCGGCCGAATGCGCGGAAGCCCATGGCGCGTGCCTCTTCGGGCGTCTGCGGATAGCGGCCTTCTCCGTCGGGCTGGCTGATCTCGACCAGCGCGTCGTTGATCGGATTGCCGTCGCCGTCGAGCACGCGGCCTTCGAGGCGGATGCGCTGGCCCTTGGCGCTGTCGAGCGCGAGCACGGCGTCGAAGGGCTGGTCGAAGTCGTAGCCGTATTGCGTGGCGGTGAGGCCGTAGGCGAAGTAGGGGCCCACGGTCTGCGAGGGGGTCTGGCCGAAGTCGGCTTCCAGTGCGGTCATCAGCATGGTGTGTGTCTCCTGGCTCAGCGGTTCTCGAAAGGCGTCTCGTCGGCGCCGCGCAGCACGATGTCGAACTGGTAGCCCAGTGCGTAGCCGTCCTCGGTGATGTCGAGGCTGAAGTCGGCAATCAGGCGGTTGCGATAACGCTCGGGGGTGCCGGTGATCATCGGGTCGTACTGGTGCAGCGGGTCTCCGGGGAAGTACATCTGCGTGACCAGGCGGCTCGCGAAGCTCTGGCCGAACAGCGACAGGTGGATGTGCTGCGGACGCCAGGCGTTGGGGTGGTTGCCCCAGGGGTAGGCGCCGGGCTTGATGGTGAGGAAGCGGTAGCGGCCTTCGCTGTCGGTGAGGCAGCGGCCGGCGCCGAGGAAGTTGGGGTCCAGCGGCGCGTCGTGCTGGTCGACCTTGTGCACGTAGCGGCCGGCGGCGTTGGCCTGCCACAGCTCGACCAGCGTGTTGGCCACCGGGCGGCGGCGCTCGTCGAGCACTTGGCCGGTGAGGATCATGCGTTCGCCCAGCGGCTCGCCGTTCTTGCGCGCATTGCGCGTGAGGTCGTGGTCGAACTCGCCGATGCTGTCGTGGCCGTACACCGGCTGCTGCAGTTCGCCGAGCGAGGCCTTCAGCGGAATCAGCGGCTTCTGCGGGCCGCGCTTCACGGTGGACTTGTAGCCGGGGTAGATGTAGCTGGGGTGGGCGTCCCAGTCGCGCGGGGTGAGGATGGGCGAGGGGCTCTGGATCTTGGTCAACGTTGTCTCCTGTCGTGGGACGAATCCGGAAGCCGCCACTGTAGAAGCGGCATCCAATGATGTAAATTGAAGATTGCTACGTTTTCAATAACCATCAGGAATTGAAAGACCCCCTCACCGATCTTCGCCAGGACTTCGTGCGCAACGTGCAGTTGCGGCACTTGCGCTGCCTCGTCACGGTGGCGCAGGAACGCCACCTCGCGCGCGCCGCCGGGCGGCTGGCGCTGAGCCAGCCGGCGGTGTCGAAGACGCTGTCCGAGCTCGAGGCCATTGCCGGCACGCGGCTGGTCGAGCGCAGCAACGCCGGGCGGCGCGGCGTGCAGGGCCTCACGGCCGCCGGCGAACAGCTGCTCGCGCACGCGCTGCGCGTGCTGGAGGCGCTCGACGCCAGTGCGCAGGCCGTGGCGCCGGCGGCGGGAGAGCGCATCGAGCGGCTGCGCATCGGCGCGCTGCCCAGCGTGGCGCCGGCCCTGCTGCCGCAGGCGCTGGCGCGGCTGCGCGACAGCCGTCCCTCTGTGCAGATCGTGGTGAAGAGCGCTGCCAACGCCGCGCTGCTCGACGAGCTGCGCGCCGGCGAGCTCGACCTGGTGGTGGGCCGCATGAGCGATCCGCGCCTGATGGGCGGCCTGAGCTTCGAGCTGCTGCACACCGAGGCGCTGGTGTTCGCGGTGCGCGCGGGCCATCCGCTGGCGCACAAGGCGGTGTCGGTGCAGGCGGTGCTGGCCTATCCACTGGTGGTGTACGGCGAGGGCACGATCCCGCGCCACAACACCGAGAGCTTTCTTTCGGCGCGCGGCCTCGTGCTGCCGGCCAACACGCTGCAGACGCTCGACGTGGCGGTGGCGCGCGCGCTGGTGGCGGTGTCCGATGCGGTGTGGATCACGCCGCTGGGCGCCGCGCGCAGCGAACTGGACGATGGGCGCCTCGTGCGGCTGCGCATCGAGACGGCCGGCACGGAAGAGCCGGTCGGACTGCTGCAGCGCAGCGATGCCGAGCCCTCGGCCCTGCGAGCCGCCATGGCCGCGCTGCTGCGCGAGGCGGCGAAGCAGCAGGGGGGCGTGCCTCCCGCGGCAAAGCGCAAGCGTGGCGGCTAGTCCTTCGTCGCCCGGCGCTGCACGCAGGCCACATAACCCTCGCCATCCGGCGGCCGGCCGGCGCGCTGGCTCTCCCACATCATCTGCCCAAGGCACTCCATCGCCTCGTGATGCGCATGCAGCAGCGAGCCGCGCCGCGCCGCCAGCAGCTCGACCGCCTGGCGGATGCCGCGCGGCTGGTCGATGGAGCATTGCTCGCTGATCGACAGGTGCATCGACAGGTGAAGGAACGGGTTCTCGCGTCCGTTCGAGCCGTCGTACACGCGCGCCACCGCGGCGTCGGCGTCGGCCAGGTCTTCGTGGTACTCGGGGTGCTGGTCGATCCAGCCGGCGGCGATGGTCTCGAGCGCTTCCATCGGCAGGCCCTGGCGGTGCTTGGCGTAGACGTCGCAGAAGAAGCGGCGCACGTCTTCCTGGGAGGGGTTGAACATATATCTATATAGAGGTGGCGAAAAGATGAGAGGGAGGGGCCGGCGCGAACTGCTTTTTCGGCGGCTTCGCGGTGCCTCGGATGTGTCGGACGTTCCGGGTACGCGGCGTTACTTCGTAACGTAACGAATCGCCGATTGACCTCCTTACGAGCTGTTTCCACACCCCGCCGGAGGCCCTGCAAAAAGAAAATTTTCCATACGAATCAACGAGTTGCGGTGTTCGAAGCGGCTTCGGCATGGCGCCTCGCAAAAGCGGCACGCTAGTTGCCCCTGAGTAGGCATCTTTTGTCACAGAGGCTGCCCAATGACCGCTCAACAAGCATCGACCAACTCGACCGAGGGACTTGCCGCCGCTGGCGCTGCCCCTGTGGTTCTCGCCCAGGCCACCGTCACTCCGCTGGGTACTCCCGGCGTGGTGAGCCCGGCCGCTCCTGCCGCAGCTGCCGCCCCGGCCAGCATCGGCACATTATCGAACGCCACGCCCGGCGTCACCGTCATGCGCGACGGTGTCAGCATTCCTGTCGATGGCAATCAGACACTGATGGCCGGCGACCGCGTGCTCGTCCCGCAGGACGGCCACGCCAATGTCCTCTTCCCCGGATCGGCCACCAACAAGGCCCCGCTCGCAGGTGTGTTCACCGGCGGCACCGACGCCACCATCGGCTCGACCAAGCTGCCCGGCGGCCTCGAACAGGTGAACGTGGATGTCGCCTCGGGCGACCTGCAGGTGACCCCGCCCGACAGCGACGCCGACGCCGCTGCACTGGCCGTCACCAAGAAGCTCGCTGCCGGCAGTGGCATCGGGCTGGGCGAATTCGCACTCGGCGCCCTGGGCGCCGCGGCGCTGGGCGCTGCCCTGAGCGGCGGTGGCGGCGGCAGCGACAGCGTCGTTCCGCTGCTCGTCGGCTCGGGCAACCCGAACAACCCCGGTGAATCCGACGCGGACGCCGACTCGGATGCGGACGCCGATGCCGATGCGGATGCGGACGGTGATGCGGACGCCGACGCCGATGCTGACGCCGATGCCGATGCCGATGCCGATGCGGATGCCGATGCCGATGCGGACGCCGACGCTGATGCGGATGCCGACGCTGATGCGGATGCCGACGCCGATGCGGACGCCGACGCCGATGCGGACGCCGACGCCGATGCGGACGCCGACGCCGATGCGGACGCCGATGCCGATGCGGACGCCGATGCCGATGCGGACGCCGATGCGGATGCCGACGCCGATGCGGATGCCGACGCTGATGCTGATGCTGATGCTGATGCTGATGCTGATGCTGATGCGGACGCCGATGCCGATGCCGATGCCGACGCAGACGCAGACGCAGACGCAGACGCAGACGCAGACGCAGACGCAGACGCCCTCCTCAACCCCGGCGACAGCCTCGTCAACCACGTCACCGACAGCCTTGGCGGCGCACTCGGCCTGGGCGACTCGCTCACCCCGGTCACCAACGCGGTCGATGGCGTGACCGATACGCTCGACGACGTGCTGGCTCCGCTGCTGGGCAGCGAGTTCACGCCGAACGACCCCAACCAGTTCGACCCGATCGACAACACCGTGAGCGGCGTCACCGACCTGCTGGGCGACTCGCTGAGCCCCACGCTCGACAACCTGCTGGGCCAGGGCGCGACCGGCGCCATCCTCGGCACGGTGGCGGGCCAGGTCGACTACCTGACCGACGCGCTGGACAACGGCCTGACCAACCTCATCGGCGACCACGGCATCATCAGCGGCCTGACCGACGCGCTCGGCCTCGGCGGCCTCACCGACCAGCTCGTGGGCAACGACGGCCTGCTGGGCGGCACGCTCGACAACGTGCTGGGCGAAGGCAGCCTCGTGAACGGCCTGCTGGCCGAAGACGGCCTGGTCGGTGGCCTGCTCGGCGAAGACGGCGTCGTCGGCGGCCTGCTCGGTGAAGACAGCGCCCTGGGCGGCGTGCTCGGCAACGTGCTGGGCAGCGACGGCGTCGTGGGCGGCCTGCTCGGCGACGGCGCCGTGGGCAGCCTGACCGGCGGCCTTCTGGGCGACGACGGCCTGCTGGGCGGCCTGCTCGGCGACGGCAGCGCGGTGGGCGGCCTGCTCGGCAACGACGGCCTCGTCGGCGGCCTGGTGGGCGGCGAAGGCACCCTGGCCAACGTGCTGGGCAGCGGTGGCCTCACCGGCGAACTGCTGGGCCACGGCGGCCTGGTCGACAGCCTGCTGGGCCAGGACGGCGCCATCTCCGGCATCCTCGCCGACAGCCCGCTGGGCGGCCTGCTCGGTGGCGAAGGCGGCCTGCTTGGTGGCGCGCTCGACGGCGTGCTTGGCGACGACGGCCTGGTCGGCGGCCTGCTGGGTGACGAGGGCCTCGTGGGTGGCCTGCTCGGCAACGACGGTCTCCTTGGCGGCGTGGTGGGCAGCGACGGCCTGCTGGGCGGCGTGCTCGGCAATGACGGCCTGCTCGGCGGCGTGCTGGGTGATGACGGCCTCGCCGGTGGCCTGCTCGGCAACGACGGCCTCCTGGGCGGCGTGCTGGGCGATGACGGCCTGGTCGGCGGCCTGCTGGGCGGCGACGGCCTCGTGGGTGGCCTGCTCGGCGACGACGGTCTTGTCGGCGGCCTGCTCGGTGACGACGGCCTGCTGGGCGGCGTGCTCGGCGACGGCGGCATCGCCGGCGGCCTGTTCGGGCCTGGCGGCCTGGTCGGCGGCGTGCTGGGCGAAGAGGGCCCGGTCGGTGGCCTGCTCGGTGAAGACGGCATCGTCGGCGGCCTGCTCGGCGGTCTGCTGGACGGCGTCGGCGGTGGCGGCACCCCCGGTACCGGCGCGGCGCTGCTCGACCCGGCCGACGGCGTGCTCGGCAACCTGGTCGACGGCCTGGGCCAAGGCGCGCTGGGCGGGCTCGGCCTGACCAATGTGCTCGGACCGGTGGTCGGCGTCGCCGACGGCCTGACCGACACGGTCGACGGCCTGCTGGGCCCGGTGCTCGGCACCAGCTTCTCGGAAAACGATCCCAACGTGCTCGACCCGGTCGACGGCCTCGTCGGCCAGGTGGCGAGCGGTGCCTCCGGCCTGCTGAGCCCGCTGACCGACCAGCTGCTCGGCACGAACACGACGGCCGCGCTGCTGAACGGCGTCACGGCGCAAGTCGACTACCTGACCGACGGCGTGGCCAACGTCCTGTCCGGCGACGGCCTGCTGGGCGGCGTGCTCGGTGGCGACGGTGGCCTGCTCGGCGGCGTGCTCGGTGGCGACGGCGGCCTGCTCGGTGGTGTGCTGGGTGACGACGGCCTGCTGGGCGGCGTGCTCGGTGGCGATGGTGGCCTGCTCGGCGGCGTGCTGGGTGACGACGGCCTGCTGGGCGGTGTGCTCGGCGGGGACGGCGGTCTGCTCGGTGGCGTCCTCGGCGACGACGGCTTGGTCGGCGGCCTGCTGGGTGGCCTGACCGGCGGCGATGCTGGCGGTCTGCTCGACGGCATCCTCGGCGACAACGGCGTGGTCGGTGGCCTGCTGGGTGGCCTGACCGGTGGCGACGCCGGCGGCCTGCTCGACGGTGTGCTCGGTGACGACGGCCTTGTCGGCGGTCTGCTGGGTGGTCTGACCGGCGGCGATGCTGGCGGTCTGCTGGATGGCGTGCTCGGCAGCGACGGCCTGGTCGGCGGCCTGCTCGGTTCCGTGACCGGCGGCGACGCTGGCGGCCTGCTGGACGGCGTACTCGGCAGCGACGGCCTGGTCGGCGGCCTGCTCGGCACCGTGACCGGCGGCGACGCTGGCGGCCTGCTGGATGGCGTACTCGGCAGCGACGGCCTGGTCGGCGGCCTGCTCGGTTCCGTGACCGGCGGCGACGCTGGCGGCCTGCTGGATGGCGTACTCGGCAGCGACGGCCTCGTCGGTGGCCTGCTCGGCACCGTAACCGGCGGCGACGCTGGCGGCTTGCTGGATGGCGTACTCGGCAGCGACGGCCTGGTCGGTGGCCTGCTCGGCACCGTGACCGGCGGCGACGCTGGCGGTCTGCTGGACGGCGTGCTCGGCAGCGACGGTCTGGTCGGTGGCCTGCTCGGCACCGTGACCGGTGGCGACGCTGGCGGCCTGCTGGATGGCGTGCTCGGCAGCGACGGCCTCGTCGGTGGCCTGCTCGGCACCGTGACCGGTGGCGACACGGGCGGCCTGCTGGACGGCGTGCTCGGCAGCGACGGCCTGGTCGGTGGCCTGCTCGGCACCGTGACCGGTGGCGACACGGGCGGCCTGCTGGACGGCGTGCTCGGCAACGACGGCCTCGTCGGCAGCCTCCTGGGCCAGGACGGCCTGGTGGGCAGCCTGCTCGGCGGCCTGACCGGTGGCGACAGCCCGGTGGCGAACATCCTGCAGCCGGTGAGCGAAGTCGCTGGCGGCGTGACCGATGCCGTCTCGCCGATCGTCTCGAATGCGACCAGCGCGGCGCACGACGTGACGGCGCCGGTGACCGACATCCTGGCTGGAGCCACGACGGCGGCTGCCCCGGTGACGGATGCCGTCAGCAACGTGACGAGCGGCGTCGAACATGCCGTCACCCCGCTGGTGACGGAAGTCGTGACGCCGATCACCAGCCTGGTGGAGCACACGGTTTCGCCGGTGACGAACATCCTCCACGGCCTGCTGGGCTGATCGGCGGACACCGGAAGAAAGAACACAAGAAGGAAGAGGGGCGAGGGAGCTTGCCGCAGCACCAGGGACAGGCCGCCACCGGCCTGTCCCGCGAAAGGACCGATATGAAGAAGAATTTCCAGACAGTGGCCATCGTCGCGCTCGGCGCAGTCCTCGTGGGCTGCGCGGCCCCCAAGACCGGCCGTGACGATGCGACCTACTACTACTCGAACAAGGCTGCGACCGCGGTGCCGAAGGTGGAGCCGGCACCGCCGCCACCGGTGCAGAACGGACCGGCCGGCGTGCCGAAGATCGTCTATTTCGACTTCGACAAATACAACATCAGGCCCGCCGACCGGAACGTCGTGGAAGCTCACGCCAGCTTCATGCGCAACCGGCCGCAGAGCAGGGTCGTGATCGAAGGCCACACCGACCAGCGCGGCGGCCGCGAATACAACCTGGCTCTTGGCCAGCGCCGCGCCGACGCGGTGCAGCGCGCGCTCACGCAGCTGGGCGTGCCCGCCGAGCGCATCGAGGCCATCAGCTGGGGCCTGGAGAAACCGGCATCGCTCGAGACCACCGAGGAGGGCTATCAGCTCAATCGCCGAGCCGAATTCAGCTATCGCTGAAGCCGGGTCACCGCGATGACCTCGGTGGTGGCAGTCCCCGGACCACGCACACGTCACCAGAGCGAAAGCAGATGACGGGCGTGGCCGGTTTCCCGCATCCGAACGGGGCCGAATGATGTCCTTCCCAGACCAGCTCCACGCCTGCCACGAACGCCTTGTGTCGGTGTGCGCGGCGCTGCCTGCCCCTTACCCGGCATTCACGCTGTTCTTCTCGGTCAGCGACGGCGCGCAGCGCGCGCACGTGGTGCACGCGCGGGCCGCCGACTTCGAGACCGCGTGGCGCGAAGGCGCCGGCCACGTCGAGCGCTGGGTGCGCGAGCGCGGCATCGTCTCGCCGTGGCTGCGCATCGACTGGGTCGAGGGCGCGAGCCCTATGGACTGGGCCCAGTTCAAGACGCAGCTCACGGCCGTCAAGCGCAACTACTTTCGCCTCGGCCTGGCCTTCGACAAGGATTTCACGCTCGTCTTCACCGAGCAGGAACTCAATGCCAACGCCATGCTGTGCGGCGACTCGACCATCGCGCACTCGGTGGTGAACGCGCGCAACTTCGAGGTCTACGGGCAGGCGCGCTTCGAGTGCTCGCCGCCGCTGGACATGCCCTCGGACCAGCCCGTCTACCTGCTGGCGACCGTGGGCGTGTTCTGCCAGCCCGACGGCGTGGTGCACAAGCTCGTGGGCACGGGGCTCGACGCGGGCCGCAGGCAGCTGCCGGCGCTCAATCCGCAGTCGGTGATGGATTTGGTGCGCAGCGGCTCGTCGTACCTGGCGCGCCAGGTGCAGAGCGACGGCCTCTTCGTGTACGGCTACTTCCCGTGCTTCGACCGCCGCATTCCCACCTACGACGCGATGCGCCACGCGAGCGCGGTCTACGCCATGCTCGAGTCGTGGGAGCTCACGCGCGACGAGACGCTTCGCGCGGCCATCGACCGGGCGCTGGACCAGCTCACCATCTCGTTGATCCGCGAGTACACGCTGCTCGACGGGCGCGCGGTGGCCTTCCTGGTCGACACCGGCGGCGAGATCAAGCTCGGCGGCAACGCGGCCTGCGTGCTCGCGCTGGTGAAGTACTGCGAGCTGATGGACACGCGCCGCTGGCTGCCGCTGCTGGAGAAGCTCGCGCTGGGCATCGCCTCGATGCAGGATGCGGCCACCGGCCGCTTCAACCACGTGCTGCACGCGGCCGACCTCACGGTCAAGCAGGCCTCGCGCATCATCTACTACGACGGCGAGGCCGCCTTCGCGCTCATGCGCCTTTACTCGCTCACGCGCGAGCCGCAGTGGCTGGCGGTGGTGGAGAAGGCCTTCGACCATTTCATCGCCAGCCAGCACTGGCAGGCGCACGATCACTGGCTCAGCTGCTGCGTGTGCGAACTCACGCACTGGAGCCCGCAGGAGAAGTATTTCCGCTTCGGCCTGCAGAACGTGGCGGGGTATCTCGACTTCGTGCTCGACCGGAAGACCACCTTCCCGACGCTGCTCGAACTCATGCTGGCCGCGCAGCAGATGCTCCAGCGGCTCGAAGGCATGCCCGCGATGCGGCACCTTCTGGACGAACTCGACACCGAGAAGTTTTACCGCGCGCTCGACTACCGCGCGCACTACCTGCTCAACGGCTTCTTCTGGCCCGAGATGGCGATGTACTTCCGCCGGCCCTCGGCGGTGGTGGGCTCGTTCTTCATCCGCCATCACTCGTTCCGCGTGCGCATCGACGACGTGGAGCAGTACCTCTCGGGCTTCGCCGCCTACCACCGCTACCTGGTGGAGCGCCGCGCGGCGCCCGGTGCGGCGGGCACGGGCTCCGGCGGCGGACGCGACGACGGCGCCGTGTGGACCGCCAGCGAGATGGCGCGCGTGACCGGCGGCGAGTGGGTCGTCAAGCCCGAGGACGGCTGGCGCGCCGCGGGCGTGGCGCAGCGCTCCTTCATGCGCAAGGGCCGCGTGGTGTTCGACCACCAGACGCGGCCTTCCAGGACGCCGCTGGCCGCCGTCACGCTCAAGGGCGTGCTGCAGCCGGCTGCCGCGGTGCTGTGCTCCGACCCCAAGCCGCACCTCGACAAGCGCGTGCCCGTGCTCAAGGTGCAGAACGTGCTGCAGGCGGTGCTGGAGCTCGGCGACCATGCGCGCGCCGAGTTCACCGGACGCGTGTGCGGCGTGCTCGGCAGCGGCGCGGGCAGCAGTACCGTGGCCGCGATGCTGGCCGGCGCGCTCACAGTGTGGGGCGAGGTCGGCCAGCCCGAGGGCAACGTGAGCCTGCCTTCGGGCATCGCGTGGAATATGACCTGCATGCCCAGGCACGCGGCCTACTGGGTGCTGGAGATGGGCACCTCGCACATGCCTGCCTCGGCGCAGCTGGTGCGGCCCTCGCTCGTCGTGGTGACGGGGCTTTCCGCCGCGTCGCAGAAGCACCGCGGCCCGAGCGAGGCCGCCGCGCGCATGGACAGCCGGATCTTCCAGGCCATGGCGCCGGGCGATTCGGTGGTGCTCAACCGCGACATGCCCGAGTTCGCCACCTTCGCCGAAGCGGCGATGGCGCAGCAGCTGCAGATCGTGACCTGCGGCGAGCACCGCGACGCCGACGTGCGCCTGCTGGCCTTCGACCACGGCGAGGTGCAGGCGCTGGTGGCGGGCGAGCCCTTCCAGCTGCGGCTGAACGCGCCGGGCCGGCACATGGGCGCGAGCGCCATCGCCGCGCTCGCCGCGCTGCAGGCCATGCGCCTGCCGCTGGCCGCCGCGGTCGAGCCCTTCGCGCATTTCGAGCCGCCGGGCGGACGCGGCGCGCTGCACACCATCCACATCGGCGGCGGCAGCTTCAAGCTGATCGACGAGACCTACGACGCCAACCCGAGCTCGATGCGCGCGGCGCTGGAGCTGCTGTCGCAGGCACCCTGCGAGCCGGCGCGGCGCGTGGCGATCCTCGGCGACATGCAGGAGCTCGGCCCCGCCGCGCAACGCCACCACCTCGACCTCGAGGCCGAGCTGCTCGCATCGCAGCCCGACCGCGTGCTGCTGTGCGGCCCGCTGATGCGCGCGCTGCATGCGCGCATCCGCACCAAGGTCCGCTCGCACTGGTTCGTCGATGTATCCGATCTGTCGACAGCGCTCGGCGGGCTGCTTCAGCCCGGCGACTGGGTGCTGGCGAAGAGTTCCGCGGGCGTGGGCCTTTCGCGCCTCGCCCGGGTTTTGAAAGCACTGCCATGAGATTGAACGCACTTCTGCACACGGCCTTCGGATACGAGGCTCCGGTCAAGCGACAGCCGGTCGCGCGCCACTGGTGGCTGGGCTGGCTGCAGCTGCTGTGCGCATGGGTGCTTTGCATGCTGCTGTGCGCCAACATCGCGCTGGTGTTCGCGCAGGATTTGTCAGGGCGAACGGGGGAGGCAAGGGCAGGGAGGCCGGCCGGTTGCGCGGTAACGGGAAGCGCCGCGCAACCGGTTCCGGTTCATGGGATCAGGGCCGATGTGGCGAGGGGGCAAAGGCTGCCGTGCTGATGTGTGTTTGAAGCACACGGTGAGTGAATATTTGCCTTGTAACAGTCGGGTAACAGTTGATAATGACGCAGGCGTCATTGCACGACGAACCGGCTCTTTCCCATGATCAAGTTCCTCCTGCCAAGCCAACTGGTTGCCGAGACCCCGGACGAGCCCGGCGCCAGTCCCTACGCGGGTGCGTTGAACGCCGCGTTCCGCGCGGCCTACCCGCTGGTGAAGAGCGCGGCATGGCGCTCGCTGCCCATCAGCCTGTTCGGGCTGCTGCCTTCCATCTTCCTGCTGCAGGTTTATGACCGCGTGCTCTCGCGCAGCGGCACTTCCACGCTCGCCGCGCTGGTCAGCGGCATCCTGTTCTTCCTGTGCATCGAGTTCTGGCTGCGCACGCGCCGCTCGCGCCTGCTGCGCAACGCGGGCGCCATCGTCGACCACGGCGTCTCGGGCGCGCTGCTGAACTCGATGCTGGGCCGCCCGCTGCGCGCGCTGGAAGCGCGGCCGGCGTCGGTGTGGCACCTGTACTTCCGCGACGTGGCCTCGGTGCGCGGCACCATCACCGGCGGGCTGGCGCAATCCATCTTCGACCTGCCCATGGCCGTCTTCGCGCTGGTGGTCATCGGCATCGTCGCGCTGCCGGTGCTGCCGGTGGTGGTGCTGTTCCTCGGCATCATGTCCTTCCTGGCGTGGTGGTGGGCCGACGAGGTGCGTTCCGGCCGCGTGGAAGAAGTGCAGCGCGGGCGCGGCCTGGAACGCGTGACCGCCGAGATCTGCAACGCGCGCGAGACGCTCAAGGCCCAGGCCAACGACGGCCCCACCATCGAGATGTGGCGCCAGACCTACAACGCCTGGCTCGCCGAGAGCTTCAGCAAGAACGGCCAGATCGAGACCGCGCGCGACGGCACCACCGTGCTGCTCACCGTGTTCTCGGTCGTCGTCGTGACCGTCGGCGCCGTTTCGGTGATGGAACAGTGGATGACGGTAGGCGGCCTCGTCGCATCGAACATGCTGGCCCTGAAGGCGCTGCAGCCGGTGGCGGGGCTCGTGTCGAACTGGCGCTCGCTGGCCACCGCGAAGGAAGCCGCCAAGCGGCTGGAGACCGTGCTGCGCGAGCCGGTCGAGAAGCCGCCCACGGGCATGACGCTGCCCCAACCGCTGGGCCGCATCACGCTGAAGGACGTGAGCTTCAGCTTCACCGAGACCGCGCAGCAGCCGGTGCTGGAGAACGTCGACCTCGATATCGGCCCGGGCGGCCTGCACGTGATCGTCGGGCGCAACGGCGCGGGCAAGTCCACGCTGGTGAAGCTGCTGTCGGGCCTGTACACGCCCACGCGCGGCATCGTGAGCATCGGCGAGTACGACCTCTCGCAGTTCGGCCGCGAAGAGCTCTCGCGCTGGATCAGCTATCTCTCGCAAGAGGTCTACTGGTTCGGCGGCTCGATGATCGACGTGATGCGCCGCAACGCGCCGGGCCAGAGCGACGAGCAGATCGTCGCGGCCTGCAAGCTCTCGGGCGCGCACGACTTCATCTCGCGGCTGCCCGACGGCTACCGCACCATGATCGGCGAAGGCGGCACCGGTGTTTCGGTGGGCGAGCGGCGCAAGCTCGCGCTGGCCATGAGCTTCCTGCGAAAGCCCTCGGTGCTGGTGCTCGACGAGCCCAGCAACGACCTCGACTTCCAGAGCGAGCGCAACCTGCTCGCCACGCTGCTCGCGGTGGCCAAGGTGCGCACCGTGGTGGTGGTCACGCACTCGCTGCGCATCGTCTCCGCCGCCAACGTGGTCTACCACGTCACCGGCCAGGGCAACGTGGAGCAGGGCACGGCCGCGGTGATGGTGCCGAAGCTGTTCGGCGTGAAGAAGCCGCTGGTGGCGCTGGGCGACGCCGAAGAAGGCGCGGCCGGCGGTGCCTCGCCGGCTTCGCGCTCGATGGCCTGAGGCACGGGCCGCGAGCGACGAGCAACGAACGAACGACTGACGAACGAAGAGTGACCGGGGACGCGATTTGAAAATAGACCTGCCGCAGATCCTTCAGGAAGAGAACGAGAAGCGCGAGGCCCAGGCCTCGCCGCAGGGGCGGCGGCGGCAGTGGATCATCGGCGGCGCGATCGCCGTGCTCGCGCTGGTCGGCCTCGGCTTTCCGATGGAGACGGTGGTGGTCGCGCCGGGCCGTGTGATCCCTTCCGACCGCGTCAAGTCCATCCAGCATCTGGAGGGCGGCATCGTCAGCAACGTGCTCGTGAAGGAAGGCGAGAAGGTCAAGCAGGGGCAGCCGCTGGTCGAGATCGACCTGGGCGGCAGCGGCCTCAACCTCGAGGAGCTCACTGCCCGGTACGCCGCCACGCAGGCCACGCGCGTGCGGCTGATCGCCGAGAGCCGCGGCCAGCCGCTCACGCGTCAGTCCTTTGCCGCCGACATCGACGAGGGCGTGTTCGAGGGCGAGACCGGCGCCTACCAGGCACGCGCGCTCGAGCAGCGCGGCGTTATGGCCGGCGCGGTGTCGGGCCTGGAGCAGGCGCGCAGCAAGAAGCTGGAGCAGGAGGCCAAGGTCAAGGGCCTGAGCGACCGGCTCGCGCTGATGCAGAAGGAGCTGGAAATTTCCGAACAGCTGCTCAGCGAGAAGCTGGTGGGCCAGGTCGAAGTGCTGGAGAAGCGCCGCCAGGCCGAGAGCGTGCGCAGCGAACTCGCGGTGGCGCGCCAGGGCGTGGTTTCCGCCAACGCCTCCATCACCGAGGCGCAGGCCAAGATGGCGGAGGCCGAGGGGCGCTTCCGCCGCCGCGCGTCGGACGAGCTGGCCACCGTCGAGCGCCAGTTCGCGAGCCTGAGCGAAGACCTGGCGCGTGCGCGCACGCAGCGCTCGCGCACCGTGGTGAAGGCGCCTTCCGACGGCATCGTGAAGGGGCTGCGCAACTCCAGCCCGGGGTGGGTGGTGAAGCCGGGCGAATCGATTCTCGAAGTGGTGCCCGACGAGGACGAGATCATGGTCGAGGCGCGGCTCAACCCCAACGACCGCGGCTTCATCGAAGTGGGCCAGGAGGCGCGCGTGAAGATCACCGCCTACGACTACCTGCGCTACGGCGCGGTCGACGGCAAGGTCAGGCTGGTGGCGGCCGACGCCGACCGCGACCCCGCCATCTCCAACGGCGCGCCCTACTACCGGCTGCTCATCAGCATGTCGCAGTCGCACGTGGGCCGCGTCGAGAACCGCATCACCGCCGGCATGGAGTCCGAAGTGGACCTGCGCGTGGGCACCGACCCGTTCATCTGGTACATCCTGCGACCTGTGCTCAAGCTTCGCCGCGAAGCTTTCCGCGAACCATGAAGTACCGCAAACCGGTCGATCTGCGCCGCGTTGGCACCGGCGCCGTCTGCGCGGCGCTGTGCGCGGGCTTCGCGCTGCCGCCTGCGTACGCGCAGGAGCAGCAGCAGCCGCTGCCGGAGCACCTGCTGCAGCAGCAGGAGATGGAAAGCGCCGCCAGGCTCACGGTCGCGCGCAGGCTGTCGCCGCCTTCGCTCGGCGCCGCCAGCTACGCGCAGCAGGTGAAGCAGGCGCTGATCGCGCTGTCGCAGGACTACCCCGAAGTGCAGACCATGCAGGCGGCCGCCAACACCAGCAGCTACGGCGTGGACGCCGCCAAGCAGGCGCGCTATCCGAAGTTCAAGGTCGGCACCTCATCGGGCAACTACAACAGCGGCGCGGCCAACGCCAAGACGCAGAGCTACACGGTGCTGACAGCCGAAGCCCGCGTGAGCCTGATCGACGGCGGCGCCATGAGCGCCGCCCAGCGCGCCGCCGAAGCCGGCAACCAGGCCGACGACGAGGCCGTCGTCACCACCTCGCAGAAGGTGGTGCTGGACGCGCTCACCGCCTACCTGCAGGTGCAGCGCTTCGACCTCAAGAAGCAGATCGCGCACAAGGCCACCGAGGTGGTGGCCGAACTCTCGAAGGCCGAGGCCCGCCGCGTGGCGCTGGGCGTGAGCGGCGACAACGACCTGAACATGGCGGCCTCGCGCCGCGCGCTGGTGGCCGCGCGCGAGTCCGACTTCGAGGCGCAGCGCGACGAGGCGATGGCCAAGTTCCGCAACTACTTCAAGTTCTCGCCGAACGCCGAATCGCTGCCGGTGCTCGCGGCGCCGGTGCAGTGGCGCATCGGCTCGCAGGAAGAGGCGCTGCGCCGTGCCGAGTCGCGCAGCACCGAGATCGCCGAGGCGCTGGGCCGCATCGAGCGGGCGAGGGCGCTGGCCGACCAGCAGGATGCGAGCCTCTACCCCACGCTCGACGCCGTGCTCGTGAAGAGCCGCGACCCACGCGGCGTTTCTCCGCAGGACCCGACGCGCGCCGCCTTCGAACTCAACTGGAACTTCGGCAACGGCTTCGACCGCCAGTTGCGCATGAAGTCGGCGCTGGCCGAAGTCGCCAACCAGGAAGCCAAGCTCGAGGGCGTGAAGCTCAACCTGTTCGAGCTCACGTCGGCATCGTGGTCGCGCACCGTCTCCGGCCGCGAGCGCGAGAAGCAGCTGATGGAAGCCGTCAGCACCGCCGGCCAGGCCTTCCGCGGCCGCCGCCGCCTGATGGAGTTCGGCCGCGAGACCCTGCCCAAGGTGCTCGACGCCCAGCTCGACTACTACACGCTGCTGTTCGACTACGTCGACGGCGTCTTCGACCTGCGCATCTCCGAGCTGCGCCTGGCGCGCACCACCGGCGAACTGCGCATCGACCCCAACGGCCCCAACAACTGGATCGACCGCCTCTTCGGCGCCCCCAGCCGCCAGGTGCTCACCGAGGACGGCCTGCTCGCGAAGCTGTGCATCTCGAGCAACACGGCCTGCGCGAGCGAGCCGGTGGTGGCCGAACGCGCGACGGGAGCAGCCGGCGCGCCGCCTGCGCTACGCAGAGCACAACGTCTCTCGATCCCATAAACACGAGGCAAGCGAAGCGAAGCCAATTCGGGAACACCGCGGAACCGGCTCTGCCGGGCCGCAGGTGTTGCCCCCGGAAGGGGGTTGGCGAAGCGGACACGAAGTGCCGCGCAGCCTGGGGGAGAGCCTATTGCTCTTCCGGAATGCCCGGTTCGCCGTCGAGGATCTGGTACTTGCGCATTTTTTCCCACAGCACCTTGCGGCTGATGCCCAGGTGCTGCGCCGTGTCCTGGCGCTTCCAGTCGTTGATCTCCAGCGCCGCGATGATGCGGTTGCGCTCGCTGCTGTTCCAGCCCTTGCGGTCGGCGCTGCCGTCGATCGCGCCGAGGCCGCCGCCATTGCCGTTCATGCCGTTGCCGGCCGATGCAGCCGGTGCCGGCGTTCCGCGCGTGAGCGCGATGGCGCGCTGGATCAGGTTCTGGTCCCAGCCGTGCAGCTGCCGAGCGATCACGCCCACGCGCTCCGCGAGATTGCGCAGCTGCCGCACGTTGCCGGGGAAGTAGGTCTCGGCAACAGCGTCGCTGAGCCAGTGCGGCGTCTCGCCGAGCGCTTCGAGTTCGTCGCCGAGCACGTTGCTCAGCAGTGCCTTGAAGATCGCGATCTTGTCGATCTCGCCGCGCTCCTCGAGGCTGGGCACGTGCAGCTCGATCACCGCGAGCCGGTAGAACAGGTCGGCGCGGAACTCGCCGCTGGCCACCATCTCGCGCAGGTTGCGGTTGGTGGCCGCCACCAGCCGGAAGTCCACCCGCACCGGCGCCGTCGCGCCCAGCCGCGTGACCGCGTTGTCTTCCAGCACGCGCAGCAGCTTCACCTGCTGGTAGCGCGGCAGGTCGCCGATCTCGTCGAGGAACAGCGTGCCGCCCGTGGCCTGCTCGAAGTAGCCGCGATGCGCATGCACCGCGCCCGTGAAAGAACCCTTGGTATGGCCGAAGAAGAGCGACTCGAAAAGACCGTCGGGAATCGCGCCGCAGTTCACCGCCACGAACGCGCCCTTGCCGTAGCGCTGGTGGCCCAGGTGCAGCTGCTGCGCGATGCGCTCCTTGCCCACGCCGGTTTCGCCGCGCACCAGCACGCTGTGGTCGCAATCGGCGAACGCGCCCACTTCGGCCAGCAGCGCCTTCATCGCATCGGAATGCGCCACCAGCACGTCGGGCGCCTGTGGCGCCACCTCGCGCGCACGCAGCTGGCGCACCAGCTTCGCGACCATCGTGCGCAGCTCGGCGCAGGTGAAGTCGTAGGGCAGCACGTGCAGGTACTCGGGCGGATAGGTGCGCGAGTCGCGCTCGCGCGAGCCGGCCGCCACCCAGATCACCGGCATGCCCTGCAGCAGCTCCGTCGCATGCGCCAGCCCTCCGCCGTCGATGACCGTCACGCTGATGATCGCCACCGAAGGCCGCAGCGCAGCCCCCTGCTCCGGATGCGGCGTCGGCATGCCGTCGGCCCGGATGACCTCCACGTCGAAGCTCGCCATGCACCGCGCGATGCGGTCGAGGATGTCTGCCTTGCCTTCCCAGACAAAGAGGTCGAGTTCGTCGAAATTGGCGGCGGGTGAGCTCATGTTGGAAATACGCGCATATCAATAGACCAACTGGGCACCTCGATTGCACGAGAGTCGAGCGCCGACCTGCGCTTGCGCAAGGTCGATTCCCAGGAGGTTCAGTAGTGCATTGACGGCGGGGTCGAGCAGAGGGCCGAGTGCGTTCGTCACCACCGTCTGCAGGGTGTTCAGGAGATTGCTGATCAGGCTGATCGTGCCGTTCAGGAGGCCTCCGAGCACACCGCTACTGTCGCTCGAATACGGCTGAATCTGCACTCCGCCCAGCGTGGAGCCCAGGCTCTGGACGAGCGACGTGGAACTGATGGTCTTGTAGGATGGGTCCGGGCCTGTGCCGTCGTATGGTGCGGCATCGATTTCAGGAAGGTTCGCCGCGGCAGGTGCTACGTACTTGAGCGCCTTGCCGCTGGCGCTGCCGCCGACATCGGAGTTGACGGAAAGCCCCAGGCCCGAGATCACGGTCTTCTTGGCGCTGTTCATGTCGACGACGTAGGTGCCGCTGGGGTCTTTCCATTTCTTGCCGCTGCAAAGCAGAGAGACAAGAAGGCAGCTGTCGAACTTGGCTTCGCGATATCCGATCTCGACGATTCCCACCGGGGCGGCGGTCGCAGGTACCGAAGACGAAAAGATGTTCGAAACCTTCCCGACATTGAGGCGAGCCACGCTGGTGGTGGCCTGGACGTCCAGCGATTTGCTGTCGGTGGCGTTGCAGGTATTGCCGGTGACAAGTGCGGATCCGTTGCCCGAGCTCAGGCCGATGTCGATGGGCGCGGGAAGCGCCGTTGCATAGATGACCTTCTGCGGCTGACAGGCCGGAAGTAGGCCGCCGCAGCCGACCAGGCCGACCAGATCGCTCACGATGGTGCCGAGGTTCAGCGTCGCGACGCTGTCGAGGAAGTTGATGATCGGGGAGAGCGCGCCTGTCACGGTGGAGAGCACGTTCGACAGAGCATTTGTGACGCTGCCGAGGTTCACGGACAACAGCACGCGGACCTGCGCGGTGCGAACGTAGATCCTGTTCGGATCGTTGATCCCGAGGCTTGGATTGATGAGCATCGGATTTCCCACGGCCGAGACCTGCGGCGGCTCGACGACCTGCACCTTCGCCGTGACGCTGGCGATGCCGGGAACGTTGATCGGCACGGTGGCCGCGAGGCCGTTCTTGCCGTTCGCGACCTGAATCATCCCCTGGACGAGCTGGAAGAGCTGGAGGTTGGTGTTGAGGCCGGCAGCGTCCGTTCCGCTCGCCACGCCCAGCAGGTCGCCGAGCTTGAGGGTGAACGGCGAAGCCTGGACGGTGACGAGCAGGTCCCGCAATGCCTGGATGGTGGCGGCGGCCGTGTTGCCGCTGCGTTCCATGACGGAGATCATGGCCTGGAGCAGTACGCCCGCGTCCACATTCGTGGCGAGCACCTGATCGTAGTTGGCGGCGCTGATGTTCAGGGCGACCTTGAGTTGATCGAGAAAGCTCAGCAACTGGATGTCGGTGTTCAGCAGCCCCTGCCAGCCCACGGCCTGCACCGACAGCGCGCCGCCCAACAGGCCGCCGAACAGGGCGTTCAGCAAGGCCGACTGGTTCGAGTCGATGGTCACCAGCGTGCTTCGAATGGTGAGCGAAGCGAGCGGCTGTCGCTGCGCCGCAAGTGCCTGCACGCTGATGGTGGCTGCCGGACTGCCGGAAATTCCCGGCAGGAGCAATGCCGGAGTCCGCGTGATGGTGACGCGTACGGCGTTGAAGGCCTGGCCCGTGCCGGGTACGCCGAAATACTGGGGTGCCGTCCGACTGGGATTGCCGGGATCCCAGTTGCCGCATTCCACGTCCCCCTGCGTGAGAGCAGGCAGCAGGGGCGGCATGTTCTGGGCGGCGTTGGTCACCGCTGCAGTCTTCGCGTCGGTGCAGAGAAAGGGCTGGAGCGACTGGGCGCCCGACAGCGCCGCAAGGTCCGCAGTCTTCTGGAGCTCGCGCTTGATGAAGAAGAGATAGCCGAGCTGTGTGCCGAGCAGGGTGATGACGACAAGGCTCAGCGCGATGGCCGTGTTGATCAGGATCGATCCGCGGATTCGCCTGCGGCTGGAGAGATGATGGAGTGTTGCGTTCATGGCAATGGAACTCCTCAGGACGATCGAATTGCGATGGTCGAGCGACTCCGCAGCTGATTGGGCATCCAAGTGCTGATATCCAGGAAAGGTATGGAGGGCAGCAGGCGGTTCGCGCTGTAGGGGTAGCTCACTGTCACCACGTAGGTGGCAGATGCTCCGGCACCGCTGGTAACGGGGTCGACGGTCACGTTGGACACGATCCAGTTGCGCCTGCTGGTCACGTCGGTGTTCGCCGAAACAGGCACGACGAGGGAGTTGGCGAGGGCCGCATAGACGGCGTCCTTCACTCGGCCGTCGCCTGCAACCGGCGAAGTGATGATGCCTGCCGTGCGGGCGCCTTCTTCCGCGGCGCGCGTCACCGCCTGCTGCGTGTAGAGCACCGCACCGAACGTGGCGAGCGCATACAGCACGCTGAACAGCACGCTGAAGACTAGCGCGAACTCGATGGCGGCCACGCCGCGCTCCCGACTCTGCCTGCGCGTGCGGGCCCGGCCGTTGCCTTTCATGGCACCCTCCCGTCCAGCAACATGCTGGCCTTGCCGACGATGGTGGTGGGCATGACGAAGCTGGGGAACGGCGGCAGCAGCATCTGCAAATTGCTTGCCGTCACGGTCACCACCATCTGGCAGCGCGTGTCCCAGGTGGTGCCGCAGGCGGGAGCCGTGCAATTGTTGCTGACCACGCCGCACACGGTCGCACTGACGCTGCGCGTGACCACCGGCGGCATCCAACTGCTGCTGTCCATCGCGGTCGTCTGTGCCTGCGTGGCCCGCGCTGTGAAGGTCGACTGGTAACGTAACGCGGCACGCGCGCCGTCTTCCGCCGCGTTCTGCAACCCCATGCGGAACGCGAACAGCATCCCGTAGCTGATGATCCCGTACAGCAGCGCGAAGAAGATCAGGAACACCAGGGCGAACTCGACCGCGTACGCGCCGCGCTGGGCGTGCGCGGCGGTGCGGTTGTGAAGGCGTGGTGCGGTCATGGCGCTGCCGTATCTGCGTCGTGCGCCTTGGCTACTTCGGCGCGCCGGTGTCGGCGCCGGCGCCCGAGCTGCCATTGCCGGCGTTGGACTTCAGGCTCGAGGTCATGCGCTCGGGAATGGGGTACTCGAAGCTCTTCAGATAGCGCTGATAGCTGCGGCTGGCGATGTCGCCGGCGATGGTTCTCGGCGTCCTGGATGCGATCTCCCCGCCGCGCTGCCAGGCGAGCAGGCTCTGGGTGGCGTCGCCGACCTGCAGCGGCTCGTAGGTGAAGTCCTCGGCTTGGTCCATCTCTTCCTGGCCCTGCGGTTGTGCCGATGCCTGTGGGGCGGCGGCGGCAGGAGCGGGCGTTGCGGGCTCCTGTGCCTTGGCGGCGGGAGGCTGTGCGGCCTGCGGTTGCTGCTGTTGTTGGGCGAATGCCGCGGGCGCCGCGAACAGCAGCGTGGCCGCAAGTCCGAATGCCGGCAGCGAGGCGATGCGGGCGATGGTCGTCTTTCTCATGGGGTGCCTCGTGAGGTCGAATTCGGCGACAGGGAAGCCGCCGCGTCCGCGGTGGCAGGGTTGAGCTGGCTGGCGGTGCGCACGCCTGCACCACCCGACCAGCGCGATGCCTTGAGCATCAGCGGTTGTTGCTGCTGTGCCTGGTCTTCGCGTGTGGCGGCGGCAGCCGTGTCCGGCGGCCGGCGCACAACGGTCACGCCTGTGGCCGGTTGCAGTGAGCCGGCGGACGCGAGCGGCCTCGATCCGTCGGCACGCAGCTGCTGGGCGGCATCGCGCACCGCAGCGCGCGCCGCGGGGGACATGCGGTTGGCTTCCATCAGCCTGTTCGCCTGTTCGTCCTGCCCGGTCGCTTCGAGGTACAGCGCGAGGTTGGATTGGGCCTGCGCGCTGTCGGGCCGCAGTTGCAGCGCCTGCATCAGCGGCAGCCGGGCTTCCTCGATCTGCCCCGCGCGCAGGCTGGCATAGCCGAGGTCGCTGAGCAGCGCGGCATCGGTGGGCGTGAGGCGCTGTGCTTGCTTCAGCAGCTGCACGGCTTCGGGAAAACTGCCGCGTGCACCCGCCAGCAGGCCGAGGCCGCGATAGCCGGCGCTTTCAAGCGGCGTGCCCACGAGCCGCCGGTAGGCCTGCTCGCTTGCAGCGGCCTGCCCGGTCTGGCGCAGCGCATCGGCGCGCATGCGTGTCGACTCGGGCGACACGCCCCAGCGCTGTTCAAGTGCATCGATGTGGGCCAACGAGGCAAACCACAGCCCTTCCTTCTGCATCTGCTCGACGAGCTTGAGGTAGGTGGCCTTGCTGTCGACCGCGGCGCCGGCCTTGGTGTCGGCTGTGGCCTCGGCCGCTGCTCGCTGCTGCGCATCGGCGGCAGCGGCGTACTGGTCCTTGAGCGCGCCGCATCCCGCGAGCGCGAACGTTGCCGCGGCGGCGACGGCGCATGCCAGCAGGCGGCCGGCGCGAGGTGAACTCATGCGGGAGAAGTCTTCGGTTGTCACTTGATGATGGCTCCCAGTGAACGGAATATCGCGATGAAGCCCGGCCCCGCGGTGACGATGACCAGCGCCGGCAGCAGCGTGGTCACCATCACGCCGGTCATCTTCACGGTGATCTTGCCGATGCGCTCCTTCAGCTCGGAGCGGCGGCTTTCGCGCAGCCGGTCGCTGAAGATGCGCAGCGGCTCCTGCACCGCACCGCCGTGCCGGTCGACCTGCACCAGCAGCGAGACGAGGCCGCGCATATTCTCGTTCCTGTGCAGCGTTGCGAGGCGATGCAGCGAGTGTTCGCGCGTGCGGCCCTGGCTGTACTGCGCATTGGCGATGGCGAGTTCGAAGCCCAGCACGCGCAGCACGTGGCGGAAGTCGGTCGCCATGATCTGCAGGCTCTGGTCCAGGCTCAGGCCCACGCCCTGCAGCAGCCGCAGCAGGTCGATGAACAGCGGCAGCTCCTGCGCCGCGCGTTCGCGGCGGCCTGCGGCGATGCGCCCGAGCACCCACTTGGGTGCCATGAAGCCGATGGCGATGGACGCGGCCAGCACGAAGGTGACGGTGTTCTGCTTGTGCCCGCTGCTCCAGAACACATAGGCCAGCAGCGGGAGCATGAAGGCCAGCAAGATGCGCGTGACGAGGAATACCAACTGCGCCCGCTTCGACGGCAGCCCGCACTGGTCGATGAGGTTGCGGTCTTCGTCCGCGACCAGGGCTCGACCGATGCGCGAATCGAGCCAGTGGAAAGGCAGTTCGAGTTCGGGCTTGATCGGCGCATCGGGGTCGGCGGGAGCGTCGACGGCCGACTTCAGGTCGGGTGCCACCACGGCCTGCCGGATGGCCCGGCCGATGACCTGGCCGCTGCGCGTGCGGCGGATCTCCGCCGCGACCAGCGCGCCGGCGCCGACCATCAGCCCCACCGCGAGCAGTACGAGGCTGAGGATGAGCAGCTGGTTCGGCGTCATCGTCATGCCAGTCTCGCGAGCCTGTACAGAAGCACTGCGCCCGTCAGCTGCAGCCCCGCCGCCGAGAAGATCAGGATGCGGCCCGTGTCGTCGTTCCACATCCCCATGAAGTAGCCGGGATTGGTGAAGATCAGGAAGGCGCCCACGCCCACCGGCAGCAGGCCGAGGATCCAGGCCGACAGGCGCGTCTCGGAAGACAGCGCGATGAGTTCCTGTTCCGCCTGTTCGCGGTCGCGCATGAAGTTGGCCACCCGCTCCAGCAGCAGGTCGGCACGTCCGCCGTAGCGCACGCCCAGCCCGAGGATGGAGGCCAGCAGATACATCTCCTCGATGCGCACGTTCTCCGCCGTCTGGTGCAACGCGCGGTCGAGATCGACGCCTGCGCGCACCAGCGCCGCGGCGCGCTCCAGGTGGCCGCGCAGGGGCGCCTGGGTGGTGGCGATCGCGAGCTGGAAGGCCGCCTGCGTGGAGTTGCCGATGGTGATCAGCCGCACCATGGCGTCGATGTAGCCGGGCAGCTGGTGGATGAGCTTGCGGCGGAACTTCTGCAGCTGCAGCCACAGCGCGAAGCTCGCGATCAGCACCAGCAGGAACAGCACGCCCAGTGCCGCGAGACCCCCGACCAGTACGCCGATCAGCAGGCAGATGCCGGCGATCACGGCCAGCGCGAAGACGATGGTACGCGGCTCGACAACGCCCATCATCCAGCCGGGGATCGCGCGTTCGAGCAGGCTGGTGCGCACCGGCGCTGCGGGTGCCGTGCCGGCGTCGAGCCACGGGTCGGTGGTCAAACCGGACACGAGCCCGTCGGTGGGCATGTCGCGCAGCGGCATCGGTATCGGCGCCGCATCGGCCGCCGCGGCGCTCGCCTGGATCTGCTGGCTCAGGTGCCGCTCCGTCGCCTGCCGCCCCTGCCGGTTCTTCGCCCACTGCCACAGCAGCAGGCCAGCGGCCGCGAGCAGCAGCGCGATGCAGAACGCGACGAGCAGGCCTTCACGCACGGTTGTCTCCTCCATGCTGCGCCGCGCGCTGCAGCGACTGGCGGAAGCGCGTGATCTTGGGCGAATGCGGCGCGATGCCCAGCGACACCCAGCGGTCGCGCTCCTCGCCGTCGGGCGAGACGATGGGCTCGTAGCGGTACAGCTCCTGCATCGCCACCACGTTGTCGTTGACGCCCGTGACCTCGCTCAGCGAGATGATGCGGCGCTGCCCGTTCGAGAGGCGCCCGATCTGCACGATGAAGTCGATGGCGTTGGCGATCTGGCGGCGCAGGCTCACCTCGCTGCCCTGGTAGCCGGCGAAGCCCGCGAGCATCTCCAGGCGGTAGAGGCATTCGCGCGGCGAACTCGCGTGGATGGTGCCCATCGAGCCTTCGTGGCCGGTGTTCATGGCCTGCATCATCTCGATGACTTCGGCGCCGCGCACCTCGCCCACGATGATGCGGTCGGGCCGCATGCGCAGGCTGTTGCGCAGCAGGTCGCGGATGGACACCACGCCCTGGCCGTCGAAGCCGCCGGGGCGGCTCTCCAGCCGCACCACGTGGCTGGTGCCCAACGAAAGTTCGGCCGTGTCCTCGATGGTGATCACGCGCTCGCGCGCAGGAATGAAGCTGGCGAGCGCATTGAGCAGCGATGTCTTGCCCGAGCTGGTGCCGCCGCTCACGAGGACGTTGCAGCGCGCGCGCACCGCGATCTCCAGCAGCTGCGCCATGCCCGCGTCGAAGGTGCCCAGCTTCACCAGGTCGGCCGGCGTGAGCGGCTCCTTGCGGAACTTGCGGATCGAGACCGAAAGGCCATCGATGGCCAGCGGCTCGATGATGACGTTGATGCGCCCGCCGTCCGGCAGGCGCGCGTCGACCATCGGGTTCGACTCGTCGAGCCGGCGGCCCAGCGGCGCGAGGATGCGCCGCACGATGCGCATCACGTGCTCGGAATCGGCGAAGCGCACCGTCTCGCGTTCCAGCACGCCGTGGCGCGACACGTACACGTTCTGGTAGCCGTTGATCAGGATGTCTTCCACGGCCGGGTCGTTGAGCAGGTCTTCCAGCGGCCCGAAGCCGGCGAGCTCCTTGGTGAGCGCATCGGAGATGAGCTGCATCTCGCGGTCGTTGATCGGCACGCGGCGCAGGCGCACGAAGCTGTCGACCTCCAGTTCGACGAACTGCTGGATCGATGCGCGCGACCAGCGGCCGAACTCCGCGCCCAGTTCCTCGATGCGGCTGAGCAGGTGGTCGTGCGTCCAGCTCTTGATGTCCTGGAACTGCTGGGAGTTGATGAACGCCTGGTCGTCGTCGGCGAATTCGATATCGGTGGACATGGGCTCAACCTTCGTGTGAACTCTTCCAGAGGCCGGTGACCTGCGACATGAGCGCAACCCAGCGTGGATCCTTGGCCGGGGGTTGGCCCGAGGCAGACATGTATTCCTGGTGCAGGCTGCGGGCGAGTCCCGTCACGGCCTGCGAATAGGGGTCGTTGCGCGCGGTGCGCACCAGCATCTCGCCGCGGCTGGCGGCAGCGAGCAGCTGGGCGCTGCGCGCGGGCAGCACATGCCGCAGCGGCAGCTCGAGCCGCTCGGCGATGTCCTTGGCCGACAGGCCGACGTGGCTGTCGAACTTGTTCACCACCAGCGACAGGCGCTCGGTTTCGACGCCGCGCGCGCGCAGCTCCTTGAGCATGTTGGCCGTGGAAACGATGCCGCCGATGCTCTGGTCGCACACCACCCACGCCTGCTGCGCCTCACGCACGGTCTGGGCCATGAAGTCGATGGTCGAGAAGCCGCCGAGGTCGGCGATCTGGAAGTCGAAGAAGTCGGCCAGGCGCTTGATCAGCGAGACCGAGTCGGCGTGCGAGATCTCGCGTACCTGCGCCAGGCTCGCGGGCAGCGGCAGGATGGCCACCCCGCTGGTGTGGTGCGCGAGCGCGGTGTGCAGCAGCGTCTGGTCGAGCCGGCGCAGGTTGCGCACGCCGTCGACGAAGCTGAAGCCGCTTTGCGTGTCGAGGTAGAGCAGGCCGTCGCGCGCGGGCAGGCCCAGGTCGAGCAGGGCCACGCCGTGGCGCGAACTGCGGCCCGGCGGGCGCTGCGGCGCCTGCGTGAGCTGGTCGTTCAGCGCGAGAGACAGGCTGGTGGCCAGCGTGGTCACGCCGAGGCCCGCGCGCGCGCCCAGCAGTGCGAGCGTGCTGCCGCGCGTGCCGCCCTGGAGCGTGCTGCGCCGCTCGAGCAATGTGCGCAGCGTGACCACGGCGTCGGTAGGCGGCGCGGCCATGTCGATGAAGTCGTCCACGCCCGCGCGCAGCGCCGAGAGCATGGCGGCGGGCTCGGCGGAGACACCGGTGGCCAGCACCGGCAGAGTGGGCCAGTCGCGCTTCAGGCGCTGGTGGAGCTGGCTCGCGGTGGCGCCCTGGTCGGGCGAGAAGTCGATGAAGACCGCCACCGGCCCCAGCAGGGCGATGCGTTCGTCGATCGACTTCGTGTCCGGCGGCAGGACCACCACGGAGCCGAGGGTGCCGAGCGCGTCGGTCAGCCAGGTGATGTGGCCGCCATTGCTCGACGCGAAAAGATAGGTCTCGCTGCCTGTTTCTGGGATGCTGTCGCGTGGTGCGTTCATGGTGCCAGCCTGCGATGCATGTTCCGGGTCATCGATGTCGGGTCGGTCAGCGGGAGAAGCCGGGCACGGGCGTGTCGATCGCGCCGCCCAGGAAGTACGAGCGCCACACCGCGCCGTCGCGCTGCTCGGCGGTGCCGGGCAGGTAGGGCGTGAGGTCGGTGCCGCGCGCGATGGGCTTGACCAGGTGCGGGGTGACCAGGATCACCAGCTCCTTCTCCTTCATCTGGTAGTTGTTCTTGCTGAAGAAGGTGCCGAGGATCGGCAGGTCGCCCAGCAGGGGCACCTTGTCGGCGTTGGAGGTGGTGGTGCGGCTGACGAGGCCACCGATGATGAAGCTCTCGCCGTCGCCCAGCTCCACCGTGGTGTCGGCGCGGCGCGTGGTGATCGCGGGCACCGCGACGCCGTTGATGCTCAGCGAGTTGGTGTAGTCGAGGTCGCTGGCTTCAGGCGCCACCTTGAGCACGATGCGCTCGTTCGACAGCACTGTGGGCGTCAGCGTGAGGCCGATGCCGAAGGGCTTGTATTCGATGCTCGTGGTGCCCAGGCCCTGCGGCACGGGCACCGGCAGTTCGCCGCCGGCCAGGAAGCTCGCGCTCTGGCCCGACAGCGCCACCAGCGTGGGCTCGGCGAGCACGCGGGCCATGCCGTTGCCTTCGAGGAAGCCGACGTTGGCGCCGATGCCGGCCTTGCTGAAATTGAAAAGAAGATCGAAGGCCTGCGTCAGAGGATTGGTGAATTCGGTCGTGATGCTTCCGTCGCTGGCGTAAGTGCTCTTGTTGAGCGACGACGGGGCGAAGACGCCGAAGCTGAAGCCGTGCGAGTTCGTGCGGGTGCTGAAGATGTTCAGGCCCGCCTGCTTGAGCACGCTGCGGTTGAACTCCACTACCTTCACCTCGACCTGCACCGTGCTGCTGCGTACGTTGACCACGGAGCGGTCGACGAGGTCGGTCTTCTCTGCGCCCGGCGGCAGGCTGGCGAGAGCGTTGGTGCGCTGCGCCTGGTGCGAGGCCATGTTGTCCGTGGTGCCCGTGACCGTGGCCACGGCGCGCCGCACTTCGATCGCGTAGGTGGTCGCGGCGGTGCTGCCCTTTTCCCAGACCATCAGCGTGGTGCGCCCGACGCCCTTGCCCGTGACGATCAGCCGCGCGGCCGGCGAGTTCTGCGACTGGCGGGTGATGGTGACGGCCGCGACGGCCTCGTCGCCGATGGCCATGCGGTCGATGCCCTTGGCGACCAGCAGTTCGCGCTGCGTGCCGACGGGCAATGCCAGCGAGCGCTGCGGCTGGAATTCCGGCCGCGTTCCTGTTCCTTGCGCATCGGCGGCAGTCGCTGTGAACGGCCAGGCGGCCTGCGACATCGCGAGCGCGGCGATCAGCGACGAGCGCAGCAGCCTCGGCGCGGCATTGCGGGACTCCCTGTGACTGCGAGCTGCACGGGTCGACGACTCGCGGGGCATGTGATGCATTTGATTTTCCTGGGTGACCTGTGTCTGGTGGCGGCTGGCCGGTATCGGCTCAGTAGTTCACGGTTTCGCTGCGATCGCCGCGGATGACCTCGACCTGGAGTCCGCCGCTGCGCGTCGTACGTGCCGCACGCGGAGTGCTGGCGACGGCGCGGGCCTCCGTGGCCAGCGGACGGACGGTGGGGCCCTTGCCGCCGGTGACGAGGTCGGCGGTGGTCAGGCCGGCCTGTGCGAGGTCCAGTCCTTCCAGTGGTCCGCGACGCGTATCGCCGGCCTTGGGCTGCGTCGGCTGCAGCGCCGTCGGCAGTTCCGCGAAGAGCCTGGGATCGGGCTCCGACTTGTCCGCCGGATTGCGCAGCGCGAGCATCAGGCGGCCGCTGGCGTCGCCGATGGTCAGCCGGTTCACTTCGTCGATCGGCACTGCGAGCACCGCGGTGCGGGCGTTGTCGTTGCGCTGTGCCTGCTGCGCGGCCTTGTCCGGCGACTTCGACGGCAGGCCGTCGACCGACGCATTGCCGAAGGCCAGCACACGCTTGCGCGCCAGCAGGAGGCGCGCCTGGCTGCGGTCCACGTCCTTGCCGTCGGATTTCAGCGTGATGAACACGTCGACGAAATCGCCCGGCTGGATCTTGTTGCCGACGCCCATGACTTCGTCCGCCTTGATCGCGACGGCGCGCTCGCCTTCGCCGATGCGCATCGCCAAGCCGGACACGAGCTGGTTCTCCATCACGGGCGTGCCTTCGGCGAGGTCCAGCACCGGCACGCGGCCGACGGCGACATTCACGTCCTGGAAGGCGCCGGTCGGGTTGATCGTGAGGCGCTCCACGCGCAGCGCATCGGCGGGAATCGCCTCGCCCGCGGGCAGCGGCTTGGCCGCCACCACCACCGGATAGACCAGCACTTCCTTGGCCTTGACCGGTTCGGCGGCCGGACCTGCCGCCGCGACGGCGGGAGCGGGGGCCTGCCGGCTCAGCATCCACGCATAGCCCCCCAGTGCGATGGCCAGGAGCACGAGGACGGCGGCGATGATTTTCGTGATGTTGATCATGGGCGGCGGATGAAAGAGTGGGGGCAAGCGATCATGGGAAGAGAGAGATGGATGACCCGCAGTGACAGAGGCAGATGACTGCTAGCTCTGTCGCCCCCAGACCATCCAGACCGCTGTGGCCATCGCGAGATAAGCCGCGTAAGGAACGATGCGCCTGCGCTTCGGCGGCGCGCTGCCGTCGCTGTCGATGGCGGAAGAAGAAACCGGCGATGCCGGGCCCTGCAGCATCAAAGCGAGGCGGGGAGAGAAAGGCCAGCGTTGCAGCGCGAGCCATGCGGCGCTGTGGAGTCCGGCCAACAGGCTGGCGCCGACCCAGATCGGCAGCAACGCGAAAAGGCCGACCCAGAGTCCGAGCGCGCCTGCGAATTTCACGTCTCCGGCTCCCATGTAGCCGGCGGCGTAGATGAGCAGCAAGCAGCCGAAGCCGACGGCTGCGCCCGTGAGTGCTGTGGTCCATTCGAGGCCGAAGGGCTGCATCCCGAGGCCCAGTGCGGCCAGTGCCAGTACGGCGCCGGCAAGCACGAGCCAGTTGGGGACGCGGCGCTGACGCAGGTCATATACGACGACGAACAGCAACCACAGCAAACACGCCAAGCGCATCACTGGTTGATGTGACTCAGAGCTTGCCGGCGATGGTGCTGAAGACTGTCGAGAGCTTCTTGCCCAGGCCCGAATCGCCCGAGAGCACGCCCACGATGGCGATAGAGATGAGCCCTGCAATGATCCCGTATTCGATGGCGGTCGCGCCTTCTTCGTCGCGGAGGAAACGGGTGATGGAGTTAAGCATGATGCGACCTTTCAGGTAGGGAAGAACAAGAGTGAGAAGTTTCGAAACAGGATCTCGAAATTCAACGGAAACGGCGGGGGAACGAACTTGCTGGCTAAGCCGTAATTGCAGCCAGCTTGGTCGTTATCGTGGTGAAGACGTTCGAAAGCTTGGTGCCGAGGCCATCGCTTCCGGAAAGCACACCCACGATCGCAATAGAAATTAGGCCCGCAATAATTCCATATTCAATTGCGGTCGCGCCTTCCTCATCCTGCAAAAAGCGCTTTATTGAGCTAAGCATGATTTCCCCTTTCAGGAAGTGTTAACAAAGGCTTGCGAGGTGGATGTTATACAGCGTAACTCCGTGTATCAACAAGGCAAACCCGCAAGACTTTCGTCAGAGTGTGCTAGCCGAAAGAGGTAAAGCAGGATAGCGGCCAGCCTCTTGCCAGCCCGAGCCAGGAGTGGGCTGGTCAGCTGGTTAACGATTAGGAAACGAATTTTTCCCTCTGTAGGCCACATGGCGCCTCCCATGAAGGGGGGATGCGGCGTAACGCCTCGGGGAACGCTCGGAGCGGGGGTGTTACGGGAACAAACCCGTTACGCGTTACGTAGCATGGGGTCCGAAGTCCCAGATGTAACGGTCAAAAAAGGCCCAACTCGTGAGCAAAAAGTCACGAGTTTGAGGGGGTCGCCCCTTCGGCGGGAGGGTTTCGGGCCGGGTTTCAGCCCAGGATTTCTTCGTGGAAGAGCTTCCAGTCGGTACCCTGGCGTAACCAGTACTGGCGACGGGAACGTCCGCTCTTCTCGCCTTCGAACACTTCGCCGAAGGTAACGACCATGGTGTCGTCGCCGTCCTTCCAGTGAAGGTACGACATGTCCTTGAGCTGGACGCGCTTGCCCTGCGCATATTTCACTTCGTCGTCGACGACTGAAATTCCCTCATTGGATTTCTTGCTGCTGCGCTGGAAATCGGGCAAATAGAATTTCTTCAATTGCGCTTCATTTCCGCTGGCGCGGGCGTCTTTCCAGCCGTTGATAGCACTTGTAATTGACTGGGATTCTTTTTCTGCCTGCGGTTGCGAAATCCATTGCAGGCTGCGTGCGGTCACCACCGGGGTGGCGCCGATTTGCACTTTTCGCAATAGCTGCCTGAGGTCGGGGTTTGCCATGACCACGCAGCCGTCGCTCGCCAGCGGCGCCCGGGCGAACTGCTGCGGCGGCGTGCCGTGCAGCCAGATGCCGCCGCCGGTCTTGCCGCGCCGCACGTCGTACGGGTTGGGGTAGTTGATGGGCAGGGCACCCGCGCCGTAAAAGTCCTTCAGCGACTTCGGATCGAGGCTGCTGGTGATGTAGTACACGCCCAGCGGCGTGCGCGCATCGCCTTCGGTGACCTTGTCGGTGCCGGCCTTGCCGACGGAGATGTAGTAGTCGGCCGTGAGCTTCAGGCCCTTGTCCGAGTTCTCGAACAAGTACAGCCGCGAGCGCGATGCGTCCACGGCGATGGCGTAGCGGCTGCGGGTGGACAGCGCCAGGAACTGCGAGGGCACGGTGTTGGCCGGCGGGCGGTCGCGCAGGGCCTGCAGGCGGCGCTTCGATTCCTCGTGCAGTTCGGCCATGGCCGGGTTGCCGCGCATCTTCGCGATGCTGGCGGTGTCGGGCAGCGAGTTCGACGGCGGCAGCTGCGCCGCGAGCAGGTCGCCGTAGACGAGCTGCGCGAGCTGGAAGTTCGGATAGTCGCGCACCAGGTCGCGCGCCTTGGCCAGCGCGGGGCGGGTCTGGCCGCGGCCGAACATTTCGTAGACCGCGATCAGGCGGGCTTCGGCGTTGCTGGCTTCCTGGATGGCGCCTGCGGGTGCAGGCTTGCGCGTGGTCCTGGCGGCGGTCGCCGAAGTCGCGGCCGCTGCAACAACGGCGGTACCGGCCTTCCTGCTTTTGGCGCTGCGGGCTTCCTTCGCTTCCTTGGCGGAAGAGGGGCGTCCGGCCGCACCGGCACGCGCCGTGGACCGTGCATTGGCAGCCGGGCCCTTCGCCCTGGTTTTTTCCTTGTGGACGCTGCCGCTTGTCTTGGCCGTCTTGCCGGCGGCGTTCGAAGCCAGCGCGGCACCGGGCGCCGCGAACATCAGTGCGGAAACGGCGGCAAGCGCCGCGAGCAGTTGCTGCCCGCTGCGCAGACGAAAAGGGGGATGCTGAAGCCGGCCCTGCCGGACGATGTCTGCCACTAGCCGCCGACGCTTTCCTTGCGAATGTGCCATTGATTGCCCGAGCGCTGCATCTCCAGCGTCTTGCGGCTCGAAACATTGAGGTTGTCCGCGCGGTAGATCTGGCGGAACCTGGCCGTCGCGTTCTGGCCGTCGACCTTGATCGCGAGGTTCTCGATGTTCACGCTGATGCTCGACTTGCCGACGATGCGCGCGCGGCGGTCTTCTTCCCAGTTCTTGCGGCTCTGGCCGCCGGCGGGCGTGAAGTCGGGGCCATATGCCGCAAGGTAGCGGTCCATGTCCTGGCTGGCCCAGGCCGAGGCCCAGGCGCGCACGGCCGATTCGACTTCGGCATTGGCGGTCGCGCTGGCAGCCGGTGCCGGGGCGGGCGCGGGAGCCGGTGCAGCTTCCGGTGCCTTGGGTGCGGCGGCCACCGGTGCGGGAGCGGCCGCGACCTTGGCGGGCGGCGGCGGAGCGACAGGTGCCGGAGCCGGCGCAGGCGCTGCCTTTGCAACCGGGGCCGGCGCGGGCGCGGCGGCAATCAGCGCGGTCGGCTTGGCGCCGGGCGGCGTCGGCGTGAAGAGCGTGCGGATCACCGCCAGCTTGGGCTGCACGGCCGTGTTGTTCTGGTCGAGCTGCAGCGCCTTGCTGTAGGCCTGGCTCGCGAGCCGCGCGTACACGTCGCCGAGGTTCTCCTGGGCGGTGGCGTAGCTGGGGTTGGTGCGGATCGCGCTTTCCAGCGCGGCGCGGGCCTTGTCGAACTGGTTCTGGCTCGCGTAGATCACCGCGAGGTTGTTGTACGGCTCGGGCAGTTCGGGCGCGTCGAGCGTGAGTTGCGTGAAGGCGGCGATGGCTTCGTTGCGCTTGCCGGTGTCGAGCTGGATCACGCCCTTGAGGAAGCGCATCTGCGGATCACGCGGCTTGTCCTTCAGGAAGGCCTCGGCCTTCGCCATGGCCTCGTCGAGCTTGCCGGCCTGCATGAGCTTGTCGACTTCCTCATGCTCGATGGCGGCCAGCGCCGGAAGGGCGGCGCCACAGGTGGCCGCGGCCAGGAGCAGGGCGCGCACGGTGGGGGAGAAGCTGAAACGGGCGCGTGGCCTGGGGCTCTTGGGCATTGCGGACAAGACCTCGTAGGGGTGGGTGATGCGGCAGGGATTGTAAGTGGGGCGGGTAACCCCCCGATACAGGGATGACGGGGCTTTCGCGGCCTTTAGGCTTGCCCGCAACGCCGCCCGAAGCCCCCGCGCCGGGCGGCCCCGCAGTACAGTGCCGCCGTGGACCGCCTCCAAAGCATTGAAACTTTCGTTCGTGTCGCGCAGACCCAGAGCTTCGCCGAAGCCGCAAGGCAGCTGCGGGTGGCCAATTCGGTCGTCACCACGCGGGTCAAGCAACTCGAGGAGTTCCTCGGCGCGCCGCTCTTCCATCGCAGCACGCGCGTGGTGCGGCTCAGCGACATGGGCCAGGCCTTCCTGCGCGACTGCACCGAGCTGGTGGCCCGCGCCGACAGCATCGTCGACCAGATGCGCGATGCGCGCGGTACGCCCTCTGGCACGCTGCGCGTGCATGCGCTGACCGGCATGGTGCTGGGACGCTTCGCCTCGCTGCTGCGCGAGTTCCAGTCGACCTACCCCGACATCCACCTGGAACTGATCGTGAGCGACGCGGTGGCCGACCCGGTGAAGGCGGGCGTCGACTGCGCGCTGCAGATCTTTCCCGCGGCCTCGCAGGAGTTGGTGGCCAGGCCGCTCTTCCCTGTGCGGCGGGTGCTGTGCGCCACGCCGGCGTACCTGAAGGCACACGGCACGCCGGCCACGCCGCGCGAACTGCACCGGCACAAGCTGGGCCTCTATTCGGGCTACCCCACGCGCGACCGCTGGACCTTCCACCACGGCGGCGAGCAGACCACCATCTACCTCGCCGCGGCGCTTCTGACCAACAGCGTGCACCTGCTGCGCGAATATGCGCTGGAGCATGCGGGCATCGTCTGCCTGCCCACGCTGGTGGCGGGTGACGCCATCGCGCGCGGCGAACTCAGCGTGGTGCTGGCCGAGCACCAGCTGTCGTCGTTCTCGCTGAGCGCGGTGTATGCCGGCACCTCGCGCAATGCGCTGAAGCTGCGCCTTTTCATCGAGCACATCGCCACCCGGTTCACGCGCGTTCCTCCGTGGGATGCGACGTTGATCGAGCGTGGCCTCATCCCGTCGGAGCTCATCGAGTTCAGCCGCACCAGCGGATGACCTAGGTACTCCCCCAGGCTTCGCGCACTTCGTGTCGCTGCGCCAACCCCCTCGCCGGGGGCGACGCCAGCGGCCCGGCGAAGCCGGTTCCGCGGCGTCTCGCGAACAAGTCCTATGACTCGCTCTTGGTGAGCAGGCCGAACCGGGGTAAACCCCAGCGATTATTCGGAAGCTCCGAATAATCCTCTTCCAAACTGGTCCCTACCGGTGCCGCCGCATGGCTCCTAGAGTTCGCTCACCCAAGGAGACAAGCCATGACAGCCGCCAAATCCACCGCCACCTACAAGACCCGCTTCGGATCCCTCAAGCACTTCGAGAAGGGCCACGTCGAACCCATCGACGACGACGTGCGTCACTACGCCTTTTCCAACTGCTTCGAGATCGCGAGCCTCAGCAAGCCGTACGAGAAGGTCGTGTTCGGCCAGAACCAGATCTACGTGCTGGAGACGCTGCGCGCCGAAGGCGCCTCGCCCTGGTACACCTGCGCGCACGACGAGTTCGCGCTGGTGATGGACGGCGACGTCGAGGTGCACCTGGTGCAACTCGACGAGAGCCAGGCGGTGGCCGACAAGGACAAGAACGGCGCCGTGCTAGTGAAGGGCGAGCCCAGGGGAAAGAAGATGGGCTGGATGAAGCTCTCGCGCGGCCACCAGGGGCTGCTGCCGAAGAACACCGCCTACCAGTTCCGCAATGCCGGCGAGCCGGGCGTGATCGTGCTGCAGAGCTGCAAGGGCGATCTCTCCGTGGAGAAGTGGGCCGACATCTGCCAAGCACATTGACTCGCCCCCAGGCTTCGCGCACTTCGTGTCGCTACGCCAACCCCCTACCGGGGGCAACACCTGCGGCCCGGCAAAGCCGGTTCCGCGGTGTTCCACGAAGGATGCAGGCCACCTGTTCAGACCAGACAAGGAAAACACCATGAACGCACCCGCAGAACTCGCCAAGGTGATCGCGTCGCAGCCCGACGCCACGCTCGGCTACAAGGACTTCTCTCTCGGCAGCTTCAGCTTCCGCCGCGACGAGTATTTCGTGCACATCGGCTGGAAGACCCGCGACGGCCGCCCCATGAGCCACACCATGGACGCCGGCAGCTACCTGCGCGCGCTGATGCGCGACGTGGCCTGGGGCTTCTTCTACGGCTGGGTCAACTTCGACGACGTGTTCGGCACCGTCAACCACTACGAGTCGGTCGACCTGTACGCCGGCAGCTTCAACGGCACCATGAAGGAAGCGGGCATCGACCTGCTGGAGAACTTCCCGACCGCGCAGATCCGCGCCACCTTCGAGGCCATGCTCGACGACTGGACCAACGAGAGCTTCGACCCCTTCGCCGCGCCGCAGGAAACCGGCTCGCCCTACGGCCGCAAGAACGGCAACAACACCGCCAAGATCACCAGGGCGCGCGAGCTGGCCAAGCGCTGCGTGGGCCTGAAGGGCGACCTCGACCTGCGCAGCGACGAGCGCGGCGCGCCGGTCAACCGCGCTTTTGCCGACGTGCCGCAGGGCCAGCCCGAGCTGCACCCCGAGCCCGGCTTCGAGAACGAGGTGCACGCCTTCAATCTCTTCGGCTTCCTGAGCCGCTCGCAGGTCACCTGGAACCCGAGCTTCACCTCGGTGGTGAAGCACAGCTACATGTGCCCGACCACCGAGGAACACATCCTGCCGATCATCCACGGCAACGACCGCGTCGAGTGGTTCTTCCAGATGACCGACGAGATCCACTGGGACTGCGGCGACAAGAACACCGGCAGGCCCATGGCCCGCGTGATCATGAAGGCCGGCGACATGGCCGCCATGCCCGCCTACTGCCGCCACCAGGGCTTCAGTCCCAAGCGCTCGATGCTGCTGGTGTGGGAGAACGGCTCGCCCAGCCTGGTCTACGAGATCCAGAAGGGCGAGTCGCCGGAGATTCCGGTCCAGTTCTGAATGGCCCCCTCTCCCGCGAGCGGGAGAGGGCTGGGGTGAGGGTCGCCGCTGCGCCCTGAACGCCCCCTCACCCCGACCCTCTCCCCAAGGGGAGAGGGAGGAATGCAAAGACATGAAGCCCAATGACATCGCCGCTTCGGCAGGCCTGCGCACGCCCATCCGCCGCCAGCTCTTCATCGACGGCCGCTTCGTCGACGCCGAGTCCGGCGAGACCCTCGCCACGCTGAACCCGCACGACAACACGCCCATCGTCGACGTCGCGCTCGCCGGCAAGGCCGACGTCGACAAGGCCGTGGCCGCGGCGAAGCGTGCCTTTCCGAAGTGGAGCCGCATGGCCGCCGCCGATCGCGGCCGCATCCTGCTGAAGCTGGCCGACCTCATCGAGGCCAATGCCGAGGAACTCGCGCGCCTCGAATCGCTGGACACCGGCCACCCGATCCGCGATTCGCGCCGCCTCGACGTGCCGCGCACCGCCGCGTGCTTCCGCTACTTCGGCGGCATGGCCGACAAGTTCCAGGGCGAGACCATCCCGGTGGAAGAGGGTTTCCTCAACTACACGCTGCGCGAGCCCGTCGGCATCGTCGGCCAGGTGGTGCCGTGGAACTTCCCGCTGATGTTCACCAGCTGGAAGATGGCGCCCGCGCTCGCGGCCGGCAACTGCATCGTGATGAAGCCGGCGGAGATCACGCCGCTGAGTTCGCTGCGCATCGCCGAGCTGATGGCCGAGGCCGGCCTGCCGCCCGGCGTGGTCAACATGCTGCCGGGGCTCGGCAGCGTGGCGGGCCAGTACATCGCCGAGCATCCGGAGATCGCGAAGATCGCCTTCACGGGCAGCACAGCCACCGGCCGGCGCATCGTGCAGGCCAGCGCCGGCAATCTGAAGAAGGTGCAGTTGGAGCTCGGCGGCAAGGGGCCGAACATCGTCTTCGAGGACGCGAACCTGCAGGCGGCCGTCAACGGCAGCGCATGGGCCATCTTCCACAACCAGGGGCAGGCCTGCATCGCGGGCTCGCGGCTGATGCTGCACGAGAAGATCGCCGACGAATTCCTCGCGCAGTTCATTCCGCTCGCCAAGTCGATCCGCCTGGGCAACCCGCTGGACGACGCGACGGAGATGGGGCCGCTCACCAGCGCGCAGCACCGCGAGCGCGTGCTGAGCTATGTCGACGTGGCGCTGGGCGAAGGCGGTGAGTTGCTGGCGGGCGGCAGGTCGCCCGGAGGCGACCTGGCCAAAGGCTGCTACGTGGAACCCACCGTGATGCGAGCGAAGTCGTACAAGGACCGCGTTGCGCAGGAAGAAGTCTTCGGCCCGTTCGTCACCGTGCTCACTTTCAAGTCGGACGAGGAGGCGATGCAGATCGCCAACGGCACCGACTATGGCCTGGGCAGCGGCCTGTGGACCCGCGACCTGCAGCGCGCCCACAAGGTCGCGCGCGACCTGCACGCCGGCATGGTCTGGATCAACAGCTACAAGCGCGTGAACCCCGGCTCGCCCTTCGGCGGCGTCGGCCAGAGCGGCTACGGCCGCGAGATGGGCTTCGACGCGATGCGCGAGTACACGCAGGTCAAGAGCGTGTGGGTGAACGTCGACGCGCAGATTCCGCCGCACTTCGCGCGCTGACCCCCTGAAGCGGCGGCAAGAAGAAAACGACAGAAGAAACGGAGACAACCATGGCATTCAACCGCAGACAGTTCACGCAGGCCTCGGCCGCGCTGGTGGCATCGGGCGCGGCACCGCTGGTGTTCGCGGCCGACACGCTGAAGATCGGCTACGTGTCGCCGCAGACCGGCCCGCTCGCGCCCTTCGGCGAGGCCGACAAGTGGGTCATCGACCAGATGAAGGCGGCGTTCAAGGACGGCATCAGCGTCGGCGGAAAGAAGTACGCGGTGCAGATCGTGCTGAAGGACAGCCAGTCGAACCCCAACCGCGCGGGCGAGGTGGCGAACGACCTGATCTTGAAGGACAAGGTCGCGCTGGTGCTCACGGCCGGCACGCCGGAGACCGCCAATCCGGTGAGCGACGCCTGCGAACTCAACGAGGTGCCCTGCATCTCCAGCGTGGTGCCGTGGCAGCCGTGGTTCTTCGGCCGCAAGGGCGACCCGGCGAAAGGCTTCAACTGGACGTATCACATGTTCTGGGGCCTGGAGGACGTCATCGCCAATTTCACCAACGGCTGGAAGACGCTCGCCACCAACAAGAAGGTGGGTGGCCTGTTCCCGAACGACGGCGACGGCAACGCCTGGGGCGACAAGGAGCTGGGCTTTCCCAAGCCGCTCTCGCAGATGGGTTTCACGCTCACCGACCCGGGCCGCTTCCAGAACGGCACGCAGGACTTCAGCGCGCAGATCGCGGCCTTCAAGAAGGAGGGCGTGGAGATCGTCACGGGCGTGGTGATCCCGCCCGACGCCAAGACCTTCCTCACGCAGGCGCGGCAGCAGGGCTTCAAGCCCAAGGTCATCACGCTGGGCAAGGCGCTGCTGTTCCCCGGCGCGATCGAGGCGCTGGGCGACCTGGGCGACGGCCTCTCGACCGAGGTGTGGTGGAGCCCTTCGCACCCGTTCACCTCGAGCCTCACGCAGCAGAGCGCGAAAGCGCTGGCCGAGGCCTACGAGGCCGGCACGAAGAAGCAGTGGACCCAGCCCATCGGCTTCGCGCACGCGCTCTTCGAAGTCGCGGCGAATGCGCTGGGCCGTGCGAAGTCGCTGAAGGCTTCGGACGTGCGCGACGCGGTGGCATCGACCGCGATCAACTCGGTGGTCGGGCCGGTGAAGTGGGGCGGGCAGGGGCCGTTCAAGAATGTCAGCAAGACGCCGCTGGTGCTCGGCCAGTGGGGCAAGGGCAGCAAGTACAAGGTGGAGCTGACCATCGTGAGCAACGAGGCGGCGACCAGCATTCCCACCGCCGGCAGGCTGCGGCCGCTGTGAACCCGGGAACGCCATGACGCTGCTGGCACTGCATGCCGTGAGCAAGTCCTACGGCGCGCTCAAGGTCACCGACGACATCACGCTCGCGGTGGCCGAGGGCGAGACGCTGGGCATCCTCGGGCCGAACGGCGCGGGCAAGACCACGCTGTTCAACCTGATCTCGGGCGACGTGCGCGTGGACGCCGGGCGCGTGGAATACGCCGGCCGCGACGTGACGCGGCTGAAGCCGCACCAGCGCTGCCATGCCGGCATCGGCCGCAGCTACCAGGTGCCGCAGCCCTTCGGCAACATGAGCGTGTTCGAGAACCTCGTGACCGCCGCCTGCTTCGGCGGGCAGCAGACCGAGCGCGAGGCCTGGGGCACTGCGCACGAGGTGCTGGAACAGACGGGCCTGATGGCGCATGCGAACAAGCCGGCGGGCGGCCTGACCCTGCTCGACCGCAAGCGGCTGGAGCTGGCGCGCGCGCTGGCGACGCGGCCCAAGCTGCTGCTGCTCGACGAGATCGCGGGCGGCCTCACGGAGCCCGAGGCCGCGGTGCTGGTCGGCGAGCTCAAGCGCATCAAGGCGCGCGGCGTGACGATGATCTGGATCGAGCATGTCGTGCATGCGCTGCTGTCGCTGGCGGACCGGTTGTTCGTCATCAACTTCGGGCAGAAGCTGGCGGAGGGGGCGCCGCGAGCGGTGATGGGCGATCCGGAGGTGAGGCGGGTTTACATGGGGATGGAAGCATGAGCGCAATCGCCTGTCTTCGGACTTGTTCCCTCTCCCGCTTGCGGGAGAGGGTTAGGGTGAGGGGGACGGCGTTCGAGTCGCCGCGCGCCTGGTTGTCGCCGCAGGCCCTCACCCCAACCCTCTCCCGCGAGCGGGAGAGGGAGAGGGAGAGGGAGAGGGAGAGGGAGCAAACACCTCGGGAGCAAAGACCATGACAGCTCTGCTCTCCACCCACGCCCTCAAGGCCTTCTACGGCGACGCGCAGGCCCTCTTCGGCATCGATTTTTCGCTGGCACGCGGCGAGCTGGTGGCCATCATCGGCGCCAACGGCGCGGGCAAGTCGACCTTCCTCAAGAGCCTCGCGGGCCTGGTGCGCTCGCCGCGCGACGCGATCCGCTTCAAGGGCGAGCCCATCGGCGGCCTGCCGCCGGGCGACATCGTGCGCCGCGGGCTCGCCATGGTTCCCGAGGGCCGCAGGCTCTTTCCGAGCCTCAGCGTCGAGGAGAACCTGCTGATGGGTGCCACGCCATCGCGCAAGGGGCCGTGGAACCTGCAGCGGCTGTACGCGCTCTTTCCCATCCTCGCCGAGAAGCGCAACCAGCCGGGCACTTCGCTTTCGGGCGGGCAGCAGCAGATGGTCGCGCTCGGCCGCGCGCTGATGAGCAACCCCGAGGTGCTGCTGTGCGACGAACTCTCGCTGGGCCTCGCGCCCATCGTCATCCGCGAGATCTATGCGGCGATGCCGGCCATCACCGCGGAAGGCATGACCGTCGTCATCGTCGAGCAGGACGTGACCATGGCGCGGCAGGTCTCGCAGCGCGTCTACTGCTTCCAGGAAGGCCGCGTATCGCTCGAAGGCCGTTCCGCCGACCTCACGCGCGAGCAGATCTCGCAGGCCTACTTCGGCATCGCGGAGGCGGCCCATGCTTGAGACCCTCGTCCAGGGCGCGCTGCTCGGCGGCCTCTACACGCTCTTCGCGCTGGGGCAGTCGCTGATGTTCGGCGTGATGCGGCTCACCAACACGGCGCAGGGCGACTTCATCATCCTCGGCGCGTTCGCGGTGATCGCGGGCATGTCGCTGACGGGCGGCGAGGCGCCATGGCTGGTCGCGCTCGCGGTGCTGCCGGTTGCCTTCGGCTTCGGCTACCTGCTGCAGCGCTACGTGCTCAACGGCACGCTCGGAAAAGATCCGCTTCCCTCGCTGGTCGTCACCTTCGGCCTGTCGATCGTGATCCAGAACCTGCTGCTGGAGCTGTTCTCGGCCGACCCGCGCGCGATCGAGACCGGCGGCCTCAGCACGCAGGGCGTCGCGCTGGGCGAGGCGATGTCGGTGGGCGTGCTGCCGCTCGTCGTGCTGGCCGTGGCGCTGACCGCGACGGGCGCGCTGCAATGGCTCTTCGCGCGCACGGCGCTGGGGCGGTCGTTCCGCGCGGTGTCGGACGACCGCGAGATCGCGGAGCTCATGGGGCTGAACGCGAAGAAGGTCTACGCGCTCGCGACCGCCATCGCCTTCGTGCTCATCGCCATCGCCGGAGTACTGCAGGGCATGCGCACGACGGTGTCGCCTTCGGACGGGCCGCTGCTGCTGCTCTTCGCCTTCGAGGCGGTGATCATCGGCGGCATGGGCTCCTTCTGGGGCACGCTGGCGGGCGCGATGATCCTGGGCATCACGCAGCAGATCGGCTTCAGGCTCGACCCGGGCTGGGGCATCTGGTTCGGGCACATCGTGTTCCTCGTCGTGCTGGTGCTGCGGCCGCAGGGACTCTTTCCAAGGACGCGCGGATGACGAACATGCCTCCTCCCATCGTCGCGGTCGAACGTGCGACGGCCGCGAGCCGCGCGGCGCTGATCGCCGGCATCGCCATCGTTCTCGTCGCGGCGAGCCTGCCGTTCTGGGGCGAGTCGAGCTGGATGCGCGAGTTCGTCGAGATCGCCTGCTACTTCATCTTCGCGATGATGTGGAACCTGCTCGCCGGCTACGGCGGCATGGTGAGCATCGGGCAGCAGGCCTTCTTCGGCTTCGGCGGCTACGTGATGCTGATGCTGGGCAATTTCGCGGGCGTGAATCCCTTCGTGGCGATCCCGCTGGGGGCGCTGGCGGCGGGGTTGGTGGCGGTGCCGGTGTCCTTCGTCGCGTTCCGGCTCTCGGGCGGCTACTTCGCCATCGGCACCTGGGTCATCGCGGAGGTGTTCAGGCTGAGCTTCGCCAACGCGTCGGCGGTGGGCGGCGGCTCGGGCACCACGCTGACCGCGCTGCGCGGCATCGACAAGGCGATGCGCGAGAGCACGACCTACTGGATGGCGCTGGCCTGCGTGGTCGCGGCGGTTGCGCTGGTGTACCTGTTCCTGCGCAGCAAGCGCGGGCTGGCGCTGCTGGCGATACGCGACAACGAAGTGGCCGCGGAGTCGCAGGGCATACCTGTGGCGCGCATGAAGCTCGCGGTGTACGTGGTCGCGGCCTTCGGCGCGGGGCTCGCGGGCGCGCTGTACTTCGTGGGCAACCTGCGCATCAGCCCTGATGCGGCATTCAGCGTCAACTGGACGGCCTTCGCCATCTTCATGGTGGTGATCGGCGGCATCGGGCGCATCGAGGGGCCGCTGGTGGGGGCGCTCATCTTCTGGGCGCTGAACAAGTTCCTGAGCGACTACGGCACCTGGTACCTGCTGGGGCTCGGGCTGCTCGCGATCCTCGTCACGCTGTTCTTCAAGCAGGGGCTGTGGGGATATGCGCAGCAGCGCTGGGGCTGGTCGCTGTTCCCCACGCAGCGAAAACTGCTTGGCACATCGGCGGTGCGCTAGTACTTTCCTGCGCGAGAGACCCTGACGGGAAGGCACTTCGGACTTGCGAAAAACATCGTCGTCCTGTAACGTTGTGTAAACACAATGTAAGCACGTTCCCGTTCTTCTCACTCTCCTGGAGTCATCTTGACGATCACCAAACGCCGCCTGCTCGAAGGCGGCGCGGCAGCCATTGCCGCTTCGCTGCTTGCGAAGACTTCGTGGGCTCAGCAGCAACGCAACAACAGCGCCGGCGAGGCTTCCTGGCCGACCAAGCCCCTTCACATCCTCGTGGGTTTTCCCGCTGGCGCATCGCCCGACCTCGCGGCGCGCGCCATCGCGGAGCCGCTGTCGAAGATCCTGCGCCAGCCGGTGATCGTCGAGAACAAGCCCGGCGCCAGCGGCAACACCGTGGCCGACCAGGTGGCGAAGGCCACCGACGATCACACCGTCGGAGCGCTCATCAACGGCAACCTGACCATCGCGAAGCTGCTCAACCCCGCGCTGACCTTCGACCCCGAGAAAGACTTCGCGCCGGTCGGCCTGATCGGCACCGCGCCGCTGGTGCTGGCGGTGTCGGGCAGCGCCACGGGCAAGACATCGGCCGAGCAACTGCTGTGGGTGCGCAACCTAGGCAGCGGCGGCAAGTACGGCACGCCGGGCGTAGGCACGGTGGGCCACCTGGGCATGGAGCTCATCAAGAGCCGCGCGGCCATCACCGCGCAGCACAAGCCCTACACCGGCAATCCGCAGGTCATCGCGGGGCTGCTGGCCAACGAGATCCAGCTGGCGCTGCTGCCGCCGGGCCTCGCGCTGCCGCACATCAAATCGGGAAAGATCAAGGCCATCGGCGTGACCTCGCCCGAGCGCAGTCCGCTGGCGGGCGAGCTGCCCACCATCCGCGACGCCGACGTGCGCGGCGCCGACCTGGAAATCTGGACCGCGCTGGCCGCGCCCGCGAGCATGAAGCCCGCGGCCGTCGCCAAGCTCAACGCAGCGCTGGTCGAAGTCATCAGCTCGCCCGACGTGAGCCAGGCGCTGCTGAAGACCGGCTGGCAGGCCCAGCCCGGTTCGCCCGACACGCTGGCCAAGCGCATGCGCGCCGACACCACGCGCCTGGGCGGCGTGATCATCATGAAGGGCATCCACTCGGAGGGATGAGGCCTTGAGCGACGCTCCAGCCTTCGAGCGTCCTTCCGCCTTTTTCGTCCGGCTCGGATCGGCCGCGATCAGAGCATCCGGGAGACCCGGTCCGCCGCTTCGCGCAGCGCGGGCAGCATGGTCTCCTGCATCGCCTTCGCGCTGGTGCGGTTCGCCTGGCCGCTGATGTTGAGCGCGGCCACCATGCGGCCCTGCCTGTCGACCACGGGCGCGGCCACCGAGATCAAGCCCTCCTCGAGTTCCTGGTTCACCAGGCACCACTGCTGCTTGCGCGCCTGCGCGACCTTGGCCATGAGCGCGTCGATGTCGGTGATGGTGTGCCGGGTCAGCGCCTCGATGTTCGAGGCTTCGAGCCGTGCTCGCACCTCGTCGTCGTCGAGGTCCGCCAGCAGCAGCCGGCCCAGCGAGGTGCAGTAGGCCGGCAAGCGCGAGCCCACGCCCAGGTTGATGTGCATGATCTTCTTGGTCGGCACCCGCAGCACGTAGACGATGTCGGTGGCGTCGAGCACGGCGGCCGAGCACGACTCCTGCACCTGCTGCACCAGCGCCTCCATCACCGGCTCGGCGCGGTTCCAGATCGGCATCGACGAGAGATACGCGAAGCCCAGGTCGAGGATGCGCGGCGTGAGCGTGAAGAGCTTGCCGTCGGTCACCACGTAGCCCAGCGTCTGCAGCGTGAGCAGGATGCGCCGTGCGCCCGCGCGCGTCAGCCCGCTGCCGGCGGCCACCTCGCTGAGCGTCTGGTGCGGTGCGTTGGCGCTGAACGAGCGGATCACCTGCAGCCCGCGCGCGAAGGACTGCACGTAGCTGTCGCCGGGGGCCGGTTTCTCGGGTTGTGACGCGTGGGTTGCCATGGTTCGTCTTCCTCTTTAAAATTCATTATACGAACAAATGTTCTTTAGACGAACAAATCGACGGTTTGCAGAATCGGTCGGCGCGTTCAGGCGGATTCGTTTCTTCGTTCCCTTCCCTCACTTCCGGAGACAGGCTTCATGATCAACAAGATCGCGCGCTCGGTCGCCGATGCCCTCGCTGGCATCCCCGACGGCGCCACGGTTCTCATCGGCGGTTTCGGCACCGCCGGCATTCCCAACGAGCTCATCGACGGCCTCGTCGAGCAGGGCGCCAAGGACCTCACCGTCGTCAACAACAACGCCGGCAACGGCGAAACCGGCCTCGCGGCGCTGCTGAAGGCTGGCCGCGTGCGCAAGATCATCTGCAGCTTCCCGCGCCAGGCCGACAGCCAGGTGTTCGACGGGCTCTACCGCAGCGGCAAGATCGAACTCGAACTCGTGCCCCAGGGCAACCTGGCCGAGCGCATCCGCGCCGCGGGTGCCGGCATCGGCGCCTTCTTTTGCCCCACGGGCTACGGCACGCAGCTGGCCGGCAACCGCGAGACCCGCGAGATCGACGGCAAGCAGTACGTGCTCGAATACCCCATCCACGGCGACGTGGCGCTCATCAAGGCGGAGCGCGGCGACCGCTGGGGCAACCTGGTCTACCGCAAGGCGGCACGCAACTTCGGCCCGGTGATGGCCATGGCCGCGAAGAAGACCATCGCCACCGTGCACGACGTCGCCGAGCTCGGCACCCTCGACCCCGAGACCATCGTCACCCCGGGGATCTTCGTGCACCAGGTGGTGCGCATCGAACGCGTCGCCACCCAGGCCGGCGGCTTCAAGAAGGCAGCATGACCATGAGCACGAACTACACCCGCCGCACCAAGGACCAGCTCGCCGCCCGCGTGGCGCAGGACATCTTCGACGGCGCCGTCGTCAACCTGGGCATCGGCCAGCCCACGCTGGTGGCCAACCACCTGCCCAAGGGCCGCGAAGTCATCCTGCAGAGCGAGAACGGCATCCTCGGCATGGGCCCCGCGCCCGAGGCCGGCGAGGAAGACTACGACCTCATCAACGCCGGCAAGCAGCCCGTCACGCTGCTGCCGGGCGGCTCCTTCTTCCACCACTCCGACAGCTTCGCGATGATGCGCGGCGGCCACCTCGACATCTGCGTGCTCGGCGCGTTCCAGGTGTCGGCCACCGGCGATCTCGCCAACTGGCACACCGGCGAGAAGGACGCCATTCCCGCCGTCGGCGGCGCGATGGACCTCGCCATCGGCGCCAAGCAGACCTGGGTCATGATGGACCTGCTCACCAAGCAGGGCGTGAGCAAGCTGGTCAAGGAATGCACCTATCCGCTGACCGGCATCGGCTGCGTCAAGCGCGTCTACTCCGACCTCGCCACGCTCGAGTGCACCCCGCAGGGCCTGAAGCTCGTCGACCTGGTCGACGGCCTGAGCCGCGAGGAGCTCGAGAAGCTCGTGGGTCTGCCCATCGCCGCTTAAGGCGGACAGCCGAACGCAGAAGGACGACAAAAACTACGCAGAAGTCGCAGAGAAGACCATGAAAGCCTTTTATGGTTTTCCTTCTGCGACCTTCGCGTAACCTTCGCGCCCTCTGCGTTCGGTACCCGAATTCAACTTTCCTCAAACAGAGACATCCATGACCAACCAAGCCTTCATCTGCGACGCCGTTCGCACCCCCTTCGGCCGCTACGGCGGCTCGCTCAGCAGCGTGCGCACCGACGACCTCGGCGCCGTGCCGCTGAAGGCGCTGATGGAGCGCAACAAGAACGTCGACTGGCAGGCCGTGAGCGACGTGCTCTACGGCTGCGCCAACCAGGCCGGCGAGGACAACCGCAACGTCGCGCGCATGTCGGCGCTGCTGGCGGGCCTGCCGATCGAACTCGGCGGCGCCACCATCAACCGCCTGTGCGGCTCGGGCCTCGACGCCGTGGGCACCGCGGCACGCGCCATCCGCGCCGGTGAAGCGGGCCTCATGATCGCCGGCGGCGTCGAGAGCATGAGCCGCGCGCCCTTCGTCATGCCCAAGGCCGAGAGCGCCTTCAGCCGCAACAACGCGGTGTACGACACCACCATCGGCTGGCGCTTCGTCAACAAGCTCATGAAGGCGCAGTATGGCGTCGACTCCATGCCCGAGACGGCGGAGAACGTGGCCACCGACTACAAGATCGAGCGCGAGGCGCAGGACCTGATGGCGCTGAACTCGCAGCTGCGCGCCGTGGCCTCGCAGAAGTCGGGCTTCTTCGACGCCGAGATCGTGCCCGTGACCGTGCCGCAGAAGAAGGGCGACGCGATCATCGTCAACAAGGACGAGCATCCGCGCGAAACCAGCCTCGAGTCGCTGGCCAAGCTCAAGGGCGTGGTGCGTCCCGACGGCACCGTCACCGCCGGCAATGCCAGCGGCGTGAACGACGGCGCCTGCGCGCTGCTGCTGGCCGACGAAGCCAGCGCCGCGAAGCACGGCCTCACGCCGCGCGCCCGCGTGGTCGGCATGGCCACCGCCGGCGTCGCGCCGCGCGTGATGGGCATCGGCCCCGCGCCCGCCACGCAGAAGGTGCTGGCGCTCACCGGCCTGAAGCTCGAGCAGATCGACGTCATCGAACTCAACGAAGCCTTCGCCGCGCAGGGCCTGGCCGTGCTGCGCCTGCTGGGCTTGAAGGACGACGACGCGCGCGTCAACATCAACGGCGGCGCCATCGCGCTGGGCCACCCGCTGGGCGCCAGCGGCGCGCGCCTTGCCACCACCGCGGTCAACCAGCTGCACAAGGGCGGCGGCCGCTATGCGCTTTGCACCATGTGCATCGGCGTGGGTCAGGGCATCGCAGTGATCCTCGAGCGCGTCTGACGACAACAGCGCCGCCGATCGGGCGGCCACGCAACGAAAACAACCAGAGAAGCAAGAAGACAAGGCCATCGGCAGCCGCGGCAACAGCGGCCCGATGGCATTTTTTTAACCGAAGAGGATGAAAGAGAAGGATCAGAGGATGAACGACACGTCGACCAGGAAGACAACGCGCCGCGGCGCTGGCCTTGCAACGCTCGCACTGGCCGCAGCGGCGCTGCTGCCCACAACGGCCCTCGCACAGCAGTCCTTTCCCACCAAGCCGGTGCGCATCATCACGCCGTTCCCGGTGGGCGGCGGACCCGACGGCGTGGCGCGGCTGGTGGCCGACAAGCTCTCGCGCGCATGGGGCCAGCCGGTGGTGGTCGAGAACCGCCCCGGTGGAAACGGCTTCATCGCCATCGACGCTTTCAAACGCGGCGCGAAGGACGGCCACGACATCATCGTGCTCGACAACGTTCACCTTGCCGCGTACCCGGCGCTCTTCAAGAAGCTGCCCTACGACACCGCCAAGGACTTCGACGCGCTGCTGCCGCTGTTCAAGACCTACTTCTTCTTCACCGTCGCCACCAACAGCAAGTACAAGACCATCGGCGACCTGATCGCCGACGCCAAGGCCAACCCCGGCAAGCTCGACTACGGCTCCTGGTCGGTCGGCAATCCGGTGCACCTGGGCTCGGAGCTCTTCGAGTCGGCCACCGGCACGCAGATGGAGCACATCGTCTACAAGGAGACCACGCAGCTCTACACCTCGGTCGCCACCGGCGAGCTGGCCTTCGCGCTGGGCAGCAGCGCCACCGCCGGCCCGCTGCAGCGCGCGAACAAGCTGCGCTTCCTGGCCGCTGCCGCGCCCCAGCGCGTGGCGGCCTTCCCCGACGTGCCGACGGTCGGCGAGTCGGGCGGCCCGAAGGGCTTCGAGGTCATCGGCTGGAACGCCATCGCCGTGCCGAAGGGCCTGCCCGCATCGGTCACCGAGAAGATCAAGCGCGACATCGAGAAGGGGCTGGCAGAGCCCGACGTGCTGGAGAAGTTCAAGAGCTTCGGCTACGAGCCCTTCCCGACCACGCGCCCGCAGTTCGACGAGTTCGTGGCGAGCGAGACGAAGCGTTTCACCGACGTGATCCGCAAGGCGAACGTCTCGCTGGACTGATCGCTAGGCCTGGCGCCGCGCTGCCACGTGCAGCGTGTGCACGCGCGCCTGGTCAGGCAGAGGGCTGCCCCAGCCCTCGGGCAGCTCGTGCAGCACCGCCTTCGCGTCGAGCGAACGGATCGCCACCGAGCTGTCGGCGGGAATGCGCCCCTGCGCCAGCAGCGCCTCGTAGCGCAGGGCGCTCACCCGAAGGAACGAGGCAAAGTTGCCGACTTCGCCGCGCGCGGCCACCAGCTCGTCGTAGAGCCGCTCGATGAGCTGCACCACGACCATGCCGTCGCGCCGCGCGATTTCTTCCAGCACCTGCCAGAACAGGTTCTCCAGCCGGATGCTGGTGACGACGCCGTGCAGCCGCACCGAGCGCGTGCGCGCGTCATAGCTCTGCGGATCGGCACTGATGAAGACTTCGCACATGGTGGCTGTCTCCTTTGCTTGAAGGAAGGTGGGCGACGCCGCACTGTAGCGCCGCGCCGCCCGCCGGGAGTTCAATGCTCGATGCGCGTGCCCAGCACCACGAGGAACTGCGAGAGCCATGCCGGGTGCGCCGGCCATGCGGGCGCGGTGACCAGGTTGCGGTCGGTCACGGCCTGGTCGACCGGGATGCCCATGTACTCGGCGCCCGCAAGTTCCACCTCCACCTGGCAGGCCGGATAGGCCGACACCTTGCGGCCCTTGAGCAGGCCCGTGGCCGCGAGCAGCTGGGCGCCGTGGCACACCGCCGCCAGCGGCTTGTCGGCGGCCAGGAAGTGCCGAGCGATCTCGACCACGCGGGTGTTCATGCGCAGGTACTCCGGCGCGCGGCCGCCCGGAATGACCAGCGCGTCGTAGGCCTCGGGGCGGACGTCGGCGAAGTTGGCGTTCAGCGTGAAGCGGTGGCCCGGCTTTTCGCTGTAGGTCTGGGCACCCTCGAAATCGTGGATGGCGGTGTGGACCCAGTCGCCGGCCTTCTTGTCCGGCGCCACCGCATGCACCGTGTGGCCCACGGCCAGCAGGGCCTGGAAAGGCACCATGGTTTCGTAGTCTTCGGCGTAGTCGCCGCAGAGCATCAGGATCTTGCGCGCCATGTCTCTTGTCTCCTTCGGATGAGGTTGGAATGCGGCCCGGCGCACCGGGCGCGGGCCGTTTCCGGATTATTCGAAGGAGCAGGGCGCGGCGGGTAGCAGCCGGCTGTGACCGCGGCCCGGCGCCGTGGCTTCAGATGATGGTCGCGCGCACGCCGCGTGCCACCGTGGGCGCGATGCCGGCGTAGAAGAAGCCCAGGTCGTCCTCGGGGCCGTTGGTGGCCCGTCCGCGCACCTTGCCCATCACGCACACGCCGACCTGCGATTCGCCCTCGCCGATGACGAGCACGAAGGGGTTGTCCTCGTCGCCGCGCAGGTAGCGCCCGCCGAACTCGCGGCGCGCGACCTCGAAGACGTAGGCCGATGCGAGGAAGTGCAGATCCTCCGGCAGCGGCGCCTGCTGCTTGAAGAAGTCGTCGAGCACGCGGTCGACAAGCGCCAGCGAGGGGGCCGTGTAGTCGAGCCGGGAGCCGTCGATGGGCGCGCCGGGCTGCGAGAAGGCGCCGACGAAGTCCTTGGCCTGCGAGGCCATGCCTTCCTCCAGCGTCGCGGGCATGGCGGGTTTCTTCTTCAGGAAATCGAACATTCCCATGGTTGCGGTTTTCCCTTCGTTCTTTCCGATGGAGACAGGGGGACGGTCCGGGTGTGGCCCGGGCGACTGTCTCAGAAGCGATGGCCCGCGCGCAAGCCCGAAGTGCATTCGCGGCGCAGGAAAGGGGCGGACCGGGCCGCGTCAGTTAACAGAAGTTCGCAGAGGCTGCAGGGTGCGCGCGAGAGCTGGTGCTCGGGGCGGGGGCGTCACGGATCTGCCTTTTGCGCTGAATAGCCTCGCTCAGGGTTTTCCCGTATCCCCGGGCAAGCCTCTTACGGACCGACAGACAACTCACAGAAAAGACCGAACCATGAAGACCTCCCAGATCGCCCTCGCTGCCGCGCTCGCCCTGCTCGCCATCGCTTCCGTGCCCGCCCAGGCCCAGCAGCGCACGCGCGAAGCCGTCGAAGCCGAAGCCGTCGCCGCCGCCCACGCCAAGGACCAGAACGTTACGCGCGGTTCGCGCGGCGCCGATCCGTTCACGTCCACGGCCGATGCCGAGGCCATGTACAGGCAGGCCGTCGAGACCGCCCACGCGCCCAACCAGAACGTGACGCGCGGCTCGCGCGGCGCGGACCCGTTCACCTCCAGCCGCGACCCGGCGCAGGTCTACCAGGAAGCCATGGCCACCGCCGCGGCGCCCGACCAGAACGTGACCAGCGGCTCGCGCGTCAACAGCAAGGTCATCTCGACCATGCAGAACCCGGTGCTGCAATCGGCACAAGGCAAGTAAGCCGGCGGGCCGTGGCCCCGAAGACGGGAGACGCCGCCGCTATGCGTTGCGTGCGCGGCGCGCGGGTTCGGCCTGATGCAGAAAGCCGGTGAAGGTGTCCGGCGGCGACGAGCCCGTGAGCCGGGTCAGTATCCGGCCGACTTCTCCACGGTGATAGCCCGCGTGAGTCGCCACGTGGGCCAGCATTTCCTCGCGCGACATCCGGCCCGGCGCGCCGTCGGTGAAGGTGAACTCGATGCCTTCCTCCAGCTCGCGCGGGTTCAGGCGCGCGACGTAGTCGATGTACCAGCGATCGGTTTCCCGCACCGCCTCGCCCAGCGTTTCCAGCGGCGGCGGCTCGGGCGCGCCGGTCGCGGTGTGGCCGTGTGCCTTGCGCTGCACGTTAGCGACGAAGATGCGGTCGACGATGAGGCCGTGGTTGAGCACGCGCGCGGCCGCGCGGTACTCGTCGGCCGGGCCGTTGGCCGCCAGATCGGCCAGGGCCGCCAGCAGGCCCTCGTCGGCCCAGGCCTTGTAGCGGAACAGCGAGGCCAGAAGCGTCTGCGTACTCATCACAATCTCCCTTCGGACAGTTGAACGCACGCCTGGCGTGCGCTCCCATTCTTGAGTGGAGCCTCGAACTTGGGTACTCGCATTCCCCCACAGCGCAGGACCATGCGCAAAGCGCCCCGGCAGCAGCGTTCGCGCGTCACGGTGGACGCCATCGTCGAGGCCGCAACTCGCGTTCTGGCGCGCCGCGGATGGGCGCGGTTCACCACCAACGAGATCGCGGCGGTGGCTGGCGTCAGCGTCGGCTCGCTCTACCAGTACTTCCCGGACAAGCTGGCCATCGCCGAGGCGATACGGCAGCGTCACCTCGACGAGGTGCTGGCGGCGTTGAACGGTTCCGATGCGGATGTCGACGCTTCGGCTCCGCTTTCGCGCCGCGTGGAGCGCTTCGTCGACGGGGTCATCGCCGCCCATTCGGTCGACCAGGCGCTGCACCGCGTGCTCGTCGACGAGGTGCCGCTCGCCGCGCGCTCGACCTACCCCGAGTTCGAGGCCGAATACCAGCGCCGCTACCGGGCACTCGTCGTTGAAAGCGGTGGGCCGGGAGACGGCGCCGATGCCGACATCGCAGCCCGCATGCTCTCGTCCGCGGTCGAAGGCGCGGTCCACGCGGCGGCGCGCCGCGGCGACCTGGATGCTCCGGCGATGAGGACCGAACTCCTCAGGCTGGTGCTGGCCTATCTGGGCGACCGCCAGCGTACGGACTGAAGCTCCATCGGCATGCGGGTTGCCGGTGTGGACACCGCCCCCGGACCCTGACCACAATGCCCCGGCCCCGTGCCGTCGCGGGTGCTGAAAGGTCATCGCAATGAAAAAAATGCTCGTGCCGGCTTGCCTGGCCCTGGCTCAGATGATGGTCGTGCAGGTGGCGTCCGCCCAGTCTTCCGGCGAAGCCGATCCGGCGCAGGGCAAGGCGCGGCCCACGGCGCCCACCACCAGGGCGGAGCGCGCCGAGGCTCGCAAGGAGCGCCGCATGGATGGCGCAGCCGCCGCCCGTGGGCCGCAGATGCAGGAGGGCGAGGTGCGCGCGACGACCGCACCGAAGATGTCGAGGGAAGAGCGCCGGGCCGCCGCGGCCAAGCGCCGTGCGGCGAACCGCGAGGCCATGAAGGCGGGCCAGCTCTCGCGCGGCGGCAGCGGCGACGCGCCCGAAAAGCAGAAGAAGCCCTGAGGCCGCACGGGCCGTCAGGCCCAGGCCTTGGCCGAGCGCAGCTGCAGCAGCGCCAGCATCCGGGCCTCTTCCGCGTCGCGCAGGCTCTTGGCTGCACGGCTGGCGGCGTACGTCACGTAGAGCGTGTCGATCGCTTTCGCCCAGCACTGGGCCGTCTGGTAGGGGCTGTTGGGGTTTCCCGGACCTGCGGGCACGGTGTATCCGGCCTTGCGCAGGATGTTGGCTTTGTGTTCGGTGCTCAGCATGTCGTGCCCCCCGATTCGATGGCGTGAGGAGCACGGTACTCGCGATGCGCTGCGTGCGCTATTGGCTACAAGACGTATCCGGATGTAGGAAAACACAGCGGAAAACAAGCCATAAGTATTAGATGGCGTCGCCTGATTGCCACACGAGCGTGGCAGCGGCCAGGTCTTCCAGCGCGCTGCCGACGGCCTTGAACACGGTGCGCCCGGCATCGTTCGTGCGGCCAGGGTGCTCCCCGCGGCACAGCATCGCCAGCGTGCCCTGCACCTCCTCCGCGCGCAGCGTGCCGGCGGCCATCGCGTCGAGCAGGTCACCGGATTTCTGCAGCGCCTCCTCGGTGTCGACCCAGGTCAGGGCGCCATCGAAGCACCGGGCGTCGGCTTCGCGCATCGCGGGCGTGAAGCTGCCGATCAGGTCCAGGTGCGAGCCCGGTGCCAGCCACTCGCCGCGCACCAGCGGCGAGGTGGCCAGCGTGGCGCAGCTCACGATGTCGGCCTGACGCACGGCGGCTTCCAGATCCGTTGCCGCCCGCGCATTCCAGCCCTCGGCGCGCCATTGGACGGCCAGCGCTTGCGCGCCTTCCGGCCGGTGGTTCCACACCCACAGTTCGTCGATGGGCCGCACGCTCGCATGCGCGGCGGGCAGCATGCGTGCGATGCGGCCGGTGCCCAGCACCAGCAGCCGGCGCGCATCGGCGCGCGCCAGGAACGACGCGCCCAGCGCCGAGGCCGCGGCCGTGCGGCGCGCGGTGATCTCGTTGCCGTCCATCATCGCCAGCGGCACGCCGGTGCGCGCGTCGTACAGCACGTAGGTCGCATGCAGGCCGGGCAGTCCGCGCTCGCTGTTGCCAGGGAAGATGTTGATCGTCTTGATGCCGAGGAAGCCCGCGTCGCTCCATGCCGGCATGATGAGCACGGTGCCCTTGCCGCTGGCGCCGGCTGTGGTGTCGATGGCGTGCACGTGGCGCGGCGGCACCTGGGCGCCCGCCGCGAAGGCCGCGCGCAGCGCGGGTACCAGCCGGTCGAAGGCCAGCGGCGCACGGGTGGCGGCTTCGTCGAAATGCTTCATGGCAGTCGTCATTGCTGTAGCGGGTGCAGTGCCGACTCGAAGAACTCGGTCAGCGCCTTGCGGTAGGCCGCGCCATAGCGCAGGGCCGTCATCGGTTCGAGATGCGCGGCGCCCGGCGCCTCGATCAGCCGCTTGGGCTCGCGCGCGTCGGCCAGCAGCCGCTTGGAGTGCGAGGGCGGAATCACCTGGTCGGCCGTGCCGTGGATCAGCAGCAGCGGAATGGGCGATATGGCCGCCACGTATTTCGAGGCCGCGTACTCGTCGCTCACCAGCAGGCCGGCGCCGCTGAGCTTCTCGTTGGCGATCGACGAGTAGGAATAGAAGGTCGACTCGATGGCCGCGGCCTTCACGCCCGCGCGGTTGCCCGAGCCCACCACCGCGATCGCGTTGGTGCCGCCCAGGCTCTGTCCGAAGACGAAGAGCCGCTCGGGGTCCACGTCCTTGCGCGAGCGCACGTAGTTCAGCGCGGCGTTCGAATCCTCGAAGACGCCCTTGGGCTCGGGCTTGCCTTCCGACTGGCCGTAGCCGCGGTAGTCGAACACGAACACGTTGTAGTCCCGCTTCGGCAGCCAGGCCACGAAGCGCCAGTGCGTGCTCATGTTCTGCGCGTTGCCGTGGAAGTGCACCACCGTGCCCTTGGCCTCCTTCGGGTTCTGCCGGTTCTCGGCGGGCAGGAACCAGCCGCTCAGGCGTGTGCCGTCGGCGCTGGCGAACTGCACGTTCTCGTAGCGCATGCCGAGAGCCTCGGGGGTCTCGTAGCGCACGCTGTCCGGGTAATAGAACATCGACTGCACGCAGCCGCCCAGCATGAGCGGCAGCGTGCACAGCGCCAGCCTTGCGAACCACCGACGCAGCGCGCCGCCCTTCATGAAAGCCGTCCGCCGGCGGATGCCGCGCGGTTCTCCGCGAGCATGTTGCAGAAGAGCGCGCCCTGCTCGATGGCGTCGTCGAGCGCCACGTGCGTGTGCGGCAGGCCGGCGTCGAACCAGCGCCGCGGCATGGCGCGCTTGGTGCTGTCGCGGTAGTCGAGCTTGAGCATCGCCATTGCGAACGACTTGACGTCGAGCGCCGAATGGCTGAACGGGCTCTCGCCCGCGAATCGCATCAGGTACCAGTAGACGAAGAGGAAGTCGAAGCCCGCCGGATAGGCGACGAACACCGGCCGCGCTTTCAGGCCCTTGAGCCAGCCCACGTAGTTCTTCATGGCGTGGGCGGGGTCCTGAAGATCGGTGCGGCATGCGGCCCAGGCCTCGGGCTGGGTCTTCCACCATGCGGCGGTCTTCGGATCGGCTTGCGCGCCGGGCAGCGTGTGAAGGTTGGCGCTGAATGTGGAAACGAGTTGCTTGTCGGCCGTGTAGGCGGCCGAGCCGAAGCTGAGCATCGAGTTCGGGCCGGGGATGGGGCCATCGGATTCGACGTCTGTGCTTATGTAGATTTCTGACATGTGTTGTTCTTATCGGATGGAGGGTATTGGCTGGATTGCACGCTGCAGATGAAAGACGTGCATGTCCCGCCAGTTGCCCGTCGAGTTCTCGATCAGCGCGACTTCCGTGCAACTCGCATGCACGGCTCCCGACGCGGCAAGCCGGGCCTGCAGTTCGACCGCCGCAGCATCCGCATCGGATGCACTGCCATGCGCAACCGACAGATGCGCAACGATGCTGTCGTGCTCGCCGCCATACGGAGGAAAGTCGGGAAACGCTTCCACGAGCGCTCGCGTCATTTCGATGAAAGGTGCCGCAGGCTCCGGCGCGAGGTACGCGGTTTCCGGAAAACGCCCGACCCTGTTCAGCGTGAAGGAGAACGAAGTCGTCCGATTCAAGGCCAGCCTCGCACGCTCCAGGACTTCGGGCGTGATCCGCGCCGGGTCCATGAAAGGAACGAGCACCGTGATGTGTGCAGGCACTCCGAGGGCCACGGTGGCGTCGTAGAGGCGGCGCAGATCGCCCACCATGGGCTCGGCGGCGGGAACCTTCACGGCGAATGCGGAGATGGCCATGGCGGCGGAGGATAGCTCAGGCGTTCGCGATCCGGCCCCATTCCAGGCCGTGCTTGGCAAGGTACTTGCGCAGCCGGTCGGCGTCGTTCACCACGCTGCGCTGCGCGCGCGAAGCCTGGAAGAGCTGGCGGCCCGCATCCGACAGGCTGCGTGACTGACGGCAGACGCGCACCACTGCTTCGAGCTGCAGGCGGTCGAAGAGATCGAGTGCGGCGCTGCGTTCCTCGCCGAGCAGGGCGTCGAGGTCCACGCCTTCGCCAGCGGCCGGCATTGCGCCTGCGTGCTTCCACAGCCAGCGCAGCCGCGCGATCTCGGCTTCCACCAGGGCGACCGGAATGCGTCCGCCGTCGGCCAGCGTGGCCAGCCGTGTCACGCTGGCAGACAGGTCGCGGAAGTTGCCGCTCCAGATCGCCTCGCCGCTTTGCGCGAAGCGCAAGTAGGCGGCGCGCGCCTCGGCGTTGAAGCGCACCACGCGGTTGTTCTCGGCGGCGTGGAGGGCCAGCAGATGGTCGACGTTGGGCTCGATGTCCTCCGGCCGCTGCGCGAGGCCGGGCAGGTCGTAGGTCCAGAGGTTGATGCGCGCGAACAGGTCTTCGCGAAAGCGCCCCTCGGCCACGTCGCTGCGCAGGTCGCGGTTGGTGCCGGCGATCAGCTGGAAGTCGCTTTCCACCTCCTTGTCGGCACCCACGGGGAAGAAGCGCTTCTCCTCGATGGCCTTCAGCAGCATCGCCTGCTCGTCGAGGCCGAGCTCGCCGATCTCGTCGAGGAAAAGGGCTCCCTGGTGCGCGGTGCGCAGCAGGCCCGCGCGGTCGGCGGCGGCGCCCGTGAAGGAGCCCTTCTTATGGCCGAAGAGCGTGGACGCCGCGCCGTCGCCGCGCAGCGTCGCGCAGTTCACTTCGACGAAAGGCCCCGTCATCTGGTGGCGCGACTGCTTCAGCTCGAACATGCGCCGCGCCAGGAACGACTTGCCCGCGCCCGTCGGCCCCACCAGCAGGATGGGCGCGCGCGAGCGCACCGCCACGCGCTCGATTTCGTCGATCAGCGCGTTGAAGCGCGCGTTGCGCGTGGCGATGCCGCTCTTCAGGAAGGCGACCGCGTCGCGCTGCTCCGCGTCGAAGCGCCGCGCGATCACGTCATAGCGAGACAGGTCGAGGTCGATCAGCGTGCACTTGCCGGCTTCGCCCTCGCGCTGCTTCTTCGGCGGCGATGTCTGCGCCAGCACGCCTGGAACCACGCGCGATTCGGACAGCAGGAACATGCAGATCTGCGCGACGTGCGTGCCGGTGGTGATGTGCGTCCAGTACTGCTCGCGCTCGGTGTCGAAGCTGTAGCCGCGCGCCCAGTCGTAAAGGCGCGTGTAGACCTCGCCGAAGTCCCAGGGGTCCGCCAGGTCGAGCGGCACAAGGTTGACCGTGGTCTCGGGCGACACGGTGGCGATGTCGGCCTTCACCACCTCGGCCAGCGCCTTGTGCCGCAGCGTGTAGAGCAACTCCATGCGCGAGACCACCATGTCCTCGTGCTGCGCGAGCGAGACGGTGGGGCGCCACTTGTTCCAGCGGCCCGCGCCCTGGCCGGCATCGAGCTGGGTGCCGAGGAAGCCGATGACGACGATTAGCTTCATGAATAAAGATCTAGCTAAATTTATAGAAATCGGTTGAATGCTAGCAGATCGAATATGACGTGCACCGGTCGATAAAGAAGAATTTGTCTATTCATATCAACGGCTTGCGTGAGTTTCGAACGCTTTTTTGCCTCTCTCGCCGTCGCCTGGCACGCTGGGTGCAATAGACAACCCGTCGGATGCAGTTCATCCGCTCGCAGGTGCCGCGTGAAAGCGGCCCGGTGCCGCAGGCCAGATCCTGTCTTGGGCTCGCGGTATGCCGCTGTTGAACTGGCTGGCAACTGAACTTGTTTCAGTTCTGCTCATGGTTGAGCACCGTGCCAACCGCACGGCGTTGTGGGTTCGATTCCCGCGAAAAACCCTGGCGGTGCTCGCACCGCCATCTGATGGGGCGAAAGCCCCCCGCCCCGGCACACCGGAGCGATGGCGCAAGGCCCTCAAAGCCTTGCGGCGCGCGACACAGTGCCAAGCGCAGGCGGCTTGCGCACCGCGTGCGTGGCAAGGAACTGCGTGTGGCCATCGACGGCAAGGGAGGTGAGGACGTTGCGATGCAACGACGGGAGGCACCTACCGAACCGCGCGACCGCCGCATGACAGGCCTTGACCGCCGCAGTGTCCGCCGCCTGCCCTTTCGAGGGCCTGGATTGAATGAATGGATGAATGACGACTGGCCGACGAGAACGAAACGAACAGTCGAACCGAACAAAGAGGAGAAAAAGAATGCTGGGCTTCAACCAATACACCATCAAGAAGAACGAACGCGCACTGCTGCTGCGCAACGGCGACTTCGAGCGACTGCTCGGACCTGGAAAGCACCGCGTGTTCGCGGGCTTCGACACCGTCCAGCTGCAACGCTTCTCGCTCGCCGAGCCGGTGTTCGAGCACGAGCTGGCCGACTACTTCCTGGCACGCGAGCCGGAGCTGGTCGAACGCGAGTTCGTGCAGGTGTCGCTGGGCGAAACCCAGGTCGGCCTGCGTCATGAGGAGGGCGTGCTTGTGCAGATCCTGCCGCCCTCCACCCGCAAGCTCTACTGGCGTGGGCTGCGCGAGCAGCGCATCGACGTGATCGATGTTTCCGCCGATGCGCGTCTGCCGGCCGAGTTGCTGGCAAAGCTGCAGAGCGTGGCCTTGCGTCCGCGCGCGGTGCAGGGGCTCGAGGGCGTACTGCTGGTGCAGGTGCCAGAGTTCCATGCCGGTGTGCTGACGCTCGAAGGGCAGATGCAGGCCTTGCTGCCGCCTGGAAACCACGGTTTCTGGCGCTTCAACCGTCAGGTGTCGGTGACCTCCGTGGACCTGCGTTCGCAGATCGCCGAAGTGAGCGGCCAGGAGATCCTGACCCGCGACAAGGTGGGGCTGCGGCTGAACCTGTCGGCGGTATGGCGTTTCCTCGACGTGCGGCAGGCCCTGGCGCAGATGCCCAAGCCGGCGGAGCACGTGTATCGCGAGCTGCAGTTCGGTCTGCGTGCCGCGGTCGGCGAGCAGACCCTCGACGCGCTGCTGGAGAACAAGGCAGCCATCGACCAGACCGTGCTGGCGCAGGTGCGCGAGCGGCTGGAAGGCTCGGGAGTCATGCTGGAAAGCGTGGGCGTGAAGGACATCATCCTGCCGGGCGAGATGAAGACCATCCTTGCGCAGGTGGTGGAGGCCGAGAAGTCGGCCCAGGCCAACGTGATCCGTCGCCGCGAGGAAACCGCGGCCACGCGCTCGCTGCTGAACACCGCCAAGGTGATGGAGGGCAACCCCGTCGCGTTGCGGATGAAGGAACTTGAAACGCTGGAACGTGTGGCCGAGCGGATCGACAAGATCTCGGTGGTCGGCGGTCTGGACCAGGTGCTCAACGGACTGGTGACGCTTCGGCCGAACGGTTCCTGAGTTCTGAAGGAAAAAAGGGATACGGGCACGCAGGCACAGAAGGGAGCGCCACTGCCAAAAATGTTGATATTGCCGGCAGTCCGGGTAGCACCGGATGCGGCGGGCAAGTCGGTCGACGAGCAAGGTTGAGGATGCAGGTGCTGGCTCCGATGACGGGTCTGTCACTGGCGCGCGTTTCCAATCGTCGACTGGGCCGCTGGATTGAAACACCACGGTCGCCGTATTGATGCGGGTTCGAATCCCGCCGTGTCCACCAGTCGTTCGTGAAGAATGAATAGATAGATAGCCAAAGAGAGAGAAAGAAAAATGGAACAGAGCAAGAACTACAACCTGCACGAAGTCGACAACGGCGTTCCCGTGAAGATGTGGACCCGCGGCGTGCCAGTGGAAGACGAGGCGCAGAAGCAGCTCGAGAACGCCGCCCGCCTGCCCATCGTGTTCAAGCACATCGCGGCCATGCCCGACGTGCACTACGGCATCGGCGCAACGGTGGGTTCGGTGATCCCGACCTTCAAGGCCATCATCCCGGCCGCGGTGGGCGTGGACATCGGCTGCGGAATGATGGCGTGCAAGACCACGCTGCATGCCAACGACCTGCCCGACAACCTGGCGCCGCTGCGCTCGGCGATCGAGAAGGCCGTGCCGCACGGCTCGAACCCCAAGCGCATGGGCCGCGACAAGGGTTCGTGGGAGACGCCTCCCAACGAGACCGACGTGGCCTGGGCCGGCCTGGTGGACGAGTTCGACGCGATCTGCGAGGACTACCCGCGCCTGAAGAACACCAACAACCACAAGCACCTGGGAACGCTGGGTACGGGCAACCACTTCATCGAGGTGTGCCTGGACGAAGCTGGCTCCGTGTGGTTCATGCTGCACTCGGGTTCGCGCGGCGTGGGCAACGCCATCGGCACGCACTTCATCGAACTCGCGAAGAAGGACGCCGAGCAGCACCAGCGCAACCTGCCCGACCAGGACCTGGCGTACTTCGAGGAAGGCGCCAAGTACTTCGGCGACTACGTGCGCGCGGTGGGCTGGGCCCAGAAGTTCGCGCGAGCGAACCGCGAAGTGATGATGCAGCGCGTGGTCGCGGCCGCGCGCAAGGTCATCACCAAGCCGTTCGAAGCGCACGTGGAAGCGGTGAACTGCCACCACAACTACGTGAGCCGCGAAACGCACTTCGGCGAAGACGTGCTCGTGACCCGCAAGGGCGCGGTGAGTGCCAAGGCCGGCGAGCTGGGAATCATCCCCGGCAGCATGGGCGCCAAGAGCTACATCGTGCGCGGAAAGGGCAACCCCGAGAGCTTCATGAGCTGCAGCCACGGCGCCGGTCGAAAGATGAGCCGCACCAAGGCCAAGAAGCTCTACACGGTGGCCGACCAGATCGCCGCGACCGAAGGCGTGGAATGCCGAAAGGACGCCGACGTGATCGACGAGATTCCGATGGCCTACAAGGACATCGACGCGGTGATGGATGCGCAGAAGGACCTGGTGGAGGTGGTCTACACGCTCAAGCAGGTCGTATGCGTGAAGGGATGAATTCGAGGCCGGTGCACGGCCTCATGGCTGGGGTGACGTAGGGAGGAGGGCTCGGGCCCTCCTTCGCGGCACCTCGCGTTTGGGAAAGGTCCGAGAGATGAAGAAGAGCAACAAGCAGCGCCGTGCCGAGATCAAGGCGCGGCGCCTCGAGCGAGCCGCAGCAGCGTCGGCCGCGCATCTGCGCGAGAAAGATGTCCGCCTGCCGCAGCCCGATTTCGGGTCCGCGCTCGGCTGCGAGCCGGCTGATCGGTTCGTCCTGGAGCAATACAACAACACCTATGGGGTGCTGCCTGCGTTCTATGCAGCCCGCCCCTTCACCTGCCGCGATTGCGGCGCCGAAGAAGTGTGGACGGCCAAGCAGCAGAAGTGGTGGTATGAGGTCGTGCACGGGCATATCGATAGCCGCGCCGTGCGATGCCTCGCATGTCGACGTGCACGGCGCGAGCGACTGCGCAACGCGCCGCCGGGTGCGAGCCTCCTGCGCGAACAGACGGATCGCCTTCGTGCGCTGGGCGACGCAAAACCGACCGCGAGCGCCGTCGCCGAAATCGAGGCTGCGCTTGAATGCAAATGGTGGAGCCTGCGCGTCGTGGCGATCCAGACCATGGCTCGCTGGGGAGGCGAAGCGAACCTCGCCAAGCTGCATGAGTTGATGGCGGCTCGTCCCGAGGGAGGTCGCCGATACTTTGCCTGGGAGCGCGTTGCCGCCGATGCGGCAAGGAGCGCGCTGCTGAACAGGGAGCGATGGCCTTGACGACGATGATGAAACTGACTTTCCTGGGGACCTCTTCCGGCACCCCCACGCGCCACCGCAACGTCTCCGGGCTTGCGGTGCAGACGGTGCTTGGCGCCGACTGGTTCCTGGTCGATTGCGGCGAGGGTACGCAGCACCGCGTGCTGCAGACCCCGCTGTCGCTGAATGACCTGGCCGCCGTCTGCATCACGCATGTGCATGGCGACCATTGCTATGGCCTGCCGGGATTGCTCGCGAGTGCCGGCATGGGCAAGCGCACGAAGCCGCTGAAGCTGATCGCGCCGCTGCCGGTGTGGGAATGGTTCGAGGCCACGCGACGGCTGACCGACCTGCATCTGCCCTACGAGGTGGAGCATGTCGATCTGGAGAACGAAGCGCTGGTGTACGACATGCCCGGTTTGCGCATCGAGCGCCACGTGCTGCGGCATCGCGTGCCGAGCCACGCCTATCGCGTGCAGGTCGAGACGCGGCGCGTGCGGCTCAAGACCGAGGCGCTGCGGGCTGTCGGACTGCCGCCCGGTCCGGCATGGCGTGCGCTTCAGAACGGCGAGGATGTGTCATTCAACGGCGAGACGCTGCACAGCGCTGATTTCGTGGATACGCAGGTCGACACGGCCGTCGCCGTGCTCGGCGGAGACAACGCCGAGCCGGCGATGCTCCATGAAGCCTGCCAGGGCGCGCAGCTGCTGGTGCATGAAGCCACGTTCACGCAGGACGCGCTCGACAAGGTCGGCCCCGGGCCGATGCACAGCTCGGCGCGCCTGCTGGCCGAGTTCGCGCAGTCCGTCGAAGTGCCGAACCTGATCCTCACGCACTTCAGCGCGCGCCACCAGAACGGGGAAGGCATGGCGGCGCTGATGGCCGAGACGCTGGCGCACTACCGCGGCCATGCGTTCCTGGCCAACGACCTTGATGTCTACGAGCTCGACAGTGCCGGCAAGGTGACCGTCACGCGGGCCTGACGAAAGAAAGAAGAAGAAAGAAGAATCGAAGATGAGTACCGAAGAAGAATTCCTGCGCTCCGCCCATCCGATCGAGCCCGCCATGCGCGCGCAGATCATGGAGGCCCTGCGCGACATCGAGGCGAAGCACGACGTGAGTGTGCTGTTCGCCTGCGAATCCGGCAGCCGAGGCTGGGGCTTCGCCTCGCCCGACAGCGACTACGACGTGCGCTTCATCTACGTCAACCGCCTGCCGTGGTATCTCACGGTGGCGCCGCGCCGCGACGTGATCGAGGTGCCGATCAGCGGCGACCTCGACATCAACGGATGGGACCTGCGCAAGGCCCTGGGCCTGATGCGCGAGTCGAACCCGACGCTGCTCGAATGGCTGCGCTCGCCCGTCGTGTACCGCGACGACGCGACGGCGATGCCGCGCTTTCGCGAACTGTCGGAGGCGGTGTTCTCCAACGCGCGCGGCTGGCACCACTACAGCTCGATGGCGAGGAAGAACTTCCGCGAGCACCTGCAGGCCGACGAGGTGCGCTACAAGAAATACCTCTACGTGCTTCGTCCGCTGCTGGCCGCGCGCTGGATCCGCTCGCAGCCCGGTGTGCCGCCTATGCGCTTCGCCGACCTTGCGCAGCGCACGCTCGACCCGGTGCGCGACGCCGCGCTGATCGGCGAGATCAACGCGCTGCTCGAAGTGAAGATGCGCGCCGGCGAGGCCGCGACCAGCCCGCGCTGGCCCGGCATCCACGCGTTCATCGAGTCGGAGCTGGCAGCCAATGCCGCGCAGCCGGTGACGCCGCTGCCGCAGTCCGAGCAGGCCGGCCTCGATGCCTTCCTGTACGAAACGGTCCTGCGTTTCGAAGCGAAGAAGAGCGAGAAGGAGGCCGCGCATGGTTGAACTCGACGGCTCCCAAGGTGAGGGCGGCGGCCAGATCCTGCGCACCAGCCTCGCGCTGTCGATGGTCACGGGCCAGCCCATGTCCATCGAGAAGATCCGCGCAGGCCGCGCCAAGCCGGGCCTGATGCGCCAGCACCTCGCGTGCGTGAACGCGGCGGCCGCGATCAGCGGCGCGGAAGTCGATGGCGCCGAGCTGGGTTCGCAGTCGCTGCGTTTCGTGCCCGGCACAGTGCGCGCGGGCGAGTATCGCTTCGCGATCTCGGGCGCCGGCAGCTGCATGCTGGTGCTGCAGACCGTGCTGCCGCCGCTGCTGCTGGCCGGCGCGCAGAGCCGCGTGCATCTGAGCGGCGGCACGCACAACCCGATGGCGCCGCCGTTCCACTTCCTGGAGCGCGCGTTCGCGCCGCTGGTGCGCCGGCTCGGCGCCGACCTGCAGCTGACGCTGCGCCGCTGCGGTTTCTATCCGGCCGGCGGCGGCGAGGTCGAGGCGGCCATCGTGCCTGCGGCTGGTGCGCTGCAGCCCTTCGACCTGATGGCGCGCGGCGCGAATCTCTCTAGCTATGCGGAGTGCCTGGCACCGGGCATCCCGCGCCATGTGCCGACGCGCGAGCTCGACACGCTGGGTGGCGCAATGGGCTGGTCGAGCGAGCAACTGCGCTTCGGCTCGGTGCGCCAGAACGAAGGCCCGGGCAACGCGCTGCTGGCCACGCTGGCCTACGAGCACGTGACGGAGGTGTTCACCGCCTTCGGCGAGAAGTCGCTGAGCGCAGAGCAGGTCGCGCATGGGCTGGTGAAGGAACTGCGCTCTTTCCAGAAGAGCGAGGCGGCTGTCGGTCCGCACCTGGCGGACCAGCTGGCGCTGCTGCTGGCGCTCGCCGCGTGGCAAAGCAGGAAGGCCGGCGCCTTCACCTGCAGCGAGGTGACGGAGCACACGCGTACCAACTGCGCGGTGATCGAGCGCTTCCTGCCGGTGCGCTTCGCGATCGCCGAGAGCCGCCAGGCCTGTACGGTGCAGGTCTCGCCTGCCTGAAGCAGGCAAACGGGTGCCACCCGCTCAGGCGAGCGGCGTGGCGTTCGCGTACAGGCGCAGCAGCATCGCGCGCAGTGTCTTCACTTCGGCTGCAGTGAAGTCCGAGGTCGCGACGGCCTCGTAGTGCTGCGCGAGCGGAATCAGCTCCAGCGTCAACGCAAGGCCGCGCTCGGTGAGCGCGATGCGCACCGCGCGCTTGTCGGTGTCGCACTTCTCGCGCGCCACCAGTTCATGCGAAGCCAGCCGGTCGACGATGCGCGACAGCGCCGACAGGTCGGTCGATGCGTGCGTGGCCAGTTCCGACAGCGTCTGCCGCGGCGTGTGCTGCAGCGAGGCGCAAACACGCCATTCGCTCAGGCTCAGTCCGTAGGGTTTGAGCGCCTTCGCGAAGGCGTTGCCCATGCGAGCGCCGGCGCGTGCGAGGAGGAAGGGGATGGCCTTCTCGAGGTCGTGGTCTTGGGGGAGGGTTTTCATCTAGACATGCTTGATCAATCAAGTATATAGTCCGCCGCAATTACTTGAATAATCAAGCAAATACGGAGATGAAAATGAGCCGGACGCCTTCCCGCCGCGGTGCCATCGCATGGGCCGTTTCACTTTCCCTGCTGTCGGCGCTGCCGCCGGCTCATGCGCAGGGCGCGGCGAAATGGCCGTCCCAGGCCGTGCGCTTCGTGGTGCCGTTTCCGGCGGGCTCCGCGCCCGACGTGCTGATCCGCCACGTCGGCGCCAGGCTCGGCGAGAAGTGGGGGCAGGGCGTGATCGTCGACAACAAGCCCGGCGGCAGCGGCGTGATCGGCATGAACGCGATCCTCGCGGCGCCGATCGACGGCTACACCTTCGGCTTCGTGCAGGGCTCGGCGATCTCGGTGGCGCCCAGCACCATCAGGGGCGTGAGCTACGACTTCAACCGCGACTTCGTGCCCGTCACGCTCGCGGCCGTCGCGCCTTTCATGCTCGCGGTGCCCGCCAATTCGCCGTACAAGACACTGGCCGACTTCATCGCCGCCGCGCGTGCCAGGCCGCAGGGCATCGAGGTGGCCGACAACGGACGCGGCACGGCGCCGCATCTCGCGTCGGCGCTGCTGGGCCTGCAGTCGGGCGCGCAGTTCCTCGAAGTGCACTACCCGGGCGGTGCGCAGGCCATGCAGGCCACGCTGGGCGGCCAGACCCAGATGATGGTCGAGACCTACAACGTGGTCGCCGGCAACGTGCAGGGCGGCCGCATGCGCGTGCTGGCCAGCATGGGCGACCGCGTGGAAGCCGGGCTGGAGCAGTTCCCGCTAGCGAGCAAGACAGTGCCCGGCGCCGTCGCGCACGGCTGGTTCGCCGTCATCGCGAAGAAGGGCGTCGATCCGCAGGTGCTCGCCAGGCTCAACAAGGACATGAACGAAGCCCTGCTCTTGCCCGACGTGGTGGCCAAGTCGCGCGAGCTCGGCACCTATCCGAGGCCCGGCACCCCCGAACAGCTGGCGCGCTACATCGCCGAGGACCGCAAGACCTGGCAGGACGTGCTGGACAAGCTCAACATCAAACCGGAGTGATTTCCCCAATGAAGAACAAGATTGCGCTCGAAGAGCATTTCGCGATCGACATGACCATCGGCGACTCGCAGGTCTACGCCCGCCCCGAGGTGTGGCAGACGCTGAAGAGCAACCTGCTCGACTTCGAGCAGCAGCGCATCGAGCAGATGGACGAGTGGGGCACCGAGCTGTCCATCCTCTCGCTCAACTCGCCGGCGGTGCAGGGCATTCCCGACGCACGGCGCGCCATCGACGTGGCCCGCCGCGCCAACGACGTGCTTGCCGAGCAGATCGCCCGCCACCCGACGCGCTTCGGCGGTTTCGCCGCGCTGCCCATGCAGGACCCGCAGGCTGCCGCGCGCGAGCTGGAACGCTGCGTCACGCAGCTGGGCTTTCACGGCTTCCTGGTCAACGGCTTCTCGCAGGTGGGAGACGAGAACACCGTCGTCTACTACGACGATCCGCGCTTCGCCGATTTCTGGGCCGTGGCCGCGGCGCTGAAGAAGCCCTTCTACATGCACCCGCGCGATCCGCTGCTCGGCCGCGAGCCCATCTACGAAGGCGCGCACTGGCTCACCGGCCCGACCTGGGCCTTCGCGGTGGAAACGGGCATCCACGCGCTGCGACTGCTCTCGAGCGGCCTCTTCGACCGCCACCCGGAGCTGCAGATGATCCTCGGCCACTTCGGCGAAGGCATCCCGTTCAACATCTGGCGCGTGGACCACATCCTGCGCAAGGGCCGCCGCGGCATGCCCTGCGACAGGGAGATCGGCGACTACCTGCGAAGCAACGTCCACATCACGACCAGCGGCAACTTCCGCACGCCGACGCTGCTGTCGACCATGCTCGAGGTGGGCGCGGACCGCATCATGTATTCGGTCGACTACCCGTTCGAGAAGCACGAGGACGCGGCGCGCTGGTTCGACAGGTGCGAGATCAGCGAGAACGACCGCCGCAAGATCGGCCGCGACAACGCGGTCAAGCTCTTCGGGCTGAAGTGACATGAGCCGGCACAAAGACAACCGCCCCGTGCTCGTGTCCGGCGGCGGCATCGGCGGGCTCGCCGCGGCGCTGGCGCTGGTGCGCGAGGGCTACCGCGTGAAGGTGATCGAGCAGGCCGGCCAGATCGGCGAGATCGGCGCGGGCATCCAGCTCAGCCCCAATGCCTTCGCGGCCTGCGATGCGCTGGGCGTTGGCGCGAACCTGCGAGCCAAGGCGGTCTACACCGAAGAGATGGTGATGTTCGACGCCATCGACGCGAAGCGCGTGGCGGGCATCTCGCTGTCGGAGCGCTTCCGCGAGCGCTTCGGCAACCCCTATGCGGTGATCCACCGTGCCGACATCCACGGCGCGTTGCTCGAAGGCGTGAAGGCGACCACTGAGGGCATCGAGTTCCTCACCTCGACCAAGGTGGTGCACATCGAGCAGGACGAAGGCGGCGTGACGCTCATCGATGCCCAGGGCGGCCGCCACGAGGGCCAGGCCGTGATCGGCTGCGACGGCGTGCGCTCGGCGGTGCGCCAGCAGTACGTGGGCGACAGCATCCGCGTCTCGGGCCATGTGGTGTTCCGCGCTGTGGTCGACACGGCTGACTTTCCCGAAGCGTTGCGCTTCACAGCGCCCTGCATCTGGGTCGGCCCCAACTGCCATCTGGTGCATTACCCGCTGAAGGGCGGCGACAAGTTCAACATCGCCGTCACCTTCCACAGCGACCAGCCCGAGGAATGGGGCTCGATGGACGGCGACCCGGCCGAAGTGCAGCGCTACTTCCGCTCGACCTGCGAGCGGGTGCAGCAACTGCTGCGCATCCCGAAGGCCTGGAAGCGCTACTCCACGGCCGACCGCGACCCCATCGAACAATGGACCTTCGGACGCGCCACGCTGCTGGGCGATGCGGCACACCCGATGGTGCAGTACCTGGCCCAGGGCGCGTGCATGGCCTGCGAGGACGCGGTGACGCTGGGCCTGGCCCTGCGGCGCGAAGGCGGTGACTGGACACGAGCGCTCGCGCTGTACGAGCGATCCCGCGTCGCCCGCACCGCGCGGGTGGTTCTGTCGGCGCGGGAGATGGGCCGCATCTACCACGCCAAGGGCGTGGAGCGGCTGGTGCGCAACAGCATGTGGACCGGCAGGCCGCAGGAGCGCTTCTACGACGCGCTCGAATGGCTCTACGGATGGACCGCCGCGAGCTGCCTCGCCGACAGCGACGGGGCTGGCGCGTGAAGATCGACTCGGCATCCATCGAGGCGGGCGGCGGCGGCGCGGCCGCTGCGACGATCGACATACCGGCCCTGATCGACAGCCACCCAGTCAGCGCCTTCCAGAAATGGATTCTTCTGCTGGTCGGCTGCGCGGTCGTCATGGACGGCTTCGATGTGCAGGCCATGGGCTTCGTCGCGCCCGCCATCGTGCAGGCCTGGGGCATCGAGAAGGCCTCGCTGGGCCCGGTGTTCGGCGCCGGCCTGCTCGGCATGCTGGTCGGCTCGCTGGTGCTGAGCATCTGCGCCGACCGCATCGGCCGGCGCCCGGTACTGCTGGGCGCCACGGTGTTCTTCGCGCTGTGCATGCTGGCCACCGCCTTCGCGCACACGCTCGACCAGTTGCTCGCGATGCGTTTCATCACCGGCATCGGGCTGGGCGGCATCATGGCCAACGCGAGCGCGCTGGCCAGCGAGTACAGCCCGCAGCGCCGGCGCGTCACGCTGATGATGTGGGTGTCCTGCGGCTTCACCGGCGGCGCGGTGCTGGGCGGGTTGATTTCGGCGGTGCTCATCCCCTGGGGCGGCTGGCGGTCGGTGTTCGTCTTCGGCGGCGTGGTGCCGTTGCTGATCGCCGCGCTCATGTGGCGCTACATGCCCGAGTCGATGCAGTTCCTGGTGCTGCGCGGGCGCAAGCTCGACCGCGTGCAGCAGTGGCTGGGCCGCATCGCGCCCGGCGCGCCCGCCGGGCCCGGCACGCGCTACGTGGTGCACGAGGCGAAGCAGGACGGCACGCCGGTGGTCGAGCTTTTCCGCGCCGGACGCGGGCCGGCCACGCTGCTGCTGTGGGGCATCAACTTCATGAACCTGCTCAACCTGTTCTTCCTGGCGAACTGGCTGCCCACCATCGCGGCCGGAGCAGGCTACAGCGCGAGCACCGCCGTGCTGGTGGGCACGCTGCTGCAGGTGGGCGGCGTGGTCGGCACGGTGGCGATGGGGCCGCTGATCGACCGCGTGGGCTTCTACCGCGTGCTGGTGCCGGTGTTCGCGGTGGCGGCGGTGGCCATCGCGGTCATCGGCCAGCCGGCGCTGCCCTTGCTGATGTTGCTCGCGGTGGTTGCGGTCAGCGGCTTCTGCGTGGTCGGCGCGCAGCCGGCGCTCATCGCGCTGGCCTCGGGCGTCTACCCGACGACGGTGCGCGCCACCGGCATGGGCTGGAGCCTGGGCATCGGCCGCGCGGGTTCCATCGTGGGGCCGGTGCTGGCGGGCTGGCTCATCGCCCTGCACTGGAGCAACAGCGCGCTCTTCTTCGCGGCGGCCGTGCCGGCGCTGCTGTCCTGCGCCATGGTGCTGTGCATGGGGCGATTGAAATTCACCGGCGCCACCGCGCGCCAGGCATCTTCCGGAGCAACGAAATGACGAAAACGATGAACAACGCCCAGGCCCGCAGCGGCCTGGTCCTGGCCGCGCGCGTGCTGATGGCGGTGATCTTCCTGGTCGCGGGCGTGCGAAAGCTGCTCACCTACGGCGCCACGCTGGGCTACTTCGGCAAGCTCGGCATTCCGCTGGCCGACGTGGTGCTGCCGCTGACCATCGCGCTCGAAGTGGGTGGCGGGCTGCTGCTGATCGCGGGCTGGCAGGTGCGATGGGTGGCTTCGGCGCTGGCGCTCTTCACGCTGGCCTCGGCCTTCGCCGCTCATGCCTTCTGGGCGGCCGACGCGGCCCAGTTCGCCGGCCAGCTCAACAACTTCCTGAAGAACGTGGCAATGGTCGGCGGCTTCCTGGTGCTCATCGCCTACGTCTCCACTGTCGAGCGCGGGGCCGGCTCCAGGGGGTGAGCGGAAAACTCCTTTCCGTTTTCCGCCATTGAGCGAGGGGCGAGCCGGCGTATCGTGGATGCCCCGGCGCGAGCCGGGCGGCAGACAGATCCGTTCGAGCAAAGACCCGAGACACAGGCCAAAGCCATGACCACACCCTCGTTCATCTACACCAGCGCCCCCCAGCGGGTGGTTTTCGGCGCCGGCTCGCTGCAGCACCTGGCCCGCGAGATCGATGCGCTGGGCGCGCGCCAGGCACTGGTGCTTTCCACGCCCGAGCAGCGCCCGCAGGCCGAGCGCGTGGCCGACATGCTCGGCGCCCATGCGGCCGGCGTGTTCGACCGCGCCGTGATGCATGTGCCCATCGAGACCGCGCGCGAGGCGAGGGAAGTGGCCACCAGGCTCGGCGCCGATTGCGCCGTGGCCATCGGCGGCGGCTCCACCACCGGCCTGGGCAAGGCGATCGCGCTCGACTCGGGCCTGCCGATCCTGGCGATTCCGACGACCTACGCGGGCTCCGAGATGACGCCGATCTACGGCATCACCGAAGCCGGCATGAAGAAGACCGGCAAGGACTTCCGCGTGCTGCCGCGCACCGTGATCTACGACCCCGAGCTGTCGCTCGGCCTTCCCGTGGGCATGAGCGTGACCAGCGGCATCAACGCCATCGCGCATGCGGCCGAGGGGCTCTATGCGGTCGATTCGAATCCGATCATGGACCTGATGGCGCAGGAAGGCATCGCCGCGCTGGGCCGCGCGCTGCCGGCCATCCGCGCCACGCCGAAGGACCCGGCCGCCCGCGGCGACGCGCTCTACGGCGCATGGCTGTGCGGCACGGTGCTGGGCAATGTGGGCATGGCGTTGCACCACAAGCTGTGCCACACGCTGGGCGGCAGCTTCAACCTGCCGCATGCCGAGACCCACACCATCGTGCTGCCGCACGCGCTGGCCTACAACGCCGGGGCTGCGCCCGAAGCCATGGCGAAGATCGCGAAGGCACTTGGGGGAAGCGGTGGCGCCGCGCAGGCCGTGTACGACCTGGCGCGCGACAACGGCGCGCCGGTCGCATTGCGCGACATCGGCATGAAGGAAGCCGATCTGGACCTGGCCTGCGAGCACGCGCTCAAGAACCAGTATCCCAACCCGCGTCCGCTGGAGCGCGCGGCGATCCGCGCGCTGCTGCAGAACGCCTGGGAAGGCGTGCGGCCCTGAGGCAATGCCAATGCGTCAGGGGCGTGCCGTGACCGGCAGGCCAGCCTGCTGCGTGAACGAGACGCTGGGCTTCTTGTAGGCGGCGGGCACTTCGTCGCGGTAGAAGGCGCGGCGGTCCAGGCTTTGCAGCGGGTTGTTGGCGGCGGCCACGGCCTGCTCGCGCACGGTGCTGCGGTCGAGCGTGGACTTGAAGGCCACGGCGCCTTCGGCGACGGTGTCCGAATAGGGGTTGCCTTCGCGCGCCGCGGCCACGGCTTCGGCCTTCACGTCGGTGCGGCTGGCGGAGGAGGTCAGGGGCTGCACGCCTTCATAGGCTTCGGCGTGCGCGCCAGCGGCGCCCAGCATGGCGAAGGCTGCGGCGAGGGCGGATGCGGCGATGCGTTGCTTGTTGTTCATTGCGGGATTCCTTTCGAGCGATTTGGGCCGATCAGAGCGGCAGTGCGTCGCCGCGGGCTGCAGCGCGTGCTGCCGCACGCACGGTGGCACGGTCGACCGTGCTGGCCACCATCGGGGCCACGCCCGACGAAGCGGCTTCGGCGTACGGGTTGTCGTTGTGCGCGGCGGCGACAGCTTCGGCGCGCACCGCGGCGCGGCTGGCCGACGAGGCGATCACCGGAGCGGGGCCGGCGCTGGCGCCATCGGCGTAGGGGTTGTCGGCGCGCGCGGCAGCCACGGCTTCGGCACGTACGTCTGCACGGCTGACGGACGAGGTGATCGGATGCACGCCTTCATAGGTTTCGGCGTGGACCGCGCCCGCTGCGCCGAGCATGGCGAATGCGATGGCGGAGAGAGCGGCGATGCGTTGCTTGGTGTTCATGATGCGAGTCCCTTTGCTGACTGGTGTGGGCGGCGGACATTCGTCGTTGCCACGGGATGCAGTGTGAAACCGCATCGCGGCCGGCGCTGTGCGTTTGCGCACCGCTTTCGGCGATTGTTCAGACAGGGGCGGCTGCCGCGTGCTGTCCGTAGAGCACCGCCAGCGGCTCGGAGCGGCCGCGCACCGTGAGCGTTTCGGCCGCGCCCATGGCGTGCGCGACACCGGCCTTCTCGGCCGCGAACAGCGACACAACGAGGCGTGACGCCGCGGTCTTCGAATGATCCTGCAACCGGCTCGCGGTGTTGACCACTTCGCCGATGGCGGTGAAGGTGGTGGTCTCCAGGTAGCCCACTTCGCCGACAGCCGCGCGGCCCGCGTGCAGGCCCATGCCGAACTCCAGCCGCTGGCCGAACTGCGCCTCGAAGCCTTCGCTCCATGCGTCCATGCGCTGCCCGATCAGCTCGGTGGCGCGCAATGCCTGCCTGCACGCGGTGGGCAGGTCGCAGTCGAGGCCGAAGATCGCCATCACGCTGTCGCCGATGAACTGGTTGGGCACGCCGCCGCTTTCGCGCACGGCCGCGCCCACGGTGGCGAAGTAGCGGTCGAGCACGTAGGCGAGGTCGAAGGGCCACTGCCGCTCCGACAGGCCCGACCAGCGCCGCAGGTCGACGAAGAGGATGGCCACGTCGCGCTCGCGCCCGAAGCTGCCGACCGGCGCGGGCCGGCCCTCGTTGGGCAGCGGCGCGAACAGCGGCGTGACCTCGATGTCGCCGCGCGGGCGCAGCTGGCAGGCCAGCCGCACGTCGGCCGGCGCGCGCACCCGCTCGAGCGTGCGCCGCTCGTCGCGGCCCGGCTCGCCGATGTGGTCGGCAGGGCCGGCCACGCGCACGCGGCAGGTGGAGCAGCGCGCCCGTCCGCCGCAGATCGACACATGGTCGATGCCGTGGGAGCGGCTCGCCTCCAGCACGCTCCAGCCATGCGGAACATGCACCGTGCGGCCCGGGTAGCGCAGCGCCACCTGCGGCTGGCGCGACCAGCGCGCGAGGCCGTTGCGGCCCCAGCGCGCTGCCAGCAGCGCGACCAGCGCCAGCCCGTAGCCCCACTTGATCGCGTTCTCGGCCGCGCCCAGCGCCTTGCCCTGTTCGGTCGTGGGGAGGGCGGTCGGCGGCACGCCGGTCCACTGGAACTCGCGCCCCATCGAGACGAAGCCCATCGCGGCGGTCAGCGGAAGTACCACCGCGACGGCCAGCAGCAGGTGCGAGAAGCGCCTCCATACCGGCTTGGCCCGCAGCGCGAAGTGCAGGCCCAGGCAGCCGTGCGTCCAGGCGGCCAGCATCATCAGCAGCTGTGCTGCCGCGCCCTGCCAGTCCCAGAGGCCCCAGACCACGCGGGCATACGAGCCCTCGATGCCGTAGGCCAGGTAGGCGCCGCGCATGGCCGTGAGGTGCGTGGCCAGCAGCAGCGGCAGTGCGAAGCCCAGCGCCACGCGCAGGCCTTCGAGCGGGGGCATGCGCAGCGTGCGCCGCTCCCACAGGGCGACCACCGCCAGCGCCAGGTGCGTGGCGGCCGCGCCATACAGCAGCGCGGTGCCCGCCAGGGTGTGCCAGAAGGCCTGCACGCCGCGCAGCACGGTCTCGGCGGCGGCGAAGGAATAGATGCCCAGCGAATGGTTCAGCAGGTGCGCCGTGACGTAGGCCATCAGCACCAGCCCGCTCGCCCAGCGGAGATTGCGCCGTGTGGGCGGTCTCAGCGAAAAGGTGTCGGCAGCAACGGCTTTGGGGGAACGTCTGTCCATGAACGGGTTCGAAGCGGCACCCGAGCATAATGCGCGCGCCCCTACCGTCCCCCGGCATGGCCAAACCCGAACCTACCCCCCGCTCCAGCCTCGCGCTGCGCCAGATCGCGCTGCTCGAAGGCCTTTCCGACCAGCGGCTGGACCTGCTGGCCCAGCAATGCCTGTGGCACAGCGTGGAGGCCGGCAAGCCCCTGCTGCTGCGCGCCGAGCAGCAGGGCGAGGTGTTCCTGCTGGTCTCGGGCCGTGTGCGGGTGACGACCTACTCGGCCAACGGCCGCCAGGTGACCTTCCGCGACTCCGAAGCGGGCGAGCACTTCGGCGATATCTCCGCAATCGACGGCGGCCCGCGCTCCGCCGACGTGGTCACGCTGGAGCCCAGCGTGGTCGCGAGCCTCGACCGCGCTTCCTTCATGGCCCTGCTGCGCGACGAGCCCCTGGTGGCCGGCCGGGTGATGCTGCGGCTGGCGACGCTGGTGCGGCAGCTCTCGGAGCGGGTGATCGACCTGAGCACCCTGGGCGTGCAGAACCGGCTGCATGCCGAGCTGCTGCGCCTGGCCCGCGCCGCCGGCGTGGAGGGCAACCAGGCCCGGCTCGACCCGGCGCCCAAGCACGCGGCGCTGGCCAGCCAGATCAGCACCAACCGCGAGCAGGTGACCCGCGAACTCAACGTGCTGGCGCGCAGCGGCGTGCTGCGCAAGGACGACAAGGCCCTTCTGGTCGCCGACGTGGCCCGCCTGGAGGCGATGGTCTCGCAGGTACGCGGCGACGCCGGCTGAGCCGGAAGGCGATCAGTTCCAGCGGCCCTTGGTGCCGCCGAGAGAGAAGCGGCCAGCACCCAGCAGCACCACGGTCAGCGCGCCGAACAGGTACAGGCCCTGCAGTTCCAGCGCCCAGCCGCCCTGCTTGGTCAGCGCGAAGAAATCGGCCATGTGCACGAGGCCGAAGGCCACCAGCATGTTGATGACCACCACGCCGGCGGCGGCGCGGGTGTAGAGGCCCGCGATCATCAGCAGCGGCGCGACGATCTCGCCGACGTACACCAGGTAGGCGATGCCGCCCGGCAGGCCGGCCTTGGCCAGCATGCCGGCGATGAAGCCCACGCCGGCCGAGATCTTGAAGATGCCATGCAGCAGCACCAGGAAGCCGACCGTCACGCGGATCAGCAGCTTGCCGGAATCGTCCAGCGTGGAGGGGGAGAGGGCGGACAGCGGCGACGCGATCGGCGCACGCGGGGTGTTGGCGGCGGTGGCCTGGGTGTTCATGGCAGATCCTTGAAGGGTGGAAACGGTGGGTCCGCCGCGGAATGCGACGGTTGCGGTTCCAGTGTGCGGGGCTGCGGAAACGCGGAATGTGCGTTTACGCACATGTTTCAAGCATTGGCTGCGGTGCAGTCCCTTTCGTGGAACACCGCGGAACCGGCTTTGCCGGGCCGCAGGTGTTGCCCCCGGTAGGGGGTTGGCGCAGCGACACGAAGTGCGCGAAGCCTGGGGGCGAGCCTAGAACCTGCCTGTCCACTTGCGCTCGTAGTCCATCTTGCGGAAGTGGGCTGCCATGAAGTCGATGAAGCTGCGCACCTTGGCCGACAGGTGCTTGCGGCTCGGGTAGGCCAGGTTGATCGTCAGGTGCGGCAGGTCCCAGTCGTCCAGCGTGGGCACCAGCCGACCGGCCACGATGTCGTCGTAGACGATGTAGGTGGGCTGCACCAGGATGCCCATGCCGTCCAGCGCGGCCGCGCGCAGCACCTGGCCGTCGTTCGACTCCAGCAGGCCCGTGACCGACACCGTGTGCGTCTCCTTACCGCGGCGAAAGCGCAGCTCGTTCGGGTTGTTGGCATGGGTGTAGATCAGCAGCTTGTGCCGCTTCAGCTCGTCCAGCGTCTTCGGAAAGCCGTGCTGCGCGAAGTAGCGCGGCGAGGCCGCGAGGATGCGCCGCGTCTCGCCGAGCCGGCGGATGGTGACGTTGGAGTCGGGCTCGAACTCGCGGGTGCGGATCGCCACGTCGATGTTGTTGTCGATCAGGTCGAAGTAGCGGTTGGCCGCCTCCACGTGCACCGTCACGCCCGGGTAGCGGTCGGTGTACTCGCGCAGCAGGGGCGCGATGTGGTGGATGGAGAACGACAGCGAGGCCGTGACGCGCAGCGTGCCCGTCGGGTTGAGCGCGGTGGCGTTCACCGCCGATTCGGCGTCCGACAGGTCGGCCAGGATGGTGCGGGCGCGGCCGCAGAACTCGCGCCCGGTGTCGGTGAGGTACAGCCGGCGCGTGTTGCGCTCGACCAGCCGCGCGCCCAGCCGTGCCTCGAGCGCGCTCAGGTGGCGGCTGGCGGCGGCGTTCGAGAGGCCCAGCGCCTCGGCGGCGCGGCTCAGGCTGCCGGCATCGGCGATCTGCACGAGCAGGGCGATTTCGGTCCAGCGGTCCATGGGTTGTGTGTCTCCGAGACTTGCGGGCCGATCCTGGGCTGAACCGGGGCCCGGACGCCTGCAGGCAGGCTGGCGATTCTATGTGCCGGGGAGTGCAGGGGATGGCGGGTTGGTCAGGTGCCGTTAGGACTGCAGCTTTACAAAGGGAGGCAATGAATTCCTGGCTGATCCCTCCCGGCGCCCGTCCGGCGCCCGCGTTCGCGCGGCATCTTTCCCTGAATGGCGCGGTCGTCGTCGCGTTGCTGGCGCTGGTGGTGCTGTGGACGCTGCCCATGGCAACGTTCTACGAGACGCCGCCCTGGGACAACGTCGAGGAGCTCTTCTGGGGCGGCAGCATGCAATGGGGCTACTACAAACACCCGCCGCTGCCGAGCTGGCTGATGGGCCTGCCGGTACTGCTGGCCGGCCGCCAGCCCTGGCTGACCTATGCCGCCGGCGTGGGCTGCGGCGTGGGCGCGCTCTACATCATGTGGCGCTGGTCGCTGGGCATGATGCCGCCGATGCGGGCGGCGCTCGCGGTGCTGCTCGGCTCGCTGGTGACCTACCACGTGCAGCGCGCCACCATCTTCAACCACAACACCGTGCAGCTGCTGCCGATGGCGGGCTACTGGTGGATGCTGTGGCGCGTGCTGCGCAGGCCTTCGGCAGGCGGCCGCTTCGATTGGCTCTGGCTCGGCGTGTTCGCGGCGCTGTCGATGCTCACCAAGTACAGCGCGCTGGTGCAGTTCGCGGTGGGCGCGGGCTTCATCCTGCGCGAGGGATCGTGGCGAGACGCGCGCGTGCGCCGCGACCTGCTGCGCGCAGGCGGCGTGGCGCTGCTGCTCATGGCGCCGCATCTCGCATGGCTGTTGCAGCACGGCGACCAGACCATCGGCTATGCGCGGCATTCGGTGCATCCGTCGGGGCCGCTGCTGAAGCATGTGCACCCGCGGCCGCTTCGCATCCTGCTGGTGCAGGTCGCTCGCCTGTCGCCGATGCTGCTGTTCGTCGCGTGGGCGTGGTTCACGCGCGAGCGCGGCACGGCGCAGGAGAAGACGCCGCAAGGCGGCTTCGACCGCCGCTTCCTCGCCTGGGCCACCTTCGGGCCGCTGTGCCTGGTGCTGGCGATGTCGGTGCTGCTCAACATGCGGCTGGTGGCTTCGTGGCTCAGCACCTTCTTCCTGCCGGTCGCCCTGTGGACGGTGATGAAGGTGCCGGGCCTGGAGGCCGAGCGCTGGACGCGGCGCCGCCGGGTCGGCACGCTCCTGACGGCCGCCGTGCTCCACATCGCCGGATCGTTCGGCCAGGCCTGGGTCGATGGCGTCTGGAGCGCGCGCCATGGCTACATCACCCGCGCCAACCTGCCATCGGGGCAGATCGCCGAAGCCGTTCAGGCCGTGTGGCATGAGCGCGCCGGCGACCGTCCGCTGAAGCTCATGGTGGGCGACACCTGGTTCACCGGCGCGGTGGTGCTGCACATGGACCCGGCCGTACAGCTGCTGATCGACGGCGATCCCCGCACCTCGCCATGGCTGCCGCCCGATGCGCTGGCGCGCGAGGGCGGCATGGTGCTGATCCTCGACACGCCGGAGTTCCGCTCCGAGGGCGCGCTGCTGGAGCCGCTGCTGGCCACCGCCAGCTGCTCCGGCAGCCTGCGCCTGCCCTGGGCGGGCGAGGACGATGCGCGCAGTGTGCGGGTGCGCTGGGGCATCCTGCCAGGCAGCGATGTGCAGGAAGAGCTGCGGGGCTGCCTGCCGGCGGCTGCGCCCTGATGGCTGCGAGGAATCTCTTGGGCTCAGACGCGGCCGACCCGTTGACTCTGGCGATCAAACGAAGAGCCGCGACCGGCAATGCTGGACTCAGTCCGGCAAATGCGGGCGATCACCGCTTGACGAGGTCGTGCAGCGCACAGCGACTTACCCGGACAAGTTCGGCACTGCGAATCTGCAGAGTCGAATCATTCCGCCCCGTGCCGCAATAGATCGTTTCCATTGCCGTCACTCCCGAATCGACGACTACCCGTGCCCCGTTGATCGGCAAGGGTACGACGCCTCCCGGGACCATCGCGAGGAACTGTGCCAGTTCCATGTCCGTTGCCATGTGGAGATCCGCTCTCCTTACGCCAAGTGCATCGGCGATCTTCTTGTAGTCCGCGCGCTCGGCCGCCCGCATGGCGGCGATCGCGTAGCGATCGCCCGGCAGGCGGAAGGCCAGGCTCTTGACCATCGCATCGGGATCGAAGGGAAGCAGGCGCTGCGCTTCAGCGAAGCTCACCACGGCGTCGTGGTCGTGCACTTCGAAGATCGCATCGCTCGACGTCAGGAAGGAATGTATGGCCGGGCTCATCGCATCCAGGGTATCGAGGAACCGGGAAGCCGATCCGAGCCGTGGTTGCCGTACTCGCGGACACTCATGGCGCACCTGCCATGCCGAGGCCAAGACGCAGCACGGCCACAGCAACGACGCCCACCAGGATCGTTCCGAGAAGCGGAAGGCGGACCGAGGCCACCGCCGCCAGCAGGCCCGCCAGCGTTTCCGGCCAGCCGGTGACCAGCAGGGTCGGCGCGATGATCGTGACGAACATGACGGGCGGTATGGCATCCAGGGCTGCTTTCGCGCGGCCGCGGACGGCGAACCGATCCCCGCGCACCAACAGCATGCCGGCGACCCGGGTGAGATAGGTGACGATGGCCATCGCCGCGATCGCCTCGAGGGTTGTCGCGTGGAACGTCATGCGGGCTGCGGCTCCTGTGCTTGCTCCGGCCGCGCCGCGAAGTAGGCCACCGCGATGCCGGCCATGGCGCCGGCCATCACGTGCCACGGCGCACCCAGGGTGTGGAACACGGCCGCCGACGACAGGCCGCTGGCGGCGATGGCAAAACCGGTGCGCCGCCACCCCATCCAGAACCTGGCCGTCATGCCGATGAACAAGGCCGCCAGCGCGAAGTCCGCGCCGATCTGCCGGGGATCGCCGAGATAGGCGCCCAGCCACGCGCCGGCCATGGTCGCACCAGCCCACGCGGCCGTGAAGACGAGCGCCAGGCCCATCCAGTAGGACCAGGTGACCGGCAGGCCCGCGCGCGCACGCTGCTCTGCGAATCCCCATGTCGGATCGGTGAGCAAGGCCAGCGCCACGCACATGCGCAGGCGCGTCATGCCGGCCTTCGCGAGCTTCGGAACGAGGGTCAGGCTCATCAGCGCGTGGCGCACATTGATCAGCAAGGTGGACAGCAGGATCGGCCCGAGCCTCGGCCCGTCGTTCGCCCACAGCTGGACCGCCGCGAACTGCGATGCGCCCGCGTTGACGAGCAGTGACATCCATCCGGCCTCCGCGGCGTGGATGCCCTTGGACCTGCACAGGGCTCCGAGCAGCAGGCCGATCGGAACCGCGACCATCACCGCAGGCAGGATGTCCCTTGCGCCTTCGGCGGCTGTGGCGAGCGAGGAGGGGCGGCGATCCGGCGGAGCCGCGGATGAGGCGGGGCCTTCGCGCGGCCTCATTTCGACACCCCGTCCCTGTAGGCACCGGGTGTCACGCCGACCCTGGCCTTGAAGACGCGTGTCAGGTGGGCCTGGTCCGCAAAGCCGGTTGCCGACGCCACGGCGATCGGCGCTTCTCCCCGGCGCAGGCGGCGCTTTGCCGCCTCGATGCGGCGGCCGACCAGATAGGCGTGCGGTGTGGTCCCCGCTTCATTGCGGAACATGCGGATCAGGTGGAACCGGCTCACGCCGACTTCGCCGGCGAGGTCGGCCAGGCACACGTCGCTCGACGTGGCTTGATCTTCCAGCATCGACTTGACCCTGGACACTCGCTGCTGCTCCCGGCCTCGCGGGGCCTCGGGGCGGAAGCGCTCGGCGTGTCGCTCGAGGCAGCAGGCATAGGCCAGCAGCAGCGCTTCCTCCGTGCCCAGCGACCAGCCATAGGTCTCCAGTGCCAGGTGCGCGGCCACCAGGCGAGTGGCCGCGGCGGGGTCCCGGATCACCCGGCACCGGAAATGCGGCTGGACTTCATGGCCGGTGATCTCGGCCGCCAGGCGCTGAACGAGCGACGCGGAAGGGTAGGTCACCCGGTAGCTGTAGCCCGTGTCGTCATGGGGCGTCCCGTCGTGCACGTCTTCCGGGTTGAGCAGCGTCAGGTCTCCCGGGCTGGCGCGATGCCGCGTACCTTGAAGCCACAAGGTGCCACAGCCCGAGGTGATCGCTCCGATCACGAAAGTCTCGTGCGCATGCAGGGCATAGCGGTGCTTCCTGAAGGTTGCGGTCAGGCAGTCCACCCGTTCCTCGCCTGTCATGCACCCCGAGGTGAAGAAGCGTGCGTCGTCCCGCAGCGCGTTGCGGGATCGGAGGCCATCAGGCCCGAGTGCTTCTTCACGGTGTCCGTCTTCTCGCATGAAGCCATTCTTGCAGCGCAGGAAACGCCTGTCTTGAAGAAAATTGACATGCCTGATCCGGCATGATGACCACATCATCGAGACCCGCAACGCACGTCATCGGCTCGCGCGCGGCAGCGCAATGACGAAGAAGCGCGCCAGATCGGATGACCCCGGAAGGAGCACCAGTCATGGAAGCCCCCAGGCAACCGCCATCGATCTCACCGCCTGCAGCGATCGCCTATGCGATCGGCCTGCCGCTGGCCTTGCTCGTCCTGATCTTCCTGCCCGCAGGCTCCATCGGCTGGCGACCTGGGTGGGTGTTCCTTGCAGTGCTGCTTCTTGGGTTCGGTGTCTCGGCGCTGGTGCTCGCGCGAGTCAACCCGATGATCTATCGTGCACGCAGTCGCTTCCAGCCGGGGACGAAAGACTGGGACAAGGCGCTGCTTGCGGTCATCCTGCCCGCGATGGTGGCGATTCTTCCCGTCGCGGCGCTCGATGCCGGGCGCTATCAGTGGTCACCAGTGCCGGCCTGGGTCATGGTGGTGGGGCACGTCGCGTTGCTCGCCGGGATCGCAATGACCGCTTGGGCACAGGCCGTGAATCCTTTCTTCGAGCCCGGCGTTCGAATCCAGTCGGAGCGCCATCAGTGCGTGATCGATGTGGGGCCTTACCGGTTCATCCGGCATCCGGGGTATGCCGCGGCGCTCGCACTGTTCTTCGGCATGGCGCTCGCGCTGGGCTCGCTGTGGGCGCTCCTGCCCGCCGCGCTCGCTTCGGCGTTGCTGGTACTGCGAACCTCCTGGGAAGATCGCCTGTTGCAGGCAGAGCTTTCCGGGTACGCGGACTATGCCGGTCGCGTGCGCTGGAGGTTGCTCCCCGGCCTGTGGTGACAGCGGCCGGAAGCGGTGAGCGCGTCTCCCCGATAGCCAGCCAGCCGCAGACGGAACGCCGCCACAGGGCGAACGACCTTTCCGCTGCACGGAAAAATCATTTGCGCCCGGGGTGCTTCAACCGGCGCGGCGAGCGGCCTACAGTCTGGCGAAGTCGAAGTTCGACCGGACAACTTGGAGACAGCCACGATGCGCAACCTCAACCAGGACAACATCACGCAGGCCGTGCTCGCGCGCTTCGCCGACACGCCTGATCCGCGCTTGCGCGAGATCTTGACCAGCCTGGTGCAGCACCTGCACGCCTTCGCGCGCGAGGTGAAGCTCACCGAGGACGAGTGGTTCCAGGGCATCCAGTACCTCACGGCCACGGGCCGGAAGTGCGACGACAAGCGGCAGGAGTTCATCCTGCTGTCGGACGTGCTGGGGCTCTCGATGCTCACCATCGCGATGAACAACGACAAGCCGGCCGGCTGCACGGAGGCCACCGTGTTCGGCCCCTTCTATTTCGATGGCGCGCCCGAGTACGAGCATGGCGACGACGTGGCCAACGGCGCCGAGGGCGAGCCCTGCGACGTGTTCGCCACGGTGCGCGGTCTCGGCGGCGAGCCGGTGGCGAATGCGGTCGTCGATGTTTGGCAGGCCGATGCGGGCGGGCACTACGACGTGCAGCACGCGGGACTCGACCACGCGGAGAACCGGGGCACGCTGCGCACGGGGCCCGACGGCTCGCTGCACTTCCGCAGCGTGGTGGCGGTGGCGTACCCGATCCCGGTCGACGGGCCGGTGGGCGACCTGCTGCGCGCGACGAAGCGCCATCCGTGGCGGCCCGCGCACCTGCATTTCAAGATCGAGGCGCCGGGCTACGAGCGGCTCATCACGCACGTGTTCCGCGAGGGCGATGAGTACCTCGACTCGGATGCCGTGTTCGCGGTGCGCCAGTCGCTGGTCGCGCCTTGGACGAAGCAGGACAACGGCCGCTGGCGGCTCGACTTCGACTTCGTGCTCAATCCGCTGAAGCAGGGATAGCGGCTGTTCTGCAGCGGACGGAGTAGTCCCCTGGCGGGCGCGGCCGGCACCGTCCTGCTACGCTCGGCAGGCCCGCCGCGATGGCGGGGCTTGTGCGGCTGCTTCCTCCCTCCATGGCTTTTCCCCTGATCACCGACCCGTACTTCTACGCGGTCGCCATTCCCGCCGTGCTCCTGCTCGGCATCAGCAAGAGCGGCTTCGGCGCGGGCTTCGGCTCGCTGGCGGTGCCGATGATGGCGCTGGCCGTCACCGTGCCGCAGGCGGCGGCGATCCTGATGCCGCTGTTGCTGCTGATGGACGTGCTGGGCCTTGCCGCGTTCCGGCGCGACTTCGACCGCTCGCTGCTGAAGTTCCTGATTCCCTTCGGGCTGCTGGGCACGGTGATCGGCACGCTGCTGTTTCGCATGCTCTCGGCACACACTGTGGCGGGCATCGTCGGCGTGTTCACGCTGCTCTTTCTGGCGCAGCGCCTGCTGTTTCCGCCGAAGCCCGACGATCCGCTGCCCTCGCGCGGCGTCGGCGCGGTGCTGACCACGGTATCGGGCTTCACCAGCTTCATCGCCCACGCGGGCGGGCCGCCGATCAACGCCTACGTGATTCCGCTGCGGCTCTCGCCGGTGATCTTCACGGCCACCATGGCCTACTTCTTCTTCGTGGTGAATCTCAGCAAGTGGATTCCCTACGCGTGGCTCGGCCTGCTCGACTTCCGCACGCTGGCCACCTCGCTGGTGCTGATGCCGATCGCGCCCTTCGGCGTGTGGGTCGGCATCCGCATCGCGCGGCGCATCGATGCGACGTGGTTCTATCGCTTCGTCTATCTCGGGATGTTTCTGACCGGCCTCAAGCTCGTCTATGACGGCTTCCTGGCCTGAGGCCGGCGAAGCGAGGCCTTTTCGCGAACACCGCGGAACCGGCTTTGCCGGGCCGCAGGTGTTGCCCCCGGTAGGGGGTGGCGTAGCGACACGAAGTGCGCGAAGCCTGGGAGCGAGCCTAGAACTCGACGATGGATTTGAAGCCGCCGAAGATCATGCGCTTGCCGTCGAAGGGCATGGACTTGGGGTCCATCCCGGCGATGCGCGGGTCTGCCATCACCTTCGCGTTGACCGTGTCGCGGTGCTTGCGCGACTTGTAGACGATCCACGAGAAAGCGACGGTCTCGTCGGGCTTCTGCTTCACGCTCTGCGGAAATGAAGTGAGCTTGCCCGGCTTCACGTCGTCGGCGATGCACTCCACGTATTCGAGCGCGCCGTACTCCATCCACACCTTGCCGGCCTTGCGCGCCAGCTTGCGATAGGCCTCGACGTTGGCCGTGGGGATGGCGATGATGAAGCCGTCTACATAGCGAGCCATGTTTGTTCTCCTGAAGAGTCTGTGGAACCGTTGAAGAAAGAAGACCGGCGGCTGCATGGCACGTTGCCGCTCATTGCGATGCCGCCGTTCCCTGGGGTGCCGCTGTTTCTTCGTTGTTCTGCATCTGCCCCGGCATGGCGGAGCGAAGCAGCAAGGCACCGAGCAGACCCGCCACCGCCGCGAACACGGCGCCGACGAGGAACGCGAGGTTGTAGCCGCCCGTGAGCGCCAGCGGCATCTGCGCGCCGGCGGCCTCCATCGACGCGGTGCGCGCGGCCGCCGCGCTGGCCAGCACGGCCAGGCCCAGCGCGCCGCCCATCATGAACGAGGTGTTGACCACGCCCGAGGCCAGGCCGGAATCGGAAGGGCTCACCTCGCTCATCGCGGCCAGCAGCACCGGGTTGAAGGCCATGCCCGCCCCCAGGCCCAGCAGCATCATGCCGGGCAGCACGTCGACCACGAAGCTGCCGTTGACCGGCGCGCGCGCGAACAGCGCCAGCCCGATGGCCGCGAGCCACAACCCGGCGGCCAACGGCTTGCGGATGCCGAAGCGCATCACGATCTTCGCCGAGAGGCCCAGCGAGAACACCGCCATGATGATGTTGGCCGGCAGGAAGGCCAGGCCGATCTGCATTGGCGTGTAGTTCAGCACCAGCTGCATGTAGAGCGCCGAGATGAAGAACCACGCGAACATGGCCGCGGCCCACAGCACGCCGACCACGTTGGCCACCGACACGCTGCGCAGCTTGAACAGGCCCAGCGGCATCAGCGGATGCTGCACCCGCGATTCGATGGCGATGAAGATCGCCAGCAGCACCACGGCGGCGCCGAGCAGGCCGAGCGTCTGGGTGGAGCCCCAGCCGGCCTCGTTGCCGTTGACCACGCCGTACACAGCGAGCATCAGCGAGAGCGTGACGGTGATGGCGCCGGCCACGTCGAGCTTCTCGCCGTGCGCATGGCCGCGCGCGCTGGGCAGCAGCGCCACGCACAGCGCGTACACCGCGATGCCGATGGGCAGGTTGACCAGGAAGATCCAGTGCCAGCTCAGCGTGCTGGTGAGCAGGCCGCCGAGCAGCACGCCGATGCTGCCGCCGCCGGCGCACACGAAGCCGTACACGCCCATCGCCTTTGCGCGGTCGGCCGGCTCGGTGAAGAGATTCATGATGAGCGAGAGCGACACGGCCGACACCACCGCGCCGCCCAGGCCCTGCACCGCGCGCGCCGCCACCAGCAGGCCCTGCGAGGTCGAGACCCCGCAGGCCAGCGATGCCAGCGTGAAAAGCACCAGGCCCGCGAGGAACACGCGACGGTGGCCGTACAGGTCGCCCAGCCGGCCGCCCAGCAGTAGGAAGCCGCCGAAGGTCAGCATGTAGGCGTTCACCACCCAGACCAGCGAGGTCTCGGTGAAGCCCAGGTCGGTACGGATCGAGGGCAGCGCCACGTTCACGATGGTGGTGTCGAGCACGATCATCAGTACGCCGAGGCACAGCACCATCAATGCGAGCCAGCGCTTGCGGCTGTCGAGTTGGTTGGTCATGGGAAGCGGGTTTCTTGGAGTGGACAGGAAGCGGCTCAGACCAGCGGCTTGCCGCCGTTGATGAGCCACGGAGTGCCGAAGCGGTCGGTCACCATGCCGAAGCCTTCGACCCAGAAGGTCTTCTCGAAGGGCATGCCGACATGGCCGCCCTCGGCGAAGGCGTCGAACACGCGGCGGGCCTCGGCCACGGTCTCGATGGTCAGCGCGACGCCGAAGCCCTTCATGCCTTCGTACGGTTGGCCAGGCATGGAGTCGGAGGCCATGAGGATGCCCTGGCCGTAGGCGAGCGAGGCATGCATGATGCGCTTCTTCGCCTCGGGCGGGAACTGCTCGGTGTCGGGCGCTTCGCCGACGGTCATCATCATCTGCATGGTGCCGCCCAGCGTCTTCTCGTAGAAGCGCATGGCCTCGGCTGCGTTGCCGTCGAAGGTGAGGTAGGCGTGGATGTGGGGCATGATTTTTCCTTTCGGGAATTACTTTTCGGTGGCGGCCTTCAGGTTGGCAAGGCCCGTCTCGAAGTCCTTGCCGATCATCTGGTCCATGTTGAAGAAGATGCCCATGAGCTTGGCGACGTAGGGGCTCGGGCCGTACATGGCCCAGGTGACCTGCGTCGCATTGCCCTGGGGCTGCAGCGTGAATTCGGCCGTGTTGTGGCCTTCGAAGGGCTTGATGAAGTCGAGCTTGATCGCGACCTTCGACGAAGGCGCCGACTCGACGATCTCCATGCGGCCCGCGCCGGCCTTGTCGTTGCCTTCCCAGGCATAGGTCGCGCCCTTGCCGCTCGCGCTGCCGCCGAAGCTGCGCTTCATGGCGGGGTCGAGCTTCTCGTAGGGCGACCAGGCGCCCCAGCGGTGGAAGTCGTCGATCAGCGGAAAGATCTTCTCGGCCGGCGCCTCGATGCGCGCGGTGCGCTCGACGCGGAAAGTGTCGGGCCGGGTGGCCGCGAAGATCAGCATCGCGGCGATCGCGAGCACGATGACGAGGGCGATTTTCTTGAGCATGGCGGGGCTTCCGGGAGATTGGCGGCGCGGGCGGGTGCGATCAGGCAGGCTGTGCGACGACCAGCAGCCAGCCCACGCCGAAGCGGTCGGTCAGCATGCCGAACTTGGAGGTGAAGAAGGTCGGGATCAGCGGCTGCATGATCTGTCCGCCTTCGGCCAGCGCGTCGAACCACTTGACGGCTTCGGCGTCGGTGCTGGCGGTGAGGGCGAGCATCACGCCCTCGAACTTCGGCTGGCCCGAGCAGCGGCCGTCGGAGGCCATCAGCTCGGTCTCGCCGATGCGGAACACTGCGTGCATCACTTTCTCGGCATCGGGCGTGCCGCCGGCGCAGCCGGCTTCGGCATTCTCCGAAGGGTCGCCCGCGGGTGCTTCCTTGTAGCGCATGAGCTGGGTGACTTCGGCGCCGAGCGCCTTCCTGTAGAAGCCGAGCGCTTCGTCGCAGCGGCCTTCGAATGAGAGATACGACTGGACTTTCATGACGATTCCTTTGGACTGAAGAGGTGACTCGGAGGCCCCCGGTGTCTCGGGCCGCAAACAATCGGATTACTTTGTGTACACCGTCCACAAAGAATAGCAGAGATAATGGACAGTGTCCACATGGAGAAGCGATGAAGCTCAACAACGTCCCCGAGAGCCTGCCGCCCGCCCGCAGCACGTATCGCCACGGCGATCTGCGCCGGGCGCTGCTGGAAGCAGGCATCGAACTGGCCCGCGACGGCGGTCCCGACGCGGTCGTGTTGCGCGAGGCCACCCGGCGCGTCGGCGTGGTGCCCAACGCGGCCTACCGGCACTTCGAAAGCCGGCAGGAACTGCTGCTCGCGGTGCGCGAGGCAGCGCTGGCCGCGGCGGCGCAGGCGATGGAAAAAGAACTGGCGGCCCAGCCCTGCGACCAGCCCCCCGCCGACTTCGCGCGCGGGCAGGTGCGCGCCATCGGCACCGCCTACCTGCGCTTCGCCCAGGCCGAGCCGGGCCTGTTCCGCACGGCCTTCGTGATCTCCGACGAGGGCCGCGGCGAACTCGGCCCAGGCAAGGCCGGCGAGAGCGGGCTCGATCCGTTCCAGTTGCTGGGCAAGGCCATCGACCGGCTGGTGGATGCCGGCGTGCTCGATGCGGCGCGGCGCCCGAACGCCGAGTACTGCGCGTGGAGCGCGGTGCACGGGCTGGCGCTGCTCATCATCGACGGGCCGCTGCGCGAGATCCCGCCCGAAGCGGCCTACAAGCTGGGCCAGCAGCTGATCGACATGGTCGAGCGGGGCCTGTGAAGCCCGCGACCGCTGCTACAGATAGATCTTCTGCAGCAGCCGTATCAGCGTCTCGCGCTCCCGCGCCGTGAGCTTGGCGCTGGCATCGGCTTCCAGCTGGATCACGGTCTGCTCCGCCTCGCGGATCAGCGCCTCTCCGGCCGCCGTGAGATGCAGCCCGACCGCGCGGCCGTCATGCGGATGAGGGCGGCGTTCTATCAATCCCCGGCTGTCGAGCGTCGCCACCAGGCTCACGAGGTTCGGCGGCAGGATGTCCAGCGCGTTGCACAGCTGCCGCGAAGTGGCGCCGGGGTTGTGCGCCAGCAGCGACAGTACCGAGAAATCGATCTGCTTGAGCCCGTAGGGCGCCATGCGCTCCGCGAAGAAGGCGCTGACGATCAGCCAGGCTCGGCGGGCGTTGTAGCCGACCAGGGTTTCGAGCATGCGCGCATCGAGCCGGTCCGGCTTGCCTTGCGGCGCCGCGGCCTGCTCGCCTTTGGCGGGAGCGGATTTCGGGGTGGAGGCCATGGCCCGAGCGTAACCCCGCCCGGACGCCCGCGAACGCCCGGAGTGGCTAGTTGGAGACACCGCCACCGGGCGCGGCCGCATGGGTCAGCGCCACTGTTTCGCAGGCCTTCTTGACGATGCCCATCCGCATCTCGAATTCAGGCAGCACCCAGCGCCTGAAGGCGGCCGCCACGCGCGCCTTCTCCGCGTCGCCGGGCGAGGCCGTCTCGATGCGTGCCCAGGCCCACGCCAGCATCGCGAGCATGGTCGAGCGCAGGTAGTCGTCGGCCACCTCGTACGGCAGCGCCGGGTCGGCATGCGCAGCCATGGCCACGGTGGTGCCCAGGTAGCGCAGCTGCGCCAGCCGGCGCTGCACGTCGGCATCGGCCTCGCGGGAGGCGTCCAGCGTGTCGCGCAGCTCCAGCAGCACGGCCGACATGGCGGCGCCGCCGTCGGGCAGCACCTTGCGCACGAGCAGGTCGATGGCCTGGATCTCGTTGGTGCCCTCGTAGATCATCGTCACGCGCGAGTCGCGCACGATCTGCTCGATGCCCCATTCGCGCACGTAGCCGTGGCCGCCGAACACCTGCAGGCATTCGCTCGCGCCGTGGAAGGCCTGGTGCGTGCACGCGGTCTTGAGCACCGGCGTGACCAGCGAGCACCAGCGCTGCGCGCGCTCGCGGGCCTTGGGGTCGGCGTCGTGCGCGGCCACGTCGAGCATCAGCGCGCTGCGGTAGGCGATGGTGCGCGCCCCGTCGATCCAGGCGCGCTGCGTGTCGAGGATGCGGCGCACCGCCGGGTGCTCGGCGATCAGGTCGGCACTCTCGCCGCCGCGGCTCGCGGGCACCGGGCCCGGCGCGCGCATCTGGCGGCGCTCCGCCGCGTAGGCGTCGGCTTTCTGCCAGGCCGCGTCGAGCAGGCCGATGCCCTGCAGGGCCACGTGCAGGCGCGCCGAATTCATCATCACGAACATGGCGGCCAGCCCACGGCCGGGCTCGCCGACCAGCCAGCCGGTGGCGTCGTCGAAGCGCATGCTGCAGGTGGGGCTGCCGTGCAGGCCCATCTTTTCCTCGATGCGCTCGCAGTGCACCGCGTTGCGCGTGCCGTCGGGCAGCAGCCTGGGTACCAGCGCCAGCGACAGGCCCTTGGGGCCGGCCGGCGCATCGGGCAGGCGGCACAGCACAAGGTGGACGATGTTCGGCGTCAGGTCGTGCTCGCCGCCGGAGATGAAGATCTTGCTGCCGCTCACCCGCAGGCTTCCGTCGGCCTGCGGCACGGCGCGCGTGCGCACCTGTCCCAGGTCGCTGCCCGCGTGCGCCTCGGTGAGGCACATGGTGGCGAGCCATTCGCCGGTGGCGATCTTCTGCAGGTAGCGCTGCTTCAGCTCGTCGCTGCCGTGGTGCTTGAGGCAGGCGTACGCGCCGTGCAGCAGACCGGGCGCCATCGTGAGGCCGTGGTTGGCGGCGGCCAGCCACTCGTAGAGCACCGCTTCGAGCACCGCCGGCAGGCCCTGGCCGCCGTCTTCCGGCGCGGCCGAGAGCGCGGGCCAGCCGCCGTCGACGAAGGCCTGGTACGCCTCGCGAAAGCCAGGCGGCGAGGTGACTTCGCCATTGGAAAAACTGCAGCCCGTTTCATCGCCGGCCCGGTTGATCGGCGCGACCACTTCGCCGACGAAGCGCCCGGCCTCCTCGAGCACCTGCGAGTGCAGCGCCTCGTCGACTTCGGCAAAGGGCGCGAGCGCGGCAAGGCGCGCGGGCGCATCGAGCACCGCGTTCAGCAGGAAGCGGACGTCATCGGGGCGGGGCTGGTAATCCATCGGAGGCTCGGTAACTGGCTAGATATCAGGGCGTGGGCAGCTTGCAAGCGAAGCTGCCTGCGCGCTCGGCGTCGCCGCCTGTGTAGGTGGCGACCTGCGGATAGGGGCACAGCGGCCGCGTGCGTTGCGCGGCCCAGCCGGCAGGCACTTCGGCATTCGGCACCGGCGTGCCCGCGCCGCGTGCCGAGGCGGTAACGGATGCGGGCGCCTTGCCCTGCTCGACCCAGTCGACCAGCGCGCTGAGCATGTCGAACTGGTCGGTGGCCGGACCGCCCGCGCAGTGGTTCATGCCGGGCACCGGGAAGTAGCGCGCGAACGAGGAGGCATCGCCGCCGTTCGCGGCGCGCACGCGCTCGTACCAAGCTTGGGTGTCGTCGGACGAGAACACCGGGTCGCTGGTGCCGTGGTAGACGATCATGCGGCCGCCGCGCTCGCGCAGCGCGCCCAGGTTGGCCGCGTCGGGCGGCGTCATGAACGACAGCGCCGACTCGCGGAACACGCCGTCGGTGGCGGCGATGCGCGGCGCGTCGCGGTCCATGTCGAAGCCCAGCGCGAAGGGCAGGCCCTGCGGCCGGTCGGCCAGCGGCGGCGTGCTGAAGATGAAGCCGACCGCGCCTGCGTCGCGCGTCGGCGGGCTCGCGAATTTCCATTCGCGCCAGTTGGCGCCGCTCACGCCCGCGTCGAACGGAAAGCCGCTGTAGATCGGCTGGCCCGCGCTGTTGCGCGCGCCCTTGAACACGTTGGCGAGCGCGTTCTTCTGCGGCGCGCTCAGGCACATGGCGTCGCGCGTGCCGGCGGCGCAGGTCGGCACGTCGCGCTGGATGTCGAAGCGCGTGCGGCAGGCGTTGACGTCCGACACGATGCCGTCGGCAATGCCGTCGAGTGCATCGCAGCGCTGCAGCACCTTGTCGGCCACCAGCTTCAGCTCGGCAGGCGTGAAGGCGCTCTGCAGGTCGGGCTGGCCCGCGGGCGTCTTCGCGCTGGCCACCGCCGCGTACTGCTGCGCGCCGTAGAGCTGCGCCACCGCCGCCTTCGGCAGGTTGAAGCCGGGGTCGCCCGCGAGCACGCCGTCGTACTGGCCGGCCGAGCGCACGGCCGCCACCATCGCATGCCGGCCGCCGTTGGAGCAGCCGCCGATGTACGAGCGGTCGGGCCCGCGTCCGTAGGCCTTGGCGATCAGGTTCTTGGCCATCGGCGTGAGCTGCGCTACGGCGTTGTAGCCGTAGTCGAGCCGCGCCTGCGGGTCGAGTCCGAAGCGCGGGCCCATCGAGCCCGCATGGCCGGCGTCGGAGCTGATGACCGCGAAGCCCATCTGCAGCGCGCTGCTGCGCGGCCCGCCGCCGCCGATGCCGCCAAGCGCGGGCACCACTACACCGTCGAGCCCGCCGTTGGCCTGGTAGAAGAAGCGGCCATTCCAGGCGACCGGCAGCCGCATCTCGAAGCCGATGGCATAGCGCTGGCCATCGACGGGGCTGGTGCGCTCGTTCATGCGGCCCTGCACGAGGCAGTGCGCAGGCGCAGCCATCGGGACGCCGCCGACCGTGACGGTGCCGGCCGCCACCTCGGTGGCCGATGTGTAGATGGTGCCGGGCAGCACCGCGCGGGCCGCGAGGTCGGTGCAGGCCTGCAGCGTGCCGGGGCGCGCGGCGGCCAGCGGCGCATGAGGCGCCGGAGGCGCGGTGGACCAGCTCGCGCAGGCCGCGAGCAGCGCGGCGGCGCCGAGCGCGGTCGCGCACAGGGCAGGGTGGAAGCGGCGTGGTGGCTTCTTCATGCGGTCGTCTCCTTGCTGCCGCGCGGGCACGGCGTTGTCGTCGGCTCAGGCGGCCTTTTTCGCGGCGCCCAGGTAGGTGTCGATCACGCGCGAGTCGACGGCCAGCTTCTTCGCCTCGCCTTCGAGGCTTACGCTGCCCATCTCGAGCACGTAGCCGTGGTCCGCCACCTCGAGCGCGGCGCGCGCGTTCTGCTCCACCAGCAGGATGGTCACGCCGGTGGCGCGCAGGGCCTTTACGGTGCGGAAGATCTCCTGCACCACCAGCGGCGCGAGCCCGAGGCTGGGCTCGTCGAGCATCAGAAGCGTGGGGCGCGACATCAGCGCGCGGCCCACTGCCAGCATCTGCCGCTCGCCGCCCGAGAGCGTGCCGGCCAGCTGCGCGCGGCGCTCCTTCAGGCGCGGGAACAGCGTGTAGACCTCGTCGATGCGGTCGCGCCACTGGCGGTTGCGCAGCCGCACCTGGCGGAAGGCGCCGAGCACGAGGTTGTCTTCCACCGGCATGGTGCCGAACAGTTCGCGCTTCTCGGGCACGAGCGCAATGCCGAGCATCACGCGCTCCTCCAGCGACAGCCCGTTGACCGGCTGACCCTTGAACTCGATGGTGCCTTTGGAGGGCAGCACGCCCATCAGCGAATTCAGCAGCGTGGACTTGCCCGCGCCGTTCGGGCCGATCACCGTGACCACGCTGCCCTGGCCGGCCTGCAGGTCGATGCCGTGCAGCACCTCGGCGCGGCCGTAGCCGGCGTGCAGGCCGCGGATGCGGAGCAATGGAGATGTCATGTCAGTGCTCCGTTCCCAGATACGCAGCGCGCACCTTGTCGCTCGCCTGCACCTCGGCGGGCGTGCCCTCCATCAGGTGCGTGCCGAATTCCATCACCACGATGTGATCGCAGATGTCCATCACCAGTCCCATGTCGTGCTCGACCAGCAGGATGCTCATGCCCTCGCCGCGCAGCTGGCGCAGCACCTTGCCCAGCGCTTCCTTCTCCTTGTGCCGCAGGCCGGCGGCGGGTTCGTCGAGCAGCAGCAGGGCGGGGTCGGCGCACAGGGCGCGCGCGATTTCCAGCAGGCGCTGCTGGCCCATCGCGAGGTTGCCCGCGAGCTCGTGCAGGTAGTCGCCCATGCCCACGCGCTGCAGCTGGCGCTCGGCCTCGCGGAACAGCGCGCGCTCTTCTGCGCGGTCGATGCGCAGCATGGCGGCGACGGCGCCCTTGCGCCCGCGCAGGTGCGCGCCCAGCGCCACGTTCTCCAGCACCGTCATGTCGGCCACCATCTTCACGTGCTGGAAGGTGCGCGACACGCCGCGCTGCGCGATCTGCCGCGCGCCCAGCCCGCCGATGGCCTCGCCGCGGAAGCTCACCGCGCCGCCCGAGAGCCCGAGCACGCCGGTGATCAGGTTGAAGGTGGTCGACTTGCCCGCGCCGTTCGGCCCGATCAGGCCGACGATCTGGCCCGCGCGCGTCTGGAAGCTGATGTCGTTCACCGCCACCAGTCCGCCGAAGGTCTTGCGGATGGCGCGCACGTCGAGCACCACCTCGCCGGCTGCCGGCCTGGCGCGCGCGGGCAGGTCGCCGGCATCGCGCCAGTCGACCGCGCGGCGCGGGCGCGGCAGGCGGCGGTCGACGAAGGCCCAGAGCCCGTCGGGCAGGTACTTGAGCACCAGCACGATCATGATGCCGAAGACGATCAGCTCGTAGCTGCCGGCCGTGCCGATCAGCTTGGGCAGCAGCACCTGCAGCTGGTCTTCGAGCTGCTTGACCACGCCCGCGCCGGCAATCGCGCCCCACACATGGGCCGCGCCGCCGAGCACTGCCATGAACAGGTACTCGATGCCCATCTTCAGCCCGAAGGGCGACGGGTTCACCGTGCGCTGGAAGTGCGCGAAGAGCCAGCCCGAGACCGATGCGAAGAGGGCGGCGAGTACGAAGATGCCGATCTTGAAGCGCAGCGTGTTCACGCCCATGGCCTCGGCCATCTGCGAGCCGCCGGCCAGCGCGCGGATGGCGCGGCCGCTTCGCGAGTCGAGCAGGCGGATCACCGCGAAGGCCGCGAGCAGCGCGAAGATCCACACCACCGCATAGAACATGCGCTGCTGGCCGATCTCGAAGCCGAACACCGTGAGGCCCTTCACGCCGAGGATGCCGTCGTACTTGCCCAGCGCCTCCAGGTTGCCCATGAGGTAGTAGAGCGACAGCGCCCACGCGATGGTGGCCAGCGGCAGGTAGTGCCCCGACATGCGCAGCGTGATCGCGCCGATGATCGCCGCGCTGATGCCCGTGAGCGCCATGCCGATGAAGAGCGTGACCCATGGCGACAGGCCGGTGTTCACCGTGAGGTAGGCGGTGGTGTACGCGCCGATGCCCACGAAGGCCGCCTGCCCGAAGGAGGTGAGGCCCCCCACGCCGGTGAGCAGCACCAGGCCCAGCACCGGCAGCGTGTAGATGCCGACGTAGTTGAGCTGGATGATCCAGAAGTCGGGCAGCGGCAGCAGCGGCAGCGCGATGAGCACCAGCACCAGCGCGAGCGGGCCCCAGGTGCGCAGCGCGCTCTTGTCGGGCGCATGGGCCGTCGAGGGATTCAGGAGTGCTTCCATGTCAATGTTCCTCGTCCGAATGGCCGCTTTTCAGCGAGCGCCACAGCAGCACCGGCAGGATGATGGTGAACACGATCACTTCCTTGAACGAACTGGCCCAGAAGGAGCCGAAGGACTCGATCACGCCCACGGCCAGCGCGCCGACGAGCGCGCCGGGGTAGCTCGCCAGGCCTGCGATCACGCCGGCCACGAAGCCTTTCAGGCCGATGAGGAAGCCCGAGTCGTAGAACACCGTGGTGGTCGGACCGATCAGCAGGCCCGAGAGCGCGCCGATCAGCGCCGCCATCGCGAAGGTGAGCTGCCCGGCCGCCTGGGTGGAGATGCCCATGAGCCGAGCGCCCAGCCGGTTCACGGCGGTGGCGCGCAGCGCCTTGCCGTACAGGCTGCGCTCGAAGAACAGGTACAGCAGCACGATCAGCGCGGCCGACATGCCGAAGATGATGAGCGCCTGCCCGCTCACGTTGAGAGGCCCGAGCGCCATGCGCTCGTCCCAGAACGGCGGGTTGCGGAAACCCTCCGCGCCGAAGAAGAGCAGGCCCAGCCCGGTCATCGCGAAGTGCACGCCCACCGAGACGATCAGCAGCACCAGCGAGCTCGCACCCGCCAGCGACTGGTAGGCCACGCGGTAAACCAGTGGCCCGAACGCCGTGACGATGAACACCGTGAGCAGCGCCTGCACGCCGATCGGCAGGTTGCGCGGGCCGGCCCAGGCCGAGATCGCGCAGATGACGGCGGGTGCCGCGAGCGTGCGCAAGGCAGCCTTCAGCCCGGCCGCCGCGCTGCCGTTGTGGCGCCAGGTGGTGACCAGGTCCATCAGCGCCGCGACGCCGGCCAGGATGAGCAGCAGCCACACCGTGCCCGGCGTCTTGCCGGTCTGGAAGATCGCCAGCGTCAGCGCGCCGTACGCCACGAATTCGCCCTGCGGAATGAAGATGACGCGGGTCACCGTGAAGACGAGCACGATGCCCATGCCCAGCAGGGCATAGATCGCGCCATTGGTGAGGCCGTCCAGCGTCAGGATGCTGGCGATCGAGAGATCCATGGCGTGTGTTCGATGCGGCTGAAGAAGGGGATTACTGCTCGACCTTGAACGCGCCGTTCACCACCTTGAGCATCACGCCGGTCTCGGTCGTGTAGCCCCAGTGGTCCTGCGCCGTCCAGTTCAGCACGCCGTGCGCGAGCACCGTGCGGCCCATGCCCTCGAGCGCGTCGCGCAGCGCGGCGCGGAACTCGGGCGTGCCGGGCTTGGCCTTCTTGAGCGCGACCGGCACGGCCTTCTCGAGCACCGTGAGCGCGTCGGCCGCGTGGCCGGCGAACTGGTTGCGCGAGCCGGGGCCGTAGGCCTTCTCGTAGCCCTGCACGAAGGCGACGGCGGCGGCCTTCGAGGGATGGCTGTCGGGCAGCTGCTCGGCCACGGTGGCGGGGCCCGAGACCACGAAGGTCCCCTCGGCGTCCTTGCCCGCGGTGCGCATCAGGTCCTGCGTGGCGGCGGCGTGCGTCTGGTAGACCTTGCCCTTGTAGCCGCGCTCCATCACCGCCTTCTGCGGCATGCCGGCGCCGCTGCCCGAAGCCACGATCAGGATCGCGTCGGGATTGGCCGAGGTGAGCTTGAGCACCTGGCCGGTCACGCTGGTGTCGGCGCGCGCGAAGCGCTCGGTGGCGACGATCTTGATGCCGTTCTTGGCGGCCTCGGCCGTCAGCGCCTTGAGCCACAGTTCGCCGTAGGCGTCGGTGTAGCCGAGGAAGCCGACCGTCTTCACGTTCTGCTTCTTCATGTGCGCGACCACCGCGTAGGCCATCACGTCGTTCGACTGAGGCAGGCGGAAGAACCACTTGTCCTTGCCCGGCGGCAGGCCGGCCGGCGCGGTCGACAGCTGCGGCGTGCCCGACTCGGCCGTGACGTCGGCCATCGGGATGGCGACGGGCGTGGCGCTGGAGCCGATGATGATGTCTGCCTTGTCCTCGGTGACCAGGCGCTGCGCGTCCTTCACGCCGGTGGTCGGGTCGGTGGCGTCGTCGAGCACCACCACCTTGAGCGTCTCGCCCGCGATGGTCTTCGGCCAGATGGCGATGCCGTTCTTCACCGGAATGCCCAGGCCCGAGGCCGGGCCGGTGAGCGGCTGCACCACGCCCACGGTGATGTCGGCATGGGCGAGGCCCATGGCCATGAGCGCCAGCATGGCGGCGAGGGTGGTCTTCTTGAAGGTCATCGGTGTCTCCTGGGTACGTTGTGAAGCGGGCGGAACGAACGCGAAAAAGAAGGAAGGGCCTCAGCGCGGCGCCATGCGCAGCGCGCCGTCGATGCGGATCACCTCGCCGTTGAGGTGGCCGTTGGTGACGATGTGGCAGGCCAGCTCGGCGAACTCCGAGGGCTTGCCCAGACGCGGCGGGAAGGGGATGGAGGCAGCCAGCGACTGCTGCACCGGCTCGGGCAGCTCCAGCAGCAGCGGCGTGGCGAAGATGCCCGGCGCCACCGTGCACACGCGGATGGCGTGCTGCGCGAGGTCGCGCGCCATCGGCAGCGTCATGCCGACCAGCCCGCCCTTGGAGGCGCTGTAGGCCTGCTGGCCCACCTGCCCGTCGAAGGCGGCGACCGAGGCGGTGAAGAGCATCACACCCTTCTCGCCGTTGTCCAGGGCCGCGAGCTTCGCGCAGCGCGCGGCGAACAGGCGCGCCATGTTGTAGCCGCCGATCAGGTTGATGTTGACCACGCGCACGAAGTCTTCCAGCGGCGCGGGGCTGCCGTCCTTGCCGACGATGCGCTTGGCGCTGCCGATGCCGGCCACATTCATCAGGATGCGCGCGGGGCCGTGCGCGGCCTCGGCCTTGTCGAGCGCGGCGTTCACGCTGTCGGTGTCGGTGATGTCGCAGGCGCAGGCGATGCCGCCGATCTCGGCTGCGACCTTCTCGGCCAATTCGCCGTTGCGGTCGAGCACCGCGACCTTCGCGCCCAGCCGCGCGAGCTCGCGCGCGGTGGCTTCCCCCAGGCCCGATGCGCCGCCGGTGACCAGTGCGGCTTGTCCTTCGATCTTCATTTGTCTTGTCTCCAGAAAAAGTGTGGAAAGGCTCAGCGTGGCTTCAGGGTGAACGGCAGGCTGCCGTCGTGCATCGCATCGGCCAGCGCGGCGCGGTGCTTGAGCACGGAGCGCTGGTTGATGGAGCCCTTGTCGGTGACCTCGCCCCTGTCGATGGAAGGCGGCTCGGCCATCAGGTGCAGCCGCGCGATGCGGTTGGCGCTGCCGGTGGCGGCGGCGGCCAGCGTGTCGACCACCTGCTGGAAGTGCGCCTGCACGGGTGCGCTTTCCAGCACCTCGCGCATGGTGGCGCCGGCCGGCAGGCCGGCGAGCTCGCGCACCTTCTGCGTCGGGAAGATGAGCGCGCCCACTTCCTTCAGGTTGATGCCGGTCAGCACCGCGTCCTGCACGTAGGGCGCGCCGGCCGCGATGATCTTCGCGCGCATCGGGCCCACGCTCACGAAGGTGCCGGTGGCGAGCTTGAAGTCTTCGGCGATGCGGCCATCGAAGCGCAGGCCGCGATGGATGTTGCCCTCGTCGATCCACTTCACCGCGTCGCCAGTGGAAAAGAAGCCTTCCTCGTCGAAGGCCTCGGCCGTGGCCTCGGGCGCGCGCCAGTAGCCGGGAGTGATGTTGGGGCCGCGGTAGCGCACCTCGGTCTTGCCGTCGACCTCGATCAGCTTGAGCTCGATGCCCGGCGCAGGCAGGCCCACGTCGCCCGACTTCACGTCGGGGCCGGTCACGTAGAGCGCGAAGGGGCCCGATTCGGTCATGCCCAGGCCCGTGCCCATCACGATGCGCTCGCCGACTTCCGACTCCTGAGTGCGGTGCAGGCTGTCCCACACCGGCTGCGAGAGCGCCGCGCCCGAGTAGAAGAACATCTTCACGCGCGACAGCAGGTTGCGGCGCAGCACCTCGTCGGTTTCCATCGCCTGCGCGATGGCCTCGAAGCCGGTGGGCACGTTGAAGTAGATGGTGGGCGCGATCTCGCGCAGGTTGCGCAGCGTCTCGGCCATGCCGGCGGGCGTGGGCTTGCCGTCGTCGATGTAGAGCGTGCCGCCGTTGTCCAGCACGATGCCCACGTTGTGGTTGCCGCCGAAGGTGTGGTTCCAGGGCAGCCAGTCGACCAGCACGGGCGGCTCGTCGCCCAGGGCGGGTATCGACTGGCGCAGCTGCTGCTGGTTGGCGCACCACATGCGGTGCGTGTTGATCACGGCCTTGGGCATCTTGGTCGAGCCCGAGGTGAAGAGGAACTTGGTGATGGTGTCGGGGCCGGTGGCGCGCATCGCCTCGTCGATGGCGCTCGTGGCCGGCGTGGAGGCGAGGGCGCTGAACGCGGTGACGGGCCGGTCCTCGAGGCTGCCCTCGGCCAGCACGACCTCTGTGCCGGTGGGCACCACGGCGGCGATGGCCTTGGCGAAGCGCGCCGCGTCGCTCGCGAAGACGAGGCCGGGCGTGAGGGTGTCGAAGACGTGGCGCAGCTTTTCGAAGTCCTGGCTCACCACCGAGTAGGGGGGCGAGACGGGGCAATAGGGCACCCCGGCGTAGAGGCAGCCCAGCGCCATCAGCGCGTGCTCGATGCCGTTCTCGCTGAGGATCGCGACCGGGCGCTCGGCGCTCAGGCCGCGCTCCAGCAGTGCCTGTCCGATACCGCGTGCTTCCTCCAGCGCCTGCGCGTAGCTCACGCGCAGCCAGTCGCCGGTGCTGCCGTCGGCCAGCCGTTCGCGGCGGGCGATGAAGGTGCGGTCGGGCGTGCGCTCTGCCCAGTGGGCGAGGCGGTCGGTCATGCGTTCGCGGTAGGGGGCGAGCGGCGTTTCGGCGCTCAGGTACTGCGTGCCCGGCGCGCCGTCGCGCAGCACCGCGCGGGTGATGCCGAAGACCAGCGGGCGGTAGCGGACGGCGGGGGCGCTCATCCCTTGCTCACTTTCGCGCCGCGTCCTTCGAGGAAGTCGCGAACGCGCTGCTTGGCCTCGGGCGCGGCCTGCGTGATGCCGGAGATCAGCGCCTCGGTGAAGAAGCCATGGTCGGCCGACTGCTCGGCGATGCGCGGCAGCGCGTGCATCAGCGCGTAGTTGGTGAGCGGGGCGTTGGTGGCTACGCGCCTGGCGAGCTCGAAGGCCTTGTCGAAGGCGGTGCCCTCGTCGACGAGGTACTGCGCGAAGTTGGCGCGCTCGCCGTCCTCGGCGTTGTAGACGCGGCCGGTCATCATCATGTCGGTCATGCGGGCCACGCCGATCAGCTTGGGGATGCGCACCGAGCCGCCGCCGCCCACGAAGATGCCGCGCGAGCCCTCGGGCAGCGCGTAGAAGGTGGTGCGGTCGGCCACGCGGATGTGGCAGGCGCTTGCCAATTCGAGCCCGCCGCCGACCACCGCGCCGTGCAGCGCGGCGATCACCGGCACCGGGCCGTGCTGGATCAGGTCGAGCGCGGCGTGCCACATGCGCGAGTGCTGCATGCCCTGGCCGGCGTCGCGCTCCTTCAGCTCGCTCAGGTCGAGGCCGGCGCAGAAGTGCGGACCCTCGCCGTCGATCACCGCGGCGCGCACGGTGGAAGGCAGCTTCTCGAAGGTGTCGCGCAGCGCGAGGATCAGTCCGTCGGACAGCGCGTTGCGCTTGGAGCCGCGCGTCAGGCGGACGATGGCGACTTCGTCGCGGATGTCGAGTTGGAGGTCTGGATTGGTCATGATGGGGTCCGGGGTTGCGTCGAATTATGGTTATGGGAAATAATCAATTCAAGGAATTTGAAGCCCCCAGAGACTAGGGATTTACCCGTACAGGAGACAGCGCATGGACCATCAGAACCTGATCGCGATCGACATCCACACCCACGCAGAAGTCAGCTGCTGGAACCCGTTCGACAACTATGGCGAGGAATACGACCGCGCGGCCGACAAGTACTTCGGCTCCAGCGGCCGGCCCACCATTGCCGAGAGCGTGGCGTACTACCGCGAAAGGAAGATCGGCCTGGTGATGTTCATGGTCGACGCCGAATCGAACATGGGCCGCCGCCGCATCCCGAACGAGGAGATCGCCGAGGCCGCGAGGAACAACAGCGACATCATGATCGCCTTCGGCAGCGTCGATCCGCACAAGGGAAAGATGGGCGCGCGCGAGGCGCGCCGGCTCATTGAGGAGCACGGCGTGAAGGGCTTCAAGTTCCATCCCACGGTGCAGGGCTACCACCCCTACGACCGCATGGCCTGGCCCATCTACGAGGTCATCGCCGAATACGGCCTGCCGGCCATCTTCCACACCGGCCACAGCGGCATCGGTTCTGGCATGCGCTGCGGCGGCGGCCTGCGGCTGGAGTACAGCAACCCGATGCACCTGGACGACGTGGCCATCGACTTCCCCGACATGCAGATCGTCATGGCGCACCCCAGCTTCCCCTGGCAGGACGAGGCGCTGAGCGTGGCCACGCACAAGCCCAACGTGTGGATCGACCTGTCGGGCTGGAGCCCCAAGTACTTTCCGAAGCAGCTCGTTCAGTACGCCAACACGCTCCTGAAGGACCGCGTGCTCTTCGGCAGCGACTACCCGCTGATCACGCCGGACCGCTGGATGCGCGACTTCGAGAACGCGGGCTTCAAGCCCGAGGTGATGCCCGGCATCCTCAAGGGCAACGCGATGCGGCTGCTGCGGCTCGATGCCGCGCCGGCCGCTCCCGCGCCGTCAGCCGGCTGAAGCCGCCTTGTGCGAACGGCCGGCCGGCGCGGCCGTGTCGTTCCAGTGCTGCTCCCACAGGGCATCGCCACGTTCGAGCGCTGCGCCGAGCTCCTTCTTGCGCCGCTGCACGACGGCGGTAACCAGCGCGTTGCACAGCGACAGCGCCGCCGTGTACGAATCGAAGGGCGACGCGCTCGACGTGCGCACCAGCATCACATGGTCGGCCGCTGAGGCCGCAGCGACCGACGGGCCGTCTGTGATGACGATGACCTTCGCCCCCTTCTCCCTGAAGTACCTGACCGCGCGCGCGGTGGCGAGCCCGTGGCGCCTGAAGGTGAGGGCCAGCAGCACGTCGTTCTCGCCGATCCACAGCAGCTGGTCTTCCAGGAGCAACGGGCCGCCGCCGTTCATCGGGCGAACGTCGGGCAGGCACATGTTCAGGTGCAGCGAGAGGTGGCCGGCCAGCGCGGCGGCATGCCTCTGGCCGGTCACGTGCACGCGCGTCCTGCGCTGCGTGAGCAGCCGCACCGCGCCCTCGAAGGCCGCGACGTCGAGCGCCGCGAAGGTCGAGGCCAGGTTGTGCTGGTCGTGCAGCAGCGCGTTGTCCAGGCAGCTGCGCACCGAGGCGTCGTCGGCGATGACGGCGTCCGCACGCGTGGCCGGCGACGACAGCCGCGCGGTCACCTCCGAGCGCGCCTCGATCTGTGCGTCGGCGTAGCTGGGATAGCCCAGCTTGGCCAGCAGCCGCACCACGGTCGAGGCGCTGGTGCCCACCTTCTTTGCAAGGCTCGTTGCAGATTCGAGGAGGCCCTGCGGGTAGCGCGTCTGCAGTTCGTCGATCAGGCGCTGCTCGCTCCGGGTGAGCTTCCTGCCGTAGCCCGCGATGCGTTGGTTCAGGTTCATGGTCGGGGGCATTCTGCACGCGCAGCGCTGTTACACCCGATTTTGCAATGGTCATTGCAAAAATGAAATCATCTTGCAACAATGCGCGCACTTTCTATTGCACGACAGGACGCCCCATGGAATCCCTCTTCACCGCCGCGGCACTGCGCCGCCGCGAGCTCCTCGCCGCCGGCCTCGCATCGGTGCTGCCTCTGGCGGCGCACGCGCAGGCCTGGCCCTCGCGGCCGGTCACGCTGGTGGTGCCGTTCCCGGCGGGCGGTTCGGTGGACCTGATCGCGCGGCTGTACGCCGATCCGCTGGCGAAGGCGCTGGGTACGCCGGTGGTCATCGACAACCGCGCCGGTGCAGGCGGCTCCATCGCCAGCGCGCAGGTGGCGCGCGCCAAGCCCGACGGCTACACGCTGGTCGCTTCGTCGCAGAGCTCGCACCTGGCCAATCCGCTGACCCAGCCCAACCCGGGCTACGACCCGATCAAGGACTTCGCCTCGATCAGCCAGCTCGCGCGCTCGATCAACGTGCTGCTGGTCAATCCGGCGGTGCCCGCGAAGAACTTCAAGGAATTCATCGCGCTGGTGAAGTCGCGCCCCGGCGAGCTCAACTTCTGCAGCGCCGGCCCGGGCAGCATGGGGCAGCTCAACGTGGAGCTGATGAAGTCGCAGCTGCAGCTCAACGCCACGCACGTGCCGTATCGCGGCGGCGGCCCCCTGGTCACCGCGCTGATCTCGAACGAAGTGCAGTTCGGCCTCGACAACCTTGCGCCCTTCCTGCCGCTGATCCAGTCGGGCAAGCTGCGTGCACTCGCCGTGGCCGCGCCCACGCGCGTGGCGGCGCTACCCGACATCCCGACCTTCGCGGAGCTAGGCTATCCGGTGCTCAACACCACTTCGTGGATCGGCCTGGCCGCGCCCGCGAAGACGCCACCCGAGATCGTCGAGGCGCTGCACAAGGCCGTGCGCTCGGTGGCCGACCAGCCCTCGATGGTCGAGGCGCTGCAGTCGCGCGGCTCGCTGCCGCCGGAGGCGCAATCGCCCGCGCAGTTCACCGCCATGATGTCGGAGCGCCTCGCGGTCTACGGCGACCTGGTCAAGCGCGCCGGCATCCGCGGCGAGTGAGCGCCGCATGACAGAGCCATCTTTCGCGCCCGACACGGCGCCGCTGGAAGTGCTGCCGCGCGACATCTCAGCCTACCGGCAGGGAAACACAGGCATCGACTACGTGCACCGCTTCGAGTCGGGCCGACCGGGGCCGCACGTGCTGGTCAACGCGCTGACCCACGGCAACGAGATCTGCGGCATGGTCGCCGCCACGCACCTGCTGGACACCGGCGTGCGGCCGAAGACCGGCTCGCTCACCGTGAGCTTCGCGAATGTGGAGGCCTACAACGCCTTCGACATCACGCTGCCTTACGAGAACCGCCAGCTGGTGCACAACCTCAACCGCATCTGGTCGAAGGCCATGCTCGATGGCAGCGAGGACAGCCCCGAACTGCGCCGCGCGCGCGAGCTGCGGCCGGTGCTGGACGCGGCCGACTACGTGCTCGACATCCATTCGACCCGCGCACCGGTGCAGCCCTTCTGGGTATACCCGGAGTTCGAGCGCAACGCCGGGCTGGCGCTGGCCATCGGCAATCCGCTGGTGCACCTGGTGATGCCGGTGGGTGGCGCTCCGGGCACGGGCGTGACGGCCTACGGCCGCCATGGCGAGGAGGGCGTCGACGGCGGCGCGGTGGTCGTGGAATGCGGCCAGCATTTCAGCCGGGCGGCGGCCGAACTGGCGACCGACGTGACGCTGCGCTTCCTCGCGCACCTGGGGCTGGTCGAGCCGCCGCCGGGCGCCGAACGGAAGGCGCCGGCGCGGCGCTTCCGGCTGCTCGAAGTGCACATGGTGAAGACCGAGAGCTTCGCCTTCGCTCGACCGGTGCTGGGCTTCGAAGTCTTCAGCAAGGGGGAGCTGATCGCGACCGACGCGGGCCAGGAGATCCGCTCGCCCTGCGACGACTGCACGATCTTCATGCCCACGCGCGCGCCGCTGGTGGGGCGCGAGGGCGTGTACCTGACGGTGCCGATCTAGCTGCGCCTGTTCAGGGCGCGGACTGCGATTCCGGCTCGGCTTCCGGCGCCGCCACTTCCTCGTCGTCGAGCTTGCCCCAGTCGCGCCCGAGCCGCCGCTGGCGCTCCTCGCGCTCGCGCGCCATCTGCTCCTCGAACTGCTGGCGGCCGGCCTTGTTGGCGGCGATCAGCTTGGCGCGGTCTTTGTAGTGCGGGTAGATCTCGTTGCTGAGCTCGATGTTGCGGCGGCGGAAGCGCATCGCCGATTCGCGCGCCTCGTGCGCCGGCCAGCCCAGCGCCTCCAGCGTCGAGCGCGCGCTGCGCAGCGAGGACTCGAACACCTCGCGCTCCACCTCCGTCACGCCGCGGTCGCGCAGCTGGAACAGGTGCGTCACGTTGCGCGCCCGCGCGATGATGCGCGCCTGCGGGAAGTTCTCCTTCACGAGGTCGACGATTTCGAGCGACTGCTCGATGTCGTCCACCGCCACCACGATCACCTTGGCCGTGCCCGCGCCTGCGGTGCGCAGCAGGTCGAGCCGCGTCGCGTCGCCGTAGAACACGCGGAAGCCGAACTGCCGCAGGCCTTCGACGGTGTCGGCGTCGTGGTCGAGCACCGTCACGCGCAGGCCCTGCGACATCAGCATGCGCCCGACGATCTGGCCGTAGCGGCCGAAGCCGCAGATCAGCACCTTGGCGTCCTGCTGCTCCGAGATCTCTTCGAGCTTCGTGCCCGTGTTGCGGCTGTAGCGCGGCAGCACGAACCGGTCGAGCAGCACCAGCAGAAGCGGCGACAGCAGCATCGACAGCGCCACCGCGCCGATCAGCAGCGAGGTGACCTCGGGCGGCAGCACGTCGGGGCCCGCCGCCTGGAACACCACGAAGGCGAATTCGCCGCCCTGCGCGAGCAGCAGCGTGAACACCGGCCGCTCCTGGTAGGCGATGCCCATGGCCTTGGCGAGCGCGTAGATCACCACCAGCTTGACGACCATGAAGCCGACCACCAGCATCGCCATGATCCACGGGCTCGCGATCAGCACGCCGAAGTTGATCGACATGCCCACCGCGATGAAGAAGAGGCCCAGCAGCAGGCCCTTGAAGGGCTCGATGTCGGTCTCGAGTTCGCGCCGGTATTCGCTCTCGGCCAGCAGCACGCCGGCGAGGAAGGCGCCCAGCGCCATCGACAGGCCCACCAGCTGCATCAGCGCCGCGATGGCCACCACCAGCAGCAGGGCGGCGGCGGTGAAGATCTCGGGCGTGTCGCTGCGCGCGATCCAGCGCAGGATGGGCCGCAGCAGCAGCCGGCCGCCGAGGATGATGCCGCCGATCACGCCGATGATCTTCGCTGCCTCCAGCGCGCGCTCCAGCCCGGTCATCGACTGCTCTGCCGCGGTGGCGCCGGCCAGCAGCGGCAGCAGCGCGAGGATCGGAATGGCCGCCACGTCCTGGAACAGCAGGATCGAGAAGCCGGCCTGCCCGCTGGGCGTCTTCAGCAGGTTGCGCTCGCCGAACACCTGCAGCGCGATGGCGGTGGAAGAGAGCGCCAGGCCCAGCGCCGCCACCAGCGCCACGCGCCAGCTGGCGCCCACGGCGCAGCCGACCGCGAACAGCACGGCCGCGCAGCTCAGCACCTGCGCCGTGCCCCAGCCGAAGATGGGCCGGCGCAGGTTCCACAGGCGCTTGGGTTCGAGCTCCAGGCCCACCAGGAAGAGCATCAGCACCACGCCGAACTCGGCGAAATGCAGCACGTCCTCGACGCTGGAGACCAGCCCCAGCCCCCAGGGCCCGATGGCGATGCCGGCCACGAGGTAGCCGATGATCGAGCCCAGTCCGAGGGCCTTCGACAGCGGCACCACCAGCACGGCGGCGCTCAGGTAGATCAGGCTGTTGGTCAGCCAGGCGGGTGCGTGTTCCATTCAGGCCGCCTTCCCGTTTCCGCCAGTGGAGGCTGTGGTGGTGGCCAGCCCATGGGTCATTGCCGCGCGGAATGCGTCGGAGACTACCTTGCCGACCTCGTCGTTGTCGGCAGGCCGGTCGCTCTCGGGCACGGGGCAGGCGATGCAGGCGTCGATCTCCTCGATCTCCGGCCAGTCGGGATAGCTGCCCAGCCGCTGGGCGAAGGTGTCGACGTGGGCCTTCACCGCCGCCTCGCCGGCGCTGCGCGCGCCGTAGAAGATCATCGGCGGCAAAAAGCGCATGCCGCACAGCGCGGCGGTCTGCTCGTAGGGCGGCAGGAAGGCGTCGAAGAAATAGCGGTGGTAGTTCTGCGGGTGGTAGCTGGCCTCGGGGCTGCCGGTGGTTGCGACCAGCCAGAGGTCCTTGCCCTGCAGGGCGGTGCCGCCGGGGCCGTAGGCCCAGCCGTAGGCGAGCACGTCGTCGAGCCAGAGCTTCTGCAGCGCGGGCATCGAGTACCACTGGATCGGATGCACCAGCACCACCAGGCTGGCCCTGGCGAGCCGGGCCTGCTCGGCCTCGACGTCGATGGCGAAATCGGGGTAGCTGCCGTAGAGGTCGTTGACGTCGACCCCCGGCACGCCGCGCGCGGCTGCGAGCATGCGGCGGTTGACGCGCGAGTCGCGCCAGTGGGGGTGCGCGGCCAGCACATAGATGCCGCCGGAGCCGGTTTCGGTGCCCTCGGCGGGAGTTCCCGTCGGTGTTGTTGTCGTCATCCCGCGAACATATCTCAAGAGCACGCTGCAAGGCGTTTCGCCGGGCAAAAACGCTCAGCGACTACCATTTGCGCTGTTGCCGTTCTGGAGGAGTGCTTTTATGCCGGTGGTTCTGGTCGCCAATCCCAAGGGGGGCGTGGGCAAGTCGACGATCGCGACGAACGTCGCGGGCTACTTCGCAAGCCGCGGCCATGCCGTGATGCTGGGCGACGTGGACCGCCAGCAATCCTCACGCCTGTGGCTGGGCCTGCGCCCGCCGATGGCCCGGCCGATCTCCACCTGGGAAGCCACCGGCGAAAGCACCGTGGTGCGCCCGCCGCGCGGCACCACGCACGCGGTGCTCGACACGCCCGCCGGCCTGCACGGCTGGCGCTTCAAGGAAGTGCTGGCGCTGGCCGACCGGGTGATCGTGCCGCTGCAGCCCAGCATCTTCGACATCTACGCCACGCGCGATTTCCTCGACCGGCTGCTGGAGAACCGCCGCGCCGAGAAGACGAAGATCGGCCTCGTCGGCATGCGGGTGAACGCCCGCACGCTGGCGGCCGACCGGCTCCACGAGTTCATCGCGGGGCTTGGCGTGCCGGTGATCGGCGAGCTGCGCGACACGCAGAACTACGTGCAACTGGCCGCGCGCGGGCTCACGCTGTTCGACATCGCACCCGGGCGCGTGCAGCGCGACCTGGAGCAGTGGCAGCCGATCTGCGAATGGCTCGACGCCTGAACGGCGTGCTGCCTGCTCCCGGTTTACCCTGATCCCGGTTGTCGCGAGGCCGACAGCCGCGCGGCGACCCCAGACGCCAGAATGCCCCGCATGACCAAGAAGACATTCCAGACCCTTCCGGATCTCGCCGCCTGCGTCGGCCAGGAAGTCGCCGTGAGCGACTGGATCGCCATCACGCAGGAGCAGGTCAACCAGTTCGCCGAGGCGACGGGCGACCACCAGTGGATCCACGTCGACATCGAGCGGGCCAAGGCCGGCCCCTTCGGCGGGCCGATCGCGCACGGTTTTCTCACGCTGTCGCTGCTGCCGCGCTTCTACGAGACGGCGCTGGACGTGGTCGAGTCGCGCATGGGCGTGAACTACGGCCTGAACAAGGTGCGCTTCATGTCGCCGGTGCCGGTGGGCAAGCGCCTGCGGGCGCGCATGAAGCTGCTGACGGCGGAGCCCATTGCCGACGATGGTTTCCAGATGACCTGGGAAACCACCATCGAGCTCGAGGGTGCCGCCAAGCCGGCCTGCGTGGCCGAGTCGGTGGTGCGCCGCTACCGCTGAAGGCGCGGCGGCCTTCTTTTCTCTTTCTCGTTCTTTCTACATCCGGCGGTCGGTCACTTCGCCATAGGTGGCTGCGCCCTGGCGGGTGATGCTGCGGGCGCTGGCGCGCACTGCGTCACGGTCGGTATTGCCGTTCCTGGCCTGCGTCACGCCGGCACCGCCGTTGCCGATCTGCAGCGGCTGGCGCGCATCGGCCTGCACTTGCGCGCGCGACAGCGTCGACTGGAACGGCGCGGGCGGCAGCGGGTTCTGCTCTCCCTGGAAGGCTTGCGCGCCGCTGGCGAAAACGAGCGTGGCGAAGGCGGCGAGGGCAATCGGCTTGGCGTTCATGGCGGGACTCCTTGGAGCAAGGTGGTGGATGGAGCAAATGCCGGTCGGCTGATGGCCGGCATGTCTTCCTTACGGCGCACCTCGCCGGTCGGATGTGTCCGCCCCTGTTGCCCGTAGGGGCGGCCGATGGGTCAGCCGAAGCCGTTTTGCCGCCAGGCTTCGAACACCGTCACCGCCACCGCGTTCGAGAGATTCAGGCTGCGCTGGCCCTCGCGCATCGGCAGCCGCAGGCGCTGGGCCTCGGGGAAGCCGTCGCGCAGCGCGGACGGCAGGCCGCTGGTTTCCGAGCCGAACACCAGCCAGTCGCCGGGCTGGAAGCGTATGTCGTGCACCGGACGCGAGCCGCGCGTGGTGAGCGCGAACATGCGATCGGTGGCCGGCTGCTCGGCCGAGAGCAGGGCCTGCCAGTCGGCGTGGCGCCTGACCTCGGCGTACTCGTGATAGTCGAGACCGGCACGGCGCAGCAGGCGGTCGTCCATCGAGAAACCCAGCGGCTCCACGAGGTGCAGCTTGCAGCCGGTGTTGGCTGCGAGCCGGATCACGTTGCCGGTGTTCGGGGGGATTTCGGGGTGGACCAGGACGATATTGAACATGCGGCGATTGTCGGCGGGGCGGCACGAGGCTCAGCGTGGCGGATCGGTCCGGGCGAGCACGATGGCGGTGACGTGGGCCGCGCCGGCCTGCCGCAGCACCTCTGCGGCGGTGAAGATCGATGCGCCGCTGGTCATCACGTCGTCCACCAGCACGACGCGCCGGCCGCGCAGCTTGTGGGCGCGCAGCGGTTCGACGGCGAAGGCGCCGCGCAGGTTGCGCAGCCGCTCGGCGCGCGACAGGCCGCTCTGCGCCGGCGTTTCGCGTGTGCGAAGGAGCAGGGTGGCGTCGGTCTTCGTTGGCGCCAGTCGGCGTGCCAGTTCGTGCGCCTGGTTGAAGCCGCGTTCGCGCAATCGGCCGCGCGCAAGCGGCATCGGCAGCACGATGTCGCCGGCTTCCAGCGCGGGCTCCACCCAGGGCGCGCTGCGCAGGAGCGTGGCGAAGGGACCGGCCCAGCCGGCCTCGCCACGGAACTTGAAGGCGGCGATGGCGTCCGGCCAGGGCCAGGCGTAGGTGCAGGCTGCGAGGCAGGCATCCAGCGGCGGCGGGTTCTTCACGCACTCGCCGCAGCGGCTAACGCCATCTGGCACGGGCAGGGCGCAGCCCCCGCAGCGCGCGGCTGGCGGTGCGAAGCGGGCCACGCAGGCGTCGCACACGGGGCGCGAGGGCCAGGCGCGGCAGACCGCGCACTGGCTGGGCAGCCGCGCCAGCAGCGAGCCGAACGACGCGAAAGGGGAAAGAGGAGCGAAAGGCCACATGGCCCGGAGGCTGGACATCGCCTCAATATACTCACGGCCCCATGGCCACCGACCCCACAAGACGACCGCCGACCATCGATGCCACGGCGGCCGCCCGCTGGCGCCGGCTCGCGCCCGCTGATGGCGCCTCTCCCTGGCTGCACGAGGAAATCGGCCGCCGAATGGAAGACCGGCTGCAATGGATCAAGGCCCAGCCTCGCCACTGGGCCGACTGGGCGCCGCTGCGCAGCGGCCTCGAGGCCCATGAACTTGTCGCACGCCGCTACAAGGACGCGGCCTCCTACGTGATCGAACCCGAGCCCGCGCTCGCCGCCGCCACCGGCCAGGCGCTCGCCGCGCCGTGGTGGAGCGCGCGGCGCTGGCAGGCCGGCAAGGCGCGCTTCGAGGCGCCGCCCGAAGACGGTGTCGACCTGCTCTGGGCCAACATGTCGCTGCACATGGCGGCCGACCCCGAGGCGCTGATCTCGCACTGGCACAGGCTGGTGGCGACCGACGGCTTCCTCATGTTCTCCTGCCTCGGCCCCGACACCGTGCGCGAGCTGCGCGCGCTGCATGCCCGCCTCGGCTGGCCGGCCGCGGGCCACGAGTACACCGACATGCACGACTGGGGCGACATGCTGGTGCATGCCGGCTTCGCCGAGCCGGTGATGGACATGGAGCGCATCGTGCTGACCTGGGCCACGCCCGAGGCGGCGCTGGCCGAGCTGCGCACGCTGGGCCGCAACCTGCATCCGGCGCGCTTTCCGGCGCTGCGGGGCAAGGGCTGGCTCCAGTCGTTGAAGAAGGCGCTGCCCGAACTCGCGCCGGCCGAGGGCGGCGACGGGCGCATCGCGCTGACCTTCGAGGTCGTCTACGGCCACGCGTTCAAGCCGGTGCCGCGCGTGTCGCTCGCGGCCGAGAGCGCGGTGTCGTTGCGCGAGATGCGATCGATGCTCCAGCGCGGGCGTCCGGGCGCCTGAGCGATCGCGGCGGGCGCGTGTGGAAAACGTGTGCCGGAAACGCTAGTCGTACAGGGCGTTTCTTGCCTACTAGTAGTGACCCGTAGGCGTCCCACAGGGCACTCGGGCGCAGGTATCTACCCGCTACAATCCGCCGTTGCGTGAAACTCGCGGGTATTGTCCCGCGATCGAGGGGTGTCGGATCCTGTTCGTACGAGAGGGTTTGGCGACCGTCGACGCACCGATTTGCTGAACTCGCCCGTGTCGAATTCCGTGTTTCGATTTGCCACCGTTTCAGGCCAGAGCATCCACTGGTTCCTGAAGCGCAACTGCTCGGTGACGCCGAGCCAGCTGGGCTGGCTCTACGCCTCGCTGTGCGTGGTATCTCTCGGCATCGGCACCCTGTTCTGGCTGCACGGTGCGCCCATGGTGCTGCCTTTTGCCTGGCTCGAACTGGCCGCTGTCGGGTTTGCGTTCATGGTCTACGCACGGCATGCGACAGACGGCGAGAAGATCGCATTGCAGGAGGGGCGGCTCGTCGTGGAGCTCGAAAACGGCGGGCACTACGAGCGCACGGAATTTCTTCCGCACCAGGTGCGGATCGAACCCCAGACCGGCGATCGCTCGCTGATCGAGGTCTCGGGGCAGGGTCGATCGGTCAGGGTGGGGCGCTATGTACGCCCGGAGTTGCGTGCGGCCTTGGCCCGCGAGATTCGAATGGCGTTGCGTGGCGCCTGAGGGGGCTCGCGCAGTGCTGCACGGTTGGGTTTGTCGAAAAATTGAAGAAACGTGAACACGATGAAGAGCATTTGGCGCAATAAGTACAGGCCGGCGAATCTGTTGCTGGCGGCCGGCGCGGCTTTCAGCAGCGCGGCGCACGCAGTCAACGATCTGCCCGGCGGCCCTTCGGTGCGCCAGTTGAATCTTCCGGTCGGCGTGACCAAGATCGCGCAGGAGCAGCATCTGCTCCACACGATCATGATGATCCTGTGCACGGTCATCTTCGTCGGCGTGTTCGCGGTGATGTTCTATTCCATCTGGAAGCACCGCAAGTCGGTGGGCCACAAGGCCGCCAACTTCCATGAATCGGTGGTGGTCGAGGTCATCTGGACCATCGTGCCCTTCCTCATCGTCATCATCATGGCGCTGCCCGCCACCAAGGTGCTGGTGGCCCAGAAGGACACCACCAACGCCGACCTCACGATCAAGACCACTGGCTATCAGTGGAAGTGGGGCTACGACTATCTGAACGGCGAAGGCGAGGGCCTGGCCTTCATTTCCACGCTCGACAGCTCGCAGCGCGCCATGTCCGACGCGGGCGCCAGGGGCCAGATGCCCGACGACTACCTGCTCAAGGTCGACAACCCTCTGGTCGTGCCGGTCAACAAGAAGGTCCGCATCATCACCACCGCGAACGACGTGATCCACGCCTTCGCCGTGCCGCAACTGGGCCTCAAGCAGGACGCCATCCCCGGCTTCGTTCGCGACACCTGGTTCCGCGCCGAGACCGTGGGCGACTACTACGGCCAGTGCCAGGAACTGTGCGGCAAGGAACACGCCTACATGCCCATCCACGTGAAGGTGGTCTCGGCCGCCGACTACACGACCTGGGTGGCCGCCAAGCGCAAGGAAGCCGCAGCCAAGCTCGACGATCCGACCAAGGTCTGGACCCTGCCCGACATGCTCGCGCGCGGCGAGAAGGTCTATGCCGCCAACTGCGCGGCCTGCCACCAGGCCAACGGCAAGGGCGCCGGCCCGATCAAGCCGCTGGACGGCTCGGCCAAGGTGACCGACGCCGACCACAAGGTCCAGCTGACGGTGCTGCTCAACGGTCAGAACAACGGTGCAATGCCCTCCTGGAAGCAACTGAGCGATACCGACCTCGCGGCCGTGGCCACGTACACCAAGAACAGCTGGTCGAACAAGACGGGCCAGCTGGTGCAGCCGGCCGAAGTGCTGGCCCTGCGCGCCAAGTGATGCGCGAGCGCCCCGCGACGAAGAAATTGCAAGGAACAACGAAATGAGCGCAGTTCTCGACCCCCACGGTCACGCAGCAGGCCACGGCGATCACGCACACGACGATCATCACGACCACCACGCGCCCACCGGCTGGCGCCGCTGGGTGTTCGCCACCAACCACAAGGACATCGGCACGCTGTACCTGCTGTTCAGCTTCACCATGCTGATGGTGGGCGGCGTGCTCGCGCTGCTGATCCGCGCCGAGCTGTTCCAGCCTGGGCTGCAGCTGGTGAACCCGGAGCTCTTCAACCAGTTCACCACCATGCACGGCCTGATCATGGTGTTCGGCGCGATCATGCCGGCCTTCGTGGGCTTCGCGAACTGGATGATCCCGCTGCAGGTGGGCGCCTCCGACATGGCGTTCGCGCGCATGAACAATTTCAGCTTCTGGCTGCTGATCCCCGCGGCGCTGATGCTGGTGGGCTCCTTCTTCATGCCCGGCGGCGCACCTGCCGCGGGCTGGACGCTGTACGCGCCGCTCACGCTGCAGATGGGCCCCTCGATGGACGCCGGCATCTTCGCGATGCACATCATGGGTGCCTCGTCGATCATGGGCTCGATCAACATCATCGTGACCATCCTCAACATGCGCGCCCCCGGCATGACGCTGATGAAGATGCCGATGTTCTGCTGGACCTGGCTCATCACCGCCTACCTTCTGATCGCCGTGATGCCCGTGCTCGCGGGCGCCATCACGATGACGCTGACCGACCGCCACTTCGGCACCAGCTTCTTCAACCCCGCCGGCGGCGGCGACCCGGTGATGTACCAGCACATCTTCTGGTTCTTCGGCCACCCCGAGGTCTACATCATGATCCTGCCGGCCTTCGGCATCATCAGCCAGGTGGTGCCGGCTTTCGCCCGCAAGAAGCTCTTCGGCTACGCCTCGATGGTTTACGCCACCTCGTCGATCGCCATCCTGTCGTTCATCGTGTGGGCTCACCACATGTTCACGACCGGCATGCCGCTGACCGGCCAGCTGTTCTTCATGTACGCGACCATGCTGATCGCGGTGCCCACGGCCGTGAAGATCTTCAACTGGATCGCGACGATGTGGCAGGGCTCGATGACCTTCGAGACGCCCATGCTGTTCGCGGTGGGCTTCATCTTCGTGTTCACCATGGGCGGCTTCACCGGCCTGATCCTGGCCGTCGCACCCATCGACACGCAGTTGCAGGACACCTACTACGTGGTGGCCCACTTCCATTACGTGCTGGTGGCCGGCTCGCTGTTCGCCATGTTCTCGGGCTTCTACTACTGGGCTCCGAAGTGGACCGGCGTGATGTACAACGAGACGCGCGGCAAGGTGCACTTCTGGTGGTCGCTGATCTCGTTCAACGTGACCTTCTTCCCGATGCACTTCCTGGGCCTGGCCGGCATGCCGCGACGCTACGCCGACTACCCGATGCAGTTCGCCGACTTCAACGCCGTCGCGTCTGTCGGTGCCTTCTTCTTCGGTTTTGCCCAGTTGTATTTCTTCCTGTTCATCGTGCTGCCCACGATGCGCGGCAAGGGCGAAAAGGCTGCCCAGAAGCCGTGGGAAGCTGCCGAGGGCCTCGAGTGGGAAGTGCCGTCGCCAGCACCATTCCACACCTTCGAGAACCCGCCCAAGCTCGACGCGACCGCCACCAAGGTGATCGGTTGAACGCACTGTCAGTCTACGCAGCACGATGACGCCCGAGCAGAAAAGGAACAACCGCCGCATGGGGCTCACGCTGGCCTCCATCGCCGTGGTGTTCTTCATCGGCTTCATCGTCCGCATGGTCTGGTTCAGCGGCCGCTGAACCGGGCATTCGAGCAGGCAACGAACGGGAGCACACGCGCATGAGCCTCGGTCCTCGCATCCGCCGCGCCAACGTCCGCATGGTCGGCAAGCTGGCCGTCGTGGCCTGCGGCATGTTCGCCTTCGGCTATGCGCTGGTGCCGATGTACCGCGCGATCTGCGAGATGACCGGCATCAACATCCTCGCGCTGTCCGAGCTCGAGGTGCCCGGCGGTGCGAGCGGCGGCAAGAACGTGCGCGTGCCCGACAACACGCAGGTCGACAAGAGCCGCACCATCACGGTCGAGTTCGATTCCAACGTGCGCGGCGGCCTGTGGGACTTCAAGCCCGCGGAGCGGACCATCCAGGTGCACCCGGGCGAGCTCAACACGGTGATGTATGAGTTCCAGAACGTGCAGAACCGCCGCATGGCCGCGCAGGCCATTCCGAGCTACGCGCCGCAGCAGGCCGCGCCGTACTTCAACAAGCTCGAGTGCTTCTGCTTCAACCAGTACACGCTCGATCCGGGCGAGAAGAAGCAGTGGCCGGTCGCGTTCGTGATCGACCCGAAGATTTCCAAGGACGTGAAGACCATCACGCTGTCGTACACCTTCTTCGAGGTGGGCGGCAAGACGCCCGCGGCCCCGGTGGCCGCAGTTTCCGGCACCACGAATGAGCCCCGCTCGTGACCGATCCCTCGAACCGGCCGAAGGCTTCGCTGTGGGACACGGTGAAGGCGGTGGGCTGGTCGTTCTTCGGCGTGCGCAAGAACAGCGCCTACCAGGAAGACCTGCGCAAGCTCAACCCGCTGCACATCATCGCGGTGGCGTTCGTGGCGGTGGTGGTCTTCGTGGTCGCGCTTGTGCTGCTGGTGCGCCATGTGGTCGCGTCGGCCGGGGCCTGACGGAAAAGAAGCCTTCCACGGCAAGCAGAATCCATTGAACCGAGAAGAGAAGAAAGAGAGCCAGGAGCTGATATGAGTTCAACCACCCACGGCACCACGCCCTACTATTTCGTGCCGGGCCCCTCGGCCTATCCGGTCTCGGCCGCGATCGGTTTGTTCTTCGTGATCCTTGGCGCCGCGCAATGGATCAACGGCCACCAGTGGGGCGCATGGTCCCTGCTGGCCGGCATGGTGATCTGGCTCGGCACGCTCTTCGTCTGGTTCCGCGCCGCCATCGGCGAGAGCGAGAGCGGCCAGTACGGCCACAAGATCGACCTCTCGTTCCGCTGGAGCATGAGCTGGTTCATCTTCTCGGAAGTGATGTTCTTCGGCGCGTTCTTCACCGCGCTGTGGTGGGCACGCACTCACGCGCTGCCGTCGCTCGGCAGCCTGGACAACGCGCTGCTGTGGCCCGACTTCAAGGCCGTGTGGCCCAGCGTCGCCGCCGGCGCCACCGCCTCGCCGGCAGGCATCGTCGAGCCCTTCCAGACCGTCGGCCCGTTCTGGCTGCCCACGATCAATACCGCGCTGCTGCTGAGCTCGGGCGTGACGCTCACCATCGCCCACCACGCGCTGCGCGCCGGCCATCGCGCGCAGACGATCCGCTTCATGTGGCTCACCGTGCTGCTGGGCGTGATCTTCCTGGGCGTGCAGGGTTACGAATACCACCACCTGTACACCGAACTGAACCTCAAGCTCAGCTCCGGCACCTACGGCTCGACCTTCTTCATGCTGACCGGCTTCCACGGCCTGCACGTGTTCATCGGCATGCTGATGCTGCTGTTCATCACGCTGCGACTGCGCAAGGGCCACTTCACGCCCGAGCGCCACTTCGGCTTCGAGGGCGCGGCCTGGTACTGGCACTTCGTGGACGTGGTCTGGCTCGGCCTCTATCTGCTGGTCTATTGGCTTTGAGCGAAGAACCTCGCGGCATTCCAAAAAAAAGGCGCCGGAAGGCGCCTTTTTCTTGGTTCTCCTGGCACGAGCATCATCTACTTGCCGAGCGGGAGCCCGGTTGGCTGGATGTATCCGAACTTCCAGGCGAGCAGCATGCAGAGGAACAAAAACACCGAGAGGCCGATCCGAACGGTGAGCGCGCGCGCCATGCCGCCGCTCTTGGCGCGCCCGTTGCGCCCGTCCTTCAGCATGAAGTACAGGGCAAACGCGAGGCTCGCGAAGATGCCCACGAACACCAGGGCGACGAAGTATTTCATGACCCGCATTATCGGCCGCACGCCCCGCCCCCTCCAGTGACTCCCGTATCCCTGTATCCCGACGAACCTCGCCTGCGCCGGGGCCGCTTCTGGGTGATGACCATTGCCGCCGCCCTGACCGTGTCGGCCACCATTTCGCTGGGCCGCTGGCAGCTCTCGCGCGCCGCCCAGAAGGAAGCGCTTCAGGCCAGCATCGACGCCGAGAAGCTGAAGCCGCCGCTGACGCAGGCAGAGTTCCTTGCCCTCGGCAAGGCCTCCGACGCGATGCACCGCGCAGTGCGCCTGCGCGGCCTCTGGCTCACGCCGCAGACCGTGTATCTCGACAACCGCCAGATGCACGGCACGCCCGGCTTCTACGTGCTGACGCCCTTCGCCCTCGAGGGCACCGAGCAGACGGTGATGGTGCAGCGCGGCTGGATCCAGCGCAATTTCGTCGACCGCACGAAGCTGGGCGCGGTCGAGACGCCGGCCGGCATCGTCGAAGTCACCGGCCTGATCGAGCCGCCGCCGAGCCACCTGCTGGAACTGGGCTCCGCCGCGCCAGCGCCCGTGCCCGCAGCCTCCGCGCCTGCCGCGGCGGCCTCGGCCCCGGCGTCCACCGCTGCTGCGGCACCGGTCGCCGAAGGGTATTCGCCCATCCGGCAGAATCTCGACCTTGAGGCCTTCCGTGCCGAAACCAGGCTGCCCCTGCGCACCGACGTGTCGCTGCAGCAGGGCGGCCCGGCTTCCGAGGGCCTGCAGCGCGACTGGCCGGCGCCGGCACTGGGCCTCGAGAGGCACTACGGTTACGCATTCCAGTGGTTCGGCCTGTCGGCCCTCGTCGTCATCCTCTATGTCTGGTTCCAATTCATCACGCCCATCCGCCGCTCAAGGCGCCGCGCACGCGATGGCCGCTTCTGACGAGCCGCTGGGCCTGACGGTGCATTCGATGCCGTCGCCCAACCAGGCGCTCGACGGCGCGGAGGGCCGGCGCACGGCCATGGGACGCTGGAAGATGATCGCGGTGATGCTGATGTGCGCATCGCCCGTCATCGCCTCGTACTTCACGTACTACGTGATCCGGCCCGAAGGGCGCAGCGTCTACGGCGAGCTGATCGACCCGCAGCGCGAGCTGCCGAAGATCGCCGCCACCGACCGCGGCGGCGCACCCGTCGACCTTGCCACGCTCAAGGGCCAGTGGCTGCTGGTGACGGTGGCCGATGCTGCATGCGACACGCTGTGCGAGCAGCAGCTCTATCTGGCGCGGCAGCTGCGCGAGAGCCTGGGCCGCGAGAAAGATCGCATGGACCGCGTCTGGCTGGTGAGCGACGCCGCTCCCGTGCCCGAGCGCCTGAACAATGGCCTGCACGGCGCGACCGTGCTGCGCGTGCCGGCCGACCAGCTCTCGAAATGGCTAGCGCCCGCGCAAGGCCACTCGCTGGCCGAACACCTGTACGTGGTCGACCCCATGGGCAACTGGATGATGCGTTTTCCGGCCCGCATGGACGTCGCAGGCGCGAGCCGCGCCAAGCGCGACCTCGACCGCCTGCTGCGCGCCTCGGCGTCGTGGGACGAACCCGGCCGCTGACGGCACGACGGACGCCGCATGGACACCACGAGCTCGCTCTACGACCTGACGCCCATCGCCTGGCTCATGGCGGTCGGCGTGCTGATCGCGCTCGGGCCGCTGGTGTGGGTGTGGCGCCGCAATGCAGGCAGTGGACCAGCGCGGCGGCTGCATGCGCTGACGGTGCTCACGCTCTTCCTCACCTTCGACCTGACGCTGTTCGGCGCCTTCACGCGGCTCACCGATTCGGGCCTGGGCTGCCCCGACTGGCCGGGTTGCTACGGCAACGCCAGTCCGCACGGCGCACGCCACGAGATCGCGATGGCGCAGTCGGCGCAGCCGACCGGCCCGGTCACGCACAGCAAGGCGTGGGTCGAGATGGTCCACCGCTACCTGGCCACTGGAGTGGGGGTGCTGATCCTCACGCTCGCGGCGGCCACCTGGATCGTGCGCAGGCGCCAGAGTCGCATCCCGCCTGAGAAGGGCGGAGAGCACCACGCCACGCTGAGCGCCTGGTGGCCGGCCTTCACGCTGGTCTGGGTGTGCCTGCAGGGAGCCTTCGGCGCGCTCACGGTGACGTGGAAGCTGTTTCCCGCGATCGTCACGCTGCACCTGCTCGGCGCCGTGGTGCTGCTGGCGCTGCTGTGCATCCAGGCCGTGCACTACCGGCAGGCGGCCGCCGACCGGCTGCCTACTCCCGTGTCGCCCGCGCTGCGCAACGGCCTCATCGCGACCACCGTGCTGCTCGTGCTGCAGATCGCTCTGGGCGGCTGGGTCAGCACCAACTACGCGGTGCTGGCCTGCACGCAGTTCCCGACCTGCCAGGACAGCTGGTGGCCGACCATGAATTTCGCGCAGGGCTTCGAGATCTGGCGCCACCTGGGCGTGACCGGTGACGGCCAGCCGCTCGATTTTTCCGCCCTCACCGCCATCCACTACGCGCACCGGCTGATGGCCTATGCGGTCTTCGTCGCGCTCGGCGTGCTGGCCTGGCGCATGCGCCGCATCGGCGCGCTGCGCCCGCAGGCGCGGTGGCTCGCGGGCCTCGCGCTGCTGCAGCTGGCCACCGGCCTGGGCAACGTGCTGCTCGGCTGGCCGCTGGCCGCTGCGGTGCTCCATACCGGCGGCGCCGCGGCGCTCGCCGTGGTGCTCACCTGGGCGCTGTGCGAGAGCCGGCGCGCTCCGGCGGCGCAGATCGCCCATGCCAGTGAAAATACGGCCGGTCGCAACAACAACAGTCAAAGGAAGGCCGCCGCGTGAGCACCCCGATTTCCGTTCAGCAAACCGCCAGCGCCAACGTGCTGCGCCAGTATTACGCGCTGACCAAGCCGCGCGTGGTGCAGCTGATCGTGTTCTGCGCGCTGATCGGCATGGTGCTGGCCGTTCCGGGGCTGCCTTCGTGGGCCGAGGTGAAGCGTGCTGTGGTCGCCTGCATCGGCATCTGGCTGGTGGCCGGCGCGGCCGCGGCCTTCAACTGCCTGGTCGAGAAGGGCATCGACGCGAAGATGAAGCGCACGGCCTGGCGCCCGACGGCGCGCGGCGAGCTCAGCGACCGGCAGGCGCTGGTGTTCTCGGCGCTTCTGTGCGCGGCGGGTTCGGCGCTGCTGTGGTTCATGGTCAACCCGCTGACCATGTGGCTGACCTTCGCCACCTTCGTGGGCTATGCGGTGATCTACACCGTGATCCTCAAGCCGCTCACGCCGCAGAACATCGTGATCGGCGGCGCCTCGGGTGCTATGCCGCCTGTGCTGGGCTGGGCCGCGATGACGGGCAGCCTCGATCCGGGCGCTTGGATTCTCTTTCTCATCATCTTCCTCTGGACGCCGCCGCACTTCTGGGCGCTGGCGCTCTACCGCGTGGAGGACTACCGCAAGGCCGGCCTTCCGATGCTGCCCGTGACGCACGGCAACGAGTTCACGCGGCTGCAGGTGCTGCTCTACACCTTCATCCTTTTCGCGGCCTGCCTGATGCCTTTCATCCACGGCATGAGCGGCTGGCTGTACCTGGCGGTGGCGGTCGCAGTGAGCATCGGCTTCACCGGCTATGCCTTCGCGCTGTGGCGCAACTACTCCGACGCGTTGGCGCGCAAGACCTTCCGCTTCTCGCTGATCCACCTGAGCGTGCTGTTCCTGGCGCTGCTGGTGGATCACTACATCCAGTGAGCATCAAGTTTCAATGAACAAGCGCAACGCTCTTCGACTGATGGCTGCCGGCGCCGGCTGGGTGGGCGTCAGCGCCGCGCTCGGCCTTGGTCTCTCGGCGTGCAGCGAGACCGGGCAGAGCTTCAATGCCGTCGACATCACCGGCGCCGACTACGCCAAGGACTTCTCGCTGAAGGACGCCGACGGCAAGGTCCGCACGCTCGCCGACTTCAAGGGCAAGGTGGTCGTGCTGTTCTTCGGCTACGCGCAGTGCCCGGACGTCTGCCCGACCACCATGACCGAGATGGCCCAGGTCAAGCAGCAGCTCGGCAAGGACGGCGACAAGCTGCAGGTGCTGTTCATCACGGTCGACCCGGCTCGCGACACCGCGGAGGTGCTCAAGGCCTACATGGGCGCGTTCGACCCGAGCTTCGTCGCGCTGATTCCCACGGCCGACCAGCTGGCTGCGGTCGCGAAGGACTACAAGGTCTACTACAAGAAGGTCGACGGCAAGACGCCGACCAGCTACTCGATGGACCACTCGGCCGCCAGCTACGTCTATGACACGCAGGGCCGGCTGCGGCTCTATGCGCGCTACGGCGCGGGCGTGGCGCCGATGGTGTCCGACCTGAAAACGCTGCTGGCTTCCTGAAAGGGGCCGCCACCCGATGTCCGCCATCGATCCCCTCGGGCACCTGAAGGGGCGCAAGGGCGCGTTCCGCATCGCGCTGATCCCGCCCGAGGTGCTCGATGCCCTCAACGACGGGTTGATCGAAACCGTCAATCTCAACGAATTCCTCGCGCTGGAACTGCCCCGGCTGGCGCGCAGCGTAGCGGGGCACATCGGGCTGGACGCGCAGAGCGAGCGGCTGGCCGACACGATCGCGATGCTGGGCGCCTTCAAGCCGATGCAGCGGCACGGGCACATCGCGCGTGCGCTCTACGATCTGGCCGCGCTGCACGACGAGCGCGATGCCGTCGCGCACCGGCTGGCCACGCACGCCAGCGACGTGGCCCGTTGCTGGGCTGCGCAGTGGGTCACGCTCTCGGGCCTGCCGCTGGCGGCGCAGCTGGAGTCGGTGCGCCGCTTCGCCGCCGACCCGCATTTCGGCGTGCGCGAGATCGCGTGGATGGCGGTGCGCGACGCTGTGAATGCATCGCTCGACGAGGCGCTCGTGCTGCTGCAGCCCTGGGTGCGCGACGCCGACCCCAACATCCGCCGCTTCGCCAGCGAACTCACGCGGCCGCGCGGCGTGTGGTGTGCGCAGATCGAGGTGCTCAAGGCCGAGCCCTGGCGCGCGCTGCCGCTGATCGAACCGCTGCGCGCCGACACCAGCCGCTATGTGCAGAACTCGGTGGCGAACTGGCTCAACGACGCGAGCAAGAGCCAGCCCGAGTGGGTCGACAAGCTCTGCGCGCGTTGGCTGGCGGAGTCGGATGCAGCCGAGACCCGCTACATCGCGAAGCGGGCGCTGCGAACGCTGTCCAGACAATGAAAAAAGCCCGGCACTGCCGGGCTTTGTCTTTGTGGAAGGAGGAAGGGACTTACGCGTAGTCCGCGAGGGCCTTCTTCATCTTCTTCATTGCCGCCACTTCGATCTGGCGGATGCGCTCGGCGCTCACGCCGTACACGGCCGCCAGATCGTGCAGCGTCATGCCACCCGAACCGTCGTCGTTGACCTTGAGCCAGCGCTCTTCGACGATGCGGCGGCTGCGGTCGTCCAGCGCTTCGAGCGCAGTCGCGATGCCGTCGCTCGAGAGGCGGTCGCGCTGCTGCGATTCGAGCAGGGCGGTCGGTTCCTGCGAGGCGTCGGCCAAGTAGGCGATCGGGCCGAAGGCTTCGTCGCCGTCGTCCGTCGGGCCCGGATCGAGCATCACGTCGCCGCCGGAGAGGCGGGTTTCCATCTCGAGCACTTCCTCGGGCTTCACGTTCAGGCGGGTAGCCATCTGCGAAACCTCGTCGGAGCTCAGCGTTTCGCGATGCGTGCCGTTGTCGGCAGCGGCAGAGTCGGCCTTGAAGCCCTGCTTCATCGAACGCAGGTTGAAGAACAGCTTGCGCTGGGCCTTGGTCGTCGCGACCTTGACCATGCGCCAGTTCTTCAGGATGTACTCGTGAATCTCGGCCTTGATCCAGTGCATGGCGTAGCTCACGAGCCGCACGCCCTGGTCGGGGTCGAAGCGCTTCACGGCCTTCATGAGACCGACGTTGCCTTCCTGGATCAGATCGCCGTGCGGCAGCCCGTAACCCAGGTACTGGCGGGAGATGGAGACCACGAGGCGCAGGTGCGACAGCACGAGCGCGCCGGCGGCTTCGAGATCGTTGTGGTCGCGCAGCTTGCGTGCGTAGCCTTGCTCTTCTTCGAGCGTGAGCATGGGCAGGCGGTTGGCGGCCGAAATGTAGGCGTCCAGGTTACCCAGCGGGGGAACCATCGACCACGGGTTGGCGACGGCCAGCTGGTTGGCAGAGACTCCAGACAGCGTTGTCATCAGGGGGAACTCCTTTGTGTTGGCCATATTAGCACTCGGTTAGAGGGAGTGCTAATCCAAGGGTTCCCTTGAATTTCTATCGCCGGAATAGCCTATGGCTACCAGCGGATGCCCAATCTTAGGAAGAGCTTGGACAAGACGAAAAGGGGACCGACCCAGAGATATTGGATGTCTTCGAAGAACGAGGGCTTCTTGCCTTCGATCTTGTGGCCCACGAACTGGAAGACCCAGGCCACTACAAAGATAGCGGCGGAAACCGGCAATACAAGTCCCCCCATCGCATGCACCAGCACCAGGGCCAGGGCGGTCAGCACGAGCATGGCCACCAGGAAAGCGGGGGACCGCAGCAGGACGTAGTAGACGAGGCTGGCCGCCACGAAGGCGTAGGCCACCCAGGGATGGATCGCGAACAGCAGTCCCACGATGCTCAGCATGATGGCCGGGATGGCCGCGAAGTGGATCAGCTCGTTTGTCGGATTGCGGTGGCTCTCCTCGTAGTGGGCGAGCAGCCGGTCGACCTTGCGATCACTCGACTCGAGGGGGGCGGCAGCGGTGTGCGTCATGGCAGGTCTCCGTGGGCGCCGTGCGATGCGGCGAGGCTTTCGATGGTGCCCACAGAGAAGCCCGATGGCAAGGGCGACCGCCATGTGAAAATGCTATCAAATAAGTAGCATAAGGTACTACAGCCACGGTTGTTGCCGTGTCTTTCTACACTGTCACAAGAAGGTTACATCGCTAAGATCGGCATGTGCCTCCCTTCGACTCTCCACCCGCATCCCAGTCGCCGGCCGCGGAGACCGGTACGGCCACCCGCACGCCCCGGGCGATCCTCGTCGTGGACGATCACGATCTGCTGCGCTTGGGTGTCTGCGCCCTGGTGCAGGCCCAGGCCGGTCCCTCCGACGCGCGCATCGAGGTCTTCGAGGCCAGCAACGTCGCCGATGCGCTCAGGCTCTACGAAGCCCACCGGGCTTCCATCGGCCTTGTGCTGCTCGACCTGGCTCTGCCCGACACCCACGGCCTGAGCGGCCTGGCCGAGTTCCGTATGCGCTTTCCCGAGGCGCGGATCGTCGTGCTCTCGGGCACCGGCAACAGCACCCTGGCGCAGGGCGTGCTCGCGCTGGGCGCCGCCGCCTTCCTGCCGAAGTCGGCCGATCTCAAGGAGGTCGTGAGCTTCATCCGCGCCTGCGGCCTGCTCGACGGCGGCCCCGACGCCACGCAACAGCAGCAGCAACCGGCGGCCCCGGCCATGCCCGGCAAGGCACTCAGCGGATATGCCGAGTTCGCCCACGCCAGCGCCTGGCAGGAACTCACGCCCCGGCAGATGCAGGTGCTGCAGTGGGTGCTCGAAGGCAAGGCCAACAAGGAAATCGCCCAGCTCGCGAACCTGAGCGAAGGCACGGTGAAGAACCATGTCTCGACCATCCTGCTGCTCTTCGGCATGCGCTCGCGTGCCCAGCTGATCAGCACCCTGCATTGAGCGTGCAGTCCGCCGCGCCGAACGCCCCGACCGCCGACCACGCGCTCGGCCAGCGGGTGCTGCGCGAGCACGTCGCCTCTGTCTACAGCACTTACGGCATCTCGACGCTCACGCACATGGCCTTCGTGGTCGTGTTCGGCAGCATCATCTATTCGCAGCTGAAGGACCCGAGCCTGCTGTTCTGGCTCGCCGGCCTGCTGATGGCCGACATCTACGTCTTCTTCACGCCGCGCTGGACCCCCTCGCGTCCGGTGCGCGAGAGCGCCTACTGGGCACGCAAGATCTCGCGGGTGGTCACGCTGGTGAGCATGGTCACGGCGGTGGTGCCCTGGCTCATCGTGCCGCACAACAACCTGCCGATGACCTCACTGCTGATGGCGGTGATCGTCGGCAGCTGCGCGCGGGCGGCGCAGTCGCTGTGGCCGCTGAAGCCGGCGCTCTTCGGCTACACCATGCCGATGTCGCTGGGCATGATCACCGCGCTGGCCTGGCAGGGCGACGGGCTGCACCTGTTCCTGGCGGCGGCCGGCGCGGCCTACCTTCTGCTCACGCTGTACGCGGGCATCGGCCAGCACAAGCTGTTGACCGAGTCGCTGATGCTGCGATTCGAGAACGAGGCGCTCGCCGCCCGGCTCGGCGAGCAGATCGCCGCCACCGAGCGCGCGAGCGAGGAGAAAACGCGCTTCCTCGGCACCGCCAGCCACGACCTGCGTCAGCCGCTGCACGCCATCGCGCTGTTCGGCGCCGCGCTGGAGAACGAACTGCGCGACCGCCCAGAAGGCCGCAACGCCGAGCGCTTGATGCGCGCGGTGAACGCGCTGGGCGCCTCGCTCGACACCATGCTCGACGTGTCGCGACTGGACGCCGGCGTGATCACGCCCGCGCCGCAGCCGGTGCAGCTCGACGCGCTGTTCCTGCCGCTGAACCACACCTTCGCGGCGCGCGCCGAACAGAAGGAGCTTCAGCTGCGCGTGCGCGCCAGCGGCCTGTGGGTGCACAGCGACCCGCAGCTGCTGCACCGCATGCTGTCGAACCTGATGGACAACGCGCTCAAGTACACGACGCGCGGCGGCGTGACCGTCACCGCGCGCGAGCGCGGCGAGGCGGTATGGATCGAGGTGCGCGACACCGGCATCGGCATCCCGCCCGAACAGTCGGGGCGGATCTTCGAAGAGTTCTATCAGATCAACAATCCGGGCCGCGACCGCTCGCGGGGGCTGGGCATCGGGCTGTCGATCGTGCAGCGGCTGTCGCGGCTGCTGGGCCACCCGGTGCAGATGCATTCGCGGCCGGGGCGCGGCACGCATTTCCGCGTGGTGGTGCCCGTCGCGAGTGCGCCCGAGCGGGCGCAGGCCGGGCTGGCGCCCGCTTCCATGAACGAGGTCGCCTCCGCCGGGGAGCGCAAGGTGTCGACGCTGGCGTTGCCCGGCCGCGTGCTGCTGCTCGACGACGAACTGGAAATCCGCGAGGCCATGACCGGCCTGCTGCGCTCCCACGCCATCGACGCTCACGCCGTGTCGGACGAAGCCGGCGCCGCGGCAGCCCTGCGCCAGGCGACACGCGAGGGTAGGCCCTTCGATCTGCTGCTGTGCGACTACCGTCTGGCCGATGGCGCGGACGGGCTCGATGCGGGCTTGCGGCTGAGCCAGGCCGATGGCGCGGCGACGCCGCTGCTGCTCATCACCGGCGAAACCTCGCCCGACCGGCTGCAGCGCGTGCGCGAGTCGCAGGTGCCGGTGCTTTTCAAGCCGGTGGTGGCCGACCTGCTGCTGCAGGCGATGGCCGAGGTTGCCGTTGCCAGATAGCACCAGCCGGCTGCAACGGGTCAGCCTGCATTTGAATTCATTTGTATTAGTTTTAACGCCTGATGCGGCGCGTAGACGTTGTGTTCGGCTGCGCCCATGACTTTCGACACTGGCGGGTGTCGGCGCCGTGACCTATCTTCACTGCATCGCGTCGCTCGCGATGGAGTAGTAGGTAGGGGAGAGAGAAAAGTGAGCGGCCCCGGCGCAAGCCGGGGCCGTTTTTTTTATCCGAGCAGCGCCTGCGCGAACTCGCGGGCGTTGAAGGTTTCCAGGTCTTCCAGCTTCTCGCCCACGCCGATGAAGTAGACCGGGATCGGCCTTTCCCGCGCGATGGCGCACAGCACGCCGCCCTTGGCCGTGCCGTCGAGCTTGGTCACGACCAGGCCCGTGAGGCCCAGCGTCTCGTCGAAAGCCTTGACCTGCGCCAGCGCGTTCTGGCCGGTGTTGCCGTCGATCACCAGCAGCACCTCGTGCGGCGCGGTGCCGTCGGCCTTGGTGACGACGCGCTTGATCTTCTTGAGCTCGTCCATCAGGTGCAGCTGCGTCGGCAGGCGCCCGGCCGTGTCGACCAGCACCACGTCCTTGCCGCGGGCCCGGCCGGCGTTCACCGCGTCGAAGCTCACGGCCGACGGGTCGCCGCCTTCCTGGCTCACGATCTCGACGGTATTGCGGTCGGCCCAGACCAGCAGCTGCTCGCGCGCAGCCGCCCGGAAGGTGTCGGCGGCGGCCAGCAGCACCGAGGCGCCTTCGTCGGCCAGGTGCTTGGTGAGCTTGCCGATGGAGGTGGTCTTGCCCGCGCCGTTGACGCCGGCCACCATGATCACGGTGGGCGTGAACTGGCCGATCACCAGTGGCTTCTCGAGCGGCTTCAGCAGGTCGGCCACTGTCTCGGCCAGCAGTGCCTTGACCTGCGAAGCATCGGTGGCCATCTGGCGCTTCACGCGGCCGCGCAGGTCGTCGAGCAGGTATTCGGTCGCCTTGACGCCGGTGTCGGCCATCAGCAGGGCGGATTCGAGCTCCTCGTAGAGCTCTTCGTCGATCTTCGCATTGACGAACACGGCCTGGATGCCGGTGCCGGTCTTGCGCAGGCCGGTCTTGAGCTTGTCGAACCAGCCCTTGCGCTCGGTGGCGATCACGGGTTCGGCAACCGGCGCGGCGGTCACCGGAGTCGGCGCGGGCGCAGGCGTGGCGGAAGGAGCGGCGGCCGGGGAGGGTGGCACGACCGGGGCAGCGGCCGGTGCGGGAGCGGGGGAGGGAACCGGTACGGACGCTGGCGCGGCGACCGGTGCGGGCGCCGGCGTTTCTTCCGCCGCCGGCTTCGAGCCGAACCAGCTCGAAGGCGAAAACACCGAGCGTGCGGGCGCGGGGTCCGGGGCAGGCGCCGCCGGGGCCGGCGGGGTGGGCGCCGGCGCGTCGGGGGCCTCGGCAGGCGGTTTTTTCTTGAAGAAACTGAACATCGGGAGCTTTTTACAATCCGAGCCATTCTATGAAACACCTCCCGCCACGCCGCGCTGCGTCTGGTGCGGTGCTGGCGATGGCGCTCCTGGCGCCATGGGCCGTGCCTGCCCAGGCTCAATCCGCTTCGCCTTCCGCCGCAGGCGCCGCCGCGGCTCCCGGTCCCCAGCAATTCACGCTCGCCAACGGCATGACGCTGATCGTGCAGCCCGACCGGCGCTCGCCGACGGCGGTGCAGATGGTGTGGGTCCGCGTCGGCTCCATCGACGAGGTCGACGGCACCTCCGGCGTGGCCCATGCGCTTGAACACATGATGTTCAAGGGCACCAAGGACATCAAGCCCGGCGAGTTCTCCCGCCGCGTGGCCGCCCTCGGCGGCCAGGAAAACGCCTTCACCACCCGCGACTACACCGGCTACTACCAGCAGATCCCGGTCGGCAGCCTGGAGCAGGTGATGAAGCTCGAATCGGACCGCTTCGCCAACAACCAGTGGCCCGACGACGAGTTCAAGCGCGAGATCGAGGTGGTCAAGGAAGAGCGCCGCCTGCGCACCGAAGACCAGCCGCGTGCCCTTCTGGGCGAGCAGCAGAACGCCGCCGTCTTCACAGCCTCTCCCTACCATCGCCCCGTGGTCGGCTGGATGAGCGACCTCGACGCCATGACGCCCGAGGACGCGCGCGCCTTCTTCAAGCAGTGGTACGTGCCCGCCAACGCCGTGCTCGTGGTGGCCGGCGACGTCGACGTGGCGCAGGTGCGCGCCATGGCCGAGAAGTACTACGGCCGCATCCCCTCGCGCGCCGTGCCCGCGCGCAAGCCGCGCATCGAGCCGCCGCAGCGCGGCATCCGCCGCATCGAGCTGAAGGCCCCGGCTGAACAGGCCTACGTGTCGCTCGCGTACCGCGTGCCGCAGCTCGCCAATATCGACGACGTGAACAGCGACGCCTGGGCGCTGGTGGTGCTCTCGGCCGTGCTCGACGGCTATTCCGGCGCCCGGCTCGACCGCGCGCTGACCCAGGGACCCGATCGCGTCGCCGATTCCGCGGGCGCCTACTCGGGCTTCGTCGGCCGCGGCCCGCAGCTCTTCGTGCTCGACGGCGTTCCGGCCGCCGGCAAGAGCGCGGAGGTGGTCGAGGCCGCTTTGCGTGCCCAGGTCGCGCGCATCGCCAAGGAGGGCGTGGGCGAGGCCGAACTGGCCCGCGTCAAGACCCAGTGGGTGGCGAGCGAGACCTACAAGCGCGACTCCGTGATGGCGCAGGCACGCGAGCTCGGCAGCAACTGGATCCAGGGCCTGCCGCTGGACGCCAGCGAGCGCATCGTCGCCCGGTTGCAATCCGTCACGGCCGCCCAGGTGCAGGCCGTGGCCGCAAAGTACTTCGGCGACGACCAGCTCACCGTCGCCACGCTGCGCCCCCTGCCACCCGAGGCCAAGCCGCGTGGCCGTGGCTTCGCCGCGCCCGCGGGCGAGATGCGCTGAAAGGTGACGATTCCCATGCAGAAGACTTTCATGAAGACCGCGCGTCGCGCCCTGATCGCGGGTGCCGTCGCCGTGGCGGGCATCACCGGCGCGCAGGCCGCGCTGCCCATCCAGCACTGGACGCTGGCCAACGGCGCGAAGATCTATCTCGTGTCGACCAACGCGCTGCCGATCGTCGACGCGCAGATCGATTTCGACGCCGGCAGCCGTCGCGACCCGGCGCCGCAGGCCGGCCTGGCCAGCGTGACCGCGACCATGGTCGAGAAGGGCGTGCGTGCAGGCAAGAGCGGCGAGCCCGCGCTCGACCAGAACGCGCTGGGCGAAGCCTGGGCCGATCTGGGCGCCAGCTTCGACGTGAGCGCCGGCACCGATCGCACCAGCTATTCGCTGCGCTCGCTGTCCGATCCGGCGCTGCTGAACAAGGCGGTGGCGCTGGCCGCGCGCGAGATCGGCGAGCCCTCCTTCCCCGACGACGTGTGGCAGCGCGAGCGCGAGCGCATCAACGCCGCCATCAAGGAGGCCAACACCAAGCCCGCCACCGTTACTGGCCGCGCCTTCGCTGCAGACGTGTACGGCACGCACCCCTACGGCCAGGAAGTGACGGAAGAGACGCTCGCGCGCATCGACACCGCCGCCATGCGCCAGCGCTACCAGCAGCTCATGGTGCCGTGCCGCGCCAAGCTCAGCATCGTCGGCGCCGTCACGCGCGCGGAGGCCGAGACCATCGCGACCACGCTGCTGTCGCGCCTGCCCGGCCCCGAGGCCTGCACGCCGCTGCCGGCCGTCGCCCCGGTTGCTGCGCTGACTGCGCCGAAGAACGAGCGCATCGCCTTCGACTCGGCGCAGGCCCATGTGCTCATCGGCCAGCCCGGCTATCCGCGCAAGGACCCGGACCACTTCGCGCTCACGCTGGGCAACTATGTGCTGGGCGGCGGCGGTTTCGTCTCGCGCCTGATGAACGAGGTGCGCGAGAAGCGCGGCCTCACCTACAGCATCTACAGCGGCTTCGCGCCTGGGCTCGAGGCAGGCGCGTTCCGCATCGGCTTCCAGACCCGTCCCGACCAGGCCGAAGAGGCCGTCAAGGTGTCGCGCGAAGTGCTCGCGAAGTTCGTGGCTGAGGGCCCGACCGCCGCCGAGCTGAAGGCGGCCAAGGACAACCTGATCGGCGGCTTCCCGCTGCTGCTGGACAGCAACCGCAAGCTGATCGGCAACGTCGCCAACATCGCCTGGCACGACCTGCCGCTGGACTACCTCGACACCTGGACTGCGCGCATGAACGCGGTCACCGCCGCCGACGTGAAGGCCGCGTTCCAGCGCAAGCTGCAGCCCGAACGCATGGTGACGGTGGTGGTGGGCGGCAAGGACGCCAGTACTGCCAAGGCGCAGCAATAGCTACTGGGCCAATGCGTGCGGCCCGCTGGTGGCGGCCGCGCGCACCGCGGCGCCCAGCCGTTCGAGCAGTTTCGGCGCCGCGCGCGCGTGCTGCCAGTAGAGCGGCACCGGCAGCATCGAATCGGGCACCAGCTCGACCAGCTTTCCCTCCTTGAGTGCCCCGGCCACCATGCTGACCGGGTGCATGCCCCAGCCCATCCCCGAGCACGCAGCTTCGACGAAAGCGCTGGGCGACGGAATCCAGTGCCTCGGCGTCTCGACATTCCGGTGGCAGATGCGCCGCACCCAGCGCGCCTGCAGCCTGTCCTTGCGGTCGAACACCAGGCTGGGCGCGCTCGCCAGCGTGCGGGCGCCCACGCCTTTTGCGAAATGCTCCCGCACGAAACCGGGGCTGGCCGCCGCCACGTAGTGCGTCGTGCCCAGGGCCTCGCTGTTGCAGCCCGCCACCGGCTGGGCCAGCGCGGTGACCGCCGCGAGCACCGCGCCGCTGCGCAGGCGCTCGGCCGTGTGGTCCTGGTCGTCCACCGTCAGGTCGAGCAGCGCGCCCGGTTCCTGCGCGGTGAAGGCCGACGCCGCTGCGATGAACCAGGTCGCGAGCGTGTCGGCATTGACCGCCACGCGGATCGTGACGCGCTCGTCCCCCGCTTCGCCGCTGCCCATGCCCAGGGCGGGCAGGGCGTCGCGCAGCTCGTGCTCCAGCATGCCCACGCGCTCGACGTGCCGGCACAGTTGCTGGCCGGCTTCGGTCGCCACGCAGGGCTGGCCGCGCACCAGCAGCGCCCCGCCGGTTTTCTCCTCCAGTTGACGGATGCGCTGCGACACCGCCGAAGGCGTGACGTGCAACGCGCGCGCGGCGCGTTCGAAGCTGCCTTCGCGCACCACGGCAGCAAGGGCGTTCAGGGCGGCATAGTCGAGCATGGGCGGTCCTCGAGTAATGAAGAAAAACTGAATCTACTTAAGAAAGTTTAGTTTGAGTTAATGCGTGGCGGCCGGCATCCTCCGACGGATGCAAGCCGTACAAGTCACCACCGCCTTCGCCAATGGGCTCTTCATGAGCCTGGTCCTCATCGTCGCCATCGGTGCTCAGAACGCCTATGTGCTGCGCCAGGGCCTGCGGCGCGAGCACGTCGGCGCGGTGGTGCTGTTCTGCGCCGCCAGCGATGCGGTGCTGATCGGCGCCGGCGTGGCCGGCATGGCGCAGGCGCTGAAGGGGCGGCCGATGCTGGCCACCGCGCTCGCGGGGCTGGGCGCCGCCTTCCTGTGCGCCTACGGGCTCAGGGCGCTGTGGCGCTCGCGGCAGCCGGCGGCACTGCAGGCCACGGCGCAGGGCGCCTCGTCGCTGTCGCGCGCGGCGGTGGTGGCGCAGGCGGCCGGCTTCACGCTGCTGAATCCGCACGTCTACCTCGACACGGTGCTGCTCGTGGGCAGCGCGGGTGCGCAGCAGGCGGGACTGCTGAAGGTCTGGTTCGTGGCGGGCGCCGCCACGGCGAGCGCGCTGTGGTTCACCTCGCTGGGCTTCGGAGCGCGGCTGCTCGCGCCTGTTTTCGCCAAGCCCCGCGCCTGGCAGATGCTCGACGCGCTGATCGGCGGCACCATGCTCGTGCTCGCGGCAATGCTTCTGCGCCGCGCGTTGGCAGGGGCTTGAGAGTCCGGCGGATTCGGCGGCGTTAAGCTCGTCGCATGCCCCAGCACCAGAAGAAAGCCGCCTCATCCTCCCGATCCGCACCTGCCGGCAACAGGTCCAAGCCGGCGGTCAAGCGCCCCTCGAAGCCCAGCGAGGTGCGCATCATCGGCGGCGAATGGAAGCGCACCCGCCTCGCCGTGGCCGACAAGCCCGGCCTGCGCCCCACACCCGACCGCGTGCGAGAGACCCTCTTCAACTGGCTCGCCAGCCTGGCCGGCGCCGGTGGCGGGGAGCTTCCCGGCTGGCGGTGCGTGGATGCCTTCGCGGGCACCGGCGCGCTCGGCCTCGAGGCCGCTTCGCGCGGCGCGGCCAGCGTGCTGCTGTGCGAGCAGGACGCCGCGCTCGTCGCCCAGCTGCAGGCCGTCAAGACCAAGCTCGAAGCCGAGGCCGTTCGCATCGAGCGCGGCAACGGCGTCACCGCGCTCGAACGAGCGCCCGCGGGCAGCCTCGACGTCGTCTTCCTCGATCCGCCCTTCGACAACGCCGCGCTCTACGAGCCCGCGCTTCGTGCCGCCGCACGTTCGCTGCGCGCCGAAGGCTCGGTGTACCTCGAGGCCCCGCGCCGCTGGAGCGGCGAAGAACTCGCGGCCCTGGGCCTCGCCGAGTTCCGCTACCTGAAGGCCGGCGCCGTGCATGCACATCTGCTGAGGCCCGCCGCGCAGGGGACTGCATAATCCGCCGGACAAGCCGCACCGGCAGCATGAGGAAGAAGCAACCATGGCCAGCAACGTCATCGCGGTTTATCCCGGCACTTTCGACCCCATCACCCTCGGTCACGAGGACGTGGTGCGCCGTGCCACCCAGCTCTTTTCCAAGGTGATCGTCGCGGTCGCGGCGGGCCATCACAAGAAGGCGCTGTTCACCCTCTCCGAACGCATGGACATGGCCCGCGAGGCCGTCAAGCCCTACAGCGACCAGGTCTCCGTCGAAAGCTTCTCGGGCCTGCTGCGCGACTTCGTCGTCGCGCGCGGCGGCAAGGCCATGGTGCGCGGCCTGCGCGCCGTGACCGACTTCGACTACGAGTTCCAGCTCGCGGGCATGAACCGCTCGCTGATGCCCGATGTCGAGACCGTCTTCCTGACCCCGAGCGACAAGTACCAGTTCATCTCCAGCACCTTCGTGCGCGAGATCGCGATGCTCGGCGGCGAAGTCCACAAGTTCGTCTCCCCGAACGTGGAGCAGCAACTGGCTGCAAAAGTCCGCAGCCTCGGACGTGAGTAAGTTCTCCCCCAGGCTGCGCGCACTACGTGTCGCTTCGCCAACCCCCTCTCCGGGGGCGACACCGGTGGCCCGGCAAAGCCGGTTCCACAGTGTCGCGCGAAGAGCCCAGCCTTGACCACGGGCCGGCGTGAAGTGAACGACGTGCCCCTGCCGCGCCTGCATCTGCTGGGCGACGCAGCACTGCTGTGCGACCTGCCCGCACCCGCCACGCTCGCGCAGCAGCAGCGCATCTGGGCGCTGGCCGAGCATGCGCGGGAGTGGCCCGGCGTCGGCGAGACGCTGCCGGGCATGAACAACCTCACGCTCACCTTCGATCCGACCGCGATCGACCTCGACACGCTCACCGCGCGGGTGCTCGAAGCCTGGCCGAAGCTGTCGGCTGGCGCTGTGGAGGGCCGACTGGTCGAGATCCCGGTGGCCTATGGCGGCGAGCACGGGCCCGATCTGGCCGACGTCGCGGCCCACACCGGCTTCACACCGGCCGAGGTGGTGCGGCGCCACACCGCCGCCGAGTACGTCGTCTACCTGCTGGGCTTCCTGCCCGGCTTCAGTTTCATGGGCGGACTGCCGCCCGAACTCGCCACGCCACGCCGGGCGGAGCCGCGCCTCGCGGTGCCCGCGCGCTCGGTCGGCATCGGCGGCGAGCAGACCGGCATCTATCCGCTGGTGTCGCCGGGCGGCTGGCAGCTGATCGGCCGCACGCCGCTGGAGATGTTCGACCCTGCCGCCGAGCCGCCTACGCTGCTGCGACCCGGCGACCGCGTGCGCTTCGTCGCCGAGAGCGTGCAGACATGATCGCCGTGCGCAAGCCCGGCGTGCTCGCCTCGGTGCAGGACCTGGGCCGCCATGGCCATCGCCAGCTCGGCATCTGCCCGGGCGGCGCGCTCGACGTGCTCGCGCTCACGCTGGCCAATCGGCTGGTGGGCAATGCCGATCGCGCGGCGGGGCTGGAGCTCACCATGGGCGGCTGCGAACTGCAGTTCGAGGCCGACACGCGCATCGCGCTCGCGGGCGACGACTTCGGCGCCAGCCTCGACGGCGTGTCGCTGTGGCCCTGCTGGAGCGTGCCCGTCGCTGCCGGCCAGACGCTCAGGCTCGCAGGCGCCAACGCCGGCGGCACGAAGAAGCCCGGCGTGCGCAGCTGGCTCGCGGTGGCGGGCGGCATCGACGTGCCGCCGGTCCTCGGCTCGCGCAGCACCGATCTCAAGGCCGGCTTCGGCGGGCTTCAAGGCCGTGCGCTGCGCAAGGGAGACCGCTTGCCGACGGGTGTTTCGATGCTCGATGCCGCGCAGCGCGAACGCCGGCCCTTCGGCATCCGCGGTCCTGACTGGGGCCCGGCCGAGGACGACGGCACCATCGCGCTGCGCGTGCTGCCAGGCCCCGAGTTCGAACTGTTCACGCTGGCCGCGCGCGAGCAACTCTGGGGCGAGCGCTGGCGCATCACGCCGCAGAGCAACCGCATGGGCAGCCGCCTCGAAGGCGCCGAGCTCAGGCGCAAGCGCAGCGGCGACATGCTTTCCTCTGGCGTGATCCCCGGCACGATCCAGGTGCCGCCCTCGGGCCAGCCGATCATCCTGATGGGCGACGCGCAGACCACCGGTGGCTATCCGCGCATCGGCGTGGTCATCCGCGCCGACCTCTGGAAGCTCGCGCAGGCGCCGCTCAACGGCAGGCTGCGCCTCGTGCAGGTCGACCAGCCGCAGGCGCTGGCCGCGTGGGCCGGCCAGCAGCGCTACCTCGCGCAGGTGGCTCAAGGCCTTGCGGCTGCGGGCTGGCCGGGCGCGGCATAGACTGCCCGGAAATCGCGAGAAAGCGCGAGAGAGAAAAAGGAAGCCCACGATGCAAATCGATCTGAATGCCGACCTCGGCGAAGGCGCCGGCAACGACGAAGCGCTGCTCGCGCTGGTGAGTTCCGCCAACATCGCCTGCGGCTGGCACGCTGGCGACGCGAAGACCATGCAGCAGTGCGTGCGCTGGGCCATGCGCAACGGCGTGGCCATCGGCGCGCATCCCAGCTTTCCCGACCGCGAGAACTTCGGCCGCAGCACCATGCACCTGCCGCCCGAGGAGATCGTGGCCAATGTGCTTTACCAGGTGGGCGCGCTGGCGGCCATCGTGAAGGCCGAGGGCGGCAGGCTCTCGCACGTGAAGGCCCACGGCCAGCTCTACAACCAGGCCGTGAAGGAGCCCGAACTCGCCGACGCGCTGTGCGAGGCCGTGCGCCGCTTCGATCCCTCGCTCAGGTTCTTCGGCCTGGCGGGCAGCAACATGATCGATGCGGCCCGCCGCGCCGGCCTCGAGCCCGTGGAGGAAGTGTTCGCCGACCGCGGCTACATGCCCGACGGCAGCCTCGTGCCGCGCAGCCAGCCCGGCGCGCTGATCGAGAGCGAGGAGCAGTCGCTCGCGCAGACCCTCTCGCTGGTGCGCGACCGCCGCGTGACCGCCATCGACGGCAGTGTCGTGCCGGTCAATGCGCAGACCGTCTGCCTGCATGGCGACGGCGCCCATGCGCTGGCCTTTGCGCGCCGCATCCGCGAGCGGCTGGAGGCCGAGGGCATCGCCGTCCGGGCGACGGCCTGACCGCCGGAACACCTGAACGAGCAAGGTAGACCGTGGCAGCCAAGCCCATCAAGGTCCTGCTCACCGGCTTCGAGCCCTTCGAGCAGGAGGTGCTCAACCCCTCGTGGGATGCCGTGCGCGCGCTCGACGGCTGGAAGGTGGGCCGAGCGACGGTCCATGCGCGACTGGTGCCCTGCGTCTTCGGCGATGCCATCGACGCCTTGCTGGCGGCCATGGACGAGCTGCAGCCCCAACTGGTGCTGTGCATCGGCCAGGCCGGCGGCCGCACGGAGTTCACGCCGGAGCGCATCGCCATCAACATCGACGACGCGCGCACGACCGACAACAAGGGGCAGGAGCCCATCGACGTGCCGGTGGTGCCGGGCGGGCCCGCCGCGTACTTCTCGACGCTGCCGATCAAGGCCATGGTGCGCGAACTGCGCGCGGCCGGCGTGCCGGCCTCGGTGTCGAACAGCGCGGGCACCTTCGTGTGCAACCACATCTTCTACGGGCTGATGCACCGCATCGCGACGCATCCGGTGCCGGGGCTGCGCGGCGGCTTCATCCACATTCCGTACCTGCCTGAGCAGGCGGCGCGCTTTCCGGGGGCGCCGAGCATGTCGCTGGAAACCATGGTCAAGGCGCTGCGCATCGCGGTGAGCACATCGCTGGCCGTGGAGCACGACATCGCCGAGACAGGCGGCCAGCTGCACTGAGCGGCCGCGGGAGTCCGGGCTCAGGCGGGAAAGTTCTTCGCCAGCCAGCGGTTGAGCGCGGCGTTGACGAGGTCGGGCTTCTCCATCGTCAGCATGTGGCCGCAGTCGGGCACCCACACCACCTCGGCCTGCGGTAGCAGTGCCGCCATCTCGGTGGTGCACTCGGGGGGCGCGAGCTTGTCCTCGTTGCCGCACATCAGCAGCACGGGCGCGCGCACCGACGCGAGGTGCAGGCGCGCGTCGGGCCGGCGCATCACCGCGCGGTTCTGGCTGATGAGCTGCTGCGCGCCCGCGCCCAGCACGATGTCGAGGTAGCGCTGCACCAGCGCCTCGTCGGCGGCCTGCACGGGGTGGAAGGCGAAGTAGACGTTCGGTTCGATCACGTCGCGCAGCTCGCCGCGCTCGAAGTACTCGATGGCGCCTTCGCGCAGCGTGAACATCTCCGGCGTCTCGGGCCGTGCGCTGGTGCCGAGCAGCGCGAGCCCCGCGATGCGTTCGGGCGCCTGGCGGGCAGCCTCCATGGCGACCATGCCGCCCATCGAGGCGCCGCACAGCACCAGCGGGCCCTCGTTGTCGCGCAGCACGGCTGCGGCCATGCCCTCGATGGTGTCGTTGTGCCGCTGGACGTCGCTCACGCGGGCGCCGAAGGCGGGGGGAAGGGCGGGCAGCTGGGCTTGCCAGATGCGCTCGTCGCAGGCGAGGCCGGGCAGCAGGATCAGATTGGGCATGGCCACGGATTCTGCGCGATTGCGGCAGAGGACGCAGCGGCATAGGTCGTGGCATAGGCCTCATGGCCAGCAGCCATCGCGCGGCGGCGCCGACATACTCGACAGCCCGTGCAGAGGAATCCCGCAATGAATCTTGTAGAACGCGTCCAGGCCATCCTTCTCAAGCCGAAGGCCACCTGGCCCGAGATCGACGCCGAGCCGGCCGACGCCGCATCGCTCTACAGGAACTACGTGATGATCCTCGCGCTGATCCCGGCGCTCGCCAGCTTCATCGGCCTGTCGCTGATCGGCGTGGGTGCCTTCGGCGTGAGCTTCCGCGTGCCGCTGGCCTCGGGGCTCGCGACCATGATCGTGGGCTACGTGCTGTCGCTGGTGATGGTGTTCGTGCTCGCGCTGATCATCGACGCGATGGCGCCCACTTTCGAGGGCACCAGGAGCCAGATCGGCGCGCTCAAGCTGTCGGCGTATGCGAGCACTGCGGCCTTCGTCGGCGGTGTGTTCAGCCTGCTGCCTTCGCTTTCGGTGCTGGGGGCGCTGGCGGCGCTCTACGGCATCTACCTGCTCTACACCGGCCTGCCGGTGCTCATGAAATGCCCGCCCGACAAGGCCGTTGCGTACACCGCCGTGGTGGTGGTGTGCGCCATCGTCGGCGGCGTGGTGATCGCGTGGGTGCTGGCGCTGCTCACGCCGTCGCCGATGCGACTGGGCGCGGCGCCTGCGGCCGACGCCGTGGTGGCGGTGCTGCAACAGGCGGCGCGGGCGAATACCTGAGCGTCATGCCCACGGTGGAAAATGGGCGGCAATGCCAACGCCCAAGCCCGAAACCACCACCGACCTGATCCTGATCCGCCACGGCGAGACCGCCTGGAACCGCGAGCTCCGCTTCCAGGGGCATGCCGACGTTCCGCTCAACGACATCGGCCATGAGCAGGCCCGCCGCATCGGACTGAGGCTGGCCAGCGAGACGGCGGTGCGGCACATCATCAGCAGCGACCTCATGCGCGCGCAGCAGACCGCCGCGCCCGGGGCGCAGCAGCTGTCGCTGCCGGTGGTCACCTCGGCGGCGCTGCGCGAGCAGTTCTTCGGCGTGGTCGAGGGCATGCGCTCCGATGAGATCCAGAGCCTGCATCCGCGTGCCTGGGAAGAGTGGCTGGAGTTCCGTGAAGACCACGCCATGCCCGAGGGCGAGACGGCACGCGAGTTCCATGCGCGCATCATCGCGGCGCTGGGCGGCATCGCCTCGGAGCACCGGGGCCGGCACCTGATCGTCGTCACGCATGGCGGCGTGCTCGACATGGTGTGGCGCACCGCCAGGGGCCTGAGCCTGAGCGGCCCGCGCCGCAGCGACATTCCCAACGCAGGCTTCAACCGCATCCGCATCGCCGATCCGCAGCGGCCCGACGACATCGAGATCGTCGAATGGGCCGACACGCGCCACCTGGCCGACCTGCCGCCGCAGCCGACCTACGACCAGACGCGGCACCTGAAGAACAAGGACTGAGCGGGCACGCTCAGACGCAGCTGCCGGCCTTCGGCGTGCGCAGCAGCGGCTGGCCCGCGCCCACACCCGTGGGCTTGCCGCCGTCGACCGCCAACTGGCCGTTCACCAGCACAGTGCTCACCCCTTCGGAGAGCAGCGTTGGCTGCGTATAGGTGGCCTTCGCCGCATAACGGGTGGGGTCGAACACCACCACGTCCGCGTAGTAGCCCGGGCGCAGATGGCCGCGCTGCTTCAGCCCCAGCGTGTCGGCCGTGAGCGAGGAGCTGCTGCGGATGAACTGCGCCAGCGAGATCGTGTGCTCCTTCACCACGTACTGGTCGTACTTGCGCGCGAAGGTGCCGTAGGCGCGCGGATGGCCGAGCGAGGAGTCCGACGAGGTCATGACCCACGGCCGCTTCATGAAGGCGCGCACGTCGTCGTCGCTCTGGTTGAACGAGGCGATCATCAGGTCGCCGTCGCGCAGCACCGCGATGGCGGCTTCCACCGGATCGGCGTTCGACGCCTTGGCCACGTCGGCCAGCGTCTTGCCCACGTACTTCGTGCTGCCGGCCGAGAACAGGATGGCCTCGGGGCCGCCGCGCAGCCGCAGGTTCTCGCGCATGTCCTTGCGCAGGCGCTCCTGCTGCGAGGCATCGTCGAAGCGCTGCAGCGTCGCGGCACGGCCGCCCTCGTTGGCCCAGGGCGGCAGCAGCGCGGCCGAGAAACGCGTGCTCGACGCGGTCCACGGATAGTGGTCGGCCGTGATGTCCAGCCCGCCCGCGCGCTCCTTCTCGATGCGCCCGATGATGTCGCCGCTCTGGCCCTGCACGTCGACGCCCAGCGCCTTGATGTGCGCCACGTGCACCGGCAGCTTCGCCTCGTGGCCGATGCGGATCACCTCGTCGATGGAGCCCTTCAGGCCGATGTTGTACATGGACTCGTCGCGGATGTGGCTGTCGTACAGGCCGCCGTGCCGTGCCGCCACCTTCGCGAGCTCGATGACCTCCTCGGTCTTCGAGAAGTTCTGCGGCGTGTAGAAGAGGCCGGTGGAAAGGCCCAGCGCGCCCTCGCACATGCCCTGGCTCACGCGCTTCTTCATCGCCTCCAGCTGTTCGGGCGTGGGCGCCCGGTTGGCCTCGCCCAGCTCGCTCATGCGCACCGGGCCGAAACCCACGTACATGGCCACGTTGGTGCCCACCGGCGCGGCGCGCAGCTTCTGCGCCTGCGCCGCGATGTCGAAGCCGCCGAAGCCGTCGTTGCCGATCACCGCGGTGGTCACGCCCTGCGTGATGAACGGGATGTTCAGCCGCTTCTTCGGGTCGTTCGAGTGCAGGTCGGCATCCGCGTGCGTATGGGCGTCGATGAAGCCCGGCGCCACCACCATGCCCGTGGCGTCGATGACGCGCCTTGCCGTGAACTGCGCCGGCGCCGCCTTGCCCGCGAACACGATGCGGTCGCCCGCGATGCCGACGTCGCCCACCACCGGCATGTCGGAGTCGCCCGTGTACACGGTGCCGCCGCGCAGCAGCAGGTCGAGGGCGACCGGGGTGCCATCAGCGGCATGGAGAGCGGGTGAGAAGGGCGCGAGTGCCGAGAGAACGGCCAGCGTGACGAGCGACTTGTGCATGGAAGGCCTGCCCGCGAGGGCGTGGTGTCTGAGGGAGCGGCCAGTCTAGGAGCCGCTCGCATGCTGTCGCCAATTCCTTTTGCACCATGCCCCATGACCTGAAGGCATGGAGTTTTGGTCTGCCTCAACGCTCGGGCCGGACCTGCTCAGGCGTGCGCCGCGGTTCCACCGGTCAACTGCCCGAGGCCGAGCCGGGCATACACCGCGGCCGCCTGCCTGCGCAGGCGCAGCGACTCGGGCTGGCCGTTGAGCTGCTGCTGCAGGATGCCCTGGGCAACCCCCAGCGAAGACGCCGTGCCGCTGCGCACCAGCGCATCGAGATACACCTGCTCGAACAGGTCGCGCTGCGCGTGGCTGCCGCCGATCTCGATCATGCGCGGCAGCGCCGTGCCCAGGCCTTCGATGGCTGCCGGAAGATTGCCCTGCGCGTAGGCCACCAGCCCGTGCGCGGCGGGGACGCAGACGCGCTGCCATGCCGCGCGCGTCGACGCCGGCGCATCCGGTGCGAAGGCCAAGATGTTGCGCAACAGAACCCCCGCCTCGGGGCGGCCGGCGCGCGCCAGGCCGTAGAGGTACTGCAGGTCGAGAAAGGGCAGCACGTGGTCGGCCTGCCGCTGCCGCAGGTGGTCGGCCACGTCGTCCCAGCGCCTGCCCACGTCGATGCCGGCAAGCTCAAGCCGCGCGAGCAGCGAGACCGCACCGATCTGGTCCTGCGAGTAGTCTTTCACCACGCCCCAGGCGTGCTCGTCGTAGACCGCGAGCGCCTCGGCATCGCGCCCGAGGTCGATGAGGAACAGCGCCATGTGCCACCAGTTGTGCGTGACCATGAACGAGTTGAGGCCGATCCAGGTGTCGCTCACGCTCTCCATGAACGCCAGCCCCTCGGCGAGCCGGCCCTCGGTGAGCATCACGTGCGCCAGCGCATGGTGCGCCCAAGGCTCCTTGCGGCACATCGCGATGGCGCAGCGCGCGCTTGCCTCGGCTTCGCGCATCAGATGGCATTGCTCGTAGCCGAAGGCCGCCATGCCGTGCACGTAGGGCACGTCTGCCGCGTGCGGCAGCACCGCCAGCGCGAGCTTCAGCATGCCGGGGCAGTCGCCGGTGTTGAAGCAGTGGTACTGGCCGAGCTTGACCGACACCAGGTCGCGCGGATGCTCGCGCGCCTGCTCGGCGTGCAGCGCGATGGCGCGGGCGATGTCGCCCTCGGCCCAGGCTTCGATGGCCGCGATGTAGCGCTGCTCGCGCGGCGTGGCGCGCGAGGCGCCGGCGCGAGCCTTCGCGAGGAACGGCCGCGCATTGGTCACGGCTTCCCGCGATTCGGCGAACAGGTGCAGCGTGGCGCAGTAGGCCTGGACGACGGGGCTCGCGTCGTTGCCGGCGGCAGCTAGCAGGTTGACCGCGCGCGCCTCGCTGGAGATGAAGCCCATGACGAAGTCGTCGACCAGCGGCAGGCTTGCGGCATCGTCGAGGGTGAGCGGGTTGCCGAGGCTGTCGGCGAGGGGATTTGCGGAAGGCATGGCGGCATGGTGCCACGGCAGGAATGCTTCAGCGTTGCATAGTTTTTCTGCCGTGCCATTGCCGGGCGCGCAACGCCGGATTGCAACTGCCAAGGCCAGGAACATCGCGGAACCGGCTTTGCCGGGCCGCCGGTGTTGCCCCCGGCGAGGGGGTTGGCGCAGCGACACGAAGTGCGCGGAGCCTGGGGGTGAACCTATACCCCGGCCTGCTGGTGCCGGTACTCCTGCGTCTTGCCGCCATAGCCGTAGGCTGCGCCGCGCGCGTCGATCACATGGATGTACGACACCTCGTGCAGGTCCGGCCTGATCTTCGCCATGGCCGCATGCACCTCGCGCAGGTAGCGCGCCTTCTCGGCCTTGGTGTTGGTCTCGTCGGTGATGCTGATGTCGAGGTGGAAGGCCGACTTGCCCAGCGAGGCGAGCGACTGCCCGCCGATGAACCAGGCGTCGGCGGCGATGTACTGCACGGTGACGGCGATGACCGGCAGCTGCTTGCCGAGCACGCTCTGCGTGAGCTCGGCGACGGCGTCGACGGTCTTGCGGGTGAGGTCGGCATCGGGTTGGCCGGAGAGGTGGACGACGATGTGGGGCATGGCTGGCTCCTTGGATGAATGGGTTGTCGATGGGGTGATTGTGGGAGCCTGCTGGTCATCGGAAAAGCGGGAATATATGATGCATTCCATCGGATAAACGGATGGATTGACCATGCAAGGGTTCGACCTGGAGCAACTGCGCACGCTGGCCGCCGTCGTCGAAGCGGGCAGCCTCACGGCGGCCGCGCCGCGCGTTTTTCTCTCGCAGTCGTCGGTGAGCGAGCAGATCCGCAAGCTGGAGGAGCGGGCAGGGCAGTCGCTGCTCACGCGCAGCAAGGCTGGCGTCGCGCCCACCGAGGCGGGGGTGCGGCTGCTGGGCTATGCGCGGCGCATCCTCGCGCTGAGCGACGAGGCATTCCGCGACCTGCACGGCGAGACGCTGCAGGGGGAGCTGCGTCTCGCGGTCACCGACTACTTCCGCCCGGGCGACCTGACGCGGCTGCTGGGGCGGCTCGGCGAGAGCTATCCGCAGGTGCGGCTGCACGTCACCATCCTGAAGAGCGACGCGCTGCGTTCGGCCTATGCCCAAGGCGATTTCGACGTGGCCATCGCGATGAACATCGCCGGAGCTTCCGCGCCCGAGGCCCGGGGCTCGGTGCTGCGGCGCGAGTCGCTGGTGTGGCTCGGCGCGGAGGGCATGCGGCTCGTGCGCGGGGAGCCGCTGCGGCTGCTGGCCCTGCCGGACACCTGCTCGCTGCACCAGTTCACCGTTTCGCTGCTGCGGCGCCGGCGCATACCGTATGCGCTGGCGCACGTCGCGTCGGGCGTGGCGGGGCTGCAGTCGGCGCTGGCGGCGGGCCTGGGCGTTGCCTGCCTCAACGAGTCATCGATCAGCGACGGCGTGACACGGCTGGCGCCGCCTCACGGCCTGCCGGCGCTGCCGCGCGTTGCCTTCCAGTTCCTGGCGGGGCGCAAGGGCGAGACCGCGTTCGTGACCCGGGCGAGGGAGATGCTGGCCACTCACCTGATGTGACGGATCTCGCCAGGGGTGGCGCGGGATTTGCGTCAGCCCCGGCCATGGATGCGCCACCTCCCACGACCTCCTCGCCCAGCCTGCTGCGCCACACCCGCTTCGACGACGCGCAGGCCATCTTCTCGGGCACGCTCTTCGTCGCCATCGCGATGATGCTGTTCGGCCAGGCAGGCCTGCTCACCGGCGGCACGGCCGGCATCGCGTTCCTGCTGCATTACGCCACCGGCGCGAGCTTCGGCAAGCTGTTCTTCCTGGTCAACCTGCCGTTCTACTGGTTCGCCTGGCACCACATGGGCCGGGCGTTCACGCTCAAGACCTTCTCGGCCATCGCGCTGCTCTCGGTGATGACCGATCTGGCGCCGCGCTACCTGTCGATCGGTTCGCTGCACCCGGCCTTCGCGGCCGTGCTCGGCGGCCTGATGCTGGGCACCGGCTGCCTGTTCCTCGCCCGCCATCGCGCCAGCCTGGGCGGCGCGACGGTGCTCACGCTCTACCTGCAGGAAAAGCGCGGCTGGCCCGCCGGCAAGGTGCAGATCGGCATCGACTGCACCGTAGTGCTGCTGGCGATGTTCGTGATCCCGCCGCAGCGGGTGGGGTGGTCGGTGCTGGCCGCGGTGGTGATGGGACTCTTCCTCTGGATCAACCACAAGCCAGGGCGCTATGCCGCGACCTGAGGTGCCTCGCTAGCGGCCGGGCGGCGAGGGCCAGGGGCGCTGCGGTTCGCGGATCTGCTCGAAGGCGCGCGACACGCGCAGTACGCCGAGATCGTCGAAGCGCTGGCCGGCGATCTGCAGCCCGATCGGCAGGCCCGCAGCCGAGTACCCGCAGTTCACCGAGGCCGCAGGCTGCTCCGACATGTTGAACGGCACGGTGAACCCGATGTGCTCCAGCGGCCGCAGCGGGTCGTTGGTGGGCGAGGGCGCCTCGGCCGCCGCCGGCATGTTGGGCGACACGGGCGAGATCACGTAGTCGAAGCGCGCGCAGGCGCTCACGGCGGCCACCCGCGTCGCATGGAACTGGCTGAAGCCGCGGAACACATGCTCGCCGCTGAACTCCGCGGCGCTCTCGGCCCATTCGCGGATGTAGGGCAGCACCTTCGAGCGCTGGTCGGCGCGCAGGCTCTTCATGTCCACCAGCGAGCGCATGCGCCAGAAGTGGTCCATGCCGTCGAGCATGGCCTGCGACATGAAGGGCCGCATCGGCTCGATGACGGCGCCGGCCTTCTCCAGCAGGCGCGCGGCCTGCTCGACCGCCGCCTGAATCTCGGGCTCCACTGCCAGGCCGCAGCCCGCATCGAGCAGCAGCCCGAAGCGCAGGCCGCGCAGATGGTCGGGCGCAACATCGAAGCCCGCCCAGGCTATGTCCTGCGGCGGCAGGTTCATGCTGTCGCGTGCGTCGGGTTTGGACAGCACCTGCATCAGCAGCGCGGCGTCGCCCACGGCGCGGGTCATCGGTCCTGCGGCGCGGCCCATGTAGGGCGGGTCGATGGGAACGCGCCCCAGGCTGGGCTTGAGCGTGAAGATGCCGCACCAGCTCGCGGGCAGGCGCAGCGAGCCGCCGATGTCTGTGCCCAGGTGCAAGGGGCCGTAGCCCGCCGCCGTGGCAGCTGCGGCACCCGCGCTGGAGCCGCCCGGTGTCAGGCTCAGGTCCCACGGATTGCGCGCCAGCGTGTGGAAGCTCGACAGCCCCGAAGACAACATGCCGTAGTCCGGCATCGTGGTCTTGCTCACGATCACCGCGCCGGCTTCCTTCAGGCGCGCGGCAGGCGGTGCATCCGCAGCCGCGGGCTTCAGGTCGACGGCGGCGGTGCCTGCGGGCATCGGGTCGCCGCGCGTCGCGATGTTTTCCTTGATGGTGGCCGGCACGCCATCCAGCGGCCCGCGCGCGTCGCCGCGCAGCCAGCGCGCCTCCGAGGCCCGCGCCTGTTCGAGCGCAGCCTCGGGCCTGAAGAGCCAGGTGGCCTGCAGGTGGGGCTCCCAGCGCTCCACCTGCGCGATCACGGCCTGCGTGACCTCGACCGGCGAGAGCTTGCGGTCGCGGTAGGCGGCGGCAAGCTCCTGAGCGGAAAGACTGCTCAGCAAGGCGACATCGGACATTGCGTCACTCACTCAAGCTCCGCATTCATCATGATTCACAGCGCACGAGACGCCCACGGCCCCTTCGGGGAACACCGTGGAACCGGCTTTGCCGGGCCACTGGTGTTGCCCCCGGTAGGGGGTTGGCGAAGCGACACGAAGTGCGCGAAGCCTGGGGGCGAGCCTCATCAACTCCACGAGAGCGCGGAGAGGTCGTTGACGAAGATCGGGTTCTCTTTCCAGATGCCCTTCACGCTCTTCTTCGCGACCGTCGGGAACTGCGGCTGGTAGAGGAAGCCGTTGGCCGCGTCGGTGGCCAGCATCTTCTGCGCATCGCCCAGCAGCTTGTTGCGCTCGGTGGCGTTGGCGGTGGTCTTGATCTTGTCGAACAGCGCGTCGAAGGCCTTCGACTGGTAGCCCCAGTAGTAGTCGGCCTTGGCGTAGTTGCCCAGGTCGAAGGGCTCCACATGCGACACGATCGACAGGTCGTAGTCCTTGTTGCCGTAGGTGCCGCTCAGCCACTGCGCCCACTCGACGTTCTGAACCTTCACCACGATGCCGATCTTGGCCAGCTGCGCCACGATCACCTCGCCGCCCTGGCGTGCGTAGGGCGGCGGGGGCAGCGTCATCTTCAGCTCGAGCGGCGTCTTCACGCCGGCCTCTGCCAGCAGCTTCTTGGCCTTCTCGACGTCGAAGGGGTTGATGCCGGTGGTGTCGACATAGCCCGCCGCGCCCGGCACGTAGTGGCTGCCGATAGGCACGCCGAAGCCGTCGGCAGCGCCCTCGATGACGGCCTTGCGGTCGATGGCCGCGAGGATGGCGCGGCGCACGCGCACGTCGTCCAGCGGCTTCTTCCTGTTGTTGATCGACAGGATGGTCTTGGCGCGAGAACCGGCCAGGATCACCTGGAACTGCGGATTCATCTTGAACTGCTGCACCACGCGCGTGCCGATGCGCGGGAACACGTCGATGTCGCCCGAGAGCATGGCCGCGGCCTGCGCGGCCGTGTCGGAGATGAAGCGGAAAGTGACCTTGTTGATCTTCGCAGTGGCGGGGCTGCGAAAGCCTTCCCACTTGCTCAGCGTGATCGACGAGCCCTTGGCCCAGTTGTCGAGCTTGTAGGGGCCGGTGCCCACCGGCTTGGTGGCGTTGCCCTCGGCGCTCTTGGGCTCGACGATCACGGCCGTGGCCTGGCCCAGCACGAAGGGCAGGTCGGGGTCGATCTCCTTGTTGATGATGACCACCGTGTAGTCGTCGACCACCTGCGTGCTCAGGTTGGCGAAGGTGCGCTTGTCCTTGTTGGTGCTCTTCTCGCTGCCGGCGCGGTCGAACGAGAACTTGACGGCCGCCGCGTTGAAGGGCTCGCCGTTCTGGTACTTCACGCCGCGCTTCAGCTTGAAGGTGTAGGTCTTGAGGTCGGGGGAGATCTCCCAGCTCTCGGCCAGCAGCGGGGTGACGCTGCCGTCGGAGTTGATCTTGGTGAGCGTCTCCAGGATGTTGTACTGCACCACTTCGGCGATGGCGGCCGCCGCGCCCGTGGTCGGGTCTAGCCCCGGCGGCTCGAGCGCCATGCCGATCACGATAGCGTCCTTCCTGCCCTGCGCCATGCCGGCGAGCGGGCTGGCCAGCGCCACGGTGGCGCCGGCGGTGGTAAGGAGGGTGCGACGGTTCAACATACGTGTGATCTCCGGAAAAACATGCCAGGTTCGAACGGCGGATGACTGCTGCGGCGCACGCCGTGCCCCGAAGGGAGGCGCGGCGCCGCGAAAGACACGGCAAGCAGCACGAAGGATGCCACCTGCGCGAGCGGTCATTTTGATGCACAGGGCACGCCGGTGCGCGGCCCTCGGGCCGGTTTTTCCTCGGGACGTTCCCGTATGCGGGGGCTCCGGCCGGGCTCGGACCCGGTGACTCAGGCCCAGGACAGTGCCGCGATGTCGTTCACGAAGATCGGCGTGTCCTTCCACAGCCCGCGCAGGTTGCGCGCTGCCACGGTGATGAACTGCGGCTGGTACAGGAACACGTTGGCCGCGTCCTCCGCCAGCAGCCTCTGGGCGTCACCCAGGTAGCGCTGGCGGTCGGCGGGGCGCGCCGCATTGCGGGCCTTCTCGAAGACCTCGTTGAACTTCGCCGACTGGTAGCCCCAGTAGTAGTCGGGCTTGGTGTAGTTCACCAGGTCGAAGGGCTCGACGTGCAGGATCAGCGAGAGGTCGTAGTTCTTGTTGCCGTAGGTGCCGCTGATCCACTGCGCCCATTCGACGTTCTGGATCTTCGCGACGATGCCCACCTTGGCGAGCTGCGCGGCGATGAGTTCGCCGCCCTGGCGCGCGTAGGGCGGTGGAGGCAGCACCAGTTCGAGTTCGAGCGGTGTCTTCACGCCGGCCTCGGCCAGCAGCTTCTTCGCCTTCTCCACGTCGTAGGCGTTGATGCCCGTGGTGTCGACGTAGCCCGGCGCGCCCGGCACGTAGTGGCTGCCGATGGGCACGCCCCGGCCGTCGGCCGCGGCTTCGATCACCGCCTTGCGGTCGATGGCCGCCGAGATGGCGCGGCGCACGCGCACGTCGTCCAGCGGCTTGCGCCTGTTGTTGATGGCTAGGATGGTCTTGCCGCGCGATGCGTTGAACACCACCTGGAAGCGCTTGTCGTTCTGGAACTGCGGCAGGCTGCGCGACACCGAGGCATGCGGGAACAGGTCGACGTCGCCGGAGAGCAGCGCGGTGGTCTGCGCGGCCGGTTCGGAGATGAAGCGGAAGCTGGCCTTGCGGATCTGCACCGTGTCGGCGCTGCGCCAGCCGTCCCACTTGGCGAGCACGATGCTCGAACCCTTGGCCCAGTTGTCGAGCCGGTAGGGGCTGGTGCCGACAGGCCTGGTGGCGTTGGTCTCCACTGTCTTGGGCTCGACGATGATGGCCGAGGCCTGCCCGAGGAGGAACAGCAGGTCGGGCTCGATCTCCTTGGTGATCAGCACCACCGTGTGATCGTCGACCACCTGCGTCGCGATGTTGGTGAAGGTGCGCTTGTCCTTGTTGGTGCTGTTGGCGGCGGCCGCGCGGTCGAACGAGAACTTCACGCTCTGCGCGTTGAAGGGTTCGCCGTTCTGGAACTTCACGCCGCGCCGCAGCTTGAATGTGAGCGTCTTCAGGTCGGGCGAGACCTCCCAGCTCTCGGCCAGGAGCGGCGTGACGCTGCCGTCGGAGTTGATCTTGGTGAGGGTCTCGAAGACGGTGTAGAGCACCACCTCTGCGATCTCCGCGCCGGCCTTGGCCGTGGGGTCCAGGCCCGTGGGCTCCAGCGTGAGGCCAATGACCAGCGCATCCTTCTTTTTCTGTGCCAGCGCGAGGGTCGGCAGTGCCAGCGGGGTCAGGGCTGCGGCGCCGGTGGCGAGCAGGGTGCGTCGTTTGAGCATGGAGCGGTGTCCTCGAAACAGGGGCAGGCATCATCCGCGACGGCGCGCGCGTGCGCAACCAGATGCTTATGACCCACTCATCCTAGGGAGGCGGGACGACGCTTCGATGTCAGCCGGGCAGCAGCGTGCCGCCGGCAGGCGTGCGCGGCACGGCGTCGAGCAGCGTGCGCGTGTATTCGTGCTGCGCGTGCTGGAAGAGTTCGGCGGGCGCTCCCTGCTCCACGATGTGGCCCTTGAAGACCACGCACACGTTGTCGCAGAGGTGGTTGACCACCGCGAGGTCATGGCTGATGAGCAGGTAGCTGATGCCGAACTGCTGCTGAAGGTCCTGCATGAGGTTGAGCACCTGCGCCTGCACCGACACGTCGAGCGCGCTCACGGGTTCGTCGGCCACGATGAGCTTGGGGCGCGTGATGAGGGCGCGTGCGATGGCGATGCGCTGGCGCTGCCCACCCGAGAACTCGTGCGGGTACTTGTCGAGGTCGGTGGTGCGCAGGCCCACTGCGGCGAGTGTTTCGGCGGCGCGTTCGCGCTGCTCGGCGCGAGTGGTGGCCGCGAGCGCTTCGAGCGGCTCGGCGACGATGCGCGCGACCGTCTGGCGCGGATCGAGCGAGCCGTACGGGTCCTGGAACACCATCTGGAAGTCGCGGCGTGCGACGCGCAGCTCTTTCTTGGAGAGCGCGTGCAGATTGCGGCCTTCGAGGGAAACGGTGCCGGAAGTGGGCGTATCGAGCGCCATCACGAGACGCGCGATGGTCGACTTGCCCGAGCCCGATTCGCCGACGATGCCCACGCTCTGGCCGGCCTGCACTTCGAAGCTCACGCCGTTGAGCGCCTTCACGGTCGGCGGCGGGCCGAAGAGCTTCTCGCGCGGCAGCGCGTAGTGGCGGACGAGGTCGGCGACCCGCAGCAGCGGCGAAGAAGCGGCGGCGGTCGCGCTCATGGTGCGATGGCTCCTTCAGCGGCGATCTCTTCGAGGCGGATGCAGCGCACCGCATGGTCCTGCGGCAGCATCGTGGCCGGCGGCCGCGTGGTCATGCAGGCGTCGACGGTGTAGCTGCACCGTCCCGCGAAGGGGCAGCCCTTGGGCAGGTCGACCAGCTCGGGCACGCTGCCCTTGATGGTGGCCAGCCGCACGCCGCGCGGCGCGCCGATGACGGGGCGCGCGGCGAACAGGCCTTGCGTGTACGGGTGGGCGCGCCGGGCGAACACGGCTTCGGTCGGCCCGCTCTCGACCACGCTGCCGCCATACATCACGAGCATCTTCGAGACCGTCTGCGCGATCACGCCGAGGTCGTGCGAGATCAGGATCAGCGCCATGCCGCGCTCGGCCACGAGGCTCTTGATCAACTCGAGGATCTGCTTCTGGATGGTGACGTCGAGCGCGGTGGTGGGCTCGTCGGCGATCAACAGGTCGGGCCCGCACGCGAGCGCCATGGCGATACCGATGCGCTGCCGCTGCCCGCCGGAGAACTGGTGCGGATACGCGTCGAGGCGCGAAGCCGCATCCGGAATGCCCACGCGCTCCAGCAGCGCGAGCACCTCCTTGCGCGCGTCGGCCTTCGAGAGTCCGCGATGCAGCCGCAGCGGCTCGCCGACCTGGCGCGCGATGGTGTGTACCGGGTTCAGCGCCGTCATCGGCTCCTGGAAGATCATGCCGATGCGGTTGCCGCGGATCTCGCACATCCGCTTCTCGGGCAACCCGACGAGCTCGGTGCCGTCGAAGCGGATGCTGCCGCCGACCGTCGCGGTGGAGGGCAGCAGGCCCATGAGCGACATCACGGTGATCGACTTGCCGCAGCCCGATTCGCCGACGATGCCCAGCGTTTCGCCGCGTTCCAGCGAGAAACCGATGCCGCGCACCGCCTCCGCGGGGCCGCGTTGCGTCTGCAGGCCGATGTGGAGGTCCTTGACTTCGAGCAGGGGCATCTTGCTTACCTTGCTCTCGCCAGGCGCGGATCGAGCAGGTCGCGCAGGCCGTCGCCGAGCAGGTTCAGGCCAAGCACCGCGAAGGCGATGGCCATGCCGGGAAACACCGCGAGCAGAGGCGCCTGGAACATCATCGTCTGCGCTTCGCTGAGCATGCGGCCCCAAGAAGGTTGCGGCGGCTGCGTGCCCAGGCCGAGGTAGGAGAGGGCGGCTTCGGCGAGGATCGCGATGGCGAAGCGGATGGTGATCTGCACGATCAGCACCGCCGAGATGTTCGGCAGCACGTGCTGCATGGTGATCGCGAAGCTGCCCTTGCCGCAGGCGCGTGCGGCGGCCACGTATTCGCGCGACCAGATGGCGTTGGCCGATGCGCGCGTGATGCGCGCGAAGGTCGGGATGTTGTAGATGCCGATCGCGATGATCGCGTTGACGATGCCCGCGCCGAACACGGCCGTCATCATGATGGCCGAGAGGATCGCGGGGAAAGCCAGCGAGAAGTCGGTGAGCCGCATGATGGCTTCTTCCACCCAGCCGCGCTTCGCTGCCGCGAGCAGGCCCAGCGCGGTGCCGACCACGAGGCCGATGCCGACCGCGATCACGCCCACGAGGATGGACGCGCGCGCGCCCACGAGCAGCAACGAGGCCACGTCGCGTCCGTAGGTGTCGGTGCCCAGCCAGTGCGAACCCGTCGGCGGCTTCAGCTTGCTGGCCATGTCCATCTCGTAGGGCGACCATGGCGTCCACACCAGCGAGACGGCCGCGGCCAGCAGCAGGAGCGGCGTGAGCGCGCCGCCGATGACGAAGCTGCGGTGATGCAATGCGCGGCGCCAGAAGCCCGGCACCTTGAGCGCGGCGGCGTTGGGAACTGCTGCTGTGCTCATATGTCGCTGGCCTTGATGCGCGGGTCGATCACGGCATAGAGCACGTCGACCACGAAGTTCACGATGACCACCATGGCCGCCAGCAGCATCACGCAGTTGCGCACCACGATCAGGTCGCGGTTGCTGATGGCCTGGAAGATCAGCCGGCCCAGGCCGGGAAGATAGAACACGTTCTCCACCACGATGGTGCCGGCCAGCAGTTCGGAGAACTGCATGCCCATGACCGTGATGACGGGGATCATCGCGTTGCGCAGCACGTGCGTCCAAAGCACCATGCGCTGAGAGACGCCTTTGGCTCGGGCGGTGCGCACGAAGTCTTCGCGCATCACTTCGAGCACGGCCGAGCGCGTGATGCGTGCGAGGATCGCCGCCTGAACGACTGCCAGCGAAAGCGCAGGCAGAAGCAACGACTTGATCCCCGCGAAGATCCCTTCGCCCCATCCCTCGAAGCCGCCAGCGGAGAACCACTGCAGCTGCACCGAGAACACCAGGATCAGCAGGATGGCGAACCAGAAGTTCGGAATGGCGATGCCGACCTGGGCCATGCCCATGAGGCCGACGTCGCCGAGCTTGTTGTGGCGGGCCGCGGCGGTCACGCCCACCAGCAGGGCGATCACGACGGTGAGCGCCATGGCGAGCACGGCCAGGGGCACGGTGAGCGCGAGGCGTTCGAGGATGAGGTCGAGCACGGGCGAGCTGTAGGCGTAGCTGTCGCCGAGGCTGCCGGTGAGCAGGCCGCCGATCCAGTGCCAGTAGCGCGTCCACGCGGGCTGATCGAGGCCGAGCTTGGTGGCCAGGGCGGCCACGGCCTCGGGGGAGGCGTCGGGGCCCATGAGCATCTGCGCGGCGTTGCCGGGCAGGATCTCGAGCACGAGGAAGACGATGACCGAGGCGCCGATCAGGGTGCCGATCAGCGTGGCGAGGCGCTTGACTAGGAACAGACTCATGGGGCGGGGCGCAGCATAACTGACTCCCGCAACAAATGTGCCGCGAATGTGGCCTTTGTCATTCACCGGCTGCCGGCCCGGCCCGAGCCGCGATAATCGGGGCCATGGCCCTCATGATCACCGACGAATGCATCAATTGCGATGTCTGCGAGCCCGAGTGCCCGAACGACGCGATCTACATGGGCGAGGCGTTCTACGAGATCGATCCGCACAAGTGCACCGAGTGCGTTGGCCATTTCGATGAGCCGCAGTGCGTGCAGATCTGCCCCGTGGCCTGTATTCCCGTGAACCCCGAGCATGTGGAAAGCCGCGAGACGCTGATGCAGAAATACCAGCGTCTCACGGCGATCAAGGTGACTGCAGCAGCAGCTTCGTCCGGCGCTTAATCGGCCGATTTCCGTTTCTTTTTCTTGCGCTCCGGTGCGTCGGCGCCTGGGCCGCTGCTGAAGCTCAGGCTCGATTTGCGGGGCGCATTGGCTTCCTTGCGAGCGCGGTCGCGCTCCCTCTGCTCGGCCATGGCGAGCCGCCTTTCCGCCAGGGCCGCGCTTCTTGCCTCCCGCGCGGCGCGCTGGTCGCGGTCATGAGCGGCCTTTTCCAGCGACAGGCGGTTGCGCTCCATGCGGTCGGCCTGGGTCTGGGCGCTGCGGGTGCCGGCATCGGCGGCGCGGCGGTCTTCGTCGCTGCGGCGGTCGTCCACCTTCACCGTCCTGCCGCCTTCACAGGGTTGGTCGGAATAGGTGTTGCCGCAGCGCCAGGTGTTCGCCCCTTGGGCGGCAGCGCCTGCGGAGCAGATGCCGGCTGCTATTGAAAAGATAGCGATTGCGGGTTTCGAAACCGTCTTTCCGTTCTTCTCTTTTTTTTCGCTCATTTTTTATTTCTCTCCCTCCTGCACTTCAATGGCCGGCTAGGTGGCGGCAGGCGTGCCCCCTTCGCCGGGCTCCCTCCGCGGCGGCTTGGGCCGGGGCGGTTTGCTCGTGTGAATGACCAGGGTCGCCTTTTCCATCTCGCCCGCCACCAGCGCGGGAATCGCGTGCAGCGTGCGGGTGATGGCGTCCTCGATCGCTTCGCGCTGTTCCTTGAGTGGCTTCTTGAGCACCCAGTTGACGACCTCCGACTTCACGCCGGGGTGGCCGATGCCCAGGCGCAGCCGCCAGTAGTCGCCGGTGCCCAGTTGCGCGTGGATGTCGCGCAGTCCGTTGTGGCCGGCATGGCTGCCGCCGAACTTGAGCTTGACCTGGCCGGGGACCACGTCGAGCTCGTCGTGCACCACGAGGATTTCTTCCGGCGCGATCTTGAAGAAGCGCGCCAGGGCTGCCACCGACTTGCCCGACAGGTTCATGAAGGTCTGCGGCTCCAGCAGCCAGATGCTCTGGCCGCCGATGCTCGTGCGCGCGGCGAGGCCGTGGTAGCTGCGCTCGGGCACGAGGTTGAGCTTCCATTCACGCGCGAGGGCGTCGATCCACCAGAAGCCGGCGTTGTGCCGCGTGGCTTCGTACTCGGGGCCCGGGTTTCCGAGGCCGACAAACAGCTTGATCATGGTCGTGGATTATCCGGTCGCCGTAAAAGCAAAAAGGCCCGCACGAGGCGGGCCTTCATCGGGAAGCAACGAGTGCGAAGAAGCGGATTACTTCTTGGCAGGTGCCTTGGCAGCGGGCGTCTTGGCCGCGGCCTTGCCACCCTTGCCTGCCGGAGCGGCTGCTGCGTCGGCAGCTGCTGCGCCTTCGGCGGGAGCTTCTTCTTCGGCAGCCGGGGTCACGGCCGAAGCCAGCACCGGGTTGGCCTTGCCGTGGCTGACCCACTTCACGCCGCGGGGCAGCTTGATGTCCTTCAGCGTGACGGTGCCGTTCTTCTTCAGGCCCGACAGGTCGACTTCGATGAACTCGGGCAGGTCGGTCGGCAGGCAGTTCACTTCCAGTTCGGTCGTGACGTGGTTGACCAGGTTGTGGTCGAGCTTGACGGCGTCGGACTCTTCCTCGCCCTTGAAGTGCACGGGCACCTTCAGGGTCATGCGGGTCTTGGCGTCCACGCGCTGGAAGTCGATGTGCTGCACCAGCTGGCGGAAGGGGTGGTATTGCACGTCACGCAGCAGAACCTTGCTGACGTTGCCGCCCAGTTCCATCTCGAGAACGCTGGAGTGGAAGGCTTCCTTCTTCAGGGCGTGCCACAGTGCGTTGTGATCGAGCTCGATCAGTTGGGGCTCGGCGCCACCGCCGTAGACGATGCCGGGGGTCTTGCCCGTGATGCGGAGACGGCGGCTCGCACCCGTGCCCTGCTTTGCGCGCTCAAAAGCGACGAATTTCATAACTAGCTCCTGTAAGAGTCCACCGCGACCAGTGCGACTCCGGTTCAAAAAGGCTTCAGGGGTGAAGCCCGCTCTTTGCCCAGGTCAGAACAGGTTGTCCTGATCCGAGAACAAACTCATCACCGACTCGCCCTTGGCAATGCGCTGGATCGTTTCGGCGATCAGCGGTGCCACGGAGAGCTGGCGGATCTTTCCGCAGGCATTGGCGCCGTCGGAGAGGGGGATGGTGTTGGTCACGACCACTTCGTCGAGGGCCGAGCCCTTGGTGATGCGCTCGATGGCCGGGCCCGAGAAGATCGGGTGCGTGCAATAGGCGTACACGCTCTTGGCGCCGCGCTCCTTGAGCACCTCCGCCGCTTTGACCAGCGTGCCGGCGGTGTCGATCATGTCGTCCATGATCACGCAGTTGCGGCCGTCGATCTCGCCGATCACGTTCATGACTTCGCTGACGTTGGCCTTCGGGCGGCGCTTGTCGATGATGGCGAGGTCGCAGTTCAGCTGCTTGGCCAGCGCGCGGGCGCGAACCACGCCGCCAACGTCCGGCGAGACCACGATCAGGTCTTCGTAGTTCTTGGCGCGCAGGTCGCCCAGCAGCACCGGCGAGGCGTAGATGTTGTCGACGGGGATGTCGAAGAAGCCCTGGATCTGGTCGGCGTGCAGGTCCATGGTGAGCACGCGCTCGACACCGACGGTTTCCAGCAGGTTGGCCACCACCTTGGCCGAGATCGGCACGCGGCTCGAGCGCGGACGGCGGTCCTGGCGGGCATAGCCGAAGTAGGGGATCACGGCGCTGATGCGTTCGGCCGAAGCGCGCTTGAGCGCGTCGACCATGATCAGCAGTTCCATCAGGTTTTCGTTCGTCGGAGCGCAGGTCGACTGCACCACGAACACGTCGCGCGCGCGGACGTTCTGGTTGATCTCGACAGTGACTTCGCCGTCGGAGAAGCGGCCCACGCGGGCAGCGCCCAGCGAGGTGCCAAGGTTGTGCGCGATTTCTGCGGCAAGGCCCGGATTGGCATTGCCGGTGAAAACCATGAAATCAGGGTGATTAGCCTGCATGAGCGCGTCCCGGCAGTGCAAGTGGGCTTAGGAAGCCGCCAAAAGGTTCGTATGCATGGCGGCCGGTGAGCCGCCGATTATTGCAGCGGGTGGGCTGCAAATGAAGACTGCGGCTCTCGGGCCGCAGTCGTGAAGATTTGGCAGGGGAGAAAGGATTCGAACCTTTGCATGCTGGAATCAAAATCCAGTGCCTTAACCAGCTTGGCGACTCCCCTACACGGGTCGACGGCTTTCGCCATCAACCGATATATGTCGCATCGAACCGAACGAACGATCCGATTATCTTCAGGTTGCCCATCCCCAGAGTGGATGAACTTCCAGATTGCTGCATTGACGAACCTGCCAGCCTTCGGGGGCCTCGAGCAGTTCCGCTTCCTGCGGCGATTGCGGCAGCTTCGCGAACACCGAGCTTCCGGAGCCGGTCATCCGTGCCTTCAATCCTTGGGTACCGAGCCATTCGATGGCGTCGGTGACCGCGGGACAAAGTCGCTGGGCAACCGGCTGCAGGTCGTTGTGGCCGAACTCGAAAACCCGGTTTCCCAAGTTTGTCGCTTCCGACGATTCGCTGTCTGCAGCAAAGCCTGAGATTATAGCAACAGGCGTGGCACGTTGAAGGTTCGAATCCGAAAAAATTAATCGGGTATCGAGTCCTTCGGGTGGTTTGACCACCACGAAGCGTGCGGAAGGGAGTGTAACCGGTGTGATTTCCTCCCCGATGCCTTCCACCCACGCGTTGCGCCCGCCGAGGAAGAAAGGCACGTCGGCGCCCAGCTTCAGGCCAATGTGGGCCAGCCGCGACAACGGCAGGTTCAGGCCCCACAGGCGGTTCAGCGCGAGCAGGCAGGTGGCGGCATCCGACGAGCCACCACCCATCCCCGCCTGCGCCGGCACATGCTTGGCGACGCCGATGTGCGCACCCTGGCCTGGCGCGGCGAAGGGCTGCAACGCACGCGCGGCACGCAGGATCAGGTCGTCCGCCGGCAGCTCCGTCGTCAGATCCTCCCGGCTGAGCTGGCCATCGCGCCGCAGTTCGACGTGCAGCGTGTCGCACCAGTCGATCAGCATGAACACCGACTGCAGCAGGTGATACCCGTCGTCGCGCCTGCCGGTGATGTGGAGAAAGAGATTGAGCTTGGCCGGCGCGGGGAGGTCGTAGATCGCCTTCATGACCGCTCGAACACGATGCGCAGATCGGCCCTCGGACTCGGCGACTCGCGCACCGCCTGCAGCCGTCCGCTGCCGAGCTGCGCGAGATCGGGCTTCCAGCCGGGCACGGGTTCGTTGCGGCCCGCCAGCCAGCCGAAAAGAGCTCCGACCGGAATGGCCGCGCCGGTAGCCGCCTCGATGAGCTCATCGACCGAGTCGAACCGGCGTGTCCGGTTGCCGTCCTTCAGCAGCGCTTCGCCCGGCGCCCAATGCAACTGGGCCAGGGTGCTGCCGATGGGTGTCGTGAGCGTCAGGTCGCCCGCCTCGGCCGAGCCGCGAAGTTCGAACAGTGCCGCGAAGGTCTGCACCGGCTCGCTCTCGATGCGCAGCGACATGCGTCCGCTCCAGCTGTCCGTCGGCTTCGGTGCCGACGAACCGCCGGACAGCTGCGCGCAACCGGTCGCCAGCAAGGCTGCTGCCCCGCCGGCCGCGAGAAAAGCGCGACGGCCGCCCTGCACCGGCGCGAATGCCTCTGCCTGCGCCATGTCAGGGCTTCACTCGCAGGCGCTTGAGCGTTTCCTGCAGCGTTTCGTTCTCGGCGTCGCTCAGCAGGGCTTCCTTCCAGATCGTGACCGCGCGGTCCTTCTGGCCGGAGGTCCACAGGACTTCGCCGAAGTGCGCGCCGATCTCGGGGTCGGGCCGCGTCTTGTAGGCCGCCTCGAGGATGCGGATGGCCTCCGCCGTGTTGCCGAGCCGGAATTCGACCCAGCCCAGGCTGTCGGCGATGAAGGGGTCTTCCGGCGCCAGCTGCACCGCCTTCTGGATCAGCGTGCGTGCCTCCTCGAGCCTGATCTTGCGATCGGCCAGCGAGTAGCCCAGCGCGTTGTATGCGTTCTGGTTCTCGGGCTTGAGCTCGATGAGGCGGCGCAGCAGGCGCTCCATGTCGTCGAGACGGTTGAGCTTCTCGGCGACCATGGCCTGGTCGTAGACGAGGTCGCCGTCGTCCGGCGATGCCGCCGAAGCCTGGGCGAGCATGTCGTAGGCCGCCTGGTACTGCTTCGCGTCGCGCAGCAGCTGCACTTCGGCGAGGAACTTCTGCTTTTTGTCGTCGGCCGTGCGCTCGGGCAGGCCCCGGATGATCTCGCGTGCCTGCGGCAGCTTGCCCTGGCGCGCCAGCAGCGTCGCGCGGCGGGTCTGCGCGGCCACCAGCTCGTCGGCGCCGTCGATGCGCGAGAGCCAGCGTTCGGCGGCCGCATAGTCCTTGCGCCGCTCGGCCAGCTGCGACAGCGCGAAGTAGGCCTGCGAGATGCCGCGCTTGCGGTCGGTGGCGTCGTCGGCATCCTTGTTGCCGGCGCCGCTCTTCGGATTGCCCGACAGCTCGATGAAGCGCTTGATCGAGGCTTCGGCCGCGGCGTCCTGCCGCGCCTGCATCTGCAGGCTGCCGAGCAGCAGCCAGGGCTCGGCGAGTTCGGGGCGCGAGGTGGTCAGCGTCTGCAGCTGCGCGGAGGCGTCGCTGTAGCGGCGGTTCTCGACCAGCACGCGGGCGTAGGCCACGCGCAGCTCGGCCGAGGCCTTCGGGTTGCTGTTCAGGAAGCGCGTGACGATCGGCTCGGCCAGCGGCTGGCCCGGGTCGATCATCTCGAGCGCCAGCGCAGCGGGGGCTTCCGAGGCCGGGTCGATCTCCTGGCCCTTGCGCGCGGCTTCCAGCGCGCCCGAGGCATCGCCCGCGTTCAGGCGCAGCCGGCCGACCGTGGCCCAGGCAAGCCCTCCGGTGGTGGGGCTCTTCAGTTCGTCGACCAGCGCCTGCTCGACCACCGAGGCGGCCAGCTTCTTGTCCGATGCGCGCGAGTAGTTGCGCGCGATCACGGCCATCAGCAGCGGGCGCTCGATCTGCGAGGTGGCCGCCACCTCGGCGCGCAGCGGCTCGACGGTTTCGCTGATGCGGTTCAGCGCGATCAGGATCTGCAACTCGATGCGGCGCGCGTCGCGCGAATTCGGCAGGGTTTCCTGCCAGGCACGTGCCGCGGCGAGCGCCGCGTCGCCGGAGCGCGACTGCAGCGCGATCTCGACCGCGCGCTGGAACAGCTTGCCGTCGCGCAGTCGGCGGGCCGCATCGAGCACGAGCGCATAGCCGGAGCCGGGGTCGCCGGAACGGGCGGTCATTTCGCCCATCAGGATCTCGTAGAACAGGTCGGCCGTCAGCGCGGACTGCAGCGGCGCGGGTTCGGCTGCTTCCTTGGCTGCGGCCGGTCGCGGCCTGACTATGGGCCTCGTCTGCGCCGGCCGTTCGATGACAGGTGTGGGGCTGAAAGGGGCTGCGGGATCGGAAGATTGCGCATTGACGGCGCAAGCCATCAAGGCGAGAGACGCGGCCGCCGCAAGGCGGTGTCGGCGGGGCGAAAGGTTCATGCAACCATAATAATCCAGCCTTTTGTACGAGCATCGCCGTGGGGCTTCGCCGCCGCGGGCGTTTGCCGAAGATTTACCTTTCATGCCCGAGCTACCCGAAGTCGAAGTCACCCGCCGAGGGTTTGCGGACCGTATCGCGGGCGGCCGCATCGAGTCGGTGCGCATCGGCAAGCCGCTGCGATGGGCGCTGATGGTGTTGCCCGAAGCGCTGGCCGGCCGGCAGGTGCGCCAGGTGCGCCGGCGCGGCAAGTACCTGCTGATCGATCTCGATCGCGGCATCCTGCTGTTGCATCTGGGCATGTCGGGCAGCCTGCGCTTCGATGCCGCGCTGCCGCCGCCCGGACCGCACGATCACTTCGATCTTGTTACCGACCGGGGCACGCTGAGGCTCAACGACCCGCGCCGCTTCGGTGCAGTTGTTTACGTGGAAGACGAGTCCGCTCCATGGGCCATCAAGCTGTTGGGTGGACTGGGCATGGAGCCGCTCGACGAAGGCTTCGACCTCGACGCCTTCCATGACGGCCTGAAAAAGCGGAAGACGGCGGTCAAGCAGGTGCTGCTGGCGGGCGACGTGGTCGTGGGCGTCGGCAACATCTACGCGTCGGAGGCGCTGTTCCAGGCGGGCATCCGGCCGACGCTGTCGGCGGCTCGCATCAGCCGCCCGCGGGCGGCAAGGCTGCACGCGGCGGTGCGCGAGATCCTGGCGCGGGCGGTGGAGAAGGGGGGCAGCACGCTGCGAGATTTCTCCAACATCGACGGGCAGAACGGCTACTTCCAGCTCGAGGCGACCGTCTATGGCCGCGCGGGCGAGCCCTGTCGGGTTTGTGCAACGCCGATTCGGCTGCTGCGGCAGGGGCAGCGCTCCACCTATTACTGCCCCAATTGCCAGAAGTAGGCGCGGGCTCGCGCGATGGAACAGAAAAATAGAAACAATCCAGAAACGACGGTGGCATGTCCGCCGATGTATATTTGTAAATTGTTTCTTACACATTCCCCTTGAGCCGCTCCTTCAATCAACAACTCGATCAGCACGGTGCATGGCGGAGCAACTTCGCCCACCGGCTGCAGTGGCTGTCCCGCTGGCTGACCGAGAACGAGCTGCTCGACCAGGCGGTGGCGGAGCGCCTGCGCGGGCTGGAAACGCAGATCCGCACCAGCAAGGTCATGGTCGCCTTCGTGGCCGAGTTCTCGCGCGGCAAGTCGGAGCTGATCAACGCCATCTTCTTCGCCGGCTACGGGCGGCGCATCATGCCCGCCAGCGCCGGCCGCACCACGATGTGCCCGACCGAGCTGGGCTACGACGCCGCGATCGCGCCCAAGCTGCGGCTGCTGCCCATCGAGACCCGGCTGGAGCCCCATTCGCTGGCCCACTGGCGCGACAAGCCCACGCGCTGGACCGAGATCGCCATCGACGTGGGCAACGCCGAGCACCTGGCGCAGGCCATGGGCAAGGTGGCCGAGGTGCGCTGGGTAAGCAAGGACGAAGCCCGCACGCTGGGCTTCTGGAACGACGAGACGCCCGACGACAACCCGGTGCAGGACGCCGAAGGCCGCGTCGAGATTCCGCGCTGGCGCCATGCGGTGTTGAACATGCCGCATCCGCTGCTGGAGCAGGGGCTGGTCATTCTGGACACGCCGGGCCTGAACGCGATCGGCGCCGAACCCGAACTGACAGTGAGCCTGATCCCGCAGGCGCACGCGGTGGTCTTCATCCTCGGCGCCGAAACCGGCGTGACCCGCTCCGACCTTTCCATCTGGCGCGAGCACCTGATCACCGAGGACGAAAGCAACGACACGCGCTTCGTGGTGCTCAACAAGATCGACACCATGTGGGACACGCTCAGCACGCCCGCGCAGATCGAGCAGCAGATCGAGCGCCAGCGCGAAGGCGCGGCCCGACTGCTCGAGGTGCCGCTGGCGCAGGTGCTGCCCGTGTCGGCGCAGAAGGGCCTGCAGGCCAAGATCCAGCACGACGGCCAGCTGCTGCAGGCCAGCCGCCTGCCGGCGCTCGAAACGCTGCTGGCCGAAGGCGTGCTGGGCAAGCGCGAAACCATGCTGCGGCTCGCGGTCGATGCGGGCATGACCGCGCTGCGCGCCGAGGCCGAGCGCATCCTGAAGGTGCGCCAGCGCGACCTGGCCGAGCAGGCGCTCGAGCTGCAGGGCCTGCGCGGCAAGAACGTTTCGGTGATCCGCCACATGCGCGCGCGCATCGACCAGGAACACGCCGAGTTCGAGGGCAGCAACACGCGCATCCTGGCGCTGCGTTCGGTGCAGGGCAAACTGCTGCGCGAGGTGTATGCCGTGCTGGGGCGCACCGCGCTGAAGGCCGACATGGTGAAGCTGTCGGCCGCGCTCAAGCGCCCCGGCGTCAAGTTCAACGTGCGCAAGGTGTACGCCGAGACTTTCGACTCGCTGCGCAACAACCTGCGCGAGGTGCAGGCGACCACGGCCGAGATCCAGTCGATGCTGCACGCCACCTTCCGCCAGCTCAACGCCGAGCAGGGCTTCACCCTGCAGGCGCCGGCCGAGCCCGACCTCACCGGCTTCGAGCAGGAGCTCGCGCAGATCGAGCGCAGCCACATCCACTACCTGGGCGTGGGCAACCTGCTGAAGCTCGCGCAGGCCGATTTCTGCGACAAGCTGGTGCGCGCGCTCGCCAGCCGGCTGCGGCTGGTGAACGAGGCGGCCATGACCGAGGTCGAGCGCTGGAGCAAGGGCGCGAGCGCGCAGATCGATGCGCAGCTCAAGGAGCGCCGCCGCAACTTCAGCAAGCGCATCGAGGCGATCGAGCGCATCCAGAGCGCGGCGGGCAGCCTCGACGAGCGGCTGGTCGAGCTGGCCGCGCAGGAGAGCAACCTCACCGAACTCCATGTGCAGCTGCGCGAGTTCACTTCGCTGATCGCGCAGCACGGAAAGCCGCAGCCCGCGGCCACCATCGGCGAGCTGCGTGCGGCCTGAGAAAACCGCCTCCACGGCGGCGACCGCGACCCAGCCATTGCCTCCGGATTTCGCAGCGCAGATCGTGAGCTGGCAGCGCAGCCACGGGCGCAGCCAGCTGCCGTGGCAGAACACGCGCGACCCGTATCGCGTGTGGCTGTCGGAAGTGATGCTGCAGCAGACGCAGGTGTCGACGGTGCTCGGTTATTTCGCGCGCTTTCTCGAACGCTTTCCCTACGTGAAGGCTCTCGCCGCGGGCACCGAGGACGAGGTGTTCGGCCTGTGGAGCGGGCTGGGCTACTACAGCCGCGCGCGCAACATGCACCGCTGCGCGCAGGAAGTCGTCGCGCGATTCGGCGGGGAGTTTCCGCGCACGGCTGCAGAACTGGTCACGCTGCCGGGCATCGGGCGCTCCACCTCGGCGGCCATCGCGGCCTTCTGCTTCGGCGAGCGAGTGGCGATCCTCGACGGCAACGTCAAGCGCGTGCTCACGCGCGTGCTCGGCTTCGCGGGCGACATGTCCTCGGCGGCGCAGGAGCGCGCGCTGTGGGATCTGGCGACGCAACTGCTCCCGCCTGCGAATGACAGGGAAGCCATCGCGTCCTACACGCAGGGCGTGATGGACATGGGCGCCACGGTCTGCCTGCCGCGCAAGCCAAGCTGCATGATCTGCCCGGTGCAGCAGAGCTGCGTCGCCCTTCGTGAAGGCGCGCCCGAGCGCTACCCGGTCAAGACGCGCAAGCTCAAGCGCAGCGCGCAGTCGTTGTGGGTGCTGCTGGCGCGCGATGAGCAAGGGCGCGTCTGGCTGGAGAAGCGGCCGGCGAAGGGTATCTGGGCCGGGCTCTATTGCCTCCCGGTGTTCGACAGCCGCGAAGAACTTCTTGCTGCCTTGCCGGCCGCAAGGCGCGGAGTGCATGACTTGCCGGCCTTCGTGCACGTGCTGACCCACAAGGACCTGCACCTGCACCCGGTGCGGATCGACGGCGGCCAGCCACAGGGCGAGGCTGCGCGCTGGTTCGAAGCTGATGAATGGAGCCGGCTGGGCCTGCCGGCTCCGATGCGCAAGCTGCTGGAAGGCGGCGAGGCTTAGCCAGCCAGCCAACCCGCCCCTGGCTGGTCAGCCCGCGTCGAGTTCGCGGTGCCTCTTCAACGCACCCCAGCGCGCGCCGAACGAACGCGCCAGTTGCTCGACCAGGAACACCGAGCGGTGCTGCCCGCCGGTGCACCCGATGGCCACCGTCACGTAGCTGCGATGGTCGCGCGCCAGTGCGTCGAGCCAGTGCGCCAGGAACTGCTCGATGTCGTCGTACATGCGCGCCACGTCGTCGTGCTCGCGCAGCCATTCGATCACCGGCTCGTCGCGGCCGGTGAGCGGGCGCAGCGCGGGCACGTAGTGCGGGTTGGGCAGCATGCGCACGTCGAATACGTAGTCGGCATCCAGCGGCACGCCGCGCTTGAAGGCGAAGGATTCGAACACCAGCGTGAGCGGCGTCTGCGGCGCGGAGATCAGCGACTTGATGTAGCTCTGCAGCTGCGCCGGCCGGATCAGGCTGGTGTCGATCACGTCGGCGCCGTCGCGCAGGTCGGCCAGCAACTCTCGCTCGAGTTCGATCGCCTGGGTCAGCACGCGGTGCTGCTCGGGCACGTCGGTGCGGCCTTCCTGGCGTGAGAGCGGGTGGCGGCGGCGGGTTTCCGAATAGCGGCGCAGCAGGGCGTCGGTGGTCGCGTCGAGGAACAGCGAACGCAGCGAGATGCCGCCGTCGCGGCGCAGCGCCTCCAGCTGCTGCGGAACGATGGGCAGCGAGACGCCGCTGCGCACGTCCATGGCAATGGCCACGCGCGTGGCCTGCTGCTCGTGCTGCAGCGCGATGAACGAGGTCAGCAGCTCGGGCGGCAGGTTGTCGACGCAGTAGTAGCCCGCGTCTTCCAGCGCATGCAGGGCCACCGACTTGCCGGAACCCGACATGCCCGTGATGAGCACGAGGTCGAGGGTCATTGCAGGGCTGCCGAGGTCTTGTGGCCGAGCATCTCGCGTGCGTGGGCGAGCGAGGTCTGCGAGACCTTCTCGCCGCCCAGCATGCGAGCGATTTCCCTGGCGCGGCTGTCGTCGTCCAGGCGCGACACGCCGCTTTCGGTGCGGGGGCCGTCGCTGCCAGTCGCCGCGGTCTGGCGCTTGGCCACCACCAGGTGGTGGTCGGCGCAGGCTGCCACTTGCGGCAGGTGGGTCACGGCGAGCACCTGGCGATCGCGGCCGAGCTGCTTCATCAGCCGCCCGACGGTCTCGGCGACCGCGCCGCCCACACCGGAATCGACCTCGTCGAAGATCAGCGTCTGCGCTGCGCCGAGCTGGCTGGTGGTGACCGCGATGGCCAGCGCGATTCGCGAGAGTTCGCCGCCCGAAGCCACCTTGCCGATGGCCCGCGGCGTGCTGCCGGTGTGGCCCGCGACGAGGAAGGCCACGTCCTCGAGGCCGGCGCGGCTGGGCTGCGCGAGCGGCTGCAGTTCGACCTCGAAGCGCCCACCCTGCATGCCCAGGCCCTGCATCGCGTCGGTGACGGCCTGCGAGAGGCGGGGTGCCGCCTGCTTGCGGATCTTGCCCAGCGCCTTGGCTTCCTTCATGTAGGCCTGCTGCGCGGCCTGCTCGGCGCGCTCCAGGCCTTCGAGGTCGCTTTGCGCGTCGAGCGCCTGCAACTCGGCCTGCCAGCCGGCCAGCAGCGCCGGCAGCTCGGCCGGCGGGCGCTTGTAGCGGCGCGCGAGCGACATCCACAGGCCCATGCGCTCGTCGAGCTCGGCCAGGCTCTGCGGATCGGTGTCGGCATCGCGCAGGTAGCCGTGCAGCGTGTGAGCGGCGTCGGAGGCCTGGGCCACGCACGAGGCGAGCACTTCGCCCAGCGCGCGGAACTCGGGCTCGATGTGCTCGCAGTTCTGCAGCAGCGTGGCCGCGCGCTGCAGCGCGGAGAGGGCGCCGTTGTCGTCGTCTTCCAGCGCCTGGCTGGCGCCCTGGGCCGCGTCGATCAGCGCCTGCGCGTTGGAGATGCGCGAGTGGTTGGTCGACAGTTCTTCCCACTCGTCGACGCCCGGCGCGAGCTTGGCGACTTCGGAAATCTGCCATTGCAGCCGCTCGCGTTCGCGCTGCAGCGAGTCCTGCGCCGAGCGGGCGTGTTCGAGCGTAGAGAGCGCCTGCCGCCAGGCCTGCCATGCGGCGTCCAGCGCGTCGGTGCGCGCGCCCGCGTAGGCGTCGAGCAGGCCGCGCACCGCCTCGGGCCGTGTCAGGCTCTGCCAGGCGTGCTGGCCGTGGATGTCGAGCAGGCGATCACCCAGTTCGCGCAGTTGCGTGGCGGTGGCGGGGCTGCCGTTGATCCAGCCTCGGCTGCGGCCCTGCAGGTCGACGGTGCGGCGCAGCAGCAGTGCGTCACCGCGCTCGAAGCCGCCTTCGTCGAGCCAGCTGTCCAGGGCCGGGTCGGCGTCGAATTCGGCGCTCACGTCCAGGCGCTCGGCGCCTTCGCGCACCGCGCCGGCATCGGCCCGGTTGCCCAGCGCCAGTTGCAGCGCGTCGATCAGGATGGATTTGCCCGCGCCTGTTTCACCGGTCAGCACGGTGAAGCCGCCGGACAGGTCGAGTTCGAGTGATCGCACGATCACGAAGTCGCGCAGTGCGATGCGTCGCAATGCCATCTCAGTTGTTCCTCCAGGTTCCGGGCAGGGGGCGTTGTGCGAATTTGTAGGGTTCGAGCTGTGAAACACCGCGGAACCGGCTTTGCCGGGCCGCCGGTGTTGCCCCCTGCAAGAGGGTTGGCGAAGCGACACGAAGTGCGCGCAGCCTGGGGGTGTGCTTCATTCAGGAGCCTCCCTCGTTCCAATGAAGTTTCTTGCGCAGCGTGTCGAAATAGCTCCAGCCGCGCGGGTGCAGGAAGCGCACGCGGAAATCGGAGCGGCGCACCACCACGCGGTCGCCGATGGCGAGCGAGGCGAGCGACTGCATATCGAAATTGGCGCTGGCGTCGCGCCCGCCGACCAGCTCGATGACGATCTCGTCGGCATCGGGCAGCAGCACGGGCCGGTTGGAAAGCGTGTGCGGCGCGATCGGTACCAGCACCCAGCCCGGGACCGCGGGGTGCAGCAGCGGGCCGCCGGCCGATAGCGCGTAGGCGGTCGAGCCCGTCGGCGTGGCGATGATCAGGCCGTCGGCGCGCTGGTTGGCCACGAAATGGCGGCCCACCGACACGCGCAGCTCGACCATTCCGGAGGTGGCGCCGCGGTTGACGACCACGTCGTTCATGGCGAAGGCATCGAACACCGAGGCGCCGTCGCGCACGACCTTGGCCTGCATCAGGCTGCGGTGGTCTTCCTCGTACTCGCCGGCCAGCATCGGAATCAGCGTGGCCTGGTAGTTGTCGAGCGGGATGTCGGTGATGAAGCCCAGCCGGCCGCGGTTGATGCCGATCAGCGGAATGCCGTAGCTCGCGAGCTGCCGGCCGATGCCCAGCATGGTGCCGTCGCCGCCGACCACCAGGCCGAGGTCGCAGCGCTGGCCGATTTCCTCGACGGTGAGGGCGGCGTAGCGCGGATGGGCGGCGGCGCCGGCATCGGCTTCCTCGCACGTCGGCCGCTCGACATAGACCGTGCAACCCTGCGATTCCAGAAAGGCTCCGATGCCTTCCATGACGCTGTCGCGCGCATCCGCCTGCGCCCGGGCGCCGGAAGCCTGGTATTTGCCGATCAGGGCGACGTGACGAAAGCGTGAGGTCATATCTCACAAATTACAACATCAAAGTCTTGCGCATTCGGGTCAGCATGCGTGTTTTGCACTTGCTGTCCTTCTCCGATTCGAGCGCGGCGATCACGATCCAACGGTCTACGTCTTCGCCGAGTTGCTCCGCGAGCGCGCCGGCTACGGCTGGACTCAGGTGACCTCTGTACTTCGCGGTGTAGAGCGCTCGGTGCGTCAGGCCCAAGGTGCGAGCCCATGCCGACAGGTCTTGCTTCGCTGTCGCGGCGTCTAGCAGATTCATTGTCGTTTGCATATCAGTAAATTCCTCGCGTTGTATAACGGTTACACAGAGTGAAGAAAGTGTAGCCATCGCTTGTTATACCAAGTGGAGAACCTTACGCTCCGCAACGCTATTCACCTTGAGTAGCGTTCAACAGGAGCCACCATGATCAAAGTTTCCGTCACCAGCACCACCGTCCGGCGCATGCAGGGCAACTCGAAGACCACCGGCAAGCCGTACGACATGGCTTTCCAAGACGTCTGGATGTTCCTCAGCGACCGCGACGGCACGCCCGATCCCCACCCGACCAAGGTGGAAGTTTCGTTGCCCAAGGACAAGGACGGCGCCGCGCTGTTCTACGCCCCCGGCGACTACCTCCTGCACCCCTCCAGCATCTACGTCGACAGCAAGGGCCGCCTCTCGGTGGCTCCGAGGCTGGCTAAGGCCGTCGCGCCGGCTCCCAAGTCGTCGAGCTGAAGGGGTGCACCATGCATTCGCGTGAAGCGATGCAGGCCGCGCACCTCGCCACGCTGGAAGGTGCGCTGCTCGCTCTCCTGCGTGCCGCGCAGGAAGACGGCCTTGATGCGATCAGCGTCGAGGCATCGGCTGATGATGGTCAGGTCGTGATCGACGTGACGTACAGCGCGGCCGGCGTGCCGCTCTCGGGCGAGTCGCTGTGAAGCCGTTCGTCATCTTCATGGCGCTCTGCTATGCGGCGCTGAGTTTCGTGGCGTTCGTCAACTGGCTCTTATTTGAGGGGCCGCTGCGATGAGCGCCTACGCCCGCAACTTCCTCCGCCTTCGCTACTGGCTCGAAGGTCTCGACGGCGGCGAAGCTCGTTCGCTGTCGCCGTACGAACAACGCCTGTGGGACTCGCTCCGCGCGCAGGCATCGCACCTGGTCGAAGCATGACGCGCTCAAGCCGTCGCCGTCTCTTCATCAAGCTGCTCGCCATGGGCATGCGCTTCGGTTTCGGCCTGGGCGCGTTGTCGGCGTCGTTCGTCGCGCTGCTCGTGGTGCGCCTGCTCGGACTCGCGTGACTATGCATTACGCCTCCCACGTTGACCTCGCAGCCGCGCGCGTGGTCCGTTCGCCCGAGTGGATCGCCGCGCGCGATGCGAACCTGGCTGCGGTGCTGGAGCGCTCGGCGCGTGCTCCGGAAGCGCGCGCAGCGCGCGGGCTTGTCTCAGAATCAACAAGTGGTTTTGCCTTGAAGCCTTCCCTTCCGACGGTGATGGTTTGGGCAGAGCACTGCATCAAGATCGACCGCGCGCAAGCGCGAGTCACCCGCCTTCGCAAGGCCGTAGGCGTCGGCGCGAAATGCCTCCTGAACCTCGGTGACGGCGTTGGCGATAACAACGTCATGGTGACCCTAACGTACAGGGGCACCAATGCCGACTGGCGCCCGCGCCACATCTCCGACTACCTGCGCAAGGTCCGCGCGTGGTTCAAGGACCGCTGCCCTGGCCGGCGCCTGAAGTACGTGTGGGTCGGCGAGCTGCAGGACGGCAAGCGTCGCGAGGACGGTCAAGGCCGGGGCGTCATCCACTACCACGCCATTTTTTTCCTGCCTCTCGGCGTGTCCATGCCCATGGCAGACAAGCGCGGCTGGTGGACGCACGGTTTCACCAACACCGAGAAGGGCCGCGCACCCGTGGCCTACCTCATGAGCTACGCCAAGAAGGCGGACAGCAAGAACGTAGGAGGGTTTCCCCGTGGGGCACGCATTCACGGCGTCGGAGGGCTTTGCTCTGTTGGCGCTGCTATTCGTCGCTGGGCTCTTTGGCCTGCGTATGTGCAGGGCAATGCTGCGATCACCGACCGCTTCAGACCTGCGAAGGGAGGCGGCTATCGCAATGACCAGACCGGAGAGCTTCTGCTCTCTGAGTTCGCACCAACAGGCGGCGGTTTTCAGAGCTTTATCCGAGTGCGGACCACTCCGCGCCGCATCGACCCATCAGGGCCTTTCTCGTGGCTCCCAGAACACACGAACACAGCCGACGCCGGTCCGGCTGCGTACCTCCATTAACGACCGGCATTCAAGGAGTTCAAATTGAACAAGTTCGCACGTCTCTCGTTCCGTCCCGCCGCTGTCGGCGCTGCTCTGCTGGCTCTGGGTGCTGGTGCACATGCTGCGCTGCCCGAGGGCGCGGCCGAGGCCATCAACACCTACAAGACCGACGTGGTGGCCGCCATCGGCCTCGTGATCGCGGCCGGCATCGCGGTGTACGCCGTGAAGAAGCTCGGCCAGAAGATGGGCTGGCTGTAAGCCCATAGGAGCGGGCATGGCCTCACAGACCATCGAATGCGGCGCTGCGTGCACGGTGACCGTGCAGCTCGCGCCCGCTCCGCCAACCACCGACAACGTGGCCGATATCGGCCTCGTGTTCGGCCTGCTCCTCGGTGCTGCCATCGTCGTTTACTGCGGACGGCAGTTCCTCAAGTTCTTCGAGGCCACACCTCATGACTAGGGTTCTCTATGCCTTCCTCCATCGAACTCATGCTCGCGCTTGGCTGTGTGCTCTTGCTCTGGGTTGCTTTTGGCTGAATGCTGGGGCCGTCAACAAGTACAACATCGGCCGCGCGCAGCAGCAGTCGAACGGCCGGAGCACCACCATCGGCCCTGTCACCAACAGCGGCGGCAGCACCATCCCCGTATCCCCCAACATGGGCGGCTGGACGCAGGCGGGCAACTACGGTGTGCCCCCCGGAGCGACCGGCACCACGATGCAGCTCGGCCAGAATGGCGAGGCCTACATCGCGGGGCAGAAGTACCCGTTTCAAGCGGGCTACCAGCAGCCGAAGTCGTCTTGGGTGATGCCCGCGCTCGGGGCGGCCGCAGCCATTGGGTGCACGTTCGCAACTGGTGGGGTTGCCACAGTGGCGTGTCTCGGGCTCCCCGTGGCGCTGCCCTACCTGTACGACTGGATCACTCGGTCCGGCGGGCGCATCAACCCAGAGACCGGCGCGCTGGAGCGGCAGGACTTGACCGCCTGCACGGTTGGGCCCTGCTATGAGTTCAAGGACGCTTCCGGTGCGTGGACCCGCGACGGTGAGTACGCCTGTGACAGCTTCTACACCGCGTACGGCCCCAACCTTGTCTACTTCTCCGATAACGGTCTTTGCCGCGCCGCGAGCAACGGGCAGGTTGATCGCTCGCTTGAGCGACGTGATGCACCGCCGCTGTCTCCGACGTGGTACCCGTCCTCAATGGACGATATCGCGCCCTACATGCGAGACGTGATACCTGATGGCCGGGTCTGGGGCGAAGCCATCGAGAAGGGGGCAGAGTTCCCGCTGCCCGCGCCGACCGTGACAGGGCCGACGCAGATTCAAGGTCCCGAGAAGACCACGACCAACCCGGATGGTTCACGCACGGTGGAGCGCACTACGTACAACTTCCAGACCTCCGGCAACACCATCACGAACGTGTCGAACGTCACGAACAACACGACGTACAACACCGACAACAGCGTCCGCAGCACCAGCAGCACGACGGAGACGCCGACAGAAGAGTCCGCCGACAAAGAGGATGAGTGTGCGAAACGGCCGAACTCCGTTGGCTGCGCCGACTTGGACACGCCAACCGGCCAAGTTCCCAAGGAGACGAAGACCATCACCTACGCCGAGGAGTCGGTGTTTGGCGGTGGCAGTTGCCCGAGCGATAAGGATTGGTCAAGTGGCACGCTGCACGCGTCCTTCAAGCTGATCGACTGGCAGACCTTTTGCGGGTTCGCGCTCCCGGCGCGCGCTCTCGTGATTCTGCTGGCTGTGTTCGCGGCGTTCTTGATCGTCATGCCGGGCAAGGAGGTGCGCACATGAAGCTCGGCGTGTGGCTGCTGGCGATGATGGAACCGCTGATTGCGAAGGTGCTCGCCACTCTCGGGTTCAGTGTGATCACCATCGTGGGCATGGAGTCCGTCGTAGCGCAACTGAAGGCGCAGATAGTTGCGCAGATGGGTGCGCTGCCGGTGGACGTTCTCAATTTCGCGCTGTTCATGGGGATCGGCAAGGCAATCGGCATCATCTTCGGCGCGTGCACGACGAAGCTGTTGCTGTGGTCGATCCAGAACGCGACGAGCATTCTTGGAAAGAGCAACGGCTGATGTTGACCGTATGGACCGGCCTGCCGGGGTCGGGCAAAACCTCCGGCGTGATCGAGAAGGTGTTGATGCCACTGGCCGCGAAGGGGTGGATCGAGCATGCGGTGGACGCAGAGGGCAACGCGGTGGAGGTCAAGCGTAAGCTGTTCACCAATATCAACGGGCTCCTCCTGGAACACGAGAAGATCGACGCGGACGATTTGAACCGGTGGCAGGAGTGGGTGAAGCCCGGTGACTTGATCGTGTTCGACGAAGTTCAGAAGCCATGGCCGTTGACCGGTGCGAACAAGGAACAGCCGAAGTGCATCACCGAGCTGGAGACGCATCGCCATTACGGCATCGACATGCACCTGCTGACACAGCATCCGATGTTGATCAACGCGGCCATCGTCCGTCTGGCTGGGCAGCACTTCCACATCCGGAAGCTCGGCAACTCTCGGTACGCCACGATCTACGAATGGGACGGCGTGAGCCGTACGCTTCTCTACAAGAACTCGTTCTCGAAGAAGCCGTGGCGCCGCTCGAAGAAGGCCGAGGAGGTCTACCGCTCCAGCTCGCTGCACACGAAGCAGAAGCGATCACTGCCCACGGTCATTTTCGGCATCTTGATTGCCGTCGTGATGCTCGGCTTCCTCGGCCCGACGGTCTACGGCCGGTTGCACGAGCGATTCAACCCGAAGCCCGTAGAGGCCGCGAAGACTGAAAGTAAGGGGGAGGCCCCGGTGCAGGTCGTTGCGGCTGCTGCTGGCCCCGCAAGCCCCGTTCCTGCGCCTTTGGTTGGTGCAGCGGCCTCGCCGGTGTTTGCTGGATGCGCGCGTATCCGGGAACGGTGCCAGTGCTTCGATGAGAAGGGCAAGCCCTTTGAGAAGGAGAAGCTGTTCTGCGAGGACATGACGCGGGTGGCCGTGGGCATGGGCGCCGTGCTCGATCATCTGCGCGACGATGGCGCGGAACATCGCGAGAGGCTTGCACGTCTTTCGTGGGCCAACAACGACCGCGAGGTTTTGACGTACATGGGCCAAAGGGCAACCGTGCAGGCACAGGCCGCTGTGGAACCGTCACAAGCGAAGGTGCGCTAGCCTGCGACGCGCACCGTAGCGCCGGGCCGCAGTGGTATGTTCACAGCATGACCTTGACCATCATCGACGTGACGATCACCGCCATCGCGGTCTGGGTGGTCGCCTCCTGGCTCTCGCGCGATGTGGCTCGCTGGCTGCGTGAACTCACCCGCTGAGTCCACGTAGTCCAGCAGGCCCAGGCCACCCCCTTCACTGAAGAACAACCGGGGGCCCCACTTGTGGGGGCTGGGGGTATGGGGGTGCAGACCCCCCATGTAGGGCCTCCACTCACCCTGTTCCCCTATTACTGTTCACCCGTTTTCCGTACCAATCGGTTACAAAGGCGCATGCCTGACGAATATTCGAGCTACCGACCGAACTGGGTTTTCCATGGTGATCGGCCTCGGCTGACTTACGCCGAGAAAGTTGCCGCGTATCAACGCGATCAGCATCTACGGTTGAACTCGTCTTCGCGGGCTGATTACGAGAAAAAGCGGGCTGAGATTTTGGAAAAGGAAGGCAGAGGGGCCGATGTTGGTGGGGTATGCGAGGGTTTCGACGAATGAACAGGAAACACGGATGCAGCTCGATGCCCTGCGGGGTGCTGGCGTGCGTCGCATCTACGCCGAGAAGACCAGCGGGGTAGGGCCTCGCCCTGAGTTGCATAAGGCCCTAGCTTCGCTCCAGCCGGGGTACACGTTGGTTGTCTACAAGCTCGACAGGTTGGCGCGCAGCTTGAAGGATCTGCTTCAGCTACTCGACAGGCTTAAGGTCGCGGGTTGCTCGGTCAAGTCGCTCACAGAGCCGATTGACACGTCTTCTGCCATGGGTGAATTCGTCCTTCAGATTCTCGGTGCGGTGGCGCAGTTGGAGCGCGCCATCATTCGTGAACGGTGCGAGGCTGGGAGATTAGCTGCTCGTGCGAGGGGGGTTCAGTTTGGGCGTCAGCCTCTGGTGACAGGTGACGCTGCCGAGGTGGTCCGGATGCTTTACTCGGCAGGCTTCACGCTCATGGAGGTGGCCTTGATGTTGGGCGTTTCGCCCACTGCGGTGCGCTCTGCGTTGGTTCGGGGCGGCGTGACTCGGCGAGGTTGGGGTGGGGCAAGGTATCGCAGGCTGAGCTAGGCTTTTCGTCTTCTTCCGAGTTTTTCAAAGTACAACACTAAAATCTTGCAATGCTGGACGACCGTGCCAAGTTGCTGCTCAAGACGCTCGTCGAGCGCTACATAGCCGATGGGCAGCCCGTCGGGTCGCGTACGCTGTCGCGCTCCTCGGGGCTCGATCTGTCGCCGGCGACCATCCGCAACGTCATGTCCGACCTGGAGGCGCTGGGGCTGATCGCCAGCCCGCACACCTCGGCCGGGCGCATTCCCACGCACCGCGGCTATCGCCTCTTCGTCGACACCATGCTGACGGCACAGCGCGAGCAGATGACCGCGCCCAGCCTCGCGCCCGACCAGCCGCAGAAGGTGATCGCCAATGCGGCGCACCTGCTGTCGAACATGTCGCAGTTCGTGGGCGTGGTGATGGCGCCGCGGCGCGCGTCGGTGTTCAAGCAGATCGAGTTCCTGCGGCTGTCGGAGCGGCGCTTGCTGGTGATCATCGTCTCGCCCGATGGCGACGTGCAGAACAGGGTGATCTTTCCGGAGGCCGACTACTCGCAGTCGCAGCTGGTCGAGGCCTCGAACTACATCAACGCGAACTATGCGGGGCTGACCATCGAGCAGGTGCGCGACCGGCTGCAGTCCGAGATAGAAAAGCTGCGCGGCGAGATCGCCACCCTGATGCAGGCGGCAGTGCAGGTCAGCTCGGAAGTGCTGACCGAGGCGCAGGAGGACGACGTCGTCATTTCCGGTGAGCGCAACCTGCTGGCGGTGAGCGATTTCTCCAGCGACATGGGGCAACTGCGCCGCGCCTTCGAACTCTTCGAGCAGAAGGCCCAGTTGATGCGGCTGCTCGACGTATCCAGCAAGGCCGAGGGCGTGCGCATCTTCATCGGCGGCGAGAGCCAGGTGGTGCCGTTCGAGGAGCTCTCCATCGTCAGCGCCAACTACGAGGTCGACGGGGAAGTCGTGGGTACGCTCGGCGTGATCGGACCGACTCGCATGCCGTATGAGCGCATGATCCAGATCGTCGACATCACGTCGCGCCTGGTGACCAATGCGCTGAGCCATCGCAAGTAGGCCCGGTTGCGCGAATAGAATCGTGCCGCGTGGGCCGTTAGCTCAGTTGGTTAGAGCAGCGGACTCATAATCCGTTGGTCGCTGGTTCAAGCCCAGCACGGCCTACCACCCTCCCTTCGGCGATTCGATATTGCAACGTCTTGCCATGCTTTCGGGGAGCAGCCAAAAATCAGGCTATAATCGAAAGCTTCGCGGCTGTAGCTCAGCTGGATAGAGTACTTGGCTACGAACCAAGGGGTCGTGGGTTCGATTCCTGCCAGCCGCACCATCTTGAAAATGCCCGGAAGATTCGTCTTCCGGGCATTTTTCTTTTTTAGTCTTTCGCTCCAATTAACCCGAATAGTTCGAGAATGGCCATTAAAGCGGGCTATAATCGCAAGCTGTGCGGCTGTAGCTCAGCTGGATAGAGTACTTGGCTACGAACCAAGGGGTCGTGGGTTCGATTCCTGCCAGCCGCACCACTATAAAGAAAGCCCGCAACGCGAGTTGCGGGCTTTTTTCTTTTGGAGGTTTGGCGTGAACAAGGCATTCACCAAGGAAACGGATTCCGACGCAGACGACGACGGCGCCGACGGTGCCTCGCCTCCGCTTCCTGCGGGCGGCAAGAACTACATCACCCCCGAAGGCTACGCGCGCCTGCGCGACGAGCTGCTGCAGCTGATGGACGAGGAGCGCCCGAAGATCGTCGAGACCGTCCATTGGGCCGCCAAGAACGGCGACCGCTCGGAGAACGGCGACTACCTCTACGGCAAGAAGCGCCTGCGCGAGATCGACCGGCGCATCCGCTTCCTCACCAAGCGGCTCGAAATCGCGGAGGTCACCGATCCGTCGGTGCACCATGGCCGCGATCAGGTCTTCTTCGGCGCCACCGTCCTCTATGCCGACGAGACCGGCGATGAACGCAGCGTGACGATCCTCGGCATCGACGAAGCGGAAAGCGCGAAGTCGCAGGTCAGCTGGATCTCGCCGATCGCCCGGGCGCTGCTGAAGTCGCGCGAAGGCGATGTCGTGAAGCTGGTGACGCCCGGCGGGGCGCACGATGTCGAGATCCTGTCCGTGAGCTACCCGGCGCCGCGCCCGGCCGGAGCTTCGTAGCCCGGCAGGGCCATCGGGTCAGGGCGCGGGAATCGTCCTGGAAGCGGTCAGCACCGATGCCGTGCGCCGCGCCGCCCGCAGCACCGCATCCAGATGCGCACGGTCGCGCACCGCGATCACGAAGCGCAGATCCGTCGAATCCTGCGGAGTCTCGTCGGCCATTTCCACGTGCGTGATGTCGGCTTCCGCATCGGCCAGCGTCGCCGCGACGCGCGCCAGCACGCCCTTGTCGTTGCGCACGGTGATGACAACCCCGGTCTCGAACGCACGCGTGGGCTCGTCCGCCCACTCGACGGCGAAGAAGCGTTCGCTGTCCTTGTGGCGCAGCCGCTGGCCGACGCCGCATTCTTCCGTGTGCACCACCAGGCCTTCGCCATGGCCGAGATACCCGACGATCGAGTCGCCGGGAATCGGCCTGCAGCACAGCGCAAAGCGCACCGACGAGTTCTCGCTGCCGTCCAGCGTGACCGCGCCCTGCGACACCGTTTCGTGCGAGATGAAGCGCTCGCGGCTCAGCAGCAGCGCGTCGGGCCGCTCGCCCAGTTCGGTCAGCATCGCTACCAGCCGCTTGGCGACGATGCTTGCGATGCGCTTGCCCAGGCCGATATCGGTCAGCAACTCGGAGCGCGTGCGGTTGCCGGTGAAGCGCAGCAGCTTCTCCCACAGCGCCTGGTGCTCTTCGTCTTCCTCGGGCAGCTTGCTCAGCCCCTCGGCGCGCAGCGCCTGAGCGAGCAGCTTTTCGCCCAGCCCTTCGGACTCGGCATGCGCCAGCGTCTTCAGGTAGTGGCGGATCTTCGAGCGCGCGCGGCCGGTGCGCACGAAGCCCAGCCAAGCCGGATTGGGCGTGGAAACCGGCGCGGTGATCACTTCGACCACGTCGCCGTTCTTGAGCTCGGTGCGCAGGGGCACCTGGTCGCCGTTGATGCGGGCAGCCGAGGTGTGGTCGCCGATGTTGCTGTGGATGGCGTAGGCGAAGTCGACCACCGTCGCCCCGCGCGGCAGCGCCATGATCTGGCTCTTGGGCGTGAAGACGTAGACCGCGTCGGGAAACAGGTCGACCTTGACATGGTCCCAGAACTCGGCCGCGTCGCGCGTCTCGTCCTGGATGTCGAGCAGCGACTGCAGCCACTTGGTGCCCAGCCGGTCGTTGCTGGCCGCATTCGGCTCGGCCGCCTTGTAGAGCCAGTGGGCGGCCACGCCCGATTCGGCCACCACGTGCATGGCCTCGGTGCGCAGCTGGAACTCGACGCTCACGCCGGCCGGCCCCACGAGCGTGGTGTGCAGCGACTGGTAGCCGTTGAGCTTGGCGATCGCGATGTGGTCCTTGAACTTGCCCGGCAGGGGCTTGTACATCTGGTGCAGGATGCCGAGCCCGGTGTAGCAGGCGATCACGTTCGGCACGATCAGGCGGAAGCCGTAGATGTCGGTCACCTGGGCGAAGCTCAGGTGCTTTTCTTCCATCTTGCGGTAGATGGAGTAGAGCGTTTTCTCGCGGCCGGCGATCCGCAGCGTCATCCCGGCGGCGGAAAAGGCGGCCTCGACCTCCTTCTGCACTTTCTGGATCAGGTCTCGCCGGCGCCCGCGGGCCTTGGCTACGGCCTTGGACAGCGTCGCATAACGCCACGGTTTCAGATGCCGGAACGACAGCTCCTGCAGCTCGCGGTAGGTCTGGTTCAGCCCCAGTCGGTGCGCGATGGGCGCGTAGATGTCGAGCGTTTCGCGCGAGATCCGGCCCCACTTCTCACGCGGCGCATCGGCCAGCGTGCGCATGTTGTGCGTGCGGTCCGCCAGCTTGACCAGGATGACGCGCACGTCGCGCGCCATGGCCAGAAGCATCTTGCGGAAGGACTCGGCCTGGTTTTCCTCGCGGGTGTTGAACTGCAGCTTGTCGAGCTTGGTGAGCCCGTCGACCAGTTCGGCGACCGGGGCGCCGAAGCGCTCGATGAGCTCGGGCTTGGTGACACCGCAGTCTTCGATGGCGTCGTGCAGCAGGGCGGCCATCAGCGCCTGCGCGTCGAGCTTCCATTCGGCGCACTGCGCCGCCACGGCGATCGGGTGGGTGATATACGGCTCGCCGCTGTTGCGCAGCTGCCCCAGGTGCGCCTCGTCCGCGAAGCGGTAGGCGCGGCGGACCAGTTCGGTGTCTTCGGGGCTCAGGTAGTCCAGGCGAGCGGTGAGTGCGGCGAAGCTCGCTGCGGCCGCATTCAGCGCCGCCGGGCTCGGCTTCGGCGTGCCTTTGGGGGCATGGGACTGAGATTTGGCGACCGCGCTCATGCCTACCACTTTAGCGTGACCGATGTGTGCACGCGTCCGGACATAAAAAAAGCACCGCTTTGCGGTGCCTTTTCGTTGCAGGGCTGCGTCAGATCAGCCCGGCACCTTCTTGAGCATTTCGAGGCCGATCTTGCCTTCGGCGATCTCGCGCAGGGCGGTCACTGCCGGCTTGTTCTTGCTCTCGATCTTGGGTGCGTGGCCCTGGCTCAGCATGCGCGCACGGTAGGTGGCGGCCAGGACGAGCTGGAAGCGGTTCGGAATGTTGACGAGACAATCTTCGACGGTGATGCGGGCCATGATGAGGATCTTTCGGTCGGTCTGGTGAGCGGCGGGCTCGGAAATCAGGGGATGTTCAGTGCGGCGAAGGTGTCGGCACGCGCTCGGCGTTGTGCGGAATACCGAAGCCGCTGAGCGTGGACGATCGCCTTGAGATCGAAAAGTGCCCGCTCAAATAACTCGTTGATTATAACGAAGTCGAATTGCCCGGCCTGGGCCATCTCTTCGGCAGCGTTCTTCAGGCGCAATTCGATGACCGAGGCGCTGTCTTCCCCGCGCCGTTCGAGCCGGGAGCGCAGTTCTTCCCAGCTGGGCGGCAGGATGAAGATCATGACCGCATTGGCGAAGGTCTTGCGGATCTGCAACGCGCCCTGGAAGTCGATTTCCAGAATCACGTCGGCCCCCTGGGCGATGCGGTCCTCGACGGCCTTCTTCGAGGTGCCGTAGCGGTGGCCGTGCACATGGGCCCACTCCACGAAGCCGTCGGCCGCGATCATGGCGTCGAACTCCGTCGGCGAGGCAAAAAAGTATTCGCGGCCGTGCTTTTCCTGTCCGCGCGGCGACCGGGTCGTGTGCGACACCGAAGGCTGCACCGCCGAATCGAGTTCCATCAGCGCCTTCACCAGGCTCGACTTGCCCGCGCCGCTGGGCGCCGCCACCACGAAGATATTGCCGGGGTAGTCCATTCTCTCGCTCGTCTTCGTCGTCATTCGATGTTCTGGACCTGCTCGCGCATCTGCTCGATCAGAACCTTCATGTCCACGCCGATGCGCGTGAGTTCCAGCGCCGCAGACTTCGAGCCCAGGGTGTTGGCCTCGCGGTGCAGCTCCTGGATCAGGAAGTCGAGGCGCTTGCCGATCTCGCCGCCCTTCTTGAGCAGGCGCTCGATCTCGTCGAGATGCGAGTTCAGCCGGGTGAGCTCTTCCGCCACGTCGATGCGGATGGCGAACGCGGTCGCTTCGGTCAGTGCACGGTCTTGAGCAGCCTCGGGCGGCGTGCCGCCCGTTCCGGCGCTCAGGCCCATGGCTTCCTGCCAGCGCTCCAGGAACCGGGTGCGTTGCTGTTCGACCAGCTGCGGAACCAGCGGACCGGCCTGCTGCACCAGGGTGCGCAGTTGCGCGAGGTGGGCTTCGAGCATCTTGGCCAGCCGGGCGCCTTCGCGCTGGCGGGCCGAGATCAGGCCTTCGAGCGCCTTGCCTGTCACGTCGAGCAGGTCGGGGCCCCAATCGCCGCGCGTGGCGCTGTCGCCGCCGGCCAGGCGCAGCACGTCGGCCACGCTGAGTTCGCGTGCGCCCGGCAGCCATGCCTTGATGCTGTCCTGCACGCCATTGAGCCGCTGCAGCAGCTTGACGGAGGGTTCGACCACGCCCGAGGAAGAGGTGCTTTCGATGGCGGCGCGCACTTCGACCTTGCCGCGCTTGAGCTTGGCCGTGAGCAGTTCGCGCAGGGCGGTTTCGTGCTGACGGAGTTCTTCCGGCAGCTTGAAGGTGAGATCGAGGAAGCGGCTGTTGACCGAGCGGATTTCAACCCCGAGCCGGCCCGCGGCGGAAGGCCGTGCTTCGGCTTCGGAGTGGCTGCCTGCGGGCCCGTTCTGGCCGCTGGCGTAGCCGGTCATGCTGTAAACTGGCATTGCGCCTCACTGTGGTTTTGCTTGCATGCTCCGAGGCGCCGGCACGGCGTTCGCTTGCCGCACCATCGCCTTCGGGCGAAACTCCCGGATTATGTCAAAGGTCAAGCCTACGCCCCTGCCGCCCGATACGGTCATTGGTGGTTACCGCGTTGTACGCCGGCTTTCCGCGGGCGGTTTCGGGGTCGTCTACCTCGCCATCGATTCCAGCGGCCAGCAGGTGGCCATCAAGGAATATCTGCCGTCGTCGCTGGCCACGCGGGGTCCGGGCGAGCTTGCGCCACAGGTGCCGCCGGAGAAACTGTCGCTGTACCGGCTGGGCCTGAAGAGCTTCTTCGAGGAAGGGCGCTCGCTGGCGCAGATCTCGCACGCGTCGGTGGTCAGCGTGCTCAATTTCTTCCGCGAGAACGAGACCGTCTACATGGTCATGAATTACCTGGAGGGCGCGACCCTGCAGGATTTCGTGGTCACGGCGCGTGACCTGAAGAAGCAGAAGGTGTTCCGCGAGTCGACCATCCGTTCGCTCTTCGACGAGATCCTGCGCGGCCTGCGCATCGTCCACCAGTACAAGATGCTGCACCTGGACATCAAGCCGGCCAACATCTTCGTCACCGACGACGACCGCGCCGTGCTCATCGACTTCGGCGCCGCGCGCGAAGTGCTCAGCAAGGAAGGCATCTTCATCCGCCCGATGTACACCCCAGGCTTCGCCGCCCCCGAGATGTACCGGCGCGATTCGTCCATGGGCCCCTGGACCGACATCTACGCCATCGGCGCCTGCATCTACGCCTGCATGCAGGGCTATCCGCCCAACGACGCGCCCCGTCGCATCGAAAAAGACCGCCTCAGCCTGTCGCTCTCGCGGCTGCGCGGCGTCTACTCCGACAACCTGATCGAAGTGGTCGAGTGGTGCATGTCGCTCGACCCGCTGTCGCGCCCGCAGTCGGTCTTCGCGCTGCAGAAGGAGCTCAGCCGCGAGGGCGAGCGCCGCTACACCAAGCTCACGGTGGGCGAGAAAGTGCGCCTGTCGATCGACAACATCCGCTCCTTCGACAAGAAGGCCCTGCCCAAGGCTGCCGCGCCGACCACGCGCCCTGCATGACATCATGAAATTCTCCGTCTTCCAGGTCAGCCGCAAGGGCGGGCGTCTCAAGAACGAAGACCGCATGGGCTATTGCTACACGCGGGAATCGGGGTTGTTCGTGCTGGCCGACGGCATGGGAGGCCACCCGGAAGGCGAAGTGGCGGCGCAGCTCGCGCTGCAGACCATTGCCGCGCTCTACCAGCGCGAGGCGCGCCCGATGGTGAAGGACGTGAAATCCTTCCTCGCCGAATCGGCCATGGCTGCGCATCAGCAGATCATGCGCTACGCGAGCCACAAGGCCATGCTCGACACGCCGCGCACCACCGTCGTCGCGGCCGTGCTCCAGAACAACGCCGCCACCTGGATGCATTGCGGCGATTCGCGCCTGTACGTCGTGCGCGACGGCCGCCTGCTGGTGCGCACGCGCGACCATTCGCACGCCGAACGCCCGAAGCCGCACGGCTCCGACATGCCCGTCAACCGCAACCTGCTGCTGACCTGCCTGGGCTCGCCGACCACGCCGCTCTTCGACGTTTCGGTGCCGCTGCAGCTGCAGCGCGGCGACCGCATCATGCTGTGCTCGGACGGCGTCTGGGGCGTGCTCGACGACGAACTCATCGTGCACACGCTTTCCTCCGGCAAGCCCGTGTCCGACGCTGCCCCCGACCTCGCCGAGATGGCCCTGCGCAAGGGCGGCTCCCACAGCGACAACGTCACGCTCATCGCGCTCGAATGGGAAATGCCCGACAGCGCGGACGACCGCAGCGGCGTTTCCACCGAGACCATCGAGGACGGCGTCTTCGCCTCGACCATCCAGGCCGGCATGCCCTCCGACAACGAGATCGACGACCTCGACGAGGACGCCATCGAGCGCTCCATCGCCGAGATCAACGAAGCCATCCGCAGATCGGCGGCGCGCAAGACCTGAGCGCGGCCTTCTTTCTTTTTTCTTTTCCGGTTCCCGAACAATGACTGCTTTCACACGAAGCGGCGGCCGCGCCGCCGACCAGCTGCGCCCGGTGTGCATCACCCGCGGTTTCACCATCCACGCCGAAGGCTCCGTGCTCATCGAGTTCGGCCAGACCCGCGTGCTGTGCACCGCCTCCGTCGAGGAAAAAGTGCCGCCGCACAAGAAGGGCAGCGGCGAAGGCTGGGTCACGGCCGAATACGGCATGCTGCCGCGCGCCACCCACACCCGCAGCAGCCGCGAGGCCGCCAAGGGCAAGCAGACCGGCCGCACGCAGGAAATCCAGCGTCTCATCGGCCGCTCGATGCGCGCCGTGTTCGATCTCGCCGCGCTCGGCGAACGCACCATCCACCTCGACTGCGACGTGCTGCAGGCCGACGGCGGCACGCGCACCGCGGCCATCACGGGCGCCTTCGTCGCCGCGCAGGACGCCGTCAACAAGCTGCTGGCCTCGGGCGCCATTGCCGCATCGCCCATCAAGGGGCACGTGGCGGCCATCTCGGTCGGCATCGTCGGCGGTACGCCGCTGCTCGACCTGGAATACACCGAAGACTCGGCCTGCGACACCGACATGAACGTCGTCATGACGGGCGCCGGCCATTTCGTCGAAGTGCAGGGCACGGCCGAAGGCGTGGCCTTCACGCGCGAAGAAATGAACATCCTGCTCGGCCTGGCCGAGAAGGGCATCGGCGAACTCGTGGAACTGCAGAAGCAGGCACTGCTCTCCAACTGACGCATCCACTGGCGAATTCATGAAACTGGTTCTGGCTTCCAACAACGCGGGCAAGCTCGCCGAACTCCAGCAACTGTTCGCGGAGCTCGCCGTCACCCTCGTGCCGCAGTCGGCGCTGGGGGTAAGCGAGGCTGAAGAACCCTTCCGTACCTTCGTCGAGAACGCGCTGACCAAGGCGCGCCATGCCAGCGCCGCCACCGGCCTGCCGGCCATCGCCGACGACGCCGGCCTGTGCGTCGATGCCTTCGGCGGCCTGCCGGGCGTCGACACCGCCTACTACGCCACGCAGTTCGGCTACGCCAAGGGCGACGCCAACAACGTGAAGGCCCTGCTCGAGCAGCTCGACGGCGTCGCCAACCGTCGCGCCGCGCTCGTCAGCACGCTGGTCGCGCTGCGCAGCCACGACGACCCCGAGCCGCTCATCGCCGTGGGCCGCGTGGTCGGCGAGATCGCGCCCGCGCCCATCGGCGACAACGGCTTCGGCTTCGACCCCGTCATGTACCTGCCGTCCTTCGGCAAGACCTTCGCGCAGCTGACGCCCGAGGTGAAGAACGCCAACAGCCACCGCGGCCGCGCGGCACAGGCCATGCTGGTGCTGATGCGCGAGCGCTGGTTCTGACCGGCGGTCGATAGATGGCTACCACCTTCCCGATTCAGCCGGCGCAGCCCGCCGGCGCGCAGCACGCCAACGACGTCCTGCACTGGATGCGCCCCGGCCCGCTGCAGCTCAGCGCGCTGCCGCCGCTGTCGCTGTACATCCACCTGCCGTGGTGCCTGCGCAAGTGCCCGTACTGCGACTTCAATTCGCACGAGTGGCGCGCCGCCAGCGAGGCCGACATCGACGGCATTCCCGAGACCGCCTACATCGACGCGCTTGTCGCCGACCTCGACGCTGCCTTGCCGCTCATCTGGGGCCGCAGCGTCCACACCATCTTCATCGGCGGCGGCACGCCCAGCCTGTTCTCGCCGCAGGCCATCGACCGCCTGCTGAGCGACGTTCGCGCACGCCTGAAGCTCACGCCCGACTGCGAGATCACGCTCGAAGCCAACCCCGGCACCTTCGAGCGCAATCGCTTCCGCGCCTACCGCTCGGCCGGTGTCACGCGCCTGTCGGTGGGTGTGCAGAGCTTCAACGACGAGCACCTGAAGGCGCTGGGCCGCGTGCACGACCGCGCGCAGGCCATCGCCGCGCTCGAGGAAGCCGCGAGCGCCTTCGACACCTTCAATCTCGACCTGATGTACGCGCTGCCGGGCCAGACCCTCGAAGACCTCGAGACCGACCTCTCGCAGGCCCTGTCGCTCGCGCCGCCGCACCTCTCGGTCTACCACCTGACCATCGAGCCCAACACCTGGTTCGCCAAGTTTCCGCCGACGCTGCCCGAGGACGACATCGCCTACGCCATGCTCGACCGCATCACCGAGCGCACCAGTGCCAGCGGCATGTCGCGCTACGAGATCTCGGCCTATGCACGCGAGGGGCACCAGTGCGCGCACAACCTCAACTACTGGCAGTTCGGCGACTATCTCGGCATCGGCGCCGGCGCGCACAGCAAGCTGAGCTTCGCGCACCGCATCGTGCGGCAGGTGCGTTTTCGCGAACCGCGCCTGTATATGGATAACGCACGCGCCGGTGCCGCCGTGTCGCAGAGCGACGAAGTGGCGCTGGCAGACCTGCCGTTCGAATTCATGCTGAATGCGCTGCGGCTGAAGCAGGGCTTCACGCTGCCGCAGTTCAGCGAACGCACCGGGCTGGCGATGACGTCGATCCAGCGCGGCCTAGAAGAAGCCGAACGCAAGGGCCTCGTCGCACGAGACCTGTTCCGCGTATGGCCGACCGAGCGCGGCCTCGACTTCCTGAGCGACCTGCAGGCCATGTTCCTGCCCGACGAGGAGTAGGGCGCCACGGTCGGCATAAAATCGCTGGCTCCGGAGAGTTGGGTGAGTGGTTTAAACCAGCAGTCTTGAAAACTGCCGACGTGAAAGCGTCCGTGAGTTCGAATCTCACACTCTCCGCCAGAATCAATCTCTGGCAGTTTTTGAAAGTCCCGCGCAGCCTCTGCGACGGGACTTTTCATTGGGAGATTGCTCCTTTTGGGTCTCTAAAGGTCCGGCTCGAATCCTCTCCAGCCCGGCTCCCAACATGGCATCAGTCATGGTATTTTTCTGTCGATACCATGACACTCACCGTTAAAGCTGTTGATGCGGCCAAGCCGCGCGAGAAGGCGTACAAGTTGGCGGACGCCCACGGCCTCTATCTCTATGTTTCGCCCAGGGGTGCGAAGAGCTGGCGAGCCAACTACACGGAAGCCGGAAAGCAGAAGACCAGGACGTACGGCCTCTACCCTGGGGTCAGCTTGGCCGAGGCGCGAAAAGCCCACCTGGCGGGGCGTGAAGAGGCTCCGGCCCGGAACGTGGCGCCTAACTTCGAGACGGTCATGCGCGACTGGCTGAAGGCGAAGCTGCCGACCCTTTCCAATGGCAAACATCAGATTCAGGTCGCGAACACCTTGGAGCGCTATGCGCTGCCCTTTATCGGCAAGCTGCCCATCGACGCGATCCCCAGGTCAGAGCTGGTGAAGGTGGTGCGCGCTGCCCAGGAGGGCGGAAAAATCGAGACGGGACATCGTGTCGCGAGCCGGATTTCAGCGGTTTTCGACTACGCCCAGGACACCGGGCTGATAGAGCAGCACGGCGCGGCGGGCCTTACGCGCGTGCTTGTCGCGCGCAAGACGAAGAAGCCGATGGCGAGCATTCCGCCAGAAGAAGCTGGAGCGCTGATGCGTGCCATCGATGGATACGACGACTCGGTAAGCTGCTTGACCGCTTCCGCGGCAACGACAAGCTCAACCCCACGGTGGTGGGCGAGGGCGGTCGCTACATGGGGAACATCGGCGACTTCGACATCTGGGTCTATGCCGGCTGGTACGAAGACCCGGAGACGGAAGAGCTGGTGCCGTACCTGCCTGACTACACCGTCATCATCACCAGCCCCGACCTCGAAGGCGCCCGGGCCTACGGTGCGATCCGCGACGAGGAGGCCGGCTTCCAGGCGGTGCCGTACTTCTCCAAGTCGTGGATCGAGAAGGACCCGGCCGTGCGCATCCTGCTGCTGCAGTCGGCGCCGCTGCCCGTGCCGTACCGCATCAACGCGTCCTTCGCGGCCAAGGTGCGCTGAGCGAGGCGGTGCAATGGTGATGGAAGCTCCCTTCGCCCAGATCGAGCGCATGGTGGATGCCGGCGTGCTCGGGCATCTCGCCAACGCCATCGCGACGGTGCCTGCGCGAGCGCGCAGGCGCGTATCGACGATTGGTTGAGGGGGAGGGCAGGGCAATGAAGGTTTGCGCGCGTCTGTGGGCCGTTGCGGGCCTTTGCGTGGCTGTCGTCGGTTGTGGGGTTGCGCCCGTGCAGCCGGTGAAGACGCCGATTCCCGTCGAATGCCGCGTGCAGCGGCCGGCGCGGCCGGCCATGCCGACCGAGGCGCTTGCGCCTGGCGTCGATCCTGATCGCTTCTCGGCGGCGGCCATGGCCGAGATTGAGCTGCGCGAGGGCTACGAACTGGAACTAAATGCGGCGCTCGATGTGTGCACGGCGGCAATTGCGCTGCGCTAGTTGCCCCGCGGTGGCTCGAATCCGTTTCTTCTGGTTGAGCGTCGCCGGACCATGGCCCCAACGGCCTCGGCGTGCCGGCATGCTTCGAGGTGCGCGACTGCTGGGGCGGGGCGACACGGGGAAGTGATCCCGCCGTTCGGGCTGTGCGTGCCGATCCGCTGCTGGTCGAAAACGCTACTGCAGCGCGCCATCCGGTTTACCGACCGGTCCTGCGCCACGAAGTGCGGCACTGATTGCCGGGTAGACGACGAGCGCCCCATGGACGCTCAGGTGGTCACCGTCGGAGTACAGAAATCCCGCTGGATCGGTTAGCCTGCAAACGCGTGAATCACAAAGCAAATCGTCAAAGTCGATGACCGTGGCGCGTCCGTTTGCGATGCGCTCTATCGTTTCGCGCGACCAGCGCTGATCGCCGTCATGCACAGCCTTAGGTACCGACCAGTCGTTCACGCGTGCCACATCGCGGCGAGACTTCGCAATAGCATCGCGCGGGGCGACCACCTGCTGCGGGTTGTCCAAGACCAAGTAGACGGACACTCCCACGGCTTGGTACTGCCGCAGCGTTTGATCCAACGCGTCTTCGAACAATCGCCTTGACGCAGTCAGATCGGTCGGCTCGCCGTTGACGGAAAGAGGCATCACGTCGCGAGGCTTGGTCATGCCGCCGCTGTAGTGCGTCCAGCGAGCAGCGAGTACCACCGTTTTGACGCCGAGACGCTTGACATAGTCAAAAACGCGTTCGTTGAACCGCCTGCAATCGGATCGGCCATGTCCGCGAGTTTGAATCCCAAGAAGAGGGGGGCATGCAGCTGTCATCGCAGCAGTGACGCGAGCGTCAAGATCTGCGCTGAGGCGATCCAGCGCCGGGGTGAGCGCAAAAGCGTGGCTATCTCCCGTGACCACGATCTCGACGCTGGATTGTGCTTTGCCGTACGAGCAGCTCCAAACGCTGGCCGTTTCGGCTGCCGGCAGGTCGAAACACGCGTCGCGCTGAGCTGGGCCAATGTGAGTTTCTGCCAGCTTCGCAATTTGAGGTGGAACCCCGCGCGCGGCCGCGCCATCGGTCAGGTGCGTCGTTAATCCGATTACGCCGATTGAGAGAGCAGCCCCGGCAAGCATGGCCGTTGATGCATGCCACCGACCGGACCAAGTGCCGAAACGCACCGGCTTCTCGACGAACTTGTATGTTGCCCACGCAAGAAACACCGCGCAGCCGACGGCGCAGACCTGGACCGTCATGGCCGGAGTGCCGCCTGTCCAGATGCGTACAAAACTGAGCAACGGCCAGTGCCAAAGGTAGAGTGGGAAACTTATCAGTCCGACCCATACGACAGCCGGGTGCGACAGCACTCGTCGACCAATGGCGCTCTCCGGCCCGGCTACGAGCAGTAAAGCTGCCCCCAAAACTGGCAGCACTGCCCATGCGCCAGGGAAGTTGAGGCGCCCGGAAAATGTCAGCGCGCAGACCACGAGCAGTGCGGCTCCACAGGTTGCCAGCGCATTGGCAAAGCGACCAACTCGACGCAAATTGCAGAAAGTGAGCAACGACCCTGCTGCGAGCTCCCACGCCCGGGCGTGGGGTGCATAGAACGCAGTCGTGACGCTGAGCTGCACCACGAGAATGTTGAAGACCAGCGACGCTAGCCCAAGCAAGAGGATCGCTCGAGCTTGCAATGCATTGAACTTGTGCAAGCCCCAGAGTAATAGGGGCCACACTATGTAAAACTGCTCTTCAATGCCGAGCGACCACAGATGCATTAGTGGCTTTGTCTCGCCCGCTGCGTCGAAATAGCCCGTCTCGTGCCACAAGAGCAGGTTGGAAACGAAACCTGCGCCGCTCGCCACGTGAAGCCCAAGGCTCTTCAGTTCGTGAGAAAAAAGGAACATGGAGCCGGCGACGTGCACTGCGACTAGCATCAGCACGAGTGCGGGAAAAATGCGACGAACTCGGCGACTGTAGAAGTCAATGAAACTGAATTGACCCGTATTCAGTGCCGTCCGGATGATCCGTGTGATCAGGAAGCCGGAGATGACGAAGAACACATCGACGCCAATGAAGCCGCCCGGCAAAGCGCTCGGGAACGCGTGAAATGCCAAGACGCAAAGCACCGCCACGGCGCGCAGACCGTCGATGTCGGGTCGGTAGCTCGTAGGGTGTGGCATCGCGAAGGCGCAATGATAAACCCCGTTACAAAAATACGCGGCGGCGGATAGTCGTGCAGAAGGACGGAGTGCACGGCTCTCGCGGGCGTCGGCACCGTATCGCTGCCTGCATCGATGGGCGCCGCCGCGCCGCTGTCGGCCGGATGTGCGAGCAGTTCACCGCACGGGCAATAGCGATTCGGTTTGCGCGACCACGTACTGCTCAGTGGTCGTTTCGCGACAGCAATTCCATGAATGGAGTTCTTTTGCATTCATCGTGCCGCCGGCACTTTGACTGCCATCGATTTAGCGTTGTCGGTGTGAGACGTTTCGGCTAATCTGAAACAACTTGTACAGAGTGCGCTTCGTGCGGTGACGCGCGCTACATGACGGCTTGATCGGCCGTTCGAAAAATGTGGACCGTTGCAATCCTCGGAGTTTCCTGCGGCTGCTTAGGCAAATGAATTGAAAAGCATGAGGGAGTGTTCGATGAGTCTTTGGAGAGCATTAGGGGCGATTCACGGACTGATCGTAGTTCCGAGTGGACACCTGCTGAATCGGAGTAGCAGGGTGCTTCGAAGGCTTCTCAGCCTCATGGTCTTGCTCAAGTTGATGGCTGCGTCAGGTATCGCGGGCGCAGTGCTACCGGTTGCTTCTACTTCGTGGGTTGGATCGCGCACCGGCGTGAGCTACTCGGATCCAGATGTTGGATTGGCGGCAGAAAAGGCCTCTTGGGATGCCGTGAACGGTGGATATCTGTCTTGCCGCATATGGACTTCCGTCAACTGGATTAATGCCACGACGATGTCCTTCGGCGCAGCTCTTTCGGGCTGCGCAAGTGGCGGTTTGGACGTAGAAGCTGGTTGGAACAGTTGCCCGGCAAATGCGAGAAGAGTTGGCGATGGATGCGAATGTGTCCAGGGTTCAACGGAAAGCGAGGATGGGCGCTCATGCAGCGCGCCGCCAGCCCCTGAGCCGGCCGACATCTGTAGACGACCGGTTGCAGGCGTTTTCGAAGGCTCGCCCATCTTTCCTGCGACAGCTGAAAAGTACCGTTCTGAACCCGATTGGTCCGATTCCGGTCCCGGGGCGCTGTCCTTCACTCGCACCTACCGTAGCAACTGGGCCGGTGATTCGGCGCGGGTTGGCGGTCCGCTCGGTCAAGTCTGGTCGCACAACTTCAGCACAAGACTGGCCGCCACGCCCAGTGCTTCGCCTACAAGCGTGACCATCACCACTGGCGAAGGTTATGTGCGTACATTCGGCAAGACTGCAGGCGAGGCTGTTTGGACTGCAAGCGGCAGCGCGGACACTTTGGTCCAACTTTCCTCCGGCGTCTGGACCTACTCCCGCGCCGATGACAACGCGACGCTGAGCTTCGACAGCACCGGCAAGCTGCAGTTCGAGACGGATCACAACGGATGGGTCATCACCTATACCTACAACGGCCCAGGCCAACTCGCTTCGGTCACCAACCACTTCGGCCGCACTCTCGTCTTCGGCTACAACGGCGCAGGCCAACTGACCACCGCCACGACGCCGGATGCCCGCGTCATCGCCTATGCCTACGATGGATCGAGCCGCCTGGTCTCGGTCCTGTACCCGGATGGCAAGGGCCGCAACTTCGTCTACGAGAACGCATCGTTCCCCCAGGCGCTTACCGGCATCTTCGATGAAGCCGGTGTTCGCTGGGGCACGTTTGCCTACGACAGCGCGGGCCGCGCGATCAGCACCCAGCTCGCGGGCTCCGTCGACAGCTATCAGGTCAGCTATCCGTCTACAGGGTTAGCGACCGTGGTCGATCCACTGGGCACGAGCCGCAACTACAGCTATGGCACCACGATGGGCAAGCTTGCTGTCACCGGAGGCTCACTGCCTTCTGGCGAAGGCAAGAGCGATGCGGCGCTCCGGGTTCAAGACAGCAATGGCCTGATCACCTCGGAGACGGACTTCAATAGTGTGGTGACCACCACGACGTGGGACGTTGCCCGGCGCTTGCCAACGACAGTGGTGTCAGCCTCCGGCACGCCCGATGCCCGCACGGTGACTACGCAATGGCATGCGACCTTCTCGCTGCCCGTGCTGATCACCGAGCCCGGCCGTACCACTGCCTACAACTACGATGCCGTCGGCAATCCGTTGTCGAAGACTGTCACCGAAACCGCCACGAACAAGGCCCAACTCTGGCAGTGGACCTACAACGCGTCGCAGTTGGTCGATACAGCCACCGAACCCAACGGCGCAGTCACCAGCTACACCTACGACCCCCGAGGCAACGTCCTCACGTCCACGAACGCCCTGGGCCATGTGACGCAGTATGGCTACGACCTCGCCAACCGCGTCGTGAGTAGCACGGCTCCCAATGGCCTGACCACCACCTACACCTACGACCAGCGCGACCGCCTGCTGACCCAGACCGTAGGCGGCCAGACCACAGTCCTCACCTACAAGCCCTACGGCACCGTCGAGACCGTCTCGTTGCCCAGCGGCCTCGTCCTGACCTACGCCTACGACGCCGCCCACCGCCTGATCGGCTGGAGCAACAACCGAGGCGAGAGCGGCACCTACACCCTGGACGGCATGGGCAACCGCACCGCCGAGCAGATCAAGGACGCTGCCGGCAACGTCGCCTGGAGCGTGGCTCGCGCAGTCAACAACATCAACCGGCTGTCCTCCAGGACCGAAGGCACGAACCAGAGCAGCACCTTCGGCTACGACGCCAACGGCGAGCTGACCAGTTCGACCAACGGCCTGAACCAGAGCACCAGCTACGGCCTGGACAGCCTGCGCCGCGTCAAGAGCGTCACCGACGCAGCCAACGCCAGCGCCACCCTGAAGTACAACGCCCTGGATGCCGTCACCGAGGCCAAGGACTTCAAGGGCGTGGTCACCGCCTATGGCCGCGATGCCCAGGGCAACGCCACCACCGAGAGCAGCGCCGACACAGGCGGCTCCAGCACCCAGTACGACAACCTCGGCCTGCCCAGCCAGGTTACCGATGCCCTGGGCCAGGCCACGACCATCACCCGCGACGCCCTGGGCCGCCCCACCGGACTGGTCTTCGCCGACGGCAAGGCCACCGCCCTGCGCTACGACCTCACGGCCAACAGCAAGGGGTATCTGTCGGAGATCATCGACCGCAGCGGCACCACCGAGTACACCCGGGATGCCTTCGGGCGGGTCACGCTCAAGAAGCAGACCCTCGCCAACGGAAGCGTCCAGCAGGTCAGCTACGCCTACAACCCCAACGGCACCCTGGCGAGCATCGGCTATCCCAACGGAGGCACCCTCAGCCACGTCTACGACGCCACGGGCCGCCTCACGGGCCTGAACTGGAGCGGCAATCCGCTGGTCAGCGGCGTCGCCTGGAACCCGCTGGGCCAGCCCACCGCATGGACCTGGGCCTTCACCACCGGCAGCCCGCAACTCGCCGCCAGCCGCACCTACGACACCGCGGGCCGGCTCACGAACACCGAGTTCAGCAGCTACGGCTATGACGCGGCAGGCCGCATCACGAGCCTCACGCAGAACCTGAACCTGCCCGGGGACACCGATCCCACCCACAGCACCATCGCCAATGCGAACGTGACCTGGAGCGTGGGCTACAACAGCGTGGGGCGCATCACCAGCTTCAACGCCACGGGTAACACGGCCAGTGATATCGCAGGCTTTGGCTACGACGCCAACGGCAACCGCTCCAGCAGCACCCGGGTCCTCAACGGCCAGACCACCAACCGCACCTACGCCGTCGGCGCCTTCAGCAATCAGCTCACCGGCTTCACCCAGACCCTCAACGGATCGAGCAGCACCAGCGTCACCTACGGCTACAACGCCAACGGCGACATGCTCACCGATGGGCTTCGGAGCTACACCTACGATGCCGAAGGACGCCTGGCTGCGGCAACCACCGGTGCCACCGACGTCAGCCCGACCACTCGCTACGCCCACAACGCGCTGGGGCAGCGGGTGTTCAAGACGGAGCCGCTGTACCCACCCACCCAGGGCGACGAGGCAGACCCCGGCTTCATGGCCAGCCTGATCGCGTTCTTCACGAAGCTGTGGAGCCCGAGCACGACACAGGCGGAGCAGCTGGGCTATGCCTACACCTATGACGAGCAGGGCACGCTGATCGCCGAGGTGGGCAGCGGCGGCACGGCCAGTGCGGGGCAGAACCAGTACATCTACCTGCCTACGGCAAATGGGCCAATGCCGATCGCCGCCGTCATCGATGGGACCATCTATGCCGTCCACAGCGATCACTTGAACACGCCGAGAAAGCTGACCAACGCGGACGGTCAGGCTGTCTGGCAATGGAGCTACAGCGCGTTCGGCGAGGATAAGCCGACGCTTGCAAGGTATCGCTTCGTCAACACGGAGGTCACACCCAACCCGGGCACCACAAACATCGCAGAGGTGAAGTTCAACCTGCGGTATCCGGGGCAGTATGCGGATGAGGAGTCGGGGCTGTTCTACAACTACTTCAGGAGCTACGACTCAAGAACTGGGCGATACAGCCAGCCTGATCCCATTGGGCTCGATGGCGGATGGAATCGGTTCGGGTATGTGGATGGAGATTCGCTGAGCTTCAGTGACCCGATGGGATTGCAGGCGTTGCCCAAAACACCGGATCCGTTTCCACGTCTGTTCCCTCCGGCAGCCAATGATGCTCTCTACCGGGGAGGGTCCGGAGCGATGCGGCCCGTTACCGCAGCTAGCGTCTGGACGTTGGCGTTTGCCGCCGGGGTTCTGACATATCAAATGTGCCATCCGGAGGATAACTGCGAGGCGAGGCTCACTGCGATATATCGCCTGATGACCGAGATCGAAGGGCGACTGACGGATCTGTATATTGACAAGCTCAACCTCAAGACCCATGCACCACAAAAACCATCTCCTTCTTTACCCGCGGGGTCCGGCAGTTGGAATGGGCACATTCAGCAACTAGAGCAGAAGCAAAGCCAGTTGCGGAAAGCAATAACGGATGCACTTTCTTCAGGCTGCAGAGTCCCGCCTTTTGCTTTCCGTCTCGCCTACGCGCCACTGCCTTCTCGAATCTTGTAGCATGAAATACCGAACTGATGACCTGACATTGTTGCTCAGTACCGACTGGTTTCTTCAAGCATGGGGGCGCTGTGGTCTGCTGAGCTCCTCGAAAGCCGCGACTGAAATGAGCATGCAGTGCCGAGGCATAGTGAAGGGTTTTGTCGGTGAGAACAGCAGCTATTGGGATGTTGAATATTCCTTGCCGCGCATGAAAGAGACTGAGCGTCAGTTTCTGCGTGCAATGAATACCGCACAATTGGTCGCGCATGATTGTGAAACGCTGTCGGGGCTCAATCGGGGGCTCACATCCAATCAGGAAACCTCCGGGAACACAGCTCTAATCCTTAACTTGCTGATGCTGCTGGTTTCGGATGCAGGGAGTGACAAAGATCTGCGCGACGGAATCACGCCGACAATGTTCGAAAGAATTCAGATCGCACTTGAGCAAAGTGCAAGTGAGGATTTTTCCGAGATTGCATCGATTGCAGCGCAAGCGAGCTCTCAATGGGATAAGTGGGTAGAGAGCATCACATCCGAAGTGCCTGGATTGCTTTTGGATGTAGCTAGGGACGTGCGCGACTACAACGGCCCTGCATCTGCGCTATGGGGAGAGCTGTGCTCAACCATGAGCGATTCTGAGATGTCGGCGCTGGTGCAATGGCTCAATCGCTGGGGCCAGCAGCTCGCGGGAGTACAGGCGATAGCTCACTGAGGAAGATAACTCGGCGAGAAATTGAACGGTCAGCGAGAACATGAGCCGTAGCACCCTAACGCGTTTGTAGCTCGCGTGAATTATGGCATTCATCGTGGTATCTTTCGGCTAAGTGGATGTCTTAAAAGGATATTTTGCTCTCACACTCTCCGCCAGAATCAATCTCTGGCAGTTTTTGAAAGTCCCGCGCAGTCTCTGCGACGGGACTTTTTCATTGGCAGATGTCTTTTCACCGCAAGAGGCATCTGTCTTCGCGCTCCTCCAGCCCGAGCGCTTCATGTTGCCAGACGTCAGCGGTGCCGAATCAGGTCGCGCTGTTTCTGGTCGGCGACGATCTTGTTTGTTCAGCCGATTTCGCTGGCCGTCGTCGTAGATCAGGGCCACCGACAGCCCGCTGGTCGTGAACTGCTGAATCGTCGAGAGAAGCTCGCAGCCGTCCTTTTGCTCGTGCTCATGGCAATGCGGACGCCCTCGGTCGCTGGCTTCGAGGCTCCCGCATCGATGCGGCGTCCTGACTCTTGCGCGCGGAGGGAGCATCCCGTCGCCCTCTCATCACACCCTCTCTTCCCCACCGATTCCCGTAGGCCGCAGTCGGGTTCTGTAATCTAGTGTTTTTATTTGCAACGAATGTTATATTTTCCCAGAAACATTCTCATAACACTTAGGCATTCAGTCCAGGGCAGACGTCGCGTCTCCCTGTGAATGTTCATCATGGGGAGCTCCGGAATTGCAGTTCAAGCCGCAAGAAAGCCCCAATTTGGTGCGGCCAGCCTCGGCCGTCGCATGCCCGTTTCGGAGTTGTCCATGAACACGCCGGTCGCCGCCTCGCGCGCCCGCCGGCCGCTGTTGAGCTTCAGCGTCGAGGGCCTGCCGGCCCGCGACGAACTGCTCTTCAAGTCCCTGGTCCGGCTGCTGGACCATCGCACCCATCAGCACTGGGCCTGGCAGGTCGAGGACGCCGACCTCCGCGTGGTGGGCGACAAGCTCGCTGCGGCGCCGCCTGAAGTAGACCCGGCCGACCGCCCGGTGCCGTTGCTGACCATCGGCGACACACCACCCTCGCGCGGCCCGTTCCTGCGCCTGCCGCTGCATGCAGATGCGCTCGAGGCCATGCTCAACCGCCTCGGCGCGATGGTGGTCCATGCCCGCGAACTCGGGCTCGCCGCGGCTTCGCGCAGCCGCAACGAGCAGGCCGCGCGCAGCGAGGAATACCGGCTGCTGCGCTGGCCCTCGTCGACGCTGCTCGACACCACCATGCGCATGAAGCTCGCCACGCTGCTCGCGAGTCGGCCGGCCTCGCTGCAGGCGCTGCAGCAGCGCTCGAACGCCAGCGCGCAGGAGTGCGCGGATTTCATCTCCGCGCTCGAGCGCGCGGGCTTCGTCGCGAGCAGTGGTGGTGGTCATGGGGCCACCGGCTTCGTCAACAGCCGCGCGCCCGAGTCGATCTGGCCCGATTCGCACATCGCAACCGGCAACGAGGCGCCACACGCCGCACCTCCAGTGTCTCCCGCGCCGCGAGCCACCGTGGAGCCGGGCCTGCTCGCGCGCATCCGCAGCCGCCTGGGGCTGCTGTCATCCGGACCGAGGGCCTGAACAGCGTGGAGCACAAGATTCTTTTCACCGGCACCATGGGTGCGGGCAAGACCACCGCCATCGCCGCGGTGAGCGAGATTCCACCGGTGCGCACCGAGGTGCGCAACAACGACGCCTCGGTCGCCAAGGCCACCACCACCGTCGGCCTGGACTACGGCGAGCTCACGCTCGACAACGGCGAGAAGCTGCGCCTGTACGGCACGCCCGGGCAGATGCGCTTCGACTTCATGTGGCGCATCCTCGCGCGCGGCGCGCTGGGCCTCGTGGTCCTGGTCGACAACAGCCGTCCCGATCCGCTGGCCGATCTCGAGGTGTATCTCGATGGCTTCGCCGAACTCATCGAGAAGACCGCCTGCGTGGTCGCGGTGGGCCGCATGGAGACGCACCCCGAGCCCGGGCTGGAGGCCTACGCCCAGCGCATGCAGGACAAGGGCGTGCTGTGCCCAGTGCTGCCCGCCAACGTAACCGATCCGCAGCAGGTGGTGCAGTTGCTCGATCTGCTGCTGATCCAGCTCGAAGCCTGAGCGAGCACCGGACTGCTTTCTTTCCTGTTCTTCCCTTTTCTTCTCTTCCTGCCGCAACGCCGGACCCCACCCACATGAACATCGCACCCCGCATCAAGGACGCCGCCGAGACCGTCGTGGACACGCTCATGCGCGAGATCAAGGGCGTGAAGGCCGTGGTGATCGCCACCGAGGACGGCATGGAGCTCGCCGCGCGCGCGGAGAACACCGCGCAGGTCGCGCGCATGTCGGCCATCGCGAGCTCGCTGGCCGCGCTCGGCGCGGTGGCGGGCGAGGAGAGCGGCCTCGGCCAGTGCGAGAACGTCGCCATCGAAACCGCGCTGGGCCACATCCTGATGCTGCAGGCCCGCCACGAGGAAGCGGGTTTGATCGTGAGCGTGGTGACGGGCAAGGACGCCGTCATCGGCCAGGCGCTGTACTTCTCCAAGCAGGCCACGCTCGCGCTGCAGCGAGCCTGAGCACCCAGCCTTTTTACAAGCGGCCGCCGCTCATCATTCGCCCGGGCGGCGGCCGATCATCAGGGCGATGGACTACCTACGAAAGACTCCGATGGCAAACATCAAGCAATCCATGGACGAACTCATGACGATCGACGGTGCGCTGTGCGCGGCACTGGTCGATTCGGGCAGCGGCATGATCCTTGGGCAGATCGGTTCGGGCGTCGACCTGGAAGTCGCCGCCGCCGGCAATACCGAAGTGGTGCGCGCCAAGCACAAGACGATGCGTGCACTGGGCCTGAACGACGTGATCGAGGACATCCTGATCACCCTCGGGCGCCAGTACCACATCATCCGCCCGCTGCAGAAGCACGAAGGCCTGTTCATCTACCTGGTGCTCGACAAGTCGAAGTCGAACCTCGCGCTCGCGCGCCGCAAGACGCAGGACGTGGAGCAGACGCTGGCGGTCTGATCCACCCCCAGGGGGCGCGCGGTCAGCGGGGGCGCGGAGCCCGCGTCTCCGAGGGCCGCTCCCCGAAGCGCGCACGGTACTGCGCCGCGAAGTGCCCCAGGTGGAGAAAGCCGTACTTCTGCGCCACCTCGCGCACGCCGGCTCCGGCGGCGCCGCCCGATGTGCGCTGCAACTCGGTGCGCACCCTGTCGAGCCTCGTCTCGCGCAGGAACTCCATCGGCCCCTGACCCGCATGCTGGCGAAACGCCAGCTGCAGGGCGCGTGCGCTGCAGCCGACCTCGCGGCAGACGTCGGCCAGCGACAGGGGCTGGTCCGCATGCGCCGACATGTATTCCTGCGCCTTTCTGACCACGCGCGGCAGCAGGCGCCGCTGGTTGTCTCCGGCGAGGGCCTTCGAGTGGTTGTGCCCGGCAGACATCAGCAGGCTGGAGATCAGGTACGCCTCCGCATGCTCGGCCAGCGGGCCGCCGGCCTCCAGCCCGTTGCCGGCGTCGAGCGTGAGCCGCAGGTAGTCGATGAAATGCACCAGCGGCGCGAGCGTGGGGCTGTCCAGCGGCACGCCGAGGTCGAACACCAGCGGCCGTCCGAGGGGCGCCTGCAGCAGCGACTCCAGCCGCGAATGCAGCGCCGAACGGGCCAGCCGCACGATGAGGTGCGGGCTGCCGTCGGCCCAGCGCATCGACAGCGGCTCGGTGGGCGAGGGCAGCGATGCGAGGCGGGGCGTGGCGTCGATCTGCTGCGCGCCGCAGCGGATTTCGGCGCCGCCGCGCAACGGAATCTGCAACAGGAAGAAATCCTGCAGGTAGCCCGGGTCGATCTGCACGCCGGGGCCGTACTGCACGTAGTTGAGGCTCACGTCCCGGTGCAGCCGCGCGCTGTGGTGGCAGGCGTCCAGCGTGGTGCGCGGCCTGAGCATGACGAGGCCGTGCGGACAGAAGATGCGGGCCACGCTTTCACGAGCCTCGTCCACGTCGTGGCTCTCGAAAAGCCGGTAGCGCTGCAACGGCAACGGTGGGGTCGTGAGGGTTTCCATGGGGCGAGTACAGGGCCAGGGCACCGTAGCAAAAACCATCCCTACCCACAATTCGGGCCTCCCCTCGGGGCCCGCGAGAGCCGTCTCCCCAGAAATCTGCGCGCCAGGGACAGCGCCTGCGTTTGCGGGACTCGTCCTGGCAACCCTTGCCCCTAACGTTCGCTCCCACAGGCACCAGCCGGGCCTGCCCGATCAACCGAGGAGAGCAAGCGTCATGTTCAAGGGACTCGAAGGCAAGAGCGCCATCGTCACCGGTGGCTCCACACTGATAGGCGCGGGCGTGGTGCGCGCCCTGCATGCGGCGGGCGTGAAGGTCGTCATCGCCGACATCGACGCCGGCAACGGCCAGGCCCTGGCCGATTCGCTGGGCACCGGCGTGCGCTTCGTGCGCACCGACATCACGGACGACGCGCAGGTGAAGGCCTGCGTGGCTGAGGCGGCCGAGCGGCACGGCGGCGTGCACTTTCTCGTCAACCTGGCGTGCTCCTACGTGGACGACGGCTTCAAGTCGCCCCGCGCCGACTGGCTCACCTCGTTCAACGTGAACGTGGCCAGCGCGGTGGCGATGCTGCAGGCCGTGCATCCGCACATGGTGGCGGCCGGTGGCGGAGCGGTGGTCAACTTCACGAGCATCTCCTCGAGCGTGGCGCAGACGGGCCGCTGGCTCTATCCGGTGAGCAAGGCCGCGATGGCGCAGCTCACGCGCAACATGGCGATGGACCTCGCGCCCGACCGCATCCGCGTGAACAGCGTGTCGCCGGGCTGGACCTGGTCGGCCGTGATGAACCAGCTCACCAACGGCGACCGCGCCAAGACCGACCGCGTGGCCGCGCCCTTCCACCTGCTGGGCCGCGTCGGCGACCCGGACGAGGTGGCGCAGGTGGTGCTGTTCCTGTGCTCCGACCATGCGAGCTTCGTGACCGGCGCCGACTATGCGGTGGACGGCGGTTACTCCGCCATGGGCCCCGAGCAGGCCGTGCCGGCCATTCCCAAGTTGATGGACTAGCAAGCAACCAAGCAAGGAGCAAGGCAATGAAGCGAATCGCAATCGTCGGCGCGGGCCAGTCGGGCCTGCAACTGGGGCTGGGCCTGCTTGCCGCGGGCTACGAGGTCATGATGTTCAGCAACCGCACGGGCGAGGACATCCGCCAGGGCAAGGTCATGTCGAGCCAGTGCATGTTCCACACCTCGCTGCAGATCGAGCGCGACCTGGGGCTCGACCACTGGGGCAGCGTGTGCCCCACGGTGGAAGGCATCGGCCTGGCCGTGCCGCATCCCGAGCAGAAGGGCTCCAAGGCCATCGACTGGGTGGCACGGCTGAATTCGAGCGCACAGTCGGTCGACCAGCGCGTGAAGATTCCGGCGTGGATGGACGAATTCCGGAAGAAGGGCGGCGAGCTCGTCTTCAAGGATGCGGGCATCGACGAGCTCGAGACCTGCACGCAGACGCACGACCTCACGCTGGTGGCCAGCGGCAAGGGCGAAATCTCCAAGCTCTTCGAGCGCGACGCTCACAAATCCACCTACGACAAGCCGCAGCGTGCACTGGCGCTGACCTACGTGAAGGGCATGAAGCCGCGCGAGCCGCACTCGGCGGTGTGCTTCAACCTGATTCCCGGCGTGGGCGAGTACTTCGTGTTCCCGGCACTGACGACCACGGGCCCGTGCGAGATCATGGTGTTCGAAGGCGTGCCCGGCGGCCCGATGGACTGCTGGGCCGACGTGAAGACGCCCGAGGAACATCTGGCGCGCAGCAAGTGGATCCTCGACACCTTCACGCCGTGGGAGGCCGAGCGCTGCCACGACATCGAGCTGACCGACGACAACGGCATCCTCGCGGGCCGCTTCGCGCCCACGGTGCGCAAGCCGGTGGCAACGCTGCCGTCGGGGCGCAAGGTGCTGGGCCTGGCCGACGTGGTGGTGCTCAACGATCCGATCACGGGGCAGGGCTCGAACAACGCGGCCAAGTGCGCGGACACCTACCTCAGGAGCATCCTCGCGCGCGGCGACGGCCCGGCCGACGCGGCCTGGATGCAGCAGACCTTCGACCGCTACTGGTTCGGCTACGCGCAATGGGTCTCGCAGTGGACCAACATGCTGCTGGCACCGCCGCCGCCCCACGTGCTCAACCTGCTCGGAGCGGCCGGTGCGATGCCGCCGCTGGCCAGCGCATTCGCCAACGGCTTCGACGATCCGCGCACCTACTTCCCTTGGTTCGCGGACCCGACCGAGGCGCAGCGCTTCATCGACACCTGCGCCGCCGTCGCATAGCCTGGAGCGGAGCCCATCATGAAGCGACGCGTGGCCATCGTCGGCGCCGGCCAGTCCGGCATGCAGCTCGCCCTGGGCCTGCAGCGCTCGGGGCTCGAGGTGACGGTCTTCTCCAACCGCAGCGCGCAGGAGATCGGCGAAGGGCCGGTGATGTCCAGCCAGTGCATGTTCGAGACCGCGCTGCAGACCGAGCGCGAGTTGGGACTGGACTGGTGGGCGGACGAGTGTCCGCCGGTGGAGGGCATCGGCATCGCGGTGCGCAATCCGGAGGGCGGCAAGGCCATCGAATGGAGCGCGAAGCTCGACGGCCCCGCGCAGTCGGTCGACCAGCGGCTCAAGATTCCCGCGTGGATGGCCGAGTTCGAGAGGCGCGGCGGCCGGCTGGTGCTGCAGGACATGGGCATCGACGACCTGGAGACCTGCGCGCGGATGAACGACCTCGTGGTCGTCGCGAGCGGCAAGGGCGAGATCTCCAGGCTCTTCGAGCGCGACGACGAGCGCTCCCCGTACGAGCAGCCGCAGCGCGCATTGGCGCTGACCTACGTGAAGGGCATGAAGCCGCGCGCGTCGCACTCGGCGGTGTGCTTCAACCTGATTCCCGGCGTGGGCGAGTACTTCGTGTTTCCGGCGCTGACGACCACGGGGCCGTGCGAGATCATGGTGTTCGAAGGCGTGCCGGGCGGCCCGATGGACTGCTGGGCCGACGTGAAGACACCGCAGCAGCACCTTGCCCGCAGCAAGTGGATCCTGGAAACCTTCCTGCCCTGGGAGGCCGAGCGTTGCCGCGACATCGAACTGACCGACGACAACGGCATCCTCTCGGGCCGCTTCACGCCCGCGGTGCGCAAGCCGGTGGCGCGGCTGCCGTCGGGCCGCAAGGTCCTGGGCCTAGCCGACGCGGTGGTGCTCAACGATCCGATCACCGGTCAGGGCTCCAACAACGCGGCCAAGTGCGCCGACATCTACCTCAAGCGCATCCTCGAACACGGCGACGCGCCCTTCGACGCCGCGTGGATGCAGCAGACCTTCGACCGCTACTGGGAAGGCTATGCCCGCTGGGCCACCGGCTGGACCAACAGCCTGCTCGCGCCGCCCCAACCTCATCTGCAGAAGCTGCTGCAGAGCGCCGCCAGCATGCCCGCGGTCGCGAGCATCGTGGTCAACGGCTTCGACGACCCGCGCGCCTTCGCGCCCTGGTGGTTCGATGCCGCCGAGGCGGATCGCTTTCTCGAAGATCGGGCGCGCGAGGCCGTGGTGGACCGCTTCGACCGGCGCGACTTCCGCAAGGCTCTCGGCCAGTTCAGCACCGGCGTGACGGTCATCACCACCCGCGCGATGGACGGCCGCCGCGTGGGCATGACCGCCAATTCGTTCTCCTCGGTCTCGCTCGATCCGCCGCTGGTGTTGTGGAGCCTCGCGCGGCAGGCGCCGAGCCTGGCCGATTTCACCGGTGCGAGCCATTTCGCGATCAACGTGCTGGCGGCAAACCAGCATCACCTGTCGCGGCAGTTCTCGACGCCGCAGGCGGACAAGTTCGGCGGCGTGGAGTGCTGCGAGGGCGCGTCCGGCGTGCCGCTGCTCAACGGCGTGATCGCGCGATTCGTGTGCCGCAACGTCAGGCAGTACGATGGCGGCGACCACCTCATCTTCATCGGCGAGGTCGAGCGCTACGACCGCTTCGACGGCGAGCCGCTGGTCTTTCATTCGGGCTACTACCAGGTGACGACACGACATCCGGAATGCATGCAATGAGCGCGCGGCCCGCCATACTTATCCCGTGACCCACCCCATGAACGGAGCAAAACACATGCAGCAGAAAGCACCTCAAGCAGCGGCACCACAACGCATCCGCATCGAGGCCACCGACGCAAGCGGCAGTTTCAGCGGCTACCTCGCACTGCCGGCCTCGGGTACCGGCCCTGGCCTGGTCATCGCGCAGGAAATCTTCGGCGTGAACTCCACGATGCGCGAGGTGGCCGACTACTACGCCGAGGAAGGCTACGTGGTGCTCGTGCCCGACCTGTTCTGGCGCCAGCAGCCCGACGTGGAGCTGGGCTATTCGCCCGAAGACTGGCAGCGTGCCTTCGGCTTCTACCAGGGCTTCGACGAGGCCAAGGGCATGGAGGACATGCAGGCCGCCATCACCGCCCTGCGCCAGCGCCCCGAAGTGCAGGGTGCCAAGGTCGGCGTGCTCGGCTTCTGCCTCGGCGGCAAGCTGGCCTACCTCGCGGCCTGCCGCACCGACGCGGACGTGGCCGTGGGCTACTACGGCGTGGGCATCGATGCCGCGCTCGACGAGGCCGACAAGATCAGGCGCCCGCTCACGCTGCACATCGCAGAGCTCGACAAGTTCTGCCCGCCCGAGGCGCGCGACCGCATCGTCGCGGCGCTCAAGGGCCGCCCCGGCGTCTCGCTGCACGTGTACCCGGGCATGGACCACGCCTTCGCTCGCCTGGGCGGCGAGCACTACCACAAGCCCTCGGCGCTGATGGCGCACGAGCGCAGCATCGCCACGCTGAAGGACGCCATCGGACCGCACTACGACCTCTCGGCGCTGTGGGACAAGCACTGCGAGTACGAGTTCGGCACGCGCAACGTCGACGACACCATGTCGACCATGGTGGCCGAGCCCTACGTCAACCACATCCCGACCATGACCGGCGGCGTGGGCTACAGGAACCTGCACGCCTTCTATTCGAACCACTTCGTCAACAGCAACCCGCCCGACACCTCGCTGGTGCCGATCTCGCGCACCATCGGCGCCACGCAGGTGGTCGACGAGATGCTGTTCTGCTTCACCCACACCACCGAGATCCCGTGGATGCTGCCGGGCGTGGCGCCCACCGGCAAGCGCGTGGAGATTCCGCTGCTCGCGGTCATCAAGTTCCGCGGCGACAAGCTCTATCACGAGCACATCTACTGGGACCAGGCCAGCGTGCTGGTGCAGGTGGGCTTGCTCGACCCGAAGCTGCTGCCGGTGGCCGGCATCGAGACGGCGCGCAAGCTGCTCGACGAGACGCTGCCGTCGAATACGCTGATGCAGCGCTGAAAACTCAGTCCGAGGCCTTCACCGCGTCCACCAGGAAGCGCACGAAGGCCTTCGCTGCATCGGGCAGCGAGCGGCCCGCCATGGTCTCGATGGCGAGATGCCGCTCGTGCATCTCGCGGTCCTTCAGCGCAATGGCGACCAGCGCCTTGCTCTGCAGCAGCGTGCGGATCGACAGCGGCCCGTAGAAGGCGATGCTGCCGCCGCCCGCAGCCGCGAAGCTCAACAGCGAGTTCGCATGGTTGCTGGACATGGCCAGCTCGTAGCGCAACTCCTGCCGCGAGCAGCTGGCATCGAGCAGCCGGCGAATGGAGCTGTCTTCCTGCGGCAGCCCCAGCGGATAGGCCACCACCTGGCGAAGCGACAGCTGCCGCTGCTGCGCCAGCGGATGGTCCATGGCCATCACCGCGAGGATGGGGCTCGGGTGCCGCAGCTCCACCTCGATGCCCGGCTCGGGCAGGGCGCTGAGGGTGATACCCACGTCGGTTTCGCCATCGCGCACCAGCCGCGAGATGTCGGCGGGCGCGCAGACTTCCAGGTGAAAGCGGATGCCCGCGTGCTTGAGGCGGAACTGCGCGATCAGCCGGGGAATGAAGTCGAAGGCGAAGCCCTCGGTGCTCGCCACGCGCACATGGCCGCTGCGTAGTCCGCGCAGGCCGGCGATCTCGTTGGCGACGCGCTCGATGTCCTGCTGCGCGCGCTTGGCGTGCGCTGCCAGCAGCTCGCCCGCGGCATTGGGCACCATGCCGCGCGCATGGCGTTCGAAGAGCAGGGTGTCGAGCTCGCGTTCGAGCCGCGCCACCTGCCGGCTCACGGCCGAGGGCGCGACGTTGAGCTTGACCGCGGCTTCCTTCACCGAACCGGTCTTCACGACCTCGAGAAAGTAGCGCACGGCGGTTTCCTGCAAGGCACGAGGCGCCATGAATTGCTCCTGCAAGTGATCTGGATGAAGGCTGTGGATTGCCGATTCAGCAACGAAGAATTCTAAACATTGCGCTTGTGACACCGTCATGACGCTCCTAGGATCGGCCCGTCTGCACCCTGAACCCCGCTGAACCTCGTCTTCCAGTCGATATTCCAGGAGTCCCGATGAACCGTCTCCCGCTCGTGGCGCGCATCGCATTGCTTTGCTGCAGCCTTGGACTTGGCGCCGTACCGCTGGCGTCGCTCGCCGCCGAGACGGGGTTTCCCGCACGGCCGGTCACGCTGGTGATTCCCTTCCCGCCCGGCGGCGCCACCGACGTCAACGGCCGCGTGATCGCGCAGCGCCTGGGCAAGGAACTGGGCCAGCCGGTGGTGATCGAGAACCGCGGCGGCGCCGGCACGGTGGTCGGCGCGAGCTACGTGGCCAAGTCCGCGCCCGACGGCTACACGCTGCTGCTGAGCTCGGGCTCCACCTTCACCGTCAACCCCGCGATCCGCAGCAACCTGCCCTACGACCCGGTGAAGAGCTTCGAGCCCATCGGCATCGCCGGGCGCGTCGCGCTGATCCTTCTGGCGAACAGCGAAGTACCGGTGCAGACGGTGAAGCAGTTCGTCGACTACGTGAAAGCCGCGCCGGGCAAATACTCGTACGGCTCCTTCGGCACCGGCACCACCGCGCAGTTCGCGGGCGAAACCGTGCTGCATGCCACCGGCCTGAAGATGACGCATGTGCCCTACAAGGGCAGCGCACCGGCCATGACCGACCTGATGGGCGGCCAGATCCCGTTCAGCATCGACACCGTGAGCGCGGCTGTCCCGCAGCTCAAGAGCGGAAAGATCAAGGCCATCGCGCTGACCACCGCGAAGCGCTCGGCGCTGCTGCCCGATGTGCCCACCTTCGCCGAGAGCGGATACCCCGAGGTCGAGATGGATTCCTGGCTCATGCTGGCCGCGCCGAAGGGCGTGCCCGCCGACGTGAAGGCGAAGCTGGAGAAGGCCCTGGCCGCGACCATCGCCGACCCGGAAACGAAGAGCAAGCTGCTGGCCGCGGGGCTCGAGCCGAGCTACAGCAGCGCCGCGGCGGGCGTGGAGCTCATCAATCGCGAACTGCCCATCATGCGGGCCGTCGCCGCAAGAGCCAACATCACTGCAGATTGACTTGGCACTCCCCCAGGCTTCGCGCACTTCGTGTCGCTGCGCCAACCCCCTCGCCGGGGGCGACACCCACGGCCCGGCGAAGCCGGTTCCGTGGTGTCCCGCGAATTCGCAGCGCCATGCCCAGAACAAGAGACATCGATGACCTCTGCCAAGACAACCCACGATTCCGCCAGCGAACTCGTCGAAAAATCCGCCGTCGAACTGCGCCGCCTCATCGGCAGCAAGCAGGTCTCGCCCGTCGAGCTGCTGGAGGCATGCATCGCGCGCATCGAGCGCGTGAACCCTTTCGTCAATGCAGTCACAGCCACCTGCTTCGAGCGCGCGCGCGCTGAAGCGAAGGCGGCCGAAGGCGCCGTGATGCGCGGCGACAGGCTGGGCCTGCTGCACGGCCTGCCGATGGGCGTGAAGGACCTGGAGCCCACCGAGGGCCTGCTCACCACCTGGGGCTCGCCGATCTACCGCGACCATGTGCCGACGGAAGACATCGAGCTGGTGGCGCGACTGCGTCGCGCGGGCGCAGTCGTCGCGGGCAAGACCAACGTGCCCGAGATGGGCGCGGGCGCCAACTCGCGCAACGACGTGTGGGGCGCCACGGGCAACCCGTTCAACCCGAACCTCAATGCGGGCGGCTCCTCGGGCGGCTCGGCGGCCGCGCTGGCCTGCGACATGCTGCCCGTGTGCACTGGCTCCGACACCGGTGGCTCGCTGCGCATTCCGGCCGCCAAGTGCGGCGTGGTGGGCTTCAGGCCATCGCCCGGCGTGGTGCCCAGCGTGCGCAAGCCGCTGGGCTGGACGCCGATCTCTGTCGTCGGCCCCATGGGCCGCACCGTGGAAGAGGCCTGCCTGCAGCTGGCGGCCTCCGCCGGCATGTGCGCGGGCGATCCGCTGAGCTATCCGCTGGACCCGCTGTCCTTTCTTACGCCGCCGCCGGTCGACCTGGGCCGACTGCGCGTGGCGTGGACCGAAGACTTCGGCACCTGCGCGGTGGACGACGGCATCCGCGCCACCTTCCGCCGCAAGATCGAAGCGATGCGGCACCTGTTCGGCCGCTGCGACAAGGTCGAGTTCGACATGGGCGAGGCGCACCGCTGCTTCGACGTGCTGCGCGCCGAGGCCTTCGTGGCCGGCATGCAGGCGGCCTACGAGCGCGACCCCGACAGCCTCGGCCCCAACCCGCGCGCCAACTACGAGATGGGCGCGAAGATGAGCCTGCTCGACAGTGCCTGGGCGCAGGCCGAGCAGACCCGGCTGCTGAAGCGCTTCCAGGCCACCTTCGCCGACTACAACCTCGTGCTGTCGCCGACCACGCCGGTCTCGCCCTTCCCTTGGACGCAACTGTACGCAGCCGCCATCAACGGCGAGCCGCAGGCCAACTACTACCGCTGGCTGGCGCTGACCTACGTGGTCACGCTGACCACGCACCCCGCGATCACGCTGCCCTGCGGCCTCGACCATGCGGGCATGCCCTTCGGGCTGCAGGTGGTGGGCGGCTTCAGGGCCGACCACCAGGTTCTGGGCGCGGCGCATGCGATGGAGGCGGCGTTCTCGTCCAGCGCGCAGCTGCGCAGGCCGCGTCCCGATCTCACCGCTTTGCGCGCGGCCGAGCCGGCGCTGACTTCGATCGTCAAGGCGCCGCCGGTCTATGGCGACGGCCGCGCTGCGGCATCGGCCGCCGTATCGGCGGTCTAGGTCCCGGCCGCCATGTCGGCCGTCTAGGAATCCGCTACCGCGTAGGGCGTGAACCGGCTTTCGTTCTCGTTCACGTCCAGCGCCCGCCCGATGAACGGGAACGCCCGCTGCGGGCAGGCCGTGCGCTCGCACACCTTGCAGCCCATGCCGATGGGCGTGGGCGCTTCCTGGTCCGCGAGGTCGAGGCCCTTGGAATAGACCAGCCTCGGCGCATGCCGGATGTCGCAGCCCAGGCCGATCGCGAAGGTCTTGCTCGGTGAGCCGAAGCCGCGCTGTCCGTGCGACACGGTGCGCGCCACCCACAGGTAGGTGCGCCCGTCGGGCATGCGCGCGAGCTGCCGCAGCACCCGCCCGGGCTGCGCGAAGGCTTCGTACACGTTCCACAGCGGGCAGGTGCCGCCGGTCTTCGAGAAGTGGAAGTGCGTGGCCGACTGCCGCTTCGAGATGTTGCCCGCGCGGTCCACGCGGATGAAGAAGAAGGGCACGCCGGGCGCGCCGGGCCGCTGCATCGAGCTCAGGCGGTGGCAGACGGTTTCGAAGCCCACGCCGAAGCGGCGCGCCAGCAGGTCGATGTCGTAGCGCAGGGCTTCCGCCGTCTTCAGGAACAGGCCGTAGGGCAGCAGCATGGCGCTGGCGAAATAGTTCGCCAGGCCGATGCGGGCCAGCGCATGCGTGGGCGCGTCGTCGTTGAAGTCGGCGCCCTGCAGCAGCGACTCGATCAGCCGCGCCTGCTCCAGCAGCGCCAGCTGGGTCGCGAGCTGGAAGGCCTGCTGGCCGGGCTCCAGGCCGGCCGACAGGTGCAGCACGCGGCTGGCGGGGTCGTAGCGGCGCTGGCTGTCGATGGCGTCGTCATCGGTGGGCACCACGTGCACGCCGTGCTGCTTCGAAAGGCGCTGCTGCAGCCATTCCGACAGCGGACCACCGCGGGCGCGCGCTTCGTCGGAGAGCTTTTCCGCCTGCAGGTCCAGTTCCTCGAAATGGTTCTGGTGGGCGAAGAAGAAGTCGCGCACCGCCTCGAAGGGCATGGGCCGCGCGTTGGTGAGTTCGCCGCGTCCGTCGCCCAGCTCGGCGGCCATGATCTCCAGCCGCTCCATCGCTTCCTGGTGGCGGCGGTGCAGCGCGAGCAGCGCGCGCGCAACGGCCGGCATCTGCGAAGCCACCTCGCGCAGCTCGGGCAGGGCGACGGCTTCACCGCCGGGGTTGTCGGCCAGAGCGTCGCGCATGCCAGAGACCAGGCGGGCTTCCTCGTCTTCCGAAAACTGCTGCACGTCGACGCCGAGCGTGCGGCTGATCCGAAGTAGCACGGCCACGGTGAGCGGCCGCTGGTTCTGCTCAAGCTGGTTCAGGTAGCTGGGCGACAGGCCCAGCACCTGCGCCAGCGCCACCTGCGTCATGCCGCGCTCGGCGCGCAGCTTGCGCAGGCGCACGCCCATGAAGGTCTTGCTCATCGTCCGGCTCCTGGCTGCATCTGTGGTATTCGCAATATTTGCAAATCTGGCGTTTTCTATTCGCAATGATTGGCAAATTCAGTCCTTCATTATGGGTACGCATTTGCGTAAATTGCGAATCATGACAAACCGGAACACGGCGCTCGAACTCACGGAAATCGTGTTTCCGGAGCATGCGAACCACTACGGCACGCTGTTCGGCGGCAACGCGCTGATGCTGATGTCCAAGGCAGCCTTCCTGGCGGCGCGCGACTTCGCGCAGGCCGACGTGGTCATGGCCGGTTGCGGCGACGCGCAGTTCCTCGCGCCCGTGCCGGTCGGCAGCGTGCTGCGGCTGCGCGCATGGATCAGCCGGCGGGGCCGCAGCTCGCTCACCGTCAGCGTCACCGGCAGCTTCGAGCAACTGGGGCAGGCGCCGCGCGAGGCGCTGCGCTCCTTCTTCGAGATGGTCGCCGTCGACAAGAGCGGGCGGCCCAGGCGCATCCCCAACGCACAACCGAACCCAGAAAAGGAAGCAGCATGAACGACACCGCCTCCCCTGCCGAAGCCCTCGCCGGCTTCAAGCCGAAGAAGTCCGTGGCCCTCTCCGGCGTGACGGCCGGCAACACCGCGCTGTGCACCGTCGGGCGCACCGGCAACGACCTGCACTACCGCGGCTACGACATCCTCGACATCGCCGAGGTCTGCGAGTTCGAGGAGATCGCGCACCTGCTGGTGCACGGCAAGCTGCCCACGGCGGCGGAGTTGCGCGCCTACAAGGCGAAGCTCAGGTCGATGCGCGGCCTGCCCGCGAGCCTGAAGGAGGCGCTGGAGCAACTGCCCGCCGGCGCGCATCCGATGGACGTGATGCGCACCGGCGTCTCTTCGCTGGGCTGCATGCTTCCCGAGAAGGAAGACCACAACCTGCCGGGCGCGCGCGACATCGCCGACCGGCTGATGGCTTCGCTGGGCTCGATGCTGCTGTACTGGTACCACTGGTCCACGCAGGGCAAGCGCATCGACGTGGAGACCGGCGACGACTCCATCGGTGGCCACTTCCTCCACCTGCTGCATGGCCGCAAGCCCTCCGAGGCCTGGGTGCGCGCGATGCACACCTCGCTCAATCTCTACGCCGAGCACGAGTTCAACGCATCGACCTTCACCGCGCGCGTGGTGGCGGGCACCGGCTCCGACATGTACTCGGCCATCACCGGCGCCATCGGCGCGCTGCGCGGGCCCAAGCACGGCGGCGCCAACGAGGTGGCCTTCGAGATCCAGAAGCGCTACGACTCGCCCGGCGAAGCCGAGGCCGACATCCGCCGCCGGGTGGAGGCCAAGGAGGTGGTGATCGGCTTCGGCCACCCGGTCTACACGGTGAGCGATCCGCGCAACGTGGTCATCAAGGGCGTGGCGAGGTCGCTGTCGCAGGAGGCGGGCTCGACCAAGATGTTCGACATCGCCGAGCGGCTCGAAGGCGTGATGTGGGAAGTCAAGAAGATGTTTCCCAACCTCGACTGGTTCAGCGCCGTGAGCTATCACATGATGGGCGTGCCCACGGCCATGTTCACGCCGCTCTTCGTCATCGCGCGCACCTCGGGCTGGGCGGCGCACATCATCGAGCAGCGCGTCGACAACAAGATCATCCGGCCCAGCGCCAACTACACCGGGCCGGAAGACCTGAAGTTCGCGCCGATCCAGGATCGGAAGTAAAAAGACAAGAAGGCAAGAGGCCCGAGCGCCGCCCCATGAACACCCAGTACCGCAAGAACCTTCCCGGCACTTCGCTGGACCATTTCGACGCGCGCGAGGCCGTCGAGGCCCTGCGTCCAGGCGCATGGGCCACGCTACCCTACACCTCGCGCGTGCACGCCGAGAATCTTGTGCGCCGCTGCGATCCGGCCATCCTCGAACAGAGCCTGCGGCAGATCGTCGAAGGCAAGCGCGACCACGACTTTCCGTGGTTTCCGGCGCGCGTGGTGTGCCACGACATCCTGGGCCAGACCGCGCTGGTCGACCTGGCCGGCCTGCGCGACGCCATTGCCGAGCAGGGCGGCGACCCGGCGCAGGTGAACCCGGTGGTGCCGGTGCAGCTCATCGTCGACCATTCGCTGGCGGTGGAGTGCGGCGGCTTCGACCCCGATGCCTTCGAGAAGAACCGCGCCATCGAGGACCGGCGCAACGAAGACCGCTTCCACTTCATCGACTGGACGAAGCGGGCCTTCAGGAATGTGGAGGTGATACCGCCGGGCAACGGGATCATGCATCAGATCAACCTGGAGCGGATGTCGCCCGTGGTGCATGCGCAAAACGGCGTGGCCTACCCCGACACGCTGGTCGGCACCGACAGCCACACGCCGCACGTCGACGCGCTGGGCGTCATCGCCATCGGCGTGGGTGGACTGGAGGCCGAGAACGTGATGCTGGGCCGGGCCTCGTGGATGCGCCTGCCCGTCATCGTCGGCGTGAAGCTCTCGGGCCGGCCGCGGCCGGGCATCACCGCCACCGACGTGGTGCTGGCGCTCACCGAGTTCCTGCGCCAGTCGAAGGTGGTGGGCGCGTACCTGGAGTTCCATGGCGAAGGCGCCGCGAGCCTCACGCTGGGCGACCGCGCGACCATTTCCAACATGGCGCCCGAATACGGCGCCACGGCCGCGATGTTCGCGATCGACCAGCAGACCATCGACTACCTGCGCCTCACCGGCCGCAGTGACGAGCAGGTGCGGCTGGTGGAAACCTATGCGAAGCACACCGGCCTGTGGGCCGATGCGCTGAAGGACGCGGTGTACGAGCGCGTGCTGCACTTCGATCTCTCGACGGTGGTGCGCAACATGGCGGGCCCGTCGAATCCGCATGCGCGCGTGGCCACCGCCGATCTCGCGGCGTGCGGCATCGCGGCGCCGTGGCGCGACGAACCGGGCCGCATGCCCGACGCAGCGGTGATCATCGCTGCCATCACCAGCTGCACCAACACCAGCAACCCGCGCAACGTGATCGCCGCCGGCCTGCTTGCGCGCAATGCCAACCGACTGGGGCTCGTGCGCAAGCCCTGGGTCAAGTCTTCGCTGGCGCCGGGCTCCAAGGCCGTGACGCTGTACCTGCAGGAAGCAGGCCTGATGGGCGAGCTCGAAAAGCTCGGCTTCGGCGTGGTGGCCTATGCCTGCACCTCGTGCAACGGCATGTCGGGCGCGCTCGATCCGGCGATACAGCAGGAGATCGTCGAACGCGACCTCTACGCGACGGCGGTGCTCTCGGGCAACCGCAACTTCGACGGCCGTATCCATCCGTATGCGCGGCAGGCCTTCCTCGCCTCGCCGCCGCTGGTGGTGGCCTACGCCATCGCCGGCACCGTGCGCTTCGACATCGAGCGCGACGTGCTCGCCGTGGTCGACGGCAGGGAGGTGCGGCTGAAGGACATCTGGCCCGACGACGCGGAGATCGACGCCATCGTGAAGTCCAGCGTGAAGCCCGCGCACTTCCGCGAGGTGTACGAGCCGATGTTCGCGATCCGGCCCGATGCGGGCGACAAGGTGGCGCCGCTGTACGACTGGCGCCCCGCCTCCACCTACATCCGCCGCCCGCCCTACTGGGAAGGCGCGCTGGCCGGCGAGCGCACGCTCAGGGGCATGCGGCCGCTGGCGATCCTGCCGGACAACATCACCACCGACCACCTCTCGCCCTCCAACGCGATCCTGATGGACAGCGCCGCCGGCGAGTACCTCCACAAAATGGGCCTGCCCGAGGACGACTTCAATTCCTACGCCACCCATCGCGGCGACCACCTCACTGCGCAGCGCGCCACCTTCGCCAACCCGACCCTCAGGAACGAGATGGTGCGCAAGGAAGACGGCAGCGTGCGCGCCGGCTCGCTGGCGCGCGTGGAGCCCGAAGGGCAGGTCATGCGCATGTGGGAGGCCATCGAAACCTACATGCTGCGCGGGCAGCCGCTGATCATCGTGGCGGGCGCCGACTACGGCCAGGGCTCCTCGCGCGACTGGGCCGCCAAGGGCGTGCGCCTCGCGGGCGTGGAGGCCATCGCGGCCGAGGGCTTCGAGCGCATCCACCGCACCAACCTGATCGGCATGGGCGTGCTGCCGCTCGAATTCAAGTCCGGCACCAGTCGCCTCACGCTGGGCCTGGACGGCACCGAGACCTACGACGTGACCGGCGCGCGCGAGCCGCGCGCCGATGTGACGCTGGTCATTCACCGCCGCAACGGCGAGCGGCTCGAAGTGCCGATGACCTGCCGCCTCGACACCGCCGAGGAGGTGTCGATCTACGAAGCGGGCGGCGTGCTGCAGCGCTTCGCACAGGACTTCCTTGCCTCGGCCGCGCCCGTGGCCGCATGAACCGAGAATCTCAGCCCATGGCTTCCTTCGCACCACAGATCAGGATTCCCGCCACCTACATGCGCGGCGGCACCAGCAAGGGCGTGTTCTTCCGCCTGCAGGACCTGCCCAGGGCCGCGCAGGTGCCCGGCAAGGCGCGCGACGCGCTGCTGCTGCGCGTCATCGGCAGCCCCGACCCCTACGGCAAGCAGATCGACGGCATGGGCGCCGCCACCTCGAGCACCAGCAAGGCGGTGATTCTTTCGAAGAGCGACAGGCCCGGCCACGACGTGGACTACCTCTTCGGCCAGGTGTCGATCGACCAGCCCTTCGTCGACTGGAGCGGCAACTGCGGCAACCTCTCGGCGGCCGTCGGCCCCTTCGCCATCGCCAACGGCCTGGTCGACGGCAGCAGCGTGCCGCGCGACGGCGTGGCGGTGGTGCGCATCTGGCAGGCCAACATCGGCAAGACCATCGTCGCGCGCGTGCCCATCAGCGACGGCGCGGTGCAGGAAACCGGCGACTTCGAGCTCGACGGCGTGACCTTCCCGGCCGCCGAGGTGCAGCTCGAATTCATGGACCCTGCTGCGGAAGAAGAGGGCGCGGGCGGCGCGATGTTTCCGACCGGCAATCTGGTCGACGAGCTCGAGGTGCCGGGCGTCGGCAGGCTGCGCGCGACGATGATCAACGCCGGCATCCCGACCATCTTCGTGGAGGCCGAAGCCATCGGCTACACGGGCACCGAGCTGCAGGACGCGATCAACGGCGACGCCGCCGCGCTCGCGAAGTTCGAAGCCATCCGCGCGCACGGCGCGGTGCGCATGGGGCTCATCAAGAACGTCGGCGAAGCGGCAGGGCGCCAGCACACGCCCAAGGTCGCGTTCGTCGCGAGGCCAGCGAGCTACACGGCTTCCAGCGGCAAGCCGGTCGCGGCGGGCGATGTCGACCTGCTGGTGCGCGCGCTGTCCATGGGCAAGCTGCACCACGCCATGATGGGCACGGCGGCAGTAGCCATCGGCACGGCGGCGGCCATTCCGGGCACGCTGGTCAACCTCGCGGCCGGTGGCGGCGAGCGCTCGGCGGTGCGCTTCGGCCACCCCTCGGGCACGCTGCGCGTGGGCGCGCAGGCCAGCCGGGTCGATGGCGAATGGCGCGTGACCAAGGCCGAGATGAGCCGCAGCGCCCGCGTGCTGATGGAAGGCTGGGTGCGCGTGCCCGGCGATGCGCTCTGACCTCCGGAATCAACAAGACAACGCAACACAACAAGGAAGAACCGATGTCGACTCGCAAGACCCTCCGAGCCCTGGCCGAAGCGCGCCGGGGCGTGCTGGTGCCGGGTGCCTTCAACGCGCTGTCGGCGCGCGTGATCGAGGACTTGGGCTTCGAGGCCATCTACGTCACCGGCGCAGGCGTCACCAACATGTGGTTCGGCCTGCCCGACCAGGGCTTCATGGGCCTGCACGAGATCGCCGACCACACGGCGCGCATCCGCGACGCGGTGGGCCTGCCGCTGATCGTGGATGCCGACACCGGCTTCGGCAACGCGCTCAACGTGCGCCACACGGTGCGCGTGCTGGAGCGCGCGGGCGCCGACTGCATCCAGTTCGAGGACCAGGTCGCGCCCAAGCGCTGCGGCCACTTCTCGGGCAAGGACGTGATCTCCACCGAGGAGGCAGTCAACAAGATCAAGGCTGCCGTCGATGCGCGCACCGACCCCGATCTGCTCGTCATGGCCCGCACCGACGCCGCCGCCACGCTGGGCTTCGAGGCCGCCATCGAGCGCGCGCAGAAGTTCAGCGAGGCGGGTGCAGACATCCTCTTCGTGGAGGCCGTGACCACGGCCGACGAGATCCGCGCGCTGCCGCAGCGGCTGAAGAAGCCGCAGCTCATGAACATGGTGATCGGTGGCAGGACGCCGATCTTCGGCGCCGAGGAACTCGCCGGGCTGGGCTACGGCATCGTGCTGTATGCCAACGCGGCGCTGCAGGGGGCAGTCGCCGGCATGCAGAAGGCGCTGACGGTGCTGCGCGACACGAAGCGCGTGGACGAAGACCCGGCGCTGGTCGTGCCCTTCGCGGAACGCCAGCGGCTGGTGGGCAAGCCCGAACTCGACGCGCTGGAGAAGCGGTACGCGAGCTGAGCAGGAGAAGGCGAGAGAAAGCAGGAGAAGGGCTGGCGCCGCTAGCGCAGCACCAGCACCGGGATGTGAGAGTGCGTCAGCACATGCAGCGTCTCGCTGCCCATCAGCAGCCGCGCCAGGCTGCGCCGGCCGTGAGAGGCCATCACGATCAGGTCGCACTGCTGGTTCTTCGCGGCCGCGATGATGGCCTCGGCCACCTGGTTCGACTTCATGACCACCGCCCTCGGATTGCGCACGCCCCTGGCGGTGGCGGCGGCGACCGACTTGTCGACCAGCCGGCGCGCGGCATGGTCCGACTGCTCCTGCGCGGCCTCGATGTCGCGCTGGCTCAGCATCAGCGATCCTTCGAAGTAGCCGACGGGCTCGATGTGCGCGACGGTGACGCTCACCAGTTCGGCATTGCAGAGCAGGGCCAGATCGATGGCGGCATTGACCGCCTGCTCCGACAGCGCAGAGCCGTCGGTTGCCACGAGAACACGCTTGTACATGGCAGGCTCCTTGGCCCCCGGCACCGCGGGTGCCCTCGAATTCCAGTCTAGTCGGCCATGGCGGCGGTGCAAGCGGTCGCGGGCAATTGCGGCGCGATCAGAGGCGGCCCTCTATTTTTCGCGCCGGCTGCCGATATAGCTTCTTTCCCTTGCGGACAACCAGAGGAGGACAGAGATGCTCAATACCATCGGCGCGAGCGGCGGCGCAACAGGCAGCGGGGTCAACGTGAACGCCGAGATCGCGAAGATCCAGCGGCAGATCACCGCCACGCAGAAACAGATCGGCGAGACGCAGGCCCAGCTGCTCGCCGCGCCCGAGGATGCCCGCGATGCGATCCGGATGCAGCTCGAGGCGCTCGCGGCGAAGCTCGCGATGCTGCAGCAGCAGATGAATGCGCTGCGCAACGCCGGCGTCCAGCAGAGCGCGATGGCCTCGCTGGAGGAAAGCGCCGCGGGCACGCAGCGCGCCAGTCGCGGTGCGTCGGGCACGCTCGGCAGCGTGGTGGACGTGCAGGCCTGACTGTCCGCTTGATCGCCCGCCGGGTCAGCCGCCGCGCTCGGGCCAGCGGTGCCGTGTTCCGCCCGAGCGCCGGTCCGCCTTTTCCGCCACTACGCCCTGCGCGAGCAGTTCTTCGCCGCGCTGCTCCAGGTGGTGCAGGCAGCGCAGGAGGGCGTCCAGGTCCGCGGGCGCCACGCCTTCCAGCAGTTCCGTGTTCAGCCCCGCGATGCGCGGAAAGAGCCTGCCGAAGAGCTGCTGGCCCGAGGCGCTCAGCCGCACATGCACTTCGCGCCGGTCTTCCGCGTTCTGCCGGCGCTGCACCAGCTTCTTCTCGACAAGGCTGCGCAGTCCGCGCGAGGTGCGCACACGGTCCAGGTGCAGCTGGGTGGCCAGCGCCGAGGAGGTCATCTCGCCCTCCTGGGCGAGCGTGGCGATCATTCCCCACTCGCGGCGCGTGATGCCGAAGCCGCCCTCGACCAGCCGCGTCGCCATGCCGCTGCCCGCGCGCACGGCGCGCGCCATGCGGTAGAGCAGCAGGTCGTCCAGTGAATGGGGCGCGCGCAACGCTCCTGCATCGGGGAAAGCTTGTTGCATACAGGTGACGGAACGTGAAGGGCGCGAGCGGTTGAAGTGTGGTTCGCCCGCCTCGGCAGGCACTTGATTGATTAGATCAACTGTTTCCCTGTACGTATAAACCAGTAACAAATTTGAACGACCGGAAACAGTCTTGGTGCGCGATTTTCGCCGCGAAACCGCGCCTGCCCGTCCTTCCGCTCGTGCCCACCTCCGCAGGAGACCCGATCCGATGCCCGCATTCCTTTCCCGGCGCAAGCTCATCATGGCATGGGGCGTCGCCCTGGCCGCCTGCGCTCCCCTGGCCCAGGCCCAGGCGCCCGCCGCGCTGGACGGTGGGCCGCTCACCCTCGTGGTCGGCTATGCCCCGGGCGGCAGCACCGACCGCATCGCGCGGCTGATCGCCGAGCGGCTCACGCCGAAGCTCGGCGTGCAGGTGAGCGTGGAAAACCGTCCGGGTGAAGGCGGTCGTCTCGCGGCCAAGGAAGTGAAGCGCGCGCCCGCCACGCAGAACGTGCTGATGCTCGGCAACCCCGCCGTGATGGTGGTTGCGCCGCTGGTCATCAAGGACGCGGGCTACGACCCCGACAAGGACTTCGTGCCCGTTTCGCAGGTGAGCAGCTACGACTTCGCGCTGGCCGTCGGCAGCAAGCTCCAGCTCGACCGCGCGATGTTCCTCGTGGGCCGGCTGTGGGCGCACCCCGAGGAAGCCATCTTCGGCGTGCCCGCCACCGGCAGCCTGCCGCACTTCTTCGGCCTGATGGTGGGCGACGCGCTGAGCGTGCAGCCGCAGATCAAGGGTTACGGCGGCTCGGCGCCGCTGGCGGCCGACCTGGTCAACGGCAGCCTGCCGATTGCCATCGACACGCTCGACTCGCTCTATCCGCAGCACGTGGCCGGCAAGATCCGCATCCTGGCCACCTCGGGCAAGAAGCGCGCGAGCTTCGCGCCCAACATCCCGACCTTCAGCGAGGCCGGCATGAAGATCGACGCCGACGGCTGGAACACCTTTTTCGCGCCAGCGGCCATGCCGCCCGCCAAGGTGCAGCTGCTGGCCAATTCGATCCGCGACGTGATGAAGGACCCGGGCCTGCACAAGGCGGCCGACGCGCTCTTCATCACGCCCGTTTCCAGCAACGCGGCGGAAACGACGCAGATGCTGAAGGCCTACCGCGCACAGTGGGAGCCGGTCGTGCGCCGCTCCGGTTTCCACCCCTGAGGACCGAACGCCCCGGAGGGCGTTCCCTTCGACTCGTCAGCTGGCGAGCGCCCGCATCTCGGAGATCAGATCGGCCTTGCCCTCGAAGCCGATGCCCGGCAGCGGCGGCAGGGTGACGTAGCCGTTGTCCACCTTCACGCCGTCGGGGAAGCCGCCGTAGGGCTGGAACAGGTCGGGGTAGCTCTCGTTGCCGCCCAGGCCGAGGCCGGCGGCAATGGCCAGCGACATCTGGTGGCCGCCGTGCGGAATGCAGCGCGAGGGCGACCAGCCGTTCTCCTTCAGCATGTCGAGCGTGCGCAGGTATTCGACGAGGCCGTAGCTCAGCGCGCAGTCGAACTGCAGCCAGTCGCGGTCGGGGCGCATGCCGCCGTGGCGGATGAGGTTGCGCGCGTCCTGCATCGAGAACAGGTTCTCGCCCGTGGCCATCGGGCCGGCATACACCTCGCCGAGCTTGGCCTGCAGTTCGTAGTCGAGCGGATCGCCCGCTTCCTCGTACCAGAAGAGCGGGTACTGCGAGAGCGCGCGGCCGTAGTCGATGGCGGTGGGCAGGTCGAAGCGGCCGTTGGCGTCCACCGCGAGCTGCTGGCCGGGGCCGAGGATCTTCAGCACCGACTCGATGCGCTCGCAGTCCTCGGCCAGCGTGGCGCCGCCGATCTTCATCTTCACCACAGAGTAGCCGCGCTCCAGGTAGCTGGTCATCTCGCGCTGCAGGCCTTCGAGGCCCTTGCCGGGGTAGTAGTAGCCGCCTGCCGCGTAGACGAACACGCGCGGGTTCGGCTTGCCGGTGCCGTAGCGCTCGGCCAGCAGCTGATGGAGCGGCTTGCCCGCGATCTTGGCGGTGGCGTCCCACACGGCCATGTCGATGGTGCCCACGGCCACCGAGCGCTCGCCATGGCCACCGGGCTTCTCGTTGATCATCATGCGGGCCCAGATCTTGTGCGGATCGAGGTTGTCGCCGGTCTCGTCGAGCAGCGAGGCCGGGTCGGCCTCCAGCAGGCGCGGCAGGAAGCGCTCGCGGATCAGCCCGCCCTGGCCGTAGCGGCCGTTGGAATTGAAGCCGTAGCCGATGACGGGCCTGCCGTCGCGGATCACGTCGGTGACCACCGCCACGAGGCTCAGGGTCATCTTCGAGAAATCGATGTAGGCGTTGCGGATGTCCGACTTGATGGGGCGGGTGGATTCGAGGATGTTGACGATTTTCATGGTCGGGTTCCGGGTGGAAGAGAGGGAAAGCGAAAGAGGTTCAGAGATGCAGCGACGAGCCGCCGCAGATCGGGATGTCCTGCCCCGTGATGGCCGCCGCCTGCGGCGAAAGAAGAAAGCCGGTGAGCGCCGCGATCTCCTCGGGCTGGATCAGCCGGCCGATGGGCGGCAGGCGCGGCGCGCTGCCCGCGCGGGCCGGGTCCTGAAGCATCGATGTCTGCGTGGCGCCGGGCGACACCACGTTGACGGTCACGCCGTGCGAGGCGACTTCCGCCGCCCAGCTTCGCGCGAGCGCGATCAGCGCGGCCTTGGTCGCGGCGTACTGGCCGCGCCCGGGCAGGCCCTGCGCGACGCGGCTGCCGACGAACACCACGCGGCCGTTGCCACGCGCCGCCATCGCGGGCACGAGCGCGTCGGCCAGGCGCGTGGCAGCGTCCACGTGCAGGCGCCACATCAGTTCGCCGCCCGCATGGTCGAGTTCGCCCAGCGGGCCGACGCGCAGCACGCCGGCCGCGTGCACCAGCGCGCCCGCGTCCTGCAGCGCCGAGGCGGTGCGCGCGATGGCGGCGGCGTCGCTGAGGTCCACCGCCATGTGCGTGAAGCCGGCGTGGGACGACAGCGTGGGCGCGGCCAGGTCCAGCCCGCTCACGCGCCAGCCCGACTGCAGCAGGTGCGAGGCGATGGCGCGGCCGATGCCGCCGCTGCTGCCCGTCACCACGGCATGCGGAAGCTGGGCTCCCTTATTCGACATGGATGTTGCCCTCGGTGATGATCTTCTTCGAGCGCGCCATGTCCTCGGCCTGGAACTTCGCGAAGTCCTCGACGCTGCCCGGCGTCAGCAGCAGGCCCTGCGCGTTCAGCGTCTCGCGCATGTCGGTGCCCAGCGCCTTGTTGACCTCGGCGTTCAGCCGCTGCGTGATGGCCGGCGGCAATTTCGCCGGGCCCCACAGGCCGTACCAGCTGTAGAACTCGTAGCCCGGAATGCTCTCGCCCACCGTGGGCACGTTCGGCAGGCTGGTGGCGCGCGTGGCCGAGGTGACGGCAATCACCTTCAGCATGCCGCTCTTGTGGTACTGCAGCGAGCCGAGGATGGGGTCGATGAAGCCGTCGATCTGCCCGCCGATCAGGTCCTGGAAGGCAGGCGCCGTGCCCTTGTACGGCACGATCAGGTAGTCGAGCCCGCCGCCCGCGCGCTTGAGCAGCTCGGTCGACAGGTGCCCCGCCGAGCCGATGGAGCCCACCGCGAAGGTCATCTTGCCGGGGTGCGCCTTGGCGTAGGCGATGAGCGACTTCACGTCGTTCACCGGCAGGTTCTTGTTGACCGCCACCGACAGCGGCGCCTTGGCCACCAGCGCCACCGGGGTGAAGTCCCTCACCACCTCGTAGGGCACCGACTTCATGGTCATCGGCGCGGTGGTGAAGGTCGATGCATTGAACAGCAGCGTGTAGCCGTCGGCCGGCGCCTTCGACACCACGTCGGCACCGATCACGCCGTTGCCGCCGGGGCGGTTCTCCACGATGAAGGTCTGGCCCGTCTGCTCGCCCAGTTTCTGCGCCAGCAGGCGGCCGACCGTGTCGAGCGTGCCGCCGGGCGGGAAGGGAATCACCATGCGCACCGGGCGGGCGGGCCAGTTCTGGGCGAGGCCGGCGGTCGATACGGCGGCCAGCGCGAGCGCGGCCAGCGTGGCGCGCAGGAAGTGCTTGCGTTGCATGTCTCTTGTCTCCTGGGGTTCTTTTCACCGAGGGGCGCGGCGGCCCCCTGCTGTCAGCGTTTCGACAGGCCCGCCTGCTCGACGGCGGCGCGCAGCGCGTCCATCTCGCGCGCGTTGGGCGCCTCCGTGGGCGGGCGCACCGTGGCGTTCTCCAGCACGCCGGCCAGGTACATGCCGCCCTTCATGCGGGCGTGGGCCTCGCCGGTGGGCTCGCCGCCGCCGTACACCGCGTCCTTCAGCGGCGTGATGAGCGCCTGCGCCGCCATCGCCTTCTTCAGGTCGCCGGCCTTCACCGCGTTCCACAGGTCGATGATGAGTTGCGGGATGAAGGTCGCGAAGCCGACCAGCGCGCCGTCCACGCCCTGCACCATCGACGCCAGCAGGTACTCGTCGTGGCAGGTGAGGATGGCCTTGGAAGCATCGGCCTCGCGGATCGCCTGGATGTCGCGGGCGTACTTGTTCATGTCGCGCTGGCCCACCTTGAAGGCCTGCAGGTAGGGCAGGCGCGCCAGTTCGGCCAGCAGCTGCGACGAATACGAGGCGCGCGTCCAGGCCGGGTACACGTGGCAGACCAGGTCCAGTTCGGGCGCGGCGCGATGGATGGCCTCGAAGTACTGCAGCGCGTGGCCGGGCGTGAAGCCGAAGCGCAGCCAGTGGTGCGGCGGCATCACGTCCAGCGCCACCGCGCCGGCGGCCTGGGCGGCGCGGGCGTGCTCGGCGGCTTCGGCCAGGCCCTCGCAGACGATCGACGAGATCACCGGCATGCGGCCGCGCAGCTCGTCGGCGACGATGCGCGTGACCTCGGCGCGCTCCGAAGGCGTGAGCGAGAACACCTCGCCGGTGTGGCCGTTGGTCATGACCGCCACCACGCCGTCATGGCCGGCAAGCCAGGAAGCCAGCTTGCGCAGCGCGGGTTCGTCGATGCGGTGGTCGGCCGTGAAGGGGCAGGAAATGGCGGGAATGATCCCGCGATAATTCGCGATGGAAGGCATGCTGTGTCTCCGTGGTGGTTCAAGGTGCAGGAATGGATGCATCTTTTGCCGGCGGGGTGCGGACCGTCCAATACTCGAATCGCATACAACTATTCAACCCGACCGACCGCGCAGCGCATGGGCCCCGGCAACCGACCCCTCGACCTCGAATGGCTGGAAGACTTCCTGGCCCTGGCCGAGACCGGCAATTTCTCGCGCGCCGCGCAGGCGCGCTCCATCGCGCAGCCCGCCTTCAGCCGCCACATCCGCTCGCTGGAGGAATGGGCGGGCGTCGATTTGTTCGACCGCAGCGCGCACCCCACTGCGCTCACGGCCGCCGGCAAGCGCTTCCAGCCGCTGCTGCAGGAAGTGCTGGCCGGCCTGGAGGCCGCGCGCATCAAGGCCCGCGCCGCGCACGACCTGGCAGCCGCCAGCCTGAGCTTCGCCGCCACGCATGTGCTCTCGCTCACCTTCTTTCCGCGCTGGCTCGCCGGCGTGGAATCGCGGCTGAGCATGGGCCCGATCCAGACCATTTCCGACAGCTCCTACGCCTGCGAAGACCTGATGCTGCAGCGCCGCGTGCAGTTCGTGCTGTGCCACGGCCATGCCGATGCGCCGGGCCGGCTCGACGAGGCGCAGTACCCCGTGCGGCGGCTGAGCGAAGACGTGCTCGTGCCCGTGAGCGCGCCCGATGCCGGCGGCGCCCCGCTGCATGCGCTGGGCAAGGGCCAGTCGCCCTCCGTGCTGGCCTACAGCGAGGCCTCGGGCCTGGGCCGCATCATGCGTGCCATCCAGGACATCGAGTTCGGCAAGGACTTCGCCGCGTCGCTGTCCATCGTCTTCACCGCGCACCATGCCGCGCTGCTGCGCACCATGGCACTCGAAGGCCGCGGTCTCGCATGGCTGCCGATGAGCCTGGTGTCGGGCGACCTGCGCGGCGGCGCGCTGGTCGATGCCGGCGCGGGCGGCTGGCGCGTGCCGGTGGACATACGCCTGTACCGCCAGCAGGCGCAGATGGCGCCGGTGGCGGAGGCGTTGTGGGGGCTGGTCAGCGAGGCCGGCTGATCAGCACAGTCCGTTTCAGTTGGCGCAGCGCGCTTCCAGCGCATCGAGGAAGCTGCGGTCCCAGCGGCCTTCCTTCATCGCCGCGATGGTGTGCGCCTCGGTCTCCAGGTGCGCGCGCGCCTTCTCGATCAGCAGCTCCGCCTCGTCGGGCGAAAAGGCCATCAGGCCGTCCTGGTCGCCCACCACGATGTCGCCGGGGTTCACGATCATTCCGCCGACCGACACCGGAACGTTGATCTCGCCGGGGCCGTCCTTGTAGGGACCGCGGTGATTCACGCCGCGCGCGTACACCGGGTAGTCGCGCTCGCGGATCTCGGCCACGTCGCGGATGGCGCCGTCGAGCACCAGCCCGGCGGTGCCGATGGTCGCGGTGTAGAACGACAGGATGCCGCCGATGACCGCGTTGTTGAGGTCGCCGCCCGCGTCGATCACCAGCACGTCGCCGGGCCTGCAGAACTCGAAGGCGCGCATCGGCGTGAGGTTGTCGCCACCGCGCGTCTTCACGGTCACGGCCGTGCCCGCCATGGTCTTGTGGCCGGGGCGGTGGTAGGGCTGCAGGCCCACGCTGCCGATGTTGCGGTGCATGTTGTCGCTGAGCGCGGCCACCGGGATGTCGCGCAGCGCGGCAATGATGTGCGGCGCCACCTGCGGTGCCGACGGGTTCTTGCGAATGGCTTTGTAGGGCATGGGGAGCGTCCTCGTCTTGAAGTCTTCAGCGCAATGCGGCCACGGCGCGCGCGATGCGCTTGCAGCCCTCTTCCAGCGTCTCGAGCGACGTGGCGATGGAAAGCCGGAAGTAGGGCGAGAGCCCGTAGGCCGTGCCCGCCACCACCGCCACGCCCTCGCTTTCGAGCAGGTACATCACCACGTCGCCGTCTTCGCGCAACTGCCTGCCTTCGGGCGTGGTCTTGCCGATGAGGCCGCCGCAGTTGATGTACAGGTAGAAGGCGCCGGGCGGCGTGGCGCAGCTCAGGCCGGGAATGTCGTTGACCAGCGCCAGCGTGCGGTCGCGCCGCTGCCGGTAGACGGCCACGCTCTCGGCCACGAAGGCCTGGTCGCCGTTGAGCGCCGCCGCCGCCGCCGCCTGGCTCACCGAGCAGCAGTTGCCGGTGGATTGCGAAAGCAGCGTGTCCAGCGCCTTGATCAGGTCTGCCGGGCCGGCCGCGTAGCCGATGCGCCAGCCCGTCATCGCGTAGGTCTTGGACACGCCGTTCACGATCAGCGTGCGCTCGCGCAGCGAAGGCGCCACGCCGAGGATGTGCGGCAGCGGTTCGCCGTCGAAGCGGATGTGCTCGTAGATCTCGTCGGTCATCACCATCACCTGCGGATGGCGTTCCAGCACCTCGGCCAGCGCGCGGTATTCGGCGGCCGTGTAGCTCGCGCCGGTCGGGTTGCTCGGCGAGTTGATCAGCAGCCAGCGCGTGCGCGGCGTGATGGCCGCCTCGAGCTGCGCGGGCGTCAGCTTGAAGCCGTTGGCTTCGGGGCAGGCCACGGTGACGGGCGTGCCCTCGCAGGCCAGAACCATGTCGGGATACGACACCCAGTAGGGCGCCGGGATGATCACCTCGTCGCCCGGCTCCAGCGTGACCGCGAAGGCGTTGTAGATCGCGCTCTTCGCGCCGCTGGTGGCGATGATCTCGTTCATCGCGTAGCTCAGGCCGTTCTCGCGCTGCAGCTTGGCGACGATGGCTTCGCGCAGTTCCACCGTGCCCGCCATCAGCGTGTAGCGCGTGGCGCCGCGCTCGATGGCGGCCGCCGCGGCCTGGCGGATGTGCGCGGGCGTGTCGAAGTCGGGCTCGCCCACCACGAGGTTCACGATCGACTTGCCCTGCCTGCGCAGCTCGTTGGCGCGGTCGGCCGCCGAGGTGCTGGGCGAGGGCTTGATGCGCCGCACGCGGGCGGCAATGCGGGAGTCAGCGCTGGAAGTAGTGGCTTGCATGGACCGAACGGTACGCACATCGATCCCGCGAGGCCAAGACGAGATTGCACTGGTCGTATAGGCGCAGCTTATGACTCATGGTGAGCACCCATATCCGCCGCGCGGGGCCGGTGCTAGGCTTGGCTTTTGCTTGGGGACAAGGCGTGAACCTGCGACGCCTCAAATACTTCGTGAAGATCGTGGACATCGGAAGCCTCACTCAGGCGGCCGAGGTTCTTTTCATCGCCCAGCCCGCGCTGAGCCAGCAGCTGGCCACGCTCGAAGGCGAAGTGCGCCAGCAGCTGCTGGTGCGCACCAAGCGCGGCGTGACGCCCACCGAGGCCGGCAAGGTGCTCTACCGCCACGCGCAGATCATCCTGCGCCAGTGCGAGCAGGCCCGTGTAGACATGGAAGCCGCCGGCGAAGGGCTCTCGGGCCAGGTGTCGGTGGGGCTGGCGCCGGGCACGGCGGCATCGGCGCTCTCGCTGCCGCTCTTGCGCACCGTGCGCGCGCGGCACCCGGGCATCCTGCTCTACCTGAACGAGAACTACGGCACCACGCTCAGCGAACTCATCATGAACGGCCGGATGGACCTGGCCGTGCTCTACGGCGACAAGGCCATCCACGGCCTGAGCTTCCTGCCGCTGCTGAAGGAACCGCTCTTCCTGGTCGGGCCGGCCTCGATGCCCGCGCCCTCGCAGCCGGTGAAGCTGGCCGACCTGCGCGACATCGAACTCTTCCTGCCGCGCCCCTACAACGTGGTGCGCAAGCTGGTGGACGCGGCCTTCGTGCGCGCGGGCATGGTGCCGCGCGTGGTGGCGGAGATCGAATCGGCCTTCACCCTCACGGCGGCCATTGCCGACGGGCTGGGCGCCACCATCCTGCCGGCGTCGATGGCGCGCGAGGTGGTGGCGAGCTGCGGCGCATGGCAGTTCCCCATCGTCGATCCGGTCATCGAGGCGCCGCTGGCGCTGTGCCAGTCCGACCACCTGCCACTGTCGGAGCCGGCGCAGGCGGTGAAGGACATCCTGCTCGAACTGGTGGCCGACCTCGCGGGCACCGTCGCGTCCACGCCCGAGCCCGAGATCGCCGCCCTGTCCTGAGCCGGGCGTCATAAGCCGCCCTTATCCCGGCACAGCCAATCCGTCTTGGGCTTTGTGCCCGCTGCCCGCTACCTTTCATGCATGCCGTCACGCGTTCGCGGAACGCGTCGGCCATCGAAGCCCCGGCATGAAGCAGGAACAGATCAAGACGCTCATCGACGCTTTGGCCGCATCGGACCTGGCGGAACTGGAATTCAGCGAGAACGGCAGCACGCTGCGGCTGGTGAAGCTCGCGGCGCTGGGCGTTGCGCCCGCTGCACGGGCGCCTTCCGCCGTACGCAGGGCTCCGCGACAGGCCCTGGAAGCAAGTGCCGATCCGACGGCTGCCGGCACCGAATGCCTCGCGCCGCTGCACGGCGTGGTGCACCTGCAGCCCGCGCCGGGCGAACCGCCTTTCGTGCGACAGGGCCAGGCCGTGGAAGCCGGCCAGCTGCTGTGCGTGATCGAGGCGATGAAGATGTTCAACGAGGTCCGCACAGACGCGGGCGGCACCCTGCAGCAGGTGCTCGTGCAGTCGGGCCAGGAAGTGGAAGCGGGGCAGCCCCTGTTCCGCTTCGCCTGAGGAGGCACGCGCGATGTCCTTCGACACCGTCCTCATCGCCAACCGGGGCGAGATCGCCCTGCGCATCCAGCGCGCCTGCCGTGGGCTCGGCCTGCGTACCGTGGTCGTGCACTCCGAGGCCGACCGCGACGCGGTGTATGTTGCGCAGGCAGACCAGGCCCTGTGCCTGGGCCCCGCCGCGCCGGGCCAGAGCTATCTCAACCAGTCCGCCATTCTTTTCGCCGCCGAAGTGAGTGGCGCGCAGGCGATCCATCCCGGCTACGGCTTCCTGTCGGAGAACGCGGGCTTCGCGCAGCGCGTCGAGCAAGCCGGCCTGGTCTTCATCGGCCCCAGCGCCGCGTGCATCCGCACCATGGGCGACAAGGTCTCGGCCAAGCGCGCGATGCGCAAGGCCGGCGTGCCCTGCGTGCCCGGCCCCGACGAGGCGCTGCCCGACGATGCCGCCGCCGTGCAGGCGCTGGCGCGCGAGATCGGCTACCCCGTCATCGTCAAGGCCGCGGGCGGCGGCGGCGGACGCGGCATGCGCGTGGTGCACGACGAAGCAGCGCTGCCCGGAGCGATGGCGCTCACGCGCGAGGAAGCGCGCCAGGCCTTCGGCAACCCCGAGGTCTACATCGAGAAGTTCCTGCTGCACCCGCGCCACGTCGAGATCCAGGTGCTGGCCGACAGCCACGGCAACGCCGTGTGGCTGGGCAGCCGCGACTGCTCGCTGCAGCGCCGCCACCAGAAGGTGATCGAGGAAGCGCCCGCGCCCGGCATCGACGAGGCGCTCTTGGCCGAGGTGGGCGAGCGCTGCGCGGCGGCGTGCCGGCAGATCGGCTACTGCGGCGTCGGCACCTTCGAGTTCCTGTACGAGAAGGGTGCCTTCTACTTCATCGAAATGAACACCCGCCTGCAGGTGGAGCACCCGGTGACGGAGATGACCGCCGGCATCGACATCGTGCAGCAGCAGCTTCGCATGGCGCGCGGCGAGCGCCTGTCGATCGCGCAGGCCGACGTGCACTGCCGGGGCCACGCCATCGAGTGCCGCATCAATGCCGAGAACCCCGACACTTTCGCGCCCTCGCCGGGGCGCATCGCCGGCTGGCAGATGCCCGGCGGCTTCGGCGTGCGCGTCGATTCACACGCGGGCACGGGCTACCGCGTGCCGCCGTACTACGACTCGATGATCGCCAAGCTCATCGTGCACGGCGCGAGCCGCGCCGACGCGCTCGAGCGCATGCGCCTGGCGCTGGCCGAGACGCTCGTGGAAGGCATCGCCACCAACGTGCCGCTGCACCGCGCGCTGCTGAGCGACGGGGGCTTCGCGGCCGGCGGCGTCGACATCCATCATCTCGAACGCTGGCTGCAGCAAAGGAGCGCGGCGTGAGCACGGCACCATCCATCAGCCTCCTGGGCACCACCGCGCTGCTCTTCGAGGCGCCCGGCGGCATGAACCTGCCGTCGCAGCAGCGAATCTGGGCGCTGGCGCGCGAGGCCGAGCGCTGGCCCGAGGTGCGCGAGGCCGTGCCGGGCATGAACAACCTGATGCTCAGCTTCACGCGCGCGCCGCGCCAGCTCGACGCGTTGCGCACGCGCCTGTGCGAAGCCTGGGACGCGGCCACCGCCTTGCCGCGCGAGGGCCGCATCGTCGAACTGCCTGTGGTCTACGGCGGCGAGGGCGGTCCGCACATGGCCGACGTGATGGCGCACACGGGGCTTGGCATCGACGTCATCGTCGAGCTGCACAGCACGCCGCTCTATCCGGTGTACGCGCTGGGCAGCCACCCGGGCTACTGCTACCTGGGCGGCATGGACCCGCGCATCGCCACGCCCCGGCGCAAGGTGCCGGTGCTGAGCATTCCCGGCGGCGCCGTGTCCATCGGCGGCGCGCAGACGGGCGTGTCGGCATCGGCCGGCCCCAGCGGCTGGAACACCATCGGCACCACCTCGATGGTGTTCTTCGACCCCGCGCAGGACCCGCCCGCGATGCTGCAGCCGGGCGACATGATCCGATTCCGCGTGGAGGGCATCGTCCGATGATCGAGATACTTTCCTCCGCCGCGCTCGCCACCGTGCAGGACCTGGGCCGCACCGGCAGCCTGCGCTGGGGCGTGGGCACTTCGGGCGCCATGGACAACCTCGCGCTGGCCGCCGGCAACCTGCTGTTGGGCAATGCGCTCGGCGCGGCCGCCGTCGAGGTGCCGGTGTTCCCGTTCAAGGTGCTATTCGACGATGACTGCGCCTTCGCGCTCACCGGCGCAGACTGCGCCGCCCGGCTCGACGATCAGCCCCTGCTGCCCTGGTGGGTGCACCAGGCCCGCGCCGGCCAGGTGCTCACGCTGGGCCTGCCGCGGGGCGGCGCCCAGCGCGGCAGCCGCGCCATGCTGTGCGTGGCCGGCGGCATCGACGTGCCAGAGGTGCTGGGCTCGCGCAGCACCCAGCTGCGCGGCGCCTTCGGCGGCCATGAGGGCCGCGCGCTGCGCAAGGGCGACCTGCTGCGTGCGGCTGGCGCCGGGGCTGCGTGCCGCACCGGATTCGGTCTGGTTCCTCCGTCGCTCGCGCTGCCGCTGGAGCGCGACGGCGTCGCGGCCGTGCGCGTGCTGCCCGCCGCCGAGTACATGGCCTTCGAGCCGGCCTCGCGCGAGGCCTTCTGGGCCGGCGAATGGAAGATCACGCCGCACAGCGACCGCTACGGCTACCGCCTCGAAGGCGAGGCGCTGCGGCCCATCGCGCCGATGGAGCTGCGCTCGCACGGCATCGTGCCCGGCGTGATCCAGGTGCCGCACAGCGGGCAGCCCATCATCCAGATGCGCGACGCCCAGCCCTCGGGCGGCTATCCCAAGTTCGGCACCGTGATCGAGGCCGACATGTGGCGCCTGGGGCAGGCGCCCATCGGCAGCCGCATCCGTTTCATCGAGACCAGCTGGGAAGAAGCGCTGGACGCGCTGGACGAGGTGCGCGCCTGGCTCGACAAGGTGGCGCGGATGGTCGAACTGCACCGCGGCGCGCCCGCTGCCACGAAATGACCGGCATGCAGGACGTTTCCCGACTCGCCGCCTGGCTGGCCGGCACCGACATCGGTTTGCTCGAACTGCGCACGCCGCAGGGCACGCTGCGCCTCGGACGGAAGGGCGACGACGTCGTCGAGCTGCCGGAAGAGGAGGAGGAAGAAGAGATCGAACTCGTATCGATCCGCGCCCCTTCGCTCGGCGTCTTCCTGCACGGCCATCCGATGGCCGCCGTGCCGCTGGCACGCATCGGCGCGCGCGTGGCGGCCGGCCAGGCCGTCGGCCTGCTGAAGATCGGCCCGCTGCTGCTGCCGGTGACGGCGCCGCAGGCGGGCATCGTCGAGGGCATCCGTGCGGCCGACGGTGTCGCCGTCGGCTACGGCAGCCCGCTGATCGATCTGCATCCCCTCTGACAGAACGAGAAAGAGAAGGACTCCCCATCATGGACATCGACCTGAACGCAGACCTCGGCGAAGGCTTCGGCCCCTGGCGCATGGGCGAGGACGAAGCCCTGCTGGACATCGTCTCCTCCGCCAACGTGGCCTGCGGTTTCCACGCGGGCGACCCGGTCATCATGGACCGCACCGTGCGCATGGCGCGCCAGCGCGGCGTGGACGTGGGCGCGCACGTGGGCTTTCCCGACCTGATGGGGTTCGGGCGCCGCCAGATGCAGATCGAGACGAAGGAACTGGTGGCCTATGTGCTCTACCAGTTGAGCGCGCTCGACGGCATGGCCCGCACCGCCGGCCACCGCATGACGCACATGAGCTTTCATGGCGCACTGGGCAACATGGCAGCGGCCGATGCCGCGCTGGCCGAGCCGCTGGTGCGGGCTGTGGCCGACTTCGACCCCACGCTCACCGTCAGCACCTCCGCCAGCCGAGCCATCGAGGACGCGGCCGAGCGCTGCGGCCTGCGCGTGCGCCGGACCTTCCTGGCCGACCGCGCCTGTGGAGACGACGGCCTGCTGGTGCCGCGCAAGCTGCCCGGCGCCGTCATCCATGAGCGCGACGCCGTGCTGGCGCGCGTGCGCCAGCTGCTGGAAGACGGCACCGTCACCAGCGTCACCGGCCGGAAGATCCCGATGCGCGTGCATTCCATCCTGCTGCACGGCGACACCCCCGGCGCGGTGGAGCTGGCGCGTGCCGTGCGCGGCGTGGTGGAGCAGGCGGGACGCGTGGTGCCCATCTCCAGGCAATCCACCTGAGCGCACCTGAGCGCACCTGACCGGTGGGGCGTCGGGGCACGAACATGGTGCTAACCCTTACCCATATGCACGGATCGCGGGCGACATAAGGGCGGCTTATCTCTCCACAGCCAATCCGTCTTGGCGCCGCCCGCGGGCGCTGGCTACAGTGAAATCCAGGCAGTCATCTGCCCCCAACGAAAGAACCGAACATGCCGTTTTCCGACTACAAGACCGCACTGGTGACCGGAGCCTCCTCGGGCATCGGCGCCGCCGTCGTCGAGCGCCTGAGCAAGGAAGGCCTGAAGGTGCATGCGCTGGCGCGCAGCGCCGGCAAGCTGGCCGACCTGGCCGCGCGCACCGGCTGCGTTCCGCACGCCGTCGACGTGAGCGACATCGCAGGCATCACCCGGCTCGCGCAGGAAGTCGAGTTCGACGTGCTGGTCAACAACGCCGGCGTCGATCGCCCCGGCTCCATCCTCAAGGCCGACGCCGAGGGCATCGACCTGCTGGTGGACGTGAACCTGCGCGCGGTGCTGCACCTGTGCCGGCTCGTGGTGCCGGGCATGGTCGCGCGCGACCGCGGGCACGTGGTCAACATCAGCTCCATCGCCGGCGCCTACAACTTCGGCGGCAACAGCACCTACCACGCGACCAAGGCTGCGGTGAGCATGCTGTCGCGCCAGCTGCGCATCGACTGCTTCGGCAAGCGCGTGCGCGTCACCGAGATCTGTCCGGGGCGCGTGGCCACGGACATCTTCGCGCACGTGCACGGCGATTCCGAGGACACCTACAAGCGCTTCGTCGAGGGATTCGAGCTGCCGCAGGCCGAGGACATCGCCAGCGCCATCGCCTTCGCCATCGCGGCGCCCATTGCGGTGAACGTGGGGCACATGGAGATCACGCCCACGCTGCAGGTGCCCGGCGGCCTCTCGACCACCCGGCCCGAAACTCCGCGCGGCTGATTCCCCCAGGTCCATGCACGCCAGCCAAAGGAACAGCGCATGAAGGACTTCGACCTGCTGGCGATCCTGCTGAAACCGGAGTTCGGCGACATGCTGCTGCACGGCATGCTGGAGACGCTGAGGATCGCGGCCGGCTCCTGGCTGCTGGCGATGACCATGGCTGTCGTGCTGCTGGTGGTGCGGCTCACGCCGAACCGCATCGCCGAACGCGCGGTGGCCGGTTATGTCTCCTACCACCGCAACGTGCCCACGCTGGTGCAGCTCATGTTCTGGTACTTCGGCATCTTCAGCCTGCTGCCCGACGCGCTGCAGGGCTGGCTGTCGGCCAACAACGCGGAGCGGCTGCTGTCCATCGTCGCGCTCGGCCTGTGCCAGGCCGCCTACTTCAGCGAGGACATGCGCTCGGGGCTGCGCGCCGTGCCGGCGGGGCAGGCCGAGGCGGCGCGCGCGCTCGGCCACGGCTACATCGGCTCGATGCGCCACGTGATGCTGCCGCAGGCGATCCGCAATGCGGTGCCGGCGCTGGTCAACCACAGCGTGTCGCTCTTCAAGAACAGCAGCCTGGCCATGGCCATCGGCGTGGCCGAGCTGACGCACGCGGTGAAGGAGATCGAAAGCCAAAGCTTCCGCACCTTCGAGGCCTACAGCGTGGCCACCGTGCTGTACCTGGTGTGCTCGCTGCTCATCATGGCCGTGGGCGGATGGCTGTCGCGGCGCTATCGCATCGCGGGAACAAGGTAAGCGGGGCATCGCATGTACAGCGTCTACGAAATTCTTCGCGACAACTGGCTGCTGCTGCTGGTCGGCCAGTACCCCAACGGTCCGCTCGGCGGCATCGTCGCCACGCTGATCCTCTCGGTGCTGGGCATTGTGCTGGCCTTTCCGCTGTCGGTGCTGCTCGCGCTGGCGCGGTTGTCGCCCTGGCGCGTGCTGCGCTGGCCCGCCACCGTGCTGGTGTACGTGGTGCGCGGCGTGCCGCTGCTGATGGTGATCCTGTGGGTCTACTTCCTGGTGCCGCTTCTCATCGGGCGCGAGGTGTCGGGCTTCACCACCATGCTGTGCACGCTGGTGATCTACGAGGGCGCGTATCTCTCCGAGGTGGTGCGCGCGGGCATCCAGGCCCTGCCCAAGGGCCAGACGGAGGCGGCGCGCGCGCTGGGCCACAGCCACCTGGGAACCATGTGGTTCGTGATCCTGCCGCAGGCGCTCTACAACATGCTGCCGAGCATGCTGAGCCAGTTCATCTCCACCATCAAGGAGACCACGCTGGGCTACGTGATCAACGTGCAGGAACTCACCTTCGCGGCCAACCAGATCAACAACCAGCTGCTGACCAAGCCCTTCCAGGTGTTCTTCATCCTGGCGATGACCTACTACGTGGTCTGCTTCAGCCTGACCCAGCTCACCCAATGGCTGGAGCGGCGCGTCGCGCACAAGCGGCTCGGCGCGGTGCAGGTCCAACCCGCGGCCGGAGACAGCACGCCGCTTCCTTCGCCGGTGGCGGCGCCACAGCCATGACCATGACGACGCCCGCTCCCCACACATCGCCCGCCAGGGACGACACCATGATCCTGTTCTCGAACATCAACAAGTGGTACGGCGACTACCAGGCGCTGGCCGACATCAACGCCGAGGTTAAGAAGGGCGAGGTGGTGGTGGTCTGCGGCCCTTCGGGCTCGGGCAAGTCCACGCTGATCCGCACCGTGAACCGGCTGGAGGAAGTGAAGTCGGGGCAACTGCTCTTCGATGGCCACGACATCCACGCGCCCATGGGCGGCGCGGCGCTGAACAAGCTGCGCAGCCGCATCGGCTTCGTGTTCCAGAGCTTCAACCTGTTTCCGCACCTGTCGGTGATGGAGAACATCATGCTGTCGCCGATGCGCGTGCTGGGTGTGAAGCGCGCCGACGCGAAGGCCAAGGCCGGGCAGCTGCTGGAGCGCGTGGGTCTGTCGAACAAGGCGGGTGCATACCCGGCACAGCTCTCCGGCGGCCAGCAGCAGCGTGTGGCCATTGCCCGCGCGCTGGCGATGGAGCCGCCGGCCATGCTGTTCGACGAACCCACCAGCGCGCTCGACCCCGAGATGGTGGGCGAGGTGCTGTCGGTGATGCGCGCGCTGGCCCACGACGGCATGACCATGATGTGCGTCACCCACGAGATGAACTTCGCCCGCGAGGTGGCCGACCGTGTCTGGTTCATGGACGCGGGGCGCATCCTCGAGAAAGCCGACCCCGCCACCTTCTTCGGCAGCCCGCAGCATCCGCGCGCGCAGCGCTTCCTGTCGGACCTGCGCGCGCACTGAGCCGCACCGATTTCCCCTTGCTTTCTCGCCTCGAATCCCACACAAGGAGTTCCTCATGTCGAACCAGACCGTCTTTCGTCTCTGCGCCGTCGGTGCATGTCTTGGCGCGGCCTCGCTGCTCGCGCACGCCGACCAATGGAGCGACATCAGCCAGCGCAAGGAACTCAGGTGCGGCACCTTCGCCGACGTTCCGCCCTTCGCCGCGCCCGACCCCAAGACGCGCGAGATGGTGGGCCACGACGTCGACCTGTGCAACGCGCTGGCCAAGGAACTGGGCCTCACCGCCAAGGTCACGCCGCTGTCGGTGGAAGCGCGCGTGCCCGAAGTGAAGCTCGGCCGCGTCGACGTGACCATCGCGAACCTGGCCTACACCAGGAGCCGCGGCGAGCAGATCCAGTTCAGCGACCCGTACTACGTGGCCAAGGAGATGCTGGCCGTGAAGGCCTCCGACCCCGGCACCACCAAGGCCGACTTCAAGGGCAAGCGCCTTAGCTCGACCAAGGGTTCCACCTCCGAGCTGTCGATCAAGATGAACGGCTCCGAGCCGGTCACCTTCCAGGACACCGGCTCGGCCTTCATGGCGGTGCAGCAGAACAAGTCGGTGGGCATGGTCGCCAACACCATGACCATCACCAAGCTGGTCAACCAGTCGAAGACCGGCGGCGTGGCGCTGAAGATGATCAGCGAGCCGATGGTGCTGCAACCCGTGGGCATCGGCATGAAGAAGGACGAGCCCGTGCTGCTGTCGAAGGTGAACGCGGCTCTCTATGCGCTGGAGAAGTCGGGCGAACTCGACCGCCTCTGGGCCAAGTGGCTGGGCCCGAACACCGAATACAAGATGGTGCGCGAAGAAAAAGTCACGCCGCTGGCCGAGCTCAAGTTCGAGATGCTGCCCTGAGCTGAGCCTCAATCGTAGTTGGTGAAGCGGCTTGGTTCCTGCGTTTGGGTGTTCAGCGGCTGATAGCCCTGGATGTTCTGCAGCAGCGTGCTCGTCGGGTTCGAGCCGATGTTGCCGAAGCCGTTGAACTGGATCTGGAACATCAGCCGCGTATCGGGCGTCGTGCGGCCCGACACCAGCCGCTCGAGCACCACGCGGCCGACCCAGCAGCAGGCGTTGTACTCGGCGCCGATCAGGCTGTCGGACATCGCGCGGTCGTGCAGGCTGTAGCTTAGCCGGCCCACCGCGTACCAGCGGCCCGGGTCGCCGGGTTTTCTTTCGCCGAAGAGCCCCCTGGTCAGCTCGCTCAGCGGCCACTGCCAGTTGAAGTCCACCGTCTTCGTGCCGTCGTTCGCGGTGGTGGTGCTGTCGGCCTGGTAGCGGAAGGCCGCGGTGAGCGTGTGATACGGCGCGGGCGTGTAGCGCAGGGTGAGCGCGTCGCGCGTGCTCTTGCCGGTGTCCATGTTGTACTGGGCCAGGCCGTCGATGCTCCACTTGGGGTTCCAGTGCACCTGCCCGCCGAGGATGAAGTCGCCCGAGCGGTCGGTCACTGCGGTGCCGCCCGGCAGCGTGACGTTCTGGTCGCTGAAGCGCAAGCGCTGCGCGATGCCGAAGCGCGCCGACTCGGCGCCGGTGGTGGGGTCGATCAGCCGCGTGGTCACGCCCGTGGTCAGCGTGTTGGTGTCGGAGATGCGGTCGTTGCCCGAGAACGCGTTCTCCGTGTAGAGGGTGGCGAAGCTGATGTCGTTGGCGGCCGTGTCGTACACCGGCAGCTGGCTCTGGTCGCGGTAGGGCGTGCGCACGTAGAAAGCTCGCGGTTCCAGCGTCTGGCGCCATGCGCGGCCGAAGAGATTGGTGTCGCGCTCGAACACCAGGCCGCTGTCGAGGCTCACGGTGGGCACCACGCTGCTGATGGAGGTCGCACCGCTGGCCAGCGCCGAGTCGAGCTGGTAGGAGGCCGTGTGCAGCAGCAGCTTCGGAATGACGTAGCCGCCCGGCGTGATCCACGGCCGGCTGATCTGCAGGTTGCCCACCATGCGCTCGCCATTGGGCTGCTTGATGCCGTTGAGCGTGGGCGAGTAGGCCGAATCGACCTCGAAACGCGAGTAGTCCAGCGTGCCCGACACGTCGAAGCCGTGCCAGTCGTACTTGTTATAGTTGGCCGTGATCTGCGGCACGCGGTTGTACGAGGGCGTGATCGGCGAGGCCGCGTATTGCAGCGTCTGGTAGGAGAGCGTGCGCGCCTGGCCACTCCAGTCGCCCTTGCTCCAGTTGAGGTCCACCTCGTTGGTGAGCGTGCGCGAGGTCAGCGTGGGCGAGTGCGTGAAGTCGCGCCAGTAGTCGTCGTCGCTCACGCGGTTGATGTTGAACGAGGTGCTCAGCGAATCCAGCCCGAAGGGCTTGGGGTCGAACTGCTGGCTGTGCCTGGCCCACAGGCCCCAGCGGTTGCGGTCGCGCAGGCTGTCGCTGGGCATCTCGTCGATGCGGATCTGGCCGCTGTAGGTCTTCTCCAGGTAGCGGAACTCGGTGCCCAAGTTCACACCCCGGTTGCTCATGAGTTCCGGGTACAGCGTGAGGTCGCGGTTCGGCGCGATGTTCCAGTAGTAGGGCTGCAGGTACTCGAAGCCGTTGGTGGTGTCGAAGCCGATCACCGGTGGCAGCAGGCCGCTCTGGCGCGCGTTGCTCAGCGGGAAGCTCACCGACGGTATGGGCGGGGTGGTGATGCCGAGGAAGGTGATCTGCGCGTCGGTGGCGGTCGCGAGGTTGGTCTCGGAGTCGGTGGTCATCGTGACCGCCGTGAGCATCCACGCGGGCATCCAGCCCGGGTAGTTCTCGCGCAGGCAGGTGGTGTAGGTGACGTGCCGCGCCACAGACACCTTCGGATCGACGAAGTCGATGCGCTCGGCCTCACCGTGCGCGCCGTTGGCCAGCAGCGTGTAGCGCACATGGTCGAAGAAGCCTTCGAAGCTCTCGACCTTCAGGTGCAGCTCGGGGCCTTCGTACACGTTGCCGGCCTGGTTCAGGTGCACGTTGCCGGTGGCCGTGGCGAGGTCGCCCGGCGGCTGGTATTCGAGCCGGTCGGCGGTGATGCGCGTGTCGCCGCGCCGCAGCGTGGCATTGCTTTCCACCGTCACTTCGAGGTCGGGCCGGCCGCCGAGCCTGTCGCCATCGACGATGCTGGGGCGCAGACCGCGCTCGGCCGGCGGAATGGTCTCTGCCAGCTCGGGCGTTCGGTGCAGCGTGAGCGGCGCCTCGGTCCATGTGTTTTCCTGTGCCGTGGCCGCCTGCGCGCGCAGCATGAGCAGCGAAAGCAGCACCATCGGCGGCAGCGGAAACAAGCCGCGCCAGCGTAGTTTCATGTGAAGAGAAGAGTGTGCGAGAGAGGCCGGTATCCGCTCAGGCGTCCTGCCTGGCCTGCGATTCCCATGCGAAGCCGACGCCGTAGACCGAGCGGATCCAGTCGTGCGCGGCCGAGACGGTGGCCAGCTTCTTCCTGAGGTTCTTGATGTGCGTGTCGACCACGCGCTCGTTGACGTCCAGCGCTTCCGGGAAGGCGGCCTCCAGCAGCTTGGAGCGCGTCAGCACCTTGCCCGGCTCCTTCGAGAGCGCGCGCAGCAGCAGCGATTCGCGGCGCGTCAGCGGCAGGTAGTGCCCGTCGAGGATCGCGCAGCCGCGTACCGCGCCGAAAGTGATCGGCATGCCCGGGCGCGCGACGCGCTGGCGCTGCGCGTAGCGGCGCAGCACCGTGCCGATGCGTACCGCCACCTCGCGCGGCGAGAAGGGCTTGCACACGTAGTCGTCGGCGCCGAGCTCGAAGCCGCGCAGCCGGTCGGCCTCCTGCGCGAGCGCGGTCAGCATGATGATCGGGTGGTCGCTGCGTGCGCGGATCTTCTCCAGTATCTGCAGGCCGCTGACGCGCGGCAGTTCCACGTCGAGCAGGGTGAGCGCGGGCGGCGAGGTCAGGATGCGGTGCAGCGCGACCGCGCCGTCCTCGATGTGCTCGGTCTCGTGCCCCGCGCGGCGCAGTTCGTCGAGCAGCACCGAGGCGGCGTCGTGGCCTTCCTCCACCAGCAGGATGCGGCTCATCGCGTCATTGCAGCTTCAGGGCCCCGGGCTGCGCGGTGCGCTCGCGGCAGTTGCGCATGTGGTCGTCCACCGTGAGCTCGCCCTGCAGGTCGTTCAGCAACTGCAGCGTGCGGTCGATGGCGGCGTTGTCGAGCATGGGGTAGCCTTGCTCGCTGCGGCCGTTGTTGCGCGCCACACGCGCGATGTAGGGAAGGTCTTGCGGCGTGATGACGACGGTGGGCATCACGCCTTCGAGCTCCACGCCGTCGAAGGGCAGCATCACGAAGTACTGCACGCGCAGGTCGGAAGGCATCAGGCTGCGCAGGTGCGTGGTCTTGCGGCCGCACTGCCAGGCCGGGTCCTTCACCTCGCGGGCCAGAGAGTGCCCGTGCTGGCGCAGGAACCAGCGCGGCACCGTTTGCGTGGAAGTCTTGCGATACACCACCGCGTTGCGCCAGCCCTTCACCTCGAACAGGTACACGCCGGCCTCGCAAACCAGCGCGACGTCGAAGCGGGCCGTGGGAACGGCGCTGCCTTCGTACATGGGGATGACGAGGTCGCGCAGCACGTGCATGCGTCCGAACGCAGGCTGGAACGCGGCGGCGAGCTGCTGGATGGCCAGCGTGGTGGCGGCGCTGGTCGCGGGTTCGCTGTCGGGGGAGCAGGCGCGGCGCGCGAGCGCGGCGGGGTCCGGCTTCTTGTGTCCGTGGCCGGCCAGTGTCAGCACGGGGCGGGCCGGAACTTTGTGCAGGGCTGTGGTCATTCGGTGCTCCTTCGGAACTCAAGGATTGCGCAACTTTCGGGAGACTTTGTGCAGAAACGGCAATTGCTCGCTCTGTCCTGTGCGCTCGGCTTGTGCGGAGCGCGGGTCGGCGATGGTGTCGATGGATGCACCGCTTCCGATGCTTCCCATGAGAACGACCCATGCGAGCGCGAGCTCGCCATTGGCCGCGGCCAGCACATGCAGGTCGAGCAGCAGGCCCTGGAAGTCCTCCATGAGCTGCACTTCTGAAATCTCTCCGCGGTCGCGCCGCCGCTTCGACACCTCGAAGCCCGCGCGCGCATTCACCACGCGCGCATAGGCGGTGTTTGCGATGTCGCTCTGCATCTGCAGGCGGCGCAGCGCCTCGGTGACCTGCTCGCGCGCCTGCGCGACCGCGCGTGCATAGAGCGGCTTGCCGGGCACTTCGATGTCCTGCGCTTCGTCGGTTGCCGCCGCATCGATGGTGCCCGCGGGCATCGCCGCCGGGTCGGCGTCGTAGAGCGCGGCAGCCAGGTTGATGTCGTTCCTGTTGGTGAGAACCGTCATCGGCAGCTCGCGCGGCACCTCGGCCGCGAAGCGGGGAAGCGATTTGTCCTGCAATGCATCGGCGAGCATCTCGCCGAGCGCCGCTTCGCTCATGTGGCACTGTTTCGCGAGGTAGGCGATGTAGCTCGCGCGCTGTGCCTGCAGCTTCTCGATGGTGGCCTGCGCGCCCGACTGGCGCTGCGCGAGCTGTTTCGCAAAGTCGTCGTACGGCAGCTTCGCGCCCTTGATCAGCACCGTCTGTCGCGCGATGGCCGCGCGCGTGTTCTCCAGGTAGCTCGACTCCAGCGTCTTCACCTTGAGCGCGATGTAGGTCGCGGCGATGCCGGCTTCGGCATTGCCGTCGCGCGACGCGGCAATCAACCTGTCCAGCGCGGGGTCTTCGAAGGCGGACCACCAGGAGCGTGTGTCCGCCTGTGCGCGTGGCGCAGTGGGTGCTCCTTGCGCGGCATGGCCGGCGAGCATGTGCGCGGCAAGCTGCTGCGAAGTGCGATGGACCATCGCGATGCTCGTGCTGGCGCAGGCGATGGCGAGTGCGCCGCACACGGCCGCCAGCAGGGTTCGTGAACGCATCACCTTCGGGTCTCCAGCTTCGTCATGCACGGATCTTTTCAGGCGATCTGGGAGAAATTTGAAGGGCGGTGTAACGCTCACGCGAAGAGGTCTGATGTGCGCGAACAACACTCCGCGCGCAGGAAAACCAAACCACCAAATTCCTCCCGAATTGGACGAAACGATGCGTACAGCCGGTCGATACCGAGCGGCCGCAACAGACCTGAAACTGGAGAACCCTGAATGAAGAAAACCCTCACGGCATTCGCTGCCCTGGCCGTCTGCGGCCTGGCTTGTGCCCAATCGTCCGTCACGTTGTTCGGCGTCGTGGACGCCGGCCTGACCTACCAGTCGACGACCTCGCGCGACACCACCACCGGCGCGTCGGTCAAGCAAAGCAAGACCAGCCTGGGCAACTCGGGCTACAACTCCAGCCGCATCGGCTTCCGCGGCACCGAAGACCTCGGCGGCGGGTTGGCCGCGAGCTTCTGGCTCGAAGCGCCCATCACCAACGACGACGGCGCCACCGGCATCTCCACCTTCTCGCGCCGCTCCACCGTGAGCCTGTCGGGTGGCTTCGGCGAGCTGCGCCTGGGCCGCGACTACACGCCCACCTTCTGGAACGACACCGTCTTCGACCCGTTCGGCACCAACGGCTCGGGCACCAACGTCATCAGCACCGTCAGCGGCAACACCACCCTCAACAACGCCAACTACGTGCGCGCCAGCAACTCGATCGGCTACTTCCTGCCGCCGAACCTGGGCGGCTTCTACGGCCAGTTCCAGTACGCGCTGCACGAGAACGCCAGCACGGACGCCACCAGCACCACGGCCGCCTCGAGCAGCAGCGCGGGCCGCTACGTGGGTGGCCGCTTCGGCTACGCCAACGGCCCGCTGGACGTCGCCCTGGGCGTGGGCCGCAGCACCGTCGTGGACACGACCGCGCTGCAGCGCAGCGTGCAGACCATCAACCTGGGCGCCTCGTACGACTTCGGTCCCGTGAAGCTGTTCGGGGAGCTGTCGAACGTGAAGAACAAGTTCGACTACGCGGCAGTGGCCGACGCGCACGACAGCTACAACGGCTACCTGATCGGCGCGACGGTGCCGGTGGGCGCGGGCCTGATCCGCGTGGCGTACTCGCAGGTGCGCTACAACGAAGGCGCGGCCGGCATCACGGGCGAGGACCCGCTGGCGCGCAAGTTCGCGATCGGCTACGTGCACAACCTGTCCAAGCGCACGGCGCTGTATGCGACGGTGGCGCGCGTGAACAACCGCAACGACGTGAACTACACGGGCAGCCTGGTGTCGGCCAGCACCACCGGCTACGGCAGCACGGGCACCAGCTACACCGGCCTGCCGCGTTCCTCCACCGGCTACGACTTCGGCATCCGCCACGCGTTCTGATCGCGTGAGGATGTGACGGGGCAGCGCGGCCGCCGCAGAGGCGCCGCGCTGCCCGTTCCGGCCGCGCGCAACGGCTTGCGCGGTCTCCGGAACACGCTGCACTCGGGAGGGAAGCTCAGGGCAGCGAGGAGAAGGTGCCGCATTTCAAGGCAGTCAAATGAACAAACAGATATTCGCGATCGCGCGCTGGTTGCGCGCGTCCGTGTTCCTGCTCGTCGCGTTCGGGTCGCTCACGGCGGCGCAGGCGCAGAACAGGATCGAGTCGGTCACGGGCTCCTTGCAGGCAGGCAGCGAAGTGCTGCGTGTCGATTTCTCCGAGCCGCTGGCCGCAGCGCCCAACGGCTTCGCCATCCAGTCGCCCGCGCGCATCGCGCTCGATTTTCCGGGCATGCGCAGCAGCCTGGGCCGCGAGGCCATCGAGATGAACCAGGGCAACCTGCGTTCCGTGAACGTGGTGCAGGCGGGTGAACGCACGCGCCTCGTGCTCAACCTGAAAGAGGCCACCGCCTACAAGACCGAGGTGCGCGGCAAGTCGCTGCTGGTGTCGCTGCAATCCGCGGCGGGCCCGGCTCTGGTGGCCGCCACGCCCTTCGAATTCGCGGAGAACCGCAACCGCGACGTGCTGCCGCTGCGCGACGTCGACTTCCGCCTGGGCACCGAAGGCGCGGGCCGCGTGATCGTGAGCCTGCCCAACGACCAGGTCGGCGTGGACATCCGCCAGCAGGGCAAGAACCTCCTCGTCGAATTCACCAAGTCGCAGCTGCCCGAGGGCCTGAACCGCAAGCTCGACGTGGCCGACTTCGGCACGCCCGTGCAGACGGTGAGCATGCAGCAGGCCGGTGACCGCGTGCGCATGCTGATCGAGCCGCGCGGCGACTGGGACCACAGCGCCTACCAGAGCAACAGCCAGTTCGTGGTGGAGGTGCGCCCGCGCAAGGTCGATCCGACCAAGCTGACGCAGGGCGTGGGCTACAACGGCGAGAAGCTGTCGCTGAATTTCCAGAACATCGAGATCCGCTCGCTGCTGCAGGTGATCGCGGACTTCACCAGCTTCAACATCGTCACCTCCGACTCGGTCACTGGCTCGCTCACGCTGCGGCTGAAGGACGTGCCGTGGGACCAGGCGCTGGACATCATCCTGGAGGCGAAGAACCTCGGCATGCGCAAGAACGGCAGCGTGCTGCGCATCGCGCCTGAGGACGAGCTCAACGCCAAGGACAAGATAAAGGCCGAGGCCCAGGCCACCTTGCAGGGGCTCGAGCAACTGCGCACGCAGTCGTTCCAGCTCAACTATGCGAAGGCGGCCACGGTGGCGCAGGGGCTCTCCGGCACCGGCACGAGCGCCGGCGGAGGCAGCGGCAGCTCGGGCGGCGCGACGCGCATATTGAGTTCACGCGGCAGCGTGCTGGCCGAGGTGCGCACCAACCAGCTCTTCGTGACCGACATTCCCTCGCGTCTTTCGCAGGTGGCCGAACTCATCCAGAAGCTGGACGTGCCGATACGGCAGGTGCTGATCGAGGCGCGCTTCGTCGAGGCGACCGACACCTTCAGCAAGTCCCTGGGCGCGAAGCTGGGCGGCGGTTTCGTCAACGCGAACTCGTCGGTGGGCGTGACGCCTTCCGTGAGTTCAAGTACCACGGGCGGCGTGACCACCACCACGAGCACCAACACCTATTCGAGCACCAGCTTCGTCAACCTGCCAGCGACCAGCACGACGGGCGACGCGGTCGGCACCTTCGCGCTGTCGCTCTTCAACTCGGGCCTGACGAAGATGCTCAACCTCGAGATCTCGGCGCTGGAAGCGGACGGCAAGGGCAAGGTGGTGTCGAGCCCGCGCGTGGTGACGGCCGACCAGACCAAGGCACTGATCGAGCAGGGTACCGAGCTGCCCTACCAGGTCGCGACGTCGAGTGGCGCGACCTCCATCGCCTTCCGCAAGGCCAACCTCAAGCTGGAAGTGACGCCGCAGATCACGCCCGAGGGCAACATCATCCTGGCGCTGGACGTCAACAAGGACACCGTGGGCCAGTCGACCACCGCGGGCTATGCCATCAACACCAAGCACATCCAGACCGAAGTGCTGGTGGAGAACGGCGGCACCGTCGTCATCGGCGGCGTCTTCGAGCTGACCGACACCAACTCGGAATCGCGCGTGCCGGTGCTGGGCGAACTTCCGATGGTCGGCGCGCTGTTCCGAACCCGCAGCCGGGTCAACAACAAGACCGAGATGCTGATCTTCATCAGCCCGAAGATGATTTCGGATCGGAACGCGGCGCGGTGAGCCGGGTCGGCCCGGTCCATGTACCTGACCATGTGGGAGCCTTGCGCGGCTTCTTCAGGCGGCCCGCGATCGAACGGGAAGCGCCCGGCTCATCGGCTGCCGTCGGCTAGCCGTGGACGGCCAGGCGCAGGATCTGGCGCAGCCCTTCGATGATCAGGGACAGCAGGGCGCCAGCGAGCCCGCTCCAGAAAAGCCATCGCTCCTTCCGCCCGGAGACACCGAGCGATGCGACCAGCACGCCGAGGAAGATGAAGAAAAGGCCGGCCAGATGGGAGTCGGGCGGCAGCAGCGTGAGGGTCCAGTTGCCCTTTCCCGGTCTATAGGTGTAGTAGCCGGAGAGCAGTATCCAGATGCCATTGGCTGCAAGGCCCAAGGGTATCAGTGGGCCCAGGTATCGGACAACGAACTTCCCGCGGCTTGCAGCAGGCTTCATGGTTGTATGGTATCTGCCGCGTCGTGCCCGGCGTCTCGCACAAGGGCCGGGTCTGGGGCGCGAAGAAGAGTCAGGACATCAGCGGCAGGTCTTCGCGATGGTTCTTCGGTGTCCATCCGATATCTGGGTGCCGGCAGGCGCTTCGGCTTCCTCCTGCTCCACCCAATGCGTTCCCGCGCCGTAAGTCCTGTTGCCTGCATCCACGGCCGCCTGGAACGCGGCGCGTACCGCAGGCGTGCCGGGCTCCCACAGCCAATGCCCTTCGACGATGTATCCGCCCAAGCCCGCGCGCGGCAGCCGCCAGCGCAGGCGGATCCACGGGCGCGAGGCTGAGGGAGTGCACATGCCGACGAGTCTGCGCGGCGATGTGGGAGATATCTTGAGGGCTCGCCTCCTGGGCAGGAGGCGGATCGATCCCGAGCAGGCCGGCAACGGCCCTTTCTACTTGCCGTCGGTCAGCCGGCGCCAGGAGATGCGTCGCGTGCTGCTCGAAGAGGAGGTCGGGATGGTGGTTGTCGTCACCGCGCCGGTGGAGTCCTTGGTGGTGGCGACGGTCTTGCCGCTGGTGGTGATGGCGAGCGCGGCCGAGCTCGACAGGCCCGCGCTCGACAGCAGCACCCCCGCATTCTCGGCGCCCGACACCGTCAGGCCGGTGGCGTAGTTGACGTAGTTGATGTAGCTGGAGCCGCCGGTGCTGCAGGCGCCCGAGGTGCTGGGCGTGTTGGAGACGTAGACCAGCGTGCCGGAGGAGAGCACCGGGTCTTCGTCGACGCGTTCGCCCGATTCGGGCATGTCGACGAACCAGCCGTACATGGTGCTGAAATTGGTGGAGTAGCTCACTGAACTGGAGGCTGTTCGTACGCCGGAGGTGTCGGTGAGCGTCAGCCTGATGAAGCAGTTGGCCACGGTGCTCGAGCTGCACGCGTTGCTGCGCGGGTTGCTGTAGATGGCGGTGGTGCTGGAGCTGCCGTTCAGCGTGTCCTTGATGGCGTACATCGACTGCACCTGCGATGTGGTGATGTCGGTCACGCCCAGGTAGGCGCCGGTGCCGACGAAGACCACGTGCTGGCCGTTCACGAGACCCAGCTCCGGCGCGGTGGTGATGGGCTGGCGGGTGCCCGAGCTGTCCGACAGCGTGGCCAGCAGCTGCACCGTGGCGCTGCCGCTGCTGGCGGCGAGGGCGCTGATGTCGAAGCGCCAGAGGTTGCCGTACAGGTCGCCGCCATAGACCTGTGTGGTGGTGTTGTCGGTGGAGCTGTTGGTCCAGCCGCTGATCTTCGCCAGGCCGCTGGGGCAGGGCACGACGGAACAGCCGGTCACGGTGCTGCCGCTGGCGTTGCTGCCCATGCCGTTGTCGATCTTCTTGATCAGCGCGCCGGTCATGGCGTTCCTGATCCACAGGTGGCCCTTGCCGTCGCCGTCGGAGACGTTGTTGTAGCCGGAGCTGAGGACGACCGCCCAGGTTCCGTCCGACAGCTTGGTGATGATGGGGGCGCCGTAGGTGTAGCCCAGGTCCGTGTCGTACAGATTGGGCGTGAGCGTGCTGCTCGAGCTGAACTCCCACAGCACGGTCGGAGAGCTCGGGTCCGTGACGTCCAGCGCGAAGTACGCGCGGCCGCCGTCGCCCAGGCCGCCGATGATGATGGTGTGCCAGGCGCTGTTGTAGTAGACGTCGGCCTGCGTGATCTGGCCGTCGACGAAGTAGACGTGGTTGGAGGCGTAGTTCTTGTCCGCCAGCTTGTACATGTTGGGCAGCAGTACCGAGGGGATGTACGCCCAGGCCTCGGCGCCCGTGTCGGCATTGAAGGCATGCAGCATGCCGTCGTTGGCGCCCACGTAGACCATGCCCTGGCGCGAGGCGTTGGAAGACTTGAAGCTGGCATAGCCCGTGTCGCTGTAGCTGCGCGAGGGGGCCTTGATGTACACCGGCGTGGAGTTGACGACGTCGCCCAGCACGTGGGTGCGCGAACGGTAGTACCTGGTGTTGGTGGAGCCTTCGTTGCTGCGGTCGCCGCGCAGGTAGTTCACCAGGTTCACCGCGCCCGCGCCGGTGGTGGTGCCGGCGGTGGAGCTGTCGACCTGCGATGCCGTCGCCAGGCAGCTGGTGCCCGAGCTGCACAGCTGCGACAGCGAGCTGATCGACGCGATCTTGAAGTAGCCCTGCATCGTCGTCGTGAGTGAGTCCCAGGCGAAGCTCAGCTTCGTGGCGGTGCTGGCGTCGTAGGTGAAGATGGTGCGAGAGGCGTAGCCGATGTTGTCCAGCAGCGCCGTGGTGGTGAGGCTGCCCGAAGTGCTCGAACAGTCGGAGCCCGCGCCCGATTCGGCCCAGTCCGCGGTGCTGGAGGTGACCCCGGTGCTGGAATTCACCGCATAGCGCGCCAGTTCGCCGAACCACTTGCCCGAGCAATAGGTGGTCGAGAAGGTGTAGCCGGCCGTGGTGGAGGTCAGCACGGCGGCGCTTTGCGTGACTGCCGCGGAGCTGCTGGTCGTGGCGTCCACGGTGTTGAGGAAATTGGTCAGGCTGGTCTTGATGTCGGCCGCGTTGGAAGCGCTGTAGTAGCTGCCCCGGCCGTTGACGGCGGTATGCCACAGGTCGTCGATGGCGGTTTGCGTGTTGCTGACCGGCGTGGGCCAGTTGCAACTGCCGGAGCTCTGCCAGATGCACACACCGGAAGCCTGCGTCGTGCTGCTGGTAGGGGTGCCGTTGGCGATGTCGTAGTAGTCACCGCTCGTGGCGTTCGCATAGTCCGCATCGAACAGCATGTAGCCCGAGGCGCCCAGGCCGATGGTGGAGGTCACCATGTTCTGGCGCTTGTTGGAATAGCTGTTGCTGGAGACATCCGTGCCGCTCGAATTCGTCGCGTTGCTCAGGGAGGACGAGCGCAGGTCGGTGGCGTAGTAGTACTGCGCCGTGTCGGCCAGCGTGTTGGACACCGCATTGCCGTCGAGATAGGGGCGGGACTCGCTGCTGTCCTGGTCGCCGATGGCGGTTGTGCCGTCGACCTTGTAGGGCGTCGCGGTCTCGTTCCAGTAGCCGTCGGTCGACAGCAGTGTGTAGTTGCGCTGGCAGGCGTACTGCATCGGATCGGTGGTCGCGACGCCATTGATGGAGGAGATCTTGGCGGCGAAGTAGCGCCCTGCATTCGACAGCGCCGTGCGAAGCGGAGTGGTGCCGCTGGCCTGGGCCGCCAGCAGCTTGCCGTACCACAGCGACTTCTGCCCGCCGCTGGTGGTGGTGTTGTCGGCGATGTTCAGGAAGTCCGTCGAGCTGCTGACCTTGTTGATGGTCATGTAGCCCACCCGGTAGCTGGAGGTCAGCCCGCTGAAGGCGAGGGTGGTGGCGCTCTTCATCGCCTGCATGCGGGTGTGGTAGTACGCCCACCAGTTGGCGAAGTTGGTCATCTCCTCCGCGTAGGTGCAGGTGGTGCCGTTGGTCGTGCAGTCGGTGCGGGTCGTGGAGCGGGCGCCGGTGCCGGGGTAGGCATAGGTCGACGTGCTGCTGCTGATGGTGGTCTGTATCCAGCTGCCCGGCGTGCCGCCGCTGAAGGCGGTGACGGTGGCCGTCATGCTGCCGGATTGTGTGACCACGGGCGAATAGCCATAGGCATCGGCGCCCTTGGGCGAGGTGATGGTCACCGTGCTGCCGCTGCGGCTGGCGCTGTAGCCTGCAATGCCGCAGTTGCCTGTCTTGCTGCTGGTGCAGTTGTTGATGGCGGTGACGATGTTGGTTGCTACCGTGGTGGACGAGGTGCTGGCCGAGGTCGTGGCCGAGAGAATCTGCACGCCATTGACCGTGATGCCGCCGATGCTTGTGCTGCTCGATCCGCTGACGACGATCGTCGCGGTGGAGCTCATGCCTGCATACCGCGGGTACTTGTAGGTGGCGGGCGCGGAGGTGCTGTCGATGTAGACGGCCTGGCATGTGCTCAGTGCGGACGTGGTGCACCAGCGCAGGTACGCCGGGTAGGCATAGGCGGTGGTGGCCGCGCTCTGCTTGTTGCATGTGCGCAGGTTGGCCGAGGAGCAGTACTCGCCAGGAACGAAGGTGTAGTACGTGGCGGGGGTGCTCGTTCCCGTCAGGTCCGTCGTGCCCGTGGAGATGATGCCGAAGCCGTCGGTGGGTACCTTGGTCCATGCCGAGGTATTGGCCGAGGTCATGCTGGTGTAGCTGGTGCCGGCGTAGTTGACGGGCGGCGTGTAGGTGACCGACGGGTCGTAGTAGATGCCGTTGAAGCGGCTGTTGCGGTAGAGGTATGGATAGCTGCTGGCGCTGTAGTCGTCCGCCCAGTCCGGGAGGTAGGCGGAACTCATGCTCCCGGAGTTGTCCAGGATGAACATGATGTTGGGCTTGACCAGCGTGGCCGAGGATGTTTCCAGCGGGGCCGTGGCAAGGTCGGTGAGGGCGCCGAAGGCGGGAGCCGCGAGGATCAGCGCCAGGACGCCCATGCAGGAGCGCCAGCGGCCGGAGAGGAGCTTGTTCATAGGGCCACCATGGCTTGCGTGAAGGAGACGGTGTTGCGAGGCCCGCTCACCTTGACGGTGATGCGGTAATAGACCTGGCTGCTGGACGATGGGGTGCTGCCGGACTTCTTGCTGCCGCCGGTATTCACGGCCATGGGAGAACTTCCGCAGCCGTTGCTCGACGACGCATCGCCCGCGCTGGCGCACATGCGCTGGATCAGGTAGGACGCGGTGTTGCCCGAGCTGTCCTGGCCCTGCGAGACGGCGGTGTAGCCCGCGCTGACCAATTGGGTCCACAGCTGCGACCACGACTGCGTGCTGCCCGGGTCGGTGCGCGTGGCGGCGTAGCCGTGGCTCGTCTGGTCGCAGGCCAGCACGGAGCTTCCTGTCGAGCAGGTGGTGGCGGTGCTGGAACTTGTCTGTCCGCTGTTGTTCTCCAGCCAGGTCACCGCTGCCTCAATAGCCTGGTCGGCGGAGGTGACGGCCGCCTGCTCGAAGGCCAGGTTGCCCGCGATGCTCGCCGAGCTGGAGGTGGTGCGCATGAGGCCGATCGCGGCAATGCTCATGATCGCCAGCGCGATCAGGGCGATGATCATCACGAAGCCGCGTTGCCCGTGCCGGGGGCGCCGGGTGCTCAGCATGCGACGTCTCCGCTCTGGTAGGTGACCTGGTTGCCGTTCCAGATGATGTCGCGCAGCGGCACCGTGGTCTCGATGGTCTTGTAGCGGTAGTGCTTCCACTCCGAGTTGGCGCTCAGGTCGATCGCCAGGGCGGAAGGCGTCACGGTGGTCAGCGTGCTGGTGGTGCTGGTGTTGGCGCTGCTGCCGGACCAGGTGGGCGCGGTGGTGGTGACCTCGTCCTTGTCGTACTGCTGGCTGCGCGCGACCACCGCGAGCCGCAGGCCGACCACCCGCAGCCAGCCGCAGTAGCTGGACAGGCCCGAGGTGTCGCTCGTGCTGCCGGGCGTGGCCTGGTCGTAGCTGTCGACCACGCCGTCCATCTTCGGCGTGACCAGGTCGCTGGTGTCGCGGCCGTACTGGGCCCGCAGGCTCGCGATGTGGCTGGCGATGGGAACCCAGACGCTGCTGTTGAGCGTGGTGGTGTAGCTGGTGTCTCCGCAGTTGTAGGCCGCGTAGTCGCACACGGTGAGGTTGCCGTTGCGGACCGCATAGGCATGGATGACGGGGGCGGCCCCCAGGTTGTAGACGGCCGCCTCCGCCGCCGTCAGGCCGGCGGTGCCGCTGGAAACGGTCAGCACATAGCTTGCGATGGCGCTCACCTTGCCCAGGGTCAGGGCGCATGAGGTGGAGCTGTCGCGCGTGGTCGCCGCGGCCGTCACCCAGTCGCCCGTGGCGAAGGACGCAGGGGTCGACACGGTGTAGCTGGTCGCGGTGCTGGTACCGGCGAGTGCGTCTCCCTCGGTGGGGCTGGCGGAATTGCCGCTGACGACGAGCAGCGTGTCGGTGCTGGTGTCGCCCGCGGGCACCAGCGAGGTGGCAGGGTTCACCGTGACCGGGGCCAGCGCCGACAGCGTGACGCTCTTGCTGTCGGAGGTCGTGGTGTACGTGAGGCTGCAGCCCAGCAGCGTGTACGCGCTGATGCCCAGTCCGGCCTGGTTCAGTTCGCGTGCCAGCATGTGGGTGACCGTGGCGGCGTTGATCTCGGCGTCGCCGCTGGTGCTGGTCAGCCGCTGCTGCATGCTCGTGGAGTACAGCAGCTGCACGACGATCAGCACCGCGAGCATGCCGACCAGCAGGCCGACCATGAGCTCGATGATGCTGAAGCCGTGCTGCCCGCGAGCGGGGCGTGAAGGGCGCGGGGTGGGCACGGAGCTTCTCACGGCTTCATCTGGGCCATGGCCACGTACTGGTGGGCGCTGCTGTCGCCCGGGCCCTTCCAGTAGATGGTGATGGTGGCCAGGCTGCTGCTGACGGCCGAGCTGCCGCCGCCGGCGACCGTGCTGAAGGTGACGGTCGGCGGCAGGCTGCTGACGCCCGGCAGGTTCGACTTGTCGACGGCCGCCTTCCAGCTCGTGTAGCCCGTACCGGCAGCCGTGCTCCCGTAGCTGGCCTGGAGGGTGGCGGCCGTGCGGTCGCTCATCCACATGCGGCCGATCAGGTCGCTGGCGAGCATCGCGGCGGCCGTGCGGAACTCGGCACCCGTCGCGGTGCGTGCCGCGCTGGCATAGAGGCCCGTGATGCCGAGCAGGCCGATCGCGAAGATGAGCAATGCGGCCATTGCCTCGATGAGGGTGAAGCCGCCGGTGGCGGATGAGGAAGAGTGTTGGCGGGGCATGGTCAGCAGGTCATGGGGTCGGTGCTGCTGCTGCGCGAGGGGTCGCAGATGCGGGCATCACCACCGGGCGAGACGATCACGTTCAGGCAGCGCACCGAGCCGCCGGAGGCGACGCAGGTGCCGCTGGCGCTGGTCAGCTGCACCGTCAGCGCGATGACGGATGTGGTCGGGTTGGTCGTGGCGGACTGGCGGCCCAGCGCGTCGAAGCCCACTGTGCTGCGCGTTGCGGTGAGCACGAGGTCCGAACTCTTGCTGGGCTCGACCGGGCTCTTTCCGATCAGGTAGGGCGTGGTGGTGGCGCTCAAGGCGTTGCCGCAAGCGCCGGCGGGCGTCTGCGAGAGGCCGGCGTTCGTCACCCAGAGCGCGACACTGGTGCTCAGCGCGCAGCCGGCGTCCAGCGAGCTGACGAACTGCAGGCGCGTGCCGGTGTTGCGGCGAATGGCTTCCGCCCTGGCCATCTGCAGATCGGAGCGCAGCGACTCGGCCGCGCTGCGCAGGCGGGTGTTGCGCGTCCAGTCGCCGAACCAGGGCGCGGCCAGCATGGTCAGGACTGCCAGGATCGTGATGCCCACCATCAACTCGATCAAGCCGAATCCTGGCGTCGAAGGCGACCGCCTGCGCATCAGCAGCTCCCGCCCCTGTTGGTGATCCAGCAGCTCGACGAGGACGCGGTCCATCCCGATACGCCGGTGATGGTGGACGTGCGCGTGCCGTCCTGGTCGATGGTGTAGACGAATCCGGCCATGGAAGACGTGCCGGTGGCGGTGATGGTGTAGCTCGTGGACGAACTTGGCGTGCAGGTGAGCGTGAAGTACTTCAGGTTGGTGTTCGAGATCGTTACGCCGCATGCGCTGGTGGAACCGGTGGCGTAGTAGCTCTTGGCATCCTGGAACCATTGCTCCATCTTTGCGTTGCCGGCGGAGAGATTGGAAGTCGCCTCCGGGATGCGACCACGCCGGACGTAGTCCGTGTAGGAGGGCAGGGCGATGGCCGCCAGGATCGCCACGATCGCCACGGTGACCATCACCTCGATCAATGTGAAGCCGCGCGTCCGCGCACGGCGCTCCTCTCGAGGCTTCTTCTGCAGCCGCGTCATGGTGGTTCTACTCCTCGTGTTCCGGAAGCATTCGGAAACTTCCTGGACGCCGAGTCGAACACGCAAATTGGGAGAAATCTGGCTGATGCGTTGGGGTTTGTGTGCGCGCGAGCGCGCATGCGATCCGAGGTTTCTCCGACTTTGTGGCCGAGCATTCCTGCTGTGCCGGATGAGCCGCTGTTCAGGGGAAGTGATCGATGAAAATGAAACTGCTGTCCTTGAGGCTGTAGGGCTGGCGCACCCGGATCGCGCTTGCCGTCTGCGGCCCCGCGCCGCTCGCGATGTTCCAGTTCTCGGGCGGCCCGCGCATCGCGTTCCTGGCCCGGCGCTGCGTCGCCGCGGCCGATGTGCCTCAGGGGGCCGTCTTCGATTGCCCGAAGCCGCCTGGGCTGCGCTTGCAGCTGCCGGCGCGCGGGCTCGTGCTTGCGGTGTCGCTCGCGGTGATCGGTGCGAGGGTCGATCGGCTGTAGCTGCCGCCCGCGGCAGGTTCGCGCCGCGTGCAGGTGTCGCTGCCGGCCAAGAAGATGCCGAAGGCCAGCGCACCGAAGGCCAGCAGGCCCGCGATGCGCGGCAGCCAGGAGGACTTGCGGGAACGCGCCGTGGCAATGGAAGAAGACTGCGTCCTGCCGTCCCATCGGGCCCGCACCGTGAGCTCCGGAGGGAAGCCCTGCGCATGCACCAATGCCGGCAGGCCGTCGAGGCGGAAGGCGCGCAGTGCCGCGAGGGACTCGCGCGAGGCGCTGTGTGGGTTGCGATACCGGGGACTGTTCATGACCCGTATCGTGAATTTCAAAGGGGGAGAAAAATTGGATGGCCGCGCCGCGCCGCGCCGCGCCGCGCTGCGGCCATCCTGCGCACTAGAAGTCGAGCTTGGCGCTCAGGCTGAAGGTGCGCGGATCGCCGGGCTTGATGTAGTTGTCGTACTGGTATTCCCAGTAGCGGCGGTTCGTCACGTTGTTGATCGCGGCGCGGAAGGTCGTGCTGTGGCCCGCGATGCGCGTCGTGTAGCTCGCGCCGATGTTGGCGACGGTATAGCCCGGCAGGTTCAGCTGGTTCGATGCGTTGAGCATGGTGTTGCCCGTGTACTTCATGTCGGCCGAGAGCTTCAGGCCCGGCACCTGCGGCACGAGGTACGACACCTGCGCGGTCGCCACCAGCTTGGGCGCGCCCGCCACACGGTTGCCGATGTAGCTGCTGCCGCGCTCGTACGAGCTGTCGAGCAGCATCAGGTTGCCGCCGATCTGCCACTGCGAACCCAGCCAGGTGGAGGCGCCGACTTCCAGGCCCTGGTAGATCGACTGGCCGTCCTGCACCAGCACGTTGGAGCTGTTGGCGTACTCGGCGCCGCGCTCGATGCGGAACAGCGCGGCCGTGGCGCTCCAGCGGTCGTGCTCGGTCTTCACGCCCAGTTCGTACTGCTTGCTCTTCAGCGGATTGAGCAGCTGGCCGTTGTTGGCGTACATGGTGCTTACCGTGCTGCCGGGTTCCAGCGATTCGACATAGCTGGTGTACAGCGTGGTGTCGGGCGCGGGCTTGTACATCAGCGCGAGCGTGGGGGTGATCACGCCGCTCTTGCGGTAGCTGGAGTTCCGCGCGCCGGTGGTGTCGTAGCCGATCTGCTCGTAGGTGGTGCTGCGCAGGCCGGCCAGCACCGACCACCTGTCGGACAGCTTCAGCGTGTCGCTCGCGAACAGCGCGCGCTGCGTGATGTCGCTGTTGCGGTAGGTCCTGAAGTCGGTGGAGGTGGCGTAGCTGTTGGTGTTCTGGCCGAAGATGCTGCCGGTGCCGATCAGCTGGTAGACGGCGTTGCTGCTGTAGTAGTTGACCTGCTTCTGCCACGAGGTGCCCAGCGTGATCCGGTGCTCGAAGTCGCCGGTGCGCAGCTTGCCGTTGACCATCGCCTGCCACTGGTTGAAGCGGTGGCCCTCGGCGCTGTCGGAGCGGTAGTCGTCATAGCTGCCGCCGGCGTCCTGCAGGTAGGCGATGCCTTCGTTGCGGCTGCGGGTGGCGCTGCTGTGGCTGTAGCTGGTGCTCAATGTCCAGTCGGGCGCGAGCTGGTACTGCAGGCCGGTCGAATAGAGCCTGAAGTCGGTATTCAGGTGCTGGCCCGGGCCCACCAGGCTCTGGTTGCTGGCGCTGATGGTGGAGGGCAGCTGCGTGCCGGTGTAGCTGCCGAGGTAGATCGAGGGCGTCTGGCCGGAGGTGTTGCGCTTCTGGTAGAGCGTGTCGAAGGTCCAGGTGAGCTTGTCGGTGAGCTTCGCGTCGAGGCCGAGCGACACCGAGTTGCGGCGCACGTTGCCGTCGTTATAGGTCTTGCCTTCCTCGTGCGTGGCGTTGAGCCGGTAGCCGAAGCGGTTGTCGGTGCCGAAGCGGCCGCCCAGGTCGACGTGCTCGCTCCAGATGCCAGCGGTCTTGTAGCCGACCTCGATGCTGCGCACCGGCTGGTCGGTCGGCTTCTTCGTCACGTAGTTGACGATGCCGCCCGGCGCGCCGAAGCCGTACATGAAGCCCGACGAGCCCTTGAGCAACTCGATCTGCTCGAAGTGTTCGTAGGGCAAGGTGATGGCGTAGCTGAGGAAAGGCTGGCCGTTGATGCGGTAACCGTTCTGCCAGTCCAGCGGCAGGCCGCGCACCGTGATGTAGCTGGCCCAGGCGCTGTAGGCGCCGCTGTTGTCGGACACCGACGCGTCGAGCGCGAACACGTCACCGAGCTTCGACACCTGGCGCTCGGCCATGTCCTCGCCTCGGACCACGCTGGTGGAGAAAGGCGTTTCCAGCTGCGAGCGCGCACCGAGCGCGCCGCTGCTCACCTTGGCACCCAGATGCTGCTGCGTGCCGTCCTGCGATTCGGCTGTGACAGTCACCGTCGGCAGCGAGGCGGAGGCAGCCGCTTCCTGCGCGTGCGTGCGCCCGACCAGCGTGGCGGCCCACAGCACCAGCAGCGTGGCGCGCGCGGGCGGACCGAACGGGCTGCGCCGGAATGAAACCGGGGAGGGAGAAGAAGGAGATAGGGAGGAGGGAAAGGAAAGGACCGAGGCTGCGGCGGCGGATTTCTTGCGTCCGGGGTTCAACGTTGACTCACTCTGTAGATAAGAATGAATCTCATTTTCGCGATGAATCTGGCAGGAATATTGGAGCTTGCCCCTTCGGCGAGTACGGTTTGACCTCCTGTCCGCTGTCCGCCGCTCAGTGCCCGTTGCCCGGCGAGGGCGCCAGCCCGCGCTGCTTCAGGAAGTCGTAGAGGCTGACCGCCAGCACCTGCGCGATGGGTATCGGCAGCGTCACGCGCAGCACCGCGGCCCGGTGTACCGGGCACCGGTCGGAGCTGTGGTCCACGCGGCTGGCGTCGAAGGTGATGTGCACGCAGCCCGCGTTGACCCAGTAGCCCGAGACTTCGTCCGCGAACACCTGCGGGGCGTGCAGGTCGTCGATGTAGGTGGCTTGCGGGGTCTGCTGCTGTTGCTGGGACATGGTGGCTCGGTGTTTGCGTGAGCCCCGATGATCGACACCAATCTCGTAGAAAAAATGGTGCCCCGGCCCAGCCCCCGGCACCCTTGGCGTCTTCCTCAGACGATCCTCACCGACAGCTCCGGCAGCCGGTCGATGTGGATCTGGATCAGGTCGCCGCGCACCACCGGCCCGACGTTCTCCGGCGTGCCCGAGTAGATGATGTCGCCCGGCTTCAGCTCGAAGGCCTGCGACAGCCGGCTGATCTGCTCGGCCACCGACCAGATCATGTGCCTGAGCGTGGCGTTCTGCTTCGTCTGTCCGTTCACCTTGAGCCAGATCGCGCCGTCGCTGAAGTGCCCGACCTTCGCCACCGGGTGGATCGGCCCGACGGGCGCCGAGTGGTCGAAGCTCTTGCCGATCTCCCAGGGCTTCTTCTGGTCGCCCATCTCGCGCTGCAGGTCGCGGCGCGTCATGTCCAGGCCCAGCGAGTAGCCGTACACGTGGTCGAGCGCCGCGCTCGTCGCGATGTTGCGTCCGCCCTTGCCCAGTGCCACCACCAGCTCGACCTCGTAGTGGTAGTTCTTCGTGAGCGTGGGGTAGGGATGGTCGGCCACCACGCCCGGCGTCACCACCTGGATCGCATCGGCGGGCTTCTGGAAGAAGAAGGGCGGCTCGCGGCTCGGGTCCGAGCCCATCTCGCGCGCGTGCGCCTCGTAGTTTCGGCCGATGCAGTAGATGCGCCGCACCGGGAAGACCTGGTCGCTGCCGACGATCGGAATGGTCGACGATGCGACGTCGAACGGCGTGGCGGCCGAGCGGCCGGCCCCGGCGGGCAGAGCACAGCCGGCGATGGCACCGGTGGCCATGGCGGCGGAACCGGCCAGCAGGCCGCGGCGGGAAGTGATCATGGGCATGTGTCTCCTTGGTCTTGTGGATGGACGTCGTGCGCCGTGCCTCTCACGGCCGATCGATTCTGGAAGGGCGCATCGCGTGGCGATGGTGCGCATCTATGCAAAAACAGGACATAACCCATCGGAAGGCGCCGCCGATCGGCTGCGGCGCCTCACCGTGCCGCGAAGGGCGGCAGCCGCCTCGGGATCGTCTGGGCCTTCACGATGGAGGTGTTGGTCTCCGCCCTGGCCGCGATGCGGTCGAGGATGCCGTCGAGCTGCTCGAGCGACTGCAGATGGAGCCGCGCGACGAAGCAGTCTTCTCCCGTGACCTTGTCGCACTCGCAGAACTCGGGCGTGTCCCCGATCAGTTCCTGCACCGCCTTCAGCTGCCCCGGCAGCGGCCGGATGCGCACGATGGCCTGGAACTGATAGCCCAGCGCCTTCGGGTTCAGCTCGAGCGTGTAGCCGCGGATCACGTCGCGCTCCTCGAGCCGGCGCAGCCGCTCCGACACGCTGGGCGACGACAGCCCCAGGTGACGGGCCAGTTCCTTCAGCGACATGCGCGCATTGCCCGAGAGGGCCAGCACGATGGCTTCGTCGGTTGCGTCGAGCATTTTCCTGTTCTCCGGTGCAATGGCATGGATGCCTTCTTTTCGAAGGCCATCAGTGGTTTTCGCCTTCTTCGCAGCATATCCATGCGGCACGATCCATGGCACTCTTGTTTCCCCTGAACAGCGGCGACAACGGACGGACATGCAGACCCAGCTTCGCGGCGCGCTCGAGATGAGCGCGGCCATGGCGATCTCGGGAACCATCGGCTGGTTCGTGGTGCGCTTCGACCAGCCCCTGTTCGACCTGCTGTTCTGGCGCTGCGTGTTCGGCGCGGTGACGCTGCTGGTCGTGTGCCTTGCGCTGGGTCTGCTCCAGCGGGGCTTCGCGCCGCGCAAGTTCGCGCTGGCCGCATTCGGTGGCGTGGCCCTGGTGGTCAACTGGGTGCTGATCTTCGCGTCCTTCTCGCGCGCATCGATCTCGATCGCCACGGCGGTCTACAACACGCAGCCCTTCATGCTGGTGGCGCTGGGCGCGTTGCTGCTGTCGGAGCGGCTCACCGCGATGAAGGCGATCTGGCTGTGCATCGCGTTCGCCGGCGTGGTGCTGGTGGCGCAGGCCAAGCCGGGCGGCGGCGCCGATGGTTCCACGTATTTCATCGGCGTGCTCATGGCGCTGGGTGCGGCCTTCTGCTACGCGGTGGCCGCCTTCGTCGCGAAGAAGCTCGACGGCATCGCGCCGCACCTCATCGCGCTGGTACAGGTGTGCGTGGGCATCGTGATGCTCGCCCCCTTCGCGAACCTGAAGGCGCTGCCCACCGACGCGGCCACCTGGGGCGTGCACCTGACGATGGGCGTTGTCTACACGGGGCTGGTGTTCGTGCTGCTGTACGGCGCGCTGCAGAAGCTGTCGACGCCGGTGGCGGGGGCGCTGTCGTTCATCTATCCGCTGGTTGCGATCGGCGTCGACCATGTCGTCTTCGGCCAGCGGCTGGGCATGCTGCAACTGGTGGGCGCGGCAGCCATCCTGGTCTCGGCGGCGGGCATGACCTTCGGATGGACTTTGCCGGGGCTGCCGAGGCAGGCGCCGGCCACCGGAAAGAGCTGAGAAGCCTCCTGGCTTCGCTCAAGGCGTTGCCGCGACCCCGCTGCTGCGCCTGAAGAACCTGCCCGCAGCCCGCTTCACCAGCAGATAGAACAGCGGCACGAAGAAGATCCCCAGCGCCGTCGCGGCCAGCACGCCGCCGAACACGCCGGTGCCGATGGCGATCTGGCTGGCCGAGCCCGCGCCGGAGGCCAGCGCCAGCGGCACCACGCCGGCCAGGAAGGCCAGCGAGGTCATCAGGATCGGCCGCAGCCGCAGGCGCGCGCCTTCGGCCACCGCGTCGAGCAGCGGTATGCCCCGGCGCAGCACGGCTTCGGCGAACTCGATGATGAGGATCGCGTTCTTCGCCGACAGCCCGATGGTCGCGAGCAAGCCGACCTGGAAGTAGATGTCGTTCGACAGGCCCCGCAGCGCCGCCGCGATCACCGCGCCGAGTACGCCAAGCGGAATCACCAGCATCACCGAGAACGGCACCGACCAGCTCTCGTACAGCGCCGCCAGGCACAGGAACACCACGAGGATCGACAGCGCGAACAGCAGCGGCGCCTGTCCGCCCGAGAGCCGCTCCTGGTACGAGAGCCCGCTCCACGCATGGCCGGTGCCACGCTGCTTCTTCGCGATGCTTTCCACCGCGGCCATCGCCGTGCCCGAGCTCGTGCCGTGCGCGGCCGCGCCCTGGATCTGCACCGCCGGCAGGCCGTTGTAGCGCTCCAGCTGCGGCGCGCCCTGCGACCAGCGCGTGGTGGCGAAGGCCGAGAACGGCGTCATCGCGCCGGTGGCGCCGCGCACGAACCACTGCCGGATGTCGTCCGGGTCGGAGCGGTAGGGTGCGTCGGCCTGCACGTACACGCGCTTGACGCGGCCGCGGTCGATGAAGTCGTTGACGTAGCTGCCGCCCCAGGCGATGCCCAGCGTGGTGTTCACGTCGTCCAGCGACAGCCGCAGGGCCGAGGCCTTGAGCTGGTCGATGTCGATCTGCAACTGCGGCGTGCCGGCCACGCTGTTGGCCCGCACCGATTGCAGCCGCGTGTCCTTGCCCGCGTCGCGCAGCAATGACTCGCGCGCCTGCACCAGCTTCTGCGCGCCCATGCCCGAGGTGTCCTGCAGCCAGAACTCGAAGCCGTTCGACTGCCCCAGCCCCTCGATGGGCGGCGGCACCATGCCGTAGACCTCGGCGTCGCGCTGCTGCCTGCCCAGCGCTGTGCCGGCACGCTCGACGATGGCCTGGGCGCGCTGGTCGGCATGGCCGCGCTCGGACCAGTCCTTGAGCGAGACGAAGGCCATGCCCATGTTCTGCCCCGAGCCGCCATAGCTCCAGCCCGAGAGCGTGAAGATGGTGTCGGTCGTGTCCTTCTCGGTTTCGAGGAAGTGCCTCTCGACCATGCGGTTCACCGCATCGGTGCGGCCAATGGTGGAGCCCGCCGGCAGCGTGAGCTGCACCATCACGCTGCCCTGGTCTTCCTCGGGCAGGAAGCCGCCGGGCAGGCCGAGGTACAGCAGGCCCATGCCGGCCACGATGGCCGCGTACACGGCCGCGAAGCGCAGCGGCTTGCGCAGGATGCGGCCCAGCAGGCCCACGTAGCGGCCCTGCGCGGCGTCGAAGCGGCGGTTGAATGCGCCCAGGAAGCCGCGCGTGCGCGGCGCATCGCTCGCACGCAGGAAGCGCGCGCACAGCGCAGGGATCAGCACGATGGCCACCACCACCGACAGCGCCATCGACGCGATGATGGTCACCGAGAACTGCCGGTAGATCACGCCCACGGAGCCGCCGAAGAAGGCCATCGGCAGGAACACCGCCGAAACCACCACCGCGATGCCCACCAGCGCGCCGGTGATTTCCTGCATCGACTTGATGGTGGCGGCCTTCGGGTCCAGCCCTTCCTCGTGCATCACGCGCTCGACGTTCTCCACCACCACGATGGCGTCGTCCACCAGCAGGCCGATGGCCAGCACCATGCCGAAGAGCGTGAGCACGTTGATCGAATAGCCGAAGGCCGCGAGCACGCCGAAGGTACCCAGCAGCACCACCGGCACGGTGATGGCCGGGATGACCGTGGCGCGCCAGTTCTGCAGGAACAGGTACATGACGACCACCACCAGCGCGATGGCCTCCAGCAGCGTCTTGATGACCGACCTGATCGAGATCTTCACGAAGCGCGTCGTGTCCTCGGCGTAGGCCACACGCAGGCCGGCGGGCAGCGAGGGCTCCATCTCGGCCATGCGCGCCTTCACCGCGCTGGCGGTGGTCAGCGCGTTGGCGCCGGGCGCCAGCATGACCGCGGCGCCGGCGGCGGGGTGGCCGTTCAGGCGCGTGGTCTCGGCATACGACTCGCTGCCCATCTCCACGCGCGCCACGTCGCCCAGGCGCACCACCGCGCCGTCGGCCTGCGTCTTCAGCACGATGTCGCGGAACTGCTCCGGCGTCTGCAGCCGTGACAGGGCCGTCACGGTGGCGGTGAGCTGCTGCTTCGCGGGCGAGGGCCGCGCGCCGATCTCGCCGACCGACACCTGCGTGTTCTGCGCGGTGATGGCGGCGGTCACGTCAGAGGGCATCAGCTGGTAGCTCGCGAGCCGGTGCGGATCGAGCCAGATGCGCATCGCGTACGAAGCGCCGAAGGCCTGCACCGAACCCACGCCGTCGACGCGGCTGATGGGATCGCGCAGGTTGCTGGCCATCCAGTCGGCCACGTCGGTGTCGGTGCGGCGGTCGGTCTGGTCGTAGAGCGCGACGATCAGCAGGAAGTTGTTCTGCGACTTCGCAACCGTCACACCCTGCTGCTGCACCGCCTGCGGCAGGCGGCTGGTGGCCTGGCTGACCTTGTTCTGCACCTGCACCTGGGCGGTGTCGGGGTTGATGCCCTGGCGGAAGGTGACGGCGATCTCGGCCCAGCCGGCCGAGCTGCTCGTCGACTTGAAATACAGCAGGCCGTCGATGCCCTTGAGCTGCTGCTCGAGCACCTGCGTGACACTGCTTTCCACCGCCTGCGCAGAGGCGCCGGGGTAGTTGGCCGAGACCACGACGGTGGGCGGCGCGATGTCCGGGTACTGCGAGACCGGCAGCGTGCGGATGGCCACGCCGCCGGCCAGCATGATCAGGATGGCGATGACCCATGCGAACACGGGCCGCTGGATGAAGAAGTTGGCTATCACGGGCGTTGTCTTTTCTTCAGTCGGCCGAGGCGGGCGTCGGCGCCGCCGATACCGGCACCGGCTTCACCTTGTCGCCCGGGTGCGCGCGCTGCAGGCCGTCGACCACGAGCCGGTCGCCTTCGCGCAGACCGCCGGTCACGATCCACTGGTCGCCCGAGGCGCCGCGCACCTCGAGCGCGCGCAGTTCGACCTTGTCGTCCTTGCCCACCACCAGTGCGGTCGGCTCGCCCTTGTCGTTGCGCGCCACGCCGCGCTGCGGCGCGAGCACGGCCTGCCGTTCGACGCCGGCCTCGACCTGCGCGCGCACGTACATGCCGGGCAGCAGCAGACCCTGCGGATTCGGAAACTCCGCGCGCAGCGTGACCGAGCCGGTCGCGGCGTCGACGGCCACTTCGGTGAACTTCAGCGTGCCGGCGTGCGGGTAGGGCAGTCCGTCTTCCATGCGCAGGCCCACGCGCGTGCTCGCAGGCGCCATGTCGCCCGAGATGAAGCGGCGCTTGAGCCGCGTGAGTTCGAGGCTGGACTGCACCACGTCGACATAGATCGGGTCGATGCGCTGGATCGTCGCCAGCGCCGTGGCCTGGCCCGGCGCCACCAGCGCGCCCTCGGTCACGCTGGAGCGGCCGATGCGGCCCGAGATGGGCGCCTCGATGCGCGTGAATTCGAGGTTGATGCGCGCCGCCTTCAGGGCAGCCTGCGCGGCCTTCACGCCGGCCTGCGCCTGCACGAGCGCGGCCTGCGCCTCCTCGTGCTCCTGCCTGCTCACGGCATTGGCCTTCACCAGTTCGCCGAATCGCTCGGCCTTGCCGCGCAGGCTCGCGATACCGGCCTGCGCGGTCGCGAGCGCGGCCTGCGCCTGCTCGTGCGCCGCTTCGAAGGGGCCGGGCTCGATCTCGTACAGCACCTGGCCCGCGCGGACCATGCTGCCTTCCTCGAACAGGCGCTTGCGCACGATGCCGTTGACCTGCGGGCGCACCTCGGACACGCGGAACGCGGCCGTGCGGCCCGAAAGCTCGGTGTGCACGGGCACATCGCCCGCGTGCATCGCCATCACGCCGACTTCGGGCGGCGCGGTCTCGGTTTGAGGGGCCTGCCGGGCGCCGCACGCGGCGAGCACGAGCAGGGAGAGGGGTAGAAGCAGAAGCTTGAAAGTCATGGCCGTCCGGAAACGCGCTGCGGCGCGAGCCGGGATCGCCCGGGTCGCGCGTCTGTATTGATTTGCACTGTTGTGGTGCATTCTGCCTGCCGTGTTGCGTCGCAACATGAAGGGTTCCTGAGGCTTCCTTGGGGAAGCCAACGAAAAAAGCCCATGCGGGCGAGAGCCCGCCGCCACGTCGATCCGTGGCAACGGGCCCTGCCGCATGGGCCGGGCGGGCTGGCTGGCTCGGAGCTAGCTGGCGCTTTGCTGTCGCCGTCCCAGCGCGAACACCGAGTTCGGCGCGTCGACGACGAAGGGCTTGCGCGTGGCGGGCTGGCCGCTGGGCGAACGCCGCACTTCGCTGCGAACCGCCGCCTGCACGCCCTTGGCCTTCTGCTCGTCGACCAGGCTCTGCAGCGAGATCGACTTGAGGAACTCGACCGCCCGCAGGTTCACGGTGGCCCAGAGCTCGTCGATCTCGCAGCGGCCGGCCTCGCCCGGCGCGTTGGCATCGCGCTGGCGGGTGGTTTCGGCATCGTGGTCCTCGATCGAGAGGACGATGTCGGCCACGGAAATCTCGGCCGCCTTGCGGCTGAGCGAGTACCCGCCGCCCGGGCCGCGGGTCGATTCGACCAGGCTGGCGCGGCGCAGCTTGCCGAACAGCAGCTCCAGGTACGACAGCGACACGCGCTGGCGCAGGCTGATCGAAGCCAGCGTGACGGGGCCCGAACGCCCATGAAGGGCGATGTCGATCATCGCGGTGACCGCGAAGCGGCCTTTGGTGGTGAGACGCATGGGATGTTCCTTCCTTTTCTTCCTTCGTGGGGAATCACTCGTCCCGGCCGCCGGCGATGCCCAGCAGGGCCAGCAGCGACTGGAAGACGTTGTAGATGCTGAGATACACACCCAGCGTGGCGGAGATGTAGTTGGTCTCCAGGCCGTCCTTCACGCGCTTGAGGTCGTGCAGGATGAAGGCCGAGAAGATGCCGATGGCCAGGACCGACAGCGTCATCATCAGAGCGCTCGACTTGATGAAGAAGTTGGCGATGCCCGCCACCAGCAGCAGGATGGCGCCGATGAAGAGCCACTTGCCCATGGCCGACAGGTCGCGCTTGATGACCGACGACAGCGTGGCCATGCCGAAGAAGATCGCGCCGGTGCCGGCGAAGGCCGTCATCACCAGGCTGGCGCCATTGGCCAGGCCGAGCACGGTGCCGACCAGGCGCGACAGCATCAGGCCCATGAAGAAGGTGAAGGCCAGCAGCACCGGCACGCCGGCGGCCGACTCCTTCGTCTTCTCGATGGCGTACATGAAGCCGAAGGCGCCGCCGAGGAAGACCATCAGGCCGATGCCCGGCGACATGGCGCGCGAGAAGCCGGTGGAGACGCCGATCCAGGCGCCGAGCACGGTCGGCAGCATCGACAGCGCGAGCAGCCAGTAGGTGTTGCGCAGGACGCGGTTGCGCTCCTGCGGCGAGGCGATCGGCAGCTCGATGCCGTCGTGATAGGTGGTAGGGCTGTTGTTCATTCTGTGTTGATTCCTTGAAGCTGGACCGGCGCCGGGTGCGCGCAATGGATGGCGCGCGCAAAGGGGCACAGGGCCGTGAATGAGAGAGATCAGGTAGCGGCGGTTGCGATGCGGGTGCCGCCCGATGGCGGCCGGCCCTGGTCACAACAGGGGAGCGGGAGCCATGGCGGCTCCCGGTCGCGAAGGCTTTTGGGGCCTAGGCGACGAGGGACGCGGCGCGGGGTGGCCGCTTGGGTCGCGCCAGAAACGGCGAGACGATGGTGGTCAGGCCGAGTTTCGGCGGCTGTTCCGTGAAGCGCAGCAGCGCGGGCGCGCCGTTGCGTGCATCGACCAGCTCGGCGTGTTCAGAGCCGGCTTCATCGATGGAGAGGGCGTCGTCCGATGCCTTGTCGGCATCGCCTGCCGGCTTCCTGGCTTCGGAGAGATCGGAGATGTCTGAGAAGGCGACGCTGACGATCAGCGTCTGGGTCGCCTGTGCCGCCTGTGGTTCGGCATGCGAATGGCCGGCACCGAGCATGTTGTGCGCAAGCACGGCGAAGCCGTAGCAGGACAACATGATGGCAAGAACGGTAGCGGCAAACCAGCGGGACATGTAGGGGTATTTTACCTGCCGCGCCGGGCCTTTCTTCGCAGCGGCGGTTTCAACCGACCGGATCGCATGGATGTTCCTCAGGCTGGCGCGGTCGTCGTATCACCGCCTTCGGGCTGCAGCCATTCGCTTGCGTGGGTGCGCAGGGCGTCTATCTGCAGCCAGATCAGACCGAGTTCGGTATGGAAAGTTCGCGCCTGCGGGTCGCCGCTTTCCCCGCCTTCGGCTGCGGCCTGTGCCAGCGCGGCCCGCGCTGCGGCTTCATCTTCCGTGCCGCCTGTTGCATCCACCACGCCCTTTTCCAGCCCGGTCGCCAGCGCCTCCAGCGCCGCGATCGCCCCCTCGGCCGAGGCATGCAGCACCGCCATCTGGGCCGAATCGGGCAGCGCGGCCCGGTGCGCGCCGAGCGCCGACAGGTAGCTCAGCAGCGTGTGCGAGCGGATCAGGAAGCGCAGCGCCACCCCCGCGCGCGGCCTCACGTAGCCCGGCTCGCGGAACATGTCCGACACGGCGGTGGACAGCGCCGCATCCGCGTTGTGGTCGTTGCGCCGCGCCAGCCGGTAGTCGAGGTGGTCGCGCGCGCCGGTGCGGTACTGGCCGACGATCTGCCGCAGGTAGCCCGCGTGGCCGCGCATGGCGGCCGCCGCGAGCTCGTTGATGCGGCGGGCCTGCCAGTGAGGCAGCACCAGCAGCACCGCCAGCCCGGCGATGGCGCTGCCGATGGCCGTGTCGACCAGCCGCGGCACCAGCAGCACGCCGCTGTCGCCGACCTGGTTGAAGCACATCAGCACCAGCAGCGTCATCGATGCGGTGGCCAGCAGGTAGCGCGTGGCGCGAGTCGCGAAGAAGAGCACCCCCGCGATCACCGCGAGCACCGACTGCACCAGCGGCTGCGGAAAGAGCTGCAGCAGCGCCCAGCCCGCCACCACGCCGAGGGCGGTGCCGGCAATGCGCTGCCCCATGCGCGCGATGGTGTCGCCATACGTCTGCTGGCAGACGAAGAGCGTGGTCAGCAGGATCCAGTAGCCCTGCGCCGGGTGGATGACATGCATCACCCCGTAGCCCGCCACCAGCGCGATCGACAGCCGCAGCGCGTGCCTGAAGAGCGGCGAGCGCACCGTGAGCTGCCGCCGCACCCGCTCGACCGCGTCGCGCCAGGAGCGCGGCGAGCGGTCGAACAGGCCCATCTCCGTACGGCCCGCGCGCGCCGAAGGCTGGCTGGCCCCTGCGAGCTGGCCGTCGAGCAGCGCGAGATTGCGTGCCAATGCTTCCACCGAGGCCAGCAGCACCAGCCGCTCGGGTGTGCCGGCCCGCGCGCGTTCGTGCTCGATGGCGCTGCGCAGATCGGCCAGAGCCTGCACGGTCTCGGTCCCCACCTCGAAGGGCTCGCGCCGCTCCACCGAATCGGCCAGCCGCTGGCAGGCCAGCCCCTGCAGGCCCAGCACGCGCTGGCAGCGGTAGAGCAGGTCGCTGTGGAAGAAGGCATCGGCCAGCGCGTTGTAGTCGTCGTGCGAGGAGCTGGCACGCTCGTGCACGTCCTGCGCGATCAGGTAAAGCCCCCGGTAGCGCGAGATGCGTCCGGTCGGCGCCCGCGCGCCGATGCGGCGGAAGATGCTTTCCTTGGCCGCGTTGAGCTCCGTCACCACCTCGGCATTGAGCTGCGCGAGCGCGAGCCGCTTGCGCTCTATGTCGATGCCGCGCAGCGGCTCAAAGAGCGACGCCTTGAAGCGCACGTAGTTGCCCAGCACCGTGAACAGCATCACCAGTCGCGCCTGCACCGGCTGCGCCGGAAAGGCCGCGCACCACAGTACCGAGAACACGCCGTACCAGGCGGCGCCCGCCACCAGCAGCAGGGGCTCGCGGCCGCGATGCGCCACGCCGTGCGCGCCCATGTTCTCGATGCCCAGCGTGGCGTACATCGCGAGGATCAGCGTCGCGTACGCGATCGCCTTGTAGCGCGCCTCCACGGCGCCGAGCATGGTGAGCCAGAAGGCCGCGAGCGCGAGCCCGGCGATGAACAGCAGCGGCATGCCGAAGGCGGCCTCCACCGCGAACGCGATGGCCGCGAAGCAGGCCAGCGTTACCACCTGCGCACGCAGCCTGCCGCGCCAGCTGTCGTCGGTCTCGGCGAGCGCGCTGGCGATGGCACCGAGGAAGAGGGGGATCACCGCATCGGCGTGGCCGCTCCAGGCGCAGCCCGCCATGAGGCTGCCGAGGGTGAGAAGGATGCGCACGGGTTGCGCGCGAGAGGCGAAAGACCGCAGCCGCTGGCGCAGCGCGTCGGGAGACAGGGGAAGCATGATGGGCCGATCTTGCACGATGCATGCCACGGCCATGTGGCGGGATGAGGCGCTGCGGGGGTGGTCAGCGCCGGCTGCGCAGGAATCCGTGGCGCGGCGCGATCCACCGCACCTGTTCGTCGTCGGCCGTGGGCGCATCGGAAGTGCCCGCGAACAGCATGCCTTCCTCGACCAGCAGGAACCGGCGCGACTGCGCATCGCCATCGTCCGGCAGCACGCGCAGCGTCGCATCGCCGACGCTGATCTGCTCGCCCGGCGCCAGTACCACGGTGCCTGCATCGGAAGCCGCCCGCGTCGACAGGAGCCATCGCACGCGTCCCGGCGCGGCGGAGGCAAGCGCCTCGGCATGCGCGGGGCCCGCGGGCGATGCGTCGATCAAGGCGCAATCGCCGCCCGCCGTTCCCACGAAGTAGCTGTGCACCAGCGTGCCCGATCCGTCGCCGGCTTCTCCTGTCACCCGCAGCACCCGCGCAGAAAGCCGCATCGCCAGTCCGGCCTCGTGCGCGTAGCGGCCGCCGCCTTCGCCATCGGGATCGACAAAGCCGACTTCCTCGTACGAAGGCTCCTCCATGTTCACCGGCCGCCGTCCCTTCGGACCGTCCGCCAGCCGCGGCATCGCGCGAGGAATGTGCTTCAGGCCGCGCGCATGCGCCATGAGCTCGCCCACGCTTTTGAACCGCGCGAGTTCCAGCAGGATGCGGCGCGTCACGTTCATCAGCTTGAGCCCGCGCGCCGGGTCCACGGCATCGGCGGGACGCAGCCACATGTGCTCGACCGTCTCGCGTCCGTCGGGCTGCACGCTCTGCGCCTCGGGCATGGCCGCGAGAAAGAAGCGGGTGTCGAAGCGGCGCGGCATGCCCGGCGGCGTGAGCCAGTGCGAGAAGTACGCGAGCCGGTCGGCTGCGAGCTGCCAGCCGTGCCGCGCGCACAGTGACAGCAGCGCGTCGGTGCCTTGCTCCGCCGCATGGCGCATCTCGGCGAGCTGGCTTGGAGGCAGGCCGTCGAGCGTCACCAGTTGTCCGGTGGAATCGGTCGCGAACAGAAGCCCGGCTTCCTCGAAGCATTCGCGGATCGCCGCTGCGTAGTAGTCGAGGCCGCCTTCGGGCACTTCGAGCCGTTCGCTCGCGGCCCGGTCGTCGAGGCCGCTGCAGCAGCCGTGCAGGCCGCGGTCGTGCGCGTCGATCACACCGCCCGGGAACACGCTCGCGCCGCTGTTCTGGTCGTTGGCCTTCTCGGCACGCCGCAGCATCAGCACTTCCAGGCCGGCACTTGCGTCGCGCAGCACGATGAGGGTGGCCGCCATGCGCACGGGGCGTGGCTGTGCGGAGGGGGGCGTGTCGTGCGTGGGGCTGGCTGTCATGCACCCATTGTCGCGCCGGCCGGTGCTGCCAAGGTGACAGCACCGGCCCCGCGCTGTCACCCGGAAGACCGTGCGAAACGCCGCGCGCAACGTACCTTCAAGGCGCACATGCACAACACCGACTCTTGCTGAAGGACGCACCATGCATTTCGAATTCACGCCCCGGGTGATCGCGCTGCGCGAGGAACTGCTCAGGTTCATGGACGAGTACGTCTATCCCAACGAGAAGCGCCACGAGGAGGAACTCGCCGCCAACGCCCGCGCCGGCCGGCCGTACGCCGAGCTGCCGATGATGGCCGGCCTCAAGGCCAAGGCGCGCGAGCGCGGACTGTGGAACCTCTTCCTGCCCGAGTCGGAGCACGGCCCCGGCCTGAGCAACGTCGAGTACGCGCCGCTGTGCGAGATCATGGGCCGGCGCTACTGGTCCTCCGAGATCTTCAACTGCTCCGCCCCCGACACCGGCAACATGGAAGTGCTGGCGCGCTACGGCACCAAGGCGCAGCAGGAGCGCTGGCTCAAGCCGCTGCTGGCCGGCGAGATCCGCTCCTCCTTTGCGATGACCGAGCCCGAGGTGGCCTCCAGCGACGCCACCAACATCCGCTGCAGCATCCGCCGCGAGGGCGACGAGTACGTCATCAACGGCCGCAAGTGGTACATCACCGGCGCGATGAACGAGCGCTGCGAGATCTTCGTGCTCATGGGCAAGACCGACCCCGACAACGCCGACCGCCACAGGCAGCAGTCGATGATCCTCGTGCCGAAGAACACGCCCGGCGTGACCATCGTGCGCGACATGGCGCTGCTCGGCGTGTACGACCCGCCCTTCGGCCACCCCGAGATCGTGTTCGAGAACGTGCGCGTGCCGGTCGAGAACATCCTGCTCGGCGAGGGCCGCGGCTTCGAGATCGCGCAAGGCCGCCTTGGCCCCGGCCGCATCCACCACTGCATGCGCGCCATCGGCATGGCCGAGGCCGCGCTGGAGATGATGTGCCAGCGCCTCGTGTCGCGCACCGCCTTCCACAAGCCGCTGTCGGAGCAGGGCGTGTGGCGCGAGCGCATCGCCGAGTCGCGCATGCTCATCGAGCAGTCGCGCTGGATGGTGCTCAACGCCGCCTACCGCATGGACACCGTGGGCAACAAGGTCGCCGCCAAGGAGATCGCGATGATCAAGGTGCTCACGCCCAACAACTGCGTGAAGGTGGTCGACTGGGCCATGCAGGCCTTCGGCGCCATGGGCCTGAGCCAGGACACGCTGCTCACGCACTTCTACGCCTACGAGCGCCACCTGCGCGTGGCGGATGGTCCCGACGAGGTGCATCGCAACGCGATTGCGAAGCAGGAGCTGGCGGCGTACCAGTAAGTGGGCGAGAAGGGTGCGCGAGAACGCGCGCTCAGTCCTTCGCCTCCGCCGGTGCTTCCCAGGCGAAACCGACGCCGTACACCGACCGTATCCAGTCGTGCTCCGGCGTCACCACGCCGAGCTTGCGGCGCAGGTTCTTCACGTGGCTGTCGATGGCGCGTTCGGTCACGTCCACCGTGTCGTCGTAGGCCAGTTCGAGCAGGCGGGCGCGCGAGAAGATGCGCCCCGGGTGCCGCGAGAGCACCTGCAGCAGCCCGAATTCGCGCCGCGTGAGGTTCAGCGGCGTGCCTTCGAGCGAGGCACGCCAGTGCACGTCGTCCAGCACCAGCCCCGGCGCGTCGCCCTGCGGGGACGCTCCCTGTGCGAGGCCCGGCGCGGTGCGGCGCAGCACGGCGCGCACCCGCGCCACCAGCTCGCGCGGCGAGAAGGGCTTGCACACGTAGTCGTCGGCACCCAGCTCCAGGCCCAGCAGCCGGTCGACTTCCTCGATGCGCGCGGTCAGCATGATGATCGGGTGCGCCGTGTGCTCGCGCGCGCGGCGCAGCACCTCGATGCCGTCGAGACGCGGCAGCATGATGTCCAGCAGCGTGAGGCCGGGCGGCGAGGCGACGATGCTTTCGAGCGCGCTCTGCCCATCGGTGAAGAGTTCGGTGTCGTAGCCCGCGTGGCGCAGGTAGTCCTGCACCACCGAGGCGATGTCGGTTTCGTCTTCGACGATGACGATGCGTGTCATGACGTTGCTGCCAGTGGAAGGGTGATGGTCAGGCGCAGGCCGCCCAGTGGCGAGGCCGACGCGTCGATGGTGCCGCCGTGCGCCTCGACGGTCGCGCGGCAGATGGAAAGGCCGAGCCCGGAGCCGCCGTGTTCGCGGCTGCGAGAGCTCTCGCCGCGGAAGAGGCGGTCGAACAGGCGCGGCAGCTCGGACTCGGGCACGCCCGGCGCGCTGTCGTCGAACACCAGCGTGAGGCGGTTGCCCGTCCACGCGCCTTCGACGATGACGTCGATGCGCAGCTCGCCGCCCTCGTCGGTGTAGGCCAGCGCGTTCTCCAGCAGGTTCATGAAGACCTGGTGCAGCCGATGCGCGTCGCCCTCGATCACGGGCTGCGCGGAGGCGCCGATGCGGTCGACCGCGCGGCGGTCCACCGTGATGTTGCGCGCGTCGAAGCGGTCGCGGGTGTGGTCGAGCGCTTCCTTCAGCAGCGAGAGCGGGAACACGGTGGTCGCGAGCAGGTCGCTCTGCGGCTCGCGCATGCTGCTGCGCAGGTCGTCGACCAGCTGGCCCAGGCGGATCACCTGCCGGTGCAGCCGCAGCGCGGTGCGCTCGTCGAAGGTGCGCACGCCGTCCTGCAGCGCCTCGATTTCCGCGCGCATGGCGGCCAGCGGCGTGCGCAGCTCGTGGGCCGCGTCGGCCAGCCAGGCGCGGCGCGAGGCCTCCATCGTGTCCAGGCGCTGCGCCATGTCGTTGAAGGTGCGGCCCAGCAGCGCCAGTTCGTCGGAGCCCTGCACCGCGACGCGGGTGGAGAGCCGGCCGCGCGCCACGTCCTGCGCGGCCTGCGTGAGTTCGTCGATGGGCCTGAACCACCGGCGCGCCAGGAGCCACGACAGCACCAGCGCGAAGCCGAGCCCGCACAGGCCGGTGAGCACGATCACGCCCGACTGCCGCGCGACGAAGGCCCGGTCGGCCTCGCTCTCCAGGCCCTGCATCGGCGTCAGCGCCAGGTAGCCGATGACGCTTCGGTCGCGCCGTATCGGTATGCGCGCGGCGTTCGCCAGGTCGCCCTCGGCGCCCACCACGCGCGCGCCATGCGCGTCGAGCAGGGCCAGCCGCTGGAAGATGGAGTCCGGCATCTCGCGCGGATCGCGGAAGAACCACGGCGGCGGCATCGTCGGCAGCCGGCGCGGCACCAGGTCGAGCTGCTGCGATGGCAGGCCGGATTCCGGCGGTGGCGGGGGCGGAGGCGGGCGGCCCTCGTCCTCGTTGTTGCCGTCGCCGGCATTGCCGCGGTTGCCGCGATTGCCCTCCGGCGGCGGGTTGCCGCGCATGGCGCGGTGCTCGTACCAGGGCGGCAGGCGCCTTTCGTCGGCGCCGCCGGTGCCGTTGTCGAGCGCGGCGGCCAGCCGGCCCATCTGCAGGCGGCGCCATGCGTCTTCGTTGTCGTGCAGGCCCTTCCAGTCGCCGTTGGCCACGTAGTACTTCAGGAGAATCTGCGAGAGCCAGTCCATGCGCCGGATCTCGATCTCGGCCACGTAGGAGCCCAGTCCGCGCTGCAGCGCGATGATCGACAGGCCCGCGAAGCTGATCAGCAGCACGATCAACAAGGCGGCCAGCGCCAGGAAGATCTTTCTGGAAAGGGTCAGGTGAGGCATGGGCTCGGAGGGGCAGTGCCGCATTCTGCGGCATGCATGGCGGGCGAGGGGAGGCGGGCTGAGGACGGCTGGAGGGGACGGCCACCGATCATCGCGACCGAATGTGGAGGAATCTGGGAGGAAATCCGCTCGGGGATCTCCATCTTTTCTCCACCATGCGGCCCCAGCATGAGGCCATGAATCCGGAACCGAGCCTTGCGCTGCAGGGGGCGATCGTCGTGTCTTTCTGCCTTCTTGCCCAGGCGTGGGTGCTGCTGGTGCTCTGGGCCGAGGTCCGGGTCACGCGGCCGGCCGGTACGCAACTCACAGGCTCCAACGTTCACAGGGAGGAAGAGTGACAAGTCACGACGACACCGCCATCGGCCGCCGCGGCCTGCTGGCCACCTTGGGCGCGGCCACGCTGGCCGCAGCCGCCTCCGTCCGGCCCGCCGGGGCCACCGCGCCGAAGAAGCTGCCGCTGACCGCGCAGACCACCGAAGGCCCCTACTACCTCGACCTGGGCCGGATGCGCCGGGACATCACCGAGGGGCTCGACGGCGTGCCGCTGGAAGTGCGCTTCAACGTCTGCGACACCACCGGAAAGCCGCTGCCTGGGCTGCGCGTGGACATCTGGCATTGCGACATGCAGGGGCGCTATTCCGGCTTCGGCGAGCAGGGCGACGACCGCTCGCTCGCCTTCGAGGGCAAGACCTTCCTGCGGGGCAGCCAGCTCACCGACCGCGAGGGCGTCGCCGCCTTCGCCACCATCTATCCGGGCTGGTACGCGGGGCGCACCACGCACATCCACATGAAGGTGCTCGACGGAACGCGTGCGGTGCTCACCTCGCAGTTCTTCCTGCCCGATGCGCTCAGCGAGTTCCTGTACACGCAGGTTCCGCTCTACCAGCGCACGCGGGTGCGCGACACGCTCAACAGCGTCGACGGCATCGCGCTGAAGGCCGGCGACACGGTGCTCGGCGCGGTGCGCGAGGAGCGCCAGCGCTACGTGGCCACGCTCGCGCTGGTAGTCGACCCGGCTGCGAGCCCGGCGATCGACCGGCCGCCGCCTCCCGCGGGCGACATGCCGCCGCGTCCCCAGGGCATGCCCCCGATGGGCGGTGCGGGCGGCGCGGGCGGTGGCAGGCCCATGCATCCGCGCGCGCTGGCCGGCGCCGCGCGCCTCAAGGCGCTGGTGCCGCCGCGCACCACGAGCTGACGATCGGCCGTTCCGCGAAGCTGAAGCCCACGCCGTAGACCGAGCGGATCCAGTCGTGCGAAGGCACGGCCGCCGCGAGCTTCCTGCGCAGGTTCTTGATGTGCCCGTCCACGGCGCGCTCGTTCACGTCGAAGGCCTCGGGAAAGGCTGCCTCCAGCAGCTTGGAGCGGGTGAACACCCGTCCGGGGTCGCGTGACAGTGCTTGCAACAGCAGCAGCTCGCGGCGCGTGAGCGTCAGCGCGCGGCCTTCGAGGCAGGCGTTGCCGCGAGGGTCGTCGAAGCGCACGGCGGTCGAGGGCCGCGCCACGCTGTCGCGCCACTGTGCATGCCGGCGCAAAACCGTCTGGATGCGCGCCACCACCTCGCGCGGCGAGAAGGGCTTGCAGACATAGTCGTCCGCGCCCATGTCCAGCGCCAGCAGCCGGTCGGCCTCGTGCGTGCGCCCGGTCAGCATGATGATCGGGTGCTTGCCGCAGGAACGCACCTTCTCCAGCACCTGGATGCCGTCGATGCGCGGCAGCACCACGTCGAGCAGGGTGAGCGCGGGCGGCTCGCCCAGGATGCGCTCCAGCGCGGCCTCTCCGTCGCCGACCTGTTCGATCTCATGGCCCGCGCCGTGCAGGTGGCCCAGCAGCAGCGAGGCGCTGTCGTGCCTCTTGTCCTCCACCAGCAGGATGCGACCCATGGCCAGGACCCCCCGTGCTCAGAACGAGGTTCCGATCTGGAACTGGAAGCGCTGCGTGCGGTCGGCCGCGATGTTGTTCGCGGTGTCGGCCTTCTGGTAGATCAGCGGCACCGCGTAGGCCAGCCGCAGCGGGCCCAGCGGCGAGATCCAGCTGATGCCGATGCCGGTGGAGGCGCGGATGCGGTTCTGCGCCTTCCACTGCGCGTCGGTCATGCTCGCGGTGCGGTCGGCGAACACGTTGCCTGCGTCGAGGAAGGTGTACAGGCGCAGCGTCTTGTCGTTGCCCGCGCCGGGGAAGGGCGTGCTGAACTCCATGTTGAAGATCGCCTTGCGCGTGCCGCCCAGCGCGCCTCCCGTGACCGAGTCGGCCGGGCCGAGCGAGTTCTGCTCGAAGCCGCGGATCGAGCCCAGGCCGCCGGCATAGAAGTTCTTGAAGATCGGGTAGGTGCTGTCGCCCAGCGCGCGCGCATAGCCCAGCTGCCCGTTGATGGCGAGCGTGTACTGCTTGGACAGCGGGAAGTACTGCTGGTACTGGTAGTTGGTCTTCAGGTAGCGCAGCTCGTTGCCCACGCCCATCTCGAGGTTGGCGCTCTGCAGGCGTCCGCGCGTGGGAACCAGCGCGCTGTCGCGGTCGTCGCGCGACCAGCCCAGCGTGGCCGGGATGGCGATCATGCTCGACTTGGCGCAGCTCACGCTCGGCGCGGTGCCCGTGCACTTGAAGTAGTCGAGGTAGGCCTGCGGCGTGGCGGTGTACACGTACGAGCCGTCGACCAGCGTGTAGGTGCCGTTGGTGCCCGGCGTGAACGACCAGCGCTCCAGGCCGATGCCGAGGAACACCGTGTCCTGCTCGCCCACCGGGAAGCCGAATCGGATGGAGCCGCCGTCGCTCGCGAGCTTGTAGTTGCCGTCGGCCTCGTAGTAGGGCCGCGTGGTGGTGTGGAACACGTTGATCGTGCGCGAGATGCCGTCCTTGGTGAAGTACGGGTCGGTGGCCGTGAGCGAGATGGTGCGGTTGTACGAGCTGGTGTTCACGTTCAGTCCCAGGTAGTTGCCGCTGCCGAACACGTTCTCCTGCGTGATGCCGAAGGTCAGCGAGACCTTGTCGGTCGACGAGTAGCCCGCGCCCAGCTGCAGCGATCCGGTGGGCTTCTCGGTCACGTTCACCGCCAGGTCGACCTGGTCGGGCGAGCCGGGCACGTCGACGGTGTCGACGTTCACGTCGGTGAAGAAACCCAGGCGGTCGATGCGGTCGCGCGAGGCGCGGATCTTGTTGCCGTCGTACCAGGCGCCCTCGTACTGGCGGAACTCGCGGCGGATCACCTCGTCGCGCGTCCTGGTGTTGCCGCCGATGTTGATTCGGCGCACATAGGCGCGGCGCGAGGCTTCCGCCTTGAGCACCAGCGTCACGCGGTTGTTCTGCCGGTCGATCTCCGGCTCGGCCTTCACGCGCGCGAATGCGTAGCCGAAGGTGCCGAAGTAGTCGGTGAAGGCCTTGGTGGTGGCGGCCACGTCCTCGCCGTTGTAGGGTTTGCCGGGGCGGATGGTCACCAGCGTCTTGAACTCGTCCTCGTGGCCCATGTAGTCGCCCGCGAGCTTCACGCTGGCCACCACGAACTTCTCGCCCTCGGTGATGTTGATCGTGAGGGTCAGCGTCTGCCGGTCGGGCGAGATGGCGACCTGCGTGGAGTCGATGCGGAACTCTAGATACCCGCGCGTGATGTAGTAGGAGCGCAGCGTCTCCAGGTCGCCGTTGAACTTGGTGCGCGAGTACTGGTTGGACTTGGTGTACCAGTCGAGCCAGCCGCCCGTGTCCTGGTCGAAGAGGTCGAGCAGCGTGCTCTCGCTGAAGGCCTTGTTGCCGACCACGTACACTTCCTTGATGCGAGCGGGCTCGCCTTCGGTCACGGTGAAGGTGATGTTCACCCGGTTCCTCTCCAGCGGCGTGACGGTGGTGATGACCTGCGCGTTGTAGAGGCTGCGGCTGATGTACTGCCGCTTGAGCTCCTGCTCGGCGCGGTCGGTCAGCGCCTTGTCGTAGGCCTGCCCTTCGGACAGCCCCACCTCGCGCAGCGCTTTCTGCAGCGCCGCCTTGTCGAATTCCTTGGTGCCCACGAAATCCACGTCGGCGATGGAGGGGCGTTCTTCCACAACCACCACCAGCACGTTGCCATTCACGTCGATGCGCACGTCCTTGAAGAGACCGAGTTCGAACAGCTTGCGGATGGCCGCGCTGCCGCGTTCGTCGCTGTAGGTGTCGCCGGCTCGCAGGCCCACGGTGGCGAAGACGGTGCCGGGCTCGACGCGCTGCAGGCCTTCGAGCCTGATGTCCCTGACGGTGAAGGGCTCGACCGCCCAGGCGGAAGATGTGGCGATGGAGGCAAGCAGCGCGGCGGCAGCTGCGAGTGACTTGGGAAACTGCATCGCCGCATGGTTCCCGCCAATGTCGGAGAAATTTGGGACTTTCTCCGGGCTGCCCCGGACCGGCCGGGGTCTTTACCTGCGGCTTACTGCAACCCCATTGCGTTCGATGCCGCCCATGCCGGCGCGGCGGCGGCTTCCGGCATCTGCGCGCTTCTTTCGCGGCAGTTGCGCAGGTGGTCCTCGATCGTCAGGCTGCCCTGTATCTCCAGCAGGCGCTCCACGGTGCGGTCGATGGCCCGCTCGTCCAGCAGCGGGTAATTGCGCGCGAGGCGGCCGTTGTTGCGCACCAGGCGCGCGATGTAGGGCAGGTCCTGCTGCGTGATGACGGCCGCAGGCATCACGCCTTCCAGCTCGATGCCCTCGCAGGGCAGCAGCACGAAGTACTGCAGCCGCAGCTCGTCGGACAGCAGGCTGCGCAGCTGCGTGGTCTTGCGCCCCCCTTGCCATGCGGGGTCTTTCACCTCGCGCGCGTTCTTGCCGCCGTGCAGGCGCAGAAACCAGCGCGGCGGCGACTGGTCCGATTTCTTGCGGTAGACGAACGCGTTGCGCCAGGCCTTGATCTCGAAGAGATACACGCCGGTCTCGCACACCAGCACCGCGTCGACGCGCGCGGTGGGCACCGTGTGGCCCTCCGGCATCGGGATGATGAGGTTGCGAAGAATGCGCAGGTACGAAAAGGTGGGGCTGAATGCGCTGGCGAGCTGCTGCACGCCCAGCGAGGTGGCGGTCGTGCTCGGCGGCAAGGCGATGGTCATGGAGGGCTCCTTCGATCGAGGGAGCATCGCGCCGCTTTTGGGAGACTTCTTGAACGAGGTGTTTCCTTCGGTGGAGCGCGATGGTTTGCGTGCAAACAACAGTTCTCCCAAAGCAATGGTCAATCACAAGATTCCTCCGAATTTGAACGGGACCATGCGTGTCTGCTGCTCGATGTAGAGCCGCTGCAACTGGAGAACCTGAATGAAGAAAACCCTCACGGCATTCGCTGCCCTGGCCGTCTGCGGCCTGGCTTGTGCCCAATCGTCCGTCACGTTGTTCGGCGTCGTGGACGCCGGCCTGACCTACCAGTCGACGACCTCGCGCGACACCACCACCGGCGCGTCGGTCAAGCAAAGCAAGACCAGCCTGGGCAACTCCGGCTACAACTCCAGCCGCATCGGCTTCCGCGGCACCGAAGACCTCGGCGGCGGGTTGGCCGCGAGCTTCTGGCTCGAAGCGCCCATCACCAACGACGACGGCGCCACCGGCATCTCCACCTTCGCGCGCCGCTCCACCGTGAGCCTGTCGGGTGGCTTCGGCGAGCTGCGCCTGGGCCGCGACTACACGCCCACCTTCTGGAACGACACCGTCTTCGACCCGTTCGGCACCAACGGCTCGGGCACCAACGTCATCAGCACCGTCAGCGGCAACACCACCCTCAACAACGCCAACTACGTGCGCGCCAGCAACTCGATCGGCTACTTCCTGCCGCCGAACCTGGGCGGCTTCTACGGCCAGTTCCAGTACGCGCTGCACGAGAACGCCAGCACGGACGCCACCAGCACCACGGCCGCCTCGAGCAGCAGCGCGGGCCGCTACGTGGGTGGCCGCTTCGGCTACGCCAACGGCCCGCTGGACGTCGCCCTGGGCGTGGGCCGCAGCACCGTCGTGGACACGACCGCGCTGCAGCGCAGCGTGCAGACCATCAACCTGGGCGCCTCGTACGACTTCGGTCCCGTGAAGCTGTTCGGGGAGCTGTCGAACGTGAAGAACAAGTTCGACTACGCGGCAGTGGCCGACGCGCACGACAGCTACAACGGCTACCTGATCGGCGCGACGGTGCCGGTGGGCGCGGGCCTGATCCGCGTGGCGTACTCGCAGGTGCGCTACAACGAAGGCGCGGCCGGCATCACGGGCGAGGACCCGCTGGCGCGCAAGTTCGCGATCGGCTACGTGCACAACCTGTCCAAGCGCACGGCGCTGTATGCGACGGTGGCGCGCGTGAACAACCGCAACGACGTGAACTACACGGGCAGCCTGGTGTCGGCCAGCACCACCGGCTACGGCAGCACGGGCACCAGCTACACCGGCCTGCCGCGTTCCTCCACCGGCTACGACTTCGGCATCCGCCACGCGTTCTGATATCGAACGCGCGCCGCGCGGAAGGGAAGGGGCATGCACGCGCTGCCCTTTTTTCTTCCGCGCGGCTTTTTCGTTTGCGCCTGTATTCCTCATTCCACACAACCAGCAGTGAGCTTCGACCGATGAACCGAGTCCGACTTCTCGCGGGCGTGCTGGCGGCCTCCGGGCTGGCCGGCTGCATCATGCTGCCCCCGCCGCCCATGCCCTATCGTCCGCCGCCGCACGGCTTCCGCGGCGAGGGACCGCCGCCTCCAATGTTCTTCGGCGATGCGCGCCGCCCGCCTCCGGGCTGGGGCGCATGCGAGGCCGGCCGCGCACCGGCGCAGGAGCGTTGCGCGCGCGACCTGCCGGGCGAACCCGCGCCGCAGCCGCCGGGAGCGCGCTGATGACGGGCGGAGGGCAGCTGCAATCGGGCAACCTCGGATTCATCATCGCCGCCGCGATCCTGCTGGGGCTCGGCGGCGTGGCCGGCATGATGTTCTCGCTGCTCGTCGCCAACCTGCGGCAGAGCGCCAAGGCGCGCGAACTCGCCGCGCAGGCCCGCGGGGAAGCGCGGCAGCGCATGAGCGCGAGCCGCGCGCAGGACATCGGTGCGCTGCTCGACGCCGCCTCGGCCCAGGCCGACGGCAAGGCCTTCCGCCTCGACATCCAGCTGCCGCAGGAAGCGGTGCGCGTGTTCGCGATCGAGGCCGAGCTGCGCGAGCTGCTCGCGAAGGTCACGGCCTATGCGGCCAGCGTGATGCGCGCCGGCACGACGCTGCAGGTGTCCGCGCATGCCGATGGCGAGCAGGCGGTAGTCCACTGGCGAGACCTCGATGCGGTCGATGCCCATCCGCCGCTCGCGAGGTTCTTCGACGGCAGGCTCCCGGCCGCAATGGCGGCCAGCGCCAAGGCCTGCGAGCGCATCGCCGGCCACCATGGCGGGCGCATCTACTCGGCGCCGCATGGCGGCGGCGTGCTGGGGCTCACGCTGCGCCTGCCGCTGCTGCGGGCCTGAGCGCGGCTTTCGAACATGGACAAACGGTAATGAAGGGGCAGCGCTTTCTCTGATCCAATGGCGGCTAGGATGGCCCCGGCGGTGCCCGCGTGAACGTGACGATGGGCGCCGGCCGACCCCGTCGCCATGAGCATCATCAGAACGCAGCCTCTTCCCCGTCTTCATCCTCCGTCGCCAGCCTCCATCGCCGCTCCCTGCCGGAGTGCCGCGCAGGGGTGCTAGGCCCCACCGCCATGTGGCGCTGCCTCATCGTCGAGGACGACGCCGACAACGCGCGCTACATCGCCGACGGCTTTCGCTCGCTCGGCCACGTGGCGGTGATCAGCCGCGACGGCGCCGACGCGCTCGCTCGCGCCACCGGCGAGCAGTGGGACATCGTCATCCTCGACCGCATGCTGCCCAACGAGGTGGACGGCCTCTCGATCCTCTCGACCATGCGCGCGCTCGGCAAGAAGACGCCGGTGCTGGTGCTCAGCGCGCTGAATGCGCTCGACGAGCGCGTGCGCGGGCTCAAGGCCGGCGGCGACGACTACCTGGCCAAGCCCTTCGCTTTCTCGGAGCTTGCAGCGCGCGCCGAAGCGCTGGTACGGCGCTCCCGCACCGGGCCCGAGATACGCATGCTGCAGATCGCCGACCTCACGCTCGACCTCGCGCGCCGCCATGTCGAGCGCGGCGGCCGGGCCATCGCGCTGCAGCCGCGCGAGTTCAGGCTGCTGGCCTATCTCATGATGCATCCGGGCCAGGTGGTCACGCGCACCATGCTGCTGGAGGCGGTGTGGGACTACCAGTTCGATCCGCAGACCAACGTGATCGACGTGCAGGTCAGCCGGCTGCGCGGCAAGCTCGACGCGGGCGGCGCCCCCACGCTGATCCACACCGTGCGCGGCGTGGGCTACACGCTGGCAGCGCCGCAATGACCGCGGCTCTGCGCCGGCTATGGCGCTCGGTCGGCTTCCGGCTCGCCTTCTACTACGGGCTGCTGGTGGCGATCACCATGCTGGCGGCGCTGGCCATCGTCTACATGCAGACGGTGGGTGTGCTGCAGCAGCGCATGGTGCGGCAGGTGGCCGCGAGCATGCAGCAGCTGATGGTGCGCTACGACGCGCGCGGCGCCGACGGCGTGGCCGGGGAGATCGCGAACGCGCTCTCGGACGGCCGCAACTCCGACAACGAGATCTACCTGCTGACCGACCGCGAAGGCCGCAAGCTCGCGGGCAACCTCGACCAGATGCCATCGCAGGCCCCCGATGCGGGCGACGGCGTGCACCGCCGCGTGGTGCGCACGGGCCAGACCGTCATCGCGTACCTGGTGATGCGCCCGCTGGCCGATGGCGGCATGCTGGTGGTGGGGCACGACCTGCGCGACCAGGAGTCCATCGAATCGCTCGTGGCCAGCGCCAGCGCGGCGGCGGGCATCGTGGCAGTGCTGCTGCTGATCGGCGGCACCTTCGTTTTCCGCCAGGAGCTGGAGCGCAGCGTGGGCGCGGTGCGTCGCACTGCCGCGCGCATCGCCGAGGGCGAGCTGCAGGAGCGCGTGGAGCCTTCGGGCGAGGAAGACGAGTTCGCGCTGCTGGAGCACGACATCAACGCGATGCTCGACCGCATCCAGTCGCTAATGGACGGCGTGCGCCACGTCTCCAACACCATCGCGCACAACCTGCGCACCCCGCTCACGCGCGTGCTGGTGCGGCTGCGCGCGGTGGAAGCAGGGCTCGATGCGGGCGACCCGCAGCGCGAGGCCGTGAGCACCGCCATCCGCGAACTGGAGGAGCTGGCCGTGGTGTTCGAGAAGCTGCTGCAGATCGCCGAGGTGGAGGCCGGCGCGCGGCGGCAGCAGTTCGCCCCGGTGGCGCTGCACGTCATCGCCGACGACGTGGCGGAGCTCTACGAGGCCGTGGCCGAGCTGCGCGGCATCGCGCTGCTGCGCGAGCCCGCCGACATGGCCGTGGCCCTGGGCGACCGCGACCTGCTGGCTGGCGCGGCCGCCAACCTGCTCGACAACGCGCTGAAGTACGCCGGCACCGGCGCCACGGTGCGCATAGGCACGCACACGGTGGACGGCAGGGCGCAGCTCTTCGTGCAGGACGACGGGCCGGGCATTCCGCAGGCCGAGCACGAACGCATCGGCGTGCGCTTCCACCGGCTCGACCGCAGCGTGCCGGGCCACGGGCTGGGCCTTGCGAGCGTGCTGGCGGTGGTGGCGCTGCATGGCGGGCGGCTCGATTTCGCGGACGCGAAACCGGGCCTGCGCGCATGCATCGACCTGCCGATGGCGGACGGCTGAGCGGGCGCCTTCGTTCCCGACATTGCCGGATGGCAATGTTCTGTTCATGCACAGCGGGGCCGTGAATTCCTAGGATCGACCGAGCGCACATACCGTGCGGATCAACGCAGTTCCTTCCAGGAGACATCAACGGTGAGAATCAAGAGTCAGAGAGACTTCTGCTCGGGCGTGCTCTTCAGCGCCTTCGGCGTGGCCTTCGCATGGGGCGCCACCACATACAACGTCGGCACCGGCGCCCGCATGGGGCCGGGCTACTTTCCCCTGATCGTGGGCATCCTCATCGCGCTGATGGGCGTGCTCATCACGCTCAAGGCGCTGGCCGTGGAGACGGAAGACGGCGAGCCCATCGGGCGCATCGCATGGAAGCCTCTGGTCTTCATCATCGGCGCGAACCTGATGTTCGGCGTGCTGCTGGGCGGCCTGCCGAGCATCGGGCTGCCGTCGATGGGACTCATCGTCGCCATCTACGCACTCACCTTCATCGCCAGCCTCGCGGGCGACAACTTCGGCTGGAAGGGCGTGACCATCCTCGCCACCATCCTCGCGCTCGGCAGCTACCTGGCCTTCGTGGTCGCGCTGAAGCTGCAGTTCCAGGTGTGGCCGACCTTCATCTCGGGCTGATCCGCGGCAAAGAAGACACAAGAACAAGACACAAGAACAAGACAAGAAAAATGGACCTGATCACCAATCTCTCGATCGGCTTCGGCGTCGCCTTCACGGCGCAGAACCTCGTCTATGCCTTCGTGGGCTGTTTGCTGGGCACGCTGATCGGCGTGCTGCCAGGCATCGGCCCCGTGGCGACCATTGCGATGCTGCTGCCGGCCACCTATGCGCTGCCGCCGGTGTCGGCTCTCATCATGCTGGCCGGCATCTACTACGGTGCGCAGTACGGTGGCTCCACCACGGCCATTCTGGTCAACCTGCCGGGCGAATCCTCGTCGGTGGTGACAGTGATCGACGGCTACCAGATGGCGCGCAAGGGGAGGGCCGGCCCGGCGCTCGCCGCTGCCGGCCTGGGCTCGTTCTTCGCTGGCTGCGTGGGCACGCTGATCCTGGCCGCCTTCGCGCCGCCGCTGACCGAGCTGGCCTTCAAGTTCGGCCCCGCCGAGTACTTCTCGCTGATGATCCTGGGCCTGATCGGTGCCGTGGTGCTGGCCTCGGGTTCGCTGCTGAAGGCCATCACGATGATCCTGCTGGGTCTCGCGCTCGGCCTCGTCGGCACCGACGTGAACTCGGGCGTGGCGCGCTACAGCTTCGACATCCCGGAACTCACCGACGGTATCGGCTTCATCGCCATTGCGATGGGCGTGTTCGGCTACGGCGAGATCATCGCCAACCTGGCCGTGCCCGAGCATGAGCGCGAAGTGTTCACCGCCAAGGTGAAGGGCCTGTGGCCCACCAAGCAGGACTTCAAGGACATGACGCCAGCGGTGCTGCGCGGCACGGCGCTGGGCTCGGCATTGGGCATCCTGCCCGGCGGCGGCGCGCTGCTGTCGGCCTTCGCGGCCTACACCATCGAGAAGAAGATCAAGCTCAAGCAGGGCGAGATAGCCTTCGGCAAGGGGAACATCCGCGGCGTGGCGGGCCCCGAGTCGGCCAACAACGCTGGTGCGCAGACTTCCTTCATTCCGCTGCTGACGCTGGGCATTCCGCCCAATGCAGTGATGGCGCTGATGGTCGGGGCCATGACCATCCACAACATCCAGCCGGGCCCGCAGGTGATGACCAGCAACCCGGAGCTCTTCTGGGGCCTGATCGCCTCGATGTGGATCGGCAACCTGATGCTGATCGTGCTGAACCTGCCGATGATCGGTATCTGGATCAAGCTGCTGACCATTCCCTACAAGTGGCTCTTCCCGTCGATCGTGCTGTTCTGCGCGGTGGGCGTCTACTCGGAGAACAACAACACCTTCGACGTGTGGATGGTGGCGATCTTCGGCATCGTGGGCTACCTGTTCCTCAAGCTGAAGTGCGAGCCCGCGCCGCTGCTGCTGGGCTTCATCCTCGGGCCGATGATGGAAGAGAACCTGCGCCGGGCGCTGCTGCTGTCGCGCGGTGACTGGAGCGTGTTCGTGATGCGGCCGCTGTCGGCGGGCCTGCTGGTCGCCGCCGCGCTGCTGCTGATCGTGGTGCTGCTGCCTTCGGTGAAGGCCAAGCGCGAAGAGGCCTTCGTCGAGGACTGACGGGCAGGGGGAAGGCGGCTGGTCGGAACTCCGCGCGATACTTGCGGTCCCACGCTGCCGCCGCCTTTCCTCTGTCCGATGCCCGACGTGCGACTTCCTTCCTTCTCGATCCTTCTTCGCTCGCTCGCCCTGAGCGCGACCCTTCTCGCCGCAGGCGCCCTGCACGCGCAGGCCCTGCCGCCCGGCGTGCGGCTGGGCATGTCGGCCGAGGAACTGCAGGCCGCGCTGCCCGCCGCCGAGCGCGTGCCGAGGCCGCAGCGCCTGGGCGGCGGGCTCGTCGGCTCGTGGCGCGCGGCGCCTGTGGAGATGGCCGGCCTGCTGTTCGAGCCGACCTTCTTCTTCGCGGCCTCGGAACTGCGGCGCGTCGAGTACGTGGCCTCGGCCCAATCCACGCCCGACGGCGGCTCGGCGGCCTTCGCGGCGCTGGTGCAGTGGGGCCGGGGCGTTTTCGGCAACGAGCTGGCGTCGCGCGACCCCGGCAGCGCGTACGCCGCATGGGCGAGCAACGACACCGACATCTACGTGCAGCAGCAGGCCGGCGATCCGCGCAGGGCGAGCGTGCGGCTGGTCTACAAGGCGCGGCAGCTGCGCGACGGCAGCGAGCTCTGAGCGCGGCTTTCGGGCAGCTTCGCCTGTGCCGCTGTTTCGTCAGCTGCGCCGGCGCTGCCCCAGGTCGCGCAGCGCGGCCGAGAGCGCATCCTCGTTCACCGGCTTCAGCAGATGATGATCGAAGCCGGCCTGCGCGATGCGGGCCCGGTCGCCGGGCTGGCCCCAGCCGGTGAGCGCGATCAGCCCCATGTGCCGGTGACGCGGGTGCGCGCGAAGCCGGCGCGCCAGTTCGCAACCGTCCATGCCCGGCATGCCGATGTCCAGGATGCCGAGCGTCGGGCCGAAGTCTTCCGCCGCGCGCAGCGCCTCCATGCCGCCGAAGGCGATGGCCGTCTGGGCGCCCAGCAGGTCCAGCAGCGCCGCGAGCGATTCCGCCGCGTCGCGGTTGTCGTCGACCACCAGGATGCGCTGCCGCGCGGCGGCGGCCTCCGCGTCAACGCCGGGCCGCGTACCGGCCTTCACGCCGCGGCCTAGCAGCGGCAGCGACACGACGAACTCGCTGCCGTGGCCGATGCCTGCGCTCCTCGCGTCGACCGAGCCGCCGTGCAGCTCCACCAGGCTCTTCACCAGCGTGAGGCCGATTCCGAGCCCGCCCTGCGCGGCGCGCGCCGTGTCGCTCACCTGCACGAACATGTCGAAGATCGCGTCGAGCATGGCTGAGGGAATGCCCGTGCCGCTGTCCTTCACGCGCACCACGGCATCGCCGTGGTCCCCCTGCTCGAGGAACACCTCGACGGTTCCGCCCTCGGGCGTGTACTTGGCGGCGTTGTTCAGCAGGTTGGCGAACACCTGCGTGAGTCGCACGCTGTCGCCTTCGACCGCCAGCGAGGCATCGGGCATGTTCAGCGCGAGGTTGTGCTTGCGGGCTTCCATCAACGGCCGGCTCAGTTCGACCGCGTCGCGGATCACCTGCGCCAGCGTCAGCTCGGCGAGCTGCAGCTCGATCTTGCCGCGGGTGATGCGCGAGACCTCCATCAGGTCGTTCACCAGGCGCACCATGTGCTCCACCTGGCGGCCCATGAGCTCGTAGTAGGGCAGTGCCGCCTCGGGCGTGGGGGCCTTGCGCTTGAGGATGGCCAGCGCGGTGCTCAATGGCGCGAGCGGGTTGCGCAGCTCGTGCGCCAGGGTGGCGAGGAACTCGGTCTTGCGCTTGTCGGCTTCGCCCAGGTCGTCGAGGATCCGGCGCAGTTCGTACTGCCGGCGGCGCGCGCGCAGTGCGCTGCGCACTGCGCTCACCAGCGAGGCCACGCGCATGGGCCGCTCCAGCACCGTGACGTTGGCCATGCCGTCCATGGCGACGCCGATGGCACGCGAGTCGGCCCCCTGCCGGGCAAGTATCAGCACAGGCAGGTCGGACCATGGCGGCTGAGCCGAGACCGCATCGGCCAGTTCCGCTGCGCCGGTCCCAGAGAGCATTTCCTCCGACACCAGCAGCGCGCCCGCGCCATGCGGAACTTCCTGCAGCAGGTCGCGCAGCGAGGGGCACGCAAGCGATTCGATGCCGGCCTGCTTCAGCACGGCGGTAGTCATTGCCGCATCCTTCGACGTGGCTGTGCGCAGCAGCACGCGCAGCTGCGTGTGCACGGGAGAGGCGTCGGGGGCGTCGGTGTTCGTCACGGTGGAACGGCCGACACGCCGTCGATCGGTACGGGCACCCCCGTCAGGATGCCCCTGAAGCGGCGCAACGGCTCGCCCACGTTGAGCCCGTTGTGGTCCATCGAGAAGGCGCGGATCGAACGCTCGTGCACGCCACCGCGCTTCTTGAGCACCGAGATCGCCTGGTGCACCTCGCCATCGGATTCGAAGTAGCGCAGCAGCACGACCGCGTCGGCGAGGTAGCTGGCGTCCACCGGTGTCTGCATCTGCATGCCGACGAGCCCGTGCTGGGCGCCCACCAGCAGCGTCGCCACGCCGGACTGGCCGAGGTAGGTGAGCAGCTCATGCAGGTGCACGATCAGGAAGCGCTCGTCCGGCATCGCGTTGAGGTAGCCGTTGAGGCTGTCGATCACCACCACCGCCGCCGAATGCCGCGTGACCGCGAGCCTGATCTCGTGCACCAGCTCGCCGGGCGAGAGCTCGGCCGGGTCGATCTGCTTGATGCGGATCAGGCCCGATGCAAGGTGCGGCTCGATCTCCATGCCCAGCCCCATGCAGCGCGTGCGCAGCGTATTGATGCTTTCGTCGAAGATGAAGAGCGCGGAGCTCTCGCCCCGCTGCGCTGCCGCGATGGCGAACTGCACCGCCAGCGACGACTTGCCGGTGCCCGGAGCGCCGACGAAGAGCGTGCTCGTGCCTTTCTCGAGGCCGCCGCCGAGCAGTGCGTCGAGCTTGTCGATGCCGCTGGGCAGCTTGGTCAGCATCATTTCGCGCGAATGCTCGGCCGCCACCAGCCGCGGAAATACATGCAGGCCGCCGCGCTCGATCTTGTAGTCGTGGTAGCCGCCGCGGAACGACTGGCCGCGGTACTTCACAACCAGCAGGCGGCGGCGAGCCGCGCCGTAGTCGGAATTGGACTGCTCCAGCCGCAGCACCGCGTGCGCGATGCTCTGCACCTGCAGGTCGTGCTCGGTGGCCGTCATGTCGTCCAGAAGCACCACGGTGCACTGGCGTCCCGCGAAGAACTGCTTGAGCGCCAGGATCTGGCGCCGGTAGCGCAGCGAGTTGCCCGAGAGCAGGCGCAGCTCGGACAGCGAATCGAACACCACGCGCGAAGGCTTGAGCGTTTCCACGTCGCCGAGGATGCGCAGCGTGGTCTCGCTGAGCTCCATCTCGGACGGGTGAAACATGGTGTATTGCTCTTCGGGCTGCAGCGCATCCTGGGTGGGCAGCATCTCGCGGATGTGGATCGCCGAGAGATCCCATCCGTGCGAGGCGGCCACGCCGCGCAGTTCGGTTTCGGTTTCCGACAGCGTGACGTAGAGCACCGACTCGCCCGCGCTCACGCCCTCCAGCAGGAACTGCAGGGCAATGGTGGTCTTGCCCGCGCCGGGCATGCCTTCCAGCAGGTAGAGGCGGTTGGGTTCCAGGCCTCCTCCCAGCACATCGTTCAGGCCTGGTACGCCGGTGCTGAGGGGGCCGCTGGCGTTCGGCTCCATCGTCGTTCTCCATGAAACATGCGGACACTCATTCCATCATGGAGCGTTTGAAAATGCATGCGCGCCGCGCCAGCCGGGAGGCCAAGCCCATGTCGGCGGCGATCCCTTTGCACATTGCGGTACGGGTGGTGCGAGGCAGAGGCGTTGTCCTGCACGCCGTGTCGGAACTGTCCGGTTGGCGCGCGGTGCGCGGCAAAGAGACTGCGGCTTCTGCTTCCTTCTTTCTTTCGTTCAACCCCAGACATTTCACTCATTGCCCAGGAGACGACGATGCCCGATGACAGCGAGATCCGCATTCCGCAAGACGACGAACGCATCGACGTCACCGACCTGAAGGAGGTCGACTACTGGACCCGCTGGTTCGGCGTGAGCGAGGCCAGGCTGCGCACCGCCGTGGCATCGGCCGGCACGCACAGGGACGACCTGCGGATCTATCTCGGGCTGCCCTGACCGCTGCCGAGGCGGCGGGTGCCATGCCTCGGGCCCTTGGACCTCAGGCCGCTGCGGCCAGCATGCCCTTCTGCTCGATGAACGCGACCACGTCGGCCACGCCCGAGAGCGTCTTGAGGTTCGTCATCACGTAGGGCCGCTGGCGGCGCATGCGCTGCGTGTCCTGCTCCATCACGTCGAGATTGGCGCCCACGTAGGGCGCGAGGTCGGTCTTGTTGATCACGAAGAGGTCGCTCTTGGTGATGCCGGGGCCGCCCTTGCGCGGGATCTTCTCGCCGGCCGCCACGTCAATCACGTAGATGGTGAGGTCCGACAGCTCGGGGCTGAAGGTGGCCGCGAGGTTGTCGCCGCCCGATTCGACGAACACCACGTCGGCGTCCGGAAAGTCTTCCAGCATGCGGTCGATGGCCTCGAGGTTGATCGAGGCGTCTTCGCGGATCGCCGTGTGCGGGCAGCCGCCCGTCTCCACGCCCATGATGCGCTCGGCCGGCAGCGCGCCGGCCACCGTCAGCAGGCGCTGGTCTTCCTTCGTGTAGATGTCGTTGGTGATCGCGATCAGGTCGTACTTGTCGCGCATCGCCTTGCAGAGCATCTCGAGCAGGGTGGTCTTGCCGGAGCCGACCGGGCCGCCGATGCCCACGCGCAGGGGCGGAAGTCTCTTGGTGCGTTTGGGAATGTGGTGCAGGGCGGAGGTCATGAGGATGGTGCTCGGTTCAGCTTCGGAAGAGGCGGGAATATTGTGTTTCGTGGCGAGCCGACAGCACCGCCAGCAGGGGCGCGAAGGCCTGGCGCTCGTTGTCGCCCAAGGCCATCGCGCGGGTCACGGCATCGGGAATCTCCTGCGCCAGCCGGCCCAGGATGCGCTGGCCCGCGCTCTGGCCCAGCGGCACGGCCTTGACCGCGGCGGCGACCATGTTCTCGGCCCAGCCGAAGGCGAAGGCCAGGCAGCCGTCGTGCGCCGTGGCGCCCGCGCGGCTGGCGGCGAAGGCGAATGCGACGGGGTAGCTCGCACCCAGGTCGGCAAAGACTTCCGCCGTATCGGCGTGGTGCAGCTTCAGCCATTCGACGAAGGAGCGGCCCATCTGCTCTGTCTGCAGCAGGAACTCGGCCGACTCGCGGGTGGTCATCACCCAGCGGTTGAGCTCTCGAATGCGCGGCACGTCGCCGGCGCTCCAGGCCGCGATGGCCTGCGCGCAGACGGCGAGGTCGCCGCGCGCGAAGCTCAGGTGCAGCTGGTCGGAGATCCACTCGGCCGCGCGCGGTTCGGTGTCGATGCCGGCCCATTCGACGGCGGCTTCGACGCCCTCGGAGTACGAGAAGCCGCCGACCGGCAGCGCGGGCGAGGCGAGCCAGATCAGCTGCAGGAGGCTTTGGGCGGACACGTCGTCAGTGGGAGTGACCGTGATGCCCGTGGCCGTGATCGTGGCCGTGGCCGTGGCCATCGTGGTCGTCCAACAACTCCGGCGCGAGCACCAGCGGCTTCGGGCCGCTGCCGTGGGCATGCGGGTGACCGTGATCGTGCGAATGCCCGTGGTCGTGGCTGTGGCCATGGCCATGCGAATGCTCGTGCGATCCATACGCGCCGCCCTCGGGCTCGAAGGCTTCTTCCACCGCCACGACGATCAGGTGCATGGAGCGCAGCATGTCGGCCAGCACGTGGTCGGGCTCGATCTTCAGGTGGTCGGGCTTCAGCTCGATGGGCACGTGCCGGTTGCCCAGGTGGTAGGCCGCGCGCGTCAGATCGAAGGGCGTGCCGTGGGCGGTGCAGTGCGTGATGCGAAGCACCGGCTGCGGCGCCGCGATCACGCGCACCAGCGAGCCGTCCTCGGCCACCAGCACGTCGCCGCCACGCACGAGCGTGCCGCGCGGCAGGAACACGCCGATCTGGCGGCCCTGCGAGTCGGTGGCGTCGAAGCGGCTCTTCTGGCGCACGTCCCAGTCGAGTTCGATGGTGGCGGCACGCTTGAGCAGCACGGGCGCGAGGCCGCGGCCCCGGGGCATGAGTTTGTTGGCGGTGAGCATGGTGCAAATGGAGCGCTCCGGAGGGCGCCCGCTGGCTGGATGAATACCTTCGAGGATACGCAGCCTGTCAAGCAGCCGCGTTCCCCAGGGCTTCAGAACAGGAAATACCGCTGCGCCATCGGCAGCAGCTTCGCCGGCTCGCAGGTCAGCAGGTTGCCGTCGGCGCGCACCGCGTAGGTCTGCGCGTCGATCTCCATCTTCGGCGTGTAGTCGTTGTGGACTAGGTCCTTCTTGCGCACGTTGCGGATGTTCTTCACCGCGCTCAACTGCTTCTTCAGGCCGTAGCGCTCGCCGATGCCAGCGGCCAGGCCGGCCTGCGAGACGAAGGTGAGCGAACTCCTCGCGAGCGATCCGCCGTAGGCGCCGAACATCTGGCGGTAGTGCACCGGCTGCGGCGTCGGGATCGATGCGTTGGGGTCGCCCATGGCCGCCAGCGCGATGCTGCCGCCCTTGATGATGGTGAAGGGCTTCACGCCGAAGAAGGCCGGCTTCCAGATCACGATGTCGGCCCACTTGCCGACTTCGAGCGAGCCCACCTCGTGCGCGATGCCGTGCGCGATGGCCGGGTTGATCGTGTACTTGGCGACGTAACGCTTCGCGCGGAAGTTGTCGTTGCGCGCGCTGTCCTCGGGCAGGGTGCCGCGCTGCAGCTTCATCTTGTGCGCGGTCTGCCAGGTGCGGATGACCACCTCGCCGACGCGGCCCATGGCCTGGCTGTCGGAGCTGAACATGCTGATCGCGCCCAGGTCGTGCAGCACGTCCTCGGCGGCGATGGTCTCCTTGCGGATGCGCGACTCGGCGAAGGCCAGGTCCTCGGCGATGCCGGCGTCGAGGTGGTGGCACACCATGAGCATGTCGACGTGCTCGTCGAGCGTGTTCACGGTATAGGGCATCGTGGGGTTGGTGGAGGACGGCAGGAAGTTGCCCTCGCCCACCACGCGCAGGATGTCGGGCGCATGGCCGCCGCCCGCGCCTTCGGTGTGGAAGGCGCAGATGCCGCGCCCGCCCACGGCGGCGATGGTGTTCTCGACGAAGCCCGATTCGTTGAGCGTGTCGCTGTGGATGGCCACCTGCGTGTCGGTGGCGTCGGCCACGTCCATGCAGTTGCTGATGGCCGCGGGCGTGGTGCCCCAGTCTTCGTGCAGCTTCAGGCCGATGACGCCGGCCTCGATCTGCTCGTGCAGCGCGTGCGGCAGGCTGGCATTGCCCTTGCCCAGGAAGCCCAGGTTCATCGGGAAGGCGTCGGCCGCCTGCAGCATGCGCTCGATGTGCCAGGGGCCGGGCGTGGAGGTGGTGGCGAAGGTGCCGGTGGCGGGGCCGGTGCCGCCGCCGAGCATGGTGGTCACGCCGGAGGAGAGCGCCTCCTCGATCTGCTGCGGGCAGATGAAGTGGATGTGGCTGTCGATGCCGCCGGCGGTGACGATGTTGCCCTCGCAGCTGATGATCTCGGTGCCCGGTCCGATGACGATGTCCACGCCCGGTTGCACGTCGGGGTTGCCGGCCTTGCCGATGGCGGCGATGCGGCCGTCCTTCAGGCCGATGTCGGCCTTCACGATGCCCCAGTGGTCGAGGATGAGCGCGTTGGTCAGCACCGTGTCGACCGCGCCCTGCGCCCGGGTGCGCTGCGATTGCGCCATGCCGTCGCGGATCGTCTTGCCGCCGCCGAACTTCACCTCTTCGCCGTAGCCGCCGGCGCGCAGCGTGTAGTCGGCCTCGACCTCGATGACCAGCTCGGTGTCCGCGAGACGAACGCGGTCGCCCACCGTGGGGCCGAAGATTTCGGCGTAGGCACGCCTTGAAATGGTCGCCATCAGAGCTTTCCTTGAACCAGGCCGCGAAAGCCGTAGACGATGCGATCGCCCGAAAAGTCGACCAGCTCGACCGTGCGCTGCTGGCCCGGCTCGAAGCGCACGGCGGCGCCCGAGGCAATGTTCAGCCGCATGCCGCGCGCGGCCTCGCGGTCGAAGCCGAGCGCGCCGTTGGTCTCGGCGAAGTGGTAGTGCGAGCCGACCTGGATCGGCCGGTCGGCGGTGTTCTGCACCACCAGCGTGAGGGTGCGGCGGCCGGGGTTGAGCGTGTGCTCGCCCTCGTCGGTGAAGAGTTCTCCGGGGATCATGCCGGCCGCCTCAGATGGCCTGCGCCAGCAGCGTTGCGCCCAGGCCGACGACCGCGGCACCGGCCACGCGCGGCAGCCATGCGTTGGCATGGCGCAGCGCCCAGCCGAATGCGATGCCGATGGCGTGCAGCAGCACGGTCGCGCAGACCATGCCGGCCAGCGTGAGGGCGGCGCCTTCTTCGCTCGCCAGCTCGTAGCCGTGCGCCACGCCGTGGAAGACGGCGAATACGCCCACCACCACCATCGCCGCCACGGCCGGCAGGCGCACGCGCGTGACCACCAGCAGGCCCAGCACCAGCAGCGAGGCCGCGATCATCGGCTCGACCGCCGGCAGCTGCACGCCGGCCAGCCCCGCCAGCGCGCCCGCGAGCAGCATGCCGGCGAAGGCCAGCGGCGCCCAGAGCAGGTCGGGCCAGGCGCGGCGCGCGGCCAGCGCGCTCCACAGGCCGACCGCGATCATCGCCGCGAGGTGGTCGGCGCCGGTCAGCGGGTGCATGAAGCCGGTGACGAAGCCGTGGTGCAGGCCGCCGTCGACACCGGTGTGGGCGCTGGCGGCCAAGGGCAGCAGGAGGGCGATCAGGGCAAGGGTCTTGGAGGTGCTGTGGCGCATGGAAAAGTCCTTCTGTTCTTTCTCTTGTTCTTCGAATGTCAGACGATGGGCTGATGGACGGTGACCAGCTTGGTGCCGTCGGGGAAGGTCGCTTCGACCTGGATGTCGGGAATCATCTCGGCGATGCCGTCCATCACGTCGGCGCGGGTGAGCACGCTGCGCCCTTCGCTCATGAGTTCGGCGACGCTCTTGCCGTCGCGCGCGCCTTCCATGACGGCGGCGGAGATCAGGGCGACGGCTTCGGGGTAGTTGAGCTTGAGGCCGCGGGCCTTGCGGCGTTCGGCCAGGAGTGCCGCGGTGAAGATCAGCAGCTTGTCTTTTTCGCGCGGGGTCAGTTCCATGGGATCGGCATCGGGTGGCGGGAGGAGGCGGCCATTATGGGCAAGCCGGCTTCTTTGCAACAGTCGTGCCTTGTCCGCCAAAAGCCGTATGGATGGCACGGAAGATGCACCGAAACGGTGTGAACCCTGAAGCCACGACCGCCACCCCCGACGACGCCCCGCAGCGCATCGTCAAGGTGCGGCGCGACTACAACAGCTGGGTGGCCAGCGAGACGCTGGAGGACTACGCCCTGCGCTACACGCCGCAGCGCTTCCGCAAATGGTCCGAATGGCGGGTGGCCAACACGGCGTTCGGGGCGGCCTCGTTCCTGATCCTGGAGGCGGTGGGCGCCACGCTGCTGGTGCAGTACGGCTTCGCCAATGCCTTCTGGGCGATCCTGGCGACCGGGCTCATCATTTTCCTGGCGGGCGTGCCGATCAGCGTGTACGCGGCGCGCTACGGCGTGGACATGGACCTGCTCACGCGCGGCGCCGGCTTCGGCTACATCGGCTCCACGCTCACCTCGCTGATCTACGCGAGCTTCACCTTCATCTTCTTCGCGCTGGAGGCGGCGGTGATGGCCTATGCGCTGGAGCTGGCGCTGGGCATTCCGCCGGTCTGGGGCTACCTGGTGTGCGCGCTGGTGGTGATTCCGCTGGTCACGCACGGGGTGTCGGCCATCAGCCGGCTGCAGCTGTGGACCCAGCCGCTGTGGCTGCTGATGCTGGTGGTGCCCTTCGCGTATGTGCTTGTGCGCGATCCTGGTGCGTTTGCGGGCATCGTGCACTACAACGGCGTGCGCTCGGGCACGAAGGGCTTCGATCTGCACCTGTTTGGCGCAGCCCTCACGGTAGGTATCGCGCTCATCACCCAGATGGGTGAGCAGGCCGACTACCTGCGCTTCATGCCCGCGCGCACGGCGGCCACGGCGCGGCGCTGGTGGGCCGGGGTGCTGGCCGGCGGCCCGGGCTGGGTGGTGCTGGGTGTGCTCAAGATGCTGGGCGGCGCGCTGCTGGCCTACCTGGCGCTCACGCACATGGTGCCGGCCGACCGGGCGGTCGACCCCAACCAGATGTACCTGGCGGCCTACGAGTACGTGTTTCCGCACTACGGCTGGGCGGTGGCGGCCACGGCGCTGTTCGTGGTGATCTCGCAGCTCAAGATCAACGTGACCAACGCCTATGCGGGCTCGCTGGCCTGGAGCAACTTCTTCTCGCGCGTGGCACACAGTCACCCGGGGCGGGTGGTGTGGGTGGTGTTCAACGCGCTCATCGCCTTCATGCTGATGGAGATGAACGTGTTCGAGGCGCTGGGCGACGTGCTGGGCCTGTTCGCCAACATCGCCATCGCCTGGATGATGGCGGTGGTGGCCGACCTGGTCATCAACAAGCCGCTGGGCCTCTCGCCGCCGGGCATCGAGTTCAAGCGCGCGCACCTGTGGGACATCAACCCGGTGGGCGTGGGCGCGATGGCGCTGGCCTCGGGGCTGTCGATCACCGCGCACCTGGGCGTGTTCGGGCCGCTGGCGCAGGCTTTTTCGGCGCTGATCGCGCTGGGCACCGCGCTGGTGGCCTCGCCGCTGCTGGCCTGGGCGACCGGCGGCAAGTACTACCTGGCGCGTGGCGCGGCGTCCTCCGGGGCCGGCGTGGTGCGCTGGGCCAGGGTCGAGCACGAGGGCAGCTACCAGCGCCTGAAGGTGCAGCACTGCGTGATCTGCGAGCGCGAGTACGAGGGGCCGGACATGGCTCACTGCCCCGCCTACCAGGGCCCGATCTGCTCGCTGTGCTGCACGCTGGACGCGCGCTGCGGCGACCTGTGCAAGCCGCACGCGAGCCTGTCGTCGCAGTGGTCGGCGGTGCTGCGCTGGCTGCTGCCGCGGCGCAGCTGGCGCTACCTGGACACGGGGCTGGGGCACTTCCTGCTGCTGATGCTGGTGATCGTGCCGCTGCTGGCGGTGGTGTTCGGCGTGCTCTACCAGCAGGAGCTGCGCGCTCTCGCCGAGGGCGCGCTGGAGCTGGCTGCCGAATCGGAAGTGACGGCCGCGCTGGCGGGGCTGCAGAAGCTGTCGCTGCGCTCGGGCTTCCTGAAGGCGTACATGGCGCTGCTGGTCATCGCGGGCATCGTCGCGTGGTGGCTGGTGCTGGCGCACCAGAGCCGCAAGGTGGCGCAGGAGGAATCCAACCGCCAGACCCACCTGCTGATGCGCGAGATCGAACTGCATCGCGAGACCGACCGCGCGCTGCAGGCTGCCAAGCAGGCTGCCGACGAAGCGCGCGAGATCGCAGAGCAGGCCAAGCAGGCCGCCGACCAGGCCAACCAGGCCAAGAGCCGCTACATCAGCGCCATCAGCCACGAGCTGCGCACGCCGCTCAACAGCATCCTGGGCTACGCGCAGCTCATGGGTGAAGACCACTCGGTGCCGCCACACCGGCAACAGGCGGTGGCGGTCATCAAGCGCGGCGGGGAGCACCTGCTCTCGCTCATCGAGGGCACGCTGGCCATCGCGCACATCGAGGCCGGCAAGCTCACGCTGCACGCGCGGCCGATGCGCTTCGCCGACACGCTGCGCGAGCTGGCCGACATGTTCGAGCTGCAGGCGGCCGAGAAGGGCCTGCAGTTCCGCTTCGAGGCAGCGGGGCAGCTGCCCGAGGTGGTGCGCGCCGACGAGAAGCGCGTGTGCCAGATCCTCATCAACCTGCTGGGCAACGCGATCAAGTTCACGGCCGCGGGGCAGGTCACGCTGCGGCTGGCCTATGCGCGCGAGTTCGCCTCCATCGAGATCGAGGACACGGGCCCGGGCATGCCGGCCGGGGACATCGAGCGCATCTTCGAGCCCTTCGCGCGAGGCAACGCCACGGGCACGGCAGCCGCGCCGGGCGCGGGGCTGGGGCTCACCATCGCCAAGATGCTTACCGACCTGATGGGCGGCGAGATGAAGGTGAGCAGCACGCCGGGCGTGGGATCGCTCTTCTGCGTGCGGCTGTTTCTGCCGCGCGTGCATGACGCGGCGGCCGGCGCGGGACGCGCGCTACCCGTTCCGCGCGCGCGGCGCGGCTACGAGGGGCCGCGCCGACGCCTGCTGGTGGTCGACAACGAGGAAGCCGACCGCGACCTGCTCGGCCATCTGCTCGCGCCGCTGGGTTTCGAGCTGCGCAGCGCGGCCAGCGGGCACGACGCGCTCGACCTCGTTGCCGCCGGCTACCGGCCGGATGCGATGTTCGTCGACCTGGCGATGCCCGGCATCGATGGCTGGGAGACCATCCGCCGCGCGCGCAAGCTGGGCCTGACCGAGGCTGCCGTGGCCATCGTCTCGGCCAACGCCTTCGACAAGGGGCTGGACAACGACGTGGGCATTGCGCCGGAAGATTTCTTCGTCAAGCCCGTGCGCCACACCGAGCTGCTCGACTGGCTCGAACGCCGGCTCGGGCTGCGTTGGACCGAGACCGCCGCAAAGCCCGCCGCCATCGCCGAGCCGCGCGCGATGCTGGCGCCTTCGCTGGCCCGCCTGCGCGCGCTGGAGGAGGCCGTCGGCCTGGGCTACTTCCGGGGCATCATGAACCAGCTCGACGACATCGACGCCGCGCAGCCCGAGTGCGCGGCATGGACCGAAGCGCAGCGCACGCTCGCCCGCCAGTTCCAGTTCGAAGTCATGAGCCGCGCGCTGGCCGAGGCCGTCGAAAGCGCAGCATGACCACGAAGCCATCCGCAGCCATGGAAACCTCATCGCTCGCCAGGACCCTGCGCGAACAGCAGGGCGCCAACAGCGACCTCGTGCTGATCGTCGACGACGTGCCCGACAACCTCGCGGTGCTGCACGATGCGCTCGACGAATCGGGCTACACCGTGCTCATCGCCACCAACGGGGAGCAGGCGCTGCAGCGCGCCGTGCAGGCCAAGCCCGACATCGTGCTGCTCGACGCGATGATGCCGGGCATCGACGGCTTCGAGGTCGCGCGGCGGCTCAAGGCCGATGCCGCGACGGCGCACATTCCCATCGTGTTCATGACGGGGCTCACCGAGACCGAGCACCTGGTGGCCGCGCTGGAGGCGGGCGGCGTCGACTACGTCACCAAGCCCATCAAGCCGAAGGAAGTGCTGGCGCGCATGAACGTGCACCTGCAGGGCGCGCGCCGCGCGAGGCAGGACGCGCGGCAGGCCGGCCAGGCGCGAAACGCGCTCGACGCCTTCGGCTACGCCAGCATCACGGTGCGCCTGCCCGAAGGCAAGCTCATCTGGCAGACGGCGCTCGCGCGCGATCTGCTGCTGCGCTACTGCGACACGCGCGCGCCCGAGACGCCGCCGGCGGTGCTCGAATGGCTGCGCAGCCACACGCCCGATGCGCGCGAGCGCGGCATCGAGCCGCCGGCGCTGTCGATCGTGCAGGGAGCCGGCAGCCTCACGCTGCGGCTGCACCAGCAGACCGGCGGCGACGACGACGGCGACGAGTGGATGATCATCATGCGCGAGGTGTCCGACACGGCGGTCATCGAGGCCATGAGCCTGAGCCTCAAGCTCACGGCGCGCGAGGCCGAGGTGCTGTACTGGGTGGTCAAGGGCAAGACCAACAAGGACATCGGCGAGATCCTCGGCAGCAGCCCCGCCACGGCAAAGAAGCACCTGGAGCGGGTGTACGTGAAGCTGGGCGTGGAGACTCGCACCGCGGCGGCGGGCGTGGCCATCAAGCGCATCCGCGAGCTGCAGCCCCAGTTCGAGATCTGAAGGGTACTCACCGCGTGGTGCCGTGTCACGGCGCCTGCTTTCCGCGTCCCTAGAATGGTTCGAGGCCCCGGGGACGCGAGCGATGAAGAACACCAGCCACAGCAGAACAACGACCCGACCGCCATCGCGCGGCTGGATGCTCGCGGCCTCCTGCCTTGGAGCGGGGCTGCTCGCAGCTCCCGTTGCACAGGCGGCAGGGCATTTCGATGTGGACGACGCCAGCACGCTCGACCCGGGCCAGTGCCAGTACGAGACCTGGTGGGGCCGCACCGGCGTCGAGCCCGTCACGGGCTTCCACTTCGGGCCGGCCTGCCGCGTCGGGCCTGTGGAACTGGGCCTGAACCTCGACCGAACCTCGGTGGGCGGCGTCCATTCGGTCACCGGCGGGCCGCAGCTCAAGTGGAATTTCTACGGACAGGCGGCCGACGCACCTTTCAGCGCAGCCGTGTCGATGGGCGCTGTGTTCGACTTCAAGCGCGGCGGCCGCGCGGGCGGGCAGTTCGTCGTTCCCGTCACCTGGCGGCCGCTGGACAGCCTGCAGATCCACGCGAACGTCGGCGCCGACTGGGCGACCGGAACCGGGGCGCGCACGCCGCGCGGCGGCGTCGGCGTGGAGTGGGCTTTGAACGACACGGTGTCGCTCATCGCCGAGCGCAACCGCGCCTCGAACGCCTGGACATCGCGCGTGGGCGGGCGCTTCAGCATCACGCCGCTGATCAGCGTGGACGTGAGCGCATCGCGCACCGGGCCGCAGGGCGTGCGCGGCTTCGTGATCGGGCTGAACCACGAGTTCAGCTGGAAGTGAGCCGGCCCTAGCGCAGGTGGCGCTGGATGCGCTTCTCGTCCTCGGCCAGCTGCTGGCGCATGAGCGAGATGAAGTCGCGCGCGGTGGCCGAAAGCACCTTGCCCGCCGGCAGCGCCAGCAGGCAGGTGAAGTACACGTCGACCGAGAACCGCCGCACCACCAGCCCGCGCTCCGCGTAGTCGAGCGCGGTGATCGGGTTGACCAGCCCCACGCCCAGGCCGCGCAGCGCCATCTCGCACACGCTGGCGGCGTAGGGCGTCTGCACCAGCACGCGCAGCGCCACGCCGTGCGGCGCCAGCGCAGCCTCGAGCCGCTGGTGCGAGGGGTCTTCGGGGTTGAGCGAGAGAAACGGCGCCTCTGCGAGCTGCTCGGGCTTGATGGTCTTGAAGCGCGCCAGCGCGTGGTTGGGCGGCATCACCACCACGCCGGGAAAGCGCGAGAAGGTGGAATGGTCGATGCCTTCGAGCGAGAGCTCGTCGGCCATCAGCCCGAAGTCGGAGATGCCCATGGCCACGCGGTCGCGCACGTCCTTCGAGCTCAGCACCTGCAGCGACACCTGCGGCCACGGGCTCGCGCCGCGGTGCGCCTTCAGCCGCGCCAGCGCGCGCGGCATGAAGCCCAGGCCGTAGGCCGGAAAGCAGCTGAGCTCGAGCTGGCTCACGCCGAAGTCGCGCAGGCTGCGCACCCGGTGCTCGATGGCGTCCATGCCGATGAAGACCCGTTCCACCTCCACCCACAGCGCGCGCGCCTCGGGCGTGGGCACCAGCCGCCCGCCGATGCGCTGGAACAGCAGCATGCCGGCCTGGGTCTCCAGGCGCTTGAGCGACTGGCTGATGGCGGGCTGCGTCACGTGCAGCAGCGCGGCGGCCTTGCGCGTGGAACTGCTGCGCATGAGTGCCCGGAACGTTTCGATTTCGCCGAATCGCATCGATAAGTTCTGTTATCGGTTGAGTATCTGAGGCTGCGTAATTTTATTTCCGATTGCATAAGATTTAGTCACAACTTCATCAAGCGCAGACCCCCGTGACGACATCGCCCGTTCTGGATTTCAAGTTCGCCGTTCCCCCGATGGATCCGCTGAGCCATCCTTCGTCCCCGGGCCATCCCCCCGGGCTGGTCCGCGACCGCACGCCCAAGCCCGTGCGCAACCCGAACCTGCGCGGGCTGCAATGCCTGCGATGCGATGCGCTCTACCCGGTCACGCTGACGAACGACGGCTGCCCGGCATGCAGGCGCGAGGGCATTCACGTGGCGTTGCGCGCCAGCTACCTGCCCGACAGCACGGAGCTGATGCCCATGCCCTACACCTCCAGCTTCGCGCTGGGCGAAGGGCAGACGCCGCTGCAGGACATGCCCGGGCTGGCGCAGCAGTTCGGCGTGTCACGCCTGTCGATCAAGGACGAGTCGTGCAACCCCACCGGCTCGCACAAGGACCGCATGACCGCGGTGGGCGTGGCGCAGGCGCTCGACTTCGACGCCCACACGCTGGTGCTGGCCTCTTCCGGCAACGCGGCCGTCTCGGCGGCGCACTACGCATGGGCCGCGGGCCTGGGCTGCGAGGTCGCGACCTACGAGGGCATGCCGGCCACCTACGCGCGGCAGCTCGACGCGCTGGGCGCGCGGCGCTACGTGTTCTCCGACAACGCCGGCCGCTGGGCCTTCGTGCGCGAGCGCTCGCAGCACCCCGGCTATTTCGCGCTCACCAACTACCGCCTGCCCGCGCTGGGCAGCGCGCCGCTGGCGATCGAGGGCTACAAGCCGATCGCGCTGGAGTGCGTGAACGAGGGCGGCCTGCCCGACCACGTCGTGATCCCCACCGCGCGCGGCGACCTCGCGTGGGGCATCTACGCGGGCTTTCGCGACCTGCTGGCAGCCGGGCGCATCGCGCGCCTGCCGAAGCTCTGGCTGGTCGAGCCGTTCCCGCGCCTGGCCCGCGTGTTCGCGGGTGGCGCCATCAACGGCAGCTACCCGGGCCACACGGCGCAGTTCTCCACCGCGGGTGCCACCGTCACCTACCTGCAGTGGCAGGCAGCCACCGCCACCGGCGGCGGCGCCGTGGTGGTGAACGACGACGAAGCCCGAGCCGCACGCCGCGTGCTCACCGCAGCCGGCGTGAGTGCCGAGCTGTGCGCGGCCGGCGGCCTTGCCGCGCTGCGCCAACTGCGAGAAAGCAACTCCATCGCTGCGGACGCGCACGTGGTGCTGATGCTGACGGCCAACGCGACCGGCGATCCGAGCTGGCCGGACCGCCCGGTTTAACTTTCCAGGAATCCAACATGCCGACGATGAATCGCCGGGCCTTCGCGGCCTCCGGCTCTGCAGCCCTGCTCGCCTCTTTTGTCAGCCCCGCGTGGGCTGCCTACCCCGACAAGCCGGTGAAGCTGGTCGTGCCGTGGGCGGCCGGGGGCAGCACCGACGCCATTGCCCGCGCCATGGCGCAGCGCATGAGCCAGACCATCGGCAGCCCGGTGATCGTGGACAACCGGCCCGGCGCCGCCGGCATGATCGGCACCGACGCCGTGGCCAAGGCCGCGCCCGACGGCTACACGCTTGCCATCGTCGAGCTCCCGCACGCCATCGCGCCGGCGGTGACGGCGAAGCTGCCCTACGACCTGCTGCGCGACTTCACGCCGGTGACCATGATCGGCACCTCGCCGCTGGTGTTCTTCGCGGGCATGGGCGACGACAGCAAGGACTTCAAGACCTTCCTGAAGACCGCTGCGGCTGCCGCCGCCAAGGGCTCGCCGCCTGCCATCGCGCACAGCGGCGCGGGCACGGTGAGCCACCTCGCGGGAGAGCTGCTCGCGAGCCGCACGAAGATCCCGTTCAACATGGTTCCGTATCGTGGTTCGGCGCCTGCGCTCACCGACGTGGCGGCGGGCACGGTGGCGGGGCATTTCGCGACGTTGGCCAGCGGCTCCAGCCTGCTGGGCGCCAACCGCATCCGGCCGCTGCTGGTGACGAGCACGCAGCGGGTGAGCCTGCCCGGCCTGCAGAACGTGCCGGCGCTCGCCGAGAACGGCCTCAGGGGCCTGGAGATCGACCAGTGGTGGGCCCTGGTGGCGCCGGCCACCACGCCGCTGGACGTGATCGAAAAGCTGCGCCGCGAGGCCATTGCCGCGCTGGAGCATCCGTCGGTGAAGGAGCGGCTTTCGGTGCTCGGCGTGCAGATGAAGGGGTCGACGCCGGCCGAGCTGCGCGCCTTCCTGCGCTCGGAGGCGGAGCGCTGGCAGAAGGCCGCGCACGAGATCGGGCTGCAGCCGCAGTAAGCCCCGGCAGGGCTACTTCGCGTCGCTGTAGACGGTGGCGCGCGACACGCCCATGTGCGCCGCCGCGATCTCGGCGCCGCGGCGGACTTCGAGCATGCCGGCCTTCTTCAGCTCCTGCACCAGCTGCTTGCGGTCGGCCGGCTTCAGCGAGCGCGGCGTGGTCGCGCGCGCGGCGGCGAACTCGTCGATGCGCGCGTGGATGCGGTCTGAATGGCTGCCGCCGCCGGCTTCGAGGTGCTCGTGCACGTCCCTGTCGTCGATGCGCGTGAACTGCGAGATCGCGCCCTGGAAGCTCTGGAACAGCGTGAGGTCGACGTTCAGGCACAGCGCGGCCACGTACTCGCCGCTCTCGTCCTTGATGCCGATGGAAGTGCTCTTGACCTTGCGCCCGTCGGGAAAGGTGTTGGCGTAGTTCGCGATCACCGCCGGGAACTCCGGATCGCGGATGCGCGCGAGGCCCAGTTCGGTGACCGAATCGCCGACGTCTCGGCCGCTCAGGCCGTTCTCGATCGCGTGGATCGCGTTCCTGGGGTTGCTCAGGTCGTGCACCACCACCTCGCAGAAGGGCGCGAAGGTCTGGCCCAGGCCCTCGGCGATGTTGCTGAGCATGTCGAGCAGCTGCTTGTTCGGCTTCTTCTTCATACCGGGGAATGTATCCAGCTCTGGACGAACAATCTGATTTATACAAAAAGTACAGTGTTGGATGTATTATCCAGTTTGTTCAGATTGTTGATCCAGGAGCCACGAATGACAGAACGCGCACGCTACGTCGATCCCCGCACCGGCCGGCGCCACGAGCTGTCCGAACGCCGCTGGCGCTCGGACGACGGCAACCCGATGCTGGTCACGCCGCTGCCGGGCATCGGGCGCGACGACATCGATTCGCGTACGCGCTCGCTGTGGCGTTACCGCGCGGCGCTGCCCGTGGCCATCGACAGGCCCGCGAGCATGGGCGAAGGCTGCACGCCGCTGGTGCAGAAGCGCTGGGGCGACTTCGAGCCGCACTTCAAGCTGGAGTGGTTCAACCCGACCTGCAGCTTCAAGGACCGTGGCGCGGCGGTGATGATGTCCTTCCTGCGCCAGATCGGCGTCGATGCGGTGCTGGAAGACAGCTCGGGCAACGGCGGCGCGGCCATCGCCGCCGCGGGCGCCGCGGCCGGCATGCGCGTGAAGGTGCTCGCGCCGAGCTACACGCCCGCGCCGAAGGTGGCGCAGATCCGCGCCTTCGGCGCCGAGGTGCAACTGGTGCCGGGGCCGCGCGAGGAGTCGGAACACGAGGCGGTGCGGCAGTCGGAATCGATCTTCTACGCGAGCCACAACTGGCATCCGTTCTTCCTGCAGGGCACGAAGACGCTGGCCTACGAGCTGTGGGAAGACCTGGGCTTCGTGGCGCCGGACAACGTCGTGATTCCGACCGGCGCGGGCAGCAACGTGCTCGGCTGCTGGATCGGCTTCAAGGAGCTGCTGGCGGCGGGGCAGATCAGGAAGTTGCCGCGCATCTTCGTTGCGCAGCCGCTGAACTGTTCGCCGATCGACGCGAGCTTCACCGCTGGCGTCGACACGCTCGTGGAGCGCGCCGTGCAGCCGACCATCGCCGAGGGCACGGCGATCAAGCGGCCGGTGCGGCTGGTGGAAATCATCCAGGCCCTGCGCGAGACGAATGGCAGGACCGTGGCGCTGACCGAGGAGCAGATCGCGGCGGCGGTGCGCCGGCTCGCGGCCTGCGGCCTTTACCCCGAGCCGACTTCCGCATCGGCCGCCGCGGCCATCGACGTGCTGGCGCAGCGCGGCGACATCAGGAGCACGGAGACGACCGTGGCGCTGCTGACGGGTACCGGGCTGAAGTCGACGCAGTTCATGACCGGGCTCTTCGCGGACGCGGCCGTCGCATAGCGGGCCTGCTCAAAAAAATGGCCCCCACGCCGCGCGGCATGGGGGCCATCCTCTTGCTTGCCGATTCGTTGCCGGCTCGCTCCCTGATCGGCTCTATTTCCTCTGAGCCCCTATTTCCCTTATTTCCACTTCCAGCCCACGCCGGCGTTCACGCCCCATTCCCTGCCGTTGGTCGAAATGCCCGCGCCCCACGACATTCCTCCGTCGCCGGCAAGCGCCTTGAAGGTCAGCGCCACGGCGCTGTAGCCCTTGTAGCTGCCCACCCCGACGCCCACGGTCTTCTCGCCCGGGGCGAGCGTGGGCAGGTAGGTGCCCGACATGGCCATGGCCATCGCCGTGCCCGTGTAGGCGATGCGTGCCACGTCGGCGACCTGGCTGCGCACCTGGTTGAGCTGGTTCACGTTGACGGCGTCCATGGGTTGCACGCCCGGCGCAACGTTGGAGATGCGCGTGCCGCCCGGCGCCTGACCGTTGCCCAGCACGATCTGGCTATAGTCGACGGAGCCATCGGCGCGGGTCGTGTATTGCGCACTGCTGGCCCGGGAGGCGGCTTCGGATGCCTTGAGCTGCGCTACGTTCGCCGCGTCGCTGTCCGCCGTGCCGGCCGCCACGCCGGTGATCTGGCGGAAGCGGCCGCTGGCTGCGTCGCCGACCGAAGCGGCTGCCTGTGTGCTGGCGGTGGCCTTGACGGCGGCCTGTTGCTGCGCTGATGTGTTGCGAGGCACGTATCCGGCCACGCCGGCAGCGGTGGCGGCCACCGAGCCGGCGCCCAGCGCCACGCCCTCGCTCTGCTGCACCACCGCGCCGAAGCCGATGGCGGTGCCCTTGGCGATCCGCGGCGACTGGCTCAGCGACGTTCCACCGGCATCGGCGTTGTCGCCGAGAGCGGTGCCGCCTCCGCCTGCGCGCGAACTCGCGCCGATGGCCTGCGAGCCCGTGGCCAGCGCGCCGGTGCCGATGGCGATCGCGTTCGCGCCTGTCGCGAGGGCGTAGGAGCCCACGGCCAACGCGTTGTTGGCTGCTGCCTTGGCGCCTGTGCCGGCCGCAAGGGAGCTGGAGCCGCTGGCCTCCGATTGCGGGCCGATCGCAACGGAACTGTCGCCGCTGGCCATTGAGTCGCCCGCCGTCGACCTGGTGTGGAAGTACTTGGTACCCGTGTTGTAGATGGTGCTGACCGACGTGCTCAGGCTGCGAAGGTTGCCGTTGGCGGTGGACAGGCCTGTGGAGAGGCTTCCGATGCCTGCCGCAGTGGACGTGGACAGGCTGGCGAGGGCGCCATTGGCCGTATTGAGGCCGGTCGACAGGCTGCCGATGCCGGCGGCGGTGGAGGTGGACAGGCTGGCGATGGTTCCGTTGGCCGTGTCCAGGCTGGTGGACAGCGAAGCGGTGGCGGTCGAGAGCTGGCTGACGTTGACCGCGTCGGTCGCAGAGCCGCCGGCGGCGACATTGGTGAGCCTGCGCTCACTGCCGCCGCTGCCCACCGACACTTCGCCAGCCGCCGTTGCAGCTGCGACCGCGGTTCCCGCGGCCGGCGTGTAGGCGGGCGCACCCTGCAGGTTTGCCAGCGAGTCGGCGGTGGTGCTGCCGGCGCCGATGGCGGCGGAGTTGTCGTACTTCGCGGAGGCGCCGCTGCCAAGGGCCACGGCACCCTGGCCGGCTGCACTGGACGCCGCGCCGATTGCGGCCGAGTTCAGCCCCTGTGCCTGTGCGTCGTAGCCGAAGGCGGCACTCCCGGTTCCCGAGGCGCTGCTCGAAAGCCCGGCCGCGGTGGCCCATTTGCCGGCGGTACTGGAGAACCCGACGGCGGTGGCCCCGTCACCCGTGCCCTGCGAGTAGCTGCCGTACACCGTCACGCCGTCCAGGTTGTTGCCGCTCGAGTTGCAGCCGGTGATGTTGGACCAGGGACCGGTCCCGTCGACCGGCATGCTGTTCGTTCCGGTGACGGTCACTCGGCCGATGGTTGCCGTGCTCGAGCTGTTGCAGTTGGCCGGAGCGTAGGTCGATGCACTTGCTGTGAGCGGCGAGAGCTGGAGCCCGCTCGCGAGAACTGCGGTCACGGCTGACAGCCTGAAGCCGATGTGGCCGCGGCGGGTGTTTCTGTAGGAATTGCTCATGGATTTTCTTTGAAATCGATCTTCTGAAAAAGAAATGCGGATTCGATGCGCGTGACGAGACGGCCTGATTCCCTTGCCGGGATCGGGCGTCGTTCGGTTCGCGGGGGTGAAAGATGGATTTCCCAACTTCGGGAAATCGGCCTTGCCAATGGGCTGCGCGCGGGCGCGGTTCAGGCAGGCAAGTGGCGGTGCGCGAGCTAGCCGCAGGGCTCGGGTGAAATCATTCCAACCTCTCTGTGTTTATTCGACGATGAAAGTCGCGCAGAGGTGCGTTGCAAGCTCCGCCAAGACTTCAAGGTTGCGGAATGTATCGATTGGAAATTGACTCAGACAATGACCATTGATGTCAATTAATAGCATTCCTCCGGGATTGAATTATTTGCGGATTGCGACTTTTGCTTTTTGGGCGAGAAGAAGTCCGCGATTTCGATTTTTCTCTTCAGAAGAATCTCGCGGCCAAAACAGTCATGCGGCGCATTGATGACGAAAAATGCCAGGAGGGAGTCGGCGCCCAAGGGCCGAAATGTTCCTCCGTCCGCAACAAAAAATCACGCTTTTCAGATGCGAGGCAAGCGGCGTGGCATTGCGCCCTGCCTTTCGAGCAGCGCTACCAGGGCCAGGCGATGCGCGTGCCTGTTCGGGTCTCGGCAGCGCGCGCATGAAGAAGGCGTGCGACGGTGAGGTCCTGCAGCGCGAGGCCCGTCATGTCGAAGACGGTGATGTCTTTCGGGGCGCGCCCGAAGGCAGTCTTGCCGCTGAGCAGGTCGCCCAGCTCCATGCATTCGGTGTCGGGCGCCCATTGCGTTTCGCCGATCTGCCGGGCCTGCGTGCGGTCGTCGACGAACAGGCGCGCGCGTGCCAGCAGGCCTTCCGGCAGCTCCCGCTTGCCGCGGGTGTCGGCGCCTACGCAGTTCAGGTGCGTGCCGGGCTGCACGGCATCGAGATCGAACAGCGCGCCGCCGCCCGGCGTGGCGGTGATCACGATGTCGCTGCCGGCCACGGCGGCGTTGCGGTCCGTGGCTGGTGCAATGTCGCAGCGGCCGCTGAAGTGCGCTTCGAAGGCGGCATTGCATTCGCCGCTCGCACTTATATAGAGAGCCTCGTGCAGCGAGGGGATGAGCCGAAGCGCGAAGTCGAGCTGGATCCGCGCTTGTACGCCGGTGCCGAAGATGCACAGCCGCTCACTGTCGGGCCGTGCGAGCAGCTGCAGGCCCAGCCCGCCGGCCGCGCCGGTGCGCGCGGTGGTCACCGTGTTGCCGTCGATGACGCACAGCGGCCGCCCTGTCGCCGGGTCGATCAGCATGATGGTGGCCTGATGGGGCTCGCCGCCGCGCTGCCGGTTGGCCGGCCAGAAGCCGGCGGCCTTGAAGCCGAGCAGCCCCTGGGCCTGCACGTCGCCGGACTTGATGCCGAACACGCCGCCGGTGCCGAGAGGTTCGCGCACCACCGGGAACACGCGGCCCTCGCGTTCGCTGTGCAACATGAAGGCTTCGCGCACGGCCCCGAGCACTTCATCGGGGGAGAGGAGGGCGTCGACCTGGTTCTTGTCGAGAAGCAGGAGTTGGGCGTCGGCGGCCGCGGCGAAGAATGTCATCTGGAAATATTATCTATTTCCAGACAAAAAATCAAAACAACCGGCAGGGCCGAGGCAGTCAGCGCCCCGTGTGCACCTTGATCCGTATCGTCGCCACGTCCCAGCCCCGGTTCTTGAGCCGGGTCACGAGCATCGGCGAGAGCTGGCGCAGCTTGGCTGCCGCGGCGCTGCCCTTGACCAGCAGGCACCAGACGTCGCCCTCGGCCGGACCGGCCTGCACGGCCGCGCGCATGGCCGGCGGGATCAGCCCTTCCACCGCCTTGAGCCGCTCCGTGGTGTCGCGCGCGCGCGCCATCAGGCTGCCCAGCGTCGGGGCGCCTTCCGCAGCCTGCTGCAGCGAAATGGCGGGGGGAAGTCGGCGATACATCGGTAATCCAGGGGTTAGAAACAAGACAGCTAAAATGCCCGGTTTGCCGGCGATTGCGCCGGAAAAAGGCTGCTTGCTTTCATGGAAAGCGCGCCCAACTGCTTTCACCATATCTTAGGGAATCCGGTCGAAGTGCCTGCCGTATCTCATCAGGCGCCCGCCCATCTCCACCCATGGCAACCAACTTCCTGACCCAGATTTTCGGCAGTCGCAACGACCGGCTGCTCAAGCAGTATCGCAAGACGGTGGAACGCATCAATGCGCTCGAACCCGAGTTCGAGAAGCTCAGCGACGACGCACTGCGCGCCAAGACCCAGGAATTCAAGGACCGCATCGCCAAGGGCGAAACCCTCGACGCCCTGCTGCCCGAAGCCTTCGCCACGGTGCGCGAGGGTTCCAAGCGCGTCATGAAGATGCGCCACTTCGACGTCCAGCTGCTCGGCGGCATGGCGCTGCACAACGGCAAGATCTCCGAAATGCGCACCGGCGAAGGCAAGACGCTGACCGCCACGCTGCCGGTGTACCTGAACGCGCTGTCCGGCAAGGGCGTGCACGTGGTCACGGTGAACGACTACCTCGCCAACCGCGACGCGACCTGGATGGGCCGCCTCTACAACTTCCTCGGCCTGACGGTGGGCATCAACCTGCCGCAGATGCCACGCGAGGAGAAGCAGCAGGCCTACCGCAGCGACATCACCTACGGCACGAACAACGAGTACGGCTTCGACTACCTGCGCGACAACATGGTCTACGAGCCGGGCGACCGGGTCCAGCGCGGGCTGAACTACGCAATCGTCGACGAGGTGGACTCCATCCTGATCGACGAGGCCCGCACGCCGCTGATCATCAGCGGCCAGGCCGAAGATCACACCGACCTGTATCTGGCCATCAACAAGGTGGTGCCGCTGCTCAAGAAGCAGGAAGGCGAAGCCGACCCGCGCACCGGCGAAGGCGTCACGGTGCCCGGCGACTTCACGGTCGACGAGAAGACGCACCAGGTGTTCCTCACCGAGGACGGCCACGAGAACGCCGAGCGCCTGCTGAGCGAATTCAAGCTGCTGCCCGAGGGCGCGTCGCTCTACGACCCGGCCAACATCACGCTGATGCACCACCTGAACGCGGCGCTGCGCGCCCGTCACCTCTACCACCGCGACCAGCACTACGTGGTGCAGCAGGGCGAAGTGGTGATCGTCGACGAGTTCACCGGCCGCCTGATGAGCGGGCGCCGCTGGAGCGACGGCCTGCACCAGGCCGTGGAAGCCAAGGAAGGCGTGGAGATCCAGGCCGAGAACCAGACGCTGGCCTCCATCACCTTCCAGAATTACTTCCGCCTGTATTCCAAGCTCGCCGGCATGACCGGCACGGCCGACACCGAGGCCTACGAGTTCCAGGAAATCTACGGCCTCGAGACCGTCATCATCCCGCCGAACCGCACGAGCAAGCGCGAGGACCAGCTCGACCGCGTCTACAAGACCACGCGCGAGAAGTACGAGGCGGCCATCCAGGACATCCGCGAGTGCTACGAGCGCGGCCAGCCGGTGCTGGTGGGCACCTCGTCCATCGAGAACTCCGAGATCATCGACGGCCTGCTCACCCAGGCGGGCCTGCCGCACCAGGTGCTCAACGCCAAGCAGCATGCGCGCGAGGCCGACATCGTGGCGCAGGCCGGCCGCACGAAGATGATCACCATCGCGACCAACATGGCCGGCCGCGGCACCGACATCGTGCTGGGCGGCAACATCGAGAAGATGATCGAGGCCATCGAGAACGACGAAGGCCGCGACGAGGCGGCCAGGCAGGCCGACATCGCCCACATCCGCGCCGAGTGGACCAAGGACCACGAGTTCGTGAAGTCGCTCGGGGGCCTGCGCATCATCGCCACCGAACGCCACGAGTCGCGCCGCATCGACAACCAGCTGCGCGGCCGCTCGGGCCGCCAGGGCGACCCCGGCTCCTCGCGCTTCTACCTGAGCCTGGACGATCCGCTGATGCGCATCTTCGCGGGCGACCGCGTGAAGGCGATCATGGACCGCCTGAAGATGCCCGACGGCGAGGCCATCGAGGCCGGCATCGTCACGCGCAGCATCGAGAGCGCGCAGCGCAAGGTCGAGGCGCGCAACTTCGACATCCGCAAGCAGCTGCTCGAGTACGACGACGTGTCGAACGACCAGCGCAAGGTGATCTACCAGCAGCGCAACGACATCCTCGACGCGGCCGACCTGACGGCGCAGATCGCGGCGCTGCGCGAAGGCTGCTTCACCGACCTCGTGCGCCAGTACGTACCGGCCGAGTCGGTGGAAGAGCAATGGGATCTGGACGGCCTGGAGAAGAGCCTCTTCAACGAGTGGGGCATCGACATGCCGCTCAAGAAGGAAGTCGAGGCTTCCGAGGCCATCGCCGACGAGGACATCGTCGAGAAGGTGCTCAAGAACGCCAACGAGACCTTCGACGCCAAGGTCGCGCTGATCGGCCAGGAGAACTTCACCCAGTTCGAGCGCATGGTGCTGCTGCAGAGCATCGACACCCACTGGCGCGAACACCTGGCCTCGCTCGACTACCTGCGCCAGGGCATCCACCTGCGCGGCTACGCGCAGAAGCAGCCCAAGCAGGAATACAAGCGCGAAGCCTTCGAGCTCTTCGGCCAGTTGCTCGATTCGGTCAAGAACGAAGTCACGCGCCAGCTCATGACGGTGCGCGTGCAGTCGAGCGAGCAACTCGAACAGGCCGCCGAAGCGATGGAAAGCCGCGGCGAGAACGTCTCGAACATCACCTACTCGGCACCGACCGAGACGGGCGAAGTCGAGGTGCGCGTCGACGAGGAAAACCAGCGCCGCATCGCGGCCGCCGGGCTGGGCGCGCTCGGCGCGGAGGCTGCCGCCTTCGCCCGCGTCGGTCGCAACGACCCGTGCCCCTGCGGCAGCGGCAAGAAGTACAAGCAGTGCCACGGCAAGTTGACCTGAAGTAGACATGCTCCCCCCAGGCTTGCCGCACTTCGTGTGGCCGCCAGCCCCTCGCCGGGGGCGATACCGGCGGCCCGGCAAAGCCGGTTCCGCGGTATCCCTGGCGACGAAAAGTGCGTCTTGTCGGTGCCGATGAAAAATTGATACGCAAGAAGGAATAAGTGCCATGCCCGTGAACCTGTCTGCCCCTGATCCTGCCGCCTTGTTCGCGGTGCCCGGCGTCCGCATCGGCGTGGCCGAGGCGGGTGTGCGCAAGGCCAATCGCAAGGACCTGACGGTCGTGCTGATCGACGAAGGTTCGGCCGTCGGCGGCGTGTTCACGCAGAACCGCTTCTGCGCCGCGCCGGTGCAGGTCTGCCGCGAGCACCTGGCCGCTAACCACGGCATCCGGGCGATGGTCATCAACACCGGCAATGCCAATGCGGGCACCGGCGAAGACGGGCTGATGCGCACGCGCTCCACCTGCATCGCGCTGGCGCGCAAGCTGGAGATCTCGCCCGAGCAGATCCTGCCGTTCTCCACCGGCGTGATCATGGAGCCGCTGCCCGTCGACCGCATCGAGGCCGGCCTTCCCGCCGCCCTGGCAGACGCCAGGGAGGACAACTGGGCGCGCGCGGCCGAGGGCATCATGACCACCGACACGATTCCCAAGGCGTTCAGCCAACGGGTGCAGGTCGGCGGCGCCACCGTCACCATCACCGGCATCAGCAAGGGCGCCGGCATGATCCGCCCGAACATGGCGACCATGCTGGGCTTCCTGGCGACGGACGCGAAGATCGACCCCTCGCTGATCCAGCCGCTGGCCAGGCAGCTGGCCGATGCCTCGTTCAACCGCGTGACCATCGACGGCGACACCTCGACGAACGACTCGTTCGTGGTCATCGCCACGCAGAAGGCCGCGCACGCGACCATCACTTCGCTCGACTCGGCCGAGGGCAAGGCGCTGGTGGCCGCGATGCAGGAGGTGGCGCGCCAGCTAGCGCAGGCCATCGTGCGCGACGGCGAGGGGGCGACCAAGTTCATCACCGTCCAGGTCGAAGGCGGCCGCGACGCTGCCGAGTGCAAGCAGGTGGCGTACGCCGTGGCGCACTCGCCGCTGGTCAAGACGGCCTTCTACGCCAGCGACCCGAACCTGGGCCGCATCCTGGCGGCCGTGGGCTATGCGGGCATCGCCGACCTCGACCAGACCGGCATCGACCTGTTCCTCGACGACGTCCATGTGGCGGTCAAGGGCGGGCGCAACCCGTCCTACCGCGAGGAAGACGGCCAGCGCGTGATGAAGCAGAGCGAAATCACGGTGCGCATCGGCCTGGGCCGCGGCAATGCCAGCGAGACGGTGTGGACCTGCGACTTCAGCCACGAATACGTGACGATCAACGCCGATTACCGGTCATGAATGAGCAGTTCCAGAGGCTGATCGAGCGAGCCGAACAGCTCATCGGGCGCATCGAATCGATCCTTCCGCAGCCGCTGGCCGAGCCGGCCGACTGGAACGCGTCCATCGCCTGGCGCTACCGCCGCCGCAGCTCGGGCCACGGCGTGCTGGAGCCGGTGAAGCACGTGGCGGCGATGTCGCTCGATTCGCTGAAGGAAATCGACGTCCAGAAGGAAAAGATCGCGCGCAACACGCAGCAGTTCGTCGAAGGCAAGCCAGCCAACAACGTGCTGCTGACGGGCGCGCGCGGCACGGGCAAGTCGTCGCTCATTCGCGCCTGCCTGCAGACCTACGCGCCGCAAGGGCTGCGCCTGATCGAGGTGGACAAGGCCGAGCTCACCGACCTGCCCGACATCGTCGAGGTGGTGTCGCAGCGGCCCGAGAAATTCATCGTGTTCAGCGACGACCTGAGCTTCGACGAGGGCGAGCCGGGCTACAAGGCGCTGAAGTCGATCCTCGACGGCTCCATCGCGGCATCGACGCCCAATGTGCTGATCTACGCGACCAGCAACCGGCGCCACCTGCTGCCCGAGTACATGAAGGACAACCTGTCGTACACCCACACCGAGGATGGCGAAGTCCACCCCGGCGAGGTGATCGAGGAAAAGATCTCGCTGTCGGAGCGCTTCGGCCTCTGGGTGAGCTTCTATCCCTTCAGCCAGAACGAATACCTGACGATCGTGGGCCAGTGGCTCTCGTCGTTCGGCATGGACGAGGCCACCATCGCGGCGGCGCGGCCCGAGGCGCTCGTGTGGGCGCTGGAGCGCGGCTCGCGCAGCGGCCGCGTGGCCTACCAGTTCGCGCGCGACTACGCGGGGCGGAGCAAGGCGTGAGCGAACAGACCCGCAAGCACACGGAAGTCGCGGTCGGCGTGCTGATCCGCATGTCCGACGGCGCGCTGCTGCTTTCGACGCGGCCCGAGGGCAAGGCCTACGCGGGCTTCTGGGAGTTTCCCGGCGGCAAGATCGAGGCGGGCGAGACGGTCGAACAGGCGCTGCGGCGCGAGCTTCAGGAAGAGCTCGGCATCACCATCGACGGCGCCGAGGTCTGGAAGGTGACCGAGCACGACTACCCGCACGCGCTGGTGCGCCTGCACTGGTGCAAGGTCACGGCCTGGAGCGGCGAATTCGAGATGCGCGAAGGCCAGCGCATGGCCTGGCAGCAGCTGCCGCTGGACGTGGCGCCGGTGCTGCCGGGCGCGTTCCCGGTGCTGCAGTGGCTGTCGCAAGAGCGCGGCCTGCCGTTCGTGGCGCCGCCGGTGGTCGCGCCTGCCGACGCGCAGCAGGCCAGCTGATCGCTTGATGCATCCCAAGTACCGTCCGGACATCGACGGCCTGCGGGCAATCGCCGTGGGCTCGGTACTGGTCTACCACGCGTTCCCGACGGCGCTGATGGGCGGTTTCGTCGGCGTCGACATCTTCTTCGTGATCTCGGGCTTCCTGATCACGACCATCATTCTCCAGAGCCTCGCGGCGGGCGACTTCAGCTACCGCGACTTCTACGCGCGGCGCATCCGGCGGATCTTCCCGGCGCTGATCGTGGTGCTGTTCGCCACGCTCTGCGCGGGCTGGTACCTGCTGCTGTCCGACGAGTTCGCCGAGCTCGGCAAGCAGACCGTGGGCGGCGCGGCCTTCGTCGCCAACTTCGTGTTCTGGGGCGAGTCGGGCTACTTCGACACGGCCGCCGAGACCAAGCCGCTGCTGCACCTGTGGTCGCTGGGCATCGAGGAGCAGTTCTACATCTTCTGGCCGCTGCTGCTGGGGCTCGCCTGGCGCAAGGGCTGGCCGATCGTGCGCGTGGTGCTGGCGGTGGCGGCGGTCTCGTTCCTGGTGAACGTGACCACGGTGCATCCGCTGCCGGCGGCGTCGTTCTACTCGCCGGCTTCCCGTTTCTGGGAGCTGATGGTGGGCGGCATCCTGGCCTGCATGCGGCTGAAGCCGCCGGCGCCGAGCGCGTGGCGCAGCCACCTGCAGTCGGTGCTGGGCGTGGGGCTGATCGTGCTCGGGCTGGTGATGATCCGCAGCAACAAGTCCTTCCCGGGCTGGTGGGCGCTGCTGCCTACGCTGGGCGCGGTGAGCTGCATCGCCGCCGGGCCGAACGGCGTGCTCAACAAGTACCTGCTGTCGAACCGGGTGATGGTGTGGATCGGGCTCATCAGCTATCCGCTGTACCTGTGGCACTGGCCGCTGCTGGCCTTCGTGCGCATCGTGGAGGCCGATCCTCTGCATCCATCGCCGGTCTACCGCGCGGGCGCGATGGTGGCCGCCGTACTGCTGGCATGGGCCACGTACCGCTTCGTCGAACGCTACACGAGAAGCCGTCCCGGCACGGGGATCCTCAAGGCGCTGGGCGGTGGCATGGTGCTGATTGCCGCGCTGGGCACCGCGATCTTCTTCGGTGTGCCCGGCCCCCGCAACGACAGCGACCGGCTGCAGGTCGTCGCCAACGCCACGCTGGACGCCGACTACTACGCCGGCTTCAAGCTCGACCAGATCGGCGAGCAGCTGGTCTACAAGACCGGAAGCGGCCCCAAGCGCGTGCTCTTCGTGGGCGACAGCCACGTGCAGCAGTACGCGCCGCGCATCATGGAGCTGTCCCGCACGCTGTCGATGCCCGACAAGTCCGCCTGGTTCGTCACCCAGGGCGCCTGCCCCGCGGTGCCGGGCGTGCAGGCCGACAAGAACATCGGCTGCGCCGAGCGGCGCGACGCGATGCTGGCTTATGCCCTGACGCCCGAGGTCGACTCGGTGGTGATCGGCGGCTGCTGGAACTGCTACTTCGTCGGCCACGGGGCGCTGGAGTACTACTTCCGCGGCCCCGACAACCAGGTCCATCCGTTCCAGGGCGGCGACGGCATCGAGCGCTCGCTGGCCTCGCTGGAGGCCACGCTGCGCGAGCTGGCACGGCACAAGAAGGTCTTCCTGCTGCTCGACAACCCCGGCGGCCCCGAGTTCACGCCCAAGCGCCTGATCGAAGGCAGCCGCCTCACGCACATGGAGGCGATGACCTCCTCGCCGACGGTGCCGCTGCCGGCCGACCAGAAGGCGCTCAACGACAGGCTGCGCGCCATCGCCGAGGCGAGCGGCGCGCAGCCCATCGATGCGATGGCTGTGCTGTGCAAGGACGGCGCCCATTGCCTGGTCACGCTGCCCGACGGCGCGCCCGCGTACAAGGACGCCGACCACCTGCGTCCGCGCTACACGCGCGAAGAGGCGAGCTACTTCGACCGGACCGTGCGCAGCGCCCCGGCGCAGCAGCCGTCGCGCTGAGCGGCCGTTTGCCAGCCGACCGACCGACAAATCGAAGAAGAGCAAGCGCCCATGCATCCCAAGTACCGCCCGGACATCGACGGCCTGCGCGCCATCGCGGTGGGCTCGGTGCTGGCGTACCACGCCTTCCCGAGCCTGCTGCCGGGCGGCTTCATCGGGGTCGACATCTTCTTCGTGATCTCGGGCTTCCTGATCACGACCATCCTTTTGCAGAGTCTGGCGGCGGGCGACTTCAGCTACCGCGACTTCTACGCGCGGCGCATCCGGCGGATCTTCCCGGCGCTGGTGCTGGTGCTGCTGGCGACGCTGGCCTTCGGCTGGTATGTGCTGCTGCCGGGCGAGTTCTCGCAGCTGGGCAAGCAGACCACGGGCGGCGCCGCCTTCTTCGCCAACCTCGTCTTCCTGGGCGAGGCCGGCTACTTCGACGCCTCGGCCGAGACCAAGCCGCTGCTGCACCTGTGGTCGCTGGGCATCGAGGAGCAGTTCTACATCTTCTGGCCGCTGATGCTGGGGCTGGCATGGCGCAGGCGCTGGCCGATGCTGCGCGTGGTGCTGGCGGTGGCCGTGATCTCGTTCCTGGTCAATGTGCTGACGGTGCAGGCGCACCGGGCGGCGGCTTTCTATTCGCCGCTGTCGCGCGCGTGGGAGCTGATGGCGGGCGGGTTGCTGGCGGTCATGCAATTGCAGTCAGTTGCACAAGGCGCCGCTACCGCCCGCGCGTGGAAGAAGCACCTGCAGTCGATCGTCGGCATCGCGCTGATCGTGCTCGGCCTCTTCATGACGCGCAGCACCAAGGCGTTTCCGGGCTGGTGGGCGCTGCTGCCGGTGCTGGGCGCGGCGAGCTGCATCGCGGCAGGGCCGGGCGGGGTGCTCAACAGGTACCTGCTGTCGAACCGGGTGATGGTGTGGATCGGCCTCATCAGCTATCCGCTGTACCTCTGGCACTGGCCGCTGCTGTCCTACGCGCGCATCGTGACCGGCAGCGAGCCGCCGCTGCAGCTGCGCATCGTGCTGGTGGCGGCGTCGGTCGTGCTGGCGTGGGCCACGTATCGCTTCCTCGAGCGCTTCGTGAAGCTGCACCTCTCGCAGGCCGTCCTGCGCGGGCTGGCGGGTGCGGGCGCGGCGCTGGCGCTGGCCGGTGTTCTTGTTTTCCTGGGCACGCCCATGCCTCGCCACGACAGCCCGGCCCTGCAGGCGGTGGCCGATGCGACGCGCGAGGACAACTACTACGACGGCTTCGAGGAGGCCGCGCTGGGCAACCAGTTCGTCTACCGCGCTGGCAACGGCAAGCACAACGTGCTGCTGATCGGCGACAGCCACGTCGAGCAGTACGCGCCGCGCGCGCTCGAGCTGGTGCGCACGCAGCCCGACAAGGCACGCACCATCTACTTCGCGACCAAGGGCTCGTGCCCGCCGGTGCCGGGCCTGTTCAGCGGCCCCGACACCGGCTGCGACGAGCGGCGCACCGCAGTGCTCGACCTGGCGCTCAAGCCCGAAATCGACTCGGTCGTGCTGGGAGCGTGCTGGAGCTGCTACTTCACCGGTGCCGGCCCGACGGTGAACTACTTCGTCGACGACCGGAAGGCCGTGCATCCGTTCATCGGCGGCGACGGCATCGATCAGTCGCTCAATTCGCTGGGCGAGGTGCTGAAGCGGCTGTCGGCGCACAAGCCGGTCTACCTGGTGCTGGGCAATCCGGTGGGCATGGATTTCGATCCGCTGCGGCAGATCGAGGGCAGCCGCCTGGGGCGCATGACGGCGGAGTCGGGTCAGCTCAAGGCGCCGATGCCGCAGGACCAGGCGCAGTTCAACGCGCGGCTGAAGCAGGTGGCGCAGGCCAATGGCGCCAGGGTCATCGAGCCTTTCGCCAGCCTGTGCGCGGATGGCGAGTGCATCCGCAGCATGCCGGACGACGGTTCGCCAGCCTACAAGGACATCGGCCATCTTCGGCCGCGCTATGCGCGAAGCTTCGCGACGTACATCGATCCGGCGCTGCTGGATGAAGGCGCCGTCGGCAAGTAAGCGGCTTTTCCTGCCGACCTACTGGATCTTGGGATCGCCGAAAGGCTCGTCGTCCGGCGGCGCTTCGGCGGGCATGCGGAATTCCTCGCTGGCCCAGGCGCCCAGGTCGATGCCTTTGCAGCGCGCGCTGCAGAAGGGCCGGTAGGCGTTGCTCGGCGCATAGACGCTCTCGCCGCCGCAAGTGGGGCAGCGCACGATGCGCTCGCCCTTGCTGTTCACCTCGGTCGTCATGCGCAAAGGGTGAGCTCGAACGGGGCGTCTTCCGAGCTCTGGTGCAGGCGGTCGTCCTTGTCGTGGCGCATCAGGCGCACCGAGACCATGAGGCGGTTGCCGCTGATTTCGGGGATCAGGCCCAGCTTGGGGTCGATGCGCAGGCGCAGCAGCTGGAAGCTGCGGCCCTGGGGCAGGTTCTGCTGGAACTGGCCGTTGACCGCGATCACCTTGTAGGGCACGTCGGCGTCGCGCAGCAGCTTGAGCAGCAGGTAGATCGACGAGGCCAGGGGCGACAGCGTGTTCGACCAGCGTTCGAGGTCGGCGCGGCGGCTGGCGGCCGGGCGGTGCTGCCAGGCGTAGTAGGCGGGCAGGTCGAACTCGCAGGTGCCGCCCGGAATGCCGGCGCGGCTGCGGATGCTCATGAGCCACTCGTTCTCGGTCAGCGCCTGGCCCGCCTTGCCGGCCACGCCGTTGAGGGAGGCGAAATTGCCTTCGAGCTGGCCGATGACCTGGTCGAGCACCGTCTCGGCGATGGCCGGATTGCCCCGGTAGCTGTTGAAGACGTTCTTGTGCTTGTCCAGGTCGCGCAGCACGTCGGCCTTGAGGTCGGCGCGCGCGGCGACGTCCATGATCTCGAAGATCGTGACCAGGGCGTAGTGGTGGGACAGGGGGGATTCGGCCGGCACCAGCTCGCCGAGGCGGCGAAACAGGTGCTCTAGCCGCAGGTACGTGCGGATGCGCTCGTTGAAGGGGTACTCGTAGAGGATCACGCGTATCGGTTTTTCACGTCGGGTTCGGGCTCATTGCGTCTTGGCGGCCGGTGGCGGGAACACCTCGCGCACAGCCTCCAGCATACGCTGCCCGAAAAGAATGTAACCCCGGGTCGACACGTGGGTCTCGTTGGCAGGGAAAAGATCCTTCATCTTGAAGCGGTTCTGCTCGGCCAGCGCGAACAGGTCCGGTCCGATATTTTGCGGGTTGAACGCGGCCCGGAACGCATCGGCATGGTTTTGTTGCAAATACACGCTGGTCTTGTTCGGCACGACCATCCACACCACCTTGTAGGGTGCTGCAGTGCTCTCGAAGCGCTTCATGAAGCTCGCGGACTCGGCTGTCAGCGCCGGATTGACGCGGTCCTCGGCGGTCATCAGGAGCTTGTTGCAGGCGCGATGGCTGAACTGCTTGCAGCCCTCGGGCACCACGCGGGCGTCGATCAGCGGGCCCCAGCGGTCGGGCGTGTTGGTCCAACTGTCGGAGGCCAGGATCTCCTTCGTGTTTTGGTATGTCAACCAGCCGCTGAGCAACTGGGCGTCCCAGTTGAGCTGGAAGCCCGGGGCCGGCCTGGACGGGTTCTCGAAAGGCGGCGGGGTGGGCTTGAAGGCATGCTTCATGGTCTTGCACGACTGCGATTTCTCGATGCGGTCGTACAGCAGCCGTTCGATGCTCTCGACGATCACGACCTTGCCCTTGAAACCCGACTTCTGGAGCCAGCCCGAGAAGTCGTCGCAGAGCACGCCGCCCAGGTTGTCCCAGTGCGTGGTCGTGACCTTGTAGCCCGCGCCCACCAGTTTCGACTGCCACGCGTAGCGCACCGAGAAGCTGTCGCCGATCACCAGGATGTCGGATTCGTTGATGGGCCAGGTCTTGACGTCGGCGTCCGGGATGGGCGGCGGCGGCTCGTGCCAGCCGAATTCGCGCTCGGAGATGCGCCCGATGCGGGTCAGGTCGCCGTAGGGGATGGGCGTGAAGAGGCTGACCAGCAGCAGGGCGCAGCACACCAGGTAGCCCGCGGCGAAGATGCGAAGCCAGGTCCTGGCAGATTTCGTGTCTTCCATGTCGTCAGAACTGGAAATAGAGGAAGGGGCTGTAGCTGCCGAACTTCGACACGCACAGGCCAAACAGGTAGACGCAGCCCAGGCCGGTGGCCCAGGTCGCCAGGCGCTGCAGGCGCGGGCGCCCGGCCAGGCCGGCGACGGCGGGAATCCAGCGGTCGAGCGTGATGGTGGGCGGCAGCGCCAGGCAGATCACGAGGCCGACCAGGATCGTCTGGAAGAATTCCGGCTTGCGGAACGGCACGCGGAACTCGCTGAAGGCCGACACGGGCGCGCCGTGCATGCCCAGCATGCCCTTGTAGATCTCGATGGCGGCCGACATGCTGTCGGCGCGGAAGACCACCCAGGCGATCATCACGCACAGGAAGGTGAGGAACCAGCCGGCCACGCGGCCGTACCAGGTGGTTTCGGTCTTGCCGCGACGCACCTTGGCGTTCCAGAAGTGGTTGACCATCAGGTAGAAGCCGTGCAGCGCGCCCCAGAGCACGAAGGTCCAGGCGGCGCCGTGCCACAGGCCGCCCAGCAGCATCGTCAGGAACAGGTTGATGTAGCGCCGCGTCGGACCCTTTCGGTTGCCGCCCAGCGGCACGTAGAGGTAGTCGCGCAGGAAGGTCGACAGCGAGATGTGCCAGCGGCGCCAGAACTCGATCATGTTGGTCGACTTGTACGGCGACCTGAAGTTGAGCGGCAGTTGCACGCCCACGCACAGCGAGAGGCCCACGGCCATGTCGGAATAGCCCGAGAAGTCGAAGTAGATCTGCAGCGTGTACGCCAGCACCCCGAACCAGGCCGTGTACAGCGAGGGCAGCACGCCTTCGTGCACGCCCTTGAACATCATGTCGGCGTACTGGCCCAGCGGGTCGGCGATGAGCATCTTCTTGGCCAGGCCGAAGACGAAGATGCCCAGGCCCAGCGCGATGTTGTTGGCGTTGATCCTGTAGGTGGCCGGGCTGTTGAACTGCGGCATCATCTGCGCGTGATGCAGCACGGGGCCCGCGATCAGGTGCGGGAAGTAGGTCACGAACAGCACGTAATGGATGAAGCTGCGCTCGTGCACCTTGCCCTGCCAGCAGTCGACCAGGAAGGCGATCTGGGTGAAGGTGTAGAACGAGATGCCGATCGGCAGGACGATGTGGACCAGGTCGATCTGCGGAAGCCCTGCGGCGGCCAGGCCGGCATCGACGTTCTCGAGGAAGAAGTTGGCGTACTTGAAGACCGCCAGCACCCCCAGGTTGACCACCAGGGCGATGATCAGCAGCGTCTTGCGGTACTTGTCCTCCCGGCTGGGGGAGGGCGTGAGCCGCAGCCCGAACCAGTAGTTGACGCAGATCGACCCCAGCAGGAGCGGCAGCGCCTTGACGCTCCACCACCCGTAGAAGAAGAGGGAAGCCAGTGCCAGGAACCCGGCCGCCGACCGGGGGCTGCGCGCACCGATCAGGAAGAAGCCGATCAGGACCAGCGGGAAGAAAACGAAGATGAAGGGGTACGAATTGAAAAGCATCGTGAGGGGCGCTTGGGCATGCGCCGTTTGACGTGACCGTCTTTTTGCCGTCGCGGCGTCAACCCCAAATTATCGCGTGCTTGACTTAGCCCACCGTTCCCAGAAACCCCGGACCTGCTGAGCGAGTTCCTCCAGGGTCAGGGACTCGTTGTAAATGACCGCGTCCGCGGCGGCCCGCCGGGCCCGGCGCGGAGCCTGCTGGGCGATCACCGCCTTTACCGCTTCGGGCGCCCAGCCCGAGCGTGCGACGACGCGTTTCAGCTGCGTTTCCTCGGTGGCGTCGACCACCAGCACCCGGTCGACGATCGCGCGCCAGCGGCCGGATTCGACCAGCAGGGGAACGTCGAACACGACGACGGCATCCTCGCCTGCCGCCGCGGCCTGGCGCTGGGTTTCGGCGCCGATCAGGGGGTGGAGAATGGATTCGAGCCGGGCCTTGGCGCCGGCGTCCGCGAACACGATCTGGCGCATCGCGGCACGGTCCAGGCCGCCGGCCGGGTCGATGACGCCCGGGCCGAAGGCGGCTTCCAGGGCCGGCATCGCGATGCCGCCCGGCTGCGCGATGGAGCGCGCGATGGCGTCGGTGTCCACGAGAACCGCCCCCTGGGCCACCAGGAGGCCCGCGACCGTGCTCTTGCCGCTGCCGATGCCGCCCGTCAGGCCGATGCGCCGCACTGCCATGCGGAGGTCAGCGCATCAGCGCGTCCAGGGGAAAGGCGAACGGAATCCACTGCCTCACGACTTCGGGGCCCGCCACGAGGCAGACGAGGCCCGCGCCGGCCAGGAAGGGGCCGAAGGCGATGGGAATGTCCTTGTGCGCCAGCTTGCCGGCGATGCGCAAAGAGATGCCGATCACCGCGCCCACCAGCGAAGAGACGAGGATGATCGCGATGAGGTAGTCCGCCCCGAGCCATGCACCCAGCGCGGCCAGCAGTTTGAAGTCTCCATAGCCCATGCCTTCCTTGCCCGTGACCAAGCGAAAGGCATGGTACACAAGCCAGAGGCTCAGGTAGCCGAACACCGCGCCCCAGACGGCCGAGCTCAACGAAACGCCGGTCCAGCCCATGGCCGCGCCGATCAGGCCGAGCCAGAGCAGCGGGTAGTTGAGCGAATCGGGCAGGAACTGCGTGTCGAAGTCGATCAGGAACTGGCAGACCAGCAAAGCCCCGAACGCCGCCCACAGCGCCCCCGCCGGCGTGATGCCGAAACGCCAGGCGCACAGGGCGAACAGGCCACCGGTGATCAGCTCGACCAACGGGTAGCGAAGGCTGATCGGGGTCTTGCACGACGAGCAACGTCCGCGCAGCGCGGCATAGCTCAGCACGGGGATGTTCTCGTACCAGCGGATCTCGTGGCCGCAGGCGCCGCAGCGCGACGCGGGGCGCATCAGGTCGAAGGGGGGCTGCTTCTCGACGGCCTCGGCCGCCTTGTCGGCGGAGGCCTCCAGCCCGGCGGGCGCCGCGACCTTCGGCCCGAAGGCCAGTGACCACAGCGAGGGCGCATCCTTCGACGACATGAGATTGGCGACGGCGTCGGCAAGCCATTCGCGATACATCATCACCGGCACGCGGTAGATGACGACGTTCATGAAGCTGCCGATCAATAGCCCCAGGACACCGGCGAAGACGGTGTCGAATTCCCGCGAAACCAGCATCAAACGACCTGGCCGAGCTTGAAGATGGGCAGGTACATCGACACCACGATGCCGCCGATGATGGTGCCGAGGAACACGATGATGATCGGCTCCATCAGGCTGGAGAGGCCCGCGACCATGTCGTCCACCTCGGATTCGTAGAAGTCTGCGGCCTTGCCCAGCATGTGGTCGATGGAGCCGGATTCCTCGCCGATGGCGGTCATCTGGATCACCATGGACGGGAACAGGTTGACGTTGGTCATGGCCGCCGTGAGGCTGGTGCCGGTGGAGACTTCCTGCTGGATCTTCGCGGTGGCGTCGCCGTAGACGGTGTTGCCGGAGGCGCCGCCCACGGAGTCGAGGGCTTCGACCAGCGGGACGCCGGCGGCGAACATGGTGGCCAGAGTGCGGGTCCAGCGGGCGACGCAGGACTTTTCGATCAGTACGCCGAAAACCGGAATTCTCAGCAGAAGGCGGTCCATGGTCCTTTGTACGCGTTCGTTTCGTTTCCAAGCCTGCAGAAAGAAGTAGATGCCGCCGCCCAGGCCGCCGAAGATGAGCCACCAATAAGAGACGAAAAATTCGCTAATGCCCATCACAAATAGCGTAGGCGCAGGCAAGTCAGCACCGAAGGACGTGAATACCTCTTTGAACGCCGGGATCACGAAGATCATGATGATGGCCACCACCACGAAGGCCACGACGATCACGGAAGTGGGGTACATCAGAGCCGACTTGATCTTCGACTTGATCGCCTCGGTCTTCTCCATGTAGGTGGCCAGCCGGTCCAGTAGTTCTTCCAGAATACCGGCCGCCTCGCCAGCCTCCACCAGATTGCAGTAGAGGTTGTCGAAGTACTTCGGAAACTTGCGGAAGGCGGCCGACAGCGAGGTGCCGGTTTCCACGTCGCTGCGGATGTCGTTGAGCAGCTTGGCCACGCTCGCATTCGCATTGCCGCGCCCGACGATATCGAAGGACTGCATCAGCGGCACGCCGGCCTTCATCATGGTCGCCAGCTGGCGCGTGAAGATCGCGATGTCCTTCGGCTTGATCGCCTTGCCCGAGCGCATGCGGCGCTTCTTGATCTTGGAGGCGAGCACGCCCTGGCGGCGCAGCGCGGCCTGCACCTGGTTTTCGCCGGCAGCACGAAGTTCGCCGCGTACCAGCTTGCCGTTGCGGTCCTTGCCTTCCCATTCGAAGACAAATTCCTTGTGTGTGGGCTGGGTGCGGGAGGATGCCACTGTAGCCATTCGATCTCCGGTATTCGGTGTGTTCGTTATTCGTTGGTGCAGGCCACCACTTCTTCGAGCGAAGTGAGGCCCTGCATGACCTTGCGCAGGCCCGACTGGCGCAGCGAACGCACGCCCTCGGCTTCCGACTGCGCGGCGATGTCGAGCGCACTGCCGTCGCGCAGGATGATTTCCTGGATGGCTTCCGAGATCGGCATCACCTGGTAGATGCCCACGCGGCCCTTGTAGCCGCTGCTGCAGGCGGAGCAGCCGACAGGGCGGTACGGTTTCCAGGAGCCGTCCAGCTCTTCTTCCTTGAAACCTGCCTCGAGCAGCGTTTCGCGCGGGATGTCGGCCGGCAGCTTGCAGACGGTGCACAGGCGCCGCGCGAGGCGCTGGGCAGTGATCAGGATCACGCTCGACGCGATGTTGAACGGCGCGATGCCCATGTTGCGCATCCGCGTGAGCGTGGTCGGCGCATCGTTGGTGTGCAGCGTGGAGAGCACCAGGTGGCCGGTCTGGGCTGCCTTGATCGAGATGTCGGCGGTTTCGAGGTCGCGGATTTCGCCGACCATGATGATGTCGGGATCCTGGCGCAGGAAGGCGCGCAGCGCGGCTGCGAAGGTCAGGCCCGCGCGTTCGTTGACGTTGACCTGGTTGACGCCGGGCAGGTTGATTTCCGACGGGTCTTCCGCCGTCGCGATGTTCACGCCCGGCTGGTTCAGGAGGTTCAGGCAGGTGTAGAGCGACACCGTCTTGCCCGAGCCGGTGGGGCCGGTGACGAGCACCATCCCGTACGGGCGGCCGATGGCATGCAGCAGCCGCGCCTTTTCGTCAGCGTCATAACCCAGGGCGTCGATGCCCAGGCGCGCGCTGCTCGGGTCGAGGATACGAACCACGATCTTCTCGCCGAAGAGCGTGGGCAGCGTGCTCACGCGGAAGTCGATCACGCGGTCGGGACCGATCTTGAGCTTCATGCGGCCGTCCTGCGGCACGCGCTTCTCGGAGATGTCGAGCCGGGAAATGACCTTGATGCGCGAGGCCAGCTTGTCCTTGATGACCGTGGGCGGGCTGGCGACTTCGCGCAACTCGCCGTCGACCCGGAAGCGGACGCGGTAGTTGTGCTCGTAGGGCTCGAAGTGGATGTCGGATGCCCGCATGCTGACGGCGTCGAGCAGCATCTTGTGAAGGAAGCGCACGACCGGCGCGTCTTCGACTTCGGCGATGGCCTGGTCATTGCCCTCGTTCGCGGTCTCGGCCGCGACGTCGTCGAACTCGAACTCGCTGCCGACGATGCTGTTGATGGTCTCGGCCGCGCTGACGGCGGCGGCTTCGATCATCCGCGACAGCTTGTCGTATTCGGCGATGACCCAGTCGACGCCCATCTGGGAGGCGAACTTGATCTTTTCCGCGGCCTGCTGATCGGAAGGATCGGCTGTCGCAACAATCAGACGGTTGTTGCGCTTGCTGAGCACGACGATGCGGTACGCATGGCACAGCTTCTGGTCGAGCAGGTCCTTGGGCAGGCGCTGGGGATCGATGGCATCGAGATCGAGCAGCGGTGCGCCGAACGCGGTGGAAAGGGTGTGGGCGAGGTCCGCGGCGGAAACGGCGCCGGAGCCGGTCAGTTCGGCAATGAAGCTCGTGCGAGCGCTGATGGACTTCTGATAGATGTCCTCGGCTGCCCTGGCAGGCAGCTTGCCGGCCGAAACCAGGGCGCGCGCAAGCCCGGGTAGGGCAATTTGCGAAGGTTCTTTAACAGGAAGTTCGGCTGCAGCCATTCAGCGAGTGAAAAAGATGTGAAAATTTGCTTCACGATCATCGCTGAACAGTCCTGTGCTGTAAATCGCTACACAGCAACAGGCTGGCCATTTGTCCATTATTGCCAGCCAAAGGCTGGTCGGGGTGAGAGGATTCGAACCTCCGGCCTCTACGTCCCGAACGTAGCGCTCTACCAGGCTAAGCTACACCCCGATGGTTGCAAGAAAGAAGAAGTCGTCCTAGATGCCAACTCAGGAGAGGTGTTCAGGCACGTCGCTCAAGCAACTGAGCCGCTAATTGTAGCAAACCTGAAGCGTGCAAATTGGCCGGGAAATCTTTTAATGCATGAATCGCACGCTGCGCCTCGGCTGCTGCCGCTGCGCGCGAGGCATCCAGGGCCCCGGTTTCCTGAACGATCTCGATGACCTTGCCCAGCTGGGTGGTGTCGCCGGCCTCGATGGCGGCGCGCACGAGCGCGCTCTGTGCCGGAGTGCCTCGCTGCATCGCGAAGATGAGCGGCAGAGTGGTCTTGCCTTCGCGCAGGTCGTCGCCGACATTCTTGCCGGTTTCGTTGGCGTCGCCGGTGTAGTCCAGGACGTCATCGATCACCTGGAAGGCGGTGCCCAAGGCCTGGCCGTAGGTTGCGCAGGCCTCTTCCATTTCTGGGGTGGCATTCGCCAGCACGGCCGCGAGGCGGGTGCTCGCCTCGAAGAGCTTCGCCGTCTTCGAGCGGATCACGCGCAGATAGGCCGCTTCGTCCAGCGATGCATCGTGCATGTTCATCAGCTGAAGCACCTCGCCCTCGGCGATGATGTTGGTGGCTTCGGCCAGGATCTGCATCACGCGCATGTTGTTGGCGTCCAACATCATCTGGAACGCGCGCGAATAGAGGAAGTCACCGACCAGCACGCTGGCCGGGTTGCCGAACGATTCGTTGGCCGTTGCGCGTCCGCGCCGCAGGGTCGACTCGTCGACCACGTCGTCGTGCAGCAGGGTTGCCGTATGGATGAACTCCACCACGGCCGCCAGATTGAATCGCTGGTCCCCGGTGTAGCCCAGCGCGCCCGACATCAGCAGCAGGAGCGCCGGTCGCAGGCGCTTGCCGCCAGCGGAGATGATGTACCGGGAAACCTGGCTGACCAGCGGCACGCCGGTGTCGAGGCGGCGGGCGATCACGCGGTCGACTTCGACCATGTCGCCGGCAATCAGGTCCAGCACGGTGGCGGTGGGGGAGGTGTCGGCGGCTGGAACTGGCAAAGCGAAGGCGCGGGGCGCTGCTGAGTGTTGTATGTGGGGGACCCAGGCAGGTGCAGGGCCGGAAGGCGCAAATTATATGGAGCCGAAGCGGCTTGCCGATGGGGCTCCGGCCCAAGAGTAGCTAGTGGGCGCAAACCGCGCTATAATCTTGGGCTCTGCGGAATTCGCCGTGGAGACTCATTTCTAAGAGGTTTACATGTACGCGGTCATAAAAACCGGTGGCAAGCAGTATCGCGTTGCTTCCGGCGAGAAAATCAAAGTAGAACAGATTGCTGCGGACGTAGGCCAGGAAATCGTGATCGACCAGGTTCTGGCAGTCGGCAACGGCGCTGAGATCAAGGTTGGCACGCCCCTGGTGTCCGGTGCAACGGTGACGGTCACGGTACTGTCGCACGGCAAGCACGACAAGGTTCGCATCTTCAAGATGCGCCGTCGCAAGCACTATCAGAAACGTCAAGGCCATCGCCAGCAGTTCACCGAACTGCAAATCGGCGCGATCGCCGCTTAACACGGCACAGGAGCAGATTCCATGGCACAGAAAAAAGGCGGCGGCTCAACGCGAAACGGGCGCGATTCCAAGCCCAAGATGCTCGGCGTGAAGGCTTTCGGCGGCGAACTGATCAGCGCAGGCTCGATCATCGTGCGCCAGCGTGGTACCCAGTTCCACCCCGGCGTGAATGTCGGCGTGGGCAAGGACCACACGCTGTTCGCCCTGGTCGACGGCCACGTGTCGTTCGGTACCAAGGGTGCGCTGAACAAGCACACGGTCAACGTGACTCCCGCGGCTTAAGCCCCGAGTCAGCCCCGACCATCCGAGGCCCCGCATTGCCGGGGCCTCTTCATTTGTAAACTAGACATCCCATGAAGTTCGTCGACGAAGCCTTCATCGACATCGCCGCGGGCGATGGCGGGAACGGCTGCGTGTCGTTCCGTCATGAGAAGTACAAGGAATTCGGCGGCCCCAACGGCGGAGACGGCGGCCGCGGCGGCCACGTGTACGCGGTGGCCGATTCCAACCTCAACACCCTGGTCGACTTCCGCTATTCGCGCCGCCACGAGGCCAAGCGCGGCGAGCACGGCATGGGCTCCGACATGTTCGGCGCCGCCGGCGACGACATCACGCTCAAGATGCCGGTCGGAACGATCATTTCCGACGCCGAGACCGGCGAAGTGCTGTTCGAACTGCTGAAGGACGGCGAGGTCATCACCATCGCCAAGGGCGGCGACGGCGGCTTCGGCAACATGCGCTTCAAGAGCGCGATCAACCGTGCCCCGCGCCAGAAAACCCCCGGCTGGCCTGGCGAGAAGCGCAGCCTCAAGCTCGAACTCAAGGTGTTGGCCGATGTGGGCCTGCTCGGCATGCCGAATGCGGGCAAGTCGACGCTGATCAGCGCCATCTCGAACGCCCGCCCGCGCATCGCGGACTACCCCTTCACCACGCTGCACCCGAACCTGGGAGTGGTGCGCGTCGGTCCCGAGCAGAGCTTCGTCGTGGCGGACCTGCCCGGCCTGATCGAAGGCGCATCCGAAGGCGCCGGCCTCGGTCATCTCTTCCTGCGGCACCTGCAGCGCACGCGCCTGCTGCTGCATGTGGTCGACATGGCCCCGTTCGACGACAGCGTCGACCCCGTGGCGCAGGCCAAGGCCATCGTGGGCGAACTCAAGAAATACGACGCCGACCTGTACGAAAAGCCGCGCTGGCTCGTGCTGAACAAGCTGGACATGGTGCCCGCCGACGAGCGCGCCGCGCGCATCAAGGACTTCGTGAAGCGCCTGCGCTTCAAGGGTCCGGTGTTCGAAATCTCGGCGCTCACGCGCGAAGGCTGCGAGCACCTGGTGCAGGCCATCTACCAGCAGGTCAAGGCCGAGCAGGTGGCCGAGCATGAGCCGGTCGAGGTCGACCCGCGTTTCGTACCCCTGCCTCCCGAAGGCTCCTGAGCGGCACCTGCCGCAGCAGCATCCGCGGCCCGGTGCTGCCGGCCGCAGGACAGCCAAGCCAACCCAAGCAGCATCCAAAGACCGTTACTCCCTCCAAAAATGACCTCGAACTCCGGATCCACTGCCTTGCGGGATGCCCGCCGTATCGTCGTGAAGGTGGGCTCCAGCCTCGTGACCAACGAGGGGCGCGGTCTCGACGAGGCCGCCATCGGCGAGTGGTGCCGGCAACTGGCCGCGCTGGTGCGCGACGGGCGCGAGGTGGTGATGGTGTCGAGCGGCGCGATCGCAGAAGGCATGAAGCGCCTTGGCTGGCGCACCCGGCCGCACGAGATCAACGAGCTCCAGGCCGCTGCCGCGGTCGGCCAGATGGGCCTGGCCCAGATGTACGAGACCAAGCTGCGCGAGAACGAGATCGGCAGCGCCCAGGTGCTGCTGACGCACGCCGACCTGGCCGACCGCGAGCGCTATCTCAATGCCCGATCGACGCTGGTCACGCTGCTCAAGCTGGGCGTGGTGCCGGTCATCAACGAGAACGACACGGTCGTCAACGACGAGATCAAGTTCGGCGACAACGACACGCTCGGCGCCCTCGTGGCCAACCTGGTCGAGGCCGATGCGCTGGTCATCCTCACCGACCAGAAGGGCCTGTACACGGCCGACCCGCGCAAGGACCCCGACGCGAGGTTCGTGCACGAGGCCGCCGCCGGCGACCCGGCGCTCGAGGCGATGGCCGGCGGCGCGGGTTCGAGCATCGGCAAGGGCGGCATGATCACCAAGATCCTCGCGGCCAAGCGCGCGGCCGGCTCGGGCGCCTCCACGGTCATCGCCTGGGGCCGCGAGGCCGACGCGCTGCTGCGGCTGGCGAAGGGCGAATCCATCGGCACGCTGCTGGTGGCGCAGACCGCCAAGCACCAGGCCCGCAAGCGCTGGATGGCCGACCATTTGCAGCTGCGCGGCTCCGTCGTGGTCGACGCGGGCGCGGCCGCCAAGGTGCGGGCCGAGGGCAAGAGCCTGCTGCCGATCGGCATGACCGGGGTCTCGGGCGAGTTCTCGCGCGGCGACGTGATCGCGGTGCGCGACGCCGACGGTGTCGAGCTGGCCCGCGGCCTTGCCAACTACTCGAGCGTGGAGGCGCGCCTGCTGTGCCGCAAGCCCTCGTCGGAGTTCGAACGCCTGCTGGGCTATGTGGCGGAGCCGGAGATGGTTCACCGCGACAACATGGTACTGATGCCGGGCTGAGAGGCCGCGAGAAACAAAACGGGGCCCGCGGGCCCCGTTTTTTTATCCTCGGTGCGGATCGCCTACTGCACTTCCCGTACCGGATTGCGGATGTTCTGGACCATGTCGCCCACCGACGGCCGCGGGGCGTTGCCGCGGCACAGGGCCTGCGTGGCCAGCTTGCGCGTGTAGCTGGAGTTCATGTCGCCGAGCTTCTTCCACTCGGGCTTCGCGACGTCCTGCCAACTGCCGTTGTTGTAGCGCGCGTAGCTCTTCATCTCGGCCGTGGAGCAGCGGATGCCCTCGTAGAAGGCGTTGGTCGCGCCGCCGCTGCGGTTCTGGGCCACCACCACATAGCGGACGATGCCGTCGCCCGTGATCGTGATCGTCTGCGGGTCGACGCCGAACTTCAGACTCATGTAGGGCGGCATTTCGATCGGCAGCAGGCGGCTTTCGCTGAAGGCCGGCGGGGGCGGGGTGGCCGTTTCTTCCCACTCCTTGTCCGTCTCGTACCGCTTGGGCGGGGGCGGCAGGCCGGCCTGTGCCCAGTCGGGGTTGTCGGTGTCGTGGGGGCCCGAGGCGCATCCGGCGAGGATGCCGAAGCAGGCCAGCAGGAGGACGCGCTCAGCGTTGCGTCGGAAGGGGCGGGGGTGCCTTGTTGTCTTGGACAGGAGGTTCATTGCTCGCGGAAGGAATGTCGGGATGCGGATCGAAGCTGCCGCCGGGCGGCAGATCGAGTCCGGGCGGCGCCCCGGCGTCCGGCGAGTGGCGCTCGAATTCTCGGGCGCGCACGTTGCTGCGCAGGAAGCGGTTGCGGAAATCCTGCCTGGGCAGGTAGCGAGCGAGCTCGGTGAGCGCCATCTCGTAGACGCCGCGCTTGAACTCGACGACCACGTCGAGCGGCACCCAGTAGTCATGCCAGCGCCAGGCGTCGAATTCGGGATGGTCGGTTGCACGCAGGTTGAGATCCCAATCGTGGCCGATGAGTTGCAGCAAGTACCAGATTTGTTTCTGGCCCTTGTAGTGGCCCCGTGCGTCACGGCGAATGAACCGATCCGGCACCTCGTAGCGCAACCAGTCGCGGGTACGGGCCACGATGCGCACATGCTCCGGGTGGAGCCCCACTTCCTCGTGCAGTTCCCGGTACATGGCCTGCTCGGGACTTTCGCCGCGGTCGATGCCGCCCTGCGGAAACTGCCAGGAGTGCGTGCGTATGCGTTTGCCCCAGAAAACCTGGTTTCTCTGGTTGAGCAGGATGATGCCGACGTTGGGCCTGAAGCCGTCCCGGTCGAGCATAATCAAACCCCAATTTTTGAACTGAGTCGATTATGCATGCCGGGTTGCCCTCGGCAAGCTGCCGATGCCAGGCTCTCAGGGTCTCTCCGGGGGAGCAGTTCCCCACTTCCGAACCTCGAATCCAGCGCCACCATTCCGATGAAAGCTTCCCGTTTTTTCGTCTCCACCCTCAAGGAAGCGCCCGCTGACGCCGAAGTGGCGAGCCACCGTCTCATGATGCGGGCCGGCATGATCAAGAAGCTCGGCACGGGCATTTACACCTACATGCCCATGGGCCTGCGCGTGATCCGCAAGGTGGAAGCCATCGTCCGCGAGGAGATGAACCGCGCCGGTGCCGTCGAGATGACCATGCCCGTGGTGCAGCCCGCCGAGCTCTGGCAGGAGACCGGCCGCTTCGACAAGATGGGCCCCGAGCTGCTGCGCATCAAGGACCGCCACGACCGCGACTTCGTGATCCAGCCGACCAGCGAAGAGGTGGTGACCGACATCGCCCGCCAGGAAATCCGCAGCTACAAGCAGCTGCCGAAGAACTTCTACCAGATCCAGACCAAGTTCCGCGACGAGCGCCGTCCGCGCTTCGGCCTGATGCGCGGGCGCGAATTCATCATGAAGGACGCCTACAGCTTCGACCGCGACCTCGACGCCGCCAAGGCGAGCTACCAGGTCATGGCGCAGGCCTACCGCAACATCTTCGACCGTTTCGGCCTGCGCTACCGCGCCGTCGCGGCCGACAGCGGCGCCATCGGCGGCGACCTGAGCGAGGAGTTCCAGGTGATCGCCGCCACCGGCGAGGACGCCATCGTCTACTGCCCCGACAGCGATTACGCCGCCAACATGGAAAAGGCCGAGGCGCTGGCCCCGGCCGGCCCGCGCCCGGCGCCCGCCAAGGCGCTCGAGAAGACCCCGACCCCCGGCAAGAGCACCTGCGCCGATGTGGCCGAGTTGCTCGGCGTGCCGCTCTCCACCACCATCAAGTCGCTGGTGCTGGCCACCGACGTCCTCGACGAGGCTGGCGACATCAAGGGCTCGCAGGTCTGGCTGCTGCTGCTGCGCGGCGACCACGACATGAACGAGATCAAGGTCGGCAAGCTGCCCGGCCTGAACCAGGGCTTCCGCTTCGCGACCCTGGCCGAGATCGAGGACCACTTCGGCTGCAAGCCCGGCTACCTGGGCCCGCTGAACCTCAAGAAGCCCGTGAAGCTCGTGGCCGACCGCGAAGCCGCCGTCCTGGCCGACTGGATCACGGGTGCCAACGAAGTCGATTTCCACATGACCGGCGTCAACTGGGGCCGCGACCTGCCCGAGCCCGACCTCGTCGCCGACATCCGCAACGTGGTCGCGGGCGACGCCTCGCCCGACGGCAAGGGCGTGCTGGCCATCGAGCGCGGCATCGAGGTGGGCCATGTGTTCGTGCTCGGCACCAAGTACAGCAAGGATATGAACGCCACCTACCTCGACGAAGGCGGCAAGCCGCAGTTCCTCGAGATGGGCTGCTACGGCATCGGCATCACCCGCCTGCCGGCCGCCGCCATCGAACAGAACCACGACGAGCGCGGGATCATCTGGCCCGACGCCATCGCGCCGTTCACCGTGGTTGTCTGCCCGATCGGCATGGACCGCAGCCCCGAGGTCAAGGCGGCAGCTGAGGCGCTCTACGAGGAGCTGCTCGCCAAGGGCGTCGACGTGCTGCTCGACGACCGTGGCGAACGCCCCGGCGCGATGTTCGCCGACTGGGAACTGATCGGCGTGCCGCACCGCGTGGTCATCTCGGACCGCGGTCTCAAGGAAGGCCAGCTCGAATACCAGAACCGCCGCGACACGGCGGCTACCAAGGTGCCCGCGGCCGGCATCGCCGACTTCATCGCCGGCAAGCTCGCCCAATGAGCCTGGAGGGCGGCCTCTCGCGACGCCAGTGCCTGGGCGGCGCCGTGACCGCAGGCGCCCTCACCGTGCTGTCGCTGCCGCGGGCTGCCATGGCCGGCGCGCAGATCGAGGAGCCGCTGATCGACTCGGTGCGCACCGCGCTGAGTTCGGCCATCCACAACAAGGCGCCGCCGGTGCCGCAGTTCGCGAGCACCGAGGCCCGGCTGGCCTATCTGCGCTGGCTCGGAGAGATGAGCGAGCGGCTCAAGAAGAAGATCGCCGACGCGCCCTCGCGCATCGAGTTCCTGCAGACCGTCTGGTACGAAGCCAAGCGCTCGGGGCTGGAGGTGAGCCTGGTGCTGGGGCTGGTCCAGGTCGAGAGCAATTTCCGCAAGTTCGCGGTGTCGAGCGCGGGGGCGCGCGGCTACATGCAGGTCATGCCGTTCTGGACGCGCGTGATCGGCGACAGCGACCCGGCCAAGCTCTTCCACATGCAGACCAACCTGCGCTTCGGCTGCGTCATTCTTCGCCACTACCTCGACCGGGAGAACGGCGACCTGTTCATGACGCTGGGCCGCTACAACGGCAGCCGCGGCAAGTCGCCGTATCCGAACGCCGTGTTTGCCAACCAGCGGTTCTGGGTGTTCAACGACAGGGAACGCGAGAAGGAAAAGGACAAGGACCGCTCGGCGGCCTGACGCCTTCCGACTGGCGCCTTCCTCTTCCGTCTGCTCAGTTCGCAGGTGCCTTCGCGGTGCCCGAGCCCTTGGTGACCATCACCTGGTCGATGCGGTAGCTGTCGACGTCCATCACCTCGAAGGTGTAGCCGCCCCAGCTCACGTTGTCCGTGCGCTTCGGAACCCGGCGCAGCATCACCATCAGGAAGCCGGCCAGCGTCTCGTACTCCTCGGCGTGCGGCATCTCGTCGATCTGCAGCGCGCGCTGCACGTCCTGGATGGGCGTCACGCCATCGATCAGCCACGAGTTCTCGTCGCGCTGCACGATCTGCTCCTCGTCGGGCGTGGACACCAGGTCGCCCATCACCGTGCTCATCACGTCGTTGAGCGTGATCACGCCCACCACCAGGCTGTATTCGTTGACGATGATCGCGAAGTCCTCGTGCGCCTGCTGGAACTGCTCGAGCACCTCGGTGAGCGAGAGCCGGTCGGGAATGACCAGCGCCTTGTGCAGCGGCAGCCCCTGGTCGAAAGCCAGCGGCTGGCCGCTGAGCACGCGCTGGAACATGTCCTTGGCGTCCACGTAGCCCAGCACGTGGTCGATGTCGCCGTCGCACACCGGGTACGCCGAGAAGGGCTCGGCGATGATGCGCGCGCGCAGCACTGTCTCGGGGTCGTCGTGCAGGAACCAGGTGATGTTGTCGCGCACAGTCATCACGCTGCTGACCAGCCGCGTGTCGAGCTCGAACACGTTGGCGATCACCTGCTGCTCGCGCGCCGCGAGCACGCCCGCCTGCGCGCCGGCCTCGGTCATCGCGAGGATGTCGGCCGAGGTGATCTTGTCGTCGCGTGCCATCGGCATGCCCAGCAGCTTGAACAGCAGGTCGGTGCAGCGCGTGAAGAACCACACCAGAGGCTTGAAGGTGGTGATCAGCAGCAGCATCGGCCCGACCATGCGCACCGCCAGCCGCTCGGGGTTGCTCATGCCCAGCCGCTTGGGGAACAGGTCGGCGAACACCAGGAACACCGCGATGATGATCACGAAGGAGCACAGGAAGGCCGCGCTGGCCGAAGCCTCGGGGCTGAGCCACTTCTCGAAGAGGACCGCGAAGTACGGGCTCAGCGAGCCTTCGCCCACCACGCCGCCGAGGATGGCCACCGCGTTGAGCCCGATCTGCACCACCGTGAAGTAGTGGCCCGGCTGCTCCTGCACCCGCAATACCTTCTCGGCCCGGGGGTCGCCCTCGTCGGCCATCTGGCGCAGACGCAGCCGGCGCGATGCGGCCAGGGTGATTTCGGCGAGGGAGAAGAAGGCGCTCAGCGCAATCAGCAGCGCGATGATGAGCAGGCTTTGGGTGAGGGTCATGGTGGCACGTCGAAGACGGCCAACATGGTGCCATGACTCGGCACCGGAAATCGCTCAGACGCCGCCGTGGGGGTGGGTCGGGTCGACCCACAGCACCGATTCGGGCTTCTCCACGGGCTCGATGTCGAGGTTCACCGCCACCGCTTCGCCGTCGCTGCGGCACAGCACGCATTCGAGCGTCTCGGTCGCGCTGGCGTTGATTTCCTGGTGCGGCACGTACGGCGGCACGTAGATGAAGTCGCCCGGCCCGGCCTCGGCCGTGAATTCCAGCTTCTCGCCCCAGCGCATGCGGGCCCGGCCGCGCACCACGTAGATCACCGATTCGAGATGCCCGTGATGGTGGGCGCCGGTCCTGGCGTCGGCATGGATGGTCACCGTGCCGGCCCAGAGCTTCTGCGCGCCCACGCGGGCGAAGTTGATGGCCGCTGCCCGGTTCATGCCGGGCGTCTGGGCGGTGTTGGCGTCGAGCCGGTCGGCCGGGATCACGCGCACGCCGTCGTGCTTCCAGGCCGGCGCGGCATCGTTGCCGCCGTCATCGTGGGAATGGCCGTGGTCCGCGTGATCGTGGCTCATGACCGTTCCCCGGGGGCTCAGGAGGCTGCGGCCCCGTTCACCACCTGCTGCAGCTCGCCCGACTCGTACATCTCCATCATGATGTCCGAGCCGCCGATGAACTCGCCCTTCACGTACAGCTGCGGGATCGTGGGCCAGTTGCTGTACTCCTTGATGCCCTGGCGGATGCTGTCGTCGTCGAGGACGTTGACGGTCTTGAGCGTCCTGGTGTCGACGCCGACCGCCTTCAGGATCTGGATCGCGCGGCCCGAGAAGCCGCACATCGGAAAGCTGGCGTTGCCCTTCATGAAGAGCACGAGGTCGTTGGTCTTGACGAGATCGTCGATGCGTTGCTGGGCGTCGGACATGGGAACTCCTGAAAAATAGGCTGGGGGGATTATTTCACCGTGCGCCAGATTCCGCCGGAGCAACGCTGGATGCCGGCGAGGTCGTCGCGGCTTTGCACTTCGGCGAAACCGCGCGCCGCAAGCAGTTCGCGCACGGCCGGGGCCTGGTCGTGGCCGTGTTCGAGCAGCAGCCAGCCGCCCTCGGCGAGGTGGGCGGGGGCGTCCTGCACGATGCGGCGGATGTCGTCGAGGCCGTCCGTGCCCGAAACCAGCGCCGAAGAGGGCTCGTGGCGCAGGGCGGGCAGGTGCGGGTCGCCGGCGGCGATGTACGGCGGATTGCTGGCGATGACCGTGTAGCCGGCGCCAGCGCCGTCCAGCCAGTCGGCCTGGGCGAAGCGCACGGGCAGGCCCAGCCGCGAGGCGTTGGCCTGGGCGACGGCCAGCGCATCGGCGCTGGCATCGACCGCATCGACCTGCGCGTCGGGCCGGGCATGCTGCAGCGCCAGCGCGATCGCTCCACTGCCGGTGCCGAGATCGAGCACACGAGGCGCGGCCTGGCCTTCGAGGCACTCCAGCGCCCATTCGACCAGCGTTTCCGTGTCGGGGCGGGGCACCAGCACGCGGGCATCGACCTGCAGGGCGAGGCCATGAAATTCTTTTTCGCCCAGCAGGTAGGCGACCGGCTCCCCGGCCCGGCGGCGCGAGAGCTGCGCGGCCAGCGCGGACCACGCCGCATCGGGCATGGCGTCGGTGTCGTGCGCCAGCAGCCAGGCACGGTCGTGCGGCGCACGGCCCAGCGCATGCAGCAGCAGCAGCTGGGCGTCGAGTCGGTCGACGCCCAGCGCGATGGACGCGGCCAGCGCCTGCGCCACGGTGGCCGGCTTCGGGTTCTCGACGGTGCTCATGCCGGCAGGCTCGATTCCAGCTCGGCCAGCTGCTCGGCCTCGCGCGCGGCGCGCAGCGCGCCCAGCACGTCGCCCAGGTCGCCTTCCATGATGGCGAGCAGCTTGTAGAGCGTGAGGTTGATGCGATGGTCGGTGAGCCGGCCCTGCGGGAAGTTGTAGGTGCGGATGCGGTCCGAGCGGTCGCCGCTGCCGATCAGGCCCTTGCGCATGGCGGCGTCCTTGGCGGCGCGCTCGCTGCGCTCCTTCTCCTGGATGCGCGCCGACAGCACCTGCAGCGCCTTCGCCTTGTTGCGGTGCTGGCTGCGGTCGTCCTGGCACTCCGCCACGATGCCGGTCGGGATGTGCGTGATGCGCACGGCCGAGTCGGTCTTGTTGATGTGCTGCCCGCCAGCGCCGCTCGCGCGGTAGGTGTCGATGCGCAGGTCGGCCGGGTTGATCTGCACCGCGACCGTCTCGTCGGGCTCGGCCAGCACCGCGACCGTGCAGGCGCTGGTGTGGATGCGGCCCTGCGTCTCTGTGGCCGGCACGCGCTGCACGCGGTGACCGCCCGATTCGAAGCGCAGCCGGCCGAACACGTCGTCGCCCACGATGCGCACCACCACTTCCTTGTAGCCGCCGAGCTCGCTCTCGCTCTCGCTGACGATCTCGCAGCGCCAGCCGGCGCGATCGCAGTAGCGCGTGTACATGCGCAGCAGGTCGCCCGCGAAGAGGGCCGATTCGTCGCCGCCCGTGCCCGCACGGATTTCGAGGAAGGCATTGCGCGCGTCGTCGGGGTCCTTGGGCAGCAGCAGGCGCTGCAGCTCGTCCTCCAGTTGCACCAGCTCGGCCTCGCCGCTGGCGATTTCCTCCTTCGCCATCTCGGCCATGTCGGGGTCGTCCAGCATCTCCTTCGCGCCGGCGATGTCGGCCTCGCGCTGCCTGTAGCGCTCGTAGCGGCCCGCGACCTGCGTCACCTCGGCGTGCTCGCGCGAGATGGTGCGGTACTGGGCCATGTCGCTCATGATGTCTTCGCGCGAGAGCAGGAAGTCGAGCTCGCCCAGGCGCTGGGCGTAGCGTTCGAGTTGGTGGCGGAGAAAGGATTTCACGGAGGAAGGAGGCTCGAAAAAATGGGGATGTGCTGCCGTGCGAAGGCAGGGCGCATGAAAGCCGCAGCCATGCAGGCCGGGCCGCCGATGAGCGTCGCTAACGCTCTTTGCGCAGGAACAGGCGCGAGATCGTCTGCGCCGTCTGCTCGCGCGAGGCGGCATCGCCCGCGTGCAGCTCGGCCATCGCGCCGTGCATCATCTTCTGCGTGAGGCCGCGAGACATGGCCTCGAGCACGGCCTCCACCGATTCGCCCTTGGCCAGCAGCTTGCGCGCACGCGCCATCTCGGCGGCGCGCCACTCGTCGGCCTGCGCATTGAGCTGCTGGATCAGCGGCACCGTGCCGCGCTGGCCCAGCCAGTGCATGAAGCTCTGCACGCCGGCGTCGATGATCACCTCGGCCTGCGCCACCGCGGCCTGGCGGTTGGCCTGGCCCTGCTGCACCACCTGTGCGAGGTCGTCGACGGTGTAGAGATAGATGTCTTCCAGCGCCTTCACCTCGGGCTCGATGTCGCGCGGCACGGCCAGGTCGACCATGAACATCGGGCGGTGCTTGCGAGCCTTGAGCGCACGTTCGACGGCGCCCAGGCCGATGATCGGCAGCGTGCTGGCGGTGCAGCTCACGATGATGTCGAACTCGGCCAGCCGCGAGGGCAGGTCGGCCAGGCGCATCGCCTCGCCGCCGAAGCGCGAGGCCAGCTTCTCGCCGCGCTCCAGCGTGCGGTTGGCGATGGCGATGGCCTTCGGCTCCTTGGCCGCGAAGTGCGTGGCCGCGAGGTCGATCATCTCGCCCGCGCCGACGAAGAGCACGCGCGTCTTGCGCAGGTCCTCGAAGAGCTGGCCGGCCAGTCGCACCGCGGCGGCGGCCATGCTGATGGAGTGGGCGCCGATCTCGGTGGCGGTGCGCACTTCCTTGGCCACCGCGAAGGAGCGCTGGAACAGCTGGTTGAGCGTGCTGCCGAGGGCACCGGCCGTCTCGGCGGCGCGCACGGCGTCCTTCATCTGGCCGAGGATCTGGGCCTCGCCCAGCACCATCGAGTCGAGCCCGCTGGCCACGCGGAAGGCGTGGCGGGCGGCTTCGCCGTCGTGCAGGGTGTAGGCGTGCGAGCGCAGCAGGGCGGGGGCCACGCCGCCGCTCTGTGCGAGCCAGCCGAAGGTGTGGTCGAGCGCGGCGTGCTCCGAGGCGCAGTAGATCTCGGTGCGGTTGCAGGTGGAGATGATCGCGGCCTCCACCTGGGGATGGCGGCCGGAGGCGAAGGAACTGCGCAGGCTCTGCAGCGTGGGGGCGATCTGGTCGAGCGCGAACGCGAAACGACCGCGCAGATCGAGCGGCGCGGTCGTGTGGTTCAAGCCGAGGGCCCAGACTGACATGCCCGTGATTATAAAATCAGCAGCCCCACGGGGCTTGACGAGGGACAAATGGCTTTCCCTATGACAGCCATAACCCTGGACACATGTTCCAGCCCGTGCGCAACCTTCTCCGATGGACCTGCCGGCCCTCCTGAACCACCTGCTTAATTTCGTAGCACCCGCGGCTTTCCTGGCGCTGGTGCTGGCCTTTGCCGGGCGCTTCCTGGGCGGCGGGCGCGCCGGCGTCCCGCGCTGGTGGCTGCAGTTCGCGCTGACCTTCGCGGCCGGCGTCGGGGTGCTGGTTGCCGGGCTGGTGGTGTTCGGGCGCGATGGGGCGATGGCGACCTACGCCGCGCTGGTCGTGGTCTGCGGCACGGTCCAGTGGCTGGCGATGCGCGGCTGGCGCCGCTGAAATTTCCGCCCGCTCAGCCAGGCAGCCGCCGGATCATGTAGACCGACTCGCCCGGGTAGGTGGCAAGCCGGGCCTGCTGCTGCGGGCCATGAGGCAGCGTGGCCGCATAACCTTGGCGCTCCCAGAACCCCACCGACGATTGCACCGACACCAGCGTCGACTGCCGCCAGCCGGCATGCAGCGCATGGGCCCAGGCATGGCGCACCAACCGGGGCCCCAGCCCCAGGCCCGACGCGTCCGGATGCACCGCCAGGTCGTGCAGGTAGAGCGAATCGGCCTGCGCCGCCACCTCGAACTCGCCGTGCAGCGGCGTCAGCTTGCCGGCCACCGACGGATAGCCCGCCAGATAGGCCCGCACGCCGCCTTCATGTTCCACCACCCAGCCCGTGTGCGGCGCGGCGGCGAGCCGCCTGGCGATGAGCGCGCCGTCTTCCACGAAGCCAGCGCCATAGCAGGCAAGCTGGATCGCCAGCACCGCGTCGAGGTCGTCGGCGCGCATGCCGCGCACGATGACGGTGTCGGGCGCCATCAGGCCAGCAGCAGCTTGTCGTCGTCCAGCTTCTCGCCGCGGGTCTGCTCGAACATGCGCAGCAGGTCGGGCACGTCGAGGCCCGAGCGCTGCGGTCCGGCCACGTCGAGGATCACCTGGCCCTCGTGCAGCATCACCGTGCGCGAGCCGTAGTCCAGCGCCTGGCGCATGCTGTGCGTCACCATCATCGCGGTGAGCTGGCCAGCCTCGACGATCTTGGCGGTCAGCTCCAGCACGAAGGCGGCGGTCTTGGGGTCGAGCGCGGCCGTGTGTTCGTCGAGCAGCAGGATGCGCGAGGGCCTGAGCGACGCCATCAGCAGGCTCACCGCCTGCCGCTGCCCGCCCGAGAGCAGGCCGATGCGGTCGGCCAGGCGGTTCTCCAGCCCCAGCTTCAGGATCGACAGCTTCTCGCGGAACATCTCGCGCAGGTTGCGATTGAGCGCGAAGCCGAAGGCCCGGCGCTCGCCGCGCTTCCAGGCCAGCGCCATGTTCTCCTCGATGGTCAGCGCCTCGCAGGTGCCGGCCATCGGGTCCTGGAACACGCGCGCCACCATGCCCGAGCGCTGCCAGGCGTTCATGCGTGTCACGTCCTTGCCGTCGATCTCGATGCGGCCCTTGTCGACGATCAGGTCGCCGCTCACCGCGTTCAGGAAGGTCGACTTGCCCGCGCCGTTCGAGCCGATCACGGTGACGAACTGGCCGGTGGGAATCTCCAGGCTCAGGCCGCGCAGCACGCGGTTCTCGATCGGCGTGCCCGGGTTGAAGGTCATTTCGAGTTGTTGGGCGCGCAGCATCAGTTCTTCCCCTTGAACAGGCCACCCAGCCTGCGCTTGTAGGCAGGCACCAGCAGCGCAAAGGCCACCAGCACGGCGGTCACCAGGTTCAGGTCCTGCGCCTGCAGGCCCATGAAGTCGGTGTTCAGCGCCATCGCGATGAAGAAGCGGTACAGCAGCGCGCCGATGACGCAGGCCAGCGTGGTGATGATCATGCTTCGAGCGGGAATCAGCGTCTCGCCGATGATCACCGCCGCCAGGCCGATCACGATCGTGCCCACGCCCATCGAGATGTCGGCCGTGCCCTGGCTCTGCGCGAACAGCGCGCCGGCCAGCGCCACCAGCGCGTTCGACAGCGCCAGGCCCGCCATGGTGTGGAAGTCGGTCGAGATGCCCTGGGCCCGCGCCATGCGCGCGTTGCCGCCGGTGGCGCGCATCGCCAGGCCGGCCTCGGAGGCGAAGAACATGTCGACCACGATCTTCGCGACGATCACGATCAAGAGCAGCAACAGCGGCTTGGCCCACTGCTCGGGCATGCCGCCGAAGCTGGCCATGCTGAACACCGTGGGTTCCGTGATGAGCGCCACGTTGGGCTTGCCCATCACGCGCAGGTTGATGGAGTACAGCGCGATCATCACCAGGATGCTCGCGAGCAGCTGCATGATCTTCAGCTTCACGTTGAGCCAGGCCGTGACCCAGCCCGAGGCGGCACCGGCCACGCAGGCCACCGCTGTGGCGGCGACCGGGTTCCAGCCCGCCACGATCAGCGTCGCGGCCACGGCGGCGCCCAGCGGGAAGCTGCCGTCCACCGTGAGGTCGGGGAAGTTGATGATGCGAAACGACAGGAAGACGCCCAGCGCGACCAGCCCGAATATCAGGCCGATCTCGATGGCGCCCAGCGAAGCGATGAGCGACATGGGGAAAAGCGGAAAGCCGGCGGCTTCTTCTTACTTCGTGCTCACGACCTTGGCGGTCTTCAGCAGCTCGTCGGACAGCGTCACGCCCTGCAGCTTGGCCGCGCCGGGGTTCACCACCAGCTCGAAGTTGGCGCTGGTCTGCGAGGCGATGGCGCCGGGCTTCTCGCCCTTGAGGATGCGCACCACGACCTTGCCGGTCTGGCGGCCGATGTCGGTGTAGTTCAGGCCCAGTGCGGCCACGGCGCCGCGCTCGACGGTGGCGGTGTCGGCCGCCACCACCGGCAGCTTGCCCTGCTGCGCCACCTTCACGATGCCCTCGAAGGCCGAGACCACGTTGTTGTCGGTGGGCGTGTAGATCACGTCGGCCTTGCCGACCAGGCTCTGCGCGGCGGTCGGCACGTCCACCGTGCGGGCGGCGGCGGCTTCGACCACGGTCATGCCGGCGGCGGAGGCGGCCTTCTTGAGCGAGTCGACGATGGCCACCGAGTTGGCTTCGCCGGGGCTGTAGATCACGCCGATGCGCTTGGCGGCGGGCACCACCTGCTTGATGAGGGCGATGTGCTTTTCCAGCGGCGACAGATCGGACACGCCCGTCACGTTCGTGCCCGTGGGTTCCCAGCTCTTCACCAGCTTGGCCGCGACCGGGTCGGTGACCGCCGAATACACCACCGGGATGCTCTTGGTGGCCGCCACCATGGCCTGCGCCGACGGCGTGGCGATGGCGACGATCGCATCGGGCTGGTCGCCCACGTACTTGCGGGCGATCTGGGCGGCGGTGCCCACGTTGCCCTGCGCGCTCTGGTAGGTGAACTTGAGGTTCTTGCCTTCCTCGTAGCCCGAAGCCTTCAGCTCGGCCTTCACGCCGTCGCGCGCCGCGTCCAGCGCCGGGTGCTCGACGATGGCGGTCACGGCCACCGACTTGGTGTCGGCCGCGAACGAAGGCGCGGCGGCCAGCATGCCGAGGGCCAGGGCCATTGCGCTGAAGGGGGTGCGAAGCAAAGCGTTTTTCACGGGAAAGGGTCTCCGGGTGGGGATTGGGATGCGTCTGAAGCCGCCGGCGGGTGCCGGCGGCGAGGGATTCAACGGCTGGACATCGCGTCGTGCGGTCCGGGCGCCACGGAGTCTAGATCGTACTTTGCACAATTAAGGTGCATGAAAGCCTCGGGCTTACCCCGCTTTGCGCCATAAAATTGCATCGATCTGGTGCATTGGGAGAAGAAATTGCATGACATCGCACTCGACCGGATCGACCGGAAGATTCTCGAGCACCTGCAGGCCCATGGCAGGGCCACCAACCTGGAACTGGCGGAGGCAGCCAATCTCTCGCCCGCCCAGTGCCTGCGGCGCCACCGGCGGCTGGAGGAGCTGGGGCTGATCCACGGCTACGCGGCGCGGCTGAACGCGCGCCACATCGGGCTGGGCGTGACCGCCTTCATCCACGTGACCATGGCGCGCGGCCATGTCGACGAGCTGCCCAAGTTCCAGGACCTGATCGCGGACATGAAGCAGATCCTGGAGTGCTACTCGGTGACGGGCGACTTCGACTACGTGCTCAAGGTCGTCGCGCACGACCTCGAGTCGCTCTCGCAGTTCCTGATGCACACGCTGATGCACATGCCCGGCGTGTCGGCGGTGCGCTCCAGCGTTTGCCTCAACGAGATCAAGTTCACCACGGCGCTGCCGCTGGAGTGAAGGAGGCGGGGGCGGACAGCCGAACGCAGAAGGAGAACCAAAAAAGTTTTCTTCTGCGACCTCTGCGAAACCTTCGCGACTTCTGCGTTCGGCTGTCCGCTCCCGATCTCGCTTTCAACCCGCCCCGCCAGGCGCCGGCGGCGGCGCCGTCATCACCATCGTCGGCACCGCCAGCGGCAGCGAGGCCTTCTTCAGTTCGTCGAGGATGGTGAACAGCAGGTCGCTGCGCACGCCCCCCGCCAGCCGCGGGCTCGCCACGTAGGCGATGGCCTGGAAGATCAGGAGCCCGTTCTCGATGCCCTCCAGCGTGAGCGAAGGCGCGGGCGTCTCCAGCACGCCCTCGTGCGCCTTGCAGGCCGCGAGGATCAGCTCGCGCACGCGCTGCGCGTCGGTGGTCAGCGGCATCGGCAGGCGGATCAGCACCCGGCCCTCGGCGTTGGCCAGCGTCATGTTGCGCACGGTCTTCGTGATGAACTCCGAGTTCGGCACGATCAGCGTCGAGCGGTCGCCCAGCTGGATCTCGGTGGCGCGCACGTTGATGCGCCGCACGTCGCCCTCGGCCGTGCCCAGCACCACCCAGTCGCCCACCTTCACCGGCTGCTCGGCCAGCAGGATCAGCCCCGAGATGAAGTTCTGCACGATGGCCTGCAGGCCGAAGCCGATGCCCACCGACAGCGCGCTGGCCACCCACGCGATGCGCTCGATGCCGATGCCCAGCGCCGACAGCGAGAAGGCGATCACCAGGATGCCGCCCACGTAGCCCAGCAGCGTGGTGATGGAGCTCTGCATGCCCGGCTCGAACTTGGTGTTGGGCAGGTAGCTGCGCGCGAGCCAGCGCTTGAAGATCCGCAGGACAACGAAGCCGATCACCGCAACCGCGACCGCGCTCAAGATCGCGCCCGGCACCAGCTGGAATTCGCCCACCTTCACGCCGGTGCCGAACTTGCCGCTGCGCTGGAACACCTCGCCCGGCCCCGTGCCCAGCGGCGCGGCCAGCGCCACCAGCATGTAGAAGAAGAGCGCCACCCGGCTGAGCGCCGAGAGCACCGTGGCGGCCTGGTCCAGCGTCTGCGGCGCGAGGTTGAAGCTCTTCTGCAGCCGCTGGCCGAAGCCGGCGCGAGACGACACCGTGGCCATGAACACGTCGTCCGCGAACTTGAAGAGCACGTAGAAGGCGGCCGCGACGATGCCGCTCCAGGCCAGCTGCGAGGCCAGGAAGCTCGCGAGCGCCACGTAGCCCAGCGCCACCAGCACCCAGATCGCGATCATCAGCATGCCGATCAGCGCCACCAGCAGGCCGACCCACATCGGCCGCTCGGGCAGGCCGGCTTCGGCCGCGTCGGCGCGCAGCGGCTTCACGAGGTAGAGCACCGAGGCGACCAGCGCCGTCAGCACCAGCGCGGTGAGCACGTGCGTGGCCACCACGGCGGCGAAGCTGGCGTCGATGAGCGCGTTGACCTCGGCCGGCGTCCAGGCCAGCACCGCCACCAGCGCCACCATCCAGGGCAGGGGCGCGAGCCGGCTGGCCATCTCGTCGGGAATGGGCGGCAGCCGCCACGAGGGCCGGCGCGTGGCCAGCAGCCCGCGGCCCAGCCCGATCACGAAGGCCATGAACACCAGCAACTGCGCAGCCGACTGCAGCACCTTGCGCGCCTGCGGCTCCCAGGTGGCGAACTCCTTCAGCATCTCGACGAAGCCGTGCGCCGCCACCGCCACCAGCAGCACGTGGCTGGCGACGATGCCGATCACCAGCACCGAGCGCCGCAGCCGCCCCGCCGGCAGGTAGCGCGCCGCCAGCCAGGCGAGCAGCACCTCCGCGCCCCAGTTGCCGAACAGCGTGAGCAGCAGCGCGCCGACCAGCGCGGCGATCACCGGAAGGCGGGTCCCGGGCTGGGTGGCGGCCACCAGGCCGTCGTTCACCGAGGAGGCCATCGCCTTCAGGCGCTCGAGGTCCTCGGGCCAGGCCTCGCGCAGGTCGCTCCAGAACTCGGTGGTCAGCGGCGAGGCCGCGCGCTCGGTGAGCTGCGCCTCGAACAGCGCCCGCCGCTGCGTGACCAGCTCGGTGCCGCGCTGCCGCACGTCGACCGACAGCAGGCGCGCGAGGCGGATGTCGGCATCCAGTGCGTTGCGCTCCTTCGTTAGGCTCGCACGCTGGCGGGTGATGTCCGGGTCTTCGGTGGTGCCGGCGGCGGGCGGATTGCCGAGCTCGCCGAGCTTGGCGTTCAGATCGGCCAGATCGCCGGTGCGCGCGGCGACGAACTTGTCGGCCTGCACGCCGATGTCGTTGATCTGGGCGAGCAGCTTGCGCGCGTCGTCGTCCGTCTCGGCGGCGTTGCTGAGCTTGGTGAACTGCGCGCGCAGCTCGGCGATCGTGGGGGCAGGGGCTGCGGCGGCCGCGGCGGCGCTGTTGGCGTTGTTTCCGTTGCCGGCGTCCGGTTGCGCCTGCGCACCGCCGCAGATGAACAGGGCCGCGAGGCAGAAGCTCGCGAAGCGTTGGGTCCAACTCATGGCCGCATCATAGAAGCCGCCATTTCGTAAGGACTGGTAAGAATCTCCGCGTCAGGCGGCTGGAGGAAAGAGATCGACCCTGTCGGTGATGATGCCGTCGGTGCCGAGCTCGATCAGCCGCTGCGCGGCCCAGTCGTCGTTCACCGTGTAGCTCAGCGCGCGCATGCCCGCCTCGTGCACCAGCGCCACCACGGTGGCCTCCCACAGCGCGTGGTTGCAGACGATGGCGACACAGCCGAGCTGTCTGGCTGCCTCGAGCCAGCCATCCCAGAGCTTGTCGAGCAGCAGGCCGCGCGGCAGCCCGGGCTGCACCGCCTGGGCGCCCTTGAGCGATTCGACCTGGAAGGAGGTGAGCAGCGGCGGCACGGCGGCTCCCTTCCAGAGGCGGGCGGCCTCACGGGCGACCACTTCGCCTGTCTCGCGCTCGGTGCCGGGCGTGGGCTTGATCTCGATATTGAGCAGATGGCCGTTGGCGAGGCAGAAGCGCGCCAGGTTCTCCAGCGTGGGCAGCGGCTCGCCCGCGTAGGCGCGCGAATGCCAGCCACCCGCGTCGAGCTGCGCCAGCGCGCTCCAGGGCTGCGCGCCGCCGGTGCCGTGGCCGCTGGTGGTGCGGTCGAGCGTGGCGTCGTGCATCAGGAAGACCACGCCATCGGCGCTGAGTTTGGCGTCGCACTCGAACATGCGATAGCCGTGCGAGGCGCCGAGGCGGAACGCGGCCAGCGTGTTCTCGGGAGCGAGCTTGCCGGCGCCGCGGTGGGCGACCCAGCGGGGGTAGGGCCAGGGATTCAGCTCGGCCATCGATCAGTCCGCGCGCTTGCCGGAGCCGGCGTCGAACCAGTGCAGCTTTTCTTCGCGTGCCGCGATCTTCACTGTGTCGCCCGCGACCGGCGGATGGTCGGCCTCGTCGGTGCGCATGATGATCTGCTCGTCGCCGATGCGGCCGTACACCAGCCGCTCGGCGCCCAGCAGTTCGACCTGCTCGACCTGCACCGACCAGCCGCTCTCGTCGAGCTTCAGGTGCTCGGGGCGGATGCCCAGGATCTGGCCCGGGCGCACGCCGGGCGCGTGCTTCAGCAGGTTCATCGGCGGCGAGCCGATGAAGCTCGCGACGAAGGTGGTGGCGGGGCGCGAGTACACCTCCTCGGGGGTGGCGAACTGGTCCATCACGCCGCCGTTCATCACGATGATGCGTTGGGCCAGCGTCATGGCCTCGACCTGGTCGTGCGTGACGAACAGCGAGGTGATGCCGAGCTCGCGGTGCAGCTTCTGGATCTCGAGGCGGGTCTGCGCCCGCAGCTTGGCGTCGAGGTTCGACAGCGGCTCGTCGAACAGGAACACCTGCGGCTGGCGCACGATGGCGCGGCCCATGGCCACGCGCTGGCGCTGGCCGCCGGACAGCTCGCGCGGCTTGCGCTCCAGCAGGTGGCCCAGCTCGAGGATCTTCGCGGCCTTGTCGACGCGCGTCTTGATCTCGGCCGGCGGGACCTTCGCGATCTTCAGGCCGTAGGCCATGTTCGCGAACACGCTCATGTGCGGATACAGCGCGTAGTTCTGGAACACCATGGCGATGTCGCGCTCGGCGGGCTCCAGGTTGTTCACCACCTTGTTGCCGATGGCGATCTCGCCGGCGGAGATTTCCTCCAGGCCGGCCACCATGCGCAGCAGCGTGGACTTGCCGCAGCCCGAGGGCCCGACGATGACGATGAACTCGTGGTCGGCGATCTCGGCGCTCACGCCGTGGATGACCTGGTTCGCCTTGGGCCCGTGGCCGTAGCGCTTGATGACGTTGCGTAGGGAGAGGGAAGCCATAACTTATTTTTCAGTGTCCACGAGGCCTTTGACGAACCACTTCTGCATGAGGACCACCACCAGGGCCGGCGGCAGCATCGCGAGGATGGCGGTCGCCATCACCACGTTCCATTCGTTCTGGCCGTCGCCGCCGGCGATCAGCCGCTTGATGCCGACCACGATCGGGTACATGTCCTCGTTGGTGACCGCCAGCAGCGGCCAGAGGTACTGGTTCCAGCCGTAGATGAACTGGATCACGAAGAGCGCCGCGATGCTGGTCTTCGACAGCGGCAGCAGCACGTCGAAGAAGAAGCGCATCGGGCTCGCGCCGTCCATGCGCGAGGCCTCGGTGAGTTCCTCGGGCACCGTCAGGAAGAACTGCCGGAACAGGAAGGTGGCGGTGGCCGAGGCGATCAGCGGCACCGTCAGGCCCGCGTAGCTGTTGAGCATGCTCAGGTCCGACAGCACCTTGTAGGTGGGCAGGATGCGCACCTCCACCGGCAGCATCAGCGTGACGAAGATCGCCCAGAAGCAGATCTTCTTGAACGGGAAGCGGAAGTAGACGATGGCGAAGGCCGACAGCAGCGAAATGGCGATCTTGCCGACGGCGATGACCAGCGCCGTCACCAGGCTCACCCACATCATGTGCGCCACCGGGGCGTTGGAGCCTGCGCTGCTCGCGCGGCCGAAGAGCGCGCCCTTGTAGCTCTCCAGCATGTGCGAGCCTGGCAGCAGCGGCATCGGCCGCTGCACGATTTCCTGCGCGGTATGCGTGGACGCCACGAAGGCGAGGTAGATGGGGAAGGCGACGATCAGGACGCCGAGGATCATCACTACGTGGGCCAGGATGCCCTGGGTGCTTCTTCTTTCAACCATGTCAGTACTGCACCTTCTTTTCGACGTAGCGGAATTGCACGATGGTCAGCGCGATCACGATCACCATCAGCACCACCGACTGCGCGGCCGAGCCGCCCAGGTCCAGGGCCTTGAAGCCGTCGTGGTAGACCTTGTAGACGAGGATCTCCGTGTCCTTGCCCGGGCCGCCCTCGGTGGCGGCGTGCACGATGGCGAAGGTGTCGAAGAACGCGTAGACCACGTTCATCACCAGCAGGAAGAAGGTGGTGGGCGACAGCAGCGGGAACTGCACCGTCCAGAAGCGCCGCCACGGGCGTGCGCCGTCGATGGCGGCAGCCTCGATCAGCGACTTCGGGATGGACTGCAGCCCGGCCAGGAAGAACAGGAAGTTGTAGGAGATCTGCTTCCACACGGCGGCCATCACGATCAGCGTCATGGCGTGCTTCGAGTTGAGCAGGTGGTTCCAGTCGATGCCGATCTTGCCCAGCGCATAGGCGACCACGCCCAGCGACGGGGAGAACATGAAGACCCACAGCACGGCGGCTACCGCGGGCGCCACGGCGTACGGCAGGATCAGCATGGTCTTGTAGAACATGCCGCCGCGCACGATGCGGTCGGCGAACACCGCCAGCGTCAGCGACAGCGTCAGTCCGATGCTGGCCACCAGCACCGAGAAGATGGCGGTGGTCTTGAACGACTCGGCATAGGCCGGGTCCTCGAAGAGGTCCTTGAAGTTCTGCAGGCCGACGAAATCGACCGAGGTGCCGAAGGCGTCCTGCTGCTGGAGCGACTGCAGCAGGGCCTGCCCCGCCGGCCAGAAGAAAAACACGAATATCACCGCCATCTGCGGTGCGAGCAGCAGCCACGGCAGCCAGCCCGAACGAAAGAAAACGCGTTTTTCCATGAACCCTCTACGTAAAAAATCCCGCCGCGCCCGCTCTTTCGCAAGAGCCGACGGGGGCGGGCGATATTAGCCGGACACGGACGCCGTCCGGCGGCCGGGCGTCAGCTCTTGTTGGCCTTCTGGAAGCGTTCGAGCTGCTCGTTGCCGCGGGTCACGATGGCGTCGAGGGCTTCCTTGGCGGTCTTCTTGCCGTTCCAGACCTGTTCGAGCTCTTCGTCCTCGATGGCGCGGATCTGCACGTAGTTGCCCAGGCGGATGCCGCGGCTCTTGTCGGTGACCTTGCGGATCATCTGCGTCACGGCCACGTCGGTGCCGGGGTTCTGCTTGTAGAAGCCGGAATCCTCGGTGAGTTTGTACGAGGCCGTGGTCACGGGCAGGTAGCCCGTGCGCTTGTGGCTGGCGGACTGCACTTCAGGCGTGGAGATGAAGCTGAAGAACTTGGCCACGCCCTTGTATTCGGCCGGCTTCTTGCCCGACATGACCCACAGGCTGGCGCCGCCGATCACGGTGTTCTGCGGTGCGCCCGGCACGTCCGGGTAGTAGGGCAGGGGAGCCAGGCCGTAGGCGAACTTGGCGTTCTTGGCCACGTTGCCGTAGAAGCCCGAGGAGGTGTTGATCATGGCGCACTCGCCCGACACGAACGAAGCCTCGGGCACGTTGCCGCGGCCCTTGTAGACGAAGAGGCCCTGCTTGGCCATGCTCGCCAGGTTCTCGATGTGGCGCAGGTGCAGCGGCGAATTGACCTTCAGGCGCGCGTCCAGGCCCGACAGGCCGTTGTTCTTGGACGCGAACTCGACGTTGTGCCAGGCCGAGAAGCTCTCGACCTGTGTCCAGTTCTGCCATGCCGTGGTGAACGGGCACTTGTGGCCGCTGGCCTTGAGCTTGGCGGCGGCGGCGACCACTTCGGGCCAGGTGGCGGGCGCCTTGTCGGTGGGCAGGCCGGCGGCCTTGAAGGCGTCCTTGTTGAAATAGAAGATGGTGGTCGAGCTGTTGAACGGGAAGCTCAGCATCTGGCCGTTGGGGGCGGTGTAGTAGCCGGCCACGGCGGGGATGTAGGCGGCCGGGTCGAATTTCTCGCCCGCGTCCTTCATGACCTGGCCCACCGGGACGATCGCACCCTTGCTGGCCATCATGGTGGCGGTGCCCACCTCGAACACCTGCAGGATGTGGGGGGCGTTGCCGGCGCGGAAGGCCGCGATGGAGGCCGTCATCGATTCGTCGTAGGTGCCCTTGAAGGTCGGGACGACCTTGTATTCCTTCTGGCTCTCGTTGAACTGCTTCGCCAGGTCGTTGACCCACTCGTTGTTGACGGCAGTCATGGAATGCCACCACTGGATCTCGATCTGGGCGTGCGCCACGTTGAAAAGCGTGGTGGCGGCCAGCGCCGATGCCAGCGCGAGCGTCTTGAATCGCATGAAGACTCCTGAAGGGAAAAATGGAAAGCGCGGATGCTAGGGCATGTGCATGACACAGCCGCGTCACATTGGCGCACGGGGGGCGGGTTTCTTCCAATCGGGGAAACCCCTTTGGGCCCTTGGGCCGCTCCTTGCCTTCCCTCGCGGATTTGGCCCTGTTCGCATCAGGCCCGGCACGGGTCGCTGCCCTTCTTGCTGCGCCGCACCATGCTAGCATCGCCCTCCCTTTTTTCGGCCTAGCCTGTCGCCGTGGCCGGGGCTTCGAAGAGAACCTCCATGAGCAGCAAAACCTCCCTCGACAAAAGCAGGATCAAGTTCCTCTTGCTCGAAGGCATCCATCCCTCGGCCGTGGAGGTGCTGCGCGCCGCCGGCTACACCAACGTGGAGTCGCTGCCCGGTGCGCTGCCCGATGCCGAGCTGAAGGAAAAGATCGCCGACGTGCATTTCCTGGGCATCCGCTCGCGCACCCAGCTCACCGCCGAGGTGTTCGCTGCGGCGCACAAGCTGGTGGCGGCAGGCTGCTTCTGCATCGGCACCAACCAGGTCGACCTCGAAGCCGCCCGCGAGCATGGCGTGGCGGTGTTCAACGCACCGTACTCCAACACCCGCTCGGTGGCCGAGCTGGTGCTTGCCGAAGCCATCCTGCTGCTGCGCGGCGTGCCCGAGAAGAGCGCGGTGGCTCACCGCGGCGGCTGGCTCAAGTCGGCCGACAACGCCTACGAGATCCGCGGCAAGACGCTGGGCATCGTGGGCTACGGCTCGATCGGCGCGCAGCTGTCGGTGCTGGCCGAGGCGCTGGGCATGCACGTGGCCTTCTACGACGTGGTCACCAAGCTGCCGCTGGGCAATGCGCGCCAGGTGCGCGACCTGCACCAGCTGCTGGCCCAGAGCGACATCGTCACGCTGCACGTGCCCGAGACCCAGGCCACCCAGTGGATGATCGGCGCGGCCGAGATCGCGGCGATGAAGCCCGGCGCCATCCTCATCAATGCCTCGCGCGGCACGGTGGTCGAGATCGAGCCGCTGGCCGAGGCCCTGAAGGCCCGCAAGCTGCTGGGCGCCGCCATCGACGTGTTCCCGGTGGAGCCGCGCAGCAACAAGGACGAGTTCCAGTCGCCCCTGCGCGGCCTGGACAACGTGATCCTCACCCCCCACATCGGCGGCTCGACCATGGAGGCGCAGGCCAACATCGGCCTGGAAGTGGCGGAAAAGCTGGTCAAGTACAGCGACAACGGCACCTCGACCTCGTCGGTCAACTTCCCCGAGGTGGCGCTGCCGGCGCACCCGGGCAAGCACCGCCTGCTGCACGTGCACCGCAACGTGCCGGGCGTGCTGTCGGAGATCAACAAGATCTTCTCGGACAACCACATCAACATCTCCTCGCAGTTCCTGCAGACCAACGAGAAGATCGGCTACGTGGTGATGGACATCGACGCCGCCTCGTCCGACCTGGCGCTGGAGAAGCTGGCGAAGGTGGGCGGGACGATCCGCAGTCGCGTGCTGTTCTGACCCGGCCTCCGGGGGGAGGTGATTGCCCCGGAAGCGGCGCCTACCACAAGGCCGCAAGCACGGTCACGAGGCAAGACCCCGAGCGCTGCAATAAAATCCCCAGCCCGGCTATGGGCGCGCAGCGCCCGGCCGAGGCGCCCCACCCGATGAATGCTCCGACCGCGTTGAATACGCTATTGGCACAGGCCGCAGAGCCTGTCCGACTGCGCGAGATCCCGTACAACTACACCAGCTTCTCCGATCGCGAGATCGTGATTCGCCTGCTGGGCGAACGCGGCTGGGAACTGCTTCAGACCTTGCGTGCCGAGCGCCGCACCGGCCGATCGGCGCGCATGCTCTACGAGGTTCTGGGCGACATCTGGGTGGTCCAGCGCAACCCCTACCTGGTCGACGACCTGCTCGACAACCCGCGCCGCCGCGGCCAGCTGGTCGATGCCCTGAGGCACCGCCTGGCCGAGGTCCAGAAGCGCCGCACCCCCGACAGCGACCTGCCGCGCGACCAGCTGGTGGGCGAGCTCACGGCCCTCGTGGGCGAGGCGGTGGCCGCCTTCGACACCAAGTTCCGCGACGTCGCCGCCCTGCGCCGCAAGGCCACCCGCGTGCTGGGCCGGCTCACCGCCAAGGACAACATCAAGTTCGACGGCCTTTCGCGCGTCGCCCACGTCACCGACGCCACTGACTGGCGCGTGGAGTACCCCTTCGTGGTGCTGTGCCCCGACACCGAGGCCGAGATGGCGCTGCTGGTGAAGGGCTGCATCGAGCTGGGCCTGACCATCATCCCGCGCGGAGGCGGCACCGGCTACACCGGCGGCGCCATTCCGCTGACCTGGAACAGCGTCGTCATCAACACCGAGAAGCTGGAGGCGATGACCGAGGTCGAGCACGTCTCGCTGCCCGGACTGGCCGACCCGGTGCCCACCATCTGGACCGAAGCCGGCGTGGTCACCCAGCGCGTGGCCGACGCGGCCGAGCGCGCGGGCTTCGTCTTCGCGGTCGACCCGACCTCGGCCGAGGCCTCGTGCGTGGGCGGCAACGTCGCCATGAACGCGGGCGGCAAGAAAGCCGTGCTCTGGGGCACGGCGCTCGACAACCTGGCTTCGTGGCGCATGGTCACGCCGCAGGCCGAATGGCTCGAGGTCACGCGCATCGGCCACAACCTCGGCAAGATCCACGACGTCGACAGCGCCGTGTTCGAGCTGCAGTACTACGCCGCCGACGGCAGGACGAAGCTGCGCAACGAACGCCTCGAAATTCCGGGCCGCACCTTCCGCAAAGAGGGCCTGGGCAAGGACGTGACCGACAAGTTCCTCTCGGGCCTGCCGGGCATCCAGAAGGAGGGCTGCGACGGCCTCATCACCAGCTGCCGCTGGGTGGTGCACCGCATGCCGGCTCACACGCGCACCGTGTGCCTGGAATTCTTCGGCAACGCCAAGGATGCGGTGCCCAGCATCGTCGAGATCAAGGACTTCATGTTCGCCGAGCAGAAGCGCTCGGGCGTGCTGCTGGCCGGCCTCGAACACCTGGACGACCGCTACCTCAAGGCCGTGGGCTACGCCACCAAGTCGAAGACGCACGGCGGGCTGCCCAAGATGGTGCTGTTCGGCGACATCGCGGGCGACGACGCCGACGCGGTGGCGCGCGTCACCTCCGAGGTTGTGCGCATTGCCAACTCGCGCAGCGGCGAAGGCTTCATCGCCATCAGCCCCGAGGCGCGCAAGAAGTTCTGGCTCGACCGCAAGCGCACGGCGGCCATCAGCCGCCACACCAACGCCTTCAAGATCAACGAAGACGTGGTGATCCCGCTGCCGCGCATGGCCGAGTACAGCGACGGCATCGAGCGCATCAACATCGAGCTGTCGCTGCAGAACAAGCTCGCGCTCACCGACGAGCTCGAAGCCTTCCTCACGCGCGGCAACCTGCCGCTGGGCAAGACCGACGACGCGCACGAGATTCCCGCGGCCGAGCTGCTGGAAGACCGCGTCGCGCAGGCCGTGGCGCTGGTGCAGGAAACGCGCGCGCTGTGGGCCGGCTGGCTGCAGAACGTCGACGCGCTCTTCCCGCAGCTGCAGGACCACTCGCTGCGCGCGAGCTGGAAGACCCAGCTGCGCCAGCCGCTGCAGGCCATCTTCACGGGCGCGGAGTTCGCGCCGATCCTGGCGGAGTGCACCGCCATTCACAAGCGCGTGCTCAAGGGCCGCGTGTGGGTCGCGCTGCACATGCACGCGGGCGACGGCAACGTGCACACCAACATCCCCGTCAACAGCGACAACTACGACATGCTGCAGACCGCGCATGCCGCGGTGGTGCGCATCATGGCGCTGGCGCGCAGCCTCGATGGCGTGATCTCGGGCGAGCACGGCATCGGCATCACCAAGCTCGAGTTTCTGAGCGACGACGAGCTGCGCCCCTTCACCGAGTACAAGGCCAAGGTCGACCCCGAAGGCCGCTTCAACAAGGGCAAGCTGCTGCGCGCGCCCGCGGGCAAGCCCGAGACGCTGCACGCCGACCTGACCAACGCCTACACGCCGAGCTTCGGCCTCATGGGGCACGAGTCGCTCATCATGCAGCAGAGCGACATCGGCGACATCGCCAACAGCGTGAAGGACTGCCTGCGCTGCGGCAAGTGCAAGCCCGTGTGCGCCACGCACGTGCCGCGCGCCAACCTGCTGTACAGCCCGCGCAACAAGATCCTCGCGACCTCGCTGCTGGTGGAGGCCTTCCTCTACGAAGAGCAGACCCGGCGCGGCGTGAGCATCAAGCACTGGGAGGAGTTCGAGGACGTGGCCGACCACTGCACCGTGTGCCACAAGTGCCTCACGCCCTGCCCGGTGAAGATCGACTTCGGCGACGTGTCGATGAACATGCGCAACCTGCTGCGCAAGATGGGCCAGAAGAGCTTCCGCCCCGGCAATGCGGCAGCGATGTTCTTCCTGAACGCGACCAATCCGCAGACCATCAAGGCGGTGCGCGCGGGCATGGTGGGCGTGGGCTTCAAGGCGCAGCGCCTGGCCAACGACCTGCTGCGCGGCCTCGCGAAGAAGCAGACCTCCGCGCCGCCGGCGTCGCTCGGGCCGGCCCCGGTCAAGGAGCAGGTGATCCACTTCATCAACAAGAAGATGCCGGGCAACCTGCCGAAGAAGACGGCGCGCGCGCTGCTCGACATCGAGGATGCGGACTACGTGCCGATCATCCGCAACCCGAAGGCGACCACCTCCGAGACCGAGGCGGTCTTCTACTTCCCGGGCTGCGGATCGGAGCGGCTGTTCTCGCAGGTCGGTCTGGCCACGCAGGCCATGCTCTGGCATGCGGGCGTGCAGACCGTGCTGCCGCCGGGCTACCTGTGCTGCGGCTATCCGCAGCGCGGCAGCGGCCAGTTCGACAAGGCCGAGAAGATGATCACGGACAACCGCGTGCTCTTCCACCGTGTGGCCAACACGCTCAACTACCTCGACATCAAGACGGTGGTGGTGAGCTGCGGCACCTGCTACGACCAGTTGCAGGGCTACCAGTTCGACAAGATCTTCCCGGGCTGCCGCATCGTCGACATCCACGAGTACCTGCTCGAAAAGGGCATCACGCTCGCCGATGCGGCAGGCGGCGGCTACCTCTACCACGACCCCTGCCACTCGCCGATGAAGCAGCAGGACCCGATGAAGACGGTGAAGGCGCTGGTGGGCGACAACGTGCTCAAGAACGACCGCTGCTGCGGCGAGTCGGGCACGCTGGGCGTGTCGCGGCCCGACATCTCCACGCAGATCCGCTTCCGCAAGGAGCAGGAGCTGAAGAAGGGCGAAGCCGCGCTGCGCGAAGCCGGCAAGGTCGGCGAGAAGGAGAACGTGAAGATCCTCACCAGCTGCCCGAGCTGCCTGCAGGGCCTCTCGCGCTACGGCAACGACCTGAACAACGGCCTGCTCGAAGCCGACTACATCGTGGTCGAGATGGCCAACAAGATCCTCGGCGAAGACTGGATGCCGAACTACGTGGAAGCCGCCAATCAGGGCGGCATCGAGCGGGTGCTGGTGTGACGTCGAAGGTGCAGGGCTGCGTGCTGTGCGAGGGCCCGGGCGGGCGCCTCGTGTTCGAGGGCGCGAAGCTGCGCGTGATCCATGCCGAGGAGGCGGGCTTCCCGGCCTTCTATCGCGTGGTGTGGCGCGAGCACGCGCCGGAGTTCTCCGATCTCGACGCGGCCGACCGTGCCCTGTGCATGGAAGCGGTGACAGTGGTCGAGCAGTGCCTGCGCGAGCATCTGAAGCCGGCGAAGATCAATCTCGCCGCGCTCGGCAACATGGTCGCGCACCTGCACTGGCACGTGATCGCGCGCTTCCCGAACGACAGCCACTTCCCCGGCTCGGTGTGGGCGCCCGTGCAGCGCGAGCGAGATGCGGCGCTGGAGGCGGACATCGCCGCGCACCTGCCTGCCGTCGAGGCTGCGATGATCGAGCGATTGGGCAACAGGAGCTTCTGATGGCAGGCTTGAAACCGGGCGCACCGACGCCGCAGTCGATCACCGTGCACGGGCAGTCGCGCGTGCTCGAAGTCGGCTTCTCCGACGGCGCGACCTTCCGCATTCCCTTCGAGCTGATGCGCATCTACTCGCCCTCGGCAGAAGTGCAGGGCCATGGTCCCGGACAGGAAGTGCTGCAGACGGGCAAGCGCGACGTCGAGCTCGTCGAGCTCGAGGCGGTGGGCAACTACGCGGTGCAGCCGACCTTCAGCGACGGCCACAACACGGGCATCTACTCCTGGGACCTGCTCTACGAACTGGGCGAGAAGCAGGCCGAGCTGTGGGCTGCCTATGAGCGCCGGCTGGCCGAGGCGGGTGTCGACCGCGACGCGCCGATGATCGAGAAGGGCGGCCACGCCTGCGGCAGCCACTGAGGCCTTCGAGGCAGCGAAAGAATCCGCCGCTGCTATTGAAAAGATAGCCCTACGCCCAGAAAGGGCGGGGCTGAAAAAGCAACAAATGTCCGCCGTGGTCGCGGGGTCGTCGACTTGATGTGAAGGCTTCCGGCCTAACATCGGTCGCATGAGTACCACACACTTCGGCTTCGAAACGGTCGACGAAAGCGAGAAGGCCCGCCGCGTTCGCGGTGTCTTCGATTCGGTCGCATCGCGCTACGACATCATGAACGACCTGATGTCGGCAGGCCTGCACCGCGCCTGGAAGGCGTACACCGTCATGGTCGCGAACGTGGGCGAAGGCTCGCGCGTCCTCGACATCGCGGGCGGCACCGGCGACCTCGCGCTGGCCTTCGCGAAGAAGGTCGGCGCCAGCGGCCAGGTGGTCCACACCGACATCAACGAAGCCATGCTGCGCACCGGCCGCGACCGGCTGCTCGACGCCGGCGTGGTGCTGCCCACCATGGTCTGCGACGCGGAGAAGCTGCCCTTTCCGGACAACCACTTCGACGTGGTCACCGTGGCCTTCGGCCTGCGCAACATGACGCACAAGGACGCCGCGCTCAAGGAGATGAACCGCGTGCTCAAGCCGCGCGGCAAGCTGCTGGTGCTCGAGTTCTCGAAGGTCGCGAAGCCGCTCGCGAAGGCCTACGACTGGTACTCCTTCAACGTGCTGCCGAGGCTCGGCAAGCTCGTGGCTGGCGACGATGCGAGCTATCGCTATCTCGCCGAATCCATCCGGATGCACCCCTCGCAAGAGGAGCTCAAGACCCTCATGAAAGAGGGCGGTTTCGGACATGTGGACTATCACAACATGACTGGGGGAATCGCTGCCCTCCATGTTGGAATCAAGTGTTGAAAAGCGGATCTTTCGCTCGAGAGGAGACGACGATATGAAGAGTTTGGGTTCTTTGTTCCTGGCAGCCGCGCTGGTCCTGGTCAGTGTCCAGGCCGAGGCTGCGCGCATCGGTGGCGGCAAGTCGATGGGTCGCCAGTCGTCCAACGTGACGCAGCGCGAGTCCGCAGCGCCTTCGGCACCCGCGCAGCAGAACGCGACCAACGCGGCAGCGGCCAAGCCCGCAACGCCCGCGCCCGCGGCAGCTGCACCGAAGCGTCCCTGGGGCGCGATGCTCGGCGGCCTGGCCGCCGGCCTGGGCCTCGCATGGCTCGCCAATTCGCTGGGCCTCGGCGCCGGCTTCGCCAACATCCTGCTGATCGGCCTGCTGGTGCTGGCAGGCGTGGTGGTGTGGCGCATGATCAAGTCGCGCTCGCAGCCCGTTGCCAATCGCCAGGGCGGCTTCGCCTTCCAGGGCGCCGGTGCCAGCCCGAGCAACGCGAGCGCTCCGGCGCAGTACAGCCCCAACAACGTGGGCAACGACGCATCGGCGCGTCCCTGGGAGCGCAACAACGCTGCCTTCGATGCCACGCCGCACGGCAGCAGCCTTTCGGCGGCTGGCGCAGCGGCAGGCGGCAGCATGATCGGCTCGGCACTCGGCGGTTCGCAGTCGTGGGGCATTCCCGCCGGCTTCGACGTCGACGGCTTCCTCGGCGCTGCAAAGCGCAACTTCGTGACCCTGCAGGACGCGTGGGACCGCGCCGACGTGTCGACGCTGCGTTCGATGATGACCGACGGCATGGTCGACGAAATCCGTTCCCAGCTGGCCGACCGCGCCAGCCACACCGGTGGTGCCTCCAACAAGACCGAAGTCGTGATGCTCGACGCCAAGCTGCTCGGCATCGAGGAGCTGCCAGACGCCTACATGGCCAGCGTGGAGTTCTCCGGCATGATCCGCGAAGACGCCTCGGCCGGCCCGGGCCCGTTCCGCGAAGTGTGGAACATGACCAAGCCGGTCAGCGGCAACAGTGGCTGGCTGGTCGCGGGCGTACAGGCACTGCAGTAATAAAAAGCTGAAAAGCGGCCCTCACGGGGCCGCAACGCAGGCGGGATAATGGGGACATGGCCACACCATCGTCCCCATTTTCCTTTCTAGGCGATCTCTTCAACACCATTGGCGAGCGCCTGCAGCCCCCGGACTGGGCGGTCCACGAGATCCAGAACCGCGCGGTCCTGTTCCTCAACCATGTGCTCCAGCAGGAGCCCGAGGCCCAGCAGCGGCTGCTGCGCCAGCAGGGGCGGGTGGTGCGCTTCCAGTGGCGCTTCGTGACCATGGAGCTGGTGGCCACGCCGGCCGGCCTGCTCGACCTGGCCCCGGCCGGTTCGGTGCCCGAGCTGACGCTCACCGTCACCGACGACTCCCCCTTCGACATTGCCCGCGCCGCGCTTCGAGGCGACAAGCCCGCCGTGCAGATCATCGGCGACGTGCAGCTGGCGGCCGAGGTCAACTGGCTGGTCGACCATGTGCGCTGGGACGTCGAGGACGATCTGGCCCGCGTGATCGGCGACGTGCCCGCGCATACGCTGGGCAACGCCGTGCGCCGTGTTGTCGGTGCGCTGCGCCAGTTCGTCGGCAGCCGCACGGCCGGCAAGGCCGGCGGTTCTGCTGTCGGCCCCGCAGGCAACGCCGAATGAGGCGCTTCTACCGCGGACTTTTCATCGTCTGGGTCGCGCTGCGCTACGGCCTCGACGAGCTGGTGCTCTCGAGCTTCCAGAAGCCCTGGGTGCGCGGGGTCACGCGCGTTCTTTCCTTCGGGCGCAACCTCGATGCGCCGCGCGGCCAGCGCCTGCGCGAGGCGCTCGAAAGCCTCGGCCCCATCTTCGTGAAGTTCGGCCAGGTTCTGTCGACCCGGCGCGACCTCCTGCCGCCCGACATCGCCGACGAGCTGGCCTTCCTGCAGGACCGGGTGCCGCCGTTTCCCTCTTCCGTGGCCATCGCCACCATCGAGCGCGCGTTCCGCCGCCCGGTGAGCGATGTGTTCGTGCAGTTCGACGAGACGCCCATAGCCAGCGCATCGATCGCGCAGGTGCACTTCGCGACCATCCGCACCAACGAGGGCGAAGAGCGCGAGGTGGCGGTGAAGGTGCTGCGCCCCAGCATGCGCGGCGTGATCGAGAAGGACCTGGCGCTGATGGCCATGATGGCCGGCTGGCTCGAGAACCTCTCGGCCGACGGCAAGCGCCTGAAGCCGCGCGAGGTGGTGGCCGAGTTCGACAAGTACCTGCACGACGAGCTCGACCTGGTGCGCGAGGCCGCCAACGCGGCCCAGCTGCGCCGCAACATGGCCGCGCTCGACCTGGTGCTGATCCCCGAGATGTTCTGGGACTTCTGCCACCCCGAGGTCATCGTGATGGAGCGCATGAAGGGCGTGCCCATCGCGCAGATGGACCGCCTGCGCGCGGCCGGCGTCGACATTCCCAAGCTGGCGCGCGACGGCGTGACCATCTTCTTCACGCAGGTGTTCCGCGACGGCTTCTTCCACGCCGACATGCACCCGGGCAACATCCAGGTGAGCCTGGAGCCGGAGACCTTCGGGCGCTACATCTCGCTTGACTTCGGGATCATCGGCACGCTGACCGAGTCGGACAAGGAATACCTCGCGCAGAACTTCGTGGCCTTCTTCCGGCGCGACTACAAGCGCGTGGCCGAGCTGCACCTCGAAAGCGGCTGGGTGCCGGTGGGCACCCGGATCGATGAACTGGAGGCGGCCATCCGCACCGTGTGCGAGCCGTACTTCGACCGGCCGCTGAAGGAAATCTCACTGGGCATGGTGCTGATGCGCCTGTTCCAGACCTCGCGGCGCTTCCACGTCGAGATCCAGCCGCAGCTGGTGCTGCTGCAGAAGACGCTGCTCAACATCGAGGGCCTGGGGCGCAACATCGACCCCGAACTCGACCTCTGGGCCACGGCCAAGCCCTTCCTCGAGAAGTGGATGGTCGACCAGATCGGCCCCAAGAAGCTGCTGCAGCAGCTCAAGGCCGAGGCGCCCAGGTACGCCAAATTGCTGCCCCAATTGCCTCGATTACTGCACGATTTCCTGGAGAATCGCCCGGTCGACAACCGCCGCGAGCTGCTCGAGCTGCTGGCCGAACAGAAGCGCACCAACCGGTTGCTGCAGACCATCGTCTACGGTGGCATAGGTTTTGTATTGGGGTTGCTCGCCATGCAATTGCTGGTGCGCGTGCGTCTGTTCTAGAGGAGTCTGTGCCGTGTTGTTGACGCTGGTCATCGTCTATCTGCTTGTCACCATCGCGATCGGCCTGTACGCCGCCAAGCGGGTGAAGAACACCACCGACTTCGCCATCGCCGGGCGGCACCTGCCGCTCTACATGATCGTCACGACCACCTTCGCGACCTGGTTCGGCTCCGAAACGGTGCTCGGCATCCCGGCCAAGTTCATCGAGGGCGGGCTCAACGGCGTGGTCGAAGACCCGTTCGGCGCCGGCACCTGCCTGATCCTGGTGGGCCTGTTCTTCGCCGGCAAGCTCTACCGCATGACGCTGCTGACCATCAGCGACTACTACCGCGAGCGCTACGGCCGCGCCGTCGAGGTGGCCTGCTCGCTGATCATCATGCTGAGCTACCTGGGCTGGGTGTCGGCGCAGGTCACGGCGCTCGGGCTGGTGTTCAACCTGCTGTCGGCCGGCGCCATCAGCATTCCGATGGGCATGGTGATCGGGGTGGTCTCGATCCTGGCCTACACGCTGTTCGGCGGCATGTGGTCGGTGGCCGTCACCGACTTCATCCAGATGATCATCCTGGTGGCCGGCCTTGCCGTGATCGCGATGTTCGCGGGCAACATGGCCGGCGGCGCCGACAAGGTGGTGGCCTTCGCGGTCAGCAAGGACCTCTTCAAGTTCTGGCCCGAGCCGAGCTGGCACGACATGGTGTTCTTCTTCGCCGCGGCCATCACGATGATGCTGGGCTCCATCCCGCAGCAGGACGTGTTCCAGCGCGTGATGTCGGCCAACAGCGTCAAGGCGGCCCGCCGTGGCCCGGTGATCGGCGGCCTGGCGTACATCCTCTTCGCCTTCGTGCCGATGTTCCTGGTGGCCAGCGCGCTGCTCATCATGCCGGAGCAGACCGGCGCGCTGCTGAAGGAAGATCCGCAGAAGGTGCTGCCCACGCTGGTGCTGGAGAAGATGCCCTTCGTGATGCAGGTGCTGTTCTTCGGCGCACTGCTGTCGGCCATCAAGTCGACTGCCTCGGCCACGCTGCTGGCCCCTAGCGTCACCTTCACCGAGAACATCTGGCGCCAGTTCCGCCCGGCCGGCACCGACCGCCAGAACCTCATGACCATGCGCATCACGGTGCTGCTGTTCAGCGCCGCCGTGCTGGCCTACGCCATTCGCATGCAGGGCACGCCGATCTACGAACTGGTTTCGGGCGCCTACCAGGTGCCGCTGGTGGGCGCCTTCGTGCCACTGGTGTGCGGCCTGTACTGGCGCCGGGCCACCACGCAGGGCGCGGTCGCCTCGATCGTCCTGGGCATCGGCGTGTGGCTGCTGTTCCTGCAGGTGCCGTCCTGGGGAGCCGTGTTCCCGGCCCAGCTGGCGGGTGTTCTGTGCTCTTTCGCGGGCATGGTGGCCGGCTCGCTGCTGCCGCAATGGTTGGCGAACACTCACACGCCGCACCGCCCGCTGGCCACGGAGCCGGCCTGAAGCCGGGGCCCGCCGGCCGGGCCGGGCGTCCTTTCACGGGGGCGCCCCTATAATCGAGGGCTTTGCGAGCGGCCGCTGCGCCGCTTTTTTGACCTCATTTCCCATGCCCATCTACGCCTACAAGTGCAGCGCCTGCGGCTTCGCCAAGGACGCTTTGCAGAAGATGTCCGACGCACCCCTCACGGTGTGTCCGGCGTGCGGCGCGAGTGCGTTCGAAAAACAGGTCACGGCCGCCGGCTTCCAACTCAAGGGCTCGGGCTGGTACGTGACCGATTTCCGTGACGGCGGAGGCAAGAAGTCCGAGCCGGCCACGTCGCCCGCCTCCGGCGAATCTTCGTCTTCCTCCTCTTCTTCCACCACGTCAGCCGCGCCGAGCCCCGCTCCGGCGCCCGCCGCACCGGCTCCCGCGCCGGCCGCGACGAGCGGCGACTGAAACGCCCCCCCGACCGCCATGCTCGCCCTGCGCAAATGGTTGCTGTCCGGCCTGCTGGTCATCGTGCCGCTGGTCATCACGCTCGGCGTGCTGAACTGGATCATCGGCACGCTCGACCAGACGCTGTGGCTGCTGCCCGAGCAGTGGCAGACCTGGCTGAGCGACCACAAGGTGCGCGGCCTGGGCGTGCTGCTCACGCTGGCGATCCTGCTGGTGGTGGGGGCCACGGCCAGCAACTTCGTCGGCAAGCGCCTGCTCGGCTGGGGTGACGCCGTGGTCCGGCGCATCCCGGTGGTGCGCTCGATCTACTCCAGCGTCAAGCAGGTGTCGGACACGCTGTTCTCCGAGAACGGCAATGCCTTCCGCACCGCGGTGCTGGTGCAATGGCCGCGCGAAGGCGTGTGGACCATCGCCTTCGTGACCGGCGCGCCCGGCAACGAGGTCGCCGCGCATCTCGGCGAGGGCGAGTTCCTCAGCGTCTATGTGCCGACCACGCCCAATCCCACGGGCGGCTACTTCGTGATGCTCAAGCGCAGCGACTGCATCGAACTGAAGATGAGCGTGGACGAAGCGCTCAAGTACATCGTCTCGATGGGGGTGGTCGTTCCAGGCGGCCCCGCCACGGTGGCGGTGAAGTCTTCCAACTCATAAAAGAACGAACGCGCCCTCGAGGCGCCGGAATGGATTCCTATGGCCATGCGTACTCAATATTGCGGTCTCGTGACCGAAGCCCTGCTGGGCCAGACCGTCACCCTTTGCGGCTGGGTCAACCGTCGCCGCGACCACGGCGGCGTGATCTTCATCGACGTGCGTGACCGCGAAGGCTACGTGCAGGTGGTGTGCGACCCCGACCGCGCCTCGACCTTCGCCGTGGCCGAGAGCCTGCGCAACGAATACTGCGTGCAGATCACCGGCCTGGTGCGCGCGCGGCCCGAAGGCACGACCAACGACCAGCTCAAGAGCGGCAAGATCGAAGTGCTGTGCCATGAGCTGAAGGTGCTGAACCCCTCGGTCACGCCTCCGTTCCTGCTGGACGACGACAACCTGTCGGAAACCACCCGCCTCACGCACCGCGTGCTCGACCTGCGCCGCCCGGCCATGCAGCGCAACATGCTGCTGCGCTACAAGGTGACGATGGAAACGCGCAAGTTCCTCGACGCCAACGGCTTCATCGACATCGAGACGCCGATGCTCGGCAAGTCCACGCCCGAAGGCGCGCGCGACTACCTCGTGCCCAGCCGCGTGCACGACGGCAGCTTCTTCGCGCTGCCGCAGTCGCCCCAGCTCTTCAAGCAACTGCTGATGGTGGCCGGCTACGACCGCTACTACCAGATCGTGAAGTGCTTCCGTGACGAAGACCTGCGCGCCGACCGCCAGCCCGAATTCACGCAGATCGACATCGAGACCTCGTTCCTCGCCGAGGAAGAGATCCGCGAGATGTTCGAAGGCATGATCCGCAACGTGTTCCGCAACGCCGCGGGCATCGACCTGCCGGTGTTCCCGACCATGACGTACGCGGACGCGATGTTCAAGTACGGCTCGGACAAGCCCGACCTGCGCGTGAAGCTCGAGTTCACCGAACTCACCGAGCTGATGAAGCGTGTCGAGTTCAAGGTGTTCTCCAACGCCGCCACCATGGCCGGCGGCCGCGTCGTGGCGCTGCGCGTGCCCGGCGGCGGTGCCGAGGGCGGTCTCTCGCGCGGCGAGATCGACGCGTACCAGGAGTTCGTCAAGATCTACGGCGCCAAGGGCCTGGCCTACATCAAGGTCAACGACGCTGCTGCCGGCCGCGATGGCCTGCAGAGCCCGATCGTGAAGAACCTCGACGATAACGCGCTGGCCGAGATCATCGCGCGCACGGGTGCGCGCAACGGCGACATCCTGTTCTTCGGCGCCGACAAGGAAAAGATCGTCAACGACGCCATCGGCGCGCTGCGCATCAAGATCGGCCACAGCGCCTTCGGCAAGAAGAGCGGCCTGTTCGACGACCGCTGGGCGCCGCTGTGGGTGGTGGACTTCCCGATGTTCGAGTTCGACGAGGAAGGCCAGCGCTGGAGCGCCGTGCACCACCCGTTCACCGCGCCGAAGGACGGCCACGAAGACCTCATGGACACCGCGCCCGAGAAGTGCATCGCCAAGGCCTACGACATGGTGCTCAACGGCATCGAGATGGGCGGCGGCTCGGTGCGTATCCACCGCGAGGAAGTGCAGAGCAAGGTGTTCCGCGCGCTGAAGATCAGCGCCGAGGACGCGCAGCTCAAGTTCGGCTTCCTGCTGGATGCGCTGCAGTACGGCGCGCCCCCGCACGGCGGCATCGCCATCGGCCTGGACCGCCTGGTCATGCTCATGACCGGCGCCGAGTCGATCCGCGACGTGATCGCCTTCCCCAAGACCCAGCGCGCGCAGGACCTGCTGACGCAGGCGCCGAGCCCGGTCGACGAGAAGCAGCTGCGCGAACTCCACATCAAGCTGCGCAACGCGCAAGCATGAGGCTCGCCCCCAGGCTGCGCGCACTTCGTGTCGCTTCGCCAACCCCCGACCGGGGGCAACACCTGAGGCCCGGCAAAGCCGGTTCCTCGGTGTTCCGCGAAGAAAACTGAGCGCCCCCGATGACGACTGGTTCTCGGCCCTGGAAGATCCCGGAGTCGGTGCTGGTCGTGATCCACACGCCGGCGCTCGATGTGCTGCTGATCCGGCGTGCGGATGCCGAGACCGACTTCTGGCAATCGGTCACCGGCAGCAAGGACGTGGCCGACGAGCCCCTGGTGCTCACCGCGGCGCGCGAGGTGGCCGAGGAAACCGGCATCCTGTGCGGCGAAGGCACGCCGCTGGCCTCGCAACTGGTCGACTGGCAGCTGCGCAACGTCTACGAGATCTATCCGCGCTGGCGCGCCCGCTATGCACCGGGCGTCACCCACAACACCGAGCACCTTTTCGGCCTGCGCGTGCCCGAACGCGTCGTGCCCACGCTCGACCCCTGCGAGCACACCGACTGGCGCTGGCTGCCGTACCGCGAGGCGGCGGACGCCTGCTTTTCCCCGTCGAATGCCGAAGCCATTCTGTTGCTGCCAGAATTTGCGCGATGAACCAGCCGGCAGCAGCAGCGGTGCAGAACCTCCGCGTCGCGACCTACAACATCCACAAGGGTGTGCAGGGCATCGGCCCCGCGCGGCGGCTCGAGATCCACAACCTCGGCCACGCCATCGAGCAGCTCGACGCCGACATCGTCTGCCTGCAGGAAGTGCGCAAGATGAACCGGCAGGCGGCGGCGCGTTTCGCGCGCTGGCCCGAGCTGCCGCAGGCCGACTTCCTCGCGCCCGAGGGCTACACCGCCGTCTACGAGACCAACGCCGTCACGCGCCATGGCGAGCACGGCAACGCGCTGCTCACGCGCTGGCCGGTGCTGGGCACCAACCACCAGGACATTTCCGACCACCGCTTCGAGCAGCGCGGGCTGCTGCACGTGGTGATCGACGTGGAAGGCCGGCGGGTGCACGCCATCGTGGTGCACCTGGGGCTCATCAAGGGCAGCCGAGTGCGGCAGATCGCGCGGCTGCGCGAGTTCATCGACCGCGAGGTGCCGCCCGGCGAGGCCGTGGTGGTGGCGGGCGACTTCAACGACTGGGGCGCGCGCATGCGCTACGCCATGAACGCCATGGGCCTGCGCGACACCAGCGATCTGCGCGGTCCGCGCACGCTCACTTATCCCTCGCGCCTGCCGGTGGCGCAGCTCGACTTCGTCTACGGGCGCGGGCTGGAGCCGCTGTCCTGCGTGGTGCCGCGCGGACCGATCTGGGCCCGCATGTCCGACCACCTGCCGCTGGTGGCTGATTTTTCACTCCTTAATTGATAGCATTGCTCCGAGAAGGGACGGGCGTTGCGGCCCCGAATGTCTGGAGCCATTCACTGGTACGATCTTTGCCATGCTGAGGAAAACCGACGTCGAACCGCGCCCCGATCGAAACGACGATGACGAGGGCACGCCCGTCTCCGTGAAGATCCGCGAGCGCATCACCGCGGCGCGCAAGCGCTTCAATGCCAACGACAACATCTCCGAGTTCATCCAGCCCGGCGAGCTGGAGGCCCTGCTCGACGAGGTCGAGGTCAAGATGAAGGACGTGCTCCAGAGTCTGGTGATCGACGTCGAGAACGACCACAACACCGACAACACCGCGCGCCGGGTCGCCAAGATGTACCTCAACGAGGTGTTCAGGGGCCGCTATGTGGCGGCGCCTTCGCTCACCGAGTTTCCGAACGCCGAGCACCTGAACGAACTGATGATCGTCGGCCCGATCACCGTGCGCAGCGCCTGCTCGCACCACTTCTGCCCGATCATCGGCAAGCTCTGGATCGGCGTGATGCCCAACGAGCACACCAACGTGATCGGCCTGTCGAAGTACGCGCGCCTGGCCGAATGGGTCATGGGCCGTCCGCAGATCCAGGAAGAAGCCGTGGTGCAGCTGGCCGACCTGATCCAGGAAAAGACCCAGCCCGACGGCCTGGCCCTCGTCATGGAGGCCGAGCACTTCTGCATGGCCTGGCGCGGCGTGAAGGAAATGGACAGCAAGATGATCAATTCCGTGATGCGCGGCGTGTTCCTGAAAGATCCGAGCCTGCGCCGCGAATTCCTCTCCCTCCTGCCCAGAAAGGACTGAGCCATGCTGGTCCGACTCCTCTACGCCAGCCGCGCCGTCGACACCAGCCCCGAGGCCATCGAGTCGATCCTGGCGCAATCGCGCACCCACAACACCGCGTGCGGCATCACCGGCATCCTCTGCTATGGCGCGGGCACCTTCCTGCAGGCCATCGAAGGCGGCCGCATGGCCATCTCCGAGCTCTACGGCCACATCCAGCGCGATGCGCGCCACAAGGACGTGGTGCTGCTGCACTACGAAGAGATCTCCGAGCGCCGCTTCGGCGGCTGGACGATGGGCCAGGTCAACCTGTCGAAGCTCAACGCATCGACGCTGCTGAAGTATTCCGAGAAGCCCGAGCTCAACCCGTACGCGGTGTCGGGCAAGGTCTCGTTGGCGCTGCTCGAGGAACTGATGGCAACTGCCGCCATCGTCGGCCGCCACTAGAACGTGGTCCCCACGCTCGGCATTTCGTGTCCTCGCTGCCCCCCGAGGGGGCCGCTCGCGCCTTGGGACGGCCCGGCGGCGCTCGGTCTCGCGTAGCTCGAGGTGCCGCTCTCCGCGTTCGCCCTGATCCTGCTCGCCGGGATCATCCACGCCAGCTGGAACATCGCCGCCAAGAAGGCGAACGGCGATGCGCGCTTCAGTTTCCAGACCAGCGTGTTCAACATGGTCATCTGGGCGCCGCTGGGCATCGTGCTCGGCTGGAATGTGGTGCCGAACTGGGGACGGGCCGAGTGGAGCTTCGTCGTGCTCAGCGGCGTGCTGCACGTCTTCTATTTCATCGTGCTGCTGCGTGGCTACCGCAAGTCGGACCTGACGGTGGTCTATCCGCTGGCGCGCGGCTCGGGGCCGCTGCTGTCCTCGCTGGTGGCGGTGCTCTTCCTCGGCGAGAAGATCAGCCTCGTCGGCGTGGCCGGCATCCTTGGCGTGGTGGCCGGCGTGTTCCTCATCGCCGGCGGCCCGCGCCTGTGGCAGAAGGCGCACGACCCGGCGCAGCGCGCGCGGGTGCACAAGGGCATGCGCTACGGCATGCTGACCGGCGCCTTCATCGCGGCCTACACGGTGGCCGACAGCTACGCGGTCAAGTTCCTCGCGATGTCGCCGATCCTGCTCGACTACATGGGCAACCTCGTGCGCATCGTGCTGCTGCTGCCCGCGGCGCTGCAGGACCGCGCGACCACCGTGCGCATGTGGCGCGACCAGTGGAAATACGCGCTGCTGGTGGCGGCGATCAGCCCCGTCTCGTACGTGCTCGTGCTCTACGCGGTGCAGCAGGCGCCGATCTCGCACGTTGCACCGGCGCGCGAGGTGTCGATGCTCTTCGCGGCGCTCATCGGGGGCCATCTGCTGCGCGAGGGAGACCGGCTGCTGAGGCTGATGGGCGCGATGTTCATCGCCGCCGGCGTGGTGGCGCTCGCCCTGGGCTGAGCCAGTGCTGCTGTTCGGCTGCGACTTCTCCAGCGCGCCGACGGCACGCAAGCCCATCGTCATCGCAACAGGCGAACAGAGCGGCACCGACAGGGTCGTGCTGCGTGGCCTGCAGCGCTTTTCCACGCTCGACGCCTGGGGCGAATGGCTGTGCACCACGCCGTCCTGGACCGGCGGTTTCGACTTTCCGTTCAGCCTGCCGCGGGAACTCGTCGAGCAGCTGCGATGGCCGCTGCAGTGGGAGCCGCTGATGGCCCACTACGCCGGCCTGAGCCGCGCCGAGATCCGCCAGACCTTCGCCGCCTTCTGCGCGGCGCGCCCGGTGGGCGGCAAGTTCGCGCACCGCAAGGCCGATGGGCCCGCGGGCTCCAGCCCCTCGATGAAGTGGGTCAACCCGCCGGTGGCCTACATGCTCCATGCCGGCGTGCCGCGCCTGCTCGCGGCGGGTGCGCGCATGCCGGGGCTGCATGCCGGCAGGGGGGCCGATCGCATCGCGCTGGAGGCTTATCCGGGCCTGCTGGCGCGCGAACTGATCGGACGGCGCAGCTACAAGAGCGACGACCTGGCGAAGCAGACACCCGAGCGACGAGCCGCGCGCGCCGACCTGCTGGCGGCGCTCGAAGCCGGCTCGTCCCGCCTCGGGTTGAAGCTGGCCGTCACCGCGCCGCAGCGCGCGGAGTTGCTCGCGGACGAACGCGGCGACGACATCGACGCCGTGCTGTGCCTGCTGCAGGCCGCCTGGGGCCTGCAGCGCGCCGCAAGCCCCGGCCCGGGCCATGGCCTGCCGGAAGACTTCGATCCGCTTGAAGGATGGATCGTCAGCGCCTGAGCCTCGTTGTCCTACACCGCTTCGGGCTTCCGTCGGCGTTCGCCGCCATGCGGCGGCGCCTAGATTGACTGCGGTGGGCTACCCCGGCCCACCTGTTTCAACATCAATCCATCAGGAAGGAAGCGACATGAACAAGGATCAAGTGGCAGGCCGCGTCGAGGAAGCCAAGGGCAAGCTGAAGGAAGTCGCCGGCAAGGTTGTCGGCAACGAGAAGCTCGAAGGCGAGGGCATTGCCGATCAGGCCGCCGGCAAGGTGCAGAAGACCTACGGCGACGTGAAGGAAAAGGCTAAGGACGCGATCAAGTCGGGCGCCGACAAGCTGTGACCGGTCGGGGGCGGGGGCATGCATCCAGCCCGGCCGCCCCGTTCACACACTCTCTTTTTCTTCCCCATTTCCAATTTCCAAGAAGCGACAGGAGGACTGCCATGAACAACGGATCGAACATTCGACAACGCGTCTCCGGCATGCCGTACGCGCACGTCTGTCTTGCCATGCTGCTGGCCGGCGCCGCGCTGGCCCTGGCCGGCTGCGACAAGGGCGACAACCGCACTGCCGGCGAGAAGCTCGACAGCGCCGTGGCGAAGACCGAGCAGGCGGCCGACACCGCCGCGGCAAAGACGGGCGAGGCCCTGAAGGACGCCAAGGCCAAGGTCGAGTCGTCCAACACCACCGCAGAGGTGAAGGAAGGCGCCGCCAATGCCAAGGAAGCGCTCAAGGAGGCAGGCGCGGCAGTGAGCGCGACGATGGACGATGCTGCCATCACGGCCTCGGTCTCGGCTGGCCTTGCCAGGGACCCGGACCTGAGCGCCATCAAGATCGACGTCGACACCAAGGCCGGCGCCGTGAGCCTGAAGGGGCCGGCACCCTCGGCCGCCGCGAAGGCGCGGGCCGAGGAGATCGCCAAGGGCGTGCAGGGCGTGACCTCGGTGAGCAACCAGCTCGAGGTGAAGGGCTGAAGATCCCCTTCGACCCCCGGCAACGAAAAAGCCCGGCGCTGCCGGGCTTTCTCATGGGCGGGGCCTTCGTCGCTCAGTGGCCGAGCCAGTCCTTCAGTTCGTCGGCATGCTCCTCTTCATCGGCGAGGATGCCTTCGAGCATGCGGCGCGTGGTCGGGTCCTTGTCGCCGATGAGCGAGATCATCTGGCGGTACGACTCCACAGCGATGCGCTCGGCGATCAGGTTGGCGCGCACCATCGACTGCAGGTCGGTCGATTCGTCGTAGGAGGCATGGCTGCGTTCGAGCAGGTGCGTGGGCGCGAAGTCGGGTTCGCCGCCCAGCTGCACGATGCGTTCGGCGATGAGGTCGGCATGGGCCGACTCTTCGTTGGCGTGCACCAGGAACTCGTCGGCGATGGCCGGCGACTCCACGCCGTTGGCGGTGAAGTAGTGGCGCTTGTAGCGCAGGATGCAGACCAGCTCGGTGGCCAGCGCATCGTTCAGGAGCTTCACGACGTCGTCGCGCCAGGGGCCGTAGCTCGGCGTGACGGCACCGTCGTCCAGGCTGTTGCGGGCTGCGTCGAGGCCGCTCTGGTCGAGCGCCAGGTGCTGGTGGCCGGAGGCCTTGGAGGAGGCTGCCGTGGAGGAAACGTCGTTTTTCATGGAGAGTCCTTTCGTGGGGGGCGAGTTGAATTCGGGGTCTTGCTCATCAGGGTGTTGACGAGGTCGGCCACGTCGGATGTCTTCAGTACGGCCGCGAGCACCGCCGTCGCCGACAGCAGTCGCCAGGGCTTGACCAGCACCAGCAGCGCGCCGGTGGCGGCCGCGGCTGCCATCAGCTTGGCCGGCTCCTTGCGGGCGTAGTGCTCCAGCATCGGCCGCGCCAGCTGGCCGACCGCATGCGCGGGATGCCTGCGCCACCAGCGTTCCAGCACGCTGCGCCCCACGGCGAGCCATACGTTCTCGTTTCTTCTTCGGCTGCCTCCGCGTTCCCCTTGCCCTGTGGGATCTCCTTCTCCTCTTTCGTGCGGGTGGCCTTGGCGCCGGCCTGTGGCCTGCGCTTCATCGTGTGCGTATTCCAGGTCGTCCAACCGGGGATCGGAGCCGGCGTGGCCGCGGCCTTGATGGCTGTCGTCGTCCACGCCGCCGTTCAGCTGCCGCACCAGCGCGCGGCGCGAAAGGGCCAGGCGCTGCTGAGGCGAGAGTTGCTCGGAATGCGAATGGCGGCGCTCAGTACCGGTCATGGCGTGCTCCGGCTTCGTGCAGGGCCTGCAGGTCGGCATCGAGCTGCGAGCGCAGATCCTCGAAGGCGTAGTGGGGTGCGGGCCGCGCCGCGTACCAGGTGCAGATGGCCGCGATCACCACGGCCACGCCCGGAACGGCCACAAGCACCCAGTGGAAGCTGCCGTGCATCACGCCCAGCAGGATCGCAACGCCTATCAGCCCGAGCGCCAGGGTGATGGTGGCCACTGCCAGCACGGCCGCGACGATGCGCGTGGCGATGCCGCGTCCCGCCTGGGCGGATTCCTGCCGGATGAGGGCGGCGTAGTTGGCGAGGTGTTCAGCGACGAGTTCCGGATGCCCGAGCACCGTGGAAAAAATCGGATGGAGCATGGTGCCGGGGTCGATCGACGATGAACGCCTGTTGCCGTATCGATCAGTAGTCGTCGCGGCTGCGGCGGCTGGCCAGCACGATGAGCGCGGTGATGGCGGCGCCGGCCGCCGCTGCCAGCAGCACCGAGCGCACGGGCTGGTCGGAGATGTAGCGGCCCGTCACGTCGGCGGCCTGCTCGAGGCGGCGCTGCGCGCGTGCGCTGGTGGTGGACGCGGCGTCCAGGCCGCGCTGAACGGCTTGCTGCACGCGGGCGGCCAGCTGCTCGACGGCCGGCTCGGAATCGCGCTGCAGGTCGCGGACCTTTTCGCCCGCCGCATTCACCGCGTTCTGTGCATAGGCGCGGGTCGTTTCGACCGCGTCACGGGCGGTCTGGCGCGCTTCTTCGGCGAGTTGCGAGGGAGTCTTGGTCGTCGTGTTCATTTGAAAGTCCTTTCCGGAAAAGTGAAATGCGCAAGCCTGTTGATCGTAACGACGCTACTTGCGTCGTAGCAAGCCGGCAAGGAAGCTCGCGATCGCGAGGATCACGAAGATCACGAAGAGGATCTTGGCGATGCCCACCGCGCTGGCGGCGATGCCGCCGAACCCGAAGAGGGCGGCGATCAGGGCGATGACCAGAAACACCACGGCGTAATGCAGCATGTGGAACTCCTTCGAGGCTTGGCTCGTTGTCTTGAAAACATCGCACCGGACTCCCCAGAAAAGGAAGGCTCCGGCGCCATGGATGCAACCTTAAGTGGAGGGCCGTCCCCGACCTGTCAGCGGCCGTGGCTGGGGTGCGTAGGAGATGGCCGAGTGGCCTTGCGGCGGCGTGTGCAGAAGTGCCGGCCTCGACCGTCCCGGCCCGGGCTCAGGCCGGCTTGACGATCGGCAGCATGGCGCTCAGCCGCGTGCCCTTGCCCGGCACCGACGCCACCGTGAGCCTGCCGCGCGCGGCTTCCACGCGGTGCCGCATCCCCGCGAGGCCGTGGGTGGAGGGCCGCACGCGAAGCGTGTCGAAGCCCTTGCCGTTGTCCGCCACTTCCACCACCACGTGGTTGTCGTAGTTCTTCAGGACGATGGTGGCCTCGGTGGCCTCGGCGTACTTGCCGATGTTGGTGAGGCTCTCCTGCACCATCCGGTAGATGGTGAGCTGGCGCGATTCATCCATGGTCACCGGCTCCAGCACCATCTCCACCTGCAGGCCCGAGCGCTCGCCGAACTCGCGCCCCAGGATCTCCAGCGAAGCGACCAGCCCGAGGTTGGCCAGCGAGGAGGGCCGCAGGTCCTCGATGATCCGGCGCTTCAGCGCGATGCCGCTGTTGAGCAGCTCGGTCAGATGCTGCAGCCGCTGGATCGCGTCGGGCGCGTCCGCCAGCCGCGACTTCAGCCGCGCCACGTCGAGCTTGGCGGCGGTGAGCAGCGAGCCCAGTTCGTCGTGCAGTTCGCGCGCAAGGAAGCCGCGCTCGGTCTCGCGCACGTCCTGGAGGTGGGTCGCCAGTTCGGCCAGCGAGGCTGTGCGCTCGCGCACCTCGTCTTCCAGGGCGTTGCGCTCGCGCTGCAGGGCCTCCTGCTGGCGCTCGCCGATGGAGCGCAGCGCATGGGTCTGCCGCAGATACAGGAAGAAGGCGATCAGCGCGGCCACCGCCACGATGGAGGTGCCGATGCGCGCCAGCTGCAGCGAGCGCAGCACCTGCGCCTGGCTCTGGTGCAGGGTGCCGTTGCTGATCTTCACCAGCTCGCCGGCGGTGGTGCGGATGGCCTCCATCTCCTCCTTGCCGACGTCGGTGGTGATGACGAACTTCCAGGCGTCCTCCTTGCCGTCCTGGCGCAGGCGCACGCTCATGTCCATCTCGGCGATCTTGCGCAGCACGTGCTTCGACAGCTCGGTCAGCTGGGCGAGCTCGGCTGGCCGGCCGGCGTACAGGCGGCGCAAGGTGGCGAGGTGGCCGTCGACCTGCTTGACCGCGTCGTCGTAGGGCTTTCGGTAGCCGGCCTCGCCGGTCAGCAGGTAGCCTCTCTGGCCGGTCTCGGCGTCCAGCATGTTCTGCAGCAGCTGGTTGAGCGTGCCGCGCACCTGCTGCGCCTCGTCGATGTCGGCGAGGGCGCGGCTGGACTGCCGGTACCCGGCCTCGTTGATGCCGACGAGGGCCAGCGCGGCCAGTGCCGCGAGCAGCAGGCTCACGGCCATTCTTGGTGGGGCTAACCAGTGCATGAAACTTTCAAGGCTGCTTGCGGCGCAAGTTCGTGAATAATTGACAACAATCAGGGACCTGGCATGTTGCGACCCTCGGGTGCGCAACACAACGACGAAAGTAACAAATGATCAAAATCGGAATTGTGGACGACCACGCCATCGTGCGATCGGGCCTCCGGCAGTTCTTCTCCGAGCACGTGGACCTGCGCGTGGCGGGTGAAGCTGCCAGCGGCCGCGAGGCCATCGAACTGGTGCGCACCACGGAGCTGGACGTGCTGGTCATGGACCTTTCGATGCCCGGGCAAAGCGGTATCGACGCACTCGCCATGATCCGCGCCAAGGCGCCGGACGTGGGCATCCTCATCCTGAGCGGATACCCCGAGGAGCACTACGCGATGAACCTGATCCGTCAGGGGGCGAGCGGGTACCTCAACAAGGAATGCGATCCCATCGAGATCGTCAACGCCATCCGCACCATCGCCCTGGGCCGGCGCTACATCACGCCCGCCGTGGCCGAACTGCTGGCCCGCCAGCTCGACCGCAAGGACGACGCCGCGCCGCACGAGCAGCTCTCGGAGCGTGAATTCCAGGTGTTCCTCAAGCTCGCCAAGGGCGAGACCGCCGGTGACATCGCCAAGACGCTGTCGCTGTCGGTGAAGACCGTGAGCACCTACCGCACGCGCCTGATGGAGAAGATGAATCTCTCCTCCAACAGCGACCTCACGTACTACGCGCTGAAGAACAAGCTGATCGACTGAGATCGGCTGATGGGCGGCGAAGGGGTCCAAGGGGGCTTCTTCTCGCTTCTTCTTTCATTGCTCAGCCGGTGGCTCCGGGCGAGGAGCGCGAGGCCCGGTCGCGGGCCTGCACGAGGCAGAACTCGACCAGCGCGTCGATCTCGTTCGACTTGTCGAAAACCGCATCGACCCCGAATTCCGCGCAGCGCCGCCGGATGTCGGGCGTCGCGTAGTTGCTGAGCACCACCACCTTCTGCACCGGCTTGCGGGCCTGGCAGGCCTGCAGCACGCCGAGGCCGCTGCCCTGCTTGAGGAAGAGGTCGACGATCATGAGGTCCCAATCGCCGTCGTGGCCGAGCAGCCATGCGCGCGCGCCGCTCTCTGTGTCGGCGAAGCCGACCACGGTGGTACAGGTGAGCTCTTCCAGCGTGCCGATGAGGTTTTCACGGATCGTGAGGTTGTCTTCGACAACATAAGTCTGCAATCTGGAATCCATGCCGAACCACTCTTCCTCTGAGCTTTTGCGGACGCCTTCAGCGTGCGCCCGTTGGCAGGAACTGCCTGCCGCTCGACTTTGCTTCGTCCCCTGCGCGCATCATGCAAGCTTCGGCGGCTGGTGGCTGTAGGCGGGTTCCGACGCGGCCTGCGCAGGCGCCTCCAGTAGGCAATCCCTCACGATCTCTGCGGTTCGTGGCCGACCGCGGCGGGGCGATCGACTGAGTTACAAGGAGCCCATGGCAACGACGAACGTACCGAAGAAGGCCGGCGTCCTGCGCGGCCGGCCGCTCTGGCAGAAGCTGCTGGCGGGCCTCGTGCTGCTGGTTGCGTTGCTGGCGATCGGGCTCGCCTTCTTCCCTTGGGACGTGCTGCGCGAACCGGTCAACCGCTACGTCAGCGAGAAGACCGGGCGCAAGTTCGAGATCACCCGGCGGCTCGACGTGGGCCTGGGGTGGCGGCAGGCCACAGTGAGGCTGGACGGCGTGGAGTTCGCCAACCCCTCATGGGCGCGCGATCCCTATCTGGTGAAGGCGGAGCGTGCCGACTTCGACATACGCCTCTGGCCGCTGATCTCGAGCAGCATCGTCATTCCCAGGCTGGCGCTTTCCTCGCCCACGGTGGGACTGCAGATGGAAGCCGACGGCCGCCGCACATGGTCGCTGGGCAAGGAAGGCAAGGACAGCTCCGAAGGCGGCACCGTGCCCACCATCGGCCAGGTGCAGATCGACAGTGGCGCGGTCGACTTCCTGGCCAAGCACCTGGGCGTGGACCTGCATGCCGATCTGAACTACGACAGCGGCCGCGGCGAGATGCCGCTGGACTACCGCATCAAGGGCCGCTACAAGGGCCAGCCGCTGACCGCCAGCGGGCGCACGGGCAATGTGCTGCAGATCGAGGCCACGAACGCGCCGCCTTTCCCGATCGAGATCCGCGCCGCCGCGGGCCAGACGCAGCTGAGGGCGGCCGGCACGGTCGCGCGCCTGTCGGACCTGGACGGCATCGACGCCAGGTTCGACATCAAGGGCCAGACGCTGGGTGCGCTGTTCCCGCTGCTGGGCATCGCGCTGCCGCAGACCTCGCCCTACACCCTGAGCGGCAAGCTCGACAAGCGCGGCAAGCTGTGGGAGGCCTCGGGCCTGAAGGGGCGCCTGGGCCTGTCCGACATCGCGGGCGACATGCGCTTCGACCAGTCCGGCAAGCTGCCGCACCTGGCGGGCGACCTGCGCTCGAACGTGATGGACATGGACGACCTGGGCCCGCTGATCGGCCTGCCGCCCACGGCGCGCACCGCCGCCACGGTGGAAGGGGTCGCGCCGCCGCCCACAGTCACCCAGGTCAAGCGGCCCGGCGGCAAGGTGCTGCCCACGGCGCCGCTGGACTTCGATCGCCTGCGCGCCATGAACGCCGACGTGAAGTACACGGCCGATCGCATCCGCAACGTGCGCGAGGTGCCGCTGGAGCGCGGCAGCGTGCAGGTGAAGCTGGCCGAAGGCGTGCTCACGCTCGATCCGCTCGACCTGGGCGTGGCCGGCGGCAGGCTCAGCGGCGCGATCCGCATCGACGGCTCGAAGAAGCCCGCGGACATCCGCGCCTCGCTCGACGCCCGGGCCATGCAGCTGGTGCGGCTGTTCCCGAAGCTCGAAACCACCGGAAACAGCGTCGGCAGGCTGGACGGGCGCATCAATCTCTCGGGCTCCGGCAGCACCGTCGCCAACTGGCTCGGCGGCGCGTCGGGCGATGTGGCGGTCATCTCCGGACGCGGGCAGTTCGGCAACCTGCTGCCGGTGTTCGCGACGCTGGTGGGCGGCGACATCATCAAGTTCATCCTGCGCGGCGACCGCAACGTGGAGCTGCGCTGCGCGGCCCTGGCCTTCGACGTCAACAAGGGCCTGATGACCGGGCGCACGCTGGTGGTGGACACCACCAACGCCGTCTTCATCGCCACCGGCCAGGCCAACCTGGCGACCGAGGGGCTGGATTTCGTGATCCGCCCCGAGCCCAAGAGCAAGAACATCCTCTCGATCCGCACGCCGCTGGTGGTGGGCGGCACATTCGGCGATCCCAAGGGCGGCCTGGAGGTCGGCCCGCTGGCCGGGCGCGGGCTGGCCGCGCTGGCGCTGGGTGCGGTCAATCCGCTGCTGGCACTCGCCGCGACCATCGAGCCGGGCCCGGGCGAGGATTCGAACTGCCAGGGCGTGGTGGCGCAGGCGAACAAGCCCACGGCGGGGGCGGCAGCCAAGGGCGCCGCCCGGGCGAAGGGCGCGAAGCAGCCCAACTAGACCGGAGTGGAGGGGAAGGTCGCGCGTTGCGCGCAGACGCTGCAGTGCGGATCGCGCGCCACCCGCAGCGTGTCGAACGAGGTGCTGCGCCCGTCGAACATCAGCAGCTTGCCCGCCAGGGACGGGCCGATGCCGGCCAGAAGCTTCAGTGCCTCGCTGGCCTGCAGCGTGCCGATGGTGCCGACCACCGGGCCGAACACGCCGAGCACCGCGCAGCGCGTTTCCTCGAAGCTCGCATCGGGCGGGAACAGGCAGGCATAGCAGGGCGAGGCGGCGTCGCGGGTGTCGTAGACGCTCAATTGCCCGTCGAAACGGATCGCCGCGCCCGCCACCAGCGGCTTCGCATGCGCCACGCAGGCACGGTTGACGGCCTGCCGGGTGGCGAAGTTGTCGCAGCAGTCGACCACCACGTCGGCCTCGGCCACGAGGCGCGACAGCAGCGCCTCGTCGGCGCGCAGTGCGTGGGTTTCGATGGCGATGTCGGAGTTGATGTCGCGCATGGCCTGCGCGGCTGATTCGACCTTCGGCAGGCCGACGCGCGCATGGGTGTGGGCCACCTGGCGCTGGAGATTGGTGAGGTCGACTTCGTCGTCGTCGACCAGCACGATGTGGCCGACGCCCGCTGCCGCAAGGTAAAGGGCCACCGGCGAGCCCAGCCCGCCGGCGCCTATGACCAGAACCCGTCCGGCACTGACTCGGGCCTGCCCGTCGATGCCGAATTCTTCCAGAAGGATGTGGCGCGAATAGCGCAGCAGCTGGTGATCATTCATGCTCGCCCCCAGGCTTGCCCACTTCGTGTGGCCGCCCACACCCTATCGGGGGCAATACCGGCGGCCCGGCAAGGCCGGTTCCGCGGTATTCCTGAAAAGAACCGACTTGCCGGCTCAGTTCTCTTTCTTCTCTTCCTTGTTGTCGACGATGACCTGCGTCTTGCTCACGAGCACCGGCTGGCCCTTCAGGCGGTTGAGCGCCTGCACGAGCGGGAAGTCCTTGTCGGTGCCGAACTCGGGCACCTTGCGGTCCTGCGGCGGCTTCTTGGCTTCTTCCTCGAGGCGCTTGCGGGCCTCGTCGCGGGCCTTTTCGCGTTCCGGGTCCTTGACTTCTGGGCCCTGGCCGCTGGCCAGGTGCTTCTCGAGGTCGGCCTCGCGCATGCGCAGGGCGGCGAAGGGGCTGCCCTCGGCGCTTTCGTCGACCAGCACGTTCGGCACGATGCCCTTGGCCTGGATCGAGGTGCCGCTGGGCGTGTAGTAGCGCGCGGTGGTGATCTTCAGGCCGGTGTCGGGGCCGAGCGGGCGCACCGTCTGCACCGAGCCCTTGCCGAAGGTCTGGCTGCCCATGATGGTGGCGCGCTTGTGGTCCTGCAGCGCGCCGGCGACGATCTCACTGGCGGAAGCCGAGCCTTCGTTCACCAGCACCACCAGCGGCACGGTCTTCAGCGCGGCCGGCAGGCTGCGCAGCGGGTCGCTGCCCGAACGGCGCTGGTAGAACTCCGGCGCTGCCTTGTAGACCGACTTGCTCTCGGCCAGCTGGCCGTCGGTGGTGACCACCGTGACGTTCTCGGGCAGGAAGGCCGACGACACCGCCACGGCCGCGTCGAGCAGGCCGCCCGGGTCGTTGCGCAGGTCGAGCACCAGGCCCTTGAGGTTCGGGTCTTCCTTGTAGAGCTCGTCGATCTTCTTGACGAAGTCGTCGACGGTGCGCTCCTGGAATTGCGAGAGGCGGATCCAGCCGTAGCCGGGCTCGATCATCTTGCCGCGAACCGACTGCGTGCGGATCTCTTCACGCGTGATGGTCACGGGGAAGGTGCGGCTCTCGTCCTTGCGGAAGATGGTCAGCAGCACCTTGGTGTTGGCTTCGCCGCGCATGCGCTTGACCGCCTCGTTCAGCGACAGGCCGCGCACGGCGGTGTCGTCGATCTTGGTGATCAGGTCATTGGGCTTGAGGCCCGCGCGGAAGGCGGGGGAGCCCTCGATGGGCGAGACGACCTTGATGAGGCCGTCTTCCTGCGAAATCTCGATGCCCACGCCGACGAAGCGGCCGGTGGTGCCTTCCCTGAATTCCTTGAAGGACTTCTTGTCGAAGTACTGGGAGTGGGGGTCGAGTCCGGCGACCATGCCGGAGATGGCGTCGGAGATCAGCTTCTTCTCGTCGACCGGCTCCACGTAGTCGCTCTTGACCATTCCGAAGACGGCGGCGAGCTGCTGCAATTCCTCGAGCGGCAGGGGCGCGAGCGAGCCGCGCGCGACTGTCTGCAGCGAGACGGTGGTCAGGACGCCTGCAACGGCGCCGGCGGCGACCCAGCCGGTGATCTTGAGTTTCTGGCCCATCATGAGTGGTTGTCCTTGTCGGCGGCTGTCAGTCCAATATACACAGCTTGGAAGCAAATTGTTTGCCGGGGTTCCACGGGTGGAGCGCCGGACGGGGGCTTTTCAGGGCGCTCTTGGCGGGCCTCTCAGCCCTTGCCCTGCGATGCCACCGCGGCGGCGGCCTTCTCGGCGGCCGCGGCATCGCCGAGGTAGTAGTGGCGCAGGGGCTTGAGGTCGTCGTCGAGCTCGTACACCAGCGGGATGCCGTTGGGGATGTTCAGCCCGACGATGTCGTCGTCGGAGATGCCGTCGAGGTACTTCACCAGCGCGCGGATCGAGTTGCCGTGGGCCGCCACCACCAGCCGGCGGCCGGTGCGGATGGCCGGCGCCATCGATTCGTTCCAGAAGGGCAGAACGCGCGCCACCGTGTCCTTCAGGCACTCGGTCAGCGGGATCTGCTCGGGCGACAGCTTGGCGTAGCGCACGTCGCCGCGTTCGCTGCGCGGGTCGTCTGCTTCCAGCGGCGGGGGCGGGGTGCCGTAGCTGCGGCGCCAGACCAGCACCTGCTCGTCGCCGTATTTCTTGGCGGTTTCGGCCTTGTTCAGGCCCTGCAGGCCGCCGTAGTGGCGCTCGTTGAGGCGCCAGGAATGCACCACGGGCAGCCAGGTGCGGTCGAGTTCGTCGAGCGTGTGCCACAGGGTGCGGGTGGCGCGCTTGAGCACGCTCGTGTAGGCGACGTCGAAGTCGTAGCCTTCGGCCTTGAGCAGCCGGCCGGCCTGCTTGGCCTGTTCGACGCCGGTTTCGGTCAGGTCGACGTCGGTCCATCCGGTGAAGCGGTTTTCGAGATTCCAGGTCGATTCACCGTGACGGATCAATACCAGTTTGTGCATGTGGGAGGCCTTTGGCTGCGCTTGCGAAACCCCGCATTCTAAAATCCCCGGTTTGCCATTCAAGGAACCCCCGTGAAATTGATCGAATTCGTCACCGCGAACTGGATGCTGATCCTGATCGCGCTCAGCTCGGGCGCCATGCTGGCCTGGCCGCTGGTGCGGGGGGCGGGCGGCGGAACGCTCACGGCACAGGGCGCCGTGCAGCTCATCAACCGCGAGCGCGCCGTGCTTGTCGACGTGCGCGAGCCCGAGGAGTTCGCCACCGGCCACATGATCGGCGCCAGGAACGTTCCCCTGAACCAGCTCGAGGAAAAGCTCGCCGGCACGGTCAAGAACAAGAACGTGCCGCTGCTGCTGGTCTGCGCCACCGGCGCCCGCGCCCAGCGCGCCGTGGCGGTGGCCAAGAAGCTCGGTTACGAGCAGGCCCAAGCGGTGTCCGGCGGGCTGAAGGCGTGGAAAGAGGCTAACCTGCCGGTTGAAAAAGCCTGAAATCCCCCCGAGATGGAGCGTATGCAAGCAGTCAAGATGTACACCACCGCCGTTTGCCCCTACTGCATACGCGCGAAGCAGATCCTGAAGTCCAAGGGCGTCGAGCAGATCGAGGAGATCCGCATCGACACCGACCCCCAGGCCCGCAACACCATGATGGAGATCACCCAGCGCCGCACGGTGCCCCAGATCTTCATCGGCGACACCCACGTGGGCGGCTGCGACGACCTGATGGCGCTCGACAGCCGCGGCGGCCTGGTTCCGCTGCTGCAGGGCGCCTGAAACCGGCCCTGCCCCGGAACCGTCCTGCGACGGGGCCATAATCGCCAGTTCACTCATCTGCAGCCCGCTGCGGGACCCCCTCCCCGGCGGGCATTGTTTTGATCCTCGAAAGTTCAGCCATGGCCGACCAGCAAGCCCAAGATCCCGTCTTCCAGATCCAGCGCGTCTACCTCAAGGACCTGTCGCTCGAGCAGCCCAATTCGCCCGCGATCCTGCTGGAGCAGGAGCAGCCCACCGTCGACATCCAGCTCGGCGTAGACGCACAGCCCGTGGCTGAAGGCATCTTCGAGATCACCGTGGCCGCCACCGTGCAGACCAAGATCGGCGACAAGACCGTGTTCCTGGTCGAAGCCAAGCAGGCCGGCATCTTCGAGATCCGCCATCTGCCCGAAGAGCAGATGGGCGCCATCCTCGGCATCGCCTGCCCGCAGATCGTCTACCCCTACCTGCGCGGCAACGTCGCCGACGTGATCCAGCGCGGCGGCTTCCCGCCCGTGCACCTGGCCGAAATCAACTTCCAGGCCATGTACGAGCAGCAGCAGGCCCAGGCCGCCGGCCAGGCTGCGCCCTCGCTGGCACAGTAATCGCGGCACTGCAGCCGTAGCAGCCACCGACGCCGATGAAGATCTGCGTTCATGGCGCCGGCGCCTGGGGCACGGCGGTGGCCGTCAATGCGGCGGCCCGCCACGAAGTCACCCTCTGGGCGCGCGACGCCGCCCAGGCCGACGCCATGTCGGCCGTGCGAGAGAACTCCCGCTACCTGCCCGGGCTGGCCCTGCCGGCCTCGCTGGCCGTGCGCGCCGGCGACATCGCCCAGGCGCAGGCCGGCGCCGACCTCGTCATCGTGGCCACGCCGATGGCCGCCTTGCGCGCGCAACTCATTGCGCTGCGCGGTACCAGCGCCGCTGTGGCTTGGCTGTGCAAGGGCGTCGAGCCCGCGCTGGACAGCTCCTCCTCGACATCCTTCGGCCTGCTGGCTCACGAGATCTGGGCCCAGGTTGCTCCTGAATTGAGAGCGGGCGTGCTCAGCGGCCCCAGCTTCGCGCAGGAAGTCGCCGAAGGGCGGCCGACCGCGCTGGTGGCCGCCAGTCCGCACGCCGCCGTGCGCGCCATGCTGGTCGACGCCTTCCACGGCCCCGCGCTGCGCGTCTATGCCAACGAGGACATCGTGGGCGTGGAGGTGGGCGGCGCGGTCAAGAACGTGCTGGCCATCGCCACCGGCCTGTGCGACGGCCTCGCGCTGGGGCTCAACGCCCGCGCGGCGCTCATCACCCGCGGCCTTGCCGAAATGACGCGCTTCGGCCTCGCGCTGGGCGCTCGCGCGGAAACCTTCATGGGCCTTTCTGGCCTGGGCGACCTGGTGCTGACCTCCACCGGCGACCTGTCGCGCAACCGCAAGGTCGGCCTGCTGCTCGCGCAGGGCCGCACGCTGGCGCAGGCCGTCGATTCGCTGGGCCACGTGGCCGAGGGCGTGTATTGCGCCCGCACCGTGGTGCAGCGCGCGCGCGGTCTCGGCATCGAGATGCCGATCGCCGAGGGCGTGGTCGCGCTGCTCGACGGCCGAATGAGCCCTCAAGACGCCGTGGCGGCCCTCGTCGGCCGCGAGCCGGTGCCGGAATCGGTGCAGCAGCCCCAGCCGGGCGCCACCGCTTCCCCCCGTCAATCCCCCTGAGAAAAACGCAGAGACAAAGAGAGCCATGAGCCTTCGCTTTGATTTTTCAGCGTCGGCCGTGGCCGCGCTGGCCCTGTCCGATGCCACCCGCGCATTGCAGGAAGACGTCGCCGACGGCGACCTCACCGCTTCGCTGGTCGACCCCGCCCGCAGCGCCCGCGCCCGCGTGCTGGCCCGCGAGGAGGCCGTGGTCTGCGGCGCGCCCTGGGTGGAGGCCACGCTGCGGCAGCTCGATCCGCAGGTGCGCATCCAGTGGCTCTGCGCCGAGGGCGAGCGCTGCGAGGCCGGCCAGACGGTGCTCGAGATCGAAGGCTCGGCCCGCGCGCTGCTGACGGCCGAGCGCACCTCGCTCAACTTCCTGCAGCTGCTGAGCGCCGTCGCCACCAAGACCGCGCTCTATGCCGACGCCGTGCGCGGCACCCGCGCGCGCATCGTCGACACCCGCAAGACCATTCCCGGCCTGCGCCTCGCGCAGAAGTACGCGGTGCGCACCGGCGGCGGCCTGAACCACCGCATCGGCCTGTACGACGCGGTGCTCATCAAGGAAAACCACATCGCCGCAGCCGGCGGCGTGGCGGCAGCCCTGCGTGCGGTGGCGCCTGCCGCCGCGAAGGCGGAGTTCGTCGAGGTCGAGGTCGAGACGCTGGCCCAGCTGCGCGAGGCGCTCGACGCCGGGGCGCGCATGGTGCTGCTCGACAACATGGACCTGCCCACGCTGCGCGAGGCCGTGCGCATCAACGACGGGGCTGGCGAAGGCCGCAAGGCCGTGCTCGAGATTTCGGGTGGCGTCACGCTGGACGGCCTGCGCGCCCTGGCCGAAACCGGCGTCGACCGCATCTCCGTCGGTGCCCTGACCAAGGACGTCAAGGCGATCGACTACTCGATGCGTTTCCAGGAAGGCTGATCTGCCCATGCCGTCCACGGTCATCGACGTCGACTACGAGCAGCCCGCCGGAACCAGGGCCGGCGCCGTCTGCGACACCCGCCACGCCTGGGCGCGCGTGCCGCCCGAGCCATCGCCCGACGAGCGCATCGCGCTGAAGGAGCGCATCCGCCGCCTGCTGCGCGAGCGCAATGCGGTGATGGTGTCGCACTTCTACGTGCATCCCGACCTGCAGGACCTCGCCGAGGAAACCGGCGGCATCGTGAGCGACTCGCTCGAGATGGCGCGCTTCGGCCGCGACCACGCCGCGCAGACGCTGGTGGTGTCGGGCGTGCGCTTCATGGGCGAGACCTCGAAGATCCTCTCGCCCGAGAAGCGCGTGCTGATGCCCGACCTCGACGCGAACTGCTCGCTCGACCTGGGCTGCCCCGTCGACCAGTTCAGCGCCTTCTGCGATCAGCATCCCGACCGCACCGTGGTCGTCTACGCCAACACCAGCGCGGCCGTGAAGGCGCGCGCCGACTGGCTGGTCACCTCCAGCTGCGCGCTCGACGTGGTGAACGCGCTGCATGCGGCGGGGCAGAAGATCCTGTGGGGCCCCGATCGCCACCTGGGCGACTACATCCGCCGCCAGACCGGCGCCGACATGGTCAGCTGGAACGGCGCCTGCATCGTGCACGACGAGTTCAAGGCGCTGGAGCTCGAGTTGCTGATGAAGGAGCACCCGAAGGCCAAGGTGCTGGTGCACCCCGAGTCGCCTTCCGACGTGATCGAGCTGGCCGATGCGGTCGGCTCCACCTCGGCCATCCTCAACGCCGCTCAGCGCATGGATGCCAAGGAGTTCATCGTCGCCACCGATAGCGGCATGCTGCACAAGCTGCGCACGCTGAACCCCGGCAAGGTCTTCATCGAGGCGCCCACGGCCGGCAACGGCGGCACCTGCAAGAGCTGCGCGCATTGCCCGTGGATGGCGATGAACGGACTGGTGGAGCTGGCGAATGCGCTGGAGACGGGGGCGGGGGAGATCCACGTCGATCCGGCGCTGGGGCTGCGGGCGCGGGTGCCGATCGATCGGATGCTGGCGTTCACGGCCGGGTTGAAGAACGGGCTGGCGCCGGGGAGCCTGGTGGCGGGCATCGGCGCCGCCTGAGGTGTTGTTCCCTCTCCCGCGTGCGGGAGAGGGTCAGGGTGAGGGTCTCGGGCCTTACAACACCGCGTGGCCTTCGATGCCGTCAGCCCTCACCCCAACCCTCTCCCCAAGGGGAGAGGGAGCAAGCCCCTGGAAATCCACGGTGCAGGAATCGCCCATCGCCTCGCGCCACACCCGCACGCGCGCCAGCGAGGGCCGCAGGTCCGGCAGCGCATCCGCGATGAACACGCACAGGTTCTCCAGCGTCGGCGGATGCAGCCCCGGCACGTCGTCCAGCAGGCGGTGGTCGAGCTGCTCGCGCACGTCCTCGAGCCGGCGGCGCAGCAGGCCCAGGTCGATCACCATGCCGGTCACAGGATCGCGCTCGCCCGAGAGCCACACCTCCGCGTGATAGGTATGGCCGTGGATACGGCGGCTGCCTTCGGCCTCGATCTCGCGCTTGAGCGTGTGGGCGGCGTCGAAGAAAAAGCGTTGGCTGATGGTGAATCGCATCGTCAAAAACAAAAACTCGGGGAAAAGGGTTCCGCCTCAGCGGATGCCGGTGATCTTGTGGGTCTGCACGCTCAGGCGCCACACGGGCTGCTTCATGCATTCGGCAATGCAGAGCTCGGTGTTCGCGACGCGGTCGGGCCCATCCATGGGCTGCAGGAAGCGGTGGGTGAACTCGCCGGTGCGTGCCATGGCGTCGAGGTCGATGCCTGGCTGAGGCCACACCAGCTTCAGCTCCTGGCCGCGCTGCTGCACCCAGGGCGCGCCGGCCTTGGGGCTGATGCACAGCCAGTCGATGCCCTCGGGCGCTGCGACCGTGCCGTTGCTCTCCACCGCGATGCGGAAGCTCCGCGCGTGCAGCGCGTCGACCAGCGCCTTGTCGACCTGAAGCAGCGGCTCGCCGCCGGTCAGCACCACCAGCCGGTGATCGGCATCGGTGGCTGGCCATTGCGCGGCGATGGTGTCGGCCAGCAGGGCGGCGGTCTTGAACTTGCCGCCCAGCGTGCCGTCGGTGCCGACGAAGTCGGTGTCGCAGAAACGGCAAATGGCCGAGGCGCGGTCTTCCTCGCGGCCTGTCCAGAGGTTGCAGCCCGCGAAGCGGCAGAACACGGCCGGCATGCCGGCCTGTCCGCCTTCGCCCTGCAGCGTGTAGAAGATTTCCTTGACGCTGTAGGTCATGGGGCAGCCGTCTCGATCTCGAGGTTGTCGATCAGCCGCGTGCTGCCCAGCCGCGCGGCGGCCAGCGCCACCAGCGGCTCGCCGGCAGCCGGCGCCTGCAGGTCGGAGCGGCGGCGCAGCACCAGGTAGTCGGGCTGCCAGCCGCGCTGCGCGAGCGCCTGCATGGCGCGGGCCTCGATCGCGCCGAGGTCGCGTTCGCCCGAGCGCACCGCCTCGGCCATCGCCTTCAGCGCCTTCGAAAGCTGCACCGCCTCGGCACGTTCGCTCTCGCTGAGGTAGCCGTTGCGCGACGAGAGCGCCAGGCCGTCTTCGGCGCGGAAGGTCTCGCCGCCCACGATCTCGATGGGCAGCGCGAACTGCCGGACCATGTGCCGGATCATCATCAGCTGCTGGTAGTCCTTCTTGCCGAACACGGCCACGCGCGGCTGCACGCACTGGAAGAGCTTCATCACCACCGTGCACACGCCGACGAAGAAGCCCGGGCGGAAGTGGCCTTCGAGGATGTCGGCCAGCGCCGGGTCGGGGTGCACCTTGCAGGTCTGGGGCTCGGGGTAGAGCGTCTTCTCGTCGGGCGCGAACAGCACGTCGCAGCCGGCCGAGCGCAGCTTCTCGCAGTCGCTCTCCCAGGTGCGCGGGTAGGTGTCGAAGTCCTCGTGCGGCAGGAACTGCAGGCGGTTCACGAAGATGCTGGCGACCGTCACGTCGCCCAGCGGCTTCGCCTGCTTCACCAGGGCCAGGTGGCCGTCGTGCAGGTTGCCCATGGTCGGGACGAAGGCGGGGCGCCTGAAGGCGTCCAGGTGATCGCGCAGTTCGGCGATGGTGTGTGCGATGTGCATGAGGGGTTTCCTTTTTCCTTGTCTGCCTACCAGGCGTGGAGTCGGTCGTCGGGGAAGCTGCCGTCCTTGACGGCCTGCACGTAAGCCTTGAGCGCGGGCAGCACGCCCGGCGCGTCGGCCATGAAGTTGCGCACGAACTTCGGCATCTTCCCGAGGTTGATGCCCAGCATGTCGTGCAGCACGAGCACCTGTCCGGCGGTGGCCTTGCCCGCGCCGATGCCGATGGTGGCGCAGTGCTTCAGCTCGGCTGTGAGTTCGGCGGCCAGCGCGGCCGGCACCATCTCGAGCACGAGCATTGCGGCGCCCGCGTCCTGCAGTTCGTGGGCCTGCTGCTTCAGCAGCGCGCCGGCCGTGTCGCCCTTGCCCTGGACGCGGTAGCCGCCCAGCGCATGCACCGTCTGCGGCGTCAGGCCGAGGTGGGCGCACACGGGAATGCCGCGCTCGACCAGGAAGCGCACCGTGTCGGTGGTCCAGCCGCCGCCTTCGAGCTTGACCATGTGCGCACCGGCCTGCATCAGCACGGTGGCGCTGCGCAGCGCCTGTTCGCGCGACTCCTGGTAGCTGCCGAAGGGCAGGTCGGCGATCAGCCAGGCCGTTCCCTGCACGCGGCGCAGGCCGCGAGAGACGCTGTCGGTGTGATAGCGCATGGTGTCCAGGCTCACGCCCACGGTGCTGTTCAGGCCCTGGCAGACCATGCCGAGCGAGTCGCCGACCAGCAGGCAATCGATGCCGGCTGCGTCGGCCATGGCGGCGAAGGTAGCGTCGTAGGCGGTGAGCATCGCGATCTTCTCGCCGCGCGCGTGCATGTCGGCCAGCCTCGGCAGGCTCACCGGCTTGCGCGACGCGGGCGGGGAGGCCGGCGGCAGCGTGCCGTAGGGCGAGGCCGGCGGTGCTTCGGTGGTGGCGGGGGTGGGCGTGATGTTCGACATGGTTGGGTTTCTCCCTGCGGGCGTCGGTGGCCGGGCATCCTTGAGTGAAGAAAAACGAACGGGTGGGGGTTATCGGTCTGCCGGAGGCGCCAGCACCGTGGGTGCGGTGGGCTCGGCGAGCGAGGGGTAGTCGCGGCTGAAATGCAGGCCACGGCTCTCGTGGCGGGCCTGCGCGGAACGCACGATCAGCTCGGCCACCTGCACCAGGTTGCGCAGCTCGAGCAGGTCTCGCGTGACGTGGAAGTTCGCGTAGAACTCCTGGATCTCGGCCTGCAGCAGCGCGATGCGGTGGCTCGCGCGCTCCAGGCGCTTGTTGGTGCGCACGATGCCGACGTAGTCCCACATGAAGCGGCGCAGCTCGTCCCAGTTGTGGGAGATGACCACGGTCTCGTCGGCGTCGGTGACGCGGCTGTCGTCCCAGGCGGGCAGTTCGGCGAGTTCGCGCACCGGTGCCGAGGCGATGGCGCCGGCCGCCGCGCGCGCGAACACCATGCACTCGACCAGCGAGTTGCTCGCAAGCCGGTTCGCGCCGTGCAGGCCGGTGCAGGCGGTCTCGCCGATGGCGTAGAGGCCCGGGATGTCGGTGCGCCCGCTCAGGTCGCTGAGCACGCCGCCGCAGGTGTAGTGCGCGGCGGGCACCACCGGAATGGGCTCGCGCGTGATGTCGATGCCCAGCTCCAGGCAGCGCGCCAGGATGTTGGGGAAGTGCTCCTTCAGGAACGCGGCCGGCTGGTGCGAGATGTCGAGGTACACGCAGTCCAGGCCGTGCTTCTTCATCTCGAAGTCGATGGCGCGGGCCACCACGTCGCGCGGGGCCAGTTCGGCGCGCTCGTCGTGCTTCGGCATGAAGCGGGTTCCATCGGGCAGCTTCAGCAGGCCGCCTTCGCCGCGCACCGCCTCGCTGATCAGGAAGGACTTCGCGTGCGGGTGATACAGGCAGGTCGGGTGGAACTGGATGAACTCCATGTTCGACACCCGGCAGCCCGCGCGCCACGCGGCGGCGATGCCGTCGCCGGTGGCCGTGTCCGGATTGGTCGTGTAGAGATACACCTTGCCCGCGCCGCCGGTGGCCAGGATGGTGTGCGGCGCGCGGAAGGCCAGCACCTCATCGGTTTCGCCGTCGAGTGCGTAGAGGCCCAGGCAGGCAGGGTCGTCGAGTCCGATCTTCGGACCGGTGATGAGGTCGACCAGCGTGTGGTTCTCGAACAGCGCGATGTTCGGCGTGCGGCGCACCCGTTCGATCAGCACCTGCTGCACCGCCGCACCGGTGGCGTCGGTGACGTGCACGATGCGGCGCTGGCTGTGGCCGCCTTCGCGCGTCAGGTGCAGGCCGCCATCTTCTTCCGAGAAGGGCACGCCCAGCTCGCGCAGCCAGCCGATGGCCTCGGGCGCGTGCTCCACCACGAAGCGCGTGGCCTCGGGGTCGCACAGGCCGGCGCCGGCGACCAGCGTGTCCTCGACGTGCGCGTCGAAGCTGTCGCCCGCGGCCAGCACCGCCGCGATGCCGCCCTGCGCCCAGGCGCTGGAGCCGTCGTTCAGCGCGCGCTTGGTCAGCACGGCCACGCGGTGCGTGGGCGCCAGGTGCAGCGCCGCCGAGAGGCCGGCCAGTCCGCTGCCGACGATGAGGACGTCGAAGTCGCGCACGAGGTATGAATCAGGAAGGGGAGTACGCCAGCCGCACGTAGATGGGAGCGAAGGCTTCCGCCTGCGTGATCTCGATCAGCGTCTCCTTCGCGAGCTCCAGCATCGCGATGAAGGTGACGATCAGCACCGGCACGCCGCGCGATACGTCGAAGAGCTTCTCGAACTCCACGAAGCGCTGGCCCTGCAGGTGGCGCAGCACGATGCTCATGTGCTCGCGCACGTTGAGTTCCTCGCGCGAGATCTTGTGGTGCTGCACGAGCTTGGCGCGCTTCATGATGTCGGCCCACGCGTCGCGCAGCTCGATCACGTCCACGTCGGGAAAGCGCGGCTTCAGCGACTGCTCGATGTAGACCTGCGCCTTCCAGAAGTCGCGGCCGTACTGCGGCATGGCGCTGATGGCGGCGGCCTGCAGCTTGGTCTGCTCGTACTCGAGCAGGCGGCGCACGAGTTCGGCGCGCGGGTCTTCGGCCTCTTCGCCGTCGGCCACCTTCTTGGGCGGCAGCAGCATGCGCGACTTGATCTCGATCAGCATCGCGGCCATCAGCAAATACTCGGCCGCGAGCTCGAGGTTGCTCTGGCGGATCTCGTCGACGTAGCTCAGGTACTGCCGCGTGAGCCCCGCCATCGGGATGTCGAGGATGTTGAAGTTCTGCTTGCGGATCAGGTAGAGCAGCAGGTCGAGCGGGCCCTCGAAGGCCTCCAGGAACACCTGCAGCGCCTCGGGCGGGATGTACAGGTCCTTCGGCATCGCGAACAGCGGCTCTCCATAGAGCCTCGCGAGCGCGACCTGGTCGACCACCTCGGGCATGTCGACCACCAGCGTGCCGTTGTCCTCGTCGCTGTTCATCGTGCCGGTGCTACCGTTTCAATAGCGGCCGACGCAATGCGGACGGAGATTTGCTGCCAATTCGGCATCGGCGAATGGCTTACTTGGTCTGGGTCTGGTAGACGTAGGGCTGCTGGGGCACGCGGGCTTCGCTGTATTCCTCCAGCAGGCCGCGGTCGAGGTGCTTGTCCCACAGCAGGGCGCGGCCGGCGCGCTGCTCGGCCTCCAGCGTCGGCTTCTTTTCCTTCATCTCCTCGATGAAGTTCGTGATCTCGGAGGTGTAGTGGGGGCGGCGGAAGATGGACATAGACTGGACCTTTAATCGGCGCGAATTTTACCGGGGACGGCATGAAGCAACTTCAAGGGTGGCGGATCGGCATGGCAATCGGGTGTCTGGCGGCTGCGATCGGGCTCGCCGCATGCGACTCGAAGAACATCGGCGAACTGGAGGAAGGTGTCTCCACCGAGGCCGACGTGCGGGCCCGCTTCGGCCAGCCCGAGAACATCTGGGACGGCGCGGGCGGCGCGCGCGTGTTCGAGTACAACCGCCAGCCCGCGGGCCAGAAGAACTACATGATCACCATCGGCACCGACGGGAAGATGAGCGCCCTGCGGCAGGTGCTCACGCCCGAGAACTTCGCCAAGGTGCAGCCCGGCATGATGATGGAAGACCTGCGCAAGATGCTGGGCAAGCCCGCCAAGGTCACGCCCTACGCGCTCAGGCGCGAGACCGAATGGGAATGGCGCTGGGTGCAGCCGCCGAACTCGGCCATGGTCTTCACCGCCACGCTCGACGACGACCAGCGCGTGGTGCGCAGCGGCTCTTCGCCCGATCGCGGCACCGAAGCCCCCTAGCTCCGGCCGGTCGCGAGCAATTGCTCGATCCAGCGCACGGGAATCGCACCAGGCACGAAGGTGCCGTCGCCGAAGACCAGCGCGGGCGTGCCCCGGATGCCCAGCCTGCGCCCGAGCGCGGCATTGCGCTGCAGCGCCGACGTGTCGCAGCCGCCGGCGGATGACGTGGGCTCGGCGCCTTTCTCGATCCAGGCTTCCCACGCTGCGGCCCTGTTCCTGCCGCCGCACCACAGATTGCGCGCCTTGGCCGACGAATCCTCGCCCAGCACCGGATAGAGAAACACGTGCACCGTGACGTTGCCGAGCGCCTTCAGGTCCTTGTCGACGCGCTTGCAATGGCCGCAATTCGGGTCGGAGAACACCGCGATCTGCCGCTTGCCGTCGCCGTGCACGACCTTGATCGCGTCCTGGAAGGGCAACTGCTCGAAGCGCATGCCGTCGAGCTTGCCGAAGCGCCCTTCGACGGAGTCGGAGCGGCGCTGGGCGAAGGCGGACGGCAGCATGCCGAGTGCGCAAGCGGTGAGGAGAAGTTCGCGGCGTAGATTCACTGGGGCTTTCAAGAGGTCAGGCGGCCTGCGCATGCAGCGCTTCGGCGGATGATTCTCGCGGCCACAGCGCGAGCCCTCCGGCCAGGCTCCAGGCCTGCGCATGGCCCAGCCGGCGCAGAGCCTTGGCGGCCTGCGCGCTGCGGTTGCCGCTGCGGCAGAAGAACACCACCGGCGTCTCTTCGGGCAGCGCCAGCCAGTCGGGCAGGGCGTTGGGCAGCCTCGACAGCGGCACGGCCTGCAGCCGGGTCGCCGCGTCCAGCACGGGCGCGTGGCCGACACGCTGCTCGTAGGGCTCGCGCACGTCGACCAGCACGAGGCCGGGGTGCGCCTGCTGCAGGGTGGACAGGGCCTCGGGGCTCAGGTCGAAGGCCGGGCCGGCGGTGCAGGTGTCGACACGGGCGCCGCAGGCCATGGTCTGGTATTCGGTGAGCGCGAGGCCGCGTTCCAGCGCCTCCTTGGCGCTCGCGAAGCCGGCCGCGTCCAGGGCGCCGGAGAGCACCTGCCTCAGCAGCGGCTGGGCCGCGCATTCGGTGTCCAGCGTGGCGGCGAAGCGGTCGTCGTAGTCGTGGCCCGGAAGCATCAGCGTGCCCGGCTGCAGCGCCTGCTGCAGCTTGAGCAGCGAGGGGCCGTAGGCCAGCGGCTCGCTCTGAGCGAAGTCGCTGCGCCCCAGCGCGCCGGGCATCAGGGTGTCGCCGACGAAGGCCAGGCGCAGGCCGCCGGCATCGTGCAGCAGGTAGGCGGTGGAGTCTGCGGTGTGGCCGGGCAGCGCCAGTCTGGTGAGCCGCTGCGCGCCGAGCCCGATCTGCTGCGCGCCCTGCGGCCATCCGAGCGCGTCCACGGGGCCGGCCTCGCGTTGCGATTCGGGCACGGCGGCGAGCAGCTCGGGGCCGGAGGAGGCGTGGTCGCCATGGCTGTGCGTGTCGAGCACGGCGGCCAGCGTGTACCCGTGGCAGCCCAGCCATTGCGTGAGCTGGCCGGTCAGCTCGGGCAGCGGGTCGATGACCACGCAGCGGCGGCTGGCGACATCGGCCAGCAGGTAGCAGCAGGCGCCATCGACCACGAAGCGGGTCAGCCGCTCGGGCGGCAGCGCGTGGCTCTGCGGCGTGGTGCTCAGGCAGCTGTCGCGCAACGATTCGCCGCATGCGCGGATGCGGGCGCATGCCTCGTCGATGAAGGCATCGTCGGCGGCCGGGCCGAAGGACAGCCGCACCGCCGAGGCGGTGCGCCACGCGGGCAGCCCCATCGCCTCCAGCACGTAGCTCGGCCGGGCCTTCGATGCGCCGCAGGCGGAGCCGCCGCTGACGCGCATGTCGGCGGCATCGAACAGGTCCAGCAGCAGCTTCGAGCTCAGGCCGGGCACCGAGAAGTTCAGCGTGGTCGGCAGGGACAGCTCGGGCGGCGCGTTGAACACCAGGCCGGGGAAGGCGTCGCGCAGCGCGGCGGCGAGGCGATCGCGGCAGGCGGCGAGCGTGCCGTGGTCCTGGAAGGTCCCACCTTCCTCCAGCGCCTCCAGCACGGCGCCCAGCGCCGCGATGCCCGACATGTTCTCGGTGCCGGAGCGAAGCGAGTCTTCCTGGCCGCCGCCGGCCATCAGCGGCGTGAAGGGCGCGCCCTGGCGCACGTACAGCATGCCGATGCCCTTGGGCGCATAGAGCTTGTGCCCGGAGAAAGGCGCGTAGTCGATGGGCCGCTCGCCCAGCCACAGCGGCAGCTTGCCCAGGGCCTGCACACTGTCGACCATCCACAGTGCCGGGCTGCTTGCGAGCGCGGCGGCAATGCCGTCGAGATCGCTCACCACGCCGGTCTCGTTGTTGGCCGCCATCGTGCAAACCATGCCGGCGCGCGGCGCATGGGCGCGCAGCCAGCCGAGATCGTGGCGGCCGTCGCGGCCCACGGGAATGGCGAGCACCTCCAGGTTCAGGCCCAGCAGCGCGTTCCAGTGCTTGAGCGCCTCGGGCACGGCCTTGTGCTCGGTCGCGCCGTAGAGCAGCAGATCGGCGGTGGTGTCGCCGGCCTGGCGCCGGGCACGCATCGCGCTAAGGGCCGAGAGCACGGCGGTCTGGATGCCTTCGGTCGCGCCGCTGAGGAACAGCAGCCGCCCCGAGGGCGCGCCGATCACCCGGCGGGCGCGGGTGCGCACGGCGTCCATCAGCGCCCGGGCCTTCAGGCCGGTGGTGTGGATGCTGCTGGGGTTCCCGAAATCGCCGGCCATGGCGGCGAGCGCCGCGGCGCGGGCCTGGGCAAGGACGGGGGTGGTGGCGTTGGCGTCCAGATAGATTTCCATGGACAGGATTCTGCAAAGCCGCATCGGGAAAAGGCTTGCGTTCCAGGCTCCGATTCTTCAGTATTTGAGAATCAGATTCTCAAAAACATGAAGAAGATAAAAATTGATTCCATGGATCGAAAGATCCTCGAACTGCTGCAGCAGAACGCCGAATGGCAGGTCGCCGAGTTGGCCGCGCGGGTCGGCCTTTCGCAGACACCGTGCTGGCGCCGCATCCAGCGCCTGAAGGAGGCCGGCGTCATCACCCGCAGCGTGACGCTGGTCGACCCGCAGAAGGTGAACGTGGGCGTCACCGTGTTCGTCGCCGTGCGCACCCGCACGCACTCGCAGGCCTGGTTCGAGCACTTCAAGGCAGTGGTCGACGTGATTCCCGAGGTCGTCGAGTTCTACCGGATGAGCGGCGACATCGACTACCTGCTGCGCGTGGTCGTTCCCGACATCGCGGCCTACGACAAGGTCTACAAGCGCCTCATCGCCGACACCGACCTGTCGGACGTGAGCTCCAGCTTCGCGATGGAGGAAATCAAGTTCACCACCGCGCTGCCGCTCTCTTACGTCGAATGAAAACAGCGGCGAGGCCGCCGTGCGAACTTTCAGTCAACTTATCCGGAAGAAAGGTTGCAGATACATTTTTGACATTCATTGACATTTAGTCACCGACATTACCGGGGCCGTCCGATGCACATCCTGCTTGTCGCGAGCGCGTTCAACAGCCTGACGCAACGGGTTCTCGCCGAACTCCAGGACCAGGGCCACACCGTCGGCGTGACGCTGGCCCTCGGCAATGACGACGCACTGCGCGAGGCGGTGCGGGTGCATGCGCCGCAGTTCATCGTGGCGCCGATGCTGACCACGGCGATCCCGCAAGACATCTGGACCGCCCACACCTGCCTGATCGTGCACCCCGGCCCGCCCGGCGACCGGGGCCCCTCGTCGCTCGACTGGACACTGCAGGGCGCCGCCGAAAGCTGGGGCGTCACCGTGCTCGAGGCCGTGGCCGAGATGGACGCGGGCGACGTCTGGGCCTGGTCGCCGCTGAAGCTGCCGCCGCTGGCCGGCAAGAGCGACCTGTACCGCGGCGAGGTGGCCGACGCGGCGCTCGACGCCGTGCTGCTCGCCGTCGAGCGCTTCGCATCGGGCAGGCACAAGCCGCAGAAGCAGGAGGCCGCCGCGCTCGCCGCCGGCTGGCGGCCCTTCATGAAGCAGGAAGAGCGGCGCATCGACTGGACCTCCGACCCGACCGAAACGGTGCTGCGCAAGCTGCGCGCGGCCGATTCGCAGCCCGGCGTGCTCGACGAACTGCTGGGTGCGCGCTGGTACCTGCACGGCGGCCATCCCGAGGACGAGCTGCGCGGCAGCCGCCCCGGCGAGCTGATCGCCACCCGCGCCGGCGCCATCTGCCGCGCCACCGTCGACGGCGCGGTGTGGATCCAGCAGCTGCGTCCCTGGCGCGAACCCGGCTCGCGCCTGCCCACCTACAAGCTGCCGGCCGTCGAGGCGCTGGGCGACCTGCTGCCCTTCGAAGTGCCCGAGGTGCCGGCGCCGCTGCAGCTGCCGGCGGGCCGTCGTACCTTCTCAGACATTCGCTACAGCGAGCAGGGCGCGGTCGGCGTTCTGAACTTCAGCTTTCCGGGCGGCGCGATGAGCACCGCGCAATGCTGCCGGCTGCTGGAGGCCTACCGCTTCGCCTGCACCCGGCCGACCTCCGTGCTGGTGCTGGGCGGCGTACGCGACTTCTTTTCCAACGGTATCCACCTCAACGTGATCGAGGCGGCAGAGGACCCGGCCGAGGAGTCTTGGGCCAACATCCACGCGATGAACGACCTCGTCGAGGCGGTGCTCACCACCACCGACCGGCTCACCGTGTCGGCGCTCGGCGGCAACGCGGCGGCCGGCGGCGTGATGCTCGCGCTGGCGGCCGACGAGGTCTGGTGCCGCGATGGCGCCGTGCTCAACCCGCACTACAGGCTGATGGGCCTGCACGGCTCGGAATACTGGACCTATATCCTCCCGCGCCGCGTGGGCGAGAGCGAGGCGTTGCGGCTCACGCAGTCGGCGCTGCCGGTGAGCGCGAAGCGCGCGGTCGAACTCGGCATGGCGCAGCGCGTGCTGCAGGCCGCGCCCGAGGAGCTGGGCGCCGAAGTGGCCCGGCTGGCTGCGGAACTGGCCGCTTCGCAGGAGCTGGCCGATCGCATCGCGCGGAAGAAAGCGATGCGCGAGCAGGACGAGTCGATCAAGCCGCTGCAGCGCTACCGCGACGAGGAGTTGACCCACATGCGCCGCAACTTCTTCGACGCGCGAGAGCCGCATGCGGGTCTCAGGTCGGCATTCGTGCGCAAGGAAAAGGCGTTGCACACGCCGCCGCACGTGGCGCGGCTGGGCCTGGCGGACTGAGCCTGCCGGGCCTGTTCACTGGCTGTCGGGAATCACCGCATCGGCTGCCGCGCCCACGGCCTTGCCCGTGATGCGCGCCGTGCCGATGGCCGCGTCGGCAGCCAGCCCGACAGCGCCGGCGCCCACGCTCACCGCCGTGCTGGCCACCGTCACCACCGCGCAGCCGCCCAGCAGGGACGAAAGCGATGCAAGCAGAAGGGCTCGGCGCAGCAGTGCTGTCATGGCGGTTCCTTTTCCTGAATGAAGCCGGTCAGCGAACCCGCATGCCCGGCGTCGCGCCCGGCCAGGGTTCGAGCACGTGGATGCCGGGGTGGGCCTTCTCGTCGCCATGGCTGGCGGCCAGCACCATGCCTTCGCTCACGCCGAACTTCATCTTGCGCGGCGCGAGGTTGGCGACCAGCACGGTGAGCTTGCCCACCAGCTGCTCGGGCTGGTAGGCCGAGGCGATGCCGCTGAACACGTTGCGAAGAATTGGACTCCCCTGCGGGTCGGTGCCCTCGCCGGCGTCCAGCGTCAGGCGCAGCAGCTTGGTCGAGCCTTCGACCTTCTCGCAGGCCACGATCCTGGCGATGCGCAGGTCGATCTTCGCGAAGTCGTCGATGGTGATGGTGGGCGCGATGGCTTCGCCGCCCGGCAGCTCCGTCGCCTCGGCTGCGGCCGGAGTTGCCGAGGCGGCCGGTTCGGGCGCGTCGAAGAGCTTGTCGACCAGCTTGGCGTCGGCGCGCTGCATCAGGTGCTTGTACTCGCCGATGGCATGGCCCGCGGGCAGCGGCTGCGCGGCGTCGGCCCAGGTCAGCGGCGAGATCTTCAGGAAGGCCTCGACGTTCAGCGCCAGCGCCGGCAGCACCGGCTTCAGGTACAGCGTGAGCAGGCGGAAGGCCTCGATGCACACGGTGCACACGTCGTGCAGGCGCGCCTCGGCGCCTTCCTTCTTGGCCAGCTCCCAGGGCTTGTTCTGGTCGACGTACTCGTTGACCTTGTCGGCCAGCGCCATCACCTCGCGCAGCGCTCGGGCGTAGTCGCGGCCGTCGTAGAGCGAATGCAGCTGCGCCGCCGCGTCGCGCAGCGTGAACAGCAGCGCGTCGCCGTCGGCCGAGACCTCGCCCAGCTTGCCGCCGAAGCGCTTGCCGATGAAGCCCGCCGCGCGGCTGGCGATGTTGATGTACTTGCCCACGAGGTCGCTGTTGACGCGCGCGACGAAGTCCTCGGGGTTGAAGTCGATGTCCTCGTTGCGGCCGTTGAGCTTGGCGGCGATGTAGTAGCGCAGCCATTCGGGGTCCAGGCCGATGGCCAGGTACTTCATCGGGTCGATGCCGGTGCCGCGGCTCTTGCTCATCTTCTCGCCGCTCACCGTGAGGTGGCCGTGCACGTACACCGCGTCGGGCGCCTTGCGGCCGCTGAAGTGCAGCATCGCGGGCCAGAAGAGCGTATGGAAGGTGATGATGTCCTTGCCGATGAAGTGCACCTGCTCCAGCTCGGGGTCGGCCATGTACTCGGTGTACGAGATGCCGTCGCCGCCCAGCTCGATGCAGCGCTTGTCCAGCAGGTTCTTCAGCGAGGCCAAGTAGCCCACGGGGGCGTCGAGCCACACGTAGAAGTACTTGCCGGGAGCGTCGGGAATCTCGATGCCGAAGTAGGGCGCGTCGCGGCTGATGTCCCAGTCGCCGAGGCCGCCCTTGCCCTCGTCGTCCTTGTAGAGCCACTCGCGGATCTTGTTCTGCACCTCGGGCTGCACGTGGCCGGCGGCGGCGGTCCATTCCTTCAGGTAGGCCTCGCAGCGCGGGTCCGACAGCTTGAAGAAGAAATGCTCGGAGCTGCGCAGCTCCGGCTTGGCGCCCGAGAGGGCCGAGTAGGGGTTGATCAGCTCGGTGGGCGCGTACACCGCGCCGCACACCTCGCAGTTGTCGCCGTACTGGTCCTTCGAATGGCAGTTGGGGCACTCGCCCTTGATGAAGCGGTCGGCCAGGAACATGCCCTTTTCGGGGTCGTAGAACTGCTCGACGCTTTTGGTACTGATCAGGCCGTTGGCGCGCAGGTCGCGGTAGATGTCCTGCGCGAGCTGATGGTTCTCGGGCGCGTCGGTCGAGTGCCAGTTGTCGAAGGAGATGTAGTAGCCGTCGAGGTACGGCTTGCGGCCCGCGGCGATCTCGGCCACGAAGGCCTGCGGCGTCACGCCGGCCTTGTCGGCCGCGATGGTGATGGCCGCGCCGTGGGCGTCGTCGGCGCACACGAAGTTGACGTCGGCGCCGTTCATTCGCTGGTTCCGCACCCAGATGTCGGCCTGGATGTACTCCATCATGTGGCCGATGTGGAACTTGCCGTTGGCGTATGGCAGGGCGGTGGTGACGAAGAGCTTGCGCGGGGCGGACATCGGGGAGGGCGCTTTCGGGAGTGGCTGACGGGGAACCGGGCATTTTAGGTTGCATGGCTGCCGGGGGCGTCCGATGGCGCCATCGACCCCACGCCGCACGCCATCGACTTCACCGCCTGTATCGCCGCTCTCTTGGCAGGTTCCGCGAGCTCGCCCCTGGCGCCTTGGCAGTTGCCTTCCAGCGAAGGAGCGCTGAGCGTCGGGCCGGACGCTTCGTGGCCGTGGGCGCCTGCCGGCGAGGCAGCAACGGCGAAGGGCCTCAAAGGTGGCCTCAACGTGGGGGCACTCGACGAGCCGCTGTCGCGCGGGCGACGTATGCTCCAGCCCCCGACCCAGAAAGCGCAGACAGAAAGCGAGACGAAGCCGATGACCACCACCTCCATTCCCGCAACCCTCATCCCCGGCGACGGCATCGGCCCCGAGATCGTCGACGCCACGCTGGCCGCGCTCGACGCGCTGAAGGCGCCCTTCGCCTGGGACACGCAGATCGCCGGCCTGGGCGGCGTCAAGGCTTCGGGAGACCCGCTGCCGCAGGCCACGCTCGACAGCATCCGCAAGACCCGGCTGGCCCTGAAGGGGCCGCTGGAGACGCCCTCGGGCGGCGGCTACCGCTCGTCGAACGTGCGGCTGCGCGAGGAATTCCAGCTGTACGCCAACCTGCGCCCCGCGCGCACCATCATTCCCGGCGGCCGCTTCGACAAGATCGACCTGACGGTGGTGCGCGAGAACCTCGAGGGCCTGTACATCGGCCACGAGCATTACGTGCCCATCGACGGCGACCCGCATGCCGTGGCCATGGCCACCGGCATCAACACCCGCCAGGGCAGCCGCCGCCTGCTCGAATACGCCTTCGAGACTGCCATCGCCACCGGCCGCAAAAAGGTCACGCTCGTGCACAAGGCCAACATCATGAAGGCGCTCACGGGCATCTTCCTGGAGACCGGCCTGGACCTCTACGAGAAGAAGTACAAGGGCAAGTTCGAGCTCGACACGGTCATCATCGACGCCTGCGCGATGAAGCTGGTGCTCAACCCCTGGCAGTTCGACATGCTGGTCACGACCAACCTGTTCGGCGACATCCTCTCCGACCTCGTGGCCGGGCTGGTCGGCGGCCTGGGCATGGCGCCGGGCGCCAACATCGGCACCGACGCGGCGATCTTCGAGGCCGTGCACGGCTCCGCGCCCGACATCGCCGGCAAGGGCATCGCCAACCCCACGGCCTTGCTGCTGGCCGCCGCGCTGATGCTCGACCACGTGAAGCTGCCCGAACTGGCCACGCGCCTGCGCACCGCCATCGACGAGACGCTGAACATCGACAAGGTGCGCACCGGCGACCTGGGCGGCACGGCGGGTACGGCAGCCTTCACGAAGGCGCTGGTCAGCCGCATCAACGGCGCTTGAGCCCCGCTGCGGCCGCGTTTTCTTTTCCGAGCCCCCATGTCATCGACAACCCTTCCAGTCCTCTCCCTGGTCGAAACCCGCGTGCTCGGCGTGCTCGCCGAAAAGCAGCGCACCGTGCCCGACAGCTACCCGCTCACGCTCAACTCGCTGGTGTCGGGCTGCAACCAGAAGACCAGCCGCAACCCGGTGCTCGAACTCACCGAGTCGCAGGTGCAGGCCGCCGTCGACAGCCTCCGGGGCTACAGCCTCGTGGCCGAGACCAGCGGCGGGCGAGCCTTCCGCTACGAGCACAACGTCGACCGCGTGCTGCGCATCCCGTCGCAGTCGGTGATCCTGCTGACCGTGTTGATGCTGCGCGGCCCGCAGACGGCGGGCGAGCTGCGCATCGCCTGCGACCGCATGCACAACTTCGCGGACATCTCGTCGGTGGAGGGCTTCCTCGACGAACTTGCCGAGCGCCCCGCCGGCGCGCTGGTGGTGAAGCTGCCGCGCCTGCCCGGCGCGCGGGAGAGCCGCTGGGCGCATCTGCTGAGCGGTCCGCCGCCCGAGGAAAGCATGCGGCCCGCCGGTGTGTCGTCCGATTCGGGGCAGGCGTCGCACGACGTGTCGCTGGGCGAAGTCGCGGCGCTCAAGGCCAACGTCGCGCGGCTGGAAGCCGAGGTGGCGTCGCTGAAGGCGCTGCTGGGGCGGGTGTGTTCGGAGCTGGGGATTTCGGAGGCGGGGTGACGGGCCCCTGAGCGCCTCATGAGCGCCTCATGAGCGCCCTCTGATCGCGCCATTTCACACGGGCTTCACGCAGCCCGCACACCCGGTGTCTAACTTCGGCCTCCATTGCGAACACACCTGGAGCCCTGCATGGACAACGGACACACCGTCGCGTGGCGCGACCACATGCCCTTCGACGACATCACGCGCCGCGCGCTCGCGTGGCTCGCGGCACTGGCCGGCATCGCGAGCCTGTATGCCTTCTTCTGGTGGGCCGCCTCGGCCACCGGTTTCTTTCTTTTCGACGGCTATCGCCACACTTGGCGGAGCCTGGGCACGGCGATCGTGTTCCGCGACATGGACACGGTCTACTACCTGCTGAGCTGGGTCTTTTCCGTCTTCGGCGGCTTCTATGGCTGGATCGCGCTCGTCGGGTTTGCCGCGACGCATCGGCGCGGGTGGGATGCGGTGGCGCCGTGGATCAAAACCGGCTGCGCCGTCGGCGTGGCCGCCGGACTGGCCTTCGAGCCGGGACGACTGCTGGCGCTGCTGCCCATCGTCTGCGCGGTGACCCTGCTGCTGCGCTCGATGCTGATGCCGTCCGCCGACGCGCGCCGCGCGGAATTCAGCTCCCGGACACCGGCACGTCCAGGCTGAGCTTCACCGGGTCCATCGTGACCAGAGTTCGGAAGCGCTTGACGTTGTTGCTCTGGAAGAAAAGCTGTCGCGTGAGCGCCGTGTACTGCGCCATGTCGCGCACCACGAAGACCAGGATGAAGTCCCACTCGCCGGTGACGTAGTAGCACTGCTGCACCTGCGGACAGTCTTTGAAGCTCTTCTTCATCGCGTCCAGCCGCTCGATCTGCTCGCTTTCGGCTTCGACCTCGGCCACGATGGTCAGCGGATGGCCCAGCGCGGCGGGCGACAACACCGCGCCGTAGCGCTGGATGACCCCCTCGTCGCGCATGCGCTTGAGCCTTCGGTTCACCGCCGCCGTCGACAGGTGCACGCGCTCGCCCAGTTCGCTCTGGGGCATGTGGCTGTCGGCCTGGATCAGCTCCAGCAGGCGAAGGTCGAGGGCGTCTAGCGGGGTCATGGGTGCCTGGTCGGATGCTTGGTGCGCGCAAAAACGTTGCGTCGGAAGCCTCGATTTTGCGTACCTGTCTCGCACCATTGTCAATAGCATCCCGCCATGAACCTCCAAGACGCACCCCTGCGCGACACGCTCACCGGCTGGCGCCGCGCGCTGCACGCGATTCCCGAGACCGGCTTCGAGGAGGCGAAGACATCCGCCTTCGTCATCCGCGTGCTGAAGGCGCTGGGCCTGGAGGTGCACACCGGCATCGGCGGCACTGGCCTCGTGGCCAACCTGAAGGTGGGCAGCGGCAAGGGCACGATCGGCCTGCGCGCCGAGATGGACGCGCTCAACATCACCGAGCTGCCCGCCGACCGCGCCTACGCCTCCACCACGCCCGGCAAGATGCACGCCTGCGGCCACGACGGCCACATGTCGATCATCCTCGGCGCGGCGCAGTTGCTGAGCGAGCGGCGCGACTTCGACGGTACCGTGCGCTTCATCTTCCAGCCAGCCGAGGAGCACGGCCGCGGCGCGAAGGCCATGATGGAAGACGGCCTGTTCCAGCGCTTCCCGGTCGACGAGATCTACGGCCTGCACAACATGCCCGGCATGCGCGCCGGCACCTTCGCCACGCGCGCGGGCGGCCTGATGGCCAGCGAAGACAACTTCGTGATCCACGTGAAGGGCCGGGGCACGCACGCCGCGCGGCCGCACATGGGCATCGACCCCATCGTGATCGGTGCGCAGATCGTGCTGGCGCTTCAGACCATCGTCTCGCGCACGCTCGACCCCAGCGCGCAGGCGGTGGTCTCGTGCACCGAGTTCATCACCGACGGCATCCGCAACGCGATTCCGTCGAACGTCGTCATCAAGGGCGACACGCGCAGCTACGACCCCGAGGTGCAGCGCATGCTGGCCGCGCGCATGCGCGAGATCAGCGAGGGCATCTGCCGCATGCACGGTGCCGGCTGCGAGTTCAGCTACACGCACGAGTTCGCGCCCACGGCGAACTGGGCCGGGTGCGTGCCCACGGCGGTGGCTGCCGCCACGGCCGTGGTGGGCGCGGAGAACGTGAACGCCGACGTGGCGCCGATGATGATCTCGGAAGACTTCGGCGCCTTCCTGCAGGCCGTGCCCGGCGCCTTCGTGTTCCTGGGCAACGGCGCCGAGGGCGAGCCCGGCGGCACGCCGTTGCACAACGGCAGCTACGACTTCAACGACGAGGTGCTCTCCACGGGCGCCCGCTATTTCGCGGAGATCGTCCGCATGCGCCTGCCCGCGCAGGGCCACACCACCAACTGATTGATTGAGCGAACGACATGCTTTTCAGGAATCCCCAGGCGCGGCGACGCGCATACGACGAATCGCTGCGCGAGGTGATGAGCATCGCCCGCGGCAAGGAGAGCCGGCAGTGGCTGTCGACATGGAAGCGGCTGCAGCCTGCGCCTACTCCGGCATGGTCGCTGCCGGGGCTCGCGCGGCAGCTCGGCATCGGCGCGCTGACGGTGAAGGACGAGTCGGCGCGCTCGACGCTCGGCAGCTTCAAGGTGCTCGGTGCGCCCGTGGCCCTGCTGAGGCTGGTGCTGCGCCGCTGGCCCGACGCCGGCTGGACGCCCGCCGATCTTCTCGCCGGCAGGCATGCCGATGCGCTGCGCGACTTCGTGGTCGTCAGCGCCACCGACGGCAACCACGGCCGCGCGCTGGCCGCAGCCGCGCAGAGCATCGGCTGCCGCTGCGTGATCGTGCTGCACGCGCAGGTCAGCGAGGAGCGCGAGGCGCCGATTGCGGCGCTGGGTGCGGAGATCGTGCGCATCGCGGGCAACTACGACGAGTCGGTCGAGGAAGCCGCCCGGCTGGCTCGCGCCAACGGCTGGGAGGTGGTTTCCGACACCTCCTACGAAGGCTACGAGGAAGTGCCGCGCGACGTGATGCAGGGCTACGGCATCCTGGCCGATGAGCTGCTCGAGAGCAGCGCCGCCGATACGCCGTGCCCCTTCACCCACGTCGTCGTGCAGGGCGGCGTGGGCGGGCTGGCCGCGGGCGTCGTCAGCCATTTCTGGGAGCGCTACGGGGCGGCCCGTCCCAACTTCGTCGTGGTCGAGCCCGAGCAGGCCGATTGCCTGCTGCAGAGTGCGCGCAACGGTCACCCGAGCCGCGCGACGGGGTCGGTCGATTCGGTGATGGCCGGGCTGGCGTGCGGAGAGACATCGCCGCTCGCATGGCGTTTCTTGCAGCCCGCCGTTGACGTCTTCATGACGGTGAACGACGCGCAGGCCGAGCAGGCGATGCGCACGCTCGCGAACGGCGATGCTGGCGATGTGCCCGTGCTCAGCGGCGAATCGGGGGCTGCCGGCCTCGCCGCATTGCAGGCGCTGGCGGCCGACCCCGCCGCGCGCGATGCCGCAGGGCTGGACCCCGATGCGCGCGTGCTGCTCATCAGCACCGAGGGCGCGACGGCGCCCGGCGTCTACCGGGGCATCACCGGCCGCTCCGGCGAGGAGGTCGTCGCCGCGCAGGCGCAGTGGCTGTGGCGCGAGGGCATTGCGGAAGACGCGCTCATGGCGCGCATCGAGGCGCATGCCGCCATCGGCGCGATCGACGGCGGCGGAGTCTGCCGCATCGCGCTGACCGACGCCGACCGCCAGGGCCGCGACCAGCTGGTGCGCTGGATGAAGGAGCTGGACCTGGAGGTGCGCATCGACCGCATCGGCAACATCTTCGGCATCCGCGCGGGCATCACCGATGCAGCGCCGGTGATGACGGGCTCGCACATCGACACCGTCGCCACCGGCGGCCGCTATGACGGCAACTACGGCGTGATGGCTGGGCTGGAGGTGGTGCGCTGGCTCGACGCGCGGGGGCGCCGCACGCTGCGGCCCATCGTGGTGGCGGCCTTCACCAACGAGGAGGGCGTGCGCTTCATGCCCGACATGATGGGCTCGCTGGTGCACGCGGGCGGCCTCTCGCCCGACGCCGCCCTCGACACGCTCGGCACCGACGGCGCGCGGTTGGGCGACGAGCTCGCGCGCATCGGCTACGCGGGCGACATGGCATGCGGCGCCATCGTGCCGCATGCCTTCGTCGAGTTGCACATCGAGCAGGGGCCGGTGCTCGAAGCCGAGGGCCTGGCCATCGGGGCGGTGCAGGACCTGCAGGGCATCTCGTGGCAGGAGATTTCCATCGTCGGCCAGTCGAACCACGCCGGCACCACGCCCATGAGGCTGCGCCACGACGCGGGCTACTGCGCGGCGGCCATCGCGGTCTTCGTGCGCGACCTGGCGCGGCGCTACGGCGGCAGCCAGGTCGGCACGGTGGGCGTGCTTGATTTGCATCCGAACCTCATCAACGTCATCGCCGCGCGCGCGACGCTGACGGTCGACCTGCGCAACACCGACGAGGCGATGCTGCGGCGCGCCGAAGCCGAACTGGAAGCCCTTCTGCGCGAGCTGGAGAAGGAGGAGGGCGTCACCATCGAGGCGCGCCGTCTGGCCCGCTTCGAGCCCGTGGTGTTCGACGCGGGGCTGGTCCGCCGCATCGAGGCCTCGGCCCGCGCGCGAGGACTGCCGAGCCGGCGCATGACCTCGGGTGCCGGGCACGACGCGCAGATGATGGCCCGCATCTGCCCCGCCGCCATGATCTTCGTGCCCAGCGAGCGCGGCATCAGCCACAACCCGAGGGAGCACACGGCACCGGCCGAGCTGGCCAACGGCGCGAGCGTGCTGCTGGATGTGATGCTGGCGCTGGCGGACGAGCCGCCAACCGCCTGAAACAGCCTGAACGGCGGGAGCCTCAGGCCGCCGCCGGCGTCCAGCCGAAGAAGCGCAGCACCTCGTCGCGCTGCTTCAGAGTGTCGGCGCGCCCCAGTGCCATGAGCTCGCGCGTGTAGGCCGACTCGAAAAGCAGATAGCTGGCCAGTGCGCCGCCCTTCACGTCGGCCGCGACCTTCGAGCCGCCCAGCAGGTGCCGCACCGCGCCGGGCAGGGCATCGACGTGGCGCGCCGCGATCACGTCCAGGCGCTCCGAGGGCGAGATCACCAGCAGGTCGAGCGGGCGCAGCGTGCTCGCCGCGCGCGCCTCTTCCGGGATCAGCCCCAGCGTGTGGTTGATGCGGCGCAGGCGCTCGATGTCCACTGCCAGCGCGTCGAGGAAGATGCTGGACAGCGCGTGGCCCGCGATCTGCGCCATGGTCGGATAGCCGCTGTGGGTGTTGGGCGCGGTGGCGTCGCGCGGCTCGTGCATGCGGCCCGCGCCTATCACCACGATGCGCTGCGCGCCAAGGTGGATGGCCGCTGCGATGGGGGCCGACTGCCGCATCGAGCCGTCGCCGAAGTACTCGGTGTGGCCCTGCATCGGCAATGCCGTGGCCGGGAACACGAAGGGAATGGCCGACGAGGCCAGCAGGTGCTCGTGCGTGATGCTGTCGCGCACCGACAGGCGCTGCGAGCGTACCCACGGCTCCATCGGCACGGCCGCCTCGAAGAAGGTGACGTGCTCGCCCGAGCTGTAGCTCGACGCGGTCACAGCCAGCGCCTGCAGGTGGCCGTCCTTCATCAGCTGCGGCAGGCGGTCGAGCGGCACCATGCGCCGCAGCAGCTGCGACAGCGGCGTGTTGTCCAGCAGCGACTTCGGCTTGATGCGCATCCAGTTGGCCGCGAAGCGCCCGAAGCCCAGCAGCATGCGCCAGCGCGTGCCGCTGCCGATCACCGAGAGCGAATCGGCGCGGTACACCTGCTCGGCGCGGAACTTGCCCCAGACGTCGGCGATATGGCCCACCACGTAGTCGAAGTCGTCGCAGCCGCAGGCCAGCGCCGCCGCGTTGATGGCGCCGGCCGAGGTGCCGGTGATGACCTGGAAGGGGTTGGCCGCGCCGGTGATCGCCGTGCCGGCCGCCCGGCGGATCTCGGCGATGGCTTCGAGCACGCCGACCTGGTAGGCGGCCCGCGCGCCGCCCCCGGTGAGCAGAAGGCCGGTGACGGGGCTTGTGTCGGGCATTTTTGTTCGTTGTCGGGCTATTGGAAGGGCTCGGGGTGCCAGCTTGGCGAGCGCCTTAGACTACCGGCCATTCAGGAGTTTGATCAATGGCACTCACCCCAGAAGGGCTCATGGAGGCGCTCAAGGCTGTCCAGGACCCTAACACCGGCAAGCCTTTCGCGGCGACCCGCTCGCTCAAGAACCTCCAGGTCTCGGAGGGCGACGTCTCGTTCGACCTCGAACTCGGCTACCCGGCCAGGAGCCAGCACGCTGCCATCCGCAGGGAACTGGTGGCGGCCGCCAAGGCGCTGCCGGGCGTGGAGAACGTGTCGGTGAACATCGTCACCAAGGTCATCAGCCACGCGGTGCAACGCGGCGTGCAGCTGATGCCGAACGTCAGGAACATCATCGCGGTGGCCTCCGGCAAGGGCGGCGTGGGCAAGAGCACCACGGCGGCCAACCTGGCGCTGGCGCTGGCCTCCGAAGGCGCCACGGTCGGCCTGCTCGACGCCGACATCTACGGCCCCAGCCAGCCCATGATGATGGGCATCGAAGGCCGTCCCGACAGCGCCGACGGCAAGACCATGGAGCCGATGGAGCGCCACGGCGTGCAGGTCATGTCCATCGGTTTCCTGGTCGACCAGGACCAGGCCATGATCTGGCGCGGCCCCATGGCCACCCAGGCACTGGAGCAACTGCTGCGCCAGACCAACTGGAAAGACCTCGACTACCTCGTCGTCGACATGCCCCCGGGCACCGGCGACATCCAGCTCACGCTGAGCCAGCGCGTGCCGATGACGGGCGCGGTGATCGTCACCACGCCGCAGGACATCGCGCTGCTCGACGCCAAGAAGGGCATCAAGATGTTCGAGAAGGTCGGCGTGCCGATCCTGGGCATCGTCGAGAACATGGCGGTGCATGTGTGCTCGAACTGCGGCCATGCCGAGCACATCTTCGGCGCCGACGGCGGAAAGAAGATGGCGGCCGAGTACCAGATGGAGTACCTGGGCGCGCTGCCGCTGGACATCAATATCCGGCTGCAGGCCGACAGCGGGGCGCCCACGGTGGTATCCCAGCCCGACAGCGAGGCCGCCGGCATCTACAAGGCGGTCGCCCGCCGCGTGGCCGTGGGCATCGCAGAGAAGGCGAAGGACTTTTCCGCGAAGTTCCCGACGATCTCGATCAGCAAGAACACCTGAAGAACGGCCTTTCCCGATGAACCTGCTCGCCTCGATGCGCTACCTGGTGGCGCTGAACGAGCACAAGCACTTCGGCCGCGCGGCCCAGGCCTGCCACATCACGCAGCCGGCCCTGTCGAATGCGCTGCGCGCGCTGGAGACCGAGTTCGGTGTCGTCATCGTCAAGCGGGCCCGCGTGTACGTGGGCCTCACGCACGAGGGCGAGCGCGTGCTGGCCACGGCCCAGCGCATGCTGCGCGACAACGAGGTGCTGCTGCAGGAACTGCGCAGCGACGTGGACAACCCGCACGGGCGCCTGCGCATGGCGGCCGTGCCTACGGCGATTCCGATGCTCTCGCGCTTCGCGGCCATGCTGCAGGAGCGGCACCCGGGCATCGTGCCGGCGGTGCTCTCGATGAGTTCGCAGGACCTGGAGACGGGACTGGAGAGCCTCTCCATCGACCTCGCGCTGGGCTACACCGAGCGCATGCACCTCCCGGGCATCAAGCTCAGCGCCTGGCCGCAGAGCGTGGAGCACTACTTCCTGCTGCGCCGTGCGAATAAGCCATCGTCTGACGAACTGCGCATCGGCGAGCCCATCGCCTGGGCCGAGGCGGGCAAGCTGCCGCTGTGCCTGCTGACCTCCGACATGCACAACCGCGCCATCGTCGACCAGGCGCTGCGCGAAGCGGGCGCGCCGGTGAATCCGGCCATCGAGACCAATTCGGTGCTGGCGCTCGCGCTCGCGGTGAGCGCGGGCAAGGTCTGCAGCGTGCTGCCCGGCGGCATGGTGGATGCCGTGCGCACCCACCGAGAGCTGGAAGCACTGCCGCTGGTGGGGCCGGACGTGCGCACGCCCATCGGCTTCATGACGCAGGACGGCGTGCGCGCTTCCCGCGCCCTCGAGGCCGCGCTGGCATTCATGCAGGCGCCCGAATGGCAGGCGCATCTGCAGGAGCATGACGGGTCGCTGGGCGATTGATCGGCGGCCTCTCTTTGCCGCTCTCATTTAGTTATTGAATCAGGCCATGCCCTGATCGAATTTGACGGCGCTTAAACCGTTCGCAGACACTCCGCGCCCCGGATTAGCAAAAACTTACACATCCGGCGAACAAGGAGAAATATGGCAGGTTCATCTGCAGGCGTTCTCGAAGGAGAGCGCATCGTTGGAGCAGGGGCGCAACCGCAGCCCGGCTTCCTGGAAAAGGAACGCATCATCGCGGGCCCCGGCTTCAACCGCTGGCTCGTTCCACCGGCCGCACTGGCCATCCACCTGTGCATCGGCATGGCCTACGGCTTCTCGGTGTTCTGGCTGCCGCTGTCGAAGGCGCTGGGCACCGCCGGCACCGGCGCGCAGTCCTGCGCCAAGGACATGAGCTTCTTCGCCGAGCTCTTCGCCACCAACTGCGACTGGCGCGTGGCCACCCTCGGCTGGATGTACACGCTGTTCTTCGTCTTCCTCGGCTGCTCGGCGGCCCTGTGGGGCGGCTGGCTCGAACGCGCGGGCCCGCGCAAGGCCGGCGTGGTGTCGGCGCTGTGCTGGTGCGGCGGCATGCTGCTGTCGGCACTGGGCATCCACCTGCACCAGTTCTGGCTGATGATCCTCGGCTCCGGCGTGATCGGCGGCATCGGCCTCGGCCTGGGCTACATCTCGCCGGTGAGCACGCTGATCAAGTGGTTTCCCGACCGCCGCGGCATGGCCACCGGCATGGCCATCATGGGCTTCGGCGGCGGCGCGATGATCGGCTCGCCGCTGGCGGTCGACCTGATGAAGCGCTTCTCCACCGCCACCGACGTGGGCGTGATGCAGACCTTCGTGGTCATGGCGCTGGGCTACTTCGTCTTCATGATGGCCGGCGCGCTGGGGTACCGCGTGCCGCCCTCGGGCTGGAAGCCCGAAGGCTGGACGCCGCCTCCGGCGCAGGTCAGCAACACCATGATCACGCAGCGCCACGTGCACGTGCGCAAGGTCTGGGGCATTCCGCAGTTCTGGCTCGTGTGGCTGGTGCTGTGCATGAACGTGAGCGCGGGCATCGGCGTGATCGGCATGGCCTCGCCCATGCTGCAGGAAGTGTTCGGCGGCGCGCTGATCGACCTGCCGGCCAAGTACGGCGAACTCGACAAGACGCAGCTCGCGGCCATCGCCGTGGTGGCGGGCGGCTTCACCGCGCTGCTCTCGCTCTTCAACATCGGCGGGCGCTTCGTGTGGGCGAGCATGTCGGACAAGCTGGGCCGAAAGCTCACCTATACGGTGTTCTTCGTGCTCGGCGGCATCCTGTACGCGAGCATTCCCTCTTCGGCGGGCGCGGGCAGCAAGCTGCTCTTCGTGGGCGCGTGCTGCGTGATCGTGTCGATGTACGGCGGCGGCTTCGCCACCGTGCCGGCCTACCTGGCCGACCTGTTCGGCACGCAGTTCGTGGGCGCCATCCATGGCCGCCTGCTGACCGCATGGGCCACGGCCGGCATCCTGGGCCCGGTGGTGGTGAACTACATGCGCGAATACCAGCTGGGCCTGGGCCTGCCGCGCGAGCAGGTCTACAACCAGACCATGTACATCCTCGTGGGCATGCTGGTGATCGGCTTCATCGCCAACCTGCTGGTGCGCCCCGTGGCCGACAGGCACTTCATGAGCGACGAGGAACTTGCCGTCGAGAAGAAGCTGGCGCACGAGAAGGCATCTGCCGCCGAGGTGGGGGCCGGCTCGGGCCGCGCCGACACGGTGAGCCCGGCGGTCGTCGCGCTGGCCTGGCTGGCGGTGGGCATTCCGCTGGCCTGGGGCGTCTACAAGACGCTGATGAGCGCCGCCAAGTTCTTCCACTGAAGACGGTCGGCCGCGGCAGTCGGCACCCCGGCTGCCGGCCGTTGCAGGCTGACAATGGCGCCCAGCATTGGTTTACGCTTGGCGCCCACATGAAATCCAAAGTCCAGTTCCGTCTGCGCGTCTACCGGGACGACGCCATCGCCATCGGTCCCGGCAAGATCGCGGTGCTCGAAGCCGTGGCCGAGACCGGCTCGATCTCGGCGGCGGCCCGGCTGCTGGGCATGTCTTACCGGCGGGCCTGGATGCTGATCGACGAGATGAACCAGTCGCTGGCCTCTCCGGCCGTGAACACGGCGGCAGGCGGCTCGCGCGGCGGCGGCACGGCGCTCACCCCGGTGGGCGAGGAGATCGTCAAGCACTACCGGGCCATCGAAAATGCTGCGCGCCTTGCCGCCGCGGCCGACATCCGTGCGCTGACACGGTTGCTGGCGCAGTAGGTCCGCAAGCGACCATTGAGCTGCCGGACGCGCGGTTCATTGCTCCTTGATAGCTCCCTGAATGCCTCTTCCGGCCGGCGGTACGGCCCACGCCGCCTCGCGGCGCAGCACCTCGCCGATGTCGCCCGCGTCGGTGGCGCCCACGAAGAACGATTGGCTTGCGCCGTCCGCGCCGACGATGGACAGCACGAAGCCAGCGGCATCCATGGTGCGTTCGATGCGCCATTCCTGTACCCGTGTCACGCGATGGCGAAGCTCCGGCCGGCCCGAGATCGAACGGACGACGGCGTCGTGGGCGGATGCGCGCATGGCGGGTGTCTCCTACGCTATATCCGTCAGTATATGGAGGATGACCGATTTGCGCACTCCTGAAAGAACATAGGGCTGAACGTGTAACAATCGCGCCGTATTTTCATGAACATGACGAACTCGCTTATCGCCTCGACCGACTGGTTCCCCCTGGTGCTGTCGCTCAAGGTCGCCGCCGTGGCGACCGTGCTGGCGCTGATCATCGGCGTGGCGCTGGGCTGGGTGTTCGCGCGCAAGAAATTCTTCGGCAGCAACGTGCTCGAAGCCGTCTTCATGCTGCCGCTGGTGCTGCCGCCCACGGTGATCGGCTACGCCATCCTCGTGGCCGCGGGGCGCCGCAGCCCGCTGGGCGGCTGGCTGCGCGAGCACCTGGACTACACCATCATCTTCAGCTGGCACGGCGCGGTGGTGGCCTCGGCCGTGGTGGCGCTGCCGCTGGTGCTCAAGTCGGCCAGCGCGGCGTTCGCGGGTGTGGACCGCTCGCTCGAAGCAGCCGCCAGCACGCTGCGGCAGTCGCCGTTCTCGGTGTTCCTGCGCGTCACGCTGCCGCTGGCCTGGCCCGGCATCCTGGCCGGCACGCTGCTGGCTTTCGCGCGCGCCATGGGCGAATTCGGCGCCTCGCTGATGGTGGCCGGCTCCATTCCGAAGCAGACCCAGACGCTGTCGATGGCCATCTACGACGCGGTGCAGGCCGGGCACGACGACCTCGCGCTGCTGCTGGTCATCGTCACTTCGCTGCTGTCCATCACCGTGCTGGTGCTGTCGAACCGCTTCTTCTCGCTTCGCTGATCTCGTGTTCCATCCATACCCACAAGGAGTTGCAATGCGTCCGTTCCGTCTCTTGTCCCTCGTCGTCGCGCTCGCATTGCCGCTGGCCGCCTCGGCCCAGCAGATCACAGTGTCCGCCGCCGCGAGCCTGACGGATGCGTTCAAGGAGATCGGACCCAAGTTCGAAGCCGCCAAGGCCGGCGCCTCGGTGCGCTTCAACTTCGCCGCCTCGGGCGTGCTGCTGCAGCAGATCGGCCAGGGCGCGCCGGTGGACGTGTTCGCCAGCGCCGACCAGGAAACCATGAACCGCGGCGTCGAGCAGAAGGCCATCGATGCCGCCACGCGCAAGGACTTCGTCACCAACAGCCTGGTGCTCATCGAGCCCGCGAAGGAGGGCTTGGGCCTGAAGTCGCTGCAGGACCTGGGCGGCGCCGGGGTCAGGAAGATCGCCGTGGGCAAGGTCGCGACCGTGCCGGTCGGCCGCTACACCAGGCAGGTGCTCGACAACGCCAACCTCTGGACCGCGCTGGAGCCCAAGTTCGTGCAGGCCGACAGCGTGCGCCAGGTGCTCGACTACGTGAGCCGCGGCGAGGCTGAGGCCGGCTTCGTCTACCGCACCGACGCGGCCATCGCCGGCGACAAGGTGAAGATCGCCTTCACGCCCACCGGCCACACGCCCGTGACCTACCCGATCGCCGTGGTCGCCGAAAGCAGGCAGAAGGCGCTGGCCGGCGACTTCATCGCCTTCCTCTCGACGCCCGCCGCCCAGGAAGTGCTCGCGCGCTACGGATTCGGCAAGCCATGATCGATGTCGATCTGAAGCTCACGGTGGCCGACGGCCGCCGGCGCTTCGATCTCGCAGTGCGTTTCGCGACGGACGTACCCTTTGCCGCGCTCTACGGCCCGTCGGGTGCGGGCAAGTCGCTCACGCTGCAGGCCATCGCCGGCCTGCTGCATCCCAGCTCGGGCCACGTGCGGCTCGACGGCCGCACGCTGTATGACTCGGCCCAGGGCATCGACGTGCCCGCGCCGGCGCGGCGCATCGGCTATCTCTTCCAGGACTACGCACTGTTCCCGCATCTCAGCGTGCGCGAGAACGTCTCCTTCGGCTTGACCGCATGGCATCGCCGCAGGCCCGCCGCGAAGGACGCCGAGCGCGTCCATGCCCTGCTCGAAAGCTTCGGCCTCGCCGCGCTGGCCGACAGCCGCCCCCAGAACCTCTCGGGCGGCCAGCGCCAGCGCGTCGCGCTGGCCCGCGCCCTGGCCTGCGAGCCGCAGGTGCTGTTGCTCGACGAGCCCTTCGCCGCCCTCAACCCCATGCTGCGCGCCGAACTGCGCGAGGAACTCGCCCAGGTGCGCAGGCAGTGGGGCATTCCGGTGCTGATGATCACGCACGACATCGAGGACGTGCTCGCCCTGGCCGACGTGGCCTTCGTCTACAGCGAAGGCCGGGTGGTCCGCGAGATCGACCTGCACAACGCCGAGAGCCGCGATGTCGCGCTGCACGAGGCGGCCGGTGCTCGCCTCGCGGAAGACACGCCGCTGCGGCGCAAGCTGAGGGGGCTGCTGATGAGGGACACCCGCGGAGTCTGAGGCGGCTGGCTTCATTTCCTTTTTGAATCGCCGCATGTCCCGATTCAATTTGACGCTCCAGCGGCCCGCGGCGAACACTCGCTCGCATGAGCAGCGAGCAGAAGATCGAGTTTTACAAGGGCCCGGCGGGCGGCTGGGGCGCATTGCGCAGCGTGACGAATGCGCTGCTGCGGCAGGACATTCCGATCAAGGGCGCGAAGACGCTGCTCTCGGCCAACCAGCCTGACGGTTTCGATTGCCCGGGCTGCGCCTGGCCCGACCGCAACCACGCCTCCACCTTCGAGTTCTGCGAGAACGGCGTGAAGGCCGTGGCCGCCGAGGCCACCGCGCGCCGCGCAGGCCCCGAGCTGTTCGCGAAGCACACGGTGGCCGAACTGGCCGGGCAGAGCGACTTCTGGCTCGAAGACCAGGGCCGGCTCACCCACCCGATGGCCTACGACGCTGCGAGCGACAAGTACGTGCCGATCGAATGGGACGACGCCTTCGCGCGCATCGCCCGGCACCTGAACGCGCTGCCCGACCCCGACCAGGCCATCTTCTACACCTCGGGCCGGGCCAGCAACGAAGCGGCCTTCCTGTACCAGCTCTTCGTGCGCGAGTACGGCACCAACAATTTTCCCGACTGCTCGAACATGTGCCACGAGCCCAGCGGCAGCGGCATGCGCCCGCAGCTCGGCGTGGGCAAGGGCACGGTCACACTCGACGACTTCGAGAAGGCCGACGCGATCTTCATCTTCGGCCAGAACCCCGGCACCAACCACCCGCGCATGCTCGGCGAGCTGCGCGCGGCGTCGAAGCGCGGTGCGCGCATCGTGAGCTTCAACCCGCTGCGCGAGCGCGGCCTTGAGCGCTTCGCCGACCCGCAGGACAAGCTGGAGATGGCGACCCTGGGCTCCACGCCCATCAGCACGCACTACTTCCAGCTGCGCGTGGGCGGCGACTTCGCCGCCATCAAGGGAATGATGAAGCACGTCATCGAGCGCGAGGACGAGGCCGTGGCACGCGGCGAGCCTTCGGTGCTCGACCATGCATTCATCGCCGAGCACACCACCGGCTTCGATGCACTGGCGGCCGACCTGCGCGCCGAGCAGTGGGACATCCTGGTGCGCGAATCGGGCCTGAGCGAGGAACAGATTCGCGCTGCGGCCGACGTCTACCTGGGCGCCGAGCGCGTCATCGCCTGCTGGGGCATGGGCATCACGCAGCACCAGCATTCGGTGGCCACGATCCAGATGATCGGCAACCTGCTCATGATGCGCGGCAACATGGGCCGCGAGGGCGCGGGCGCCTGCCCGGTGCGCGGACACAGCAACGTGCAGGGCGACCGCACGATGGGCATCTGGGAGAAGCCGCCCGCCGCGCTGCTCGACCGCCTGCAGAAGGTGTTCGGCTTCGAGCCGCCGCGCCGCAACGGCGTCGATACCGTCGAGGCGATCCAGTCGATGCTCGACGGCAAGGGCAAGGTCTTCTTCGCGCTCGGCGGCAACTTCGCGGCCGCCACGCCCGACACCTACCAGACCTGGAAGGCGCTGAAGCAGTGCGAGCTCACGGTGCACGTGACCACCAAGCTCAACCGCAGCCACGTGATCCACGGGCGCGAAGCGCTGATCCTGCCGTGCCTGGGCCGCACCGAGATCGACATGCAGGCCGGCGGCCAGCAGGGCGTGACGGTGGAAGACTCCATGAGCATGGTGCACATCTCCATGGGCATCAACCCGCCCGCGTCGGAGCACCTGCTGTCAGAGCCGGCCATCGTCGCGCGGCTCGCCGCGGCCACGCTGGGCGCGCGCAGCAACACGCCGTGGCTGTGGCTCATCGAGGACTATTCGCGCATCCGCGACAAGATCGAAGCCGTGTTCGACGACTTCAAGGACTTCAACGCCCGCGTGGCGCACCCCGGCGGCTTCCGCCTGCGCAACACCGCGAACGAGCGCGTGTGGAACACCTCGTCGAAGAAGGCCGTGTTCTTCACGCATGCCGTGCCGCTGGACACGCCTTCGCACCGTGCCCGGGCACGATTCGCGAAAAAGGGCGACACCATCGTCTTCACGTTGCTGACCACGCGCTCGCACGACCAGTACAACACCACCATCTACGGCATGGACGACCGCTACCGCGGCGTGTTCGGCCAGCGCCGCGTGGTCTTCATCAACAAGGAAGACATCCGCGCGCTCGGCCTGAAGGACGGCGACTGGGTCGACATCCAGACCGTGTGGAACGACGGCCAGGAGCGCCGCGCCGACCGGTTCAAGCTGGTGGCCTACGACATCCCGCGCGGCAACATCGCGGCCTACTACCCCGAGACCAATCCGCTGGTGCCGCTGTCGGCCGTGGCCGAGAACGCCGGCACGCCGACTTCCAAGTCCATTCCCGTGGTGCTGGTGCCGCACGAGCTGCCGATCCAGAAACTGGCGGAGGACGAGGCAGACGGCATGGTGGCGGCATGAGTGCGTTGCTGCAGGACAGCCTGTCGGTGGCCATCCTGCGCATGCTCGCGCAGGAGCCCGACGGCACGGGCGTCTCGCTGCCGCGCCTGGGCAAGCGGCTGGGCCAGGGTGCCAGCGTGCTGATGCGCCGGCTCACGATGATGGGCGATGCCGCCATCGGCGGCGTGCGCGGCCCGGGCTGGGTGCGCGTGGTGCAGCAAGACGACCGCTGGGTCGCGCACCTGCTCGAAGCCGGGCGGGCGCAGGTGGGAACACTTCCTCCCGAAGACGAGAACCGCGACTGAGCCGACAATGGCTCGACCAGCCGGAGCCCCCATGTCGAAGCCAGATCACGACGATTCCGAAGACACCCTGCCGCCGCTGTCGCGGCACGCCGTGCGCGTGTTCGGCGAGCGAGGCGTCGCGCCCGAAGGCGAGCTGCGCGACGACATCCTTGCTGCCGAGGTGCCGGTGGCACTGGTGTTCAACGGCGTCTCGCACGCGGTGATGATGGCCACCCCGCAGGACATGGATGCCTTCGCACTCGGCTTCGCGCTGAGCGAGGGCATCCTCGACACCGCCGCCGACTGCCGCGGCATCGACGTGCGCACCGTCGATGCTTCCGAAGCCGGCCTACCCGCCGGCATGCCCGGCATCGAGGTACAGCTCGAGATTTCCACGCGCAGCTTCGAGCGCCTGAAGGACCGCCGCCGCAGCCTCGCGGGCCGCACCGGCTGCGGCGTGTGCGGCGTCGAGAGCTTCGCGGGGCTCGACCTGTCTCCGCAGCCCGTGCCCCGGCGCGACTGGATCGAACGCATCGACCTGCCCACCGTGCTGCGCGCCTTCGCGGGCATGCCGCCGCGCCAGGTGTTCAACGCCGAGGCAGGTGCGATCCACGCGGCCGCATGGGCCACCGTCGACGGCGAACTCACCGACCTGATGGAAGACGTCGGCCGCCACAACGCGCTCGACAAGCTCATCGGCAGCCTCGCACGCGCGAACCGCCTGCAGGAGCCGGGCTTCGTGCTGATGTCCAGCCGCGGCAGCCACGAACTCGTGCGCAAGTGCGCGCGCGTGGGCATCGCGTCGATGGCGACCATCTCCGCGCCGACCGCCATGGGCGTGCGCATGGCCGAGCTGTGCGGCCTGCGGTTCTGGGGGCTGTGCCGCGCGCCGCGGGGCGTGCTTTATGCCGATGGGCTGGGCGGGGCGGTTCTTTCGAGCGCCAGCACCGCATCGGCTACCACTTCGATCCCCTGATCCGAAAGATCGCCGGCCGCCACGCGCTGCCGCTGCGCCCAGGCGCGGAAATGCAGCTCCTGCGACTTCAGATAGTGCGGGTCGTAATGCAGCGCCATCAGCTCCGCGAACAGATGCGGTAGATCCGCCTCATGCGCCCACTGCTGCCAGCGCGAGACGGTCTCCTTGCCCTGCAGTTCCTTGAGCGCGCCCAGCCTGTCGGCCAGCGCGTCCCGGTCATCACCCAGATAGGCGTAGTCGCGCAGCAGATAAGCCAGCCGTGCCTCGGGCGGGGCTGCCACCTCGATACATGGCGCGGCGCGCATTTGCGCCACCAGCGGCAGCGGCAGCGACAGCCGCCCGATGCGGATGCTCTCGCCCTCCACGTATAGCGGGCGCGAGAGGTCGACGGTCTCGAGCACCGCCGCGATGCGCGTCTCGAAGTGCTTCTGTGAAGGCTGCGCCACGCCCGGCAGCGAACCGAGCAGCGAACCCTTGTGGCGGGCGAAATCTTCCAGGTCGAGCACCTGTGCGCCGCGCGCGGCCAGCGCGTGCAGCACCCGGGTCTTGGCGCTCCCGGTGGCGCCGCAGATCACGCGCAGGTCGAGCTTCGGGGTCAGCGTATCGATCTGCGAGATGACGTGCCGGCGAAAGCTCTTGTAGCCGCCGGCGAGCTGCTGGGCGTCCCAGCCGACGAGGCGCAGCCAGGTGACCATCGAGCCGCTGCGCATGCCGCCGCGCCAGCAGTAGACCAGCGGCTTCCAGTTCTCGGGCCGGTCGGCCAGCGTCTCGCGCAGGTGCCTGGCGATGTTGGCCGCCACCATCGCGCCGCCGATGCGCCGCGCCTCGAAGGCGCCGGTCTGCACGTAGACGGTGCCGACGATGTGGCGCTCCTCGTCGTTCAGCACCGGGCAGTTGATGGCGCCCGGGATGTGGTCGAGCGCGAACTCGGCCGGCGAGCGGGCGTCGATCAGCGTGTCGAAGGCGTGGCGGTCGGCCACCCGCACGGGCTGGCGATGACTCATGGCAAAAGGAACCTCATGCCCCCGATTGTCGGTGACAGGGGCGATCAGGCGTAGGCTGGCCCGAGCCCCTTGCGCAAGCGAGCGCTGGCAAAGTCCACCAGCGTGACCAGCACGAACATCGCGATCAGCACCGTCATCGCCTGCTGCTGCTGGAAGATCGACAGGTGGAAGTACAGCAGCTGCCCCAGTCCGCCACCGCCCACGAAGCCCAGCACGGCGGCCATGCGGATGTTCATTTCCCAGCGGTAGAGCGTGTAGGCCACCCACTGCGGCAGCACCAGCGGCAGGCTGGCGTAGCTGAAGGCAGTGACTGCATTCGCGCCCGACAGCGTCAGCGCCTGCTCGGGCTCGCGCGGCGCGTTCTCCAGCGCTTCGGCGAAGAGGCGCCCAAGCACGCCCGTGGTGTGCAGCGACAGCGCCAGCGCACCCGCGAAGGGGCCGATGCCGGCGGCCAGCACCATCAGCGCAGCCCACACCAGCTCGGGCACGCTGCGCAGGAAGTTGAGCGCAAAGCGTGCGGCATGGCGTGGCGGCCAGCCTGCGCGGCCCGATGCGGGCAAGGCCAGCACCGCGCCCGCGAGCGCGGCCAGCACGGTGCCGAGGGCCGATACCGCCAGCGTCTGCAGGGCGCCGGTGCCCGCCTTGGCGAGGAAGTCGGGCGAGAGGTCCGGCGGGAAGAACTCCACGATGAACTTGCCCATGAGACGCAGCGACTCCATCGAACCGAGCGCGCGGTAGTCGATGCCCAGGTAGGCGAAGCTCGCGACCACCGCCGTGCCGATCAGCAGCAGGGCGATGCGGCAGCGCCAGCACGGCGCCGGGCGCGGAGGCAGCGTCTTCGTCGTCATGCCAAGAGCCTCCGCAGCGCGCTGCTCAGCAGGTCGGCCAGCAGCACCAGCGCCAGGAACACCAGCAGGATGCTGCTGGCTTCGCCGCCGTTGAGCATCTTCATCGACTGGTCCATCAGCTGCCCGAGGCCGCCCGCGCCCACGAAGCCCATCACCACCGAGGCGCGCACCGCGCATTCCCAGCGGTAGACGGTGTACGAGGCCAGCTCCTGCGCAGTGTTCGGCAGCAGGCCGTAGCACAGCGCCGCGAGCCGGCCGCTGCCGCCTTCGAGCAGGGCGCGGGCCGGGCGCGTGTCGGCCGATTCGAGGATCTCCGCGTAGACCTTGCCCAGCATGCCGCCGTAGGTGATGGCCAGCGCCAGCACACCCGAGGCCGGCCCGAGCCCGAGCGCGCGCACGAAGAGCAGCGCCCAGACGATCTCCGGAATCGCCCGCAGCACCATCAGCAGCCAGCGCGCGGCCTGCCGCACGACGCCGGCCTGCACCCGGCCCGGCCCCGGCCCGATGCGCGAGATGGACAGCGCGCGCGTCGTCACGAAGCCCAGCGGCGCGCCGATCAGCAATGCGAGGGCAGTGCCGGCCGTGGCCATGGCCAGCGTCTCCAGCGTGGCCTTGAAGAGCAGGGCGAGAAAGGCCGGCGAGCCATCGGGCGGAAAGAAGCCCGCCAGGAAGCCGCCGATGACCGCGAGATTGCCGCTGCCGAACAGCGCCCACGGCTTGAACTCGGACAGCGCCAGCATCGGCCATGCGATGACCAGCACGGCGGTCCATGCAGCCAGCCGGCGCGCGGCGTGCGGATCGCGCAAAGCTGCGGCCGTGCTCAAGGGCAGTCCGGCCGGTGGAAGGCCGCCTCCACTACCGCGACTGTTGCGGCATCCGCCGGCAGCGGTCGTTGCGTCGCGATGCCGCCTTCGCTCGCGTAGAGCGCATCGAGCATCCCGGGCGTGACCTGTGCGGCCGGCAGGTCGAACATCACCGCGCCGCCGCGCATGCCGACGATGCGCGGAAACCAGCGCAGCGCCAGGTCCACCGCGTGCAGCGAGGCCATCAGCGTGGCGCCTGTCGATTCGCTCTGCGCGACGAGCTGGCCGATGGCCGCGTCGGCCAGCGTGGGGTCGAGCGCGGACACGGGCTCGTCCGCCAGCAGCAGCGCCGGCCGCTGGTACAGCACGCGCGCGATGCCCACGCGCTGCAGCTGACCGCCGGAGAGCCGGTCGCAGCGCTCGAAGAGCCGCTCCTCCATGCCCAGCCGCGCGAGCGCCTCGTGCGCGCCGGCGATGTCCGATGGATGGAAAAGCGAGCCCAGCGCGCGCAGCGTCGACCACTCGCCGAGGCGCCCCGCGAGCACGGCGGTGACCACGCGCAGCCTCGGCGCAATGGGCGGCGACTGGTGCACGGTGCCGATGCTGGCGCGCAGCTTCTTCAGCGCTGCGGCCGGCAGTTGCCAAGGCCTGGTGCCCAGCGCCTGCACCTCGCCCTCGGTGGGCCGCAGCGCCGCGCCGAGCACGCGCAGCAGCGTGGTCTTGCCGGCGCCCGAGGGCCCGATGACGGCGATGCGTTCGCCGTCGCGCGCGGACAGCGTCACGCCGGCCAGGGCGCGCTGGCCGTTGGGGTGGATCACGCCGACGGCGTCCAGGGCGAAGCTCATGCCGGCTGGCTTTCGAGGGCCGAACCCGCCTCCGGACAAATCACTTGATCAGGCCGGCCGACTTGCCTGCCGTCTCGATCCCGTCGTAGTTCGACGACTTGGTCGGGATGAACTTGCTCGCGCGCTGCAGCGCCATGATTTCCTTGTGCGCCGGGTTGGCCGGGTCGAGCTTGAGGAAGGCGTCGGTCAGCTTCTTCGTGACCGCGGGGTCGAGGCCGGGGCGCACCGTCCAGTTGTAGTCGTAGTAGGTCGGCGTGGTGGCCAGCACGCGCACCTTGGCGGCGTTGGGGTTCTTTGCCTCCACCAGCTTGTCCCACACCGACGCGTTGAGCACGCCGGCCTCGGCGCGCGAGGCGGCCACGAAGGCCACGGTGGCGTCGTGCGCGCCCGAGAACGCGACGGTCTTGAAGTCCTTCTCGGGGTTGATGCCAGCCTGCAGCAGGAAGTAGCGCGGCATCAGGCTGCCCGAGGTGGAGGAGGGCGCGCCGAAGGCGAAGGTCTTGCCCTTCAGGTCGGCCAGCGTCTTGGCGGTGCTGTCAACCGGCACGATGAACTTGCTGGTGAACACCTCGTCCTCCGCGCGCTGCACGATGGGCACCGCGCCGCCGTTGGTGCGGATGCGCGCCTGCACGAAGGTGAATCCGCCGAGCCAGGCCAGGTCGATCTTATTGGTGGCCAGGCCCTCGACCACGGCGGCGTAGTCGGTCACGGGCGTGAACTGCACGTCCATGCCGGTTTCCTTCTTGAGATAGTCGCCCAGCGGCGTGAACTTGCGCTGAAGCTCGGTGGGCGCTTCGTCGGGAATGGCCGAGACGCGCAGCACGCCCTGCGCGAAGGCGCCGGCGCCTGCGGCGCAGAAGCTCAGGGCAAGGGCCAGTCGGGTGAGTGTCTTTTTCATGGATGCGCCTCGGAGGCTTGCGGTTTTGGAAAGGACGGGATTGTAGAAAGCGGGCCCGATTCGATAATCGCGCCATGAACCCGACTCTCATGAACCCGCTCGCGCCCCTGCGCCTCACGAGCTTTTCGCATGGTGGCGGCTGCGGCTGCAAGATCGCGCCAGGCGTGCTGTCGCAGATCCTGAAGGACCAGGCCGGCGGGCTGATTCCGCCCGAGCTCATGGTGGGCATCGAGACCGCCGACGACGCGGCCGTCTACCGGCTCAACGACCAGCAGGCGCTGATCGCGACCACCGACTTCTTCATGCCCATCGTCGACGACCCGTACGAGTTCGGCCGCATCGCCGCGACCAACGCGATCAGCGACGTGTACGCGATGGGCGGGCGCCCGATCATGGCGCTGGCGCTCGTGGCCATGCCGATCAACCAGCTGCCGGTGGAGGTCATCGCCGAGATCGTGCGCGGTGGGCAGGACGTGTGCCGCGCGGCCGGCATCCCGATTGCGGGCGGCCACACCATCGATTCGGTCGAGCCGATCTACGGCCTCGTCGCCATGGGCCTGGTGCACCCTGAGCGCGTGCGCCGCAACGCCGACGCGAAGGCCGGCGACGTGCTCGTGCTGGGCAAGCCGCTGGGCGTGGGCGTGCTCTCCGCCGCGCTCAAGAAGGAACAGCTCTCCGAGACCGGCTACCGCCAGCTCATCGAAAGCACGACCAAGCTCAATACGCCCGGCATCGCGCTTTCGGCGCTCGGCGGCGTGCACGCGCTGACCGACGTCACCGGTTTCGGCTTGGCCGGCCACACGCTCGAACTGGCGCGCGGCGCGAAGCTCAGGGCCGTCGTCGAATGGTCGAAGGTGCCGCTGCTGGAGAACGTGCTGGCCATGGCCGCCGAAGGCTTCGTCACCGGCGCCTCCGGCCGCAACTGGGCCGGCTACGGCGCCGAAGTGAGCCTCGCGCCCGGACTGCACGCCACCACGCAGAACCTGCTGAGCGACCCGCAGACCTCGGGCGGCCTGCTCGTGAGCTGCGCGCCCGATGCGGTCGATGCGGTGCTGAAGGTCTTCCATGACGAGGGCTTCTCGCGCGCGGCCGTCATCGGCCGTGTGGAAGCCGGCCAGCCTTCGCTGCACGTGGTGCCCTGAAGAGGCGGTTCTACGCCGGCTCGTCGAGTCGGCAGTCGCCGTCGCAAGCTCGGATCGCGCAGCAGGCGAATGCCCGCTCGACGGCGGAAGGGGGAAGGAGTCGAACCTTCCCGGCGACGACTGGCGCCACCAACCGGGTTTGAAGCCCGGCCGCCCCACCAGGGACGATCCCCTCCCATGATCTGCTTCGTCGTTCAAGGCTTCGCCCCGAACAGCGACGTATCCGGCCGCAGCAGGTGCGTGTCCTTCACGCGCCGCGTGTAACCCACACGATCGAAGAATTCCAGCAACTGGATCGCACGCTTGCGCCCCAGCCCGGTCGCGTCCCTGAAGCTCGCGGCCTCCAGGCCTGCGGGCCCGTCGAGGCAATCGCGCGCGATCGCCGCAAGGCGCTCCACGGTCGCCAGCGGATAGTACAGGTCCTTCACCACCTGGAAGGTCTCGCCGCGCCGTGCGAGGCTCGCGAGCGTCTGCCGCACCATCGCCTCGCTCGCCGCGCAGTCCTTCGCCAGGTCGCGCACCCATGGCGGATCGAAGCCGCCATCGGCAAGCCTGGGCAGCAGCTTCTGCGCGAGCTTCTGCTCGGCTTCGTTGAGGCGTGCGGCGTGGTCCGGCAGATGCAGCCATGTGCCGCTGCGCACTAGCGTGCCGCGCGCGACCAGCTCGTCGAGCGCATGGCGCCAGAGCGCGTCGTCGGTGCGCGGCCCGGCCAGGCGCTTGAGGCGGCGGGCGTCGGGGCCGACCTCGTCGGGCGCGGTGCGATGGAAATCCGCAAGGCGCTCGGCGATCTGTTCTTCGAGCGCCCCCAGGTGCGACCGAGCGATCGCCGTATGGCCGATGCGCACCGCGTCGGCAGGCAGCGGCAGCGCTTCTTCGTCGGCCAGCGAGAGCGCACGCACCACCTGCGCGGTGTCGATGCCCATCGGCGCGTTGTGCAGCAGCGCGGTCACGCGGGCAGCGCGGTCGTCGATGGCCCATGCCGCCAGCGTGCGCAGCCGCTCGGGCGTGCGCCGATAGCGCACCGGCGCGAAGGGATCGAGCACGTGCACGCCCGCCACCGTGCGCGTGGCCGAGGCATCGCGCAGCACGCCGCGGTCGCCGTGCCATGCGCCTACGGGTTCGCGCAGCACCAGCTGGGCCAGCGCGGTCTCGCCGGGCGCGAGCGCGTCGCGGTCGAGCAGCGCGACCGATGCCATCACGTCGCTCGCGCCCAGGTGCGCATGCACCGTCGCACCCGAGCGCAGCGGCTTCGCCTCGTCGGGCCACAGCGTGAGCAGCACGTCGATGCGCGCCGAGGCGAGCGCGACGGACTGCGCGCAGACCCACTCGCCGCGATGCACCTCGTCCTTGCCGATGCCGGCCAGCGCGAGCGCGCAGCGTTGACCCGCATGAGCCGATTCGGCCTGCTGGTTCTGCGCATGGATGCCGCGCACGCGCACCGTGCGGCTGCCCGGCGCGATGCGCAGCTCGTCGCCGATACGCACCGTGCCGCTGAAGACCGTGCCGGTGACGACGGTGCCCACGCCGGAGAGGCTGAACGACCGGTCCACCGCGAGCCGGAAGGCCAGGTCGTCTTCTCGCGCGCGCTCCTGGCGCGCCACGTCGAGCAGCCGCTCGCGCAGCGCATCGATGCCTTCGCCCGTCGTCGCAGATACCGCCAGCATCGGGGCACCGGCCAGCGGCGTGGGCGCTAGCAGGGCAGCGATGCCGGCCCGCACCTCCGCGAGCCGCGCCTCGCGCACGCCGGCATCGATGCGGTCGATCTTGGTGATAGCCACCGTCGCCGAGCGAACGCCCAGCAGCGCCACCACCGCGAAATGCTCGCGCGTCTGCGGCATCACGCCGTCGTCGGCCGCGATCACCAGCAGCGCATGGTCGATGCCGGTCGCGCCGGCCAGCATGGTGTGCAGCAGGCGCTCGTGGCCCGGCACGTCGACGAAGCCCAGCGACACGCCGTCGGGCGCGTGCAGGTACGCGTAGCCGAGTTCGATGGAAATGCCGCGCCGCTTCTCCTCGGGCAGGCGGTCGGTGTCCACGCCGGTGAGCGCGCGCACCAGCGTGGTCTTGCCGTGGTCGATGTGGCCTGCGGTGCCGATGATCATCGTGGGTGTGCCGTCACATGAAGTTGCGGGTGTGCAGCTCGGCGAGGCGCTGCGCCTCGTCGTGCCCGAAGCCCAGCCGCGAGAGCCGCGCCCGTCGCCCGGCCGCCATGTCGCGTTGCAGCTGCTGCACAGCCGCGTGGCCGCGTGCGACGGCAGCGGGCGAAAGCTCGCCGGCCGCGAGCAGCACCAGCGCGTCGAACACTTCCTCGTTGAGGCCCGCCGTGCCGGCCAGCGTGTCGTAGCGAAGCTCGATGGCGTTGCGCAGCCGCACCTGGTAGTCGGGCTGCACCGAGAGCCGGTATTCCAGGTGCGCCATGCCGAAGGCGACGTGGCGCGCCTCGTCGCGTGCGGCGAGCCGCGCGATCTGCCGGGTCACCGGGTCGGGTGCGTGCGCATGCAAAAAGTTGAGCAGGTTCACGAAGCTGCCTTCGCCGAGCACGGCCAGCAGGAAGGTGGCAATAGAGAAATCGGGCGCGTCGAACAGCGTGCGCAGCGAAGCCTGCCCGCCCGCGGTCGAGAGCGCGGGCCGGTGGCCGCGCAGCGTGGCGCGCCGGGTGAAGACTTCGACATGCCGCGCCTCGTCGGCGCACTGCAGCGCCAGCAGCTGCAGCACCTCGCGGAAATGCGGATGGATCTGCCCCAGGTGGCGTGCCGGCACCAGCAGCGCGGCGTTCTCGTTCTCGATGAGGTACGTCATCACCTGCACGACTGCAGCCTCGACGGCGTCCGGCAGCTCGAAGGGCGCGTCCCAGTCGATGGCGGTGGCCGGGTCCCACTGGGCCGCGGCCGCCTGCCTGTAGAGCTCGCCGGCCGTCGCGGCCCAGAGTTCGTCGCGGCGGTGCAGCGCGAAGAAGAAGGGCGGGCTGCCGGCTTCCACCGTGGCACCGCGCGCGGCCAGGCCCCAGCCGGAAGCGGCATCTTCGGCGGGGGCATCGTCGGCGCTGCCGGTCGTTTGCGCGCCGAGCCAGCGGCCCTCGGCATGCGGGCCGCGCGTGACCACTGCATCTTCTGCCTCGAAGCGCAGCGCATGCCCCTGGCTCCGGCACCAGGCCTCCAGGTGCATGCGCCAGTCCGGCGAGCGTCCGCGCACGCGCAGCTCGCCGCGCACCGGCCGTTCGGCCAGTGCGCGGCGGATGAGCAGCAGGGCGCCCTGGTCGAGGCCCAGCGACTCAATATCGATAGTCGGGATTGGTGATGCGGCCATCGCCGTCGTAGAAACCTTCGTCGTCCACCGCGCGTTCGAGCAGCGCATAGCCGCTGGTGCGGCCGGTGCGCCATTCGCGCAGTCCTTCGAGCTCGAGCAGCGGGCGCACCTGCGGGTCGTCCCAGCGCATCGCCATCAGCAGCGAGACGAAGCGGTCGACCAGCGCCCCCGGCGCGCCGGGGCTGGTAGTGAAGTTGCAGTGGTCGTAGGCGCCGGTGCGCGCCACTACGCGGGTGCTGCCCGGCGGCAGCGTGCCGTCGAGGCCGAAGGCCAGGTGGTTGCCGTCGATCAGGCAGCAGGCGTCGATTTCGCCCGCCATCAGCGCCAGCGCCGCGTCGCGCTCGCCGCCGATGTGATCGCCGTGCTTGCCGCCGAGCACGTCGAAGTAGCGAGCCTCGAAGTCGCGCTGCTTCACCAGGCCTTCGCTGCGCAGGTGGTCGAGCGGGATCAGCGTGGCCTGCGGCGAATCGAGCGCGCCGAGGCCGACGGTCTTGCCGCGCAGGTCTGTCAGCGACTGCACGGGGCTGTCGGCGCGCACGACGATGGCCGAGCGAAGGTCGCAGTCGGTGTCGCGCATGGCCACGGCCTGCACCTTCAGGCCCCGGCTGCGCGCGATGCGCTCGGCGCGCACCCAGGCCAGCGGCGAGTTCCATGCGAGGTGCAGCGTGCCGTCGAACTGCGCCTCGACCTGGCTTTCGTAGTTCGAATACAGCACGTAGTCGAAGGCCAGGCCGTTCTTCGCGAAGAAGGCCTTGAAGCCTTCCCAGATGGTGACGACCTTGGGCGCGTAGGCCACGGCGCCCATGATCAGCGTGGGTTCGGGCATGGAGTCGATCCTTTCCTCAGAACAGCGGCAGGCCGGTGATGGCCTTGCCGATGAAGTCGTAGAGCACGTCGGAGGTCGGTGCCATCACGCTCGATGCGCGGGCGTCGCGGAAGAGGCGCTCGATGCCCGCCTCCTTGCGGAAGGCCGCGCCGCCGCACACGCGCATCGCGATGTCGGTGACTTCGAGCGCTGTCTCGGCCGCGGCTGCCTTCACCTCGAGCACGCGCAGCATGGTGTCGGCACGGCCCGCGCCGACGGCGGCGATGGTGTCGTCCAGCAGTGCCTGCGCCATGTCGGCCTTGATGCGCGCCTTCGCCAGGTAGGCGCGGATGGTGGGCAGGTCGGCCAGCGACGAATCGAGGTGCACGTGCCGCGTCTGGCTCACGTGGCCGATGGCGGCCTGCAGCGCGCCTTCCATCAGCCCGGTCGAGCAGGCGGCGCTGAGCACCGAGAACCACGGCAGCACCACGCCCATCATGGCGTCGAAGCCCTTGCCGTCCTCGCCGAGCCTGGCGCTCGCGGGAATGCGCACGTTGCTCGCTGTGATCGGCGTGGAGGCGTTGCCGCGCAGGCCCAGCCCGTCGAAGCGGCCGGGCTGGCCCAGGCCGTCGGACTTGGCATCGACCAGCCACAGCGTGCTGGCGCCTTCGGCGGCGAGCGGCTTGCTCGACCACACGTAGCTGTCGGCCTCGAAGGCGGATGTGACCCAGCTCTTGCGCGCATCGAGCACCACGTTGCCGCCGTCCGCGCGCGCGGTGCCGGTGGGGGCCCAGAAGTGGCTGCGCGAATCGGCCTCGGAAAAGGCCAGCGTGCTCAGGTGCGTGCCCTTGGCGATCGCGCGGCGCGTTTCCTCGGGGCCGAACTGTTCCAGCACTGCCGTGGCGCAGTAGTGCATGCACACGATCATCGCGGTGGAAGGGCAGGTCTGCGCGATGCGCGAGACCACCTGCGCGGCCTCCTTCAGGCCCAGGCCCTGGCCGCCGACCGACGCGGCCGAGACCAGCCCGAGCAGGCCGGCCTCGCCCAGCGCCGAGATCGTCTCTCGTGGAAAGCGTCCCTCGGCGTCGGTGCGCTGGGCCAGGGGCTTCAGCGTTTGCGTTTCGATACCGGCGAGCACGTCGAGGGGGTTCATCGCTTTCTCCAGGGAGGCGGTTGAGGGAATCGATCTACAGGAGGCGCTCGCGCAGGGTGGCGAGCTGGTCCGTGAACGGGGCGCTGTCTTCCAGGCAGCGCAGGTCGAGCAGCAGCCGGTCTTCGGCGACGCGGCCGATCACCGGCAACGGCAGGCCGCGCAGCGCGGTGGCGAGGGCATCGAGCGCGGTGCCGATGCCCTTCTTCGAGGTGCCGGCCGGTGCGATCGCAAGGCCCGCCGATGGCAGCCGCTCGACCGGCAGCGAGCCGGAGCCGATCTGCCCGAGCAGCGGCACCACTTCGACCGTGAAGCGCGGCGACACGGCCGCCTGCACCGGCTTGCACAGCGCCTGGGCCATCTCCCGGATCGCATCGGCGGGGCGGGTGAGCAGCCGCAGCGTCGGCAGGTCCTGCGCGAGGCGCTCGGGCCGCAGGTACAGCGACAGGGTGGCTTCGAGCGCCGCCAGCGGCAGCTTGCTCATGCGCAGCGCGCGCTTCATCGGGAACTTGCGGATGCGGCCGACGGCCTCCTTGCTTCCCACGATGAGGCCGGCCTGCGGGCCGCCCAGCAGCTTGTCGCCCGAGAAGGTGACCACGTCGCAACCGGCGGCGAGCATCTCCTGCGGCAGCGGCTCTCGTGGCAGCCCGTAGCGCGCGAGGTCGATGAGCGAGCCGCTGCCCAGGTCGGTGGCCAGTGGCACGCCGCGCGCATGCGCGATGCCCGCGAGCATGGCCTCGTCTACGGCGGCGGTGAAGCCCTGCACCGCGTAGTTGCTGGTGTGCACCTTCATCACGAGGGCAGTGCGTTCGTTGATGGCGCGCTCGTAGTCCTGCGGATGCGTGCGGTTGGTGGTGCCGACCTCGACCATGCGCGCGCCGGCGCTGGCCATCACGTCGGGCATGCGGAAGGCGCCGCCGATCTCGACCAGCTCGCCGCGCGAGACGATCACTTCGCGCTCGCGCGCCAGCGCGGCGATGGTCAGCAGCACGGCGGCCGCGTTGTTGTTGACCACCGTGGCGGCCTCGGCGCCGGTGATGGTGCACATCAGCTCTTCGACCAGCGAGTCGCGGTCGCCGCGGCTGCCGGTGGCGAGGTCGTATTCGAGGTTGTTGGGCGATGTCATCACCGCGAGCAGCCGCTGCAGCGCAGCGTCGGCCAGCAATGCGCGGCCCAGGTTGGTGTGGATGACTGTGCCCGTGAGGTTCAGCACTGCCTTCATGCGCGACGCGAGGCGCGACTGGATGCGCGCGGCGAGCGCGCCGCCCAGTGCATCAGGCTGCACCTCCGCAGCGGCGAGCTTGCCCGCAACGGCTTTCGCGCGCAGGCCATCGAGCAGCCCGCGCGCCTCTTTCACCACGAGCGTATGGCCATGCTCGGCCAGCAAGGCGCCCGGCACGGCGAGGCGCAGCAATTGATCGACAGAAGGCAGATCCTGGGGCCTTGCCGTCGAGCCGTGGACCACGGACTCTTCGGGCATCGCCATCAGCCGCCTCCGCCGTCGTCGGGGGGGCGGCGCGCCCGGCCGCCCGAAGCGGCCGGCCTGCCCCCGGTAGGGGGTTGGCGGACCGACACGAAGTGCGGGAAGCCTGGGGGGGAGGTCATGTTTCGGGCTCGCCGAAAAGGAGCATCAGGTTGTGGCCGCTGCGCTGGTGGCCGGCTTCGGAGACGAGCAGGTCGAGCGTGACGCTCGCCAGATCGTCCGCGACGGGCTCGACCTCGGGGTCTTTCTCCATCACGACCTGCTTGAGGTAGTGGCCGCAGCTGTCGCAGCATTCGGCCTTCACTGCGCCCTCGCGCGCGCCGGTGGCGGGCAGTTCCACGCCGGGCTGCGGCGCCAGCGACTCGAAGTGGATGCCCTTGGTGCTTTCGCAGTGCGTGCACTTGATGCGCACGTAATGCCACTCGGTGCCGCACAGCGAGCAGTGCAGGTAGCGAAAGCCCGCCTCGTCGGCGCCGATACGCGTGATGCTCACGGTGGGCGCGCTGCCGCAGCAGGGGCATTCGTTGCCGGGATCGGTGCGGCCGTAGATGTTCTCGCCTGCGTGCGCGGCCACCTGCAGCACCAGATGCGTCCAGTAGGCCTGCAGCCCGGCGGCGATGAGCGGGGCGGCCGCGAGGTCGAGCCCGAACATGATGCGGCGCGAGAGCCGGTCGGCCTGCTGTTCGATCCATGCGTCGTCGGCGGCCACCACGTGGTCGAGCGTGTCGCGCGCCGGGCCTTCGGGCAGCCTGGCGCGGAAGAGGGCGAGCAGCCGGCGCAATTCCTTCAGCCACACCGCATCGCGCGTCCAGCCGAAGGCGGGCATCGGGGGCTTGAGCACCTTCGCGGCGGCTTCGAGCGCTTCGGTCTCGGGCAGCTCGACCGGCGCGTAGTCCTGCAGCACCTGGTGCTGCGCCTGCGCGAGGTCGGCGATGAAGATCAGGTACTCGCGCATCGGATGCGATGCCGCGAGCTGCCGCAGCCGGAGCTGCCGGTCGGAGAAGGCGAGGGCGCGCACCGGCAGGCGCAGGAACGGCATCTGCCGTCCGGCCTGCATCGCGATCTGCTCGGGCTCAAGGACGCGGGTGGTCCGGATCGGCGGTGGGCTGCCGGTGGAACTCGTCATCGGCGCAGTATCACTTACCTCGCGTCATTTTGCGATGCCACAGGGGGTGATTCAGCTTGGCCCATCCCTCCGTAACCGTGCCTCGCGTCATCGCGCGCAGCGTACCTTTGACCCAGATGGCGGCGTAGATGTGCGTGATGACCGAGAGGATCAGCACCACGGCCGAGGCCGCGTGCACCACCACTGCGATGCGCCGCACGAGGATCGGGAAGAAGCCGACGAACCACGGGCTCCAGAACATGAAGCCCGTCACCAGCAACAGCAGCAGGCTGATGCCGAAGGCCCAGAACACCAGCTTCTGGCCGGCGTTGTACTTGCCCACGGCCGGCATGCCCGACTTGTCTCCCTTGAGCATCTTCGGCGCGTTGGCGAGCCAGTCGCGATCGCTGCGGTCGAGCATGTTCTCTCGCCACATCGTGAAGAACAGGAACACGAAGCCCAGCACCATCAGCAGGCCCATGAAGGGATGCAGGATGCGCGTCCATGGCCCGCCGCCGAAGAGAGCGCTCAAAAAGAAGAGGCTCGGGTGGAAGAAGGCCAAGCCCGAGAGCGCCGCCGCGAAGAACATGATCGCGACGAACCAGTGGTTCATGCGCGTGGCGTCGCGGTAGCGGCGAAGGTAATAGCGTGTCATCGCGTTCTTCTCCTCATACGCGGGGTGCGGTGGGGGGCGTCGAAGAGGTGGAGGCCGGCGGCTCCTCGATCACCACCACGTCGTCGGGCCTGCCGTCGCGGTCGGCGTCGGGGTGGTCTTCCTTGGGCTCGATGGGGCCGGTCTTCATGTAGTGGAAGAAGCTGCCCACCACGGCGCCGATCATGGCGACCATGGCGAGCGGCTTTGCCACGCCCTTCCACAGCGACACCAGCGGGCTGATGTGCGGGTCCTTCGGCAGGTCGGCGTAGAGTTGCGGCCGGTCGGCGTGCTGCAGGACGTACATCACGTGCGTGCCGCCCACGCCCGCCGGGTCGTACACGCCGGCGTTGGCGAAACCGCGCTCCTTCAGGTCGACGATGCGCTCCGAGGCGTACTCGTGCATGTCTTCCTTGGTGCCGAAGTGCAGCGCGCCGGTGGGGCAGGCTTTCACGCAGGCCGGTTCCAGGCCCACGCCCACGCGGTCGGAGCACAGCGAGCACTTGTAGGCCTTGTTGTCGGCCTTGCTGATGCGCGGCACGTCGAAGGGGCAGCCGGTGACGCAGTTGCCGCAGCCCACGCAATGCTCGCTGATGAAGTCGACGATGCCGTTGGCGTACTTGACGATCGCGCCTGGCGCCGGGCACGACTTCAGGCAGCCCGGGTCGTCGCAGTGCATGCAGCCGTCCTTGCGGATCAGCCATTCGAGCTTGCCGGCCTCGGGCTCCACCTCGGAGAACTTCATCACCGTCCAGGAGGCGGGCGTGAGGTCGACCGGGTTGTCGTAAGTGCCATGCGTGGTGCCGACCTCGTCGCGCAGGTCGTTCCACTGCATGCACGCGACCTGGCAGGCCTTGCAGCCGATGCAGGCCGACACGTCGATCAGCTTCGCGACCGGCTGCACCTGCGGGCGGTGACGGATCTCCGGCGACGGCGTGGTCGTGGCCGAGCGGGCGGCGATGTCGAGGGTCTGGAGGGAGGACATCTCAGCGGCTCCGGGCTTTTTCTTGTTCCCTCTCCCCTTGCGGGGAGAGGGCTAGGGTGAGGGAGGCGGCCTTGCAGGCGTCGTCGGCGATTCCATCGCTGTAGGCCCTCACCCCAACCCTCTCCCGCAAGCGGGAGAGGGAGCAGGTCCGGGCGCTGTGGTCGTGCATGGTGCTGTGCTTCATGTCACGCCTTCTCGATGTTCACCGTGAACGACTTGTACTCCGGCGTCTGCGTGTTCGCGTCGCCCACGAACGGCGTCAGCGTGTTCACCAGATACCCCGGCTTCGCGATGCCCACGAAGCCCCAGTGGTTCGGCAGGCCCACGGTATGGACCGTGCGCCCGTCCACCTGCAGCCCCACGATGCGCTTGGTGACCACTGCCACGGCCTTGATGTAGCCGCGCTTGCTCGACACCTTGACCATGTCGCCGTGGCCGATGCCCTTCTCCTTCGCGAGCTCTTCGCCGATCTCGACGAACTGCTGCGGCTGGATGATGGCCGAGGTGCGCACGTTCTTGGTCCAGTAGTGGAAGTGCTCGGTGAGCCGGTAGCTGGTCGCCACGTACGGGAAGTCCTTCGGCACCCCGAGCCGTTCCAGGTCGCCCTTGAAGATGCGCGCCGCGGGGTTGGCGCGCGCCTTCTCGTTGTTCGGGTGCATCAGGTTGTTCACCAGCGGCGACTCGAAGGGCTCGTAGTGCTCGGGCAGCGGCCCCTCGGCCATGCCGGTGGGGGCGAACAGGCGCGCCACGCCCTCGGCGGTCATGATGAAGGGGCGCACCGCCTCCGCGTCGGTCGGGTTCGCGTCGGGGCGGATGTCGGGCACGTCGGCGCCTGTCCATTGCTTGCCGTTCCACGAGACCAGGCCGCGCTTCGCGATCCACGGCTTGCCGGTGGCCGGGTCTGTCGAGGCACCGTTGTAGAGAATGCGCCGGTTCGCGGGCCAGGCCCATGCCCAGTTCTGCACCATGCCGATGCCGTACGGGTCGGCGTTGTCGCGCCGCGCCATCTGGTTGCCGGCCTGCGTCCATGCGCCTGCGTAGATCCAGCAGCCGCTGGCGGTGCTGCCGTCGTCGCGCAGCAGTCCGAAGCCCGAGAGCTGCTCGCCGGCCTTGGCCAGCGGCGGCTTGGTCGGGTCCTTCGGGTCGGTCAGGTCGACGAGCGCGCGGCCGTTGTATTCCATCGCCAGTTCCTGCGCGGAGGGCGAGTGCGGAATCTTGTACGGCCAGGTGAGCTTGACGATAGGGTCTGGGAAGGCGCCGCCGTCCTTCGCGTAGGCCGCGCGGATGCGGTTGAAGATGCCCGCCACGATCTCGATGTCGCCCTTGGCCTCGCCCGGCGGCTCCGCGCCCTTCCAGTGCCACTGCAGCCAGCGGCTGGAGTTGGTGAGCGAGCCGTCCTCCTCCGCGAAGCAGGTGGACGGCAGGCGGAACACCGTGGTCTGGATGTCGGCGGTCTTGACGTCGTTGAACTCGCCGAAGTTGCGCCAGAACTCGCTGGTCTCGGTCTGCAGCGGATCGATGGTGACCAGGAACTTGAGCTTGGAGAGCCCGTCGACGATCTTCTTCTTGTCGGGGAACGAGCCCACCGGGTTGAAGCCCTGGCAGATGTAGCCGTTGAGCTTGCCCTGGTTCATGAGCTCGAAGGCCTGCAGCACGTCGTAGAGCCTGTCGATCTTGGGCAGGTAGTGGAAGGCCCAGTCGTTCTCCGCCGTGGCCGCGTCGCCCCACCACGACTTCTGCATGCTGACGAAGAACTTCGGATAGTTCTGCCAGTAGCTCATCTGGTTGGGCCGCAGCGGCTTGAGCGCGCGGGTCTTGTAGTAGTCCTCCAGCGTCTGCTCGTTGTCACGCGCCAGCGACATGTAGCCGGTCAGCGAGTTCGACAGCAGCCCCAGGTCGGTCAGGCCCTGGATGTTGCTGTGGCCGCGCAGCGCGTTCATGCCGCCGCCGGGCACGCCGATGTTGCCCAGCAGCAGCTGCACGATGGCGCCGGTGCGGATCATCTGCGAGCCCTGGCTGTGCTGCGTCCAGCCCAGCGCGTACATGATGGTCATGGTGCGCTGGGAGGTGCTGGTGCTCGCGATGTACTCGCACACCTTCAGGAACTTGTCCTGCGGCGTGCCGGTGATGCGACTCACCATCTCGGGCGTGTAGCGCGCGTAGTGCCGCTTCATCACCTGCAGCACGCAGTTCGGGTCCTGCATGCTCATGTCGACCCTGGCCATGCCCTGCTCGTCGAGCGCGTAGCCCCACGACTTGGGGTCGTAGTTGCGCTTCTCGGGGTTGTAGCCGCTGAACAGGCCGTCCTCGAACTTGTAGTCGGGGCCGACGATGAAGGTCGCGTTGGTGTAGTTGCGGACGTACTCGGTCTGGATCTTGTCGTTGGTCAGCAGGAAGTTGATGACCCCGCCGAGGAATGCGATGTCCGACCCCGCGCGGATCGGCGCGTAGTAGTCGGCCATGGCGGCCGAGCGCGTGAAGCGCGGGTCGACCACCACCAGACGGGCCTTGTTCTGTTTCTTGGCTTCGATGACCCACTTGAAGCCGCACGGATGCGCCTCCGCGGCATTGCCGCCCATGATCAGCACGACATCCGCGTTCTGGATGTCCTGCCAGTGGTTGGTCATCGCGCCTCTGCCGAACGTCGGGGCCAGACTGGCCACCGTGGGTCCGTGTCAGACGCGTGCCTGATTGTCGAACACCAGCATCCCGGTCGAGCGGAATGCCTTGTGCGTGATGTATCCGGTTTCGTTGGACGAGGCCGAGGCGCAGAGCATGCCGGAGCTGGTCCAGCGGTTCACGGTCTTGCCGTCGGCGTTGGTGGTCTGGAAGTTGGCATCGCGGTCGGCCTTCAGCAGCCTGGCGATGCGGTCGAGCGCCTCGTCCCAGCCGATGCGCTTCCACTCCGTGGCCCCGGGTTCGCGCACCTCGGGGTACTTCAGGCGCATGGGGCTGTGCACGAAGTCGAGCAGGCCGGCGCCCTTGGGGCACAGCGTGCCGCGGTTGACGGGGTGATCGGCATCGCCCTCGATGTGGAGGATGTCGGACACCACGTTCTTCGCCTTGTCGCCCAGGCTGTACATGATGAGCCCGCAGCCCACCGAGCAGTACGGGCAGGTGTTGCGCGTCTCGGTGGTGCGCGCGAGCTTGAAGTTCCGGGCCTCGGCCAGCGCGGCGGTCGGCGAGAAGCCGAGCGCGACGATGCTGGAGCCGACCAGTCCCGCGCTGCTCACGCGAAAGAATTGCCGGCGGTTCATGTCCATGACGGAACCCCCTGCGGCGGTGAAGTGATGGAGTTTTTCATCGTGGTCTTCTTTTCTTCTGGCGGGTAACTCGAATTCGAATGAATCTGGCGGCGCTACTTGGGCGCCGTGCCGTCGCCTCCGCTGGGCGCGGGCGCCGCGCCGCCGGAAGAACCAGTGGCGCCGCCCGGTCCGCTCATGCCGCCCACGGCCGCGCCGCCTTCGGACGGGCCTTGATGGGATGCGGAGGATTCGACCTTGTCACCGGAGGCGGCCGGGGCGACGCCCGTGGGGCTTGCTCCGGTGGCGCCGGCGGTGGCGGAGGCCTTCGGCGCGGGAGGCTTGGGATCGCATGCACTCGCCATCAGGCCGGCGGCAAGGCACAGGCCGATGATCTGCAGGCGCTGCTGACATCGTGGCATCGACACTCCTTGTGGGAAGGACGGGTCCGACAACGGGCTGTTTTTATGGCCTCGTTTTTCGCTTGCCGGTGTGCCCGGTTTGCGACAAACGGGATACGTTTAACGCATCATGCGACAGCATCATGTCCGGATCAAGGCCCGCAGGCGCGCAATAACCCTCGAATCCCGCCGTGAGGCCGGGCGTCGGCTATCGTTCGCGCCATGAACGCCTCCCTCCGCCTGGGTTGGCGCACGCTCTGGCGCGACCTGCGCGCCGGCGAGCTGCGCCTGTTGATCGTCGCCGTGCTGCTGGCCGTGGCCGCGCTGACGGCCGTCGGCTTCTTCGCCGACCGATTGCAGGGCGGCCTCAAGCGCGACGCGCGCCAGCTCCTGGGCGGCGACGCGGTGATCGTCAGCGACAACCCCACGCCCGAGGCCTTCATGGCGCAGGCGAAGTCGCTCGGGCTCCAGGGCACATCCACCTACGGCTTCCCGACCATGGCCCGCGCCGAGGACGCGCAGGGCGGCGCCAGCAAGCTGGTGGCGCTGAAGGCCGTGACGGCCGGCTATCCGCTGCGAGGCAGCCTGCAGACCTCCACCACCATCGATGGCGCAGGCGCCGCCACGCGCGACATCCCGCCGCCGGGCGAGACCTGGGTCGACGCCTCGCTGCTCGACTCGCTGGGCCTGAAGGTCGGCGACACGCTGCTGCTGGGCGACACCGGTCTGCGCGTCGGCCGCGTCATCACGCTGGAGCCCGATCGCGGCGCCGGCTTCATGAGCTTCTCGCCGCGCGTGATGCTCAACCAGGCCGACGTGGCCCGCACCGGGCTCGTGCAGCCGGCCAGCCGCGTGGGCTATCGCTACGCAGTGGCGGGCAGCGACGCGGCGGTCAAGCGCTTCACCGACTGGGCCGATGCCACCATCAAGAAGGGCGACCTGCGCGGCGTGCGGCTCGACTCCTTCGAGAGCGGCCGGCCCGAGATGCGCCAGACGCTCGACCGCGCCGAGAAATTCCTGAGCCTGGTCGCGCTGCTGGCGGCGCTGCTGTCGGCGGTGGCGGTGGCGCTGGCCGCGCGCGGCTTCGCGGCCAGCCATCTCGACGATTGCGCGATGCTGCGCGTGCTCGGCCAGAGCCAGCGCACCATCGCCATCGCCTATGCCTTCGAGTTCGCGGTGATCGGCATCGTGGCCAGCGCGCTGGGCGTGGCCATCGGCTTCGCGGTGCACTACGTGTTCGTGCTGCTGCTGGCCGGGCTGGTCGAGACCGCGCTGCCGGCGGCCACGCTGTGGCCCGTGGCCTTCGGCCTGGGCATGGGGCTCACGCTGCTGTTCGCCTTCGGGCTGCCGCCGGTACTGCAGCTGGCGCGCGTGCCGCCGCTGCGCGTGATCCGGCGCGACGTGGGCGGCCTCAAGCCCGCGTCGCTCGCGGTGCTGGGCGTGGGCGTGGCGGGCTTCGCGGCCTTGCTGATGGCGGCGAGCAGCGACATCAAGCTCGGGCTCATCGCCGTCGGCGGCTTCGCGGGCGCGGTGGCGGTGTTCGCGCTGCTGAGCTGGCTGGCGGTGAAGGTGCTGCGCCGCAGCGTCAACGAAACCACCGCGCCGCGCTGGCTGGTGCTGGCCACGCGGCAGATCTCGGCGCGGCCGGCCTACGCGGTGGTGCAGGTCAGCGCGCTCTCGGTGGGGCTGCTGGCGCTGGTGCTGCTGGTGCTGCTGCGCACCGACCTCGTGGCGAGCTGGCGCCAGGCCACGCCGCCCGACGCGCCGAACCGCTTCGTCATCAACGTCATGCCCGACCAGAGCGAGGCCTTCCAGAAGTCGCTGCGCGACGCGGGCGTGAGCAAGTTCGACTGGTACCCCATGATCCGTGGCCGGCTCGTGGCCATCAACGACAAGCCGGTCTCGCCCGACGACTACACCGAGGACCGCGCCAAGCGACTGGTGGACCGCGAGTTCAACCTCAGCAACAGCCTGGAGGCGCCCCCGCACAACAGCATCACCGCCGGCAAGTGGACGCCCGGCGCGGCCGGCGAGGTGAGCGTGGAAGAGGGCCTGGCCGAGACGTTGGGCCTGAAGATGGGCGACGTGCTGCGCTTCGACATCGGTGGCATGCAGAACGACGCGCGCATCACCTCGCTGCGCAAGGTCGACTGGGGTTCGATGCACGCCAACTTCTTCGTGATGTACACGGTGGCCTCGCTGGCCGACGTGCCCACCACCTACATGGGCGCCTTCCGCGCGCCCGAGACGCGCGGCTTCGACAACGCACTGGTGCGCAGCTATCCGAACGTGACCAACGTCGACATGAGCGCCACCATCAACCAGGTGCAGCGCGTGCTCGACCAGGTGATCCGCGCGGTCGAGTTCCTGTTCGGCTTCACGCTCGCGGCCGGTCTCGTGGTGCTGTTCGCCGCGGTGACGGCCACGCGCGAGGAGCGAGCGCGCGAGTTCGCGGTGATGCGCGCGGTGGGCGCACGCGCCAGCCTGCTGCGGCAGGTGCAGCGCGCCGAACTCGCGGGCGTGGGCCTGCTCGCGGGCTTCCTCGCGAGCATCGTGGCCGCGCTGATCGGCTGGGGGCTTGCGCGCTACGTGTTCGAGTTCACCTGGACTGCATCGCCGCTGGTGCCGGTGGCAGGCGCGCTGGCGGGCGCGGTGCTGGCGCTGGGCGCGGGGTGGTGGGGCCTGCGCGAAGTGCTGCGCCGGCCGGTGGTCGATACATTGCGTCGCGCTGCCGAGTAATTTTTCTTTTCTTCGAGGCAAGACGGGGCCGGGGATGCAATACATTCCCCGGCCCCGTATCCATTTCAGAAGAGAGAAATTCCCGCATGCGCCTGGCGTCTTTCCAGATCACCAACTTTCGCTCGATCAACGACAGCGGCCTCATCGACTCCACGCAGATCACGGCGATCCTCGGCCGGAATGACAGCGGCAAATCGAACCTGCTGCGCGCGCTGCACAGCCTGAACCCGGCGGAAGGCGTCGCCGAACTCAGCCCCATCAAGGACTTCCCGCGCCATCGCCGCCTGGATGAGTGCACGGGCGACACGCCGGTCGTGTTCACGCGCTGGAGCCTCGACGAGAGCGAACAGGCCGAACTGGCCGCGATCCTGCCGCGCGCGGCCGGCGTGCGCCACGTCACTGCGAGCCGCGGCTATGCCGCCGCGCGCTCGGCCGGGTTCGAAGGACTCGGCGCCCTGTCGCTCGACGTGAGCGACACCAAGGCCAAGGTCCGCAAGATCGTGCCCGCCGTCAAGGCGGTGGCGGAGAAGGTTGCCGATGAAGCCGCGAAGGCCGCGCTCGAGCAAGAAGCCGACGTCTTCGACGCCGCGATGATCATGAGTCCCGACTACATCAAGTGGTCGGCGGGCGCCATCAAGGCGGCCCAGGCCCTGCGCAAGGCGCTGGCCGTGGCCGGCGCCGAGCTCAGCGACAAGCAGGACCAGATGCTCGCCGAGCTGGAGGAAACCGCGCTTTCCATCGCCAACGACGCGCCTGCGCTGGAGCGCGCGCAGCAATGGGTGATCGGCAAGCTGCCGCGCTTCGTCTACGTCGACGAGTACCCGGCGCTGCCCGGCCGCCAGAACATCGCCGAATTCCTGGGGCGCGAGGGCTGGGGCCAGCTCACGCCCGAGCAGCAGAGCTTCGGCAGGCTGTGCAAGGCCGCGGGGCTCGACCTGCGGCAGCTGCAGGCCCTGCTAGAGAAGAACGACCAGGCCACGCGCAACCAGCTCGTCAACCGCGCCGGCTCGGTGGTGACGGCCGAGATCCGCCGCCTCTGGAAGGACCGCGCGCTGAAGGTGCGCTTCAACCTCGACGGCCAGTACCTCGACACGCTGGTGTCGGACCCGAACGCCGCCTACGAAGTCGAAGTGAACCTGGAAGAGCGCAGCCGCGGCTTCCAGTGGTTCTTCTCCTTCTACGTCGCCTTCTTCGCCGACACCCGGGGCGGCCAGGCCGAAGACGCCGTGCTGCTGCTGGACGAACCCGGCCTGCACCTGCACGCCCATTCGCAGGCCGACCTGCTGGCGCACCTGGAAAAGGACTTCGCCGGCAACCAGGTGATCTACACCACGCACTCGCCCTTCATGGTGCCCACGCACCGGCTCGACGCGGTGCGTACGGCGAGCCTGGACGAAACCGCGGGTACGACTGTGAGCAACACCGCGCAGGGGGATGAGCGCACGCTGTTCCCGTTGAAGGCGGCGCTGGCGTTCGCGCGGATGGCCAGTGAGCCGGTGAAGCAGGAGGCCGCGAAGCCTGTGGCTGCGACGCAGGAATCGGTGAAGCCGGCGCCCGCAAAGCAGAACGCGTCGGAGGGCGCGAAGCCTGCGAAGTCGGCAAAGTCCGCTGAGGCAGTCAAGCCCGAGCCTGTGAAGCCAGAACCTGCGAAGTCCGTCGTCGCGGAAAGCGCCAAGCCAGTGGAAGCTGCACCTGTTGCAGTGGCCGCACCTGCAGTCTTGCCTGCACCCGCGATGCCTGAGCCGGCGAAGGTTGCCGCTCCTGCAAAGATCGAGGCAGTCAAGCCCGAGGTTGCGAAGCCCGTCGTCGTGGAAAGCGTCAAACCGGCAGAAGCAGCGCCTGTTGCAGTCGCCGCGCCGGTCGTCCCGCCTGCGGAAGTGCCGGCACCAGTGACGGCTGAACCGGCGAAGCCGGTGGCCGGTGAGAGCATCAAGTCTGCCGAGCCTGTGGCCGAGACCCCGGTCGCCGTGGCTGCCGTGCCCGCCGAGGCACCGGTGATGCAACGCGTCGAAGAGCGGATGGCCGTTGTGAGCCCTCAAGCAGAGCAGCCGGCAGAAGTCGCCTGACGGACGGCGCTCTCAGCGCCTGCTTGAACTCATGCGGCGCCGACCATGCGCCGCATGAGCAGGGTCTTCAGATCGTGGTCCGCGGACCGCGGGAACACGATCTTCATTTCGCGTCCTTTTCTTCTTCTACGGCCTGCCGGCCCAGATCTGCGAACACTTCTTCCGCCGGACGGAACTGGCCCTGCTCGATTGCGTGGTTACCTAGCACCAGGATCTTGAGAAGCGCGAGCGTGGCTTCGCGCTCCTCGTAGGAGCCAACATCCATCACGACGAGCCTGGCTTCGCCGTTCTGGGTGATAAGCATGGACTCGCGGGTATCGGACAAGGTCTTCACGATGTCCGCGGCATGGCTCTTGAAGTAGCTGATGGGTTTGACGTGAGTCGAGAAATTCATGGCGCTCATCCCTGGTGTCGTGACCGGTCGAATTCATTGTGGTCTGAACTCGGCCCGACTCGACCTGAGGCGGGCTACGGCGCGACGCCGTCCTCCCTGAACATATGCTCCCCCGCAAAGTCCACGAACGCCCGCACCTTCGGCGACAGCTGCCGGCTCGACGGCCACAGAGCCGAGAACTGGCCCTGTCGCACGAGGTGCGTGGCCAGCACGCGCCGCAGTTCGCCGCGGCACAGCGAGTCGCGCGCGAGGAAATCGGGCATGTAGGCCACGCCGAGGCCGGCGACCGCGGCGCCGAGCATGGCTTCCATGTTGTTGCACAGCAGGCCCGGCGGGAGGTGGGTGGGCAGGCCGGGCAGGTCCCAGTCCTCGATCTTTCCGCCGGTGGCGAACTTGTAGCGCAGGCAGGTGTGCCGCGCGAGGTCGGCCGGGGTCTGCGGCACGCCGTGGCGCTCGAGGTAGGCGGGCGAGGCCACGAGCACGAACCGGAACGGACCGAGGCGGCGCGCGACCAGCTGCGAATCGACCAGGTCGCCGCTGCGGATCGCCACGTCGACGCCCTCGGCGATGACGTCGACCAGCCGGTCGTTGAAGTCGAGGTCGAGCTCGATCTCGGGGTAGCGCTCCCTGAAGGCCGGCAGCATCGGCAGCAGGAAGCGGTAGCCGATGGTCGGCAGGCTCACGCGCAGGCGGCCGCGCGGCGCGGCGATGGCGTCCTGCATCATGGCCCGCGCGTCGTCGAGCTCGTCGAGGATGCGGCGGCAGCGCTCGTGGAAGAGGGCGCCTTCCTGCGTGAGCCGCATGTGGCGCGTGGTGCGGTTGAAGAGGCGCACGCCGAGCTGCTCTTCGAGCCGGGCGACGTTCTTTCCCACGGCCGAGGCCGAGATGCCCAGCAGCCGGCCGGCCTTGGCAAAGCTCGACAGGTCGGCCGCCCGCACGAAGGATTCGAGTCCGCTGAAGCTGTCCATGAATTGGCAACCTTTGGTTGGGAGTGTGAGGAGCAATGCGGCAATTCTCAGTGCATTGATTCCTTTCTATCTTCGTGCCTTCCTTGTCACCTTCCGCGAAAGCACATTCCCGATGCCCGCTTCTTCCTCCAGAAACTGGCTCCTGGCCGCCGTCTGCCTCGCGGCGCTGGGCATGCCGCTGAGCTTCACCGGCCCGGCGGTGGTGCTGCCCGCCGTGCGCGACGCGCTCGGCGGCAGCCCGGTGCAGCTCAACTGGGTGACCAACGCCTTCATGCTGAGCTTCGGCGCCACGCTGATGGCGGCCGGCGCGTTGGCCGATGCCTATGGGCGCAAGCGCGTCTTCCTGCTGGGGCTCGCGGTGGTGGCGCTCAGCGCCTCGCTGCTGACCCTGGCGCCGGGCATCGTGGCCTTCGAGCTGGCGCGCGCGCTGCAGGGGCTGGGTTCGGCGGCGGCCTTCGCGGCGGGCACGGCCGCGCTGGCACAGGTGTTCGACGGCGCCGCGCGCACGCGGGCCTTCAGCCTGATCGGCACCTCGTTCGGCGTGGGGCTGTCCTGCGGCTCGATGCTCTCGGGCTGGCTGGCCGAGAGCTTCGGCTGGCAGGCGGTGATGCTGAGCCCCGGTGCGGTCAGCCTGCTGGCACTCGGCATCGCGTCGCTCGCGATGCGTGAGTCGCGCAACCCGCAGGCCATGGGGCTGGACGTGCCGGGTACGCTGAGCTTCACCGCCGCGCTGAGCCTGCTGACGCTGGGCGTGCTGCAGGCGCCCGACAGCGGCTGGGGCAGTCCGTGGGTGCTCGGGGCGCTGGCGGGTGCGGCGGCGATGGGCGCGGTCTTCGTCGCCATCGAAAGGAGGGTGGCGCATCCGATGCTCGACCTGTCGCTCTTCCGCTTTCCGCGCTTCGTCGGCGTGCAACTGCTGGCGGCCGCGCCGGCCTATGGTTTCGTCGTGCTGCTGGTGCTGCTGCCGATCCGCTTCATCGGGCTCGAAGGGCGCGGCGCGATCGAGGCGGGGGCTTTCATGTTCGCGCTCTCGGGGCCGATCCTCGTGGTGCCGACGCTGGCTGCGTCGCTGGCGCACCGGTTCTCGGCCGGCGCGATCTCGGCCGTGGGGCTGCTGGTGTGCGCCGTGGGGCTTTTCTGGCTCAGCCGCTGCGCGCCGGGCACGCCGCTGGGCGCGATGGTGTGGCCGCTGCTGCTGATCGGCGCGGGCATCGGGCTGCCGTGGGGGTTGATGGACGGGCTGGCCGTGAGCGTGGTGCCGCGCGAGCGCGCGGGCATGGCATCGGGCATCTTCAACACGGTGCGGGTGGCGGGGGAGGGCATCGCGCTGGCACTCGTGGGCGCGGGGCTGACGGCGCTGGTGGCTGCGCGGCTGGGTCATGCGGAGGCGGCATCGCGCGCTGCGCAGCGCGTCACCACCGGAGACATCTCGCAGGCGCTGGCCCTGCTGCCCGGCATGGACCGCGCGGCAGTGCTCCACGCCTACGGCGCAGCGTTCGGCACGCTGCTGTGGGTGCTCGCGGGCGTGACCGTGGCGACGGCGATTGTGGTGTTCGCCTTCCTGCGCGGCGAGACGCATGCCGAGGCCGGCGCCGTGGCGCTGGAGTCGACGGCCTGCTGATTCAGGCTGCCCTGGCGGCCTCGAAGATGTCGCGCAGCCAATGCGTGAACACGCGCACGCGCGACGACAGCTGCCGGTTCTGCGCATAGAGCACTGAGACCGGCATCGGCGGCGGCGCGAACTCCGGCAGCAGCACCTTGAGCCGCCCGTCCGCCAGCTCGCCGGCCACGCGGTAGCGCGGCACCTGCACCAGCCCGAGGCCCGCGACGGCCGAGCCGGTGTACAGGTCGGCACCGGTCACCGAGACGATGCCGCCCAGTTGCACGTTCGTCAGCTGCCCGTCGACCGTGAATTCGAGCGGCACCGGCTTTCCCGTTGCGCTGGATATGTAGTGGATGGCGCGGTGCGATGCCAGCTCTTCCATGCTTTTGGGCTCGCCGTGGGCTGCGATGTAGGCCGGGCTCGCGACCGTGACCTGCGGCAGCAGCGCCACGCGGCGTCCGATCATCGATGAGTCCTGCAGCGTGCCCGCGCGCAGCACGCAGTCGACGCCTTCCCGGACAAGGTCGACGAGCCGGTCGTCCTCGCCGATGTGCAGCTCCAGCTCCGGGTAGCGCGCCAGGAAGCCCGGCAGCGCCGGCACCACGAAATGCCGCGCCAGCGTGCCCTGCAGGTTCACGCGCAGCAGGCCCTTGGGCGCCTCGTCGCGAAACAGGCCCTCGGCTTCCTCCACGTCGGCCAAGAGCCGCACGCAGCGGCGGTAGTAGGCCTCGCCGTCCTGCGTCAGGCGCACGGTGCGGGTGGTGCGCTCCAGCAGCCGGGTGCCGAGGCGCTGCTCCACGCGCTTGATCAGGTTCGTGACGGTCGCGCGGGGAATGCGCAGGTCCTCGGAGGCCTGCGTGAAGCTCTGGCGCTCGGCGATGCGCACGAAGGCCTGCATTTCCTGGAAGCGGTCCATGGGCGGTTGGCCGATCTATTGTTGAGATAAATGGAATAGTAATGTTGATTAGAGGCTGATTATCTTTTGGATGGAACGATCGAAGATTCGTCTCACCAACCCACCACCCCTGCAAAGGAACAGCCAGCCATGAACCAGTCATCCACTCCCAAGGTCGCCATCGTCACCGGCGCATCGCGCGGCATCGGCGCCGCCGTCGCGCAGCGCCTCGCCAGGGACGGCTTCTCCGTCGCCGTCAACTACGCATCGAGCCCGGAGCAGGCCGATGCCCTCGTCGCCGAGCTGAAGGCCGCCGGCGGCCGTGCCTTCGCCGTCAAGGCCGACGTGGCCAGCGCCGAGGAAGTGCGCGCCATGTTCGACGCCGTCGAGGCGCAACTCGGCAAGGTCGACGTCCTGGTCAACAACGCCGGCGTGCTCCGGACGCTGCCGCTGGCCGAGCACAGCGACGCGCAGTACGACCAGACCTTCGACATCAACGTGCGCGGCACCTTCAACACGCTGCGCGAGGCCGCCACGCGCCTGAACGAGGGCGGTCGCATCGTCAACTTCTCGAGCACCACGCTCGCGCTGAACATGCCCGGCTACGCGATCTACAACGCCACCAAGGCGGCGGTCGAAGCTTTCACGCACGTCTTCGCCAAGGAACTGCGCGGACGCAGCATCACGGTGAACGCCGTGGCGCCAGGCCCCATCGCCACCTCGCTCTTCCTCGACGGCAAGACCGAGGAGCAGGTCCAGGCCTTCGCGAAGATGCCGCCGCTGCAGCGCCTGGGCCAGCCCGAGGACATCGCATCGGTGGTGTCCTTCCTCGCCGGGCCCGATGCGGGCTGGGTCAACGGCCAGATCCTGCGCGCCAACGGCGGTGTCGCCTGAAGGAGGAGACACGCCATGAAGAAGCAGATCGTCCTCGTCACCGGCGCCGGCAGCGGCATCGGAAAGCTCACGGCCCTGTCGCTCGCCGAAGCGGGCCACGTCGTCTACGCCTCCATGCGCGACATCGCAGGGCGCAACAACGGCCGCGCCGCCGAGCTGCGCGCCCTGGCCGCGGCGAAGAACGTCCAGCTGCACCCGCTCGAGCTCGACGTGCTCTCGCAGGAGTCGGCCGATGCGGCCGCCGCGACCATCGTGCGGGAGCAGGGTCATCTCGACGTGGTGATGCAGAACGCCGGCCACCTGGTGGTCGGCCCCACGGAGGCCTTCACGCCGGATGAGATCGTCAAGGTGTTCGACACCAATGTGCTCGGCGCGCAGCGTGTGAACCGCGCGGTGCTGCCGTACCTGCGGGCGCAGGAGTCGGGGCTGATGCTGTGGATCAGCAGCACCACCACCAAGGGCGGCTTTCCGCCGTTCATGGGGCCCTATGGCGCGGCCAAGGCGGCGATGGATTCGCTGGCCGTCACGCTGGCCTATGAGATCGCCCGCTTCGGCATCGAGACTTCCATCGTCGTGCCGGGCGCCTTCACCAGGGGCACCGACCACTTCCCGAGCGCCGGCAAGCCGGCCGATGCCACCACCGCCGCCGCCTACGCCCGCTACGACGGCCTCATGGACCAGATCGGCGCGCGCCTCTCGGCGCTGACGCCCGACAACGCCGACCCGCAGGCCGTGGCCGACGAGATCGTGCGCATCGTGGGCCTGCCCGCGGGCACACGGCCGATGCGCTCGCTGATCGACTTCGTGGGCGACGGCGCTCAGGAGGTGTTCGAGGTGTCGGAGCGGGTGCGCATCGAATTCGCCAAGCGAATCGGCATGGCGGACCTGCTCGAGGCGAAGGTGCGTCGCTAAGCGGGGCGTCACAAAGAGCGGGGCGGTATTCCTGTCCAATAGCGGCATGGAAAACCCGCCCCACGACCATCTCATTGCCGAGCGCGTGACCGAACTCGAGATCAAGTCCAGCTACGCCGAGGACATGCTCGACCAGCTGAACATGACGATCTACCGCCAACAGCAGCAGATCGATCGGCTGATCCTGCAGGTCACGCAGTTGAAGGAGCAGATGCAGAGCTCAGGCCAGGACGGCGCCGCGCGCAACCCACGTGACGAGTTACCCCCGCACTATTGATCGACGACTTTTCGCGGAGCACCGCGGAACCGGCTTTGCCGGGCCGCAGGTGCTGCCCCGGGCGAGGGGGGTGGCGAAGCGACACGAAGTGCGCGAAGCCTGGGGGAGTTACCCGTGCGCATGCCAGAGCACGGCGAAGAAGTGACAGGTGCTGCCCGCGAGCACGAACAAGTGCCACACCGAGTGCGCGAAGCGCACCTTGTTGTCGAACAGGAAAACCACCGCGCCGGCCGTGTAGAACAACCCGCCGGCCACCAGCCAGCCCAGGCCCGCCGCCGACATGCGCTCGTACAGCGGCACGGCCGCCATCAGCGCCATCCAGCCCATCGCCACGTACAGGCCGGTGGACCACAGCGGATGCTTCAGCCGGTTGAACAGCTTGGCGCCCACGCCCAGCGCCGCCGCCGCGCAGATGGCGCCGAACAGCGTCCAGCCCAGCGGGCCGCGCAGCACGCCGAACAGGAAGGGCATGTAGCTGCCCGCGATGAAGAGGTAGATGGCCGCGTGGTCCAGCCGGTTGAACCAGGCCTTCGCCCGGCCGATGGGCAGCGCGTGGTAGAGCGTGGAGATCAGGTACAGCACGATGGCCGTGCCCGCGAACAGGCTGGCGCCGACCACGGCCGCGGCCTGGCCCTTCTGTGCGGCGCTGTAGACCAGGATCGGCAGCGAGGCGATCGCCAGCGCAAGGCCCAGGCCGTGGCTCAGGGCGTTGAAGAGCTCCTCCATCGCGGTCTGGTCGCGTGCGGCGAGGACGGCGGTCTTGCTGCGTTGCGTGGGCGGGGGAGAGGGTGGCGAAAAGGTCATCGTCTGTCCGTGCGCAAGTGCGTGTGGTTTGAAGATCGGTCTACTTGACCTGCTGCTTGCCCAGCTTGCGTGCCAGCGTGCGCCGGTGCATGCCGAGCCTGCGCGCGGTCTCGGAGATGTTGAAGCCGGTCTCGGCCAGCGTCTCGTGGATGCGCTCCCATTCGAGCGTCTTGATGGATGTGGAGCGGTTGGTCAGCTCCACCTCGGTGGTGCCGGTGGCGCGGCCGAAGGCGGCCTCGATGTCGTCGGTGTTCGAGGGCTTGGCCAGGTAGTGGCAGGCGCCGAGCTTGATGGCTTCCACCGCGGTCGCGATGCTCGCGAAGCCCGTGAGCACCACGATCAGCATCTTGGGGTTGTGCCGGTGCAGCATCTGCACGCAGGCCAGGCCCGAGGCCTCGCCGTTGAGCTTGAGGTCGACCACCGCGTAGCCGGGCGAGGAGCCGGCCAGCAGGGACTCGACCTCGGCGAGGTTGCTCGCGTGCGTCACGGCATAGCCGCGGCGCTCGAAGGAGCGGCCGAGCGCGCGCGCGAAGGCGCCGTCGTCCTCGACGATCAGCAGTTGGCGCTGCGCTTCAGCTCCGGTTTCGCTCATTGCCTTCCATTCCGATGGTCCTGCCAGCGGCCGCGAGGGCTTCCTCGTCGTCCGCGTCGTCGTCCACTTCCGTCTCTTCTTCCTCGAGCACGATGGCCGCGAGCGGCAGCGTGATCTTCACGACGGCGCCGCCTTCCGGCCGGTTGGCCGCCGCGACGCGGCCGCCCACGGTGCGCGCCACGTTCACCACCAGGAACAGCCCCAGTCCGCCGCCAGCGCGGCCCTTGCTCGACTGGTAGGGTTTGCCGAACTCCTTGAGGATGGCCGGCAGGAAGCCAGGCCCTGCGTCGGTGACGGTGATCGTCAGCGCGTCGGCGTCGTGCGCCGCCTCGAGGCGCAGCCAGTGCGGCGACGCCTCCAGCGCATTGTCGAGCACGTTGCAGATCATCTGCTTGAGGGCCGAGTCGGAAACCATGGGCAGGTCGCGGCCGAAGTGGTTGTCGTACTCGAAGTCTTCCACCGGGCGGGTGGTGCGCCATTCCTCGACGAGGTCGTCGAGGAAGGTGCTGACGGTGGTTTCCTCCGAAGACTCGCCGCGCGCCTCGCCGGCCGACAGCAGGATGCCGCTGACGATGCTCTTGCAGCGCTCGATCTGCAGTTCCATCTCGGCCACCTCGGTCAGCAGCTCGGGGTCGGAGCTGAAGTGCGGCAGCCGGCGCCAGTCGCCGAGGATCACCGCGAGCGTGGCAAGCGGCGTGCCCAGTTCGTGCGCCGCGCCCGAGGCCAGCAGGCCCATGCGCACGATGTGCTCCTCTTCGGAGGCCCGCTGGCGCAGGTCGGCCAGCCGCGCGTCGCGCGCGCGCAGGTTGCGGCTGATGCGGGTGATGAAGATGACGAGCAGCGCCGCGTTCAGCGCGAAGCACACCAGCATGCCCTGGATGTAGGGGCTCCACAGGCCCCGGTCGTGGTCCAGCGGCAGCGCGAGAGGGCGCGAGAACAGCGCCAGCCCGGCGAAGCAGATGCTGGTGATGACCACCATGGTCCAGGTCGACCAGGCCTTCAGCAGCACAGCGCCCAGCGTCACCTGCAGCAGGAAGAGGAATACGAAGGGGTTGGTCGCGCCGCCGCTCAGGTAGAGCTGCGCGGTGAGGGTGGCCACGTCGACCAGCAGCGCGACGAACAGCTCGCCGTTGGTCACGCGCCGGTGGCTGCGCGAGCGCAGCAGGCTCACCATGTTGAAGAGCGCGAGGCAGGCCAGCACCTGCAGCATGTGGTCCAGCGGCAGCCGGATCTCGAAGCCGTAGTGCACCACGAGGATGGTGGCGACCTGCCCGACCACCGCGAACCAGCGCAGCTGGATCAGCTGCTGCATGTTCTGGTGGCCGATGGCGTTGTCGAGGCTCGCGACGCCGGCGCGGGGCGGGTGCAGCTCGCCCGCTACAGCGGCGGATTCAGCCGTCGCGGCGGGCATCTTGGTCGGCGGGGCGGGCGTCGGCATGGGCCGCATTTTCGCTGCGCCGCACGAACCAGGCCGCGATCAGCACCATGAGGGCCAGGCCATACCAGGTCAGGGCGTAGACGAGGTGGCTGTTGGGAAAGGAAATGACGGTCAGCCCGCCGGCGGGCCAGGCGGGGGCATCGGTGGCCGCGGCGCCCGGCTGGGCTGGCGCGGCCTCGGCGTCGACGAAGTAGGGCGCCACGTCGTTCAGGCCGCGCGCGGCGGCGATGGCCTGCACGTCGCGCGAGAACCAGCGCTCGCCGGCCGGATCGTTCTTGCGCAGGAAGCCGCCCTTGGGTTCGGTCAGGCGCAGCAGGCCGGCCACGGTGGTTTCGCCCTGGGGCTCGGTGGCGGCGCGCGCCTCGCGTTTCTGCGCTTCGGGCGGCACGAAGCCGCGGTTGACCAGCACCACGGTGCCGTCGGCGCTGTTGCGCAGCGGGGTCAGCACCCAGAAGCCGGCGCCCAGTTTGGTGCTGGCCTGCACTAGCGTCTCTTTGTCGTGGAGAAAGGTGCCGGCAAGGCGGACATGCCGGTATTCGTCGTTGGCCGCGTTGACCGTGGGCCATTCGGTCCGCCCGGGGGCCGCGGTGGCCGGGGCGTGCACGCGCTGGTCGACGCGTGCGATGAGATCCAGCTTCCAGGCCCTGCGCTCGACCTGCCAGGTGCCGAGCGCGACGAAGCCGGCGAAGGCGAGGACGGCGCAGACCGCCAGTGCCACCCGTGCGGCGGTGGAGCGCTGGCGGACGGCCTGTTCCGCCATCAGGGCATGTTCTTCATGTCGTGCACCGAGTGCGGCATCATGTTGGTGTTCATGTGGTACATGACCCACAGCGAACCGGCCAGCGTGATGACCACGAGCACGAGCGTGAAGATCAGCGCCAGCATGTTCCAGCCGCCTTCGGACTTCGCGTCCATGTGCAGGAAGTACACCATGTGCACCACGATCTGCACCACGGCGAAGGCCAGGATGACCAGGGCGGTGGTGTTGGGCTTGTCGAAGACCTTGCCCATCACGAGCCAGAACGGGATGGCGGTGAGGATCACGGCCAGCACGAAGCCGGTCATGTAGCCCTTGAAGGTGCTGTGGCTCACCGGGCCGTCGTCGTGGCCGTGCCCGTGGTCATGACCATGGTCGTTGTGGCCATGTGCGCCGTGGCCGGCGGTTTCGGTGTGCGCGCTCATTGCAGCGATCCCATCAGATACACGAAGGTGAAGACGCCGATCCAGACCACGTCCAGGAAGTGCCAGAACATCGACAGGCACATCAGGCGGCGGCGGTTGGCGGCGGTGAAGCCGTGCTTGGGCAGCTGGATCATCAGCACGATGAGCCAGACGATGCCGAAGGTCACGTGCAGGCCGTGGGTGCCCACCAGCGCGAAGAACGAGGACAGGAAGGCGCTGCGCTGCGGGCCCGCGCCTTCGTGGATCAGGTGCGCGAACTCGTAGAGCTCCAGGCCGATGAAGCCCGCGCCCAGCAGGCCGGTGATGGCCAGCCAGACCAGCACGCCGCCCATGCGGCGCTGCTGCATCTGCAGCATGGCGAAGCCGTAGGTGATGGACGACAGCAGCAGCAGCGAGGTGTTGATCGCCACCAGCGGCAGGTCGAACAGGTCGGCGCCCGAAGGGCCGGCCGCGTAGCTGCGGCCCAGCACGCCGTACACCGCGAACAGGCAGGCGAAGATGAGGCAGTCGCTCATCAGGTAGAGCCAGAAGCCCAGCAGCGTGCCGTTCTCGGGATGGTGGTCTTCGTTGCGGACGTTGAACACCTCGAAGGTGGGCACGCTCGCGGCGTTGCCCACGGTGTTCGTGTGGCTGGAGTGGAGGGCGGTACTGTTAGACATTGGCAGCCAGCAGGCGCGTGCGCGCTTCTTCGGTACGGACGACTTCTTCCGCGGGGATGTAGTAGTCGCGCTTGTAGTTGAAGGTGTGGATGATCACGGCGGCGAGCATGGCGACGAAGCCGATGCCGGCCAGCAGCCACATCTGCCAGATCAGCGCGAAGCCGCACACCGCGCTCAGCGCCGCGATGATGAAGCCGGCGGCCGTGTTCTTGGGCATGTGGATCGGGCTGAAGCCTTCCAGCGGACGCTGGTAGCCGCGGGCCTTCATGTCGGACCAGGCGTCGTTGTCGTGCACGCGCGGCGTGAACGCGAAGTTGTAGGCCGGCGGCGGCGACGAGGTCGCCCATTCCAGCGTGCGGCCGTTCCACGGGTCGCCCGTGGTGTCGCGCAACTGGTCGCGGCGGATGAAGCTCACCACCAGCTGGATCAGGAACGAGGCGATGCCCAGCGCGATCAGCACCGCGCCGAAGGCGGCGACCTGGAACCAGATCTGCAGCGACATGTCCTGGAAGTGGCTCATGCGGCGGGTGACGCCCATCAGGCCCAGGATGTACAGCGGCATGAAGGCGAACCAGAAGCCGACGATCCAGAACCAGAACGAGCACTTGCCCCAGAACGGGTCGAGCTTGTAGCCGAAGGCCTTCGGGAACCAGTAGGTGATGCCCGCCAGCATGCCGAACAGCACGCCGCCGATGATCACGTTGTGGAAGTGGGCGATCAGGAACAGGCTGTTGTGCAGCACGAAGTCGGCCGGGGGAACGGCCAGCAGCACGCCGGTCATGCCGCCGATCACGAAGGTGATCATGAAGCCGATGGTCCACATCATGGGCAGCTCGAAGCGGATGCGGCCGCGGTACATGGTGAAGAGCCAGTTGAAGATCTTCGCGCCCGTCGGGATCGAGATGATCATCGTCGTGATGCCGAAGAACGAGTTCACGCTGGCGCCGGAGCCCATGGTGAAGAAGTGGTGCAGCCAGACGAGGTACGACAGGATGGTGATCACGACCGTGGCGTACACCATCGAGGCGTAGCCGAAGAGGCGCTTGCCCGAGAAGGTGGAGACCACTTCCGAGAAGATGCCGAAGGCCGGCAGGATCAGGATGTACACCTCGGGGTGGCCCCAGATCCAGATCAGGTTCACGTACATCATGGCGTTGCCGCCGAGGTCGTTCGTGAAGAAGTTGGTGCCTGCGTAGCGGTCGAGCGACAGCAGGGCCAGCACGGCGGTCAGCACCGGGAAGGCGGCGACGATCAGCACGTTGGTGCACAGGGCGGTCCAGGTGAAGACGGGCATCTTCATCATGGTCATGCCGGGCGCGCGCATCTTCACGATGGTGGCCAGCAGGTTCACGCCGGACAGCAACGTGCCCACCCCCGCTATCTGCAACGACCATATGTAGTAGTCGACCCCCACGTCGGGGCTGAAGAGGATGCCCGACAGCGGCGGATAGGCCAGCCAGCCGGTCTTGGCGAACTCGCCGACGAACAGCGACGCCATCACCAGGCCGGCGCCGAAGGTGGTCATCCAGAAGCTGAAGTTGTTCAGGAACGGGAAGGCCACGTCGCGCGCGCCGATCTGCAGCGGCACCACGAAGTTCATGAGGCCCGTGACCAGCGGCATCGCCACGAAGAAGATCATGATCACGCCGTGGGCGGTGAAGACCTGGTCGTAGTGGTGCGGCGGCAGGAAGCCGGCGTTGTCGCCGAAGGCCATGGCCTGCTGGGCGCGCATCATGAGCGCGTCGGCGAAGCCGCGAAGCAGCATCACCAGGCCCAGGATGATGTACATGATGCCGATCTTCTTGTGGTCGATGCTGGTGATCCAGTCGCGCCACAGCATGCCCCACAGCTTGAAGTAGGTCAGTGCGCCCAGGACGGCCAGGCCGCCCAGCACCACGCCGGCAAAGGTCACGAGCAGGATGGGCTCGTGGAAGGGAATCGCCTCCCAGGAGAGGCGGCCGAAGACGAGCTTCGTCAGGTCAAGGTTCTGCAACATCTTATTCTTCGGTGGTGCACATCGCGGTGACGTACTTGCGCTTGGGCGTATCGAGGGATTCGATGTCCCAGGCCTGCTTGGTGGCAACGTTGAAGGCGCCGGGCTTGCCCATGCCGCCGCCGGCGTCGATGGCCATCATTTCCTTCATGCACATCTTGTTGCGGTCCACGCACTGGTTGAGGATCGCGTCGTACAGGTCGGATGCAACGGTGGGATAGTGGCGCACGGGCTCGCGCTCGCTGGGCACTTCGAGCTTCTTGTAGAGCTCGCGGGAGAGTTCGCCGTCCTTGCCGGACTTGACCTTCTGCACCCACTGGTCGAAGCCTTCGTTGCTCAGCCCGTGGAACTTGAAGCGCATGCCGGAGAAGCCGGCGCCGCTGTAGTTGGCGGAGAAGCCTTCGAACTCGCCGGGCTTGTTGATGACGGCGTGCAGCTTGGTCTCCATGCCCGGCATGGCGTAGATCTGGCCGGCCAGCGCGGGGATGAAGAAGGAGTTCATGACCGAGGAGGCCGTGATCTTGAAGCTGATCGGGCGGTCCACCGGGGCGGCCAGCTCGTTCACCGTGGCGATGCCCTGCTCGGGGTAGATGAAGAGCCACTTCCAGTCGAGGGCGACCACTTCCACCGTCAGCGGCTTGGTTTCGGCCGGAATCGCGCGCTGGGCGTCGAGGCGGCGCAGCGGCTGGTAGGGGTCGAGCGTGTGGGTGCTGATCCAGGTGATGGCGCCCAGGGCGATGATGATGAGCAGCGGGGCTGCCCAGATGGCCAGCTCGAGTTGGGTGGAGTGGTCCCAGTCGGGGCTGTAGGTGGCCTCTTTATTGGACTGGCGATAGCGCCAGGCAAAGAAGATGGTCAGGGCGATCACCGGAATGATGATGATCAGCATCAGCACGGTGGAGACGACGATCAGTCGTCCCTGCTGGTGGGCGATGTCGCCGGATGGGTTCATCAGCACCGTGTTGCAGCCCGCCAGGAGCATGGCGGAGAGCAGCAGGAGTGCTCGGCGAAGGTTCTTGAGGATGTGCATGCCGGGGGAAAAGAGGTGCAGGGGCGACGCAAAAAGACCCCACAATCTACGCCCGAAGACGGGTTTCGCCTATTGGACGTTTTGTCCTATGGCGGTAAATGTGATTCGGTGCGACGCTCTGGGGTCTCCCATGGTCTTATGGTGTCGCGCCGCGGCGTTACACCTGAATTACAGCAAGCAATGACGACGTCCAGCATCATTTCGCAAGGCGCACAGCCGCTGCCGAACCCGGCCGATCACGGCGGCGCCCGGCAGGGCGACGACCACTCGCACATCGCCCCCGGCGAGATCGCGGTCGGTGTGGTCATCGGCCGCGCCTCCGAATATTTCGACTTCTTCGTCTACGGCATCGCCTCGGTGCTGGTGTTCCCGGCGGTCTTCTTCCCGTTCGAGCAGCACCTCGAGGGTGTTCTCTATTCGTTCCTGGTCTTCTCCTTCGCCTTCATCGCGCGTCCGTTCGGAACTGTCATCTCGATGATGATCCAGCGACGTTTCGGGCGGGAAGCCAAGCTCACGCTGGCGCTCTTCGTGCTCGGCACCTCCACCGCCGGCATCGCCTTCCTGCCGGGCTATGCGAGCCTGGGCTTCACGGCCATCGTGCTGCTGTCCGTGTTCCGCTTCGGCCAAGGCCTGGCGCTGGGCGGCTCCTGGGACGGCCTGCCGTCGCTGCTGGCGCTGAACGCGCCGGCCAACCGCCGCGGCTGGTACGCCATGCTGGGCCAGCTGGGCGCGCCCATCGGCTTCTTCATCGCCAGCGCTCTGTTCGCCTACCTGTATTCCAGCCTGCCGTCGGAAGACTTCCTCGACTGGGGCTGGCGCTACAGCTTCTACGTGGCCTTCGCGATCAACGTGGTGGCGCTCTTCGCCCGCCTGCGCCTGGTGGCCACCGACGAATACTCGCGCTTGCTCGAAGAGCGCGAGCTCGAACCCACCAGCGTCACCGAGCTGGTCAGCTCGCAGGGCAGCAACATCCTGATCGGCGCCTTCGCCGCGCTGGCTAGCTACGCACTGTTCCACCTGATCACGGTGTTCCCGCTGTCGTGGATCACGCTGTATTCCGACCAGTCGGTCACCGAATTCCTGGTGATCCAGATGATCGGCGCGGCCTTTGGCGCCGCCGGCATCGTGGCCTCGGGCCTGCTGGCCGACCGCATCGGCCGCCGCTTCACGCTGGGCGGACTGGCCGCGGTGATCGCCGCCTTCAGCGGCTTCGCCCCCACGCTGCTCGACGGCGGCCGCATCGGCCAGGACATCTTCATCCTGCTGGGCTTCGTGATCCTGGGCCTGTCGTACGGCCAGGCGGCCGGCGCGGTGACCTCCAACTTCGCGCCCAAGTACCGCTACGTCGGTGCCGCGCTCACGGCCGACGTGGCCTGGCTGATCGGCGCGGCCTTCGCCCCGCTGGTGGCCCTGGGGCTGTCGGCCCACTTCGGCCTGGCCTACGTGAGCGTTTACCTGCTGTCGGGTGCTATCGCCACGCTGGCGGCCCTGGGGCTCAACCGGGCGCTGGCGCGGGACTGAGTCTTTTCCGCGCAACCACGAAAAAGGGACCTTCGAGGTCCCTTTTTCGTTTTTCTGACCCGTCCTGCCCAGCGTTGACACCTTTCATCGACGAAAGGAGAAAACGCAATGGACACAGGCGCGAAGAGAACGCAGCGCGACTACACGATGGCCTTCAAGTTGGCTGTGGTCGAGCAAGTGGAAAAAGGGGAGATGACCTGGAGCCAGGCGCAGAGCCGCTATGGGATTCAGGGCAACTCGACCGTATTGAACTGGCTGCGCAAACACGGTCGCCAGGGGTGGGGGCGTGCGGCATCATCGGCGGCTATGCCGATCGACAAGACAGCCATTGCACCGACGCCGGAACAGCGGATCAAAGAATTGGAGACGCAACTGGCCAGAGCACAGGAAAAGGCCCGGTTGTTCGAAGCGGTGCTGGAGGTCCTGAAGAAGGATCACGGCGTGCGTGTTGTAAAAAAGCCTTCGGGCAAGTCCTTGCGCAAGGCCTCGTCCAAGGGCTGAGCGTGACCCGGGCTTGCCGCCACATGGGCATGAGTCGTCAGGCGTACTACCAAGGCCGGCACAGGGCCGCCCGGCGCCACGAACGCGCCGAAACGGTGGTGCAGTTGGTCAAAGAGCAGCGGATGCGCCAGCCCAGGCTGGGTACGCGCAAGCTGCACTACCTGCTGCGCGAGCCGCTGCAGCGCCAAGGCATCGAGCTGGGACGTGATGCGATGTTCGATGTGCTGCGCAACGCGCGGCTGCTTGTGGCAAACCGCCGGGCGTACCACAAGACGACGGACAGCCATCATCGCTTTCGCCGCCACCCGAACCTGGTCAAGGCGGGGCCTGCGCAGATTCGCGTCACGCGCAGCGAGCAATTGTGGGTGGCCGACATCACGTACCTGCCTACGGCCGACAAAGTGGTCTACCTCAGTCTGGTCACCGATGCGCATTCGCGCAAGATCGTGGGCTGGCACGTCCATGCCAGCCTGCAGACCGAGGAGGTGGCGCGGGCCCTGAAGATGGCGCTGCGCGGGCGACAGACGCGCGAGCAACTCGTACATCACTCCGATCGCGGCATCCAATACTGCTCGAACTACTATCAGGCGCTGCATCGCCGCCATGGCCTGAAGTGTTCGATGACCGACGGCTACGACTGCTACCAGAACGCGTTGGCCGAGCGCATCAACGGCATCCTCAAGACCGAATTCCTGCTGAGCCGGCCAGTTGACCTGGCTCAGGCCAGACGACTGGTGGCTGAGTCCGTGCAGATCTACAACCACGAGCGACCCCATCTGTCGCTCAAAATGCAAACGCCCGATGCCGTGCACCGGGCGTCCATGGTCGGCTGAGGCCGGCTGTTTGGGTGTCAACGCATTTCAGGACGGGTCATTCATTACGATGCCCCGATGTTCGCCGCTGCAATCTTCGACATGGACGGGCTGCTGATCGATTCCGAGCGCCCCATCATGGCCGCCTGGATCGAGGTCGCCCGCACGCTCGGCATCGAGCTCTCGCACAGCCAGTACCTGCAGGTGGTGGGGCTGTCCACGGTGGAGTCCGAAGTCGTCCTCGCTTCGCTGCTGGGCGGGCCGGCCGCCTACACCCACGCGGTGGGCCTCGTGCGACAGCGCCTGCAGCTGGAGCGCTCCGACGGTACGCCACTGTTCCCGATCAAGCCCGGCGCGGCTGAATTCCTGGCGGCGCTGCGCGAACGCGGCACGCGCTGCGCCGTGGCCTCTTCATCGACCAGCGTGCAGATCCAGGCCTGCCTCGGCAGCCTCGACGTGCTGCACCACTTCTCGGCCTTCGCGGGCGGCGACGAAGTGGCGCGCGCCAAGCCCGATCCGGCGCTCTACCTGCTCGCGGCCGAACGGCTGGGCGTGGACCCCGCCGACTGCATCGCCTTCGAGGACAGCGAGAACGGCGCCAGGGCGGCGCTGGCAGCGGGCCTGCGGGTGGTGGTGGTGCCCGACCTCAAGCATCCGCCCGCATCGATCGTCGAGCGGGCCTTCCACGTGCTCGATTCGCTGCACGACGCACTGGCGCACCTGCCGCGCTGGTTTCCGCAACAGGCCATGCAAAAGGTGTAACGGCATGATCAAGATCGGCACCCTCTGCCACGTGGTCGACAGCTGCCTGGCGTCGCCCTTCACGGAGCGTGCCGTGGGCCGGATCGTGGAGGTGGTGTCCGCGCCCTATGAGGCGCCCAGCGAGCGCTACCTGCCCGGCACTTACTACGACGTGCTGTTCGAGGGCTGGACCTTCTACTGCCGCAGCGACAAGCTCGTGCCCATTTCCGACCCCGATGCCGAAGTCGAGCGCTGGGAGGACGTTTTCCTTGAAGAGCCCGGCCTCTTGCCCGCGCCTGCGCCTCAGAGCACCTCGTCGCGCAACTGCGGAAACACCTTCGACACCTTCGCCAGCAGGTAGTCGCCGTAGCGCCCGCTGAAGGCGTGGACGTTGGCGCGGTCCCAGCGCTCGGCGCTGTCGTCGCGCGCTTCGGCGCCCGCGAGGCCCTCTATGCGCTGCACCCGCGCCTCGAAGTTCGGATCGAAGAAGAGCGGAAACGACAGCCGGTCATGCCCCGAGGTGTTGCGCTTCACCCGGTGCGGCGTCGACTTGTAGAGCCCGCCGGTCATGCGGTCGAGCATGTCGCCGATGTTGCATACGAAGGAGCCCGCAACCGGCGGCGCGTCGATCCAGCCGCCGGGCGTGTGCACCGCCAGGCCGCCGATGTGGTCCTGGTGCAGGATCGTCAGCAGCCCGTAGTCGGTGTGCTCGCCCACGCCCCATTGCACGTCCAGGCCCTCGGGCACTGGCTGCGAGGGGTAGTTGAAGAGGCGGAACAGGATCAGCGGGTCGGCCGTGTAGCGCTTCGCGAAGTAGCCTGCCTCGAGGCCCAGGCTCAGCGCGATGCCTTCCATCAGCCGGTGGCCCAGCTGCGTGACGGCGGCCATGTAGTCGAGGATGGTCTCGCGAAAGCCCGGCACTTCGGGGAACAGGTTGGGGCCGTGCACCGGCGTCTTCGCCTGTACCAGCGGGTGCGTGGCGGGCAGCTCGGTGCCGAGGTAGAGGCCTTCCTTCCAGTCGGGCCGGCCCGAGGTCAGCTCGCCGCCCAGCGGAAAGTAGCCGCGCCAGGCGCGCCCGCCCAGGGCCATGCGCCAGCGCATCTTGGTTTCCTCGGGCAGCTCGAAGAAGCGGTGGCTGAGTTCTTCGAGCCGCTTCACCAGCGCCGGGTCGACGCCATGGCCGGTCACGTAGAAGAAGCCGTGGGCGCGGCAGGCGGCGCCGATCTGCGCGGCGACGGCGTCGCGTCCGGCGGTGCCGGCAACGAGCGCGGAAACATCGATGAGGGGAAGGGCTGCGTCGGTCATGCGTCTCTCGCGAAGGGGGAGCGGATGTCGGCCAGGAACTGCTGGGCGCGCGGATGCTGCGGCCGGTTGAAGAAGTCGTCGGGTGTGGCGCGCTCCAGCACCTTGCCTTCGTCCATGAAGAGCACGCGGTCGGCCACCTCGCGCGCGAAGCCCATCTCGTGCGTCACGCAGACCATGGTCATGCCGTCGCGCGTCAGGTCGCGCATCACCAGCAGCACCTCGCCGACCATCTCGGGGTCGAGCGCGCTGGTGGGCTCGTCGAACAGCATCAGCGGCGGCTGCATCGCGAGCGCGCGGGCGATCGCCACGCGCTGCTGCTGGCCACCCGAGAGCTCGCCGGGCCAGGCGTTGGCCTTGTTCGACAGGCCGACGCGGCTCAGCAGCGCCATCGCGCGCTCGTCGGCCTGCTTGCGCGTGAGGCCGCGCAGCTGCATCGGCGCCATCGTGCAGTTCTGCAGCACCGTCAGGTGCGGAAACAGGTTGAACTGCTGGAACACGAAGCCGATGCGCGAGCGGAATTCGTTCACGTCCAGGCCCGGCGCGTGGATGTCCTGCCCGTCCACCACGATGCGGCCCGACTGGATCGGCTCCAGCCGGTTGAAGGTGCGGATCAGCGTCGACTTGCCCGAGCCCGAGGGCCCGCACACCACGACCACCTCGCCCTTTTGGATGGTTTCGGTCACGTCGACCAGCGCGTGGTAGCTGCCGTACCACTTGTTGACTTTTTCGAGTTCGATCATGCGGACACCTTGGTGGCGGCGGTGGAGATGCCGCGGCGCGCGAGCCGGCGTTCGAGCCAGTAGGCGAAGCGCGAGAGGCCGAAGCAGAGAATGAAGTACGTCCCGCCCAGGATCAGGTAGATCTGCGCGGGCTTGGTGAACACCTGCGTGTTGATCTGCGTCGCGATGAACGACACCTCGGCCAGCCCGATGATGTAGCCCAGCGAGGTTTCCTTGATGGTCGAGACGAACTGGTTCACCAGCGAGGGCAGCATGCTGCGCAGCGCCTGCGGCAGCACCACGAGGCGCATCGCGCTGCCATAACTCAGGCCCAGCGCACGGGCGGTTTCCATCTGCCCGCGCGGCAGGCCCTGGATGCCGGCGCGCACGATCTCGGCGAGGTAGGCGGCGTCGAACACCACCAGCGCGATCAGCATGGTGGTGAACTGGTCGGTCTTCACGCCGGTGACGCTGGGCAGGAAGAAGTAGGCCCAGAAGATCACCATCAGCAGGGGCAGCCCGCGCACCACGAACACGAAGCCCGTGACCGGCCAGCGCAGCCAGCGCCACGGGCTCACCCGCGCCAGCCCCAGCACGATGCCCAGCGGCAGCGCCAGCACCAGGCCGCAGGAGGCCAGCAGCAGCGTGAGCACCAGCCCGCCGAGCGGGCCGTTCGGGTACTGCCCGATGAGAAAGTAGACCCAGTAGTCGTTGATGATCTGAAGCATCGCGCCGTCGCTTTCCTCAGATCGTCCGCACCGGGTAACGGTGGTGGTACCAGGTGGCAAGTCCGGTGATGGCCAGCGACACCGTCAGGTAGGCCGCGCTCGCGAACGCGAAGGACTCGAAGCTGCGGAAGGTCGCGCTCTCGACCTGGCCGGCCTGGTACATCAGCTCGGCCACGCCGATCACGGTGGCGATGGAGGTGTTCTTCCACAGGCTCAGCGTCTGCGAGATGAGCGGCGGAATGGTCACGCGCAGCGCCTGCGGCAGCACCACGCGGCGCATGGTGGCCAGGTAGCTGAAGCCCATCGCGCGGCCGGCCTCGAACTGCACTGTGGGAATGGCGCGGATGCCGCTTCGGATGTCTTCCGCCATGAAGGCGGCCGTGTAGAGCGCCAGCGCGATGATGGCGCTGTAGGCCTCGATGTGCCCTGCGTAGAGCCACTGCTTGATGTCTTCCGGCAGCAGCTCGGGTGCGCCGAAGTACCAGAAGAGCATGTGCGCCAGCAGCGGAATGTTGCGGATCGACTCCACGTACGCGAAGCCGAGCCAGCGCAGCGGCGCGAAGGGCGACAGCCGCAGCAGCGCCACCACCAGCGCGATGGGCAGCGCCAGCGCCAGCGAGGCCGCGAGCAGCTGCAGCGACAGCAGCAGGCCCGCGACCAGCATGTCGTGGTACTTGCCGGTCAGCAGCAAGGAATAGTCGAACAGGGGCATGGGGGGCGACAGTATCACCGCCGCGAGGAAAGAAAGAGCCGGAGCCCGTCGTCCGGCCTCATCCTGTCGTCTCTCCGGCCTTCCCCGAGGGCGAAGGCCGGGGATTCAGGCTCAGTCGATCTTGTCGCTCTCGAGCTTGAAGTCGCGCGACTGGAAGCCCGAAGCCGTGTTCGGGCCGTACCACTTGATGAAGATCTTCTCGGCGTCGCCCGACTTCTCGAGCTCGCGCAGCGTGTCGTCCACCACCGCCTTCAGGCCGCTCTCGCCCTTCTTGATGCCGATGGCCAGCGCCTCGGTGCTCAGGTTCTGCTTGAGCACCACGTACTGCGCCTTCTGAGGACCAAGCTTGGCGTAGCTGCGCAGCAGCGCGGCCTCGTCGTCGACGTAGCCCACGCCCTTGCCCTGCTGCAGGGCCTGGAAGGCCTGCTGGCTGGTGTCGAAGGTCACGACCTCCACGTTGGGCACGGCCTTGCGGATGTTGGGCTCCTGCGTGCCGCCACGGATGGTCAGCACCTTCTTGCCGGCGAGCTGCGGCACCTCGGTGATGCCGCTGTCCTTCTTCACGATGGCCTTCTGGCCGGTGACGAAGGTGGTGAGCGAGAAGTCGATCTGCGCCTCGCGCTCCTTGTTGTGCGTGAGGCCAGCGGCCACCAGGTCGACGTGGCCCTGCTGCAGCTCCGGAATGCGCGCGGCTACCGCGATCTGCTTGAGCACCGGCTTCACGCCGATCTTCTTCGCGATGGCGTTCACCAGGTCCACCTCGTAGCCGACGATCTGGCGGGTCTTGGGGTCGACGAAGGTCGCGGGCTCATCCGTGCCGAGCACGCCGACGACCAGCTCGCCCTTTTTCTTGATGTCGGCCAGCTGGTCGGCATGGGCGACGGTGCCGAACAGGAAAGTGGAGGCGGCGAGGGCCGCGGCTGCAATCAGTTTCATGCGCATGTTCTTCTCCTTGATGGAAAGCGTAAGGGGCGGGACCATATCAATAAAACCGCTGATTATTAAATCGTCAATCGACATATGCATATGGTCAGGCTGAAGGCCGCTTTTGCGGGCTGGGTTAAATTCGCGGCGCAAAAACGCGCTTCCGGCGTCTTTCCTCCGCCTCCCTCCGCATCTCTTCGAGCGAGATCCTCATGATCATCAAACCCCGCGTGCGCGGCTTCATCTGCGTCACCACCCATCCCGCCGGCTGCGAAGCCAACGTCCGCCAGCAGATCGAATACGTCAAGGCCAGGCCCGCCATCGAGGGCGGCCCGAAGAAGGTGCTGGTGATCGGCGCATCAACCGGCTACGGCCTCGCCGCGCGCATCACCGCCGCCTTCGGCTGCGGCGCCGGCACGCTGGGCGTCTTCTTCGAACGCCCGGGCAGCGAGACCAAGCCCGGTTCGCCCGGCTGGTACAACACCGCCGCCTTCGAGCGCGCCGCGCACGCCGAGGGCCTCTATGCGAAGAGCATCAACGGCGACGGTTTTTCCGACGCGATGAAGCAGCAGGTCATCGATACCATCCGCGCCGACCTGGGGCAGGTCGACCTCGTCGTCTACAGCCTGGCCGCACCTCGGCGCACGCATCCGAAGACCGGTCAGGTCTTCAACTCGGTGCTCAAGCCCGTGGGCAAGGCGGTGAACCTGCGCGGCCTCGACACCGACAATGAGACCGTGAAGGAATCGGTGCTCGAGCCCGCCACGCAGGAGGAAATCGACAACACCGTGGCCGTGATGGGCGGCGAGGACTGGCAGATGTGGATCGACGCGCTGCAGCAGGCCGGCGTGCTGGCCGATGGCGCCAAGACCACGGCCTTCACCTACCTGGGCGAGAAGATCACGCACGACATCTACTGGAACGGCTCCATCGGCGCGGCCAAGAAGGACCTCGACCAGAAGGTGCTGGGCATCCGCGCGCAGCTCGCGGCCAAGGGCGGCGACGCGCGCGTGTCGGTGCTGAAGGCGGTGGTCACGCAGGCCAGCTCGGCCATTCCGATGATGCCGCTGTATCTGTCGCTGCTGTTCAAGGTGATGAAGGAGCAGGGCGTGCACGAGGGCTGCATTGAGCAGGTGTACGGGCTCTACGCCGAGAGCCTCTACGGCAGTGCGCCGCACATCGATGCCGAAGGCCGCCTGCGCGCCGACTACAAGGAACTGGCGCCGCAGGTGCAGTCCCGCGTGCTCGAGCTGTGGCCGCAGGTGACCAAGGAGAACCTGTACGAGCTCACCGACTTCGCGGGCTACAAGACCGAGTTTTTGCGGCTCTTCGGCTTCGCGGTGGAGGGCGTGGACTACGAGGCCGACGTGAACCCCGATGTGGGCATTCCGGGCATCGTGCAGCTTTAGCAGGCCCCTCAAGGGATACTCCCGCCCATGCAGATTCAAGAAAAGCCGCCCGCCGGCACGCCGTTCGACTGGATTGGCGGCGAGGCGAAGGTGGAGGCGCTGGTCGAGCGCTTCTACGACCTGATGGACCTCGAGCCCGCCTACGCGCAGCTGCGCGCGGTGCATGGCACCAGCCTCGACAACGCGCGCCAGCGCCTGTTCTGGTTCCTCTGCGGTTGGCTGGGCGGGCCTCAGTACTACACCGACCGCTTCGGCCACCCGATGCTGCGCGCGCGCCACCTGCCGCAGAGCATCGGCGGCCACACCATCGGCATCAAGGAGCGCGACCAGTGGCTCGCCTGCATGGACCAGGCGATGGGCGAGACGGGCGTGCCCGAGGACTTGCGCGCGCGCCTTCGCGACTCCTTCTTCAAGACCGCTGACTGGATGCGCAATAGAGGCGAATGATCGCCGGCCAGACACACGAGCAACGATTTCCGAAAGACGCTTCTTCCATCATGAATTCCATCGTCATCATCGGCGGCGGCCACGCCGCGGCCCAGCTCTGTGCGGGGCTTGCGGAAGCCGGGCAGGGCGCGCGCGTGCACCTGGTCTGCGAGGAGGCCTGCGAGCCCTATCACCGGCCGCCGCTGTCCAAGGCCTTCCTGAAGAGCGCGGAAGAAACCACGCAGCCGCACAAGGCTGCCGACTGGTATCGCGAAGCCGGCATCACGCTGCACCTGGGCGATGCGGCCGTGACCATCGACCGCGAGGCGCACACCGTCACGCTGCGTTCGGGCGCGGTGCTGCCGTGGCAGCAGCTGGTGCTGGCCACCGGCACGCGCGCTCGCCAGATGCCCGACCTGAAGCCGGGCCTGGAGAACGTCGCCAGCCTGCGCGCGGCCGACGAGGCGCATCGCCTGCGCACGCGCCTCGCGGCGGCAGAGAAGGTGACGGTGCTCGGCGGCGGCTTCATCGGGCTCGAAGTGGCGGCCACTGCCAAGGCGCTGGGCAAGACGGTGCAGGTCATCGAGAGCGCGCCGCGCCTGCTGGGCCGCGCCGTGTCGCCCGAACTCTCGGCGCACGTGCTGGCCACGCATCGCGCGGCGGGCATCGACATCGTGCTCGGCGCGCAGACCGGCGCCTTCGAGATCGAGGGCGACCGGCTGGTTTCGCTGCAGGTCAATGGCGTGAAGCAGCCTGTCGACCTGCTGCTGCTGGGCATCGGCGCGGTGCCGGAGACCGCGCTCGCGCAGGCAGCCGGCATCGAGTGCGCGGACGGCATCGTGGTCGACGGCCACATGCAGACCAGCGCGGCCGACGTGCTCGCGGTGGGCGACTGCACGCGCTTCCCCGATCGCCGCGCGGGCCGCGCGCTGCGGCTCGAATCGGTGCAGAACGCCAACGACCAGGCGCGCACGGCCGTTGCCACGCTCACCGGCGAGGCACGCGCGCACGACGCGGTCGCGTGGTTCTGGTCCGACCAGGGCGGCATGCGCCTGCAGATGGTGGGCCTGATGCCCGCCGAAGGAACTCCCGGCCTGAGCAGCGTGCGCCGCGCGGGCCCGAAGCCCGATGCGTTCTCGCTGTTCCACTACGTCGATGGAAAGCTCGTGTGCGTGGAATCGGTGAACGCGCCGGTCGACCACATGATGAGCCGCAAGCTGCTCGAAGCGGGCCGCAATCCCGATGCGGCGTTGGTGGCGGATGCCTCGGTGCCGCTGAAGAACCTGCTGGCCTGAGCTTAATAGGCTGCTCAGCGCCGCGCGGGCGCCAGCAGCACCACCAGCGCGCCGGCGCCGCCTTCGGCCGGTTTCGCCTGCACGAAGGCGATCACCTCGTTCTTCTGGATCAGCCAGCGCTGCGTCTTGGTCTTGAGCACCGGCTGCTTACCCGGCGAGCCCAGGCCCTTGCCGTGCACCACGCGCACGCAGCGCAGGCCCTGCTTGTAGGCGTTGCGGATGAAGCCGCCCAGGGTCTCGCGCGCCTCGTCGCTGCGCAGGCCGTGCAGGTCGACCTGCGCCTGGATGGCCCAGTCGCCCTTGCGCAGCCGCGCGGTGACGTCGGTGCCGATGCCGGGGCGGCGGAAGCTCATGGCGTCGTCCACGTCGAGCAGCGTGGTCACGTCGAACTCGTCCGAGAGCGATTCGCGCAGCACGCGCTGCTCGTCGAGCTGGTGCTGCACCGGGATGGGCGCGGGCGGCTCCGGCGCGAGCGGCACCACGGCCTTGCGGCGCAGCGGCTCGGTGGCGCCGATGGCGCGGGTGAACAGGTCTTTCTCGGCCGCGCGCTTGCGCTCGGCCTGCGCCTTGGCCGCGGCCTCGGCGGCTTCGCGCTCGCGGGTTTCGGCGAGTACGCGCTGCACCTGCTTGAGGTCGGCGAGGTTCTTGATCGAGGGCGCGCGCGCGGGCATCAGAGCAGTCCTTTTTCGGCCATGGAGAAACTCTGCCCGGGGCTCACGATGATGTGGTCGAGCACCCGCACGTCCACCAGCGCCAGCGCGGCGCGCAGCGTCTGCGTGAGCGATTCGTCGGCGCGCGAGGGCTCGATGCTGCCGCTCGGGTGGTTGTGCGCCAGCACCACGGCAGCGGCGTGATGGTGGATGGCGCGCGTGACCACTTCGCGCGGGTAGACGCTGGTCTGCGTGAGCGTGCCGCGGAACATTTCCTCCAGCGCGAGCATGCGGTGCTGCACGTCGAGGAACACCACCGCGAACACTTCGTAGGGGCGCGGGCCGATGTGCAGCTGCAGATACTGCTTGACCGCGTCGGGCGAGTCGAACACTGCGCGCTCGCGCAGCTTCTCGCCCATGGCGCGGCGCGCCAGCTCGAGCACCGCGATCAGCTCGGAGCGCTTGGCGCTGCCGCCCAGTCCCTTGACCGATTTGAGGTCGTCGGCGCCGGTGTGCAGCAGTCCCGAGAGCCCGCCGAAGCGCTCGAGCAGCTGCTGCGCGAGCTGCAGCACGTTCTTGCCCGCCACGCCGGTGCGCAGCAGCAGGGCCAGCAGTTCGGCGTCGGCCAGCGCGGCCGCGCCGCGCGCGATGAGCTTTTCGCGCGGACGGGCATCGAGAGGGAGATCCTTGAAAGACATGAAACCCCGGGTGAAACCTTGGCGGAGCCGGGTGGAAGCCCCGGTCCTTAAAATGAGGCCAGTTTATCGGGACACCTCCCTGTCTCCGCACACCTCCGCTGCACCATGTCCCAAGTCGTGAATTCCGGCTCCTTTCTCACCCTGCACTACCGGCTGGCCGGTCCTGCGGGCGACATCATCAACACCTTCGCCGACAAGCCCGCCACGCTTTCGCTGGGCACCGGCGAGCTTTCTCCCGCCATGGAGCAGCGCCTGATGGGCCTGGAAGAGGGCACGCACGCCACCTTCGAGCTGCCCGCGGGCGAGGCCTTCGGCGAGCGCAATCCCGACATGCAGCAGTGGGTGGCCAGGAAGCTGCTTGCCCAGATGGGCGACCCCGACGAGCAGTACGCCGTCGGCGACGTGGTGCAGTTCCCCACGCCCGACGGCACGGGCAGCTACGCGGGCGCGGTCATCGAATCGAACGACACCGCGGTGCGCTTCGACTTCAACCATCCGCTCGCGGGCCAGCCCGTGACCTTCGAAGTGAAGCTCATCGGCGTGCTATGAACCCCGGAATCTCCGAAGTCATCCTGGCCGAGCCGCGCGGCTTCTGCGCGGGCGTGGACCGTGCCATCGAGATCGTCGAGCGCGCCATCGCGAAGTTCGGCGCGCCGATCTACGTGCGCCACGAGATCGTGCACAACACCTACGTGGTGAACGAGCTCAAGGCCAAGGGCGCGATCTTCATCGAGGAGCTCTCCGACGTGCCGCCCGGCGCGACGCTGGTATTCAGCGCGCATGGCGTGAGCAAGGCGGTGGAGCAGGAGGCGCGCGACCGCGGCTTCTCGATCTTCGACGCCACCTGCCCGCTGGTGACCAAGGTGCACGTCGAGGTCGCCAAGCTCGCGAAGGAAGGCTACGAGTTCATCATGATCGGCCACAAGGGGCACCCCGAGGTCGAGGGCACGATGGGCCAGCTCTCCAGCGGCATCCACCTGGTTGAAGACGTGGAAGACGTCGCCAGGGTCGCCCCGTCGCAGACCGACAGGCTCGCCGTGGTCACGCAGACCACGCTGAGCGTGGACGACGCCGCCGACATCGCCGCCGCCGTGCGCGAGCGCTTTCCCAAGGTGCGCGAACCCAAGCAGCAGGACATCTGCTACGCCACGCAGAACCGCCAGGACGCGGTGAAGATCATGAGCCCGCAGGTCGACCTCGTGATCGTGGTCGGCAGCCCCACCAGTTCCAACAGCAACCGGCTGCGCGAACTGGCGCAGCGCCTGGGCACCCAGAGCTACATGGTCGATTCGGCCGCCGAGCTCAAGCCCGAGTGGTTCGAGGGCAAGGCGCGCATCGGCATCACCGCCGGCGCCTCGGCGCCCGAAGTGCTGGTGCGCGAGGTGATCGACCGCGTGCGCGCCCTCGGCGCGGTGTCGGTGCGCAAGATGGACGGCATCGAGGAAACCATCAAGTTTCCGCTGCCCAAGGGCCTCAAGCTCGACGACATTCCTCCCCCTGGACACATCTCTTGAACACCACGCAGACCGCCGGCTGGCGCTCCGAAATAGATAGCGCATCGCAACGCCTGGCCGAGCGTGCCGGCCACTTCCTGCGCCAGACCCCGCTGTGGAAGCTGCCGGCTTCGGCCTTCGGCATCGACGCGAGCGGCGCGGAAATCTGGCTCAAGCTGGAGCACATGCAGGTCAGCGGCAGCTTCAAGGCGCGCGGCATGATGAACCGGCTGCTGGCCAACGAGATTCCGCCAGGCGGCGTGATCGTGGCCTCGGGCGGCAATGCAGGCATCGCCACGGCTGCGGCGGCGCGCGCGCTGGGCGTGCCCTGCCAGGTGTTCCTGCCGGGCGTGTCGCCCGAAGCCAAGCGCGCGCGGCTGCGTGCGCTGGGCGCCGAGGTCGTGGTGGTCGGCGAGCTGTACCCCGACGCGCTGGCCGCCTGCCTGACACGCCAGAAGGAATCGGGCGCCTTGCTCACCCACGCCTACGACCAGCCCGAAGTGGTGGCCGGCGCCGGCACGCTGGGCCGCGAGATCGAGCAGCAGGGCGGCCTGCCCGATGCGGTGCTCGTGAGCGTGGGCGGCGGCGGCCTGATCGGCGGCCTGGCCGGCTGGTTCGAAAAGCGCTCCCGCGTGGTCGCGCTGGAGCCCGAGAAGGCGCCTACGCTGTTCCGTGCCCGCGAGGCCGGCGAGCCGGTCGACGTGGAGGTGGGCGGCATCGCGGCCGATTCGCTGGGCGCGCGCCGCATCGGCGCCATCGCCTGGGAAATCACGCAGCAGCAGGTGCAGGACGCGCTGCTGCTGTCAGACGAGTCCATCCGCGCGGCCCAGCAGTGGCTGTGGAAGGAACTGAAGCTGGCCGTGGAACCCGCCGCCGCGCTGCCGCTGGCGGCGCTGCAGACCGGTGCCTACAAGCCGCGCGCGGGCGAGAAGGTCTGCCTGATCGTCTGCGGGGCGAATGTCGATCCCGCCACGGTCGCCTGAGGGCTTCCGGCTTCTCGCGGTTCACCCTCCGGGCCACGCCGACCCTGTCGGCGGGCATCGTCAGCCTGCCGCCTTCGGCCAGCGTACGCCCACCTAAAATCCCCCCATGCTCGACATCACCCTGCTCCGCAAAGACCTGGCCTCCGCAGTGGCCGGCCTCGAAAAACGCAAGAAGAACCAGCCGTACCTCGACGTTTCGGCATTCACCGCGCTCGAAGCCGAACGCAAGACGCTGCAGACCCGCACCGAGGAAATCCAGGCCCGCCGCAACGCGCTGAACAAGCAGATCGGCCCGCTCAAGGCCAAGGGCGAATCGACCGACGCGCTGATGGCCGAAGTGAATGCGCTGAAGGCCGAGCAGGAATCGCAATCCAAGCGCCTCGACGAGATCCAGCCCGAGCTGCACGCGCTGCTGCTGGCCGTGCCCAACCTGCCGCACGCCAGCGTGCCGGTGGGCGAGGACGAGACCGGCAACGTCGAGATGCGCCGCTGGGCTCCGAAGGGCGGTGCGGGCGCCAACGCCACGCCGCTGGGCTTCGCGCCCAAGGATCACGTCGACCTCGGCGCGCCGCTGGGCCTCGACTTCGAGACGGGCGCCAAGCTCGCTGGCTCGCGCTTCACCGTCATGAAGGGCCCGATCGCCCGCCTGCATCGCGCGCTCGCGCAGTTCATGCTCGACATCCAGACCGAGAAGCACGGCTACAGCGAGTGCTACGTGCCCTACATCGTCAACGCCGCCACCCTTAGCGGCACCGGCCAGCTGCCCAAGTTCGAGGGCGACCTGTTCGCCGCGAAGAAGGGCGGCCAGGACGGCGAGCCCGCGCCCGACCACTCGGCGCTGTACCTCATCCCGACCAGCGAGGTGCCGCTGACCAATTTCGTGCGCGACGAGGTGGTGCCCGAGTCGCAGCTGCCAATCAAGCTCACCGCCCACACGCCGTGCTTCCGCTCCGAAGCGGGCAGCGCTGGCCGCGACACGCGCGGCATGATCCGCCAGCACCAGTTCGACAAGGTCGAGATGGTGCAGATCGTGCACCCCGAGAAGAGCTACGACGCGCTCGAGCAGATGACCGGCCACGCCGAAGCCGTGCTGCAGGCCCTGGAGCTGCCGTATCGCGTCGTGCTGCTGTGCACCGGCGACATGGGCTTCGGCTCCACCAAGACCTATGACCTCGAAGTCTGGCTGCCCGCGCAGGACACCTACCGCGAGATCAGCTCCGTCTCCAACTGCGAAGCCTTCCAGGCGCGCCGCCTGCAGGCCCGCTTCAAGAACGCGCAGGGCAAGAACGAACTCGTGCACACCCTCAACGGCTCGGGCCTGGCAGTGGGCCGCACGCTCGTGGCCGTGCTCGAGAACCACCAGAACGAAGACGGCTCGATCAACGTGCCCACGGCGCTGCGTCCGTACCTCGGCGGGCTCGAAGTTTTGAAGGCTTGATGGCGAGGGCTTCAAAAGCCCCGTTTTTGTCTGCTAGAATCGCAGGCTCGACAGCACCGGAGAGGTGGCAGAGTGGTCGAATGTACCTGACTCGAAATCAGGCGTACTAGCGATAGTACCGAGGGTTCGAATCCCTCCCTCTCCTCCAAAAAATGACGGCCTGATCCATGTAGAACGTGGATCAGGCCGTTTTCTTTTGGATCGACGGTCTGCCTGCAAGACTCTGCGTACTCCCAGGAAAGGATCCGCCATGAAGCTCCATCCCAGGTTGATTTCCAGCGCTGCTGCGGCGTTGGCGATCCTGTCGATCGCCGCCTGCTCGGTGCCGCAGGCGAAGGATGCCGCCGCGGCGCCCGCAGCGCCCGCCGCGTGTCGCCAGGACGCCGCAGCCGCCCTGACGGGCAAGAGCCGCATCAGCGACGCCGATGCCCGGCAGGCGACAGGCGCGTCCATCGTGCGCCAGATCCAGCCGGGACAGCCCGTGACGATGGACTATCGCCGCGAGCGCGTGACCATCGAGACGGACGCGGCCAGCGGCAAGATCGTCCGCGCCTACTGCGGATAGTCCGGCTCCTGCCGGTCTCAGCCGTTCGCCGCAGCGCCCGTGCCGGCCTGCGCCGAAGGGCGGGCGGTGGCGGCAGTGGCGATCGTGCCTTCCTTGTCGAGCGAGCACCACGCGGCCTGAGGCTGAGCCTTGCCCGCTTCGAGCGAGCACCATGCGGCCGAGGTCTTGGTGGCCTCCGCCGAGCACCATGCAGCCGAGGTCCTGGCGGCCTCCGCCGAGCACCATGCGGCCGAGGTCTTGGTGGCCTCCGCCGAACACCATGCAGCCGAGGTCTTGGCGGCCTCCGCTGAGCACCATGCGGCCGAGGTCCTGGTGGCCTCCGCCGAGCACCATGCGGCCGAGGTCTTGGTGGCCTCCGCCGAACACCATGCAGCCGAGGTCTTGGCGGCCTCCGCCGAGCACCATGCAGCCGAGGTCTTGGTGGCCTCCGCCGAACACCATACAGCCGAATCCTTCGCAGCCGCCGGCATCGGCTCGCCGAACTCCTCGGCAAGCAGTCGCTGCATCTGCTGGAAGGCCGCCTCCAGCGCCTTCGCGTCGTCCTCGCCGCGCAGGCCGAGGTATGGGAAGTGATGCAGGAAATATCCGAAGGTGGCTTCGCAATCGGCGGCGTATTTCCTCGTGTCGAGGATGTGCATGTGCCAGAAGCGGTCGACGTCCTGTTCGGGCGCGAGGGTCAGCTCGGGGTGCTTCGCGTGCAGGATCAGGTAGCGCTTGTATGCCACTTCCATCTGGTCCGCGTAGCTTGCCGACCAGCCGTAGCCGTCCTCCTCGCGGGTGGCTTTGAACTTGATCGGCGTCAGGTCGAGCGCGTGGATCGCCGCGATCGTCTGTTCCAGCGGCTTGTTCTGGGTTGAATCGGTCATGAATGCTCCTGTGAAGTTTCGGGGAAGCCCGAGCGAACGTGCCCGGTAACGATTGCCGCGAAGGCGCGGCCTTCAGGCCAGCGCCGACGGGGCAAATTGGGTGCGCAGGTGACGCGCCATGAAATCGCGTGCCTCGTCGGCCGGCACAGGCTTGCACAGCCAGTAGCCCTGGGCTTCGTCGCATCCGTGGCTGTGCAGGTAGTTGAACTGGACGGGCGTCTCCACCCCTTCGGCCACCACCTTCATCCGCAGCCCGTGGGCCAGCGTGATGATTCCGTCGATGAGAGCGCGCGCGTCCGCGTCCTGCGAAAGGTCGTTGATGAAGGAGCGGTCGATCTTGACCGTGGAGAGCGGAAAGTGCTTCAGGTACGACAGCGACGAGTACCCCGTGCCGAAGTCGTCGATGGCCAGGCCCACGCCCATGTCGCGGATGGTCCGCAGCAGTTTTGCCGCGTGCTCGGGGTTCGCCATCATCGCGCTCTCGGTGATCTCCAGCTCGAGCAGCGAAGGATCGAGGCCCGACGACTCCAGGATGGCCTTGACGTCGGCCACCAGCGTGCGGCTCTCGAACTGGCGCGGCGACAGGTTGACGCTGGTCAGCACCTCCGGCAGGCCGTGCTTCTGCCATGCGAGCGCGTCGGCACAGGCTCTTTCCAGCGCCCACTTGCCCATCGACACGATCAGGCCGAGCTCCTCGGCGATCGGAATGAACTGCACCGGCGGGATCATGCCCAGCACCGGATGGCGCCAGCGCATCAGCGCCTCCACGCCGACGATGCGCTGCGTCTGCAGGTTCATCTTCGGCTGGTAGTGCATTTCCAGTTCGCCGCGCTCCAGGGCGTGGCGCAGGGCGCTTTCCAGCATGAGCTGCTCGGTGCTCTGTGCGTTCATCTTCGCCGCGTAGAAGCGGTAGGTGTTGCGGCCCTTTTCCTTGGCGCGATACATGGCGGTGTCGGCGTTCTTCAGCAGCGTCTCGGCATCGCCGCCGTTCTCCGGGTAGATGCTCACGCCCACGCTGGCGCTCACATGCAGCTCGCGGCCCTCGATGATGAAGGGCTCGGCGCAGCGGTCCAGCACCTTCTCTGCCAGCACTGCGGCGTCGTTCGCGCTGTCGAGGTTTTCCATCAGCAGCACGAATTCGTCGCCGCCGAAGCGCGCCACCACGTCGCTGTCGTGCAGCAGCTTCCTCAGGCGCTTGCCGCAGGTCTTGATCATCTCGTCGCCCACGCCGTGGCCGAGCGTGTCGTTGATGTGCTTGAAGCGGTCCAGGTCGACGAACATCACGGCGAACTGCTTCTGCTGGCGGTTGCTGCGCCTGATGGCCCGGGCCAGCTCGTGCTGCAGCGCCGAGCGGTTGAGCAGCCCCGTCAGCTCGTCGTGGCTGGCCATGAAGCGCAGGGTCTTCTCGGCCTGCTTGCGCTGCCGGTACTGGACGATCTGCAGTGCGATGACGCGCAGCGACTCCAGCGTCTCGGCGTCCGCGACGTACGGACTGGCGCCGAAGAGTTCCAGCGCCGTGGTCGCCTCGGGCGCGACCATGGGTACCACCAGGCCGGTGGTCAGCCCCGCCTCGCGCGCCATCGCGTCGCGGGTGAAGTGGCTCGGCGATGCCTGCGTGTCGATGCGCACGACGCTGCCGATTCCCCACGCGCGGCCCAGCGAGCCTTCGCCGGAGCGGTAGGTGAGCAGGCGGCTGGCCTCGACGAAGCCCCGCACCGCCGGGTCGTTGTCCACATGCCAGGCCACGGCGCAATGGGCCAGGCCGTCCTCGCCGACGCTCCACAGCGCGCCGCAGTCCCAGCGCAGGTCGGTGCATATCGCTTCAAGGGCCAGCGCGATCACCGTCTCGGTCCTGCCGTCACCGGCCAGCAGGCGCGCGATCTTGTATTCGAGCTTCTGGCGCAGCGCATCCTTGCGCGGCCGCGTGGCATCGCGCACCGTGCCGCGCACCAGCCTCCTGCCCGCGTCTTCGCCCGACTGCGCGATGACATGCAGCCAGCGTTCGGTTCCGTCGGGCAGGCAGAGCCTGTGCTCGAACTCGCTGCGCTCGGTGGACTGGGACGCCAGCGCGATCTGCCGCTCGACCGTGCCGCGCTCCATGTTCGGCACGCGCGAGAGCAGGGCGTGCAGGTCCAGCGGCAAGGGGTCGTCGGCAAAGCCCAGGATGCGCCGCGCCTCCTCGGAGCATTGCAGCGCGCCGGTTTCGGGGTCGAGCGTCCAGCTGCCCAGGCTGGCCAGGTGCTGCGCGTCCTCGAGCTGCCGCTCGCTCGCGCGCAGGTGGCTGGTCATCTCGTCCGCCAGGACCTGGGCCCGGCTGCCCGTGGTGGCCAGCGACAGCATGATGCCGGCCAGCAGCGTGCTGGTGGCGAGGCCGCCCACGAACACGAGCCACGGTATGGTCTTGTCCAGCGGGCCGAGGATCTGGCTCTCGTCCTGCTTCACCTCGACCACCCAGGAGCGGCCGCCCAGCTCGAAGCCGAGCGTGCGCTCCAGGCTGTTCGCGGGTTCGGCAACGGGCTTGGCGAGGGCGGCGCTGTCGAACAGCAACTGCCGGTCGCTGAACGCGATCGGCGTCACGAACCTGGTTTCGATGCGCGTTCCGATCGGTCCCCGGCCCGGACCGGCGTCGGCCAGGCGCAGGCGCAGCGTCTTCGCGGCCTCGATGCTGATCACGTCGCGCAGCATGCCCGTGATGCTGAAGCCCGCGCCCACCGAGCCCATGTAGGCCTGGCGCCGCTGCTCCAGCGTATCGACCGGCATCTTCGGGCGGTACACCGGCAGCCGCATCGCCAGCCCGACGTCCGAGCCGCGGCCCGCGATGCGGATCTTGCGGCCGGAGGTGACGAGCCCGCCGGTGTCGCGCCCCTGTTCGAGTGCGTCGCCGCGGTCGGGCATGGCGCCCAGGTCGTTGCCCAGCAGTTTCTCGTTGCCCGCCAGAGGCTCGATGAAGGCCAGCGGGTAATAGATATCCCGCGTGCCGCCCGGCTTGATGGCGAAGCCGGAGCTGACGGCCGCGTCGAGGCTGTCGTCGCCGCGAACCTGCTCCTCGAAGAGCTGCTTGTCCTCCGGCATGACGCGGGGCGCGTAGTTGACTGCCTGGAAGCCGGGGTAGGCGCTCGGCAGGTTCAGGCCCGAGACGTAGTCCCGGAAGTCGCTGCGGGTCACTCCCTCCGAGGTATTGAAGCGCGCGCGCAGGCCGATCAGGACGGCGATGTAGTCGTCGAACCGGCTTTCGACCTTCCGCGCCAGATCGAGGGCGGTAGCGTCGAAGCGCGTCCGCGCGCTGCGCCCGATTTCCTGATGGGCATAAATTCCGAGGGCGATCGACAGCGCCGTGCCGAGTATGAAGATCACAACCGGCAGGCGAATCCTGGCCCAGATGGACAAAGACATGGTTCGATCCTGTCGCTAGTGCAAGCCGGATGGCTCCGAGTGCCCCACAGTGTGGCACGGGAGCGGACGCAACGGTTTCAATTGGGAACAATTCACTCGTAATTCTGTAATGTTGGGTAAGGAGTTCTTAATTGTTAATTCTTAAGAATTAAATTTATTTGGCGCCAAAGCTTTTGACCCGGGTCAAAAGACCGCTCCCAGGTACCGCGGAAAGCGGCCTCCTGCCTGGAATGCCTGCGACGGCACCGCAACGGCGCGACGAAGCATCCGCCCGGCCTTCAATGGTCGGAGGTGCTGTATTTCGGTCTGTGGAACCGCGCCGAATTCGAGGCGAACAAGGATCGGCAGTAGCAGCCGGCGGGCAGGCCTCAGGCGGCCGCCGATCGGCGCGTCACCGTGCCCGGGAATTCCTCCACCGACGCGAGCAGCGGCGTCGCCTTCAGGCACAGGATCCGCGCCTCGCGGCCATCGCGTGCCCGCTCGAGGCAGAGCGCGACAGCATGGGCGTCGTCGGGCTGCAGCCGCCAGAACTGCCAGCCGGTGGCGTCGTCGTCCTCCAGGGCGTGCCCGAATCCGATGGCCTGGCTGCCGCTTCCGTCCAGGTCGAAGGAAAAGCGGTCCAGCGGAATCGAAAGGCCCATGCCGCGCGCCTTGATGTAGCTTTCCTTGAGCGTCCACAGATCCCAGAAGCGCGACGGCTGCTGCGCGGCCGGAAGCTGCTGCAGCGCCTGCGCCTCCTTTGCCGAGAAGAAATGCCCGGCGACCTCCAGCGGCGCGTTCCTTGCCGTGTGCTCGACGTCCACGCCCACTTCGCGCTCCACCGCCAGCGCTGCCACCACGAGCGACGCGCTGTGCGAAATGTTGAAGCGGATGCGCTGCGCCTGCGGCAGCGCATTGGCGATCCGCGGGCGACCGTATTCGTTGTTCTCGAAGCGCCAGTCCGCTGGAGCGACCTGGGGAACGTAGCGCGAGAGCAGTGAGCGGATCAGCCCTCGTGTCATCAGATGGCGGCGCCTGTCCCGGGCGAAATGAAAACGCCCGTGCTTCTCCCGCTCCTCGGTCGTCAGGAGGGCCATGATGGCCGCGTCGCCGGCGGGGTCGTCCTGTTCAGGCACGTACAGGTGCCAGAGGTGGACCTGGTGCGCATCGATCTGCAATTGCATGCGCAGGATTCTGGCCTGCCCCGGCGGCGTCCGGCCCTCGCCCGATTCAGCCCGGCTTAAGTTTGCAGTTCCATACTGGAGTCGACGGTCCGCTGGCGTTGGTAGAGGTTGCCACTGGCACCCGCGCCGCTTGATGCGGGCGGTTCCTCGAGGCCGGCGATCGTCACGTCTTCCTTGCCGCCTGCGCTAAGCGCGGGCGGCTTCCCCCAGCCAGTTCGGCTCGTTGGACGTATCCGGAAAGCCCGAGTCGTCCACGGTCCCGGTGCCAGCCATCGGCTGCACGGCCGCGTGCCGCAGCTCGTAGCCCCGGCCGTACACCGAGTGCAGCACGAACTCGTTCGCCTTGTGCAGCGAGAGCTTGCGGCGGATGTTCGCCACGCAGCAGTCGAGCACCCGGCTCTTGCGCTCGACGCGCGAATCCGGCCACAGCGAACCCAGCAGCCAATCGCGCTCCAGCAGCTGTCCGGCGTTGCGGAACAGCAGCAGCGCCAGTTCGAACTCGCGCGGCTTCAGGCGGATTTCCTCGCCCTTGCGCACCACCACCTTGCGGTTGCCGATGAAGCGGTAGTCGCCGAACAGCGCGCTCGTCGCCTGCGGATGCAGCAGCGTGTCGTTGCGCCGCAGCGCCTCGCGAACGCGCAGTTCCACCTCGAAATCGTCGACCGGCAGCACCGCGAAATCGATGCCCGGGCCCTTCGACTCGGGCTCGGCGGCCGACAGCACCTCGGCCAGCAGCTCGCGCTGCAGCGCATTGGCGACCAGGAAGATCGGCACCCGCAGCGCCTGGCACATCGAGGTCAGCACCGGCCACGCGCCTTCGTCCTTCAGCACCACCAGCAACAGGTCGAAGTGGTTGGTGCCGTGCGTCGCCGCATGCAGGAAGTCGGCGCTGTTGTCGAATGAAACCGGCGTGCAGCCCATCAGGCGCAGCTTCTGGCCCCACGCGCGCGTCTGGGCTTCGTCGCAACCCACCATGGCCACCTGCCGCGCGTCGCCGCGAGCATCGTTGTTCATGTCGAAAGCTTCCATGTGTTGGTGGCGGCGGTGGGTGATGAGGGTTGCCCGCGTTCAGCGCTCGCCGGCGCGTGGCAGCTTCCAGCCGATGCCGGCGTTGAATCCCCAGTCCCGCCCCGCGCTGGCGAGGGTCATGCCCCAGGCAGTCCGCCCGTCATCCGAAAGAGTCCTGAAGCCCAGGCTCACCGCCGTGTAGCCCCTGTAGCTGCCGAAGGCGAGGCCCACGGTCTTCTCGCCGGGCTGGAGGGCGGGCACGTAGGCGGCCGTCATCGCCACGGCCATGGCGGTGCCCGAATAAGCGACGCGCTCAACGTCGCGCAGCACCGCGCCCGTCTGGCTCAGCTGGCCGACGCTGACCGCGTCCCCCGGCTGCACGCCCGGCGCCAGGTTGGAGATCGCCACGCCCCCGGCAGCGCCCGCCGTGCCGTGCCCGGCGGCGGCGCACAGCCACAGCGCGACCAGCAGCGCCGCCCGCACGCGCTCAGCCCGCCGCGAGGCGGTTGCCCGAGCCCGCCTGCGTCTTGCGCACGCCGTCCGGTCCGTAGAACAGCTGCGCACTGGCCTGCAGGAAGTGCAGTGCCTGTTGGGTGAAATCGAGATGCGCGTAGACCATCGAGCCGTTGCGCAGGTTGTGGCCGCGCGCCTGCCCGGCCAGTTCCAGCAGTTCCTCCCAGGCCTGCCGCGCCTGCGGGCCGGCAGCGGCGGCGGCCGCATCGGCGCCCTCGCGGCCGGGCCCGAAGCCCAGTGCCGCCTGCAGCGCCTCGCGCTGCGCGTCGAGTTCGGCCATGCGGTCCAGCAGCACGGTCTTTTCCGCGGCGATGGCCGCCAGGTCGGTGAAGCTGCCGCCCGACATGGCCTCGGCCTCGCGGTCGAGCACCGATACGAATTCCTCGATGCAGGCGGCCTCGGTGCGCAGGTGGGCCAGCAGGTCGGACTGCTGCTTTCTCATTCGCCTTCGCCCTTCTTCACGTCCTGACCGTTGCCCGCGGGCGCATCGGGCGCGCCGGGCGTGAGCAGGTCGCGCACGCTGGCCAGCAGGCCGTCGGCGATGCGTTCGGGGCGGATCTGGTAGCGCCCCGCGCGGATGTCCTCGCGGATCGCCGCCACGCGGGCCGCGTCGAAATCGCTGGCGGCGCCCGTGGCGCTGGGCAGCGAGTGGACGTGCGCCGACGGGGCAGGTGCCGCCGCCTTCGCGGTGCGCTGGGCGGCGTCGGCGCCGGCCGAAGCGGTCGTGCCTGCCGTACCGGCGGTGGCTGGCGTCGTTCGGTGAAGGGGCGTGGCCGAGGGGGCGGGTTGATCGATTTTCAAGGTGATTCCTCAGGGGCTGACCCGTATATCGGCAGCCCGCGCAAGAACTTTAGGAATGGCGTGCATGGCGGCTTTTGTGCGGCGCGTCATTGCGCCAGCCGGATCTGCCCCTCTTCGTCCGCCACGCCGCTGACCAGCCGGCCGTCCAGCGTCCTGGCCTGTACCGCGGCGCCTGCAGCCGCTCCGGTCATGGCCTTGGCCTCGGTGCTGATGACGAAGCCCTGGCCCTGCGCCACCACCTTCACCGCCTGCCCCTGCTGGATGACGGTGACGCCGCGCAGCAGCTCCTTGCGCAGCGGCGCGCCGGGCGCCACGCGGTTGGCCGTGACCACGCCGGCGAGCTCGGCCGCGCTGGTGACGATGGAGCGCGGCAGTCGCGTGAGGTCGCCGGTGCGCTCCGCGACGTCGCCCGCGCCCAGCGGCCGGCCCGCGTCGATCGCGCGCGCGGCCACGAAATAGCTGCCTTCCACCGACACGTGCGCCTGCACGAAGCGCGTCCAGGGCCGCTGCGCCTGGCAGCGAACGCCCACCGAGACGCGGCCCCACGGCTTCGCGCCCGGCGGCAGGAAGGCCTCGGGCGCGTCGCATGCGGGCAGGGCCGAGGTGCCGCGGCCTTCCAGGCTGATCGTCACCTTGCCCGGCAGCCCGGCCGATTGCGCCTGCAGGTATTTCTCGATGACCGCGTCGGCGGAAGCAGCGCCTTCGGCTGCGCCTGCTGCGCTGGCCGCGCAGCAGCACGACAGCGCCAATGCCGCTGCGGGCAGCACGGTGCGCAGTGCGTGGTCGCGAAGCTCGGCAAGCGTTGGAAGGGTCATCGGATATGTGTGGGTGGTGGCTTCGGCGGCGGTGCGTCACACAGGAGCAACGCATGCCGCCGCACGGAAATTCTAGAAATCCGCGCGGCTATCGAAGTTGCGAGCAGCAGGCGAAAACCCCCTTTGTTCGGGCGATTGCAAAAGCGGCTCGTGCATAGACTCGCTTTCCATCTGTCGCTGCGCCCCGCGCACTGGCGACGCCTCAACGGATGGAACAAACATGCTCGACAAGCTGGATGCGGCGCTTCGCTTCAACCGCGAAGCCCTCAACCTCCGCGCGGAACGCCAGGAGGTTCTCGCGGCCAACATCGCCCATGCGGACACGCCCAACTACAAGGCGCGCGACTTCGACTTCAGCGCACGCCTGAGCGAAGCCGTGGAGCGCGGCCGCGCATCGCAGTCGATGTCGCTGGCCACCACCTCGTCGCGCCATCTCGCGGGACAGGCGCAGGCCATGCCCGACAAGGACCTGCTCTACCGCGTGCCCAACCAGTCCAGCCTCGACGGCAACACCGTCGAGATGGACGTCGAGCGCATCGCCTTCGCCGACAACGCGCTGCGCTACGAATCGAACCTCACCGTCATCAACGCGAAGATCAAGTCGCTGCTCTCTGCGGTGCAGCAGTAAGCAGCCAGAGCCCGTTCCATGCCCTTCAACAGCACCTCCATGAACATCTTCAACGTGGCCGGCTCGGCCCTGACCGCGCAGTCGCAGCGCATGAACGTGACCGCGAGCAACATGGCCAACGCCGAGAGCGTGGCCGGCCCCGACGGCATGCCCTACCGCGCGAAGCAGGTCGTGTTCCAGGTCGCTCCCTCGTCGTACGGCGCCGGGGACATCGGCGGCGTCAAGGTGGCCGGCGTGGTGGAAGACCCGTCCCCGCCGAAGCTCGTGTTCGACCCGAAGAGCCCGCACGCCAACGCCGAAGGCTACGTGGCGATGCCCAACGTCAACGTGGTCGAGGAGATGACCAACATGATCTCCGCCTCGCGCAGCTACCAGGCCAACGTCGAAGTGCTCAACACCGCCAAGACGCTGATGGTCAAGACGCTGACCCTCGGCCAGTAACTCCCCAAGTCCCGCAAGACGCACAAGAAAGAACAGGCACGAACGCGCCATGGCCATTTCCGATACCTCGTCCATCACCGGACAGAACGCCACCTCGGCGGTTGGCGGCAACAGCAGCACCTCCAACGTCGACAGCGAGCAGCGCTTCCTGAAGCTGCTGGTCACGCAGCTGAACAACCAGGACCCGCTCAACCCGATGCAGAACGCCGAGCTCACCTCGCAGCTGGCGCAGATGAGTACCGTCAGCGGCATCGAGAAGCTCAACAGCACGCTCTCGGGCCTGGTGAACCAGACCAGCTCCAACCAGCTGCTGCAGGCCACTTCGCTGATCGGCTACAACGTGCTGTCGCCGGGCGATTCGCTCACCACCAAGGAGCCCGAGGCAGGCAAGGAGCCCGCGTCGCAGGCCTTCGCCGTCGAACTGCCGGGCACGGCCTCCGACGTCGACATCAAGATCGTCGATTCCACCGGCAAGGTCGTGCGCACCATCAACGCCGGCTCCATGACCGAAGGCGTCAACGCCGTCACCTGGGATGGCAAGGACGACACGGGCGCCGTGGTGCCCGCGGGCGCCTACCGCTTCACCGTGGACGCAAGCAACAGCGGAACCACCGTGAAGGCCACGGCGCTCACTTTCTCGCAGGTGGCGGCGGTCAAGCAGGGCGCTGCCGGAGTCACGCTCGAACTGATGACAGGCAACAACATCAGCCTGTCCGACGTGCGCCTGTTCCTCTGAGCGTCTTCTTTCCCTTCCTCTTCGCATCCAACGCAAACGCGCCGCATCCAACGGCAGACAAGGAACCATCATGGCTTTTTCCCAGGGCATCAGCGGACTCGGCGTGGCCGCGGCCAACCTCGACGTCATCGGCAACAACATCGCCAACTCGGGCACCGTCGGCTTCAAGTCGGCCGCCGCAACCTTCCAGGACGTGTACGCCGGCTCGCGCGTCGGCCTGGGCGCTTCGGTCTCCGGCGTGACGCAGAACTTCTCGCAGGGCGTGACCCAGTCGAGCAGCCGCCCGCTGGACGTGGCCATCCTCAACGGCGACGGCTTCTTCCGCCTGACCAGCGCCACCGGCGAAGTCATGTACTCGCGCAACGGCCAGTTCACGCGCGACAAGGACGGCTACATCGTCAACGCCTCGGGCCTGCGCCTCACCGGCTTCGGCGCGAACGCCAACGGCGGCATCAGCGGCGGCACGCCGGCGGCCATCCAGATCCCGACCACGCCCATGACGCCCAAGGCCACGACCGGCATCGACGCCGAGTTCAACCTCGACGCGCGCAAGACCGCGCCCACCAAGACGCCCTTCAACGCGGCCGATTCCGACACCTTCAACTACTCGAACGCCGTCGGCCCCATCTACGACTCGCTGGGCAACCCGCATGACGTGTCCGTCTACTTCGTGAAGAACGCGACGCCCGCCAACACCTGGAGCGTGTACGGCACGGCCGACGGTGCGGCGCTGAACGCCGGCGCCGCGCTCGGCACCCTGACCTTCGACTCCGCCGGCAAGATGACCGCGCCGGCCAGCGGCCAGCTGAGCCTGGGCACGCTCAACCTCACCAACGGCGCCGCGGCACTCACTCCCACGCTCGACATCTCGGGCACCACGCAGTTCGGCGCCGCCAACGCCATGAGCAAGCTCGCGCAGGACGGCTACCGCTCGGGCGAGCTCACCTCTTTCTCGATCAACGCCGACGGCACCATCACCGGCAAGTTCTCCAACGAGCAGACCAAGCTGCTGGGCCAGGTCGTGCTGTCCTCCTTCGCCAACCCGAACGGCCTGGAGCCCAAGGGCAACAACGTGTGGGCCGAGACGCAGGCCTCGGGCAACCCGCTGACCGGCACGCCGGGCGAGGGCACCAAGCTCGGCTCGCTGCAGTCGGGCGCGCTGGAGGCATCCAACGTCGACCTCACCTCCGAGCTGGTCAACCTCATCGTCGCGCAGCGCAACTACCAGGCCAATGCGCAGACGGTGAAGACGCAGGACCAGGTCATGCAGACGCTCATGAACATCCGCTGAGGCGGCGCTTCAGCAAGACCGACACCAGGAGCACCCAGTGGATCGCATGTTGTACGTCGCCATGAGCGGCGCCAAGCAGGTCATGGAACAGCAGGCCGCCGTCGCCAACAACATGGCGAACGTCTCGACGCCGGGCTTCCGCGCGCAGATCGCCAACTTCCGCGCGGTGCCGGTGGTCGGCGAGGAGGCGCCCACGCGCGCCTTCGTGGCGGCCACCACGCCCGGCGCCGACTTCACCCACGGCCCGCTCACCGAGACCGGCCGTGCGCTCGACGTGGCCGTGAGCGGCCAGGGCTGGCTGGTGGTGCAGACGCCCGACGGCGGCGAGGCCTACACCCGCGTGGGCAATCTGCAGATCGGCGCCGACGGCCAGCTCACCACCATGGGCGGGCGCCCGGTGGTGGGCGACAACGGCGCGCTGACAGTGCCGCCGGGCTCCACGGTGAGCATCGCCGCCAACGGCCTGGTGGGCGCGCGCGACGCGGCCTCCACCACGCTCACGGGCATTGCCGAAGTCGGCCGCCTGAAGCTGGTCAATCCGCCGGTCGCCGAACTGGAGCGCGGCGAGGACGGCCTGTTCCGCATGCGCGCCGGCCAGCCGCCGGCCGAGGCCGACGAGGCCGTCACGCTGGTCGGCGGCGTGGTGGAAGGCAGCAACGTCAACCCGGTCGAGACCATGGTGGCCATGATCGCCAACGCACGCAGCTTCGAGATGCAGATGAAGTCGCTGCAGACGGCCGACACCAACGCGCAGTCCGCCAACAAGCTGCTGGCCTACGGCTGATGCGCGCTCTCCTTCTCGCAACCTCTTCCGCAGGACTCCCAGAAAAATGATCCGCTCCCTCTACATCGCCAAGACCGGCCTCGACGCGCAGCAGACGCAGCTCGACGTGGTCTCCAACAACCTGGCCAACGTCGGCACCACCGGCTTCAAGCGAAGCCGCGCCGTGTTCGAGGACCTCGTCTACCAGAACCTGCGCCAGGTCGGCGGCCAGTCGTCGGACCAGACGCGCCTGCCCTCGGGCCTGCAGGTCGGCACCGGCGTGCACGTGGTCGCCACCGAGCGCATCCACTCGCAGGGCAACCTCACCAAGACCGACAAGCCCACCGACGTGGCCATCAGCGGCGGAGGCTTCTTCCAGGTGCTGATGCCCGACGGCACCACCTCGTACACCCGCGACGGTTCGTTCCAGACCGACCGCGACGGCCAGCTGGTCACCGCCAGCGGCTTTCCCGTGCAGCCTGCCATCACCGTGCCGGCCAATGCCACCAGCATCACCGTCGGCCGCGACGGCATCGTCTCGGTGGTGCAGGCGGGCAGCACCAACACCGTTCAGATCGGCCAGCTGCAGCTCGCCACCTTCGTCAACCCCACCGGCCTGCAGAGCCTGGGCGAGAACCTGTATGCCGAGACCGACGCATCGGGCGCTCCCAACCAGGTGAACCCCGGCGTCGACGGCGCCGGCACGCTGAGCCAGGGCTATGTCGAGGCCTCCAACGTGAACGTGGTGGAAGAGCTGGTCAACATGATCGCCACCCAGCGCTCGTACGAGATCAACAGCAAGGCGGTCCAGACCTCGGACCAGATGCTGCAGCGCCTGGCCCAGCTGTGAGCGTGATGGTGGTGACGATGTTGCAGGCGTTGCGTCTTCTTTGCCGCAGTGCGGCCGACGCGAGGACGCGGCTGCTGCCGCTGCTCGCCGCCGCCGTGCTGGCCACCGGCTGCGCGCAGGTTCCGCGCGAGCCGCTGGTGCACCAGCCGATGACGGCGCGCTCCGACAACTACGCGGCGGTGCAGACGCGGCGATCGCCCGGTGCGATCTTCCAGGACGGCCCCGGCGCGAATGCGCTCTTCGAAGACCGCCGCCCGCGCAACGTCGGCGACATCCTCACCATCGTCATCAGCGAGAAGGTCAACGCCACCAAGAACTCGGGCGCCAACGCGAGCCGCACCGGCAGCACCGCCAGCGTGTTCGCAGTCATTCCCAAGCTCATCGGCGGCCTGCTCGACGGGCAGGACGCCAAGCTCTCGGGCACCAACTCGCTCAACGCCAAGGGCGGCGCCAACGCCAACAACACCTTCAACGGCGTGATCACGGTCACGGTGACGGACGTGATGAGCAACGGCAACCTGCTGGTCAGCGGCGAGAAGCAGATGGGCATCAACCAGGGCACGGAGTTCATCCGCTTCTCGGGCGTGGTGAACCCGCGCACCGTCTCGGGCAACAACACCGTGCCCTCCACATTGGTGGCCGATGCACGCATCGAGTACTCGGCCAAGGGCTATATCGACGAGGCGCAGCACATGGGCTGGATGCAGCGCTTCTTCCTCAACGTCATGCCGTTCTGAACATGGAAAACCCCCAGGCTTCGCGCACTTCGTGTCGCTTCTCCAACCCCCTTGCAGGGGGCGATGCCTGCGGCCCGGCAAAGCCGGTTCCGCGGTGGTCCTGGATTCACCCCCAGGCTTCGCGCACTCCGTGTCGCTGCGCCCACCCCCTTGCAGGGGGCGATGCCTACGGCCCGGCAAAGCCGGTTCCGTGGCATCCCGCGAATTTTCGGGCTCGCTTGCGCATCGCGGCGCTGGCGGTGCTCGGTTGCTTGTTGTTTGTTCCTGCTCATGCGGAGCGGCTCAAGGAGCTGGCGAGCATTCAGGGCGTGCGCGACAACCCGCTGATCGGCTATGGGCTGATGGTGGGTCTCGACGGCACGGGCGACCAGACGATGCAGACGCCGTTCACCACGCAGAGCCTGAACAACATGCTGCAGCAGCTGGGCATCACGATTCCGCAGGGCGTGAACATGCAGCTGAAGAACGTGGCGGCGGTGATGGTCACGGCCACGCTGCCTTCGTTCGCGCGGCCGGGGCAGAACATCGACGTGACGGTGTCTTCCATGGGCAATGCGAAGAGCCTGCGCGGGGGCACGCTGCTGATGACGCCGCTGAAGGGCGTGGACGGCATGACGTATGCCGTGGCGCAGGGGAACATGGTGGTGGGCGGCGCGGGTGCGTCGGCCAACGGCAGCAAGGTGCAGGTCAACCAGCTCAGCTCGGGGCGCATTCCCGGCGGAGCGCTGGTGGAGCGCACGGTGGAGTCGCCCGTGGGCGCGGAGGGCACGTTCTCGATCGAGCTGAACCGCTCCGACTTCGGCACCACGCAGCGCGCGGTGGATGCGATCAACCGGCAGTTCGGCTCGGGCACGGCCGAGGCCATCGATGCGCGCTCCATCCGCGTGCGTGCGCCGGAGCCGCAGCAGCGTGTGGGTTTCCTCGCGCGGCTCGAAGATCTTGAGGTGACGCCGACGCAGGCCGGTGCCCGCGTGGTGGTGAACGCCCGCACGGGCTCGGTGGTGATGAACCAGGCCGTCCGCGTGAAGGACTGCGCCATCGCGCACGGCAACCTGTCGGTGGTCATCAACACCGAGCCGGTCATCAGCCAGCCGGGCGCGTTCTCCGGCGGCAGCACCGTGGCGGCTCAGACCTCCCAGATCTCGGTCAACCAGGGCGGCGGCGCGATCCAGATGGTGCGCGGCGGCGCCTCGCTGTCGGACGTGGTCAAGGGGCTCAACAGCCTGGGCGCGAATCCGCAGGACCTGGTGTCCATTCTCCAGGCCATGAAGACGGCCGGCGCCCTGAGCGCCGAGCTCGAAATCATCTGACGGAGCGGCGGCGATGACGGTATCGGCCAACGACCGCAGCGGTGCGCTCGACCAGCGCTTTGCGCTCGACGTGCAGGGCGTCGATGCGCTGCGGCGCACCGTGCGCAGCTCGCCCGAGGAGGGCCTGCAGCAGGTCTCGCGGCAGTTCGAGGCGCTGTTCATGAACATGGTGCTCAAGAGCATGCGCGAGGCGACGCCGTCGAGCGGGCTCTTCGACAGCCAGGACCAGAAGGTATACCTGTCGATGTTCGACCAGCAGCTCACGCAGAACCTCTCGGGGCGCGGCGTGGGGCTGGCCGAGGCGATGCTTGCGCAGCTGCGCCGCAGCATGCCGTCGGGCCCGCCCGACGCGCAGGCCGATGCGGAGATCGGCGTGAGGCCGATGCAGCTGGAGCCGCTCGCGCCAGGTTTTCCCCTGGGTGCGCGCGCGGGCATTCCGATCGGTTCGGCGCCCGTCGCCTCGACCGCGCGCACCGCGGACCTCGGCATCTACCAGTTCAACAGCGACCGGCGCGCGCAGGGCGCGAGCGCCGGTTCGCTGCAGGGGCAGGTCGACGAGTTCGTGGGCCGCATGGGCGCATCGGCGCAGGCCGCGAGCACGGCCAGCGGCGTGCCCGCGCCGCTGATCCTCGCGCAGGCCGCGCTCGAGTCGGGCTGGGGCAAGCGCGAGATCCGCGCCGACGACGGCACGCAGAGCTTCAACCTGTTCGGCATCAAGGCAGACCGCGGCTGGAAAGGCGCGACGGTCGAGACCACGACCACCGAGTACGTCGACGGCGAACCGCAGAAGGTGCGCGCGAAGTTCCGCGCCTACGCCTCGTACGAGGAAGCCTTCACCGACTACGCACGCTTCATCACCCGCAACCCGCGCTACGCGAACGTGCTGGCGACCGACGACCCGAACGAGGCGGCCCACGGCCTGCAGCGCGCGGGCTACGCGACCGACCCGCGCTACGGCGAGAAGCTGGTTCGCATCATGCAGAAATTCGGCTGAGCCGCCACAGCGCTCGCCGCACCAAGGAAAAGCCATGGCAGAGACCGCAGCAGCAACCGCAATCCGGCACGCACAGGCGCCGCAACCTCAGGGCGCGGGCACGCGCCTGGAGGTGGTGACCTTCAAGCTTGGCGAAGAGGAATACGGCATAGACATCCAGAAGGTGCAGGAGCTGCGCGGGTACGACGCGGTGACGCGGATCGCGAATGCGCCGGAGTACATCAAGGGGGTGGTGAACCTGCGCGGGATCATCGTTCCGATCATCGACATGCGCATCAAGTTCAAGCTGGGCGAGCCGACGTACGACCAGTTCACGGTGGTGATCGTGCTGAACATCGGCGGCCGCGTGGTGGGGATGGTGGTGGACAGCGTGTCGGACGTGATCACGCTGACGGGAGAGCAGATCAAGCCGGCGCCGGAGATGGGATCGGTGCTGGACGCGGACTACCTGATCGGGCTGGGCACGCTGGAGGAGCGGATGCTGATCCTGGTGGACATCGACCGGCTCATGTCCAGCGAGGAGATGGGACTGGTCGAGAAGATGGCCGCCTGAGCGTCCGATCCGGGCCCGAACCCACACAACCACGAGACAGAGGTTCCGACAGGAGACACGGACATGATGAAGAACTGGACGGTCGGACGGCGCATGGGCGTCGTCTTCGCATGCGTGCTGGCGCTGGTGGTGCTCATCGCGGGCATCGGCGTGCTCCGGCTGCAGGCTGTGGGTGATGCGACCCAGGCGATGGCCGGCGCCTCGCTGGCCAAGGAGCGGCTTGCGGCCGCATGGCAGTTGGCCACCAACACCAACAGCGTGCGCACCTTCTCGCTGCTCAAGAGCGAAGACCCGGCCGTGCAGGCCTATCTGCAGAAGAACATCTCGGCCACCAGCGCCGTCATCACCGAGACGCAGAAGAAGCTCGAAGCCGTGCTGGCCTCGCCCGAAGAACTGGCGCTGAGCGCCGACATCAAGAAGAAGCGCGGCGAATACGTGGAACTGCGCAACCAGATCCTCAAGCTCAAGGCCGACGGCCGCAAGGAAGACGCGGCCAGGCTGACCGACGCGCAGCTCATGCCCGCGCTGGACGCCTACGACGCGAGCATCCGGGCCATGGTGAGTCTCCAGCAGCAGGAGATCGACAGGACCGCCGCCGCCATCGACGCGAAGTACCGTTCGGGCCGCAGCTGGATCGTGGTGCTCGCCTGTCTGGCACTGGTTGCCGGCACGGCGACCGCATGGCTGCTGACGCGAAGCATCGTGCAACCCATCGGCGAAGCGCTGCTGATCGCCGAGACCGTGGCTTCGGGCGACCTGAGCCAGGAATTCGAAACCGAGCGTGGCGGCGACTTCGGCCGGCTGCTGCGCGGCATGGGCGAGATGGAAGACACGCTGACCGACCTGGTGACGCGCATCAAGGCATCCACGGACTCTATCGCGGTCGCTTCGCGGCAGATCGCGGCGGGGAATCAGGATCTTTCGTCGCGTACGGAAGAGCAGGCGAGCTCGCTCGAACAGACGGCGGCCTCGATGGAAGAACTGACCTCGACGGTCAAGCAGAACGCCGACAACGCGCGGCAGGCCAATCAGCTGGCTGTGTCGGCCTCGGAAGTGGCGGTGAAGGGCGGCAGTGTCGTCTCGCAGGTTGTCGACACCATGGGCTCGATCAATGCCTCGTCCAGGAAGATCGTCGACATCATCGGCGTGATCGACGGCATCGCGTTCCAGACCAACATCCTCGCGCTGAACGCTGCCGTTGAAGCCGCACGTGCAGGTGAGCAAGGCCGGGGTTTCGCTGTCGTGGCTTCCGAGGTTCGCAGCCTTGCACAACGTTCTGCCGCTGCGGCCAAGGAAATCAAGACCCTCATCGGCGATTCCGTCGAGAAGGTCGAGGAGGGCAGCAAGCAGGTGGAAGAGGCCGGCCGCACGATGGAAGAGATCGTGGGCAGCGTCAAGCGCGTGACCGACATCATGGGCGAGATCACCGCAGCGAGCCAGGAACAGACCTCGGGTATCGAGCAGATCAACCAGGCCATCACGCAGATGGACCAGGTGACGCAGCAGAACGCCGCGCTGGTCGAGGAAGCCTCCGCCGCCGCGCAATCGCTGCAGGAGCAGGCCGACAGCCTCGTGCGCGCGGTCAGCACTTTCAAGCTCGACGCGCAAGAGGAAGCCCTGCCGGCCTGAAAACCCATGCGCACGCGTATCAGTCCCAGGCGAGCCCTGCGCATCGGCGCGCGCTTCGCCATCCTGCTGCTCCTGCTCGCGATCGCCCTGAGTCTCGGCTTCCAGGCCGGTGCGGGCTACGAGTGGGCGCAGCAGACAGTGTTCGTGCTCGGCGTGGCGGCCTTGTTGACCGCCGTCGCCATCGTCTGGCTCGTCATGCGATCGGTCACGCGTTCCACCCATGACGCAGCCAAGGTGTCCGACCGGCTGGATCGGCTGCTCGAGCACGTCAACACGAAGATTTCCGAAAAAAACCTTTCCCCATGAATTCGCTTCTCAATCTCAAGATCGGCACCCGCCTCGGCGCGGGCTTTGCCGCCGTCCTTCTGCTGCTGGCAGGCATTGCCGGCCTCGGCCTCAGCGCGATGACCGACATCCAGTCGCGGCTCAACGGCATCGTCACCGGCAACAACGTCAAGGTGGTCCTGGTGAACAGGATGCTGGACGCGATCCGCGACATTGCGATCCTCGACGGCAACATGATTCTCCTGACCGACGACGCGGCCATGCGGGCGGAGTCGAAGAAGGTCGCCGCTGCGCGCGAGCGCTTCACCGAAAGCCGGGGCGCGCTGGCCAAGCTGCTCGCCACGCCGGAGGGCAAGGCGCTGCTCGCGCGCATCGACGAGAAGGTGGCAGTGCTCGTGCCCCTGAATGCGCAGATCAGCGAGGCGGCGCTGCAGAACAGGAACGAAGAGGCGACAGCGCTCTTCATCTCCAGGTTCCAGCCCGCCGTGAGGGCCGCGCTCGCGGAACTCGAGGCGATGGCCGAGCACCAGGAGAGACGCTCCATGGAGGCCAACCAGGAGGCAGGCGAAGGCTATGCGTGGTCGCGCAACCTGATGCTGGCGCTGGCCAGCTTCGCCGTGCTCATCGGCGCAGGCATCGCATGGCTCATCACGCGCTCCATCACCCGGCCCATCGGCCAGGCCGTGCAGGTGGCCGAAAAGGTCGCCGCAGGCGACATCAGCTCGCGCATCGAGGTGGCGTCGAAGGACGAGACCGGCCGGCTGATGCATGCCCTCAGGGAAATGAACGAAAGCCTCGCCAGGATCGTCAGCGAGGTCCGCACGGGCACCGACACGATCGCGACGGCTTCGGCGCAGATCGCTTCGGGCAACCAGGATCTTTCGTCTCGTACGGAAGAGCAGGCGAGTTCGCTCGAACAGACGGCAGCTTCGATGGAAGAGCTGACCTCGACGGTCAAGCAGAACGCGGACAACGCGCGACAGGCGAACCAGCTCGCTGTGTCTGCGTCCGAAGTCGCGGTCAAGGGCGGCAGTGTGGTCTCCCAAGTCGTCGACACCATGGGCTCGATCAATGCCTCGTCCAAGAAGATCGTGGACATCATCGGCGTGATCGACGGCATCGCCTTCCAGACCAACATCCTCGCGCTGAACGCTGCTGTTGAAGCCGCACGTGCAGGTGAGCAAGGCCGTGGCTTCGCTGTCGTGGCTTCGGAAGTGCGCAGCCTTGCGCAACGTTCTGCCGCGGCAGCCAAGGAAATCAAGACCCTCATCGGCGACTCGGTGGAGAAGGTCGAGGAGGGCAGCAAGCAGGTGGAAGAGGCCGGCCGCACCATGGAAGAGATCGTGGGCAGCGTCAAGCGTGTGACCGACATCATGGGCGAGATCACCGCGGCGAGCCAGGAACAGACCTCGGGCATCGAGCAGATCAATCAAGCCATCACGCAGATGGACCAAGTGACGCAGCAGAACGCGGCACTGGTGGAAGAAGCCTCCGCAGCGGCTCAATCGCTGCAGGAGCAGGCGGGCAACCTCGTCAAGTCCGTGAGCATCTTCAAGCTCGACGCGAACGCGGTGGCCACCGTGCGTCCCGGGTTCACGCACATCGTCCCGATCCCCAAGCCCGCCAGGCCGGCGCCGAAGCGTCCCGCCAAGGCCTTGCCCTCGCGCAAGGAGCCCTCGGCCGCCCCGCAACTCGCCATGACCGGCGACGCCAAGGGTGACTGGACCGAGTTCTGAGTTAACAAATTGAAGGTCCGAGATTCCGATGCCGATAGCGGGGTGACGGTGTTGCGCATGTCGCGCAAGCATGGGTGCCGTCCCCTGTCATCGGAGGAGGAAGTATGAGATTCAAGGACCTGAGAATCAGCACACGCCTGGGGCTGGGCTTTGCGGTGATGCTGTTGCTTGTGGCCTGCATGGCCGGCATCGGGCTATGGAGGCTGGCCAACGTGAGCCAGGCCACGGAGAAGATGATGACCCAGGCGCTGGCAAAGGAACGCCTGGCCGGCGAATGGCAGAGCAATCTCAGGTCGACCTCGGTCGCCACCATTGCCATGATCAAGGCGCCGGATGCCACGCTCGAAGCCTATTTCGCCAAGCTCCAGTCGACCGGCATGGAGCGTATCTCCTCGGTCCAGAAAGAGTTCCAGTCGAGGCTGAGCACGCCGGAGGAGAAAGAGCTCTACGAAAAGATCATGGTCGCGCGAACCAGGGTGCGCGAGATTGTGACGAACCTGACAACGCTCAAGGACCGGGGGCGGATCGAAGAAGCGCAGAAGATGGTCGACACCACCTTCTCCGAGGCGCTGGCAGCTTATGGCATCGCAGTCGACAGGCTGGACCAGCACCAGCACGACGAGATCGACGTGGCCGCCCGCGACATCGCGGAAGACCATGCCGCAGGCCGGATCATGCTGCTGTCGCTGGCTGCCGTTGCCGTCGTGCTGGGTGCGCTGTTCGCGTGGCGCCTGAGCTCGGGCATCGTGCGGCCGCTGGGCCATGCAGTCGAAGTGGCAGAGACCGTGGCTGCCGGCGACCTGCGCGTGGACATCCGCGTTGAAAGCCGCGACGAGGCCGGCCAGCTGATGCAGGCGCTGAAGCACATGAACATGAGCCTTGCCAAGGTGGTCGGCGAAGTCCGCCTCGGCACGGACACGATCGCCACGGCTTCGAGCCAGATCGCTTCGGGCAACCAGGACCTGTCTTCGCGCACGGAGCAGCAGGCGAGCTCGCTGGAGCAGACGGCGGCGTCGATGGAACAGTTGACCTCCACCGTCAAGCAGAACGCGGACAACGCGCGGCAGGCAAACCAGCTGGCGGTCTCGGCGTCCGAAGTCGCGACCAGGGGCGGCATGGTGGTGTCGCAGGTGGTGGACACCATGGAGTCCATCAATGCGTCGTCCCGGAAGGTGGTCGACATCATCGGCGTGATCGACGGCATCGCATTCCAGACGAACATCCTGGCGCTCAATGCGGCCGTCGAGGCAGCCCGGGCAGGTGAGCAGGGCCGGGGCTTCGCCGTCGTGGCGTCGGAGGTTCGCAGCCTGGCTCAACGCTCTGCAGCAGCAGCCAAGGAGATCAAGACCCTCATCGGCGACTCGGTGGAAAAAGTCGAAGAGGGCAGCAGGCAGGTGGAAGAAGCCGGCCGCACGATGGACGAGATCGTCGGCAGCGTCAAGCGCGTGACCGACATCATGGGCGAGATCACCGCGGCGAGCCAGGAGCAGACCTCGGGCATCGAGCAGGTCAACCAGGCCATCACGCAGATGGACCAGGTGACGCAGCAGAACGCCGCGCTGGTCGAGGAAGCCTCCGCCGCCGCGCAGTCGCTGCAGGAGCAGGCCGGAAGCCTCGTGCAGACCGTGGGCATCTTCAAGCTGGATCAGGGCGCGGGCATCAGTGCCGCGCAGCGTCCGGGTCCCAGCCGCATCACCCCCATAGCGAAGCCGGTGAATGCTCTTTACGCGCGCGGACCGGAAGGCAGCGAGAAAGGCGGCGAGCCCGTGCGCCAGCTGGCCATGGCCGGCGCCGACGCTAACGAATGGACCACTTTCTGATAACAAAGGGCTCAACTCTGGCGCGCACGTGCCGATAACAGGACGACGGTGCTGGTGCATCCATCGAATGCGGCGGCCCGGTCTCACGCTAGAGAAGGAAGAAAGAGGTATGAGCTTGAAGGATCTGACAAACGGCACTCGGCCCGGCCCGGGTTTCGCGGCGGCACCGACGCCGATGGCCCTGACCATGGACTCCGGGTGGATCAATCAGGCGATCGTGCGGATGAGCCTGGTCGCGCGGCTGCGCCTGATCCCGGCCTGAGGGGAGGACGAACGGACCATGCGCGTCAATCTTCCCGTCACCGGCATCGAGTACGAACTGTCGCCGGACGCCGCCCTGGTGTCCCGCACCGACATGAAGGGTCGCATCACTTACGTCAACCCCGCTTTCGTCGAGGCCAGCGGCTTCACCGCGGCCGAACTCATGGGCAAGGCGCACAACATCGTGCGCCACCCCGACGTGCCGCCCGAAGCATTTGCCGACCTGTGGCAGACGCTGGGGCAGGGACTTCCCTGGACCGGCCTCATCAAGAATCGCCGCAAGAACGGCGACTTCTACTGGGTGCTCGCCAATGTCACGCCCATCCGCCGCGACGGCCGCACGCAAGGCTACATGTCCGTGCGCAGCAAGCCGGGTCGTGCCGAGGTGGCCGAGGCCGAAGCGCTGTATGCCCGCATCCGCGAGGGTCGGGCGAAGGACATCGAACTGCTGCAGGGCGAAGTGGTCTCGCGCGGCTGGAAGGACCCGCTGGCCCGGCTGCGCCGCATTCCCGTGCGCCAGCGCGTCTTCGGCGCGACCGGCATGGGGGCGCTGCTGTCGCTGGGGCTGGGCGTCTTCGGCTGGATGGAAGCGTCGCGGCTGGTTGCCTCCGCCGGTGCGCAGAGCTGGCTGCCAGGCGCCATGGCCGCCGCAGGCGCGGGTTTCGCGCTGTCCTGGCTGGGCCTGGGCCAGTTCCTGGTGCGTACCGTGTTCCGGCCGCTCGACGAGGCAGTGCACGTGGCGCGCGCCATCGCGGGCGGCGATCTCGTGCGCTTCGACGTGCGGCGCGGCGACGAAATCACCGGGCTGCTGCGCGCGCTCAACCAGATGAGCGCGAACCTGTTCGCCATCGTCGCGGACGTGGGCGCCAACGTGACGGGCGTGATGTCGGCTTCGAGCCAGATCGCTTCGGGCAACCAGGACCTGTCTTCGCGCACGGAGCAGCAGGCGAGTTCGCTGGAGCAGACGGCGGCATCGATGGAAGAGCTGACCTCGACGGTCAAGCAGAACGCGGACAACGCGCGGCAGGCGAACCAGCTGGCCGTGTCCGCATCCGAAGTCGCGGTCAAGGGCGGCAGTGTGGTCTCCCAAGTCGTCGACACCATGGGTTCGATCAATGCCTCGTCCAGGAAGATCGTGGACATCATCGGTGTGATCGACGGCATCGCGTTCCAGACCAACATCCTCGCGCTGAACGCTGCCGTTGAAGCCGCCCGAGCCGGTGAGCAGGGCCGCGGCTTCGCTGTCGTCGCTTCGGAAGTCCGCAGCCTGGCCCAAAGATCCGCAACAGCAGCCAAGGAGATCAAGACCCTGATCGGCGACTCGGTCGAGAAGGTCGAGGAGGGCAGCAAGCAGGTCGAAGAGGCCGGCCGCACGATGGAAGAGATCGTGGGCAGCGTCAAGCGCGTGACCGACATCATGGGAGAGATCACCGCGGCGAGCCAGGAGCAGACCTCGGGCATCGAGCAGATCAACCAGGCCATCACGCAGATGGACCAGGTCACGCAGCAGAACGCCGCATTGGTCGAGGAGGCCTCGGCCGCAGCCCAGTCATTGCAGGAACAGGCCGATGGCCTCGTGAAAGCCGTGCGCGTCTTCAGGGCCGAGGCCGCAGAGGCCGTCGCGGAACCCGCCTGAAGAACCACGCAACCCCAATCAAACCGGAGAAGAAAAGATGCTGAACAAGGCAAGAGATCCCATGCAACAAGCCGCCTCGGGCTCTTCCGCCACCGGCGTGAGCCGCCTGGAGGTGGTGACCTTCAAGCTTGGCGAAGAGGAATACGGCATAGACATCCAGAAGGTGCAGGAGCTGCGCGGGTACGACGCGGTGACGCGGATCGCGAACGCGCCGGAGTACATCAAGGGGGTGGTGAACCTGCGGGGGATCATCGTTCCGATCATCGACATGCGCATCAAGTTCAAGCTGGGCGAGCCGACGTACGACCAGTTCACGGTGGTGATCGTGCTGAACATCGGCGGCCGCGTGGTGGGGATGGTGGTGGACAGCGTGTCGGACGTGATCACGCTGACGGGAGAGCAGATCAAGCCGGCGCCGGAGATGGGATCGGTGCTGGACGCGGACTACCTGATCGGGCTGGGCACGCTGGAAGAGCGGATGCTGATCCTGGTGGACATCGACCGGCTCATGTCCAGCGAGGAGATGGGACTGGTCGAAGCAGCCGCCACCGCCTGAGCCAGGACCACGGCCGGAGCACTGCAGGGTCGGCCCGGTTTTCAACCTTCCACTCTTGAATGTCCGCATCATGAACTTCCTCTCCAACCTTCGCATCGGCAACCGGCTGGCGCTGGCTTTCGCCATCGTCCTGGGCCTGACCGTGGTCTCGACCGCCATCGCGTTGGTCTCGTCGCGCAACAACGCGGAAGCCACGCGGATCATGATGCGCAGTCCGCTCGCGAAGGAGCGGCTCATCTCCGACTGGTACGTACTGACCTACTCGGCCATCGCGCGCACCTCGATGATCGCCCGCACCACCGACGAGAGCCTGCCGGTGGTCTTCGCCGACGTCATCTCCGACAGCGTGAAGAAGGGCAGCGAGACCATCTCCAAGGTCGAGAAGCTGCTGGTGACGGAGGAGGAAAAAGCGATCCTCAAGTCCATCCTCGAACTGCGGGCGAAGTACCAGACGGCGAAGGACGACGTGGGCAAGGCCAAGGCCGGCGGCGACACGGTGGCGACAGCGCGCGTCTTCAAGGAAATCTTCCAGCCGGCAGCCAAGGCCTATGAGACCCGCGTGCTGGATCTGCTGTCGCTGGAGCGCAAGGCCATCGACGACATGAGCGAGGCCATCGACGCGGCCAACACCCGCAGCTTCAACCTGCAGCTGCTGCTGACCGTGCTGGTCGTGATCAGCGGCGGCGTCTTCGCGTTCTTCATCTCGCGCAGCATCGTGCGCCCGCTGGCGCAGGCCGTGCAGGTGGCCGAGACGGTGGCCGCGGGCGACCTGAGCGCGAACATCGAAGTGCGAAGCCGCGACGAGGCGGGGCAGCTGATGGAAGCGCTTCGGAAGATGAACACGAACCTGGCGAAGGTGGTGGGCGAGGTGCGCTCGGGCACGGAAACCATCGCGACGGCTTCGGGCCAGATCGCTTCGGGCAACCAGGATCTTTCGTCGCGCACCGAGCAGCAGGCGAGTTCGCTGGAACAGACGGCGGCCTCGATGGAAGAGCTGACCTCGACGGTCAAGCAGAACGCGGACAACGCACGGCAGGCGAACCAGTTGGCCGTGTCCGCATCCGAAGTCGCGGTCAAGGGTGGCGGCGTCGTCTCGCAGGTGGTCGACACGATGGGGTCGATCAATGCATCGTCCAAGAAGATCGTGGACATCATCGGTGTGATCGACGGCATCGCGTTCCAGACCAACATCCTGGCGTTGAACGCTGCCGTTGAAGCCGCACGTGCGGGCGAGCAAGGCCGAGGCTTCGCAGTCGTGGCCTCGGAAGTGCGCAGCCTGGCCCAGCGCTCCGCCGCAGCGGCCAAGGAGATCAAGACCCTCATCGGCGATTCCGTCGAGAAGGTCGAGGAGGGCAGCAAGCAGGTGGAAGAGGCCGGCCGCACGATGGAAGAGATCGTGAGCAGCGTCAAGCGCGTGACAGACATCATGGGCGAGATCACGGCGGCGAGCCAGGAGCAGACCTCGGGCATCGAGCAGATCAACCAGGCGATCACGCAGATGGACCAGGTGACGCAGCAGAACGCCGCACTGGTCGAGGAGGCCTCCGCAGCGGCCCAGTCGCTGCGTGAGCAGGCCGGAAGCCTGTCGCAGGTGGTGGGCGTGTTCCGCCTCGGTGGCAGCCACGCTGCCGGTCCGGCCCATCGGCTGGCGTTCTCGGCACCGGCGGCATGAGGCAGAAGAAGATGGCAAACAAGACAATGCAGTGGTTCCAGAACCTTCGCGTCACGGTCCGGCTGATCCTGAGCTTCCTCGTGGTCGCGGCAATCGGTGCCGCCGTGAGTGCGCTCGGCATCTTCCACATGGGGCGCATCAGCGCATCGACCGAAGCGCTCTACGCCAACGAGCTTCGCGCCCTGCAGGGCGTACAGGAAGCCAACATCCGCCTGCTGTATGCCAGCCGCGCGCAGATGACGCTGCTGTCGGCCGGCACGCTCGGCGAGCGCAATGCGGGCGCGAACGAGATCAAGGCGTCCATCGAGAATCTCACGGCGCGCGCGGCCGAGGTGAAATCCTTCTTCAGCGAGACCGAAGAAGGCGCGAAGCTGTTCGGCCAGTTCGAAGGACTGATCGGGCCGCTGACGACGCGCATGAATGACTTCGTGACGCTGCTGAAGAAGCAGCCGCTGGACAGCACCCAGTTCGACAGCCAGGTGAGCGAGGACAGCACGCGCCTGCTGAAGGAATCGCGCGGCCTGGAAGAGGTGCTCCAGCGCATGGTCGCCTACAGCAAGGACCATGCACGCGAGCGCGCCGAGCAGGCCGACGGAACCTACAAGGCCTCCAGGCTGACGATGCTGGGTCTGGCGCTGGCCGGCATCGTGGCCAGCGTCGGGCTGGGTGTGCTGGTGGCGCGCCTGATGGGGCGGCAGCTCGGTGGCGAGCCGCAATACGCCGCCGACGTGGTCGGCCGCATCGCCGACGGCGACCTGTCGCTGGCTGTCAGCGCCGACGCCGCGCACGACGGCAGCCTGCTGCACTCCATCCGCAAGATGCAGTCGCAGCTGACGTCGATCGTCGTGGAGATCAAGGATTCGAGCGACACCATCGCCAGGGCTTCGGAGCAGATTGCGGCAGGAAACCAGGACCTGTCTTCGCGCACGGAGCAGCAGGCGAGCTCGCTGGAGCAGACGGCGGCTTCGATGGAGGAGCTGACCTCGACGGTCAAGCAGAACGCGGACAACGCCCGTCAGGCCAATCAGCTGGCTGTGTCGGCCTCCGAAGTGGCGGTGAAGGGCGGCAGTGTCGTTTCACAGGTCGTCGACACCATGGGCTCGATCAATGCCTCGTCCAAGAAGATCGTCGACATCATCGGCGTGATCGACGGCATCGCGTTCCAGACCAACATCCTGGCGCTGAATGCGGCCGTCGAGGCAGCCCGAGCCGGCGAGCAAGGCCGGGGCTTCGCTGTCGTCGCTTCCGAGGTTCGCAGCCTTGCACAACGCTCTGCCGCTGCAGCCAAGGAAATCAAGACCCTGATCGGCGACTCGGTGGAGAAGGTCGAGGAGGGCAGCAAGCAGGTGGAAGAGGCCGGCCGCACGATGGAAGAGATCGTCGGCAGCGTCAAGCGTGTGACCGACATCATGGGAGAGATCACTGCAGCGAGCCAGGAACAGACCTCGGGCATCGAACAGATCAACCAGGCGATCACGCAGATGGACCAGGTCACTCAGCAGAACGCCGCGCTGGTCGAGGAAGCCTCCGCCGCCGCGCAGTCGCTGCAGGAGCAGGCCGGAAACCTCGTGCGCTCGGTAAGCATCTTCAAGCTCGACGCAAGCGGCAGCCATGCCGCGCCCCGGGCGCAAGCCGGAAAGCCACCCTTGGCCCATGTCGAACCGTCGCTGCCGACCCCGCAGCAGCTGGCCGTGGCTGGCGACGGCGACTGGCGAGAGTTCTGAACGCGGGCCTGGACCGCAAAGAAAACCGGAACACCGAATCGGCCCTTCAGGCCTCCAAGGAAAAGATCATCAAAGCTTTCTACAACCTCAAGATCGCGACCAAGCTGCTCGTGTCGTTCGTCGCGGTCCTCGTGCTCACGGCCTGCCTGGGCGTGATCTCGATGCTGCAGCTTTCCAAGGTGCACGAGACCTCCACGGAGCTCTCGACCAACTGGCTGCCCGCCACGCGCGCCCTGCTCGAGCTCAAGGGCATGGTGGCGAACTACCGTTCGCAGGAAATGGCGCATGCCCTGTCGGGTTCGTTCAACGAGATGGCCGCGTACGAGAAGGCGATGGACGAATCGTGGGCCGCGCTGCAGAAGATGCGTGCCGAGTACGCGGGCTTCATATCGGAACCCGAGGAGCGCGAGATCTTCCCGGCATTCGAGAAGCTTCTTGCGCAGTACGAGCTGGAGCACCGGAAGATCGTCGCCATCTCGCACACGCAGGACACCGACCAGGCCAGCGCGATGATCCGCGGCAAGTCGCAGCAGCTCAGCCGCGAGATGAATGCCGCGCTCGACAGGCTGACGCAGGTGAACCTCGCGGGCGCGGTCCGCGCCGGCGAGACCGCCAACGCCGTGCACCAGCAGGCCAGGCTCTGGGTGCTGGGCCTGCTGCTGGGCGCCGTGGTGCTGGGCCTCGGGCTGGCGCTGTGGATCGCGCGCATCGTCGCCCGTCCGCTGGAGGAGGCGGTGAAGGTCGCGCAGTCGGTGGCCGGCGGGGACCTCACCAGCCGCATCGAGGCGCGGACGACCGACGAGACCGGGCAGCTTCTCGAAGCGCTGAAGGGCATGAACGACAGCCTCGTGAAGATCGTGAGCGAGGTGCGCACAGGCACCGACACGATCGCGACGGCATCCAGCCAGATCGCCTCGGGTAACCAGGATCTTTCGTCGCGTACGGAAGAGCAGGCGAGTTCGCTGGAGCAGACGGCAGCCTCGATGGAAGAGCTGACCTCGACGGTCAAGCAGAACGCCGACAACGCCCGTCAGGCGAACCAGCTCGCTGTGTCGGCCTCGGAAGTGGCAGTGAAGGGCGGCAGTGTCGTGTCCCAGGTGGTCGACACCATGGGCTCGATCAATGCCTCGTCCAGGAAGATTGTCGACATCATCGGCGTGATCGACGGCATCGCATTCCAGACGAACATCCTGGCGCTCAATGCGGCCGTCGAGGCAGCCCGGGCAGGTGAGCAGGGCCGGGGCTTCGCCGTCGTGGCGTCGGAGGTTCGCAGCCTGGCTCAACGCTCTGCAGCAGCAGCCAAGGAAATCAAGACCCTGATCGGCGATTCCGTGGAGAAGGTCGAGGAAGGCAGCAAGCAGGTGGAAGAAGCAGGCCGCACGATGGAAGAGATCGTGGGCAGCGTGAAGCGCGTGACCGACATCATGGGCGAGATCACTGCAGCGAGCCAGGAACAGACCTCGGGCATCGAGCAGGTCAATCAAGCCATCACGCAGATGGACCAGGTGACGCAGCAGAACGCGGCACTGGTGGAAGAGGCCTCCGCAGCGGCGCAGTCGCTGCAGGAGCAGGCCGGCAGCCTCGTCCAGTCCGTGAGCATCTTCAAGCTCGACGCGAACGCGGTGGCCACCGCGCGCCCCGGCTTCACGCGCATCACACCGATTCCCAAACCCGCCAAGCCTGCATCGAAGCGCCCCGCCAAGGGCCTGCCCACCCGTCAACAACCCGCAGCAGCCCCGCAGCTCGCCATGGCCGGCGATGCCAAGGGCGACTGGACCGAATTCTGAATAGAGCAAGAGGAAGTCAAATGAACCTGAAGGATCTGAGAATCGGAACCCGCCTGGGCCTCGGCTTTGCAGCCGTTCTGCTCCTGATGGCGGTCATCGCGGCCACTGGCATGCTGCGGCTGGCGAGCGTGGGCAAGGCCACGGAAGACATGATGCAGCGCGCGCTGGTCAAGGAGCGGCTGGCCAACCAGTGGGCCGTGCTGCTCGGGCCCGCGGTCGCGAACTCCTTCGCGATGGTCAAGGCGACCGATCCCAAGTCGATCGCCTATTTCGAGAAGGCGCGGGCCGACAAGTCGGCGCAGATCAACCCGGTGCAGAAGAAGCTCGAGGAGCTGCTGACCTCGCCCGAGGAGAAGAAGCTGTACTCCGCCATCGCCGATCCGCGCAGCGTGGTGCTGACGGTGATCGGGAACATCAACAAGCTCAAGGCCGAAGGCAAGGACGAGGAGGCCATGGTGATGGCCGACACGCAGTTCGCGTCCGCGCTCGCCGTCTACGAGGAGGCCGTGGGCAAGCTCGCCGCCTACCAGCGCGATCGCATCGACGAGTTGGCAAAGGGCATCGAAGCCGATCACACGACCGGCGAGCAGACGCTGCTGGTGCTGTCGGTGATCGCGCTGGCGCTGGGCGCGCTGTTCGCATGGCGCCTGACGGTGGGCATCGTGCGCCCGCTGGGACACGCCGTGGAGGTCGCGCAGACGGTCGCCGCGGGCGACCTGAGCTCGAACATCACGGTGGAAAGCCGCGATGAGACGGGCAAGCTGATGCATGCGCTGCGCGAGATGAATGCGAGCCTTGCGAAGGTGGTGGGCGAGGTGCGCACAGGCACCGAGACCATCGCGACGGCTTCGAGCGAGATCGCTTCGGGCAACCAGGACCTGTCTTCGCGCACGGAGCAGCAGGCGAGTTCGCTGGAGCAGACGGCAGCTTCGATGGAAGAGCTGACCTCGACGGTCAAGCAGAACGCGGACAACGCGCGACAGGCGAATCAGCTGGCTGTGTCGGCCTCCGAAGTCGCGGTCAAGGGCGGCAGTGTGGTCTCCCAGGTCGTCGACACCATGGGCTCGATCAATGCCTCGTCCAAGAAGATCGTCGACATCATCGGCGTGATCGACGGCATCGCCTTCCAGACCAACATCCTGGCGCTGAATGCGGCCGTCGAGGCAGCCCGAGCCGGCGAGCAAGGCCGGGGCTTCGCTGTCGTGGCTTCGGAAGTCCGGAGTTTGGCTCAGCGCTCGGCCGCTGCAGCCAAGGAGATCAAGACCCTGATCGGCGATTCCGTGGAGAAGGTCGAGGAAGGTAGCAAGCAGGTGGAAGAAGCGGGCCGCACGATGGAAGAGATCGTGGGCAGCGTCAAGCGCGTGACCGACATCATGGGCGAGATCACCGCGGCGAGCCAGGAACAGACCTCTGGCATCGAGCAGATCAACCAGGCCATCACGCAGATGGACCAGGTCACTCAGCAGAATGCCGCGCTGGTGGAAGAAGCCTCCGCAGCGGCTCAATCGCTGCAGGAGCAGGCCAGCAGCCTCGTGCAAGCCGTCAGCATCTTCAAGCTCGACGCCAACGCCGTCGCCACCGTGCGGCCGGGCTTCACGCGCATCACGCCGATTCCCAAGCCGGCCAGGCCGGCACCGAAGCGTCCCGCCAAGGCCCTGCCGACGCGCAAGGAGCCCGCGGGTGCACCGCAGCTGGCCATGGCTGGCGACGGCAAGGGCGACTGGACCGAGTTCTGAGCGGCAGGGCCCTCAACTTTCGGTGGCCGTTGCCGATATAGACGCTGAGGCACCGACGCGATCGGTGCCAATCCAACTCACACACACCTCATCGACAGGTAAAGCCATATGTCCGGAAGTTTGTTCTACACGGGTCTGAGCGGTCTGGGCGTCGCCCGTACCGCGCTGATGACCACGGCCCACAACACAGCCAACGTGTACACCGCGGGCTACAGCCGCCAGGTGGCGGAGATCGCCACCGGCAGCGCCATCTCCAGCGGCTCTGGCTTCATCGGCTCGGGCGCCAACGTCTCGACCATCTCGCGCAGCTACGACCGCTACCTCACGGCGCAGCTCTCCTCGGCGCAGTCGGCCTCGGCCGCGCTCGCCGCCAACAGCACGCAGATCAACCGCATCGACACGCTGCTGGCCGACAAGACCTCGGGCATCGCACCGCTGATGCAGAGCTTCTTCACCAGCGTGCAGGGCGTGGCCAACACGCCGGCCGACCCGGCCGCGCGCCAGCAGATGATCAGCTCGGCGCAGGCGCTGGCCAGCAAGTTCCGCGCGACCGACCAGTACCTGTCGGACCTGAACTCCTCGGTCAACGACCAGATCGTGGGCAGCGTCGACCAGATCAACACCTACGCCAGCAAGATCGCCGGCCTCAACCAGCAGATCAGCCAGATCAGCGCAATGGCCGGCGGCCAGCCGCCCAACGACCTGCTCGACCAGCGCGACCAGCTGGTGAGCCAGCTGAGCCAGATCGTGGACGTGAAGGTGCTGCAGCAGGACAATGGCAAGTACAACGTGTTCATCGCCACCGGCCAGTCGCTGGTGGTCGGCGACTATGCCGCCAGCATGGCGGCGGTGAACTCCGCCGCCGACCCGACGCGCAAGGCCATCGCCCTGCAGGGCTTCGCCGGCAACACCGCCGAGCTGCCCGACGGCGCCATCACCGGCGGTTCGCTCGGCGGCCTGCTGTCCTTCCGCAGCGATACCCTCATTCCCACGCAGAACGCGATCGGCCGGCTGGCCATGTCGGTGTCCGACGCGGTGAACGCGCAGCACAAGCTGGGCGTGGACCTCAACGGCGCGCTGGGCAAGGACTTCTTCACGCAGTCCGTGCCGGGCGCGATCTCCAACGCGAACAACGCGGGCAATCTCGAACTCGACGCCACGCTGACGAATGCCTCGCAGCTCACGGCCAGCGACTACAGCGTGAGCGTCACCGACGTGGCGGGCACGCTCACCTACACGGTCACCCGCCTTTCGGACAAGACCTCGATGGGCAGCTTCACCACCTTCCCCATCAGCTTCGACGGCGTGAGCGTCTCGGCCGGCACCGGTACGGCGCAGGCGGGCGATTCGTTCCTGATCCAGCCCACGCGCACCGGCGCGCGCGATCTCGACGTGCTGACACGCGACCCCGCCAAGGTGGCCGCCGCCTCGCCCATCGTCACCGGCAACACCGCCGGCAACAAGGGCAGCGGTGCACTGGGCGCGGCCACGGTGAACGCGGGCTATTCCGCCACGCCGCTGGCCGGCACGGTCACGCTGAGCTTCGACGCCACCACCGGCAACCTCACCGGCTTTCCCGCCACCTCCGCCGTGACGGTCACGCTGGCCAACGGCTCCATCACCACCTATGCGGCCGGCGCGCCCGTGCCCTACACCGCCGGCGCGAAGATGAGCTTCGACGGCGTCACCGTCAGCATGACCGGCGCGCCCTCGCAGGGCGACACCTTCACCATCGGCAAGAACACGGGCGGCGTGTCCGACGGCAGCAACGCGCTGCTGCTGGGCGCGCTGCAGCGCAAGACCACCATGGCCAATGGCACCGCGACCTTCAACGGCGCGTACTCGCAGATCGTGAGCGAGGTGGGCAACCGCGCGATGGCCATCAAGGTGGCGGCCACCACGCAGGACAGCGTCACGAGCCAGATCAAGGCCAGCCAGCAGGCGATCTCTGGCGTGAACCAGGACGAGGAAACCGCCAACCTGCTGATGTTCCAGCAGATGTACCAGGCCAACGCGAAGGTGATCCAGACCGCGTCGACCATCTTCGACGCCATCCTCGGCATCCGGGGCTGAGCCCGATAGCGGATTCTCCCGGCTTCCCCAAAGGCAAAGATTCAAGGCAAGGCAAGGCAGGCAAAGCGATGCGCATCAGCACCCAATCCTTCTACGAGCAGAACGTCCTGGCCATGGGCCAGCAGCAGCAGAAGCTGTTCAGGGTCCAGCAACAGCTGGCGACCAACTCCAGGTTTCTCTCGGCCGGCGACGACCCGGTGGGCGCGGCGCGCGCGCTGGGCACCAGCCAGTCGCTGTCGGAGATCTCGCAGTACGCCACCAGCCGCCAGCGTGCGTCGCTGGCGCTGTCGACCGAGGAGAACGCGCTCGACTCGGTCACCTCGATCCTGCAGAACATCAAGACGCTCACCGTGGCGGCCGGCAACGGCACGATCTCGGATGCCGACCGCGCATCGCTCGCCACCGCCATCCAGAGCGCCTACGACCAGCTCGTGGGCGTGGCCAACACCGACGACGGCAACGGCCAGTACCTGTTCGCGGGCTTCAAGAGCGGCTCGCCGCCCTTCGTGACCGCGGCCGGCGGCGGCGTGCAATACGTGGGCGACCAGGGCCAGCGGCTGATGCAGGTCGACGTGGCGCGCCAGATGCCGACCTCGGACGACGGCCGCGCCATCTTCCAGTCGGTGCAGGGCAGCGCGGGCTACGTGGCCTCGGCCGCCGCGAGCAACACCGGCACCGGCGTGTTCGGCCCGGTGAGCGTGACCAACGCCACCGCGCCCAACTACGGCAAGGACTTCACCATCACCTTCAGCGCCACCGACTACACGGTGACGACCAAGGACACGCCGCCCGTGGTCGCGGCCACCGGCCCGATCACGCCGGACACGCCCATCTCCTTCGGCGGCGTGCAGATCAAGTTCACCGGCACGCCGGCGGCGGGCGACAGCTTCGACGTATCCACCGCGCAGAACGCCGGCACCGACGTGTTCGCCGCCATCGGCGAACTGGTGACCGCGCTGCGCACTCCGCTGGCCGGCGGCGGCGCGGCCGCGCAGGCCAAACTGCAGAACGCGCTTGCCACTGCCAACGTGAAGGTGACGAACGCGCACGACAACGTGCTCACGGTGCTGTCGTCGGTGGGTTCGCGCCGGAGCGAGATCGACGCGCTGGATTCGGGCGGCGCGGCGCGCAAGCTGCAGGAGGAGGCGTACCTGTCCTCCATCGAGGACCTCGACCCGTACAGCGCGATCGCGGAGTTCTATCAGCGCCAGTCCTCGCTGCAGGCGACACAGATGACCTTCGCCAGGCTGAACAGCATCTCGTTGTTCAATTACCTGTAGCGTGGAAAAAGGGCGCCGCGGGATCCGGCCGACGGCTTTTGAAGAAACAACAAACAAGCAAAAAGAGAACAAAAAAAAGTCCTTGAGCGCCGGGTCCGAAGGCGTAAGACGGGTGCCGCGTCGCAGGGCTGCAAGCGCAGGCACGACGAGCAGGTGAGGTGTCCGCGAAGGCGCGGGCAGCGTGGCAAGAAAACCAGGGAGCACGGGCATGTGGGAATTCGTTCTTTCCGCGTGGAAGGCCGAACTGGCCAACTATCCCATTCTGCTGATGCAGTCGGCGGCGATGCTGGGCGTCTTCAGCTTGGTGCTGATGCTGTCGAACGTGTCGAAGGGGGGCGAGGCGGTGCTGAACGCGCGCGCCAGCTTCTATGGCTGGACGCTGGGCCTCACCGGCTTCGTGCTGCTCGCGATGGCGTTCCAGCTGATGAACCTGCCGTCCAAGCCGTACATCGGCTCCGACCTGCTCTTCATGGCGGGCATGCTGGGCGGCTGGCGCGGCGGGGGCATCTGCTGGGCGCTGCTCGTGGGCGGCCGGTTTCTCTTCGGAGGAGCGCACCAGGCGCCTGCCTTCGTGCTCGACATGTCCATGCTGGTCCTCGGCGGCATCGTCATGCACTACCGCATCGGCTACAAGCCGATCACCTCCTTCGGCTGGCGCGACGTGCGCAACGCATGGCTGGTGCGGGTGGCGTTCTCCATGCTCGCCACCGGGCTGATCCAGGTGCTCGCGCTGGTTCCTTCGCACATCAACGCGCGCGTTTTCGCGCTTCGCATCCTCGGCTGCGCGCTGTCGCTGCTGATCATCGGCTGCATGCTCGCCCTGCTTCGCAGGGAAGCGAGGGAACGCGAGTCTCATGCCCGTGCGCTCTCCATGTCGCACACCAACCTGCTGACCGGGCTTCCGAACCGGCTTGCGCTCGGGGAATTCCTCGAAGAGTTGCTGGCGGCCGGCGACAGGCAGCATGTGCTGATGACCTTCCAGGTCGCGAATCTCAAGGAAATGGTGCGCGCCCTCGGCCACGACTGGACGGACCACTTCTGGGGCGAGCTTTCCTCGAGTCTGACCCAAGGGCAGGCCGGCCGGACGCTGGAAGCCTTCAAGCCCCGGATCTATCAGTTCAGTGATCTTTCGCTGATCGTCGTGCTGCAGGGCGTGTCGCTGGAGTGGATGGAGCAGGAGCAGATGGCGCTGAGGGTGCAGGCGGAAGCGATGGCGGCGCTGCGCAACACCCATGTCGCCTACATGCAGCTGCAGCTGCGCATCGGTGTCTCGAACGCGCGGATGGGGCCGCAGGTCAACGTCGCCTCGATACTGCGCGACCTGAGCCTCGCCCTGCAGAGCAACGAACAGATGGTCCGCTACTTCCATTCGTCCTTCGCGGAGCAGTCCGATAAGGACGAAGACGTGCGCCGCCAGCTGATCGAATGGATCCACACGGCGAACCCGCCAATGCAGTACCAGCCCAAGTTCCACCTGATGACGCGCCACGTGTGCGGGGCAGAAGCCCTGCTGCGGGCGCAGTCGGTGAAGCAGCAGCCACTGCCGCCGCCCTACGTGATCGAGATCGCGACCCGCCACCAGCTGCTGTCGCAATTCGAGTGGTGCACCCTGGAGGTGGTCGCGCGCGACATCAAGCGCTGCCTCGCGGCAGGCTACCCGATACCGCTGGCCGTCAACATCTCCGCGACTACGCTGACGCTTCCGCGCTTCGGCGATCGCGTGCTGGCTTTTCTCGACCTGCTGAGCGTTCCGCCGCAGCTTCTCTTCATCGAGATCACCGAAAGCGGCCACGTGCCCGACGTGGAAACGGTACGCGCCAACATCGTCGTGCTGCAGCGCGCGGGCGTGGGCCTGTCGCTCGACGACTTCGGCACCGGCTATTCCGCGCTGACCACACTGGCGACCATTCCGTTCACCGAAGTGAAGATCGACCACAGCATGATCGCGCGCATTGACCAGCCGCGCATGCGCGAGGCCGTCGCGCTCGCGCTGGAGAGCGCGACCCGCTACAACGCGGCGCTCGTCGCGGAGGGCGTGGAGACCGAGGCCCAGTCCGCGCTACTGCTGGAGATGGGCGTGCTCTTCGGTCAAGGGTACCTTTTCTCCAGGGCGGTTCCGATGGACGAACTGATCCAGATGGCCCGCCGCAAGGGCGCGTTCTGCGCGGACGGAACGCTCAGGAGCCCGAGGCCGATACGGGTCTGAGAGCGAAGAGCTGCTGTCCTCCCAGTGTCCATCCGACCGCGCGAGCGGCGTGAACCACCAGGTTGCAGGTCTCCGATCATGATCCTTCGCCATTCATCCATCGACGAGCGGGCCCGGCTGGAAGACTATCTCCGGCTCATCAAGCCGATCTCACTGGGCACGCAGCTGATGGGGCTCGTGTTCTGGGCGGCCGCATGGTGGCTTGCGGATCCGAGCTACCACTACGCGACCTGGCAGCTGGCGCTGCTCGCATGCTGCGTGGTCGTGTCGATCGCCGCAAGCTGCGCGACCCGATTCCTTTCGTTCTTCTCGATCATCTCCGTCTGGCTGCTCTGCCTGGGCTTTTCCATGCTCATGTCGGAAAGCCCCGATCGAGAGGTGTGGGCGATCTCCATGAGCGTGATCGTCTCGGTGGTGGGCGCGCCGCTTTTCTCCCGGCTGAGCCTGTCGGCGCTGGCGAGCGCAGGGGCATGGCTGATCATGGGGCGCGGCGACTGGGTGGGCACTCCCCATGGCCTGGATTCCGGCTGGACCCTGCTGATGCCTTGCGGAACCATCATGATGGGGCTGCTGCTGAACGTCATCTTCACGACGCTGCACCGAGAGAGCCTGAGACTGCGCCAGGAGCTAGAAGCGCTCGCCTACAAGGACGTGCTCACGGGCATTCCCAACCGCCGCAAGCTCCTGGCCGACGTCCAGCATCTTCACGAGCAGGGGCGGCTCGGCGACGGATGCTTCCTGATGATCGACGTGGACGACTTCAAGAAAATCAACGACGACTTCGGCCATGCGGCCGGCGACCTGGCGCTGCAGCGCGTCGCGGCAGTGCTCAGGGAGGCCGCGCTCGGCCATGCCTTGGGCAGGCTCGGCGGCGAGGAGTTCGGCGTCGTGCTGACGGGCGGCGGCACGGCGCATGCGCAGGCGATGGCCGCGCGCATCATCGAGCAGGTGCGCGGCATCCGCATCGAAGGCCGTCTCGTCACTGTGAGCGTGGGCATCTCCGGCGTGGCCGGCCATCGCATTCCGGCGGAGCTGATGCGGGAGGCCGATGTGGCGCTGTACGAGGCGAAGCGCATGGGCAAGGACAGGTTCGCCTTGCACGGCGCGGGTTGAACTCCCCGACGGTGGTGCGGGGCAGGCACGCCGCGGCCTCCATAATGCGTCGCCTTCAATCCAATTCGAAGCCGAAACTCCATCCAGCATGACCACTTCGCAAGACCTGACCCCTCTGCTGCTCGACGCCCTCGGCAAACGCATCGACGACCCCGCCGCCATCCGGCTTGCGGAAGCCCTCGGCAAGAAGCCCTTCAAGAACGCGACGCCGGGCAACCGCTGCGACATCGGCAATCGCAAGCTCGGCATCGAAGTCATTGCAGAGATGAACCTGGCCACGCGCTCGCATTTCCCGCCGCGCAAGGACGGCCGCAAGTGGGTCACCTGGGTGTCGGCCGCCTTCATCTATCCGAATTACCGCGGTTCGCTGCCCGCGGGCTTCGACTGGAAGATGGACGACGCGGCGCTGGGCGAGCGCTTCAGGCGGCGGGTCGAAGGCGCGGTGGAGGAAGTGCGCTTCACGCTGCCGGCTCCCGGGGAGGGCCTGCGGGCGAAGGTCTCCATGAACTCCGATGGCCTGCCCAAGCACATGCTGCTGGGCGTGGACGAGGAGGAGACCTACGCCACCGTCTATCCCGGCAGCAAGCCGGAGCATTCCGTGGAAGAAGGCTTCTTCGCGAGCTGGTGCGCGCTCAACGGCATCCTGCGGGAAGACCGGCTGGCCGCCGGCCAGCTCGATGCGCTGCGCCAGCGGGAGCTGTCTCCGCTGGCCTTCCTGTCTTCCAGCCTGGGCGGATTGCTGTGGCGAAACGACGTGCGCCCCGAGCATGAGGCCTTCTGCCACGCCTACATGAACCGCCTGATGGAGCCCGAGAAGGCGTCGGCGCTGTTCGACACGGAGGAAGTGTTCGGCGACAGCAACAGCTGGCGCAAGCCGGGCGAAGCGATGACGCAGGACGGCTGGGAGAACTTCGACCGGATTGCGCCGCGCTATACCCAGCGCCTTGAGCAGTGGCGCAGGCGCGAGATCCGTTCCATGGTCGACAGACCGGACGAAGCCTAGGCGAAGCTGCAAGCCGGGGATTCGCGGGAGCCTTGGATCAGGGCCGCAGCCCCTGCGTGAACCGCAGCATGCCCGCGATGCCCTGCGCGAAGCGCGGCTCCAGGAAGGCGCCCAGGTTCGGCATCAGCAGCTGCAGCATGAAGATGCCCGCCAGCAGCGTCAGCGGAAAGCCCACCGCGAAGATGCTGAACTGCGGCGAGGCGCGGTTCAGGATGCCCATGGCCAGGTTCAGCGTGAGCAGCGCGGTGATGAGCGGCAGCGACAGCATCAGCCCGCTGGAAAAGATCTCGCCCCCGCCCAGCACCAGGAACATCCAGCCACCGGAAGCCAGCGGCGCATCGGCCACGGGCAGGGTGTGGAAGCTCTCGGCCAGGGCGTTGAGCATCAGCAGGTGCCCGTCGAGCGCCAGGAAGATCAGCATCGCGAGCATGTTCAGCAGCCGTGCCACCACCATGGTGCTGCCATGGCTCATCGGATCGAAGAAGGACGCGAAGGACAGGCCCATCTGCAGGCCGATGTATTCGCCCGCCGCCAGCACTGCCGCGAACACCAGCCGCATGCTGAAGCCCATGGCCGCGCCGATCAGCACCTGCTGCAGGATGATCCAGATGCCTCCCGCCGACACCACCGGCACGGCGGGCATCGGTCCGATGGTGGGAGAGACCACGAAGGCCAGCATGGCGGCCATGGCCACCTTCACCTGGCGCGGCACCCAAGGCTCGCCGAAGACGGGCGCGGTGCTCACGAGCGCCAGCATGCGCACGAAAGGCCAGAGGAAGGCGACGATCCAGCCCTCGAGCTGGGCCGAGGTGACGGAGACGATCGACGGCGTCACGTCGAAGGCGAGCCCGTCAGGCCAGCAGCTGCGGTATGCCCGAGAACAGCGCGCGCATGTAGTCCAGCATGCGGTCGAGCATCCACGGGCCCGCGACCACCAGCGTCGCGAACACCGCGAGCAGCTTCGGGATGAAGGAGAGCGTGGCCTCGTTGATCTGCGTGGCGGCCTGGAAGATGCTCACCACCAGGCCGATGACCAGCGCCACCAGCAGCAGCGGCGCGCCGATCAGCAGCGAGATCTCCATGGCCCGGTGGCCCATGGTCATGACGGATTCGGGTGTCATCTCCGGTCGTGCCCTAGAGGTAGAAGCTCTGCGCCAGCGCGCCGATGAGCAGCTGCCAGCCGTCGGCCAGCACGAAGAGCATCAGCTTGAAGGGCAGCGCGATGGAAGCCGGCGGCACCATCATCATGCCCATGGACATCAGCACGCTCGCCACCACGAGGTCGATGATGAGGAAGGGAATGAAGATGGTGAAGCCGATCTGGAAGGCCGTCTTCAGCTCGCTGATGACGAAGGAAGGCAGCAGGATGCGCAGAGGCACGTCTTCGGGGCCCTGCATCTCAGGCACCTTGGCCAGCCGTGCGAAGAGAGCGAGGTCGCTCTCGCGGGTCTGCTTGAGCATGAAGGTCTTGAAGGGCGCGATGCCGCGCTCCATGGCCTTCTCGGCGCTGATCCTGTTCTCGGAGAAGGGCTTGTAGGCCTCGTCGTAGGCCTTGTCGAGTACCGGCGCCATCACGAAGAAGGTAAGGAACAGCGACAGCCCCACCAGGATCTGGTTGGGCGGCGAGGTCTGCGTGCCGATGGCGGTGCGTAGCAGGCCCAGCACGATGAGGATGCGCGTGAAGCTGGTCATCGACAGCAGCAGCGCGGGCAGGAAGGTGAGCGAAGTCAGCAGCACCATGGTCTGCACGCTCAGCGACCAGGTCTGGCTGCCGCCGGGGCCGGGCGTGCTGGTGATGCCGGGCAGGCCCTGGGTCCATGCGGCTGCGGGCACCAGGGCGGCGGCGAGCAGCAGCAGCGCGGCGCGCAGGCCGCGGCGCAATGCGGGGCGGGTCATGGGGCGGGGTGGTGTTGCCGAGGCTGCTGCGTCTTGCCGGTGAGCGATTCGCGCAGCTTGCGGGCGAAGAGTTCGACGGGAGTCGCGGGCGTAGATGCCGATGCCGCGCTGGCCTGCTGGGTCTGCGTCTGGGCCTGCGCCGGCAGCGTGTGCAGCGTATTGACCTGGCTGGGCGTGACGCCCAGCACCAGCCAGGTGTCGGCCACTTCGACCACCACCACGCGCTCGCGCTGACCGACTGCGGCGCTCGAAACCACCTTCACCAGGTGGCCGCCGCCCAGCCGCTGCAGGCCGAAGCGGCGCGCCAGCCAGGCGCAAAGGAAGATCAGGCCCACCACCATCGCCATGCCGAAGCCCGCCTGCAGCAGGCCCGAGGCTCCGACGGCGGCCGGCGCCACTTCGTGGACGGGCGTGGGCACGGTGGGGAGGCTCATGCCCGCGCGAGCTTCTGCATGCGCTCGGAGGGGGTGACGATGTCGGTCAGGCGGATGCCGTACTTCTCGTTCACCACCACCACCTCGCCCTGCGCGATCAGGTAGCCGTTGATCAGCACGTCCAGCGGCTGGCCGGCCAGTCCGTCGAGCTCCACCACCGAACCCTGCGACAGCTGCAGCAGGTTCTTGATGGTGATGCGCGTGCGGCCGATCTCGGCGGTGAGCTGCACCGGCACGTCGAGCACGCGCGCGATGTCCACCGCCGTGGCGTTGCTGCCGGCCGGCAGGGGCGACGCGGCAGGCGCGTCCTGGATCTGCTGGAAGACCTGCGCGGTGGCGGGCGCCACGGCGGGAGCCGGCGCGGCTGCCGCCGAGGTGGCTGCCGTCTGCTCGGCCAGCGCGCTGGCCCAGTCGTCCGCTTCGCTGCCGGCGGAGGATGTGTTGTCAGTCATGTTCGTTCTTCAGGTCGCTGTCTTGATGGGTGATCATGTTCTGCACGCGCAGTGCATAGCGTTCGTTGGAGATGCCGTAGCCGCACTCCATCACCGGCACGCCGCCCACCTTGGCGACGACCGTTTCCGGCAGCTCGATGGGAATCACGTCGCCGGCGCGCAGCTTCATCACTTCGCCGATGGTCGAGGGCATGGTCACGAAGTCGGCCACCAGCTCCACGTCGGCGGACTGCATCTGGCGCGACATCTGCGTGACCCAGCGCTTGTCGACCTCGACCTCGTCCTGGATCGGGTTGGACAGCAGGTCGCGGATCGGCTCGATCATCGAGTAGGGCAGGCACACGTGCAGGAAGCCGCCGATGGGGCCGAACTCGATCTGCAGCGTGGTGTTGATCACCACTTCGTTGGGCGCGACGATGTTGGCGAGCTTGCCGTGCATCTCTGCGCGCACGTAGTCGAAGTCCAGCGGGAACACCGGCTGCCACGCCTCGCCGTAGCACTGCAGCGACAGGTCGAGCAGGCGCTTGATGATGCGCTGCTCGGTGCGCGTGAAGTCGCGGCCTTCCACGCGCACGTGGTAGCGCCCGTCGCTGCCGAAGAGGTTGTCCACCACGAGGAACACCAGCTTCGGGTCGAACACGAAGAGGGCGGTGCCGCGCAGCGGCTTCATGTGGATCATGTTGATGTTCGCGGGCACCGGCAGGTGCCGCACGAACTCGCCGAACTGCTGGATCTGCACCGGCCCCACCGAGATGTCGGGGCTGCGCCGCATGAAGTTCAGCAGCGCGCTGCGCAGGCCGCGCGCGAAGCGGTCGTTGATGACCTCCAGCGTGTGCATGCGGTTGCGCACCACGCGGTCGGGCGCGCCGAGGTCGTAGGCGGGCAGCCCGTCCTTCGGCGGTGGGGGAGGGGGCGCCTGGTCGACGTCGCCGGTGACGCCTTGCAGCAGCGCATCGACCTCGTCCTGCGAGAGCACCTGTTCATACGCCATGGATCGCTTGTCGTCCGGAGGATGGTGACGTGGTGCTCACTGCACGACGAAGATGTTGAACGAGACGCTGGAGATGCCCAGCTCGGGCGTCTGCGGCGTCAGCGGTGCGTTCAGCGCGGTGCGGATTTCCTCGGCCAGCCTGGCCTTGTCCTCCGGCGTGACCAGCGACTCGGGCGCGCGGTTCGACAGCTGCACCAGCAGCCGGCTGCGCAGCTCGGGCATGAACTCGACGATCTGCGCCTTGGCATGCTCGTCGCGCACGCGCAGCGCCATGCCGATCTGCAGGAAGCGGCTGCGGCCCTCCGCCTGCAGGTTCACCGTCAGCGGGTCGAGCATCACGAAGATGGGCTTTTCGGGAACCGGCGGCTTGGCCGCTTCCGTGGAGGCGGCGCCCGTGAAGCGCGGCAGGAAGACGTACGCGGCGGCGCCGGCCGCTGCGAGAAGGCCGACGGCCAGCACGACCCCGATCAGCAGCTTCGATGAGCGGCGCGGGGCGGGCAGCGAGGCGGAGGCCGGTGCGGCGTTTGCGACAGATGTTGGGGGAGCCATGTTGAAGCGGTTTTTCTTGTCCGGTCTATTCTTTTCGAAGTCCCTCGCGGACGAACGGCCGAACAAGCGCACAAAGGCGTTTCATATCCGTTCATTGCGCGGCGCCTTCCATGGGGCGCCGTCGCGGGGCGGGGGGTGAAGATGGGTTGCTGCGTGCCTCGCTGCCTCAGGCGAAGGTGTCGATGCCGGAGCGCGAGTTGGCGGCGGCGGGGCGCGTGGCGGCGACGGCGGGCGCCGGTGCACCGGCCGCCGTGCGTCCGGCGCCGGGGTAGGAGGCCGTGGCCTGCTGCCGCGCCGCGCCCTGCTGCTGGCCCTGTTGTTGCTGCGCGAAGGCGGCGTCGTTGCCGTTGGGCTGGCGCGTTTCCGCGCCGACCGAGGTCTGGCCCAGCGTGATGCCTTGCTCCGACAGCGAGTTGCGCAACTGCGGCAGCGCGGCCTCGACGGCCTTGCGCACGCTCTCGTGCGCCGAGACGAACATCGCCTGCGCCTGGTTGTCGCCCATCGACAGCGTGACCTTCAGCGGGCCGAGGCCGGCCGGGTTCAGGTTGAGCTCGGCCGTGTGGTGCCCGCTGGCGCTCATGCGCAGCAGTTGCTGGCCCAGGGCCGGCGCCCATTTGTCGCTGCCGACTTCGGGCGCGATGGTGTGGGCCGGGGCGCGCGCGGCGGCCGCGGTGTCGCCCGCGCGCTCCGGGGACGACGCCGTCACCGCGGCTGGCTGCTGCAGCGCGACGGGGTCGATGGCGGGCTGGCTGTCCGCGCCATCGGTCGTGGCGGCGACAGGGCTTGCAGCCACGGTGGCCTTGGCGGCCTGCGCATCGTTTGTTGTCGCCGGTTGCGCCGCGCTCGCGAGCTGCTCGGCGGTGGTGGTGCCGATGGGCGCGCGCGATGCGGGGCCGCGGCCGGTCGCTGCGGTGCCCACGGATGGGCTCGCGGGGGCGGATACCGGCTTCGCGAAGCCCACGGCCATGGTCTGCGCCGCGATGGCGGCGCGGGCCGCATCGTGCAGCGAGCCGGCGGGCGCGGCATCCGCTTGCAGGGGCGCGGCTTGCGCGGCGGCTGCGGCGGGCTTCTGCGCGACGGCCTCCTTCGCGGCCTTGGCCGCGGCCTCGGCCGTGTCCGCTGCATCGGCGGCGACAGCGGCCGTGCCGGCGGCTGTCTTCGCCGAAAGCGCCTGCAGGGCCGGATCGAGAGCCACGTCGGTGGTGGCGTCTGCCGGCGTCGTCTTCGCAAGCCCGTCGGCAGTGCCTTCGCCCGCCGCCTGCGCCGCCGACCGGCCCGCGAGCGTCAGCGCGTGCAGCGGCGAGTTCGCCTGCGCGAGGAATGCGAGGTTCGGGTCGGCGAGCGGAGCGTCTTCCTTCTTCGTGTCCTCATCCGCGCCGGGCTTGCGCGCGGCCTTGCGGTCGATGGCGGCCACGTCCGACGTGCTGCCGTCCTTCTCCGCCGTACCGGCCTGGCCGCCGCCGTTGGCGCGCGAGCGCTCCAGCGCCGCGCCGAAGCTTGGGCCCTGCGCCTCGTCCGCGCCGCGCCCGCGCGAGGCGGCCTGCGCGGCCGCGGGCTGTGCTGCGGCATTCGTCGTGACGGGGGGCATGATCATGGAAGGCATGTCGGGTCCTGCGTGCGGATGTTTCTGTTTCTCAAAGGGTCGGATGCGAGGCGCGGTCGAAGAACTTGCGCGCCGCGCGCTCGTCGCTGTCGCGCTGCTCGCGCTTGGCCTCGGCCATCAGCTCCTGCATGCGCACGCGCTCGGCCAGCGTGTCGAAGGAGCTCAGGCGTCGGCGCTGCTGCTGCCAGTCGTCGCGGCCGTGGTCCAGCCGGGTGCCGGTCTGTGCGGCAATGGCGCGCTGCTGCTCGATGGCGTTGTCCAGCGTGCCGAGGAAGTTGCGGTAGTTGCGCCACTGCGAGGAGGGCAGGCCGTCGCGCATCAGGGCGTCGAGCTGCTCGTGGTAGTCCTGCCGGTACTGCAGCAGCAGGTCGAGCTTCTGGCTGGCGTCCAGGTGCGCGTTCTGCAGCGCGCCCAGGCGCCGCGCGGCGTCGTCGGTCTGCGTGTGCGCCAGGTCGATCAGCATGCCGAGAGGGAGCTTGCGTGTCATCTTTTGCTTCTTTGCGGAGTGGGTGTGCGCGGCTCGCCTTCGAACAGGTTTTCCAGGCGGGCGATGGATTCGGCATAGTCCGTGCGCTCGTCCATCGACTGCTGCAGGAAGCCCTCGATGCGCGGGTACATCGCGATCGCCTGGTCCAGCTGCAGGTCGTGGCCGGGCGCGTAGGCGCCCACGCTGATCAGGTCGCGGTTGCGCTGGTAGCGCGAGAGCATCTGCTTGAAGCGGCGCACGGTGTCGAACTGCGAGGACGGGATCAGCGCGGTCATGGCGCGGCTGATGGAGGCTTCGATGTCGATCGCCGGGTAGTGCCCGGCCTCGGCCAGCGTGCGCGAGAGCACCACGTGGCCGTCGAGAATCGCGCGCGCCGAGTCGGCGATGGGGTCCTGCTGGTCGTCGCCCTCCGAAAGCACCGTGTAGAAGGCCGTGATGGAGCCGCCGCGCCCGTTGGCGTCGCGCTCGCCGTTGCCGGCGCGCTCCACCAGCGCCGGCAGCTTGGCGAACACCGAGGGCGGATAGCCCTTGGTGGCCGGCGGCTCGCCCACGGCCAGCGCGATCTCGCGCTGCGCCATTGCGTAGCGGGTGAGCGAGTCCATGATGAGCAGCACGTCCTTGCCGCGGTCGCGGAAGTACTCGGCCAGGCAGGTCGCGTAGGCCGCACCCTGCAGGCGCAGCAGCGGCGAGTTGTCGGCCGGCGCCGCCACCACCACCGCGCGTGCCAGGCCCTCTTCGCCCAGCGTGTTCTCGATGAAGTCCTTCACCTCGCGGCCGCGTTCGCCGATCAGGCCGACCACGATGACCTCGGCGCTGGTGTAGCGCGCCATCATGCCCAGCAGCACGCTCTTGCCCACGCCCGAGCCGGCGAACAGGCCCATGCGCTGGCCGCGGCCCACGGTGAGCATGCCGTTGATGGCGCGCACGCCCACGTCGAGCACCGAATCGATCGGCGCGCGCGTCAGCGGGTTCATGGGCGGCGAGCTCAGCGGCACCTTGCGGGCCATGTCGAGCGGGCCCAGCCCGTCGAGCGGACGGCCGGCCGCGTCGACCACCCGGCCGAGCATGCCTTCGCCGACCGGCAGGCGCTTGGTGTGCGCATTGCCGCCGCCGACGGTTCCCGCCGCATCGGGCTCGGGTGCGCCGGGCCGCGCATACACGCGCGCGCCGGGCAGCAGGCCCGCCACTTCGGTCTGCGACATCAGAAAGAGCCGGTCGCCCGCGAAGCCGACCACTTCGGCCTCGGCGTGCCGTTGCGCATGGCCCGGCGGCAGCTCGATCAGGCAGTCGCTGCCCACGGGCAGCTGCAGGCCCACGGCCTCGAGCACCAGGCCCACGGCGCGCGTGAGGCGGCCCGAGGCGATGGTGGTTTCGCAGCCCGCCACATTGGCGCGCGCTTTTTCGAGCGCGGCGAGCACCGACTGCAGATGGGGGTTGGGGGCGGTGGCCTGCATGGCGGCTCTCAACGGGCTTCTGACCGGCCGTCGGCGTCGCCGTTGAGGGCGCCGGTCACGCGTTTCCAGCGCGTTTCCAGCGTGCCGTCGAGTTCGCCGGTGGCCGATTGCACGCGGCAGCCGCCGCGGGTGATGGTGTCGTCGGCGCGCATCTGCCAGCCGGCGGCTTCGATCTCTTCGCCGAGGCTGCTTCTCACCAGCGCCACGTCGTCGGGGTGCAGCAAGAGACGCGGCTCGCCGCGCAGGGCCGGCTCGGTGTTGAGCAGGTCACGTACCACGGGCAGCACCCATTCGGGCTCGGCCTTGAGCGTGCGGTGCACCACCTGGCGCGCCACGTCGAGCGCGAGCGCGAGCACCGTCTGCGAAAGCTCCTCTTCCGCGCGGCGCAGCGCGTCGGGCAGCGACCGGGCCAGCGCGCGCAGGCGCTCGGCATGCGCGGTGGCGGCCGCGAGGCCGGTGGCCAGGCCCTCGGTGTGGCCCACCTTGCGGCCTTCGGCAAGGCCGGCGGCGCGGCCCTCGGCTTCGCCGTCGATGCGGGCTTCCTTGCGGATGCGCGCGAGATCGGCGAGGTCGATCTTGGGTGCGGGCGGCGGCGGTGGCGGCGCGGTGTTCCGGCGTTCGGCCGCCGTCTTGCGGGCGGCGGCTGTGGGCGTGCGAGGGCTGCCGTCGATGGTGCCCATCTCCCAGCGCTCCCATGCCGAGAGCGCGGGCGGGTTGGGCTGCGTGCGCTCGGTCCTCGGCCCGCCGGCGGCGTGGCGCGCGGCGGCGTGGATGGCGGCGAGCCGCTCGCGCGATTCGCCGAAGCCGCCGAAGTTGCCGTTGGAATCAGACGAACTCATCGGTGCCAGGCGTCGCGATCACGATTTCGCCGGCCTCCGCCAGGCGGCGGGCGACCTGCAGGATGGCCTTCTGCTCGGTTTCGACCTGCGACACGCGCACAGGTCCGCGCAGCTCCATGTCCTCGCGCAGCGTCTCGGCGGCGCGCTGCGACATGTTGTTGAGGAACTTGTCGCGCAGCTCCATCGGCGCGCCCTTGAGGGCGATGATGAGCGAGTCGCTCTCGATGTCCTTGAGCAGGCGCTGGATGCTGCGGTCTTCCAGGCCCAGCAGGTTCTCGAACACGAACATCTCGTCGACGATGCGCTGCGCCAGCGCCTCGTCCTGCTCGCGCACGTGGGCGATGGCTTCTTCCTCCACGCTGGTGCTCATGAGGTTGACGATCTCGGCCGCGGTGCGCACGCCGCCCAGGCGGCTGCGGCGCAGGCCCTGGCCCGCGAGCATCTCCGTGAGCACGTCGGTCAGTTCGTTCAGGGCCGAGGGCTGCACGCCGCCGAAGGTGGCCACGCGCATGATCACGTCGTGGCGCAGGCGCGCGGGCAGCTTCTCGAGCACCTCGGAGGCCTTCATGCGGTCCAGGTGCACGAGCAGCGTCGCGAGGATCTGCGGGTGCTCGTCGCGGATGAGCTCGGCCACTTCGCCGGCCTCGAGCTCGTTGAGCCGCTCGATGCCGCCGTGCGGCTCGTCGGGCTGCAGGATGTCTTCCAGCAGGTTGCTGGCGCGGTCCTCGCCCAGCGCCTTGCGCAGCACTGCGCGGATGTAGCTGGTCGAGCCCAGGTGCAGTGCCGAGAGCTGCTCGGTCTCGTTGCGGAACTCGGCCAGCACCTCGGCCAGCTCTTCCTTCGAGACTGAGGTGAGCTTCGACATAGCGAGGCCCAGCGCCTGCACCTCGGAGGTGGGCAGCTGGTGCAGCGCGGCCGCCGCGCGGTCTTCGCCCAGTGCCATCAGCAGGATGGCGCTCTTGCGTGTTCCCTGTTCGCTACTCATCGTTGTTCATCCAGTGCTGGATCAGCGCCGCCACCACCTTCGGGTCCTTGTCGGCGGTCTGGTGGGCGTATTCCATGTCGGCCTTGCGGCGGTTGGCCTCGCGTTCGCGCAGGCTCTCCTCGGCGGAGGGCGTGTTCTCATCCGGTGCGGCGGCGGCCACCACGGCCGGGGCTTCCGCAGCGGCCGGCGCGGGCGGGGGCGCCAGGTGCTTGCGCATCAGCGGGCGCAGCACCGCGAACCAGGCGAAGAGCGCGAGCAGCGCGTACAGCAGGTACTGGCCGGCGATCCTGGCGAGGTCGAGGTTCTCGCGGTCGCGCCAGAACGGCACCTCGGGCGCGGGAGCGTTGTCGGTGTCACGGGCGAAGGCGCTGTTCACCACGTTGAGCGAGTCTCCTCGTTCCTGGCTGAAGCCCATGGCTTCCTTCGCGAGGTTGCGGATCTGCTCCAACTCGGCCGGCGTCAGCGCGCGGCTGGCGGTCTTGCCCGCGGCATCCACCGCGTCGCGGTTGTTCACGACGACGGCGACCGACAGGCGCTTCACGCCGCCGGCGGCCTGCTGCACGTGGCGGATGGTGCGGTCGAGCTCGTAGTTGGTGGTGGTGTCCTTGCGCGAGCTGCTCGGGCCGGTGGGCGCCGCGGTCGTCGATGCGGTGGCGGTGCCGGGGGCACCCGGTGCGCCGGGCGTTCCGGGGGCGGGCGGGGTTCCGGGGGCGGGCGGGGTTCCGGGTGCGTTCGGTGCCCTCGGGCCGGTGATCGGCGCAACGGGGTTCACCGGCGGCTGGTTCGACAGCGCGCCTGGCACGCCGCCGGGCTGTCCGCCGCCGTGCTGCGCCGATTCGCTGCTCTGCTGGCTGCGCACGGCGGCCTGGGAAGGGTCCTGGTTGGGCTTGTATTTCTCGTCGGTGTGCTCGACCACAGAGAAGTCGATGTCCGCTGCCACCTGCGCGCGCACGTTGTTCGCGCCCACGATGGGCTGCAGGATCGCCTCGATGCGGCGGATGTAGCCCTGCTCGATCTCCTGCGCGTACTTCAGCTGGCTTACGTCCAGCCCGCGGTCTGCGCCGCGCGCGGAAGAAAGAAGGTTGCCGCGCTGGTCCACCACGGTCACGCTCTTGGCGTCGAGGTCGGGCACGCTGCTGGACACCATGTGCACGATGGCGCTGACCTGGCCTTCATCGATGCTGCGACCGCGTGCCAGCGCGAGCACCACCGAGGCCGAGGGCTTCTTCTGCTCGCGCACGAAGAGCGATGGCTTGGGCAGCGCCAGGTGCACCCGGGCCGACTCGATGGCGCCGATGGATTCGATGGAGCGCGCCAGCTCGCCTTCGAGCCCGCGCTGGTAGTTGACCTGCTCGGCGAACTGGCTGGTGCCGAACTTCTGGTTGTCCATCAGTTCGAAGCCCACCCCGCCGGCCTTGGGCAGGCCCTGCGCCGCGAGCTTGAGGCGGGTCTCGGCCACCTTGTCGCCCGCGATCAGGATCGCGCCGCCGCCTTCGGCGAACTTGTAGGGCACGTTCATCTGCTGCAGCGACGCGATGATCGCGCCGCCGTCGCGGTCCGACACATTGGTGTAGAGCACCTTGTATTCGGGGCCGCGGCTCCAGAGCATGAACGCGGCCGCGGCGGCCACCAGGGCCGCGCCGCCGATGATCAGCGGCAGCCTCGGCTGCGCGCGGAGGCGGTCGAGCAGGGCCGGCTGGCCGTTGCCGGACTGGGGCAGCGCGTCCGCGGGCGCAGCCGTGCTCATGGGTGCGCCCTCGTCGCGGCCATGGCCATGGTGGGAGAGGAATTTCGGTTTAGAGATTTCATTCCGGATGGCCGGTGATGTCGTCCGCGGCCTGTTCGTTTCGCGGACGATTGTCAGCAGTCACCCGGAATTCGAATGGCCGAACAGCCGGGGTTTTCGCCCTCAGTTGCGCGCTTGAATCGGGGTCTTCCCTTGATACGCTGCAAGCCAGCCGGAGGGCCCTGGTCCCTCCGTGTCAAGTCACGCAGAAGTGTTCAGACAAACAAGAGGAAGAGGATCACCATGTCCATCAGCGCCATCGAATCGGTCCTGCAGCAGATGCGGGCCACCGCGGTCCAGACGGGCATCGCGCCGCAGACGGCAGCCCCGGCCGAAGCCGGCGGCTTCGCGGCCGAACTCAAGCGCTCGCTCGCCAACATCAGCGGCGCCCAGCAGCAGGCCTATGCGCAGGCCGAGTCCTTCGAGCTGGGCAAGCCCGGCGTCGCGCTGAACGACGTGATGGTCGACATGCAGAAGGCGAACGTCGCGTTCCAGACCGGGCTGCAGGTTCGCAACCGGCTCGTGACCGCCTACCAGGAAGTGATGAACCTGCAGGCTTGAGGGGTGAACGGGTGATGTGGAGAGGGGCGCGCAACTTTTTCGTGCATGCCCCCTAAAGGTTCGCAGGGCCCCGCCGATAACCAAGTCAACGATGGCTTGAGTCTCTAAGTGGAAGCGGGTCCAGCGTTACGGCCAAAAGCCGGAGTCCACAACCTTTTTTCATCAATCAGGAGTCGAACATGGCGCAAGTCATCAACACGAACAGCCTCTCCCTGCTCACGCAGAACAACCTGAACAAGTCGCAGTCGGCGCTGAACAGCGCCATCGAGCGCCTGTCTTCGGGCATGCGCATCAACAGCGCCAAGGACGATGCCGCCGGCCAGGCCATCGCCAACCGCTTCACGGCCAACATCAAGGGCCTGACGCAAGCCACCCGCAATGCCAACGACGGCATCTCGATCGCCCAGACGACGGAAGGCGCCCTGACCGAAGTCAACAACAACCTGCAGCGCATCCGCGAACTGGCAGTGCAGGCCGGCACGGGCACGAACTCGGCCAGCGACCTGGACTCCATCCAGGCTGAAATCGGCCAGCGCATGGACGAAATCAATCGCGTTTCGCAGCAGACCCAGTTCAACGGCGTGAAGGTCCTGTCGGCAGACGCCGGCAAGCTGACCGTGCAAGTCGGCGCGAACGACGGTGAAACCATCGACATCGACCTGCAGGAAATCAGCGCCAAGACCCTGGGCCTGGACGGCTTCAACGTCAACGGCAAGGGCGTGTCGGCCAACGCCAAGGCCAACGTCAACGACCTGACCAAGGCCGGCGCCACCGGCACGGGCCCCTACGTCGTGACCACCAGCTTCGCCAAAGTGACCGCCGAGCAGGCCGTCGACGCGATGCAGGACGGCAACACGGCTGTCGTGGGTGCGACCACCTACAAGTACGACGCCGCCGCCGGCAACTTCACGACCACCGTCGCCGTGGCCACCGGTGCTCCCACCACGGCTTTCGCCGGCACGCTGCTGCCGACCGCGGGCAACAAGTTCTCGGGCACCTTCACGGGCGTCAGCGGCACCACCAACTTCGAAGTGGACAGCGCCGGCGCGATCACCATCGGCGGCCAGGCAGCCTACCTCTCGGGCGGCAACCTGACGACCAACAACGTCGGCGCTCCTCCGGCCGCCACGCTGTCGGGCCTGTTCGCCAGCGGCGACACCACCGCCAGCGCATCCAGCGTCCAGCTCAACGGCACGACCTACAACTTCGGCGCTGCCGCGAACTCGGGCTTCACCTACACGAAGACCGTTTCGAAGGACGACGTGAAGACCGCCGTCGCCGGCGCCGCCTCGACGGTGAACCTGGGCTCGGGCATCTTCGCCTCGACCGTGACCTTCGCCGCTGCCGGTGGCCAGTCCAGCGACACGTACATGGACAACGACAAGGAGATGACCAAGACCGCGTCGTACACCACGAGCTACAACGTCAACGCAGTCAACGGCGAAGTGACGGTTGCCTCGACGACCGGCACGGGCAAGTACGCAGCCGACGTGGGCGCTGTGGCCTACGTCAACTCCGCCGGCAAGCTGACCACGGACACGACCAGCAAGGGCACCAAGACGAGCAACCCGCTGGCCGCGCTCGACGCAGCCCTGGCCAAGGTCGACACGCTGCGCGGCAGCCTGGGTGCTGTGCAGAACCGTTTCGACTCGGTGATCGCCAACCTCGGCACCACGGTCGTCAACCTGTCCTCGTCGCGCTCGCGCATCCAGGACGCCGACTACGCGGTCGAAGTGTCGAACATGACGCGCGCCCAGATCCTGCAGCAAGCCGGTACCTCGGTGCTGTCGCAGGCCAACCAGACCACGCAAGGCGTGCTGTCGCTCCTGCGTTGATCGAAAGGTACTGAGAAGTCAGAGGAAAGCCGGGTCCCTCCCCTGGGTTGGGACCCGGCCGACGCAGGCCCCTGGCGCAATCCGGGAGTGCCTGCGCTGTTCCCTGCGGCCATGCCGGTCCAGGCGAGGCCGCAGAGAACAGCGAACCCAGCACAGCAAGGTGGAAATGATGTTGAACCCCGTGTCGGCGAACTCCGTGAAGGACAACCAGTGGACGCAGCTGCTCGTCGGCGGCGCCGCGGGCGCGGCCTCTGCCGCCGCCGCCACGGCCGAGAAGGACGACGCGAAGGAGGGCGCCACGCCGGTCCAGGTGGAGCAGGCGGTGCGCCAGGTGAACGAGTCGCTCGCGCTGCGCGAGGTCGGACTGCAGTTCGAGGTCGACAAGGAGACCGACATGGTCATCGTCAAGGTGGTGGACCGCGCCAGCGGCGAGGTCATCCGCCAGATTCCCAACGAGGAAGTCGTGCGCATCGCGAAGCTGATGAACGACGGCAACGGACTGCTGGTGGACCACGCGGCCTGAGGCCGGCACGCGGGCACCGGCAATCTCAATCAAGGAAAAACAGGAAAGCATCCACATGGCAACCATCAGCAGTCTCGGCGTCGGCGCCAACCTCGACCTCGCCTCCCTGCTCACGCAGCTCGAGACCGCCGAGAAGCAGCCCATGGTGGCGCTGCAGGCCAAGGCCAAGAGCTACACGAGCAAGCTGTCGGCCTACGGCACGATCCAGAGCGCGCTCTCCACGCTGCAGGCGGCGGCCAAGAAGCTCGGCGACCCGACGTTCTTCCAGAGCGTGACGGGCACGCCCACCGTCAGCGGCATCCTGTCGGCAACCGCCACCGACACGAGCGCGGCGGGCAACTACACCATCGACGTGTCGCAGATCGCGCAGTCGCAGACGCTGGTGAGCGCGGGCCAGGCCGACGCCAAGGCCGCCATCGGCACCGGCAAGATCACCATCGACTTCGGCGCCATCACCGGCGGCACGCTCGACCCGGCGACCGGCCAGTACAGCGGCGCCACCTTCACCGCCGACGCGAGCCGGCCCGCCAAGTCGATCACCATCGACTCGACCAACAATACGCTGGAAGGCATCCGCAACGCCATCAACGGCGCGAACGCGGGCGTCACGGCCAGCATCGTGAACGACGGCAGCGGCACGCCCAACCGCCTGGTGCTGACCTCGACGCAGACCGGCGAGAAGTCGAGCATGCGCATCGCGGTCGACGGCGACGCGGCGCTGCAGGGCCTGCTGAACAACGACCCCGCCGGCGCGCAGAGCCTGAAGCAGACCTCGGCGGCGCAGAACGCGAAGCTCAACGTCAACGGCATCGACGTCACCAGCCCGACCAACACGGTGAAGGAAGCCATCCAGGGCGCCACGCTGACGCTGGTGGGCACCGGCAAGACCGGCCTGTCCATGAAGGAGAACACGGCCGGCGTGAAGACGGCCATCAACGACTTCGTGAAGGCCTACAACAGCCTGCAGAGCACGGCCAAGACGCTGACCGCGTACGACGCCGACACCAAGACCGCCGCGGCGCTGGTGGGCGACAGCACGCTGCGCAACCTGCAGACGCGCATCCGCCAGGCGCTCGTGGCGCCGCAGTCCGGCGGCACGAACGACATGAAGGTGCTGACCGAGATCGGCGTGTCCTTCCAGAAGGACGGCACCCTGGCGGTCGACTCCGACAAGCTGGACAAGGCGCTGGCCAACAACCTCAAGGGCGTGGCGAACCTGTTCTCCAGCGCTACCGGCAGCAAGGCCGGCTACGGCAAGCAGATCGACGCGCTGGTGGACGACGTGACCAAGGGCGCGCTGAAGGTGGCCAGCGACGGCGTGACGGCGACCATCAAGGAACTCGACACCCAGTACGACGCGATGCAACTGCGCGTGGACGCCACGGTCGACCGCTATCGCAAGCAGTTCAACCAGCTCGACGTGCTGATCAACAACCTGAACAACACCAAGAACTACCTCACGCAGCAGTTCGACGCGATGTCGAAGCAGTCCAAGTAGGACGCAAGGCACGCGGAACCTGGAGCACCAGCCGATGTACACCCCCCACAACATGCGCACAGGTGCCGGTGCCTACGCGCGCCTCGGTGTCGAGACCAGCGTGATGAGCGCGTCGCCGCACCAGCTCATCACGATGCTGTTCGATGGCGCCAAGACCGCCATCGGCATGGCGCGCCACCACATGGCCGCCGGCGACACCGAAGCCAAGGGCAACGCGATCTCCAAGGCCATCGGCATCGTCGACAACGGCCTGAAGGCCGGGCTCGACGCCCAGGCGGCCGGCGAGGCCGGCGCCGAGCTGGTGGCCAACCTTTCGGCGCTGTACGACTACATCGTGCAGCGGCTGTTCCGCGCCAACCTGCACAACGACGTGCTGGCCCTGGACGAGGCCGACCGGCTGCTCGAGAACATCGCTTCCGCCTGGCGGGAGATCGACGACCGGGCCCGTGGCTGAAATGCAACCGCAAGAGAAACAGAAAAACATGGCATTCCGGAGTGAGGTCGTTCATTGCTACGAAGAGCTGGCCACCGGCATCGCATCGATGCTGGTGCTGGCGCGCGCCAAGGAGTGGGGCCAGCTCCCCGCGCTCGAAGCCCGCTGCTCGGCGATGGTGGAGCGCCTGAAGGCCATCGAGCCCCACGAGCTGCTGGACGCGACGCAGGTCGAGCATGTGCTCGATCTGCTGGAGCGCATACGTTCCGACCAGGCCGAGGTGTCGGGGCTCATCAAGCCGCAGCTCGAGAGCCTGATCAGCCGCATGGGATATCTCACGCAGCAGAAGAACCTCGGCAGGGCCTACGGGCCGCCGCACTGAGCGCGGCTGCCGGACGACCTGAAGAAACCGCACCATGACTGGACTCGCCGGACTGCTCGACGCGCTGCTGGCCGCAAGGCTCGCGCCGCGGCTGGACGTGCTCGGCATCAAGCCCGAGACCACCATCGGCGCGCCCGGGCCGGCGGTGGCGATCGGCAAGGTCGAGAACGATGTCAGGCTGCCTTCCAATGCGGCGCTCGACAGGCAGATCCCGGGTGCCGCTGCCGGCGGTACTCCCCATGCCGGCTCCGGCGCCCAGCCTTCGATGGAGACGCGGCTGTCGGTGGCGGCGCGCGTCATCGGCGCGGTGCTCGCCGACCTGCAGGCGCAACCGGGGCCGGTGCGTGGCGCCGTGCCCCTGATGCCTTCGCGCGCGCAGCCGGTGAACGCCGCGGCGCTGGCGGGCACGCTGGCGCAGGCTGTGTCGGACAGCGGGCTCTTCTATGAATCGCACCTGGCGTCGTTCACGGCCGGCGGCCGCACGCTCGCGCAGATGAAGCAGGAGCCGCAGGCGCAGTGGGCGGTGCCGGTGATCGCGAAGACGCAGGCGGGTGCATCGGTCGCGTCGCAGGTGGTGGCTGCCGCATCGACGGCGGCGATCGTCGATTCGCCGGATGCACTGCCTTCGCTCGTGGCGCAAGCTCAGGTGCCGGCGGTGCAGGGCGACGGCGCCCGCGCGGTGGGCGTTGCCGCGCCACAGGCGCCGGCCACAGCAGGGCAGCCGCAGGACGCCGGTGTCTCCTCCTCGCAAGGCAAACCGCAGACTCTGGAACAGCAAGCCGCGGCGAACGACGCGGCGCGGGTGCAGGCCGCCTATCGGCAACCCGAGAGCGCATCGCCCGGCGGCGGCTTCGATTCGATGCCCGCGCACCGCGCCAGCGAATCCGCGCGCCAGGCCGACAGCGCCACGGCCCTGCCGGCATTGCGCGGCGGCGAAGTGATCCATCCCCAGGCCGTCACGCTGGTGCACCAGCAGCTCGATCTGCTGGCCAGCTCGGTCTTCCGCTGGAACGGCCATGCCTGGCCCGACGTGCCGATGAGCTGGACTGTGGAGGAAGAACAACAGGCCCGGTCCGAGGCGCGCGAGGGCGCGGTGGCCGAGGAAGAGGGTGCGCGCCGCTGGTCGACCACGGTCTCGCTGGAGCTGCCGAAGCTTGGCGAGGTCGACTTGCGGCTGAGCCTCGACGGCCAGGCCGTGCAGGCGCATCTGTTCGCGCGCGAGGCTTCGACCATGGCGCGCCTGCGCGGCGACACCGGCCGGCTCGCGAAGCGTTTCGACGCCGCGGGCCTGCAGCTGCAGCAGGTGCTGGTCGCCGCGAAGGAGGTTGCGCTATGAGCGCCGCGCCGGGCCGCCCCAGGCAAGCTCGCACCGCGGTGCGAAGCACGAAGGTATTCCAATGAACGAGGTGCTCGACAACCGCAACAGCGCCGTCGCGCTGTCCTATGCGGACAAGACGCGGGCGCCCGTCGTCGTGGCCAAGGGTTATGGCGTGGTCGCCGAATCGATCATGCGCGAGGCGCGCGAGCACGGGCTTTACGTGCACTCGTCGGCCGACCTCGTGAAGCTCCTGATGCAGGTCGACCTGGACAGGCAGGTCCCGCCGCAGCTGTACCTCGCCGTGGCGGAGGTGATGGCGTGGATCTACCGCCTCGAGGGTCGCGCAGGCGACTAATTGACCAGATGGACCAATGTGAAATCATGAATCGAGAAATTCGTTCAAATGGTCTTTCATCGGGACTAAATAAACCCATAGCGTTTATCAATTCGATGTTGCTGACGAATAAATTCGCGCTTTTTTGGGTGGCGTCTGAAACATTTGTTACCCAAACGGTTGACACCTGTAAACGCGGGGCCTCCATTGGGAGATGAGGAGTGCCTTGTCAGATGCCTCCTACCTTTTTTACCCTCATGTCATACAAAACACTTCAACATGTAAAACTTTGTGTATATAATGTATACACGATTGTTAGGAGCACGAAGTGAGCTTTGAATCGGAAATGGGATCAGAGATGGAAAACGTCAACATCACCGCCAACGGCGTGATTTCGAGGGAAATCGGCGAGATAAATCTGGCCTATATGCTGCTGGCGCAGAAGCTGGTGAAGCAGGACAGGGCCGAGGCCATGTTCCGCCTCGGCGTGGGCCGTGAGCTGGCCGATCTGCTGGCGAACATGTCGCTCAGCCAGATCGTGAAGCTGGCCGCGTCCAACTTCCTGCTGTGCAGCTTCCGGCTGGACGACCGCCCCATGTTCGCGGTGGTCGGCGAGGGCAAGGAGCCCGCGCTGCAGCAGGCGCATATGTCGATCCTGATGGCCGCGCGCCAGGCGCAGGCACAGTCGCAGGCGCAGATGCGCGGAGCGAGCGCGGCGTGACCAGCAAGAGCGTCCTGGGCGAGGTGCGGCAGGTCCAGCTCGCGATCGAGCTGATCGGCCTCGGCGCGCGCCTGCAGTTCCTGGAAGCCGCGGTCACGCTGAGCCGCGAGCGCTTGATCCGCCTCTACAAGGAACTCAAGGGCGTCTCTCCGCCCAAGGGCCTGCTGCCGTTCTCCACCGATTGGTACATGACGTGGCTGGCCAACATCCACTCGTCGATGTTCTACAACATCTACCGGTTCATGCTCGACGAGGCGGACGAGAACGAGCTGCCCGCGCTCATCAAGGCCTACCGGCTCTATACGCAGCAGGTCGAGGCCAACGGTGGCGAGGTGGTGCTCGACTTCACCCGCGCCGAGACCATGGTCCGCTTCTTCGACAGCGACATGCTGCAGCTGAGCACCTGCTGTCGCTGCGGCGGCCATTTCGTGGCGCATGCGCACGACAACAAGAACGGATACGTGTGCGTGCTGTGCCGTCCGCCTTCGCGCGCGGGCAAGGCACGCAAGCCCAAGGCGCCAGAGCGCCGCCGCGGCGGGCTCGTCGCGGTGGCGCCGGTGATGGACATCGGCGGCGCCGTCTAGGAAAAGTGCCCCGCCGGCGGCCATGGCCGCCAGGGGTTTGTTGATTCGACGCCCGCTGGGCGATAGGGGAAGCGCGTGCTGGTTCTGGTTGGATACATCGTGGTGATCGGTGCCGTCTTCGGTGGCTACGGCCTCATGGGCGGGCACTTCGGCGTCCTGTTCCAGCCGGTCGAACTGCTCATGATCGGCGGCTCGGCGCTGGGCGCCTTCATCGCCGGCAACAACGGCAAGACCATCAGGGCCACCATCAAGGAGCTGCCCCTGCTGCTGCGCACCTCCAAGCACAACCGCCAGCTCTACATGGACCTGCTCGCGCTGCTGTACGAGCTGCTCGCCAAGGCCCGCAAGGAAGGGATGATGAAGCTGGAGACCGACGTGGAAGACCCTTCCCAGAGCGAGATCTTCACGCGCTATCCGAACATCATGGCGCACGAGGGCATCACCGTCTTCCTGTGCGACTACCTGCGCCTGGTCATCAGCGGCAACACCGATGCGCACGAGATCGAGGCGCTGATGGACCACGAGATCGAGACCATCCGCCACGAGGCCGCGGTACCCGGCCACAGCCTCTCGCGCGTGGGCGACGCGCTGCCCGCGCTGGGCATCGTCGCGGCCGTGATGGGCGTGGTGCACGCACTGGGCTCCGCCAACCTGCCGCCCTCCGAAATGGGCGCGCTGATCGCTCACGCGATGGTGGGCACCTTCCTCGGCGTGCTGCTGGCCTACGGCTTCGTCTCGCCGCTGGCCTCGCTGATCGAGCAGAAGGTGGAAGAAGGCATGAAGATCTACCAGTGCGCCAAGGTCACGCTGCTGGCCAACCTCAACGGCTACGCGCCTCAGCTCGCGGTGGAGTTCGGCCGCAAGGTGCTGTTCTCGACAGAGCGCCCCTCGTTCACCGAGCTGGACGACCACGTCCGCGAAGTCAAGGCGCGCTGACGCGCCCATCGCACGAGCCAGCACAGAGCAGCCAGCGATCATGAGCGACGACAAGCCAAGAGTCATCTTCAAGCACGTCCACAAGGGCAAGCACGGCGGCGCGCACGGCGGCGGCTGGAAGATCGCCTATGCCGACTTCATGACGGCCATGATGGCCTTCTTCCTCGTGATGTGGCTGCTCTCCATCTCCAGCACCAAGCAGCGCGAAGGCATCGCGGAGCACTTCCGCATGCCGTTGCGCGTGGCGCTCACCGGCGGCGACAAGTCCAGCCTCAGCACCAGCATGATCCCCGGCGGAGGCGCCGACCCGGTGCACGTGGAGGGCGAGGTCAAGCTCACCGAGACCGCGAGCGAGGATGAGGCCGACGCCAGCCGCCTCGCCGAGATGAAGAGAAATCTCGACGCGCTGATCGAGAAGAGCCCTGTGTTCCAGCAGTTCCGCTCCCAGATCCTCATCGACATCACCACCGAGGGCCTGCGCCTGCAGATCGTCGACACCGAGAACCGCCCGATGTTCGAGCTGGCCAGCGCGCGCGTGGTGCCGCACATGCGCGCCATCCTGCGCGAGCTTGCGCCGGCGCTCAACGGCCTGCCCAACAAGATCACCCTGTCGGGCCACACCGACGCCATCGTCTACACCAACGACCGGTCCTACGGCAACTGGGAGCTGTCGTCAGACCGGGCCAATGCCTCGAGGCGCGAACTCGTGGCCGGCGGCATGGCCGAGGGCAAGGTGCTGCGCGTGATCGGCCTGGCCGACAGCATGCACCTGGACAAGGCCGATCCGCGCAACCCGATCAACCGGCGCATCAGCATCATCCTGCTCAACCACCGGACCCAGGAACGCATCGAGCGCGAGAACAGCGCGGAGCCCGTCGGCGGGCTGCGCATCGGCAAGGCGGCCGCGAAGGCGGACTGAACGGATGCACGGCAGCAGACGGCACAAAAACAAGAAACACACAAAGACACGAGATGGACCTCAGTCAATTCACCCAAGCCTTCTTCGTCGAAGCCATCGAACTGCTCGCCGAGATGGAGCAGCTCCTGCTGGAACTCGATGTCGACGCCCCCGACAGCGAACAGCTCAACGCCATATTCCGCGCGGCGCACTCCATCAAGGGCGGCGCAGCGACTTTCGGTTTCACTGCCCTTACCAACACCACGCACGTTCTCGAGTCGCTTTTGGACCGCGCCCGCCATGGGCGGCTGCGTCTGACCGGCCGGATGATCGATGCATTCCTGGAAACGAAGGACGCCTTGCAAGAACAACTCACCGCCTACCAGGCAGGCAACGAGCCGGACCCGGACATGGTCGCGCACATCTGTGGCGTGCTTCAGCAACTCGCGCTCGAAAGCGGTGACGCAAGTGCGGCGGCACCCGCGCCCGCTCCGGCTCCAGCGCCGGCTCCAGCGCCGGCTCCCGCGCCTGTGGCGGCCTCCGAGCCCGTGGCTGCGCCGGCCGATGCCGCCGCCGGCAAGGGCGGCGGCGCGCTGCGCGTCCGCTTCGCCCGCCTGTCGGAAAGCGAATGCGAGCTGCTGACCGGCGAGCTGGCCAATCTCGGCAAGGTGCTCTCGAGCACGCGCAGCAACGACCAGCTCACAGTGCTGCTCGAAACCACCTGCTCGCCAGACGACATCGTCGCCGTCTGCTGCTTCGTCATCGACGAATCGCAGATCGACATCACGCACGAAGCGGTTGCCGAAGCTCCGGCAGCGGTGGCCGCACCCGCGCGCGCGCCCGAGCCCGAGCCCGAGCCCGAGCCCGCCGCGATCGTGGAAGCCGCGAAGCCGCAACCCGCGCCTTCTCCCGCACCCTCGGCGCCCACCACGGCAGCCGCTTCGTCCGCCGCCGCCAAGGAATCCAGCTCGATACGCGTCGACGTCGAGAAGGTCGACCAGCTCATCAACCTCGTGGGCGAGCTCGTCATCACCCAGTCGATGCTCACGCAGGCCGCGACCATGCTCGACCCGGTGGCCTACGAGCGCTTCCTCAGCGGCCTGGGCCACCTGGAGCGCAACGCACGCGACCTGCAGGAATCGGTCATGTCCATCCGCATGATGCCGATGGACTACGTGTTCAGCCGCTTCCCGCGCGTCATCCGCGACGTGAGCGCCAAGCTGGGCAAGCAGGTCCGCCTGGACACCTACGGCAAGGAAACCGAGCTAGACAAGGGCCTGATCGAGCGCATCGTCGACCCGCTCACGCACCTGGTGCGCAACAGCCTCGACCACGGCATCGAGACGCCCGAGGTGCGCCTGGCCAAGGGCAAGGACGCCACCGGCCAGCTGCTGCTGTCGGCGCAGCACCACGGCGGCAACATCGTGATCGAGGTGAGCGACGACGGCGCGGGCCTCAACCGCGAGCGCATCCTTGCCAAGGCCATGCAGCAGGGCCTGCCGGTGAGCGAAACCATGCCCGACGACGAGGTGTGGCAGCTCATCTTCGCGCCCGGCTTCTCCACCGCCGAGCAGGTCACCGACATCTCGGGCCGCGGCGTGGGCATGGACGTGGTCAAGCGCAACATCCAGGAAATGGGCGGCCACGTCGAGATCCACTCGCGCGGCGGGCAGGGCACCACCACGCGCATCGTGCTGCCGCTGACGCTGGCCATCCTCAACGGCATGTCGGTCAAGGTGGGCAGCGAGGCCTACATCCTGCCGCTGAGCTACGTCATCGAGTCCCTGCAGCCGCTGCCGGAGCACCTGCATTCCATCACCGCCGACGGCCACGTGATCCGCGTGCGCGGCGAGTACCTGCCGCTCATCGAGCTGCACCGCGTGTTCGACGTGGCCGGCGCGCAGACGCACCCCACGCAAGGCATCCTGGTGATCGTGCAGGCCGACGACAGCCGCTTCGCGCTGCTGGTGGACGAGCTGCTCGGACAGCACCAGGTGGTGGTGAAGAACCTCGAGACCAACTACCGCAAGGTGCCCGGCATCTCCGCCGCGACCATCCTCGGCGACGGCAGCGTGGCCTTCATCATCGACGTGGGCGCCATGCCGCGCATCCAGCGCGCGCAGGCCGCGAGTGCGGCCGCGCTCGCGGGCGCGGCCCGGAGGACCGACGCCATTGCACTCTGACATCCGACGGAGACAGCTGAATGCGGTTTGATTTCTTCCGTCGCGCTTCCGAAGGCGCCGGCGCCGAAACCGGCGCCTCCATCCAGCCCGAGGCCGGCTGCGAAGGCCACCTGGCCTACGCGATGCTGCTCGACGCGCAGAGGCGCGTGATCGGCTATCGCATGGCCTGGCGCGCCGCCGGCGCGGCTTCCGATGCGTGCGGCGCAGCGGGCGTCAAGGCGCTCATGGACACGCTCGCCATGCACCTCAACCCTGGCGACGAAGGCTGGCTGCTGGGATCGCAGCTGCTGTTCGTCGACGTGACGGTCGACGCGCTCTTCCAGAGCGAGCTCCAGTCGCTGCCGCCGCAGCAGGTGGTGCTGTGCATGCGCGCGGACGAACTGATGGACGCCGACCTGCGCTCCATCCTGCTGTTCCTGCGCGAGCAGGGCTTCGGCTTCATGCAGTGCGCAGGCACCGTACTGCCTGAAGACCCGGAGCTGCGCTCCATCGTCACCCACCTCGAAGTCGGCGCGAACGACGTGGACACCGTCGCGCGCCTGCGCCAGGACGCCCAGCTGGGCCACCCGCCGGTGGAGCCGGTGGCCTCGCGCGTGGAAGACTGGATCGAGTTCGATGCCTGTGCGTCGCGGCGCGTGAACGTGTTCATCGACGGCGCCTTCCGCAACCCGCCGGTGCTCGAGACCGAAGACGCGCTGCAGCCCGAGTCGCTGCTGATCGTGCAGCTGATGCAGATGCTCCAGCGCAACGAAGACCTGCGCGTGATCGAGGCCGCGCTCAAGCACGATGCCGCGCTCACCTACCGCCTGCTGCGCTACATCAACTCGCCCGCGGTGGGCATGGCGGTGGAGATTCATTCGCTGCGCCACGCGGTCGCCATGCTCGGCTATTCGCCGCTGTACCGCTGGCTCTCGCTGCTGCTGGCCACCAGCAACAAGGCGGGCTCGCCCTACATGATGAAGAAGGCCATCCTGCGCGGGCGCTTCGTCGAACTGGTGGGGCAGGGCATGCTGCCTGCCAGCGAGGCCGACAACCTTTTCGTGGCGGGCATGTTCTCGCTGCTCGACCAGCTGCTGGGCGTGTCGATGGAAGGCGTGCTGCGCAAGGTGCAGCTCACCGAGGCGGTGCAGCAGGCCATTCTTTCGCGCGGCGGCCTCTACGGCCCCTTCGTGGCGCTGGCCGAGAGCTGCGAGCTCGACGACGGGCAGGCGGCGCGCCTGTCGGAGGCGCTGTTCCTGAGCCCGGCGCAGGTCAATGCCGCCCAGCTCTCCGCGCTGGTGTGGGCGCAGGGCGCCAGCCCCGCCGCGAGCGAGCAATGAAGCAAGCCGCGGCCGGAGTGCCGAAAGTGCGGGGCATTTGCGCGTCTGATCGGTCCATTGGAAACGGTGGCCGCTATGTACATTGAAAGCCAACCTTCCAGGCTGGCCGTGACCACCGAGTTCCTTTTCACCGACAGCGACTTCTCGCGCGTGCGCACCCTCATCCATCGCCGCGCCGGCATCGCCCTGGGCGAGCAGAAGCGGCAGATGGTCTACAGCCGCCTCTCGCGCCGGCTGAGGGAGCTGCAGCTGCCCGACTTCGCCTCGTACCTCGACTGGCTCGAACAGCGCCAGGACGGCGAGGAGTGGCAGCTCTTCATCAACTCGCTGACCACCAACCTCACCTCGTTCTTCCGCGAGGCGCATCACTTCCCGACGCTGGCCGAGCACGTGCGCAAGGCGAAGCAGCCCGTCACCGTGTGGTGCGCGGCTGCATCGACGGGCGAGGAGCCCTATTCCATCGCCATCACGCTGATGGAGGCGCTGGGCGACAAGGCCGCGGCCTCTCGCGTGATCGCCACCGACATCGACACGGCGGTGCTGGCCAAGGCCTCCGCCGGCGTCTTCACCGCGGAGCAGGTGCGCAGGCTCGCGCCCGAGCGGCTGCGGCGCTTCTTCAACAAGGGCACCGGCTCCAACGCGGGCAAGGTGCGTGTGCGGCCCGAGGTGGCGGCGATGGTGAAGTTCTCGCGGCTCAACCTGCTCGACAGCGCCTGGGTGGTGAAGGAGCCGGTGGACGCGATCTTCTGCCGCAACGTGATGATCTATTTCGACAAGCCGACGCAGAAGAAGGTGCTCGACCGCTTCGCGCCGCTGCTCAAGGCCGACGGCCTGCTGTTCGCCGGGCATTCGGAGAACGCCTCGCTGGTCAACCAGGCCTTCCGCCCGCTGGGCCAGACCGTGTACGAGCTGGCGCGCTCGCGTGCCGCGGGTGCTTCCTCATGAGCGCGGCCTCGAATGCGGCCGCCCCGGGCTCGGTGGCGAGCCATCATTATTTCGACCGCGACGTCGGAATGATGGCCGTGAAGCTGCTGCCCTCCGAGTACTACGTGACATCGAGCAACACCGCGCTCAGCACGGTGCTGGGCTCCTGCGTGGCCGCCTGCCTGCACGACCGCGAGGCGGGCGTGGCCGGCATGAACCATTTCATGCTGCCCGACGACGGCGAAGCCGGCGCCTCGGCCGGCACGCGCGACGCCACCGAATCGATGCGCTACGGCACCTACGCCATGGACGTGCTGATCCGCGAGCTGGTGCGCGCGGGCGCGCGCCGCGACCGGCTCAAGGCCAAGGTCTTCGGCGGCGGCGCGGTGCTGGCGAACATGACCACGCTCAACATCGGCGACCGCAACGCCGACTTCGTGCTGCGCTACCTGGGCAACGAGCGCATCGAGGTCGCCGCGCAGGACCTGCGCGGGCCGCATGCGCGCCGCGTGTGCTTCGTGCCGGCGACGGGAAAGGCCATCGTGCGCAAGCTGCGCGCGCAGACAGAAGTGCGCCAGGTGCAGCACGAGGAGGGCGAGCTGCTGCGCAGACTGTCCGGCTCGCGCGCTGCATCGGCTGCCGATAACAAAGGAAACCTGTGAGCGTGAAGAAGATCAAGGTGCTGTGCGTCGACGACTCGGCGCTCATCCGCAGCGTGATGACGGAGATCATCAACAGCCAGCCCGACATGACGGTGGTGGGCACGGCGGCCGACCCGCTGGTGGCGCGCGACCTCATCAAGGTCACCAACCCCGACGTGCTCACGCTCGATGTGGAAATGCCGCGCATGGACGGGCTCGAATTCCTCGAGAAGCTCATGCGGCTTCGGCCCATGCCGGTGGTCATGGTTTCCTCGCTCACCGAGCGCGGCTCGGAGATCGCGCTGCGCGCGCTCGAGCTGGGCGCCATCGACTTCGTGACCAAGCCGCGCCTCGGTGTGCGCGACGGCCTGCTCAACTACACCGAACTGATCGCCGGCAAGATCCGCACCGCGGCAAGCGCACGCCTGCTGCCCGCCCGACACGCCGCCGCGGCGCGCCCCGGCGGCGAGGCGCCGCAGGAATCGCTGCTGCGCAGCCCGCTGCTGAGTACCGAGAAGCTCATCATCATCGGCGCCTCCACCGGCGGCACCGAGGCCATCCGCGAAGTGCTGCAGCCGCTGCCGCCCGACTCGCCGGCCGTGATGATCGCGCAGCACATGCCCGCGGGCTTCACGCGCTCGTTCGCGCAGCGCCTGGACGGCCTGTGCCGCATCAACGTGAAGGAAGCCGAGCACGGCGAGCGCGTGCTGCCGGGCTATGCCTACATCGCGCCCGGCGGCTACCACCTGTCGCTCGCGCGCAGCGGCGCCAACTACGTGGCGCACCTCGACCAGGAGCCGCCGGTGAACCGCCACCGGCCGTCCATCGACGTGCTGTTCGATTCGGCCGCCAAGCATGCCGGCAAGAACGCCATCGGAATCATCCTGACCGGCATGGGCAAGGACGGTGCCGAGGGCCTGCTGCGCATGCGGCGCGCCGGCGCCCACACGCTGGCGCAGGACGAAGCCAGCTGCGTCGTCTTCGGCATGCCGCGCGAGGCCATCGCGCTGGGCGCGGTGGACGACGTGTCGCCCCTGGCCGAAGTCGGCCGCCGCGTGCTGGCGCACCTTCGCACGTTCGGTGAACGTACGAACCGAGTTTGAGAGAAAAGAAAACGACCTTGGAGTTGGAAATATCGTGATCGACAAGAGCATCAAAATCCTGGTTGTGGACGACTTCCCGACCATGCGCCGCATCGTGCGCAACCTGCTGAAGGAGCTGGAGTTCCACAACGTGGACGAAGCCGAGGACGGCGCCGCCGGCATCGAGAAGCTGCGCGGCGGCAACTTCGGCTTCGTGGTGTCGGACTGGAACATGCCCAACATGGACGGCCTGACCATGCTGCAGACCATCCGCGCCGACCCCGAGCTCAAGAAGCTGCCGGTGCTGATGGTCACGGCCGAGGCGAAGAAGGAGAACATCGTGGCGGCGGCCCAGGCCGGCGCCAACGGCTACGTGGTGAAGCCCTTCACCGCGGCAACGCTCGAAGAAAAGCTCACCAAGATCTTCGAGAAACTCGCGAAGGAAGCGGCCTGACATGAGCCAGAACACCGCCGCCGCTGCCGTCGCGGAACCCGCGAACACCACGGAAGAACTGCTGGGCCGCATCGGCCAGCTCACGCGCCAGCTGCGCGAAGGCCTGCGCGAGCTGGGCCTCGACAAGCAGGTGGCCAGGGCCGCGCAGGCCATTCCGGATGCGCGCGACCGCCTGAGCTACGTGGCCGCCACCACCGAGCGCGCGGCGCACCGCGCGCTCAACGCCATCGACGTGGCCCAGCCGCTGCAGGAAGCGCTGTCCACCGATGCCAAGGGCCTGAGCAAGCGCTGGGACGAGTGGTTCAAGAATCCCATCGAGCTCGACCACGCGCGCGAACTCGTGCTGGACACGCGCGGCTACCTCGACGGCGTGCCCGAGCGCGCGAGCGCGATCAACTCGCAGCTCATGGAGATCCTCATGGCGCAGGATTTCCAGGACCTCACGGGCCAGGTCATCAAGAAGATGATGGAAGTGGTCAACGACGTCGAGACGCAGCTGCTGCAGGTGCTCATCGACAACTCGGCACCCGAGAAGCGCCACGAGGCCGCGCAGAGCCTGCAGAACGGCCCGCAGGTCAAGCCCGGCAACCCCGATGCCGTCACCGACCAGGCGCAGGTCGACGACCTGCTGGAGAGCCTCGGCTTCTGATCTCAAGGGGCCTGCCGGCCCCTTTCTATTGTCCGAATTGCAGGGCTATCAGGGCCCTGATCGACAGATTGTTCCGGAGGGTCGAATTCAATAATTTGGCCATGAGCAAGGCGTACTTCGCCACTGCTGGTTCGGAGCATGAATGGCTGAGGAAAGCGATCTCGAGAAAACGGAACCCGCCTCCGAGCGGCGCCTTGAAAAGGCCCGCGAGGAAGGCAACGTAGCCCGTTCCCGCGAGCTCACCACCTTCGTCATGCTGGGCACGGCCTGTGCCGGCCTGTGGCTCGCGTCGGAGTCGCTCGGCACGAGCATGAACGGCGCGCTGCGCATGGGACTGCAGTTCGACCGCGCGGCAGCCTTCGACCCTTCCTACATGCTGGCCCGCACCGGGCTGATGTCGATGCAGGCGCTGGGCGCCATCGGCCCGATGTTCGCGATGATGATCGTCGCAGCCGTGGTCGCGCCGATGATGCTCGGCGGCTGGCTCTTCTCCACCAAGTCGGTGGCGCCGAACTTCGGCAAGCTCAACCCGTTGGCCGGCATCGGCCGCATGTTCTCCTCGCAGTCGCTTGCCGAGCTGCTCAAGGCGCTGGCCAAGTCGGCGCTCATCGGCGGCGTGGCCTGGTGGGTGGTGTCGAGGGACATCGGCACCCTGATGGCCCTGATGGCGCAGCCCGCGCAGTACGCGCTGCCGCATGCGGTCGTGCTGGTGGCCAGGCACTGCGTGCTGATCGCCGCGACGCTGTTCCTGGTGGCGCTGATCGACGTGCCCTTCCAGCTCTGGAGCTACTACCGCAAGCTGCGCATGTCGCGCGAGGACGTGCGCCAGGAGCACAAGGAAAGCGAAGGCGATCCGCACATCAAGGCCGCGATCCGCCGCCAGCAGCAGCAGATGGCGCGCCGCCGGATGATGTCCGAGGTGCCCAAGGCAGACATCGTGCTGACCAACCCCACGCACTTCGCCGTGGCGCTCAAGTACCAGGAGGGCGGCATGCGCGCCCCCCGCGTGGTGGCCAAGGGCACCGAGCTCGTGGCCGCGCGCATCCGCGAACTGGCGAAGGAGCACAAGGTGGCGATCCTCGAAGCGCCGCCGCTCGCGCGCTCCCTCTACAGGCACACGAAGCTGGGCGACGAGATTCCGGCAGGCCTCTACACCGCCGTGGCCGAGGTGCTCGCCTGGGTCTACCAGCTTCGGCGCTGGAGGGCCGAAGGCGGCGAAGCGCCGCGCACGCCCACCGACCTGCCGGTTCCCGCAGATCTTCAATACACCGCCGCCGATGCGGCTGAGCTTGCCGCATGAACGCGATGACAAACCTGATGCGCTTGCCCGCGCGCTTCTTCCCGGGCTCGCAGCTCAAGGGGCTGGCCGGTCCGATCCTCATCATCATGATCCTGAGCATGATGGTGCTGCCGCTGCCGCCATTCCTGCTCGACCTGCTGTTCACCTTCAACATCGCCATGTCGGTGATGGTGCTGCTGGTGAGCATGTACACGATGAAGGCGCTGGACTTCGCGGCCTTCCCGGCGGTGCTGCTGTTCTCCACGCTGCTGCGCCTGTCGCTGAACGTGGCCTCCACGCGCGTGGTGCTGATGAACGGCCACACCGGCGCCGACGCGGCGGGCAAGGTGATCGAGGCCTTCGGGCACTTCCTCGTGGGTGGCAACTTCGCTGTGGGCGTGATGGTCTTCATCATCCTCGTGCTCATCAACTTCATGGTGATCACCAAGGGCGCGGGCCGCATCGCCGAGGTGGGCGCGCGCTTCATGCTCGACGCGATGCCCGGCAAGCAGATGGCCATCGACGCCGACCTCAACGCCGGCCTGATCGGCGAGGACGTGGCTCGCAAGCGCCGCACCGAGGTGGCGCAGGAAGCCGACTTCTACGGCTCGATGGACGGTGCCAGCAAGTTCGTGCGCGGCGACGCGATCGCGGGCCTGCTCATCATGGTCATCAACATCATCGGCGGCCTGGTGGTGGGCATGGTGCAGCACGGGCTGGACTTCTCCACCGCCGGCAAGACCTACACGCTGCTGGCCATCGGCGACGGCCTGGTGGCGCAGATCCCGGCGCTGGTGATCTCCACCGCCGCGGGCGTGATCGTCTCGCGCGTGACCACCGACGAGGACGTGGGTAGCCAGCTCACGGGCCAGCTCTTCTCCAACCCGCAGGTGCTGTTTCTCACGGCCGGCATCGTCGGGCTGCTGGGCATGATCCCGGGCATGCCGAACCTGGCGTTCCTGCTGATCGCGGGCGGCCTGGTGTGGCTTGGCCGCGGGCTGCTGCAGCGCAAGCCGAAGCAGCAGGCCGCGCAGGAGGCGGCCGCCGCGCAGGCCGCGAACCTCGCCGCGTCTTCCGCAGAGACGGCGGAGGCCACCTGGGACGACGTGGCCATGGTCGACCCGCTGGGCATGCAGGTCGGCTACCGGCTCATTCCGCTGGTGGACCAGTCGCAGCAGGGCGAGCTGCTGGGTCGCATCAAGAGCATCCGCAAGAAGATCGCGCAGGAAGTCGGCTTCCTTGTGCCGGTGGTGCACATCCGCGACAACCTGGAGATCAAGCCCAACACCTACGTCATCACGCTGAAGGACGTGGAGATCGGCCGCGGCGAAGCCTTCCCCAACCAGTGGATGGCCATCAACCCGGGGCAGGTCAGCGGCACGCTGCCCGGCACGCCCACGCGCGACCCGGCCTTCGGCCTCGCCGCGACATGGATCGACGCGAGCCTGCGCCAGCAGGCGCAGGTGTACGGCTACACGGTGGTCGACGCCTGCACGGTGATGGCCACGCACCTGAACCACCTCATACAGACGCATGCCGCCGAGCTGCTGGGTCGCCAGGAAGTGCAGCAGCTGCTCGACCAGATCGCCAAGACCGCGCCCAAGCTCACGGAAGACCTGGTGCCCAAGGTGCTGTCGCTCAGCACGCTGCACAAGGTGCTGCAGAACCTGCTCGACGAGGAAGTGCCGATCCGGGACATGCGCACCATCCTCGACGTGATGGCCGAGCACGCGCCGACCGTGAAGGACCCGACCGAGCTCACCACGCTCACGCGCCTGGCACTGGGCCGCGCGATCACGCAGCAGCTCTTCCCGGGCGACAGCGAGATGCAGGTCATCGGCCTGGACGGCTCGCTCGACGGCGTGCTGCAGCAGGCGCTGACCAACAGCAGCGGCATCGAACCCGGCATCGCCGACAACCTGCTGCGGCAGGCGCAGGCCGCCATCACCCGCCAGGAGCAGATGGGCCTCGCGCCCGTGCTGGTGGTGCAGCACGCGCTGCGCGTGCTGCTGTCGCGCTTCCTGCGGCGCAGCCTGCCGCAGCTCAAGGTGCTGTCGCACGCAGAGATTCCTGATTCCCGAACCATCAAGGTCACCACCGCCATCGGAGGACGAGGTTGAATTCCCCCCAACAGACAGACGTGCGCGCCACTGCGCGCAAATTCGTCGCGGCCACCAGCCGCGAAGCCCTGCGACTCGTCAGGGAGGCGCTGGGCGCCGACGCCATCGTGCTCTCGCATCGCGTCACCGCCGAAGGCGTGGAGATCGTCGCCATGGTCGAGGGCGAAGTGCAGGGCGTGGTGCAGCAGGGCAGTGCGCCTGCGAAGCCCGTGGCTGCACCGGTCGTGGCGGCACCGGTTGCTGTGCCGGCGCCGGTCGCGCATGCGATGCCGATGCCGCCGGTGCCTGCTCCCGTTGCGCCCGTTGCGCCCGTCGCAGCCGCTGCGCCGATTGCAGCACCCGTCCCGGCCCCCGCCGACACGGTGCTCGAAGAGCTGCATTCCATGCGCGGCATGATCGAGGAACAGCTCGCCAGCGTGGTATGGAACGACAGGCAGCGCCGCGACCCGGTGCGCGGCCGCCTGCTGCGCACGCTGCTGGGCGCGGGCTTCAGCGCGCGGCTTTCCAAGGCCATGCTCGAGAAGCTGCCCACCGGGCGCACTTACGCAGAAGGCATGGCCTACGTGCGTTCGGAGCTCATCCGCGCCGTGCCCGTGCACGAAGATGAGGATGCCCTGTTCGCCCAGGGCGGCGTCTATGCGCTGATGGGCCCGACCGGCGTGGGCAAGACCACCACCACCGCCAAGCTGGCCGCGCGCTGCGTGATGCGCTTCGGCGCCGACAAGCTCGCGCTGGTGACCACCGACAGCTACCGCATCGGCGCCTACGAGCAGCTGCGCATCTACGGCCAGATCCTCAACGTGCCGGTGTACGCGGTGAAGGACGCCGCCGACCTGCACCTGGTACTGCGCGACCTGCGCGAGAAGCACATGGTGCTGATCGACACCGTCGGCATGAGCCAGCGCGATCGCGCCGTGCCCGAGCAGATCGCCATGCTGGGCCAGAGCCCGAGGCCGGTGAAGAAGCTGCTGCTGCTCAACGCCACCAGCCACGGCGACACGCTCAACGAGGTGGTGCACGCCTACCGCCACGGCAACGAGCTTGCCGGCTGCATCTTCACCAAGGTGGACGAGGCCACGCACCCGGGCGCGCTGATCGACACCGTGATCCGCCACCGCCTGCCGGTGCACTACATCTCCAGCGGCCAGAAGGTGCCCGAGAACCTGATGCAGGCCGACCGCGCGCAGCTGGTGGACAGCGTGTTCCAGCCGCGCCAGCACAGTCCGCTGTTCGTGCCTGCCGAGAGCGACCTGCAGGAAGACGCCGCTTCGGGCGCCGCCTCGCAGCAGGCGGTGCAGAAGGCGCAGGGCGAGACCGACCTGCTGCGCCTGAAGTACCAGAACCTGATCCGCGCGATGGCGCACGATGCGCAGGAGCTCGCCACCACCGCGAGCGCGCTGGCCGGCTCGCAGATCGGCTTCGAGCGCGCACGTACGCTGTGGCGCCAGGCCACGGACGAGGAGGCGGGCCAGAAGGCCGTGCTGCAGGACTTGCTGGTGCATGCGCGCAGCGAAGCGGCCACAGGCTGCGAGAGCTACGTGCTCGCGCTGTGCGGACAGGTCGGCCTGCGCTCGAACGAAGGCGGCGATGCCTACGAATGCCATGGCAGCCTCCTGCTGTCGGACCGCACGGGCCTGCCGATGGCGGCGCCCAACCAGTGGCTTTCGACGGCGGCCACGCGCGGCACCAAGGACGCCGCGCGGAAGCCCGGTGCACGCCAGGTGCCATGGCTGCGCCAGCAGGATTTCGGCCATCGCCCGATGGTCCATCTGCTGACGCGGCTGCCCGGCGTCGAGGCCATGGTGCAGTGGCAGGCCGCGGGCCAGCGCTGGCTGGCGCGCGCGCCGGGTTCCACGGCCGTGATCGATTCGCGCACCGGCTCTCCCGACACGCTCGCGCGCATGGATTTCGAGTTCGCCGAGGAGCGCCCCGTGCGCTTCCGAGGCAAGGCGGCGCTGCTCGCCGTGGCGCATGCCGACGTGGTGCTGCGCTTCAATGCCGCCGCGATGGCGGCGGGCATCGCACGCGACGAGATGCCGGCGCTGCGCTGCATCGCCACGCGCGTGGTCGATGCGCGCAGCGGCAACGTACTGGCGCTGAGCCATGCGCTGTCGAACGTCGGCACCGAGGTTTCCGCGCCGCAGCTCGCGCAGTGGCTGGGCTGGGCCGTGGATGCGGAGCCCTGCTTCCGCCTGCTGCGCGACGGCGTGCAACTGGTGGGCGGCATCGGCGAGCTGGGCGACCCGGACATCATGAAGCGGCTGCTGATCGCCGGGCAGATGACCACCACCGTGTGGCGCCTGCTGCAGGCCGAAGGCGAATGGGCCGACCGTGCCCGCGCGCTGATGGGCCAGCTCACCGGCCGCCCCGCACGCAACGGCCGCGCCATGAGCGGCAGCGCGCTCTACGCGGGCTTTGGCAAGCTCTTCCTGCTGCTGGACGCGCTCGGCACCGAATCGACCGCGCCGGTGCAGTCGCCCCGTGCGCTGGAGACGCCGCAGAAGCTGGAACGGCAGGATTGAGGGCGCTGCGATGAACAAGCTGGTTGCGGATCAGGCGGACGGCCTCCGGCGCCTGCTCGCGCCGACGCAGGCGCGCGTGCTCGCGGTGGCCGGCATGGGGCGCGGCGCGGGCGGCACCACCGCCGCGATGAACTTCGCCGTGGCGCTGGTGGGGCAGGGCCGCAACGTGCTGCTGCTGGACGAGCATTGCCGCGCCGAGGGCTCGGCCTGCGAGGTCTGGGACATCGACCCGCTGGGCGGCCTTGTCGACGTCGCGGCCGGGCGCCTCACGCTGGACGGCGCCGAGGTGCGCATGGCCTGCGGGGTGCATGTGCTGCCGGCGCCGCCCGCGGCTGCAAGAGGAACATCGCAAGGCGCGGCCGACCCGCGCAGGTTCTGGCACGACGGCGTGGTCGTCATCGACGCGGCCTTCGACGGCGAGGGCCGGCTGTCGCCGCTCGCGCAGTGCGCGGACGACCTGCTGCTGGTGCTGCAGCCGCATCCGGCCTCGGTCACCTCGGCCTACGCGGGCATCAAGCGCCTGCACCACGCCCACGGCCTGAAGCAGATGCGCTTCCTGCTCAACGGCGTGGTCGACGTGCAGGCCGCGCGCCAGATCATGAACAACCTCGCCCATGCCGGCAGCCGCTACCTCGCGCTGTCGCTGCGGGCGGCGGGATGGGTGCGCTTCGATCCGCTCGTCTCCGACGCATGGCGGCTGAAGAAGACCATCGCCGAGGCCTTTCCCGCGAGCCATGCGGCGGTCGACTTCCGCCGCGCCGCGGGCGAGATGGACCAGTGGCCATGGCCCGAGGCAGCCCCGCTGCAGGCCGTGGCCTGAGCCGCCGGCTCCGCACCGAGGAAGGACGCACGACGGCCATGTACACCGCACAAGGAACCATCGAGAAATCGCACCTGCTCGCGCAGCACCAGCCGCTGGTGCGCCGCATCGCGCTGCAGATGATGGCGAAGCTGCCGGCCAGCGTGGAGCTGGACGACCTGATCCAGGCCGGCATGCTCGGCCTGCTTGACGCATCCGCGCGCTACCAGGACAACCGCGGCGCGCAGTTCGAGACTTTCGTGAGCCAGCGCATCCGCGGCGCCATGCTCGACGAGCTGCGTGCCGCCGACTGGGGCTCGCGCGGCCTGCGCCAGTCGGCGCGCGGCATCGAGAAGGCGATGCAGGCGCTGGGCCACAGGCTCGGGCGCGCTCCCACCGAAGGGGAGATCGCCCGGGAACTGAAGATGGACATCGAAGCCTACCAGTCGCTGCTGCAGGAGATCCAGGGCTGCCAGCTGCTGTATGTGGAAGACTTCTCCAAGGACGACGCCGACAACGGTTTTCTCGACAGCCACTCGCAGGACGCCCGCAAGGACCGGCGCAGCAGCGACGATCCGCTGGAGCAACTGCTGGAAAGCGGCTTCCGCCACCAGCTGGTGGACGCCATCTCGGCGCTGCCCGAGCGCGACCAGCTGCTGCTGAACCTCTACTACGAGGAGGAGCTGAACCTGCGCGAGATCGGCGCCATCCTCGAAGTGAGCCAGTCGCGGGTGTGCCAGCTGCACAGCCAGGCGATCAGCAGGCTGCGGGCGAAGCTGAAGGATGTGCTCTAGGGTCTGTTCACACTATTTCCGGGGTCGCGTTGGTGCTCCAAGGGGCTGGCTGCAAGGCGCGCGTGCGCAGTAAGGCTGGCGCCTTGCAAGCGCGGGCAACGCCGCAGACGGCCCCTTGGAGCACCAACCCTGCGGGAAGGGCAGCCAGGGCGGGCCACTCGGCGTTGCGCTCCTAGCGTGTGCGCATGCACACGCGTCGTCACGCGCCTTGATTGGCCCGCCCTGGCTGCCCTTCGCGACCCCGGAAATAGTGTGAACAGACCCTAGAAGGATGCGCTGAATAGGCGTTGTCCGTCAGCCAGGCGCGCTCGCCTCCGGCGCAGGGCGCTTGCGAGGGCACGAAAACTCGGAGTCTTGCCAAAGACCCGCAACAAGCAACCCTCTTCAAGGCTGCAGGCCAGCCGCCCCATCGGCGAATACGCGCTCATCGGCTCGACCCACAGCGCGGCGCTGGTGCATCTGGGCGGCGACATCGAGTGGCTGTGCCTGCCGCGCTTCGACTCGGCCGCGATGTTCGCCAGTCTGCTGGGCGACGAGCGCAACGGCCACTGGACCATGTGCGCGCGCGACCGCAAGGCGCGCGTCTCGCGGCGCTACCTTCCCGGCACCGTTGTGCTGGAGACCACGATTCGTACCGGCACGGGCGTGGCCGTCGTCACCGACTTCATGCCTCGCCCCGCGCTGGACGGCACGCACGAGGTGGTGCGCATCGTGCGGGGCGTACGGGGCACGGTGAGCATGCACACCGAGTTCCGCATCCGCTTCAACTACGGCGAGTGGTGCCCGTGGATGGAGCGGCGCGATGGCGCGGTGTTCGCCACGGCCGGGCCGGATTCGGTGCGCATCAGCTCCGGCGTGCCGCTGGTCAACGAGAACTTCGCGAGCTTCGCCGACTTCACCGTGTCGGCGGGGCAGTCCATCGCGTTCAGCCTCGACTGGTTTCCCTCGCACCTGAAGCCGCCGGTGACGCGCGATGCCAACGCGCTGCTGGCGCGCACAGTCGCCGAATGGAGTGCGTGGACCGATCGCTGCGGCTACCACGGCGAATTCCGCGAACCGGTGATGCGCTCGCTGCTCACGCTCAAGGCGCTGACCTACGAGCCGACCGGCGGTATCGTCGCCGCGCCGAGCACCTCGCTGCCCGAGCTGCCCGGCGGCGAGCGCAACTGGGACTACCGCTTCTGCTGGCTGCGCGATGCGGCGCTCACGCTCTACGCGCTGATCGGCTCGGGCTACGTCGAGGAGGCCAGCGCATGGCGCTGGTGGCTGATGCGTGCGGTCGGCGGGTCGCCCGAGGAACTGCAGGTGATGTACGGCCTGCACGGCGAACGCTCGCTCACCGAACTCGAGCTGGGCTGGCTGCGCGGCTACGAGGACAGCCGCCCGGTGCGCATCGGCAACGGCGCGCACGGGCAGCGCCAGCTCGACGTGTACGGCTCGGTCATCGCGGCCTTCCATGCGGCGCGCAAGGCCGGCCTGTCGGACATGGACAAGCTGTGGCCGCTGGAGCGCGCCATCGCGAAGCAGCTGATGGAACTCTGGCGGGAGCCCGACTGCAGCCTGTGGGAGGTGCGCGGCGAGCCCCGCCACTTCGTGCATTCCAAGATCATGTGCTGGCTGGCCTTCGACCGCGTGATCGCGAGCGCCACGGAATACGGGCTCGAAGGCCCCATCGAACGCTGGCGCGAGGCGCGCGACCAGATCCACGCCGAGGTCTGCGCGCGCGGCTACGACGCGTCGAGCAACTCGTTCGTGCAGTACTACGGCGCCGACACGGTGGACGCGGCGCTGCTGTGGATGCCGCTGATCGGCTTCCTGCCGATCCATGACGAGCGCGTTCAGGGCACGGTCGCGCGCATCGAGAAGGAGCTGGTCTTCAACGGGCTGGTGTACCGCTACCGCACCGAGAAAGGCGTGGACGGGCTCGGCGGCGGCGAGGGCGCGTTCATGGCGTGCAGCTTCTGGCTGGCGAACGTGTACGTGGCCATGGGCAAGGTGCGCAAGGCGCGCGCTCTCTTCAGGCGGCTGCTGGCGCTGGGCAACGACCTGGGCCTCTTCGCCGAGGAATACGACCCGGTGGCTCAGCGGCAGCTGGGCAATTTTCCGCAGGCCTTCTCGCACATCGGGCTGATCAACAGCGCGCATGCGCTGGTGTCGGCGGCCGGCGGCGTGTGGGAGCTGGCGGACCTCGATGGCAAGGCGCCGCAGAAGAAAAAGGAAGAGGGCAAGGAAGCGAAGAAGGAAGTGAAGAAGCCGCCCGTCAGGAAGCGTTCGCGAGCGCGAACTCCTCGGCGCTGAACACGGTGTGGAAGACCGTGCCGTCGAACATCTCGAACAGCTTCTTCGACACTTCGCGGCTTTCGTAGCGCACGGGCGATTCGAGAGCGCGGGCGATGTCCTCGCGGCTCGCGTAGCGGATCGACAGCACCATCGCCAGTTCGGGATCGCTCACGTCGCTTTCCAGCTGGCGCAGCACGCGCACCTCGAGTGCACCGGGAAAGCGGGTCCACAGCGGCACGAGCTTCTCGTGCACGTGGCGGTCGAAGGCTTCTTCCATGCCGGGCTTGACCCGGCCCCTGAAGAACGCGCAGCGGATGAACATGGCTTCTCTCTTTCCTGTGTCGAATCTGTGCGATGACGGCGGCGGACCGTTCAGCCGCGTTCGTAGCCGCTGAACTGCCGCATCATCTCGGCCGTGTCGTGCGCGCCCAGCCCGGCCGCGACGAAGGCGCGATGCAGCTCCGAGACGGCGCCCGCCAGTGGCAGCGGAAGCCGCTGGCCCTGCGAGAAGGCCTGCACCGCCTCGAGGTCCTTGAGCATGTTGTCGATGCGGCCGGTGGGCGAGTAGTCACGCGCGGCCATCTTGGGGCCGAACTCGCGCAGGATCTGGCTGTCGGCACGTCCGCCGGAGAGCGCCGCGGGCAGCTTCGAGGCATCGACGCCGCCGGCCTCGGCCAGCCGCACCGCTTCGGCCACTGCCTGGAAGCCGATGGCGCACAGCAGCTGGTTGACCAGCTTGGTGGTCTGGCCCGCGCCGCTTTCGCCCATGTGGGTGTAGTTGGCGCACAGGCTGTCCATCACGGCGCGTGCGCGCTGCACGTCTTCGGCGCTGCCGCCGGCCATCACCGTGAGCTGGCCGAGCAGCGCCTTGGGCGCGCCGCCCGAGAGCGGCGCATCGACGAAGCCCATGCCCGTGCGCTCGCGCAGCGACTGCGCGAGCCGGCGCGTGGAAGGAGGGTCGATGGACGACATGTCGATCAGCAGCCGCTGCGCATCCGCCGGCACGGCGGCGGCGATGCCGTGCTCGCCGAAGATGGCGCGCTCCACCACCGCGGCCGAGTTGAGGCTGGTGATGACGAAGTCGCTGGCACCGGCTGCCTCGCGCGCCGTGGCGGCAGCGATCGCGCCGTGTTCTGCCAGCGCCGCGACCTTGGCGGCATCGAGGTCGAACACGCTCACCCGGTGGCCGCAGCCGAGCAGACGGCGCGCGATGGCCGAGCCCATGATGCCGACGCCGATCACGGCCACGCGCGTCGTCGGGGCGGTCGTCTTCGTCATGCGAAGGCCTTCATGGGATGGCCGATGTGGGCCCGCGGCACGGTGCTACAGGCTCGCGGTGATGCCGCCGTCCACATACAGGATGTGGCCGTTGACGAAGCTCGATGCGTCCGAGGCCAGGAAGATGGCCGCGCCGCCGAGTTCCTCCACGTCGCCCCAGCGGCCCGCGGGCGTGCGGCCCGAGAGCCATGCGGTAAAGGCCTCGTCGGCCACCAGCGCCTGCGTGAGCTCGGTCTTGAAGTAGCCCGGCCCGAGGCCGTTGACCTGGATGCCGTGCTTGCCGAGGTCGATCGCCATGCCCTTGGTGAGCATCTTCACCGCGCCCTTGGTGGCGGCGTAGGGCGCGATGCCCGGGCGGCCCAGCTCGCTCTGCACCGAGCACACGTTGATGATCTTGCCGCGCTTGCGCTCGATCATGCGCTGCGCGACCGAGCGGCCCACCAGGAACACGCTGTCGATGTTGGTGGTGGTGATCTTGTGCCACGCATCCACCGGGAACTCGGCGAAGGCCCCGCGATGCTGCATGCCGGCGTTGTTGACGAGGATGTCGATGGGCCCGACCTCGGCCTCGATGGCGGCCACGCCGGCTTCCACGGCCTCGGCGTCGGTCACGTCGAAGGCCTTTGCTTCGGCCGCGATGCCCCTGGCGCGCAGGGCGTCGCGGGCGGCGGCGAGCAGGGCGGGGTCGCGCGCATTGAGCACGACGCGGGCGCCCGCATTGCCGAGCGCGCCGGCCAGCGCGAAGCCGATGCCCTTGCTGGAGCCGGTGACGAGGGCGGTGCGCCCGGAGAGGTCGAACAGTTTCAAGGGAGTTTCCTGGTGCGTGACAGGCAAATAAGTTACCGGTATCTTTTGATGCAGTCAATGGGTAAACCCCGAGTTCGCGCGGTCCGCTGAAACTATTAAAGTTACCGGTATCATTGCGCGCCAGCCAAAAGGACACCAGCTTGACCACCACCGCCGCTCTTCCGCATGTGCTGATGCCTGGCACCTACCCCGAATGGGACATGGCGCCGATGCGGGAGGCCTACACGCTGCACCGCCTTTGGGAGGCGCCTGACCGGCAGGCCTTCATCGCCGAGCACGCACCGCAGATCCGCGCGATTGCCACGCGCGGCGAACTCGGCGCGAGCACCGAACTCATCGCGGCGTTGCCGAAGCTGGAGCTGGTCGCCTGCTACGGCGTGGGCACCGACGGCATCGACCTCGCCGCCTGCCGCGCGCGCGGCATCCGCGTGACCAACACGCCCGACGTGCTCAACGGCGACGTGGCCGATCTTGCCGTAGGCCTCCTGCTGGCCGTACAGCGGCGCATTCCGGCAGGCGACCAGTTCGTGCGCAGCGGCGCCTGGGCCCACGGCGGCATGCCGCTGGCCACGCGCGTCTTCGGCCAGCGCATCGGCATCGCGGGCTTCGGCCGCATCGGCAGCACCATCGCGCGGCGGCTCTCGGGCTTCGACGTGGAGGTGGGTTACTTCAGCCGCACGCCGAAGGCGGAGAGCCCGCACCGCCACTTCGCCAGCCTGAGCGCGATGGCCGAGTGGTGCGACGTGCTCATCGTCATCCTCCCCGGCGGCGAGGCCACGCGCGGCATCGTCAACGGCGAAGTGCTGCAGGCGCTGGGCCCCAGGGGCTGGCTGGTGAACGTGTCGCGCGGCACCACCGTCGACGAAGCCGCGCTGCTGCAGGCGCTGGAGACGCGCGCCATCGCCGGCGCGGCGCTCGACGTGTTCCTCAACGAACCGCGCATCGACCCGCGCTTCGCCGCGCTCGACAACGTAGTGCTCACCCCGCACCATGGCAGCGGCACCGAAGCGACGCGCCGCGCCATGGGCGAGCTGGTGCGCCGCAACCTCGAGGCCCACTTCGCGGGCCGACCCCTGATCACCCCCGTTGCCTGACACCTGACAAAGACAGAAGGAAGAAGAACCATGCGCCTGCGTTGCATGTGCCTCGTGATCCACGCCCCCGACGACCTGCGCCTGGACGAGCAGGACGCCGGCGAGATCGGCCCCGGCCAGGTGCTGGTGAAGGTCGGAATGGGCGGCATCTGCGGCTCCGATCTGCACTACTTCCACAACGGCGGCTTCGGCACCGTGCGCATCAAGGAGCCAATGGTGCTGGGCCACGAAGTTGCCGGCACCGTGGTGGCGGTGGCGCCCGGCGTCGAGAGCGTGCGCATCGGCGACAAGGTCGCCGTCAACCCGAGCCGTCCCTGCGGCGCCTGCAAGTTCTGCCTCGAAGGCCTGCCCAACCAGTGCCTGGACATGCGCTTCTACGGCAGCGCGATGCGCACGCCGCACGTGCAGGGCGCGTTCCGCAACATGCTGCTGTGCGAGGCCACGCAATGCGTGAAGGTGGCCGACCACGTGCCGCTGCGCCTGGCCGCGCTGGCCGAGCCGTTCTCGGTGGGGCTGCACGGCGTGTCGCGCGCCGGCCCCTTGTTGGGCAAGCGCGTGCTGGTGTCCGGCTGCGGGCCCATCGGCGTGCTTGCCATCGCGGCGGCGCGCGCGCACGGCGCGGCCGAGATCACCGCCACCGACGTGGTCGACGAGCCGCTGGCCATCGCGCGCGCCATGGGGGCCGACAACGCCATCAACGTCGCGCAGGACAAGGCCTGGGTCTCGCGCTACTCCGCCGACAAGGGCACCTTCGACGTGATGCTCGAATGCTCCGGCAACGAGCGCGCGCTGCGCGACGGCCTGGAGGTGATGCGCCCGCGCGGCGTGGTCGTGCAGCTCGGCCTGGGCGGCGACGTGAGCATTCCGCAGAACATGGTGGTGGCGAAGGAGCTCAGCATCTGCGGCTCGTTCCGCTTCCATGCCGAGTTCGCGCTGGCGGTGAAGCTCATCAACGAAGGGCGCGTCGATCTTTCCCCGGTGGTGTCGCACACCTTCCCGATGCTGCAGGCGCGCCAAGCCTTCGAGCTGGCGAGCGACAGGCAGAAAGCGATGAAGGTGCTGATCGACTTCGCGGGGGATGCAGCGCAGGCGGAGGCCGTCGCCGCCTGATTCATCGAGGGAAAGGCCTCGATCACGCCGGTTGAAGCGGCGTCGCCCGGCTCATCGAATCGCCGTCAGTCTTGCACGTGCGATTTCTTGTGCGCGTCGTGAAAGATCTGGTGGATCAGTTCCCTGAACCATTTGTGGCCGGGATCGTGATCGTTGCGGGGATGCCAGACGGCATCGATGGAAAGCGCCAGCTCGGGCAGCGGGAACGGAAAGGCGACGCAGTTCGAGCCTGAGAGCACGCTGCCCATCCAGTGAGCCGGCATGGCGGCAATCAGGTCGGTGGATTCGATCACCGGCACCATGCCTTGCCAGGTGGGCACCTGGATCATGACCCGGCGTGCCAGCCCGCGCTCGGCGAGCAGTTCGTCGAGGATGCTGCTGCCGACCCCCGAGACCTTCAGATGCCCGAGTTCGAGGTATTTGTCCAGGGTCAGCGGTGCGGATGCGGCGGGGTGGCCTTTCCTCATCAACACCATCCATCGGTCGTCCAGTATTCGTCGGGAGGCGGAAAGAACGGAGTGCCCCCGGGAAACGGAGAGCCTGATCTCCACGCCTTCGTATTCGACGCGGTCCGACGGCTGGCGCATCTCGAAAGACTGCACCGAGAGGCTGACACCCGGCGCCACGGTGCGCAGTTCGACGCACAGGCGCGGCAGCAGGAGGATGCCGACATAGTCGGACACGCGCAGAAGAAAAGTCCTTCTCGCGGTGGCGGGGTCGAACTCACCGGCAACGCCGATGGCGTTCTCGATTTCGCTGAAGGCCTTTCTGAAACTCTTCGCGAGGCGAACGGCCTCGGGGGTCGGAACCATGCCTTGCGCGGTTCGCAGCATCAGGGGGTCCTTGAACTGGTCCCTGAGACGGCGCAACGCGTGGCTCACGGCAGAAGAGGTCAGGTTGAGCCTGGCCGCCGCCTTGCTCACGCTTCGCTCTTCGACGAGCGCTTCGAACATCACCAGGAGGTTGAGGTCGATCCTGCGAAGGTTGATCGCTGCGCGATCCTGGTCCGGGGAAAGCTGAATTTCATTCATTTGAATGATGATGGTAATGAATTTGACTGACTGTGGGCCGAGCCAAAACAATCTGGCCTGTACTTAACCAGACAGTTCGGAATCCATGGCAATCACAGGCCGCCACGACGCAGCCCACCAGGCGCTTCCTGGTGAAAAACAAAGAATCTTTCCTGAGGGGGCATGCGACACGCACTTGCATGTTTTCGGATCTCCGGAGGCATTCCCGTTCATCGCCGAGCGCTCGTACACCCCGCCGCCGGCCACGATCGAACAGTACTGGTCTGCCTATAGGCCCTTGGGCATGGATCGCTGCGTTCTTGTCCAGCCGAGCGTGTACGGCCGCGATCACTCGCTCCTGAAGCGGACACTCGGCGACGCAGATCCCGGCAGCATGCGCGGCGTGGCCGTCATCTTCGAAGACACGCCGGATGCGGAGATCGAGGAACTGCATCGACTCGGAGTGAGGGGCGCCAGATGCAATGCGCTGTTCAGCGGAGGCGTTTCCGCCGCCGGCCTGCAATCCATTGCGGATCGGGTGAAGGGGCTTGGGTGGCACATCCAGCTGCTCGTGAACATCGATGCGGATTTCAGCCTCGTCCAGCGCCTGACCGAAAAGGGCATGAGCGTCGTGGTGGACCACTTCGGCCATCCATCGAACTGCGGCGACATCGACAGCAGGGGCGTCAAGGGCCTTCGAAGCCTGCTTCAGGAGGGACGTGCCTGGGTCAAGTTCTCGGGCGCATACCGGATATCCGCGACAGGCTCAGGCGTCGACCCCGCCGTGCTGCCGCTCGCGCACAGCCTGGCGCACGCGAATCCCGATCGCATCGTCTGGGGCTCTGACTGGCCCCATCCCGGCGTCGACGCGAAGTCGATCGCCAGCATCGAGCTGGCAAACCTGATCACCCACTGGTTTCCCGAGGAAATCAGGCGCAAGGCCCTGGTCGAGAACCCGACCCGGCTTTATTGGAACGACTGATTTTTCAAGAAGGAGACATTCATGTTCAATCAAAAAAGCAGCCGCAGAGCTTTCCTGCAAGGTGCCGCATCGCTCGCTGCCTGCGCCGCACTCCACCCCGCCATTGCGCAGAATCGCTTTCCTTCGAAGTCGATCACCCTGGTGGTTCCCTTCGCACCGGGAGGGAACGTGGACATCGTCGGGCGCTCGCTGAGCGTGCCGCTGACCAGGCTGGTCGGCCAGTCCGTGATCATCGACAACCGTGCCGGCGGCGGCGGCGCCGTGGGAACGGGCGCAGTTGCGAGAGCCGAGCCCGACGGGCACACGCTGCTGGTGGCGACACCCGGTCAGCTGGGAACCCTTCCGGAGATCATCAAGGTGCCCTACAAGGCCGACAGCCTGACGCCGGTCGCTCTGCTCAGCCGTACGCCCGTTGTCGTGGTCGTGCGCGCCAACGACCCGCGGTTCAAGACCGCTGCGGACTTCCTCAAGGTCGCCAAGGCTGCCAGCCAGAGCGTGACGGTCGGCCACGCAGGCCCCGGCTCTCCCAACCACCTGGCGCTGCTCCAGTTCGAGGACTCCGCCAAGGCGCAGGTCAATGCCGTGCCCTACAAGGGTTCGGGCCCGGCCCTGGTCGATCTGATGGGCGGCCAGATCGACGCCGTGGTCGACCAGATCACGAGTTCCACCCCGCACATCAAGAGCGGCGCGCTGCGTGCCCTCATCGTGCTGGGCCCGCAGGGCGGCGGGCTTCTCGCCAATGTCCCGACACTGGCTCAGCTGGGCCTGCCGGTGTTCGACGCAACCACCTTCGTCGGATTGTTCGTGCCTCGTGGCGCGCCCGCCGCCAGCGTCGCCAGCCTGCAGGATTGGGCCACCAAGGCCGTGGCCCAGCCGGAGTTTTCCAACGTGATCAAGGACCTGGGCAGCGAGCCCGTCGGAGGCACAGGCGCTGCGCTCCAGAAGCTGGTCAGCGCCGAGTCGGCCCTGGCCGCGCAGATGGTCAAGCAGGGACGCCTGAAGTCCGACTGATCGGCACCGGATCGCCTGGCGCGAGGATCGCAAGGCGCATGACTTACTGGAAGGAAAGCGGCCGTGCGGGCGCTGCAGGTGCGCGCAGGCTCTTGCGGCTTTGCCGGCCGCGGCCTTGCAAGCGCAGGCAGGCCGGCCGACTGCCCCTCGCAACCGTGGAACCCCGAAATTGATCGAGATCATTCCAGCCCCCGTCGCACTGCAAGGCGGCTACCGGCGCTTTCTTCATGCATTGGGCGCGGCAGGCTTCCGTGGCGAGATCTCGCCGCGATACGCCGACCGCACCGTCCTCGCCACGGACAACTCGATCTACCAGCGCCTGCCCCAGGCCGTGGTCTTCCCGCTGGACGGGGCGGACGTCGAAACGCTCGCGAAGCTGCTCGCCGCGCCGGAGCATCGGCAGGTGGTCGTTTCCGCGCGTGGCGGCGGGACGGGCACCAACGGGCAGTCGCTGACGGACGGCATCGTGGTCGACCTCTCCCGGCATCTCAACCGGATTCTCTGGATCGACCCCGTCCGGCGAGTGGCAAGGGTGCAGGCGGGCGTGGTCAAGGACCAGCTCAACGCGGCGCTGCAGGAGCATGGACTCTTCTTCGCACCGGAGCTGTCGACCTCCAACCGCGCCACGATAGGCGGGATGATCAACACGGACGCGAGCGGCCAGGGAAGCTGCACCTACGGCAAGACGCGGGACCATGTGCAGGAACTCGACATGGTCATGCTGGGCGGCATTCGCTTTTCGAGCAGATCCGTCGATGCCGGCGAACTGCAGGTGCAGTTGCAGAAAGACGGGCCAGTGGGTGCCGTGTGGCGCTGCGCACACCAGATCGCCACCCGGCATGCCGACCTGATCGCCGCGCGCTTTCCTCCGCTGAATCGCTGCCTCACCGGCTATGACCTGGCACACCTCGGGGAACCCGGCGATCGCTTCAACCTCAACAGCGTCCTGTGCGGCGCAGAAGGTTCGCTGGGATTCGTGGTCGAGGCCGAGATCGGGCTGCTCCCCATTCCCCGGTATTCGGTGCTGGTCAATGTGCGGTACGCCAGCTTCATGGATGCTCTGCGGGACGCAAGATTCCTGATGCAGCATCGCCCGCTGTCGATCGAGACGGTCGATTCACAGGTGTTGAGTCTGGCGATGGGCGACATCGTCTGGCAGGACGTGGCGGAGTACTTCCCTGTCGACGGCGACAGGCTTCCGACCCGTGGCATCAACCTGGTCGAATTCTGCGCAGACTCGCAGGAGGAACTGCGCGAGCGCGTGGCGGCCTTCGTCGGCCATCTTGCGGACGATGCCACTGCGGCACGCATCGGCCACACGGTCGCTTGGGGGAAGGCTTGCGTGGAGAAGGTCTACGCCATGCGCAAGCGCGCCGTCGGATTTCTGGGCAACGTGCCGGGCGAGGCCCGGCCTCAGCCTTTCGTCGAAGACACTGCGGTGCCGCCGGAGAAGCTTGCCGACTACATCGAAGAGTTCAGGGCGCTGCTCGACGGCCATGGGCTGAGCTATGGCATGTTCGGCCATGTGGATGCGGGCGTGCTTCATGTCCGGCCGGCGCTGGATCTGAGAAACCCGGCCCACGCGGCGTTGATCCGCACGATCTCCGATGAGGTCGCGGAGTTGACGCTGAAATACGGCGGCGTGTTATGGGGCGAGCACGGGAAGGGCGTTCGTTCCGAGTACGCGCCGAAGTTCTTCGGTCCGTTGTATCCGGCACTGCAGCAACTCAAGGCTGCGTTCGACCCATACAACCAGCTGAACCCGGGAAAGATCGCCACTCCCGCGGGCCAGCCTGCAGAGTTGCTGCGTATCGACGAAGTCCCTTTGCGCGCCGACGCCGATCGCCAGATCGACGAACGCGTCTGGCAAAGCCACGCAAGTGCGCTTCGCTGCAACGGCAACGGCGCCTGCTACAACTTCGACCCTGACGATGCGATGTGCCCCTCATGGAAGGCCACGCGTGAACGCAGGCATTCGCCCAAGGGCCGTGCGGCCCTGATGCGGGAGTGGCTGCGTTTGCAGGGCAATGCGGGGGTCGATGTACTCGGGGTGGCTGCGCAGCAGCCTTCGCTCGTCGCCGGATTCGTCAGGCGCTGGAAGAGCGGCCGTGGTCGCGCGGTGGCCCGCAACGGTGCTTCCGATGACTTCTCCCACGAGGTCTACGAAGCGATGAGCGGTTGCCTGGCCTGCAAGTCGTGCGCGGGGCAGTGCCCTGTCAAGGTCAACGTCCCGGATTTCCGCTCGCGCTTCCTGGAGCTCTATCACTCCCGTTACTCGCGGCCGATGAAGGACTACCTGATCGGTTCGCTCGAATTCAGCGTGCCGTTCTTCGCGCGGGTTCCGTGGCTCTACAACGCGGCGATGTCCTCCAGCCTGCTGCGCCGCATGCTCGAACGCCATGCGGGCATGGTCGACAGTCCGCTGCTGAGCCGTTTCGACTTCCGTGCCACGCTGCGTCGCTGGGGCGTACGCACTGCCACTGAGCGGTCGCTGATGGCTCTGACGGATGCGCAGCGGGCCCGGTCCGTCGTCCTCGTTCAGGATGCCTTTACGCGCTATTTCGATACGCACGTTTTCTCGGCATTCATCGAACTCGCTTCACGGCTCGGGTACACGGTGTGGCTGGCGCCTTTCATGCCGAACGGCAAGCCGCTTCACGTCCTTGGCTTTTTGAAGGGGTTCGGCCGTGCAGCGCGCAGGAACGCGGCGATGCTCGACGAACTGGCTTCGTGCGGCGTGCCGCTCGTCGGCCTCGACCCTGCGATGACACTCGTGTATCGACAGGAATACGCGAAGCTCCCAGCCCTGGAAAAGCCTCCCGCCGTGCAGCTTCCGCAGGAGTGGCTGCTGGATGTTCTGCCTCGGATGAATCCTCAACCTGCAGTGGGAGACTTCCGGCTTCTGGGTCATTGCACCGAACGGACGAACGCGCCTGCGGCCGCGGCCTTGTGGCCCGATGTGTTCGCCCGCGCCGGTTTGAAGCTCCAGCAGCAAGCCAGCGGCTGCTGCGGCATGTCGGGGACCTATGGCCATGAGAGCGTGAACGTCGCGACGTCCCGCCAGATCTACTCCCTGTCCTGGGAACCGATCCTGAAGGACGGGGAGACGCAGAAGACGGAGTTCCTGGCGACGGGCTACTCCTGTCGCAGCCAGGCCAAGCGAATGGCGGGCCGGCATCTGCGGCATCCTGTGGAGGTATTGCTCCAGTTCCATACCCGGACTGCGTCGCCGGCGACGGGCCAGCGGCAATGACCTGCGGGTGCGCGATGAGGAACTGACTCGACACTGCCTTCGCGAGTGATCGCACCACGCACCAGCCCCCAGCGAAGCTCAGCCCCTCAGTCGTTCAATCGATGCAGTTCCACGCCTGGCGCGTCGAGCTCGGCCTTCAGCACATTGCCATGCGTCGAATCGGTGACGAACAGCGTCGACCGGTCCGGCCCGCCGAACGCGATGTTCGTGGTGGACGCGCCCACCGGGCCGCGCAGCACCACGACCGGTTCCGCGCGCGCATTGAGCACCCAGACGATGCCAAGCCCCGGGTTGGCGACCAGCAGCCGCCCCTGCGCGTCGACGGCGAGCCCGTCGGGGCCGCTCGGGCCGTAGGAGGTGAAGAACTGGCCCACCTTGGCGACGCTGCCGTCCGCGAGCAGCGGCACGCGCCAGATGCAGTTGCCGCGCGTTACGGCGAGGTAGAGCACCTTGCCGTCGGGCGAGAGCGCCACGCCGTTGGGGCTGGGCACGTTCGACAGCAGCAGGTCGAGTTGCCCGTCGGGCCGCAGGCGATACAGGCGCCCCGACGGGTCGTGCAGACCGCTCTGGCCCTGGTCGGTGAAGTAGACGTTGCTCTGCGCGTCCAGCACCAGGTCGTTCACGCCCTTGAAGCTCTCGGTGTTGCGCCGCTGCAGGTGCGGCGTGACGCTGCCGGTGTGCACGTCCACGCGCATCAGGCCGCTCCTGTAGTCGGTGACGAGCAGCGTGTTCGCGTCGATTAACTTCATGCCGTTCGGTTCGCCGTCGTATTCGGCCACCAGCGTCCACTCGCCCGAGGCGTCGATGCGGAAGATGCGGCCGAAGGGAATGTCCGAGACGTAGAGGTTGCCGGCGTCGTCGAACACCGGGCCTTCGAGGAAGGAGTCGGTCGGCTGGCCGCCGCGGTTGGCGTCGGCCCAGACGCTCGGCTCGCGGCGCCGGAAATGCCCGGGCATGCTGGTGAAGGTCTGGAGCTCCAGCACCTGGGGTGCTTGCAGGAAGTACATGTCGGTTTCCTAGTCGGCGCGGATCAGGCAGCCGCGAATCCATAGAGTTTCGCCGGGTTGTCGACGAGGATGCGCCTGCGCACGGCCTCGTCGCCGCACCAGGCTGCCAGCACATTGGCAAGCGCGGCATCGTCCACCGTTCCCGGCGTCTCGGTCGTATGCGGCCAGTCGCTGCCCCACACCAGCCGCTCGGGCGCGGCCTCGACCAGCGCGCGGCCCAGCGCGAAGGCATCGCGGTAGGCGGGTGCTCCGTCGCGCGATCGCATGTAGACGCCCGAGAGCTTCATCCATGTGTTGCCGCCGTCGAGCAGTCGCCGCGCCACGGTGAACGCCGCTGCATTGGCACCTTCGGCCGGATCGATGCGCGCCATGTGGTCGATGACCAGCGGCACCGGCAAGGTGGCCAGCACCGGTTCGAGTTCCACCAGCTGCTCCGGATGCACGAAGACCTGGATATGCCAGCCAAGCCGCGCCACCTTGCGCGCCAGCGTCGTCAGCATCTGCGGCGTGGTGGTGCCCCAGGACTGCGGCGTCACGAAGTTCACGCGCAGGCCGCAGACGCGCTGCGCTGCGAGGCGGTCGAGTTCATCGTCGGCCACATCCTCGGCGACGACCGCGACGCCGCGCGCCTGTTCGCCCAACTGCGCGAGCGCATCGAGGGTGCAGGCGTTGTCGGTGCCGTAGGTCGAAGGATTGACGACCACCGTGCGCGAGGTGCCCAGCCGCTGCTGCAGCAGGCAGTAGGCTGCCACCTCGGCGTGCGGCGGCTGGCGCTTCCAGTGCGGCGACGCGGCGAAGCGCGCATCGAAGATGTGCATGTGGCTGTCGCAGGCGCCTGCGGGCAGCGCGAGCGCAGGACGGTCCGTGCCCACCGAGTGGGGAACCGGCTGCGCGATGGAGGTGGCGTTCATTCGTGCGCTGTGGTCAATCGAGCTTGATGTTGCCCTTGCGGATCACCTCCGCCCACTTCGCGTCTTCCTTCTTCAGGAAGTCGGCGAACTCGGCGGAGGTCGAGCCGACCGGCTGCACGCCGACGTCGACGAAGCGCTTCTTCACTTCGTCTTCCTTCAGCGCCTCGACCACCGCCTTGTGCAGTTTCTCGGCGATGGGCGCCGGCGTGCCGGCCGGCAGGAACATGCCGTTCCATTCGTAGGCCTCGTAGCCGGGCGCCACGGTCTCGGCGATGGTCGGCACCTCGGGCAGCCGCGGCGAACGCTGCGGCGACGACACCGCCAGCGCGCGCAGCTTGCCGGAGGACACGAGCGGATACGACGCGGCGATGGTGCTGAACATGAAGTCGACCTGCCCGCCCATCACGTCGGTGATGGCGGGGCCGCCGCTCTTGTAGCCCACGTGCACCATGTCGAGCCCGAGCCGCTGGCGCAGCAGCTCCGCCGCGAGCCGCTGCACGGTGCCGCTGCCGCCCGATGCGAAGTTGATCTTGCCTGGCTCGGCCTTGGCCTTGTCCGCGAGGTCCTTGATGCTCTTCAAGGGCGAATCGGCGCGCACGATCACGATGTTGGGCGCCAGCGCCACGAGCGCGAGCGGCTGCAGCGCATTGGCGGCATAGGGCATGCGCGCGAAGAGATGCGGATTGATCGAGTAGGGCGTGGCGTCGTAGAGCACGGTGTAACCGTCGGGCGAGGCCTTGGCCGCAAAGCCCGCGCCGATGGTGCCGCTGGCGCCGGGCCGGTTGTCGACGATCACGGTGGTGCCCAGCTTCATGCCCACGCGCACGGCCAGCACGCGCGCGAGCGCATCCGCCGATCCGCCGGGTGCATAGGGCACGACCAGCGTGATGGGGCGCTCCGGATAGGCTGCGTGCGCGGAGGTCGCCGCTGCCGCGATGAGGGTGCATGCGGCGAGCATGCGTCGGATGGCTTTCATGGTGTGTTCCTCTTGTATGCGTTCATTCGGTCTTGAGGTCGAGCGATCGGGCGAGATCGCCGTAGAGCCTGACCTCGCCCGCGAGCTGCGCACCGAATGCGTCGCCGCAGGTGTTGCGGGCCTCCATGCCCAGCGAGCGCAGCTTTTCCTGCGTGGCCGGCGCCTGCGCGAATTCGGTGGCCACGCGGCGCAGCGCGGCCAGCACCTCGGGCGGCGTCTTCGCCGGCGCCAGCAGGCCGTACCAGGCGTCGGCCGTGTAGCCCTTGACGCCAGCCTCCTCGAAGGTCGGCACACCGGGCAGCAGCGCGGAGCGCTTCGGGGCGGCCACCGCCAGTGCGGTCAGCTTGCCGCTCTGCACCTGCGCGAGCACCGAGCCCAGCGTGGCGAAGGAGCTGTCGACCTGACCGCCGATGAGATCGGTCACGGCCTGCGCCGCGCCTTTGTAGGGGATGTGGTTCATCGACGTGCCCGTGAGCTGCGTGAACTGCGCGCTCGCGAAGTGGCCCGAGCTGCCGGAGCCCGGCGTGGCGTATGTGCGCTTGCCCGGCTCGGCCTTCACGGCCTGCAGGAAGGCGCCGAGCGACTTCACCGGCATCGACGGCCCCACCACGAGCACCGTGGGGCTCACGGCCAGCGAACACACCGGCGCGAAGGAGCGCACGGCGTCGAACTTGACGCGCTGGCTGTAGAGCGCCGGGATCATCGTGTGGTTCGTCGCGCCCAGCAGCAGGGTGTAGCCGTCCGCTGGCGCGGCGGCGACCGCCTCGGCCGCGAGGATGGTGTTGGCGCCGGGTTTGTTGTCCACGACGAATGGCTGGCCCAGCGCGCGCGATGCGTAGTCGGCGAAGGCGCGCGCCACCACGTCGGTGGGGCCCCCCGCCGAGAAGCCGACGAGCACGCGCACCGGCTTGGTAGGCCAGCTCTGGGCCTGCGCCTGCATTTGAACTGCCAGCGCGACCGGCAGGCCGATTGCGAGCGCGGTCCAGCGGGCCTTCTTGCCGCTCTTCATTCTCTTGTCTCCTTGTCTGGATCGGGGTAGCGGCGATGCTGCCTCAGCAACTCGCCGCCGTCTGGCGCGCGAGAACCTGCAGCAGGTTCTTTGCTGCGCCGACGCCCATGTTCACGTAGGCGTCACTGGTCACGCCGCCGATGTGCGGGCTCAGCACGATGTTCTTCTCGCCCTGGAATGGATGGCCGACGGTCATCGGCTCGATGGCGAAGCTGTCCAGCCCGGCCATGGAAACCTGGCCCGAGCGCAAGGCTGCCAGCAGCGCCTCTTCGTCGATCAGGCCGCCGCGCGCGGTGTTGACGACGATCACGCCGCGCTTGCAGCGCGCCAGCGTGTCCGCATTGAGCAGGCCCCGGTTCTCGTCGGTCAACGGGCAGTGCAGCGAGATGACGTCGGACTCGGCCCAGAGGGTCGCGAGGTCGGCGGCCTGCACATGGGCCGGCAGGTTCTTCGCGTAAGGGTCGAAGCCGAGCACGCGCATGCCCAGCGCATCGGCCATGCGCGCGAAGCGTAGCCCGATGGCGCCGAGCCCGACGAGGCCGATGGTGCGGCCGCCGAGTTCGAGGCTCTTGTGCGTCGCCTTGTCCCAGTGGCCGGCGTGCATGCGTGCATCCAGCGCCACCACCGACTTCGCGCAGGCCAGCAGCAGCGCGAGCGCCTGCTCGGCCACTGCCGCCGCATTTGCGCCCACGGCCGCGACCACCTCGATGCCGCGCGCCTGCGCCGCCGCCTTGTCGATGGTGTCGGTGCCGCTGCCGTGCTTGGAGATCACCTTCAGCGACGGCGCGGCGTCCATGACGGCCGCACCCACCTTGCCGTAGCGCACGATGATGGCCGCAGGGTCGTGCGCGCGGCACAGCGCGACGAGGTCGTCTTCGGTCGGCGTCTTGCCCGCATAGACGATTTCGTAGCCCTCGAGCAGGCCGACCGCCTGCGACGCCAGGTCGGCGCCCGTCACCAGAATGGCTGTCACAGCGTCTCGCCTTCCTTCAGCACGCCCGCTGCGCGCAGTGCGGAGTCGAGCCACTTGGCGGCGGTGTTGCCTTCCTTGATGGCGGCGATGCGCGCGGCCTCGTCCTTCACCTTCTTCGCCGCGTGGGGCAGCAGCGACTCGATCTTGTCGCGCTCCACCGCGACCACGCCGTCGGCGTCGCCCACGATGAAGTCGCCCGCATGCACGGTCACGCCGCCGATCGACACCGGATGGCCGATGCGCCCGCCGATGTTCTTGGTCGGCCCGTTCGGATTGGTGCCCACGCAGAAGACCGGAAAGTCCATCTCGTCGATCTCCAGGCTGTCGCGGCAGGCGCCGTCGATGACCACTCCTGCGATGCCGACCTTCTTGCAGGCGGTCATCATGATCGTGCCCATGAGCGCGGAGGTCTGGTCGCCCTTGCCGTCGATGACGAGCACGTCGCCGGGCTTCGCCATGGCGATGGCGGCGTGGATCATCAGGTTGTCGCCGGGGCGCACTTCCACGGTGAGCGCGGTGCCCGCCAGCTTCATGCGGGGCCGCAGGGCCTTGATGCGACCGTCCAGCGCGCCGCGGCGGCCGGCCACGTCGGCCAGGATGGCGGGCTGGAACTCGGCCGCCTGCGCCACGATGTGCGCGGGTACGCGTTCGAAGTCGCGGATGACGTCGGGGAGGGGAGATGACATGAAGGTGCTTTCGGGAAGGGAGGGAAAAGAGAAAAGGGAAACGCCGCGCCGTCAGTCGAGCCGGATGCCCGAGGCCTTCACGATCGCGCCCCAGCGCACGCCGTCGGTGCGGATCAGCGAGGCGAACTTCTCGGGCGGGCCGGACAGCACCTCTGCGCCCTGCGCCGCGAGCTTCTTCTGCACGTTGGGCGTCGCGAGAGCCTTGTTGAACGCGGTGTTGAGCTTCGCGATCGCGTCCTTCGGCATCGCCGCGGGACCCGCCACGCCGAACCAGGTGACGGCCTCGAAGTCCTTGTAGCCCGCCTCGACCATGGTCGGCACGTCGGGCAGGTCGCGGTTGCGCTGCAGCGAGGTCACTGCCAGCGCGCGCAGCTGTCCGCTCTTGATCTGCGCGATGAGCGTCGGCACCGACGACACGTAGATCTGGATCTGCCCGCCGACGAGATCGGTCAGGCCCTGCGATGCGCCCTTGTAGGGCACGTGCGTGAGCTGGATGCCGGCGACCTTCTGGAACTGCTCGGTCGCAAGGTGCGCCACGGTGCCGTTGCCCGAGCTCGCGTAGTTGAGCGCGGTGGGCTTGGCCTTGGCGGCGGCGACCACGTCGGCGAGCTTCCTGTAGGGCGAGGCGGAGGACACGACCACCACCAGCGGTGCCGATGCGACGAGGCCCACTGCCGCGAGATCCTTCACCGGGTCGTAGGGCAGCTTGGCGTACAGCGAGGGGTTGATCGCGAGGTTGCTGGTCTGGCCCAGCACCAGCGTGTAGCCGTCGGGGCTGGCCTTGGCTGCCGCGTCGACGCCGATGTTGCCGCCGGAGCCGGGCTTGTTGTCGATGACGATGGTCCAGCCTTCGGAGGTCGCGACCTTGTTCGCGACTTCGCGGGCAATGATGTCCGTGCCGCCGCCCGGCGGGAAGGGCACGACGAGCTTGATCGGGCGCGCCGGATAGGCCTGCGCCAGCGCCATGCCGGAGGCGAGAAGGAGGGCGAGGCCGAGGGCCGCGCGGCGGGGAATGGAGCCGAGGCTCGAGGTGCGCATTGATCTGTCTCCGAATCGTTCGTTGGGCACCTGCAGGCCGTGCTGCGAGGCGTGGAGCGACTTTAGGTTTGCGTTCCATTCCATACAATGGTGGTCCACTGAACGGACCTTGGACCACTGTGTGAAACGAAATTCGAAGACCGGATCCGCGCTCAAGGAAGTGATCGAGATGCCCCGCGAGGCCGACGCCGAGGCCTCGGGCGGTGTCACCGCCGTCACCCGCGCGCTGCAGCTGCTCGACACCTTCGGCATGCAGGACGAGCATCTCTCGCTCGCGGAGCTCACGCGCCGCAGCCAGATGCACAAGACGACCGCTCTGCGCCTGCTGCGCACGCTGGCGCTCGCCGGCTACGTGGTGCAGCGCGAGGACGGCGGCTGGCGGCTGGGCCCCGCGGCCGGCTGGCTCGGCGCGCGCTACCAGGCCAGCTTCGATGCCAACGGCGTGGTCGAGCCGATGATGCTCGCACTGTCGCAGGCAACGGGCGAGAGCGCCGCGTTCTACGTTCGCGAAGGAAACTCCAGAACCTGCCTGGCCCGCGTGGAAGGACCGCAGCCCATCCGGCACCACGCACGCATGGGCGCGATGCTGCCCCTGGACCTTGGCTCACCGGGCCGCGTGATCCTCGCGTTCTCGGGCGAGCCCGGAAAGCTCTACGAGGACATCCGCAAGAAGGGCTACCACTACTCCATTGGCGAGCGCGAGAAGAACGTGGCGACGGTGTCGGCGCCGGTCTTCGGGCTGCGCTGGGCGCTGCTGGGCTCGGTGTGCATCTCCGGCCCCGCGGACCGGTTGCCCAAGGCCAAGCTGATCGGGCATGCGAAGACGATCATGAAGGCCGCGAACGAGCTCTCCTATGCGCTCGCGGGCCGGCCCACGGCGCAGACGCCTGCGGTGGTCTCGACCTGGCACCCCTGAAGGGGAGGGCTCAGGAACTCTCGCGCTGCTCGATGCGGAACGGGATCAGCACCGTCTCCGCCGGCGGCCGATGCCCCTCGCGCGTGCCGTCGATCACGCGCAGCAGCAGTTCTCCCGCCGCCTTGCCGATGCCCACGCAATCCACCGCCACGGTGGTGATGCGCGGATGGCAGGCGCGTGCGACCTCGAAGTCGCCGAAGCCCGCGATCGCGATGCGGCCGGGCACTTCCCAGCCGCGGCGCTGGCATTCCATCAGTGCGCCGAAGGCAGAGAGGTCGGACACGCAGATCACGGCGTCGACGTCGGGCCACTGGCGGATCAGCTGCGCCACGGCCTCGCCGCCCTGCGCCATCGAGATCGGCGGCTGGCCGAAGCTGATGACGCGGCCGTCGGGCAGGCCCAGTTCGCGGATCGCGTTGGCGTAGCCGCGCTGGCGGTCGGCGCCGCGCGTGTCGCGGTTGGAGGTGCCGCCGATGAAGGCGATGCGCCGGTAGCCCTTGCCGTGCAGGTGGCGCACCATCGCGGCGGCGGCCTCGGCGTTCGAGAAGCCTACGGTGTGCTCGATGGGCGTGGCCGGCAGGTCCCAGGTCTCGACCACCGGCACGCCCGCTGCCTGCAGCATGGCGCGCGCGGCCGGCGTGTGCGAGCCGCCGGTGAGGATCACGCCCTCGGGCCGGCGCGCGAGCATGGCGCGCAGCAGGCGCTCCTCGGTCTCCACGCGGTAGTCGGTGTAGCCCAGCAGCACCTGCAGCCCGCGCGCTTCCACGGCGGCTGTGATGCCCTGCGCGGTTTCCGAGAAGTTGGAGTTGTTGAGCGACGGGATCAGCACCGCGACGAAGCCCGATCGCTTGCTGGAGAAGGTGCGCGCCGTCTGGTCGATGACGTAGCCCATCTCCTCGCACGCCTGAAGGATGCGCTGGCGCAGCGCCTCGGAGGTCACGCGGTCGCTGCTCGCACTGCGGTTGAGCGCGCGCGAAACCGTCATCTTCGACACGCCGACGCGCGCGGCCACGTCGGCCATCGTCGCGGGGCGGGTGAGGGCGGGAGCAGGGGCGGCGGAGGCTTTGGTCGGAGGCAAGGAGCTTCTTTCTTTCTCTCTCGGAAGGCGGGTTCGAGGATATGCGACGAGGGCCGTGCGGCGCGAGATACCGATAACTGTATGAGTGCGTGAATCGATGCGCAAAGAATACAGCGCGTACCCGTGAAAGCAGAATGAAATTGTGGTCTCTGCGCCTACGGGAAAAGCCTAAGTTACCGGTATCTTTTTGGTGCCACACTGCGATCCCAAGTTCAGGGAAACCAGCGCCGTGGCCATGACCATCGAAGTCTTCGACTCCCGTTTCGCTCCCGTCGCCCAAGGGGCCGGCCCGCTCGAACGCCTGTGCACCGGCGCCGTCTGGAGCGAAGGGCCGGTGTGGATGCGCGAGGACGGCTCGGTGCTGTGGAGCGACATTCCCAACAACCGCATGCTGCACTGGCACGCCGAAGAAGGCATGAGCGTGTGGCGTGAAGGCGTGGAGTTCACCAACGGCCACACGCGCGAGGCCGACGGATCGCTGCTGCATTGCTCGCACGGGCTGCGCGCCATCGTGCGCACGCGCTTCGCGGGTTCCGGCGAAGGCCTGCAGGCGCTGCCCGACGAGGTGGTGGTCGACCGCTACCAGGGCCGCCGGCTCAACTCGCCCAACGACATCGTCGTGAAGCGCGACGGCAGCATCTGGTTCACCGATCCGCCCTACGGCATCGTCTCCGACCGCGAGGGGCACAGGGCTCAGAGCGAGTTGGGCCGCAACCACGTGTTCCGATTCGACCCGGCGAGCGGCGCACTTCGCTCGGTGAGCGACTTCGTGGAGGAGCCCAACGGGCTGGCGTTCTCACCCGACGAGCGCATCCTGTACGTGAGCGACACCTCGGCCGCGCTGCGCACCGACGGCTCGGGGCATCACCACATCGTGGCGTTCGACGTGATCGGCGGGCAGGACCTCGCGAACCCTCGCGTGTTCGCGGTGGTGAACCCGGGGCTGGCCGACGGATTCCGCGTCGATGTGCACGGCTTCGTCTACACCAGCAGCGCCGACAGCGTGCAGGTCTACCACCCCGACGGCACGCGCCTCGCGCGCATCGCGGTGCCGGAGAAGGTGGGCAACCTCAGCTTCGGCGGGACCGACGGCGACGAGCTCTTCGTGTGCGCGTCGACCTCGCTCTACCGCATCCGGCTGAACACGAGCGGGGCGGTGCGCGCATGAGCACGCCGCTGCTGCAGTTCCAGGCCGTGAGCAAGCGCTTCGGCGGCACGCAGGCGGTCGACAAGGTCACGCTGGACGTGCGTGCCGGAGAAGTCCTCGCGCTGCTGGGCGAGAACGGCGCGGGCAAGTCCACGCTCATCAAGCTGCTCGCGGGCATCCACACGGAGGACGACGGGGAGATTCTTTTCGACGGCCGGCCGCAGTCCGAGTGGCGGCGCGCCGACCGGCGCGAGCAGCCGGTGGCATTCATCCACCAGGACCTTGGCCTCGTCGAATGGATGACCGTTGCCGAGAACGTGGGCCTGGGCACCGGCTACCCGCGCCGCTTTGGCCTCATCGACTGGAAGGCGGCGAACGACACGGCGCGCCGCGTGATGGCGCGCGTGGGCTGCGACATCGACCCCGGCCGCCGCGTCTTCTCGCTCACGCGCGCCGAGAAGTCGCTGCTCGCCATCGGCCGCGCGCTCGAGGTGAAGGCGCGGCTGCTGGTGCTCGACGAGCCCTCGGCCAGCCTGCCGATGAGCGACGTGGAGCGCATGTTCGGCGTGCTGCGCGAACTGCGCCGCCAGGGCATGGCGATGATGTACGTGTCGCACCGGCTCGACGAGGTGATGGCCATTTCCGACCGTGCAGCCGTGATGCGCGACGGCCGGCTGGTGGCGGTGAAGACCACGGCGCAGACCAGCGAGAGCGAACTGGTGGGGCTGATCGTGGGCAAGGCGCTCTCGGCCTCGGTGCAGAAGGCGAAGGCGCCTGCGCGAAGCGAGCCCGTGCTGAAGCTCGACGGCGCGGCCAGCGGCAACGCCGGCCCGCTGAGCCTGGCCGTGCATCGCGGCGAGGTGCTGGGCCTCGTGGGCCTGCGCGGCGCGGGGCACGAGGCCATCAGCCGCGCGATCTTCGGGCGCGAGCCGCTGTCGGCCGGGCGCATGCAGCTGCTGGGCAAGGCCTGCGACTTCACCTGCCCGGCCGATGCCATCCGCGCGGGCGTGGCCTATGTGGCTGGCGAGCGGCTCGAGGAAAACCTGGCCGGCTCGATGAGCGTGCTGGAGAACCTCTTTCCCAATTCCACGCTGCACGGCGACCGGGGGCTGGCCTTCGACAGGCCGCGCCGCGAGAACGAGGGCGCGCTCGCGCTCATCCGCCGCTTCGACATCAACCCGCCCGCGCCATCGGCCGAAGTGCAGCAGCTCTCGGGCGGCAACCAGCAGAAGGTGGTGCTGGCGCGCTGGTTCCATCTCGACAAGCCGCTGGTGGTGCTCGAGGAGCCGACCGCGGGCGTGGATGTGGGCGCCAAGCGGCAGATCTACGGCGTGCTGCGCGAGCGTGCCGAGGCCGGCACGGCGCTGGTCGTCGTTTCCACCGACTTCGAGGAGATCGCGACCGTGTGCACCCGCGTGCTCGTCTTCCGCGACGGGCTGATCGCGGCCGAGCTCACGGGCGAGGCGATCACCGTCGAAAGACTCCTGGCATTGGCAGCAGGCGCGGCGACGCGCGAGGAAGTTTCAGCATGAGCAGTTCTATCAAGTCCACGGCGCTGGAGCCCGACAAGTCCCTCGATGGCGAGGCTGTCTCCCTCGCGCAGAGCCTCGGGCGCGCGATGCCGGTGTACGGCCTCGTCGTGCTCACGGTGGCGCTCGCGCTGCTGTTCTCGGTGCTGCTGCCCGAGACCTTTCCGACGCTGTTCAACCTGCGCGCGATCCTGGCCGACAAGTCGGTGATCGCGCTGCTGGCGCTGGCCGCGACCATCCCGATGATCACCGGCAAGATCGACCTCACCGTGGGTTACGGCATCGTGCTGTGGCACATCCTCGCGATCAGCCTGCAGACGCAGCTGGGCCTGCCTTGGCCGGCGGCGGTGCTGGTGGTGCTGCTGTGCGCGGCGCTGTTCGGCGTGCTCAACGGGCTGCTGGTCGAGCTCGCGCAGATCGACTCGTTCATCGCCACGCTGGGCACGGGCACCGTGATCTACGCCGTGGCCATGTGGCACAGCGGCGGCCGGCAGGTGGTGGGCGAGCTGCCCGATGGCTTCGTGGGCATCGCGGGCGGCAGCCTGCTGGGGCTGCCGGTGGGCGCGTTCTACGTGCTGGCGGTGAGCCTCACGCTGTGGGTGATCACCGAGTTCACGCCGCTGGGGCGGGCGCTGTACGTGATCGGCGCGAACCCGAAGGCGGCGCAGCTCAACGGCATTTCGGTGCGCAGACATGTGATGGGCGCTTTTGTCGCCTCGGGGCTGCTGTCGGGCTTCGCGGGCGTGCTGCTGGCTTCGCGGCTGCAGATCGGGCAGGCGAGCGTGGGGCTCGAGTTTTTGTTGCCGGCGCTGGTGGGCGCCTTTCTCGGCTCCACCACCATCCGGCCCGGCCGCGTGAACGTGTGGGGCACTCTGGTGGGCGTGGCGATTCTCGCCATCGGCATCTCGGGCATCCAGCAGTTCGGCGGTGCCTTCTACGTGGAGCCGCTCTTCAACGGCCTGACGCTGCTGGTGTCCATCGGCATCGCGGGCTGGGCGCAGCAGCGGCGCAACCGCTCGATCAAGCGGCGCATCGCCGAGCGGCAGCTCGATCACGCGCAACCGGTTCCCTCAACACCGTCGGAATGACGGCCCACTACGACGACTGGAGACAAGCATGAAGAAGAGTGTTCCCGCGCGCACCGTCGCCGCCGCGGTGCTGGCGCTGTGCGCAGCCGCACTGGCACCGAAGGCCATGGCCGACGACTTTCTCGAAGCCGCGAAGAAGAAGGTCGAGGTCGCGACCATGACCAAGGAGAAGTGGGACGGCCCCACCGCCGGCCCGAAGGCGGCGGCAGGCAAGACCATCGTCTTCGTCGCGGGCGACATGAAGAACGGCGGCATCGTCGGTGTCAGCAAGGGCGTGGAGGAAGCGGGCCGGGCCATCGGCTGGACGGTGCGCGTCATCGACGGGCAGGGCACGGTCAGCGGGCGCACCGCCGCGCTCAACCAGGCGCTGGCGGTGAAGCCGGCGGGCATCGTGGTCGGCGGCTTCGACACCACCGAGCAGAAGGCCGCGTTCGCGGGCGCGGCCAAATCGGGCATTCCGCTGGTCGGCTGGCACTCGGGCGAGCAGCCCGGCCCGAACGAGAAGGCGGGCCTCTTCGCCAACGTGACCACGGTGACCGACGACGTGGCCGACGTCGCCGCCTCGTGGGTGGTGGCCGATTCCAACGGCAAGGCCGGCGTGGTGATCTTCACCGACTCGCAGTACGCCATCGCGCTCTACAAGGCGCGCGCGATGGAGGCCGTCGTCAAGAAATGCGGCGGCTGCACCGTGCTGAGCTTCGAGGACAGCCCCATCGCCGAGAGCTCCACCCGCATGCCGCAGCTCACCACCGCGCTGCTGCAGCGCTTCGGCGACAAGTGGACGCACTCGCTGGCCATCAACGACTTGTACTTCGACTTCATGGGCCCCTCGCTCACGGCCGCGGGCAAGAAGGGCGATGGCGCGCCCAAGGCTGTGTCGGCCGGCGACGGCTCCGAGGCCGCCTACCAGCGCATCCGCACGCAGCGCTTCCAGGCCGGCACGGTACCGGAGCCATTGAACATGCAGGGCTGGCAGATCGTCGACGAGCTCAACCGCGCCTTCGCCAAGGAGAAGTGGTCGGGCTACGTGCCCAAGGTGCACCTAGTGACAGTGGGCAACGTCGGCAAGGACGGCGGGCCGAGGAACGTGTTCGACCCGGACAACGGCTACCGCAACCAGTACAAGGCGATCTGGGGCAAGTAGGCCGCAGCCCGCGGGAAGGCCTTCAGCGGATCTCCTGGTGCATGAAGGTGGCGTTGTCGATGACGTTGTGCATCTCCAGCCCCCGCTTGTCGAACAGCTTGATGCCGGTGCTCCCGGGCGTGTATTCGAGGATGCCGAAGTTCTCGCGCTCGCCCGTGAGGTAGTACTTGGTGACGAAGGCGCCGGAGGAGACCACCTCGAACATCTTCGTCTCTCCGGCCGGCGGCAGGAATGCGTTCTCGTGGATGTCGCCGGTCAGGAAGATCGACTTGCGCCCCTGGATGATCGCGCGGAACTTCGCGTAGTCGTCGCGGTAGCGCATCCAGCCGTTGCCGGTCGCGCGAATGGGCATGCCTGCGCAGATCAGCACGTAGCCCTGCTCGTCGGCCAGTTCCTGCTTCAGGTAGTCGAGCTGCTTCTGGCCGAGCAGGGGCTTGGAGTCGCCGGGGGCGGTGCTGTACCAGCGGGTGTCGAGGAAGATGGCCTTGCCGATGCGCTGCTGCTGGTGCATCAGCGGAATCGAGTAGTAGATGCCGTCGACGGCCGGGTCGAGATGCGCCGGGTTCTTCAGTTGCTCGATCTGCATGTACTGGGTGAAGAGCCTGCGGGTCTGCTGCTTCACCGGCGCGCTGACGTCCGAGCCCTGCGCGTTGTTCCAGGCGAAGTCGTGGTCGTCCCAGGTGCCGTACACACCGCCGCCGTTGCCCTGCTTCTGGCGCAGCGCGTCGCGCAGGGCCTTGAAGTTCGGCACGCTCCACTGCGCTTCGTACTTGCCCTGCATCACGTCGGCGAACTTCGCCGCGTCCCATCCGGACGGCTCGCCCAGCTTGGGAAAGAAGTCCATGTAGATCTGGTCGCCCAGGAGGAACAGGTAGTCGGGCTGCTCCTGCGCGATACGGTTCCACACGCGCTGGTAGCCGTCGGGGCCGGGCTTGAAGTTCATGCACGACGTGAAGGCGATCTTCATGGGGGCTCCTCGTTCCGCCGGTCTGGGCGCCGGGGTGAGGCGGATCATAGGCAGCAGCCGCGCGCTGTCCCTCCGCAGAATATGGGATGGCGCCCCGGGCTCAGGCCCGCTCTTTCTTCAGCTGGCGCAGTGCGGTCTGGGCGTGGGCGACGAAGCGGTTCGCCAGCAGCGAGGCCGCGAAGTTCTCGTTGGTCACGGCGAAGATGTCGAAGGAAGGCGCGTTGCGGATCGGCCGGAAGCTGAGCCTGTCGGTCATGCAGCCGCGCGCGGTGAGGTCGTCGACGATGGCCACCCCCGCGCCCGCCGCCGCCATGGCGCAGGCGCTCTGGCCGGCGCGCACCTCGACGCGGGCGTCGGGCTGCAACTGGTGCTGCACGCACCAGTCGGCAATGATGCGGCCCTGCGGCGTGTCGGGGCTGAAGGAGATCATGCGTTCCTTCAGGATGTCGGCAGGCGCCAGCGTGCGCCGCGCCTCCAGCGCATGGCCGCGCGGGAACACGCCGGCCAGCGTCCACTGGCCGATGGGGCGGGAGCTGAGCAGCGGGTCGTCGATGGCCAGCGTGGAGATCGCCACGTCGGCCTCGTGCGCCGCGAGGCGCTTGACCATCTCCCTCGCGAGCAGCACCTCGAAGTAGATGCGCGCGGAGGGAAACTCCTCGCCCAGCGCGGTGAGCGCACGCGGCACCATGTCCAGCCCGGTGCTGGGGCTGCACAGCACGCGCAGCGTGAGCATCTTGCCGTCCTTCAGCGCCTGAGCACAGTCGTCGATGCGGGCCACGCCCCGGTACACCTGCTCGACTTCGGCGAAGAGCGCCTGCGCCTCGGGCGTGGCCAGCAGCCTGCCCTTGCGCCGCTCGAAGAGGCGCAGCCCCAGCTGCAGCTCGATGTGCGAGAGCATGCGGCTGATGCCCGGCTGCGAGACGTGCAGCGAGCGCGCGGCATCGGTGACGGAGCCGGCCAGCATGACGGCGCGGAAGACTTCGATCTGTCGGAGGTTCATGACATCGCCCGTTCCATCGGCGTGATTCGATAACGCAATGTTATGGCGTTGCCACATGTTGGTATTTGCCGGGCCGACGGCCGCTTCCTAGCATCGGGCTTCCTTTCAAGAACAACCGGATCAAGAGGCAAACAGGACATGGCTACAGCCACAGCCGCCGCGCGCGGCATCACGCGCAGGCATGCGATCTCCGCAATCTCGGCGGCGATGCTCGCGGCGGCCCTCGGTCGCCGCGCCCATGCCGCTGACGCCTGGCCCACGAAGCCGGTGCGCATCATCGTGCCCTTCGCGCCCGGCGGGGGCGCCGACGGATCGGCCCGGGTGCTGGCCGAGGTGCTGGCGCCGCAACTGGGCCAGCCGGTGATCGTGGAGAACAAGCCCGGCGCGGGCAGCGCCATCGGTGTGATGGCGGCGTTGCAGAGCCGCGACGGCCATACGCTGCTGATGGGCAGCAACAGCATGGTGATCAACCCCTCGCTCAACCCGAAGCTGAGCTACGACGTGGCGCGCGACTTCGACGCCGTCGGCATGGTCTCGCGGCAGCCGCTGGTGCTGGTGGTGCCGGCCGACTCGAAGGCGAAGACCCTGGCCGAGCTGGTGGCGCAGGCCAAGGCGCAGCCGGGCAAGCTCAGCGCCGGCAACAGCGGCACCGGCACGCTGGCGCACCTGACGGCCGAACTGTTCGCGCAGGAGACCGGCACCTCGCTGGTCAGCGTGCCCTACAAGGGAGAGAGCGCGCTGATGCCCGACCTGATCTCGGGGCTGGTGTCGATGGGCTTCCTGAACCTGCCGAGCGTGATCGTGCACATCCGCTCGGGCCGGCTGCGCGCGCTGGCCGTGTCGTCGGCGCAGCCGGTGGCGGAACTGGCCGACGTGCCCACGCTGCGCAGCCTGAAGCTGCAGAGCCTGGAGGTCGAGGGCTGGGCCACGCTGGTGGCGCCCAAGGGCAGCATTCCGGCCGAAGGACTGGCGAGGCTCGAGAAGCTGCTGGCCTCGGCGCTGCAGTCCGATGCGGTGAAGAAGCGCTTCGACGCGCTGAGCCTCGAGACCTTCATCCGTGGCCGCGAGGCCACCGCGCAGTACCTCAAGGCCGAAGGCAGCCGATGGGGGCAGGTTGTGAAGAGCCGCGGCATCCAGGTCGAGAACTAGGATGAGCAACGAGAACATCGGAACGAGCCATGCGGTCGAGGCCGACGTGGTGGTTTGCGGCGGCGGCGTCGCGGGCACCATGGCCGCGGTGGCGGCGGCGCGGCAGGGCGCTTCGGTCGTGCTGGTCGAGCGCTATGGCTTCCTGGGCGGCAACGCCACGGCCGGGGCGGTGGCGCAGTTCAACAGCTGGCAGACCGGCAACGGCCGAACGGTGGTTGCGGGGCTGGCCGACGAGGTGGTCCGGCGGCTGCGCGCCTACGGTGGCGCACGCGAGCACGACCGCTTCGTGATGTCCACCGGCCATCACATGGACCGTGTCGAGTACGAGCCCGAGGTGCTCAAGCTGGTGCTCGACGACATGGTGGCCGAGGCCGGCGTGCGGCCGCTGCTGCACGCGAGCCTGCTCGACGTGCAGTGCGAAGCGCGTCGCGTCACGGGCCTGCGCGTGCTGACCAAGGGCGGCGTGCTGTCGTTGCGCCCCGGCGTGCTGGTCGATGCATCGGGTGACATGGATGCGCTGAAGCAGGCGGGCGCGCGCTTCCTCGAACTGGGCGGCGGCGAGGCGCTGCAGCCGGCCACGATGATGTTCCGCTTCGGTCCGATCGATTTCGGGCGCTTCGGCGCGATTTCGAAAGCCGAGCTTGCCGAACTGGCCGCCAGGGGCTATGCGCAGGGCGGGCTCGCGCGGGCGGCACTGCATTCGAGCCGCGTGCCGCATTCGGACGATGCCTGGTTCAACATCAGCCGCCTGGCCATCGATGCCACCGATCCGATGGCGCTCGGCGGCGCCGAGATCGAAGGCCGGCGCCAGGCATGGAAGGCGGCGGAGTTCATTGCGGCCCACGTGCCCGGCTGCGGCGACGGGCGGCTGCGCGCCTTCGCCACGCAGGTGGGCGTGCGCGAGACGCGCCGGGTGGAAGGCGACCATGTGCTCACAGCCGCAGAGCTGCTGGAGCCGGTGCAGTTCGCCGACGCCATCGCGGCGGGGGCGTACCCGATCGACATCCACCCCGCGAAGGGCGGCTCGCTGCACTACGTGCCCATGGGCGACGACCACGCCTACCAGATCCCGTACCGCAGCCTGATCCCGTCCACGCTCGACAACGCGCTGGGCGTGGGCCGGGGCATCTCGGCCAGCCACGAGGCGCTGGCTGCCATCCGGGTCATGACGATCTCGATGGCCGTGGGGCATGCGGCCGGCATCGCCGCGGCCATGGCGGCGCGGTCGGCCGGCGAGGGCATGGGTGCGCAGGTGCGGGCGGTTGCCGTGCCGGCGCTGCGCGAGGCGCTGCTGCGCGAGGGCGCCGTGCTCGCCTAGCCGTTCACAGCCAGTTGCCGCTCTGCGGCATCTGCACCTTCTCGGCGGGGTCGCTGCCGGTCACGAACGATCCGATGACCACGCTCAGCAGCGAGATGAAGATGCTCGCGAAGAGTGCGGTCCAGAAGCCGGACACCCTGAAGCCCTTCACCAGCGCGGCCACCAGCAGGATCATCAGCGCGTTGATCACCAGCAGGAAGAGCCCGAAGGTCACCAGCGTCAGCGGCAGCGTGAGCACGATCAGCAGCGGCTTGACGATGGCATTGGCCAGGCCAAGCAGCAGCGCCGAGACCACCAGCGCGCCGGTGCTGTCGAACTTGAGCCCGCGGAAAAGATGGCTTGCCACCCACAGCGAGATGCCGGTGATGGCCCAGTGGACGAGGAAGGGAGTCAGGTTGTCGAGCATCGGTTAATTCTTCCGGGTTATCGCCCGCATTTTGGGGGCGGCGATCGATTGTTACCCGGTGAAACATTGCCGGATGGGCCGTTAAGATCGCCGGCTTATGGCCAATGCGTCGATCGCCAGCATGACCCCCGCCCCGGCTTCGGCCGATGAAGCCGAATCGTGGGTACGCGGCGAGCTCATCCGCAGCCTGATGCGCTCGGCGAAGGGCTCGTACTTTGTCTCCGCCGCGCTGATGCCGGCGATGGTCGGCCTGAACTGGGCCTATGTGCCGCGCTGGGAACTGCTGATCTGGCTCCTGGCCGGCGTCATCGCCACCGCCTGCCGCGCCTGGGGGGCGCGTGTCTATGCGCTGCGCTATGCCGGGCGCAGTGCGGCCGCCCAGCAGCAGTTCACCGAGCGCTACGGCTTCGTCTGGAGCACCAGCGCTGTGGTGTGGGGCTTGTCGGTGCTGCTCTTCTTCGAGCGCACGCCGCAGGTCAACCAGTTCATGAGCTGGCTCATCGTGGCCGGCGTGGGCACCTTTCCGCTCAACGGGCTGGCGCTGCATCCGCCGCTGCTCAAGCGCTACGTCAACACGCTGTTCATCACGATGCTGGGCGCGGTGCTGATACGGCTGGTGTCCATCACGCTGCAGCATCCGCAGTTCCAGTACGGCTACCTGATGCCGATATTGCCGATCCTCCACTGGTTCCTGCTGCTGCGGGCCGGGCGGCACATCCACGAGACGGCGCGCAACAGCCTGGAGCTGCTGTTCCACAACCACATCCTCATCAAGTCGCTGACCCAGCAGCGGCAGGCGGCGGTATCGGCCGTGGCCATGAAGAACCGCTTCCTCGCCAGCGCCGCGCACGACATGCGCCAACCCGTGCTGGCACTTTCGTTGTACGCCGACTGGCTGCGCAATGAGCCCGAACTGGTTCTGGAACTCGCGCCGAAGATCGTGCGCGCCACGCACGCGGTGAATGCGCTATTCGATTCGATGTTCGACCTGGCGCGCATCGATTCGGGCCAGGTGCGCCTGCACGTCGAGCGGGTCGACGTGCCCGAGCTGCTGCACGACCTGGAGCTGCAATACCGCCCCGTGGCCGAGAGCCGCGGCCTCGACTTCCGCGTGCACATGTGCGAGGGCTCCTTCCTCACCGACCCGATCCGCGTGCGCCGCATGATCGGCAACCTGCTGGCCAACGCGATCAAGTACACGACCGAAGGCGGCGTGCTGCTGGCCGCCCGCCAGACCCGCGACGGCCTGCGCGTGGAGGTGTGGGACACCGGCATCGGCATCGCGCCCGAGCACCTGCGCGACGTATTCCTGGAGTTCTACAAGGTCGCCGACCACGCCGGCACTTCGGACGGCTTCGGCCTGGGCCTCGCCATCGTCGCGCGCCTCTCGCACGTGCTGGGGCACCCGGTGAGCGTGCGTTCGCGCCTGGGCAGCGGCAGCGTGTTCCGCGTGGCGCTGCACGACGCAGACGAGGCGGTGGCGCAAGCGCGGGTGACAGCCTCCGGCGGTTGAAGACGCACGCCGACCCGCCCCAAAGAAAAAACCGCGCAAGGCGCGGTTTTTTCAATTCGGGAACACCGAGGAACCGGCTTTGCCGGTCCTCAGGTGTTGCCCCCTGCAAGGGGGTTGGCGCAGCGACACGAAGTGCGCGAAGCCTGGGGGTTAGCCGGACAACAAGCCGTTGGTGCGCGCGTAGTGCAGCGCCTGGGTGCGGCTCTTCACGCCCAGCCTGCGGAACAGGCGCCACAGGTGAACCTTCACCGTGTGTTCGCTGATCTCCAGGTCGGTCGCGATGTCGCGGTTGCTCATGCCCTTGTCGAGCATGGCGATCAGCTGCGTCTGGCGCTTGGAGAGCTTGCCGCTGTTGGCGGCCGGCATCTCGTCGGCTTCGTCTTCCGAGCCGGCCATCAGGAGGCCGCGAAGGGCGGCCGCCAGCTCGTTGGAGCTGGCCGACTTCTCGATGTAGGTGTCGGCGCCGGCCTCGATGCAGGCGTCTTCCATGTCGGCGGACGGCGCGGCCGAGTACACGGCGATCGGCACGTTCGGATAGACCTGCTTGACCGCGATCACGCCCGACACGCCGTTGGTGTCCGGCAGCTTCAGGTCCAGGCAGAAAAGCGTAGGCGCACCACGCTGCTGCACGGAGCCTGCGAGCTTGTCGAGGCGTTCGAGCTCGACGATGTTCTCGGCCGGGCGCAAGCGCCGCAGGACCATCACGATCGCGTCGCGCATCAGGGGGTGGTCGTCGATGACATAAATGCTCATGTTTTCTTCCTTTGTGATCGCACCGTCTTCTCTCGTCGTGCTCACCGGCCGATAAGCCGATGGGCGTTGCCGGATCAACTCCCGCTGGTTGTGCCGGGTGTCGCTTCCGTCAGTGCCTCCAGCGCCTCTTCGACGGCGCGTATTCCTTCTGTACCGATGGGCTCCATCTGGCTGGCCAGCGCGGGCAATGCTTCGCCGCGCTGCGCCTGCAGGATTGCGATGGTACGGCCCGCTTCCTGCGGCGAGGCGAATCCACGGCTTTGAAGCAGGGTTTCGCCGCGCGCATCCAACAGCTTGAAATAGAAAAGTCCGTCCGCCTTCTCGCGGTACTGCTTGAAACTGGGTTTGGCGACCTTGGCCGCCTTGGCGACGCCCTTGTCCTTGCCGGCCGCCAGGTTGCGCAGGCCAACCGCGTGGCGCAGGCTGGCCATGAAAGGCTTCGAAAGCGCCTGCGCCTTCTCGGCGCCCAGCAGCAGGGTGCGCTCGATCTGGGCCGGGTCGTTCATCAGCGCCTCGTAGCGCTCACGCAGCGGCGCCACTTCGAGGTCGATGCGCTCGAACAGCATCTGCTTGGCGTCGCCCCAGCCGATGCCATCGGCGTACGCCTTGCGCAGCGTCTCGGTTTCCTCGGCGCTGGCGAAGGCCTGGTAGATCTGGAAGAGTGCCGAGCCTTCGGTTTCCTTGGGCTCGCCGGGAGCGCGCGAGTCGGTCACGATGCTGGATATCTGCTTTTGCAGCTGCGCGCGCGGCGCGAACAGCGGGATCGTGTTGCCGTAGCTCTTGCTCATCTTGCGGCCGTCAAGGCCGGGCAGGGTGGCGACCGCGTCGTCGATCTCGGCCTCGGGCAGCGTGAAATGCTCGCCGTAGAGGTGGTTGAAGCGCTGCGCCATGTCGCGCGCCATCTCGATGTGCTGAACCTGGTCGCGGCCCACGGGCACCTTGTGGGCGTTGAACATCAGGATGTCGGCGCCCATGAGCACCGGGTACATGAAGAGGCCGGCCGTCACGTCGGCGTCGGGGTCCTCGCCCTTGGCCACGTTCTTGTCGAGCTGCGCCTTGTAGGCATGCGCGCGGTTGAGCACGCCCTTGCCGGTCACGCAGGTAAGGAACCAGGTCAGCTCGGGAATCTCGACGATGTCCGACTGGCGGTAGAAGGTGACGCGCTCGGGGTCGAGCCCGCAGGCCAGCCAGCTGGCGGCGATCTCGAGGGTGGAGCGCTGGATGAGCGCCGGCTCCTGCACCTTGATGAGCGCGTGATAGTCGGCCAGGAAGAAGAAGCTCTGCACGCCGGGCGCGACGCTTTGCCGCACCGAGTGGCGGATCGAGCCGACATAGTTGCCGAGGTGCGGCGTGCCCGAAGGCGTGATGCCGGTCAGGACGCGCAGGGGAGCTTTGGAAGACGGAGCCATGGGACGGAGAGACGAAGAATTACTTAAAGCAATCTAGAGCAGGAGTGCCTTGAGCGGAGTGATCAGCAGGTTGATGACGAAGTAGCCCACGTCCATCAGCGGCCGCAGCCAGTATGTGCTGACGATGCCCGCGAGGACGAGGCCCATCACGATGAAAAAGCCGTATGGCTCGATGCGTGCCAGGAACATCTGGGCCTGGCCGCTGGGAAGAAGGCCGGCCAGCACGCGCCCGCCGTCGAGCGGCGGCAGCGGGAACAGGTTGAAGGCCCACATCACGAGGTTGACCAGGATGCCGCCTTGCGCCATCTTGATGAAAAAGGTTTCAGTGACGCCCGCCGCGACCAGCGCCACCAGCAGCAGAGCCCACAGGATCGCCTGGACGAAATTGGAAAGAGGCCCTGCCAGGGCCACCCAGACCATGTCGCGCTTCGGATGGCGCAGCCGCCCGAAGTTGACCGGCACCGGCTTGGCATAGCCGAACAGGAAGGCACCGGAGGTCGCGAAGTACAGCATCAGCGGCATCAGGATGGTCCCGATGGGGTCGATGTGCTTCACCGGGTTGAGCGTGACGCGCCCCATGACCTCGGCTGTGTTGTCGCCGAAGTGGCGAGCGACGTAGCCGTGCGCCGCCTCGTGCACTGTGATCGCGAAGATCACGGGCAGCGCATAGATCAGTACTGTCTGTATGAGGTTGGAAATATCCACTGGGCGATTGTGTCAGACGGGGCGTGTTTCTCTGCCCGATTTCAAAGGCCCAGAACGGCCAGCTGGCCGCGCCCTTGGCGCACCACGACAGGGTCGTCGCCGCTGCCCATGGGCGTCAGGTCGACCACCGTGGTCGGCTGCGAAGGGCAGGCTCCCGCATCGATGACGGCGGCGATCTGCTTCTCGAAGCGCTCGCGGATGGTCTGCGCGTCGTTCAGCGCCTCGGTCTCGCCCGGGGCGATCAGCGTGGTGGCGAGCAGAGGGGCTCCGTGCAGCGACAGGAGCTCCAGCAAGACCTTGTGGTCGGGCACGCGCAGGCCGATGGTCTTGCGCTGCGGATGGCTCACGCGGCGCGGCACTTCCTTGGTGGCTTCGAGCAGGAAGGTGTAGGGGCCGGGCGTGGCCGCCTTCAGCAGGCGGTACTGCTTGTTGTCGACGCGCGCGTAGTTGGCGAGCTCGCTGAGGTCGCGGCACAGCAGCGTGAGGTGGTGCTTCTCGTCGACCTGGCGGATGCGGCGCAACTGGTCGACCGCGTCCTTGTCGTCGAGGTGGCAGGCCAGCGCGTAGCTGGAGTCGGTGGGCACGGCCACGATATCGCCGCGCTCCAGCAGCGTGACGGCCTGCTTCAGCAGCCGCTGCTGCGGGTTCTCTGGGTGGACTTCGAAGTACTGGGCCATGATGAAGAAAGGTTCCTGGTCAGGATTCGGCGGGTTCGATGGGCACGCGGCGTTCACGCACCGTGAGCCACGCGCCGGCCGCGCCGCAGACCGCGATCATCGCCATGCCGATAAGCGAGAAGCGGTCCGGCACATGGGAAAAGACGATCCAGCCGCCAAGCATGGCGAACGCGATCTGCGCATAGAGATAAGGCGTGAGCGTGGACGCCGGCGCGCGCTGGTAGGCCAGGATCAGCATGAAGTGCCCCACCGTGCCCATGAAGCCCATGAGGCACAGCAGCGCCCACCATTCCCAGGAGGGCAGCGAGGTCCACACGAAGGGCACGACGAGCGAGACGATCAGCGTGCCCACCCAGCCGGTGTAGAAGTGCATGGTCAGCGGGTTCTCGGTCTGCGCCAGCTTGCTCGTGAGCACCTGGAACCAGGCGTTGCTCAGCACCAGCCCCAGCGGCAGCAGAACGGCCCAGCTGAACGCGCCGCCGCCCGGGCGCAGGATGACCAGCGTGCCGATGAAACCGCCCGCCACCAGCGTCCAGCGCAGCGGCGAGACGTGCTCCTTGAGCGTGGTGGCCGCCAACAGCGTGATGACCAGCGGCGCGATCAGCACGATCGAGGTGAACTCCGCCAGCGGCATGTAGCGCAGGCTCAGGAAGGCGAAGATGCTCGATGCCAGCAGCAGCGCACCGCGCAGCGCCTGGTAGCGGGGATGCTTCGTGTGCAACAGCGCCGTGCCGCGCAGCGGCAGCAGCACCAGCGTGGTCGCCACCGCCTGGAAGGCATAGCGGAACCACACGCCCATCAGGATGGGCACGCCCAGCGTGGAGTACTTGGTGGCGGTGTCGAGCGTGGCGAAGCAGGCCACGGCCAGTATCACGAGGCCGATGCCGGCGAGGATGCGTTCCGATTCCTTGCCGAGGCTTCGCTGCTGCGCCACGCGAGCGGCTGCCAGCGCAACTGTCGCCGCGTTGTCGTTGCTGGTCCCGGGGCTTGGGCTCACTGCTGGATACGGTCGCCGAGCAGTTCCCACACGGGAGTGAGCGCGCCGGGCAGGGGCGGCAGCTTGCCGAGATCGCAGTGGCTCTCGTCGGGGCTGTGGAAATCGCTGCCGCGCGAGGCGGCGAAATCGAACTCGAGCGCCTTGTCGGCGTACTCGACGAACTCGGCCGGCGTGTGGCTGCCGGTGACGACCTCGATCGCCTTGCCGCCGTGCGCCTTGAATTCGAGGAACAGCGCGTATTCCTCGTTGGCCGTGAACTTGTAGCGGCCCGGGTGGGCGATCACGGCCAGGCCCTTGGCGGCAGTGATCCAGTGCACGGCATCTTTCAGCGTGGCCCAGCGGTGCGGCACGTAGCCGGGCTTGCCTTCGGTGAGGAACTTGCGGAACACCTCGGGCGTGTCGCGGCAATGGCCCTGTTCGACGAGAAAGCGCGCGAAGTGCGTGCGCGAGATGAGTTCGGGATTGCCGACGAACTTGAGCGCGCCTTCATAGGCGCCGTGGATGCCGACCTTGGCCAGCCCCTCGGACATTTCCCGCGCCCGCTTGCCGCGGCCGCCGCGCGTGTCGTACAGGCCCTGCGAGATGGCCGCGTCGTCGGGGTCGAAGCCCAGGCCGACGATGTGCACCGTCTCGCCCGCGAAGGTCACGGAAATCTCGGTGCCGGTGAGGTAACGCATGCCGTTGGCGCGGGCCGCGGCCGCTGCGCGGTGCTGCCCGCCGATCTCGTCATGGTCGGTGAGGGCCCAGAGTTCCACCCCGTTGGCTGCGGCGCGCGCCGCCAGTTCTTCGGGCGTCAGCGTGCCGTCGGAGACCACGGAGTGGCAATGAAGATCGGCATTGAGAATGGAGGACACCCCCGCATTCTATGGGGTCTGGAACCCTGTTGCGGGCGCGTGGATACTGCAAAAGATGCTATTAAATAAATAGCATTAATGCGCCGCTGCATGCGCCTCAGCGCTGCTTGCGGAAAGCCGCCCAGGCCGCCACCGCGGTGAAGGTGGCCACGATCGCCACCACGATCCAGAAGCCGTGCTTGTGGTCCGCCAGCGGGATGCCGCCCACGTTCATGCCGAACAGGCCGGCCAGGATGTTGATCGGCAGCGCAAGCACCGTGACCACCGTCAGAACGAACAGGCTGCGGTTGTTGTCCTCGTTGACGTTGGCGGCGATCTCTTCCTGCAGCAGCTTGATGCGCTCCTGCAGCGCCTGCATGTCGCGCAGCACCACCGAGAACTCCTCGGTCGAGCCGCGCAGCGCCTGCGCGTCAGGCTCGGACATCCAGCCCGGCGGCCCCTGCAGCAGCCGGAACAGCGCCGCCGGCTCGGGCGCCAGCAGCCGCTGCAACCGCACCAGCAGCCGGCGCAGCACGCCCAGGCGCGCGCGCTTGTGGTCGAGGCGGCCGGCGAGCAGTTCGTCCTCGATGCGGTCGATGCGCGAGGTGACGCCGCGCACGATCTTCACCAGCACATCGGCCTGCGCGCGCAGCAGGTGCTCCAGCAGCTCGGTGCTGGAGCGCGGCGCGTCGCCCGCCTTCACCGCGGTGCGCAGCGCATCGACCGAGCGCAGCGGCTTGGTGCGGGCCGTGACCACCAGGCGCGGGCCGACGCTGATCCACAGCGTGGAGATGTCCGAGGGCTCGAAGCTGAACTCGAAGTGCACGTCGTTGATGACGGCGATCAGCGAATCGTCGTCGCGCTCGATGCGCGTGGAGGGCAGGCCCTCGTGCAGCGTCTCGTAGAAGGTGTCGGATAGGTTCGCGTGCCGCACCAGCCAGCGTTCGGCGTGCGCGTGGCTCAGGTTGAAGTGCAGCCAGACGTAGGCGGGGTTTTCCTGCCCGTCTTCGCCTTCGCAGCCGGCTCGGGCTTCGCTGGCTTCGATATTGCGCTGCCCGGCCAGCCACGCGGCGGCCTGCGCGGAGTCGATGGCCCGCGCGGGTTCGGGCGCGCGGGCGTCGAAGAGGTAGCCGCAGATCAGCCCGGCTTCGTCGCCCCCGTACGACTGGGCCGCGAGATCATGGAATGCCGACAAGATGGTAAGTACGCGAGTTCAGAAGATGCGGGTGAACAGCCAGTAGAGCGAGCCCGACAGCAGCATCGCCACCGGCAGCGTCAGCACCCAGGCCAGCGCGAGGTTGCGCAGCGTCGACAACTGCAGGCCCGAGCCGCTGGCCGTCATGGTGCCGGCCACGCCGGAAGACAGCACGTGCGTGGTCGACACCGGCAGCCCGTACATGTCGGCCGCGCCGATGGTGACCATGGCCACCACCTCGGCCGAGGCGCCCTGGGCGTAGCTCAGGTGCGTCTTGCCGATCTTCTCGCCCACCGTGACCACGATGCGCTTCCAGCCGATCATCGTGCCCAGGCCCAGCGCGATGGCCACCGCCACCTTGACCCACAGCGGAATGAAGCGCGTGGCGCTGTCGAGCTCCTGGCGGAAGGTGTTCACGCGCAGCTTCGTCTCCTCGTCGAACCTGGCCGCGCCGCTCTTGTCGAGGTGGCGGATGGCCTCCGAGGCCAGGTACATGTCGTTGCGCACGTTGGCGACGGCCTCCGCCGGAACACCGGCCAGCGAGCCGTGCTGGCGCACCTGCGTGCCGATGCTGCCGGCCGTCGCGGCCAGGGCCGGCACCACGGCCGGCGTGAACTCGCGGGTGCGCACGTAGGTGGAGAGCGTGTCGTGCGCGGCAGCGGGTGCCATGGCCGGCAGCGAAGTCGGCACGCTGCGGTTCAGCGCGTTCTGCGCCATCTCGGCCACGGCCACGAACTTGACGTTCTCGTCGGCGGGCATCGCGCGGTTCAGCGCATAGGCCATCGGCACCGTGCCCACCAGGATCAGCATGATCAGGCCCATGCCCTTCTGTCCATCGTTCGAGCCGTGCGCGAAGGACACACCCGTGCAGGTGAGGATCAGCAGGCCGCGGATCCACCACGGCGGCGGCTCGGTTCCCTTGGGCTCTTCATACAGGGCGCGGTTCTTCACGAAGGCGCGCAGCGCCAGCAGCAGCAGGGCGGCGCAGCCGAAGCCGACCATCGGCGACAGCAGCAGCGAATAGCCCACCTTGGTGGCCTGCGCCCAGTCGACCCCGCTGGTGCCGTCGCGCCCATGCATCAGCGCGTTGGCCACGCCCACGCCGATGATCGAGCCGATCAGCGTGTGCGACGACGAGGCCGGCAGCCCCAGCCACCAGGTGCCCAGGTTCCAGATGATGGCGGCGATCAGCAGCGCGAAAACCATCGCGAAGCCTGCGCCGGAGCCCACCTGCAGGATCAGCTCCACCGGCAGCAGCGCGATGATGCCGAAGGCCACCGCGCCGCTGGACACCATCACGCCCAGGAAGTTGAAGACCCCCGACCACACCACTGCGAAGTTGGGCGGCAGCGAGTGGGTGTAGATCACGGTCGCGACCGCATTGGCCGTGTCGTGGAAGCCGTTGACGAACTCGAAGCCCAGTGCGATCAGCAGCGCCACGCCGAGAAGTATGTAGGGCACCCAGGTGGTGACGGGCGCTCCCGAGGCGGTGACGTCGCCGACCAGGCTCCATGCGGTGAAGAGCAGGCCGGCGGCCAGCAGTCCCACGAAGGTGATCAGCGTGAGCGGACCGGGCTTGGCGTCGAGCTTCGGCCGCTGCGAGGCGGACGCGGACGGCACCTCTGCATGCGGGGCAGCGAGCGTGTTCATGGGGGATTCTGGGGTGTTGGAATGGCTCCAGATGGTGTTCGCCGCGTGTGACAACTACATGTCAACGGCGTCAAATCCGTCACGTGGCCGTCATGGAGGGCGAGCAGCATGCTTTTTCCGCTTCCCTTTTCAAACTTTTCTCTTCTGCCGCCCCATCATGCTGACGAGCGCACTTCCCGACCACGAAGACCTGATGCAACGCATCGCCCGCGACCTGATCGACAGCTACGACGAGGAGCTCGAGCTGGAGATCGAGGACCGCAACATCGACGGACTCGACCCCGCCTCGGTGAGCGCGGCATCCTCCACCGACAAGGCTGCGCGCCAGGCCTACTTCAAGGAGCTGTTCCGCCTGCAGGGCGAGCTGGTCAAGCTGCAGGACTGGGTGCAGCACAGCAAGCAGAAGGTCGTCATCCTGTTCGAAGGCCGCGACGCGGCGGGCAAGGGCGGCGTCATCAAGCGCATCACCCAGCGGCTGAACCCGCGCGTGGCCCGCGTGGCCGCGCTGCCGGCACCCAACGACCGCGAACGCACCCAGTGGTACTTCCAGCGCTACGTGGCGCACCTGCCGGCCGCCGGCGAGATGGTGCTGTTCGACCGCAGCTGGTACAACCGCGCCGGCGTCGAGCGCGTGATGGGCTTCTGCACCGACGACGAGTACGAGGAGTTCTTCCGCACCGTGCCCGAGTTCGAGAAGATGCTCGTGCGCTCGGGCATCAAGCTCATCAAGTACTGGTTCTCCATCACGGACGACGAGCAGCACATGCGCTTCCTCGGCCGCATCCACGATCCGCTCAAGCAGTGGAAGCTGAGCCCCATGGACCTCGAAAGCCGTCGCCGCTGGGAGGAATACACCAAGGCGAAGGAAATCATGCTGGAGCGCACCCACATCCCCGAGGCGCCGTGGTGGGTGGTGCAGGCGGTCGACAAGAAGAAGGCGCGCCTGAACTGCATCAGCCACCTGCTGGGGCAGCTGCCCTACCAGGAAGTGCCGCATCCGCCGGTCGAGCTGCCCGAGCGCGTGCGCCATGCCGACTATCTGCGCCAGCCCGTGCCGGCGAACATGATCGTTCCCGAGATCTACTGAGGAAAGCCCGGTTTCCGAAGCCGGCCCAGGGTAGGCCGGCCGGCGCTTTGCGGTCACACTGCGCGCCATGGCCCGCCGTTCCACAGCTTCAGTCTTTGCCCGCGCCTATGAGCGCAACCTGCGTGCGCTCACCAAGGCCACCCTGAGCAACAGCAAGCGCATCGCGGGGCAGGTCCAGCGGGCCACCGCCAAGCGGCTCAAGCCGCCGCCGGGCAAGGGCGACTGGCTCGCCGGCGTCGCGATGGGCCCGGGCGGTGCGCGCGGCTATCACCTGTTCCGCCCGGCTGGCCTGGAGCTGCATCCGGGCGAGCGCCTGCCCCTCATGGTCATGCTGCACGGCTGCGGCCAGACCGGGCGCGACTTCGCCGCGAGCAGCCGCATGAACGCGCTGGCCGTGCGCCAGCGCTTCCTGGTGCTCTACCCTGAACAGGACCGGATCGCCCATCCCCAGGGCTGCTGGAACTGGTACGAGCGCCGCTCCGGCAAGGCCGACGCCGAGGCCGCCACGCTGATGGCCGCCATCGATCAGGCCTGCATGCTCTACCCCGTCGACCGCGATCGGGTGGCGCTGGCCGGCCTCTCCGCCGGTGCGAGCATGGCGGCGCTGCTCGCGACGCGCTATCCGAACCGCTTCCGCGCCGTCGTGATGCATTCGGGCGTGGCACCCGGCGCGGCGAAGTCGTCCGCCACGGCGCTGGGCGCGATGCGCGGCGAGCACGTGCCGCCCATGCCGACAACGGCCGTCGGCAAGGCGATGGGTGCGGCGGCCGTCTTCACCACCCTGCCTCCGATGCTGGTGCTGCATGGTGATGCCGATGCGGTGGTCGCGCCGAGCAACGCCGTCAGCAGCGCCGCGGTGTGGGCGACCGCCGTGGGCGCGCGGCCCGGGTTGACGCGCGAGGTGCAGCGCGGCAAGCGCCGCCCGATGCGGGTGACCGACTTCAGGCGCAAGGGGCGCACGCTGGTCACGCTGTGCGAGATCGCGGGGCTCGGCCATTCGTGGAGCGGCGGCGCGCCAAAGCTGCTGTTCAGCGACCCCGAGGGGCCCGATGCGACGCGCATGACCTGGGCTTTTGCGGCTGCGCAGTTCAAGGCAGCTGGAGGCGCGAAGAAGGGTTGAAGAAAGCGAGGGGCAGGGCGGCTATGCGGCCACCGCTCCTTCGCGCGCCGCCGCCCGCCACGCACTGGGCGCCATCCCCTTGCTGCGCTTGAAGGCCTTGCTGAAGGCCGCCTCCGACTCGTAGCCCACCGCAGCGGCGATCGCTCCCAGGCCAGCGTTGCCTTGCCCCAGCATGTTGCCGGCCTTGAACATGCGCCATTGCGTGAGGTACTCCAGCGGCGCCTGTCCGACCCGCTCGCGAAAACGCTGCGCGAAGGCCGAGCGCGAGAGGTTCGCGACGGCGGCGAGCGCCTCCACCGTCCAGTCGCGCGCGATCTCCTTGTGCATCGCGCGCAGTGCGGGGCCGATGCGCGCATCGGCCAGCGCAGCAAGCCAGCCTGTCTGCGATTCGGCGCTGGCCGCGACGTGCGCGCGCACCGCCTGAACGAACACGATGTCGGCCAGCCGGCTCACGAGCAGGCTGGACCCCAGGCCCGGCTCGCCGGTCTCCATGGCCAGCAACTGCAGCGTGCCTTGCAGCGCGAGGGCGCGGGCCTGCTCCATCTTCACGTGGAGCAGCACCGGCAGCAGATCGAGCAGCGGCCGCGCAGCGCGCTGGTCGAAGTGGAACCAGCCGCAGATCACCGAGGCCGCCGTGCCCGTGCCGCCGAGCTCCACCAGCCCGCCGATGCGGTCGCGCACGACGGAGGCGCAGCTCACGGTCGGCGTGTTCGGATGGTCGCGCAGGACGTAAGGCGTGCCATGCGCCAGCACATAGCAGTCGCCCGCCGCCAGCGCCACCGGCTGCGCCATGCCATCGACCTCCAGCAGGCAGCCGCCGCGCACCACGAGCCCGAAGCGCGCGCTCTCGCCGCCCGCCAGGCTAACGCCCCAGGGCGCGCCGGCCTCGAGGCGGGCATACAGGGCGCTCTGCACCCTCATGGCGGCAAAGATGTCATCGAGCGGGTCCATCGAAGGCTCCTTGTGCGGTGGACGAATGGACAAGATTTTTGGCCTCTTGAGCATTCACTGTCCAGCGATGGCGCCAGAAACTGCGGTCTCACTCTTTCCCAATGCAACCGGCAGCAGGATCAGGCCATGAACACCAGAACCGCTTTCAACGATTTCACCGAACTCGCCGACCGCTATGTCGCCGTCTGGAACGAACCCGACGCCGAGGCGCGACGCGCCGCCATCGCCAGCCTCTGGGTGCCCGACGGCGAGCACTACGTGCGCACGCTGCAGGCCAGGGGCCACGAGGCGCTGCAGCAGCGCGTCACCGGCTCGCACGAGAAGAACGTGCGTGACGCCGGCTTTCGCTTCGTCCGCGCGGGCGACGCCCAGTTCCTGCACGACGCGGTGATGTTCCATTGGCACATGGTCCCGGCAGCGGGCGGCCCGGTGGCCGCGCTCGGGCTGGAGTTCCTGGTGCTCGCCGAAGACGGTCGCATCGCCACGGACTACCAGTTCATCCTGCCGACGCCGGCCGCCTGAGCCCGGCCGATGACCTCCGAGGTCATTGCCGCCGTGCCTGTTCCTTCCAACACTCGAATCCATCATGACGCAGTCAAACATCGCTTCGGCAGCAGCGCTCTCTTCCACCGGCAGCCAGAGTCCGCACGCGACAAGACCCGGCCGGCTCGGCCTGTGGGTCATGCTCAGCGGCACCTTCCTGGTGGTGCTCGACTTCTTCATCGTCAACGTCGCGCTGCCCTCGATGCAGCGCGAACTGCAGGCGAGCGCGGGAACCCTGCAGCTGGTGGTGGCCGGCTACGGCCTCGCCACTGCCGCAGGGCTGATCACCGGCGGCCGGCTCGGCGACCTGTTCGGGCGACGCCGCATGTTCATGCTGGGCCTGCTGCTGTTCACGCTCGCTTCGGCCGCCTGCGGCCTGGCGCCGAACGCCGAACTGCTGGTGGCGGCACGCGTGCTGCAGGGGCTGGCCGGCGCGCTGCTGCAGCCGCAGGTGCTGGCGATGATCGGCCTGGCCTACACCGGCGAAGACCGGGCGCGTGCCTTCGCGGCCTATGGACTCACCCTGGGGCTGGGAGCCACGCTCGGGCAGCTGGTCGGCGGCCTGCTGATCCATGCCGATCTGGCGGGCCTGGGCTGGCGCAGCTGCTTTCTCATCAACGTGCCGATCGGCCTGCTGGCGCTGATGCTCGCACCGCGCGTCATTCCGCCGCTGGCGAACAACGGCAACAGCCGCCTCGACCTCGTCGGCATGCTGCTCGTGGCCGCGGGCTCGGCGGCAGTGGTGCTGCCGCTGGTGGAAGGCCGCGAGCAGGGCTGGCCGCTGTGGAGCTGGCTGTGCCTCGCGGCGGCGCTGCCGCTGCTCGCAGCCTTTGCGTACCAGCAGCGCCGGCTCGCCGCGCGCGGCGGCACGCCGCTCGTGGCTCCGGTGCTGCTCGCCGATGCCCGCTTCGGCATGGGCCTGCTCACGACGCTGGCCTTCTACGTGGGCAACGCCTCGCTCTACTTCGTGCTGGCGCTGTATCTCCAGCAGGGCCTCGCACTCGATCCGCTCAGCTCGGGCGTCGTCTTCACGTCGCTGGCGGCCGGTTTCTTCGCGACGTCGATGGCGGGAGCGCGCCTCGCACGCCGCTTCGGCGGCAAGCCGCCCATCGCGCTCGGTGCCCTTGTGCTCGCTGCGGGACACGCACTGCAGTTCGTCAACGTGGCCGGATGGCCCGGACACTCGCACGTCGTGGCGTGGATGGTGCCGTTGCTGCTGGTGCAGGGCGCGGGGCTCGGCATGGTCATGGCGCCCCTGGTCTCCACCGTGCTGGCCGGCCTGCCGCCTCAGCATGCGGGCGTGGCCTCGGGCGTGATATCGATGGTGCAGCAGGCGAGCAACGCGCTGGGCGTGGCGCTGATCGGCATCCTCTTCTATGGGCGGCTCGGGCATGCGCCGGATGCGGGGGCGTACGCCAGTGCCTTCGGGGTGGCGCTGCTTTACCTGACGGGGTCGGCGTTGCTGGTGGCTGTATTGCACCGGCGCGGCAGCCGGCAGGCCTGAAATCGAAGCGCCGAGCGCTGCAGGCGGCCGTGCCAAACTCTCCTGTTCGCAAGACAGGACAGACATGGCCACCGACCTGCAGCAACTGACCCAGGCCCTTCGCGACTTCGCACAGGCCCGCGACTGGGAGCAGTTCCACTCTCCCAAGAACCTCGCCTCCGCGCTTTCCGTCGAGGCGGCCGAGCTGCTCGAACACTTTCAATGGCTCACGGAGGCCCAGAGCCGTGATCTTCCAGCCGACAAGCGCGCCGAGATCGGCACCGAGATCGCCGACGTCTTCCTCTACCTGCTGCAGCTCGCCGACAAGCTCGGCATCGATATGGTCGAAGCGGCGCGAAGCAAGATGCTTCTCAACGCGAAGAAGTATCCCGTCCCGCTATAGCGTCTCGTCTGGATGTTCCTCGGGTATCGAGCAACGATGCTTTCCTGATTCATCGGCCCGCGCCGAGGGGGCGTTCCCTAGCCTCAACGTTCTTCCATCAAGGACTTTCAGGGAACTCCGAATGAAACGACTCCACGCTCTGGTGACTTTGCTGCTGCTCTCCGCCATCGCAGCCTTTGCCGATCCGCTTCCGATGAACCAGCTGCCGATGTACGGCGGCCGCGCGAAGACAGAAGAGATGAAGAACGCCGACGTCGACTTCATCGCATCGATCGAGACGCAGGGCCTCTCTCGAGCGGAGGGCGCGAAACAGATGCTGAGGCAGGGCTGGACCGCCTGGGGCAGGAGAGACATGGCGACGGCCATGGCGCGCTTCAACCAAGCGTGGTTGCTGGACCCGGACAACGGCAACGTCTATCACGGCTTCGCACTGGTGCTGGCGCTTCGCGACGGTCCATCGTCCGAGGTAGAGGACATGTTCCGGTTGGCTGTCTCGAAGTCGACGGTCGATGCCGCGGTCTTCGTGGACTACGGCCACTTTCTCATGACGCAGAAGCGGCTCGATGCCAGCCAGGTCCAGCTGAAAAAGGCGCTCCAGATCTCGCCGGCGGCGCGCAACGCGAGTTCCAACTTGGCCTTCACGTACTACCTGAAGAACGATTTCATCAATGCCTGTGCCTGGGCGCGAAAGGCCGAGTCCAATCGCGACCGGCTGGAGCCGGGCTTTCTTGAGGAAATGTGCGCTCGCGCAGCCGAGCCGGCGAAGGGGAAGCCGGCTTCCGGCAGCCGCCCGCCGGCCTGAATACCTTCCGTGTACGCCACCCGGCGTATTTCCCCTTTGTGGTGCATTCCGCAGACTCCCTCCCACGCCAGCCAAGGCTGTCGAAAAGGTTCAACCACCCCGGAGCAGGAGTCAACATGCAACGTCGTTTCACCCTCAAGGCGCTCACCGCCGCCGTCGCGCTGGCCAGCATTTCTGCTGCGCCCGCATTCGCCGCCGACACCATCAAGGTCGGCGTGCTGCACTCGCTGTCGGGCACGATGGCCATCTCGGAAACCGTGTTGAAGGACACGGTGCTGATGGCGATCGACGACATCAACAAGAAGGGCGGCGTGCTGGGCAAGCAGCTCGAGCCCGTGGTGGTCGACCCGGCCTCCAACTGGCCGCTGTTCGCCGAGAAGACCAAGCAGCTGCTCGGCCAGGACAAGGTCTCGGTCATCTTCGGCTGCTGGACCTCGGTGTCGCGCAAGTCGGTGCTGCCGGTGGTCGAGGAAATGAACGGCCTGCTGTTCTACCCCGTGCAGTACGAAGGTGAAGAGCTCTCCAAGAACGTGTTCTACACGGGCGCCGCGCCCAACCAGCAGGCCATTCCGGCCGTCGACTACCTGATGAGCAAGGAAGGCGGCGGCGCCAAGCGCTGGGTGCTGCTGGGCACCGACTACGTGTACCCCCGCACCACCAACAAGATCCTGCGCGCCTACCTGAAGAGCAAGGGCGTGAAGGAATCCGACATCGACGAGAAGTACACCCCCTTCGGCCACAGCGACTACCAGACCATCGTGGCCGACATCAAGAAGTTCTCGGCCGGCGGCAAGACGGCGGTGGTCTCGACCATCAACGGCGACTCCAACGTGCCCTTCTACAAGGAACTGGGCAATGCCGGCCTGAAGGCCAAGGACGTGCCGGTGGTCGCCTTCTCGGTGGGCGAGGAAGAACTGCGCGGCGTCGACACCAAGCCGCTGGTGGGCCACCTGGCCGCATGGAACTACTTCATGTCGATCAAGAACCCGACCAACACCGCCTTCATCAAGCAGTGGAGCGAGTACGCCAAGGCCAAGAACATCGCCGGCCACAAGGACAAGCCGCTCACCAACGACCCGATGGAAGCCACCTGGATCGGCATCCACATGTGGAAGCAGGCGGTCGAGAAGGCCAAGTCGACCGACACCGACAAGGTGATCGCCGCCATGGCCGGCCAGACCTTCACCGCACCCTCGGGCATCGTCTCGAAGATGGACGAGAAGAACCACCACCTGCACAAGAGCGTGTTCATCGGCGAGATCAAGGCCGACGGCCAGTTCAACGTGGTGTGGAAGACGCCGGGCCCGGTCAAGGCCAAGCCGTGGAGCCCGTACATCGAAGGCAACGACAAGAAGCCGGATTACCCCGCTGGCAAGTCGATGTAAGTGATCGACAAGCCCCTTGCCTTGCTCCCTCTCCCCTCGGGGAGAGGGCGGGGGTGGGGGCAACGGCGGTCGATTGGGCCGCCGCGTTTGTTTGAAGGCCTCCGGCCCTCACCCCAACCCTCTCCCCCAGGGGAGAGGGAGCAACACGAATTTCATGATGCTTCGACGATCCCTTCACTGCGCCTTCGCCGCCATGCTCCTCATGGCATCGGCCGCCCACGCGCTGACCGCCGACGAAGCCCGGGCCATCGCCTCCGGCGATTCCGAAGCCCGCATCGCCGCGCTCAACAAGGCCGTGCTCACCGCCGACGAGAAGACCGCCGCCTTCATCCAGGCCATGTCCGACGACGCGGTCAAGTACACCGAAGACAAGGTCTTCGTGATGAAGGACGACAAGGGCTACGACCCCGTCACCGGGGCCGAGCTGAAGGTGCCCGACACCGCCGAAGACGTCGTCAACAACAACCTGATGCGCGGCGCGCTCGATGCCGCCCAGGCCGCGCTCAAGCTCACGAGCAAGGACGACGCGGTGCGCGCCGAGGCCGCGCAGGCGCTCTTCAAGGAGCCCGACGAGTCGCGCCTGCCCATGGTCGAGAAGGCGCTGGCCGCCGAGACCAACCCCAAGATCAAGTCCCAGCTGGAGCTGGTGCGCGCCGCCAGCATGCTCGGCAGCGCCGACAAGGCCAAGCGCCTCGCCGCGGCCAAGGAACTGGGCAACAACCGCAACCCCGACACCAAGCTGCTGCTCAACCAGCGCCTGGCCGACGAGACCGAGGCCGACGTCAAGGCCGCCATCGTCGCGTCCATCGCCAGCATCGACGGCGCGCTGGTCTGGGGCGACCGCATCAACGCCGTGTTCAGCGGCGTCAGCCTGGGCTCGGTGCTGCTGCTCGCCGCCCTCGGCCTCGCCATCACCTACGGCCTGATGGGCGTCATCAACATGGCCCATGGCGAGCTGATGATGATCGGCGCCTACGCCACCTACGTGATGCAGGGCATCTTCCAGAAGTACATGCCCGAGGCGGCGTTCGGCTGGTACCTGGTGGCCGCCATTCCCGTGTCGTTCCTCGCATCGGCGCTCGTGGGCGCGGTGCTGGAGCGCGGCGTGATCCGCTTCCTCTACGGCCGCCCGCTCGAGACGCTGCTGGCCACCTGGGGCATCAGCCTGATGCTGCAGCAGCTGGTGCGCTCCATCTTCGGCGCGCAGAACGTCGGCGTGGAAAACCCCGGCTGGATGAGCGGCGGCTTCACCATGCTGAGCAACGTCACGCTGCCGTGGAACCGCATCTGCATCATCGTCTTCGCCGCGTTGGTGCTGCTGGCCATGGGTTGGCTCATCGGCCGCACGCGGCTGGGCCTGTTCGTGCGCGGCGTCACGCAGAACCGCCCGATCGCCTCGTGCATGGGCGTGAACACCGCGCGCATCGACACCTACGCCTTCGCGCTCGGCTCCGGCATCGCGGGCCTGGCCGGCTGCGCGCTGAGCCAGATCGGCAACGTCGGCCCCGACCTGGGCCAGAGCTACATCGTCGACAGCTTCATGGTGGTCGTGATGGGCGGCGTCGGCCAGCTCGCAGGCACCGTGTACGCGGCGCTGGGGCTGGGCATTCTCAACAAGTTCATCGAGGGCTGGGCGGGCGCGGTGCTCGCGAAGATCGCGGTGCTTGTCTTCATCATCATCTTTATCCAGAAGAGGCCCCAGGGCATCTTCGCGATGAAGGGCCGGAGCGCAGAGGCATGAGCAAGGTCGTACTTCCAACCAAGGGGCCGCTCTTGAGCGGCAAGGGCTGGACGGCCTTCTTCGTCGCGCTCATCGTGGTGTGCGCGCTGGCGCCCGTGCTGAACATGTGGGTGCCCGTCGACAGCCCGCTGCACATGAGCGACTACGCGGTGGCGCTGGTCGGCAAGATCATGTGCTACGCGATCTGCGCGCTGGCCATGGACCTGATCTGGGGCTACACCGGCATCCTCTCGCTGGGCCACGGCCTCTTCTTCGCGCTGGGCGGCTACATGATGGGCATGTACCTCATGCGCCAGATCGGCCGCGACGGCAACTACAAGAGCGACCTGCCGGACTTCATGGTGTTCCTCGACTGGAAGACGCTGCCCTGGCACTGGACCTTCAGCGACAGCTTCATCGCCACGCTGGTGCTGATCGTCGCGGTGCCGGGCCTCATCGCCTTCGTGTTAGGCTTCTTCGCGTTCCGCTCGCGCATCAAGGGCGTGTACTTCTCGATCATCACGCAGGCCATGACCTTCGCTGCCATGCTGCTGTTCTTCCGCAACGAGACGGGCTTCGGCGGCAATAACGGTTTCACCGACTTCAAGCGCATCCTGGGCATCCCGATCGCCACGCAGGAAATGCGCATGACGCTCTTCGCGCTCACCGGCGCCACGCTGCTGGGCTTCTTCCTGTTCGCGAAGTGGCTCATCGGCAGCAAGTTCGGCCGCGTGCTGCAGGCCATCCGCGACGCCGAGACGCGCGTGATGTTCTCGGGCTACAACCCGTTGCCGTACAAGCTCACGATCTGGGTGATCTCTGCCGTCATGTGCGGCGTGGCCGGCGCGCTGTACGTGCCGCAGGTCGGCATCATCAACCCGGGCGAGATGAGCGCTGCCAACTCCATCGAGATCGCCATCTGGGCGGCGGTGGGCGGCCGCGCCACGCTCATCGGGCCGATCATCGGCGCCTTCATCGTCAACGGCGCGAAGAGCTGGCTCACGGTGGCCTATCCGGAATACTGGCTGTACTTCCTGGGGGCGTTGTTCATTGCTGTCACGCTGTTCCTGCCGAACGGCATCGTTGGGCTGGTTCGCAAGTGGCTTTCCAGGGAGAAGAAGGAAGAAGAGAAGCCGCAGCCCGAACCGGTGCAGGAGGCACGCCGCGCCGTCGCGGCGGAGCAGGGCGTCGAGCCCGATGCGCTGGCCTCGCTGCCGGTGGATGCGAAGGGAGCGCGCGCATGACACCCGACCTCATGGAAGCAGGCGCCGAGCGCGCCGCGCGAGCAAGCGGCATCCACTACGTGAGCGGCAGCACCGAATCGGGTGGCCGCGCCGCCGACTTCGGCCGCCACGTCACGCCGGGCGAGGTCGACGTCACGCACGGCCGCATCCTCTACCTGGAAGACGTCAGCGTGAGCTTCGACGGTTTCAAGGCCATCAACAAGCTGTCGCTCGACATCGCACCGGGCGAGCTGCGCTGCATCATCGGACCGAACGGCGCCGGCAAGACGACGATGATGGACATCATCACCGGCAAGACCCGGCCCGACGAGGGCACCGTGTTCTTCGGCAGCACCATCGACCTGCTGCGCCACCGCGAGGCCGAGATCGCTCAGCTGGGCATCGGCCGCAAGTTCCAGAAGCCGACGGTGTTCGAGCACCTGACGGTGTTCGAGAACCTCGAACTCGCGCTGAAGACCGACAAGGGCGTGCGCTCTTCGATGCTCTTCAGGCTCGATTCCGCGCAGAGCGACCGCCTGGCCGAGGTGCTCGAGACCATCCACCTCGCCGACAGCGTCTCGCGCCTGGCCGGCAACCTGAGCCACGGCCAGAAGCAGTGGCTGGAGATCGGCATGCTGCTGATGCAGGACCCGAAACTGCTGCTGCTCGACGAGCCCGTGGCCGGCATGACCGACGAAGAGACCGCTCGCACCGCCGAACTGTTCCTCACGCTCAAGGGCAAGCACTCGCTGATGGTGGTGGAGCACGACATGAGCTTCATCCGCACCATCTCCGAGATCGTCACCGTGCTGTGCGACGGCTCCGTGCTCGCACAGGGCACGCTGGACGAAGTGCAGGCCGACGAGCGCGTGATCGAGGTCTACCTGGGCCGCTGAGGAAGAACGAAAGATGCTGACAGTCAAGAACATCCATCAGTACTACGGCGGCTCCCACATCCTGCGCGACGTGAGCTTCGAGGCGAAGCTGGGCAAGGTCACCGTGCTGCTGGGCCGCAACGGCGTGGGCAAGACCACGCTGCTGAAGTCGCTGATGGGCCTGGTGCCCATCAAGAGCGGCAGCATCGAGCTCGAAGGCAAGCCGATCCACAAGGCCACGCCCTATGAGCGGGCCAGGGCCGGCATCGGCTTCGTGCCGCAGGGCCGCGAGATCTTCGCTCGGCTCACCGTCGAGGAGAACCTGCGCATGGGGCTGGCCTACAAGAGCGGCGGCACGCCCATCCCGGCGGAGCTGTACGAACTGTTCCCCGTGCTCAAGCAGATGATGAACAGGAGGGGCGGCGACCTTTCCGGCGGCCAGCAGCAGCAGCTGGCGATTGCCCGGGCGCTGGCGCCCAAGCCGCGCCTGCTGATCCTCGACGAGCCCACCGAAGGCATCCAGCCCAGCATCATCAAGGACATCGGCCGCGTCATCCGCATGCTGGCCGACCGGGGCGACATGGCCATCGTGCTGTGCGAGCAGTACTACGACTTCGCCCAGGAACTGGCCGACGACTACCTCGTGATGGAGCGCGGCGAGATCATCGCGCGCGGCCTCGGCAAGGACATGGAAGCACAGGGCGTGCGGCAGCTGGTGGCCATCTGAGCCCACGGGCGAGGCCTTCGCGGCCCTGCCAGTACAAGGTCTTCGGCATCTGCGTATCGGTGCAGTTTCAGGGTTTACCCTAAAATCGTGCCTTGCCCGCTGCCGCCGGGCACCCCCTCCAGGAGCCTGGCCTTGAACGCCTCCCCACCCGCGCAGGACAGCGCGGCCACCGACATTTCTTCCTTCACCCTGCCTTCGGGCGCGCCCGCCAACTTCCTGCGCGCGGTGCTCGCGCTCGGCGTCGGCGGCTTCGCCATCGGCACCGGCGAGTTCGTCATCATGGGCCTGCTGCCCGAGGTCGCACGCGACATCGGCGTGAGCATCCCGCAGGCCGGCCACGTCATCAGCGCCTATGCGATCGGCGTGGTCATCGGCGCCCCCGTTCTCGCGGTGCTCGCAGCCGGCTGGCGCCGCCGCGCGCTGCTCATCGCGCTCATGGCCGTGTTCGCGGCCGGCAACTTCGCCAGCGCCGCCGCTCCCAACTACCTGCTGCTCAACCTGCTGCGCTTCGCCGCGGGGCTGCCGCACGGCACCTACTTCGGCGTGGCCGCGCTGGTGGCCGCCACGCTGGCGCCGCCCGGCCGCCGCGCGCGGGCCGTGGGGCTCGTGATGCTGGGGCTCACCGGCGCCACGCTGGTGGGCGTGCCCATCGCGGCGTGGCTGGGCCAGTTCTTCGGCTGGCGCGCGGCCTTCGTGTTCGTGGGCCTCATCGCGCTGGTGGCCATCGTGCTGCTTCGCCGCGACATCCCCGACATGGCGCCCGCCGCCGGCGCCAGTCCCTGGCGCGAACTCGGCGCGCTCAAGCGCAAGCAGGTGTGGTTCACGCTGGGCATCGCCGCCATCGGCTTCGGCGGCATGTTCTCGGTGTTTAGCTACATCAAGCCCACGCTGATCGAGGTGGCCGGCATGCCGGTGGGCGGCGTGCCCATCGTGCTCGCGCTCTTCGGCCTCGGCATGGTGGTGGGCAACCTCGTGGGCTCGCGGCTGGCCGACAAGTCGGTGATGCGCACCATCGGCGGCGTGATGGTCTACGCGGCGCTGGTGCTCGCGGTGTTCACCTTCGCGGCCCACAACGTGGTCGCGGCCGCCGTCAACGTGTTCCTCATCGGCTCGACCGTGGCCATCGGCCCGGCACTGCAGATCCGTCTCATGGACGTGGCCGGCGACGCGCAGACGCTCGCGGCCGCGCTCAACCACTCGGCCTTCAACATGGCCAATGCGCTGGGTGCGTGGCTCGGCGGCGTGGCAATTTCCGCGGGGCTGGGCTGGACTTCCACCGGCTGGGTCGGCGCGCTGCTGGCGCTGGCCGGCCTGGGCATCTTCGGCTGGGCGGTGGCGAGCGCCCGTGCCGCCGCACGCAGGCCGGCAGCCGTCGCCTGCTGAACAGGGCTGCTACTTCGGCGAAGGCGCCGGCGCGGTTCGCTCGCGCAGCAGCACCGCAAAGTTCTGCAGCTCCGTCGCATTGAGATCAGACACCGCCCAGGCCTGCATGCCGCCCTGGGTCCAGTGCACGAGCTGGTAGCCCTGCCGGGCCGAAGCCACCGGCCCTTGCGCCTGCGCTTTCTTTCCATCCGGCGCCGGCCACACGAACAGGTTGATCACGTGCGGCCCCGAGCGGTAGACCAGCGCCGCCACGGTGCGCCCGTCCAGGTAGTCGAGCCGTCCGCCAGCAAGCGCAAAGCCCTCCGCCGCGAGGTCGACCACCGGCGGCGAGAAGTCGAGCTTGCCGGCGAACCAGGGCTTGACCGTGTGATGGTCGGACGAGGCCACGTCCGCCAGGTGCGAGGCCATCAGCGAGCGCACGTGGTTCGCCGTGACGCCTTCGGCGAGCGCGTCGGCAGGCGGCATCGGCGTGGCCAGCAGCACGAGCGCCAAGCCCCAGGCCGTGGCGGCACCGGTGCCGAACCATGCCAGCCCCTGCCACAGCCCGCGGCCTTGTCGCGCGGGAGCGGGCTTCGGCGCCGGCGCGGCGGCTTCCTCCGTGCGGACCGCATTCGCGATGCGCGCCGCCAGGCCCTCGGGCGGCATGTGCCGCACGGCGTGGCGCCGGATCAGCGTTCCCAGTTCCTCGTCAGACATTGACATGGCGTGTCCTTCCTCCCGCATCGCCGGGACGTTCGTCGCGCAGGCTCTCGCGCAGCATCGAGCGCGCACGCGACAGCCGCGACATGACGGTGCCCAGCGGTATGCCCGCGATGCGCGCGATGTCCTCGTAGCGCAGTTCCTCCAGCTCGCGCAGCACGATCACCTCGCGATACATCGGCGGCAGCGCGTCGATGGCCGCGTTGACTCGCTCGCCCTGCACGCGCTGCTCCCACTGCCGCGCCGGATCACCGTCGGCGGAGGAGGAGAAGGGCGCCGACACCGCCTCGCTGTCGCGCAGCTCGTCGAACTCCAGCTGGTCGGCCAGCTGCCGGTTCTGCCGCATCCAGTCGTAGCAGGCGTTGCGCACGATGCCCAGCAGCCACGGCCGTGCGCTCTCTCCGCGCAAACCCTCGAAGAAGCGGAATGCGCGCAGGTAGGCCTCCTGCACCGCGTCGTCGGCCAGCTGGTCGTCGCGCAGCAGCCAGCGCGCAAGGTTCCATGCCGCATCGAGATGCGGCAGCGCGGCGGCTTCGAACTGGCGTGTGCGGTCGGTCGACAGGCTCAAGTGCTCCTTCTTCCTGCATGACGTGACAGTCCGGCGTTTTATTCCAGCTTTTTTTCGGCCCCGCTGGAATAGGCGGGGCATGCCATGCGTCATGCCCTTTGCGGATTCTCGGATTCTGCTTCTTCCGTCTTCCTCTTCCTCTTCCTCTTCCGCTTTCCATGAGGGTCTTCACCATGATCGCCATGCCCGGCTTCGCACGCATCCTCGTCATCTTCGCGGCCCTGGCGGCCTCGGCCGGCTCTGTGCTTGCCGCGGGTCCCAGGGCCTATGTCGGCAACTTCAAGGACAGCACCGTCAGCGTGATCGACACCGGCACCGAGCGCGTCGTGGCCACGCTGCCGGTGGCGGCAGGGCCCGACGGCATCATCGTTGCGCCCGATGGACGCAGCGTGTTCGTCAGCGGCTCCGGCGCCGCCGCCGTGAGCGAGATCGATGCCGCGAGCGACCGCGTGACCCGCGCCATCGACGTGGGCAAGGGTCCCCAGGGGCTGGCCATGACTGCCGACGGCAAGTGGTTGCTGGTGGCCGTCAACGGCGACGACCGCGTGGCCTTCGTCGACACCACGGCGCATGGCGTGAGCGCCACCGTGCCGGTGCCCAAGCCGCACACCATCGCCATCCGGCCCGACGGGCGGCAGGCGTACGTCGCATCGCAGGAGCCGGGGCACTTCGCGCTGGTGGTCATCGACATGGCGACGCGCGCCGTGGTCACGCAGATCCCGCTCGACAAGCCGCCGCGCGACCTCGAGTTCAGCCATGACGGCAAGTCGCTCTACCTCACGCTGGCCGGCGTTGCGGCCGTGCAGGTGCTCGATCCGGCCAACAACCAGTGGGGCGCGCCGGTTCCCACGGGCGTGTCGCCGCACATCGCGCAGCACTTCGCGGGCATGGCCAGCGGCGTGGTGGTGGTGCAGGGGCCCGGCGAAGTCATGCTGTTCGACCCCGCAGCGCACACGGCCGTGCGCAGCATTCCCGTGGGCAAGCAGCCGCACTGGCTCGACCTGTCGGCCGACGGCAGGAAGCTCTGGGTGAGCAACGAGGGCTCCAACGACGTCAGCGTGGTCGACCTCGCGGGCGGGCCGATGCGCACGGTGCAGGTGGGCAACGCGCCGCGCAAGATCGCGCTGCAGCGCACGGCGGCTGCCGCTTCGCCTGCAGCGGCTGCGGACGGCGCGCACGCAGGCGGGTCGGCGCACGTGACCATCCGCAACTTCGCCTTCGAGCCCGCGCAGATCACCGTCAAGGCCGGCCAGCGCGTGAGCTGGCAGAACGACGACGGCGCGCCGCACGGCCTGGCCTTCAAGGACGGCGCCGCCGGCATCGATCTGCTGCTGCCCGGCAAGGCCTTCGCCCGCGTCTTCGACAAGCCGGGGGTGTACGACTACGTCTGCTCGGTCCATCCGTACATGACGGCGCGGGTCACCGTGGTGGGGCCGTAGCCGGGTTCACGCCGTCGCCCATGCGCCGCCCGATTGACAGGAGCGAGCGAAGCGCACGACATTGCACTGGATGAAGGAAGAAAGACTCTCGCGCCGACGCCTGCTGTGCGGCGGGCTCGCGGCCGCTTCGCTGGGCCATCCGTTCCTGCTGCTGAAGGCGCAGCCAGCGACGACGACAGGCACGGCCGCGACATCGGGCGATCGCTATCCATTCACGCTGGGCGTGGCCTCTGGCGTGCCGCGCGCCGACGGCTTCGTGCTCTGGACGCGGCTCGCGCCCGATCCGCTGCAGGGCGGCGGCATGGGCGATGCGCCCGTCGATGTGAACTGGGAGGTGGCCGACGACGAGGGTTTCAGGCGCATCGTGGCGAAGGGCAGCGCCGTCGCGACAGCCGAGCTCGCGCACTCGGTGCACGTCGAGGTGCAGGGCCTGTCGCCGGCGCGCTGGTACTGGTACCGCTTCACCACCGGCGGCGCGCGCAGCCCCGCCGGCCGCACGCGCACCACGCCAGGCGACAACGACGAGGCCCTGCAACAGCTGCGCTTCGCCTTCGCCTCCTGCCAGCACTACGAGCAGGGCTACTACGCCGCCTACCGAGACATGGCCGCGCAGCCGCTCGACTTCGTCGTACATCTGGGCGACTACATCTACGAAAGCTCCCGCAAATCGCACCAGGTGCGCCGGCACGAGGGCGGCATTCCGACGCAGCTCGCCGAGTTCCGCGACCGCTACGCGCTCTACAAGGCCGATGCGCAGCTGCAGGCCGCTCACGCGGCCTTCCCATGGCTCGTGACCTGGGACGACCACGAGGTGGCCAACGACTACACGAACGACGAGTCGCCGCGCACGGCCGACCCTGCGCAGTTCCTCGCGATCCGCGCAGCCGCCTATCAGGCGTGGTACGAGCACATGCCCGTGCCCGCCAGCATGCGTCCACGTGGCCCCGATGCGCTCATCTACGGCCGGCACCGCTTCGGCCGCATGCTCGACCTGCTGCTGACCGACGGGCGCCAGTACCGCTCGCACCATGTCTGCCTTTCCGGCCGCAGTGCCTCGCCGCTGGCCGATTGCCCCGATCGGCTCGCGCCCGAGCGCAGCCTCTTCGGGGCGCAGCAGGAGGCCTGGCTCGCCCGCGAACTCGCCGCGCCGCCCGCGCGATGGACCGTGCTCGCCCAGCCCACGCTGCTGGCCGAGGCCGACCGCAAGCGCGGACCAGAGCACGGCTACTGGATGGACGGCTGGGACGGCTATGCCGCCGCCCGCTCGCGCCTGCTCGACGCGCTGGCCGAACACAAGGCGCGCGGCGGCAATGCGCTGGTCGCCAGCGGCGACGTGCACGCCTTCTGGGCCGCCGACCTGCGGCGCGGCGATGCGCAGCAGGGGCCGCTGGTCGCGACCGAGTTCGTCGGTGGCGCCATCACCTCCGAAGGGCCGAGCGCCGCCGGCGTGGCGAACATGCTCGCGAAGAATCCGCAGCTGCGCTATGGCCGGGCCGACAGGCGCGGCTATGCGCTCGCCACGCTCGATGCGCGCGGCGCCACGGTTGAGTTCCGCGCGGTGGAAGACGAGAAGACGGCCGATTCGCCGGTCGGCACCATGGCCCGCTTCTCGGTCGAGCGGGGTGCGCCTGGCGTGCACGCCGAAGGCAGCTAAACCTCGCCCGCCTGCAGGATTGCGCGGCCGTGCCTATGATGGCCGCCGCTGCCTTCCTTCCATCTCATCTCCTTCCCTCCCGAGCGAGAACCGAACACCATGAGCATTCCCTCCACCCGTCTCGGCCGCACCGGCCTCACCGTCTCCCGCCTCGCCCTCGGCACCATGACCTTCGGCCTGCAGACCGACGAGGCCGTATCGCACCAGATCCTCGACAAGGCGGCCGAAGGCGGCATCAACTTCCTCGACACGGCCGACGTCTACCCGCTCGGCGGCACCATCGAGACGGCAGGCCGCACCGAGGAGATCATCGGCAACTGGCTGGAGAAGCAGGGCCCCGCGGGCCGCCGCCGCTTCGTGCTGGCGACCAAGGCCGTCAACAAGGTCGGCCCCAACAGCTGGGACCAGGGCGCGTCGCGCAAGCACCTGCTGGACGCCATCGACGCCTCGCTCAAGCGGCTGAAGACCGACCACGTCGACCTCTACCAGCTGCACATGGACGACCGCGAGACGCCGCTCGAAGAGAGCCTGGAGGCTCTCGACACCATCGTGAAGTCGGGCCGCGCGCGCTACATCGGCGTGTCGAACTTCCTGGCCTACCGCCTGGCCCGCGCGCTGGGCAAGTCAGACCTGCTGAGGCTCACGCGCTACGTGTCGGTTCAGCCGCGCTACAGCCTGCTGTTCCGCGAGATCGAACGCGAGCTGCTGCCGCTCGCGGCGGAAGAGGGCCTGGGCGTGATCCCCTACAACCCGCTGGCCGGCGGCCTGCTCACCGGCAAGTACAAGCCCGGCAGCAAGCCCGAGGAGAACACCCGCTTCACCCTCGGCACCGCAGGCGGCATGTATCAAGACCGCTACTGGAACGAGCGCAGCTTCAACACCGTCACGCAACTGCACAAGCTCGCCGACGAAGCCGGCGTACCGCTGGCCACCCTGGCCGTGGCCTGGGTGATGGCGAACCCGCTCATCACCGCGCCGCTGCTCGGCGCAAGCCGCCCCGACCAGCTCGAAGCGACCATCGCGGCGGCGGAATACAAGCTCGACCCGGCGCTCAAGCAGAAGCTGGACGAGCTGACCGCCGAGTACCGCAAGGGCGACGCCCCGCGCTGAGCGGTTTGTTTCCTTCCTCCTCCGGGGGAAGGCCGGGATGGGGGCAGGCCTTTGAAAAGGCTCCGCGCTTCCTTGAACTCCGTCGTGCCCCCACCCCAACCCCCCCCAGTGGGGGAGGGAGAAGAGATAACCGCCGAGTAGTGCAAGGGCGACGCGCCACGGTGAGAGGTTTTCCTCCTTCCCCCTCTGGGGGAAGGTCGGGATGGGGGCAGGCCCTTGAACAGGCGCCGCGTTCCATGAGCGCGGCCGTGCCCCCACCCCGACCCTCCCCCAGCGGGGGAGGGAGGAAGCCCAGGAACACCGCGGAACCGGCTCGGCCGGGCCGCTGGTGTTGCCCCCGGAGGGGGTTGGCGGAGCGACACGAAGTGCGCGCAGCCTGGGGGAGAGCCATTTTTTTTGGGGAGGGCCATTTCTTTCAGAACTGTCAGTTAGTCGACAGCGAGGGGTTTGACGGGGGTACCTAGAGTGCCCTCATCATGGTTTTCTCCGACGTACCTCCCCTCCCGCGCGCAGCCCTCCCGCGCGCAGCCCTCGCGCTGGCCGCCTTGCTCCTCGCGGGCTGCGCCGTCGGCCCCGACTACGTCCGCCCGCAGCTGGACGTACCCGCCGCCTTCAAGGAAACCGGCGGCCCCTGGAAGACCGCCGCCCCGCAGACCATCGACGCCGACCATCCCTGGTGGGACGCCTTCGGCGACAGCACGCTCAGCGCGCTGATCGTGCAGGCCAACGCGGCCAACCAGAACATCCGCGTGGCCGAGGCGCAGTACCGCCAGGCGCAGGCGTTGGCCGCCGCGGCGCGGGCTGGCTTCTTCCCCACGGTGGGCCTCAACGCCGGCGCCACGCGCTCGCAGACCAACAGCACCGGCACCGTCAAGCTCGGCACCACCGACACCCTGGGCCTCGGCGCGAGCTGGGAGCCCGACATCTGGGGCGCCGTGCGCCGCTCGGTCGAGGCCGGCAATGCCGGCGCGCAGGCCAGCGCCGACGACCTGGCCGGCGCGCGGCTCAGCATCCAGACCACGCTGGCTCAGGACTACCTGCAGGTGCGCGTGATCGACCTGCAGCGCAACCTCTACGCGAGCACCACCGCCGCCTACGCCAAGGCGCTCGAGCTCACGCAGCACCAGTACGCGGCCGGCACCGTGCTGCGCTCCGACGTGGCGCTGGCCGAGAGCCAACTCAAGACCGCGCAGGCGCAAGCGGTCGATCTCGAAGCCCAGCGCAGCCAGCTCGAACACGCCATCGCGGTGCTGACCGGGCAGGCGCCTGCGTCGTTCACGCTGCCGCCGCTCGAGAACTCTTCGAACCCGCCGACCGCCGAATCGCTTTCGTCAGCCGCCGCGCTGCGCCTGCAACTTCCTGTGACGCCTGCCGGCCTTCCTTCGGAACTGCTGGAGCGCCGCCCCGACATCGCGGGCGCAGAGCGCCGCGTGCAGGCCGCCAACGCCAACATCGGCGTAGCCAAGGCCGCCTACTACCCGCAGATCGTGCTCAGCGCCAGCGGCGGCTTCAGCGCTGCAACGCTGGGCACGTTGTTCAACACGCCCAGCCGCGTGTGGTCGCTGGGCGCGGCGCTGGCGCAGACCGTGTTCGACGGTGGCCTGCGCAAGGCGCACAGCGACCAGGCCGTGGCCGCCTACGACGCCTCCGTCGCGCAATACAAGCAGACCGTGCTCGCGGGCTTCCAGCAGGTGGAAGACAACCTCGCCACCCTGCGCGTGCTCGACAACGAATCGGCACTGCAGGCCGACGCGGTGCGCGCCGCCCAGCTCGCCGAGCGCATGGCGCTGAGCCAGTACCGCGCGGGCACCGCCACCTACCTCAGCGTGGTGACGGCGCAGACGCTTTCGCTCACCAACCAGCGCGCGGCCGCGCAGGTGCTCGGCCGCCAGCTGGCCGCCAGCGTCTCGCTGATCGCAGCCACGGGCGGCGGCTGGAACGCCGCAGAAACGACTTCCGGGAATTGATGCCATGACGACGACCGCAGAAACCACCACGCTTCCCCTGTTCCAGCGCCGCTCCACCTGGCTCGCGACCGCCACCCTGGTGCTCGTGCTCGGCGGCGGCGCCTGGGCGCTCACCCACCACGCGGCCAACGCCGCCAAGCCCGATGCGCCGAAGAGCCCGCCCGTGCAGGTGACCACCGCGCGCGTCGCGACCCAGACCGTGCAGGTCTACCGCTCGGGCATCGGCACCGTCGCCTCGATGGCCACCGTGACGGTCAAGGCGCGCATCGACGGCCAGCTCGACAAGGTGGGCTTCGTGGAGGGGCAGGACGTGAAGGCCGGCCAGCTGCTGGCCCAGCTCGACCCGCGCACGCTGCAGGCCCAGCTCGCGCAGGCGCAGGCCACCAAGGCCAAGGACCAGGCCACGCTGGCGAATGCCCGTGCCGACCTCAAGCGCTACACCACGCTGCTGTCGCAGGACGCCGCCACGCAGCAGCAGGTCGACACGCAGAAGGCCCTCGTCAACCAGCTCGAAGCAGCGGTGCAGAACGACGCCGCCCAGGTGCAGTACGCCGAGGTGCAGCTGAGCTTCACGCGCATTTCCTCGCCCATGAACGGCCGTGTGGGGGCGCGGCTGGTGGACCCGGGCAACATCGTCCATGCGGCGGATGCCAACGGCCTGGTCGTCATCAACCAGATCGACCCGATCGCCGTGCAGTTCACGCTGCCGGAAGAGGCCGTGCAGGACATCAACCGCGTGCAGCAGCAGAGCAGCCAGCCTCTTTCGGTGGTGGCCTACGACCGCAGCGGCACGCAGATGCTGGGCACCGGCAAGCTGATATTGCTGAACAACCAGATCGACACCACCAGCGGCACGGTGCAGCTCAAGGGCAGCTTCGCCAATCCGCAGCACACGCTGTGGCCGGGCCAGTTCGTCAACGTGCGGCTGCAACTCGACCGCCGGGCCGACTCGCTCACGCTGCCTGCCGCCACGGTGCAGCGCGGCCAGGACAGCACCTACGTCTGGGCCGTCGATGCAGAGAACAAGGTCGCCAACGTACCGGTGCACGTGGTGCAGATCGCCGACGGCACGGCCGTGATCGACAAGGGCCTGGAGGCCGGCCAGCGCGTGGTGGTCGACGGCCAGTACAAGCTCAAGCCCGGCGCCACCATCGTCGAACCGCCGCCCGCCGCCGCTAAGAATGCCGACGGCAAGAAGGTTGCCAGCGGGAGCAGCAATTGAGCATCTCCGCCGCATTCATCAAGCGCCCCATCGGCACCACGCTGCTGGCGCTGGCCATCCTGCTGGTCGGCGCGGCGGTGTTTCCGCTGCTGCCGGTGGCGCCGCTGCCGCAGGTCGACTTTCCGACCATCCAGGTCTCGGCCAACCTGCCGGGCGCCAGCCCGGAGACCATGGCGTCGAACGTGGCGCAGCCGCTGGAGCGGCAGTTCTCGCTGATCGCGGGGCTGTCGCAGATGACCTCGACCAGCGGCCTGGGCTCCACGCAGATCACGCTGCAGTTCGACCTCGACCGCAACATCGACGCCGCCGCGCTCGACGTGCAGGCCGCCATCAACGCATCGACCGGCCAGCTGCCGGCCAACCTGCCGAGCCCGCCGACCTTCCGCAAGGTGAACCCGGCCGACTCGCCCATCCTCATCCTCTCGGTGCAGTCGAAGACGCTGCCGCTGACCGAGGTGAACGACTACGCCGACAACATCCTCGCGCAGCAGATCTCGCAGATATCGGGCGTGGGCCTGGTCAACATCGGCGGCGTGCAGAAGCCGGCGGTGCGGGTGCAGGTCGATCCGGCCAAGCTCGCGGCGCTGGGCCTGAGCCTGGAAGACGTGCGCACCGTGCTCGCATCGGCCACCGTCAACGCGCCCAAGGGCACCATCGACGGGCCCAACCAGAGCTTCACCGTCTACACGAACGACCAGCTGCTGAAGGCCAAGCCGTGGAACGACGTGGTGCTGGCCTACCGCAACGGCGCGCCCATCCGCGTGAGCGACCTGGGCGTGGCGGTGGACGGCCCCGAGAACGCCAAGATCGCCGGCTGGGCCTATGCCGGCGCCGCCGCGCCCGAGGGCAGCAGCGTGCAGAACGGCCGCTCCATCGTGCTGGCCATCACCAAGCAGCCGGGCGCCAACGTCATCGAGACGGTGGACCGCATCAACGCCGCGCTGCCCAGGCTGAAGGCCTCGATCCCGCCGACGGTGGAGGTCAACGCCATCATCGACCGCACCCAGACCATCCGCGCCTCGGTGAAGGACGTGGAGTTCACGCTGCTGCTGACCATCGCGCTGGTGGTGGCCGTGATCTTCGTGTTCCTGCGCAACGTGCCGGCCACGCTCATCCCCAGCGTGACGGTGCCGCTCGCGCTGCTGGGCACGGTGGCGGTGATGTACCTGCTGGGCTACAGCCTCGACAACCTCTCGCTCATGGCGCTGACCATCGCGGTCGGCTTCGTGGTGGACGACGCCATCGTGATGCTGGAGAACATCTACCGCTACGTGGAAGAGGGCATGTCGGCGGTCGAGGCCGCGTACAAGGGCGCGGGCGAGATCGGCTTCACCATCATCTCCATCTCGGTGTCGCTGGTGGCGGTGTTCATTCCGCTGCTGCTCATGGGCGGCATCGTGGGGCGCCTGTTCCGCGAGTTCGCGGTGACGGTCACGCTCACCATCGTGGTCAGCGTGGTGATCTCGCTCACGCTCACGCCCATGCTGTGCTCGCGCTTCCTGAAGAACGAGCACGGCAGCAAGCACGGGCGGCTCTACCAGCTCTTCGAGCGCGGCTTCGACGCCATGCTCGGCGCCTACAAGCGCGGGCTGCACGTGGTGCTCGACCACCAGTTCATCACGCTCATGACCTTCATCGCCACGGTGGCGGCCACCGGCGTGCTGTTCGTGTTCATTCCCAAGGGCTTCTTCCCGCAGCAGGACACGGGCTTCATCTCGGGCTTCGCCGAATCGGCGCAGGACGCTTCCTTCGCGTCGATGAACGCCCGCATGGTCGAGCTGGCCGACGTGGTGCGCAAGGACCCGGACGTGACCGGCTTCGGCATGAACGGCAGCTCCTCCACCTACAACACCGGCAACTTCTACATCAGCCTGAAGCCCAAGGACGAGGGCCGCACCGCCACCGCCGACGAGATCATCGCGCGGCTGCGCCCGCAGCTGGCCAAGGTGCAGGGCGTGAACCTGTTCCTGCAGGCCGGGCAGGACATCCGCGTGGGCGGTCGCGCATCGCGCACGCAGTACCAGTACACGGTGACCGACGCCAACCTCGACGAGCTCAACACCTGGGCGCCGAAGCTGCTGGAGCGCTTCAGGCAGCTGCCCGAGATCACCGACCTGGCCACCGACCAGCAGAACGCCGCCGCTTCGGCCGTGCTCACCATCGACCGCGACCGCGCATCGAGCTTCGGCATCTCGCCGGCCACCATCGACGCCACGCTGTACGACGCCATCGGCCAGCGCCAGGTGGCGCAGTACTTCACCCAGCTCAACAGCTACCACGTGGTGCTGGAGGTCACGCCCGCGCTGCAGCAGGACCCGGCGCTCTTCAGCAAGCTGTACCTGAACTCGCCCATCACCGGCCAGCAGGTGCCGCTGTCGACCTTCGTGAAGGTGGACACCAGCAAGACCGCCTACCTCTCGATCAGCCACCAGGGCCAGTTCCCGGCCGTGACCATCTCGTTCAACCTCGCGCCGGGCCATGCGCTGGGCGACGCGGTGAACGCCATCAACAAGGCGCAGGCCGACATGGGGCTGCCGCAGTCGCTCACCGGCTCGTTCCAGGGCACGGCGCAGGCCTTCCAGGATTCGCTGGCCACGCAGCCCTACCTGATCGCGGCGGCGCTGGTGGCGGTGTACATCGTGCTGGGCCTGCTGTATGAGAGCTACATCCACCCGCTGACGATTCTCTCGACGCTGCCCTCGGCCGGCGTGGGCGCGCTGCTCATCCTGATGGCGGGCGGCTACGACCTGAGCGTGATCGCGCTGATCGGCATCATCCTGCTCATCGGCATCGTGAAGAAGAACGGCATCATGATGATCGACTTCGCGCTCAAGGCCGAGCGCGAGCAGGGCATGACGCCGCACGACGCCATCTACCAGGCCTGCCTGCTGCGCTTCCGCCCGATCATGATGACCACCATGTGCGCGCTGCTCTCGGGGCTGCCGCTGATGCTGGGCCACGGCTCCGGCTCCGAGCTGCGCCGGCCGCTGGGCTACGCGATGGTTGGCGGGCTGATACTCTCGCAGGCGCTCACCCTCTTCACGACCCCGGTGGTCTACCTGTACCTCGACCGCGCCCACTACTGGTACCTGCGCCGCAAGGAAGCGCGCAAGGCCCGCAAGGCAGCGAAGCAAGGCAAGGCCCCCGTGCCCGCCGAGGTGCACGGATGAACACCGGCTGAGATCGCGGGGGTGGAGACAAAGACAAGAGGGCAGAAAGCGCCATGAAGATCCTGATAGTCGAAGACGAACTGAGAACCGCGGACTACCTCTCCAAGGGGCTGACCGAGCAGGGCTGCACCGTCGACATGGCACACAACGGCATCGACGGCCAGCATCTCGCGCTCACGCACGAGTACGACGTGATCGTGCTCGACGTGATGCTGCCGGGGCAGGACGGCTTCTCGGTGCTGCGCGCGCTGCGTGCCGTGAAGCAGACGCCGGTCATCATGCTCACCGCGCGCGACCGCGTCGAAGACCGCATCAAGGGCCTGCACGAAGGGGCAGACGACTACCTCGTCAAGCCCTTCTCCTTTCTCGAGCTGCTGGCGCGGCTGCAGGCGCTCAACCGCCGCGGCCGCAAGCAGGAGCCGATGCAGCTGCGCATCGCCGACCTGCAGATCGACCTGCTGGCGCGAAAAGCCTTCAGGGGCAGCACCCGCATCGACCTCACCGCCAAGGAGTTCGCGCTGCTGGCCGTGCTGGCGCGCCGCCAGGGCGAGATCCTGTCGAAGACCGCCATCGCCGAACTGGTGTGGGACATGAACTTCGACAGCAACACCAACGTGGTCGAGGTGGCCATCAAGCGGCTGCGCGACAAGATCGACGCGCCCTTCAGCCCGAAGCTGCTGCACACCATCCGGGGCATGGGCTACGTAATGGAGCTGCGCGAGGGAGCAGGGGAGGGCGCGGCCCCGTGAAGCGCTCCATCACCGCGCGGCTGGTGCTGATGTTCGCGGCGGTGGCGCTCGCGACCTTCGCGCTGGCCGGCTTCGCGCTGCACAGCGTGCTGGCGCGCGAGCTGGAGCGGCATCAGTACGAGGAGCTCGACACCACTCTCAAGAGCCTGCAGTTCTGGATCAAGGCCATCGGCAGCCCCGAGCGCTGGCCGCGCGTGCAGGCGCGCATGGACGCGCTCACGCCAGAGGACGGCAGCGTGCGCTTCTGGGTGCTCAGCGACGACCCGCGCTTCCAGTACGGCAAGGGCCTGGCCGAGATCGACGGGCTCACGCGTCAGGCCAACGGCCACACCAGCGTGATCGAGCTGCCGGGGCAGGAGCGGCCCTTCCGTACCCTGTCGGTGCACATCGACCCCTTCGAGCAGCGTCCGGCCGTGCGGCTCATCGTCGGGCGCAATACCGAGCCCTATGCGCGCACGCGCCAGAACTTTTTGACCGCGCTGGTCGGGCTCGGGCTGTGCGCGGTGCTGGTGGTGGCCGCGGCGGGCTACTGGATCGCGCAGCTGGGGCTGCGGCCGCTTGAGCGGCTGTCGAGGGAGGCACAGGCGCTGCGGCCCAAGACGCTTTCGCAGCGGCTGCAGGTGGAGCGTCTGCCGGTCGAACTCTCGGCGCTGGCCGAAGCGTTCAACGGCGCGCTGAGCCGGCTGGAGGAGGCCTACGGCCAGCTCGAAGCCTTCAACGCCGACGTGGCGCACGAACTTCGCACGCCGCTGGCCAACCTCATCGGCAGCACGCAGGTGGCGCTCTCGCGCCAGCGCAGCGCGGGCGAGTTCCAGGAAGTGCTGCAGGCCAACCTCGAAGACCTGGAGCGGGTGCGCTCCATCGTCAACGACATGCTCTTCCTCGCGCGCGCCGACCGCGGCGAGGTGGCGACCGGGCTGGTGCTCACGCCCGTGGCGCTGGAGGTGCGCAAGACCATCGAGTTCTTCGAGTTCGTGCTCGACGAGACGCGCGCCCAGGTCGTCATCGAGGGCGACGTGCAGGCCGAGGCCCGGCTGGAGAGCGCGCTCTTCCGTCGCGCGATGTCGAACCTGCTGCAGAACGCCATCGAGCATTCGCAGCCCGGCGCGCAGATCGCCGTAAGGCTGCGCGAGGAGGCCGCTGCCACCTGGATCACCGTGTCGAACCCCGGCGAGCCCATCGACGCGCAGCACCTGCAGCACCTGTTCGACCGGTTCTATCGCGTCGACGAGGCCCGCAACGACGGCGGCGAGCACCACGGCCACGGCCTGGGCCTGGCCATCGTGAAGGCCGTGGCGAGCATGCACGGTGGGCAGGTGAGTGCATCAAGCGAAGAAGGTTGGAATACCTTCGGCTTCAGCGTATCGCGCTCCCACGAGAAAACGGCCGGCTGACGATGGCTGAAGGCGCCAGGCAATGGCCTGTGCCCGGTACGTTCTTGGGCCATGCCGGAGAATCGCTGCCGGCATGAACAGCACGCAACCACCGCAATTTCCGCCCGCATCCGGGCCAAGACAAGGGCAGCCATGGCACAGCTGATGTCCCTGCTCGTGCAGAACGCGATCCTGGTGGTTTTTGCCGCCAGCTTCGCCGCGCGGCTGGGTCTGCCGGTGCCGGCCGCGGCGGTGCTGGTGCTCACTGGCGCGCTGCTCGCTGCGGGCGATGTGTCCGTGGCCGGCGTGGTGGTGGCGGCCGTCATCGCCAACCTGCTGGGCGACGGGGCGTGGTTCTATGCCGGACGGCGCTTCGGCTACCGCTTCATGCGCCTGCTGTGCCGCATCTCTCTTTCGCCCGACTCCTGCGTGCGGCGCGGTGAATCGCTCATTTCCGACTGGGGCGGCCTCTCGCTGGTGGCCGCCAAGTTCGTGCCGGGCGTGTCGGTGGTGGCTCCGCCGATGGCCGGGGCGCTGGGCATGTCGGTGCGGCGCTTCATCGGCTTCGACGTGGGCGCGGCGCTGGTGTGGACCGGGCTCTTCATCGGGCTGGGCTGGGTGTTCCGCAACCAGATCCAGGAGGTGCTGGCCATCATGGCGCAGGCCGGCGGCGTGGCCACCGTCGCGCTGGGGGTGGTGCTGCTGGTGATCCTGGCGGTGCGCTACTGGCGCCGCCGCGCCTTCATGCGGCTCACGGGCATGCCCCGCATCTCGGTGGAAGAGCTGCACGAACTGCTCAGCGGCGAAGAGCCCCCGCTGGTGATCGACGTGCGCGGCAAGGCCGGCGTGCAGGTCGATCCGCGCCGCATTCCGGGTGCGCAGTCGTACACGCTCAAGGCGCTGCAGCAGCGCAGCCTCGACCTGTCGCACGCGGCGGGGCGCGACGTGGTGCTGTACTGCAACTGCCCCAACGAGGTGTCGGCCGCGCAGGCCGCGCGCGTGCTGCTGGCGCGCGGTGCGCGGCGGGCCCTGCCGCTGACCGGCGGGCTCGACGCCTGGGTGGCCTCGGGCCGGCCGACCACGGTCGACTGAGGGCGGCGACTCTGTTCCGAGGGCCTGCACAAGGCCCACGCCTGCAGAAACCTGCCCCGCGTGCTATGGTGCCCGGCCCTCGGGTTAACCCGAGGGCAGACCTCTCGCAACCGGGATCCCTCCGTGTCCTCTCCTTCCTCCGCGCCACGCGCCGCCCACCCCGGCCATTCCGCCCAATCCGCAGCCTCGGGCCTCAGCCCGGCCCTCACGCTGGTCTTCGCCGTCGCCTGCGGCCTGTGCGTAGCCAACATCTACTACGCCCAGCCGCTGATCGGCCCCATCTCCGACACGCTGCAGCTGCACGCCGGCCTGGCCGGGCTCATCATGACGCTGACCCAGCTCGGCTACGGCGCCGGCTTGCTGCTGCTGGTGCCGCTGGCCGACGTGGTCGAGAACCGCCGGCTCATCGTGGGCGCGCTCTTCGGCGCGGTGATCGGGCTGGTGGGCATCGCGCTGTCTAACTCGGCCATCACCTTCCTGGCCGCTTCCTTCGTGGTGGGCACCTGCGCGGTCGCGGCCCAGGTGCTGCTGCCCTTTGCCTCGCACCTCGCGCCCGAGGCCACGCGCGGCAAGGTGGTCGGCAACATCATGGCCGGCCTGCTGGGCGGGATCATGCTGGCGCGGCCCTTTGCCAGCGTGGTGGCTTCCGCGCTGGGCTGGCGCGCGGTGTTCTGGGTGTCGGCCGTGCTGATGGCCACCCTCATCGCCGTGCTGTGGCGTGCGTTGCCGCAGCGCCACCCGCATGCCTCGGTGGGCTATGCGCGCACCATGGCCTCGCTGCCCGGCATCGTGCTGAACACGCCGCTGCTGCGCCGCCGCGGCTTCTACCAGGGGATGATGTTCTCCGCCTTCCAGGCCTTCTGGACGGCCGTGCCGCTCGCGCTGGTGCACGAGTTCGGCATGGGCCAGCGCGGCATTGCGCTCTTCGCGCTGGCCGGCGCGGCGGGCGCGCTGCTGGCACCGGTGGCAGGCCGGCTGGCCGACCGGGGATGGACGCGCCCCGCCACCGGCGGAGCCATCGTGGTCGCGCTGTTCTCCTTCGTGCTGGGCGCCATCTCCATGCACTACCGCTCGCTGGCCGGCCTCGTCGCGGCCGGCATCCTGCTCGACGGCGCGGTGCAGCTTTGCCAGGTGCTCAACTTCCGCAGCCTCTTCATGCTCGCGCCCGAGCTGCGCGGCCGGCTCAACGGCCTGTTCATGACCTTCATCTTCATCTGCGCGGCGGTGGCATCGGGCATCGCGGCTGCGGTGTATGCCTTTCACGGGTGGAGCGGGCTGTGCCTGCTGGGTGGCGGGTATGTGGTGCTGGCGCTGCTTTACTACGCAACGGAATTCAAGCGGGTAGCCGCTCCGGCAGCCGTAGGCAGCTGATCCGGCCGCAGGAGGCGCGGTGGTAGCCTTGCCACCCGATGAACCTCCGCACCAAGATCGTCGCCCTGGCCGTCGCACCCCTGCTCATCGCACTGGTGCTGGTGGCGCTGGCGGTGCGCCATCAGGAGCACGACTTGGCCGAGCGCGAGCGTGCCCTCATCGAGCGCAGCTACATGGCCCAGCGCCGCAGCGAGCTGCGCAGTTATGTCGACCTGGCCGTGAGCAACCTGCTGCCGCTGTACGAATCGGGCCAGGACGACGAGGCCACCCGCAACGAGGCGCTGCGCCGGCTGGCCGCGCTCAACTACGGCGACGACGGCTACTTCTTCGTGTACGACCTGGAGGGCAACTCCCTCATGCATTCGCGCCAGCCCGAGCTGGTGGGGCAGAACCTGTGGGAGCTGCGCGATTCGCACGGGCGCTACACCATCCAGGAGCTGATCAAGGGCGCGAAGGAGAACGGCGGCGGCTACGTGGAGTACGAGTGGCGCAAGCCTTCGAGCGCGCAGATGGCGCCAAAGCTCGGCTACGTGACCGCCATGCCGCGCTGGAACTGGATGGTCGGCACCGGGCTGTACCTCGACGACATCCAGTCGACCATGGACACCCTCGACCGGCAGATGAACGCCAACGTCACGGCCACGCTGCTGTGGATTGCGGGCATTGCCGCGCTGTGCCTGGGCGTGGTCAGCGCCGCCGGCCTGCTGCTGAACCTGAGCGAGCACCGCACGGCCGAAGCCAAGCTGCGGCTGCTCGCGCGGCGCGTGGTGCAGTCGCAGGAAGAAGAGCGCGGCCACCTCGCGCGCGAGCTGCACGACGGCACCAGCCAGACGCTGGTGTCGGCCAAGCTGCTGATCGAATCGGCCGTCGAATCGCTAGACCGCCAGCAGCAGCCCACGCCGCCCGCGCTGGCGAAGGCGCTGCAGCGGCTCAACGATTCGCTGATAGAAGTGCGCCGCATATCGCACCGCCTGCGCCCCGCATTGCTCGACACCCTGGGCCTGCCCGCCGCGCTGGAGCGGTTGGTCGACGAGTTCAGGGAAGAGGGCGGCGGCGTCGATGCATCGATGATGGTCGGCGGCGAATCCTTCGAGCTGCAGCCCGAGGTGAAGACCGCGCTCTTCCGCCTCACGCAGGAGGCACTGACCAACGTGCGCAAGCACGCCAAGGCGCAGCACGTGCACATTGCGCTGAGCTTCGACGAAGAAGAAGGCGTGCGCCTCGAAGTGAGCGACGACGGCACTGGCTTCGACATTCAGGCCGTGCAGCTCGACCCCCGGCGCGGCATCGGCCTGCGCAACATGCGCGAGCGCATGGAGGCCATCGGCGGGCGGCTCACCATGTGCAGCAACGCCGGGCGCACATCCATCGAAGCCGAAGTGCCGGCCCGCAGCGCGAAGGCGCAGACAGCAGCAGCATGACGACCGCACCCAAGCCCACGACGCCCCCTTCGGCACCCGCAACGACAACGGTCCGCCTCTTCCTGGTGGACGACCACCCGCTGGTGCGCGACGGCCTGCGCGCAAGGCTCGGCTCCATGCCCAACCTGGAGATCGTCGGCGAGGCCGGCAGCGCCGCCGAAGCGCTGGAGCTGGTGGAAAGCGTGCGGCCCGACCTCATGCTGATGGACGTCGGCATGAAGGACATGAACGGCATCGAGCTCGCGGCATTGCTGCTGCAACGCCAGGGCGCGCCGCACATCGTGATGCTCAGCATGTACGACAACCCCGAGTACGTGCAGAAGGCCCTGCAGGTGGGCGCGCGCGGCTACGTGCTGAAGGACGCGCCCGCGGCCGAGATCGTCGCGGCCATCGAGGCCGTGTCGGCCGGCGGCACATTCCTGAGCCCGGCAGTGTCGAAGAAACTCTTCCGCACGCAGGAGCCCAGGCCCTTGCTCACCCCGCGCGAGAGCGAGATTCTTTCGGCGCTGGGCCGAGGCGAATCGAGCAAGCAGATCGCGCGCGACCTGGGCCTGAGCGTGCGCACGGTGGAGGCGCACCGGCAGAGCATCAAGCGGCGGCTGGGCATCGAGGGGCAGGCCGAGCTCATCAAGTACGCGGTGGAGCATGCGCGGGAATTCGGGCAGGGCTCCTGAGTCAATCGACCGCTGATTTACCCGTCTTGTTGCGCTGACTGTCAGCGCTTTGTGGACTGGCGCCGCCGCTCGGCAATTGCTCGAAGGAATCGAGAAATTCTGGGCAGAAAGTTATTTCTGCTCGGGGCTGGTCTTCTATACAGTGAATGCCCCTGTGGTTGAACGACCCACCTTGGTGGGCATGGAGGGCACTACTTCTTCTTGAACTGATGGATGAACCGCTTTGCCTCGCGGCGGGCTGTTGGTGCGGTTTGCATCGACGCGAACGTGGGGCGCAAAAGGCGACGGCCGAGGTGCGCGAACACCTCAGCCGTCTAACCAAATGACGTGCACTAACTTTGGAAAGCGAGCACACCAAGTGGCTAAACGAATTATGGCCGGGCCTTCAAAGCCGGCATCCGCGGACGCGACCACCACGACACGGGACCCGTCCGGTCTTCTGGAGAACAAGCTGGAGCAGCTGAACTCGCTGCTCTGGTGCTTCTACGGCGCTGGGGACGGATGGTTCCAGGATGCGGGGGAGGCGCATCGGGAGAATCTGCTTTGGATTGCTTCGGATTTGGCGCGGGAGGCTGTGGAGTTGTTTCAGGATATGAATCCGGCCGGATAAGGGGGTTGGCGGCGTCCCGGTCCAGCGTAACGGTAGTGAACGATCCTGTTCGCGGTGGGTGGGGCGCCCCCAAGCTTTCCGAAGCAGTCAGCTACATTCTGGGCATGAACTCGTCGTTGTCGATTCCAGAACTTGTGACCTTGCTTCTATCCAGCGCGGTTGTTTCGGCACTGGTAACGGCGAGTCTTAACGGAGTATTCGGTAGGCTCGCAAAAAAGGACGAGTACAAGAACGCCTACTACAAGCTAGTGCTCGACCGTCGAATGAAGGCGTATGAGTTGATCGAGGAACTGATCGTGAAGGTGAAGATCGCCATTGCTGACGAGGACGGCAAGACGTATCACATAGCGTTTGCCTTTGAGGAAGAAAACTTCGGCCTGAACAGGCTTATGGTCAGCGTTATGGGCCAGAGCATGTGGCTTAGCGATGAATTGTTCCAGGCTACCCGAAAGCTCAACGTCTTGATGTATTCGCGTCCGAAGGTGCAAGGCTGGATCGACTTCGGCAAGGCTAACTATCAGGAGATCGCCAATCTACGGACGGAGATCGAACAGTTGGTGGTGAAAGACATGATGGTCCTGCATGACATACCTCAGTTCCTAAGGAGAAAGTGACCTGCCCCCTCCCGGCCGTACCAGCGTAATGGCAGCGAAGTCCGTCAACTTGGAGAATGACGGACATGAGAAAGAGCAGATACACCGAGGAGCAGATCATCGGTTTCATCAAGCAGGCCGAGGCCGGCCTGCCGATCAAGGAGCTGTGCCGCAAGGGCGGCTTCAGCGACGCCACCTTCTACAAGTGGCGAGCCAAGTACGGTGGCATGGAGGTGCCCGATGCGAGGCGACTGCGTGAACTGGAGGCGGAGAACAACAAGCTCAAAAAGCTGTTGGCCGAAGCCCACCTGGACATCCACGCGCTGAACACCGCCTTCGGGGTAAAGCGTTAGCCCCACAGGCCAAGCGTGCCGCCATCGCCACCATGATCGAGCAATGCGATCTGAGCGAGCGACGGGCGTGCAGGCTTGTGGGGCTCTCACGCGACAGTTGGCGCAACCCACCTGAGATCGATGCCATGACCCAGGAGCTCAGCAGCAAGATCGTCGAGATCGCGCATGTGCGCCGGCGCTTCGGCTATCGGCGCATCCACGACATGCTGCGCCCGCATTTCCCCGGCGTGAACCACAAGAAGGTCTACCGGCTCTACAGCGCGGCCAACCTGGCCGTGCGCAAGCGCAAGAAGGCCAAGCGGCCCGTCAGCGAGCGCGTGCCGCTGCAACTGGCCAGGACGGTCAATGAGGTCTGGAGCATGGACTTCGTCAGCGACAGCCTGAGCACCGGGCGGCGCATCAAGTGCCTGACGGTGGCCGACGACTTCAGCCGCGAGTGCGTGAGCATCTCGGTGGACTGGGGCATCTCTGGGCAGTACGTGACGCGGCTGCTGGACCAGGCGGCGGTCTTCAGAGGCTATCCGCTGGCCGTGCGCACGGACAACGGCCCCGAGTTCACCAGTCGCGCCTTCATGGGTTGGGCCCAGACCCATGGCATCCGCCACATCCTTATCGAGCCCGGGCGACCCATGCAGAACGGCTACATCGAGAGCTTCAACGGCAAATTCAGGGACGAGTGCCTGAACGAGCAGTGGTTCGAGACGCTGGTGCAGGCCAGGTCGGCCATCACCGCCTGGCGGCAGGACTACAACGAGGTCAGGCCGCACAGCAGTTGCAATCGCATGCCGCCAGCCAAGTTCGCCGAGCTGCATCGCCAGCGCGCTGGCGATGCAGCTCGGCCCAGCTCAAACACCACCGAGATCAATTAATCTTGCAACCCCGGACTTCCTCGTTATGAATGGCATGGCAAGAGGGGGCAGGTCAAAAGAAGCCCGAAACTGGCTTTCATCCTTTGCCAAACCGTGAGTTGAAAGAGTCCGATGTCTGAGACGCTGAGTTGGGCTCAAGCCGGGGCGGTCATAGCCGCTTGTTGGGCAATCATTTCAGGCATTGGTGCGTGGAAGCGCGAGTTCATTGGAAAACGGCAGATCGAACTCGCCGAACTGGTGTTGGCGAAGTTCTACGAGTGCCGCGATGCCATTGCCGATATCCGCAGCCCGTTCGGGTTTGGAGGCGAAGGGAACACGCGAGAACGAGGCGAGAACGAAAATCAAGAGGAATCAAGAATTCTCGATCAGGCCTTTGTTGCTATCGAGAGATACAGGAAAAGGGAAATCGTCTTTACTGAATTCGAGGCTCTGAAGTATCGCTTCATGGCCTCGTTTGGTTCCGAGTATCAGCCGATTTTTGGCAAGACTATTGGGGCAGCGGGCTTGATCCTTCATTCCTCTCGAATGCTCGGAAATCACTATTGGAAACGCCAAGGTCGAGTTCCGATGACTCAACAAGAGTTTGATCGACACCTTGCAGAGATGCGCAGACACGAGCGAATTTTCTGGGACGACGATGAGGCCGGCGATGAGATTCGCACAATGCTTGCTGCCGCTGAAAAGCAGTTGGGCGAAGCGGTCGCGCCTTGCTTTAGGGAGCCTATGAGCACCTACGCATTCCTCACTACTCCCTTGCGACGCTTCGGCAAGAAGCCACCAATCTCGTCTAAGCCGCCACCAGTAAGTCCTACAAACGGTACCGGTCAGGAATGACGCCTGCTAGCCCTTCCGAAAAATATCTGGAGAGGATCAGGAAATAGAAAAAACTACGGCACGACTTACGGATGCCATAAAAGCGCGAGCGCGCAGCGGCGTTGGGAAAGCTACTTGCGCAGGTTCAAGAGGCTTGACGGACTTCATGTCGCAGCAATGAGTGCGATGTGGCAGATGGCGCTTTCTCGACGGGTCGGCTGCACGCGCGCCTGAGGTGCCCTTGCACGGGCTCGAATGCCCGGTAGGGTAGGCGGCGGACATTCACGCTGGACCTGCCGACGTTATGCCGTTGACGAGGCCAGTGCACCGAGCCACTATGTGACGCAGTGCCGCCAATGCCCAATCAGGCGGTTACCTGTCGAAGCCGCCCAGCCAACTCCGGATTGGGTAACAACAGGGCACCCAAGGGCACCATCCAGCCTCACCTTTCAAGGAGCCACCCCATGACCGAAAGCGACAAGCTCTTCGCAGGCTCGATCCCCAAGCTCTACGACACGCTCATGGTCCCCTTGATCTTCGAGGCCTACGCCGCCGATACCGCCGAGCTGGTCGCCGGCTTCTCCCCCGGCGCGGTGCTCGAGACAGCCGCCGGCAGCGGCGTGGTCACGCGGGCGCTGGCGCCCAGGCTGGGCAAAGGCGCGCGCTACGTGGTGACCGATCTCAATCGGCCCATGCTCGACTACGCCGCCACTCGTCAGGGCGACAGCAGCGGCATCGACATCGAATGGCAGCAGGCCGACGCGCTCAAGCTGCCGTTCGAAGACGCGTCGTTCGATGTCGTCTTCTGCCAGTTCGGCGCGATGTTCTTCCCCGACCGCACCGCCGGCTATGCCGAGGCGCGCCGCGTGCTGAGGCCGGGTGGGCGCTTCGTGTTCACCGTGTGGGACCGCATCGAGGACAACGCCTTTGCCGACGAGGTCACCAGCGCCGTCGCGGAAATCTTTCCGCAAGACCCTCCGCGCTTCCTGGCCCGCACGCCGCACGGCTATCACGACGTCGCGCTGATCCGCAGCGACGTGAGCCGCGCGGGCTTCACCAGCATAGAGATCGAGACGCGCGAGAAGACGAGCCGCTCACCCTCGGCGCGCGACGTAGCCACCGCCTATTGCCAGGGAACGCCGCTGCGCAACGAGATCGAGGCGCGCGATGCCAATGCGCTCCAGGCGGCGACGGACCGGGCGGCGCAGGTCATTGCCAGCCGGCATGGCGAAGGCCCGGTGGCCGGCAAGATCCAGGCGCATGTGATCGTGGCGGCGGGGTAGCGGGGTAAAGGGGTAGAGGGGCAGGGCGGGAGGCGAGGGCGCTGCCTTCAGGGCACGGCCGCCAATCAGCCATCGATCAATGCGTCGTGACGACGATGGGCGCGCCCTTGGTGATGATCATCGTGTGCTCGTACTGCGCCGACAGGTTGCCGTTCACGCCCGCAAGCGTCCAGCCGTCGGAAGCCTCGGTGACGATGCGGCTCTTGGTCGACAGGAAGGGCTCGATGGTGATGACCATGCCTTCGTGCAGCGTGCGCGTGTCCGAAGGATCGAAGTAGCCCGGAATGTGCTCGGGCTCCTCGTGCAGCGCGCGGCCGACGCCGTGGCTCGCGAGGTTCTCGATGATCTTGAAGCCGTAGGCCTTTGCGGTGCGCTCGATGGCGGCGCCGATACGGTTGATCGGCTGCCCGGCCCGGGCGGTCTTCATCGCTTCGGCCAGCGCAGTGCGGGTGGCGTGGCACAGGCGGGTTTTCTGCGGGGTGGTGGGCGGCACGATGGTGGTTCCGCCGGTGTCGGCGAAGTAGCCGCCGAGCTCGGCCGACACGTCGACGTTCAGCACGTCCCCGGCGCGAATGACGCGGTCACCGGGAATGCCGTGCGCGGCCTCTTCGTTGATGCTGATGCAGGTCGAGCCCGGAAAGTTGTACGTGAGCTTCGGCGCCGACCGCGCACCGTGCTCCTCCAACAGCCGCTGGCCGATCAGGTCGAGCTCGCGCGTGGTCATGCCGGGCTCCGCCGCGTCGAGCATGCGCTGCAGCGTCAGCGAAACAATGCGGCCGATGCGCTTGAGGGCGATGACGTCGTCTTGTGTTTCGATGGTCATGTCTGTCGGGTCCTTGTGAAAGATGGGTGCGGGCTGACGATGGATGGCCCGCCGGGCAGGGGCCCGTCGATGCGATGGAGCGGGGCGGCTGGAGTGCATTGTTATATGCCGCATCGAATTTCCGGGCATCTTCGCCAGTCATTCGAATATTCTTGCTCGCTCCGGCGTACTCGCTCCCATCCACCCCGTTCAGGTGCCTTCCCAAATGCCCGACCTTCCCCACAGCCCCGCCGCCGAACGCAACAAGCAGCCCATCCTCGATGCACTGAGCGGCATCCTCGGCGAACAGGGTGCGATGCTGGAGATCGCGTCCGGCACCGGCCAGCATGCCGTCTCGTTCGCCTCGGCGTTGAGCGGATGGACCTGGCAGCCTACCGACGCCGATGCGCGCGCATTGCCTGGGATTGCCGCCCGAATCGAGCAGGCCGCGTTGCCCAACCTTCGCGCGCCGCTTCTGCTCGACGTGACGGCATCCCGGTGGCCGTCGCAGGGATTCGCCTTCGCTGAAGGAGATGAGAGGTTCGACGCGATCTACTGCGCGAACATGATCCACATCGCGCCCTGGGCCGCATGCGTCGGCCTGATGCAAGGGGCTGCGCGGCATCTGCGTCCTGGTGGGGTGCTGGTCACGTATGGGCCTTACTTCGAGGATGGAGTGGCTACGGCGCCGAGCAATCTGGCGTTCGATGAGGACTTGCGTGGGCGCAATGCTGCGTGGGGGATACGGCGTATTGAGGATGTGGCTGCGGAGGCGCAGCGGGTGGGGCTTGTGTTGCGGGAGAGGTACGTGATGCCTGCGAACAATCTGCTGCTGGTGTTCGGTCTGCCCTGAATGCTTCACTGGCAATTCCTGGGAGTCGGGTAGCCTGCTTGATCTGTGATTGAGGCCTCAGAAGAGTGAACAATGCCCCAACAATTTCAGGGAGGATTCAGTGTCGACGTTTACGCAAGCGCGTGCCATGCACGCAGGGCTTCGATTTCTTTTCATTGCCGGCGGTGGATTGCTGCTTGGGCTCATCTCCAATTTCATGCTCGTCGCGATGGGCCATTGGTACGAGATGAACATGGCGCGCAGCGAGTACGACCTCTCCGATGCCTTCATGATTGCGCTGCTCGTGCAGGCCCTTTGTGTTGTCGTCGGTGGATTCATCGGCAACTGGCTGTATCGGCGGAGACGCAGCAAGAAGAGCAGCGAGATCTGACGGGCAATTGGTGGCTGTCTGCTTTGCCAACAGCTGCCGAAGTTTCGCCCACCCCCGCGCATCGATCACGATGTTTCACTTTTGAAACGCATCGGCGCTCCAACGCTTCCCGCGAGCGCGATTACATTCAAGCCCGGTGCGCATTCGCGCCACCGTTTTTTCCACCGTTTGATCCAAGCAAGAAAGACCATCCGTTTTGAACAAGACCGACCTCATCGCCGCCATCGCCACGGACACCAACCTCAGCAAGGCCGATGCCGCTCGCGCGCTCGACTCCGCCATCGACAACCTGTCGCGTGCCCTGGCAAAGGGCGACACGGTGCAACTGATCGGCTTCGGCACCTTCGCCGTTGCCAGCCGCCCCGAGCGTGAAGGGCGCAACCCCTCGACGGGCGAGAAGATGACCATCAAGGCCAGCAAGGCTCCCAAGTTCACCGCCGGCAAGGCGCTGAAGGACGCGGTCAACGCGCCTGCGGCCGAGTAAGCCTTCCGTCTTCCTTCCCTCATTCCCTCCGTGGCGCCCGCGCAGCAGTGCGGGCCGCGGAGGGTCGGCATCTTCAGGAAACCGCGGCATTCCGCGCTAGAGTTTGTGCACGTTCACAAGCCCAGCCCTCCGACATGCACGACCACGCGCCTGCTGTGCCGACAACGCCGACTTCTTTTTCTTCTTCCCCCGCATTGCAGCGCTGGCTGCTGCGTCTTCTCTCTTCGATCGGGTTCTGCCTTCTCATCGTGGGCTGTGCTGGCCCCTCGGGGCCGCGGCAGGGTGGCCCGACAGGGCCCGCGGTCAGCAGCTCGCTCACGCCCGAGCAATCGAACAGCATCGCGATCCACGCGCTGGGCCTTGTCGGCACCCCGTACCGCTATGGCGGCAACACGCCCGACGGCGGCTTCGACTGCAGCGGCCTCATCGGCTACGTGTATCTCAACAGCGTGGGCGAATCGCCGCCCAGGACGGTGGCGCGCATGACGGGCTTCGGCAGCCCGGTGCCGGTGTCGGAGCTTCGCACCGGCGATCTCGTGCTCTTCGGCTCGTCCACGCCCTCGCATGCGGGCATCTATGTGGGCGGTGGCCGCTTCGTGCATGCGCCTTCGACTGGCGGCGTGGTGCGGCTCGATCGGCTTGACGGCGTGTACTGGTCGCGCCAGACGGTGCAGGCGCGCAGGCCTTAGCCGGACTTGCTTCTGCTGCTCTTCTTCGCGGGCTCGCCGCGTGAGCCTGTCGCGCTCGCTGGTGCGGCTGCAGCAGCGCCACTGCCGGCGTTCAGCTGGTCGACCCACGACAGCGCATCGACATACGCCATGAACCTGTTGAGGTACTCCGGCGACAGGTTGTGCATCAGCGTGAGCGAGCGGTGCACGAGGTGGTGCGAGTTGAGCGGGCCCGCGTTCTCGGGCACTTTCGACAGCGACTGCGTCAGGCGCCGGTCGGCGCTGAGCTTGGACCAGGTGCTCTGGAAGTAGCGGATCGATTTGAGTTCGGGCGCGGCAGGCGCAGCAGAGGCCTTGGTGGTGGCTCCGGCCTTTGCTGCAGCAGCAGGGGCAGCCGGGGCATTGCCGAGCATCGGTGCATGGCGCGCGATATGTTCGGCGAGTTCCGCGAACGGACTGGGCTCTGCAGCGGTTTTCTGCTCCGCCGTGCTTGTGGGCTGAGCCTTCGCACGATCCTCGTCGTATGCCGCAAGAAGCGTCGCCACCTTGTCGTCCAGCATGCGCCGCGCCTCGCCGCCATGCGCGGTGGCACGCTTCGCCATCGCTTCGATGAAGCGGAAGCGCACGGGGTCGAAGCGCTGCTCGCCGCGCGCGAGGGCGGCAGCGACCATCGCGCCGATGTCGCGTGCGGCTTCGCTGCCTTCGGCCTCAGTCACGGGGCTTCGCGTTCGCGCTGCTGGAGGGGCGCGGCGTGGGCGCCATCTCCACGCGCCGGTTCTTCGACCGGCCGTCGGCGTCGGCATTCGATGCGACGGGCTGCTCGGAGCCGAACGCAGCCGCGAAGATCGACGACGACGGAACGCCGGATTCGATCAGCGCGCGCGTCACGGTCAGCGCGCGCTGGGCCGAGAGCTCCCAGTTGTCGGCGAACTGGCGTGCGTTGTCGCGCATCTGCCGGTCATCGGTGAAGCCGCTCACCATCAGGATCTCGTCGCGCGACTTGAGGTAGCTGGTCAGCGGCGCTGCAAGGCTCTTCAGCAGTTGCCGGCCTTCGGGCTGCAGCTCTGCGGAGTTGAAGGCGAAGAGCACGTTGCCGCTGATGCCGATGCGGCCGTTGTTCAGGGTCACTCGGCCCGCCGCGAGCGGCGCGGCCAGGGCCTGCTCGAGCGTCTGCAGGCGCTTGGCTTCGGCCTGCCGTTGCTTGACTTCGGTTTCCAGCTTCGAAGCGAGTTCGAGCTGCATGCCGATCGCGCACACCAGTATCAGCACGAAGGCGCCGAGCAGGCCGGCCATGAGGTCGCCGAACACGGCCCACACGGGCACGCCCGGTTCGTCGAAGCCGGCCTCGATGTCGTCGCGGATCATGCTTCGCTGTCCGCGGGCGCTTGTTGATGCTGCAGTTGCTGCTGCCGGTTGGCGATCTGCTGCATGTCTTCGACGATCTGCTTCTGCGACATGATGCTCAGGTCGATCACCTCGCGCGCCTGCGCGACGTAGTAGGCCAGCTGCTCGTCGCTGCGCGCGATGGACTTGCCCAGCGCGCCTTCGATGCGCTGCAGGTGGCCCGCGAGCTTGTCGTTCGACTGGCTGAAGAGCTGCACCGCGAGGCCGAAGGCTTCGCCCAGGCTGGCCACCTCGACGGCGCTGCCGGTGATCTGCGCGGCAACGGAGGCCATCTTCTCGGACTCGGCATCGGCCCTTTCGGTGAAGCGGCTGCCCACGCGCTCCAGCATCTCGGCCGACGCCGACACCAGCGTGTCGATGGCGGTGCGCTGCTCGGTGGAGGCGTGGTTCACCGCGTCGAGCAGGGTGGAGAGCGTTTCGAGGATGCGGCTGCGCTCTTCCAGCATCGCGTTGTCGCGTGCCATGCCGTCGGCGAGCTTCTGGCGCAGTTCGGTGATCACTTCGGCCGCGGCGCGCGGCGCTTCCGCTGCGGCCTGCAGCAGCTGGGCGATTTCGGCGACGGTGCTCTTCGCATGCGCTTCGGACTGGGCCGACATCTCGCGCGCGGTCTGCGCCATGGTGTCGACCAGCTGCTTCTGCTGGCTCGCGCTGTGCTCGCCGGCCTGTTGCCATTCCTGGCGCAGCGAGGCTGCCATGTCGGTGAGCGACTGCGTCCAGGTCGAGAGGCGCTGTTCGTCGCGAGAGGTCATCTGCGACACGATCTCGGCAGCGGCGCGCGGTGCTTCGGCCGCCGCCTGCAGCAGTTGCGCGATCTCGGCGATGGTGTTCTTCGCGTGCGCTTCGTTCTGGGCCGACATCTCGCGAGCGGTCTGCGCCATGGTGTCGAGCAGCTGTTGCTGCTGGCTCGCGTTGTGCTCGCCGGTCTGTTGCCACTCCTGGCGCAGCGACGCGGTCATGTCCGCGAGCGACTGCGTCCAGGCCGAGAGGCGCTGTTCGTCGCGCAGCGTCATCTGCGACACGATCTCGGCCGCGGCGCGCGGCGCTTCCGATGCGGCATGCAGCAGCTTCGCGATTTCGGCGATGGTGTTCTTGGCGTGCGCTTCGGTCTGCGCCGTCATGTCGCGCGCGGTCTGCGTCATGGCGTCGAGAAGCTGCTGCTGCTGGCCTGCGCTGTGCGTGCCGGCCTGCTGCCATTCCTGCTGCAGCGATGCGGCCATGGCGGTGAGCGATTGGGTCCAGGCGGCAAGGCGCTGTTCGTCGCGCGATGCCAGTTCGGCCTGCAACTTCGCGTGCGATTGATCGACGGATTGAAGCAGCGATGCGGAGTGCCGTTCGAAGGCGGCCGCAGCGGTCGACAGGGCCTGATGCGCATCGCCGGAGAGCTTCTCGCTGACCTGCTGATGCCGGGCCAGGGCGCTGTCCCAGGTGCTGGAGACCTTGCCGACGGCGCTTTCGAGGCGGGCGGACACGGCGTCCACGAGCGCGGTCGAGCGCTGCTCGAAGCTCTGGGCGAACTGGTCGTGCGAGCCGCGCATGTCGCCGGCCAGCGCTTCGCTGGTGCGCTGGTGCTCGACGAGCGCGCTCTTCCAGGTGTCGGCCACGTGGGTGGTGGTGGCCTCGAAGCGGCCGGAGAGGCCGTCGAGCTGCTGCTGCACCGTCTTCGAAATGGTGTCGTGCAGCGCGACGGTTTCGCGTGCGATGCCGGCCATGGTGGCTTCGACCACGGGCTGGATCGCCGCGCCCGCGACGCGCGCGCTCTCGGTCAGGCTGTGCTTCAGCGACTGGTCGACGGAAGCGGCGAGGTTGCCGTAGACGGTTTCGGCCTTGCTGTGGAAGCTGTCCTGGCCGGCGACGAGGCGCTCGTTCAGCGCCTGGCTCTGCCGCTCCATCGCCAGCATCATGGCCTGCAGCTGGCCGACCAGTTCGGGCATGGCGTGGGCCTGCTGCTGCAGCAGCTTGAAGGATTCGTCGCGCTGGTGCGTCTGCGAGAAGACGCGCAGCACGGTGGCGATCTTCGTGTCGAGCAGTTGCGCGGCCTGCAGCCTTTCGCGGCGGCTCAGGGCCGAGGCCAGGCCCAGCATGGCCGATGCGGCCACGCCGGCCACCGAGGTGCCGAAGGCCAGGCCGAGGCCCTTGACGGGGGCCGAGAGCGAATCGCGGATGGTCTGCAGGTCGGTCGAGCTTTCGAGCGCGATGCCGGTGCCTCGGAGCGTGACCACCATGCCGACGAAGGTGCCCAGCATGCCCAGCAGCACCAGGAAGCCGGCGAGATACGGCGTCAGCGCCGGGCCGGGCAGGCCCACGCGCTCGCCCTCGATGCGCAGGCGCACGGCGTTGCGCAGCGAGGGATGCAGGCGGTCGAGCCATGCGCCCAGGTTGTCGGGCGGGGCGGACAGGCCGGAGACGGCCCCGGTCAGCGTGGCGGTCGCCTGCTGGAAGCGGTGCAGCTCCAGCGCGCCCATGATGTAGAAGGCGCCGACGATCAAGGTGACGGCCAGCGCCAGCGTGTTGGTGCCGATGTATCCGGCGCCCACCCAGCCGACGACGGCCAGGCCGGCGGCAAACACAGCGTATTGAAGGAATCGGGTCATGGGGTCCTGGTGGCCTGGGTGCGAAGGGCATCGAGCAGCCCTTCGACCGGTTGGAATCGAAAATCAAGTTCGGCGAGCAGCACGTCCTGCGCGTCCTTGCGGAACACGTCCAGCCATGCGTCGGGGGGCGGGGCGGCGGCGTCCGGCGTTTGCGCTTCTTCCGCTGCCGGCGCTTCGCCCGCTTTGCGCAGGCGCTCGAAATGCCGCTCCAGCAGCCCCGGCACGGCCGAAAGCAGGCTGTGCTCGCGCGCTTCCAGCACTTGCGCCATCACCACGTCGACCGAGGCCAGCCGCGCCATGGCAGGCGACCTGGCAGCCATGGCCGAGCGCAGCCTGCTGCGCAGCGAGCCCACGCCGGCTTCCATGGCCTGCTGCCGGGCGAGGTAGCGGCGGCGGTAGGGGGCGAAGTCCGAAGTGGCGTCCTTGCCGGCGCCGAAGGTGTTGTCTTCGACGATGGCGTTGGCCAGCGCGCTTTTCACGCGGTTGCATTCGCTTTCTTCGGTGTTGCGGGGAGCGCGAATGCTGGTCTGCGCCGTTGCGGGCGTGCCGTCGAGCGCGGCTGAAAGCGAGATGGCGTCGGTCCAGCCGAACCACTGGCTCAGCCGGTCGGCGGTGGGGTTTGCGGGTTCGCGGACGTCAGCCTCGGCCAGTCGGGAAAGCAAGCGAATGAGCGCCGAGCCGTTGAAACCTGAGCGCTTGAAAACTTGCCCCATAACCTCCTGGATCCGCCTGAACGCGCCTCTTCGAAAAACCCGGCAGTCTACAACAGCGCCCTTTGTCCGGGCCCCTCCGGACGGCAGCTCAGGACGCCGGCTGTGTAACGAAATGCCAGTTTTTCAGCGCCGTTTTCATTGGGGCGTGCGCGGCGAATTCGGCGACCGGACATGCTCCGGCCGCACGCCCAGCCCCACGGCCCTTGCAGGCAGCCGGCGCAGCAGCGGCCAGCGCGCCAGCAGCCGCAGCGGCAAGGGCAGACGACGCCCCGGCCTGGCCGTAGCCGCGCCGTCGAGCACGGCCATGAGCACGCGGTCCTGTATGAAGCGCTGCACGGCCTGGGTGACTTGCACCGGCCACTCCCTGCGGCGCTGCAGCTGGGGCAGCAGGGCGTCGATTTCCTTGTCGGTCGCTTCGCCGGCCAGGGCGGGGGCCAGCAGGTTGGCGGCAGCCACCGCGTCCTGCACCGCGAGGTTGATGCCGACGCCGCCCACGGGCGACATCGCATGCGCGGCGTCGCCGATGCACAGCAGGCCACGGCACGACCAGCTTTCGAGCCGGTCGACCGTCACTTCGAGCAGCTTCACCGAATCCCAGTCGGGCAGCGCCGAAGGCAGCCTTTCGGCGAGGAAGGGCGCGATTCGGCCGATTTCTTCGTGGAAGGCGGCCATGCCCCGCGCCTGCAGCGCATCGTGGCCGCCCTTGGGTATGACGAAGGCGCATTGCCAGTAGTCGCCACGGTTCAGCGTCACCAGGATGTGGCCGCCTGCGATGTGGCCCGCGGTGGCGTCGGGGTCGCTGGCCAGCCTCGGAACGGCCATCCACAGTACGTCGATGGGCGCGCCGTAGCTGATGTGCGGCAGCGCCGCCGCGTCGCGCAGCGCGGAATGCCGGCCGTCGGCGGCCACCACGAGCGAGGCATGCAGCTCGACCTCGCGCGGCTGGCCGGCGCGGCGGTCGCGACGCACCTTCACGCCGTTGACGCGGCCTCTTTCCTGCAGCAGGCCGATGGCCTCGGCGTCGGTCCACAGCTCGAAGCCAGGGTAGCGCCGGGCCTCGTCGTACATGAAGTCCAGGAACTCCCACTGCGGCATCAGCACGAGAAACTTGCTGTGCGAGGGCAGGTGGGTGAAGTCGGCCACCGGCACGGCGCGGCCCTCATAGCTGGCGCGCAGCTCGTCCACGCGGTCGTGGGGGCGCTGCAGGAAGGCGTCGAGCAGTCCCAGTTCGTGGAGGATTTCGAGCGTGGACGGGTGCACCGTGTCGCCGCGGAAGTCGCGCAGGAAGTCGAGATGCTTCTCCAGCACGACCACCGGCACGCCGGCACGGGCCAGCAGCAGGCCCAGAACCATGCCGGCAGGGCCACCACCTGCGATGCAGCAGCGTGGCGTCGGGGATGCGCTCGCTTGGGCGGTTGGCGTTTCCATGGCTCCGATCGATCGATCCGGTCGCGCCGCGGACGACGTGGCCTGTGTTGCGCGGCGCCGCCCGGTGTACCGGGCCCAGCCCGGCTCAGGGCTGCGCGAAGGTGACGCGCTGGGCGATGAGCACGCCGTCGACCACGCGGTCTCCGACGACTGTCACGCGCTTGCCGTTGCCCAGGTCCGCGGCGGTGCCGTTTTCGAAGATGGTAGCGGAGTCACCGGCGTTCACGTGCTGGCCGCGCACGATGAAGTCGGAACGCGACTGGTAGCCGGAGACCGGGCCGATCACGGTGAAGGACGCCGGCCCGCCCGTGCCGGGCACGTAGCGGATGCGCAGCTTCTTCGCCACGAGTACCTGCCCCGAGAGGAAACCGTCGACCTCGACCTTGACGCCGTTGCCGATGGAGCCGGCCGGGCCGCCGGTGATCTGCGCGTTGCGCGCGTCGACCTTGTTGCCGAGCACGCGGAAGTCGCCGAGCGAGGCGAAGTCGGTGGCGACGCCCGCGAGCTGCAGCGCGATGCCGTCGGCGGTGGGGATGGCGTACCAGCCCTTCACCGTGGTGGCGGTGAAGCGGCCTGCCACCGGTGCCACGGTGCCGCGCACGCGGACGATGGCGCCTTCGGCCAGGCTGGCGGTGTCGACGCCGGGGCCGAAGTCGACGGTGAGCAGGCCGAGCGTGAACTGCCGGCCGACAAGGTCGAGGTTCTGCACGGTGCCGGTCGCCAGCGGCTCGGCGGAGGCGGGCGCGATGTGCACGCGCGTGGCGCGCAGCGTGCCCGGCGAGGCGGGCAGGCCCCAGACCTGGATCACCGCGCCGTCGCGCAGGTCGGCCGGGCCGCCGGCGTCGCCCCAGACGGTGGCGGTGTCGGTGGTCACGCGGCTGCCCATGACGGTGAAGCTGCCGTCCGCGAGGTTGATGGCGGAGACGGCGCCGCGCAGCTCGGCGGCCGAGACGACCTGCGTGGCGACGCCGCTGGTGAAGTCGGCGTCGACCTTGCCGGCGACGCGCGCGCTCATGCCGATCTGCAGTTCGCTGGTGTCTTCGAGGCTGAAGGCGGCGCTGTCGGTGTTGTAGCGCAGGCCGTTGAGGATGATGCTGCCCAGGCCGTCCGCCGCGCCGATGCCGGCCGCGTCCGCGCTCACGCCGGTGCCGCCGGAACCCACGCCGGAGCCGTCGCCGTTGGTGTTGCCCGCGGTGCTGGTGCCGTCGCCGCCGCTGCCTGCATTGCCGCTGGACCCGCCGGAGGCGCCGCTGTCGCCGCCACCGCCCGTTTCCGTGGTGGTGCCGGAGCCGGATACGCCTGCAACGCCCAGGCCGGACGCGCTGCCTGCGCCACCGCCGCCGCCTCCGCCTCCGCAAGAAAGAAGCATGGCCATGCCGCCCGCAAGCAGCAGGCCGCGAAGGAGGCGCTGCGCGAGCCGGAAGGAACGCGGGAGGGTCAGGATCGTGTTCATCGTGAGGGCGGCCCGCTCTTCTTCTGCGCGGCTTCGTCGTCTTCGTAATAGGTATAGATGCCGACGCGGATGCGGGCCTTGCTGTCGGCGGGCGCGCGATCGACGGCCTCGGTCATCTCGCGGGCCAGTTCGTGGTGCAGGGCGGTCCAGCGCTCGCGCGCGAGAAGCTGGATTTTCTCGCAATCTTCCAGCGTGAGGCCGCGCGCGTACACCGAGCGCTCCAGCATGCGGGGCGTTTCGCCCAGGGTGTTGGAGACGGCGGCCAGCAGGTGGTCGCGGCCGTTGTCGCCCAGGAAGGCGAGCATCGACTGCAGGTCTTCGACCGGCACGAAGCCGTCGGCCATGAGCTCGGCGGTGCCGTTGCCTTCCGCGACCATGTTCAGGCGCACCAGCTCATCCAGGATGGTGCGATGGTGGATGTTGCCGCGGCTGGCCAGCCGGGCCACGCGCTCGAAGGAGGGCGCCTCGTCCTCGGTGGTGACCGGAATGCGGCGCAGGTCCTCGTTCTCGACCGTCATCTGCAGCCAGAGCGTGAAGGTCTTGGCGGCGGCCGAGAGTTCGGTGTGGGGCAGGGGATCGACGGTGGCTCGGACCTTGGCGGTGACGGCCTTGCGGTTCAGGCCGGTGGTGACCGAGATCTGGCTGAGGTTGGGCCGCTTCACGCCCTGCTGGCGCCAGGAGCGCTGCGCCTCCTCGATGAGCAGGTCGCGCAGCAGCTCTTCGAGGTGGGGGTGCTTGACGCCCATGGCGAGCGCCAGCCGGACCACCGGACGAAGGATGCGAGCGCAGGCGGCAAGGGCCCAATCCAGCCGGTGTTCCATGAATGCGGTCGTTGCTCCTGGTTCTGTGCGTGCGGGACAAGAGGAAGGATGGGGAAGGGGGCCGGGCCGCCGTCCGGGCTCCTTCGCAGCTGGCTATTGTCGTTCGTCCGCGAAGATGGCCTTTCCGGGGTATGCGGAGGGCGGCTAGGTCGCGGTGCAGGTACCGTCGTTCGACCTCGTGATGTTGGTGCGCCCGGTGGCGCTGATGCTCACGGCGCGCGACTGGTTGGCGCTCGGGGTGCTGCGGCAGATGGTGATCCGGCTCTGGCTGGCGCCCACGCCGGTGGCCTGGAACACGATGGCGCTCGCGCCGCCCGCTTCCCGCAGCAGGTAGCCCGTGGCCGCGGCGCTTTCCGCGCGCAGCACCTGCGTGCCGCTGAGCACGATCCAGCCGGCTTCCCACTGGCCGTTGGTGCTGCAGCTGCTGCCGTTGGCCGAGGCACAGAGGGTGACCGGCGCGTTGCGCTTGATGGCCTCGCTGCGGGCGAGCTGGCTGCCCGCCACCAGCGAGGTGGCGTAGTTGCTCAGGCGCATGGAAAGCCGGATGCCATCGAACGAAGGCACGGCGATGGCGACGAGCACCACCAGCACGGCCACGGTGACCATCAGCTCGATCAGCGTGAAGCCACGCGCGCGGGCGGTGCGGGGGCGGTTGCGCATGCTGCCGGTGCTCCAGGGGCTCACTTCTGGATGAACCAGTAGACCCGGCCCTTGGGCTGCTTGAACGCGGCCTTGGGCGAGGTGCCCTTGGGGCTCAGGAATGAGTCGGGGTTGGCGCCGATCACCACGTCGCGCATGGTGCCGTTGTCGAGCTGGACGCGGCCCACCACGGGCGAGGGCGCGAGGCCGCCGCCCACCACGTTCTGGAAGCGGCCGCCGGGCCCCTGGGGCGCGGCATTGACGTACGACACGTTGTAGACGCGCGCGGTGCCGAGGTCGGCGCGGCAGGTCTGCGTGTTCGGGTTGCTCGGCGTGTGGGTGTTGAAGGTGGTGACGCCGTAGGCGGTGACCGAGCTGGTCACCACCTGCTCGCCGGCGGCAAGGGCGAGGTACCAGCCCTTCTTGGTGGCAAGGTCGGAGGAGGTCGGCGTGGAGGTGTCGGTGATCGGCAGCAGCGAAGCCTGGCACAGCAGCCCGTTGCCGGCGCCGCAGTTGCTGGTTTCGCTGCTCAGCCAGGTGCTGTCGGTGGGCTTGTCGACCAGCATGTAGAAGCGGTTGGCCACGCCGAGTGCGACGTTGTAGTAGCGCAGCGGCTTCTCGCGGTCGCCCGAGCCGAGCAGGATGACGAAGGCGCCGTTGTCCTCCACCACGTCGGGCGCGAACATGAACTTGCGGTTGGGTGTGCAGGTGGTGACGGTGTCGCAGCCTAGAGAGGCGATCTGCGTCATCGTCCAGGCCGAAGGTGCGCCGCTGCCGAGCGCGATGCGATAGACGTTGCCGCCCAGGTCGGCCGCGTAGGCGATGCGCGCGATGCCGAGCGAATCGGTGACCACGGTGACCTCGCCGGCCACCGGCCGCGCGGTGGGGAACATCTGCAGCCGCGCGCCGGTGTCGGCGTCGAGCACGTAGATGCCGCTGCCCTTGGCGGCGGTGCCGCAGGCCTGGACTGCGCTGTTGGTGTCGACGTCCTCGCACTTGTCGTAGCCGCCGCCGAAGATCAGCAGCGGGCTGTTGCCGCCGCCGTAGCCGCTTGCGCGCATCACCTTGGGAGCCGACCAGGTCTGGCCGATGCCCTCGAAGCCGCTGTCGCAGCCGGTGTCGTCGCCCTGGTTGGGGCAGCCCTTGCGCCACTTCAGCGTGGGCGCGGTGGCGGAGGAGACGTCGAAGGCGTAGATCAGCCGGCCGCCGCGACGCATGCTCGCGTAGAGCCAGGCGGTGCTGCCCTGGCGATAGGCTGAGACGGGGCCGTCCATGCCGTAGGGCTTGGGCGCCACCGCGCCGATGGTGACCGGCAGGCCGGGGAAGTTGATGCGCGTGGTGTCGTCGTACAGCCGCTTGATGCTGCCGTAGAACTCCGGCGGCATGAAGGACCAGAGCTCGTCGCCCGCGGCGGCCGAGCCGATGGCGTCGGTGCGATTGCCGTTGACGGCGCGCAGCACGCCATCGTTGCCGCCGTAGAACACCACCACCTGCGGCGCGGCGTCGGTGCCGTAGTTGATGGCCACCGGCCGCGAGTGCACCACGTCGCCGTGCACCGAGGGGCGCATCGAGTTGGAGGTGACGGGATTGCCCTGCGCGTCGGGCCGCTCGTCACCCTTGTTGTCGAGGCCGCGCGCCCAGTTGATGAGCGTGGTGCGGTCGGTGTCGGCGGTGACGCCCAGCGCGGCCTTGGTGATGGCGGCGTTGCCGTCGGCGAAGGCGGTGAGGGCCGTGCAGCTGCCCGGCGTGCAGGTCTTCATGTTCCGGTTGGCGACGACCATGCGCCGCAGCATGTAGCCCTGCGCGCCTTTTTCCACCACGTTGCCGTCGGGGCTGTCGGCGGCTTCCTTGCCCAGACAGTCGCCGGAGGGCCGGAAGCTCCAGTACAGGTCGGTATCGCTGGGCGCGGGCGTCCAGAAGCTGCGCGCGCAGGGCGCCACGAAGCCGGTCTGGTTGTTCACCGCGTTGTTGTCCGCCGCGTCCTGCAGGATCAGCTGGTTGCTGCTGTCCAGCCCGAGCTTGTATTGCTTGAGGTTGCCGTTCCAGCGCGGGAAGGCATCCTGGTCGGGGCGGAACATGCCCACGAACACCTGGTTCAGGTAGGTGCCCTGGGTGTTCACGCTCACCGGCAGGCTCACCGAGGAGAACACGCTGTTGACCGACTGGATCTTGCTGAAGATGTCGTCCAGCGCCGCGCCGAGCGCGCTGCCCAGGTCGGGCTTGGCCGAGATGTCGTAGTACTCGCCCTTGCTCTGGGTGGCCATGCTCTTGAGCAGCGAGGTCCAGCCCGGGCCCTGGCCGCCGGTCGCCTTGGCGGCCTCGATGGTGTAGACCTTCACGCCCATGCTGGTCTGCAGGAAGCGCGACCATTCGTCGGCCGTGTTGTCCTGCGAGCCGCTGGGGCTCAGGGCGATCTGCGTGGTGTCGCCGCCCGCGGCGCGCAGGGCGGCGTTGGAGGTCTGGCTGTCGCTGGTGTTGTCCTGCGCCGCGCCGTTGCTGATGTAGATGACGTAGGTGCCGGTGCAGTTCTCGGTGCTCGGGCCGACGTAGGTGGTGGCGGAGAAGCCGCTGAGCGCGTTGCGCGTGAGCGCGTAGATGGCTTTCGAGGCCGCCGTGCCGCTCGTGTTGCCGCTGTAGTCGGCCTTGACCTTGCCGTTGCCCGCGATCGGCGTGCCGCTGGCCAGGTAGCGGTAGACCTCGGCCATGGTCTTGCCGGCCTTGCCGCCGTTGGACTTGTCGCCGAGCTTGTCGAGGCTGCGGATGAGCGCGCCGTATTTGATCTTGGTGCCGTCGTCCAGCGTGCGCACCGCTGCGCGCACGTAGCCGCCGTCGGAGTTGGAGTTGCCCTGGCCGGTCTCGGTGAACATCATCAGGCCGACCTTGAACTTGTTGGCCTTCAGGCTTTCGAAGGCCGAGGCGAGCGCGGTCATCTCGGCGGTGAAGGGCTGGTTCCAGTTGGCCGTGTTGTCCAGCACGAAGAGCACGTTCGGCGCCTGCGCCGCGCTGGGGTTGTAGCCCACGAAGAGATCGATGTCCTCGGCGTGGGCCGGGCCCGCCGGCAGCGCCGTCAACGCGGTGAGCGCGGCGGCCGTCCACAGCGAAGCGAGAAGTTTCCGGATCATGGTGCGGGCCTGTTCGTCGTCGGGTTGTCTTGAATTGGCATGCCTAGGAGGCGCAGAACGCTTCGAACTGCGCCTTGTTGAGCAGGGCGCGCACGCCCTGGCGCACGGAGGTGGTGGCGCCGTTGCCGTTGCGGGCGTCGGTGACCGTGGTGCTGATGTCCCACACGGAGTTGTATTGGTCGGGCAGCGTCGAGAGCCCCGAGCCGCTGCTCGATGCGCCGCCGGTGACGCCGCCCGGGCCGGTGCTGCCGCCGCTGCCGGTGTCGAGTGCCTTGGTGGCGCGCACGCAAACGGGGGGAGCGACGTCCACCCTGTAGTCGGTGATGCCGTCGTTGTCGATGTCGACCATGCTCACCGTCCGCTGCGGCGGCGCGAGCGTGGGGCTGCCGTCGCTGCCGGGCACGAGCAGGCTGGTGGCGACTTCCTCGATCGCGCGGTTGGCGGCGGCCACCGCCTCGTTGCGCGTCTGGAGGTTGCCCACTGCCTTGAGGTTGGCGTTGCTCAGGTTGAAGGCCGCGGTGACCACCAGGGTGATCAGCAGCAGCATGATCATTCCGATGAGCAGGGCGGCGCCGCGCTGGCCGGCGTCGCGGGCGAACGGCACGCTGGTGTTCATGGCGTCTCCCTTCGGCCGGTGACGTTGCTCAGGCGCACGGAGGTGGAGAACGCGTGGCGCTTGTAGTGGTCGTTGAAAGGCCCGAGCGTGGCGCCGCCGAGCTGGTAGGTGCGCGTGTCGGTGTGGCCGGGCGAGGCCTCGGAGCTGCGCGCCAGCACGAAGAGCTTGACGGCCACCACGTTGACGAGCTGGTCGGCGGTGCAGGCGGGGCTGGTGGTGCAGTGCACGAAGTTGCCGTCGGGGCTGCCGTCGCCCCGGTTGGCCGGCGTGGACTTGTTCGCCGGGTCGGCCCAGGCGATGGCCGTGGTGTAGTCGACGGCGGCGCCGGTCTTGCTCAGCGTGTCGAGGCCGAGTTCGACGCGGAAGCCCTCGACGCCTTCGATCAGCGGCGTGGGCGGCTGCTGCGCCAGCGTGCCGCCCACGAAGTCGAAGCGCGAGCGCGCCAGCGTGGGAATGCCGTCGCCCACGGTGTCGGCGTAGTCGCGCACGTAGTAGATGTCGGCGACGAGCTTGCGCTTGGGCGAGGGGGTGGTGCAGTCCTTCTGGAACATGTTGCCGAAGCCGGCGGTCGACAGGTCGAACGAGGAGGGCTTCTGCGTGCCGCACAGCGACGACTGGAAATACATCGCGCCGCTGGTGTCCGCCTCGCAGTTGGGCGTGCCGGGCAGGCAGGTCTCGGCGTGGCGCACCACGACGATGTCGGTGCCGGCCTTCATGTTCTTCAGCAGGTCGGTGCAGCTGGCGGGGACGCTGTCGTAGGTCTGCACCGGCAGGTCGAGCAGCTGGCGCTTGTAGTCGTCGGTCCAGTTCGCGACGGAGTAGGGCAGGCACGGGTCGGGCAGGGCGCCGGTGGGCACGTGCGTGGGAGCGCCGGTGACGGTGAGGTCGTCGAACTCGGGCATGTAGTTCTCCCAGAAGCCGGCATGGGAGAGCTCGTTCTCGAGCACGAAGACGCTGAGGCGGCCGCTTTCTATCTGCCGGTTGACCCGCTCCAGCTCGCGCTGGGAGTTGTTCACGTTGAGGAAGAGCGCGAGCAGCGCGGCCACCACGATGAGCGTGATGGTGATGGCCACCATCAGCTCGATCAGCGTCAGGCCGCGCTGGGCATGCCGGACGTGCTGCAAGGCGCGCGGGCGGCTCATGAGAGCGATCCGATGCGCACCAGCGTGGTCACGGCGCGGCGGCACTTGTCGTCGGTACACGTGGTGCCGCTGTCGTACTGGCCCTTGCCGCAGGCCACGCCGGCCGGCGGCGCCGAGATCGGCCCCAGCCCCTGCCAGGCGACGGTGACCAGGTACTCGTTGTTGCCCATGTCCTCCACGCAGCCGCGCCCGCCGATCACGGTGCCGAGCTTGCTGCCGCCGGAGACCTCGGCGGCGCCCTGCAGTGCGTCGCACCACTCCTTGGCGTCCACCTGCTGCCGCGTGCCGGTGGCGGTGGGGCAAGCGGCGTCGGCGCCCAGCGGTGCGCTGGTGACGTAGCTGGCCGCGGTGCGGCGGTTGATGGCGATGCGGCTGGCCATGTCGTTCAGCAGGATCAGCGCCTGCGAGCGCTGGTACGACTCCATCTCGGAGGCCTGCATGCGGGCCTGGAGGCCGACGAGGCCGAACAGCCCGAAAGCCACGACGAGCAGCGTGACCAGCACTTCGATCAGCGTCGTGCCGCGCTGGCGGTGGATGGAGCGGCGCGTCACCATTTGCCCGCCGGCGATTTCACGCCTTCGCTGGTAAGGCTGAGGTTGCCGTCGCCCGATTGCGAGCCGGTCGGCGTGAAGGTGAGCGTGTAGCCCGGCGCGCCGGAGGTCGAGAGGGTGACGTCGTAGCTGTAGTTCGCCGAAACCTCCGACGGCAGGCTGTAGCCGCTGGCGGTGAGCGCCGCCTTGTCGGCGTAGACGCGGTTGGCGATGAGGTACTGCTGCTGCCGGTTGGCGATGTCCATCATCTGCGCCTGGGCCGCCGAGCGCTTCGAGCGAATGATGTACTGCTGATAGCTCGGCAGGGCGATCGAAGCCAGGATGGCCACGATCGCGACCGTGATCATGACCTCGATCAATGTGAAGCCGCTGCTGCGTCTGCGTGCCTGCGAATGCTGGTTCATCGTGGCTCGGAAGGAATGTTTCACATTGTTAATTATGTGAATTTATCACATTTGAGGGAAATGCAAGGGCCTGGAAGCTCCGGTGTGCGGTGTCCACCACGGCGGAATCCAGGGTTTTCCATTACGCAAAGCCACGCGCATGCTCCGCGCGGTGCGACGGATGCGTCGGCGCCTGGGCCCGGCAAAACTCCCCGGGTTCAATCCCAAGGAGACATCCGCATGCACAGCATCCGCCGCCATCTGGTGTGGCTGGTCGTGGCCGTGGTCGGCGCGTTCGCGCTCGCCACCGTGGCCCTGACCCGCGGCGAAAGCGTCAACGCCCTCTGGGTGGTGGCCGCCGCGATCTGCACCTACCTGATCGCCTACCGCTACTACAGCCTCTTCATCGCCGACAAGGTGCTAGGCCTGGACGGCAACCGCAAGACGCCGGCGCACCGCCACAACGACGGCCTGGACTACGTGCCGACCGACAAGAACGTGCTGTTCGGCCACCACTTCGCGGCCATCGCGGGTGCGGGCCCGCTGGTGGGGCCGGTGCTGGCGGCGCAGATGGGCTACCTGCCCGGCCTGCTGTGGGTGCTGGCCGGCGTGGTGTTCGCCGGCGCGGTGCAGGACTTCATCGTGCTGTTCATCTCAACGCGGCGCGACGGCCGCTCGCTGGGCGACCTCGTCAAGCAGGAGATGGGCCCCGTGCCCGGCATGATCGCGCTGTTCGGCACCTTCATGATCATGATCATCATCCTCGCGGTGCTGGCGCTGATCGTGGTGAAGGCGCTGGCCGAATCGCCGTGGGGCACCTTCACGGTGGCCGCGACGATTCCGGTGGCGCTCTTCATGGGCGTGTACCTGCGCTACATCCGCCCGGGGCGCATTGGCGAGGTGTCGGTGATCGGCTTCGTGCTGCTGATGCTGGCCATCTTCGGCGGCCAGGCCGTGAGCCAGAACCCGGAATGGGCGCCGCTCTTCACCTTCGACGGCAAGGCGCTCACCTGGATGCTGGTCGGCTACGGCTTCGTCGCCGCCAGCCTGCCGGTGTGGCTGCTGCTCGCGCCGCGCGACTACCTCTCGACCTTCCTGAAGATCGGCACCATCATCGCGCTGGCCATCGGCATCGTGTTCGTGATGCCCACGCTGCAGATGCCTGCCGTCACGCAGTTCGCGCAGGGCAACGGCCCGGTGTGGTCGGGCAGCCTGTTCCCGTTCCTGTTCATCACCATCGCCTGCGGCGCCGTCTCGGGCTTCCACGCGCTCATCTCCTCGGGCACCACGCCCAAGATGCTCGACAACGAACGCCATGCGCGCTTCATCGGCTACGGCGGCATGCTGGCCGAGTCCTTCGTCGCGGTGATGGCGCTGGTGGCGGCCTCGTGCATCGAGCCCGGCATCTACTTCGCGATGAACAGCCCCGGCGCGCTGGTCGGCACCACCGCGCAGCAGGTGGCGGCCACGGTGTCGGGCTGGGGCTTCGTCATCACGCCCGAGATGCTGCTGCAGACCGCCAGGGACGTGGGCGAGACCACCATCCTCGGTCGCACCGGCGGCGCGCCGACGCTGGCCGTGGGCATGGCCCACATCCTTCACCAGGCGATCGGCGGGCAGGCCATGATGGCCTTCTGGTACCACTTCGCGATCCTGTTCGAGGCGCTCTTCATCCTCACGGCCGTGGACGCCGGCACCCGCGCCGGCCGCTTCATGCTGCAGGACCTGCTGGGCAGCTTCGTGCCCGCGCTCAAGCGCACCGACTCGCTGCCGGCCAACCTCGTCGCCACCGCGCTGTGCGTGGCGGCCTGGGGCTACTTCCTGTACCAGGGCGTGGTCGATCCGCTGGGCGGCATCAACACGCTGTGGCCGCTGTTCGGCATCTCCAACCAGATGCTCGCCGCCGTCGCGCTGATGCTGGGCGTGGTGGTGCTCTTCCGCATGAAGCGCGAGCGCTATGCGTGGGTGGCCATCGCGCCGGCCGCGTGGCTGCTGGCGTGCACGCTCACCGCGGGCTGGCAGAAGATCTTCTCGGCCGACCCGAAGATCGGATTCCTCTCGCACGCGGCCAAGTACACCGAAGGCATCGCCAACGGCGTGCTGGTGGCGCCGGCCAAGACGCCGGAGGCCATGTCGCGCATCGTCTTCAACGACCGCCTCGACGCCGCGCTGTGCGCGCTCTTCATCTTCGTGGTGCTGAGCGTGCTGGTCTACAGCATCAAGGCCTGCATCGCTGCGCGCGCGGCCAACCGGCCGACCGCGCAGGAAACCCCGTTCGAGCCGATGGGTACCGCCGCGACGGCGGCCCACTGAAGCCATGGGCCTCGCATTGCCGGAAGCCGGGCGCTACTTCGCGCGCTCGCTCAAGCAGTCGCTGCGGCTCATGGTCGGGCTGCCCGACTACGACGCCTACCTCACGCACATGGCGGCCACCCATCCCGACCAGCCGCCGATGAGCTACGAGGCCTTCTTCCGCGAGCGGCTGGAGGCGCGCTACGGGGCGGGCAAGGGGCGCTGCTGCTGAACCTGGCGCGGGATTGCGTTACAGCTCTTTCCGATCGAAGCCCTGTTCCGCGGGATGGACGGGCCCATTCCCCGGGCCTAGAGTCCCCCTCCATGTCCGCAGCCCCGTGGCTGGAATGGAGGGTGATATGTCGCAGGATCCCTTTGCAGAGTTCAAGAGCCGGCAGCGCGAGATGTGGTCGACCTTCGCGCCGACCGCCATGTTCACGACGCCGGTGGCCGGGCATCTCGTCAGGTTCGCGCAGGTTGCGCAAGGCGAGACCGTGCTGGACGTGGGCACCGGCACCGGCGTGGTGGCCGTCACGGCGGCGCGCCGCGGCGCACGCGTCACGGGGCTCGACCTGACGCCCGAACTGATCGAGGCCGCGCGCGAGAACGCCGGTATTTCCGGGCACGGCGACATCGCCTGGACCGAAGGCGACGCCGAGAACCTGCCGTATGCCGACGCCTCCTTCGACGTCGTGCTCAGCCAGTTCGGCCACATGTTCGCGCCGCGCCCCGAAGTGGCCGTGGCCGAGATGCGCCGCGTGCTGAAGCCCGGCGGGCGCATCGCCTTCGCCACCTGGCCGCCCGAGCACTTCGTGGGGCGCATGTTCGCCTTCATCGGGCGCAACTCGCCGCCGCCACCGGCCGGCGCGTCGCCGCCACCTCAATGGGGCAACCCGGCCATCGTCACGGAGCGCCTGGGCCAGCACTTCGACGCGCCGTTCTTCGGCCGCGGCACCATGCACTTTCCGGCCCTGAGCCTGGGGCACTTCCGCCTGTTCCTGGAGCGTTCGGTCGGCCCGATGCGCAAGCTGGTCGAAGGCCTTGCCGAAGACCCGCGGAAGCTGGCGGCGCTGCGGGCCGAGTTCGATGCGCTCGCCGAGCCTTACTACGTCGACAACGTGGTGCACCAGAGCTACCTGCTGACGCGGGCCCGCGCGCGCTGAGCGCCGCAGCGGCGGCCGGAGAGCCGGCCCGGAACGCGGTTGCACTTATTTAGAATTCGCGGGTCGCGCGACGCGATCCCTCGTCCGAAGCCCCGGCCACCGCGCCGGTGCGGGCCGGCGAGGGCACCCAACCCAGATTCGTTCAAGGCAGGGCACACACGGTTTCTCCGTCGAAGCGATGGAGGCGCCGGCGTGGCGCTTCGCGATTTCAAAAACAAATCGCCTTGAGGGAATTCCTGCCATGTCCGTCCGTTCTCGCGCGCCGCGCCTTCAGCTTCGCCTGCGCAATCCGTCCCTGATCGTCGCCGCCCTGGCCGCTGCCCACTGCGCGGCCCAGGCCCAGGGCACCGACGCCACGCTCAAGGAGGTGACCGTCACTTCCGAACAGGATGTCGGCTACGCGCCTTCCGTCGGCAGCACGGCCACCAAGGGCAGCGCGCCGCTGCGCGACATTCCGCAGGCCGTCAACGTGCTGCCGGCGCAACTGCTGCGCGATCAGGGCGCGACCTCGATGCAGGACGCGCTGCGCAACGCGCCCGGCGTGTCGTTCAACGCGGGCGACGGCCAGCGCGACCAGGTGGTGATCCGCGGCTTCACCGCCATTGCCGACTGGTTCGTCGACGGCGTGCGCGACGACGCGCTGTACTTCCGCGACCTGTCGGACACCGAGCGCATCGAAGTGCTCAAGGGGCCGGCGGCCGTGCTGTACGGCCGCGGCTCGTCGGGCGGCCTCGTCAACCGCGTGACCAAGAAGCCGATCTTCGAGCGCCCCTTCGGCGAGGTGTCGCTCGGCCTGGGCTCGCACGACTTCAAGCGCGCCACCGCAGACCTCAACACGCCCATCGGCGAGAACATGGCCTTCCGCCTCAACGTGGCGCGAGAGAAGTCGGGCAGCTACCGCGACCAGCAGTTCATCGACCGCTACAACATCGCGCCTTCGCTGGCCATCAAGTTCAGCCCGCAGACAGACCTGCTGCTGCAGTACACCAACGCCCACGACCAGCGCCTCACCGACTTCGGCATCCCGGCGCTCAACGGCCGCCCCGTGAACGTGCCCATCGGCACCTACTACGGCTCGGCGTTCGCGAAGCGCGACGACACCACCACGACCAAGGTGCAGTCGTTCACCGCCACGCTCAACCACCGCTTCAGCGATGCGCTGACCCTGCGCAACACCACGCGCTACTACAGCTACAAGCTGGACCGCTTCAACACCCTGCCCAGCGGCACCACCGACCCGGTACGCCTCACGGTCGGCCGCACGCGCGGCTTCGTCGACCGCGACGAGAGCGGCTGGTTCAACCAGACCGACCTGACCTGGCGCAACGAGCTCGGCGGCTTCAGGCAGGAATGGCTGGTCGGCGCCGAGTTCGGCCAGCAGGACAAGCGCCTGTACTCGGTGAGTTCGGCCACCGGCTACGAGCGCGTGAGCATCCTGAACCCGGTGGCCGTGCCGGCGCCGCTGCCGCTTTCGAGCTACACGGCCGCCAGCGCGATTCCGAGCAACTCCACGTTCAAGACGGCCGCGCTCTATGCGCAGAACCAGATCACGCTGGCACCGCAGTGGAAGGCGCTGGTGGGTGGCCGCTACGACGTGTTCGGGCAGGACACCTCCTTCGAGCGCACGCTCGCGCCGCTGTCGCGCACCGACCGCAAGTTCAGCCCGCGCGCGGGCCTGGTCTGGCAGCCGAGCGAAACCCAGTCGTACTACGTGTCGTACAGCCGCTCGTTCCAGCCTTCGGCCGAGACCTTCGCGCTGTCGGCCAGCAACACCGCCAACGACCCCGAGATCACGGTGAACAAGGAGATCGGCGCCAAGCTCGACTTCCTCGACGGCGCGCTCAATGTCACGGCGGCGCTGTTCAACCTGGAGCGCTCGGGCATCAAGAACACCGACCCGGCCAACCCCGCGCGGCAGATCAACGTCGGCACGCAGCGCACCAACGGCATGGAGCTGGCGCTGGCCGGCAAGCTGCCGGGCCGCTGGGACGTCAGCGCGGGCTACGCGTATCTCGACGGGCGCATGACCAGGTCGCTGGCCACGGTGAGCTCGCTGCAGTTGCCGATCGGCCCGGCGATGCCGGTGCAGGGCAAGATCGCGCCGCTCACGCCACGGCACTCGGCCTTCGTGTGGCTCATGAAGGACCTGGGCAACGGCCTGAGCGCCGGCGGCGGCGTCAACTACGTGGCCTCGCGCTACGCGTCGCTGAGCAACCTCGTCACGCTGCCCTCGTACGTCACGGCCGACCTGGCCGCGAGCTATAAGACCGGGCGCTACGAGATCTCGGCGAACCTGAAGAACATCACCAACCGCAAGTACTACGTGTCGGCGCACGGCAGCGTGGACAACCTGATCATGCCGGGCCCGGGGCGCGAACTGCAGGTGATGCTGACCGCGAAGTTCTGATCCCGGATGCGGTTGCGGGCTCAGTCTGCGGCTGAGCCCGCCTGCGCGAATTCCTGCTTTTCCGTTCGGCGCCGCGGCACGACGATGCCTCCACGACAACAACGTCCGTGGAGCCTATCGATGCCAACCGAACAACTCGACCTCGGCCGGATGACCGGCCTCTCGCTGCGCCTGCGTGTGGTGCTCTCGGGCGTGCTGATGCTGGCGGCCGCGATCAGCGCGGCGCGTCCTTCGGGCGCGGACATCGACCTGCAGGCCGAGCAGCGCTTCCAGCTTGCGCTGGAGGCCCAGGCCGCTCGCGACTACCGCGCCATGCTCCAGCACCTGCGCGATGCCGCCACGCACGGCCACGCCGAGGCGCAGGAGATGCTCGGGATGGTGCTGATGACCGGCCCCGCGCTCTACGGCACCGCCGTGAAGGCCGACCGCTGCGAGGCCGGCGAATGGATGCGCCGCGCGGCGGTGCAGGGCAGCGAGACGGCGAAGGTGCAGCTGACCTTCCTGAACCGCCTGCGCAGTTCGCCCGACGGGCGCCGCGCCTGCGGCTGAAGGGCCGGGCGCCCGATCATGGGCGAAGGCGCCGTCCGACGCAGGCCTGCCGGGGAGGTCGCTAGGCTGGGGCTCTTCCATCGGAGGCACGAGCAAGATGAAGCGACACCCGAAACACCCATTGGCCGGCCCGGCTCTTCTCATCGCGGCAGGCGTGGCGGCGATGCTCCTGGTTACCGGGTGCGCGGTGTCGCCGCCCACCATCCCGACGGCGAAGCAGATCGACCTGCAGCGCTTCATGGGCGACTGGTACGTGATCGGCAATATCCCGACGCGGCCGGAACGCGATGCCTTCAACGCGGTGGAGTCGTACACGCTGCAGCCCGACGGCCGCATCGACACGCGCTTCCGCTACCGCGAAGGCGGCTTCGACGGCCCGCTCAAGACCATGAACCCGGTGGGCCGCGTGGTGCCCGGCACCGGCAACGCGGTGTGGGGCATGCAGTTCGTGTGGCCGGTGAAGGCGGAGTACGTGATCGTCGACGTCGACAAGGACTACGGCCTGACGATCGTCGGCCGCAGCAAGCGCGACTACGCGTGGATCATGGCGCGCACGCCGAGCATTCCCGAGCCAGCCTACGAGGCGGCGGTCGCGCGCCTCAAAGGGCTGGGGTATTCGGTCGAGAGCCTGCGCCGCGTGCCGCAGCGCTGGCCCGAGGAACAGGCCGGCGCCGCGAAGCAGTAGCCATTCAGGCGCCGCTGGCAGAGGCCATCGCCTCGAAGCCGCTCGCCAGGTCCGCCGCCAGGTCCCGCGGTGACTCCAGCCCGACGTGCAGCCGCACCACCGCGCCGCGCCCGCTCCAGTCGGTCACGCTGCGCGCGGCACGCATGTTGGTCCAGGCGACGAGGCTCTCGTAGCCGCCCCATGAGGAGCCGCGGCCGAAGAGCCTGAGCGCATCGACGAAACGCTCGACCGCCGCGTTCCCGACGCCCGGCTGCAGCTCGATCGACAGCAGCCCGTTCGTACCGCTGCAATCGCGCTTCCAGATCTCGTGCCCAGGATGCTGCGGTAGCGCGGGGCAGAACACGGTCGCCACTTCGGGCCGCTCCTGCAGCCAGTGCGCCACTTCCAGCGCATGCCGCTCGTGCATCTGCAGCCGCGCCGAGAGGGTGCGCATGCCGCGCAGCACCAGCCATGCATCGTCGGGGCTCACGGTCATGCCGAAGGCGTCGCAGCGTTCGTTGAGCGGGCGCCATGCGGCCTCGGTGGTGGCGACGGTGCCCATCATCACGTCAGAGTGGCCCGAGAGGTACTTGGTTGCGGCCATCGTCGAGATGTCTGCGCCCAGCGCGAGCGGGCGGTACTGGACGCCGGAGCCCCAGGTGTTGTCGGCCGCGAGCAGCGCACCGCGTGCATGCGCCAGCTCGGCCAGCTTCGGCAGGTCGCACATCTCATAGACCAGCGAACCAGGGCATTCGGCGTACACCAGCCGCGTGTTCGGCTCGAACAGTTCCTCGATGCCGCTGCCGTCCGCCGCGAAGAAGGTGCTGCGGATGCCGTAGGGCTCCAGGAAGGAATGCACGAGGTTGCGCGTGGGCTCGTACACGCTGTCGGACATCAGCACGTGGTCGCCCGGCTTCAGGTACGACAGCAGCACCATGCCGATGGCCGCGAGGCCGGTCGGGAAAAGCCGCGTGCGCCAGGCGCCTTCGAGCTCGCTCACCGCGTCTTCCAGCGCGAAGGTGGTGGGCGTGCCGCGCGCGCCGTAGCTGAAGATGCGCTCCTTGTCGCGCCGAGCGCGAGCGTCGCGCATGGCGCCCACGCTGTCGAAGAGCACGGTGCTGGCGCGCACCAGCGGCGTGTTGACGGGCACGCCTCCGGCATGGGACGGGGACTTGCCGGTGCGGGTGAGGCGGGTGTCCAGCGTCAGGCCGGAGGAAGCGTGGTGCGAGTCGGGCATCGTGTTCTGCTGGAAAGGCGAATCTGGGCCGCTATGTTGCTTCAATCAGTCGGCGCGCGCACCCGAAAGCTTGACGATGCGCGACCAGCGCTCGATGTCCTGCTTCAGCTGCGCAGCAAAAGCATCGGGCGTGCTGGCCACCACTTCGCTGCCGCCGTCGGTGACGAGCTTGGTCACCTCGGGCAGGCGCAGGGTGCGCACGATGGCTTCGTTGAGGAAGGCCACGCGCTCCGGCGGCGTGCCGGCGGGGGCGAAGAAGCCATACCAGTCCTCGAAGCGCGCGCCGGCATAGCCCAGCTCTTCCAGCGTGGGCACCTTGGCGAACACGCCGATGCGGCGCGGGCTGGTCACGGCCAGCACGCGCAGCTTGCCGCCTTGCACCATGCCCGCCACCGACGCGGTGGAGGTCACCATCACGTCCACCTGTCCGCCGATCAGGTCGGTGAGGGCGGGGCCGGCGCCCTTGTAGGGCACGTGCGTCATCTCCACGCCGTTGTCCTTGGCGAGCACCACGCCCACCAGGTGCGAGAGCGTGCCGTTGCCCGGCGTCGCGTAGGTCACCTTGCCGGGGTTGGCCTTGGCCTTGGCGGCGAGGTCGGCGAAGCTCTTGAGTGGCGAGTTGGCCTCCACCACCAGCGCGAGCGGCGCGGCGTTGATCTGCGTGATGGGCACGAAGTTCTTGATCGGGTCGAAGCCCGGCGAGGCATACAGCGAGGGGTTCACGGCCATGATCGACACCTGCGACGTGAGCACGGTGTAGCCGTCGGGCTTGGCGTCGGCCACTGCCTTGGCGCCGATGTTGCCGCCCGCGCCGCCGCGGTTGTCGACCAGGGCGGCCTGTCCCATGATCTCCGGCAGTTTGGTGGTGACCAGGCGCGCCGTCGCGTCGTTGCCGCCGCCCGGCGGGAAGGGCGAGATGAACTTCACCGGCTGCGACGGGAAGCCGTTGCGCGGCGCCATCGGCTCGGCGGTGGCTGGCTGGAGTGCGAGCGCCGCGAGCCAGGCGGCTGCGGCGGCAAGTCTGGCGATATGGGCGATGTGCGGGATGCGGCTGGCGAACGACATGACGGAACTCCTGGAATAGGAACTGACAAGGACGAACAGAAAGCGGGACCGATGAGGGCTCAGGCGTGCGATGCGGTGCCCGGCAGCCGGAAGGCCGCGCGCTCCTGCGCGTCGAGCTGCGCGACGAGGCCGGTCTCCCAGGCGAGGTAGCGGCGCGCGGCCTCCTTGTTGCCGTCGTGGCGGTCGTGCACGAAGAACAGGTAGTCAATGCAGTCCGCGTCGGCGGGCAGCGCGGGCGTGGCCTTCACGGGCAGGCCTGCGGCGCTCCAGGCGGCCATGCCGCCGGACAGCAGCAGCGGGGCGGGCGAGACGCCGGCGAGTTCGCAGGAGGCTGCCCATGCGGCGAGCGCCGCGTCGTCGGCAACCAGCACGAGCTGGCGGGGCTCGCCTTTGAGGTCGGCGGCGAGGCGCGGGCGGATCGACCAGCGCGCCTGCGCGATGTGGCCGGCGCGAAACTGCATGCTGCCGCGCAGGTCGATCACGGCCACGTCGTTGCGCTCGATGCGCGCTGCGAGCGTCTTCGCGTCGATGGTGTCGAGCGCGGGTGCGGCAGGCGCCTCAGCCGGCGTGAGAGCCAGCCCGCTCGCCAGCCCGCCTTCGAGCACGCTCGCGTCGTGCCCCATCTGCCGCAGCCAGCTCGCGATGGTGGGCGCGCGAACGCCGTCGCTGTCGAACAGCACCAGCCGCGCGCCGCGCACGCCGAAATACTGGTCGCCGGCCTGCATCAGCTGGCCGCCAGGCGTGTGCTGCGCGCCGGGCAGGGTGCCGGCGGCGAATTCCTCCGGCGTGCGCACGTCGCAGAGGAAGAGGCTGCGGCTGGCGTCGTCGGCCCATTGGCGCACCGTCTGCGCGTTCACGCTGGGAACGTCGAAGCGCGCTGCGAGCGCCTTGGCGGCGGGGCGCAGGTCGGTGTTGCCGCTGTCGTCGGCATAGCGCTGCGTGCCGCCGTGCTCCAGCTTGTGGTCGTTGAGGTACCAGCCCTGCGTGCCGTTCTCCAGTGCATACACCGGGTTGGGCAGCCCGAGGTTGATGAGCGTCTGCGCGCCGATGATGCTGCGCGTGCGGCCCGCGCAGTTGATGACGATGGGCGTGGTGGTGTCGGGCACCAGCCGGCGCACGCGGTAGGCGAGCTCGCCGTTGGGGCAGCAGGTGGCGCCGGGGATGTTCATCTTGCGGAACTCGCCGGTGGGGCGGCCGTCGAGCACCACCACCTTGTCCTTGCGCGCCAGCATGTCGGCCAGCTGGTCGGCGCTGACGCGCGGCGTGTGATAGACCTCCTCGGCCAGCTCGCCGAAGGTCTTCGAGGGCAGGTTCACGCCCGCGAAGAGCACGTAGCCCGCGGCCTTCCATGCGCGGGCGCCGCCCTGCAGCACGTGTACGTCGGTGTAGCCCAGCGCGGCGAGCCGCACCGCGGCGCGCTCGGCGACCTCGCCGCCGTCGCCCTCGTCGTAGACCACCGTGCGCACGCCGCGTCGCGGCACGAGGCGCGGCGCGTCGATCTCCAGCCGGCTGAAGGGCAGGGGAATGCCGTAGAACAGGTGGGCTTCGCCGTACTGGCCGTGCTCGCGCACGTCGAGCAGCGCGATCTCGCCGCCGTCGTGCAGCCAGGATTTGAGGGTCTTCGGGTCGATGGTGTGGGTCATGGAGGCGGGGCGTCGGGACGAATGAGGTCCTGCGAGGCCGCTGCGCGCGGCCCGCATGAACAACGAGAAAAGGTGAAAGAAGAAGCGGCTAGCGGCGCGTCTGCACGCCGATGCCCATGGTCTGGTACGTGCCCGCTTCCAGGTCGTAGGCGGTGCGGCTGTTCAGCGTTTCGAGTGCGCGGCCGTACATGTGCAGGTGGCGGATCACCTGCTCGCCCTGGATCTCCACCGAGTGGATGTCCTCGGGCATCAGCGCGATGCCCTTGCCGGGCGCGACGACGACCAGCTCCGTCTGCTCGAGCTTGCCCACGCCCGGCACGCTGCCGTCGTCGGTGCGCTCGTAGACGCGGTTGTGCTCGGTGCCTTCCACCGCCGCGATGCAGGCCCAGGTGGTGTGGTTGTGCGGCACGATCTTCTTGCCCGGGCGCATCACGTTCAGGTAGAGCGCGTAGCTCTGGTCGGCGTCTTCGGCGATCAGGTAGCGGGCCTGGTGCTCGCCGGCCTCGGGCGGCGGAAAGTCGGCGGCGCCCCAGTACGCGGTGCGCGCGGCCAGGCCCTGCAGCGCGTCGAGCACCACGGCGAGCTTCTCGCGGGTGGGCTCGCCGCCGCCGATGGCCTTCTTCATGGTGGCGATGGACGCCTCGACGGCCTGGCTGCGTTGCTCGGACGGGGTGCTGCTCATTCGGTCTTTCTCCAGTGGGGTTACCTGTTCGATGTGCGTCCACTGTAGTGACGGGGGCGTGACGCAACAATCCAGCTGGCGCAGGAAACACTTCAATAAAATTAATACATGCCCACGCTCGATCTCGAACTGCTGCGCTCCTTCGCGGCCGTCGTCAGCCATCACAGCTTCGCGGCGGCGGCGGTGCACCTGGGGCGCACGCAGTCGGCGATCACGCAGCAGATGCAGCGGCTGGAGGAGCAGATCGGCCACCCGCTCTTCGCCAAGCAGGGGCGGCAGAAGCGGCTGACGGAGCACGGCGAGAGACTGCTGACCTACGCGCACCACATGCTGGCGCTGAACGACGAGGCGCTGCGCAGCCTGCGGCAGGGTCAGCTCGAAGGCAACCTGCGCATCGGCGCGCCGCACGACGTGGCCGAGACCATGCTGCCGCTGCTGCTGGCCGAGGTGGCGCGCACATCGCCGCTGCTGCAACTCGACATCCACATCGGCCGCAGCCCCTACCTGATGACTTCGCTCAAGAGCGGCGAGGTCGACATGATCATCTCCAACCGCGCCGACGCGCAGTCGCAGTTCGAAGGCGTGGTGCTGCGCAACTCGCCCACCGTGTGGCTGTGCGCCGCAAGCTACGTGCACGACCCCGCCAAGCCGGTGCCGCTCATCATGGCCGACGGGCCCAGCATCTTCCGCCGCATCGGCCACGAGGCGCTCGACACCGCGGGCGTGGCCTGGACGCCGCGCTACACATCGTCGAGCCTGATCGGCATCAAGGCCGCGCTGCGCGCCGGGCTGGGCGTGACTGCGCGCGGCGTGGAGCAGCTCGACGCCGGCTTGCGCGTTCTCGGCGCCGGCGACGGCATGCCGAGGCTGCCCGACCTGGCCTACTACCTCTATGTGCGCAGCCACGTGGTGAACCCGGTCACGCGGCAGGTGTTCGAGACGCTGAAGAAACAGCTGCGGCTGCCGCGCACGGACATGCCGGCGTAGTTCGGTCAACCCTCGGTGGCCACGCCCGTCATCGCATAGCTGCCGCGCCCGCCCTGCTTGGCCCGGTACATGGCCTTGTCGGCCGCGGCGAGCAGGTCGCGCGGCGCCTCGCTCCCGTTGCCCAGCGCGATGCCGACCGACACGCCGATCGCCATGCCGGCCTGCTCCTGCGGCAGCGGCTCGGTGATCGCGTCGATGCACCGCTGCGCCAGCGCCAGCGCGCCCTGTTCGGCGGGCTCCTTGAGGCCGGTGGCGAGCAGCACGAATTCGTCGCCGCCGATGCGGGCCACCGTGTCCGTCTGCCGCACCAGTTCCTGCAGCCGGCGCGCGATTTCCTGCAAGACCCTGTCGCCGGCCTCGTGGCCGAAGGTGTCGTTGAGGCTCTTGAATCCGTCGAGGTCGAGATACAGCACCGCCACCATGTGCCCCTGCCGCCCGGCGTGGGCCAGCGCCTGCTGCAGCCGGTCGTCCAGCAGCTTGCGGTTGGGCAGGCCGGTCAGCGTGTCGTGGTGGGCTAGGCGCTCCAGCGCCTCCTGGTTGTCGAGCAGCTTGGCCAGCAGCCGGTTGAAGGCCTGCGTGAGGTGGCCGATCTCGTCGTCGCGCACCACCTTCAGCGGCGCGAGCGGGAGTTCGCCGCGGGTCATGCGGTCGGCCTGGTCGGCGGCGCGGAACAGCGGTCGCAGCAGCCAGGCCATGACCAGGCCCAGCACGATGAGCACCGCCGACACCGCGGGCCCGCGCTGCGCCAGGATGAAGGACTGCATCCGCCCCACCGGCGCCAGCGCCTCCGCGACGGGCAGCCGCGCCACCACGAACCAGCCGCTCGTCGGCACCGAGGCGATGGCGGAGATTTCGTCGATGCCCTTGGCGTTGCGCGTCGTCCCGCTGCCGCGAAAGCCCGCCATGGCTCGATCGTGCAGCAGGTTCACGCCATCCGGCGGCGTGGGCTTGAGGGACATCGATACGTCCGTGGAAGCGACGAAGAGCCGGTCGCGCGGCGAGATCACGAGAATGCCGCCGGACTGGCCCACCCGCCCATCCTGCAGATGGTCGAGCAGGCCGTCGGCCGTGAGGTCGGCGGTGCCCAGCAGCACCGCGACAACCTGGCCGGCGCCGTTGCGCATGGGCACGGCCATGGGCAGCGCCGAGTGCCCCGAGAGCGTGGCGTGAGGACGGCCCACCGCGCGCTGCCCGGCGAGCGCGGCGGTGAATTCCGGACTGTCCGTGACCAGCTGTCCGGCATCGTCGAGCCGCTTGCCGCCGGTGTCGGCGACTGTCAGTCCGAGGGGGACGAGGGCGCTCAGCGTGCTGCGTTCGGCGAGCCATGCCCGCAGCTGCCCGGGCTGCGCCAGGAGTTCGGGCGGCACGGCGCCCGCCAGCCGCTCCAGAAACGACAGCCGCTCGCCCAGGTAGTTGTCGACGTCGCGGGCCACGTAGGTGGCCAGCGCCGTCTGCTGCGTCGCCACCGACCTGGTGAGGTCCTCGCGCAGGAAGCGGGTGAGCTGGATGTAGCTGGCGGCGGTGCCCACGACCGCCATCACCAGACCCATGACGAGCAGACGGAAAACCAGGCTGTTTGCGGATTTTCGGAGATTCACTCTGGCGTCGGGTCTGGAGGCGGGTAGGTGCGGGACTGTATCCGAAGCGCTGCCCAGGCCCTTCTTTGGGCCTCCTTCCGCCTTTGTCCGTCGGCCGGATTCAGCTCGCCATGCCGAAGAAATGCTGCCGGTAGCGCGGCGCCACGTCGTCCACCCGCAGCATCAGCGGCAAGTCGGCTGTGTTGAAGGCGACGTCGAGCGCGGGTGGTCCGAGCAGGCGCGCGCCGCAGCGCAGGTAGCCCTTGATGAGCGGCGGAGCGGCCGGCGGCGGCGTGTCGCTGTCGGCATCGCTGTCGGGCTCGGCGTCCAGCGGCAGCGCGATGCGCGGCTCCACGCGCCAGCGCTCTTCCACCAGGTGGGTACGGCACAGCCGGTGCCACAGCCGCGCGGCGCTCGCGCCCTGGTCGTCCAGGCCGATGCTGGCGCAGCCGATCATGGTGTCGAGCGCGTGGTCGACCATGTACTGCCCCAGCGCGGCCCACAGCGCCATGATGACGCTGCCCGAGCGCCAGTCGGCGTCCACGCAGGAGCGGCCCAGCTCCAGCGCGTTGCCGCGCAGCGGGGCGAGCGGGGAGAGGTCGAACTCGGTGTCGGTGTAGAAGCCGCCGGCCCTGCGTGCCGCGCCCGGCGTGAGCACGCGGTAGGTGCCGATGAGCGGGCCGGGCCCGTTCACCGGGTCGACCGAGCGCACCAGCAGGTGGTCGCAGTAGCTGTCGAAGCGGTCGGCGTCGAGGCCGGGCGGGGTGCCTTCAGGCGGCGTGAGGTGCGCGCCCATCTCCAGTGCGAACACCCGGAAGCGCAGGCGCTGGGCGTCGCGCACATCGTCCTCGCAGTCGGCCCAGCGGGTTTCCAGCGCGGGCATGGCGGCGGGCGAAGTGAACGAACGGTCGGGCCGGGCTTGCGAAGAGGCGATGTCCATGTGCGTTTGGCCACTCAGTTGGAGGGTGGATAGCGGCCGACCAGGCGGTTCTGCCGCCGGTTGAGCCGTGCGAGCGCGAGCAGGCCGATGGGCCGCACGCCGGCCTTGCGCTGCGCCGCGCCAATGGCGAACAGCAGCCGCTGCTTGGCGAAGACCATGCGCAAGCCCTGGATCACGCCGATGTCCGGGTCCCAGGCCTCGATGGCCTCGGAGCCCGCGCCGTTGACTTCCATGATCGTGAAGCCGCGCCCGGCGGCGAGTTCGCGCAGGCTCTCGTAGCGCACGTCGAAGCGGCCGAAGCGGAAGTCGGGCATGTCGCGCGCGACGGCGTCGACGGCGCGCACCAGTTCGGCGGTGATGAGCGCCGCGGCGTCGCGGTAGAGCCCCCCGACGCGGGTGGAGCCGATGGTGGCAAGCCGCACCTGCTGCCCGGCTGCCGGCACGCTGCCGAACGGTACGCTGCATTCGTGGCGCGGCGAGCGCGCGATGCGGCGCGCCCGCACGTCGGCTGCGACAAGCTGGGCCACCGTGCTGCGGCCGTCGCCCGTCACGCGAGGAAAGTAGCGCAGCGCCAGCCCGACGATGCGGCCTTCGCCGGTGACCGGATCGCGCGCGTAGAAGATGCCGGCCTCGCCATCCTGCGGCAGGTAGCGCTGCAGCACCACCGTCTCGCCATGAGGAAAGACCGCCAGGTACGCCAGCAGGGCAGCCATGTCCGGCAGCAGGCGCACGCCGTAGCCGCACAGGCCGAGGTCGGGCTTGGCGACCAGCGGGAAGCAAAGGCCCTCCGCGGCGATGGTTTGCCGCAGCGAATCCTCCGTCGCCGTGCCGTCGTTGAACACCGCGCAGTAGTCGGCCGTGACCGAGCGCGCCAGCGGCCCCATGCCCCGGAAGTATTCGAGCTTGCCTTCGCCCGCCATGCCGCCCGAAGTGATGTGCGGATTCGCCGCGCAGGGCACGGTGGCGCCGCCATGGCGCAGCGAGAGCCACAGCCACTGCGCCACCAGCGGCACGCAGATGAGCCACTTGGGCATGCGCTCCAGCACGCTGCATTCGCGCACCACGGCCAGCCGCGAGGCTTCGGCGCCGCCAAGCTCCAGTTCCGCGGCCATCACCCGGCCTCCGGCCTGCGCGTGGCGACGAGGCCCACGGCGGCGATGCGGTCGATGTGCGCGTACACCGGCCGTTCCAGCTCCTCCCCGAACACGTCGGGGTCGATCTCGGCGTACGACCACTCGAAGGCGGGCGCCGCCAGCAGCGGCTGTATCTCGGCGAGGAAGGGGTCTTCGCCGTCGACCATCGCCACGCCGGTGTAGAGCAGCAGCTGCCCGCCCGGTGCCAGCCGCTTCAGCGACTCGGCCGCGATGCGCGCGCTCAGCGCCCGCCCGAGCCGCGCGCCGCCGTGGCGGTAGGCGCGCTGGGCGGCGTCGTCGAGGTAGGGCGGGTTCGACACGATGAGGTCGAAGTCGCCCTCGACGGCCGAGAGTGCATCGCCCTGCGCGAGCGCGACCTCGACGCCGGCCACTTCCGCGTTGACGGCCGTGTACTGCAGCGCGAGCGGGTTGATGTCGTTCATCACGATCGTCGCGGGCGTGCCTCTGGCCGCCAGCGCGCGCGCCACCGCGATGCCGCCCGCGCCGCTGCCGCAGCCCACGTCGAGCACGCGCAGCGGCTTGCGTTGCGCCTGATGCCGGTCCAGCGCATGCCGGATGAAGCGCGCGAAGCGGCTGGTGTCGGGGCCGAAGAACACGGCGTTCTCCTCGACCGTGGGGTAGGCCGAGTGAAGGAACAGGTCGTCCCCCAGGCTGGCGATACGCACCGTGCTGCGCAGCAGCGATCCAGTACGCCGCACGATGCCGGCATGCTCCATGGCGGCCAGCAGTTCCGGCGGCACCGCGCGGGGCTCGAACGACAGGTTCCAGCCGAAGATGTCGCGCAGCGTGATGCCCGGCTCGCGCCCGCGCCGGGCGAGCACGCGCTGGTGGGTGAGCGGCGTGACGGTGGTGAAGCGATAGCCCGTACCAGCCACCTGCCGCAGCACATCGGCCGCGTTCATCATGCGGCCAGCTCCTCGGCCACTCGCAGTTCGGCGCTGTAGCGCTCGAAGCAGCGCTCCCCGCAGGCCAGCCGCATCAGCGCGCCTTCGGCGATGAACTGCCCGCAGGACGGATCGGCCTCGACCAGCGGCCGGATCACCTCGCGCAGCCATGCGCGCGAGTGCGACACGTCGAGCGCCGCGTGCAGGTCGAAATAGGCGCGCGCGCGGCCGCTCAGCCCCAGGCGGCGCATGCCGGCGGCCACCAGCTTCACGCGCCCCGGGGCCGTGAGCTCGATGACGCCGAGCGCGCCGATCGAGTGGTAGGCGTAGCGCCGCGTGGTCGCCAGCGCGACCATGGTGTTGGCGAGCGCCAGCGACTCCCAAAGGGTGGTGTCGATGGCCGGATGCAGGTCGAGTTCGCGCACCATCTGCTCCAGCATCTGGCCGTGCATGGCGCTTTGCTTGCCGTGCCCCATCTCGTCCCAGAAATTGCGCGCGCACTCCAGCTTGGGCTGCGGCGGCAGCTTGACCTGCGTGCAGGCCAGCAGGTCCTCGAAGCCCGCTTCGCCCGCGGCCTCCTGCGTGAGGAACCATCGCATCTGCGCCAGCGTGGCTTCGCCGGCCAGCCAGTCGAAGAGCGGATGGTGCTGGCCCGGCCCGTTCTGCTCCAGCGACTCGAACCAGGCGACGAAGTGGGCCGCGTTGCCGGTGGAAGCCGATGCCGCCGCCTGCACGGTGGCGCGCAGGGCTTCGAGATGCTCGCCTTCCAGCAGGCGGCAGGCGTGCTCGTCGGCGAGTTCGTCCTTCCACCACGGCGAAGGAATGCCGGGCCTCAGCCGCACGGCGTTGAACCGCGCCAGGCGGCGGTGAAGCTGCGTGCTGGTGTCTGCGCTGGCGTCCGGGGTGTCGTCAGTGGACATGGCCGATCCTCGTCATCCGCTGGGCAAAGGGGCAGAGTGCGCCTTTGCGCGGCGGCTGTCCGTCAGACGGCGCCTACAGATTCGGCCCTGGTGGCCGGTGCGCGCAGAGAAACCGCTTCAGGTCGACCAGATGCGCGGCGTGGCCGCAGGCAACTGCCACAGCTCGCCACGCCAGGCCTGCCAGACCTGCCGCAGCAGCTGCATCGCAGGCTCGACCACGGGCGCCAGCACGCGCAGCACCACCACCTCGGCATGCGGGCTGGTGGCCCCGGCGCTCTCGGCCAGGGGGCTCCCCTCGAGCAGCGTGCGCGCATGCGCGAGCAGGGCATCGCGCCGGGCGCGCGCCACCGGCGAGCCCGCCACGAAGAAGAGCGACGCCATGCAGCGGTGGCCGCCCAGGCCGATGGGGCTCTGCAGCAGCCGGTGGTCGGCCGCGTCGATGCGACCGCGCTCCAGCCAGATGCCGGGCACCTCGATGTGCTGCAGGAAAGAGCCCCGCTCGAAGGGCTGGCCGGCGTTGGGCAGGCCCAGCGCGGTCACGTCCCAGCCGATCAGTTCGGCGCCGGGCTCGACCTCGATGCCGAGCCGGTTCTCGGCCTGGCAGCCGCTGTAGCAGATGGCTTCGAGCGGCAGCCATTCGAGCCGCGCGCCTGCCGCAAGGCGGATGCGGGTGCGCTGCAGCGCCAGCTCGCCCTCGCTGCGGTAGAAGCGCGAGGCGCCGGGCGTGGTGATGAGCCCGTGGCTGCCGTCGGCGCCCTCGATGTCGATGTCGAGCGTGTCGCCGCCCACCAGCCCGCCGGGCGGATGCACCAGCACGTTGTGGCAGACGGCATCGCCCTCGGGATAAAGGCTCTGCAGGATGCGCAGCGGGCCGTCATGGCGGAAGCGGGCGACGGTGCGGGCGGATTCCTGCTGGTAGGAGAGATGGAGACGGGCGTGCCAGGGCATTGAGAGAGTCTAGAGCGTGCCAGCCGAGCGGATTTTTCGTGGAACACCGCGGAACCGGCTTTGCCGGGCCGCAGGTGTTGCCCCCGGAAGGGGGTTGGCGAAGCGACACGAAGTGCGCGCAGCCTGGGGGCGAGTCCTATTTCCAGGCGCCGTCGTGGGCGGCGCTGGCTTCATCGATGAGAGCGGGGCCTATGCACTCGATGGGATGCGGCGAGGCGCGGAACACATCGCGGCACGACAGCTCCGCATCGCGCTGGTCCTGCCGCTCGCCGCGGAACACGCGCAGCCGCTCGGCGTCGATGCCGAAGACCACGCGGCCGATGTTCGACCAGAAGATCGCGCCCGCGCACATCACGCAGGGCTCGCCCGAGGCGTAGAGCGTGGCGCCGGCCAGTTCCTCGCGAGAGAGCCCGCGCCCGGCCAGCGCGCGCAGTGCGTTTACCTCGGCGTGGGCGGTGCAGTCGCCGGTCTCGGTGTTGCTGTTGCCGGCCTCGGAGAGCACTTCGCCGGCGGCCGAGACGATCACGCAGCCGAAGGGCCGGTTGCCCCTGCGCCGCGCCGCGTGCGACCACACGATGGCCTTGCGCAGGTAGCGGCCGTCGCGTTCGTCGAGGGCGGTCTCTGGCGGATAGAAGGTGCCGATGCTGTTGCTGTCGATGGAATCGTTCATGCCTTGGAGGATTTCGGAAGAGTGCGTTCGCTGCGCGATGGGAGCATCGAAGTGTTGAAGATGGCGTCGGACGCGGGCTTGACCTTCAGGCCGAAGACTTCGGCCACCTCGTCGACCTGCTGCTCCAGCGTGAGCTTCCTGATGTCGCCGAGGCCATGGCCTTGCGTGTCGGCCGCGCCGACGTACTGCGCGGTAATGCCCCAGCGCTCGAGTTCGATTTTCTCATCGAGGATGGGCTCGCGCTGCCGCATCGCGGCGATGCTGGGCGCCGGGTTGGCGAAGGTCTCGACGATGGCGCGATTGCTCGCGCGCAGGAAGGCGGCCACCACCTTCGGGTTCTGCGCGATGAGGTTGCTGCCCGCGAGGATGGCGTTGCCATACAGGTTCACGCCCGCGTCCGCGTACTTGAGCACCGACAGCTCCTCGGGCTTTATGCGCGCGAAGAGCGAGACGGCCGAGTCGTGGAAGTAGGTGGCGGCATCGACGTCGCCGCGCACCATCACGTTGTCGCGCGCGCTGAAGTCCGTGGTCTGCCACTGGAAGGCGTCGGCGCGCATGCCCTGTTTGCGCGCCACCAGCGGCCATGCGCGGCGCGTCGATTCGACGGCGGCGGCCGCGACCTTCTTGCCCGCGAGGCTCCTGAAGTCGCCGGTCACGCCGCGGTCCTTGCGGCCGATGATCGCGAACGGTGCGCGGTTGTAGTACTGGTAGACGGCCTGCACCATCGGCGTGCCGGGGTTCTGCGCGTTGAACTCGACCAGCGAGCTGATGTCGCCCAGCCCCAGCTGGTAGACGCCGCTGGCGATGCGCGTGATGGAGGCGACCGAGCCGGCGCCGGTGTCGATGCTCACGTCCAGCCCTTCGTCCTTGTAGTAGCCCTTGGCCAGCGCGAGGAAGAAGGGCGCGGTCTGCCCGTTGATGCGGAAGTCGAGCGTGAACTTGAGCGGGGTGAGCTTGCCGTTCTGCGCAAGCACGGCGGGGGCGGCGATGGCTGCGATGGTTGCGGTAGTGGCCGCGAGGAAGGGTCGACGTTGCATGTGGGGCCTCGGAAGCTTCGTGTCTTGAATCCGGTCGCCCTTTCCCGGTGAAGGAAGAAAGGCGGCGGGCGTTTCAAGAGCAATTTCCGGGCGGGCGCACAGTCGTGGTGCGTGCGCTGCTGAACGCTTCTACTCTTGCGGGCGGTGATGCACGAGGCATGCCAAGGGCTTTTGCTCGGGATTGGGCCTGGGGCTTGGAGGCGTGGCCGGTCGCGCGCACAATCCGGGCGCGCAACTTGCAGGGCAGCTTGCGCAGAGTAGAAGCGTTCAGCCGCCGGCATCGCCGGGTCCAGGCAGGAAATTGCTCTTTCAGTTCGTCCCCACACGACCACAGAAGGAGTCCGCGCATGCTCGTCACCCGTCAACCCGTCTTCCGCAAGTTCTGGCATGCCGTCATGCCGCTGACCGAACTGGCCAACGGCCCGAAGCCCTTCAGGCTGCTGGGCGAAGACATCGTCCTCTTCATCGACTCGGACGGCCAGCCCGCCGCCTTGCGCGACCGCTGCTGCCACCGCACCGCGAGGCTCTCCAAGGGCTGGTGCGTGGACGGCGAAGGCCAGGCCTGCGGCACCGGCGCGATCCAGTGCGGCTACCACGGCTGGACTTACGACCGCAGCGGCCAGGTCATCCGCATTCCGCAGTACGAGGCCGACCGCAGGATCTCGCCCGAGTACCGCACCACCGCCTACCGCTGCACCGCGCGCTACGGCTACGCATGGGTGGCACTGGAGGAGCCCATCGCCGACATCCCCTCGATTCCGGAGTTCGACGACCCGGGCTACCGCACCATCTTCCAGTTCTACGAGGAGTGGCAGACCAGCCCGATGCGCGCGCTGGAGAACTCCTTCGACAATTCGCACTTCAGCTTCGTGCACCGCGCCACCTTCGGCGTGGCCGCGAGCCCGAAGCCGAGCAAGTACGAACTGGTGGAGAACGACTCGGGCTTCTACGCCGAGACGATCATCGACGCGACCAACCCGGTGAAGTTCCACGCGATCAGCGGCGTGACCGACCCCATCACCACGCGCCACATGCGCAACGCGTACTTCCTGCCGTTCTCGCGCCGGCTCGACATCGAGTACCCCAGCGGCGTGCGTCACATCATCATCAACTGTTTCACGCCCATCGACGACGGCCGCATGCAGCTGTGCCAGTGGCTGTTCCGCAACGACACGGAGGCCGATTGCACCGCGCAGATGCTGATCGACTTCGACGAGGTGATCACGCGCGAGGACAAGGACATCCTCGAATCGACCGATCCCGACGCGCTGGTCGACACGCGCCGGCGCGGCGTGGAGTATTCGATGGAGTCGGACCGGCCCGGGATGCTGATCCGCAAGCACCTGATGCAGCTGCTTGCGAAGCACGGGGAGGCGGAGGTCTATCGCGGGATGGACGAGAACGCCGTGATTCCCATTGCGAAGGCTGCTTGAATTCGGGATCCGAACGCAGAAGAAAGACAAAAGTTATGCAGAAGTCGCAGAAGGGATCAAAAGAATTATTGCTTTTCCTTCTGCGATTTCTGCGTGGTTTTCGCGACTTCTGCGTTCTGGCCCCGCCTCCTCAGGCAGTGACTGAAGCAGGGCGCGGTTGCTGGACGCGCGACGGGCCCGATTCGTAGCGGTCCATCGCCAGGCCGTCGGTGCGGATCTCGGGGCGCTGGCCCATCACCATGTCGGAGATGAGCTTGCCCGAGCCGCAGGCCATGGTCCAGCCCAGGGTGCCGTGGCCGGTGTTGAGGAACAGGTTCGCGTAGCGCGTGCCGCCGACGATGGGCGTGCTGTCGGGCGTCATCGGGCGCAGGCCGGTCCAGAAGGTGGCGTTCGGCACGTCGCCGCCGGGGAACAGGTCGGTAACGACCTTTTCGAGCGTGGCGCGGCGGGCAGGGTTCAGGCGCAGGTCGAAGCCGCCGAGTTCGGCCATGCCGCCCACGCGGATGCGGTTGTCGAAGCGCGTGACGGCCACCTTGTAGGTCTCGTCGAGCACGGTCGACTGTGGCGCGAGCGATTCGTCGACGAGCGGCACCGTGAGCGAGTAGCCCTTGACCGGGTACACCGGAATGTCCAGGCCCAGCGAGGCGATGGCGGCGCGCGAGTAGCTGCCGAAGGCCATCACGTAGCGGTCGGCCGTGAGGATCTTGCCGGCGGTGGTGCGCACGCCGGTGATGCGGCCGCCGTCGGTCTCGAGCGCGGCGATGGTCTGGCCGAAGCGGAAGTCCACGCCCAGGCCGCGTGCGATCTCGGCAAGGCCGCGGGTGAAGAGGTGGCAGTCGCCGGTTTCGTCGTTGGGCAGCCGCAGGCCGCCGGTGAGCCGGTCGCGCGCACCGGCCAGCGCGGGCTCGACACGGGCGAGCGCGTCGCGGTCGAGCAGTTCATAGGGAACGCCACATTCCTCGAGCACCGCGATGTCGCGCTGCACCGCGTCGAGCTGGGCCTGCGTGCGGAAGAGTTGCAGCGTGCCGCCGGTGCGCTGCTCGTACTGCAGGCCGGTGTCGGCGCGCAGCTGCTGCAGGCAGCCGCGGCTGTATTCGGCCACGCGCATCATGCGCTCCTTGTTCACCGCGTAGGCCTCGGGCGAGCAGTTGCGCAGCATGGCGGCCATCCAGCGCAGCTGAAACAGCGTGCCGTCGGGGCGGATCGACAGCGGCGCGTGCTTCTTGAACATCCACTTGATCGCCTTCAGCGGAATGCCCGGCGCGGCCCACGGCGTGGAGTAGCCGGGAGACACCTGGCCGGCGTTGCCGAAGCTGGTTTCCTCGGCGGGGCCGGCCTGCCGGTCGAGCAGGGTGACTTCGGCGCCCGAGCGGGCGAGGTAGTAGGCCGTGGTGGTGCCGATCACGCCGCCGCCGAGAACGATGACTTTCATGGTGTATTCGCCGATTCAGATGGAATGAATGGAATCTAAAGTCCTCAAGGCAGTGGATTCCACTGATTTACTCGATTCGGCAGTGGAATACACTGCCGCGAACCTTCCAAGGCCGCCCCCGGAGTGAAATGCCCGAACTCGACCGCATAGACCGCAAGATCCTCGACGTCCTGCAGCGCCAGGGGCGCATGTCGATGACCGAACTGGCCGAGCACATCGGCCTGTCGGCCTCGCCCTGCGCCGAGCGCGTGAAGCGCATGGAGCGCGACGGCGTCATCACCGGCTATCACGCCCACGTGTCGCCCGAGGCGCTGGGCCGCACGCTGCTGGTGTTCGTGGAAATCAAGCTCTCGGCCAAGTCGGGCGACGTGTTCGACAAGGTCCGCAAGGAGCTGCTGCACATGCCCGAGGTGCTCGAATGCCACCTGGTGTCGGGCAGCTTCGACTACCTCGTGAAGGCGCGGCTGAGCGGCATGAGCGAATACCGGCACCTGCTGGGCGACATCCTCAAGAAGCTGCCGGTGGCTGCAGAGTCGCACAGCTACGTGGTGATGGAGGAAATCAAGGAAACGCTGATGCTGGCCGTGGACCGCTGATAACCGCTGAATCGCCGAACCAATGAGCACGAACAACGACGTTCCGGACGTCACCATCCGGCCATGGCGCCTCGACGACTTCGACGCGGTGAAGGCCATCCTCGACGACACCTTCGCCGGCACCTGGCTGCCGCAGCTCACGCCCGAGGCCGCGAAGGCCTACCGCGACAGCGGCGCGCCCGTGGGCTACATCGACGAGAAGGGCCCGGCCTTCTTCGTGGCCGAGATCGACGGCGAGGTGGTCGGCATGGTGCACTGGGAGCAAGACTTCGTGCATGCCCTGCACGTGCCGGCCGCACACCAGCGCAAGGGCATCGCCCGGGCCCTGATGGCCTTCGCCGAGGACGGCATGCGCACCGAAGGCGTGGCGCTGGCGCGCCTGGAGACCGACACCTTCAACACGCAGAGCCAGGGCTTCTATATCGCGCTCGGCTACCGCGAAGCCGACCGTTACCCCGATCTCGAATGGCACAGCGGTTTCACGACCATCCTGTACGTGAAGACGCTTTCTCCCCTTACCCCAACACACTCCCCAAGGACACACCCATGAGCATCTCGATCCGCCGCGATGGCATCACCGGCACGCGCCACATCCTGAAGATCCGCAACCACGAGATCCCGGTCGATGCTTCTCCTACAGGCGGCGGCAGCGACGCCGGCCCGGAGCCGCACGACCTGTACGACGCATCGCTTGCGGCCTGCAAGGCGCTCACCGTGCTGATCTACGCGCGCCGCAAGGGCATTCCGGTGGAAGACATCGAAGTGGTGGTCGATCGCGACGACAGCGAGGAGCGCAAGGGCGTCTACCGCCTCAAGTCGGGTCTGCGCCTGAGCGGCAACCTGAGCGAGGCGCAGCGCGACGAGCTGCTGCGCGTGGCCGGCAAGTGCCCGGTGCACAAGCTCATGACCGAGGTGAAGACCGAGATCGAGACCGGCTGGGCTGACTGAACCCGCTCCTTCCGGTCACTGCAGCGCGCGATAAGTGCGCATCGCGCGCGCAGCAGCGCCCACAGGCCACGATGCTCGTGAAGCCGTCGATGCCGCCGCTGTGGCCGCTTCGGGCGCGGAGCGCATCGGCGACCCAGCCAGGAGGGCGAAGGCATGCACGCCGTCTGCGCCGTGCCCGGCGAAGCATGCAGGGCGGCGCACAGCAAGAGCAGCGCGGCCGCGGTCTTCGCCCGTGTCGTCGTCACTTCGCGGCCTCGGCCCGCGTGCGCGCGGCTTCCACGCGCTTGGCATAGCGGTCACCCCAGTCGGCCAGCGGGGCGAGCGCGGCATTGAGCGTGGCGCCCAGCTTCGTTTCCGAGTACTCCACGCGCGGCGGCACTTCATGGAACACCTCGCGGTGGACGATGCCGTCGGTCTCCATCTCGCGCAGCTGCTGGATCAGCATCTTCTCGCTGATGTCGGGCAGCGCCCGCTTCAGCTCGCCGAAGCGCAGGGGCTGCACATGCAACTCCCACAGGATCACCGCCTTCCACTTGCCGCCGATGACGTCGAAGGCCGGGCCGATGCCGCAGTTGTAGGGTTTCCTGGATTTCATCTTCATCCCCATCAGTAGGTAATACATACATTTTGGTAAGTACCTCACTTAATTGTAGGTACTTGACCATATCGGAGCTCAATTTCTACGATGCGTCCATCTTCACAACCATCAAGCGAATCGTCATGAGCAGCAAGAGCAGCGACATCAAGGAAGTCAGCGTCCTGGGCCTGGGCGCCATGGGCGCAGCCATCGCGCAGATCTACCTGGACCAGGGCTACAAGGTCACGGTGTGGAACCGAAGCGCCGACAAGGCCGGCGCGCTGGTCGCCAAGGGCGCGGTGCTGGCGCGCAGCGCGAGCGAGGCCGTGCGCGCTGCGCGTGTGGTCGTGATGTGCGTCTACGACTACCGCGCCGCCGAGGCCATCCTCGCGATGGACGGCGTGGCCGCCGCCATGGACGGCCGCCTGCTTGTGCAGCTGACCACCGGCAGCCCGCAGGACGCGCGAGATGCCCATGCATGGGCGCACAAGCACGGCGCCGCGTACGTCGAAGGCGCCATCCAGGCCGCGCCCGACCAGATGGGCCGGCCCGACACGCCGCTGCTGGTATCGGGCGCGCGCCCTGCGTACGACGAGGCGCGGCCGTGGCTGGAGGCGCTGGCCGGCGGCATCGTCTACCTCGGCGAGGCCGCGAGCGCGGCGGCCGCCATGGACCTCGCCACGCTCTCCACCATCTACGGCACGATGCTCGGCTTCATCCACGGCGCGCGCATTGCCGAGCACGAAGGCTTCGACGTGGCCGAATACGGCCGCATCGTCGCGGGCATCATGCCGACCTTCGCCGGCTTTCTTCAGCACGAAGGCTCCGTCATCCAGTCGGGCGACTTCGCCATTTCGCAGAGCCCGATGCGCATCTCGGTCGAGGCGACGAAACGCATATTGGAGACGGCGCAAACCTCGGGCATCGATACCGAGTTTCCGGCCTTCGCGGCGGGCATCTTCCGGCGAGCGGACGAGGCCGGCCTGGGTGGCGAGGAACTCGCGGCGCTGATCAAGCTGCTTCGCGTGAATGGCGTGCAGGCATAGCTCAGGCCCATGTCATGAACTGGATCGCACGCAGCACTTCGGCTTCGCGCTCCATGATGAAGTCGCCGTGGTTGGCGTGGTCCAGGGTCAGGCGATTGGGCGTGTCGAGCGCTGCCACGAGCTGGTTCGAATTCGTGATGGACGCGCGGCGAAAGATGCGCAGGTAGTCGGCAGCGTCTTTCTGCGTCTTCGCATCCAGCGGCAATTCCAGCCATGGGAACATGTCGCGGTTGTCGGAAGGCAGGGCAGTCACGACAAGCGAGGGCGCGCGTACGGCCTTGTAGTCGGGCGAATAGGAACGGGAAGCAGCGTGCATGGCGGTCTCCACTTCATCAGGGGTGTTGAGGCTCACGCTGCCATCGCCATGGATGTCGACCGCATCGCGCAGGTTCGCCTCCAGCGGAGGCCACCAGTTCTTCGAGTTGCGCCGGAAGAAGGCAATGGCAGCCTGCAGCGAGCGGCCGTCATTCAGCGTCGGCCTGGGCTCGTCGAGCAGCGGGTTCTCTGGAATCTTTTCTCCGCCGCTGTCGCCGTCGACGGTGTAGTCGAAGGTTGTGTCGAGATAGATCAGGCCCTGCGTCCGGCCGGGGTAAAGGCCCGCGAAGCGGGTGAGTTCGTTGCCCGCAATCGAGTGGCCTCCCAGCACCACGCGTTGCACGCCCAGCGCATCGAGCACCGCCTTCAGGTCGGCAACCAGCGTATCCACCTCGTAGAACTGCGTGGCGGTCTTCACCGGCATCGGCTTGTTCGAAAGACCGTAGCCGCGCCGGCTGATCGCGATCACGCGCGACCTGGCGGCCAGCGCGGGAGCGAGGCTGTCGAAGTAGCGCGCATTGCCGCCGAGTCCTGCCAGCAGCACGATGACAGGCCCTGTGCTGCTGCCGGGCGGCTGCCAGTCGCGCACCTGCAGCGAGACTTCGGGTGTGGCCGACACCTTTACCCGGCGGTCGATGACCGTGGGCTTGCCGCCACCGCCGGTGCCGACGCCGCCAACCTCTACGCCGCCATGACCATGCCCGCCGCCACCGCAGGCCGCGAGACTCGCAAGGCCGGTCAGGCCAATGGCATGGAGCACGTCACGGCGCCGTGGGCGGTAGCGGTCCGCTCGGGCAGTACGTGCCGGCAGGGAGGGCAATCGATTCACTTGGGTGTTCCGTTTCCGTGTGCAGGGGATGGCTCCAGTGTCCCGGCCGCACCTGAAGACCTGCTTCGGCATTCATGAAGATTTCCTGAAGTACCGCCTTGGCGCCTGGCAGATACTTCCGCCACATTCCGGAAGCGGAGTGTTCAGTTCACGTGGAGGCTCATGAATCTCTTGCTTGTTGAGGACGACCTTGACCTCGGCAATGGCGTGCGCATCGCGCTGGCCAATCAAGGCATGGATGTGGTGTGGGTCCGCAGGCTCGACGACGCCCTGCGCACGCTCGAGGGCGGCACTTTCGACATGGTGCTGCTCGACCTCGGCCTGCCGGACGGCGACGGGCTCGACCTGCTGTTCCGCCTGCGCCGCGACCGCCAGATATTGCCGGTGCTGGTGCTCAGCGCGCGCGACGCGCTCAACGACCGGCTGCGCAGCCTGGACGACGGCGCCGACGACTACCTGGTCAAGCCCTTCGCGCTGGCCGAGCTGCTGTCGCGTGTTCGTGCGCTCGCGCGCCGCAGCTACGGCTTCAACGACGAGACCATCCGCATGCGCGGGCTGGCGCTGCACGAGCCCACGCGCGGCGTGATCGTCGACGGGGAGCCGGTCGAGCTATCGCGCTGCGAGTTCGACCTGCTGGCGCTCTTGCTCAAGCGCACCGGCCGCGTGGTCACGCGTCGCGTGATGGAAGAGCAGGTGCTGCCCGGCGGCCAGGCCAACGGCAGCAATTCGCTCGAGGTGCACATCTCCAACCTGCGCAAGAAGATCGGCCAGGGCTACATCCGCACGGTGCGTGGCATCGGCTACGTGATCGACGTGCAATCGCTGGCGCGGAGCACGCAGAAATGATTCAGGCGCTGGCGCAGCGCTGGAAGAACTGGAAACAACCTTCCCTGATGCGGCGCCTGCTGCTTGCGCAGATGGGCGTGGTCGCCCTGCTGTGGACCATGGCCATCGCGCTTCTGCTGTACGACTCCTACGAAGACCCCGAGCTGCTGAAGTTCGAGAAGATCTTCCAGACGGTGATTTCCATCGCGAAGAACACCGCCGACCGGCCCGACAAGCAGCAGGAGACGCTCGCCGCCTTCGACGCCGCGCTGCTCGAGACCATCGGTGACGGCGACGCGGCCTCCGATACCTCGCCCGTCATGCAGGTGTGGCAGGGCGACAGGCTGGTCTACCGCTCGACGGCGGCCGTGCCCGTCATCCTCAACACCGCGCCGAACCTCATCGAGACCGTGAAGGCGGGCAACCGCGAATGGCGCGCGCGCACGATCGCCTCGCCCGACTCCGACATCCGCGTGATGCTGGCGGAGCCCAGCGTCTGGCGGCTCACCGTCACCGTGATGTATCGCGGCTACTACCTGCTGCCGCTGGTCATCAGCCTGCCTTTCCTGGTGTTTCCCGCGTGGCTTTCGGTGCGCCTCGCGCTGCGGCCCTGGCGCCGCGTGAGCCAGGAGACCGCCGAGCGCGGGCCGGCCGACCTCACGCCGCTGTCGTACACCCCACCGCACAAGGAGCTGCAGCCGCTGGTGCAGAGCATCAACAGCCTGCTGCAGCGGGTGCGCGACAGCACATCGCGCGAGCGCAGCCTGATCGCAGACGCCGCGCACGAGCTGCGGACGCCGCTGGCCGCGATGCGCGTGAACGTGGAGGCACTGAAGGAGCAGAGCACCGACGAGCACCAGCGCGAGCTCATGGGCAACCTGCTGCGCAGCAACGACCGCGCGGCGCGCCTTGTGGGGCAGTTGCTGCAGCTGATGCGCAGCGACGCGGTCTCGGACAACACCCTGCCCGTGATGCTGTCGCTCGACGCGCTGGTGCAGGACCGCCTGGCCATGATCGAGAGCCTGGCCAGCTCGCGCAACATCGAGCTCGAGCTGGTCTGCGAAGACCGCGTGCCGGTGCTCGGCGAGCGCGAAAGCCTGGTTTCGATGATCGACAACCTCATCAACAACGCCATCAAGTACAGCCCGCCCGACGGTACGGTGGTCGTGCATGTGTCGCGCGATGGCGAGCAGGCCCTGCTGACGGTGGCGGACCAGGGCCCCGGCGTGCCGGCCGCGCTGCGCGAGCGGGTGTTCGACCGTTTCTTCCGCAACCCCGACCAGAGCCAGAGCGGCAGCGGGCTGGGGCTGGCCATCGTCAAGTCGGTGGTCGACCGGCACGGCGGCGAGGTGGCGCTGGGCGAAACCGCGAGCGGCGGCCTGCTGGCCACCGTGCGCCTGCCGCTGGCTACCGCCGATGCGCCGCAACCCATGCTGTGCAGCTGAAACCTTCCCCGGTGCATGGCCGAAAGGGGCCGAAGGGCATAAAGGGCGTGGTCAGCCCCGAATTGGGGCGAGGAATTACACTACCCGGCGCTGTTTACAGGACACTTTCCCATGAAGTGGGTCATTCTTGCCATCTTCGCGCTCAGCGCGCTCTACGTTCATTTCCGCGGCCAGGTACGGCATCGTTTCTTCAGGCAGCTCTCTGATCACTCGACCTTCCTGGCGCCGCTGAACGTCTTCATGTACCTTTTCTCGAAGGTGCCGGGTACGCCCTACCTGTCGCCTGCCGAGTTCCCCGAGATGCGCGTGCTCGAGGAAAACTGGGAAGTGATCCGCGAGGAGGCGCTGGCCATGCGCAACGGCGGCAGCATCAAGGCGTCGAGCCAGTTCAACGACGTGGGCTTCAACTCCTTCTTCAAGAGCGGCTGGAAGCGCTTCTACCTGAAGTGGTACGACGATGCGCACCCCTCGGCCGCCGTGCTGTGCCCGCGCACCACCGAGCTGCTGAAGGGCATCGGCACCATCAAGGCCGCCATGTTCGCCGAGCTGCCGCCGGGCAGCCGCCTCGTGCGCCACCGCGATCCCTTCGCCGGTTCGCTGCGCTACCACCTGGGCCTGTGGACGCCGGGCGTCGAGGGCTGCTACATCGACGTGGACGGCCAGCGCTACCACTGGCGCGACGGCGAGGCCGTGGTGTTCGACGAGACCTACATCCACTACGCCGAGAACACGACCGACCACGACCGCGTGATCCTGTTCTGCGACATCGAGCGCCCCCTGAAGTACCGATGGGCCAGCGCGGTGAACCGCTGGTTCGCGAAGAACCTGCTGGCCGCGGCCGCATCGCCCAACGATGCCGGCGACAAGACCGGCGGCATCAACCGCGCGTTCAAGTACATCTACCAGATCCGCGTGGTCGGCAAGCGCCTGAAGGCCTGGGACAAGCGCGTGTACTACCTCGTGAAGTGGGCCATCTTCGGCGGCCTGGCGCTCTGGATCTTCTGGTAAGGGCTCAGGCCTCGTTCCATGTCAGCCGGGTGCGCCCGGTGCCTGCCCGGCTCACGACGGTCGCCAGCAGCGTGCCGCCGAGCACGTCGAGCAGCACATGCTGGCGCGTCGCCAGTGTCGAATAGACGATTCCCAGGGCCCACAGCACATTGAGCACGCGCACCCAGGCCGGCGCGCGCACCTCGCGAAGCTGACGCTGCAGAAGCACCGCGGTGAACACAGCGAAGGCCACGTGCAACGACGGGAAGGCATTGCCGCCCGCGTCGGCGTTCTTGAGGAACATCAGCGACGGGTATTGCGCCCAGTCGACCGCGAATGCCGGCACTGTCGTCGGAAAGAACCAGAACACCACCAGGCCCATGCCCGCCATCAGTGCGGCATCGCGCGCACAGGCGCGCAACTCGGCCCAGTCCTTGGCGAAGGCGGACGGCAGCGAGATGTAGAACCAGAGCGAGCCGTACAGCAGCATCGCCTCGTCGCTCACGCCCACCCAGTGGTCGAGCGCGGTGAGCGGCATCACGGTGGGCGGCGTCGGCGGGTTGTGCATCACCCAGAAGTAGAGGACGAAGAAGCCCGTGATGCCCGCCGTGGTGCCGATCATCTTCGCCACCCAGTGCGTGGCGATGCGACGGCCCACTGCCCCGTACCAGGGTGTAGGACACGAGGAGGGGAAGGGTGAGGAGGGCGCGGCGCGACGGGTCATCGGCGTTGCAGCTTATGCAACTGCATTGCGTGAACATTGCGCCGGTTGCAGAAAAGGCCTCTCCTAGAATGGCCGGCCCTGGCCTCTGCCAGGCCTTTCAGTGGTCTCCCTTTTCTACGTACTCCCATGCGAATCCTGCTCGTCGAAGACGAAGTCGATCTGGCTCAAGCCCTGGCCTCGGCGCTGCGGCAGAACCAGGCGGTGGTCGACGTGGCGGGCTCGCTGCGCGAAGCCGAAGACGCGGCGCTGTCGGCGCAGCACGACGTGATCGTGCTCGACCGTGGCCTGCCCGACGGTGACGGCCTCTCGCTGGTGGCGTTCCTGCGCCAGAACGACATTCCCGCCGCCGTGCTGGTACTCACAGCCATGACCGACGTGGCGGAACGCGTGCTGAGCCTCGACGGCGGCGCGGACGACTATCTCGCCAAGCCCTTCTCCATGGACGAGCTCATGGCGCGCGTGCGTGCACTGGCGCGGCGCCCCGCGGTGCGTGCGAACCTCGTCATGACGCTGGGGCAGCTGCGCTTCGACCATCACACGCGGCAGGCCCATGTCGGCGAAGAGTGCCTCACGCTGCCGCGCCGTGAGCTGCTGGTGCTGGAAGCGCTGCTGGAGCATCGTGGACGCACCGTGCTGCGCGAGGCCATGCAGGACCGCGTGTACGGCCATGCGGACGACATCCAGTCGAACGCGCTCGACACGCACGTGTCTCGCCTGCGCTCCAAGCTCGACAAGGCCGGTGCGCAGGTCGAGATCCATGCCATCCGCGGCGTGGGCTACCTGATCTGCGCGGCCCGCCCGGCGGCATGACGGTCGCATGAGACAAGGCCTGCTCTCGCTGCGCTGGCAGCTGATCTGGAGCCTGATCCTGCTGCAGGTGGTGGTCGGCACGCTGGTGATGGGTGGCTTTCTCGGCCTGGCCTGGGTGCTGGGCCGCGTGGTCGACGAGACCGGGCAGGAGACCATCACGGCCATCCAGCGCGCGCTGGTGCGCGGCCCCGACGGAAAACTGGCGATCGAGCCCACGCCGGAGGTTCAGCGCCTGCGGGAGGCCGATCCTCCTTTCTGGTTCATCGCGCGTGACAGCCATGGCGCGGAGCTGCGCAACGGCGACGTGCCGCCCAGCTACGCCAGGCTCTTCGATTCGCTCGACGGCATGGAGCGCATGGCCATCAACCCCGAGAGCGACAACACCCGGCCCAAGGCCCGTTTCGATCGCGTGGAAACGCGCGCGGGCCTGGTGGCTGTGATGACGCAGACGGGCAGCCCCCTGACCGTGAAGAACACGCTCAAGGGCACCGCCATCGCCTTCCTTTTCCTGGTGGCGCCGATGGCGCTGGTGACCTGCCTCGGCGTGATCCTGGCCACGCCCTTCGTCGTGAAGCGCGGCCTCAAGGGTGTGGTGGCCACGGCCGAGCATGCCGAGAGCATCGACGTGCACGAGCGCACCACGCGGCTGCCGCTGGCCAATGTGGCGAGCGAGATCCGCCCGCTGGTCAACGCCGTGAACCGCGCCTTCGACCGCCTCAACGAAGGCTACGACCGGCAGGAGCGCTTCCTGGCCGACGCCGCGCACGAGCTGCGCACGCCCATTACCACGCTGCAGATCCATCTCGAAGGCCTGCAGGACGGCCCGCTCAAGGTGAAGCTCATGCAGGCCTCGGCGCGGCTCGCCACGCTTGCCGAGCAGCTGCTAGACCTGCAGCGGCTGGACCACGTGGCGGTGCAAGACCGCCAGCAGGTCGACCTGAAGGCGCTGTGCGAACGCGTGGCGGGCGACATCGCGCCGCTGGCCATCATGAACCGCTGCACGCTGTCGGTGGAAGCGCCGAAGCCACTGTGGGTGCGCGGCGACGCGCCCTCGCTGGAGCGCGCGCTGAGCAACCTGATCCAGAACGCCATCGAGCATGGCGGACAGGGCTGCGACATCCAGGTGCGGCTGTGGGAGCCCTCGGGCTTCGAGGTGCTCGACTCCGGCCCCGGCATTCCCGAGGCCGATCGCGAGCGCGTGGTGGCGCCATTCCACCGGCTGGTGCCGCGCGGGCGTGGCGCGGGGCTGGGCCTGCATCTGGTGGCCGAGGTCGCGCGCCTGCACGGCGGGCAGCTCACGATCGGATCGAGCGAATCGGGTGGAGCGAAGATGCGGCTGGAGCTGAGCCTCGACCTCTGAGCGCGCGGTTGCAGGGTTCCGAGAAGCACCGGGCGACGAGATGTCCCAGCAGGCCCGAGGCTGCGACCACCGCGACGAACCACACCGGAATCCACGAGGGCGACGCACCCAGCCACTGGAAGAGCCATGCGCCGGGAATCACCACGAACATGTGGCTCAGATAGACCTCGTAGCTGTTGCGCCCGAACCAACTCAGCGGAGCAACTGCGGCACTGGCGCACCATGCCCAGGGACGCCAGTGCGCCGCGGCCAGCATCAGCGCGACGCCCAGCTCGAGCAGCGTCACCTGCAGCCCGAAGCGCGTGAAGCCCAGCTGGTAGACCTCTTTGCGGAAGCAGAAGACCGTCACGCCCAGCGTCATGCCCACAAGCAGCACTGCACGCCGCGCAGCCGCGGTCGGTACGCGCGGCACGCGATGCGCGAGCAGGGCGGCGAGGCAGCCGAAGGCGATGCCGTCCATGCCCGAGAGGTACGAATGGTCCTGCCAAAGCTCGTTGTCGCTGAAGACGCTGCGCGCCAGCGGCCCGAGCACGATGGGCACGATCAGCAGCAGTGCCAGCCGCCGCTCGCTGCCGCACAGCACGCACACCAGCGGAAAGCCGAGATAGAAGACCTCCTCCACCGACAGCGACCACAGCACGCCCCACGGCCCCGGCAGGTAGCCGACCTGCGCCTCCAGCCAGTTGATGTGCAGCCCCAGCGCCGCCAGCAGTGCCCGCCACAGCGAGACCTTGGATGTGTCGAGCGCGAACCATGCGCTGCTCGCGATGTGCAGCACCGACAGCACCGCGAGCAGCAGCAACAGCGGCGGCAGGATGCGCGCCGCGCGAAGGTGGTAGAACGCCGCGGGCCGCACGCGTGACAGATCGCCCCAGCGCCGTATCGATGCGCTCGTGATCAGGTAGCCCGAGACCACGAAGAACACGATCACCGCGTAGTAGCCGCTGCGAAACAGGATGCCGCCGGCCCTGGAGCCCATCCACTGGCTCAGCTCCGGGGGGGCGAAGGGAATGCGCAGGTTGGCGTGCAGCAGCACCACGAAGATCGCGAGCAATCCGCGCAGCAGGTCCACATGCGTCAGGCGCGGAAGGGGGGCGGAAGAAGCCATCGCGCGATTCTGTGATCGCCTGCGGCATGACGGCTGAAGGGCTTCTGAAGCACCGACAATAGGGCCTGCCGCCATGCCTCTTGCCGACCAAGACCTTCTTCCCCCGATCGACCTCGCCAGCGCACAGGCGCTGATCGATCGCGTTCGCGCGCAGCTCGATGCGGAAGGGCTCGCGATGCGCGCGCCACCGCCAGAGCCGACTACCTGCTGCGGGCGGGGCTGCAACGGCTGTGTGTGGGAAGGGTGGCTCGCCGCGGTGGCTTACTGGCGGGACGAGGCCTCGTTGCTGCTCGGCTGAGGCGCCGAGCGCCTATCTGCCTCGCAGGCTCATATCGAGCCGATGGAGCAGCGCGCTCATCCGGCTCTTGCCTGCAACGCGCGCGGGCATTCGCTGCACCACCTGACGAACCGTGGGCGATGCCTGTTCGAGCGCCCATCGGATTTCCGCTTCGGCGGCGGCAGTCTCGTCAGCCGCGCCAAGCGCAATCGCGCATGCACTGTAGGCAGCAGGGCTCAGGATGTGATTGACCTGGTGAGGCGTCGCGATCGGATGGGTGTAGGCGGATGCGGCGGCGGTTGATGCCGCCCGAGCCGCGGCCGCTGCTGCCGGATCGTCCACTTCCCCTGCAGCTTTCAAGGCAGCCCAAGCGACTTTGCGAAGATTCGCAGTGCGTGTTCCGCTGGCTGCGAAGGTGCGCGCGGCCGCGATGGCCTCGCGCGGCCTTGCATCGTCGGGTGATCTCGCCTCGAACACCGGCAGCGCCCGCTCTGCGCAATCGGCGGCCCAGCGTGCGATCTGGCGCAGGTCTTCGTTGGTCAGAAGGGGTGAGCTGGGGGGCGTGATCCATTGCTCTTGGAGCTCTCGCGGAAGAAGAGCTCCGCTGCGGGCTGGATTCTGCCGCAGCGGCAACGACGACAGGCCTACTGGTTCTGCGACCCCCGATGCGCCCACCCCGTCGTGTGCTTCTCGACCACGCTGAAGAGTTCGTACATCAGCATCGCCATCGCCCCCACCACCATCAGCCCGGCGAAGGCCAGGCCCATCTGCATGGCAGAGCCGGCCGAGATCAGCAGGTAGCCGATGCCTTCGTTGGCAGCCGTCATCTCGCTGACTGTGGTGCCCACGAACGCCAGCGTGATCGCGACCTTGAGCGAGCCGAAGAAGTAGGGCATGGAGCGCGGCAGGCCGATCTTCATGAGCACGTCCCAGCGCCTGGCGCCGAGCACGCGCAGCACGTCTTCGAGCTCGGGCTCGAGCGTGGCGAGGCCGGTCGCGATGTTGACCATGATCGGGAAGAAGCTGATGAGGAATGCCGTGAGGATCGCCGGCCCGATGCCGATGCCGAACCACACCACCAAAATCGGCACGAAGGCCGCCTTGGGCAGCGCGTTGAAGGCCGTCATGAGCGGGTAGATCGCCGCGTACGCGATGCGCGAACTGCCGATGACGAAGCCCAGCAGCACGCCCACCACGATTGCGAGGCCGAAGCCTGCCATCGTGACCCAGAAGGTGCGCCAGGCGTGGCCCGCGATGACTTCCTTGAATTCCCAGAACTGGTTCCAGATGCGCCACGGGCTCGGGAAGATGAAGTCCGAAACCTCGAAGGCCGAGCAGATCACCTGCCACAGCAGGATCACCGCCACGAGCAGCAGCCAGGGCGACCAGCGTTCGATTTGCTTGGTGTTCTTCATGTGCGCGCCCTCAGTGAGACACCGCCGCGGCGGACTGGGCTGCGCTCGCGCCGGTGTTGCGGATGGCGCCGATGTGGCCGCGCAGTTCCAGCACGATGTCGGTGAACTCCTTGGTATAGGTGAGTTCGAGCTCGCGCGGACGCGGCAGGTCGATCTCGCGCTTCACGACGAAGCGGCCCGGGCTCTTGCTCATCACGTACACCGTGTCGGCGAGGAACACCGATTCGCGCAGGTCGTGCGTCACCAGGATCACGTTGAACTGTTGCTCGGTCCAGAGGTCGCGCAGGATGCACCACAGCTCCTCGCGCGTGAACGCGTCGAGCGCGCCGAAGGGCTCGTCGAGCAGCAGCATCTTGGGCTCGTGGATGAGCGCGCGGCAGATGCTCGCGCGCTGCTGCATGCCGCCCGAGAGCTGCCACGGGAACTTGTCTTCATAGCCGCCCAGGCCCACCTTCTGCAGCAGGCGGCGGGCGCGCTCCTCGTACTCCTTGCGCTTCGCCTTGAAGCTGGAGCGGTAGGGTTCGACGATCTCCAGCGGCAGCAGCACGTTGTCGACCGTGGTGCGCCACGGCAGCAGCGAGGGCGCCTGGAAGGCCATGCCCGAGATCTTCAGCGGCCCGGTCACCGGCTGGCCGTCGATGCGGATCTTGCCCATCGACGGCATCTTCAGCCCGGTGGAGAGCTTCATGAAGGTCGACTTGCCGCAGCCCGAGGGCCCGACGATGGCGATGAACTCGCCGCGCTTCACCTTCAGGTCGATGGCCTCGACCGCGAAGTGGTTGGCGCGCAGCAGCTCCTCGTTGTAGGCGAGCCAGACGTCCTGGAAGTCGACGAAGGGGGCCGCGTCCTGTGATGCGGCTGCCATCACTTCTTCAGGATGTTCAGTTCGGCCGCGGGCGGCAGCAGTGCTGCGGTCCACACCGCGTCGGGGCTCACGCGCGTCTTGGTGTTGAAGGCGTCCGAAACCTGCGAGGCCATCAGCGACATGCGGCCCGCGTTGACCGCGCCGAAGCCCTCGGCGCGCGCATCGGCGCTGTTGATGACGGTGTCGATGGCCAGCTGCAGGCGGCGCGTCTCGAGCTTGCTGTCGATGATGCCGTCGCGCGCCTTCACCGACTCGATGGCCACGGCCGGATTGGCGATCACTTCCTTCGCGCCCTTGGCGAAGGCCGAGAGGAATTTCTTCACCGCCGCCGGGTTCTCCTTGATGAGCTTGGGCGAGGCGATGATGACGTTGCCGTACAGCTTCACGCCGTAGTCGGGGTAGGGAAGGATCACCACGTCGGCGGTCTTGGCGCCGCGCGCTTCCAGGTTGAGCAGCGAGGTGAAGGTGAAGCCGGTGATGGCGTCGATGTCGCCGCGCATCAGCATGGTCTCGCGCAGCGTCGGGTCCATGGCGGTCCAGTTGACCGTGCCGATGTTGTTGGCCTTGGCGAAGATCGGGAAGGCGCGGCGGCCCGCGTCGAACACCGGCGCGCCGAGCTTCTTGCCCGTGAGGTCCGAAGGCTTGGTGATGCCGCTCTTCTTGAGCGTCATGACCGAGGCCGGCGTGTTGTTGTAGACCATCATCACCGCGACCGGCTTGTTGGGGCTGTCGGGGTTGTTGGCATGGAACTCCATCAGCGCCGCAAGGTCGGCGAAGCCCATGTCGTAGGCGCCCGAGGCCACGCGCGTGACCGTGCCGCCCGAGCCGTTGCCCGCGTCGATGGTCACGTCGAGGCCCGCGGCCTTGAAGTAGCCCTTGGCGGCGGGATGAAGGAACAGCGCCGCCGGTCCCTCGAAGCGCCAGTCGAGCTGGAACTTGATCGGCGTCGGGCTCTGCGCAAAGGCCGGTGCGAGGCCGAAGCTGATGGCCGAGGCGGCGAGGAAGGACTGGAGCAGTTGGCGCTTGTTCATGCGGAGATCGATCCGTTGGATGAAAGGGGATTGAATGCTTCTGCATTCAAGCAAAAACGGTGCCCGCACGTGATTGGTGCGAACCCTTCCTCGCGAATCGAAGTAGTGCGCCAAGGGCGCGATCTGCACCCCGTCAATGCAAAAACGCGGCCGAGGCCGCGTTTCGAGCACTCAAAGCGGGCGCCAGGCCCGCTTCTTTCCCGCTTCTTACTTGTCGACCGTGACCTTCGCCACCGCCAGCGCAGTCATGTTGATGATGCGGCGCACCGTCGACGAAGGCGTGAGCACGTGCGCCGAACTCGCGGCGCCCAGCAGCACCGGGCCCACGGTGATGCCGTTGGCGCCGGTCATCTTCAGCACGTTGTAGAGGATGTGGGCCGAGTCGAGGTTCGGGCACACCAGCAGGTTGGCCTCGCCGCTGAGCGTGGTCTCGGGCAGTGCGGTGCGGCGGATTTCCTCCGACAGCGCCGCGTCGCCGTGCATCTCGCCGTCGCATTCGATGTCGGGCGCCATCTGCGCGAACAGGTCGCGCGCCAGCCGCATCTTGCGGGCCGACGAGCGGCTGGAGGTGCCGTAGTTCGAGTGCGAGAGAAACGCCACCTTCGGCGGCAGGCCGAAGCGGCGCACTTCCTCGGCGGCCATCACCGCGATGCTGGCCAGCAGCTCGGCGCTGGGGTCTTCGTTCACGTTGGTGTCGGTGATGAACACCGTGCGTTTGTCGAGCGTGAGCGCGTTCAGCGTCGCGAAGCCCGGCGCGCCGCGCTTCAGGCCGATCAGGTTGCGGATGTGCTCCAGGTGCACGTCGAAGCGCCCGACCAGGCCGCAGATCATGGCGTCGGCGTCGCCCAGGTGCATCATCAGCGCGGCGATGGTGGTGTTGGAGCGGCGCACCATCGTCTTGGCGGCCTCCGGCGTCACGCCGCGGCGGCCCATGATCTTGTGGAAGCTCTCCCAGTAGGTGCGGAAGCGCGGATCGTCCTCGGGGTTGACGATCTCGAAGTCGACGCCCGCGCGGATGTGCAGGCCGGCCTTCTTGATGCGCGCGTCGATCACGGCGGGGCGGCCCACCAGGATCGGCTTGGCCAGGCCTTCGTCGACGGCCCACTGCGCGGCGCGCAGCACGCGCTCGTCCTCGCCCTCGGCGTACGCCACGCGCTTGGCGGTGGCGATCTTCGCGGCGCTGAACACCGGGCGCATGAACATGCCCGTCTGATAGACGAAGCGCGTCAGGTGCTGGCGGTAGGCGTCCATGTCCTCGATCGGGCGCGTGGCCACGCCCGAGGCGGCCGCTGCCTTGGCCACGGCCGGCGCGATGCGCAGGATCAGGCGCGAGTCGAAGGGCTTGGGAATGATGTAGTCGGGGCCGAAGGAGAGTTCCTGGCCGGCGTAGGCGGTGGCCACCTCTTCGCTGATGTCGGCCTTGGTGAGCTCGGCGATCTCGCGCACGCAGGCCAGCTTCATCTCTTCGGTGATCTTGCTGGCGCCGCAGTCGAGCGCGCCGCGGAAGATGTACGGGAAGCACAGCACGTTGTTGACCTGGTTCGGGTAGTCCGAACGGCCGGTGGCGATGATGCAGTCGGGCCGCACGGCCTTGGCGAGCTCGGGGCGGATCTCGGGCTCGGGGTTGGCCAGCGCCAGGATGATGGGCTGGCTCGCCATGGTCTTGACCATCTCGGCGGTCATCACGCCCGGGGCCGAGCAGCCCAGGAACACATCGGCGTCCTTCACCACGTCGGCCAGGGTGCGGGCGCCGGTGTCTTTCTGGGCGTAGCGTGCCTTGGATTCGTCGAAACCGCCCGCGCGGCCCATGTAGATCAGGCCCTTGGAGTCGCAGGCGTGGATGTTGGCGGGCTTGGCGCCCAGGCCGACCATCACGTCCAGGCAGGCGATGGCGGCTGCGCCCGCGCCCGAGACGGCGATCTTCACTTCCTCGATCTTCTTGCCCACCAGCTCCAGGCCGTTGAGCAGGGCGGCGGCCGAGATGATGGCCGTGCCGTGCTGGTCGTCGTGGAACACCGGGATGTTCATGCGCTCGCGCAGCTTCTTCTCGATGTAGAAGCACTCGGGCGCCTTGATGTCTTCCAGGTTGATGCCGCCCAGCGTCGGCTCCAGCGCCGCGATGATGTCGACCAGCTTGTCGGGGTCGCGCTCTGCCAGCTCGATGTCGAACACGTCGATGCCGGCGAATTTCTTGAACAGGCAGCCCTTGCCTTCCATCACGGGCTTGGCGGCCAGCGGGCCGATGTCGCCCAGGCCCAGCACGGCGGTGCCGTTGGTGACTACGCCCACGAGGTTGCCGCGGGCGGTGTATTCGGAGGCGGTTGCCGGGTCGGCGGCGATGTCGAGACAGGGATAGGCCACGCCGGGCGAATAGGCCAGCGACAGGTCGCGCTGGTTCAGCAGGGGCTTGGTCGGGGTGATCGAGATCTTGCCCTTGACGGGCGAGCGGTGGTATTCGCGCGCTGCCTCGCGAAGTGCTTCTTCTGCGGGGGAAAGGGGTGCAGCCATGAAAGTCTCCTTGTTTCTGACGGGCAATGAGGCTACCGCAAAAGCAGGGCCTCCTATTACTGGGGAAATGCCGAAAACGCCTGGACCCATAGCTTCCGCTCGATAAGGCGGGGTTCCGGCGGATGGGAGGGGGCTCTGGGGTTCGCTAAACTGCCGATCGTTACCAACTGGTTAACGGACCGGCCATCCAGCCGGGCATCGAGCCGGGGGTATCGCCGACAACGAAAACACCGCGAAAAGAGGGGCAACTCGCATGGCATCCGGACCTTTCAACAGCAACGATCCCGACGTCGTGGTCATCGGAGGCGGCCCATCGGGCTCCACGGTGGCCGCGCTGCTCGCGGACAAAGGGCACGACGTGGTGCTGATCGAGAAGGCGCAGCATCCGCGCTTCCACATCGGCGAATCGCTGCTGCCGATGAACATGCCGCTGTTCGACCGCCTCGGCGTGCGCACCGAGGTCGAGGCCATCGGCATCCGCAAGCACGGTGCCGAGTTCGTCTCGCCCTGGCACGACCACTCCAGCCAGTTCCACTTCGCCGAGGCGATGGACAAGAGCTTTCCCTACGCGGTGCACGTGCGCCGCTCCGAGTTCGACGAACTGCTGTTCCGCCACGCCGGCAACCGCGGCGCGCGCACTTTCGAGGGACAGCGCGTCACCGGCGTGGACATGGATGCCGGCAAAGGGACGCCCGACAACAGGCCGCTGGTGAAGGTCAAGGCCGACGACGGCACCGAGACCACCTGGCGCCCGCGCTTCGTGATCGACGCCAGCGGGCGCGACACCCTGCTGTCGAACCAGTTCGACGCCAAGCGCCGCAACCGCAAGCACGCCAGCGCGGCGCTGTTCGGCCACTTCGCCAACGCCGAGCGGCGGCCGGGCCGCTTCGAGGGCAACATCACGCTGTTCTGGTTCGATCACGGCTGGTTCTGGTACATCCCGCTGAAGGACGGCACGGTGAGCGTCGGCGCGGTGGCTTCTCCCGCCTACTTCAAGCGCCGCAAGGGCTCGCTCGAGGAGTTCCTGATGGAAACCATCGCGCTCGCGCCCAAGCTCGCCGACCGGCTGAAGAACGCCACGTTGATGGAAGGCGCCACCTCCACCGGCAACTACGCCTACGACTCCAAGTTCTGCCGCGGCGACCGCTTCATGATGGTGGGCGACGCCTATGCCTTCGTCGACCCGATGTTCTCCTCGGGCGTGTACCTGGCGATGAACAGCGGCTTCGAGGCCGCGACCTGTGCCGACCACTGGCTCAAGGGCGAGATGAAGGAGGCCGAGCGCGCCTTCCGGCACTACGAGAAGGTGATGAAGCACGGACCGAAGATGTTCTCGTGGTTCATCTACCGCATCACCTCGCCGGCCATCCGGCGCCTGTTCATGGCCCCACGCAACATCTGGCGCATGCAGGAGGCGCTGCTGTCCATCCTGGCCGGCGACCTGTTCCGCAACACGCCCATCGGTCCGCGCTTCTGGGGCTTCAAGGTGACGTACTACGCCTCGTGCCTGGGCATCCTGCCGCAGGCCGTGAAGACCTGGGCCTGGCGCCGCCGCAACCTGAAGGAATCGCTGGAAGCGTTGAAGTAAAGCGGACAGCCGAACGCAGAGGTCGCGAAGGTTTCGCGAAAGTCGCAGAAGGAAAACCAAAAAAGGATTTCATGGTTTCTTCTGCGACTTCTGCGTAGCTTTTGTATTTCTTCTGCGTTCGGAAGTCCGTTTTCGAAGAATCTCAATCAGGCGTGACTGTGTGCTGCGCCAGCGCCTCCAGCGCGCGCACCAGCGCCGAGTGGTCGAGCTGGCCGTAGCCCAGTGCTGCGCAGGCATTCATGAGCTGCGCCGCGCCGGCCGTCTGCGGCAGCGAGACGCCCAATGAACGGGCGCTCTGCATCGCGAGGTTCAGGTCCTTCTGGTGCAGCCCGATGCGAAAGCCCGGTGCGAAGGTGCGCTTGATCATGCGCTCGCCGTGCACTTCGAGGATGCGCGAGCTCGCGAAGCCGCCCATCAGCGCCTGACGCACCTTCGCCGGATCGGCCCCGGCCTTCGACGCGAACACCAGCGCCTCGCCTACGGCCGCGATGTTCAGCGCCACGATGATCTGGTTGGCCACCTTGCAGACCTGGCCGTCGCCGGCGCCGCCCACGAGCGTGACGTTCTTGCCCATCCGGTCGAGCAGCGGCTTCACGCGCCCGAAGGTGCCTTCGTCGCCGCCGCACATGATCGTGAGGCTCGCGGCCTTGGCGCCCACCTCGCCGCCGGAGACCGGTGCGTCGATGTAGCCGGCGCCCAGCGCGGTGATGCGGCGCGCGAAGTCCTTGGTGGCGATCGGGTCGATGGAGCTGCAGTCCACCACGATCTTGCCGCTGGAGCCCTTCAGGCCGTCGGCCACGCCCTCGGCGCCGGGTGCGCCGAAGAGCACCTTCTCCACGTCGGGCGTGTCCGGCACCATGATGAAGACCACGTCGGACTGGCGTGTCACCTCCGCCGCCGAGGCGCAGATGGTGGCCTTCGACACGAAGGGCTCGGGCGTGTTGCCGTGCGTGTTCACGAAGAGCTGGTAGCCCGCCTCGAGCAGGTGGCCCGCCATGGGCGCGCCCATGATGCCGAGGCCGATGAATCCGATCTTCTGTTGCTGGGTCGTCATGTTCTTGTTCCTTTTCCGATGTCAGTCATTCATTTCATTGCTGCTGCGTGAGCGCGTGGCGCCATCCGAGGCCCTCGACCGTAGTGGCGCGGGGCTTGTACTCGCAGCCGATCCAGCCGTCGTAGCCCAGCGCGTCGATGTGCCTGAAGAGCCACGGGTAGTTGATCTCGCCCGTGCCCGGCTCGCCGCGGCCCGGGTTGTCGGCCAGCTGGATGTGGCCGATGCGTGCCAGGTTCTTCGAGAGCGTGTTGCCCAGCTCGCCTTCCATGCGCTGCGCGTGGTAGATGTCGTACTGCACCCGCAGGTTGGCCGAGCCGACCTCGTCGATCAGCGCCAGCGCCTGGTCGGTGCGCGTGAGGAAGAAGCCCGGGATGTCGAAGGTGTTGATGGGCTCGACCAGCAGGCGCAGGCCCGCTGCTTCGAGCTCGCGCGCGGCGAGGCGCAGGTTGGCGACCACGGTCTTGTGCGCCGCGCCCCTGTCGACGCCGGCAGGCACCTTGCCCACGAGGCAGTTGACCTGCGGGCAACCCAGGGCGGTGGCGTAGTCGATCGCCATGCCGATGCCTTCGGCGAACTCGCCCGTGCGGTCGGGATGGCAGGCGATGCCGCGCTCGCCCTTGTCCCAGTCGCCGGCCGGCAGGTTGTGCAGCACCTGCTCCAGGCCGTTGGCGCGCAGGGCGGCGGCGAGTTCCTTCTTCTCGAAGGGATAGGGGAAGAGGTACTCCACCCCCTTGAAGCCGGCCTTGGCGGCGGCCTCGAAGCGCTGCATGAAGGGCAGCTCGGTGAAGAGCATCGTGAGGTTGGCTGCGAACTTGGGCATGTCGGGTCTTTCAGTCGTTCATGAGGGATCGGGAACCGAACGCAGAAGTCGCGAAGGTTTCGCAGAGGTCGCAGAAGGAAAACCAAAGAAGTTTTCTTCTGCGACTTCTGCGTAGTTTTTGTATTCCTTCTGCGTTCGGCTGCCCGTATTCAGCGGTCCTTGATCAGTCCAGCAGCGCCGCAACAGCCGTCGGCGCGTCGGCCGGGGTCTCGGCCAGCGGCTCGAACTCGGTGATGTTGTCGATCTCGGTGCCCATCGCGATGTTGGTCACGCGCTCCAGCATCACCTCGATCACCACCGGCACGCTGAACTCGGCCATCAGGGCCTCGGCGCGGCGGATGGCCGGCGCGATCTCTTCCTGGCGGTTCACGCGGATCGCCTTGCAGCCCAGGCCCTCGACCACCTTCATGTGGTCGACGCCGTAGCTGCTCTCGATGCCCGCGTCGGGCGCCGCGTTGATGTTGTCGAACGCGAGCTGCACGCAGTAGTCCATCTCGAAGCCGCGCTGTGCCTGGCGGATCAGGCCGAGGTAGGAGTTGTTGACCACGATGTGGATGTACGGCAGCTTGAACTGCGCGCCCACGGCCAGCTCCTCGATCATGAACTGGAAGTCGTAGTCGCCCGAGAGCGCGACGATCTTGCGCGTGGGATCGGCGGCACGCACGCCCAGCGCGGCGGGAATGGTCCAGCCCAGCGGGCCGGCCTGGCCGCAGTTGATCCAGTGGCGCGGGTTGTACACGTGCAGGAACTGCGCGGCTGCGATCTGCGAGAGACCGATGGTGCTCACGTAGCAGGTATCGGTGCTGAAGTTGTTGTTCATGCACTGGTACACGCGCTGCGGCTTCATCGGCACTTCGTCGAAGTTGGTCTTGCGCAGCATCGTCTTCTTGCGCTCGATGCATGCCTTGGCCCAGTCGCGGCGATCGGTGAGGCGGCCCGCGGCCTTCATCTCTTCGGCCACCTCGACGAAGAGTTCCAGCGCGGCCCTGGCGTCGGACACGATGCCGAAGTCGGGCGTGAACACGCGGCCAATCTGGGTGGGCTCGATGTCCACGTGCACGAAGGTGCGGCCCTTGGTGTAGACGTCGACGGAGCCGGTGTGGCGGTTCGCCCAGCGGTTGCCGATGCCCAGCACGAAGTCGCTGGCCAGCATCGTGGCGTTGCCGTAGCGGTGGCTGGTCTGCAGGCCGCACATGCCGGCCATGAGCGGGTGGTTGTCCGGAATGGAGCCCCAGCCCATGAGCGTGGGAATCACCGGCACGCCGGTGGCTTCGGCAAAGCGCACCAGCAGGTCGGATGCGTCGGCGTTGATGACGCCGCCGCCGGCCACGATCAGCGGGCGCTCGGCCGCGTTGAGCATGCCGATGGCCTTCTCGATCTGGGCGCGCGTGGCGGCCGGCTTGTAGGGCTTCAGGGGCTCGTAGCTGTCGATGTCGAACTCGATCTGCGCCATCTGCACGTCGAAGGGCAGGTCGATCAGCACCGGGCCCGGACGGCCCGAGCGCATCAGGTGGAAGGCCTGCTGGAACACCTGCGGCACCTGGCCCGGCTCGCGCACCGTGACCGACCACTTGGTGACGGGCTTGGAGATCGACTCGATGTCCACCGCCTGGAAGTCTTCCTTGTAGAGCCGCGCGCGCGGCGCCTGGCCGGTGATGCACAGGATGGGAATCGAATCGGCCCAGGCCGAGTACAGGCCCGTGATCATGTCCGTGCCCGCCGGGCCCGAGGTGCCGATGCACACGCCGATGTTGCCGGCCACCGCGCGGGTGTAGCCCTCGGCCATGTGCGAGGCGCCTTCCACGTGGCGCGCCAGGATGTGCGCGATGCTGCCGCGCTGGCGCAGTGCCGAATACATCGGGTTGATCGCCGCGCCCGGAACGCCGAAGGCCTGCGTCACGCCTTCCTTTTCCATCACCAGAACCGCGGCCTGGACCGCTGTCATCTTTGCCATCTGAGTCTCCTTTGGGATGGGCTCACTGTAGAAATCCGGGCGGATTCCAAGAAGACGGCTGCGGACCATAAAACCTATTCCAGGCTGGAATAAGTGACTACCATCCGGCCCATGGACAGATTGCTGGCAATGGAAATGTTCGTGCGCGTGGTCGAGACGGGCAGCTTCTCGAAGGCCGCGCGCGAGTTCAACACCACGCAGCCCACGGTAACCAAGCAGGTCGCCGCCACCGAGGAGCGGCTGAAGGTGCGCCTTCTCAACCGCAACACGCGCGGCGTGAGCCTCACCGAGCCGGGCGCGCTCTACTACGAGAAGTGCAAGACCATCGTGCGCGAGGCCGAGGAGGCCGACAGCATCGTGCAGCTGCGGCAGACCCAGGCGCAGGGCCTGCTGCGCGTGGGTACCTCGGTGGCCTTCGGGCGTCGCGTGGTGGTGCCGCTGGCGCTCGAATACATGAACCGGCATCCGCAGGTGCAGCTCGACCTGAGCTTCGAGGACCGCTACGTGGACCTGATCGCGCAAGGCATCGACGTGGCCATCCGCATGGGCAAGCTCGCCGACTCGTCGCTGGGCGCGCGCTACCTGGGCGCCAACCCGTGGGTCATGGTCGCCTCGCCCGCCTACCTGAAGAAGCACGGCACGCCGAAGCGCGCGCAGGACCTCAGCGCGCACGTGGCGCTGATCTACAGCAGCGTGGTGGGCGACGAGTTCTGGCGCATGCACACGCCCAGGGGCGAGCCGGTCACCGTGCCCGTGTCGGGCCGCTTCCGCTCGAACAACCTCTCGGCCGTGCTGGCGGCGGCGCGCGACGGACTGGGCATCGCGCTCATGCCGCGCTACGTGGCCAGCGATTCGCTGGCGGCCGGCAAGGTGCGCGAGGTGCTGGGCGACCATGCGCTGCCCGAGCAGGAGATCCACGCCGTTTTCCCCTCGCCCAAGCTGGTGCCGGGCAAGGTGTCGGGCTTCGTGGCCTTCCTGCAGGGGCGCTTCGAGGAGGGCTGGTGGGAGGCCTGAGCGCCTCCTCGCCACGGCCTCAGGCCGCCACGAAGGCGCCGTGCAGCCCCAGCGGCAGGGCGTAGGGCAGCGTAGCCTGTGCCACCGGTCCCGTCGCCAGGTTGTCGGCCGCGAAGCACGACAGCACCGTCTTCTGCCGCCCGAAGTCGAAGGCCGTGCCCAGCACCCAGCCCGGCTTCGAGCCGTCGGGCACGAAGACGTGCTCTTCCACCATGGTCTGCGCGCCGTAGCTGAAGCGCTGGCTGCGGCCGGTTTCCACGTCGGTGCGCGCGACGGCGCCGAAGCCGGGCAGGTCGCGCCGGATCTGCGTGGCGTGCACCACCTGGCGATGCCGCAGGCCGACGCGGCGCGGATCGATGCGCGGGAACTCGGCCTCCTGCGCCAGCGCCGTCTGCGTGGCCCGGCCGGTGGACAGATTCAGCGTGGCGACAGTCAGGTGCGGCTCGGTGGTCTTCACGCGGCGCGCGCGCATCACCTCGCGGTTGCTGATGAACACCGAGTCGGCGTTGTCAGAGCGCACGTAGTCGATGTGGATCTGCGTGCCGCGCGGCGTGTCTTCCTCCCAGGCGTTGCCGACATGGAACAGGAAGCCCGCCGGCAGCGCGAGCATCTGGCGGCGCTCCCAGTTCTGCTTGTCGACCACCAGCGCGCGCATGCCGAGCTCGGGCCGCCAGACGTGCGCATCGAGAAAACTCGTGCCGTCCGTCTTGCGCTTGCCGTCGTAGACCAGCGGCGGCAGCAGGAACACCAGGTGCCGCTCGGTCACGGCGAAGTCGTGGACCATTGGCATGTCGGCCACCGGCACCACAGCAGCGCGACGCAGCGTGCCTTCGGGCGCGATCTCGTACAGCGCCAGCAGGCCCTGGCCGGAGCTCACGCCGAAATTCCACACCGTGCCGTCCGGATCGATCTTGGGATGGGCCGAGAACGGCATGCCCGCGAGATCGGCGCGCCAGGTCTTCACGCCCAGCGTGTCGAGCGTGCTCGCGTCGATGCGCGTGGCCGAGCCGCCTTCCCACAGCGCCAGCACCTCGCCGCCCATCGGCAGCACGCTGGTGTTGGCGACGTTGATGCTGTCGGCCGAGGTCGGCGGCTCGACGCCCGGCGGAGTGGTGCCGAAGGCCTCGAACAGGCGGCGGCCGGCTTTCGTCTCGGCCACGCGCTTGGGCGTGGCGACGTAGCGGCCCTGGTGCCGCACGTCGGTGCCCTCGATCACGAAGCGGTGCACCATGCCGTCGCCGTCGAACCAGTGGTGGTAGCGCTCGCCGCCCAGGTCATGGCCGGCCGGGCCGATGCGGAACAGCGTTCCAGCGACGGCATCGGGGAAGCGGCCGCGCACGGTGGCGCGGGTGAGCGGGATGTCGTCCCGGGGCGTGGCGAAGCCGGTCTTCCAGGGGGCGCCGGAGGCTTCGAACTGGACCTGCCAGTCGTCCTCCGTGCCGGCTGCCCGCGCCAGCGGCGCCAGAAGGGGGAGGGCACCGGCCGAAGCCAGCAGGCGCAGGAGTTCGCGTCGTTCCATGGCTGTCTCCCTTCGTCTTCAGTGCAGGTGGATGACCGTCTGCATGTCGGCCTCGACACTGATCGCCGCCGCGTCGAAGCCGGGCGCCGCGCGGTTGCCCTTGGCGTCGTTCGAGAAGCCGTAGCGCTCGATGGGCATGCCCATGAGGTTGGTGTCGAGCTTGCCGTTGCCGTTCTCGTCGGCGAACACGCGCAGCGCGTAGCGCCCGGGCGCCAGGCCGGTGAACAGCAGGCGGGCCTTGCCCTCGCGCATCGGTGCGGTCTGCGAGGCCACGGGCTTGCCGTCGGTGTAGCTGGCGGCGTCGCCGTACACCGCGACGTAGAGCGTGGCGTCCGCGGCCGGGCCGTCGGCGACGCTCAGGCTCAGGTCGGCGGCGAGGGCGCCCAGGGGCGCGAGGATCGCGGCCGCGCACAGGGCGCGCACGGCGGGGCGGAACGGGGGAAGGCGGAGTTGCATGACGGGCCTCGTTGGTTGTTGGAGGCCCGACGATCCCGCAGGCCGGGCGCGGCGCCCAGCCTCATGCGACGGAATGCGGGATTGCGCGCGCGAAATGCGCGCGGCGGGGAGCGGACGGCGCCGGCTTCAGCCGGCTTTTTCGTCCTTGGCGACTTGTCTGGGCTGTGCGTCCTCGGCCCGCTCGTGCCCTGGGCCCACATGGCCGGAGTCGGCAAAGAGGCTCCATGCCGCCATGAACAGCGCTGCGATGACCGGCCCGATCACGAAGCCGTTGATGCCGAAGATCGCCATGCCGCCGATGGTCGACATCAGCACGATGTAGTCGGGCATCTGCGTGTCCTTGCCCACCAGCACGGGGCGCAGGATGTTGTCGACCAGGCCGATGACGAACACGCCCACAAAGATCAGCACGCCGCCCTGCCAGAAATGCCCCGTGGCCAGGAAGTAGATGGCCACCGGCCCCCAGATCAGCGCCGCGCCCACGGCCGGCAGCAGCGAGAGAAATGCCATCAGCACCGCCCACAGCAGTGCGCCCTGCACGCCGAGGAACCAGAAGGCCAGCCCGCCCAGCGCGCCCTGCGCGACCGCCACGGCCACGTTGCCCTTGACCGTGGCCCGGATCACGGTGGTGAACTTGTTCAGCAGGTAGTGCGTGTGGGGCTTGGCCAGCGGCAGCGCGTCGCGCATCCGCTTGGAAAGGTCGGAGCCGTCGCGCACCAGGAAGTACAGCAGGTACAGCATCACGAAGAAGCTGACGATGAAGTCGAAAGTGTTCTGGCCGATGGCCAGTGCCTGGCTCGCGATGATCTGGCTGGCCTGCCCGGCGGCCGCCGAGATGCGTGCCTGCCATGCCGCCATGTCGCCCAGGTTGAAGCGCTCCACCAGGTTCAGCAGCCACTGCGGCGAGGCGTCGAGGATCTGCTGGAAGTAGGCCGCGAAGTTGATCTGGCCCGAGCGGATGCTCTGTGTGACCAGCGCGATCTCCTGCACCAGCGACACCCCCACCATGGCCAGCGGCAGGATCACGATGAACAGGCAGATCGCCAGCGTCGACAGCGCCGCCGCATTGGGTTTGCCGCGCATCGTCTTCAGCAGCCGCTTGTAGAGCGGCGTGAACAGGATCGCCAGCGCCACGCCCCACAGCACCGCGCCGAAGAACGGCATCAGCACCCAGAGGAAGGCGACGGTCACGGCGGCGAGAAGGGCGAGGAACACGCCGCGCTGGAGTTGGGGTGAGTTCATACGTGTCTCGGACTGTAGCCGAGCGCAGCGACAGCAGAACCCATTTGCCGGCTTCGGCTCGCTCGAGCGATCGAGGATCTGCTTTCCTGCGTTGGGAATATCGAGACAAATCGCACCAAAGCCCGCTCGTTTATTTCAGATGCCCGCATTCGCATCGGCTTGCGTCCTAGGATTTTCTGCAAGAAATAAAAGAGGGAGGTGAGCGTGAGCTCAATTTGCAATTGCAATTCGTGCGGCACGAATTGCTCCGGGATTCCTGTCGTGCCTGCAGGCATTGATCCGGCAATGGTCCTGCACGTCCGGATTCAGAACCCGTCGGCAGAGGCGCCGTAACTCTGCAAGCCGGCAGCCCGATTGCGCGGCCGAGCCTCTTTTCTTTCCCAATTGATCTTCACGAAACAAACAGACGCAGTCAGGGAGACTGGACTATGGGACCAGGCACGCCGCAGCGGCCACCATCGGGCACACGTCAAGGCCAGCCCGCGCCGACATCTATCGCCGAGCGCGAGCCCCAGACGGCCGTCGCCCCGCTGAACACCATCGCCAAGGAAGACATCGCCGCCGCGAGCAAGGCGGTGGACGAATGGCTGCGGTCCTTCACCGGCGGCTATGTCACGCTCGACCGGCTGACCACGGTGCTGGGCAGCATCCCCATCGTGGGCAACATCATGGCGCTGGTGGATGTGTTTCTCGACATCGTCACCATCCTCGACAAGAAGTCCACCGATGCCGTCACGAGGTTCCTGAACTGGGCGAGCCTCGGCATCAATCTCATCGGCCTGATTCCAGCGCCGCCCACCATGGCCGCGGCGCGCATGAGCCTGCGGCCCACGCTGCACCTCGTCAGGCAGGAACTCCTGCACGGGGCCAGGAATCTCGGCCAGACCATCGTCACCATGCTGGTGGGGCACCTGAATGCATCCATCGTCGGTGAGCTGGAGACCTTCATCGACGGCGCCATCGCAAGGCTCTCGGGCATTCTGGAAGATTGCGCGAGGCTCTCCGACAGCATCCTGGACAACCTGATCGGCATCCTTCAGCGCGTGCTCGGCGGGCAGGACCTCTTCACCGTCGCCAGGCCGGGTGCCCCCGAAACCAACGACTACGACCCCAGGACCCAAAGCACGTGGAGCGGCATGTGGCGCCGCGCGGTGAAGTACTCCGAGGGCACGGCCAGGCGCGCCGCCAACTACGCCGCAAGGAAGGCCGCAGCCTACCTGCCCGAAAGCGTCAGGGCCAGGGTCAACGAGGTGATCGAGAGCCTGGTTGCCTTGAAGGCGGACTTCCGCAGGCAACTGACCGACCTCGCCAACCAGGAACTGCAGGGCAGCATCATGTGGCTGCTGCGCCAGCTGCTGTCGGCCATGGCGCAGAAGAAGAGCCTGCGCGCGGCCATCATGTCGCCAGGTGCAGGTGCCGAAGCAACCAAGAGCAGGCCCGGCACCCGGGTCGAGCACGTGCGTGTACAGGCGCCGGCCCACGGCGACCCCGGCTGCAAGAACTGCCCGCTTTCGGGCACAACGGTCCCTTCGGCAAGCAGGTTCGCCATCAGCCTGGCGACCGGCTGCGAAAGCTTCACCCACGTCGACTTCACACTGGTTGCGCCGTTGCCCATCACCTGGGCGCGCACCTATCGCAGCAATCTTGGCGCTTTCGACGAGGGCACCCTCGGCGCGAGATGGCTCACGCCCTACAGCACGCGCGTGGACATCGCCACACCGACGCAGGGCCCGCGGGCCGGCGAGCCCAGCCTGGTCTATCACGGCGCGGACGGCCGCAGCCATGCCTATCCGCTGCTGGCCGTGGGCCGGAGCTACCGCGATGCCATCGAAGAAGTGACGCTCACGCGGCTGAGCGAGAGGCTGTTGGCTCTGGATTTCGGCAGGCCCGTATCGAGCGGCGAATCCGGCGACTGGCGCGAGGTCTACGAGCTGGTGGATACCTCCGCCCGCAAGGTCGCTACGCAAGGCAGACAGCACTTCCGGCTTGTCGCGCTGCACGCCGGCAAGGAGGCCAGCATCGGCCTGCGCTACGACCATGTGATCGCAGCCACCGGCGAACAGGTCTTGAGCGACATCGTCAGCAAGCAGGGTGATGTCACCGTGGCCCACGTGGGCACTCGCCCCGATGCGAGAAGCGGATTGATCGCCAGCCTGTGGGAGATCAAGGGCGGCCAGGTCGTGCGACAACTCGCCGGCTATGTGCACGGCGCCGAAGGCGACCTCGTCGCGGCCCAGGACGAAAACGGCGAAACCTGGAACTACAGCTACAGCCGCCATCTCGTGACCCGGTACACCGACCGCACGGGCCGGGGCATCAACCTCGAGTACGACGGCACCGGCGTCGATGCCAGGGCGGTTCGCGAGTGGAGCGATGACGGGAGCTTCGCCCTCAGGCTCGAGTGGGACAGGAACATCCGCCTGACCTATGCGACCGATGCGCTCGGCGGTGAGACCTGGTACTACTACGACATCCTCGGCTACACCTACCGGATCATCCATCCCGACAAGCGCCAGGAGTGGTTCTTTCGCGATGAGGCGAAGAACATCACGCGCCATGTCCACACCGACGGCAGCACCGACGACTTCAGCTACGACGCCGACGGCAACCTGCGGACCCACACGCGGGCCGACGGCAGTCAGGTGCACTTCGCGCACGACAAGCGCGGACGCGTGACGGGCCTGCGCGACGCCGAGGGCGGTGTCTGGAAGCGCGACTACGACGCCGACGGCAACCTCGTCGAAGAGATCGACCCGCTGGGGCACAAGACCGCATACGCCTACGACAAGGCCGGCCGGCCCGTGCGAATCACCGATGCGAAGGGCGGCGCCAAGACGCTGACCTACACCTGCGCTGGGCAACTTGCCAGCCACACCGATTGCTCGGGCAAGACCACGCGGTGGGAATACGACGCGCAGGGGCGCCTTATCAAGGCGATCGATGCCATGGGCCAGGGCACGCGATATCGCTACACCGGGGCGAACGGGCACGGGAACGCTGCCGCTGCGGCGAACGCCAACCGTCCAGGTCAGCTCGAGGAAATCACCCTGCCGGACAACAGCAGCGAGCATTTCGTGCATGACGCCGAGGGACGCCTGCTTGCGCACACCGATGCGCTGGGGCGCAGGACGAGTTATGACTACACGCGCTCCGGCCTCGTGTCCAGGCGCACCGATGCGGCGGGGCACACGCTCAAGTACCGCTGGGACCTGCTCGGACGCTTGAGCGAACTGCACAACGAGAACGGCAGCCGCTACGACTTCCGTTATGACCCCGTGGGCCGTCTGCTGGAAGAAGTGGGCTTCGACCGCAAGACCACACGGTACCGTTATGAAGACTCCACGGGAGTTTTGGCGGAAGTGGCCGAGGGCGATCACACCACGATGCTGCAATTCGACGCTATCGGCCGCCTGACCGAGCGCAGGGCCGGCGGTGTTGCCGAGAGCTTCGCCTACGACCGGAACGGCCGGTTGGTCGAAGCCGGCAACAGCGACGCCAAGCTGCAATGGTTCTATGACCCCGCGGGTAACCTGACGCGCGAGCATCAGCACTATGTGGAGGGCGCTCTCACCGCAGTCTGGCAGCACGGCTACGACGAACTCAACCAGCGCGTTGCGACCATCCGCCCCGACGGCCACGTGACGCAGTGGCTCACCTATGGCTCCGGCCACGTGCACGGATTGCTCGTCGACGGGCAGGACATCGTCGGCTTCGAGCGCGACGACCTGCACCGCGAGATCGGGCGCGAACAGGCCAATGGGCTCCTGCAGAAACAGAGCTACGACCCGGCCGGCCGACTGCTGGAGCAGCAGATATCCCAGACCAGGCGAGACGCTCTTCATCCCACCGGCATCCGCCGCAGCTACCAGTACGACAAGGCGGGCCAGTTGATCGCCATTGGCGACAGCCGCCGCGGCAACCTGAGCTACCGCTATGACCCGGTAGGCCGCCTGCTCGAAGCCAACAGCCGACTGGGACGGGAGACCTTCGCGTTCGATCCGGCGGGGAACATCGGCAACCCTTCTTCAGAAGCGGAAGGCACGGTGCAGCCGACAGGCCGCATCACCAATCGAGCCGCCGTTCGCGCGGGCGGGGACGGCCTCAGCTTGGCCGGCAAGCTGATGGACAACCTGCTCAAGGACTACGCCGGCACCCGCTACAAGTGGGACGAGCGCGGCAACCTCATCGAGCGCAGCCGCAACGGCGAAAAAACGGTGTTCACCTGGGACGGCTACAACCGCTTGCGCAGCGCCGAGACCTTCGGCGAAACCACGAGCTTCAGCTATGACCCGCTGGGTCGGCGCATCGCCAAGCGCACGAGGCATGCCTGTACCTTGTTCGGATGGGACGGGGACACGCTGGCGTTCGAGAGTACGCAGAGCACCGAGGGTTGGCAGGAGCATGCGTGGCGGGGCGACAGCGTTCACTACATCCATGAACCCGGCTCGTTCGTGCCGTTGGTGCAGATCCGGCAGGCTCAGGCGGTTGCGTTGAGCGAGACGACGGATGTGAAGGCGTTGATGGCCGACAACGACGGACGCTACGACATCGAACTGGACTCGCTATGGAATGGGGAACAAAGTCGAACGCCCGCGCCATTCGGCAAGGAAGAGATCGCGTTCTACCAGTGTGACCATCTCGGCACGCCGCAAGAGCTGACGGATCATGAGGGGCGTGTGGCCTGGTCGGCGAGCTACAAGGCTTTGGGGAAGGCCGAGCAGGCGATCAGTGAGGTAGGCAGGAGGGCTGGCTTCCGCAACCCTATCCGCTTCCAAGGGCAGTACTTTGACGACGAGACGGGGTTGCACTACAACCGGTATCGGTATTACGACCCGGCGAGTGGACGGTTCGTATCGAAAGATCCAATTAGCATCTTGGGCGGCATCAATTTACATGCGCATGCCCCCAACTCAATAATTTGGATCGATCCACTGGGCTTAAGCGTATTTCAACCAAAACCACTTAAAGCCGGAAGCATTTATCGAAATGCCTCTGGAACTGCCGATAGCATGACTCCTCGCCCAGGGGTGGATGACGTTAGAAAAGGGAGTCGACTGCCTGGGCTTTCTGCTGCTACAAGTGTTGGTGGATTGGACTCTGGAAAATATGTCGAATTAGACGTCGCACATGCATGCTCCTGCGGGTTGGACGTAATCCATGACAAACCTGATGGGCATGTCACTATACGGCCGGCAGATGATCCAAATGATGAAAAGCTCAAATCTTGGTCGGCTACTCGTGGCACCGGAAAACCGCATTCATATACAGAAAGCTTGCTTGGTGGAATTCGATCAAAAGGCAAGAAGTAATCGCAAATGAAGTATTTCTTGGAAAAATATATTAAGGAAATCGGGGCGCATTTCTTAACTGCGGGCAACGTGGCGCAAACTAATTCTGGAGTGAATGATAATGGACGAGTTTTTTATGCTTATGCAAGTTTTTATCCGCAGGAACTCGATTTGATAATTCAGTTAAGCAGACTCGAAGATGGGGGGTGTCAGGTTGTTGCGGAAATAATGAATCAGGAAGGCAAGGGGGATGAGGAAATTTTCAATTTCGTTGACGAATGGTTTTCTCTTGAAAAAGAATTGAATGCGCGGCGAGATGAATTGATTGTCAGAGTTCTTTCGCGCCTGAAGCATGCTCTTTGAGTGGTGAGGGCGAGTGAGGATGAAGATTTCGTTTTCTAGAATCCGGAATCATTGCCGGCTACACCGCGCGTTGCGAAGCGAGTGGCCGTGCGACGCTCAGCGCCGCGCCCGCGGCAACGCCACCGGCGCCAGCGTAGCTCTCAACCTGCTCGTCGCATCCGGCTCGGCCGCAGCATCCACTTCCAACGCCCGCTCGACATTGCCGATGTGCTCCAGCATCAGCCGCCGCGCCCCGGCCGTGTCCCCGGCCTCCAGCGCCGCGACGATCGCGCCATGCTCCGCGCAAGATTGCCCGGCCTCATGTTTCGACTGATAGAGCGTGGCCGCCAGCGTGGTGCGTGCTGTCAGGTCGCGCAGCACGTCGACCAGCAGCTGGTGCCCCATCTGCTCGGCCAGGCAGACGTGGAAGTCGGCCAGCAGGAAAGCGCGGGTGGCGGCGTCGGCGCCCTCGATGGCGCGCTGTTCGTCGGCGATGTGGTCGCGCAGCTTGCGGATCACCTTCGCTAGCGGCCGGCCTTCGCTGGCCTCGAGGATGCCGGCCTCGACGATGCGCCGGGCCGAGAAGGCGTCGCGCGCTTCCTCGGCCGAGGGCTCCACCACATACCAGCCGCGGCGCGACTGCACTTCGACGAAACCGCGTGCCTGCAGCTGCATCAGCGCCTCGCGCACCATGGTGCGGCTTACCGAGAAGTTCTCCGCCAGCGCCTGCTCGCCCAGCCGTTCGCCCGGCGCGAGCTTCTGCGCGAGGATGGCCTCGACGACGCGTTCGGCGATGACGGTGGGGCTGACGTCGGGGGCGGGCATGTTGACGGTCCGGCTTCTTTCTCTATCAATTAGTGTGCTGCGGTGTTTACCACGGGCCTGGCCCCGGATTCGGCTTCGGCCAGCGGCTCGTCGTCGGGCGAATAGTTGCCGTCGAGCACCGCATGGGCGCGTTCGCGGTCGATGTCGCCTTCCCAGGCGGCGATGGCCACGGTCGCCACACAGTTGCCGATCAGGTTGCCCAGCGCGCGGGCGATGCCCATGAACCAGTCGACCGACAGCACCAGCACCAGCCCGATGGCGGGAATCGCCGGAATCGCGTGCAGCGTGGCCGCGAGCACCACGATGGCCGAGCCGGGAACGCCGTGGGCGCCCTTGGAGGTGACCAGCGCGATTGCCAGAATGGTCAGCAGGTCGGCCATCGAGATCGGCGTGTTGGTGGCCTGTGCGATGAACACGGCCGCCAGCGTGATGTAGATCGAGAAGGCGTCGAGGTTGAACGAGTAGCCCGTGGGAATCACCAGGCCCACCGTCGAATCGCGGATGCCCATGCGGCGCAGCTTGGCCATGACCTGCGGCAGCACGCTGTCCGACGAGGTGGTCGCGAAGACGATGGTGAGCTCCTCGCGCAGGTAGCGCAGCAGCTTGATCAGGCTGAAGCCCGACATGCGCATCACCAGCCCGAGCACCACGAACACGAAGACCAGCACCGCGCCGTAGAAGAGCGCCACCAGCATGCCCAGCTGCTTGAGCGAGCCGATGCCGTATTGGCCCACCGTGAACGCGATGGCGCCCAGCACGCCCAGCGGCGCCAGCTTGATGATGATGCCCATGATCTTGAAGAGCACCAGCGACGTTGCGTCGATCACCGCCGCCACCGGCTTGCCGCGATCGCCCAGCAGCGTGAGCGCGCAGCCGAAGAGCACCGCGAACAGCAGCACCTGCAGCACGTCGCCGGTGGCGAAGGCGTTCACCACCGTCGTCGGGATGAGCTTCATCAGGAACTCGACCGTGCCGCCGCTCGTGAGCTTGTCGGCGTTCGAGGCATAGGCGCTCATCGCGGCCGGGTCGAGCTTCGACGGGTCGACGTTCATGCCCGTGCCCGGCTGGAACACGAAGGCCAGCACCAGGCCCATGGCCAGCGCGATGGTCGTCAGCACCTCGAAGTAGATGAGCGACTTCACGCCCACCCGGCCCACGCGCTTGAGGTCTCCGGCGCCGGCGATGCCATGCACCACCACGCAGAACACCAGCACCGGGATGATCATCTTGATCAGCTTGATGAAACCGTCACCGAGCGGCTTGAGCTTGACGGCGTACTCGGGAGCCAGCAGCCCCCCGAGCACGCCGAGCACCAGCGCGATGACCACCTGACCGAAAAGCGACTTGGCGAAGCGGGGCATGGGGTGTCTCCTGTCTGTCTACCTGCTGTTTGTCTTGCCTGGTTTTTGCATGCAAGCAATGCCATTTCTTGCATGCAAGAAATGTAGGCAAGGTAGCAAGGAGGGCGTCAGAGGGTATTCCCGGGCACGGGACAGGCTGGCAGACGGGGACATGGCCGGCAGCCGCGCCCGTTGTTGAACGCCAGGTCAGGCGGCGGGGGGCGGTGCCGCTTCTTCGGCTGCCTCGCGCGGCAGCTCGTACAGAAAATATGGCGGCTCGCCCGGCCGGCTGCGCAGCAGCAGCGGCCTCGCCACGTTGTAGACCGGCACGTCGTTGATGGTGCGCGCCTGCAGCGTGCCGCGGTGCGCGTGGCCGTGGAACACGGCATCCATCGGATAGCGCAGCAGCGGCTCTTCAAGCCGGCTGCTGCCGAGAAAAGGAAAGATCTCCACCGGCTCGCCCTGCACCGTGCCGGCGATGGGCGAGTAATGCAGCAGCGCGATGCGGCGCCGGGTGCGCAACTTGGCGAGCGCCGACTCGAGCTTCATCGCTTCGTTCAGCGCTTCCTGCACGAAGAGCTTGATCGCCGGCTCGCCCCAGGCGCCGAGCGAGCCGCGCCCGAAGCCGCCGCCGAAGCCCTTGACTCCGGCGATGCCCACTCCCTCGATCTCGCAGATGGAACCGTCGAGCACGCGCACGCCGGCCTGGGCCAGCACCTCGACCACCTGCCCGGGTGTGCCGGATTCGAAATCGTGGTTGCCCAGCACGGCGACGATGGGAACGGACACGCCGCTCAGTTCCGCGGCGAGGATCCTGGCTTCCTCCGCGGTGCCATAGTCGGTGAGGTCGCCGCACAGAAGCAGCGCGTCCGCCTCGTCGGCGGCCTGCGCGAAGAAGCCGTGCAGCGAGCCTGCAGAGTCGCGATGGACATGGAGATCGCCCACCGCGGCGAAGCGGACGTGAGAAGAAGACTTGGGATGAGCCATGGCGATGCCAGCCTGCGCCAGCACGCGATGGATGCTCATCGGCCCCATCCCGCTGCGCCTGTAGGTGCCCGCCGACGTTCGATGGGGCCGTTCGCGCCGGGCCCGGGTTCGCTCGCGGTACCTACGCTGCCCGACATGGATCATCCGGCCGTTGCAGTTGCCGCGGCAGCAGTTGCTGCTCCCGCTCTCGCGCCTTCGCTCGAGGACGAGGTCGATCCCCGCGTGGCCGACTTCTACCGGCGGACCTTGCGCGCGCTTGCCAGCGCCGGAATTCCTTTTCTGGTGGGCGGCACTTTCGCCCAGGCCTGCTACACGGGCATCCGCCGCCCGACCAAGGATCTGGACCTCTTCATCCGGCGCGAGGACTACGAGCGCATCGCGCAGCTATTGCTGCAGAAGTACGGCTGGCGCGCCGAGATGCGCCACCCGCACTGGCTGGCCAAGGTGCACGACGGCCGCGAGTTCATCGACCTGATCTTCAATTCGGGCAACGGCCTGTTCCCGGTGGACGAGCGCTGGTTCAGGGGCAACTGCAGTGCCGAGGTCCTGGGCGTGCCGGTGCTCGTGGCCAATGCCGAGGACTGCGTGCTGTCCAAGGCTTTCATCATGGAGCGCGAGCGCTTCGACGGAGGCGACATCGCCCACCTGATGCTCGCGTGCGCGGAGCGCCTCGACTGGGCCGGCCTGCTGGAGCGCTTCGGCGTGCACTGGCGGGTGCTCATGGCCCACGTGACGCTGTTCGGCTACATCTATCCCGGCGAGCGCCACCGCATTCCCGCATGGCTGGTCGCCCGCCTGATCGGCCGCCTCGCCGACGAGATGCGCGAGGCGCCGCATCCGGAAGACCACGTCTGCGCCGGCACCTTGCTCTCGCGCGAGCAGTACCTGCCCGACGTGCGCCAGATGGGCTACGTGGACATGCGCCTCACCCCGGCCAGCGGCATGACGCAGGAGGACGTGGCGGCGTGGACCGAGGACATCCAGGCGAAGAAACCGAAGGACGAGGCGAAGGACGAGGCGAAGGACGGGGGCGAATGACGCCGCTCAGGCGTCGACGTCGATCAGCGCCAGCCCCGTTTCGCGGTCGCAGGTCTTGCGCAGGTAGCCTGGCGATTCGACAAGCAGTACCTCCAGCGTGGGCTGCACCGTGGCCTGCAGCACGTGGCCGCCGATGGTGCTGCCGCCGCGCCGCCCCAGCACCGCATGCGCGTGCACCTTGGGCCGGTCGCCATCCAGTGCGATGTCGCCGTTGAGCGAAAGCACCTCGACCTGTTCATCGACCGGAATGCGCTCGTAGTCCTTGCGCTCCCAGTCGAAATACCCGAGTTCGGCGGACCGCAGCGCGCCGATGGCGCTGAAGCGGCTGGCGGTCAGTGCGTGCTCTTTCGCGAATCTCTCGAGGATGGGGATGACGTCGTCGCCCTTTTCGAACACGAGGGCGATGGTCCGCTCGGGCTGCTTGTTGAGAATCTTGAACTTCATCTGCGGGAGCTCCTGTGGACGTGACTTGCTTCACCGCCTGCAATCCTCGGTGGACTCCTTGCATGGGCGGTCCGCGCGTGACCGCGGGGGAGGGCCGGCGCGGGGCTTGGTGCGATCGCGCTCGCCCGGCACGGCATCCGCGGGCGGCTTCTCGATCAGGCCCCGGTCTCTGTGCGGCGGAGCGGGCTTCACCAGCCGCGGATCGCCGTTGCCGGGCGGCTTTACGATGATTGCCGGGTCTGCGCCGGGCTGAGCTTCGCCGGTGCCGGCCGGCGGCCGCTGCCCTGCCGCGGGCTGCGCGGCGGCCGGTCCGGCGCACAGCATCAGGGCGCCGGCCACCAGCATGGACTTCGTTGAAGTCATCGAAGCCAGCCTGGAACCGGACTGCGGCACTCAGGCCGGCACCGGCTGCGAAATGCCGCAGAGCGCTTCCGTGGCCGGCTTGGTCTTGCGCTCCTTCACCGCCACGTCGGCGAGCGCGAGGATGCCGACGAGCCGCTTGTCCCGGTCGACGATCGGAAGGCGCCTGATCTGGTGCTCGGCCATGATCTGCGCCGCGTGGTCGACCGCGTCATCCTCGTAGGCCCAACGGATGCCGTCGGACATCACGTCGCGCACCTTGGTGTTGCCGTCATGGCCCTCGGCCACGCCGCGGATGGCGATGTCGCGGTCGGAGATCGCGCCGACCATGCGGTCGTTCTCGCCCACCGGCATCATCCCGAAGTCGCCGTCGCGCATGCGCTTCGCTGCTTCGGCGATGGTCGCATCGGGGCTGATGACCTCGACGTCGCGGGTCATCACATCGTTGATCTTTCGCATCTGGAAATCCTTTTCTGAAATGGGCAGCCATGGCTCGCCGCCGGCAAGCTGGCTGCTGGAGAAACCGGGCTATCTGCTCCGGGGAGTTCCGGGAGCCGGTTCGCCCGGCGCGGTCGGCGCAGTGGGCGTGGCCGGCAGTTCCACCGGAACCTCGAAGCGCTTCTGGAGCACGTGGAAGTAGGCAAGCGCGCCCAACAGCGCGATCACCGCCGCCACGATGCCCCACGCGAAGACGCGGCGCTCTTCGCGTTCGGCACCCTGCGGCCGCTGTTCTTCCTTCATGCCCGGCGGAACTGCTGTCGCTGCGCTGCGGGCCTACTTCTTCATGGCCTTGACTTCGGCCTTGCCCTTGTCCTCGTCGGCCTTGGCCTGCTTCATGCACGCGGACTTGGCGTCGCCCTTCTGGTCGTCGCACTTTTCCTTGGCGATGCTGTAGGCCACCTCGACCTTGGCCTCGGCCACCTTGCGGGCGCCGCTGTCGCTGGGCCTGACCTTCTGGTCGAGTTCGGCCTTGGCGATCTTTTCCTTGCCCTTGGCTTCTTCCACGCAGACGTCCTTTGCGTTGTCCTTCATGGCATCGCAGGCTGCGCGGTCGGCCTTGTAGTCGGCTGCGATCTTGTCGCGGCCGGCCTTGAGTTCGGCGACTGCCGGATCGGGCGCGGGTGCCGTGGGTGCGTTCATCTGCGCATGGGCCGAAAGCGCCGTGAGGCAGGATGCGGCAATGCAGCTGTAGATGAGTTTGGTCATGTCCATCTCCTTGGAACGCCGGCGCTCGTTGCACACAGGATGGAACCGGGAAAAGGATCGGAAAAGGATCGGATAGCTGGTTCACCCGGTTCGGGTTGTCCGGCGCATGAAATCCAGACTAGAAAGCACCGAGGATGCGTCGATAGGACGCTGGGCGATGCGCCCGTCAGTGCATGCTGACGCGCGATGCGGTGACGGACTGTTCTCACGCCGATGCGCTGCGCCTTCCGACCGGCTGCGCTCGTGCGCCGTTCAACATCCGGACAGGGGAAAAACCCGGGACCAGGAAAGGACCCCCATGCAGATGCTCCGGATTTCGAGCGAGCGGCGCGCCCGCCTGCTGGCGGATGGCCTCCTGGCCATCAACGCCAGGAGCCAGGAAGTGCTCCACGGCCTCACCTTCGAGGAATCGCAGTTCCTGATCGACTTCGACGACGACGATGGGGCAGCGGACGACGAGCCGTCGCAGGAGCGGCGCAGCGAACTCTCGCTGCGGCACGAGCAGGCGCGGCTGCGGATCGTGACAGCCGACGACGAAAGCAGCGCCGACGAGGAGCAGCGGCCGAGAGCTGCGACGAAGTTCTAGTTCTGGACGTGCAGGGGGCGCTCATGCGCCGGACCCGACCCGCACGTGGATCTCGGGGAACTTGTCGTCGTAGAACGCGAGCCGCGCCTTCAGGCCCTGATGCTCGTCGTACGGGTCTTCGTAGCTCCATACCGCGTCCTCCAGCCGTCTCTCGCCGAGATTCAGGCTGTAGTAGTGCGCCGTTCCCTTGAACGGGCACTCGGTGGTGGTCTGCGAACGCGCCAGCTTCTCCATCCGCACGTCGGAGCGCGGGAAGTAGTAGCGGGCGGGAGCGTGGTCTTCGTCGACCCTCACGACATTGTTGGACGTGGCGATGACAACGCCTTCGGCCTCGACTTCCACGGGTTGCTGCAGCCGCGTTTCACGGACCTGGTGGCCGGGATGTTTCCGGTGACCGGGGGATTTGCTCATTTGCTGTTCCTGTCTGGTGCCTGGCCGTTCGGCGCGACGACCGGCGCGGCGGGTTTGTCGGGAAGGGACGCATCGCTGTTCGCGCCGCCCCTGGCCTTGTCAGCGTCGGCCTGCGCCGCGCAGGCGGATCGCTCTGCCGCGCTCCTGAGGTCGTCGCACTTCTTGATGGCCGCCCGGCGGATGGCCTCCTGCCTTGCTGCCTCGGCAGGCTTGTTCGCGTTGCCGTCGCCCTTGGGCTTGGTCGCATCGATTTCCGCCGGCACTGGAAGCGGCGCCTGCTGCGCCGTTGCGTGAACCGCAGCCAGGCAGGCTGCGGCGAGGACGATGAGTTTCTTCAGGTCTGGTCCGGACATGGCGGCCTCCAGAAAGAAAACCAATCTGTGCCTCTGGCGTGTGCACTCATGTCGGACGAATTCACTTCGCGCCGAGCGATTCGGGAGCAGCGAGTGCGTCAGGAGCCGTTCATGATTGGACGGATCCGTCAGTAACGTTACCGAATATCCGGCCGCCGCGACCTCGCCCTTCGCGCCCGCATCGCGGTGCATCGGCGTCGCGATTTCCGCGTTTCCCTCTGACGCGCGGTGCCGGCTTCGGCCTTGCCTAACGGCTGCGCTACCTCGTCGCCGCGTGACCCTCATGCCGTGGCGATGTAGGACTTTCGCCCGACCGTGCTGTGGCCCAAATGTGAACTTTGCACACTCTGTTTCGCTCCGATGCAGCCAAAAACGGGGGTTCCGCCTTACCTTGATATTGCACTGCAGCAAGCACGCGGACGGCGGAAATACCCGTGATGTTCGTGAACGCGGTGCCTGAGTCTCTTCAACCAGTGGACGCGCGCCGGAGTTCCGACCCTTGCGCACGTTCGTCGCCAAGGGGTGGTCATGCGTGTTTCGAAACTCCGTTCAGTTCTTCCTTCCCGGCGCCCGAGGGGCACGGCCCGTGCGGCGGTGCGTCCGCCTTCCGGTCCGCGCGGCCGGTTCCGGCAGCGCGGCGCCTTCGTGCCCAAGCTCGCGGCTTATGGCCTGCTGGCGTTCGTGCTCTGGCTGATGGTCTCGACGCTGGTGCAGCCGTTGCTGTCCTCGCAGGCCACCCGGGCGGTGCTGCAGGCGCCCGTGGGGCTCATCACCTCGCCGATCAACGGCGTGGTCACGCAGATGGTGGTGCATGCGCGCGACACGGTCGAGCCGGGCACCGTGGTGGCAACGGTGCGCAACCCGACCATCAACCAGGAGATCCTCACCACGCTGAGTTCGCAGCGCCTCGCGCTGCAGAGCCAGCTCGCGCAGCTGGGCAACCACTTCAAGGCCGACAGCCAGGAGCTTAAGTTCGTCGGGCACGAGGCCAACGTGCACCGCGAGGCTTCGCTGGCGCAGGCCTGGGACTCATGGCAGATCGCGCAGCGCCAGCGCGACGTCGCGCACAGCGTGGTCGAGGAGCAGGAGAACAAGGTCCGGGTCAACAGGGCGCTGCTCGAACAGGGCGCGATCAGCGAGCAGGTGATGAACGCGGCCGAGGCGCAGCTGAACACGGCGCGCGCCAATGCGTCGGTGGCCGAGCAGGCCTTCGCCGGCCAGGCGCAGACGGTGGCCAGCGCGGGGCAGGGCGCCTTCGTGGGCACCGGCGGCAACAGCATCTTCCAGACGCTGGAGAGCCGGCGCGAGGTGCTGCGCAACAGCGTGAATCGCGCAAAGCAGGACGGCACGGCCATCCTCTCGCAGCTCAAGCAGGTGACGGCATTGGAGAACGAGGAGCGCCAGCGGGTGGAGAAGCTCTCGGCCTATGAAGTCAAGGCGAGCCAGCCGGGCCAGGTCCATACCGTGCTGGCGCCCGAAGGCGCCTACGTCACCGCCGGGGCTTCGCTGGTGCGCGTCACCGACTGCCGGCGTCTGGGCGTGGTGGCGGTGTTTCCCGCGCGGGTGGCGAAGCGGCTGAGCATCGGCTCGATGCTTGACGTGAAGCTCGACCAGAACGGTCCCGCGATGCCGGCGCGCGTGCAGCAGCTGCTGCCGGTGGCGTCCGATGCGCTGCAGAGCACCTACAGCGTGCCCTTCCCCTTCGCCGAACAAGGCTCCATCTACGCCGTCGCGGACTTCGAGGGCAACGCGGCGCAGAAGGCCACCGAGGGAAGCAGCCTGTGCGCTCCTGGCAAGGTGGTCGCGGCGAGCCTGCGCTCCTGAGCCAGGATCGAGGGGACGAGCCATGCGAGCGATCCCGATGCTGCGTGCCTTGGCGCTTTGCATGGTTGCCTTGCCCGCGGCGGCCTTTGCCCAGCAGCCCGCAGCGACATCGACCCAGCAGCGCCTCGCGCAGCAAAGCTGCGAGGGCCTGCGCCAAGCGGTCAAGGACGCACAGAAGAGCACCACCAGCGGCCCGCTCTTCCTTGCGAGCTACCGCGTTGCCGGCAACGACCGCGGCTCTGCGCCGCTGGAGCCGGCGCTGGCGAACGCGGCCTACACCTACGACAACGCACTGGCCGGCATCGCGCTGCTCGCATGCGGCGACGCGGCTTCCGCCAGGCGCATCGGCGATGCCGTCGTGCGCGCCATCGAACGCGACCCCAACGCCGCCGACGGCCGCGTGCGCAACGCCTACCGCGCAGGCCCGATGACCGAGGACAAGGCCGCGCTGCCCGGCCGCTGGGACGAGGGCCGCAAGCAGTGGATCGCCGACGCCTACCAGGTGAGCACCGCCACCGGCAACGTGGCCTGGGCCGCGCTGCTGCTGCTGAACCTGTCGCAGGCCGAGCCGACGCCGGCCTATTCGGCGGGCGTGCGCAGGCTGCTCGGCTGGATCGAGCAGCGCACGCGCGCGAAGAACGACCCCGACGGCTACAACGGCGGCTGGTACGGCTGGGACAACGCGCAGCGTGCGCAGACCTGGAAGTCGACCGAGCACAACATCGACATCGCGGTGGCCGCCGCCTGGGCCGCGCGATCGGGTGAGGCAGGTGGGCAGGGCGAGGCCATGCGCCGCCAGGCGCGCACCGCGCTCGATTTCGTCGGCCGCATGTGGAACCCGTCGGAGCAGCGTTTCAATATCGGGACCAAGGAAGACGGCGCCACCATCTCCACCGAAAGCTCGGGCCTGGACGCGCAGCTCTGGCCGCTGCTGGCGGCGACCGACCGTTCCTGCGCCTGGACGGGCGCGCTCGACTGGGCGCAGAAGCACCACCGCTCCGGCGAGGGCTACGGTTTCTCGCGCGATCCCGACGGCATCTGGACCGAAGGCAGCGCGCAGTTCGCCGCGACGCTGGTGGCCCGCAAGGGCTCGGCGCCCGAGGCGCTGTGGCGGCTGCTCGCATCGCAGCGCGCGGACAACGGCCTGTACTACGCCACGCCCAGCGCGCGCATTTCCACGGGGCTGGCCATCGGGCCCGATTCGCCCGGCGCCGACTTCTTCTACTACCACTGGCCGCACCTGGGCGCCACCGCGTGGATCGCGCTGGCCGCCAACGGCTTCAACCCATTCACCGGCAAGACCGCCGCAGCAGGAGCCATTCCATCATGTCCCACCTGATCGCCACGCCGGAGTTCCAGCTCAACGCCCTCGTGGCGGGGCTTGCGCTGCTCCTGATGACGTGGGGCCGTGTCGAGCGCACGAGCCACCGCGCCGTGTTCGGGGCGCTGACCGCGCTGCTGCTCATGCGCTATGCCGTATGGCGCGTGACGGCCACCATGCCGCCCTCGGACCTCGGCTTCGAGACCCTGTTCGCCTGGGTGTTCCTGTTCTTCGAGATGACGGCCGTGGTCTACACGCTGATGTCCATCCACATGCTGGTGCGGCGCCGCGACAACCGGCGGCTCGCCGATCTGGGCGAGGCCGCGCTGCGCGCGCGCGGCGCGGATGTGCCGGCGCTGGACGTGTTCATCTGCACGTACAACGAGGAACTGGCCGTGCTCGAGAAGACCATCATCGCCGCGCAGGCCATCGACTACCCGCGCCTGCAGGTCTGGGTGCTCGACGACACCCGGCGCGACTGGCTGCGCGACTACTGCGCGCGCAGGGGCGTGAACTACGCGCGCCGGCCCGACAACAGCCACGCCAAGGCGGGCAACCTCAACAACGGCCTGCGGCTGTCTGCGCAGACGACCAACGCGCCCTTCATCCTGGTGCTCGACGCCGACTTCGCGCCTCGCCGGCAGATCGCCTGGCGCATGCTCGGGCTCTTCGACGACCCGAAGGTCGGGCTGGTGCAGACGCCGCAGTTCTATTACAACGCCGACCCCATCCAGCACAACCTGCGCGCCACCGACAGCTGGGTCGACGAGCAGCGCGTGTTCTTCGACGTGCTGCAGCCCGCGAAGGATGCGGTCGACTCCGCCTTCTGCGTGGGTACTTCGTTCATCGTGCGCCGCGACCTGATCACGGCCGCGGGCGGCTTCCCGGTGGGCAGCGTGTGCGAGGACATCCACACCACCTACCTGCTGCTGCGCCGCGGCCATGTCACGCGTTGGCTGGGCGAGCGGCTGTCGAACGGGCTGTCCGCCGAGAGCATCGTCGACTACATCAACCAGCGCAGCCGCTGGTGCCTGGGCACGGTGCAGCTCGCGCTGCTGCCGAACGGGCCGCTGCGCGGCAAGGGATACAGCCTCTCGGCGCGGCTGCACTTCCTGCACGGGCTGCTGCACTGGCTGGGCAAGCCCTTCATGGCGCTGATCATGCTGGCGCCCGCGCTGTACTGGTATGCCGACGTGTCGGCCTTTCATGCGACGCCGCAGGCCTTCGCCGCCTACGGGCTGCCGCCGCTCATGATGTTCTGGGCGTACAGCTACTGGATCAGCCAGCGGCGCTGCCTGCCGGTGTTCAGCGAGGTGAGCCAGCTCGTCGCGGCCATGGCCGTCACGGGCACGCTGCTCGCCGCGATGCTCAAGCCCTTCGGCCATCCGTTCAAGGTGACTGCCAAGGGGCTGGACCGATCGAAGACGGTGGTGCACTGGAAACTGGTCGCCGTGTTCGGCGGGCTGCTCGTCGCGCTGCAGCTGGGCGGTGCGACGGCCATCATGACCGGGCCGGCGCTCGCGCCGGGCGACCAGCTCAACCTGGTGTGGACCGGCATCGCGCTCGTCCTGTGCCTCGGCGCGCTCATCGCCTGCGTGGACCTGCCGAGGCCCGATGGCGAGGAGCGATTCCCGTGGCGCGTCGCGACGCGGGTGCGAACGGCGGCGGGCGAGGGCGAGTCGCGCTTCGTCAACATCGCCGCGGACGGCGCCCTGATCGAAGGCGGCGCGCTCCTCAAGCGCCTGCGCGTGGGCCAGCCGCTGGAGGTCTTTGTCGACCCGGTGGGCTGGCTGCCGGCCTTCATCGACCGCCGCAAGCGCGCCAGCGCGGAGCTGCGCTTCGCCGCCACCGAGGCGCAGCGCGAGCAGCTGGTGAGCCATGTCTTCAACGTGCCGCCGAGCCACGTCGCGGTGCAGGTGCGGCCCTGGGGCGCGGCCTCGGCGCTGCTTGCGAGCGCGGGCTTCGGCTCGCCGGGAGCCGGCGTCGTGCGCATGTTCCTGCGGCTTTCGCTCCTCGTGCTGGCGGTGTGCGTGCTGCTGGTGACGAGCGGCTGCAACCTCACGCCGCCGCTCAAGCAGCCCGACCTGACGGTGCCGTCGAGCTGGCCCGCCGGCGCCACCGTGCCCTCGGCGGAGCCCGCCGACTGGCGCGGCTTCGTGCAGGACGACGAGCTGCGAGGCCTGATCGACACCGCCCTGCGCCAGAACCGCGACCTGCGCGTGTATGCGGCGCGTGCGCGCGAAGCGCGAGCGGTCTACGCGGGAAGCCGCGCCTCGCTGTTCCCGGAGCTGGGGCTGTCCGGCAACGCGCAGCGCGCGAAGACCACGCCGCAGGGCTCGCTCAGCCCGGTGGGCAACATTCCGTCGGACGGGCGGGTGTCAAACAGCTTCGATGTCCAGGCCGGCGTGATGTCTTACGAGCTCGACTTCTTCGGCCGCCAGCAGAGCACGGCGCAGCAAAGCGGCTCCCTGGCCGAGGCCGGCGACAAGGACTACGCGGCGGCCCGCATGAACCTGGTGGGCGAGGTGGCCAACGCGTACCTCACGCTGCGCGCCGATCGTGCGCTGCTCGCGCTGGCCGACACCAACGCGGCTTCGCTCTCGGCCAACGCGGACATGATCGGCCGCGCCAAGGCCGTGGGCGGCGCCGCGCAGCTCGACGTGTACCGCGCGCAGTCGCTGCTGCAGAATGCCCGCGTGCGGCAGGAGGAATACCGCATGCGCGTCGCGCAGGACCTGCAGGGGCTGAACGTGCTGGTGGGCCAGCCCGTGCCGCCGGACACCGGCTCCGCGCGGCCCTGGCCCGAGCGCTCCACCCAGTCGGTGGCGGCGGGGCTGCCCTCCAGCCTGCTGCAGCGCCGGCCCGACCTGCTGGCCGCCCGCGCTCGCGTCGAGGCCGCCAACTCGGGCATCGGCGCCGCCAAGGCGGCCATGCTGCCGACCATCTCGCTGACCGCGCTGGCGGGCGGCGTCAGCAACGAGTTCTCGACGCTGCTGAGCAGCGGCAACCGGAGCTGGGCCGGCGTGCTCGGCGTGTCGCTGCCGCTGTTCGACTGGGGGCGCCGCTCGGCCAACGTCACGAGCAACGAAGAGAAGCTCGCGGCCGCGATGGCCTCGTACGAATCGGCCGCGCAGGTGGCCTTCCGCGAGACCGCCAACGCCCTGATCGCCGGCGACCACCTGCGCCCGCAGCTGGAAGCGCAGCAGTTGCGCGTGCAGTCGCTCGAGAAAGTCGCCAGCATCTCGCGCACCCGCTTCCGCAGCGGACTGGAGGACTATTTCTCCAGCCAGGATGCGCAGCGCGAGCTGTACGCCGAACAGCAGCAGCTGATCGAGCTGCAACTCAAGGATGCGGTGAACCTCGTGAACCTCTACAAGGCGCTCGGGGGTGGCTGGGGGAGCGCCTGAGGAGGCGCCAGCCGTTCCCGGCTCTCGTCATCACCGCACGAACACCTCGATCTCCACGCGCCGGTTCGGCGCGAGGCAGTCGATCAGCTCGGCCCGCTTCGCCGTCTGCGCGCATTGCACCTTCGGCTCCGACTCGCCCTTGCCCTGCACTTGGATGGCCTGCGCCGGCACGCCCGAGCGCACCAGGTAGTCGCGCACGGTCTCGGCGCGAGCCAGCGAGAGTGCCTGGTTGTATGCGGTGGTGCCGAGCCGGTCGGTGTGACCGGTGATCCTGATCGACTCCACGGGGCCGGCGCTGCCCCTGATGTCGCCCGCCAGTGCGTCGAGCCTGCGCCGTCCTTCGGGCAGCAGGTCGGACAGCGAGCGGCCGTCGAAGCGGAACAGGCCGTCGGCGCCGAGCGTGGTCCTCGTGGCGGCAGCGGCCGGCCGGGCGGCTACGGGCGTGGCCGCCGCGCGCGTCGGACGCAGCAGGTCGGCGCAGCCCGGGCCCTTCCAGTACATGCCGTTGGTCAGCACGTCCGCGTTGAAGCGCACCATGTACTGGCAGCTGATGTACTCCGGCCCCGCGCCGGTGCGGAAGTGGAAGATGTAGTTCCACTCGCGCACGCCGCCCAGCCCTTCGCTGAAGTGCGGGAAGCCCAGCAGTTCGCGGACCTGGTCCTTGCCCATGCCGGTGCGCATGGTGCGCAGGGCATCGAGGCTGGGGAAGGCCCCCTGCTTCCACTTGGCCGAGTCCGGGGAGGGGAACTCGTCGTCCTTCGGCGGCGCCGGGTTTTCCGAAGCGGCGCGGGCCTGCATCTCGGGCGTGACGGTGTAGCTCGGGCTGGCGCAGCCGCCGGCCAGCAATGCCGCTATGCAGAGCGCGGAAACAGCGCAAGGGGTCCTGAAGCGAAAGAGCTTGTTCATGATGGGGTTCGTCCGGTTCATCTGTATCGCTTTCCCTTCAGTTGAAGACCCATTCCGCACCGACGGTGGCGCCCACGCCGGCGCGGCTGGTGGCCACGCCGCCGGTGATGCTCCAGGCGTTGTTCTCCGCGGTGCGGCGGAAGCTCACGCCCACCGCGCTCTGGCCCTTGAACGAGCCCGCGCCGATGCGCATGACCGTCTTGCCCGGCACGTAGCTGCCGGGCATCTGCAGCGCCATGGCGGCGGCGACGCCGGCATAGGCGTTCTTCTCGACACCGTCGAGGCGGTCGCCCAGGGCGTTGATGCGGTTGTTCAGGCCGGCGCTGGTCGCATTGAGCTGATTGACGTTGACCGCGTCGGTGCCCGCCACGCCCGGGGCCACGTTGTGCACCGTGACCGGGCCGGTGGCGTTGCTGCCGCCCATGGTCACGCTGTTGTAGTTGGTCGTGCCGTCGGCGTTGGTGTCGTACTTGACCGTCGACTGATCGATCACCGCCACCTGGCCCTGCACGCCCCGCAGCTGCGACACGTTGACCGCATCGCTGTCGGCCGTGCCCGCGGCCACGCCGGTGATCTGGCGGAACTGGCCGCTGGCGGCATTGCCCACCGACACGGCCGCCAGCGTGCTCGTGGTCGCACCGATGGCGATGCGCTGCGCGTCGGTCGCGGTGGGCGGCACATAGCCGGCCACGCCCGCCGCCGTCGAAGCCACCGAGCCCGCGCCCAGCGCCACGCCGCCGGCCTGCGTCACGCTGGTGCCGGCGCCCAGCGCCACGCCCTGCACCGCGGCGGCCGAAGACTGCGTGCCCAGCGCGATCGAGTCGGCCAGGTGCGAGGTCGAGCCCTGGCCGATCGCGATGCCGCCGGGCGCGCTCTGCTGCACCACGGCACCGTTGCCGATGCCCACGCCGTTGTTGCCGTTGACCACCGTCTGCGGGCCGACCGCGACGGATTCCGCGCCGATGGCCAGCGAGTCGGCCGCCGTGGAGTTGGCGTGGAAGTACTGGATCGGCGTGACCGCGAAGGACTGCAGCGCGCCGCTGAGCTGGCGCACCGTGACCGCGTCCTGCGCCTGCGTGCCGTCGGCGACGTTGGTGATCTGGCGGTAGGTGGTCGCGCTGCCGACGGAGAGGGCGCCCAGCAGCGTGCGGTCGGTCGTGTTGAACGGGATCAGGGAACTGCCCGCCGGGATGTTGCCGGTGCTGCCCGCGACCGTGCGGTCGGAAACGGAGCCCGAGCCTAGTGCGACCCCGTTGTCGACGGTGGCGCTCGCATCCTTGCCCACGGCGACAGCGTCGGCACCCGTGGCGCCGTTGTTGTTTTCGTTGCCGCCGCCGGTGGACTGGACGCTGAAGTACCTGATCTTGTTGGCCGTGACCGTGCTGCTCAGGTTCTCGATCGACTGGTTGGTGAAGAAAAGCTGCGAACCGTTGACGGCATCGGTCGACGAGCCCGAGAGCCTGCCGGCTGCCACGTTGGTGATCGTGCGCTCGGCTCCGACCGAACCGACGCTGACTGTGCTCGTCGGCGCGGCGCCGGCGAAGTTGTAGGTCGTGCCGTTGATCACCGTGCTGGCCGTGCCGACGGCCGCGGCCGTGGTGGACCCGGCGCCCAGCGCTACGGCGCCGGCGTTGCTGGCCACGGCGTTCGGCCCGATGGCGACGGAATCCGTCGCCAGCGCCTGGGAGTCGGGCAGGACCGAGTTGGCGTGGAAGTACTTGATGCCCGCACCAGCGTTGATGTTGGTGATGTCGGTCGTGTTCTTCGTGACCTGCAGGTTCGTGGCGTTCAACTGGGAGCCGTTGACGGCGTCGGTCGAGGTGTCGGAGAGCCGGCCGGCGGCCACGTTGGTGATCGTGCGCTCCGCGCCGACGGCACCGATGCTGACCGTGCTGGTCGGCGTCGTGCCGGCGAACTTGTAGGTTGTGCCACCGATCACCGCGTTGGCCGTGCCGACGGCCACGTCGGTCACCGAGCCCGAGCCCAGCGCCACGGCACCGGCATTGTTGGCCACTGCGTTCGGGCCGATGGCGACGGATTCCGCTCCCACCGCCTGCGAGTCGGGCTGGGTCGAATTGGCGTGGAAATACTTGATGCCCCCGCCGGCGTTGATGTTGGTGATGTCGGCCGTGTTCTTCGTGACCTGCAGGTTCGTGGCGTTCAGCTGCGAGCCGTTGATGGCGTCGGTGGAGGTGTCGGAGATGCGGCCAGCGGCCACGTTGGTGATCGTGCGCTCCGCGCCCACGCTGCCCACGCTCACGGTGCTGGTCGGCGTGGTGCCTTTGAAGTTGTAGACCGTGCCGCCGATGGTCGCGCTGGGCGTTCCCACCGCCGTGGCGGTGACCGAGCCGGAGCCCAGTGCGACGTCGCCCGCATTGGCCGCCGCCGTCGCCGCATCGCCGATGGCCACGCTGCCCGCCTTGCCGACGGCGCCGGCCGTGGAGCCATTGCCCAATGCCACCGACCCTTGGCCGATCGCCTTGTTGCCGTTGCCGATGGCCACTGCGCCGTTGGCCTGGTTGGCCGCGGTGGCCGAGGCCGTGCCGTCGCTGTTGGCGATGTTGTCCGCGCCGCCGACGAACGCGCCTGTGCCGCTCGCAAAACTCGGATCGCCGATGGCGACCGCGCCGTTGCCATAGGCCGTGTTGCCGGAACCGATGGAGACGGCCTTGCCGCCGGTGGCGGTGGCGTTGGTGCCGATTGCAACCGCTTCGGCCGAATCCGCCCGGGTGTTGCTGCCGACCGCGATGGTGTTCAGGGCCGAGGCACTGGACAGGCGGCCGATTGCGATCGCTTCCGTCTGGGTCGCGGACGACTCTCCGCCGACGGCAATGGCATTGGTGCCTGCTGCATTGGCACCGGCGGTCGTGTTGCCGCCAACCGCCACGGAACCGGTGCCAGTGGCGCGCACTGCGGTGGCGGCGGTGGTCCCGCCCGAGCCGAGCGCGGTGGCGTTGTCGGCGCCCGCATTGGTTCGGGTACCGATCGAAACCGAGTCGACGCCGGTCGCGTGATTTGCGATACCCATCGCGACAGCGCGTGTCTGGGACGCCTCCACGTCCGTGCCGACGGCGATGGCGGCATCCGCCGTTGCGCCCGTTCCCGCCACTGTGCGTGCGCCAAGGTTGATGGAATTTATCTGGGAGGCCACAGCCTGGAAGCCGATCGCGATGGCGTTGCGGCCGCTCGCGCCGGCGCTGGTGCCTTGCGCGATGGCGTCCTGTGCGGAAGCAGTCGCGTTCAGGCCGATCGACGTCGTCGCGTTGGCCGCGACGCCGATCCCCGCATTGGTGCCGATGGCGATGTTGTCGTTGCCGCTGACCAGGTTGCCTGCGGAGGCCTTCAAGGTGGCATCGTAGGCGACCGTACCGTCGCCTGCGCCGAAGGCGATGTTGCGCGTTCCCGTGACGCCTGAGCCGGCGCCCCGCATCGCGCTCGCGATGCCTCCCCCCATGGCGGTGTTCTGCGCGCCGCTGACCAGTGTTCCCGCGGCAATGCCCACTGCGGCCGAACCCGTATTGGCGCTCGTAGAGCCCGCGCCCGCGCCCTGGCCGACCGCGACCGAACTGGCCCCGCTCGCGACCGCCTGCGCCCCGAGCGCAAGCGAACTGTTCCCCAGCGCCCGGGCGGCGTTCCCTACGGCAGTGGCTGCCTCGTCGCTTGCCTTTGCCGTGGAACCGAGGGCTGTTGCCGTCTGGGCGGTTGCGGCAGACTGCACGCCGATGGCAACGGCAGCGTTGCCGCTTGCGGTCACGTCCGTGCCGATTGCGATCGAACTCTCGCTCAGGGCGCCTGTTCCCGCAGCGGTACGTGCGCCCAGGTAAAGGGAATTGATCGCAGAGGCAATGGCACCGAAGCCGAGAGTCACGGCATTCAGGCCCGTACTGCTGGCGCCATAACCTATGGCAGTGGCTCCGCCGGCAGTTGCTTGAGACTGCTGCCCCACGCAGGTTGCGCTGCCGCTGTAGTAGTTATAAGGCGCCGTGGTGCAAATTGCCGACTGCGCATGCGCCATCGAGGCCCCTCCGAGTCCTCCCATGGTCAACAGTGCACTCACGACGCCCGCGCGCCAGTGTCCTGACCGGAGCAATGTGAGCGCGCGGGGCGCTGCATCCACGCGGCTCCCGCCGCGTTTTCCTCCAGCGGAAGTGATTTCAGACGCCGCTACCCAGGCGCCGAGGGATTCGTTCCACAACGAACGATAAGTCTTGTTCATGAGCCCCGTCCCATCCATTCAAAAGGTCGTTGAACGGCCAAAACCGTTCGGGCTCCCTGTGCAATTTTCAAATTATTTTTTGCAAACAAATCTTATTGAATGAATTGAAGGAGGCGCCTTTTAATGTCTCATTTTGGAGTCAAATTGTCGAATTGATTTGAATTTTAAATCAAGCCAAATGTCAAAATAGTAATGTAAAGATACTCTTTGAATTATTTTGTTGTATTTTTAAAAAATCAGCCGTTTAGATATAAGTTGTAATCACATTTTTGATATGGATCACGCTTGAAAATCAATTTGATTTTTTATTGAATTTGATATTTCCATGCGGACGCGGTGTCCGGGGCAGCGCGAATGCCGCGACTCGTCGTGATAATCCCGGCCGGTCCCGAGTGGCAACGCCGCTTCGAAGCCTTCCCACCACTTCTCTCCATCCCCGTCATGTCTTCCCGCTTCTGCTTCCCCGCCATTGCTGCATCCGCCGCCCTCGCACTCGGCTTCGCGCCGAGCTTGCCGGCCGTGGCCCAAACGGGCGCACCGCCGCCGCGCGTGCAGTCCGACCTGAAGGACATCCGCATGCGGGCGATCACCAGCCTGCCCAAGGCGGGCGGCAGCGCCGACGACCGCAATAGCTGCTCATGGCGCGTGATCCAGCCGAAGTCGCCAGCGGCCAAATTGGTGGCTGCGCAGGGCTGGGCGGTGACCGCCGATGTGCCGATGGGTTCCTATCGCGCCGTCAGCTTCGCTGGCCAGATGGAAGCCGGAACCAGCGGCACCTGCACGATCACCCAGGGCAACGTGGCGGTGTTCGATGGCGACAGGCTGGTCGCGCTGGCCTACGGCAAGTCGCCCGAAGACCCCGCCATCGGCAACCTGACCGCGCTGGAAGGCGGCTCCGCGCGCGTGTGGGACGGCGACCTCATCGGCTCGCCGGTGGGCGACCTGCGCGTCGAGGCCGACGGCACCCTGCGCCTGGGCAAGCTGGCCGATGAGGAGTCGGTCTGCAAGGGCCGCGCCAAGGTGCCGAACGTCTACGGCATGCCGATCGACAAGGCGCGCAAGGTTCTGGCTGCCAGCGGATGGAATCCGGTGCGTGGCGGGGCCAGCAGCGAGTCCCGGCAGGCCGGGTTTGTCAAGCGCGGCATCGCCGAAGCCGAGTCCTGCGCGGGCACCGGCCTTGCCTATTGCGACTTCGGCTATTCCGGCCCGGCCGGCCGGCTGACCGTGACCACGGCGGGCGAGAAGAGCCTCCCGAACGTCGTCGGTTACGACGTCAACTGCCGCTGATGCAGATGAAGCCTGGCGCCGCGCACTGAAGCCAGGCCGGCGGGGCAGGGCGGGGCGGATTCAGGCAGGCGATGCCTGCGCACCTACACGGGTTGCCCGGCCGTTCCCACATTCGCCCGCATCGCGGCGCAAAAGCATCGACTCCGGATCGAGTACCGGCACCGGAGCACAGACTTGGCAACCCCGTCCACCCGAAGAACGCGCACGCGAGCGGCGAAAAAGCCGCATGGAGACATCCGCATCGGAATCTCTGGCTGGCGGTACGCGCCGTGGCGGGGCCGCTTCTATCCGGCCGGGCTGGCACAGCGCAACGAGCTTGCCTTCGCCTCGCGCATGCTGCCCAGCATCGAACTCAACGGATCGTTCTATTCGCTGCAGCGCCCCGAGTCGTACGAGACATGGCGCGACCAGACGCCCGACGGCTTCGTGTTCGCGGTCAAGGGCTCGCGCTACATCACGCACATGCTGCAGCTCAAGGACGTGCGCCCGGCGCTCGCCAACTTCTTCGCCTCGGGCGTGCTCGCACTGGGCCGCAAGCTCGGCCCCATCCTCTGGCAGCTTCCTCCGCGCATGCGCTACGACGCCGAGCGCGTCGAAGCCTTTCTCTCGCTGCTGCCGCACGATGCCAAGGCCGCGTCGGCGCTGGCGCGCGAGCACGACGAGCGCATGAACGGGCGGTCCTCGATGAAGGCCCCGCGCGGCCTTCGCATCCGCCATGCCATCGAAGTGCGCAACCGCAGCTTTGCCGACCCCGATTTCATCGCCACGCTGCGCCGGCACGGCGTGGCCCTGGTGGTGGCCGACACCGCGGGCCGCTGGCCGATGCTCGAAGACATGACGGCGGACTTCGTCTACATCCGGCTGCACGGAGACAAGGAGCTCTACGCCAGCGGCTACGGCGACGCCGCACTCGACCGCTGGGCCGAGCGCATCGAAGCATGGAGCCAGGGCCGCCAGGTCGGCGACGCCAGGCTTGCTTCGGATGTCGGTGCACGGCGGGGCCGGCACGATGTGTACTGCTACTTCGACAACGACACCAAGGTGCGCGCGCCCTACGACGCGGCGCACCTGGCGATGCGGCTGGGGCTTCCGACGGGCTTCGAGCCGGAAGAGAAAGCCCGCCACCGAAAATGAAGGAGCCCGGCCGGCTCTCGGCGTGAAGCAATCTTCTTCAACTACATTGCCCGCATGACCGCACTCATGCCGGGCGAAGCGCCCATCTACCTCGAAGCCGCGGCAAGCGGCGAATTCATCGAACTGCACGAACACGACAACCTGCTGCGCGTGCGCAGCGGCGGGCGCGGTTGAAGGTATTGCAAGGCCAGGTCTTTTCCGCCCGATGATCTTCGACCGCGACACCTACCGCCGCTTCTTCGACGGCTACTTCATCCGCGACTGCACCATCGGCTTCGAGGATGGCCGCCTTGGCTTCCTGCTGTTCGAGGAGCAGGAGGACAAGGACCATGACGAGCCGTTCAAGGTCCGGCTGCTCGCCGTCAAGCTGGCGAATCCGGCCGAGACGCGGTTCTTCACGCTGACCACCCATGCGCTGGGGCTGGGCTGCGATCTGTCCAGCGCCTGGGCGCCGGACCATTCGGAGTTCGTCTCGGTGGGCATCGGGCGGGAGACGCTGGCCTACAAGCCGAAAGTCCACAAGGGGCAGGAGGCGCGCATTCCGTTTCATGGCGCGGGCGAGCCGCATCCCGTTTCTGGACTCATGTACGACAGCATCGTGCTGCGTACCGCGCGCGCCGGCACCACGGTGTTCTCGGTCGGTGCGCCGTTCCGGGTGTTCGAGCGACTGGGCCCCGGGCAATGGCGCGAGCACACGGAGATTCCGCTGCCCGAGGGGCTGGCCAGCACGGAGCCGGATGTTGCTGACGAGGCCCTGTCGAACTCGGACTTCAACGATCTTGCTGGCCTGTCCGCGCAGGACCTGTACGTGGTCGGCTCGCGCGGCGCCGCCTGGCGACGGCATGAGGGGCTCTGGAGGCAGCTGCCCTTTCCCTCGACGCTGGATCTGAAGACTGTAGCCGTTGCGCCCGACGGCACGGCCTACGTCACCGACGAGCGCGGCCACGTATGGCAAGGGCGCGACGACAGCTGGCGTTGCCTGACTCCGAAGCCGCACAGCGAAAGCTTTCTCGACAGCGCCTGGTTCGCCGGCCGGCTCTGGTGCACCGGCAGCACGGGCGGCTGCTACGTGCTCCAGGGCAGCAGGATGGTGCTGGCCATGGATGCACGCCGGCAACCGATGCCCAAGGGCTGCTCGCTGGCATCGCGGCGGCTCGATGTGTCGCCGGATGGCCGCAGGATGCTGGTTGCCGGTTGGCACGGGGCACTGGAGTTCGACGGCGAGCATTGGACGGTGCTGTTCTACGGCGAACCCTGAGCCCGGCCATCCATCGGCTGCCAGGCTCGCTTGCTCATTCCCCGGAAGAAGTCTCTCAACAATGTCCAGCAACAAGTTCCAGATCGGCAAGTGCGCATTCGAGTTCGCGCCGGATACCCATGTCGTCTTCGAGGACGGCGGCATGTCCTTCGAACTGAAGGCTCGGCCCGTCGCCTTCGACAAGGCGCTGCACGCGCCGCCCTTCGACCCCGAGGGCTCCGACAACCCGGCGCCGGGGCAGGTTGCTCCTTCGTTCCGCTCCTCGACCTTTCACTTCCATGACAACCACGACACGCCGCACCGGCGCGTGCGCTACCTGAAGGATCAGCCGACGCACGGCTTCTATCTCTGGGAGAAGGGCTTCGACTTCGGCACGCGCTTCTTCGGCGAGATCGACCTGCGGCCCGACCGCATCGAAATGCACGGCCTGCTGCGGCACGACTACGAGACCGACGAGGAGGGCGTTGCGGTCGACGTGGTGTGGCACTGCACGCCGGGAGAGGTGGAACTGCGCGCGCACACCTACGGCAGCTTCGATGAGGCGATGGCTGCTCCGCCAGAGCGCGTGCGGCGGTTGATCATCAGCCATTGGGATGCCGTGTGGCGCGAGGAACTGCTGCGCTTCACGCAGCTCGAGTTCCTGTCGATGGAAGACCTATGGACAGGCAACCCCGAGAAGGCCGTCACGGCCTTGCCCGAATCCCTTTGCACGCTGACGCGCCTGCGCGAGCTGCATCTGCGCAGCCGCCATATCGCCCGTCTTCCCGAGAACCTCGGGACGCTCGAATCGCTGGAAGTGCTTTCGCTCCAGTACTGCCAGATCGAGACATTGCCCGACAGCATCGGCGAGCTCGTGCATCTGCAACGACTGCTGCTGGACGGGAACCTGCTCAAGACATTGCCTGAATCGGTAGGCCACCTGCCGGCCCTCCAGCTGCTGAGCATCAACCGCAATCCCTTCGAGTCGCTGCCGGCTTCGCTGCGGAACATCGCGAAGGTCAATATCGAGAGGAAGAACGAAGCGCTCTTCCGCGACATCCGCTATCGCCCCGACGTGGAGGTCGCGATCGACCGCGAGGCTTTCATGGCACGCAACAGCCCGCGGCATGTGGCGCTGTTGAGCGATGCGCTGGCACGTCACGATCTCAAGGCCTACGAAGGGCCGCTTCGGCGCCACGCGCGCCAGGCGCTGCGCCTGTGCACCACGGAGCGTGAGAACTATGCGATCCCGGGCGGCACGCGCATCGGCGGCAGGCCGGACCTGCCGCCCGGCATCGACTACCCGGCCACCGACGGAAAGCTCTGGCGCTTCTACGCGCAGATCGATCTTGCAGAAATCGCCGGGCTTCAGTCGTGGCTGCCGCGCACCGGCCGCCTCTACTTCTTCGGCGAGGGCCAGGAGGAGGGCGACGGTGTGCGCGTGCTGCATTCGAATGCTTCTGCCGCCGAGCTGCAACCCTATGTATGGCCGGAGGACGCGGAGTTCGCCGACGGCGTCGACGTGGGCGACGCTCATGAAGGCTACAAGGTCCGCATCGACGCCACCGTGTCGCTGCCGAACCTCTACAACGCCGGAGGAGGTCGCCTGAGCGGTGAAGACGCCTCGCTGCTCGAGATCGACAGGGACGATAAGCTGCAGGAAGCGTATTGGGCTCTCGAAGCCGAGCTCGCCGGCGATGGCGAGCGCAGGAACGGCGCACACCTGATGAACGCACACGTCTTCACACAGCACGAGAACCCGCAGGAGCAGGCCTCGCGCGAAAGGGGCGGCCTGCCGCAGGAATGGATCAACCTGCTCACGCTCGATTCGGACAACAAGCCCGGCTTCTGCTTCTGGGATGCCGGCACCTTCACCTTCAGCATCCACGAGAAGGACCTGGCGCTGGGCGACTTCTCGCGCGTGCACTGGAGCCTGGAAAGCAGCTGAATCCGCTTGGTTGGTGCGGACTAGAACTTTCGCAGTCCCGCTCGCGTTGTTCTTTCGCAATACCCGCATTCCGCCGTGCCGGATGAGGCGTCGGCACGCATTCCCATACCTAGAATCGCGCCGGTCCGGGCGTCCGCCCGGCTCCATCAACCGGAGAAGCCGCGATGTCCTTTTCGTTCGGTGCCGTCGTCGTCACGTACTTCCCCACCGACGGGCAACTGACGAATCTCCATACGCTTTCGCGCTCGTGTCCGCGTCTGTGCGTGGTCGACAACACGCCGGAGCCGGGCGACTGGCATGGCGCACTCGCCGATGCGGGAATCACCGTGCTGCACAACGGCAACCGTGGCGGCATCGCGGGCGCATTCAACTGCGGCATCACCGAGCTCGAAGCGCAGGGCGCCGAACTTTTCTTTCTGCTCGATCAGGATTCGGTGCTGCCCTTCGGCTACTTCGAAGCAATGTGCCAGGCGGCGGAGACGGCACAGGGAAAGGCTTCCGTTGAAGGCAAGCAAGACGCTGCCTTCCTGATCGGCCCGCTCGTCCACGACACCAACCTCGACGCGCTGATCCCGCAATTCGGCCTGCAGGGCAGGCGCGTCTACCAGCTCGACCTGCGCAAGCCCTTCACCGAGCCGCTGGCGCGCTGCGCCTTCATGATCTCCTCGGGCTCTCTGATTTCGCGCGGGGCCTGGGCCAAGGTCGGGCGCTTCGACGAGCGCTACGTGATCGACCACGTCGACACCGACTACTGCATGCGCGCCCTGCGCAGCGAGGTGCCGCTCTATCTCAATACGCAGGTGGTGCTGCGGCACCAGATCGGCGACCTCGAGGCGAAGTCGCTGTTCGGCTGGAAAATCTACGTCATCAACTACCCGGCCGTGCGGCGCTACTACATCTCGCGCAATGCACTCGACCTCTCGCTGGCGCACATGCGTGCCTTTCCGGCGATCCTGTTCATCAACGTCTACACGCTCAAGCAGATCCTGCCCATGCTGATCTTCGAGCGCGACCGCTTGAGAAAGAGCGTCGCGCTGCTGGTCGGCTGCATCGACGGCCTGCTCGGCAGGCTCGGTGGCATCCGCGAGGTTCGCCCGCGCGTGGGCAAGTACCTGAGCCGCAGCGGTTGAGGTTGCAGCGATGAATCCGACCCTCCAGGCACCGCGCGTGCGCCGCGCCGCGCTCGCCTTCATCTTCGTCACGGTGCTGATCGACTTCCTCGCGTTCGGCCTGATCCTTCCAGGCCTGCCGCATCTGGTGGAGCGGCTGGCCGGCGGCAGCGCCGCGACCGCGGCGTACTGGATCGCGGTGTTCGGCACGGCGTTCGCGGCGATCCAGTTCGTGTGCTCGCCGGTGCTGGGCGCGCTGTCCGATCGCTTCGGGCGGCGGCCTGTGATCCTGCTGTCATGCCTGGGCCTTGCCGTCGACTTCGTGTTCATGGCCCTTGCCGACAGCCTGCCGTGGCTCTTCATCGGCCGCGTGGTGTCGGGCGTGTTCTCGGCCAGCCTCACCACCGCCAATGCCTACATCGCCGACGTGACGGCGCCGGAAGAAAGAGCCAGGAGCTACGGCATCGTGGGCGCGGCCTTCGGCGTGGGCCTGGTGCTCGGTCCGGTGCTCGGCGGCCAGTTGAGCCACATCGATGCCCGCCTGCCGTTCTGGTTCGCGGCCGGCCTCACGATGCTCAACTTCTGCTACGGGTGGTTCGTGCTGCCCGAATCGCTGCCGCCAGAGCGGCGCAGCCTGAAGTTCGACTGGTCGCATGCCAACCCGGTCGGCTCGCTGATGCTGCTGAAGCGCTATCCGCAGGTGTTCGGCCTGGCGGCGGTGATCTTCCTGGTCAACCTCGCGCAGTACGTGTACCCGAGCGTGTTCGTGCTCTTCGCCGACTACCGCTTCCAGTGGAAGGAAGACACCGTGGGCTGGGTGCTCGGCCTGGTGGGCGTGCTGAGCGTGGTGGTCAACGCGCTGCTGATCGGGCCGGGCGTGAAGCGTTTCGGCGAGCGCGCGGCGCTGCTGTTCGGGCTGGGTTGCGGCGTGCTGGGCTTCGCGATCTGCGGCGTGGCCGATGCCGTGGCGGTCTTCATGCTCGCGCTGCCGTTGTGCACCTTGCTGGCCTTCGCGGGGCCGGCAGCGCAGGCGCTGGTCACGCGGCAGGTCGACGCGGCGCAGCAGGGGCGCATCCAGGGCGCGCTGACGAGCCTGGTGTCGGTGGCGGGCATCGTGGGGCCCGCGGCCTTCGCCGGCAGCTTCGGCTATTTCATCGGCGTGGACGCACCGGTGCATCTGCCGGGCGCGCCGTTCTTCATTGCCGCACTGTTCCTGTGCGTGGGCATGCGGGTCGCATGGCGGCGCACGCGGCTTGCGGTGGCGGCAGCCGGCGAAACAGCGACCGAGCCGACCTGAGGCCGCCGAGCGGGCCGCTTCAGCCCAGGAACTCGCCCTCGTCGAACTGGTGCTCCATGCGCCGCGTCGCCAGCGCGACATGGGCGGCGAGCATCTCGTCCAGGTCGATGCCGGCCAGCGCCTTCCGGCACAGCGGCTGGTAGCGCGCCACCCAGTCCTCTTCGCCCGCGTCGTGCTCGTAGACGACGTTGTGGAAGGCGCCGTTCCGGTCGAAGGCCAGCAGCGTGCGGTCTTCATAGCGGTGGTGCGCCCAGCCGAAGACCACGTAGTGCTCCGTCAGCGCTTCCTGCGAGGCCGGCTTCAGCCCGCCGAACTCCCGCCGGCTGCCGAAGGTGCACAGCGCTCCCATGAGGCTGGGCCAGGCGTCGTCGACGTCCGGGCTCTCGGCCCAGGAGAGCAATCTGTCGATGGAGAGCAGGTCGACATGGCGCATGCGGTTCTCGGGCAGCAGCGAGAAGGCGCCCAGCGATTCATAGAGCGCCCTCAGCGGCTCGGGCAGGCGCATCCCGATGCGGGCCTCCAGGCGCTCGATGGCGTCAGGGGTCTCGGGGGCCTGGCGGACCGCCGAGAAGGCGTATCCGAAATCCTCGGCCGCGTCTTCGTCCTCGATCCGGGCGACCTGCCGGGCGAGTTCCTCGACCCTGGCTTCGTGGCGGTCGAGGGCGGCGGTGAAGCGGGGGAGGCGGTCGGTCAGGGAAGGAGCTGTCTGCATGGTCTGTGCGGCGGGGCGGGGCAGGGCGCCAGCCGTGCTGTTTGGGGCGCGGCGAGTATAGGTGGGCGGTCTCCGGGCGGCATCTGGGCAGTACTGGCCGCATGGCCCGTACGTAATTCCCCTTACGGTCCGGTCAGATTGCAATCAGTTTGGCGCCAGAGCATGCAGGGGTCCGGACTTCCGCCCGGATGGAGACGATCAGCCCCGGTTTGCCGGTGCCGGTGATTTCGAAACCCATCGCACAAGAAGAGATGAAAAACAGAACCCTTGTCAGAGGCTTGTTCCTCATGGCGATAGCGCTGGCCTTCGGCCTGACCTCGCTTCGCTACCCCATCGGAGACTTGAGCCGCGCCGGCCCCGGTTTGTTCCCCGCCATGATCAGCGCGATGCTGCTGGTGATCGCGGTTTCCACCGTGATCCGGTCGTTCTTCGTGGAGCGCGTGGCGCTGGAGTTCAACTTCAAGAACATCTCGCTGATCCTCGGCAGCCTCTGCGGCCTGGCGGTGATCTCCATGTACGTGAACATGATCGCCGGGATCATCTTCATGGTCTTCTGCTCGGGCTTCGCCGCGTCGTCCTACTCGGTCGTGCGCAACGTGAAGATCTCCGCCGGGCTGGTCGTCATGGCGCTGGCCCTGCAGAAGCTGCTCGGCCTGAACCTTCCGCTGTACTGAGGAAGGAACGAGCATCATGGAAGTCCTCAACAACCTCGCGTTCGGGTTCTCGCATGCCCTGACCATGCAGAACCTGCTGTTCTGTGCCATCGGCTGCACGGTGGGCACGCTTGTCGGCCTGCTGCCGGGCCTCGGCCCGCTGGCCACCATCAGCCTGCTGCTGCCGCTGACCTACTCCATTCCCACCACCGGCGCGCTCATCATGCTGGCCGGCATCTACTACGGCGCGCAGTACGGCGACAGCGTCAGCGCCATCACGATGAAGATCCCGCATGCGAGCAGCATCGTGGCCTGCATCGACGGCTACGCGATGACGCTCAAGGGCCAGACGGGCCTCGCGCTCTTCACCGCGGGCTTCTCCAGCTTCATCGGCGGCACGGTCGCCATCCTGGTGCTGTCGTTCCTCGCGCCCGTGCTCGGTGAAGTGGCCTTCCTGTTCGGGCCCGCCGACTACGTCGCGATGATGCTCGTGGGCTTCGTGTGCGTGAGCTTCGTGACCACCGGCAGCCTGCTCAACGGCCTGGCGATGTGCATGATCGGCGTGCTGCTCGGCACCATCGGCACCGACGTGAACAGCGGCATGCAGCGCTTCACGCTCGACCTGCCGTTCCTGGTCGACGGCGTCGGCATCGTGAGCATCGCGCTGGGCTGCTTCGGCATCGCCGAGATCACCAAGAACCTCGACTCGCGCGAGGAACGCTCGCCCTTCAACGGCAAGATCAACCTGATCCCGACCTGGGCCGAGTTCAAGCGGATCATTCCGAGCGCCCTGCGCGGCAGCGCGGTCGGCTCCTTCCTGGGCATCCTGCCCGGCGGCGGCCCGACCATCGCCCAGTTCGCCGCCTACGCGATCGACAAGAAGGTCAGCAAGTACAAGCACGAGATCGGCACCGGCTGCATCGAAGGCGTGGCCGGCCAGGCCGCTGCCGACGAAGCCGCCGCGCGCACCAGCTTCATTCCGCTGATGAGCATCGGCATTCCCGAGAACGCCGTCATGGCGCTGATGCTGGCCGCCTTCATCATCAAGGGCATCCAGCCCGGCCCGAACATGATCGGCAGCCACCCCGAACTCTTCTGGGGCCTGGTGGCCAGCATGTGGATCGGCAACGTGTTCCTGCTGGTGCTGAACGTGCCGCTGGTGCGCTACTGGCTGTCGGTGTTCAAGATCCCGTACGCGGTGCTGTTCCCGTCGATCCTGTTCTTCTGCTGCATCGGCACCTACAGCGTGAACAACAGCCTGGAAGACATCTTCATCACCGCCGCCTTCGGCTTCATGGGCTACATGTTCATGCGGCTGGAGCTCGACGCGGCGCCGCTGATGCTGGGCTTCATCCTCGGGCCGATGCTGGAGGAGAACTTCCGCCGCGCCATGCTGCTGAGCCGCGGCAGCTTCGGCATCTTCGCCACGCGCCCGATCAGCGCCACGCTGCTGAGCCTGGTCGGCGTGTTCATCGTGTGGCAGGTGGCTTCGTTCCTGATCAAGGTGCGCAAGAACAAGGGCGCGGCCCTGCCGCCGCAACCCGTGCCGGCGATGGAGGAATAGACACGCCTGCCGGCCGCTTCGGCGGCAAGCAACGATAGACCTGTTCGCCGCGTTGCCCGCCTGGGTAACGCGGCGAACTGCTTTGGGGTGGCCCCGTTCGCGCGCACCGTCAGTGCATGCGCGCGAACTTCCCGGGCGGCTGCCCCACATGCCGGCTGAACGCCGTGCTGAAGGTGCTGGCCGAACCGTAGCCCACCCGCTCGGCCACTTCCGCGATCGCCAGCTCTTCGCGGCGCAGCAGCTGCTTGGCGAGGGCCATGCGCCATGAGAGCAGGTATTCCATCGGCGGCATGCCGACCGCGCGGCTGAAGCGGTCGAAGAAGGCGGAGCGCGATAGCGCGCTCTTGCGCGCCAGCTGTTCCACCGTCCAGCCGCGCGCGGGGTCGCCATGCATGTGGCGGAACGCGGCCGCGAGCCGCTTGTCCGCCAGGCCTCGCAGCAGGCCGGGCGGTGCCTCTTCGCCGGAGGTGTTGCGTAGGGCTTCCACCAGCAGCACTTCCACGAGCCGGGTGAGTACCAGCTCGCGGCCCGGCCGACGGTCCAGCGATTCCTCGCGCACCATCTGGGTCAGCAGCGGCAGCTTCTGCGAACCCCGCACATGCAGCACGGCGGGAAGCAGCGACACCAGCATCGCCGAATCGGGCGAGTCGAACTCGAAGTAGCCGCCCAGCATCCGCACCTCGGGCCGGCCGCCGCGCGTGCCGTGGCGTATTTCGCTGCCGCTCGTGTCCATGGCCGCCTTGCGCGCGTCGATCGGCACCGGCGTGCCGGGCTCCAGGCTCGTCATCGTGAAGCCGGGCGTGGTGGGCAGCAGCACGAAGTCTCCCGCGGTGAGCGTCAGCGTTTCCGCTCCATCGACCGACAGCAGGCAACTGCCTTCGAGCAGTGCGCAGAAGCTCGGCAGGCCGAACTGTGTGTAGCGCGCGCCCCAGCGTCCGGCGCCGCTGATCACCTTCGAGAACACCGCCCGGGGCTTGAGCAGTGCGATCACCTGCGACAGCGGGTCGATAGCCATGGATGGACTTTCGCAAACAAATGATGGACTGATGATTGTAGATAGTCCGGTAGGTCGAGCCTATCGTACGAGTTCCTTCAACCGCTCGTTCACTTACCCATTCAGAGGACCACCATGAAGACTGTTCTGATCACCGGCTGCTCGTCCGGCTACGGCCTTGCCACTGCGCGCCATTTCCATGCTCAAGGCTGGAACGTCGTCGCGACCATGCGCAAGCCGCAAGACGGACTTTTCGAAGACTCCCCGCGCATGCGCGTGCTTGCGCTCGACGTGACGCGGCCCGAGAGCATCGTCGCCGCGCTGGACGCGGCAGGCCCCGTCGACGTGCTCGTCAACAACGCCGGCATCGGCCTGTTCGGTGCCTTCGAGGCCACGCCGATGGCGACGACGCGCGAGCTCTTCGAGACCAACACCTTCGGCGTGATGGCCATGACGCAGGCCGTGCTGCCCGCGTTCCGCGAGCGCCGCGGGGGCGTGATCGTCAACGTGACTTCGAGCGCGACCCTTGCGCCAATGCCCCTGGTTGCGGTCTACACCGCCAGCAAGACGGCGATCGAGGGCTTCACGGCCTCGCTCGCTCACGAGCTGAGGGCATTCGATGTCGCCGTGAAGCTCGTCGAACCCGGCTACGCGCCCACGACGCGATTCACCGAGAACGGTGGCGAGCGGATGCAGGGCCTGATCACCGAGCCGTATGCGCCCCTTGCTCAGTCGATCTTCGGTGCGCTGGCGCAGGCCACGCAACTGACGAAGGAGTTGGATGTCGCCGAGGCGGTCTGGCGCGCGGCGAACGATGCGACGGGGCAACTGCGATTTCCGGCGGGCGCCGACGCGGTCGCGCTGGCGCAGCGGGGCGCGGGTTGAGGCAGCCGGCCGGCGCCGGCCGCGAGCTTCAGCCTGCCGTTGCCGCAGTTGCGGTCGCAGGCGCAGGTGCAGGTGCAGGCGCAGATGCAATCGCAGCCGCGGTGGCCGGCAAGGCCTCGGGCTCGCACTGCAGCGCGCTGTCGGTGCCGGGGATGGGCGCGGTGAGGATCTGGGCCAGCCAGTGGTCGAGCGTGTCGTCCGGCGGCGCTGTGGGGCGATGCTCGCGGGCCGAGGGCTCCGCGGCGCCGGAGGCTCCGCGGGTGATGGGGCTCACCTCGTCGGGAAACCATCTGAAGATGCTGACCTGACTCCTGTAGCCATCACCCGAGCGCACGAAGAGAAATCCCTGCTGTGCGTTGCCTTCCGCGTCGACCGGGACACCGGCAGCCCGAAGGGCCGTGACCCTTGCGCCGGTTTCCATGTCGCGCGGCAGCTTCAAGGTGATGCTTGCGTTGTGGACCATCCGTCTCGCCATGTTCGTACCCTCATGCTTTCTTGCGGCTCGCTGACTCGAAAAGCTTTCCCAGGGGCCCGCGTTTTTTTGAGGGAGGCGCGGGCCTCCCGGAGCTTCATTGCGGTAGCGCCTGCTTACTTGTCGTGATGCAGGTAGCTCGCCTGCTTCGGCAGCAGCAGGCTCACGGTGAAGGCCACGACCATCATTGCCGTCACGTACCAGTAGAAGTAGGATTCGTGCCCGATCGACTTCAGGCCCAGCGCCACGTACTCGGCGCTGCCGCCGAAGATCGCGTTGCCCACCGCGTAGGAGAGGCCAACGCCCAGCGCGCGGATCTCGGGCGGGAACATCTCCGCCTTCACGATGCCGCTGATCGAGGTGTAGAAGCTCACCACCGCCAGCGCGAGGGTGATGAGCGCACCTGCCACCAGCGGGCTGCCGACGTTCTGCAGGTTGCTCAGCACGGGCACCGTCATCAGCGCGCCCAGGGCGCCGAACAGCAGCATGTTGCTGCGGCGGCCGATGCGGTCCGACAGTGCGCCGAACAGCGGCTGCATGCACATGTAGATGAACAGGCAGGCCGTCATCACGTTGCTGGCGGTCTTGATCGACATGCCGGCGGAGTTCACCAGGTACTTCTGCATGTACGTGGTGAAGGTGTAGAAGATCAGCGAACCGCCGGCCGTGTAGCCGAGCACCACGAAGAAGGCGCGCTTGTGATGGGTGAAGAGCTCGCGCATCGTGCCCGCGCCCTTGGCGGCACGGGTCTTGTTGCTGGCCGTCTCGGTCAGAGTGCGGCGCAGCATCAGCGCCACCACGGCCGCCACGGCGCCGAGCACGAAGGGAATGCGCCAGCCCCAGGCCTTGAGCTCGGCCTCGTCGAGCACCTGCTGCAGCACCACAACGACCACCACCGCGAGCAGCTGGCCGCCGATCAGCGTGACGTATTGGAACGACGAGAAGAAGCCGCGCTGGCCGCGCATCGCCACTTCGCTCATGTAGGTGGCGGTGGTGCCGTACTCGCCGCCCACCGACAGGCCCTGCAGCAGCCGCGCGAGCAGCAGCAGCGCCGGAGCGGCCGCGCCGATCTGCGCATAGGTGGGCAGGCAGGCGATGACCAGCGAGCCCACGCACATCATGACCACCGAGGTCACCATCGAAGTCTTGCGGCCCTTGCGGTCGGCGATGCGGCCGAACAGCCAGCCGCCGATCGGGCGCATCAGGAAACCGGCGGCGAACACGCCGGCGGTGTTCAGCAGCTGCACCGTGGGGTCGGACTTGGGGAAGAAGGCGGGCGCGAAATAGATGGCGCAGAAGGCGTAGACGTAGAAGTCGAACCACTCCACCAGGTTGCCGGACGAGGCGGCGAAGATGGCGAAGATGCGCTTGCGCTTTTCCTCGAAGGTGTAGGGCGTGTTGTTGTTGGCGGTGGCGGGTGCCGCGTCGGGGCTGGAAGCGCCGGCGGCCGCGCTTGCGATGGCGGTCATGAAAGGGGTCCTTGTCTCTGGCTGCGGCCCGCGGCGTTAAGAAGAAAAGGCACGCGGGGGCCGTTGCGGCGAGTCTGTCCGGCAGCGGAAGCGCTGTCGTCCGTAACCGGCCGTTGGCCGTCTACGTATCGGTACGCAAGGGTAAATACCTAGATTGGGGCCGCGACGGGCGTGCGCCGTCGGCGATGGCCGGTGCCTGGCGAGCTACAGCGAGTGTTCCCGCAGGAACCGATCCAGCTGATGGCTGTTCGCCAGCCCCAGCTTCGCGAACACGTGCGCCCGGTGCGTTTCCACCGTGCGCTGCTCCAGCGGGGCGAGTTCCTGCGCGATCTGCTTGTTGGGCTTGCCCTCGGCGACCAGCCGGGCGACCTGCATCTCGCGCGGGGTGAGCTTGTCCCACAGCGCCTGCGCGGCCTGGCGGGCCTGGCGGCGGGTGGCGATCTCGCCGGCCTGTTGCAGGGCGCGGGCGATGGTGTCGAGCAGGCGCTCGTCGTTGCAGGGTTTCTCGAGCCAGCCGAAGGCGCCGTTCTGAACGGCCTCCACGGCCATGGGAATGTCGCCGTGCCCCGAGAGGAAGATGACCACGAGCGGGCTGTCCTGCGTGCGCAGCGTGTCGAACACCTGCAGGCCGCTCATGCCTTCCATGCGCAGGTCCATGATCACGCAGCCGGCGCGCTGCAGGTCGGTGCCTTCGAGGAAGGCTTCGCCCGAGGCGAAGGTTTGCACCGCGTAGCCGCGCGACAGCAGCAGCAGGCCGAGCGAGCGGCGCACGGCCTCGTCGTCGTCCACGATGCACAGGTTGTTGGCGGGAGCGGCGCTGTTGTGGATCATGTCGGTGGCGATATTTCCAGCTCGAGGGTGAAGACTGTGCCACCGCCCGGACGGTCGGCAAAGGTGAGGCGGCCCCTGTGCGCCTCGACGATGGTGCGGCAGATGTTCAGGCCCAGCCCCAGCCCGCCGGTCTTGGTGGTGAAGAAGGGCGAGAACACCTGCTCGGCCACGGCGGCGTCGATGCCCGGGCCGCGGTCGGCCACGTGGATGTGCATGCGTCCTTCCTTGAGCCCCGCCTCGATCTCCACCAGCCGCTGCTCGGGCGGTACGGCCTGCATGGCGTGCAGGCTGTTCGACAGCAGGTTGAGCAGCACCTGCTCGAGCAGCACGCGGTCGCCGCGCACCTCGGGCAGTCCGGGCGGAATGCGAAGCTCGGCGCGCGCCTGGCGCATGCGGATCTCGCCCTGCAGCAGCGCTATGGCGTTGCCGGCCAGCGCTGCCACCGAGCAGTCTTCCGTGCCCACGGTGCGCTGGCGCACGAAGCCGCGGATGCGCCGCACGATCTCGGCGCTGCGCTGCGCCTGCATCACGGCTTCGTCCAGGCTGCTCACCAGCAATTGCTGGTTGCCCTGCTCGGCGAAGGCCTTGGCGGCGCTCGCGAAGTTGCTCAGCGCCATCAGCGGCTGGTTGAGTTCATGCGCCAGCGTGGAGGCCATCTCGCCCAGGCTCGCCAGGCGCTGGGCGTGCTGCAGCTGCTCGTCGTTCTGGCGCTGGCGCAGCTCGGCGCGCTTCTGCTCGGTGATGTCCACCACCGAGCTCATCCAGCCGGCGTGCTTGCCGTCGGCATCGATCAGCGCGGCGGTGTAGACCATGGTGATGACCTCGTGCCCGTCGCGGTGCCGCAGGCGCGACTCGAAACCGGAGCGCACGGGCTGGCCGCTCATCATCGCGTCGTAGTGGCGCCAGTGCTGCGTCACGTCGTTCGGGTGCCAGTAGGGGTAGGGCGGCAGCTTGCCCAGCAGCTCGTCGGCGCCATAGCCGGTCATTTCGCAGAAGGCCGGGTTCACGTAGATGATGCGGCCTTCGAGGTCGCGGGCGCGCATGCCCACCAGCAGAGAGTCTTCCATCGCCTTGCGGAAGGCATGGGCCTCGTCGAGGTCGTGGGTGCGCTCGCGCACGCGCAGCTCCAGCACGCGGCGCGCGTCGCGCTGCTCGGCGAAGCGGCGTTCGCGCAGCTGCCAGTAGAGGCCGGCCAGCAGCAGCACGACGGCGCACAGCAGGCCCAGCATCCAGGCGCGCTCGCGGGCATTTGAGACTTCCGCGTGGTCGGTCATCACTGTCAGTGTCCAGCCGAGGTCGGGCAGGCGCTCGTCCACCGCGAGGTACTCGCGCGGCCGGCCACCGATATCGGTGCGCACCAGGTAGCCGAGCTGGCCTTCCTCGCGTTCCACCTTCCACGGCAGTGCCGTGAAGCTGGTGCGCGTGCCGTACTGCTGGTCGCGACGCATGCCTTCGAGCTCGGTGGCCTGCAGCGGGCGCGATGACCGGTACATCCACGACGGTACCGAGCTCAGGAACACGACGCCGCGAGCGTCGGTCAGCAGGATGGGGTCGCGCACGAAGGTCCAGGTTTCCTGCACCTGGCGCAGGCTGACCTTGACCGTCACCACGCCCCGGATCTCGCCGCCTTCGCCGCGCACCGGCGAGGAGATGAAGAGCCCCGGCTCGCCGGTGGTCTGGCCCACGCCATAGAAAAGGCCGTTGCGCCCCGCGCGGGCGTCGATGAAGTAGGGGCGGTTGGCATACGACTGGCCGACGAAGCTCTGCGGCGTGTTCCAGTTGCTGGCCGCCAGCGTGAGGCCCTGCATGTCGATCAGGTAGAGCACGTCGGAACCTGCCTGCCGGTTCACCCGCTCGATGTAGAGATTGGCGCGCTGCTTGGCGGCAATGTCGTCGGGGCGGGCCAGCGCGGCCAGCACGTCGGGATGCAGGCCCGCGGTGAAGGGCAGGTAGCTGTACTTGCCGGCGGCGTCGCGCAGGCCGAGCACGTGCACTTCCATGGCGCGGCGGATCGAGTCGGCCTGGAAGCTCGCTTCGCGGTTCGCCGCCCATTGGCCCGCGAGGCCGATCAGCAGCAGGGCCAGCGTGCACGCGGCCATCCAGGCGATCGTGCTGCGATGCCGCCGGCGAGGGCGGGCCTGGGCGGTCGCCGACGTCGTATGCGTCGGATCGGGGGCGGGGGTGGACATGGTGGGCGGCATGGGGGCGGGGCCGACCGGCGGCGGGAGGATTTTGCCCTGATCCTCCCGGGCAGGCTCTGCCGCCCGCCTTCCGCCGACCTTCCGCCCACCTTCCGTTCAGGCCGCCACCGGCTGCTCCTGCGTGCCGGCCCGCTGCATGGCCCGCCCGGCCGGGCGCGCGTCGAGCTGCCTTGCGAGCGCCTCCCACCGCACTCGCGCCGACACCACGCTTTCCTCCTTCACATGCCCGAAACCGCGGATCTGCTCGGGCAGCCGTGCGAGCGAGAGGGCAGTATCGAAGTCGATGGCATCGAAGCGCGCGAGCACGTCCTCGACCATTGCACGGTAGTCCTCGATGAGCTGCCGCTCCATGCGCCGCTCGGCGGTGCGGCCGAACAGGTCGAAGGCCGTGCCGCGCAGGCCGCGAAGGCTCGCGAGGACGCGGAAGGCACCCATCACCCAAGGCCCGAAGCTGGTCTTCATCGCGCGGCCCTCGGCATCGCGGCGGCCGAGCACCGGCGGCGCGAGATGGAAGCGCAGCACCGGCTTGCCCTCGAACTGCTCGCCCAGCTTTTCCATGAAGCGCCGGTCGGTGTAGAGGCGCGCGACCTCGTACTCGTCCTTATAGGCCATGAGCTTGAAGAGGCCCGATGCGACAGCCTTCGCCAGCTGGTTGCTGCCGCGCTCGCGCTCTTCGAGCGCACGCACGCGTTCCACCAGCTCCGCGTAGCGCTGCGCGTACGCGGCGTTCTGGTACGACACGAGGAACTCGGTGCGGCTCCTGACCAGCGCCTCCAGGCTCTGCGGCCGCTGCAGCGCGACGACCTTCTGCGGCGAAGCTTCTCGCGTCACCGCCGCGAGGTCGAGTGCAGCCTTGCGGCCCCAGCGGAATGCGGCCTGGTTCGCCTTCACCGCCACGCCGTTGATCTCGATGGCCTTGTCCAGCGCCTCGGCCGACAGCGGCACATGGCCCTTTTGGAAGGCGAAGCCCAGCAGGAACAGGTTGGCCGCGATCGCGTCGCCCATGAGCCGCGTGGCCAGCTGCGTCGCGTCGACGAAGTCGGCGCGGCTCTCCACCGATTCCTCGATGAGCGCGCGCACCTGCGCCGCCGGGAACTGCCAGTCGGGCTGCTGCGCGAAATGCCCGGTCGGCTGCTCGAAGGTGTTGACCAGCGCATAGGTACGCCCCGGCCGCATGCGCGCGATGGCGTCGGGCGCGCCGGCCGTGAGCATGTCGCATCCCAGGATCAAGTCGGCCTCGCCGGTGGGAATGCGTTGCGCCTTCAGCTGGGCCGCGTCGCGCGCGATGCGCACGTGCGAGGTGACCGAGCCGTTCTTCTGCGACATGCCCGTCATGTCGAGCACGCTCACGCCCTTGCCTTCGAGGTGCGCGGCCATGCCGATCAGCGCGCCGATGGTGATGACGCCCGTGCCGCCGATGCCGGTGATCAGGATGTTGTGCATGCCTTCGAGCGCTGGCTGCTTCGGCTCGGGCAGAGGCGCCTCTTCGGCTGCAGCCTTCGCGGCGACCGGCGCCTGCTTGCGCGGCTTCACGCCTTCGACCGTCACGAAGCTGGGGCAGAAGCCCTTGATGCACGACTCGTCGGCGTTGCAAGCGCTCTGGTCCACCGCGCGCTTCAGGCCCAGCTCGGTCTGCTTCGGCAGCAGGGCGGTGCAGTTCGACTGCTCGCCGCAGTCGCCGCAGCCCTCGCAGACCGCGTCGTTGATGAACACCCGGCGCGCGGCCTGCGGGAACTCGCCCTGCTTGCGGCGGCGGCGCTTCTCGGCGGCGCATACCTGGTCGTAGATCAGCACCGAGACGCCCTCGAACTCGCGCAGCTCGCGCTGTACCGCGTCCATGCTGTCGCGGTGGTGCACGGTGAGCATGAAGCCCTCGCGCTCCGGCGGCAGCACGCTGCGGTCGGACCAGCGCGACGGGTCTTCGGCCACGAGCGCAAGGCGCTTCACGCCCTCGGCCGCCATCTGGTGCGCGATGCGCGGCACGGTGATCGGGCCGTCCACCGGCTGGCCGCCTGTCATCGCCACCGCGTCGTTGTAGAGGATCTTGTAGGTGATGTTCACGCCCGCCGCCACGGCCGCGCGGATGGCGAGCGAGCCCGAGTGGTAGTAGGTGCCGTCGCCCAGGTTCGCGAACACGTGCCTGCGCCTGGAGAACCACGCCTGCCCCAGCCACGGCGCGCCTTCGCCGCCCATGTGCGTGGTCGTGCGGTTGTGCTCGGGGTAGATGGCGGTGGCCATCACGTGGCAGCCGATGCCCGCGAGCGCGAGGCTGCCTTCGGGCACCTTGGTCGAGGTGTTGTGCGGGCAGCCCGAGCAGTACCAGGCCGGCCGCGAGGGCGTGGCCACGGCCTTGCCCAGCACCACGTCCTTCGCGTCGAGGATCGCCAGCCGCATGCGGATGCGGTCGCTGGTGTGAAAGCGCGCCACGCGCCCCGCGACGACGCGCGCGATCTGCGCCACCGAGAAATCGGCCGTGGCCGGCAACAGCCACTTGCCGCGCGGATGCGCGCCCCATTCGCCCTGCTCGTCGAACTTGCCGATGACGCGCGGGCGCACGTCCTCGCGCCAGTTGTAGAGATGCTCCTTGAGCTGGTATTCGACGATCTGGCGCTTCTCCTCGACCACAAGAATTTCTTCGAGGCCATCGGCGAACTCGCGGATCGAATCGGGCTCCAGCGGCCACGGCATCGACACCTTGAAGAGCCGGATGCCGATGCGCGCGGCCTCGTCGGCATCGATGCCCAGTTCTTCCAGCGCCTCGAGCACGTCGCGGTACGACTTGCCCGAGGCCACGATGCCCAGGCGTGCCTTGGGCGAATCGATGGTCACGCGGTTGAGCCGGTTGGCGCGCGCATAGGCGATGGCAGCGTAGATCTTGTAGTCCTGCATCAGCGCTTCCTGCTTGCGCGCCTGCACGCCGAGCGTGTCGGTCGACAGGCGCGCATGCACGCCGCCGGGCGGGAAGACGAAGTCCGAAGGCAGCTGGGTGTGCACGTCGAGCACGCCGGCCGGAATGGAGCCTGAAGACTCCACCGTGTCGGCCAGCGCCTTGAAGCCCACCGGCAGCCCCGCGAAGCGCGACATCGCGAAGCCATGCAGGCCGAGTTCGATGTACTCCTCCACGCTCTGCGGGTAGAGCATCGGGATCATCGACGCGGCGAACAGGTGGTCGCTCTGGTTGGGCAGCGTGGACGAAGACGCGCCATGGTCGTCGCCCGCCACCAGCAGCACGCCGCCGTGGGGCGAAGTGCCCGCGTGGCTCATGTGCTTGAACACGTCGCCGCAGCGGTCCACGCCCGGGGCCTTGCCGTACCACATCGCGAAGACGCCATCGACGGCGGACTCGCCCGTCAGGTGCACCTGCTGGGCGCCCCACACGGCGGTGGCGGCGAGTTCCTCGTTCACGCCGGGCAGGAACTTCACCGCGCTGGCTTCGAGCTGGGGCTGCGCCTTCCACAGTGCCTCGTCCAGGCCGCCGAGCGGCGAGCCGCGGTAGCCCGAGACAAAGCCCGCGGTGTTCAGCCCGGCCTTCTGGTCGCGCCATTTCTGCACGAGCATGAGGCGTACCAGTGCCTGGATGCCGCTGAGGTAGATCCGGCCTTCGGTGGCCGTGTATTTGTCGTCCAGCGCAACGCTGGCCAGTTCGTGGGATGCCATGGCTGAAAAAAGACTCCGGGTAGGACTCGTCGGAATGCGGGCATGGCCCCGGTAGAGGGCCGGCTCGCGGAATGCCCCGGCGGGGTAGACGCCGGGGCAGCAACGATTCTTCCGGCTTGTCCGCGGAAAGTGCTTCTTCGTTTTGGCAAAGAGCAGCCAATTCCGGAAGATCTGTCTTTTGCGGGCGCGATCCGCCGAAAGTATTTCGGCCGGAGCCCCGGACCCCGCCGGCCCGACAATGTCGGCCTCGCAGACCCGACCCACACACCATGAGACCCGACCTCGATTCGCTGGCGCTCTTCCTTCGCGCCATTGAGCACGGCAGCCTGTCGAAGGCCGCCGCCGAGAGCCACATGGTGCTGTCGGCCGCCAGCCGCCGCCTTGCCATCCTCGAAGAGCAACTTGGCGTGGTGCTGCTCAACCGCACCTCGAAGGGCGTGACGCCCACCGGCGCCGGCGAGTCGCTCGCCATGCATGCGCGGCAGATATTGCGCGACGTCGACCGCATGCGCGCCGACCTGTCGGACTACGCGCAGGGCGCCACCGGCCGCGTGCGGCTGCATGCCAACGCATCGGCCATGGGCCAGTTCCTGCCCGACGACGTGGCGAGCTTCCGCCAGCGCTACCCCGAGATCCGCGTGAGCGTGGAAGAGCACCGCAGCGTCTACATCGTGCAGGCGATTCGCGACCGGCAGGCCGACGTCGGCGTCATCACCAGCGAGGCCGCAGACCCGGCGCTGCACTTCATTCCGTACCGCACGGACAGGCTCGTGGCCATCGTGCGGCAGAAGCACCCGTGGCGCGGGCGCGAGGTGTCGTTCGAGGAGCTGCTCGACTACGACTTCGTCGGCCTGGAAGACGACTCCGCCATCTCCCGCACCATGGAAGACGCCGCGATGAGCGCGCGCAAGGTGCTGCGCCTGCGCGTGCGCGTGAAGAGCTTCGAGGCAGTGTGCCGGATGATCGAAGCGGGCATGGGCGTGGGCATCCTGCCCGAAGGCGCTGCGGTGGCCTATCGCAAGGAGATGAAGCTGCGCTTCATCAATCTCACCGACGCGTGGGCCTCCCGGCGGATGTACCTGTGCACCCGGCAGGAGGCGCTGAGCTTTCCGCAGCGCAGGCTTGTCGACCATCTGCTGGCGCGCGGGATGTCCTGAGGCTCGGGTCCGGGTTCGTTCAGGGCGAGGCTCACGCCGACGGGGTGCCTTGCTGCGCGAATGTCCCCCGGTCTTCGGCCTTTGTGATGGAGGGCGGTTCGGTTGAATCGCACTCTTCGGCAGCCTGCGATAGATGTGATTGCGCAGACGCCCGACAAGTCAGGGCAACGACGCAACACAACGATAGCTTTCAGCCTTCGTCACGTCGCCCGACACGTACGCCGGGTAGTTCGGGTAGCGGCACATGGGGCGCGTCGCGAGAGTGCTGAAGGGGGCGGAGGGCGAGTTGCGCACCTGCACGAGTGCATCGGCCGGCGCGCTGCCACTCGTCACCCATTTATCCAGCGTCGTGAGCAAATCGTGATTGGTGGGAATTTCGGCGCCTGTCGTGAGGCTTGCCGCCGTACCGCCATGATTCGATGCGGGTGAAACGTAGAGGCGCACGAACTCGTCGACGACCGGCTGCGTGAGCTTGTCGACGACGCTCTGGTAGTACTGGATGCCGGCCATCGGGCTCTGCGCCCAGTCGCCCGAGTTCTCGCGGATGATGAGCTTGCCGCCCCGCGCGCGGAAGGCCGAAAGATCGGGATCGGTCGAGTCCATCAGCGCCGACACCTTCTGGATGCGCGCCTGGAAGTTCGAGGCGTTCCATGTGCGGATGTCGAAGGCGGCGTTCTTCGCGATCACATAGCGAGCGTAGCTGCTGCCGTAGATCACACCGCGAGCGTCTGCCGAAGTCGGCGCCAGATTGGGAACGAGGCCCGTCGTCACCCATCGACCCACGCCTTCCCCGCCGAGTTGGATCTCGCCGCCGTACAGGCGGCCCGGGTAGGTAGTGAGACCGTTGGCGAGCGGGAAAGGCAGGACTGTCGGTCCGTACGACGCCTTGAGTACAGCGAGTTGCGCGTCGGACAGGCAGGTGTCGCCCGTGTCGCCGCCGCCAGGGCAACGCAGGCGCTGCAGATCGATGCGAGACGGACAGGCGAGATAGTTGCTCACCACGCCATCTGCGCTGTTGTCCAGCGCGTCGCATGTGGTGTTCACATAGTTGGCGAGCAGGCGCACCTTGCTGGCGTTGATTGCCCCGCCGGAGAACTGCGGCAACTGGTAGCTGATGAACCCGTTGAAGAGTCCCGTCCAGCTGATCACGGGCACGACGGAAACGATGCCATCGAAATCTTGCGGGTAGCGCTGCGCCATGGTGAGGCCCTCGCGCCCGCCCTCGGAGCCGCCGTAGAAGTACTGTTTGGACGGCGTGCGCAGGTAGTACTGCTGCATCAACACGTGCGCGACGTCCTTGACCTTCTTGTATGACTGATGCGCGAAGTTCAGGAACATCTCGTCGTTCAACGCAAACCTGGCTGGATCGGTAGCGTTGTAAGTCGTTCCGTCGTGGCCAGAGTCGGTGCCGAAGGTCGCAAAACCCTGGGTGATCGGCTGCGCTTGACCCGGTGCCGCGTCGCGAAGCGGGGCGACGCCATCGATGACCGTGCCGTTGAAACCGCCACCTCCCACCATGACGGCCTTTTCGTTCCATGTGGTCGGCAGGTTGAGCTGGAAGCGTATCGGATCTGCACCCGCCGTAAGGGGAGCGATCGAGCCCTGCACCCTGCAATATTCGGCGAAAGCTGGCGCGGTAGTGACGGCGGGTACGAGCATGGCCGAAGACACAGTTGCCTTGCCGCTCGTCAGCGCGATCTGCCCCGGCGACACCGTTTTGCCGGCCATGCCGGCGCAAGCCTGAGCGAGCGAGGTCTTGTCCGGTACGGCCAGGTTGACGGCCTTGCCGCTCCAGCGGCCTGCGCCGCACGCAGCAAGCAGCGCAGAGCAGGCAACAAGGCCAGCTACGCCGAGCCAGCGGTTTGGATGATTTTCTCTCGTCATATGTGTCTCGGGTCGGGTTTCATGGGGCCTCAGGCGGCATCGAAGACGCGCCCTGCGTTGAGTATGTTCGCCGGGTCAAAAAGCAGCTTGAGGCTGCGCATCGCGTCGAGCTCCTCGCCGGTACGGCTGTGGGGCAGGAACTCCTTCTTGACCACGCCGATGCCGTGTTCCGCCGAGATGCAGCCGCCCGCCCGTTCCGTGGCGAGATACACCATCTTCTCGATTTCGTGCAGGCTGCCGTTGGCACTGTGCGGACCGGACAGCACGTGCAGGTTGCCATCGCCGATGTGACCGAAGAAGAGATGCTTCTGGTCCGGAAAGAGCTGCCTGAGATCCCGTCCGACCTGCTCGACGAACTCCTGCATGCGAGACATCGGAATGCCCACGTCGAAGGCGGCAAAGGGTTTCAATGCACCGAGGAGTTCACCGACGGCTTCACGGTACGTCCAGAGGCGCCTTGAATCCTCCACGGACTGGGCCACGATCACGTCGGCGACCAGGCCTGAATCGAGTGCCTGCCCCAAGGCACGCTCAAGCGCCTCCCGATCGGCAAGGTCGTCGGCCCCGAGCGTCTCGATCAGCACGTACACCGGATGGTCTTCCTCGAACGGACGCCGCAGCGAAGTGATCTGCGTCGCGGCAGCCAGATAGTCGCTCCACATCACCTCGAACGCCGACAGCGCCGGCAAGGCCCGCTGCAGGTCTCTCACGAGCTGCGTTGCTGCCTCGAATGACGGCAGCGCGCAAAGGGCGGTGCTCGACGATGTCGGCTTGGGCGACAGCTTCAGGTCCAACCGGGTGATGACCCCCAGCGTGCCTTCAGACCCGATGAAAAGATGCTTCAGGTCGATGCCAGTCGTGTTCTTCGTCACCCGGTTGAGCATCGACAGAAGCCGGCCGTCGGGCAGCGCGACCTCCAGGCCGAGGACCCGTTCACGCATCGTGCCGAAGCGGATGACGCGGTTGCCGCCCGCGTTCGTGGCTGCGTTGCCACCGACGTGGCAGGAGCCACGGGCACCGAGGTCCAGCGGAAAAGTCCAGTCCCGCTTTTCGACCCACTGCTGGAGTTCTTCGAGCACCACGCCGGCCTGCACCCGCACGGTCCCCGCGACCTCGTCGAGTTCCTCCATGGCGTTGAGCCTGGCCAGCGAGAGCGCTATCTCGCCGCTGCATGGCGTCGCGCCTCCGGCCAGGCCGGTGAGGCCACCCTGCACCACCACCTGCTGGCCCAGGCGCGAGCAGACAGCGAGCGCACTGGCCACTTCCTGCGGCGTCCGTGGACAGATGACGAGCGATGGGCGCACGCGCTTGGCCTCGCTCCAATCGCCTGAATGCGCCTCCAGGCGACCCGGGTCCTGCAGGACCCGGGATTCGCCCAGAACCCCGACCAGCGCCTCGCGGACTTCTTCAATTGACAGTGCTGTGTTTTGCCTGGACATGAAAACTGCTTCTCGACTTTCGATGGGAGACATTGGCTGCGAATGCGCCGAGGCGACCTTTCTCGAAGGTCCGTCGAAGGTCCTGGTCCAGGGACGTGCGGATGTGTGCGCGGGCCAGCCCGGATCACCTTCTTTTGCGAACCGCGCCCAGGCTTCGTGCATCTCGCGCGCCAGCTCACCGGGCGCCGCGGCTCCCGCAAACTCGCGGCCCATGGGGGTATGCAGGTTTGCGAAGACGAATGGCAATTCGACACCGTGCGCGGCGCCCAACCGGCCGCCGCATTGCGGCGAGCGCCAGGAAAAGAGATACCGGTACGCCGGTCCGAGGTGCGCGTCGGCCAGCTCGGCGATCCGCCGGGCAGGGGTGCTGTAGAAGTACTCGGACTGCAACGCGCACAGCGCGGCGCCGGGGCTTTCCTGGCCGGCGGGCATCGGCAGGCCGGCTTCGCGAACGAAGTCCTCGAGGTCCGTGGCGGTCAGGCGGGAGAGCGCGTCCGTCGGCACGTAGTACAGGCGCATCTCTTGCGCATTGCTGCCCACCAGGATCTGCAAGCGCCTCGGTGCGGCCGTCCATTCATCCGCCATCGCCTGCAGGGGCTCTGCCCGCAGGATCCGCCCGTCGACGACAGGGCGCAACGGGAAGAGGTTGCGGGCGCTCATGCCGTGCGCTTTTCGCAGGCGCGGGTCGCTCGCCAGTGCATGCACCGCTTGCAGAAGAACGGTGATGGGCGCCGCGGCCATGGCCAATCGCGTCGGCTCGATGCCGGCCACCGACGCGATCGCCCGGAAAGCCACGGTGGCTTCGTCCACGCTCTGACAAGCGATGCTCGGGCTCTGAAGGATTGCGCGGTGAAAGAGGCCGCGCGAAGCGGGCATGCCCATCAGGCAAGCCAGGGCACCGGCCCCCGCGGATTGGCCGAACACGGTGACCCTTTCGGGGTCGCCGCCCCAAGCGGAGATGAAGGCCTGGACCCACTGCAGCGCCGCGAGCTGGTCGAGCAACCCGCGGTTGTCCGGCGCCGAAGGAAGGTGTGCGAAGCCGTCCACGCCAAGCCGGTACTGGATGGAGACGAACACCACGCCCTGCCTTGCGAACGAGGCGCCGTCGTACAAAGGGTCGCTCGTGCCGCCGCGGAAGAACCCACCGCCATGGACCCAGACCATCACCGGCAGATGGGCGCCGGGCGGCGCATCCGGCGCCCAGATGTTCAGCCGCAACGCGTCTTCGCCGCCGCGCGGGTCGTCCTGCGCCTGCGGGTCGCGCGGCCATTGGAAGGCGACCGGGCCGAACGAGGAGGCATCGCGCACGCCTGTCCATCCGGGCACGGGCACCGGGGCCTCGAATCGCAGCGCGCCGAAGGGCGGCTGCGCATAGCGCACGCCTTTGAAGACACGCACGCCGTCGAGCCATGCACCCCTGAGCCCGCCGCCATGGGCCAGGCGCACCTCGGGTGCGTGCTTCGCGTTCATTCGGTGGCCAGGCCCAGCCTGTCGATCAATGGGCGCCACACCGCGGCATCGCGAGCTGCCCAGCTGCGCACATCCGCGGGCGCGGAAGCAATGAGCGTGACGTTCATTGCCTCCATGCGTGCCTTGTACTGTTCGTTGGTGCGGCATTGCTCCGTTGCTACGTTGAGCTTGGCCGCGATCGGCTGTGGCAGCCCCGCCTTGCCCACCACCGCAATCCAGGAAGGCCTCGCAAGATCTGCCGCGGCCGGAACCAATTCGGCAATCGTGGGCACGTCAGGCAGCAGCTTCGATCGCTGGCTGTCGAAGACCGCCAGTGCCACGAGCTTGCCGGCCTTCACTTGCTGCGCCGCCGTGCCGATCACGAGCGTCATGGCCTGGATCTGCTTGCCGATCAGCCCGGTGAGCCCCGCGCCCTCGCCGACGAAGGGCACGTGCGTGCCTGGCACGCCAACCTTGTCCAGCAGCGCCGTGGTCAGCAAGTGTGCCGGGCTTCCCTTGCCGGGAGACCCGAAGTTGATGCCGCCGGGCGTGGTCTTCGCCAGCTTCTCCAGGTCAGCCAGCCGCGCGATGCCTTCGCCCGCGGGCACCGTGAGCACGAGCGGCGAGGTGCCCAGGATCGCGATGCCTTCGAAGTCGGTCGCCGGATCGTAGGGGCGCTGCTTGTAGGTGTAGGGCGTGATGCTCATCTGGGACATGCCGATGCTCATCAGCGTGTAGCCGTCGGGCGACTGCCCCTTGAGGTTGTTGATGGCCAGCAAGCCATTGGCACCTGGCTTGTTCTGCACGATCACCGGGTGCGCGAGTTCGCGTGCGATGCAGTCGGCCCAGACGCGCGTCATCGAGTCCGATGCGCTGCCCGGCGGTTGTTGCGCGATCAGTTGAATTGGCTTGGCTGGGTACACCACAGCGTCTGCCCAACTGGCTGCGGCGCATGAAGAGATGAGGATCGCGAGCAGCAGCCTGGGCGTGTGGATAGGGTTCATCTTGTCTCCTGGAAAATAGGTGTTCGCCCGGGCCTAGCTGCGTGCCGACGGGGCGCGCGAAGGCTTCCTGGGCTTGCGAGGCGCCGCGGCCGCTTCGCAGTGCGCGACGATCAGATCCGCAAGGCACGCGAGTTGCGCTTGCGATCGCTCCGAGCGCACTTCCTCGGCGGTAGAGGGAAAGAGCTGCAGGAGGCCCAGGCCCCGCAGCGCGGAGAAGACAAGCCCTACGACTGCGTGCCGATCGGCGGCGTTCTCGAGTTCCGGGAAGGCGCCGAAGAATCCCGCTTCCATTTGTTCGCCGAGTTCGATCCGAAGACTGGCAATTTGTGCGAGGACTTCGGGTTGATTGCGCGTGCCGAGGTAGATGTTCCAGGCTGCGACGAAGCGAGGCTGCGCGTAGATCAACTGCCAGGCCGCGTTGACGAAAGCCGACGCGCGTTCGTGCAGCGGCAAGGTTTCCGCAGGCCAGAGTTCGCCCGCATCCACACCCGACTGGATGAGCTCGCCGAGCACCTGCATCATCAGCACCGCCTTCGATTCGAAGTGATGCTGGACCGCACCGGAAGTCATGCCGGCGGTCCTGGCCAGTTCGTGGATCGACATGTCCTCCAGGCTTCGGGTCTGGATCACATCGATGGCCGTGGCGATCAGGTGTTTTCTTGTGGCGGCGCTGCGTTCGGCATGCGTGCGACGGGGTGCGGAAGGTCTGTGCATGTATTTACATTACGGATTTTCAGTAAAATGTATTTGCATCCGGCGTGCCCCTGGATAGGGGTAACCCGATGGCACCGTCCGCTTCCGCAAGGAGCCTCTTCGATTTCCCGTTCCTCTTCGAGGATTCAAGGTATGAAGCGCTTTCTCGAACTGCTTGTCGCCTTTGCAGCGTTGTCGCTGTTTGCGGCCCTGTCGACGGCCGGCCCGGCCACCTCGGGCGGCGTGAAGGAAATCGCCCTGGTCCACGGCGCGACCATGCGCCCTCAGGCGTTTCAGCCGCGCTTGGCGGCTTCGAGCAATCTGGAAAAACGCTGATTGGCGTGCGTCATCGTCTGAGTGAGCTCCTGGCTCAACAAGTCGATCAGCGCGCGAACCGCCGGCACCAGACCGCGCCGCGACGGAAACACGGCATGCAGTTGGTGCGGCGCGAGCCTGTGATCGGGCAGCAGGATTTCCAGGTCGCCCTTCTCGATCGACTCCGCGCACAGGTTGAAGGGAAGTCTCGCGATGCCCACGCCGGCCAGTACGGTCTGCCAGATCAGATGGACATCGTCGGTCGCAAGCACAGGTAGGTACTCGATCGACTCATCGGCGCCTTGCGGATCGGTCACTCGCCACGCCGGACGTTCGCCCATGCTTACCCCGAGCCCTATGCCTACCTGGCCTTGCAACGAGGCCACGGTTTCAAACGGACCGTGCGCTGCGATGAAGCGTGGGCTGGCGACCAGCACCTGCTCGCTCAACCCGAAGCTGCGCACGATCAATTGGGAATCGTCGACGACTGTTCGCACGCGCACGGCCACATCGAATCCCTCGGCCACGACATCGACCCTTCGGTTGGTCAGCTCCAGATCGAGGCGAACGTCGGGGTACCGGTCAAGGAACTTGGGGATCACAGGGGCGAGAAAGAGATGCGCGATCCCCACTGGGCAGCTAACGCGCAACCGCCCGGCCGGCCGGGCGTTCGCATGCTCGGCCACTTCCATGGCGGCACGGGCGGCATGGGTCATGGCCTCGCAGTGCTGAAGGAACGCAGCGCCGACCTCGGTCACATGCATCGCACGCGTGGAGCGCTGCAGAAGCCGAACGCCGAGCCGCTTCTCGAGATCGGCGATGCGTCGGCTGATGCGCGACTTCGGCATGCTCATTGCACGCCCGGCGGCCGAGAAGCTGCCGTGCGACACGACCGCCACGAAGAGGGCGAAATCATTCAGGTCCACGGGCGAGTTCCCGCGCATGGCGAGGTCTGGGGACTGTGCGGGTGCGGGCTGCTGCATTGATTGTCCTGCGGGCCAGAACGAAGAGTTGCGATTGTGCCGTCTGGTGCCGCGAGGAGGCCGCGCCTATCTTCATGGCTCCTCTCGACACTCCCACATCATGCAAGTCCTTCATCTCGATTCCAGCATCCTCGGCGATGCCTCCGGTTCACGCGCCCTCAGTGCTTCCATCGTGTCGGCGATCCGCACGCACAACCCGGACGCCAACGTCGTCTACCGCGACCTCGTGCTGGACGCCATTCCTCATCTCGACGGCCCCATCGCTTCCGGATTCCGCGACCTGTCCATCGCTTCGGACGACCCCCACGTGGCGCGTGAACATGCCCGGTCCGACGCGCTGGTTCACGAACTCCAGGGCAGCGACGTCATTGTCGTCGGCGCGCCCATGTACAACTTCTCCGTCGCGACCCAGTTGAAGGCCTGGATCGATCGCGTCATGCAACCCGGCAAGACCTTCAAGTACACGCCCGCCGGTCCCGTCGGCCTGGCCGGCGGCAAGCGCGTGATCGTCGCTTCCACGCGCGGCGGCGTCTACACCGCGGGGCCCATGGCCGCGCTCGACTTCCAGGAGACCTATCTCAAGGCGGCCTTCGGATTCATCGGCATCACCGACGTGCATTACCTGCGGGCCGAGAGCATGTCCAGGGGCCCGGATATCCGGGCGCGTGCCATGGAAGACGCACGGGCCGGCGTGCTGCGGGTGGTCGACGCGGCTCTGCGCGACTGAAGGCGCATCGCCCCAAACACACGTTTCATTCAACATCCGAGGAAAACCATGCTTTACGTCGTAACGCTGAACTACGCGCGCCTCATCGAGGAAGTCAACGGGCATCTGGACGCCCACAAACAATGGCTGGGCAGGTTCACCAAGTCGGGACACATCCTCGCCGCAGGACCACTCGCGGACGGCACGGGTGGGGTGATGCTGGTCCATTGCGCCGACTCCAATGAACTCGAAGCCATGATGGAGCAGGACGCCTTCGTGATCGAGCGCGTGGTCACCGTCTCGGTGCAAAGTTTCGAGCCGGCGCTGCGCGCGGAGGCCTTTGCGGCGCAATGGGCGCCATTGGCAAAAGCCATTGCCGCCGGCTGATATCCGCACAGGCGACTTCACAAGAGACGCGCAGAGGCGCTCGACCTCGGTGCATGTTCCGGCGGGACCTCGCGCCATCTCCTCCTGGGAAACATGCCGCGAGGCTTGCGATATTCATGCTCGACACAAGCAGGACAGGACACAGGCGGGATTCGGCTTGGCGCTGGCGGCCAGCCCGGCGCCCCATCACCCAGGGTTGCCTGGGGGTGTCTCGGGGGTTACACACAAGAACCATAAAAACGGCCGCGGTTCGCTTGCCGGCCCCCACAACAAGAGAGACCCCAAATGACGCATCGAGGACGAGGATCGAGGCCCGCGTGGCCATTCAGGACACTGGCGCTGACTACTCTTGCCATCGCGCTGACCGCCTGCGGCGGCGGTGGTGGCGGCGCTTCCTTTCCACTGATTCCCCCATCGTCCGGCGGCTCGCCCTCCGGCAACACGCCGCCTCCGGCGACGCAGCCACCAGCCACGCAGCCTGACAACGCCACACCCGAGGTGCCGCCGCCCACATGCGCGGCAGCCGTTCCGGCCGGCGCACCGCTGACGGCCATCTCGTCCGTGCAAGGCACGGGCCACATCAGCCCCATGGCGAACCAGGCCGTGACCGTGCGCGGCGTGGTGGTGGGCGATTTCCAGAACACCGGCTCCGCCTCGGTGAAGCTGAACGGATTCTTCGTACAGCAACTCGTGCCCGATGCCGATCCGCTGACCTCCGAAGGCGTCTTCGTCTACGCGCCGAGCGGCAGCACCCGCGTGGCCGTCGGCGACTTCGTGCAGGTCACCGGCGAGGTGACCGAGTTCGGCCAGACAGCCGGTGCCGGCGCGAAGCCTGACAGCATCACCGAGATCGTCGGAACTGGCGCCACTGCGCTGGCCATCAGCGTCTGCGGCAGCGGCGTGGTCGTCAAGCCCACGCAGATCACGCTGCCGGTGGCCGACGAATCCACGCTGGAGCGCTACGAGGGCATGCTGGTCGAGATCGCGCAGCCCCTGGCGGTGACAGAGCTCTTCGAGCTGGGCCGCTACGGCCAGATGGTGCTGTCGCTGAACGGGCGCCAGTTCAACCCGACCAACGGCAACGCGACGGCGACGCATGCGCAGAACCTGCTCTCGCGCATCATGCTGGACGACGGCTCGTCGGTGTCCAACCCGAACCCCATTCCGTACCTGAGCGCGGCCGGCACCGAGGGCACCCGCCGCATGGGCGACACCACGCAGAAGATCACCGGCATCCTGAGCCACAACTTCGGCGCCTACCGCATCCAGCCGACGGTGGCGCCGGTGTTCGCGCAGGCCAACCCGCGCCAGCCCACGGCGCCGGTGGTCGGCGGTTCGCTGAAGGTGGCCAGCCTCAACGTGCTCAACTACTTCACCACCTTCCAGGACGGCACGAACTCTGCAGGCCAGACCGGCCAGGTCTGCCTGCTCGGCACAGGCGTAGCGACGGACTGCCGCGGCGCGAACAACCTGAACGAGTTCAAGCGGCAGCAGGCCAAGATCGTGGCGGCCATCGCGGGGCTCGACGCCGACGTGATCGGCCTGATGGAGATCCAGAACACCGACGTCGCGACGAACGACCTGCTGGCCGCCCTCAACGCCAAGGTCGGCGCGAACACCTATGCGGCGGTCAACAGCGGTGTGTTCGGCACCGACGCCATCAAGGTCGACATCCTCTACAAGCCCGCGAAGGTGCAGCGCGTCGGCAACGCCGTGCTGCCGACCGGCGCCGACCTGGCCGACTACACCGCCGCCAGCGGCCGCCCGCCGCTGGCCCAGCGCTTCAGCGTGGTCGGCAACAACGGCGGCTTCTGGTTCGTGGTCAATCACCTGAAGAGCAAGGGCAGCTGCCCGACCACGGGCGACGTCGACCAGGGCCAGGGCTGCTGGAACCTCGCGCGCGTCAAACAGGCGCAGGCACTGAACAGCTTTGTCGGCAAGCTCAAGGCCATGGGCACGACCGGCGAGACCGATGTGCTGATGATGGGCGACTTCAACAGCTACCTGCTCGAAGACCCGACCAAGCAACTCGAGGCCGCGGGCAACGAGAGCCTGCTCAAGCGCATGCCCGCGGCCGACCGCTACACCTACGTGTTCGGCGGCGAGACCGGCGCGCTCGACCATGCCTACGTATCGGCCTCGCTGGCGACGCAGGTCAACGGCGTGAACGTGTGGCACATCAACTCCGACGAACCGACCGCGCTCGACTACAACACCGACTTCACCACCGACGACCGCTACGCGCCCACGCCGTTCCGCGCGTCGGACCATGACCCGGTGCTGGTGGGCTTGAACCTCGCGGCCGATGCCGCCGTGGTCGAGCCCATCGTCAGCGCGTCGATTCCGGCTTCGGCGAAGACCGGCGAGACCTACAGCATGGATATCACCGAAGCCACGCCTGGTGGTGCGACCACCCTGACGTCGCTGACGGTGGACTGGGGTGACGGCACCGCCGCCACCACGGCAGCGGGCACCGGCGCCGTCACGCACACCTACGCGGCCCCCGGCACCTTCAGCGTGGTGGTCACGCTCACCAACTCCGCCGGCCGGACCGCGACGAAGACGGGCAATGTGAATGTCACCACCACGGTCGTGGTGCTGCCGCCCGGCCCGCCCGATCTGTTCTTCAGCGAGTACGTGGAAGGTTCGTCGAACAACAAGGCGATCGAGCTCTACAACCCGACCGCTTCGGCGATCGACCTGAGCCTCTATGCCGTCAAGCTGTACTCGAACGGCGCGACCGCGGCTACGAGCACGCAGGCGCTGAGCGGCTCCCTGCCGCCTGGCGGCACGGTCGTGCTGGCGAACTCCGGTGCCACCGCCGCCTTCAAGCCTGCCGGCACGTTCGACAGCGGCGTCGCCAACTTCAACGGCGACGATGCCCTGACGCTGGAGAAATCGGGCACGGTCATCGACCGCATCGGCCAGGTCGGGTTCGACCCCGGAACCGAGTGGAAGAGCGCCAACGGCGCCAGCACGCTGAACCAGACGTTGCGCCGCAAGCCCACCATCAAATCGGGCGATCCCAACCCGGGCATTGCTTTCGATACGGCGACGCAATGGGACAGTTTTCCCATCGACACCTCCGCGGGCCTGGGCTCGCACACGGTGAACTGAACGCTGCGGGGCGCCCGTACAAGGGCGCGCCGCATGCAGCAAAGAGATCGGGAAGGGGCGTTCAGCGCAACGCCTCGATCCGGCCGAAAACGATTCAAGCAAGCTCGAACCAATCGATGCGCTGCTTGTTCAGGGCGACGCTCACGCCGACGGGGCTGACTCGGTGAGAGGCCCGCGGGGTCTGCGCACAGCGTATTGCGGAAGCTGCATTTGTTGGCAGTCTCTGCGACTTCGTGCTGTGCGGAACGGCCGCTTGCCGTGTTCTTCTCTAGAGTGAATGCCCCTGTCACTCGATACCCCGCCAAGGGGAGAAGAAAGGCGCAACACACCAAGCTACCGCCAGATGTTCGAAGGCTGCTTGCCTCGCGGCAGGTCGTCGGTGCGAAAGCAACGATGCAGATGCGAGGTATCAAAAGGCGACGGCCAGGGTGTTACCAGCACCCCAGCCGTCTAACCAAGTTCGTGCACCAACCTTGGAAGGAACCGCACAAAAAATGGCTACCAAGACTATAGCCCGGCCTCGCACGCCGGTAGCTTCCGCAGAAACCGCCCAAGACCCGGCGGATCTTCTTGAAAACACCCTCACTCAGCTTGAAGCTCTCCTGTGGGTCTGCCACGGTGAAGAGATCGACTGGTGCAGCGGTGATGGGCCTCGACGACTGGACAACCTGCTTTGGCTTGCGGCTGAAATGGCTCGCAAGGCTGGGGAGCTGTTTCAGATGAGCGAGAAGGCGCGGCGTGGGGCGCCTGAGGCTGGCGGGTAGGAACTGGTCTGCGGGCTGCAGGTTCGCCGCCTTGCATCGCCAGTGCGCTGGCGATGCAAGGCAATCACCGGAGATCAAGTAGTCTCCACAACCTTGGACTCGCCAACTCGACATTGGCACGTCCGAAGGGGGCAGGCCGAACTCAGTCCTTCTTGAACGCGCGAGTCGCCTCGGCCGTATCAAGAGCCTCCCGCAACAGCTTGATTCGACCGTCCTCTGCGATCAGAACTCCCGCGTAGACCTGCCGGTAGATCTTGCCGGTGTCCGGAACCAGTGCCTCGACCCTGTACTCGGCAAACACTCGATCGGGCGTCTGGATCCAGAACGTAGGCTCTTGAAAAGCGAAGTCTGGAACTTTCTTCAGCAACCCCGTCAGCAAATTGGCAACAGCGGCCGGCCCCTGGGCTCGTGCATTGACGGTTGGAAGTTCCAGGATGCCATCTTCCGCAAAGAGTGCACCGGCTGCCGTGGGATTCGAGACGCTGTCCAGATAGGCGTTGAGCAGATCGGTCGCGGTGGTCAGTTTGGTCATTTGCAATTTCCTCTGGATGCGTGGGCAGCTCAGACTTGGGCCATGCCGCCGTCGACGAAGAGCTCGATGCCGTTGACGAAGCTGGCGGCGTCGGACGCGAGGAAGGCCACGGCCTTGCCGATCTCGCCGGGCTCGCCCAGCCGGCCCAGAGGTACCTGCGATGCCAGGTGGTCGAAGAGCCCCTGGCGCGCCTCCTCGGGCACGAGGTCGCCCAGGCCGGGCGTGCGGATCGGGCCGGGGCTCACGGCGTTCACGCGGATGCCGCGGTCCTTGAGGTCCAGGGCCCAGGAGCGCGCGAAGTTGTGCACCGCCGCCTTGCTCGCGCTGTAGACGCTGAAACTGGCCGTGCCCTGGATGGAGGTGGTGGAGGAGGTGAGGATCACCGAGGCCCCGTTGCTCAGCAGGGGCAGCGCCTTCTGCACCGTGAACAGCACGCCGCGCACGTTGGTGCCGAAGATGCGGTCGAAGTGCTCTTCGGTGATGGCGCCCAGCGCCATCATGTCGCCGCCGCCAGCGTTGGCGAACAGGATGTCCAGACGGCCGGCCGTCTTCGCGATGTGAGCGTAGACGGCATCGAGGTCCGACAGCACCGATGCGTCGGCGCGCAGCGCCGTGGCGGAAGAGCCGATCTGAGCGACCGCCGCGTCCAGCTCCTGCTGGCGACGGCCTGTGATGAAGACGCGCGCGCCCTGCGCCGCGAGTTCCTTCGCGGCACCGAGGCCGATGCCGCTGCTGCCGCCGGTGACCAGGGCGATCTTGCCTTCGAGTTGCTTGTTCATGGTGTGCTCCGTTTCGTGAATGGATGAGGATGGATCGGTGCCTCGCGGCGGTCCGCTGCACTTCTGCAGCGACGCCTTGTTGGAGGCATGGAGCAAATGTAGGCCTCGCTCATTGAACGAAAAAGAGAGATGAATGAAATGACTATCCACACATATGGATAATCAAGGGCTTGTTCTGCAGCAAGGAATGCCCATGGACCAACTGCTGGCGATGCGCGCCTTCGCCCGCGTGGTGGAAGCCGGCGGGTTCACCCGCGCGGCCGATTCGCTCGACATGCCCATCGCCACGGTGAGCAAGCTGGTGCGAGAGCTGGAAGCCCATCTCGGGGTGTCGCTCCTGCAGCGCACGACCCGGCGCGTGACGGTGACGCCGGAAGGCCAGGATTACCACGCCAAGTGCACGCGCATCCTGCGCGATCTTGAAGACATCGATGCCTCGTTCAATCTCGCACGCGGCAGGCCGCGCGGACATCTGCGCATCGACGTCGGCGGCTCCACCGCGCGTGACGTGCTCATTCCGCTGCTGCCGGACTTCATGGCGCGCTACCCGGACATCCGCATCGACCTGGGCGTGTCCGACCGCCCGGTGGACCTGATCGGCGACAACGTCGACTGCGTGATACGCGGCGGTCCGCTGGACAGTTCATCGCTCGTGGCCCGGCACCTGGGCAACGCGGCGCTCATCACCTGCGCCACGCGAAACTATCTCAAGCAGTTCGGCACGCCGGCATATCCCGACGAGCTGAAAAACGGCCACCGGCTGGTGAGCTACGTGTCCAGCCAGACGGGCCGGGCCATGCCGTTTCGATTCGAGCGCGACGGCGAGAAGATCGAGATCAAGGTCGAGCATCGCATGGGCGTCAACGAAAGCAACGCACATCTGGCCGCGTGCGTCGCAGGCCTGGGGATCGTGCAGACATTCACCTATGCGGCCGACTCGTCGCTGCGCGACGGATCGCTGGTGGAGATCCTGAAGCCCTGGCGACCGGCGCCATATCCTTTCCACGTCGTCTACCCGCAGACCCGGCATGTCACCCATCGACTGCGGGTCTTCATCGACTGGGTGGTCGAGGTCTTCCCTGGGCGACTCAATGAAGGCAAGTCTCCCGCGAAGACGGCATCTTCCTACGCGAGGCCGCGTGCACGGCATGCAGGGCGAACTGGCTAGTCGCTGGGGCGCTGCTCTTTCCATCGCCAGCCAAGTCATGGGGTCGCCCCCGCACGGATCATCCTGAGGACTGCCATTTCGTGCGCTTGGCGGCTTCCGCTTGCCCCCCCAGGCCTTCATCAATAACCTGGTTGCAGCCTTTCTCTGAACGCTTTATGACGGAATTTGGAGAGAAGTCGGCGGTGGGCGCAAGAAATCATCTGCATCCCATAGTGTTAGGCGCGAGAGCTAGCGCTGCCGCCTGCATGGCGCTGAGTGTGGGCGGACATCGCCCTACAACCAGACAAACGACTGCTATCCGATGTAGCGGTCATTTACGGTGGCTGGAACTGATTGCTGCAAGGGGCCCGGGGCGTCAGCCTCGCCTCGGCTACAGTCGGCAGAATCCGGCCAAGAGCGGACGTTGAGCTGCATCCTCCAACCTTCCCGCAAACATGAACCCACGCATGCTTAGAACTCTCGCGTTTATCGCGGCCGCACTTTTTGTGGTCTCGTCAGTTTCAAGCGCTCAAACTCCGAATGCCGATGTGTCATTTTATGTTCGCGTCGCTGATGTGGAGGCGGCTAGTTTTTTGACCTCAGTGGCGGTACGCCGTGAAAGCAATCTTGTAGTTGGTCCTGCGCTGCACGGCATACGATTGAACATCGACCGTAGCTACTCGTCGACGAACGAGCTTTTTGAAGACATTGCAAAGCGAGTCGACGGCGTGGTCGTGCAGCGCGGTGAAGTCACCGTGGTTAAAGGCAAATGCATTGCAGGCGGCGGTGGAAGCATCGAAAAGGATCGAGGAGCTCAGAAGGTTTCGCTGAACTTCCAGCACATCGAAGTACCCACTCTCCTTGCTGTGTTGCGCGACTTTCTTTCTAATAACTTCAAGGGGGACTCGAAAGTAGCCCGCGCCCCAACAGCCAATCTTGGAGTCGCCGTCAGAGATGTACCCATCGCATCGCTTTTGGATGCCATTGCAATGGCCAGCGGTTCTGACCTGATCCGAGGTTCGAGTGGCGATATTGCAGTGAATGCGCGTCAACCAGCGGGAGACTGTTTGCCGCGGGCTTCACAGTTCGCAGCACGATCCAACGTACAGTCATTTGCCCCTCGTTTAGAGAACACTCAACCGGCTGGCGCTCCCTTGCGGCGAGTTGAGAAACTTGAGGGATACGCTCTGCAGTCCCTCGTGGCGAGGGGGTTCATGGACAGCCCGAGCGGCCGCACAGGCTTTGTGGAATCACCTGATGATCTCTTATTCACCGTGCTGAAGGGAAACTACGTAGGGCGCCAGTTTGGGCGAATCGATCGCATTTCGGACGAAGGAATTGCACTGCGTGAGATCGTTCAAGACGATCACGGGGTGTGGCGGGAAAGCGAGAACTCGCTGGCATTCGTGCCGGTGAAGAGCACGGCCGAGCGGTGATCGTCGGAAGCATCCAACGCCCGCTCTATGGAAGTCTCAATGTCTCAATTGGGCCCATACCGGCTATACGTGTTGCTCCGTAGCGGTCATTCTTGGGGGCGGCTGTTCTGCTGGCGCTCTCATCAGCGACCTGCATCGATGATGTGGCCGCCATCAGGGGAGAGGCTGTACCCGGTCAAGAATTTCGCATCCGTGCTCGCAAGAAACAAGACGACGGGTGCGATGTCCTGCTCGGGTGAGCCATACCGACCAAGCGCATTTGACGGTGGAGGCGCATTGGCCGCCGCAGCGCCCCACGTATCGGCAACGGGCATGACGTTGTTGACCGTAATGTTGTCCTTGCCCCATTCGTGTGCTGCGGTCCGAGTCAGCGCGCGTACACCCTCCTTGGCCATGTTGTACGGGCCGTAGGGCGTGAGCCCGGTCACACCGGCCAAGGACGCGAAGTTGATAACTCGCCCCTCACCGCACGCCTTCAAATACGGATAGCAGGCTTGCATCGTCCGGAGGTAGGCGATCGGACTCATGTCGAAGTTGCGCTGCAACTGCTCGGCAGAGAGTTCGAGGATCGAAGCTTGAACTACCGATGGGTCGAACGCGACGTTTACCAGGATGTCGACGCCACCGTAGGCTGCTACCACCTTCTCCACTGCCATCGAGATCTGCTCAGTCTTGCTCACATCGCAGCGCACGCCTAGGGCGGTGCCGCCCGCGATCTCGATGTCGCCCACGACAGCATCGATGTTGGCCTGAGTGAGTGAGACAACAGCTACCTTTGCGCCTTCTGCTGCGAAGAGCTTGGCCGTGGCGCGGCCGATCCCGCGGCCCGCCCCGAAGACTATTGCCACTTTCCCATTGAGTCGTGTCATGTCTGTTTCCTTTTAGATGAGGGGTGCCTGGAAGACCGTGGCGAGCGGTGCGTAGGGCGATGGAAGTTGGCGAACGGCGTTTTGCGTCACGAATGAGGCGATTAGAAGGACGAGGCCTACGGCCGCCGGGACCGCGGCTGTGGGCTTACGGACACCAAGGTGAGCCATGCCAGCCAGGATCAGGTGATAGAAGATGCCGGCGTAGGCCAGATCACTGAGCGCCACGTTGAAGCGCCACAAAATCGCAAGAGGTCCGAGCACCTTGACCACGACCATGAGGGGCACCAGGTAGGGCGCTGAATAGCCAAGATCTGCCTGCGCGTTGCGAACGAAGTCGCCCTTGGCGATGTACATGGTGGCGGACGCGAAATAAAGCAGAGCGAGTAGCGCGGTGCTGAGCCAATAGATGTATGTAGCGGCCATGATTTCCTGATCAGTTCCTTGAGTTCGAAATGCAGCAAGGATGTCGACTAAGATAAAAACTGACAAGTAGGATGAAAAAATGGCGCTTAGTATGGTTAAGCAGACTAATGAAGACTCAGGTCTCAACATGCACGAGGAAATGCGTCGCGCCTTTGCCCTGCTATCGGGCAAATGGAAGCTGGAAATCATGTGGCTGCTCAATCAGCGCGTGTACCGCTTCGGAGAACTGCGCAAGGCCATTCCTGGCATCACCCAGCACATGCTGACGGCTCAGCTTCGCGAACTGGAGGCAGATGGCCTGGTGTCGCGCACGGTGTTCGCGGAAGTCCCACCGCGGGTCGAATACGAAATCACCGAGAAGGCGCGAGGACTCGGACCGACGATGGCGGCACTCACCGCGTGGTGGACCGAATACGGGCGAAGCGTGCCCGTCAAGAATGCTACGCGTGGCCGCGCTGCTAAGGCGACAAAGTCGAAGTCAGGGTGATGCTATGCCCGCGCCACGCGGGGGCTTCGATGCTCGGCTCGCCTAAATTCCGACCCATGTTCGAAGGTCCGGTCTTGGCCAATTGTGCCCCTTGCCGCAGTTCAGGCATAGCCGCGAAAGCGGATGCCTAACCCATGGAACGCAAGTGCTGCATCAAGGACAACTGCACACGGCGCGCGCATGCTCACATTCCCTCAACTCGATGGGAGACCATCATGGGATCAGCAGACACTGGAACCTGTCGTGGGCCCTGGAACAAGGGCAAGATCGTCGGCCAGAAGGCGCCTTTCAAGCTCAAGGACATTTGGGCGCTGCGGGTGCGGCTGCAACTGCAGGGGCGAGTGCGCGAACTCGCCCTCTTCAACTTGGGCTTGGACAGTAAGCTGCGAGGCTGCGACCTTGTCAGCCTGAAAGTCAGGGACGTCTGCCACGGAGAGCAAGTTGCCCCACGGGCAACAGTGATGCAGCACAAGACGCAGCGTCCGGTGCAGTTCGAGCTGACGCCCGGAACCCGCGAGGCTGTGCAGGCCTGGATCCGGCGCACCGGACTGCGATCGGACGACTTCCTGTTCCCGAGCCGAATGCACGACTCACCGCACCTCGGCACCAGGCAGTACGCCCGGATTCTTGGCGGCTGGGTCAGAGAGCTTGGACTAGATCCTGCCGACTACGGAACGCACTCGATGCGACGGACGAAAGCGACGCTGATCTACCGGCGAACGAGGAACCTCCGCGCGGTGCAACTGCTGCTCGGCCACTCCAAGCTTGAGTCGACCGTCAGATACCTGGGCATCGATGTGGATGACGCCCTGGAGATCTCGGAGCAGACGGAAATCTGAGCGAGTGCCGATTGAGAGGCGCAGATCCATCTTCCCTGCTATGGCGGTGAAGCGGCTCGATGCGCCGCCGGATGGCTCGATCGCGGCGCATAGCAGTCATTCAGCGGGCCGCGTCGACTGACTGAAACCAGTGTGGAGCGGGCATTGAACGCAGTCATGCCCATGTCGACCGTGGCCGAGATCGATCCTTCGGAGCAATGCCTGTCCGGTGCCCTGTGCATGAGCCCCGAATGAAATCGGCATCGCACAGGGCAGGAACGGTCAAATATTCAGCGCAACGCCTCAACCAGATCAAGCACCATCCGGTCCCCACCGAACTTCTCGACCCCATGCGTCAGCAGCGCATCCACAGCCTGCGCAATGCCATGGCTCGAAGACGACTGCTGGGCCATGTCGTTGTAGTACCCCAGGTCCTTCTTTGCATTCGCCATCGAGAACTTCAGCGAATCGGTGCTGCCGGTCAGCAGCTTGGGCTTGACGCGTTCCAGTGCCACGCCGTTGCCGCCACCCTTGGCGAGCACGTCGACGAACACGTCGGGCTTCACGCCGGCGCGTTCGGCGCAAGCCGCGGCCTCGCACAGCAGCGCCACTGTGCCCAGCGACACGAAGTTGTGCAGCAGCTTCATCGCGTGGCCGGCACCGATGCCGCCCACGTGCGTGATGTTCTCGGCGAAGCAGCGCAAAACCGGCAGGCACGAGGCCAGCACTTGCTCGTCGCCGCCCACCAGCAGGTTCAGCCGGCCTTCGGCGGCTTCCTTCGCGGTGCGGGTCATGGGCGCGTCGATGAACTTGCCGCCCTTGGCGCTCACGGCTTCAGCCACCTTGGCGGTGGAGGCGGGCACTGCGGTGGAGCAGTCGATGACCACGGTGCCGGGGCGCAGCGTGGTGAGCGCGCCGTTGTCGCCCAGCATCACGGCCTCGACCTGCGGCGTGCCGGTCACGCACAGGATCAGCACGTCGACCTGCGCGGCCAGCGTGGCCACGTCCTTCACCGAAGTGGCGCCGGCCTTCAGCAGGCCGTCGATGGGCTGGTTGCCCGCGTGCTCCAGCACGGTGAGCTGGTGGCCGTGCTTGACGATGTTGCTGGCGATGCCGTGGCCCATCAGGCCCACGCCGACGAGGCCGACCTTGCGCGGCGCTTGCTGCTGTTCAGTGCTTGTCATGTGTTGTCTTCATCCGTGCTTGATGGCGATGGTCTTGAGGGTCGTGAAACCGAGCAGGGCCTCGAAGCCCTTCTCGCGGCCGAAGCCGCTTGATTTCACGCCGCCGAATGGCAGTTCTACACCACCCGCCGCACCGTAATTGTTGACGAAGACCTGGCCGCAGTGCAGCTTGTGCGCCATGCGCAGCTGGCGCGCGCCGTCGCGGGTCCACACGCCGGCCACCAGCCCGAAGTCCGTGCCGTTGGCCAGGCGCACCGCCTCGGCCTCGTCGGCGAAAGGCGTCAGGGCCAGCACCGGGCCGAAGATCTCGCGCTGCGCGATGTCGCTCTCGTGCGGCACGTCGCGGAAGAGCACAGCTTCCTGGTAGTAGCCGGTGGAAGACGCGTTGGGCGACACGGTGCCGCGCGCCGCCACCTTCAGGCCGGCCGCCTCGGCAGTCGCGACCATGTCGCGCACCTGGCGGAACTGCTTCTCGTTGATGAGCGGGCCCATGTCCAGGTCTTCGGCGGGCGTGCCCGCGCGCACTGCTGAGAAGCGCCTGGCGAGGCGCTGCACCACTTCTTCGTAGACCGACTGTTCCACCAGCACGCGGCTGCCCGCCGAGCAGGTCTGGCCGGCGTTCTGGATGATGGCGTTGAGCAGCACCGGCTCCGCCGCGTCGAGGTCGGCATCCGCGAACACGATCTGCGGCGACTTGCCACCCAGCTCCAGCGTCACCGGGCAATGGCGCTCGGCAGCGGCCAGGCCTACGCTGCGGCCGGTCATGGTCGAGCCGGTGAACGAGATGTGGTCGATGCCGGGGTGTGCGCACAGCGCAGCGCCGGCTTCCTTGCCGTAGCCGGTCACCACGTTGAGCGCGCCGGCCGGAAAGCCGACCTCGGTCGCGATCTCGGCCAGGCGCAGCAGCGACAGGCTCGCGTCTTCCGCCGGCTTCACCACGCAGGCATTGCCCGCGGCGAGCGAGGCGCCCACGCTGCGGCCCGCGATCTGCATCGGGTAGTTCCAGGGAATGATGTGGCCCGTCACGCCGTGCGGCACGCGCACCGTCAGCACGGTGTAGCCGCGCTCGTAGGGCAGGGTGTCGCCGTGCAGCTTGTCGCAGGCGCCGGCGTAGTACTCCATGTAGCGGGCCAGCGCGGTGGCGTCGTTGCGCGCCACGCGCAGTGCCTTGCCGGTGTCGCGCGCCTCCAGCTGGGCCAGCTCCTCGTGGTGCTCCATGACGGCGGCGCCGAGCTTGGCGAGCAGGCGGCCGCGCTGCAGCGCGGTCATGCCGCCCCAGGGGCCGTCGAAGTTCTCGCCCATGGCCTGGCGTGCGGCGCGCACGGCGGTGTCCACGTCGGCGGCGGTGCCGCGCGCGATCTCGCCGAACTTGCTGCCATCGCTCGGGTCGATCACGTCGATGGTGGCGTTGCCTTCGGACTGCACGTGGCGTCCGTCGATGTAGTGGGCTGCTGCTGCGTTCATGATGTCTTGTCTCCTGAAGACCGGTCAGCGGGACGTGTTGGGTTCCGGCCAGGGTTTCTGCGGTTCGCGGATCTGCTCGAAGGCGCGGCTGAACTGCAGCACGCCCAGGTCGTCGAAGCGGCGCCCGGCAATCTGCAGGCCAGTCGGCAGGCCCTCGGCCGAGTAGCCGCAGTTGATCGAGGCAGCGGGCTGCTCCGACATGTTGTAGGGCACCGTGAAGCCGATGTGCTCCAGCGGCAGCATCGGGTCGTTGGTCGGCGATGCGTGGTCGGCCGGCGCGGGCATGTTGGGCGACACCGGCGAGATCACGAAGTCGTAGGCCTTGGTGGCCGCAATGGCCGCCGCCCGCGCCGCGATGAACTGGCTGTAGGCGTCGAAGATGTGCGCGCCCGAGAAGCCGGCCGCGCTCTCGGCCCATTCGCGGATGTACGGCAGGATCTTCGCGCGCACTTCGGGCGCCATCGCCTGGATGTCGATGCACGAGCGCATGCGCCAGAAGTGGTCCATGCCCTGCAGCATCTTCGGCGTCATGAAGGGCGGGATCTCTTCGATCACGGCGCCGGCGGCCTCTATGCGCTTGGCCGCGCGGCGCACGGCCTCGGCGATCTGCGGATCGAGCGGCAGGCCGCAGCCCGCGTCCATGTGCAGCGCCACGCGCTTGCCCTTGATGAACGACGGGTCGACCTCGAAGGCCGTCCAGTCGATGACGGGCGGCGGCAGCTCGGAGTAGTCGCGGTCGTCGGGCTGCGCGACCGAGGCCATCATCAGCGCCGAGTCGGCCACGGTGCGCGTCATCGGGCCGGCGCAGCGGCCCATGTAGGGCGAGCTCAGCGGAATGCGGCCGAAGCTGGGCTTGAGCGTGTAGATACCGCACCAGCTCGCCGGCAGGCGCAGCGAGCCACCGATGTCGGTGCCCACGTGCAGCGGGCCATAACCTGCAGCGGCTGCGGCGCCGGCGCCCGCGCTCGAGCCGCCGGGCGTGCGCGACAGGTCCCACGGGTTGCGCGAGAGTTCATGAAAGCTCGACAGTCCCGACGACAGCATGCCCAGGTCGGGCATGGTGGTCTTGGCGACCAGCACGGCGCCATCTTCCTTCAGGCGCGCGGCGGGCGGCGAGTCGTAGCTCATCGGCACCAGCTCGTAGGCGGCGGTGCCCAGCGGCATCGCATCGCCCTTGGTCGCGAGGTTGTCCTTGATGGTCACGGGCACGCCGTCGAGCGTGCCCAGCGGCTTGCCGGCCAGCCAGCGGGCTTCGGAGGCGCGGGCCTGCTCCAGCGCCAGCTCGGGGCGGAACAGCCAGGTGGCGTGCAGCTCGGGCTCGTACGCCGCGATGCGCTCGTTCACCGAGCGCGCCACTTCCACCGGCGAGAGTTCCTTGGCTGCATAGGCGGCATGCAGCTCCTGCACGCCCAGGGCATAAAGCGGCTTCGATGTCGAGGTGCTCATCGCATCAGCCCCACGAGATTGCGGCCAGGTCGTTCACCACGATCGGCATGCTCGGCCACAGGCCCTTCACTTCCTTGCGCGCGATGGTCGGGAACACCGCCTGGTAGAGGAAGCCGTTGACCGCGTCGGTCGCCAGCATGCGCTGGGCGTCGGCCAGCAGGTCGGCGCGGCGCTTCTTGTTCTCTTCGTTCTGGATGGTGACGAACAGGTCGCGGAACTTCTTCGAGTCGTAGCCCCAGTAGTAGTCGGGCTCGGTGTACTTCACCAGGTCGAAGGGCTCCACGTGCGCGACCATGGTCAGGTCGAAGTCGTGCGCGCCGCCGAAGGTGCCGCTGAGCCACTGCGCCCATTCGACGTTCTGGATCTTCACGTTGATGCCGATCTGCGCGAGCTGCGCGGCGATCACCTCGCCGCCCTGGCGGGCGTAGGAGGGCGGGGGCAGCTGCAGGCGCAGTTCCAGCGGCGTCTTCACGCCAGCCTCGGCCAGCAGCTTCTTCGCCTTCTCCACGTCGAACGGGTTCATCGCGGTGGTGTCGATGAAGCCCGGCGCGCCCAGCGCGTAGTGGCTGCCGATGGGCCTGCCGAAGCCGTCGGCCGCGCCCTGGATGATCGCGTTGCGGTCGATGGCCGCCAGGATCGCGCGGCGCACGCGCACGTCGTCCAGCGGCTTCTTGCGGTTGTTGATGGTCAGGATCACCTTGCCGCGCGTGCCAACCTCGATCACCTGGAAGCGCGAGTTACCCTTGAACTGGCTCACCGAGCGCGTGCCCGCGCGCGGGAAGATGTCGATGTCGTTCGACAGCAGCGCGGCGGTCTGCGCGGCCGTGTCCGACATGAAGCGGAAGACGAACTTCTCGGTCTTCGCGAGGTTCGGGTCGCGATAGGTGGGCGACTTCACCAGCGTGCACGAGGCGCCGCGCTGCCAGGCGCTCAGCTTGTAGGGGCCGGTGCCCACGGGCGCGGTGGCGTTGGTCTCGGCGCTCTTGGGCTCCACGATGCAGGCGGTCGACTGGCCCAGCATGAAGGGCAGGTCGGGGTTCGACAGCGTGCTGTTGACGCCCACCGTGTACTCGTCGAGTACCACGGTGCCGATCTCGCTGAAGAAGCGCTTGTCCTTGTTGGTGCTCTTGGCACTGCCCGCGCGGTCGAAGGAGAACTTCACCGTGTGCGCGTTGAAGGGCTGGCCGTTCTCGAAGCGCACGCCCTTGCGCAGCTTGAAGACGAAGGTCTTCATGTCGGGCGACGACGACCAGCTCTCCGACAGCATCGGCGTGACGCTGCCGTCGGCGTTCACCTTGGTGAGCGTCTCGAAGATGTTGTACTGCGTGATCTCCGCGATGGCCGATGCCGCGCCGCTGGTCGGGTCCAGGCCCGGCGGTTCGAGCGGCATGCCGATCGTCAGCGTGTTCTTGCCGGCCTGCGCGCGGGCCTGGGGCAGGAAGACACCCGGGATCGCCGCGGCCATGGCGGAAGTCATGAGTGTGCGTCGCTTCAACATTCGATAGTTCCTGAGGTGAGGGTGGAAAAAACTTGCCGTCGACGTCCGCGCTAGCGAGACGGCGTGTGCAGCACGGCGGAAAGCAGGGTGCGCGTGTACTCGTGCTGCGCGTGCTCGAACAGGTCGGCCGGCCGGCCGCGTTCGACGATGCGGCCCTTGAAGACTACGCAGACCTCGTCGCAAAGGTGGTTGACCACCGCGAGGTCGTGGCTGATGAGCAGGTAGCTGATGCCGAACTGCTGCTGCAGGTCCTGCATGAGGTTGAGCACCTGGGCCTGCACCGACACGTCGAGCGCGCTCACGGGTTCGTCGGCCACGATGAGCTTGGGGCGCGTGATCAGGGCGCGCGCGATGGCGATGCGCTGGCGCTGCCCACCCGAGAACTCGTGCGGGTACTTGTCCATGTCGGTGGTGCGCAGGCCCACGGCGGCCAGGGTCTCGGCGGCGCGTTCGCGCTGCTCTGCACGCGTGGTGGCAGCGAGCGCTTCGAGCGGCTCTGCGACGATGCGCGCGACCGTCTGGCGCGGATCGAGCGAGCCGTACGGGTCCTGGAACACCATCTGGAAGTCGCGGCGTGCCACGCGCAGCTCTTCCTTGGAAAGCGCGTGCAGGTTGCGACCTTCGAGCGACACTGTGCCCGAGGTCGGCGTATCGAGGGCCATCACCAAGCGCGCGATGGTCGACTTGCCCGAGCCCGATTCGCCCACGATGCCCACGCTCTGGCCGGCCTGCACTTCGAAGCTCACGCCGTTGAGCGCCTTCACGCTCGGCGGTGGGCCGAAGAGCTTTTCGCGCGGCAGCGCGTAGTGGCGATAGAGGTTGTTCACTGCCAGCAGGGGCTGGCGGGCGTTAGCAGCGGGCTGGCTCATGCGGTGGCGGTCCTGGCGGTGGATGCGGCGATTTCTCCGAGTCGCAGGCAGCGCACCACGTGATCGTTGGGCAGCAGCGTCTCGCGCGGCCGCGTGCTCTGGCACAGGTCGATGGTGTGGGCGCAGCGGCCGGCGAAGGCGCAGCCGCGCGGCATGTCGACCAGCTCGGGCACGCTGCCGCGGATGGTCGGCAGCCGGCCCGCGCGCACCGCGCCGAGGGCGGGGCGCGCCGCGAACAGGCCGCGGGTGTAGGGATGGGCGCGTCCGGCGAACACCGCGTCGGTCGGGCCGCTTTCCACCGCGCTGCCGCCGTACATCACGAGCATGCGCTTCACGCTGTTGGAGATCACGCCGAGGTCGTGCGAGATCAGGATCAGCGCCATGCCCATTTCCTTGACCAGGCCCTGGATCAGGTCGAGCACCTGCTTCTGGATGGTCACGTCGAGCGCGGTCGTCGGCTCGTCGGCAATCAGCAGGTCGGGGCCGCAGGCGAGCGCCATCGCGATGCCGATGCGCTGGCGCTGGCCGCCGGAGAACTGGTGCGGGTACGCATCGAGCCGCGAGGCCGCGTCGGGAATGCCCACGCGGTCGAGCAGGTTCAGCGCTTCCTTGCGGGCCTGCTCCTTGGTCAGGCCGCGATGCAGCCGCAGCGGCTCGCCGACCTGGCGCGCGATGGTGTGCACCGGGTTCAGGGCCGTCATCGGCTCCTGGAAGATCATGCCGATGCGGTTGCCGCGGATCTCGCACATCTTCTTTTCGGGCAGCCCGACGAGCTCCTGCCCGTCGAGCTTGATGCTGCCCGAAACCTTGGCGGTGGAGGGCAGCAGGCCCATCAGCGACATCACGGTGATCGACTTGCCGCAACCGGATTCGCCGACGATGCCCAGCGTTTCGCCGCGCTCCAGCGAGAACGAGATGCCGCGCACGGCCTGCGCCGGCCCGCGCTGGGTCTGCAGGCCGATCTGGAGGTTGTTGACTTCGAGGAGTGGCATGGTCAGTGGATCGGGATCGGGCAGCCGAACGCAGAAGGAAGACAAAAGCTACGCAGAAGTCGCAGAAGGGAATCAGGAAAATTGTTTATGGATTTCTTTCGCGGCCTTCGCGAAACCTTCGCGCCCTCTGCGTACTGGTACCCGCATTTGAAGTGCTCGTTCATCGACCACCTCTTCACCGTGCACGCGCAAGACGAGGATCGAGCAGGTCGCGCAGGCCGTCGCCGAGCATGTTCAGGCCGAGCACCGCGAGCGCGATCGCCATGCCGGGGAAGACGGCCAGCAGCGGCTGCTGAAACATGAGGGTCTGGGCTTCGCTGAGCATGCGGCCCCACGAAGGTTGCGGCGGCTGCGTGCCCAGGCCGAGGTAGGAGAGGGCGGCTTCCGCGAGGATGGCGATGGCGAAGCGAATGGTGATCTGGACGATCAGCACGGCCGAGATGTTCGGCAGCACGTGCTGCATGGTGATCGCGAAACTGCCCTTGCCGCAGGCGCGTGCGGCGGCAACGTACTCGCGCGACCAGATCGCGTTGGCCGATGCACGCGTGATGCGCGCGAAGGTCGGGATGTTGTAGATGCCGATGGCCACGATGGCATTCACGATGCCTGCGCCGAACACGGCCGTCATCATGATGGCCGAGAGAATGGCGGGAAACGCCAGCGTGAAGTCGGACAGCCGCATCACTGCTTCCTCGACCCAGCCGCGCCTGGCGGCTGCTAGCAGGCCCAAGGCGGTGCCGACCACCAGGCCGATGCCCACCGCGATCACACCGACCAGGATGGATGCGCGCGCGCCGACGAGCAGCAGCGAGGCCACGTCGCGGCCGAACGCATCGGTGCCGAGCCAGTGCGAACCGGACGGCGCCTGCAGCTTGTTCGCCATGTCCATGCCGTAGGGCGAGTAGGGCGTCCACACATAGGAGATCAGCGCGGCGAGCACCAGCAGTGCGGCCAGCACGCCCCCAATGCAGAAGCTGCGATGCCGCAGTGCGCGGCGCCAGAAGCCGGGGGCCTTCAGTGCCACGCCGGAGGGGGCGGCGGGCAGCGCGGCGGAGGTTGGATTGACGGCGCTCATATGTCGCTGGCCTTGATGCGCGGGTCGATCACGGCATAGAGCACGTCGACCACGAAGTTCACGATGACCACCATGGCCGCCAGCAGCATCACGCAGTTGCGCACCACGATCAGGTCGCGGTTGCTGATGGCCTGGAAGATCAGCCGGCCCAGGCCGGGAAGATAGAACACGTTCTCCACCACGATGGTGCCGGCCAGCAGTTCGGAGAACTGCATGCCCATGACCGTGATGACGGGGATCATCGCGTTGCGCAGCACGTGCGTCCAAAGCACCATGCGCTGAGAGACGCCTTTGGCTCGGGCGGTGCGCACGAAGTCTTCGCGCATCACTTCGAGCACGGCCGAGCGCGTGATGCGTGCGAGGATCGCCGCCTGAACGACTGCCAGCGAAAGCGCAGGCAGAAGCAACGACTTGATCCCCGCGAAGATCCCTTCGCCCCATCCCTCGAAGCCGCCAGCGGAGAACCACTGCAGCTGCACCGAGAACACCAGGATCAGCAGGATGGCGAACCAGAAGTTCGGAATGGCTATGCCGACCTGGGCCATGCCCATGAGGCCGACGTCGCCGAGCTTGTTGTGGCGGGCCGCGGCGGTGACGCCCACGAGCAGGGCGATCACGACGGTGAGCGCCATGGCGAGCACGGCCAGGGGTACCGTCAGCGCCAAGCGTTCGAGGATGAGGTCGAGCACGGGCGAGCTGTAGACGTAGCTGTCGCCGAGGTTGCCGGTGAGCAGGCCGCCGATCCAGTGCCAGTAGCGCGTCCATGCGGGCTGGTCGAGGCCGAGCTTGGTGGCCAGGGCGGCCACGGCCTCGGGGGAGGCGTCGGGGCCCATGAGCATCTGCGCGGCGTTGCCGGGCAGGATCTCGAGCACGAGGAAGACGATGACCGAGGCGCCGATCAGGGTGCCGATCAGCGTCAGCGTGCGCTTCAGCAGGAACAGGCCCATCTCAGCCTCTCAGGTCGCTACTGGGGAGGCAGGGCGTCATGCTGCCGAGATGCATTCGGCGATGGCGCGGCCCACGTCCACGGTGTTCGCGGTGCCGCCCATGTCGCGGGTGCGGGGGCCTTCGCTGAGCACGGTCTCGATGGCGGAGAGCACGGCGGCCGAAGCCTGTGCATAGACGGGATCGTCGCCGCCGAGGTGATCGAGCATCAGCGCGGCCGACCAGATCTGGCCGATCGGGTTGGCGATGCCCTTGCCCGCGATGTCGGGTGCGGAGCCGTGCACCGGTTCGAACAGCGACGGGAACTTGCGTTCGGGGTTGAGGTTGGCCGACGGCGCGATGCCGATGGTGCCGGTGCAGGCCGGGCCCAGGTCGGACAGGATGTCGCCGAAGAGGTTGGAGGCCACGACCACGTCGAACCAGTCGGGGTGCTGCACGAAGTGCGCGCACAGGATGTCGATGTGGAACTTGTTCGTCGCCACGTCGGGGTAGCGCTTGGCGATCTCGGCCAGACGCTCGTCCCAGTAGGGCATGGTGATGGAGATGCCGTTCGACTTGGTGGCGGCCGTCAGGCTCTTGCGCTTGCGGCGGTTGGCGAGCGTGAACGCGTAGTCGATGATGCGGTCCACGCCGGTACGGGTGAACACCGCTTCCTGGATCGCCATCTCGCGCGGCGTGCCCTCGAACAGGCGGCCGCCCACGGAGGTGTACTCGCCCTCGGTGTTCTCGCGCACCACCAGGAAGTCGATGTCGCCGGGCTTGCGGTGCGCCAGCGGGCCGGGCACGCCGGGCATCAGGCGCACGGGGCGCAGGTTGACGTACTGGTCGAAGTCGCGGCGGATCTTGATGAGCAGGCCCCACACGGCGATGTGGTCGGGCACCTTGTCGGGCGCGCCCACGGCGCCGAAGTAGATGGCGTCGTGGCCCTGGATCTTGTCGGCCCAGTCGGCCGGCATCATCAGGCCGGTGCGCACGTAGTGGTCGGAACCCCAGTCGAAATGGTCGTAGGAGAAATCGATGCCGAAGCGGCGACCGACCGCGTCGAGAACGCGCAGCCCTTCGGGCATGACCTCGACGCCGATGCCGTCTCCGGGAATGACTGCAATCCTGTGCTTTTTCTGCATTGACTCAACCTGTTCAAAGTTCGTTTCGTTCGGGGGGCACCGGCGCTCGTGACGCGGGCTTTCGAAAAAATTCTAGAAGCGAGAAACGGGCCTGCGCAGGGGGTTCGCACCCAGTTCGCCTTGACAAAATAAGAAGGCTGTGTCGATGCGTTTCCCTATGGCAATGAAGAAATCGTGTGTCACGGAACCGACTTCGAATTCGAATAATTAGAAGGCGAAAGCTCCCGATAACTCTCGCATGAAAGCCCTCGAGCCTCCTACATGAAGGTTTTCTGAAGCAGCCCGCGCGGCCCTGCCCGATACTCCGCGCGCTCGCGAGGCGCTCCGCAGAGACCGCTCGCCAGGAGACCCATGAATTTCTTGTCCGTTGCCGCGAAGGCGGTCGCACGCCGCATCCGACGGTGGCTCCAGCCCTCGCTGGTGCGGCGCCTGCTGTTCGCGCAGATCGCGGTGGCGGGGCTGCTGTGGTGCGCCACGCTGGCGCTCTTCCTGTATGACTCGAACCGCCTGCCCGAGCTGGTGCGCTACGACAAGGTCTTCGAAAGCATCATGGCCTGCGCGCAGAACCTGGCCTTCGATCCCGCGCGCCAGCAGCAGACGCTCAAGGCCTTCGACATGGCGCTGCAGGAGACTTCGAGCGACTTCAAATCCGATCAGGATCGGGCGCCCGTGCTGCAGGTGTGGCAGCAGGGCCGGCTCATCTACAACTCCGCGCCGAGTGCGCCGCTCATGCACACGCAGATGCCCGGGCGGGTGGAGCAGGTGCGCGCCGGCGATCGCGTGTGGCGCGCCCGCTCGATGACTTCGCCGCTGCTGGACACGCGCGTACTGCTGGCGGAGCCCGACGTGCTGCGCCTGAACTTCACCATCGAACACCGCAGCTACTACCTGCTGCCGCTGGCCATCAGCCTGCCGTTCGTCGTCTTCCCGGCCTGGCTCTCGGTGATGCTTGCGCTGCGGCCGTGGCGGCAGGTGACGAAGGAGACGGCCGAGCGCGGCCCGGCCGATCTTTCGCCGCTGACCTTCGAGCCGCCGCACAAGGAACTGCAGCCACTGGTGAGCGGCATCAACGGACTGCTGCGCAGCGTGCGCGACCGCGCATCGCGCAAGCGCGGCCTGATCGCCGACGCGGCCAACGAGCTGCGCACCCCGCTCGATGCGATGCGCGTGAACGTCGAGGCGCTGAAGGCCCGGACCTCCGACCCCGGGCAACGCGAGCTCATGGCCAACCTGCTGCGAAGCAACGACCGCGCGGCACGGCTGGTGGGCCAGCTGCGGCAACTGATGCGAAGCGACGAGATGCCGCTGGACGCCTTGCCCGCGACGCTGGCCTTCGATGCGCTGGTGCGCGACCGCATTCCGCTCGTCGAGGCACTGGCGCGGGCGCGCGGCATCGCGCTGGAGTTCGCCTCTGAAGTACCCGAACCGGTGCCGGTGCACGGCGAGAGGGAAAGCCTGATCTCGATGGTGAGCAACCTGGTGGAGAACGCCATCAAGTACAGCCCCGATGGTGGCGCTGTCACGGTGCGCGTCGGGCGCGAGTCATCGGATGCGGTGCTGCGCGTGACGGACCAGGGCCCGGGCATTCCGCCCGCGCTGCGCGAGCGCGTGTTCGACCGCTTCTTCCGCAATCCGGACCAGACGCAGTCGGGCAGCGGACTGGGGCTGGCCATCGTCAGGTCGGTGCTTGAGAAGCATGGCGGGCGCATCGAGCTGTCCGACGGGGAGGGCGGTCGTGGCCTGCGCGCGACCGTGTGGCTTCCGCTGTCGGCTGGCTGACAAGCGGGCGCATCCCTCTTAGGATGGACCGATGCGAACACTTCAACTCCCCACCGGCGGCGAGATGCCGGTACTGGGCCTGGGCACATGGCGCATGGGCGAAGACGCGAAGCGCCGCGCCGACGAGGTCAAGGCCGTGCGCGAAGCCATCGTGCTCGGCTATCGCCTGATCGACACCGCCGAGATGTACGGCGAGGGCGGCGCCGAGACCGTGCTGGGCCAAGCCATCGCCGAGGCCCTGCGCGCGAACGATGTGCGGCGCGAAGAGCTCTTCATCGTCAGCAAGGTCTATCCGCACAACGCCAGCCGACGCGGCACGCTAGATGCCTGCGAACGCAGCCTGAAGCGGCTCGGGCTCGACGCCCTCGATCTCTACCTGCTGCACTGGCGCGGCAGCCACCCGCTGCGCGAGACGGTGGCGGCGATGCATTCGCTGGTCGACGATGGCCGCATCGCGCACTGGGGCGTGAGCAATTTCGACATCGACGACATGGAGGAACTGGAGGAGGCGACCGGCGGCAACGGCCCGGCTTGTGCGGCCAACCAGGTCTACCTGTCGCTGGGCGAACGAGGGCCCGAGTTCGGCCTGCTGCCTTGGCAGCGCGAGCGCGGCATGCCCTTGATGGCCTACAGCCCCATCGACCAGGGCGCGCTGGCCGAGGACGATGGGCTGGTGGAACTGGCCGAGCGACTGGGCGTGACGGCAGCGCAACTCGTATTGGCTGCCGTGATCGCTCGGCCCGGTGTGGCTGCGATTCCGAAGGCGGTTCGCAGCACCCACCTGAAGGAAAACCTGGCCGCTGCCGAATTGAAGCTCGATGCGGCGACCCTGGCCGAACTGGATCGCCTGCATCCGCCGCCGAAGTGCAAGATGCCCCTGGCGATGATCTGAGCGCTGGCGGCGATCAGTGGGCTTCGGCCTGCTTTGCCGCGGCGATCACGGCGCTCTCATCGTGCTTCGCGCCGTTGAGGAACAGGTTCAGCAGCACCGCCGCGATCGACGCCAGCAAAATGCCCGACTCGATCAGCGAGTGGATGGCGTGCGGCATCCATTGTTTGAAGTTGGGCGCGATCAGCGGAATCATGCCGATGCCCAGCGAGACCGCGACGATCATCGCGTTGTGGCGGTTGTTCCTGAAGTCCACGCCCGAGAGGATGCGGATGCCGGTGGCGGCCACCATGCCGAACATCACGAGGCCCGCGCCGCCCAGCACCACCGTGGGCAGCGACTCCACCAGCGCCGCCATCTTCGGGAGCAGGCCGAGCACGATCAGGATGATGCCGCCGGCCACGCACACATAACGGCTCTTGATGCCGGTGACGGCAACCAGGCCCACGTTCTGCGAGAAGCTGGTGTAGGGGAAGGTGTTGAAGACGCCGCCGATCAGCGTGCCCAGGCCGTCGGTGCGCAGGCCGCGCGCCAGATCCTTCTGACTGATCTTGCGCTCGGTCATTTCGCCGAGTGCGAGGAACATGCCTGTCGATTCGATCATCACGACGATCATGATCAGCGTCATGGTGAGGATCAGGATCGGGTCGAACTGCGGCATGCCGAAGTGGAAGGGCAGCACGATGTCGACCCACGCGGCCTTGCCCACCTTCTCGTAGGTCATGAGGCCGGTGAGCGAGGCCACGACGGCGCCGATCACGATGCCCAGCAGCACCGAGATGTTGGCGACGAAACCCTTGGCGTACTTCACGATCAGCAGGATCGACACCAGCACCAGCGCGGCCACGCCGAAGCCCGAGAGGTCCGCGTACTTGGGATTAGGCACCGTCGGCAGGATCGCGAAGCCCTTGGGCACGGCGGGAATGGAGCTGCCGGGCGAGGTCACCTCGGCGAGCCACTTCGCATAGACCGGGTCGACCAGCGCGGGCGCGGTCGGGCCCACGGGGTTGCCGAAGATCCAGTTGATGCCCACGCGCATCAGGCTGATGCCGATGACCGCGATGATGGTGCCGGTGACCACCGGCGGGAAGAAGCGCAGCATGCGGCTGACCAGCGGCGCGATGAGTATCGACACCACGCCCGCGCCGATGATGGCGCCGAACAGCAGCTGCGCGCCGTTCTGGCCGGGGTTGGCGTTGGCGATGGCCACCATGGGCGCGACGGAGGCGAAGGTCACGCCCATCATCACCGGCAGCTTGATGCCGAAGAACTGCGTGGCGCCCAGCGCCTGGATCAGCGTGGCGATGCCGCAGCAGAACAGGTCGGCGGAGATCAGCAGTGCAACTTCGTCGGGGCTGAGCTTGAGCGCGCGGCCGACGATCAGCGGCACCGCGACGGCGCCCGCATACATCACCAGCACGTGCTGAAGGCCGAGGGCGGCGAGCTTGCCGGTGGGCAGCCGCTGATCCACGGGATGGACTGTTGAGGGGGTGCTGTCGGCCGTCATCGTGTTTCTCCTGCTGCGGCGAGAGAGGGATTGATCGAGGAGAGGCGGGCGACACGGCTCGGCATGCGCACACCTGTTTGTGTACGCCAAACTGTATACAACTTATGCAACAATCCGGATTCAGGAAAACCCGTATCCGGTCCGGGGCCTTGCCCCGGTCGTTTCTTGCTATGCGACGGGGTAGGGGCCGTCGTCGAAAGCCTCGGCGTGATAGCCCTTGCTGCCCACTTCGCGCGCGAGCTGGCTGCGGAAATCGCGGCCTTCGCGCAGGCAGCGCAGCACATGAGCGAAGTCATGGCGCGGCTGCCATCCGAGGTCGCGCCGCGCGAGTTCGTTCACGTAGACGCGATCGAGCTGCCTTGGCAGTGTCCATCCCTGCTTCGCGTAGAGTGCCTCCGCCTCGGGGAAGAGCCGGCGCAGTACGGCGGCCGCGTTCTCCCGCAGCATCTGCAAGTCGTCGCGCGCGAAGGGCGTGGTGGCCGAGACGATGTAGCGGCCGAAGCCGATGCGCGGTGCGTGCCGGGCCGCAAGAAGATGCGCCTGCACCACGTCCTCGATATCGGCGCGGCGATGCAGCAGCTCGTTGGCCTGCGCGTTGTCCAGCGAGTGCAGGCTGCGCGCCGCGGCATCGTCGTCTTCCTCGGGGAAGAAGCGCGAAGTCTTGAGCACCACCACTGGCAGCTGTTGCTTGCGATGAAACAGCTCGCACAGGCTCTCGGCCGATGTCTTGGTCACGCCGTAGATGTTCTTCGGAACAGGCGTCACGTCCTCGGTGATCCACGCAGCCGGCATGCCCTCTGCAGGCGTGAGCGCGGAGCCGAAGGTGCTGGTCGTGCTCGTGAACACGAACGACTCGACACCCGCGGCGACAGCCTCCTCGAGCAGCACCAGCGTGCCCGTGATGTTGGTGTCGACGAACTCCTGCAAGCTGTGCGTTGCCACATGCGGCTTGTGCAGCGTGGCCGCGTGGATGACGGTGCGCACGCCCTTCATGCAGCCGCGCACGAAGGCGCGGTCGACGATGGAGCCGGTGCGGTCGGTGAACCCGGAGGAAGCGATGTCGATGCCGCGCGCGGCCTGCGAGCTTGCGCGCAGCGTGCGCATCAGGGCCTCGCCGAGGTGGCCGGCGCTGCCGGTGATGAGGATGGTCATGGCCGCAAGACTAGCCGCGGCCGCATGGACCGTCCACGCATAAGTTATGCGCGATTCAGGCGCGTGGCCTTGCTTCCCGCACCGTGAGCCCGGAGGCTGCCTGCTTGGCGTCGTGCTTCGCGATGGCCGCTTCGCTCGCCACGTCCTCGGCGTGCCGGAACATGCCCGGCGGAATGCGCACCGCGCCTATCGCCAGCGTGGCGAAGGGCGTGAAGCGGACCACGCCATGCCGGTCCTCGCCCTCGATGCCGCCGGACTGCCGGTCGGCTTCGTCGTAGAGGCCGGGTGCCTGCCGGTTGAACTCGGCGATCAGCCCGGCGCAGCGCCGGTACCAGTCGGGGCTCTGGAACAGCATCAGGAAGTCGTCGCCGCCGATGTGGCCGACGAAGTCGCGATGCGCGTCGGCATGCTGCGTCGCCAGCCGCGCGAGCAGCAGGATCATCTCGTCGCCGCGCCAGTAGCCGTAGTGGTCGTTGAACACCTTGAAGCTGTTCAGGTCCGCATAGCAGGCCGCGAAGTCGGCGCCGCTGTCGAGCAGCCGCGCGATGTGGATGTTGATGGGGATGTTGCCCGGCAGCGAGGTCAGTGGGTTGGCGTGCCGCGCCGCCTCGATGCGCGCCTCGGTGACCGCGCGCACCAGCTGGTCGCCCGTGCCCAGCCCCGCATAGCGCTTCTGCTCCGTCACGATGAAGCCTTCGCTCAGGTAGCGCTGGTCTTCCGACATCAGGATGCCGAGCAGGCTCTCGACGTTCTCCTCGCGTTCCACGACCAGCGGCGTGCTGCTGCCATAGGCTAGGCAGGGGCGGCGGCCGTGCACCTCGCGGAAGTACAGCCGCGCGTAGTCGTTCATGAACGACTGGCGGTTGATCAGCGCCACGGGCGTTCCATCGTCGACCACGGCCAGTGCATGCAGCGCCGGATGCTTCTGGAAGGCCGCCGCGACCTCGTCGACCGGCGTCTGCGGGCTCAGCGCGGGCGCCTGGATCACCGAGAGGCCGCGCAGCACGCTGGGTTGCGAGGCTTGCGCCGCATGCGGCATCACCGCGATGCGGGAATCGCCGATGGTGGCAGCCACGGCCCCGGGCAGCGCCGGCAGCAGCTCCGGCGCAGGCGGGCCCAACAGGTAGCCCTGGCCGAGCGCGATGCCCAGGTCGCGCAGTACGCGCAGGTCCTTGGCGTTCTCCACGCCCTCGGCGATGAGTTCGCTTCCCATCGCATTGCCCAGGCCGGCGATGGCGCGCACCAGCGCCACGTTTTGCGGGCAGTTGGCGATGTCCTGGGTAAGCAGCTTGTCGATCTTGACGAAGTCGGGCTGTAGTTCTTTCCAGCGCCGCAGGTTGGAATGGCCCTCGCCGAAGTCGTCGAGCGCGATGCGCGCGCCCAGCGCATGCAGCGCCTTGACTGCCTGGCGCAGCGCCTCGGCATCGCCCGCGGCGCATTGCTCGGTGAGCTCCACCGTCACGTCGCGCACCGCGATGTTGTAGTTCGCCAGCATGCGCTCTAGCCAGCATGTGCCGCCCGCGGCGTTCATGGCCTCGATCAGCGTATCGGCGCTCATGTTCACGAAGAGCCGGCCCGGCTTGCTCAGGCGGCCCCATTGCGCGAGCACCGCTTCCACGCAGTGAAGCTCGAAGCCGGTCAGCCTCGACTCCGCCGCGGCCAGCGCGAGCATTGCCTCGGGGCTGGGTAGCGCGATGCCGGCACCGCCGCGTATCAGGGCCTCGTGGCCGAAGATCGTTCCCTGGCGCAGATCCACGATCGGCTGGAAGAACGCAGTGATCGCAGGATGCGGCTTGGCGCTGGACAGGGATGGCCGGAGCATGCTGAGGAGATTGTTCGTCGGCGGCCCTCGAGCAGAAGAACAGCGAGTAGCCCTTTTGGGCTACAGCATGCCGCATTTATATGACAGGAGCACGGGCCGCCCTGCCGGCGACGTGGTCAGGCGATGGTGGTGACGATGCGCCCCGCGCGTCCGTCGGAAAGCGCGATGCGCTCCCACAGCACGCGCCCCGGCAGGATCGGAACGATCCGGTCGGTGTTCGCCCCGGTAGCGACTTCGAGCGACGACAGCTCGCCCGCGTGCCAGCCCAGCTCTTCGAGCGTGGCTTCGGCTTCCAGTATCTCTTTGGAGGCAAAGCCGATCAGCGAACGGCCCATGAACTCGCTGGCGTCGGCGCGCCATTCGGCCTGCCGCGAAGGCGATGCGGCCAGCAGCCGGTGCGTGCGGTCGCAGACCAGGTGCACCTTGCGCGTGGACGATTCGACCAGCCGCTTCAGCGCCGCGTCCTGCGCCGAGTCGCAGGCCGCCGCGAGCAGCCTGTGCGCCATGGCTTGTTGTGCCGGCGAGAGCGCGAGCTGCCCACGCTCCCAGCGCGACACCGTCGCCTGGTTCACGCCCATCAACTGCGCGAAGTGCGTCTGCTTGATGCCGCGCAGCAGCCGCATCTGTCGCAGCGCGAGGCCGAGGTTCTTCCGCATGCCGGGTCAGGCCAGCAGGGCCTTGACCAGGTCGAGCTGCCGGTCGGGCTTTTCGGTGCCGAGCTCGAGGCTGGCCTCGATGCGCTCCAGGTGCTCGGTCATGCTCTTCACGGCGGCTTCCACGTCGCCCTTGCGGCACAGCCGCAGGAATTCGGCGTGCTCGTCCGACGAGCAATGCGGGTCGTTCGACGAGTGGTACAGCATCGCGATCAGCGAGCTGCGCGCCACCAGTTCGCGCACCAGCTCGGCCAGCGTGCGGTTGCCGGTGGCTTCGGCCAGCGCCACGTGGAAATCGCCCAGCAGTTTCTCGCGCACGGTGCCCATGGTGGTTGTCTGGCGCAGGGCGGTGCGCTCGAACTTGATGTGCTGCTCCAGCGCCTGGTAGTCACGCGCCTTGGCGCATGCGATGAAGAGGCGCACCACCTCGCTCTCGAGGATGCGCCGCACGGCGAAGACCTCGCGAGCCTCCTCCACCGAGGGCTGGCTCACGAAGGCGCCCTTGTCGGGAATCATCTCGATGAGCTTGTCCTTCGACAGCATCAGCAGGGCGGCGCGCACCTTGGTGCGGCTCACCGAATACACGCGGCCCAGCGCTTCCTCGCGCAGCCAGGTGCCGGGCGGCAGCCGCTTCTCGACGATCGCGGTGGCGATGTCGTTGGCGATGCTCTCGATGGAGCTGTTCTTGTCGGTCACGGCTGAGCCGTTCTCGTCCGGAACGGCGGCAGCGGGGGGAACGGAAGGTTTGGAACTGGCGCGGGGCATGCGCGGATTGTGGCCTAGCGCGAGAGTGTGAAGCTTTCGAGCGCACCGATGATGGGCTTCGGCAGGGGCTTTGCGAGCTCTCCGCGCTTGCTGGTGCGCAGCTTCAGTGCGACCAGCGACTCGATGAGCTTGGTGCCGGCGGCCACGCCGTCGATCACCGGCACGCCCAGCACGCCCTCGATGTGCTCGCACAGGTCGGTCATGCCGGCGCAGCCGAGCACGATGCAGTCGGTGCCGTCTTCTTCCAGCGCGCGGCGGCACTCGTCGACGATGCGCTCGCGGGCCCGCGAGCCGGGCTCCTCCAGTTCGAGCACCGGCAGCTCGCAGGCGCGCACGTTGGCGCAGAAGCGCTCCATGCCGTAGATCTCGGCCAGGTGCCAGGCCTGCCCGATGGTGCGGCCCAGCGTGGTCACCACGCTGAAGCGGCTGCCGATCATGCTGGCCAGGTGCATCGCCGCCTCGGCGATGCCCACCACGGGGCCGCGCGCCAGCTCGCGCGCGGCCTTCAGGCCGGGGTCGCCGAAGCAGGCGATCACGTAGCCGTCGATGCCGTCGCGTTCGCCCGCCGCGATTTCCTGCAACAGGCCCGGAACGGCCAGAGCCTCGTCGTAGTGGCTTTCGATGGACACCGGCCCCATGGCCGGGCTCACTGCGACGATCTCGGTGCCGGCCTGCGCCACGGCCCGGGCGCAGGCACCGATCTTCTCGGTCATGCTCCAGGTGGTGTTCGGATTGATGATCTTGATGCGCACGGCGCGGTCCCTTTCTTTCTGTCTATCTGACTAACCGATGATTCAAGTCTTGTCGCTGCGGTTCAGCACGGCATAGATGATGAAGCCCAGGCCCATGCCGATGAACCACGCATAGTTGGCGGCGCCGCGCAGCGTCGGCACCATCACGCAAAGAATGGGCACGATGGCCGCCGGCACCAGCGCCTGGATCGCCTTCGGGTTGTAGCCGCCGCTGTACCAGTACTCGCCCTTGGGGCTCATGCTGTAGAGCGCGTCCACGTCGATGCGCTGCCTGCGCACGATGTAGTAGTCGGCAATGAGGATGCCGAACAGCGGGCCGATGAAGGAACCCAGCACGTCGAGCGTGTAGTGGATGACTTCGGGGCTGTTGTAGAGGTTCCAGGGCGTGAGGAACACCGAGCCCACCGCGGCGATCATGCCGCCCGTGCGCCAGCTGATGTGCTGCGGCGCCACGTTGGAGAAGTCGAAGGCCGGCGAGACGAAGTTCGCGACGATGTTGATACCGATGGTGGCGATCATGAAGGTCAGCGCGCCCAGCACCACGGCGGTGGTGCTGTCGATCTTGCCCACGGTGTGCACGGGGTCGGTGATGAGCTCGCCGAACACCGGCAGCGTGGCCGCGGTGGTGATGACCGTCAGCAGCGAGAAGAACACGAAGTTCACCGGCAGGCCCCAGAAGTTGCCCTTCTTCACCGCCTCGAAGCTCTTGCCGTAGCGCGAGAAGTCGCCGAAGTTGAGCATCGGGCCGCTGAAGTAGCTCACCACGAGTGCAATGGCCGAGAGCATCACGGGCAGCGCGTCCCAGCCCTGGAACTTGATGCCGCCCAGGTTCAGGTCGATCTTGCTCCAGCCGGCCTTCCACACCAGCCAGCCGCACAGGATGGCCATGACCACGTACACGGCGGGACCGGCCCAGTCGATGAACTTGCGGATCGCGTCCATGCCGTGCCAGAACACGAAGGCCTGCAGGACCCACATGACCATGAAGGCGACCCAGCCCAGGGCGGACAGGCCCGCGAAGCCGTACCTGGTGACCTCGGCGTAAGGCGCCAGGCCCGGCGCCATGTGCAATGCGAGCACCATGAAGGCCGCCGAGGCGAGATAGGTCTGCACGCCGTACCAGGCCACCGCGATCAGTCCGCGGATGATGGCCGGGATGTTCGCGCCCAGCACGCCGAAGGGCGCGCGGCACACCACGGGGTAAGGCACGCCCGTCACCTGGCTGGGCTTGGCCACGAGGTTGCAGAAGATCTGCACGATCACGATGCCCACCAGCAGGGACACCAGCACCTGCCAGCTCGACAGGCCCAGCGCGAACAGGCTGCCCGCGGTGATGTAGCCGCCCACGCTGTGCACGTCGGACATCCAGAAGGCAAAGATGTTGTACTGGCCCCAGGTCTGCTTCTTCAGCGGAGCGAGGTCTTCGTTGGTCAGGCGCGGGTGGTAGCCGGGCTTGATGATGGCGTTGGATTCCGCGTGCGGCGCAATGCCGGCTTCGCTCGCCCCCGCGGGGGCCTGGCTGACGACTGTGCTCATGGTCTTCTTCCTCGTGCGAGTGGGTGGATCAGGACCTGTTTTGACGCAAATTTCGCGCCGGTTTTTCGGATGCGTTATTTGTATACAAAAAATGGGCGCAATCAAGCTCATTGGAGAACTCATATATCGGTGTAATCCCTGAGGTCTTGCGTTGGCGTCGGGTGCGGACCGGGCCGGATGCCTCGGAACGGGGCGCGGCCGCGTAGTGGTGCACCCGTGAGGTGCACCGCTACGCGGCCGGTATCGCCCGATGCGGCGGCGTGAGGCGTGCGACGACCTTACTGGCCGTGCTCTTTCTTGTGCGGGGGAGCGCCGCGTTCGTGGGGAGCCGGGGGATGCTCGGGGTGCCCATGTGGCGGCGCGGGCGGGCGCGGCCTCGGTACAGGAGCCGGCGCGGGTCTTGGCGGACGCTGGATCTTCTGCTCGGCTCCCTCGCGCGCGGCGATTGCCGGACGCCCTTCATGCGCCATTCGAGGATCTTCCCCGGGCGCCATGCGGGCCTGCGGCTCCACGGCGGCCGGCTTCGGTTGCCGGGACATCTCCGCGTGAGCCTGCGCCGGTGTCGGCGAGGCCATCGCTGCCTCGGGCCTCCTGGCGGGCGCTTCGGACACGAGCGGCTCGGGGCGTGCCCGAGGTGCGGAGGGCGGCTGCGAAGGCGGGCGAACCGCGGCAGCCTGCTGTGCGGCAGGAGTGCCGGGAGCCGTAGGACGCATAGCCTCTGCCGGCCGTGCCGCGGGTGGCGGCTGGCGGTCGGCCGGCAGGGCGGCGATCGGCTTCGGGCTCGCCGGAACGGGCGCCATCGAATGCACGACGGGCGGGAGCGCGGCGGCAAGGTGGGCGCTTGCCGGTATCGCAGCTTCGAACGGCCGCCCACTCGCAGTCGCGCTGGCTGGCGCCACCACTTTCACCGTCTGGTTGTTGTTGGTGATGTTCGTGACGTTGGTGATGTTGTTGACGGTCGTGTTGTTCGTCACGTTGTTGATCGTGGTGTTTTGCACGCGCATGCCGACGTTGGTGACGGGCGGCGCACTGACGACCACCGCCGGCGGCGTACCGATCGGCGCGGGCACGATCAGGCCGGGCCGCGAACCGGGAGGCGCGGGAACGAACACGCCAGGCGGCCCGATCGGAGCGATCCCCGCCACCACGCCTGCCGCCGCGATCGACACCGCGAGGCTCAGGCCCAACGGCGGCGGCACGAATGCAACGCCCGGCGGCGACCAATGGCCGGCGACGAAGACCACCACGTTGTCGCGATGCTCGTAATAGGGTTGCACCCATGCATAGCCCGGCTGTGGAGGCGCAGACCAGCGGCCCGCGGCCCACACCCAGCTGCCGTGCCATGTCCAGTAGCCGCCGGTCCACACGGCGCCCACGAATGGCGAGGGCGGCGGCACTTCCACGAGCATCGGCGGCGGAGCCCATGCCACCGCGATGGCAGGAGGCTGATATAGCGGCGGATCGACGTACACGCTCACGACCGGTGGCGCGGCGACGGCGACGTGTGCGGGCTGAACGACGGTGCGGACTGCCGTGGCCGGTGGTTGAACGACACAGCCTGCGATCAGGCTCACCATCAGAATTCCGGCGAGTTGAAAGGCGGGCAGAGAAGATGCTTTTCTCATTCGATATTCCCGGTGATGTGCACGTGGCACAGGGAACGACCCAACGGGCTCTCGAGAACCGCCGATGACAGTGCCGGAATGAATTTCATGCGGTAACGATATTTCCACTGTCAAGTCGATCCGTGTCAGGCTGCGCTCAGCCTGGATCCCCTCGACGAGGAAGAAATCGAACGCTCCACAAGCAGGAAGATGAAAAGACCAGTCATCTTCCTAAGTAATGAATTAGATCAATGATTTGCAGCAAACATATAACGGCACGGTAGTTCCATCTTGGCGCCTTGGAAGGAGAAACTGTGCGGCTGCTGGATTCCCAACTTTCGCTCGAGAACGAATCGGGTGGTTCATTCCCCGGGGCTTCGAAAGGTCGAGTTAAGGGGCTCGCCAAAGATATCGATGCCACCCGGATATTGCTCGTCGATCATCGCTCCAGCTTTTGCGATTCGATGAATGAAGCGTTGCAACAGCGGGGGCTGCTGATCGATACGGCACGCGGCACCAATGCGATGGAGACTCCCGCGCTCGCACGGGACTATTCACTGGTTCTGCTGAACTCCATGCAGCTCGGCGCCGCAGGACTCAGCGCCGTGCGATCGATCCGGCGAAAGACGAATGCGCCGCTGCTTGTTCTTACCGAGCGCGACAGCGTCGCCTTGCGCCTGGCAGGGCTGGAACTTGGCGCGAGCGACTATCTGGTCAAGCCTTTCACGATGCCCCAGCTGCTGGCGCGCATCAGGGCATTGGCGCGCAACAGCGTTGCACGTCCTCAGCCGATACTTTGGCTGGATGATCTGGAAATCAATGAGCGAGATGCGACGTGCTCCCGCGACGGCAAGGACCTCGGGCTGACCAGGATGGAGTTCGTGCTGTTGCTTGCGCTGCTTCGCAATCAGGGGCGCGTGATGTCGCGCGAAACGCTCGCCCGCGAAGTCTGGGGCACGGAGTTCGATCCCGCCACCAACGCGATCAACGTGGCCATACTGCGCCTGCGCAACAAGGTCGATGCGCCCTTCGACGTGAAGCTGCTGCACACGGTGCGAGGCAAGGGCTACGTGCTCGAGCTCAGATCCGGCTCCTGAGCCGACGATCGGCAGGCAGCAGCCCTGCCGTCCGTCCTACGGCAGCTCGCGCGCACTCACAGGGTCTGCCGTCGGCGGCAGCGCGCCGCGCAACGGGCTCGGCGCGAGCTTGCGATCGTCCGTGGCGGCGCGCGGTGGAGGGATGAGTTCGGTGCCTTCCATGCGGGTGCTGCCGTTTCGTCCCTGCGCAGGTACCGGCGGTGTTGCCGGCAGCAGCGGCGCCGCATCCACGGCGCGCAGCATGAGGTTGCCGGTGTCCGGCTGCGTGCGCTGCTGCATGCTGCGGATCTCGTCGTAGCGGCCATAGGAGAAGGACTCGATGGCGTCCGCATCGCGCATCACGGCGGGACGCAGGAACATCATCAGGTTGCTCTTGGTGCGCGTCCGGTTCTCGTTCTTGAACAGGTTTCCCACCACCGGCACGTCTGCGGCCAGCGGTACCTTCTCGATGGTGTTGTTGTAGGTGTCGGAAAGCAGGCCCCCGAGCATGACCAGGCCCCCGTCTTCCACCAGCACGTTCGACTCGATGGAGCGCTTGTTGGTGGTCGGCCCGTTCTGGTTGTTGACCGTGTTCTGGTCGACCGTCGAGGCCTCCTGGAAGATGGTGAGCTTCACCGTGCCGTTCTCGTTGATGGTCGGGCGCACGCGCAGCGTGAGGCCCACGTCCTTGCGTTCCACGGTGGTGAACGGATTGACGCCGGCCGAGCCGGCCGCGCTCGCATACTGTCCCGTGACGAAGGGCACGTTCTGGCCGATGACGATACGGGCCTCCTCGTTGTCCAGCGTCAGCAGGTTGGGCGTGGAGAGGATGTTGGCATCGCCGTCGCTGCTGAAGAAGTTGGCGATGGCGCCCAGCACGTACTGGCCGCCGATCCTGCCGCCCACGCCGATGTTCAGCCCCGGCGCGATCTGGCCCGCCACGCCGGCGGCATTGCGTGTGGCCAGTGCCTGGGTGAGCGCGAGGATGTTGTTCCTGTTGAGGCTGGAGTTGGTGCCGATGACCGCGTTGCGGCCCAGCGCGCTCTGCCATTGCACGCCGAAGCTCGCGGCCTTGCTGGCGTTCACCTCGACGATCAGCGCTTCGATCATCACCTGCGCGCGCCGGCCGTCGAGCCTGTCGATCACCGCGCGCATCTGCCTGTATTGCGGCTCGGGCGCGGTGATGATCAGCGAGTTGGTCGACGGATCGGCCTGGATCTGGCCGCCGGTGGACGGCTGGTTCGCGTTGTTCAGGGGCGCGTCGGCGGCGCTCGAAGCGCTGCCCTGGCCGCCGCCGTTCAGGCCCACCGGCGAGGCTTGCTGTCCTTGCTGGGGAACGCCGCTGCCTGCAGCCTGGGACGCGTTCTGCTGGCCCACCGCCATCGCGGCACGCAGCGTAGCGGCGAGCCGCACCGCATCCGCATTCTTCAGGTAGACCACGGAGATGTTGCCGGCGGCGCCGTTGCCGGTGTCCGCCGGCGCGCGGTCGAGTTTGTCGATCAGCGCGCGCACGAGCTGCATGCGCGCCGGGTTGGCCGCCCGCACGAGCACCGAGTTGCTGCGCGGATCGGCCATCAGGGTGGTGCGGAACGATGTGTCCGCTGCGTTCACGACGGGCACCGCATCCGGTGACCCTGGCATGCTCGACATGCCGGAAATGGCCGGCCCGCCCGATGCACCCGAGCTGCCGCCGTCGATCAGCCGCTGCAGCATCGGCACGATGTCGGCGGCGAGTGCGTACCGCAGCTGGATGATCTCGACGTCGGATGCGTTTGGAACATCCAGCGACGCAATGACGCGCGCGAGCCGGCGCATGTTGTCCGCGTAGTCCGTGATCACGAGCGAGTTGGTGCCCGGGTTCACGTTGATGCTGTTGTTCGGCGCGATCAGCGGACGCAGTACCGGCAGCAGGTTGCTCGGCGACTCGTAGTTGAGCCTGAATATCTGCGTGACGACCTGGTTGCCGGCGTTCGGCGGGATGGCGCCGATCGAGGTGTTGACGCTACCGCTTTGCAGCTTGGCGCTGGCCTCGGGCACCACCTTGTAGAGCCCCTCGGCTTCCACCAGGGCGAAGCCTTGCAGCCGCAGCGCAAGGGCGAACTGGTCGAAGGCCGCGGCCGGAGGGATCGCGCGTTCGGTGGCGAGGTTCATCGTGCCCTTCACCCTCGGGTCGATCACCACGTCGCGGCCGGTGACCACCGCCATGGTGCGGGCCACCGCCTCGATGTCTGCGTTGAAGAAGTTCAGGGTGATGGGTTCGCCGCCGGCGGGCGCCGCCTTGGCGCCTGCGGGCGTGCGAGCCTGCGTCGGGGAGGCGGCAGCGCCGGCGGACAGCAGTGTGACCTTGAGCGAACTGCCCTGTATCTCGGTCTTGTATGAAGCGGGCTGCCACAGGTTCAGCACGACCCGGCTGCGCTCTCCTGCCTGCACGACATTGATCGAACGCAGGTTGGCCTGGTTCACTTCGACGGCCGCGCGGCCGACTTCGCTGGCAACCCCGGGAAAGTCGAGTGCGATGCGCGGTGGGTTCTGTATGGCGAATCCGCCGGGCAGCTCATCGAGCGGCTGCGCCAGGTCGATCTGGACGACCGCGGTTCCATGCTGCACGTAGCCCGATACCGCCTTGACGGTGTTCTGCGCATGGGCCGCGCCCAGTGCGCCGCAAATCAGCAAGCCGAGGCATGCGGCGCGAACGCCGCGCGCGCCGTTGGGTGACGCCCTCATGCGTCAGTGCCCGCGCAACCTGGGGTCGCAGAGGTACTTCGCAGCTGCAAGGCTCGTCCGCCCTGGTATGACGCGGGCGGGTTCTTCGTGCATGTTCGAATCGCGGGGCTAAACGGCATCAGGGCCGACAACGATGGTTTGAGTTTCCGCACCGATCCACATCGTTGCTGCTTGGGGCTATGCCGGAAGACGGATGCGCTGTCCGGTACTTCCGGGCACGGATGCTCGCCGATCTGCCTTCCTTCCACTAGCCGTCGAAATGAGATTGAGAACCTCATTTTTGCAAGCAATCGGCCAGCGCCCGGGCCGGGATCGCCGGCAATGTAATGGCCCATGAGGCGAGGGGACGCTGGCGCCAGGCGCGCGGGGACCCGTAAGATGCGCTCGCCCGCAGCGGCCGCCGGCCGCGCGTGCTGCAACCGCGTCGTTCCATGCTCGAACTTCTTACCGACCCTCAGGTCTGGATCGCCTTCGCCACCCTGACCGCCCTGGAGCTGGTCCTGGGGATCGACAACATCATCTTCATCTCGATCCTGGTCGACAAGCTGCCCCTGGCCCAGCGGGAGTTCGCGCGGCGCATCGGCCTTTTCATGGCCATGTTCATGCGCATCGGGCTGCTGCTGGTGCTCGCCTGGATCGTCGGCCTGGTGGCGCCGCTCTTCACTGTGTTCAACCAGGAGATCTCGGGGCGCGACCTGATCCTCATCCTGGGCGGGCTGTTCCTGATCTGGAAGAGCACGAGCGAGGTCCACCAGTCGCTCGAAGGCGAGCATGAGCACAAGCAGAGTGCCGTCAAGGCGACCTTCGCCTCGGTGATCCTGCAGATCATGATCATCGACCTGGTGTTCTCGCTCGACTCCATCATCACCGCCGTCGGCATGGTGGACGACGTGCGCGTGATGATCGCCGCGGTCATTGCCTCGGTGCTGCTGATGATGCTGTTCGCCGGCCCGATCGGCCGCTTCGTCTCGGCCCATCCGACCATCAAGATGCTGGCGCTGTCCTTCCTGGTGGTCGTGGGCGTGGTGCTCGTGGCCGAGGGCTTCGACCATCACGTGCCCAAGGGCTATGTGTACTTCGCGATGGCGTTCTCGCTGATCGTGGAAATGCTCAACATCCGCATGCGCACCAAGGCCGCCCGGCGCGTCGAACTGAACCCGCCGCGCATGCCCGGCGATTGAGCCGGGGGCTGCGCGGCGTTCGGCCGCCCGGCTATTGCGCGGCGACCTTCACGAACACCGGGTTCGAATAGAACCAGAGGTCGCTGTAGTTGCGCACGTTGATCGCGTTGAAGCGGGCCACGTTGTCGGTGCCCGTGGTCTGCGCGTCGAAGAGCGGCTCGCCGCCGGCCGTTTCGTTGGGCACGTCGGTACCCAGGTTGGTGCCGCGCAGGCGGAAGTACTGGTTGTTGCCGGCCTTCACCGTGTAGCTCACGGCGAAGTAGCCGTCGGCATCGAGCTTCCAGTCGGCGCGCGTGAAGCGCTTGAGCACGCGCGTCGACGGGTTGGTGTCGCGCGAGTAGCCCGGTGTGCCCGGCAGTTCGGGGCCGGTCACGTCGCCCGCGATCAGGTCGATGTGGTCGACCACCGGCTTCACGTTGGCGAAGCGGCCGCTGCCGAGCTGGTACTCGAAGTTGTTGCGCTCGGGGCTCTTGAAGCGGATGGTGATCGTGAGGTCTTCACCGGCCTTTGCCGCCACTTCGGAGCCCATCTCGCCGGCCGTCTTGGCACTCTGGACCTTGAAGTCGAGCGCATCGATCAGGCCGCCGTTCACCGCGAAGAGCTTGCCCGAGCGCATGGCCGTGAGCAGCGACTTCGGATCCTTGATGTCGCCGAACAGATGGTTCTTCGCGTACTCGCCAGGCGCGTAGCCGCTGCTGTACTGGCCCTGCGAGATGGTGAAGTGGTAGTCGGAGTCGGCCACGTTCCAGATGCGGCGGCCTTCGGAGAGCAGCGCGTCCCAGGTGCCGCCGAGCTTGGCGACGAGGTAGTCGACGCCGCCATAGGTGCGCGAAGGCAGGTTGGCGTCGATGTAGGCGCTGTTGTAGCCGCCGCGGTCGGGCTCCATCTGGTTGCCGACCATGCCTTCGAGCGAGAACACGATGTTCGGCGCGAGGTCGTTCATCTCGCGCAGCTGCGCGATCGTGTACTTGCCGGGGTTGCGCGACGGGTGGTTGATCTGCAGGTAGCTGGTGTCGGGGTAGTTCTTCTTGAGCCAGGCGATCGCCGCCATGGTCTCGGCGTGCGTGTTGTAGCCGGTGCCGGCCTTGGGGCCCCAGGCGGCCACGTCGGCGGCCGGGAAGAGCGCCGGATCGCGGTTGGTGAAGAGGTACTCGAACTGGCTCACGGCCTTGAGCGCGGCGTCCGACATCGGGTTGTCGGTCAGGATGCCCACGTTGCCGTGGTCGTGCGAGGGCATGTCCCATTCGAAGGCCGCGAAGATGGTCTTGTCGGCGTACTTGCCGCCGGCCTGCAGCGCCTTGATGCGCGGCACCTGGTACTTGGCCATGCCTTCGGAGAACGGAATCTGCGCGGCCAGCTTGTTGCCGTTGTTGTCGTAGGAAGACAGGCGCAGGTGATCGGAGATTGCCGCCCAGTCGAGCCCGAACTGGTCGAAGGCCTTGGCCAGCACCTGGTCGAGCGTGGAGATCTGCTGGGTGTCGTCCGACTGCATCGTGTGGATGTGCAGGTCGCCGACAGTCCATCGGCCCGCCGGGCCGGGAGCCGGCGGCTGTGCCTGGGCGGGCGCGGGTGCCGGCGCAACGGCGGTCGGAGTGCCGGGGGCGGTGGGGAGGAAGGCCGGGCCGCTGGAGCCGCCTCCGCCACCGCAGCCGGCGAGCATCAGGGTGCCGACGGCGAGCGTGGAGAACAGGGTGCGGCGGAACGGCAGGGCGGGCAGGGCGGTCGGGAGGGAGGTCGGAAGATTGAACATGGCAGGCTGGAAAAGGAGACGCGCACCTGAAGTGCGCGTCTGCGAGAAAAGCCGCGAGTCTCGGAGGTCGCGATGACGTCCCGATGAAAGTTGAACGAAAGTTCGTTGTCGCCACGCACCACTGGGGCGCTTATGTGCCCTGCGCTCTATAAACTGTGCGGCTCATGAATTCCAGCGCGCCTTCCTCACCGCTCACCGCGTCCGTCGACGAAGAGGTGCTGTCGCGCATGGTGCGCACCGACCAGATGGTGGCGGTGCGCCGCAGCGTGCTCTCGGCCATCCCCATCAACGTGGTGCTGAGCTGCGTCGCGGCGCTGGTCGCCCTGAACGCCGGCCGCGCCTTCGAAGGTCTTTGCTGGCTGCTGCTGTCGCTCATGGTGAACGGCATCCGCAGCTACATCTGCCGCTGGCCCTTCGCGCCCTGGCCGGGCATCGTGCCCGAGAACGGCATCGCGACCTCGCCGGATGCCCGCCCGGTCGAGTGGCATCTGCGGGTCGCGGCGGCCATGGCGGCGGTGTCGGGCTGCGTGTGGGCGCTCATCCCGCTGTTGTGCGACGGGTACTCCTCGCCGCAGGCGGTGTTCTACCTGACGGTGGTGTGCGGTATCTGCGCAGGGGCGGTTACCTACGGCATCGCTTATGCGTTCGTGCCTATCAGCTTCATTGTGCCGGCGCTGCTGTCGGTGGCCGGCTGCCTGGCCTATGCGGGCGGCTTCGACAACCTGAGCCTGGCGGCGATGGTGCTGCTGTACCTGGCGGCGCTCGTGCGTGGCGCGGTGCACAGCGACAGGAATTTCCGCGCAAGCAGCCGCATCCGCAACGAGGCCACCGCGATGGCGGTGCAGTTGCGCAAGGCGCACGCGCAGTCGCTCGACGCGACGCAGCAACTGGCCTTCCGCGCCTCGCACGACTCGCTCACCGGCCTGCTCAACCGCGAAGGCTTCACCGACGCGGCCACGCTGCACCTCGCCGCGCACGATGGCCGCCAGCATGCCCTGCTGCTGCTGGACCTCGACGGCTTCAAGGCGGTGAACGACGCCTTCGGCCACAAGGTGGGCGACCGCGTCCTGCAGGACGTGGCCCACTGGCTGCAGCGCGAAACTGCCGAGATGCAGGCCGTGCTCGGCCGCTGGGGCGGTGACGAGTTCGCCTTGCTCTACTGCCTGCGCAATGAACGCCAGGCGCCGCCCGAGATCGCGCAGGCGCTGATCCGCTCCATTTCCTTCGCCACGGCGCACTACGGCGGCCACCTGGGCGTGAGCATCGGCATTTCGCTCTCGGGCGAGACCGAGGTGGCCGACATGATCAGCTTCGCCGACGAGGCCCTGCACGAGGCCAAGCGCACCGGACGCAACCGCTACCAGGTCTTCGACAGCGCGCTCAACCAGCGCCTGGCCACGCGCCGCGACGTGGAGCGCGACCTGCTGCAGGCCATCGAATCGCGCGGCATCGGCGTGTGGTACCAGCCGATCATGAGCAGCGACGGCAGCGAGGTCCACAGCCTGGAGGCGCTGATGCGCTGGAACCACCCCCGCCACGGCCACATCGCCCCGGAGGACGTGATCTACGCGGCCGCGAGCACCGGCGTGGCCGAGCCGCTGCTGCGGCACCTGGTCGACGAGGTCTGCCGGGGCATGCGCCAGATGGAGGCCGCCGGCTCGAGCCTCGCGGCCGTGCCGGTGGCCGTCAACGTCTCGCCGCGCGAAATGGCACAGCTGGCGGTGGACGACATCGTGCTCGGCATGCTGAAGCTGCGCGGCATCGCGCCGCGGCGGCTGCAGATCGAGATCACGGAAGAGGTGGCGCTCGACACCCACGCCACGCGCGGCCGGCTGAACGCGCTCTCGGCCGCGGGCGTGGCGATCGTGGTCGACGACTTCGGGGTGGGTTACTCGTCGCTGGCCTCGCTGCGCAGCGAATATGTGCGGCAGGTGAAGATCGACCGCAGCTTCATCCTCGACCTGTCGTCCTCGCCGAGCAACGAGGTACTGGTGGATGCCATCGTGCAGCTCGGCCACTCGCTGGGCGTGCAGGTGGTGGCCGAGGGCGTGGAGACGCAGGCCGAGCTCGACGTGCTGCGCAACCTGGGGTGTGGGTTGGTGCAGGGCTATCACCTCGCGCGGCCCGCGCCGCTGCCCGAGGTGATGGCGTGGGCCGCCGCGCGCTCGGCGCCTGCGCCCGCCAGGGCAGGCTGAGCTGCCCCCGCCCGACCCGTTTGATTACGCCAGCAGGTCGCTGAGCGTGCGCGCGATCACCTTGGTCGCGCGGCGCAGGTCTTCCAGCACCACGCGCTCGTCGCTGCGCTTGGCGTGCGATTCGAGCACGGTGCGCGGGCCGGCGCCGTAGATCACGCCGGGAATACCGGCTTCCACGTACAGGCGCACGTCGGTGTAGAGCGGGGTGCCCATGGCCTTGATCGGCTCGCCGAACAGCTCGCCGCCATGCTTCTGGATCGCGTCGACCAGCGGCTTGTTGCCCGCCAGGGGCTTCATCGAGTTGGCCAGCAGCAGGCGCTTGATCTCGACGGTGATGCCTTCGCTCTCGGCGGCCGCGTCGGCGATCACCTTGCGGATGGTGGCTTCCACCTCCGCCGGGTTCTCCTCGGGGATCATGCGGCGGTCGAGCTTGAACACCACCTTGCCCGGAACCACGTTGGTGTTGGTGCCGCCCTCGATGCGGCCGACGTTCAGGTAGGGGTGCGTGATGCCCTCGACCTTCGACGTGACCTGCTTGTAGAGGGTGTTCTGTGCATAGAGCGCGTTCAGGATCTTCGTGGCGCCCTGCAGCGCGTCGATGCCGGTGGCCGGCACGGCGGCGTGCGCCATCTTGCCGTGCACCGTCACCTCCATCTGCAGGCAGCCGTTGTGCGCCGTGACCACTTCGTAGCTGAAGCCGGCCGCGATCATCAGGTCGGGCTTGGTCAGCCCCTTCTCGAGCAGCCAGCCCGGGCCCAGGATGCCGCCGAACTCCTCGTCGTAGGTGAAGTGCAGCTCGATGCTGCCCTTGGCCGGCTTGGCCACCGCCTCGAGGGCGCGCAGCGCGAAGGTGAAGCTGGCGAAGTCGCTCTTGCTCACGGCGGCGGCGCGGCCGTAGAGGCTGCCGTCGACGATCTCGCCGCCGTACGGGTCGTGCGTCCAGCCTTCGCCGGGCGGCACCACGTCGCCGTGCGCGTTCAGCGCCACCGTGCGGCCGCCGTCGCCGTACTGGCGGCGCACGATCAGGTTGGTAATCGATTCGAGGCCGTAGTCCTTCACTTCCTGCGCGGGCACGGCGTGCTTCTCGGCCGTGAGGCCGAAGTCGTTCAGCAGTTCGGCGGTGCGTTCGGCGTGCGGCGCGTTGTTGCCCGGCGGCGTGTCGGTGGGCACCTGCACCAGTTGCTGCAGGAACTTCACTTCCTCGTCGAAGTGGGCGTCGATCCAGGCGTCGAGCTTGGCGTAGTCGGTCATGGCGTTTTTTCTGTGTTTCAGTGGGCTTGTTCGGTCGCCAGGTTGTCCAGCAGGAGCTGGAATGCCTCCACGGCGAGCTGGATGTCGTCGTTGGTGCTCGATTCGAGCGGGTTGTGGCTGATGCCCGAGTTGATGCCGCGCACGAACAGCATCGCCTGCGGCATCACCTCGTGCAGCTTCATGGCGTCGTGGCCGGCGCCGCTGGCCATGCGAAAGAGCGGAATACCCAGCGCGTCGACAGCCTTTTCCCAGCGTTGCTGCCAGGCGGGCGCGCTGGGCGCAGCGGCCGCGCGCATGGTTTCCTCGAGCTCGTAGCGAACGCCGCGGCGCTCGCAGATGTCCTTCAGCGCCGCGACCACGTCGTTGGCCAGCGCGTCGCGCTGCGCGTTGTTGGGCGCGCGCAGGTCGAGGCTGAACTTGCAGCGCCCCGGCACCACGTTGATGGAACCGCTGGGCACTTCGAGCATGCCGACGGTGCCGACCGAGTCGCCGTCCTTCGCGGCGCGCTGCTCGGTGTAGAGGATCAGCTCGGCCACGGCCGCGGCCGCGTCGCGGCGGCGGTCCATGGGCGTGGTGCCGGCGTGGCTGGCCATGCCGATCACCTCGCCCACGTAGCGCACGCTGCCGTTGATGGAGGTGACGATGCCCAGCGGCAGGTCGAGCTCGGTGAGCACCGGGCCCTGCTCGATGTGCACCTCGACGAAGCCGAGGTAGCGGGCCGGGTCGCGCTGGATCTTCGGGATGTCTTCCTGCTTCAGGCCGGCATGCTGCATGGCCTCGCGCATGGTGATGCCGTCGACGTCCTTCTGGTCGAGCCAGCGCTGGTCGAAGTGGCCGATGAGCGCGCCCGAGCCAAGGAAGGTCGCCTTGTAGCGCTGGCCTTCCTCCTCGGCGAAGCCCACCACCTCGAAGGCGAAGGGCAGGCGCCTGTTCTGGCGCTTGAGCTCGCGCACGCAGGCCATCGGCACGAAGATGCCGAGGCGGCCGTCGTACTTGCCTCCGTTGCGCACGGTGTCGTAGTGCGAGCCGGTCAGCAGGGTCTTTGCGTCGGGCGTGGCGCCTTCGTAGCGCCCGACCACGTTGCCCACGGCGTCGATGTGCACCGAGTCGAAGCCCACGTCGCGCATCAGCGCACTGATCTGCGCGGCGCAGGCGCGGTGCGCGTCGGTCAGGTAGGTGACGGTGAGCTGGCCCTTCTCGGCATAGCCGGGGTCGGTGTGCACCGAGAGCTGCTCCTGCCAGTCCCACACGTCGTTGCCGAGCGTGATGTCGGCGGCGAACTTGTCGTTCAGGCGGATCTCGGCGATGCGATGGATGTTGCGCAGCGCCTCGCCGAGTTCGAAGTCGGGGTGGTTGTGCAGCCGGCGAGCGAAGGTCTCGATGATCTCGCGCTTGGCCAGCCCGGTGCCGCGCGGGCCGCGCACCGCGAGGATGAAGGGAAATCCGAACTTGGCGTTGTAGTCGGCGTTGAGCTGCTGGATCTTCGCGAACTCCTCGGGCGTGCAGTCGGTCAGGCCGGCCTTGCTCTGCTCGTTGGTCGATTCGGCTGTCAGCGTCTTGCTGACCATGGCCTTGCCGGCGAGCTCGGGGTGGGCGCGGATCAGGCCGATCTGCTCATCGGCCGACGAAGCGGCCAGCGCCTGCACCAGCGCGTGCTTGAGGTGCGCGAGCGAGCGGAAGGGGCGCGCGGCGAGGGCGCGCTCGGCGATCCAGGGCGAGTGCTCGTAGATGCCGTCGAGCAGCGCGACGGCTTCGGCCGGCGCCGCGGCGTTGAGTTGGGCGATGGTGAGGCTCATGATGCGGCTCCGGCTTCAAAGGGATGCGCCTGCTTCCAGTGGCGCGCGATGTCCACGCGGCGGCAGACCCACGCCTTGTCGTGCTTGGCGATGTGGTCGAGGAAGCGCTGCAGCGCGGTGATGCGCCCGGGCCGGCCGAGCAGGCGGCAATGCATGCCGATGCTCATCATCTTCGGGCTGTCGTCGCCGTTCGGGTCGCCTTCGGCATAGAGCGCGTCGAAGCTGTCCTTCATGTACTGGAAGAACGGGTCGGCGTGCGAGTAGCCCTGCGGCAGCGCGAAGCGCATGTCGTTGCAGTCGAGCGTGTAGGGCACGATGAGCTGCGGCACGACGGTGCCGTCGGTCTTCTGCACCTTCATCCAGAAGGGCAGGTCGTCGCCGTAGTAGTCGCTGTCGTATTCGAAGCCGCCGTAGTCGGCCACGAGGCGGCGCGTGCGGGGGCTGTCGCGGCCGGTGTACCAGCCCACGGCGCGCTCGCCGGTGAGCTTCTCGATGGCTTCCATGCCCAGGCGCATGTGTTCGCGCTCGGTGGCCTCGTCGATGTTCTGGTAATGGATCCAGCGCCAGCCGTGGCAGGCGATCTCGTGGCCCAGTTCCTTGAAGGCGGCGGTCAGCTCGGGATAGCGCTGCAGCGCCATGCCCACGCCGAACACGGTCAGCGGCAGCCCGCGCTTCTCGAACTCGCGCAGGATGCGCCATACGCCGGCACGCGAGCCGTACTCGTAGATGCCTTCCATGCTGATGTGCCGGTCGGGAAAGCTCGCCGGATTGAACATCTCCGAGAGGAACTGCTCGGAGCCCGCGTCGCCGTGCAGCGTGGCGTTCTCGCCGCCTTCCTCGTAGTTCAGCACGAACTGCACGGCGACGCGCGCGCCGTTCGGCCATTGCGCATGGGGCGGGTTGCGGCCGTAGCCGATCAGGTCGCGCGGATAGGGCAGGGTGGAGTCGTAGACAGTCATTGTGTGGATCAGGACAACGCCAGCGAGATGTCGTTGGTCGGGACCTTGCGGTCGAAGGTGAGGTTGGCCTCGACGTGCTCGAGGTGTTCGGTCATGAGGCGCACGGCGCGCTCCTCGTCGCGCGCGGCGAGTGCCTTCACGATGTCGGCGTGCTCGTCGTTGGAGTGCTCGGCCGCGCTGGCGCTCTGGTACATCAGCGTGATGAGGGCGCAGCGCGAGATGAGCTCGCCCAGGATCTGCGCCAGCACCTGGTTGCCCATGAGCTCGGCCATGCGCACGTGGAAGTCGCCGAGCAGCTCGGTGCGGCCGGAGACGTCTTCGCCCGACACGGCGGACTTCTCGAGCGCCACGTGCTCCTTCAGCGCCTTGATCTTGGCCGGGGTGACGGTGCGCACGAACTCGCGCGTCATCTCGGCCTCGAGCATGCGGCGCACCGCGAACACCTGCTTGGCCTCGTCGACCGCGGGCGCGGCCACGAAGGCGCCGCGCGCGGGCTCCAGCCGGATGAGCTTGTTCTGCGACAGCTGGAACAGCGCCTGGCGCACCAGCGTGCGCGAGACGCCGAAGTGATCGGCCAGCTTCTGCTCGGCCAGCTTGGTGCCGGGCTGAAGCCGGTGCTCGACGATGGCCTTCGTGAGGGCATCGACGATCGAACGGGTGGTGGAGGACTCCATGTTTTTCATGATAGACCCAAAGCCGGTAACTGTATACACTTTTGTCCACCGGAATTTCCCGCACCCGCCGATCCGAGCTTTTCGGACTTTCAAGGAGCGCCCCATGGGCCTTAGCACTCACGTACTGGACACGATGCACGGCGGCCCCGCGGCCGGCATGGAGGTTGCGCTGTACACCACCGACGGCGACGTCGCCACCTTGGTGAAGCGCTTCACGCTGAATTCGGACGGCCGCAGCGACGGGCCTCTCTACGACAACAATTCGCTGAAGGTCGGCACCTATCGCCTGGTGTTCGACGTGGCCGGCTACTTCAAGGCCCTCGGCGTCAAGCTGCCGGAGCCGAACTTCCTGAACAAGGTCTCGCTGGACTTCGGCGTGGCCCACACCGACCAGCACTACCACGTGCCGCTGCTCGTGAGCCCGTGGAGCTACTCCACCTACCGCGGCTCCTGAGCCGGGGCTTCAGTCGCCTTGTTGCTGGCCTTCGGTCAGGGTGTCGAGTTGGAAGCGTCCGCTCTCGTCCCACAGCCAGGTGTCCGTCCAGGTGACGGAGCCCAGGCGCGTTGCCGGAGGGAAGGGCGACGCCTTCAGCACCGTGCGCTCGATCTCGGCAATCACTTCGGGCGCATGCTTGGGCGCGCGCAGCCAGTGCATCGAACGCACCTTGCCGCCAGCGTCGATGTTCACCTCGAGCGTGCCGACCGCGTACAGCACCGGCGGCAGCTGGCCCTTGTAGATGCGCGAGCGGTTGGCTTCATAGACATGGCGCGCGGCATCGCGGCGATAGGCGCGTGCGGAAGAAGCACTGGATGCGGACGGCACCGGCCCGGCCCCGACATCGCCGCTGGCCCCGCTCAGCTGGCCGGGCACCGACCCGGTGGAGCCGCAGCCGGCAAGCCAGAGGGCCGAAACAACAGAAGCTGCAAGTGCGAGGCGGCGAGGCGTAAGCTGGCGATTCATGGCCGGGTTTATACCGTGAGTCGTCGCGCGCCCGGCAACCGAAGGTATCGATGACGATGAGCAGTGCGGTCGATCAATTGCTGGCGCGCCTGCGCCATGAAGACGCGGTGCTGGTACGCGTCGAGTCCACGCAGGGCTCGGCGCCGCGCGAGGCCGGGACCTGGATGGCCGTGTGGGCCGACGGCCTGACCGCCACCATCGGCGGCGGGCAGCTGGAGTTCCAGGCGACCAAGGAAGCGCGCGAGCTGCTGGCAGGCACGCGCAAGCCCTTCGACGGCATCCAGCGCTATCCGCTCGGACCCAGCCTGGGGCAGTGCTGCGGCGGGGTGATGTTCCTCTCCTACGAACGCATCACGGCCGCCGATGCGCCGAGGCTGCAGCAGGACCTGCTCGCTCAGCTCGAGCCGGTGGCCCTCTTCGGCGGCGGCCACGTGGGCGCGGCGCTGGCACGCCTGCTGTCGACGCTGCCGTTCTCGGTGCGCTGGATCGACAGCCGCGACGGCGTCTTCCCCGAAGAGTTGCCCGCGCAGATCGACACCGAGCATTCCGAGCCCGTGCAGGACGCCGTGGCCGCGCTCGCGCCGGGCAGCCGCGTGCTCATCATGAGCTTCAGCCATGCCGAAGACCTGGACATCGTCATCGCCTGCCTCAAGCGCCTGCGCGAGCGCAACGACTTGCCCTACATCGGCCTGATCGGCAGCAAGACCAAATGGGCCACCTTCAGCCACCGGCTGGAGGCGCGCGGCTTCACGGCCGACGAACTGGCCCGCGTCACCTGCCCGATCGGCGTGCCCGGCATCACGGGCAAGGAGCCCGAGGTCATCGCGGTGGCGGTGGCGGCACAGTTGTTGCAATCGCTGGGCTGAACAGGGTTTTCCCGGCGGTCGCATCCCAAAAAAACCGCACCCTCCCTTGCCAAAACTGTATACACTTTCGGTCCACAACAAGCCGCAGCGGAGCGAGGCCCATCTGCCCATGGAGCCTGCGTTCGCGGCACTTTCTCTGCTTACAGCGCCCGCGGTGGTGAGCAGGCTGAAACCCTTTCCTGGCGTCCTCACGCGCCAATCGGGTTGAGAGAGAAGCATATGGAAAGCTACTACCTCGACTGGGCCAACCTGCTGCTGCGCTGGGTCCACGTCATCACCGCCATCGCCTGGATCGGCGCCTCCTTCTACTTCGTGATGCTGGACAACAGCCTCGAGAAGCCGCAGGACCAGGAATCGCTCGACAAGGGCGTGGGCGGCGAGCAATGGGCCGTGCACGGCGGCGGCTTCTACAACATGCAGAAGTACGCGCTGGCGCCCAAGAAGCTGCCCGACCACCTGCACTGGTCTTACTGGGAGAGCTACTCCACCTGGATCACGGGTTTCTCGCTGTTCACCATGTCGTACCTGTGGAACGCGAGCACCTACCTCATCGACAAGTCGAAGATGGACTGGCAGCCCGGCGCCGCCATTGCCGTGGCGCTGGCCTTCTTCGTCGTGTTCTGGATGGTCTACGACGGCATCTGCCAGATCTTCGGGCGCCGCAAGCACGGCGACACCATCGTCGGCGTGCTGATCGCCGTCTTCATCGCCTTCGCGACGTGGCTGGCCTGCCAGTGGTTCGCGGGTCGCGCGGCCTTCCTGCTGGTGGGCGCCATGATGGCCACGACCATGAGCGGCAACGTGTTCTTCTGGATCATCCCCGGCCAGCGCAAGAACGTGGCGGCGCTGCGCGAAGGCAGGCCGGTCGACCCTGTGCACGGCCAGCGCGGCAAGCAGCGCAGCGTGCACAACACCTACTTCACGCTGCCGGTGCTATTCGCGATGCTGAGCAACCACTACAGCTTCGCCTACACGCACAAGTACAACTGGATCGTGCTGCTGCTGATCATGCTCGGCGGCGCGGCCATCCGGCAGTTCTTCGTGGTGCGCCATCGCTTCAAGCTGGGCAACGCGGGCAATCCGCTGCCCTATGCGCTGGTCGGCATCGTGGTGCTGGGCCTGACGATCGTGTGGATGAAGCCAGAGCAGGTCGCCGCGCCCGCGGTGGCTGCCGCCGCTCCGGCCGTGCAGTTCAAGGACGTGCAGAAGGTGCTTGAGCAGCGCTGCTTCATGTGCCACGGCCCTGCCGTGCAGATGAAGAACGTGCGGGTCGATTCGCCCGAGCAGGTGGCGGCCCACGCGCAGGCCATCTACCAGCAGGTGGTGGTCACCAAGATCATGCCGATGAACAACGCCACGGGCATCACCGACGAGGAGCGGGCCCTGGTCGGCCGCTGGTTCCAGGCAGGCGCAAAGACCAACTAGTCAGACAGAAGTTGACCGGCGGCAAGCGGGGCCGGTCACGGTCCGCAGCACAATCGCCGGATTGGAGACAAAGCAGCAATGACGACCGCATCGACCCCGGCCTTCGGCCCCGCCCCCGATCCGCGCGAAGCCCCGCGCGCCTTCCTCGAACATCTCTATCGCGTGGCGGTGGACCGCGCGCTGCCGCTGTCCACGCTGGGCGCCCACCTGCCGCCGCCACCCAAGGGCCGGACGCTGGTGCTGGGCGCCGGCAAGGCCGGCGGCTCGATGGTGCACGCGCTGGAGGCCCTGTGGCCGGCCGACGCGCCGCTGTCGGGGCTGGTCGTCACGCGCTACGACCACATTCCGCCGCGCCCGGAAGGGCTGCCGCAGCGCATCGAGATCGTCGAGGCCGCGCACCCCGTGCCCGACGCAGCGGGCCAGCAGGCGGCCGAGCGCATCCTCGCGCTGACGAAGGGCCTCACAGCCGACGACCTCGTGCTGTGCCTGATTTCCGGCGGCGGCTCGTCGCTGCTGGTGCTGCCCGCCGAAGGGCTGACGCTGGCCGACAAGCAGCGTATCAACAAGCAGCTGCTCGAAAGCGGCGCGAACATCGGCGAGATGAACTGCGTGCGCAAGCACCTGTCGCGCATCAAGGGCGGCCGGCTGGCGGCGGCATGCGCGCCGGCCCGCGTGGTGACGCTGACCATCAGCGACGTGCCCGGCGATGATCCGGCCGTCATCGCCAGCGGCCCGACCGTGCCCGACGCCACCACCTGCGCCGACGCGCTGGCCATCCTCGACCGCTACGGTATCGAGGTGCCCGCGCCGGTGCGTGCGCGCCTCGAGAGCGGCGAACTCGAGACGCCCAAGCCCGACGACGCCGTCTTCAAGGGCCACGAGACGCACATGATCGCCACGCCCCAGCAGTCGCTCGAAGCGGCGGCGCGGGCGGCGCGCGAGGCCGGCATGGAGGCGCACATCCTCAGCGACGAGATGGAAGGCGAGTCGCGCGAAGTCGGCAAGGTGCATGCCGCGCTCGCGCGCGCCGTGGCGCACCGCGGCGAGCCTTTCGCGCGGCCCTGCGTCATTCTTTCGGGCGGCGAGACCACCGTCACGATCCGTCCCCGCCAGCCGGGCCAGGCCAAGGGCAGGGGCGGGCGGGCCGGCGAGTTCTGCATGGGACTGGCCGGGGCACTCATGGGCCAGCCGCAGGTGTGGGCGCTGGCGGCCGACACCGATGGCATCGACGGCGTGGAAGACAACGCCGGTGCCTTCGTCACCCCGGACACGCTGGCGCGCGCCACGGCCGCCGGAAAGAAGCTGTCTGACCACCTCGACCGTAACGACGCCTACGGCTACTTCGATGCCATCGGCGACCTGTTCGTGACCGGGCCCACGAACACCAACGTCAACGACTTCCGCGCGCTGCTGGTGTTGTAGTCGGGCGGCTGAAGGAGCGGCTCCCCGTTACTCCTTCAGCACCATGTCGATGCACATCACGGCCGCCATGATCAGCAGGCGGCGGGCGTCGCTGGCCGGCACGCCCGGGTCGATCGAAAGCATGTAGTTGTCGGCGGTGGTGAAGAGCTCCTTGCCCAGCCCCGCCCACTTCTTGGACACGGCGGCAAGCTCGCTGCTGCCCTGCACGAAGCGGAAGTCCCAGCTGGTCCACTTGCCCCTGAGCGTGCAGACGACCTCCTCCTGCGCGTCGAGCACATCGAACTTGCCGCCGATGGAGAAGAGCTTCTGCTTGAACGAGCCGACCAGCCGGTCGTTCTCGTCCAGCACCTCCACTTTCGACAGGAAGATGGAAACGCCTCGCCGGATCGACAGCACCTTGTGTCCCTCGGGCGTCGACACCACCACGTTGAAAGGCGTGAAGCGCTTGTAGTCGGTGAAGCGCAGCAGCTTGCTGAAGAAGCCCAGGTCGGGTTCGCGGCATTCCAGAATCTTCTGCTGCGAGTGCGGGTCGAAGATGTCGTAGTTGTTGGCCGCCTTGAAGATGCCGACGTGCTCCTTGATGAAAAACAGGTTGTTGCGCAGTGCCGAGTGCATGGTTCCTCTGATCCCTCTTGGTGTTGGTTGGGCGGCGATTATGTTCGGCGCGCATGGCTGGTCCGGCCCTCGCCGGTGGCCGCCCAGCCGGCGAGGTTTGTGAACTCGGGTTAATCTATGCCCCCTGCGGCCCGTGGCCGCCGCCGCCGTCGCCACCCCCGGTGCCGCGCCGCACACCCAGAATTCCCCATTCTTCTTTTCATCATCCAGTCCTGAAGGAATAGCTCGCCATGACCGCCACCTACACCGACACCCGCCTGCTGATCGACAACGAGTGGGTCGACGCCACCGGCGGCAAGACGCTGGACGTCGTGAATCCCGCCACCGGCAAGGCCATCGGCAAGGTGGCGCATGCCAGCATCGCCGACCTGGACCGCGCCCTCGCCGCGGCGCAGCGCGGCTTCGAAACCTGGCGCAACACCCCCGCCAACGAGCGCGCCGCCGTCATGCGCCGCGCCGCGGGCCTGATCCGCGAACGCTCCCTCGAAATCGCCAAGCTGCTCACGCAGGAGCAGGGCAAGCCGCTGGGCGAGGCCAAGGTCGAGACGATGGCCGCCGCCGACATCATCGAGTGGTTCGCCGACGAAGGCCGCCGCGTCTACGGCCGCATCGTGCCCTCGCGCAACCTGGCCGCGCAGCAACTGGTGCTGAAGGAGCCCCTGGGCCCCGTCGCCGCGTTCACGCCCTGGAACTTCCCGATCAACCAGATCGTGCGCAAGCTTGGCGCGGCGCTGGCCACCGGCTGCTCGTTCCTGGTGAAGGCGCCGGAGGAAACCCCGGCGTCGCCCGCCGCGCTGCTGCGCGCCTTCGTCGACGCGGGCATCCCGCCCGGCGTGGTTGGCCTGGTGTTCGGCAACCCCGCCGAGATCTCGAACTACCTGATCGCCCACCCGATCATCCGCAAGGTCACTTTCACCGGCTCGACCCCGGTCGGCAAGCAGCTGGCCGCGCTGGCCGGCCAGCACATGAAGCGCGTGACGATGGAGCTCGGCGGCCATGCCCCGGTCATCGTCTCCGAAGACGCCGACGTGGCGCTGGCCGTCAAGGCCGCCGGTGCCGCCAAGTTCCGCAACGCGGGCCAGGTCTGCATCTCGCCGACCCGCTTCCTGGTGCACAACAGCTTGCGCAACGAGTTCGCCAGCCTGCTGGTCAAGCACGCCGAAGGCCTGAAGCTCGGCGACGGCCTTGCCGAAGGCACCAACCTCGGCCCGCTGGCCAATGCGCGCCGCCTCACGGCCATGGCCTACGTGCTGGAAGATGCCCGCAAGAAGGGCGCCACGGTCGCGACCGGCGGCGAACGCGTCGGCGATGCCGGCAACTTCTTCGCTCCCACCGTGCTGACCGACGTGCCGCTGGATGCCGACGTGTTCAACAACGAACCCTTCGGCCCCATCGCCGCCATCCGCGGCTTCGACACGCTGGAAGAAGCGATCGCCGAAGCCAACCGCCTGCCTTTCGGCCTGGCCGGCTACGCCTTCACCAAGTCGATCAAGAACGCCCACCTGCTGAGCCAAAAGCTCGAATTGGGCATGCTCTGGATCAACCAGCCCGCAACCCCCTCGCCGGAAATGCCTTTCGGCGGCGTGAAGGATTCGGGCTACGGCTCGGAAGGCGGCCCAGAGGCGCTTGAGGCTTACCTCAACACCAAGGCGGTCTCGATCCTGGGCGTCTGACGCCCCTTACTCTTCGGCGGTGGCATTCCAGAAGGCCTGCTGCACGCCGTCGAGCGCTTCCAGTTCCTCGATGACGCGGTCGAGCTCCTCGGGCTCGACCGCCGTCGCGTAGAGCGTCGCACCGATCTCGGTGTCGGCCGGCCCGAAGGGGTGCTGGTCGACGTCGCGCACCGGGTAGTTCGCGGCCTCCAGCAGCACCAGCAGATGGTCGAGCACGTCGGGCCGCGCCGCGCGCGAGCAGATCACGCGCACCACGTACGTCGCTTCGCTGCTCTCCTCGCTGATCGGCTGGCGGTTGATGCGGTTCACAACCGGCCGCAGCAACGTGTTGCTGGCCAGCACGAACAGCGCCGCAATGAGTGCTTCGCCGAGCAGGTCCGCGCCCGCGCAGGCGCCCACTGCCGCCGATCCCCACAGCGTCGCCGCTGTGTTCAGCCCCGTGACGTTGGCGCCTTCCTTCATGATCGCGCCCGCGCCCAGGAAGCCGATACCCGACACCACATAGGCCACCACGCGCACGGCGCCCCCGCTGCCGTCCAGCCGGTAGGCCATGTCGACGAACACCGCCGCGCCCACCGCCACCAGCGTGTTGGTGCGAAGGCCCGCCGTGCGCTGCCGTATCTGGCGCTCCAGGCCGATCACCGAGCCGAGGATGAACGCAGCGGCCACGCTGATGAAGGTGTCGAGCAGCGAAGCCAGGTTGATGTTGTGGATGGCTTGCATCGATGGATTCCCTCTTGTTGTTGATGTTGGTGCGGCAGTTTGAAGCCGCCCGGTGTCATGAACATGTCATGCAAGCCGGACGGCCGCGAGAAGTCACTGCCACCCGTACCTGCGCGCATACCACCCCTTCACCGCCTGCGTCAGCAGCGCGTAGCCCAGCAGCATCGCCGCCAGCCACGGGAAGTACGCCAGCGGCAGGGCCTGCAGCTTGAAGTAGTGCGACAGCGGCCCCATCGGCAGCCAGATGCCCACGGCGGCGATGGCGGCGCCCATGATCAGCAACGGCCATGCGGCGCGGCTTTGCAGGAAGGGGATCTTGCGCGTGCGGATCAGGTGCACGATCAGCGTCTGCGACAGCAGGCCTTCGACGAACCAGCCCGACTGGAAGAGCGTCTGGTGATCCACCGAGTTGGCTGCGAAGACGAACCACATCACCGTGAAGGTGAGGATGTCGAACACCGAGCTCAGCGGGCCGAAGAACACCATGAATCGGCCCAGGTCGGCCGGGTTCCAGCGCTGCGGGCTCTTGAGGAACTCGTCGTCCACGTTGTCGAACGGGATCGCGATCTGCGACACGTCGTACAGCAGGTTCTGCACCAGCAGGTGCAGGGGCAGCATCGGCAAAAAGGGCAGGAAGGCGCTGGCCACCAGCACCGAGAACACGTTGCCGAAGTTCGAGCTCGCGGTGAGCTTGATGTACTTGAGCATGTTCGCGAACGTGCGGCGGCCCTGGATGACGCCTTGCTCCAGCACCATCAGGCTCTTCTCGAGCAGGATGATGTCGGCCGACTCCTTGGCCACGTCCACCGCGCTGTCCACCGAGATGCCGATGTCCGCGGCGCGCAGCGCGGGCGCGTCGTTGATGCCGTCGCCCATGAAGCCCACCACGTGCCCGTTGGCATGCAGCGCGTGAACGATGCGTTCCTTGTGCGCGGGCGTGAGCTTGGCGAAGACCTGGTGCGCCTCGACGACCAGCTTCAGGTCGGCATCGACCATCTCCTCGATCTCCGCACCGAGAACGATGCGGCCCACTTCGAGGCCCACGTCGGCGCAGACCTTGCGCGTGACCAGCTCGTTGTCGCCCGTCAGCACCTTCACCGCCACGCCGTGCTCGGCCAGCGCGCGCAGCGCGGGCGCGGTCGATTCCTTCGGTGGATCGAGGAAAGCCACGTAGCCCAGCAGCGTGAGCCCCGATTCGTCAGTCACGCCGTAGGCCGGCTTCTGCTCATCGACCTTCAGCGAGCGGCTGGCCACGGCCACCACGCGAAGGCCCTGGGCATTGAGCTCCGAGGCCACGCTGTGGATGCGCGCGAGCACGTCGGCGTCGAGCGACAGTACTTCCGCGCCGCGTTCGACCGAGGCGCACACCGAAAGGATCTCTTCCAGCGCGCCCTTGCAGATCAGCAGGTGCTCGCTGCCGCCGTTGGCCACCACCACCGACATGCGGCGGCGCGAGAAGTCGAAGGGCACTTCGTCGATCTTGCGGTAGGCGGTCTGCAGGCGGGTTTCGAGCTGCATCTCGGCGTGGCTCAGCACGGCCTTGTCGAGCAGGTTCTTCAGTCCCGTCTGGTGGAAGCTGTTGAGATAGGCCAGCTGCAGCACGTGGTCGGACTGCTCGCCCCACGCGTTGGTGTGGCGCTCGAGCACGATGCGGTCCTGCGTCAGCGTGCCGGTCTTGTCGGTGCACAGCACGTCCATCGCACCGAAGTTGTGGATGGCTTCGAGCCTTTTGACGATCACCTTCTGGCGCGACATCACCACCGCGCCCTTGGCCAGCGTGGCGGTCACGATCATCGGCAGCATCTCAGGCGTGAGGCCGACCGCGATCGACAGCGCGAACAGCGCGGCCTCCCACCAGTCGCCCTTGGCCACGCCGTTGATCACCAGCACCAGCGGCGCCATCACCAGCATGAAGCGGATCAGCACCCAGCTCACGCGGTTGATGCCGGCCTGGAAGGCGCTGGTGCCGCGGTCGGCGGCCGTCACGCGCTGGGCCAGCGCGCCGAAGAAGGTGCGGTCGCCGGTGTGCACGATCACCGCGGTGGCGGTGCCGCTGATCACGTTGGTGCCCATGAAGAGCAGGTTCTCGCGTTCGAGAGCGCCCACCGCGTGGTCGCCACGGTCGACCACGAACTTCTCGACCGGCATCGCCTCGCCCGTCAGCGCCGACTGGCTGATGAAGAGGTCCTTGGCCGTGATCAGCCGGCAGTCGGCCGGAATCATGTCGCCGGCCGAAAGCGCGATCACCTCGCCCGGCACGAGGTCGCGCATCGGCACCTCGACGCGCACCGTGCCGGCGTGCGTGGTGTCGAAGCCCTCGTCGCCGGCCGCGCCCGCCTTGTGGCCCGGGGCGGGCCGTAGCACGGTGGAGGTGTTGCTCACCATCGCCTTGAGCCGGTCGGCTGCCTTGTTGGAGCGCGACTCCTGCAGGAAGCGCAGCACCGTCGACAGCACCACCATGCTGCCGATGACGAGCGTGGCCTTCATGTCCTCGGTGACGTAGGAGACCAGCGCCAGCACTGTCAGCAGCAGGTTGAACGGGTTGCGGTAGCACTGCCACAGGTGCTGCCACCAGCGCAGCGGCTGCTCGTGGCGCACCTCGTTGCTGCCCAGGCGCTTGCGCAGCACCTGCGCGTGTCCTTCGCTGAGGCCGCGCGGCGAGCTGCCGAGCTTGACCAGCATCTCGCCGGCATCGGTGCGCGAGGCCGCGTTCAGGGCCTTCGCGATGTCGGGCGGCATGCTGATGGAGCCGGTTCCGACGGGCTTCGAACCCAGCAGCGTCTGCCAGCGCTCGAAGTGGTGCAGCATGTGGCGGCTGCGCAGGAAGCTTTCGAAAAAGGACTTGAGTACGTTCTTCATGATGTTCTCCTTCGGAGCGGCCGCCACCGGCGCCCGCGGAAGGAGAACCCCGGCATCGATCAGCCGGCCGGGCTCAACCCTCTGCGAGGCGCGGCAGCGGGCCGCGTCGTTGTTGGAATAGGTCTTGGCAAAGGGGGCGCGCTATGGCGCCAACAAGAGGCGGGGTCCATGGTGTGCTCCTGGGTTGCTTGCGGATTGCTCGAAGAGAAGAGTGGCGGCGCGCGCTTCAGCGGCGGGGCACGCAGATCGGCTGCAGCAGCAGATAGCTGCGGATGCGGCGCGTGGTCCAGAGCGCGGCGGCCTGGTCGAGCCTGGCATCCACGGCAGGCGCTGCTTCCGCCGCCGCAGCGTGCGCAGGCACGTGCGCCGACGGACGAACACGCGGCTGTTCGTGCGGCTGACGACGAAGATGGAAGTGACGCATGACAAGGCTCCTTCGCACAGAAGGGCCTCGCGCACGGACGCACGCAAGCTGACTGAAAAAGTCAGTGACGAGAACGACGGAAATCGGGAGGAGGGGAGCCGCTTGCCGGAATGGCAAACGGGTCACGCTGTGTGCAACGACCGGCACGCAGCGCGGGGGAAGCCTGCGCTAGAGGGCCGGATGTGTCACGCCTGCCGAGGCACGCGTCTTGTCACTGATCCAACTGGCACTGTCCACGCACGGGGCTCCGAAATGAAGATTTCCGGATTGTTGCACCGCATCACAGGGTGCGTCAACCCGCGGGACGGTGTTTTACGATGCGATTCGCGGGCTTATTGCCTCCATGTTGCGATTGGCCTGCAGCATTCGACGCGAACCTTTCAATCTGCATTCAATTCGATGAAGACACCGTCAGTCTTGTTCATCTGCACGGGGAATATCTGCCGCTCCCCGACAGCCCACGTTCTCCTGATGCACAAGGCTCGCGCAGCCGGCTTCGATGTCGAAGTCGACAGCGCCGCCATCTCCAATGAAGAGTGCGGCAACCCGCCGGATCCGCGCTCCGTGGCCGAGGCCAGGCGGCGCGGCATCGAGATGCACGCGCACTGCGCGCGGCAGGTTCGCAAGTCCGACTTCGATCGCTTCGAACTGATCATCGGCATGACCGCGCAGCACTGCGCGGCGCTGCGCAGGCTCGCGCCCGCCAGCACGGCCGGCAAGATCCATCTGTTCACCGAATACGCCGACGGCATCGAGGGCGATGTGCCCGACCCGTGGTACGGCGGGCAGAAGGATTTTGTCGAGGTCTTCGACTTGATCGACCAGGGCGTGGATGGCCTGCTCGCGCGACTGCAAGCCGACGCCGGGGCTACCAGCGCACCCGCACGCCCACCGAGGCGTTGAGCGAGCTCTTCATGCGCGTGTCTCCGCCGGTGGCCCACAGCTTGCCCAGCTCGCCGTAGATCGCCGTGCGCTCGCCGAGTGCGAGGGTGAAGCCGCCGGCCAGTTCGGTGCTGGTGCCGCCTGTTTCGCTGGCGATGCCGGTGCTGCCGGCCGGCCCTGTCAGGCGCGCGATGTCGGTGCCGCTCGATGCGCGGTTCACGTTGATGCGCGCGTAGGGCTGCAGCAAGCCGGCACCGGTGGCGATGGAGCCCTTGATGCGCACGCCGGCGCGCGCGATCAGGCCGTCGTGCGTGTCCTGCGTGATCCACGCGCCGGAGATGCTCGCGCCGTCCATGCTCAGGCGCTGGTGGATGAGCTGCAGCTGCGGCTCCACGCGCCAGCCGCCGCCGATGTCGAAGGCCTTGCCCACTTCCAACGAAGCCAGGAAGCTGTCGCCCTTGCCCGAGCTGCCCATGCTCGCAAGCGGCCGCGCGGTGTAGCGGTGCTGGCCGCCTTGCAGCACGATGTCGGTGTACCAGCCGGCATCGTTGTGCCAACTGGCGTACACCCCGAGGTAGCGGCTGCGCAGATCGCTGCGGCCCACGCGCAGGCCCTGGATGCCGCTGGCGAAGCCGCGCACGTCGACGTCGCCCTCGAGCTGGCCGACGTAGATGCCGGCACGCCAGTTCGCATCGGCCCACAGGTCGGTGCCGGCCTGGAAGCCGGTGAGGCGGCCCTTGCTCTCGGGGCTCACGGTGCCGCGCTGGCGCACGTCGATGTCGGTGCTCAGCACGCGGCCCCATGCGCGGCGTCCGGCGTAAGTCGTCGTGTCGCCGGCGTCGTTGGGCTGCCGCATCTCGTCGCCGCCGCGCAGGTGCAGGTTGCCGAGCATCGCGACATTGGCCTGGCGCAACTGCTGGGGCAGGGCGGCATAGAGCGGAACTTCGGCGCGATAGGTCGGCAGGCCCGGCCCGCCCGGTGCACCTGGCACGCCGGGGCCGCCCGCGCCCGTGGTCGAGCGCAGGTACCAGTTTTCGCCCGCACCGTTCGCATCGGCGGGATAGAGGCGGTATTCGTAGGCACCGGCATCCACGTGCCCGCCGGCGAGCGTGAAGGCGTCCCTGGTGGTCTGCGCGGTGGTGGTCGCGCCGTTGAGGGCGCTGATCACCTCGATGCCGTTGCCGGTGGTCAGCGCGCCCAGGCCTGCGAGATTGACGATCTGCACGGTGGTGCGGCCGCTGGCCGTGGCGCCGGCGCCGTCGAGCACCAGCCGGTCGGACGGGCCGCTCGCGTTCAGCACCGCGCCCAGCCGCAGTACGCCGTTGTTGCCCACGTAAGGCCCGGTCACGGTGAGGCTGGTGCCGGCCGTCGCGCCCGGCAGCGAAACCGTGCCGCTGTTGTTCAGCGACGCGACGGTCTGGTTGAAGCCCGCGAGGTCGAGCGTCGCGCCCGCGGCCACGCCGTGGGCCGAAGTCGCGCTGAAGGCGTTGGCGGCACCGGCCTGCAGCGTGCCCGCATTCACCTGCGTCGCGCCGCCGTAGCTGTTCGAGCCGGCGAGGGTGAAGGTGCCGGTGCCCTGCTTCACGACGCTGCCGCTGCCGCTCAGGCTGCCGCCGAACGTGGTGTTGGTGTTGTCGCCGCCGGTGGTGAGCGTCGCGCTGCCCAGCTTCAGTTCGCCGCCCGCGCTGCCCCCGCCCGAGAGCGAGCCGATGGTCTGGTCGAAGCCGTTCAGGTCCAGTGTGGCGCCGGCCTTGTCGGCCAGCGCGATCGTCGCCGCCGGGTTCAGCAGATCGGCCGCGCCGAGCCGCAGCGTGCCGGAGTCGACCACCGTGGCACCCGTGTGGGTGTTGGTGCCGGCCAGGGTCAGCGTGCCCTGGCCCGATTTGACGAGGGTGCCGCTGCCGCCCAGCGTGCCGCTCGCGGTGAAGTCGTGGGCCGCGTCGACGACCTCGATGCCGCCGCCCGCCGCGCCGATGTCGATGTCGCGTGCCGTACCGGCGAAGCCCGTGCCGGTGATCTGCAGGCGCCCGCCGTCGAGCGCGAGCCCGCCGCCGGCCGCGCCGAGGTTGGCATCGGCGGAAACCGACAGCACGCCACCCTGCACGGTCGTGCCGCCTGTGTAGGTGTTGGTGCCGCCCAGCACCAGCGTGCCCGCGCCTGTCTTGGCGATGCCCGCGCTGCCGTCGATGGCGCTGTTCACCGTCGCGACGAAGCCCGTAGAGGCCGCGCTGCCGTCGCCCACGCGGATCTCGGCCTTGCCGCCGCCGGTGCCCAGCAGCGTGAGCGCATCGCCGGCCAGCGTATAGCCGCCGCTGGTGAACTGCATGCCCAGCGCCTGCACCGCGCCACCGGTCTTGTCGATGGTCACGGTGCCCGGCGCGCCGCCGAAGATGGCGAAGCCCGGCTGCGGCTGCATGGGCACGGTCACGGTACCGGCCGCGTCGGTCCAAACCGGGCTGGTGGTCGACCACGTGCCCGTGCCGCCGCCGGATTGCACCGGGCTGGCCAGGCCGTCGGCGTTCCAGAAATTCAGCGTCAGGCCGGTGGTGTTGAGCAGGTTGAAGCGCTTGTCGGCGCTGAGGTTCTGCAGCAGCACCGTGCTGCCGCCCGGCAAGCCGCCGAGCGAAAGGCTGCCGGCGCCCGTCAGCGAGCCCCCGTAGTCGACGAGCCGGTACACGCCGGGGCCGAAGCTGCCGGCGTTGGCGACGTTCAGCGTCACCGCGCCGCCGAGCGACAGGTCGCCGCCCACGCTCACGCTGTCGCTCGCGCCCGGCGTGCTGAAGTTGGGGCCAGGCGCGCCGAAATCGAAATCGAGCGTGCTGCCGGCGGCGAGCGAAAGATTGCCGCCCACGGCCAGCACGCCAAAGCTTCCGGCGGTGCCGGCGCCCGGAGCCAGCTTCGCGCCCGTGTTCAGGGTGACGTCGCCGCCGATGCGGCCGGTTCCGCCCAGCGTGGCGCCGGTCAGCACCGTGACCGCGCCGGTGCCCGTGGCGCTGCCGCTCGCATTGGTGGCCAGCAGCGTGCCCGAAGCGACGGTGGTGGTGCCTGCATAGGCGTTCGCGCCGCCAAGGCTCAGGATGCCGGTGCCGCTGTAGCTGAGGCCGGAGCCGCCACCGATCACGCCGCCCAGTGCGATGTTCTTCGCGCCCGTGACGCTCAGCGCGCCATTGAGCGTGACGTCGTTCGCCAGCGCGACGTCGGCGCTCGATGTCAGCGTGGCGGCGCCGCTCACAGTCAGCGTGCCCGTGCCCAGCGAGGTGCCGGTGCCCACGCCGAGCGTGCCGGCCTGCAGCGTCACACCGCCGCCGAAGTTGTTGGCGCCGCCGAGCACCAGCGTGCCGGCGCCGGTCTTGATGAGGGAGCCTCCGCCGCCGATGGGCCCGTTCAGCGTGAGATCGTTGGCGCCGCCCACCGTCAGGCCCGCGCCTGTGCCGAGCGATACGGCGTTGACCAGCGTCAGGGCGCCGGCCGCGCTTTGCAGGCCGGCGTTGCCCGTCACGCCGAGGGTGCCGCTGCCCAGCGAGGTACTGGTGCCCAGCGAAAGAGTGCCGCCCGCCAGTGAAACGCCGCCCGAGAAGTCGCTCGCGCCGTCTAGCGTGACGCCGCCGGGACCGTTCACCGCGAGCGCGCCGGCGCCGGTGATGGTGCCGCCCAGCGCGAGCGCGTTGGCACCGGTCAGGCTCAGCGTGGTCCCGCTGCCCAGGGTTACGCCGTTGCCTAGCACGATGCCCGGCACGTTCGCCGTGAGGCTCGCGTTGCCTGTCACGGCGAGCCCGCCGGTGCCCAGCGCGAGGTTGTTGCCCACGCCGAGCGTGCCGCTGCCCAGCGTGACGCCGCCGCTGAAGCCGGCGTTCGCAGCGTTCAGGCTCAGCTTGCCCGTGCCGTTGAACGACAGCGCACCAGCGCCCGACACCGGCCCGCCCAGCGCGATGTCGTTGCTGCCGCCCACATCCAGGCCCGCGTTGAGCACTACCGCGTTGCCCAGGTTCACACCCGCGCTGGCATCGAGCGTGGCCGCGCCGTTGACCGTGAGCGCGCCGAGTCCCAGCGAGGTGTTGGTGCCCACGCCCAGTCCGCCGCCCAGCAGGTTCACTCCGCCGGCGAAACCATTGGCGCCGCCCAAGGTGAGCTTGGCTGGCCCCGACTGCGTCAGTCCGCCGAGGCCGCCGATGGTGCCGTTGAGCGAGAGAGCGCTGCTGCTCGCAACGTTCAGCCCCGCATTCAGGTTGAAGTTGTTGGTCAGGCCCACGGGCGTATTCGCTGCCAGCGAACTGGCGCCACTCACCGTCACCGCGCCCGTGCCCAGCGCGAAGTTGTTGCCCACGGTGAGCTGGCCGCCCCCCAGGTTGAAGCCACCGCTGAAGTCGTTGGCACCGTTGAGCGTGAGCCCTGGCGCGCCGGCCAGGCTCATCCCGCCCGCGCCGCTGATCTTGCCATTGAGCGTCAGCGCACCGCCGCTTCCGCCGCCGCCCAGGTTCAGCGTGTTGTTGAGCACGATGTCGTTGCTCAACGCGAGGCCGTTCTTGCCGGTCAGCGTGGCGGCGCCATCGACCGTCAATGCGCCGGAGCCGAGCGCGGTTGCGGAACCGAGGTCTATCGAGCCGGCCTGCAGCACGGTGCCGCCGCTGTAGTTGTTGGCGCCGTTCAGCACCAGGTCGCCGCTGGCGAGCGTCAGGCTGCCGCCCCCGTTGATGTTGCCGTTCAAGCTCAGCGTGCCCGCGCCGTTGAGCGTCAGCGCGCCGTCGAGCTGCACCTGATTGGTCAGCGTGCCGGTGAAGGCGGTGTTGAGCGTGGCGGGGCCGCCGACCAGGAACAGGCCCGTGCCGAGCGAACTCGCGTTGCCCAGCGTCAGGCCGCCGCCATTGAGGGCCAGCCCGCCACTGAAGTCGTTGTTCCCCGACAGCGTGAGCGCGCCGCTGCCGTTCTTGATCAGCCCCCCGGCGCCGGTGACGGTGCCGCCGAGCGTCAGGGAGTTTGCGCCCTGAACGATCAGGCCGCCCGTGAGGCTGATGTTCTGCGTCAGCGTCAGGCCTGCCACCGAGGCCTGCATGGAACCACCGTTCGCCGTGAGCGTTCCGGTGCCGAAGGACAGCGCATTGTCGAAGATCGCGGTGCCGCCGTTGAGCGCGGCCGCGCCGCTCACCACGGGGCCCTCGAGCGTCCAGGTGCCGCTGTTGACGACGAGGTTCTCGAAGTTCAGGTACTGCAGGCTCGAGACCGTGCCCGCGCCGCCGCTGCCGGAACCAGGCCCCGCCACGGTGTTCTGCAGCACCAGCGTGTCGTTGCCCCCTATGCCCGCGTCGACCGTACCCCCGGCGGCGAAGGTGAGGAAGCTCGGCGGCACCGCGGGCGTCGGAATGGTCACGCCGGGCAGCGGCACCAGCCCGCCGTTGATCGACGAGCCCGTGACCGCCACGAAAGTGTCGTTGCTCAGCGTCGTGCCCAGCGAGACGCTGCCGTTGATCGTGCCAGCGTTGACGAAGGCGTTGCCGCCGCTGTCGGGGCTCTGGAAGGCCACGCGGCCGGTGATCGTTCCGGTGTTGGTGAAGTTGACGTTGCCGCCGCCGTACACGGCGACGGCGATCGAGTTGATCGGATCGAAGAGCCCGAGCGCGCTCATGCCGATCGTGCCGCTGTTGTTGAAAGTCGTGGTCCCGGTGGTGGCGATGACGGCCGCCGCGCCCAGCAGGCCGAAGGTGCCGTCGAAGGTGCCTTCGATCATGCCCTGGTTGTTCACCGTGACGTTGCCGCTGCCGGGCACGACCAGGTTGCCGATCGTGAGGGCCCGCGAGAGCACGAGGGAGCCCGCTGCGTTGGCGTCGATGGCGCCCAGGTTGTTGAGCGTGATGCCGTTGCCGCCCAGCGTCATCGCCGTGCCGCCCGGCAGGGTGCTCATGATGCCGCCCGACTGCACCGTGACGGCAAGACCGTTGGCGTTGCTCAGGAAGCTGTTCGGGTTGGGGGGCAGCAGGATCGGAACGCCGGTGCAGGTGACCACGTCGTTGTCGACAGGCGAGGCGGGCGTGCAGGCCGCGAGCGCCGTGCCGCCATGCAGTGCCAGTGCGGCCAGGGCCGCGAGGGCCCCGAGCGCCCCGAGCGCAGGAGCTGCGCCCCTGCGCGCGGTGCGCCTTCGTCCCCTGACTGCTGTCCCTCCGGAACCGCTGGCGCTTTTCGCCAGTTCGGAAACCACGCGATACCGGCTCTGCCGGCGGTCGAAGATCACACGGTAGACATGGTTCACGGCTCGCCTCCAAGCCTTTGTAATGCGTGTGATTATTTGTGAGGCATGGGCGAGGTGAATATCTGCCGAAAGGACTCAGGACGCGTGATGCGGCAAGAGAAAGAAGAAATATGGCGTAGGTGAAAACCAGCGCCGCGCAGGTGGCGCCGGCTTCGCGGCTATTCGCAGAGCACCCGTATGGAAGGCGGAATCGCCACGGCCCGGATCCCGCCGCCTTCGCGCTTCGCCCCGAAGATGCGCACTTCCTCGCACTCCAGGACCAGCTCGCTCCCGCGCGTCACGCGGTAGGTCTGCACGAAGCTCTTCTCGCGCCACTCGGTGATGCGCACCGCAATCTGCAGCGTGTCGCCGTAGCTCGCGGACTTCACGAAGCGCGTGTGCGTGTCGACCAGCGGCGTGCCGATCACGCCCAGCGTCTCGGTCGTTTCCTCCCAGCGCGGCACGCCGCATTCGGCGAAGAAGTGGCGCGAGGCCGCATCGATCCAGCGGAAGAAGTTCGGAAACCAGACGATGCCGGCGGGGTCGCAGTCGCCGAACTCCACGCGCACGGTGTAGACGACTTCCTTGGTTGCGTTGGTGCTTGTATTGCTCATCAGCCCATTCTCGTCGGCAGCCACAGGGCGATGATGGGGAACGCGATCAGGATCACCAGCCGCACGATGTCGGTCACGATGAACGGCAGCACGCCCTTGAAGATGGTGGTGAAGCTCACGTCCTTCACCACGCTCTTGATGACGAACACGTTCATGCCCACCGGCGGGTGGATCAGGCCGAGTTCCACCGTCATCACGATGATCACGCCGAACCAGATCGGGTCGAAGCCCAGGTGCACGATCACCGGGTAGATGATCGGCACCGTGAGGATGATCATCGCCATCGCGTCCATCAGGCAGCCCAGCACCAGGTACATGAGCATGATGAGCGCGAGCACGCCGTAGCGGCCGATGCCCAGGCCGGTAAGAAACTCGGTGAGCTTCTGCGGGCTCTGCGTGATGGTGAGGAAGTAGCCGAACAGCAGCGCGCCGATCAGCACGGTGAACACTGCCGCCGCCGTGCGCGTGGCCGACAGCAGCGCCTCGCGGATCTTCGGCCCGTCGAGTTTGCGCCGTACCAGCCCGAGGATGAAGGCGCCGCTCGCGCCCACGCCGCCCGCCTCGGTCGGCGTGAAGAAGCCGCCATACAGGCCGCCGATGACGAACACGAACAGCACCAGCGGCGCCCACACGTTCTTCAGGTCCTTCAGGCGCTCCGACCAGGGCTTCACCTCGCCGCCAGGCAGCCAGCCCGGCCGCGTCTTCACGATGACCGCGATGGTCAGCACGTACATGGCCATCGCGAGGATGCCCGGCACGATGCCCGCCATGAAGAGCTTGCCGATGTCCTGCTGCGTGAGGATGGCGTACACCGCAAGCACGGTCGATGGAGGCAGGATCGCGCCCAGCGTGCCGCCCGCGGCGATCACGCCGGTGGAGAAAGACTGCGGGTAGTTGAAGCGGCGCATCTCCGGATAGGCCACCGCCGAGAACGTGGCGGCCGTGGCCACCGACGAGCCGCAGATCGCCGCGAAGCCGCCGCATGCCACCACGGTGGCCACGCCCAGGCCGCCACGCAGGTGGCCGATCATCGAGTTGGCGGCCTTGAAGAGCTCGCGGCTCACACCCGAGACCGACACCAGCGCTCCCATCAGCATGAACATCGGGATCACGCCGAAGGTGTAGTCGGTCACGGTGCGCATGGAGGTCTGGCCCACCAGCTTGAGCGCGGGGCCCGGCCCGACGAGGTAGCTGTAGCCCACCACGCCCACCAGGCCCATCGCCATGCCGACCGGCACGCGCAACAACATCAAAGCAAAGAGGGCGACGAAGCCCAACACTGCGACTGCATCGGGGCTCATTCGTCGGCCTTCTGTTCTGCGTGAACTTCTTCGAGTTGTTCGGGATGGAAGATCAGCCTGTAGGTGCGGATGGCGATCAGCAGCACGGCGCACACGTCGCCGGCCCAGGCCACGGCGTAGAACGGCCAGGTCGGGATGTTGAGGTCGTAGGTCTGCACGTTGTCGACATAGGTGCCGCGCACCTTGTCGAACAGCATGATGGTCTGCACCGCCACCACGAAGAGCAGCACCAGCGTGGCGAACACGTCGATGGCGCGCTTCATGCGCGGGCTCGCCGCCGTCCACACCAGGTCGACCGTGATGTGGCCGCCCCGGTAGCTGGTGGCCGCGATGCCCCAGAAGATCAGGATGCCCAGCAGCATGCGCCCGAAGTCGTAGGCGTCGGGAATCGAGGTGTCGAAGAACTTGCGCAGCACCACGGCCACGAAGATGTTGAGCGCGACGATCCCCACGAAGATGGCGGCGAGCCATTCGATCGTGTTGATCGCGCGGTCCATATAGCTGGCGGACCGTGTAGCCATCGCTCAGAGCGCCGATTTGTACTTGGCGAGGCTGGCCTTCAGCGCGTCCATGACGGCCTTCGGATCTTCACCGGCCTTCTTCACGCCCTCTGCCCACTGCGCCTCGGCGGGTGCCGCCGCCTTGCGCCATGCATCCAGCTGATCGGGCGTGAGCTTGTAGATCTCGTGGCCCGACAGTGCCGCCATCTTGGCGTGGCCCGCGAACTCGAAGTCGGCCCACGGTCCGGCCACCTTCTGCGCCCATTCGCTGGTGCAGTGGTCGTCGATCACCTTCTTCTGTGCGGCGGACATGGCGTCGTACTTGCCCTTGTTCATCACCCACACGAAGGGCGTGACGTAAAGCGGCACGTCCATGTGGTACTTCACCACCTTGTCGATGCCGAAGAGGCCGATGGAGCCCCACGGGAAGGTGATGGCGTCGGCCACGCCGCGCTCGAGCATGTCGCGCGACTCGGGGGCCGAGGCCTGCACGTTGGTGCCGCCCAGCGAGGTGATGAGCTGGCCCACGGTGCTGGTGGCCGGGCGCACCTTCATGCCCTTGACGTCGCCGGGCACGGTGATCTTCTTGCGCGAGTGGAAGGTGCCGGGGTCGTGCACGAAGGCGAAGCAGTACTTCACGTCCTTCATTTCCTTGGCCGCGTAGTTGCGGTACCAGGCATCGATGGCGGCGGAGCCTTCCTTGCCGTTGGCGAACAGGAAGGGCAGCGACGCGCCCGCCATCACCGGGAAGCGGCCCGGCTGGTAGCCCGGGTTCACGTACGAGAAGTCGGCGATGCCGTCGCGCGCCATGTCGTAGTGGTCGAATGCCTTGCCCAGCTGCTCCGACGGGAAGAGGATCGCGGTGATGGTGCCGCCCGATTCCTTCTTGATGTCGTCGGCCCACGCCTGCAGCGCGGGGTTGAGCGGGTGCTGCGCGGGTACCCAGCTCGACAGCTTGAGCTGCACCGGCTTGTCCTGCGCCTGCACGGCCGGGGCGGTCAGCGCGAGGGCTGCGGTGGCCGCCGCGAGGCTCGTGGCCAGGCGACGGGACGGACGGGATTGGCGATTGGCTTTCATGGTCTCCTTCGTTGTGTTGTGTGTCTCTACGAGTGAATCCGCAATCTAGGCAGCCGCGTGCGCGGGGTAAATGGAGGCTTTCCCGTGCGCCTGCACGGGTGCGGGCCCAGCCTGTTCGGCGTGCGAACGCGGCGCATGCATTTCGACGTGCCGGCGCCCGAGTTCGCCCACGCGCGAGGCACCGAGCAGGGTCATCGTGCGTTCGGTTTCCTGCGCGAGCAGCTGCAGCACCGAGAGCGCGCCCTGTTCGCCGCCGCAGGCCAGTCCGTAGACCGGCGCGCGGCCCACGAGCGCCGCGCTGGCGCCGAGCGCGAGCGCCTTGACGATGTCGCTGCCGCGTCGCATGCCGCTGTCCAACAGCACCGGAATGCGGCCGCCGACCGCATCGAGCATGGCCGGCAGCGCGGCGATGGTGGCCGGCGCGGCATCCAGCTGGCGGCCTCCGTGGTTGGAGACCACGATGCCGTCCGCCCCATGCCGCAGTGCGCGGCGCGCGTCCTCGGCGCCCAGCAGGCCCTTGACCAGCAGCGGCCCGTCCCAGAGCCTGCGCAGCCAGCCCAGGCTGTCCCAGGTCAGCGTGCGGTCCATGGCGCGCGAGAGCAGCGCGGCCTGCGTCTGCGCGGAGACCGGTGCGCTGTCTTCTTCATCGGGAAGCAGGTTCGCGAACTGCGGCATGCCGCCGCCGGCCTGCCGCAGCAGCCACGCGGGATGCCGCGCCATGTCGAGCACCGTGCCGGGCGTGAGCCGCATGGGCACACGGAAGCCGTGGCGCAGGTCGCGCTCGCGCAGGCCGCTCACGGGAACATCTACCGTGAGCACCAGCGCCTCGAAGCCTGCATTGCGCGCGTGGCGCACGATGCGCTCGGCGATGGCGCGCTCGCCCATCACGTACAGCTGCATCCACAGCGCGGCATCGGGCGCGGCGTTGCGCACGTCCTCGATGCGTGTGTTGGAGGCGGTGGAAAGAACGAAGGGCACGCCGGCCGCCTGCGCCGCGGCGGCCAGAAGCGCGTCGGCGCGCGGGCGCACCAGGCCGGCCAGCCCGATGGGCGCGATGCCGAAGGGCGCGCGCCAGCGGCGGCCGAAGAGTTCGATGCCGATGTCCACCTTGCTGGTGTCGCGCAGGCATTCGGGAATCAGCGGCAGCGCTTCGAGCGCGTCGCGGTTGCGCTGCATGCAGCGCTCGTCTTCCGCACCGCCGTCGATGTAGTCGAACACCAGCCGCGGCAGCGCGCTTCGGGCGCGGCGCCGGTAGTCTTCCACGTTGAGCAGTTGGGCCATCCTTGCTCAGTCCGCCGCGATCCGGCGTTCGCGGATCAGCGCGCCGAAGCGCTGGAAGTCCGTCGCCGCGCGCTGCTGGAACGCAGCCGGCGAGCCGGGCTGCGGCTCGCCGCCGATCGACGCGATGCGCTCCTGCACGGCCGGCAGCGCGAGCGTGCGGTTGATCTGCGCGTTGAGCTGCGCCACCACTTCGGGCGGCGTTCCGGCCGGAGCGTAGAAGCCGAACACGGTGTCGGCGTCGAAGCCGCGCAGCCCGGCCTCGTCGAGCGTGGGCACGTCGGGAAAGAGCGGCGAGCGCTTCGGGCTGCCCACGGCCAGCAGCCGCAGCTTGCCCGCGCGCACCTGCGTGAGCGCGATGCCGGGGTCGAAGGCGTAGTCGATCTGGCCGGCCAGCAGGTCCTGCAGCGCGGGCGCGGCGCCGCGGTAGGGCACATGCAGCGCGAACAGGTTGGCCTGCGTCTTGAACATCTCGCCCGCGAGGTGCGGCGAGCTGCCGTTGCCCGGCGAGCCGTACGACAGCTTGCCCGGGTTGGCCTTCACGTACGAGATGAACTCCTTCACGTTCGCCGGCGGCAGCGAGGGCCGCGTGACCAGGAACACCAGCACGCGCGCGGCGGCCGCCACCGGCACCAGGTCCTTCGCAGGGTCGAAGCTCATGCGCGAGTACAGGTGCGGGTTCACCGACACCATGCCGCCAGAGCTCATCAGCAGCGTGTAGCCGTCGGCCGGCGCGCGGGCCACGGCCTCTCCGCCGAGGTTGCCGTTGGCGCCGGCGCGGTTCTCGATCACCACCGGCTGCTTCAGCGACTCCTGCAGCGGCTGCGAGATGGCGCGCGCGATCTGGTCGGCCGCGCCGCCTGCGGGGAAGTTGACGATCACCTTGATCGGCTTGGCGGGCCATGTTGTGTTGGCATGCGCCGGGGCGAGCATGGCAGCGGCGGCCAGTGCCAGCAGGCATCGTCGCCAGGGAAGGGCGGGGCGGGTCATTGGTCTTGTCTCCTTTTCTTGTATTTCGCTGCGTCCGGTCAGGCCTTGACCGACGGGGGGCGCTTCATCCAGCGGATCGGCTGCGCCTGCACCGGTCGCGGCGCGGCGCCGTGCGCGGCCAGCGTGGCGTCGAGCGCCTTGCCGCCCTCGTCGGCCAGTGCCGCTTCGCGCGCCGCCGCGATGGCCGTGGCGCGCGCGGGGGCGGGCAGGGTGTTGCGGCCGGCGAGTTCGTCGATCACATGCAGCAGGTTGTGCTTGCCGCGCTCGTTGGTGCTGCCGTAGCCCTTGATGAGCCGTCCGCACAGCGCCAGCTCGTGGCCCAGCGCCCAGGTCTCGCGCGTGCCTGCTTCCACGGCCTTGAGCCAGCGTTCGATGAGTGCCTGCTCCTGCGCGAAGCGGCTGCCCAGGCGGCGCAGCCAGCGCAGCGAGGCCAGCAGCCGCAGCGAGGCCATGCCCAGCACCGAGTGGCTGCCCACCTTCAGCGGCAGCGCCCACGGCGCGAGGCCGCGCGACTGGCGGCCCCGGTCCCAGGCCGTGACGCGGCGCGAGAGCGAGGGCGGCAGCAGCGCCGCGAACTCGGCCGCGCCGGGCTTGAAGTGGTCGTAGACCTTCACGATGTCTTCCTTGCCGGCGCGCACCTCGCGCCGCACGCGCTGCGCGCGGCTGGCGCGGCCCTTGAGCGCGGCCACCCGCACGATGTCGTCGAAGGCCATCCACAGTGCGAGCCAGCGCGCGGCCTCGCGGGTGATGGCGAAGCCCCGCGCGCCGGCCGGATCGGCGGCGCGTTCGGCATCGAGCAGGCGGCCCAGCCGCTCGGCGTAGAGCGATGCGTAGGCGGCGTCCTGGTAATCGAGCACGCGGGCATGGCCCAGCGCGAGCATGTCGTGCACGGCCGGCGGAAAGCGCCGTGCCAGGTCGGAGGGCAGGGCCGCGGGGGGCGGCGGCGCGTCGTTGGTGTCGCCGGCCATCACGCTGCTGACGAAGGCGGCCTGCGCGCGCGGGGCGTTCACCGCGTCGAAGGCCGAGGCGAAGCCGCGCAGGCTGGCGGCGGCCATCTTGCTGAGCTTCTCGGGCGCGCTGGTGTCGCCGCCGCGAACGACGTGCTCGTAGGCCTCGCGCGGGAACGGGAACAGCCCGCTGCCCGCGATGGCGCCGAGCATCACCGCGCTGACCACCGTGCCGCTGTCGCGCGCGATGGCGTTCATGTCGAACACATGGTGCTCGCGGCTGAAGGCCTTCACCACGTCGAGCAGCCGCTGCGCGTCGGCGCGGCCGTCGCCGGGCACCATGCGCTCGGCGGTGGTGAGGATGCGCGCCGACGAACTGATGACCAGCGTGCGCTGCGGCGCGCTCATGCCGTTGCCGATCTGGCGCGCGGTTTCCAGCAGCTCCGAGGAGACGATGGCATCCAGCGCGCCCGGCACGGGGCTCAGGCTGAACACCGGGCGGCGCCCGCCGAGCTGCGCGAGCGGCACGGGGAACACTTCGATGTAGTAGGTGGTGGCGCCGGTGCGCTGCGCCACGCCGGGAATGGACGTGCTCTGCGCCGCGTAGCCGGCATGGCGCGCGGTGTCGACCAGCCATTCGGTGAGCACGCCGCCGCCTTCGCCGCCGAGGGCGCAGACGAGCAATGTGATGGGGCGGTTCTGTTCCATGGTTTCCTCGCCCCTCATGCCGGTTGCAGTGCGCGAACGAAGGCGCCGCGCAGGCCGTGAAGAAGCCGCTCATGCCACTTCGGGTTCTGCACCACCTCGGCCCGGTAGAAGCTCGGGCACAGCGTGGCCGCGTGCGCATTCGCGCCGCACAGGCCGCAGCCCACGCAGCCGTCGATGACGGTGGCGACCGGGTCCACCTTCAGCGGATCGGGGTTGTCGCGCAGCGTGAGCGTGGGGCAGCCCGACAGGCGGATGCAGGCGTGGTCGCCGTTGCATACGTCCTCGTCCACGCCGTACTTCACGCGCACCACGCGCTCGCCCTTCTTCAGCAGGCTTGAGATCCACGGCTTGATTCGGCGCTGCCGCTCCAGCTGGCATTCGCCCTCGGCGATCACCACCTTCAGGCCGTCGAAGTCGCTGGTGAGCGCCTCGGTGAGCGTGCGGCGCATGCGCTCCACGTCGTAGGTGGTCACGGTGCGCATCCACTGCACGCCCAGGCCCTTGAGCGTGGCCTCGATGGTCTGGTTCTTGTCGACCAGGCTCTGCTGCTTGTCCTCGGCGCGTTCCTTGATCTCGTCGTCCGGCGTGGAGATGATGTCCTGCGTGCCGGTGGCCGAGGTGTAGCCGTTCTTGAAGATCAGCAGCACCGCGTCGTCGCCGTTGAAGAGCGCGCTCTGCACGCCGGTGAGCAGGCCGTTGTGCCAGAAGCCGCCGTCGCCCATGATCGACAGGGTGCGCCGGTTCATCATCGGCGCCACGCCCGCGCGGCTCGCGAGGCTCATGCCATAGCCGAGGATGGAATGGCCCATCGAGAAAGGCTCGAAGGTGCCGAAGGCATGGCAGCCGATGTCGGCGGCCACGTGCACCGGCCCGGTCTCCTGCTGCGCCAGCTTGAGCGCGGAGAACACCGGCCGCTCGGGGCAGCCGACGCAGAAGCTCGGCGGCCGGTTGGGCAGCGGAGAACTCAGACTGCGCGCCACGGCCTCGCGGCGTTCGCGGTTGCCTGCCAGCCAGGCTTGCGCCGAGTGCGAGGCCTCGTCCGGCTCGATGTACTTCGCGGCGAACGCGCCGATGCCCGCCGAGAGCACCTCCACGCCGTACTCGCCCGCCGGGGGCAGCATGTCCTTGCCGTGCAGCGGCGTCTGGATGTCGCGCCGGCGCAGCAGCGTGGCGATGTCCTGCTCGATGTACTCGGGCTGGCCTTCTTCCACTACCAGCACCGCGCGTTTGCCTACGCAGAAGTCGGCGACCTGCGCGGGCACCAGCGGGTAGGTCACGTTGAGCACCAGGATCGGGATGTCCGTCTCGCCGAAGGCGTCGGCCAGGCCCTGCTGCTGCAGGCTGCGGATCAGCGCGTTGTAGAGCCCGCCCTGCACCACGATGCCGAGGTCGGCATGGCGCCGCCCGGGCATCAGCTCGTTGAGGCCGTGCTCGGCGATGTAGCTGCGCGCGGCCGGGATGCGCGCATCGCCCTTGAGCTTCTCGTGCCTGAAGGTGACGGGCGGATGCGCGAGGCGCATGTAGTCGAAGCCGGCGGGCTCCTCCATCAGCGAGCGCGTGGAGACGGTGGGCGCGACGTTGTCCTTGCACTCGAAGCTGCCGCGCACGTGGCAGGTGCGGATGCGCAGCTCCATCAGGCAGGGCATGTTCGAGCTTTCCGAGAGGCGGAAGCCTTCCTCGACCATGCGCACCATCACGCCGAGATCGGGCCTCGGGTCGAGCAGGCACATGCTCGACTTGAGCGCGTAGGCATGCGTGCGTTCCTGGATCACGCTGGCGCCTTCGCCGTAGTCCTCGCCCACCACGATGAGCACGCCGCCGGTCACGCCCGGCGACGACAGGTTCGACAGTGCGTCCGCCGCCACGTTGGTGCCGACGATCGACTTCCACGTCACCGCGCCGCGCAGCGGGTAGTGGATGGAGGCGCCGAGCATGGCGGCGGCCGAGGCTTCGTTGGAGCAGGCCTCGACGTGCACGCCCAGTTCGTCCATGTAGGCCTTGCCCTGGACCATCACGTCGAGCAGGTGCGACACCGGCGCGCCCTGGTAGCCGCCCACATACGCCACGCCCGACTGCAGCAGGCCCTTGGTGATCGCGAGGATGCCCTCGCCGTGAAAGGTGTCGCCCGCGCCGAGGCGCAGCATTTCCACTTCCTTGCTGAATGAAACTTCCAAGAGATTCGGCTCCGATGTTGAGGGGGTTGTTCGGGATTCGGGGTGAGCCGTGCCCGCACCGCGCTCGTCCTGCGGGTGCCGCACGTCGGGTGATGGCGTCTATCTGGGGGGCGAAGAAGTCGGCTTTGCGGCGGCGCCGGGGAAGCGCGCCACGTAGTAGGCAAGGGTGTCCAGGTCTTCAGGCGACATGCGGCCCACCGCCTCGCTCATGGCCTGCGTGTAGCCCGGGCGCTTGCCCGTGCGGAAGCCCTGCAGGGTCAGCTGCAGGTAGTCCTCGTGCTGCTGCGCGATGCGCGGCACCTGCTGCCCGCCGGCCAGGTCGGCGCCATGGCACAGCAGGCAGCGGTTCTCCTGCGCCAGTGCCTGGCCGCGTGCCATGCGCGCCGCGTCGGGCGGCGTGGCCGGCGGCGGCGCGGGCACGGCGGGCAGGGTGGCGATGAAGTCCGAGAAACCGCGCAGGTCCTCGTCCTTCATGGTCTTGGCCACCGCGCTCATCGCGGGGTTGTCGCGCCGTCCTTCGCGGAACAGGTAGAGCTGCGTGATGGCGTAGAACGAATGCTGCCCGGCGAGCACCGGCGTGCCCGCCATGTCGCTACGGCCGTTGGCGCCGTGGCACGAGGCGCACAGCTCGGCGTAGCGCTGGGCGTAGACGCTGCCCTTGGTGCCCTGCGCACCGGCCGGCGATGCCGCCGCTGCCACGGTCATTGCCGCCACCGCGCATCGGAAGAGAAGGCTCGCAGGTGTCATCGGCCACCGTAGCTGATGCGGTAGATGGCGCCGGCGTGGTCGTCGCTCACGAGCATCGAGCCGTCCTTCAGCACCAGGAAGTCGACCGGGCGGCCGAGGTAGTTGTTGTTCTCGACGAAGCCGGTCATGAAGGGCTCCACCTTCGCGCCACCCTTGCCGTCGGGCCAGGCGACGGCGATGTCGGCGTACTTGACGGTGCGGTTCCACGGGCCGTGGCGCGCGATGAACATGGCGCCGCGGTACCTGGCCGGGAACATCTTCCCGTTGTAGAAGGTCAGGCCCAGCGCGGCGGCGTGCGGGCCGAGCAGTGCGGCGGGCTTCTGGTAGTCGCTGCAGCTCTTGCCCCAGCCGAATTCCGAGTCGAGGATGTTGCCCTGGTGGCAGTACGGGTAGCCGAAGTGCTGGTCGGGCCTGGTGACCACGTTCAGCTCGTCGTTGGGCAGGTCTTCGCTGAGCCAGTCGCGGCCGTTGTCGGTGAACCAGAGGTTGCCGGTCTTGGGGTCGAAGTCGAAGCCCACCGTGTTGCGCACGCCGCGCGCCACGGTCTCGATGCCACTGCCGTCGGGGTTCATGCGGAAGATGCGCGCATGCGCGTCGTCGGGTTCGCACAGGTTGCAGGGCGCGCCCACGGCGTAGTAGAGCTTGCCTTCGTGCATGCGCAGGTAGCGCCAGCTGTGGTCCTGCCCGCCGGGCAGCTTGTCGTTGAGCACCACCGGCGCGCCGGGGTTGTCGAGCTTGTCCTCGATGCCGTCGTAGCGAAGGATCTGCTTGTGCGTGGCGAGGTAGAGCGCGCCCTTGTCGAACTCGATGCCGGTGGCGAACTCGGTCTTGTCGATGATGGTCTTGGGCTTGCGGTCGCCCTTCTCGGCGATGGCGTAGACCTTGTTGCCCACGAAGAGCGTGCTCACGAACACCGTGCCCTTGGCGCCCTGGCGCAGCTCGCGCGCGTCGAGCACGCCCGAGGCCCAGGTCTCGACCTTGAAGCCCGGCGGCAGCTTGAACTTGGCCGTGGGCAGCTGGTCGGGCGCTGTCGGAATGGGGAAGGAGGGCACCGGTGCCATGCGCGTGGCCGCCTCGGTCTTCGGCCGGCCCTTGGCCCAGCCAGGTTCTTCGGCCGGCGGCTGTTGCGCGGCGGCGGTAACGGCGGTGCAGAGCAGGGCGGCGAGCGCCGCGTGCGCGCGGAACGCGCGGAGTGCACGAATCGGGGCCATGTCTCGTCTCCTTCTTGTCGTGGGGCGCCGGCCGGCGCCTTTCGAGGGGCGATCCGGACAGCGCCCGCCAGTGTGCGTGGCGCCGCCGCCATGCTCAATAAAATGATCGAGCTAAGTAATATGAATGGCATGCATATGGACGCGCTCGATCTCAACCTGCTGCGGCTCTTCGACGCGGTCTACCGCGAGCGCAACGTGAGCCGCGCGGCCGAGTCCCTAGGCCTCACGCAGCCGGCGGCCAGCCACGGGCTGGGGCGGCTTCGGCTGCTGCTGGCGGACGCGCTCTTCACCCGCGCCCCCGGCGGCGTGGCCCCCACGCCGCGCGCCGACCGGCTCGCGGTGGCGGTGCAGGCGGCGCTGAGCACGCTGGAAGAGGCGCTGCACGAGCCCGACCGCTTCGAGCCCCAGGTGTCGCGCAAGACCTTCCGCATCCACATGAGCGACATCGGCGAGGGCCGCTTCCTGCCGGCGCTGATGGCGCGGCTGCGCGAGCTGTCGCCGGGGGTACGGCTGGAGACCATGCCGCTGGCGCCGGGCGACGTGGCGGCCGGCCTCGACAGCGGCAAGGTCGACTTCGCCTTCGGCTTCCTGCCCGGCGTGAAGGACACCCAGCGCGCCCAGCTGCTGAAGGACCGCTACATCGTGCTGCTGCGCAAGGACCATCCCTTCGTGAAGCGCAGGCGCAGCGGGCAGGCGCTGCTGGAGGCCCTGCAGGAGCTCGACTACGTGGCGGTGCGCACGCACGCCGAGACGCTGCGCATCCTGCAGTTGCTGAACCTGGAAGACCGGCTGCGGCTGACAACGGAGCATTTCATGGTGCTGCCGGCCATCGTGCGCGCGACCGACCTCGCGGTGGTGATGCCGCGCAACATCGCGCGCGGCTTCGCGCAGGAGGGCGGCTACGCCATCGTGGAGCCGCCGTTTCCGCTGCGCGACTTCACCGTGTCGCTGCACTGGAGCAAGCGCTTCGAGGCCGATCCGGGCAACCGCTGGCTCAGGCAGGTCATCACGGAGCTCTTCTCCGAGAAACCGTGAGCGGGCCCCGGATCGGGGGCGCGGTTATTCTTGGGCAGGCGCCCTTCCTTGCTGCCCGCGCCTTCAGTTGCCCCCCGATTGCCTCCGAATGTCCGTTCCGTCTCCCGCTTTCTTCCCCCACGCCTCCCGTTTCCGTTCCGCGCCTGCCGCCGCACTCTGAGCGAGCAGCCCGTGCAAGCGATTCTTTCCCAGGCCGGCCCCGTGCTGGTCTTCATGGCCTGCGTGGCCCTTGCCACCTACGCGCAGAACCTCACCGGCTTCGCGTTCAGCCTGATCCTGCTCGGGCTGGTGTCGGTGCTGCACGTCGCCAGCGTGAGCGACACGGCCAACGCAGCCACCGTGCTGAGCCTGATCAATGCCTGGACCTACTTCCGCGCCCGGCCCGGCGTGGTGCCCTGGCAGCTGATGAAGCCGGCGCTCAACGGCAGCACCGTGGGCGTGATCGTCGGCCTGATGCTGCTGACCTGGCTCAGCGGTGGCGCGGTCGACTGGCTGCGCGGGCTGCTGGGCGTGTCGATCCTGGGCTGCGCGGTGCTGCTGGTGCTGCAGGCGAAGCCGCTGCCGGTGGTGTCGGGGCGCGCGAGCTTCGCCGTCATCGGCGGGCTGTCGGGCGTGCTGGGCGGGCTCTTCTCCAGTTCGGGGCCGCCCATCGTGTTCCACATGTACCGCCAGCCGCTGGATCGCGAGCTGGTGCGCCGCGCGCTCTTGCTGATGTTCGCCTTCAACTCGCTGGTGCGGCTGATGATCGTGGTGCCCACGGGGCACTTCTCGTGGCATTCGGCGCTGCTGGCCGGCTGCGCGATGCCGGTGGTCTACGGCGTGACGCGGCTGCATCACCGCCTGCCCAACAAGCTGCAGCCGCGCACGCTCAAGTGGCTGGTCGGCGGGCTGCTCGCGGTGGCGGGTTCGACGCTGGTGGCCACTGCCTGGGTGGCCATCGCGCAGCGCTGAACCTCGCCCGGGGCCATCCGAAAATCCCCCGGTGGCCCGGGAATTGCAACCCCCACGCAAGGGTTTCCCCGTACGTGGCATACCGGCCCCCACATACGCGTTATGGGCACCTGCGTATGCAAGACGCCGGACAAGCCGCTAACGTCCATGACTGACCCATGACGGGTCGCCCACGAGCCCCAAAAGCATGAGCACCGACAGCAGCAGCAAGATTCAACCGATCCGCTTCTTCCATCGCGGAAAGATCGTCGACGTCACCGGCGTCCATCCGACCCGTTCCGTGCTCGACTGGCTGCGCGAGGACGCCCGCTGCACCGGCACCAAGGAAGGCTGCAACGAAGGCGACTGCGGCGCCTGCACCGTCGTCATCGGCGAGCTGGCCGCCGACCCCCAGGCTCCCGGCACCGTCGACGGCCTGAGCCTGCAGACCGTCAATGCCTGCATCCAGTTCCTGCCCACGCTGCACGGCAAGGCCCTGTTCACCGTCGAAGACCTCAAGGCGCAGGCGCAGTGCCTGCCGAAGACACAGAGCGGCAGCAACGGCAAGCACCCGGTGCACACGCTGCACCCCGTGCAGCAGGCGATGGTCGACTGCCATGGCTCCCAGTGCGGCTTCTGCACGCCCGGCTTCGTGATGTCGCTGTGGGCCAGCTACGAGCACCACCAGGCTGGCGGCACCCAGCCCACCCGCCAGCAGCTGGCCGACGAGCTCTCGGGCAACCTGTGCCGCTGCACCGGCTACCGCCCCATCCTCGACGCAGGCCAGCGCATGTTCGACCTGCCCGCCGTGCGCCTCGACACCCAACCCGTGATCGCCGCGCTCACCGCGCTGAAGAACGAGGGCTTCGACTACGCCGCGCCGCTGGGCGCGCGCATCGACCATTTCCACGCCCCGAAGACCCTGGCCCAGCTCGCCGCCCTGCGCGAACAGAAGCCGCGCGCGCAGCTGCTGGCCGGCTCCACCGACGTTGGCCTGTGGGTCAACAAGCAGTTCCGCGACCTGGGCGACATCATCTACGTGGGCGACGTGGCCGAGCTGAAGACCATCGAGGACCGCAAGGACAACGGCGGCGAGCTCTACATCGGCGCCGGCGCCTCGCTCGAGTCCGCCTTCGCGGCGCTGGTGGAGCGCGTGCCCAGCCTGGCCGAGGTGTGGCTGCGCTTCGCCTCGCCCCCGATCCGGCATGCCGGCACCATGGGCGGCAACGTGGCCAACGGCTCGCCCATCGGCGATTCGCCGCCGGTGCTGATGTCGCTCGATGCGCAGATCGAACTGCGCCGAGGCGATGTGGTGCGCCGCATGCCGCTGCCCGAGTTCTACCTGGACTACATGAAGAACCAGCTCCAGCCGGGCGAGTTCGTCCAGGGCCTGGTCGTTCCGCACGCCGCGATGCGCCGCCAGGTGCGCGCCTACAAGATCAGCAAGCGCTTCGACTGCGACATCTCGGCGCTGTGCGCGGGCTTCGCCATCGAGCTCGAGGCGGGCAGCGACACGGTGAAGGCCGTGCGCCTGGCCTTCGGCGGCATGGCCGCCGTGGTCAAGCGCGCGGCGAACGCCGAGGCCGCGCTGGTCGGCAAGCCCTGGACGCAGGCCAGCGTCGCCACCGCCAGGCTCGCGCTGGCGCAGGACTTCAAGCCGCTGTCGGACATGCGCGCATCGGCCGACTACCGGCTGCTGGTGGCGCAGAACCTCATCCAGCGCCTCTGGCTCGAAACGCGGGCGGAGGACGCGCTGCTGATCGAGGAAACCAGCGTCTGGAGCGTGATGCCCCATGCCGTCAACGCGGCGGCGGAAGGAATCTGAACATGAACAAACCCATCGACGCCCGCCTGCTGCAGCCCGCCGAGGCCTTCGCCGACTACCTGGCCAACACCGCCGCGCGCATCGACGTGGGCGCAGAAGCGCTGGCGCACGAGCGCGGCATGCGCGTGGGCATCAGCCGCCCGCACGAGTCGGCCCACCTGCACGTGGCCGGCGAGGCCACCTACATCGACGACATTCCCGAGCTCGCCGGCACGCTGCACTGCGCGCTGGGGCTTTCACCGGCGGCCAACGGGCGCGTCACGGCGATCTCGCTGGACGCCATTCGCGCGATGCCGGGCGTGGTCGCGGTCATCACGGCCGACGACATTCCGGGCACCAACGACTGCGGCTCGATCATCCACGACGACCCCATCCTGCTGCCGGTGAACGACGGCGGCGAGATCCGCTACCTCGGCCAGCCGGTGTTCGCGGTGATCGCCGAGACCCGCGAGGCCGCGCGCCGCGCCGCCGCGAAGGCCAAGGACGCGCTGACCATCGAGGCGCAGCCGCCGGTGCTCACGCCGCAGGCCGCGCACGAGCGCGGCCAGTACGTGGTGCCGCCGATGCACATCGTGCGCAGCGGCGGTGCCGCCAACCAGGGCGACGAGGCGGCCGTGCGCGCTGCCATCGCCGCGGCGCCGCACCGCCACAAGGCCACCTTCGACGTGGGCGGGCAGGAGCAGTTCTACCTGGAAGGCCAGATCAGCTACGCCATTCCGAAGGAAGGCGGCGCGCTGCACATCCACTGCTCCACGCAGCATCCGAGCGAGATGCAGCACCTGGTGGCGCATGCGCTGCACCTGCAGTCGAACGAGGTGCACGTCGAATGCCGGCGCATGGGCGGCGGCTTCGGCGGCAAGGAATCGCAGTCGGCGCTCTTCGCCTGCGTGGCCGCCATCGCGGCGCGCCAGCTGCAGCGCCCGGTGAAGCTGCGGCTGGACCGCGACGACGACTTCATGGTCACGGGCCGCCGCCACTGCTTCTGGTACGAATACGAAGTGGGCTACGACGGCGAGGGCCGCATCCTGGGCGCGGAGATCACCATGGTCTCGCGCGCCGGACACTCGGCCGACCTCTCGGGTCCGGTGATGACGCGCGCGCTGTGCCACTTCGACAACGCCTACTGGCTGCCCAACGTGGCCATGCACGGCTTCTCGGGCAAGACCAACACGCAGAGCAACACGGCCTTCCGCGGCTTCGGCGGCCCGCAGGGCGCGATCGCCATCGAGAACATCCTGGACTCGGTGGCCCGCGAACTGAAGCGCGATCCGCTCGACGTGCGCCGCATCAACTTCTACGGCAAGGCCGAGAACAACGTCACGCCGTACCGCCAGACCGTGACCGACAACATCGTCCACGAACTCGTGGCCGAGCTGGAGGCCAGCAGCGACTACCGCGCGCGGCGCGAGGACATCGCCGCCTTCAACGCGAAGAGCCCGGTGCTCAAGCGCGGGCTGGCGCTGGCGCCGCTGAAGTTCGGCATCTCCTTCAACGTGAAGCACTTCAACCAGGCCGGCGCGCTGGTGCACGTGTACACCGACGGCTCGATCCTGGTGAACCACGGCGGCACCGAGATGGGGCAGGGCCTGAATACCAAGGTGGCCCAGGTGGTGGCGCACGAGCTGGGCGTGAGCTTCGAGCGCGTGCGCGTCACGGCCACCGACACGACCAAGGTGGCCAACACCTCGGCCACGGCCGCATCGACCGGCGCCGACCTGAACGGCAAGGCCGCGCAGGACGCGGCGCGCCAGATCCGCGAGCGCCTGGCCGAATGCGCGGCCGAGCGCCACGGCGGCAAGGCGAGCGAAGTGCGCTTCGCCAACGACACGGTCGAGGTCAACGGCCGCTCGCTGGCCTTCAGCACCGTGGTGGGCGAGGCGTACCTCGACCGCAGGCAGCTGTGGTCCGACGGCTTCTACGCCACGCCCGGCCTGAGCTGGGACAAGGACAAGATGCAGGGCCGCCCGTTCTACTACTACGCCTACGGCGCGGCGGTGAGCGAAGTGATCGTGGACACGCTCACCGGCGAGTGGAAGCTGCTGCGCGCCGACATCCTGCACGACGCGGGCAAGTCGCTGAATCCGGCGGTGGACATCGGCCAGGTCGAGGGCGCGTTCATACAGGGCATGGGCTGGCTCACCACCGAGGAGCTGGTGTGGCATCCGCAAAGCGGCAAGCTCACCACGCACGCGCCCAGCACCTACAAGATCCCCACGGCCAACGACTGCCCGCCGGTGTTCAACGTGCGCCTGTTCGAGGGCCAGAACTTCGAGGACTCGATCCACCGCAGCAAGGCCGTGGGCGAGCCGCCGCTCCTGCTGCCGTTCTCGGTGTTCTTCGCGATCCGCGACGCGGTGTCGGCCGCGGGTGGCCACAGGGTCGATCCGCCGCTGAAGGCGCCGGCCACGAGCGAGTCGATCCTGCGTGCGATCACTGCCGTGCAGGGGTGATGGCCGCCGTGAAAGCGGACAGCCGGACGCAGAGGACGCGAAGGTTTCGCGAAGGTCGCAGAAGGAAAACCGAAAAAATGTCTTCGGTCCCTTTCGCGACTTCTGCGCAACTTCTGTCTGCCTTCTGTGTTCGGCTGCCCGATTTCTTCCGGCGTATAACCATCCGCATTGCTCACTACCAGGCACGCGGCCATGAGAGACCAGGCTCTTTTCGACAAGATCGATCTGCACCTCATCCGGGTGCTTCACACCGTGCTGACCGACCGCAGCGTCTCGCGGGCGGCCATCCGGCTGGGCATGTACCAGCCGGCGGTGTCGGCGGCACTGAAGCGGCTGCGCGAGCTCTCGGGCGATCCACTGCTGGTGCGATCGGGCTCTGGCATGGTGCCGACCGACGCGGGGCTGCGCATGATCGAGCCGGCCGCCAGCATCCTGCGCGCGGCGGAGATGCTGTTCTCGGATGCGCGCGGCTTCGATCCGCAGTCGGCGGCCACCACCTTCCGCATCGCGGCCAGCGACTACATGGACCCGCTCTTCCTGCCCATGCTGGTGGCGCAGGTCAAGCGCGACGCGCCGCTGTGCCAGATCGAGATCCACGCGCTCACGCCCGACTCGGACTACCACGGGCACCTGGCGCTCGGCCAGGTCGACCTGGTGATCGGCAACTGGCTCAAGCCGCCGGAAGACCTGCACATGGCGCGGCTCTTCGGGGACGACGTGGTCTCGCTGGTCAACAAGGACCATCCGGCGGTGCGCCGCGGCTGGGACCTGGAGACCTGGCTTGCGGCCGAGCACATCGCGCCCACGCCCATGCACCCGGGGGGGCGCGGCATCATCGACCAGATGCTCGACGAGCTGGGCCGGCAGCGCAACATCACGGCGCGCTGCGCGCACTTCGGGCTCATTCCGGACATGGTCGCCTCCAGCCTGCTGGTGCTGACCACCGGCCGACAGTACTGCGAGCGCTTCGCTGCGCGGCTGCCGCTGAAGATCCTCGACTGCCCGGTGGCGCTGCCGCGCCTCATGTACTACCAGCTCTGGCACGAACGCACCCATTCGTCGAGCTCGGCGCGCTGGCTGCGCGAATGCATCAAGGAGGTGGCGGCGTCGCTGCGGCCTCCGGCTTCCGCCATATCAGGCGCCACGGCGCGCCCGCCCGCCGCACCTGAAACCTCGGATCCCTGAGAAAACCCCGTTCGCGCCGGCGTCGTGAGCGGGGCAACGATGAAACCGCCACTACAACAGCTGGAGACAAGCGAAATGAGTACGTTTGAACAGGCGCCCAAGGGCGCCGAGCCCCGCGCGCCGGGGCATGTCGAGTCCGCGCGCCCGCGCGCGGCTGTGGGCAGCGCAAGCGGCTCGGGTCTGCTTGAACGCCTGTTCAAGCTCGATGCGCACAACACCACGGTGCGCACCGAAGTCATCGCGGGGCTGACCACCTTCCTGACGATGGCCTACATCATCTTCGTGAACCCGTCGATCCTCGGCGACGCGGGCATGCCCAAGGGCGCGGTCTTCGTGGCCACCTGCCTGATCGCGGCGCTGGGCACGCTCATCATGGGCCTGTACGCCAACTACCCGATCGCCATGGCGCCGGGCATGGGCCTGAACGCCTACTTCTCCTACGTGGTGGTGCTGGGCATGGGCTACACGTGGCAGGTGGCGCTGGGCGCGGTCTTCATCTCGGGCTGCCTGTTCCTGATCGTCACGGTTACCGGGCTGCGGGAGCTCTTCATACAGGGCATACCGCAGTCGCTGCGAACGGCGATCACGGTGGGCATCGGCATGTTCCTGGCGCTCATCGCACTGAAGAGCGCCGGCGTGGTGGCCGCATCGCCCGCCACCTTCGTCACGCTGGGCGACCTGCACTCGGCGCCGGTGATCCTGGCGACGCTGGGCTTCCTCATCATCGTGGCGCTGGACAAGCTCAAGGTGCGCGGCGCCATCCTGATCGGGATCATCACGGTGACGGTGCTGTCCTTCTTCTTCGGCGGCAACAAGTTCCACGGCGTGTTCGACGCGCCGCCGTCCATCGCGCCGACCTTCATGCAGCTGGACATCCTGGGCGCGCTCAAGGGCGGCATCCTGAACGTGGTGCTGGTGTTCTTCCTGGTCGAGATGTTCGACGCCACCGGCACGCTGATGGGCGTGGCCAAGCGCGCAGGCCTGCTGGTACCGGGCAAGATGGAGCGCATGAACAAGGCGCTGCTGGCCGACAGCGGCGCGATCTTCGCGGGCTCGCTGCTCGGCACCTCGAGCACCACGGCCTACGTGGAAAGCGCGGCCGGCGTGCAGGCCGGCGGGCGCACCGGCCTCACGGCCGTGGTGGTGGCGCTGCTCTTCCTGGCCTGCCTGATGATCTCGCCGCTGGCGGGCTCGGTGCCGGCCTACGCCACCGCGCCGGCGCTGCTCTTCGTGGGCTGCCTGATGCTGCGCGACCTGGTCGAGCTCGACTGGGAAGACACCACCGAGGTCATCCCGGCGGCGGTGACCGCGCTGGCCATGCCCTTCACCTACTCGATCGCCAACGGCCTGGCCTTCGGCTTCATCACCTATGCGGTGCTGAAGCTGTGCACCGGGCGGGCACGGGAAGTGCATGCGATGGTCTGGGTCATCGCAGCCGTGTTCCTCTTCAAGTTCGCCTACATCGGCGGGCACTGAAGCAGTGAGCTGAGCGAAGCGCCGTCGGGCGCCGATGGTCGCGGGGACGCCATTAGACTCATGGCCGTTCCCGCTTTGTTGCTGTTGAACGAGACAAATCCACGAAACCCGGCATGACAACCCCCAGACTCCAGCTCGCTCACATCACCAAGCGGTATCCCGCGGTGGTGGCCAACAGCGACATCTCCCTGAGCGTCGCGCCCGGCGAAATCCACGCCGTGCTCGGCGAGAACGGCGCCGGCAAGTCGACCCTGATGAAGATCATCTACGGCTCGGTGAAGCCCGACGAGGGCACGGTGATGTTCGACGGCCAGGCCGTCAGCCTGCGCAACCCGCAGCAGGCGAGGGCGCTGGGCATCAGCATGGTGTTCCAGCACTTCAGCCTGTTCGACACGCTCACCGTGGCCGAGAACGTCTGGCTGGGGCTCGACAAATCGCTGCAGCTGGCCGAGGTCACGCGCAGCATCACCGCCAAGGCCAGCGAGTACGGCCTGGACATCGACCCCTCGCGCCCGGTGCACACGCTGTCGGTGGGCGAGATGCAGCGGGTGGAGATCATCCGCGCGCTGCTCACCAACCCCAGGCTGCTGATCCTCGACGAGCCGACCTCGGTGCTGACGCCGCAGGCGGTGATCAAGCTCTTCACGGTGCTGAAGAAACTGTCTTCCGAGGGCTGCAGCATCCTCTACATCAGCCACAAGCTGCACGAGATCCAGGAGCTGTGCAGCGCCTGCACCGTGCTGCGCGGCGGCAAGGTGACGGGGGTGTGCAATCCGCAGAACGAGAGCACCCAGTCGCTGTCGCGGCTGATGATCGGCAGCGAGCCGCCGCCGCTGCAGCACCGCCCGGTGCACGCGGGCGCGGTGGCGCTGCGCGTCGACGGGCTGTCGCTGGCGCGCGAGGACCAGTTCGGCGTCGATCTCGACGGCATTTCCTTCGAGGTGCGCGCGGGCGAGGTCGTCGGCATCGCGGGCGTTTCGGGCAACGGCCAGAAGGAACTGCTCTACGCGCTCTCGGGCGAGGACGTGCGCGCCGAGGCGCCGATGGTGCGCGTATTCGACAAGCCGGCAGGGCGGCTGCGCCCCCGGGCGCGACGCGCGCTGGGCTTGCATTTCGTGCCCGAGGAGCGGCTGGGCCGCGGCGCCGTGCCCACGCTGGGGCTCGCGCACAACCTGCTGCTCACGCGCAGCGAGGCGGTGGGCCGGGGCGGATGGATCAGCACCGGCGCGCTGGAGCGCCAGGCCAAGGCCATCATCGAGCGTTTCAAGGTCAAGGCAGGAGGTCCGAAGGCAGCAGCGCGCTCGCTCTCGGGCGGCAACCTGCAGAAATTCATCGTCGGGCGCGAGATCGACGCGAACCCGAAGCTCTTCATCGTCTCGCAGCCGACCTGGGGGGTGGACGTGGGCGCGGCCGCGCTGATCCACGTCGAGATCCTCGCGCTGCGCGACGCGGGCTGCGCCGTGCTGGTCATCAGCGAGGAACTCGACGAACTGTTCAATATCAGCGACCGGCTGCATGTGATCGCCAAGGGGCGGCTGTCGCCTTCCATCGACCGCGCGGCCGCCACGCTGCAGCAGATCGGCGAGTGGATGAGTGGCCTGTGGCAGGGCGAAGGCAATAAAACCTTGGAGGCGGCCCATGCTCAAGCTTGAACCGCGTCCGGAGCTGTCCCGCTTCTGGAGCTATGCCTCGCCGATCCTGGCGCTGCTGATCACCGTGCTCATCGGCGTGGCGCTCTTCGCCGCGCTGGGCAAGGACCCGGTCAAGGGCCTGCTGGTGTTCTTCTACGAGCCCATCAAGAGCGGCTACGCCATCGGCGAGCTGATGGTGAAGGCCACGCCGCTGCTCATCATCGCGCTGGGGCTGGCGGTGTGCTTCCGCTCCAACGTGTGGAACATCGGCGCCGAGGGGCAGTTCGTGTTCGGCGCGATCGCGGCGGGCGGCGTGGCGCTTTTGGCCGACAAGAACACGGGGCAGTGGATCGTCGTGGCCATCCTGCTGGCGGGCATCGTCGGCGGCATGGTGTGGGCGGGCATCGTCGCCTTCCTACGCGACAGGTGCAACGCCAACGAGATCCTGGTGAGCCTGATGCTGGTCTACGTGGCCACGCTGCTGCTGGGCTACATGGTCTACGGACCCTGGAAGGACCCGCACGGCTACAACTTCCCGCAGACCAAGACCTTCGAGGCGGTCACGCAGATCCCGCGACTGTTCAAGGGCTCGCGCGTGACCATCGGCCTCGTCATCGCTCTGGTGGGGGCGGGGGCGCTGTGGGTGTTCCTGTTCCGCACGCGCGCGGGCTTCGCGCAGCAGGTCGGCGGGCTGGCGCCGGCGGCTTCGCGCTATGCGGGCTTCTCGGCGCGGCGCGCGGTGTGGGTGGCGCTTTTGACCTCGGGCGCCGCGGCCGGACTGGCCGGCGCGCTCGAAGTTGCCGGGCCGCTCGGCCAGCTCACGCCCTACGTGCCGGCGGGCTACGGCTTCGCTGCCATCATCGTGGCCTTCGTCGGGCGGCTGCATCCGGTGGGCATGATCTTCTCGGCCATCCTGATGAGCATGTTCTACATCGGCGGCGAACTGGCGCAGTCGCGCCTGGGCCTGCCCAAGTCGCTCACCGGCGTGTTCCAGGGGCTGCTGCTGTTCACGCTGCTGGCCTGCGACACGCTCATTGCCTACCGCATCCGGCGCAAGGCGGCCGCGAAGGCTGCCTCCTCCATGACCACGGCCTCGCTGCAGGCGAGCACGCCCATTACCGCACCCGTCGCGCGTGCCACCGAAGGGAGCAACTGACCATGGAAAGCTACGCACTCCTTTTGGGCTCCACCCTGAGCGCGGGCACCGTGCTCGCCATCGCTGCACTGGGCCTGCTCATCAACGAGAAGGCCGGCATCGTCAACCTCGGCGCCGAGGGCATGATGCTCTGCGCCGCCATCGCGGGCTTCGCGACGGTCGTCACCACGCACAACCCCTGGCTCGGCTTCCTGGCCGGCATGGCGGCGGGCGCCTTGCTCGCGGCCTTCTTCGGTGTGCTTGTGATCTGGCTCAACACCAACCAGTACGCGACCGGCCTCGCGCTGAGCCTGTTCGGCGTGGGCTTCTCGGCCTTCGCTGGCATCAGCTTCGTGCAGGCCAAGCTGCCGGAAAGCGCCTCGTACGCCATTCCGGTGCTGGGCGACATCCCGCTGGTCGGGCCGGCGCTGTTCCGCCATCACCCGATGGTGTATTTCGCGGTGGTGCTGACCTTCGGGCTGATCTGGTTCCTCTACCGCACGCGCGCGGGGCTGGTGCTGCGCTCGGTGGGTGAGTCGCCCGAGTCGGCGCATGCGCTGGGCTACCCGGTGCGGCGCATCCGCTTCATGGCGGTGATCGCGGGCGGCTCGCTGTGCGGATTGGCGGGCGCGTATCTCTCGACGGTGTACACGCCGCTGTGGGTCGAGGGCATGGTGGCCGGCCGCGGCTGGATCGCGCTGGCGCTCACCACCTTCGCCACCTGGCGGCCGGTGCGCGTGCTGCTGGGTGCCTACCTGTTCGGCGGGGTGTCGATGCTGGGCTTCCACCTGCAAAGCAGCGGCGTGGACGTACCGGCGCAGTTCCTCAGCATGCTGCAGTACATCGCGCCGATCGTGGTGCTGGCGCTGATCTCGCGCAACCCGGCTTTCATCCGCGCCAACATGCCGGCTTCCATCGGGAAACCGTTCTACCCCGGCTCATAATCGCGTTTTTCGTTTTCCCGCCAACCTGTCCTTTTGAGGATTTCCGACAATGAATGATCTGAACAAGCGCTCCCTGCTCAAGCTGGCCGCCCTCACGGCGGTCGCTTCGGCGGCCCTGATCGGCTGCGGCAAGAAAGAAGAAGCGGCGGCTCCTGCGGCTGCACCCGCGCCGGCCCCGGCACCCGCCGCGGCGGCTCCGGCCCCGGCAGCGCCGCTGAACATCGCATTCGCATACGTCGGACCGGTTGGCGACGGCGGCTGGACCTTCGCGCACGACAACGCCCGCAAGGCGCTCGAGAAGGAATTCGGCGACAAGATCAAGACCACCTTCGTCGAGAGCGTGCCGGAAGGCGCCGACGCCGAGCGCGTGTTCCGCGACATGGTCGGCCAGGGCAACAAGCTGATCTTCGGCACCACCTTCGGCTACATGGAGCCCATGCTGAAGGTCGCGGCCGACAGCAAGGACGTGAAGTTCGAGCACGCCACCGGCTACAAGTCCTCCGACAACATGCGCACCTACGACAGCCGCACGTACGAAGGCGCGTACATGGCCGGCCTGATCGCCGGCGCCATGACCAAGAGCAACACGCTGGGCGTGGTCGGCTCGGTGCCTATTCCCGAAGTGCTGCGCAACATCAACAGCTTCACGCTGGGCGCCCAGTCGGTGAACCCGAAGATCACGACCAAGGTCGTGTGGGTGAACGAGTGGTTCAGCCCGCCGAAGGAAACCGAAGCCGCCACCGCCCTCATCAACGGCGGCGCCGACGTGCTGTTCCAGAACACCGACTCGCCGGCCGTGCTCAAGACCGCGCAGGAAAAGGGCAAGCGCGCCTTCGGCTGGGACTCCGACATGACCGCCTACGGTCCCAAGGCCCACCTGGCCTCGGCCACCATCAACTGGGCTCCGTACTACATCAAGGCCACCCAGGAAGCCCTGGACGGCAAGTGGACCACCGGCCAGGCCTGGTGGGGCGTGAAGGAAGGCGCGATCGACCTCGTCTCCATCGCCGAAGACGTGCCGGCCGAAACCAAGGCCAAGGTCGAGGAGGTGAAGAAGGGCCTGAAGGATGGCAGCTTCGTGATCTGGAAGGGCCCGATCCTCGGCCAGGACGGCAAGGAAGTGGTCGCCAAGGACGCGGTGGCCGACGACAAGTTCCTGTCGGGCGTGAACTTCTACGTCAAGGGCGTGGAAGGCAAGGTGCCCGGCGGCGACAAGAAGTAAAGCTCGCCCCCAGGCTGCGTGGACACTGAGTGCCCGCTGCGCCAACCCCCTGCCGGGGGCAACACCTGCGCACCTGCGGCCCGGCAAAGCCGGTTCCGCGGTGTTTGCGAAGGAGCCCGGGCTGCGCCGGGCGCTTCATATACACCGAAAAGTTCTAACGACCCGCACATGTTGCGGGTTTTCTTTTTTTAAGGGGTTACCTACCTGAAACCTCTCGGCCTCCGCTAAAGTAACAATTAGTGTCACTATTGCGTGCTGTCGCAGGGCGGAACGCAGTCCGAGGCAAGTCCCGGAGGACCATCCACGCTCCATCACGACGAGACTGAAATGCAGGACGCAGTCACCAATCCCACGCACGCGGCGTCGCAGCCGAATTTGCCCGAGCCGCTGGAGATTCCGGGTTACGAGTTGCTGGAGGAGCTGGGCGCCGGCGGCTACGGCATCGTCTATCGCGCATTGCAGCGAAGCACGGGCACCGTGGTCGCGATCAAGGTCGTGAAGCTGCAGGTGGGCAGCCAGCGCGTGGCGCGCTTCCATCGCGAGACGAAGCTGTGCGCCTCGCTGCACCATCCGCACATCGTGCAGCTGCTCGACAAGGGCGAGCAGGGGCCCTGCGTCTACGGCGTCTTCGAGTACGTGCCCGGAGAAACGCTCACCAGCCTGATCCGGCGCAAGGGCGCGCTCACGGCCACCGAGACCGGCCACCTGATGGCCGAGGTGCTCGACGCACTCGACTGCGCGCACAGCGCGGGCATCGTGCACCGCGACCTGAAGCCCGACAACGTGATGGTCACGTTCACCGGCGCCGTTCCGCACGCGAAGGTGCTGGACTTCGGCATCGGCACCGTCATTCCCTCGAACCGCGGCGACGAGTTCCCCACGCTCACGATGACCGACGAGGCCCTGGGCACGCCGGCCTACAGCGCGCCCGAGCAGCTGCGCGGCGAACCGCCGGGCGTGAAGTCCGACCTGTACGCGTGGGGCCTGATGTTCATCGAGTGCCTCACCGGTGCGCCCGCCATCCGCGGCGCCTCGGCGGCGGAGATCCTTCACCAGCAGCTCAGCCCACAGGAAGTGCCGCTGCCCGCAGAGATCGCCAGCCACCCGGTCGCCTCCGTGCTGCGCCAGGCGCTGCGCAAGAAGGCGGCCGACCGCAGCGATTCCGCCGCCACCCTGCTGGGCGAACTCGGCCGCCTGCGGCTGGACGACCTCGTGGGCGTGCTGCGTTCGGCCAAGCAGGCGCAGGACGAGGCGCTCGCGCAGACCGTGATCACCACGCGCGGCTTCTCCGAGAAGCGCCAGCTCACCGTGCTGTGCTGCAGCGTCTCGGTGTGGCCCGACGCGGCCGACGACGAGAGCGCCGACGAGGCCCTGCCTTCCGACATCGAGAACCTGGAGCTGCTGCAACGCAACGAGCTCGCGCTGTTCTCCGAGACCGCCACGCGCCGCGGCGGCCTGCTGGCGGGCACGCTGGGCGACCGGATGATCGTGCTCTTCGGCTATCCGCACGCCAGCGACACCGACGCGCGGCAGGCCGGCCGCACGGCCATGGAACTCATCGCCCTGAGCCGCCAGCGCTCCGCCGCCATCGAGCAGGAGCACGGCGTGCACCTCGGCATCCGCATGGGCATGCACACCGGCATGGCGATCGTCGCCGCCGGCGAGATTCCCTCGGGCCATGCCGTCAACGTCGCGGTGCGGCTCGAAGGCGTGGCCGACACCGGCACGCTGCTGGCGAGCGAGAGCAGCTACCGCCTGCTGAGCCGCCACGCGAGCTTCGACAAGGCCGGCACCGTCACGCTGCCGGGCCAGTCAGGCGGCATCCAGACCTACCGCCTCGGCGGCGAGCAGCAGGCGCTGGCCTCCGACGGCTTCGCCGAGCAGGCGCTGCACAAGGCGTGCATCGGCCGCGAGGCCGAGCTGCAGCAGCTGCGCTCGGCATGGACCCGGACCCGCGAAGGGCAGGGCGGCGCGGTGTGGATTCGCGGCGAGCCGGGCATCGGCAAGTCGTGCCTGGCCGACGTGCTGCGCGACCAGGTGGCCAAGGAAGGCCTGCAGACCGTCGTCGCGCAGTGCCAGCCCGAGAACCAGAACAACGCGCTGACGCCGTTCCTCGCGCTGCTGCGCCAGCGGCTCGACGCCATGCCCGACGCCGCATCGCCCGAGGCCCGCCGCGAGCGCCTGCGCGAGGCCCTGCAGGCAGCAGGCTGCGATGGCGAGGCCGTGCTGCCGATCTTCTGCGCGTGGCTGTCGCTGCCGCTGGGCGACCGCACGCCGAGCCAGATGTCGCCGCCGATGCAGAAGGCGCTGCTGCTGCAGTCGATCGCGCAGTGGCTGCTGCACATGGCCGAGGCCTCGCCGTTGCTGCTGCTTCTGGAGGACGTCCACTGGGCCGACCCCACGACCATCGAGTTCGTCGAGCAGCTCATCGCCCAGCTGCCGCAGCGGCGCGTGCTGCTGGTGCTCACCGCTCGCCCCGAATGGGTGAAGCCCGAGGCCATGCAGGCCGAGTGCATCGAGGTGCGCCGGCTCGAAGATGTGCAGGCCGCCGAGCTGGCGCGGCAGGCGCTGGCGCCGCGCGTCGTCGCGCCGCAGGTGATCGACAACGTGGTGCAGCGCACCGACGGCGTGCCGCTGTTCATCCAGGAAATGGCGCGCATGATGCTCGACGCCTACCTGGTCGAGAAGGACCACGTCTGGGTCTTCAAGGACACGGCGCAGCCGGCGGCGATTCCGGTCACTCTGCGGGACTCTCTGGTGAGCCGCTTCGACCGGCTCGGCGCCGTCAAGGGCCTGCTGCAGCTCGCCGCCACCATCGGGCGCCAGTTCGAGGCCGAACTGCTGTGCGCCTGCTCGGGCAAGAGCGCCGAGGCGATGGACAAGGACATGTCCGTGCTGCTCGATGCGGGCCTGGTCGCGCCTGCGGGCCAGCCGGGCAGCTTCATCTTCCGCCACGCGCTGATCCGCGATACCGCCTACGAGAGCATGCTGGTCGCGCAGCGCCGGCAGCTGCACCGCAACGTCGCGCAGACGCTGATGGACAGCCAGCCGCAATACGTGGCGAACGAACCCGGCAACGTGGCCCAGCACTGGGCCGATGCGGGCGAGTACGCGCAGGCGGTGGCGCTGGCGGTGCGCCAGCTGCGCATCACGCAGCACCGCTCGCTCAACGACGAAACGATTTCCTACGCGCAACACATCGACGGCTGGATGGCGCACCTGGAAGGCGAGGCGCAGCGCGAGGCGCGGCTGGACGTGAACAGCTACGTCACGCAGGCCATGATGAACAAGTACGGCTGGGCGCATGCGCAGGTGGTCGACCGCATCGCGCTGTCGCAGGAACTGCTGTCCGACGAGGTGCCGCGCGAGAAGCAGGTGCAGCATCTCTGGACGCTGATCACCTTCCACCACGTGGCGAGCAACCGCGCCGAGGTGCAGCAGCTGAGCAACCGCCTGCTCGACCAGGCCGTGCAGCAGCAGGACCAGGGCGTGTTCGTCGCGGCGCAGACCTACCTCGGCCTCGCGCACTACTCCGACGGCGACTTCGAGCGCGCCGAGCAGTCGCTGACCGACGCCGTCGAGCGCTACAACCCCGAGGCCCACGCGCACCATGCGGCCGACTTCGGCTTCGACACCCGCGTGTGGGCGACCACCGGCCGCGCGCTGGTGCGCTGGTTCGCGGGCCACGACGCCGCCGCGCGCGCCGACGCCACCAATGCCGTGCGCTGGGCACGCGAGATGTCGCACATCCCGTCGCTGAGCATGGCGCTGCTCTACCAGAGCCTGGGCCACCAGGGCCGCAACGACAAGGCGCGCGCGCTGGTGAGCACCGGCGAGCTGCTGGGCATCACGCAGCGCTACGGCCTGCCGGCGTTCCAGGGCTACGCCGAGATCATCCGCTGCTGGGCCACAGGCGACGTCGACAACATCGCGGCGGCCGATGCCTGGATACAGGCGCTGTGGGCCATGGGCTGCCGCTACTGCCAGACCTACTACCGCGCCTTCGCCGCCGACACGCTGGCCGCCAACGGCCGCTGGGACGAGGCGCTGGAGCGCATCGACGAATGCCTGCGCATGACCGACGAGCTCAAGGAAGGGCTCTACCGCTCGGAGCTGCACCTGCAGAAGGCCCGCTACCTGCAGGCCGCCGGCGGCGACCGCGAGACGGTGGCCGCGTGCTTCGCGAAGGCCGCCGAGGTGGCGCGCGAGGGCGCCAAGCACAGAACCGAATACGAGGCCCTGGCGGCGATGCAGGCATTGGCGGATTCCGCCTCGCCGGACATCGCCGAGCGCCTGAAGAATCTGGCCGGGCTGCGGCCGGAGTTGCCCGCGCGCGTGCCGACGCACGCGCCGATTTCCTCTTGAACCAAGGATGAAGTAATCATGACTTTCCAAGTCCAAAGCGGTGATCCGCTGCTCGAGTTCCGCCTGGCCTACCTGCGCGCCATCGCCCGTTCGTGGCAGGACGACGCCTACCGCCGCGAACTGCTCGACCAGCAGGACATCCAGCCGATGCTGCACCGCGACTTCGGCCTGCCGACAGCCTGGCCGCAGCTGGACGTGTCGCTGTTCCAGAGCCCCGATCCGGCCCAGCGCGCCGAATGGAAGCCGATGCTGACTTCCGGCTGGGTCGGCCCCGACGACTCCTTCGTCATCGTGCTGCCGCAGGCTCCGGCCTCGAACGCCACCGAAGCCCTGGCCGCCTACTACCAGCTGTTCCCGAACTTCATGGGTTCTTCCGCTGCCTTCGAGATTCCTCCCGGCATCGTGGGCGGCGCGCTGCCCACCGGCCTGGGCATTCCCGGCGGCAACGAGGGCTCGCTGCTGGCCTTCGGCGGCGTGGTGCTGCGCGCGATCGCCATCGCATGGCAGTCGCCCGAGCTGCAGTACGAGCTGACCCGCGACCCCGAGACCGACAAGGCGAACGTGCTGAGCCAATGGCTGGGCTACAACAACCCGTTCAACTTCAAGATCCTGTTCACCACCAACTCGGCCTTCACCTGGGACGCGACGAAGTGCGAATGGAACCAGAAGAACGCCGACGGCACCGCGATCAAGAACGCCATCCGCCTGAACTACCCGACGGCACCGGTGGAAGAGAACATGCGCGCCATCGCGCTGACCTCGTACAACAACACGGGCGACCCCTATCCCTTCACCTGCTGAGTCCGCGACAGGGCAGGAGCCGGCCGCAAGCGCGCCCGCGCTGCAGGGCGCCACGGCCACGCTCCTGCTGACGCTGGCTGCGCGCGCCAATTCCGGCGCCGTGGCCGATGCGTCGGTGTTCTCCGATCCCGAGGCACGGCGCATTGCCGCGTCGCTGCCTTTCGACATCTCGGCCTATGCGGCCGACCCGGCCTTCGTGCGCAGCATCGTGCTGCGCGCAGCGCTCTTCGACCGCTTCGCGGCCGGTTTTCTTTCGGATCATCCCGGCGCCCTGTGCATCACGCTGGGCGCGGGGCTGTGCACGCGCCGCAGCCGGCTCGGCGCCTTGGTGGCGCGCTCGCGCTGGCTCAACATCGACCTGCCCGATGCCATCGGGCTGCGGGCGCAACACGTACCGCACGCCGACGAAGGCGAGGGCGCCGACATTGTCTGCTCCGTGCTCGACGAGCGCTGGCTCGACACCGCCGGCCTGCCGGGCGACCGGCCGGTGCTCGTGATGCTGGAGGGCGTGTGCCCCTACCTGCCGCAGTCTCCGCTGGAGACCGTGCTGCGCAGCCTTGCCGATCGCTTCGCGCAAGGCACGGCACCCTGCGTCGTCGTGCTCGACCACGTGCATCCGGTGCTCGCGGCCCAGTCGATGGCCGTGGGCGGCATGCGGCTGCCGGTGGTTTCGGGCTTCGAGAACGCCGCGCAGATCGCGCGCCTGCATCCGTCGATGCGGGTGCTCTCGGAAGACCACATCTACGGGCAGTTCTCGGAAAAGCACCGGCTCTTCGAAGCGGCATTCCGGGCCACGACCGGCGCATCGCCGTACGGCGTGGTGCGCCTCGAACTGGGGCGCCACGGTGATGAATAGCGCCGTGGCGCCCGATTTCTTCTCCGACGTCTTCCGCTGGCACGACAGGTTCCTGCCGCCGGTGGTGCTTCAAGACCGCCTGCTGCTGGCCAGCGAGAACGACCTGCTGGTGCTGGGCTCGCCCGGCGTCATGGCCCTGGAGCGGGTGCTTCGCGAAGGCGTCAGCCTCGCCGCCTATTGCCGCACCGGGGAAGCCGCCGCGCAGCTCGCGCAGATGCTCCATGCGCTGGAGACGCTGGCGCGCCAGGGGCTGGTCCGGCCTGTCGCGAAGGGCGACACCGATTCTTGGCTGGTTCCCGATTATTCGGCGGTGCCCGTGCGCACCGCCCTGTCCGGCGATGTGGACGCGGTCGCGCTGTCGAAGGCCGTCGGCGGCGATGTGCCCGGCCACTGGGCACGGTCGCTGCCCGCCGGCACCGGCCTCACCCTGGTTTTCTGCGACGACTATCTCGACCCCCGGCTTGCCGTCATCGACGCGCAGCAGCGTGCCGCGGGCCGGCCCTGGCTGCTGGTCAAGCCGACCGGCGAGCAGGCCATGGCCGGCCCGGTCTTCAGGTCTTCCGGCCCGTGCTGGCACTGCCTCGCGCATCGCTGGCTCCGGAACCGCCCGGCACGTGCCTGGTGGCAATCGCGCCACGGAAACGAAGAAAGCGGCGCGCCGGTGCGTGCCGGCGAAGGGCTCGTCGCCGAGCGCCTCGGCCAGCTGCTCCCGATCGCGCTCGACATCGTGGCGCAGGCGGATGGCGCCCAGGTGCGGACGCTGGATTCGCCGCAGCCTCATTTCGTCGCCGTCCGCCCGCAATGCCCGCATTGCGGAACGCCGAATCTCGTGGCGCGCCGGCAGCGCGAGCGCGTCGTGCTGGCGCCCGGCCTGCCCACCGCGAGCCACGACGGCGGCTGGCGCACCGTGCCGGCCTCGGTCACCGTGGAGCGGCTGATGCGCCATGTCAGCCCGCTCACCGGCGCGGTCGCGCGCATCGTGCCGCTGAACGCCGAGGCCGAGGGCGCGCTGACGGTCTACCGCAGCGAGATCTTCAGGACGCCGCCGGCCGGCGACGACGAACTGCCCGGCGTGCTGACCCAGGTGTGCCTGGGCAAGGGCATGTCGATGGAGCAGTCCCGCGCCAGCGCGCTTTGCGAGGCGGCCGAGCGGCATTCGGCCTTCTTCCAAGGCGACGAGGCCTGGGTGATCGCGCCCGCGGCCGACCTGGACGCGCCCTGCATCGAACCGCATGCGCTGGCGCTCTTCAGCGACCGGCAGCGCGAACGCTTCCACACGCACAAGCCGCCGCACGCCGTGGCCACGTCCGCCGCGCCGCAGGAAGCAGCGTCATGGTGGACGCCCGCCTGGTCGCTGACCGCCGACGAGCCCCGCTACCTGCCGCTGGCCTTCTGCTTCGCCAATGCACCGGCGCAGAGCCAGTTCCACGTGGGCTGGACCTCCAACGGCTGCGCGGCGGGAAATACGCGCGAGGAAGCCATCCTCCAGGGCTTTCTCGAACTGGTGGAGCGCGACGCCGCCGCCATCTGGTGGTACGGCCGGCACCGCAGGCCGGCGGTCGGGCTCGACAGCCTGTCTGCGGAGATCCTCCAGCGCATCGAGCGCACCTGCGGCCCGCGCTGGGAGCGCTGGGTGCTCGACATCACGCACGATTTCGGCATTCCGGTCGTCGTCGCCATCGGTCGTCATCTGGACACGGGCGCCTGGGCCGTCGGCTTCGGGTGCAGCCCCGGCCGGGCGCTGGCATGCGAGCGGGCGCTCACGGAGATGAGCCAGCTGATCGCGGCTGGCAAGAGCTTCGCGGTGCCGGCCGCCGAATCCGGGGAGGAGGGGGCGCCGGCCTTTCTCCTGCCCGCAGGCGCCGCGCCGGTTGCGGCGGCCCCCGCCGCCCGGTCCGACATCGCCGGGGAGATCCGCCGCTGCGTCGGCATCGCCGCCTCGCTCGGGCTGGAAACCATCGTCCTGGACCACACCCGCCCCGATCTCCCCCTGTGCACGGTGAAGGTGGTGGTGCCGGGCCTGTGCCACATCTGGCCGGAACTTGGCAATCCGCGCCTGTACGGCGTGCCGGTCGCCCTCGGATGGCGCGACACTTCCCTGCGCGAAGGCGACCTGAATCCGCAGGCGCTGTACGTGTGAGATCGCGTAGGAGAATGCGGCGATGGCCATCTTCAGGAACAAGCTCGACCGGCGTGCCACCGTGCTGCGGCCGGTACATGCATTCGGCCGGCGCGCCTCGGTCTGCCAGACGGTGCTGCAGGCGCCCGACGTGTCCCAGGTCCACGCGATGGTGCGCTGGAGCCGGCAGGCGTGGGAAATCGCCGACCAGAGCCGCAACGGCACCACGCTGAACGGCCAGCGCCTGCCCAGCGGCCGCTGGACCGCGCTGCCGGCCGGCGCCGAGGTCCGCATGGGCATCGGCGACGAGTCGGTCTGGACCGTGGAAGACCTCTCGCCGCCGGCCACCTGCCTCTTTCCGTCCGGCGTCGACGAAGCCGGCGGCATCGTGGAGCTGAACCTGCGCGAGAACCTGCTGCCGGACGAGCACGAGCCCGAGGCGAACGTGTATTTCCAGGACGGCAAGTGGATGCTGGAGCACATCGACGGCATCGAGCTGCTGAGCGACGGCGCCACGGTGCGCACCTCGTCCGGCACCTGGGAGTTCGTCCTGTGCGACGACCTGGACCTCACCTCCGAGACGCCCATATCGACGCCCATGCCGGTGCCGATGTCGGCCGGCGTGGCCCTGCACTTCGAGGTCAGCCAGAACGAGGAGCACACCAGCCTGAACCTGGTGGCGCAGGGCAGGTCGGTGCCGCTGGGCGAGCGCATTCACCACTACACGCTGGTCACGCTGGCGCGCCTGCGCCAGAAGGACGCGCAGCGCGGCATTGCGCCGCAGAGCCAGGGCTGGGTCGGGCTCGACGAGCTGTCGCGCATGCTGGGGGTGGAGCCTTCCTACGTGAACATCCAGATCTTCCGCGCCAAGCACCAGATCCTGAACGCGCTGCCGGCGCACCTGGCCGAGCCGCCCTTGGTCGAGCGCCGGCGCGGTACCGTGCGCCTGGGCAACTACCCCTTCGAAATTCGTGGCGGAGCGCAACCTCTGTAATCGTCTGTAATTCAAATCACCCCCTGCGCTCCCTAGAGTGAGGTCCAGCACGGTGCCATCGTGGCCCGTACTGCCGCCCACCACTCTGTTTCATTCGGGAAGTCGTCATGGGAATGATCTATTCCGTCACGGTCAACAACCATGCAAGCCACTCGGCCTACTTCATGGTGTTCCAGAACGACCCGACGCAACTGGCGCCGAATGCCCTGTCGCTGGCCTGGTTCGCCAGGTTCTCCAACCCGGGGCCGACCTCCCGCGTCAAGTTCCAGTGGAGCGTCGATGTGGGCTTCGCCTGGGCCGAGACCGGCGAGCTGCAGCCCGGCGTGCAGTTCACCCCCACCGAAACCTACGAGCCGAGCGGCGCCAACAACAAGATCACGCTCGACTGCAATCGCACCTACCGGTTCGTGAATCCCTCGCAGGGGCCTGAGCAGTCGCGCCTCTATCTGGCCCAGTCGACGGCCATTCCGGCCAGGTCGGCCGCCGCCGTGGGCGTGACCATGGGCGGCAGCACCGTGTACGCGGTGCAGGCGCGCACCGGCCAGAACCTGACCTTCTCGCCGCATCCGAAGTACTTCATCGCCTACGGCGACTTCGAGGAAGGCGACGTGATCGACGTCGGCGCGATCGGCAACCCGCTGGAGCTGGCGTACCCGCCCGGCGTCTATGCACTGACCACCACGCTGAACGCGGACGGAAGCTGGGACCAGCCGGAGAGCCTGGCGCTTTCGAACGCAAGCCGCCTGCGCATGCTCGCGGCGGCATGAAGAACTCCAAGCCTGTCACACGCCTTGTGGCTTCGTTGAGGACGACGACCATGAAGAAAAGAAGCACCCGCCACCCTGTCCACCCAGCCAAACCCGGCACGGCGCCGGCGGCGGCCATCGAATTCCAGGAGTCCGGCCATGCACATGCGGCAAGCAACAGTTGAGAGAGTGGCCATGCGGCGCGTGTGCCTGGTGCCCCGGGGCGGCCACCTGGAGGATCCGCAGGTCGACTGCCTGCCGATGGAGGAGGAGGTCTGGGAGCGCGGCTACACGCTGGTGATCGACGAGGTCAAGCGAGGTCTCCTGCAGGACTTCTGGAGGAACTACTACGGCGCCTCCGCCGAGATGGCGATGTCGGGCAATCGGCTGATGGAACTGCGCAAGGACATCATGGCGATCACGCCCGACTGCCTGGGCGAGCCGGCCGTGTTCCAGTTCCTGGTGCAGCTGACCCGCATGTGCGTGCGTGCCTACAGCCAGCAGGGCACGCTGCAGGTAGTGGCGGAATAAAGTTCTCCCCCAGGCTGCGCGCACTTCGTGGAGGAATAGGTTCTCCCCCAGGCTGCGCGCACTTCGTGTCGCTTCGCCAACCCCCTTCCGGGGGCGACACCTGCGGCCCGGCGGAGCCGGTTCCGCGGTGTCCCGCGAATGGGGCAGGGCGCGCGGGATAGCTCAGGAATTTGGGGGCTGCAGCTGGGCGCCCATCTTCTGGTGGATCAGGTTCACGGCCTTCAGTGGGCGCAGCATCACCTTGAAATCGGTGATCTTCCCTTCGTCGTTCCACTTCATCATGTCGACGCCGTTGATCTGGATGCCGTCGAGTTCCAGCGCGAATTCGAGCACGGCGTCGCGCTCCGATTTCAGCTCCCGCACGTAGCGGAAGCTCTCGTTGAAGAAGACCTGGAATGCCGCCGCCAGGTATTTCTGCGTGATGCGCTTGCCCACCTGGGGCGTGTGCACCACCGGTGAATGGAATACCGCCGCGTCGTCGAGCAGGGCGTCGAGCCCTGCGACATCGCGTTCCTTGACGAGCCGGTGCCAGGTGGCGAGGGTGTCGATCGGCATGAGTCTCCTGGGGCTGTTGTGGTCGATGCCCGCCATTTGACGCATGCGCGGCAGCCATGGCAAGGCGCCGCGCGCGCCTAGGCGACTCTGCAGCGACCCGTGCTTCAGGCCAGCCGGTCCAGCAGGCTGTACCACGCCACGCCGCCCGCGATATAGAAGCGTTGCAGACCATGCAGCGGTATCGGCCGGATCGGCGACACCGGGTACGGAAAATCCGCCCCCGCGTCCAGCATCCGCGCCGCCACGTGCCGGCCCATGCTCGTGGCCAGCGCGATGCCCCGGCCGTTGTAGCCCAGCGCGATCGTCATGCCCGGCGCGGGCGTGTGCACGTGCGGCATGAAGTCGCGCGTGACGGCGATGCGGCCGGCCCAGCGGTACTCGTAGCGCAGCCGCCCGAGCTGCGGGAACAGCAGCTCCAGCGAGCGCTCCAGGTGCGCGAAATCGGCCGGACCGGCCGGATCGGCGAAATGGCCGCGCCCGCCCATCAGCAGGCGGCCCTGCGCGTCCTTGCGGAAATAGAGCAGCAGGCGCTGCGAGGTCGAAGCGGTTTCGCCGCGCGGCAGGATGGCGTCGGCCGCAGCGCCCTTCAGAGGCTCGGTGGCCACGATGAAGCTGTTGGCCGCCAGCACCGTGCGCTTCAGCCCCGGCCACAGCGCGCCGGTGTAGCCGTTGGTCGCGATGAGCACCTGCTCGGCCGTGACACTCGCGCCCGTAGCCGTGCTCGCGTGCCAGTGCGCGCCGCGCCGCTCCAGCGCCGTGACCTCGGTGCCGCCGTGCACCGCCGCGCCCAGGCTTTGCGCGGCGCGCACCAGCCCGCGCGTGTAGGCCAGCGGCTGGATGCCGCCGGCGCGGCCGTCGAGCCAGCCGCCGGCGAAGGTGTCGGTGCCCAGCCGCGCCGCGACGGCCGCTCGGTCCAGCGTTTCCGTCTTCGCGCCGCGCCTGGCCCATTGCGCGGCGCGCGCGTGCAGGCCGGCCACGTCCTTCTCCGAATAGGAAAGCTGCAGCCAGCCGTTGCGCACCGGCTGGCAGTCGATGCCGTGGCGCGCGATCAATTCGAACACCAGGTCGGCCGAGCGCGACACGGCGTCGATCAGCGGCTCGGCACGCTCGGCACCGAAGATCCGCACGAGTTCGTCGGGGTCGTGCTTCAGCGTCGGGTTCACCTGTCCGCCGTTGCGCCCAGAGGCGCCCCAGCCGGGCTCGTGCGCTTCCAGCACGCAGACCTGTGCGCCGGCCTCGGCCAGGTGCAACGCGGCCGAGAGGCCCGTGAAGCCGCCACCGACGATCAGCACGTCGGCCCTGCGCGACTCGGCCAGCGGCGGCGTCGGCGGTGCCGGCGGCGCAGTGGCGGCCCAAAGGGAGGGTGGCAGTGCGCCAGCGCTCATCCGCGCACCTCCGCGGCCGCCGCGGCACCGGAAGGATGCAGCACGCGGCGCAGGAAGTCCTGCGTGCGCGCATGGCGCGGCGCGCCCAGCACCTGCGCGGACGGGCCTTCCTCCACGATGCTGCCGCTGTGCAGGAAGCACACGCGGTCGGCTACCTCGCGGGCGAAACCCATCTCGTGCGTGACCACGATCATCGTCATGCCCTCGTCGGCCAGCGCGCGCATCACGCCGAGCACGTCGCCGACCAGCTCGGGGTCGAGCGCCGACGTGGGCTCGTCGAACAGCATGGCCTCGGGCTTCATCGCGAGCGCGCGGGCGATCGCCACGCGCTGCTGCTGTCCGCCCGAGAGCTGCGCCGGCCAGGCCTGCGCCTTCTCGGCCAGCCCGACCTTGGCCAGTAGCGCCATCGCTTCCTCGCGCGCCTGCGCCGCGCTCTGGCGCAGCACGTAGACGGGGCCTTCCATCACGTTCTCCAGCACCGTGCGGTGCGGGAACAGGTTGAAGCGCTGGAACACCATGCCCATGCGGCTGCGCAGCCGGTGGATGTTCGGCGCGTTGCGGTCCACGCGCTCGCCGAAGGCGCGGATCTCGCCGCCCTCGTACGACTCCAGCGCGTTGATGCAGCGAAGCACCGTCGACTTGCCCGAGCCCGACGGGCCGATCAGGCACACCACCTCGCCCTTGTCCACATGCAGGCTCACGCCCTGCAGCACGCGGTGCGCGCCGAAGCGCTTTTCGAGTCCCTCGACGTGGATCATGGCTGCTTCCTCCCGGCGGCGAAGCGCTTCTCGAGCCGGCGCAGGCCGTACACCAGCGGCAGGCTCATCAGCAGGTAGAGCAGGGCGACCAGCGTGTAGACCGTCATGTTCTGGAAGGTGGACGAGGCGATGAGCTGGCCCGCGCGCGTCATCTCGGCCACGGTGATGGTCGAGACCAGCGAGGAGTCCTTCAGCATCATCACCAGCGTGTTGCCGTAGGGCGGCAGCGCGATGCGGAAGGCCTGCGGCAATATCACCCGCCGCATGATCAGCGCCGAGCGCATGCCCATGGCCTGCGCCGCTTCCCGCTGGCCCGGGTCGACCGCCTCGATGCCGGCGCGGAAGTTCTCCGCCTGGTAGGCCGAGTAGGCGATGCCCAGCCCGATCACGCCGGCCTGGAAGGCCGTGAGCTGCACGCCGAAATCCGGCAGCACGAAGTAGATGTAGAAGAGCTGCACGATGATCGGCAGACCGCGGATCACGTTGATCACCGCAGTAGCCGCCATCGACAACGGGCGCACCGGCGAGAGCTTCATCAGCGCGAGTCCGAGGCCGAGCACGCTGCTCAGCAGGAACGAGAGCACCGTCACCTGCACGGTGACGATCGCGCCCTGCAGGAGGATCGGCAGGAAGTCCTGCGCGTGCTGGAGGAAGGAGGGAGCAGCCATGAGTCAGAGCGCCCTCAGATGCCCCATTTCTGGACGATCTTGGCGAGCGTGCCATCGGCCTTGATGGCGGCGATCGCCTTGTTGATGCGCGCCAAGGTCTCGGCGTCGCCCTTGCGCACCACGAGGCACACATCGCCCACGTTCACTGGCTTGTAGCTGTCAACCAGCTTCACGCCGGGGAAGGTGTTCTGGCGGATCTGGTAGGCCATGATGGGCTGGTCGCCGAGGCCCGCCTTGATGCGCCCGAGCGAGAGGTCGCGCGTCATGTCGGCCACCGAGTCGTAGCTGCGCACTTCCTTGAAGATGCCCTTCTTGTTGAGCATGTCGAGGAACACCGTGCCGACCTGCGCGCCCACCACCTCGCCCTTGAGCTCGTCGAGCGAGACGTACGCGCGGGTGTCGTCGGCCTTGACGATCAGGCCCTCGCCGTAGGAGTACACCGGGTCGCTGAAGTCGACCACCTCCTGGCGCGCCGGCGTCTTCAGCATGGCGGCGGAGACGATGTCGATCTTGCGCGCGGTGAGCGAGGGGATCAGCGCCGAGAACACCGTCTGCTGCACGTTCACGCCGAAGCCTCCGGCCTTGCCCACGGCGGTGACGGTGTCGACCATCATTCCCTGGATGCTGTTGGTCTTCACGTCGAGGAAGGTGAAGGGCACGCCGGTGGCGGTGGCGCCCACGTTGTAGGTGGGCGCGGCGCCCTGCGCGGCGGCCAGCGAGGCGGCGCCGGCGATGCAAAGACCCAGGGCCAGGCGATGAAGGCGGCGAACGATGCGATTCATGGAAGCACTCCTCGAAGCAAGGGAAGTTGAAGAAAGAGACAAGAAAAAAAGAGGCAGCGAAGGAAAGTGATGCGGGCAGCGCGATGCAACATGCATGCCAATAATCGATTCTTTTGAATCTCTAGACAATAAATACAAACCACTAGTCGAATCATAAATATCGATATTCGATACTTCGGAAGAGTGTGGCTATACTCCACCGCCATGGACGCCACCCCCGACACAGCCCCCGAAGACAGCCAGAGCCTGCTTTTCAACCAGTCGCTGGAGAAGGGCCTGGCCGTGCTGCGCGCCTTCAGCGCCCGGCGCCGCACCATGACGCTGGCCGACGTGGCCGAGGCCACCGACATCACCAAGAGCTCGGCGCAGCGCATGGTCTTCACGCTCGAGAAGCTGGGCTACGTGCGCAAGCACCCGAAGACGCGGCGTTACCAGCTCACGCCGCGCGTCATGGAGATCGGCTTCAACTACCTCGCGGCCCATTCGCTGATCGACGTGGCCAACCCGTTCCTGTCGGAGCTCACCAAGGTGACGACAGAGACCTCCTGCCTCACCGAACCCGACGGGCTGGACATGGTCTATGTGGCGCGCTTCGTCAGCGCGCAGTTCGTGCCGGTGCACATGCCCATCGGCAGCCGCATTCCCATGTATTGCACCGCTTCGGGGCGCGCCTTTCTCAGCGCGCTGCCCGAGGATGAGGCGCGCGCGCTCATCGAAGCCTCCGACCGCGTGGCGCACACCATGCACACCCGCACCGGCGTGGACGAGATCCTGGAAGAGCTTCGCCAGGCGCGCCAGCAGGGCTTCGCCACCAATGCCGAGGAGCTCTTTCTCGGCGACATGACCATCGCCGCGCCCGTGCTGGGCGCGCAGGGGCGGCCGGTGGCCTCGGTGCACGTGGTGGCGCCCACCAGCCGCTGGACGCTGGAGGAGGCGGTGCGCAAGCTGGCGCCCACGCTGCTGCTGTGCGCACGCTCGCTCACCAGTTCGGCACGCAGCATCGACTGAGACCTATACGGTTTCAGACATCGCGCCGGCAGGTGGCTGCCCTTATGCTGTGCGGGATCACAACGCAGCAGCAGTTCGCACCCACCATGACCGATTTCCGCCCCACCTACGACAAGAGCTTCGACCGCATCGCCGCCGACCGCCTGCCCGCGCTGCTGCGCGCCATGCCCAAGGCGGAGCTGCACATGCACATCGAGGGCTCGCTCGAACCCGAGCTCATCTTCGCGCTCGCGCAGCGCAACGGCGTGTCCATTCCCTACGCCAGCGTCGAGGAGCTGCGCAAGGCCTACGCCTTCACCAACCTGCAGAGCTTCCTGGACATCTACTACGCCGGCGCCAGCGTGCTGCTCAAGGAGCAGGACTTCTACGACATGGCCTGGGCCTACCTGGAGCGCGCCGCGGCCGACAATGTGGTGCGTACCGAGATGTTCTTCGACCCGCAGACGCACACCGCGCGCGGGGTGGCGATGGAGACAGTGATCAGCGGCCTGCACCGCGCCTGCGTCGATGCACAGGCGAAGCTGGGCGTGAGCGCCGCGCTCATCCTGTGCTTCCTGCGGCACCTGAGCGAGGAAGATGCCTTCGAGACGCTGGAGCAGGCGCTGCCCTATCGCGACAAGTTCATCGGCGTGGGGCTAGATTCGAGCGAAGTGGGCCATCCACCCGAGAAGTTCGCCCGCGTGTTCGCGCGCTGCCGCGAGCTGGGCTTCCACCTCGTCGCCCACGCGGGAGAAGAGGGCCCGCCCCAATACGTCTGGAGCGCGCTCGACCTGCTGAAGGTCGAGCGCGTCGACCACGGCGTGCAGAGCACCAAGGACCCGGAATTGATGAAGCGCCTCGCGAAGGACCGCATTCCGCTGACCGTCTGCCCGCTGTCGAACCTCAAGCTCTGCGTGTTCCCCGACCTGTCGAAGCACAACCTCGGCGCGCTGCTCGACGCGGGGCTGGTGGCCACCGTCAACTCGGACGATCCGGCCTACTTCGGCGGCTACATGAACCAGAACTTCACCGAGACCTTCGCCGCCACCGGCCTGAGCGTGCAGCAGGCCTGGCAGCTCGCGGCGAACAGCTTCGAAGGCAGCTTCATCGACGCGGCCGCCAAGCGCGCTTACGTCGAGCGGCTCAACGCCGTCTTCGCGAGCTTCTGATCGGCGGCGGCGGGCCGCCCCACCAGCAGCGGCATCGCCACCAGCGCACAGGCGCTGGCCGCCAGCCACACCATCGGCCAGCCCTGCAGCGCCAGCAGGTGCGGAATGGAGAAGGGCGTGACGAAGCACACCAGGAACACGCTGGTGTTCGCCATGCCCAGCGCGGTGCCGGCACGCGATGCGCCGGCCAGCGTGGCGAGCTCGGTGTAGGCCACGCCGTGCCATGCCGACACGCACACGCCGCTCACGCCAAGCAGCACGACCAGCGCGATGCGCAGCGCCGCCGAGTCGGCCGCATGCGCGCCCGATGCCAGCGCCAGCACGGCGAGGCCCGCGAACAGGAGAACCGTGAGCCCGCTGCAGGCGCGCAGGTAGGCCGGCCGGTTCCTGTTGCGGTCGGTCCAGCGGCCGCTCCATACGCGCATGGCCATCGCGCCGACCTGCACGAACACCATCGTCGCGGTGATGGTCGCCAGGCCCGCATGGCCGAAGTCGTGCAGGAACACCGTGCCGAAGGAGAGCACCGCGAACTGCGGCGCGCAAAGAATGCCGATGCCGGCCACGATGCGCCACACGCGCTCGTCGCGCAGCGGTCCGCTCTTCGGCGCGGCGGCTGAAGCCGGCAAAGCCGTGTCGCCGGCCACCGCGATGGGCGGTTCATGCACCCACGCCCAACTCATGGCAGCGCTCAGCGCGCACAGCAGCGCGAGCAGGCCATAGAGCGCCGCGAAGCCGAAGTGCAGCGCGACGTAAGGCAGCACCAGCGCGCCGATGCCGCCGCCCATCGGCACGGCCGTCTGGCGGATGCTCATCGCGAGGCCGCGCTCGCTGGCGTCGAACCAGGTCATCACCGCGCGGCCGCTGGCGCCGTTGACACTGCCGCCGAGCAGCCCCACCAGCAGCAGCCCGCTGCCCAGCCAGCCCAGCCCGGGGATGTGCCCCGCGGCCGGCGCGGCCCACAGCGCCATCGCGACCAGCGCGAGCGCCGTGCTGCCCAGGCCCGCCAGCAGAACCGGGCGGTCGCCCCAGCGGTCGGTCAGTAGGCCCCAGGGCAGCTCGCTCACCGCGATGCCCAGCCCCATGAGGCCGAGCACCAGCCCGAGGGTGGCGTTGTCGAGCTGGTAGCCGGTGCGCATCAGTACGGCGGTCATCGGGATGCCGCTGAAGGCCACCGAGAAGGCGGCGTTGGCAGCCACGCCTGCCGCCAGCACCTTCCAGCGGTGGCGCGGCGTGAATGAAGAGGGGATGGGGGAAAAGGGCGAATGGGTCATCTTGCCGGGCAGTTTCCGCCTCGGCGACGGTTTTGAAAATCAGAAAATAATTGGCGAATCGTCCTGAAAAACAGGATGATCGCCACGAAACCCGAAGGAACCGCAATGAGCCAGGTGATGTTCGATCTAGACGTGCTGCGCACTTTCTCCACCGGCATCGCGCTCGGCAGCTTCGCTCGTGCGGCCGACAAGCTGGGGCGCTCCACCTCCGCCGTGAGCGCGCAGCTGAAGAAGCTCGAATCGCAGGCCGGTACCGCGCTGTTCCGCAAGGCCGGCCGGGGGCTGGAGCTCACCGATGCCGGCGAGACCTTGCTGGCGTATGCCCACCGCATGCTCGAACTCAACGACGAAGCCAGCGCCGCGATGCGCGGCGTCGACTTGCAGGGTTCGGTGCGGCTGGGCCTTCAGGAAGACTTCGGCGAGACGCTGCTGCCGGCCGTGCTGGGCCGCTTCGCACGCGCGCATCCCAAGGTGCGCATCGAGGCCTGCGTGGCGCGCAGCGGCGAACTGCGCGAGCGGCTCGAACTCGGCCAGCTCGACCTCGCGCTGGCCTGGGATGCGGGCGACCAGCCGCTGTCGCCGTATGCCGAGCGCGTCGCGCGGCTGCCCCTGCTGTGGATCGGGCCGCGCACGCCCGAGCGGGTCGAGGCGCTCTGGTGGACGCAGCGCGAGCAGCAACACGGCGCGGGCGCACGCCAGCCCGATAGCAAGGAGCCGCTGCCGCTCATCATGCTCGACGCGCCCTGTCCGCTGCGCGAGATCGTCATCACCGCGCTCGACAAGGCCGGCGTGCCTTGGCGGCGCGCTTTCGGCAGTGCCAGCCTCGCGGCGCTGTGGGCGGCGGCGTCGGCCGGGCTGGGGCTCACGGTGCGCACGCCCTTCGGCCTGCCGTCGCACGTGCGGGCCATCGACCGCTCCACGCTGGCGCTGCCCGCGCTGCCGCAGATATCGCTCGTGCTCTATCGTGCGCAGGCCCTGCCCGAGGCGCCGGCGAGCCGCCTTGCCGGGCTGCTGCTGGAGGCCGTTCGCCAGCACGTGCAGCCGGCCGGGTTGCCGATGCGTGAGAATCCGCCGCTGGAGACAAGAACAAAAGTGGTACGGCATGGCAACGCAAAACTTCCTGCACCTGTGGGATGACAGGTTCCTCTACATCACACCGGCCATCCAGTCGGGCCTGACGGCCCGCTCGTCGGCCACGCTGCTGGCGTCGGTCAGCGGGCATCCCTTCACGCTCGAGGCGGTCGACGGCACCCGCGTGCACTGCACCGCCGCGCTGGTCGCGCCGCACGTGTCGCGGCGGCTCGACGTCGATGGCTGCGGGCTGCTTTCGCTCAACCTCGACCCCGCTTCCAGCGCCTACCGCATGCTCGCGCGCCGCATGGGCGGCCATGGCATCCAGCCCATAGACGCGCGGCGCTTCGGCGCGCTGCGCGACGACTTCGGGCCCGCGCAATGCGGCGCGTTGCCCAACGAGCGGCTGCAGTCGCTCAGCGCGAAGATGGTCGAGGCCATCACCGAGAGCCCCGAGCTGCAGGCGCCGCTCGATCCACGCATCGACCGCGTGCTGCAGGCCATCCGCGCGCATGCGGGGCAGATCGCGCTGCGCGATCTCGCGGCCGTTGCCTGCCTTTCGCCCGACAGGCTCACGCACCTGTTCGCCGAGCAGGTGGGCGTGTCGGTCAAGCGCTATGCGCTGTGGACCAAGGTGCGCCGCACTGTGCAGCAGTTCACCGGGCAGCGTTCGCTCACCGACGTGGCGCTGGTCAGCGGCTTCACCGATGCGGCGCACATGAGCCGCACCTTCCAGCGCTACTTCGGCCTGCCGCCTTCGTTCCTGGCCAGCCAGGTGCGCGTGACGGCCGATGAGCATGCCTCGCACGCGTGGGGCCAGAACGCGCCGCTGCACTGACGCGATCGGCCGCAGGGGCCATCGCATGCAATGCAGCGGCTGCGTACAAGCCGCGAGCCGTGAGGCTGCCTAAGCTCCGGGACGCTCCGCCAAGAGAGCATCAGCATCAACTGGAGACCTCATGAGACTTTCGATCCGTCGCGGCGTCGTGCCGCCGTCGTTGCTCGCGCTCGCCGCCGCCGCTGCGCTCACCGCCTGTGGAGGCGGTGGTGGAGGAGGCAACGGCTTCGTGTTCTTCCCGTCCTCGCCATCCACGCCGACGAATCCGCCAGCCGAGGCCACCTACAAGGCCGAGATCCGCCGCACGTCGATGGGCGTGCCGCACATCAAGGCCGACAGCTGGCCCGGAGTGGGCTATGGCTACGGCTACGCGCAGGCCGAGGACGACCTTTGCACCATGGCAGACTCGTTCCTCACCTACCGCGGCGAGCGCTCGCAGTATTTCGGCGCCGACGCGAAGCTGGTGGCCAGCAGCACCATCGGCCTGCCGAAGAACATCGACTCCGACTTCTTCCACCGGCATGTCATCTCGGCCGACGTGCTGCAGAAGATGATCGACGCCCAGCCCGACAACCTGAAGAAGCTCGTCGTCGGCTTCGCCGCCGGCTACAACCGCTACGTGCGCGAGGTGAAGGCCGGCGGCACGGCACATGCGGCCTGCCGCAACGAGGCATGGGTGCAGCCCATCACCGCCGACGACATCTACCGCCGCATGTACGCGGCGAACCTCGCGGGCGGCTACAGCAACTTCCTCGCGAACATCGCCAACGCGACGGCGCCTGCCGTGGTTGCGCCTACCAAGGTGTCGGCGGATCGTCCCGCCCACAGGAAGGCGGCGACGCAGATGGCGGCACTGAAGCTCGAGGAGCCCGAACTGCAGGTGGGCGGCCATGAGGGCGTGGGTAGCAACATGATCGGCTTCGGCACTGCCGCCACCGGCGATTCGAGCCCGCTGCTCTTCGGCAACCCGCACTGGTACTGGCGCGGACCCGACCGCTTCTACCAGGCGCAGCTCACCATTCCGGGCGAGCTGAACATCAGCGGCACCTCGTTCCTCGGCATTCCGGTGATCCTCATCGGCTTCAACGACAACATCGCATGGAGCCACACCGTGTCGACTGCGCGGCGTTTCGGCTTCTTCGAACTTAAGCTGGCAGCGGGCGACACGACCAGCTATATGCGCGACGGCGCCGCGGTGAAGATGCAGCCCTCCACGATCACCGTGAAGGTGAAGGGCACCGACGGCGCGATGACGCAGGTCACGCGCACGCTCTACAAGAGCGAATACGGCCCGATGGTCAACCTGGCCCCGATGAACTCGGCACTGGCCTGGAGCCAGACCACCGCGTTCGCGATGCGCGACATCAACGGCGAGAACTTCCGCACCTTCCGCAACTGGCTGCGCTGGAACCAGGCGAAGTCGCTCGACGAGTTCATCGCTATCCAGCGCGAAGAAACCGCGATTCCGTGGGTCAATACCGTCGCCGTGGGCCGTGGCAGCGCCAAGGCCTGGTACGCCGACATCGGCGCGGTGCCCAACGTGTCGCCCGCGCAGGTCACCGACTGCACCACCCCGGCGGGCGCGTCGATGCAGGCCGCGCTGCCGCGCGTGCCGATCTTCGACGGCTCGCGCAGCGCCTGCGACTGGCAGACCGATGCCGACTCGGCGCAGAAGGGCGCCATCGGCGCATCGCGCATGCCCAGCCTGCTGCGCGACGACTACGTGGCGAACATGAACGACAGCTACTGGCTCGCCAACCCGAAGGCGCCGATGACCGGCTTCCCGCCCATCATGGGCCCGGCCGGCTCCGACCCTGTGAGCTTCCGCACCCGCATGGGCAACGTGCTGGCGCAGGGACGCATCGACGGCTCCGACAGCTACGGCGCGAAGGGCGCGACGCCCGACACCGTCAAGCGCATGGTGCTCAATAGCCGCGTGCTCACGGCGGAGCTGTTCAAGGCCGACGTGCTGCCGATCGTGTGCGACGGCACGCCCATCGCGGTGACCAAGGACCCGCTGACCACCGAGGCCATCGGCCCGAGCGTGGATGTGGGCGCTGCATGTACCGCGCTCACGGCATGGGACGGCACGGGCGTGACCGGCGCGAAGGGGGCGCACCTGTGGGACGAGTTCTGGAATCGCGCTTCGCAGATTCCCGCAGCTTCGCTCTACACCGTGCCCTTCGATCCGGCAGACCCGATCCATACGCCGCGCGGCCTCAACAGTGCCGCCAGTACCCAGCTTCGCGAGGCCTTCGGAGCCGCGGTGGCACGCGTGCAGGCCAGCGGCTACGCGGTGGACGCACCCCGTGGTGACTACCTGTTCGCCACGCGCGGCGGCAAGAAGATCCCGCTGTACGGCGGCTGCGGCGGGCCGGGCTACTTCACCATCGCCTGCTCGGAGAACCGGCTCGACAAGGGCGGCTACGCCATGGACGGCAACCCGAACGGCAACAGCTACATGCAGGTCGTGCGATTCCCCGACGGCGGCGTGGAAGCCCACACCTTCCTGACCTTCTCGCTCTCGGACGACCCGGCCTCGGCGCACAACGGCGACTACACGCGCGCCTACAGCGAGGGCAAGTGGCTCAAGGTGCCTTTCTCCGAACCGGAGATCAAGGCCGACGCGAACTACACCAGCAAGTCGGTCGCCGAGTGATCGGCGCCCGGCAATCCTGTCGGGCAGTGAAAAAATGAAAAAAGCGCGTGCGGGGCGCCCCGTCTGCCGCTGGCCGTAAGATCGGCGGCGAACGCGCCACGCACGCTCAGGGCTTACGCAGCTGCGCTCCTCATCCAACAGGAACACACTGCATGCGCCCAAAACTCAGAGGCGGCCTCAGGCCGCTTTTTCTCTTGCCGGTTGCCATGGCCCTTGCGGCCTGTTCAGGCATTTCGAGCCGGTCTTCGACTTCTCATTTCGATGCCTCGGCACGCTCTGCGGGCTACCAGGCCGAGATCCGCCGCACCGCCATGGGCGTGCCGCACATCAAGGCCCGCGACTGGGCCGGCGCGGGCTATGGCTACGGCTACGCACAGGCCCAGGACAACCTTTGCACCATGGCCGACGGCTTTCTCACCTACCGCGGCGAGCGCTCCGAGTTCTTCGGGGCGCAGGCGAAGCCGCCAGCCAGCAGCACCATCGGCAAGCCCGCGAACATCGATTCGGACTTCTTCCATCGCCACGTGATCACGGACGAAGTGATCGACGCCATGCACCGCGCGCAGCCCGCGGCCATCCGGGGCATGGTCGAAGGCTTCGCCGCCGGCTACAACCGATACGTGCGCGACCTGAAGAGCGGTGCCGTGGACAAGGGCAATGCCCACGCGGCCTGCCGCAACGAAGCGTGGGTGCGGCCGGTGAGCGCCACAGACATCTTCCGCCGCATGTACGCCACCAACCTCGCGGCGGGCTACAGCAACTTTCTCTCGAACATCGCGAACGCGGCACCGCCCGGCGCCGGGGTGTCGTCGCCCGGGACGAGCGACGCGCAGCCTATGGCGCTCCAGGTCGGCGGCGCGGCGGGCGTGGGCAGCAACATGATCGGCTTCGGCACGGCCGCCACCGGCGATTCGAGCCCGCTGCTCTTCGGCAACCCGCACTGGTACTGGCGCGGGCCTGACCGCTTCTATCAGGCGCAGCTCACCATTCCGGGGCAGCTCGACGCGAGCGGCACCTCCTTCCTCGGCGTGCCGGTGCTGCTGATCGGCTTCAACAACGACATCGCGTGGAGCCACACCGTGTCGGCGGCGCGGCGCTTCGGCCTCTACCAGCTCGCGCTCGTGCCCGGCGACGCCACCAGCTATCTGCGCGACGGCAAGCCCGTGAGGATGCAGGCCCGTGCCATCACCGTGAAGGTGAAGCGGGCCTCGGGCCGTGTCGAGCCGGTGACGCGCACGCTCTACGCCTCGGAATACGGCCCGCTCGTGAACCTGGGCGCAATCAATCCGGCGCTGGCCTGGAACCGGTCCGCTGCCTTCGCCATCCGCGACATCAACGCCGACAACTTCCGCACCTTCCGCACCTGGCTGCGCTGGGCGCAGGCGAAGTCGCTCGACGAGCTCATGGCCATCCAGCGCGAAGAAGCTTCGATCCCCTGGGTCAACACCGTGGCCGTGGGCCGGGGCAGCGCCCAGGTCTGGTACGGCGACATCGGCGCAGTGCCCAACGTTTCGCCCGAGCAGGTGGCCAACTGCACCACGCCGGCCGGCAAGGCGATGGCGGCCGTGCTGCCGCGCGTGCCCGTGTTCGACGGCTCGCGCAGTGCCTGCGACTGGCAGACCGATGCCGATTCGGTGCAGAAGGGTGCCATTGGCGCCTCGCGCATGCCGAACCTGCTGCGCGACGACTATGTGGCGAACATGAACGACAGCTACTGGCTCGCCAACCCGAAGGCACCGCTCACGGGCTACCCGGCCATCTTCGGACCGACCGGCAGCGACGCGCAGAGCTTCCGCACGCGGCTCGGTCACCTCATCGCGCAGGGCACGGCCAAGGGCGCGACGGTCCAAGCAGTCGAGCGTGCGACGCTCGACAGCCGCGCCTACACCGCCGAGCTGTTCAAGGCCCCCGCGCTGGAGATGTTGTGCGGCGTGCCCCGCATCGAGGTGAAGGGTGACGCGCAGACCGGCGAGTCGTTCTCGCCGCCGCGGGGCGTCGACACCGGTCCCGCCTGCGAGGTGCTGAAGGCATGGAACAACACCGGCGTGGCCTCGGCGCGCGGTGCTCACGTATGGGACGAGTTCTGGGCGCGCGCCGTGCGCCTGCCTGCCGACGAGCTCTATGCCGTGCCTTTCAGCGCGAACGACCCCATCGGCACGCCACGCGGCCTCAAGGCCTCGGCCGCCGACGACCTGCGCCAGGCCTTCGGCGCGGCCGTGCTGCGCGTGCAGGCCAGCGGCTACGCGCTCGACGCGCCGCGCGGCGAAGCTCTTTTCGTGACGCGCAACGGCCGCAAGGTGCCGCTGTCCGGCGGCTGCGACACCCAGGGCTACTTCACCGTCATGTGCTCGGAGAACCCGCTCGACAAGGGCGGCTACACCATGGACGGCGACCCCAACGGCAACAGCTACATGCAGATCGTGCGGTTCCCCGCCGGCGGCGTCGAGGCCCACACCTTCCTGACTTTCTCGCTGTCGGACGATCCGGCCTCGGCGCACAACGGCGACTACACGCGGGCCTACAGCGCCGGGCAGTGGCTGCGCCTGCCGTTCTCCGAGTCGGAGATCAAGGCCGATGCTGCCTACAGCAGCGTGACCATCCGCGAGTGAGGCAGAGGGGCGAAGTAGCGCTTCAGCGCCGCTTCGCCAGCCAGTTCCACGCGGCACCCGCAGCCATCAGCACGCAGGTGCCGAGGAACACGGCGCGCATGCCGATGTGCCCGCCCACGAAGCCGCCGAGCAGCGGCCCCGCCACCTGGCCCGTGTACTGCGCCGAAGTCGAGTAGCCCAGCATGTTGCCGGCCACGCGCTCGGGCACGTTGTGGCGGATCACGCTCGCGATGCACGGCAGCAGCCCGCCGAGCGAAAGCCCCATCAGGAAGCGCAGCACCACCAGCTGCCAGCCCGAGCTGACGAAAGCCTGCGGCACCAGCAGCAGCGCCGACACCGCGAGGCAGCCGACGATCACGTTCCAGTGACCCACGCGATCGGCCAGCTTGCCCAGCCGCGAGGCCGAGAGGATGCTGCCCAGCGCTGCCGCCGACATCACGAGTCCGGCCATCATCGTCACGCGGTTCGGGTCTTCCACCAGCGTGGCGACATAGACGGTGATGATCGGCTCGATCGACATGTTCGCCAGCATCAGCAGCATGCCGGTGAAGAGCATCGCGACAAGGGGGCGCTTGTCGGGCACGGCGGCCCAGCCGGTCTGCTCGGCAGCAATGCCGCCATCCTGCTTGCGTGCGACAGGTGCCTTGCGCTCCTCGCGAATCAGGAAGGCTGTCGCGAGAAAGGCCACGAAGATGATCGCGCCCGCCGCGAAAAAGGTGGCGCGGATGCCGATCAGCGACGGCAGCGCGCCACCGACCAGCGGCCCCACCAGGTTGCCCGCCATGATCGCCGATGACATCGTGCCCAGCGCCCAGCCGGTGCGGTCCTTGGGCGTCTGGGTGGCCACCAGCACCATCGAGCCCGAGGCGTAGCCGCCCAGCAGCCCCGCCAGCAGCCGAAGGCCCACCAGCTGCCACACATTGCCCGCGACGCCGATCAGCGCCATTGCAACCGCCATGCCCAGGCTCGCGCGGATCAGCATCGGCTTGCGCCCGTAGCGGTCGGCCAGCCGGCCCCACAGCGGCGCCACCAGCGCGGCGCTCAGGAAGGTGGCGCCGTACGCCGCGCCCGACCACTGCACGATGGCCGCGTGGTCCTTCACGCCAAGCTGCTCGACGTACAGCGGCAGGAAGGGCAGCAGCAGCGTCATCGCGATGATGGTCGTGAAGGAGCCGAACATGCAGACGGCGAGGTTGCGCTGCCAGTGGAGATTGGCGCCCTGCTCGGCGGAAGGGGCGGTCGTCGTTGCGGTTGTCGTCGGATGCGTCATGGGGAACACCCATTGTGGGACGACGCATGCGCGATGGCGCTTACCGATTGGCGGCGGCGGCCATCGCAGCGCGGCAAGGCATGCCGCGAGTCCCTGATGCCCGCGCGGTTGGACCGGGTCGCTTAGTCTCGCGTCCTGCATCGTTCGTAAACCTCCTTTCAGGACATCGCCATGAAACGCATCGGCGTGCTCGTCTTCCCCGGCTTCCAGATCCTCGACCTCGCCGCCATCGCCGCGTTCGAGCTTGCGAACATTCACGCCGGCAAGCCGGTCTACCAGGTCGAGCTCCTGTCGGAGGAGGGAGGCCTCGTGGTCAGTTCGTCTGGCGTGAGCACGGACAGCAAGCGCTTCGGCACGGCGAGGTACGACACGCTCGTGCTGAGCGGCGCGCTCTTCATCGCGCCCACCTCCGAGAAGATGTGCCGCTTCCTGCGCGCCGGGCTGCGCAATGCGCGCCGCGTGGCCAGCATCTGCACCGGCGCCTTCGGGCTGGCCGATGCGGGGCTGCTCGACGGCCGCAAGGCGACCACGCACTGGTCCTTCGCGGGCGAACTGCAGAAGCGCCATCCCGCGGTGAAGGTGCAGCCCGACCGCATCTTCATCAACGACGGGCCGGTGTGGACGTCGGCCGGCATGACCGCGGGCATCGACCTCGTGCTGGCATTGGTGGAGGAAGACCTCGGCGTGGAAGCGGCGCGCTTCGCGGCACGCAAGCTGGTTGTCTACCACCGGCGCGCAGGCGGGCAGTCGCAGTACTCCGCACTGCTGGAGCTGGAGCCGAAATCCGACCGCATCCAGAAGGCGCTGGTGCATGCGCGGGCCAACCTGCGCGATACGCTGTCGGTGGAGGAACTGGCCGAGGTCGCGCACCTGAGCCCGCGCCAGTTCAGCCGTGCCTTCAAGGCGGAGACGGGCCAGTCGCCCGCGCATGCGGTGGAGAATCTGCGCGTGGAGGCGGCGCGTGCGCTGATCGACGAAGGCAGCCTCGCGCTCGGCGTGGTCGCGCGCGAAACGGGCTTCGGCGACCCCGAGCGCATGCGTCGCGCCTTCCTGCGCACGCTGGGGCAGCCGCCACAGAGCGTGCGACGCGTGGCGCGCCGGGAGGCGGCCGTGGCCTGAGCGGCAGGATGTCCTGAAAGGTGGCTTATATGACATTTACGCCATAGCCTTGCAGGAGGAGACTTTCCCCCACTGCCGCACACATCGATGCGGCGAAAAAGGAAAGCTCCATGACTGCAACTACTACTACTACTACTACTGCTGCTGCTGCTTCGGCAAATTCCCCCAAGGGCACCGCCCTCGTCACCGGCGCGTCGTCCGGCATCGGCGCCGTGTACGCGGACCGTCTCGCGCGGCGCGGCTTCGACCTGATCCTCGTGGCGCGCAACCGCGAACGCCTCGAGGCGCTGGCCGCGAAGCTGGTCCGCGAAACCGGCCGCAAGATCGAGGTTCTTCCCGCCGACCTGATGAGCCGCAAGGACCTCGCGCCAGTCGAGGCCGCGCTGCGCACCCGCAGCGACATCACCATGCTGGTGAACAACGCCGGCGTCGGCGCCGCCGCGCCGCTGCTGGCCTCCGACGTCGACAAGATGGAAGAGATGATCGCGCTCAACGTGAGCGTGCTCACGCGGCTCACCTATGCGGCCGTGCCCGGCTTCGTGGAACGCGGCGAAGGCACGTTGGTGAACATTGCCTCCATCGTCGCGATCTCGCCGGAGACGCTCAACGGCGTGTACGGCGGCAGCAAGGCCTTCGTCCTCGCGTTGAGCCAGTCGCTGCAGCACGAGCTCAAGGACAAGGGCGTGCGTGTGCAGGCCGTGCTGCCAGGCGCGACGGCTACCGAGTTCTGGGGCATCGCAGGCGTGCCGATGGAGCACCTGCCCAAGGAGATCGTCATGACAGCGCAAGACATGGTCGACGCCGCCCTGGCCGGGCTCGACCAAGGCGAGCAGGTCACGATCCCCGCGCTGCCCGACCTGGCCGAGTGGGAGGCCTTCGATACGGCGCGGCGTGCGATGTCGGGGCGGTTGTCCAGCACCGCTCCCGCGGCGCGCTACCGCGTCGGCGTCGACTCCGCCGCGTCACCGGCGTGAGGTCGTACCGGGGTCTTCCAGTTCAGATGCGGTTGGTCCGGCGCGCGTAGAGCGCCGCCAGTGCCAGCCCCGTGGCCGCCGCGCCGCACCAGGCGAGGGCAGGGCTGCGCAGCATGCCTCGAATGCCCGCGCGGCGGCCTGGTTCGGCATGCAGGCCGCGTGCGGCACGTTCCTTGGGCGTGAGCGGCCGTGCCGCGTTCGGGTTTTCTTCGCCTTCAAGCACGGCTTGAGAGATGTCGAGCGGGGTCAGCGAATCGTTGACGGTGGATGCGGTCATGGTGGCTGGCCTTCCTTTCTCTCTTTCTGGATAGTGAATCGATCGGTGCTGCAAGCCTCGTGCATCCCGGCGCATCGGGCCTGAGGCGAAGCGCCGACATTGAAGTAGGCCAACGCCCCGGCCGCATCGCGGACTGCGGCGCCGTTTAAAATCCCGCCCCTCGCAATCGGGCGTCCCGGCCGGTTGCGGGGTTTTGCATCTCCGGGGCCATGTAGAGGAACACCATGTACAAAAACCTCGCGGGCCGCGCCGTTCTGGCGCTGGCGGCCGCCGGCTTTTTATCCCCCGCTCTTTCACAACAGCAGCCACAGCAGCAGGCCCAGGCGCCGCTGAAGATCGGTTTCGTCTACGTCACGCCCGTCACCGACGCCGGCTGGGTGCGCCAGCACGAGGAAGGCCGCAAGGCCGTCGAGGCCGCGCTGGGCGCCAGGGTCAAGACCACCTACGTCGAGAACGTGGCCGAGGGCGCCGATGCGGAGCGCGTGATCCGCGACCTCGCGCAGCAGGGCAACAAGCTCATCTTCACGCCGAGCTTCGGCTACATGGAGCCGACGATGAAGGTCGCGAAGGACTTCCCCGACGCGAAGTTCGAGTCGATCACCGGCTACAAGACCGCGCCCAACGTGGCGACGGCCAACGCGCGCTACTACGAAGGCCGCTATCTCGCGGGCATCGCGGCCGGGCGCATGACGAAGACCAACATCTCGGGCTATGTCGCGGGCTTTCCGATTCCGGAAGTGCTGCAGGGCATCAACGCCTTCACGCTGGGCATGCGCTCGGTGAACCCCTCGGCGCAGGTGCGCGTGGTGTGGCTCAACGAATGGTTCGATCCGCCCAAGGAGCGTGACGCCGCCATGGCGCTGTTCAACCAGAACGCCGACGTCGTCGCCTTCCACACCGGCTCCACCGCCGTGATGGCGGCGGCGCAGGAGCGCGGCAAGCTAGCCATCGCCTACCACTCCGACATGCGCAGGATCGCGCCCGACGCGCAGGTCGTCGCGGTCACGCACCAGTGGGGCGGCTACTACATGCAGCGCGCGAAGGCGGTGCTCGACGGCAGCTGGAAGAGCGGCAATCTGTGGGGCGGCGTGAAGGAAGGGATGATCCGCGTCGGCGATTTCGGCACCAAGGTACCGAAGGCCGTGCAGGACGAGGTGCTGGCGCGGCAGAAGGACATCGCGGCGGGCAAGCTGCAGCCGTTCCGTGCTGTTTTGGCGGACGTGCGCGACAACGAGGGCCGCGTCGTGATCGCCAAGGGCGCGCAACTGAACGACGAGCAGATCCTGACGATGAACTGGCTGGCCGAGGGCGTGCAGGGGCGGATCGGGCGCTAGCCCGGCTGGCGCCCGTCGCGAGAAACGCGAGGCAGCAGAGCCTTGATGCGCTGGCGAAGCAGCGCGGGCGTGACGGTCGGAGTCATCTGCAGAACGGCCATGCAGCGGTCCATTCGACCCTGCCGCGAAAGCAGTGCCTCGGCGGCCTTGGCCAGGTCGGTCTCGATGCTGTCGCCATAGGCGCGGCTGGCCTTGGCCCTTGCCTGACGCAACAGCCTGGCGCCGGGGTTCATCATCGCGAGGTCGATGACGTCGCGGCTGAATACGCTGTCGTCGGCCCAGCGGTCCGAGTTTGCGAGCAGCTTGCTCGCTGCCATGTCGAGGGGCGTCAGCGTCGCGATGTCACCGATCCTGTCTTCCGCTCCCGGCGATTCGAGCTCGATACGTGCTTCGAGCACGATTTCGAATTTGATCTCGGTGTCGTCCACGCGAACCGACGACCGGATGCCGTACTGATCGGCGCGGAGCTCGGCCGATTGCTGTATCTGCAAGCCTCGATGCGCGAGAGCACCGAGGCCTTGGCTTCCCGTCAGCAACTGGCGCAGATGCCGATAGCCTCCGATGTCGGATACGAGAAAGTCGATGTCCACGGATTCCCTGTACTCGCCGTAGCGAAGCGCGATGGCCGTACCGCCTCCGAAAAGGCAGTGGCTTCGGGCGAGCAGATCCGCGTCGAGTGCGCCCAGCACGAATGCGACACGCTGATGGTGTGGCCGCTCAAACATGCAGCGGCTTTCTGCCGAGGCTGCGCGCCAGGTCTGCCAGCAGCTGTCGCTCCCTCGCATCCAGTGCGGCTATGTCGACATGGCGCCAGTTGCGCTCGTAGGTGCCCCATGCCTCCTTGGGTGTGAGTTCGGTGCCCGGGTCCAGTTGCCAGGCAAGCCGGCGCAGTTGAGGGTAGTCGGCAACTCGGATGCCGCCAGGGAGCGGCGCAAGGGCGGGGGGCTCGGTGGATGTCACCACGTCGACATCGAGACCCAGGGCGCCCAGCGCGTTCATGTAGGCACCCATCGTGACGGAGGGCTCTCCGCGCTCGATCCTGTGCAAGGTCATGCGGGACAGGCCCGCCGCCTCTGCGGCGGTGGTTGCGCTGACTTTCAACGCCTTGCGGCGTGCATGGATGCGGCGGCCTAGCGTGGCAAGGCGACGGTCGGCCGTGGCGGTGGTGGGTGGGGAAGTGGATGGCATGTGTATCTCATATTAGGCAAATTTGATAATTTGTCCAGAATGAGATGCATCTGAAGCGTTCGCTTCAGCCCAGCCGCTCCACCACGAAGTCCACGAAGGTCCGCAGCTTCGCGCTGGGCCGCGCTTCCGGCAGCCGGATGATGTGAACCGGCCGCGTGGGCAGTTCCCAGCCGGGCAGCAGTTGCACCACCCGGCCCGACTCGAGGGCGGGAGCGAGCAGCGCATCGGCCTGCACGATCACGCCCACGCCGGCCATGGCTGCGGCCAGCAGTGCCTGGCCGTTGTTGGTGTTGAGGGGCCCGCGCACCGGCACGTGCACTGTCCTGCCCTCGCGCGTGAAGCGCCAGGAATGGTTCGGCCCCCAGGCCGCGAAGCCCAGCAGCGGGAAGGCTTCGAGCTCGGACGGGTGCTTCGGCTGCCCGTGGCGCGCGACCCACGCGGGGCTGGCCACCGCGTACATACGCGCCAGCGCGAGCGGCCTCGCGATGAGCCGGTCGTCTACCTCCGTGCCCGAGCGGATGCCGCAGTCGAAGCCTTCCTCGGCGAGGTCGACCACGCGGTCGTTGAGGCTCAGCTCCACCTTCACCTGCGGATAGGCGGCGATGTACTCGCCGATGACCGGCGTGAGGCGGTGCGCGCCGTAGGCCACGGGCGCGGTGACGCGCAGCACGCCCTGCGGCATGGCGCGCATCGACTCGGCCACGCCGTCGGCCGTGTGCACGCTGGCCAGCACGTCGCGGCAGCGCTCCAGATACGCGGCGCCGATCTCGGTGAGCGAATGGCGGCGCGTGGTGCGCTCCAGCAGGCGGGCGCCCAACTGCTCCTCGAGCGCGCGGATGTGCTTGCCGACCATCACGGCCGAGAGATCGAGCGCCTCGGCCGCGGCGGCGAAGCTGCCCGCGTCCACCGTTGCGACGAAGACTTCCATTGCGCGCAGCTTGTCCATATTGCGAACTCCTGATTCCGAATGAGCTAACTGCGAGGAAATTTATCAAATGAATGGTTCGCAAAACAATCACCGCTTGTTTGATTCACTTTGCGAGGTTTTCCATGAAGGTTCTTGTTGTGGGCGCGACGGGCGCGATTGGCGGTGCGGTGTCCCAGGCGCTGGCAGGGCGGGGCCACGAGGTGATTCGCGCGGGGCGTACGCGCGGCGATCACCAGGTCGACATCACCAGCGACGCGAGCGTCGAGGCGCTGTACGCGGCGGTCGGCCGTGTCGATGCGATCGTCTCGACGGCGGGCGGGCTCTTCTTCGGGCCGCTGTTCGAGATGACGCCGGCGGACTTCAATGTAGGCCTGCAGGACAAGCTGCTGGGGCAGGTGCGGCTCGCGCTGCTCGGCCAGCATGTGCTGCGCGACGGCGGCTCGATCACGCTGACCACGGGCGTCGCGGCCGACGATCCGGTTCGCGGCGGAGGCAATGCGGCTGCCGTCAATGCCGGGGTCGAGGGCTTCGTGAAGGGCGCGGCGGTCGAACTGGCGCGCGGGCTGCGCATCAACGCGGTGAGCCCGACGCTGCTGACTGAATCGATGGAGGCGTATGGCGCGCTCTTTCCGGGCGTCGAAACCGTATCAGCCGCGCGCGTGGCGCTGGCCTATGTGCGCAGCGTCGAAGGTCCGCTGACGGGACGCGTCTTCCGCGTGTGGCAATGAAGAGCGTGCATCCACGGCTTGCAGGCGCGCTGCTGGCGCTCGCGGCGACGGCGGCCATCGCCGTCCCTCCCGTGGTGCAGGCGCTGCCCGACGACTGGTATCCGGAGAGCGTGGCCATCGGGCCCGACGGCGCGTTCTATGTCGGCAGCTGGCGGCAGGGCGCTGTCGCCCGGCTGAAGCCGGGCTCGGCGCCGAAGGCCGAGGTGCTGGTCAAGCCCGGCACCCACGGGCTCGCGAACGGGCAGGGCGTGCTGGTCGACGCGAAGCGCCGCGCGCTGTGGGTCTGCTCCGGCAACATCGGCTTCACCACCGTGCCGTCGACGCCGAGCGCGCTCAAGCGCTATGACCTTGCCACCGGCGCGCCGCGCGCGAGCTACGCCATGCCCGACGGCGGCTATTGCAACGACCTCGCGCAGGACCCACGCGGCAACCTCTACGTGACCGACTCGTACCACCCGCGCGTGCTGAAACTCGCGCCAGGCGCCGCCTCGCTCGCGGTGTGGAAGGAGGATCAGGCGCTGGCCGGCGCGGGCCCCTACAAGGGCCTGAACGGCATCGCCATCGACGGCGGGCGCGATGTCTACGTGAGCCTCGTGGCGGCGGCGCCCTACGTGCTGCGCATCGGTCTCGGCGCGGACGGCAAGGCCGGCGAGGTGATGCGCGTCGAGGCGCCGCGCGAGTTGAAGAATGTGGACGCGATCCGCGCGTGGAAGCCCGGGCGGCTCGTGCTGTTCGAGAGCAATGCCTTCGGCGAAGGCCCCTACGGCGGGCAGATCACTGTGGCGCGCGTCGAAGGCGCGAGGCTCGGCCTGCGGACGGTGGTTGCGGGGCTCAACGATCCCTCGTCCGGCGCGGTGTGGGGCGACCGCGTCTACTTCATCGAGTCGAAGTACTCGCTGCTCACCAGGCGCAAGGAGGGCGACGGACCGGTGCCGACCGGCGTGCCCTTCGACATCCAGTCGCGCGCGCTGCCGCATTAGGTAGGTGCCGCACCGCGGCGAGTGCGCTGCGCATATAGCACTCATACGCCCATGGAAATTGCGGTGGGACGGCGCTGGATTACCCTCCGCAACCACGATGAAAAAAGCCTACCGCGCCTCCCTCCTGCGATTCGACGCCTCCGGCAAGCCCGTTTTCGACGAGGACGGCCTGCTGGTCGTCGCCCCCGACGCCACCGGCCGCCAGCGCGTGCTCGATGCCGGCAGCCATGCCGACGTCGCGGCCCGCCATCCCGGCGCACACACGACCCACCTGCCGGGGCGCATCCTCGCGCCGGGATTCGTGGACATGCACATCCACTATCCGCAGACCGACATCATCGGCTCGCCGGCGCCGGGCCTGCTGCCCTGGCTCGAGAACTACACCTTTCCCGCGGAGAGCAAGTTCGCCGACCCCGCGCATTCGAACGAAGTGGCGCAGTTCTTCCTCGACGAGCTGCTGCGCAACGGCGTGACCACCTCGCTGACCTTCGCGACCTCGCACGTGGCCTCGGTCGACGCGCTCTTCGAGGGCGCGCAGCGCCGCGGCATGCGCCTGATCACCGGCAAGGTGCTGCAGGACCGCCACTCGCCCGACGGCGTGCGCGACGAAACCGAGCAGAGCCTGGTCGACACCGAGGCGCTGATCCGCAAGTGGCACAAGGTCGACCGGCTGGGCTACGCCATCACGCCGCGCTTTGCGCCTGCGAGCACCGACGCCCAGATGCGCGGCGCGGGCGAACTGGCCGCGAAGTACGCCGACACCTGGATCCAGTCGCACGTGGCGGAGAACCGCGACGAGGTGAGCTGGGTGCGCGAGCTGTACCCCAGGGCGCGCTCGTACCTCGACGTGTATGCAGGCTTCGGCCTGATGCGCGAGCGGGCCGTGTACGCCCACTGCATCTACCTCGACGAGGCCGACCGCGCCCTGCTGCGCGAGACGAAGACGGCCGCGGCCGTCAGCCCGACCAGCAACCTGTTCCTGGGCAGCGGCTTCTTCGACTTCGGCTCGGCCGACCGCGTGGGCTACCCCTACGGCCTGGCCAGCGACGTGGGCGGCGGCACCAGCTTCAGCCCGTTCCACACCATGATGGCTGCCTACTACGTCGGCCGTGAGGGCCAGACCAAGGCCGGCCTGAGCATCGCGCCATCGGAACTCTGGTGGCGCCACACCGGCGGCGCGGCGCGCGCGCTGGGGCTCGACGGCGTCATCGGCAACCTGCAGCCGGGCTGCGAGGCCGACTTCCTGGTGCTGAATCCGGCGGCCACGCCGCTGCTGGCTCGCAAGACGAAGCAGGCGGACTCGCTGGAGGAAATGCTCTTCGCGATGATCGTTCTGGGCGACGACCGGCTGGTCGAGCGCACCGTGATCTCGCAGGCCTGCTAGGGCCCGGGAGGGCGGACCCGCCCATGCCACAATCGCCGACCCAGCGAGCGCGGCGAAACCCTTTCCAGGAACACCGCGGAACCGGCTTTGCCGGGCCGCTGGTGTTGCCCCTCGAGGGGTTGGCGTAGCGACACGAAGTGCGCGAAGACTGGGGTGTTTTTCAATGTCTATCAAGAGCGACAAATGGATCCGGCGCATGGCCGAGCAGCACGGCATGATCGAGCCTTTCGAGCCCGGCCAGGTGCGCGAGGCCTCGGGCCACAAGATCATCAGCTACGGCACCTCGAGCTACGGCTACGACATCCGGTGCGCGCCTGAATTCAAGGTCTTCACCAACATCCACAGCACGGTGGTCGACCCGAAGAACTTCGACGAGAAGAGCTTCGTGGACATGCACGGCGACTACTGCATCATCCCGCCCAACAGCTTCGCGCTGGCACGCACCGTCGAATACTTCCGCATCCCGCGCAACGTGCTGACCATCTGCCTGGGCAAGAGCACCTATGCGCGCTGCGGCATCATCGTCAACGTGACACCCTTCGAGCCCGAATGGGAAGGCTACGTGACGCTCGAATTCAGCAACACCACGCCGCTGCCCGCCAAGATCTACGCGGGCGAGGGCTGCGCGCAGGTGCTGTTCTTCGAGAGCGACGAGGTCTGCGAAACCAGCTACAAGGACCGCGGCGGCAAGTACCAGGGCCAGCGTGGCGTGACCCTGCCGAAGACCTGATCGGTTCGGCATAAGCGCTTACACGGGTGCGCCGCACCCGAAGTACCATCCTGCGGTCACCGGCCATCACTCCTGCAAAAGGCCGGCAAGGAGAGCGCGATGAGATGGGAAGGCAACGAACAATCGGACAACGTCGAGGACCGCCGCGGTGAAGGCGGCGGAGGCGGTGGCGGCTTCATCGGCGGCCGCGGCATCGGCATCGGGACCATCGCGGTCGCGCTGATCGCCGGCTGGGTCTTCGGCATCAACCCGCTCACGGTGCTGAGTCTTCTCAGCGGCGGCGGTGGCCCGGCCCAGGTGCAACAGCAGCAACAGGGGCCCGCGCCCAGGCCGCCGTCGAACGACCGCGAGGCCGCCTTCGTTTCGACCGTGCTCAAGAACACCGAAGTGGTCTGGACGGACATCTTCCGCAAGAACGGCGGCACCTACCATCCGCCGCGGCTCGTGCTGTTCCGCAACGCGACGCCCACGGCCTGCGGCACGGGCCAGTCGGCCATGGGGCCGTTCTACTGCCCGGGCGACCAGAAGGTCTACATCGACCTGGGTTTCTACGACACGCTCAAGAACCAGCTCGGCGCGCCGGGCGAGTTCGCGCAGGCCTACGTCATCGCGCACGAGGTCGGCCACCATGTGCAGGACGAGCTCGGCATCACCGCCAAGGTCGACGGCATGCGCAACCGCCTGAGCCAGACGCAGAACAACGCGATGAGCGTGCGCGTCGAGCTGCAGGCCGACTGCTTCGCGGGCGTGTGGGCCCATCATTCGCAGGAGTCGAAGAAGTGGCTCGACCCGGGCGACATCGAGGCCGCCATGAATGCCGCGCAGAAGATCGGCGACGATGCGCTGCAGCGCTCCGCGGGCCGCGCGGTGGTGCCCGACAGCTTCACCCATGGCTCCAGCGCCCAGCGCCAGCGCTGGTTCGGCACGGGCTACCAGAGCGGCGACATCAAGGCCTGCGACACCTTCAATGCACGCAGCCTCTGAGCTGCGGTAGCTGCAAGCGCCCGTTGAGGCTGGCTCGAATGCTATGGAATAAATAGCAATTTGGCCGGCGCGGGCGTTGTCATGGCGCGGTCACTGCCGTTTTTTGCGGCAATGCGACAATAGCGGGCTCAATGACAAGCTCCTTCTCCAATCTACTGCTGGCTGAACCGCTGGCGCGCGCCGTGGCCGAAATGGGCTACGAGACCATGACTCCGATCCAGGCGCAGGCCATTCCGGTCGTGCTCTCGGGCCAGGACGTGATGGGCGCCGCCCAGACCGGCACCGGCAAGACGGCGGCTTTCTCCCTCCCGCTGCTGCAGCGCATGCTCAAGCATGAAAACGCCTCGACCTCGCCCGCGCGGCATCCGGTGCGGGCCCTGGTGCTGCTGCCCACGCGCGAGCTGGCCGACCAGGTTGCGCAGCAGATCAAGCTGTATGCCAAGTACACCAACCTGCGCAGCACGGTGGTGTTCGGCGGCATCGACATGAAGCCGCAGACGCTGGAACTGAAGAAGGGCGTCGAAGTGCTGGTGGCCACGCCGGGCCGGCTGCTCGATCACATCGAAGCCAAGAACGCGGTGCTCAACCAGGTCGAGTACGTGGTGCTCGACGAGGCCGACCGCATGCTCGACATCGGCTTCCTGCCCGACCTGCAGCGCATCCTGAGCTACCTGCCCAAGCAGCGCACCACGCTGCTGTTCTCCGCGACCTTCTCGCCCGAAATCAAGCGGCTGGCCGGCAGCTACCTGCAGAACCCGGTCACCATCGAAGTGGCACGGCCCAACGAAACGGCCTCAACCGTCGAGCAGCATTTCTACAGCGTGGCCGACGACGACAAGCGCCGCGCGCTCAGGCAGATCGTGCGCCAGCGCGGCATCACGCAGGCCTTCGTCTTCGTCAACAGCAAGCTTGGTTGCGCGCGGCTCGCGCGTTCGCTGGAGCGCGATGGCCTTCGCACCTCGGCCCTGCACGGCGACAAGAGCCAGGACGAGCGCCTGAAGTCGCTCGCGGCCTTCAAGGCCGGCGAGGTCGACCTGCTGGTGTGCACCGACGTCGCAGCCCGCGGTCTCGACATCAAGGACGTGCCCGCCGTCTTCAACTTCGACATTCCGTTCAACGCAGAAGACTACGTGCACCGCATCGGCCGCACCGGCCGCGCCGGCGCCTCGGGCCTGGCAGTGAGCTTCGCCAGCGGCGGCAACGATGCCCGCCTGGTGGCCGACATCGAGAAGCTGATCAAGAAGAAGATCGAGCTCGAACCCGTCGAATTCGAGGAGGACCGCCCGCGCGGCCGCATCAACGACGGACGCCGCCACTGGCGCGAAGAAGGCGAAGCGGGCGATGCACGCGACGTGCTCGACCAGCCGCGCGAACGCCGCGACGCCGACGCCCGTCGTGGCGGCGGCGGACGCCCGCATCGCGCACCCGCGGCGCCGCGCGACCCGTTCTTCGACAAGCCCTACGAGCCCGGCCAGCCCGACGCGACGCCGGCATGGGAAGCCGCCGCCAAGGCCTCGACGCCCGGACGCGGCATCTCCAGCAACATCAAGTCCAAGCGCAAGGTCCCGGCCCTGTTCAAGAGCGCCGAGCCGAGTTGATCGCCCGACAGGGCACTGGCGCTCCCCTTTTCTGATTCGAGAACACCGAGGAACCGGCTTTGCCGGGCCTCAGGTATCGCCCCCGTTAGGGGGCGCAGCGACACGAAGTGCGCGCAGCCGGGGGGCGAGCCCGGTCACCTCCAGCCGCGATGCCAGCCGTATTGCGGGTGGTGCCAGCCCCAGCCATAGCGCGGGTGATATGCCCACACGAAGCCGACGCCCGGCGATACATACGTAGGCGCCACGTAGGCCACGCCAGGAGGCGCCGCGTACACGGGGGCGGGGGCGGCCGGCGCGACCACGCAGCCGGTGAGCGTGGCCGCCAGCACGGCGGTGGCGGACACTGCAAGAAGAGATGGGAATCTCATGGCGAAGCTCCTGGAACGAGTTGTTGTCGGTGTGAACCTCCAACGTCGTCCAGTACCGCCGGATGACGGCCTTTACCCGGGCGACACACTGTGACCGGCGTGTCTCTTTCCTTTCAGAACGCTTTCGCGCTTGCCAGGTCTTCAGATCGCCCTGAAATGGTGCGTTCCATCGCGACCCAACTGCGCGACAAGGCCGTACTCCCAATCCAGGTAAGCCTGCATCGCCTCGGCTGGCGCATCGGTGCCTTCATAGGGGCGGCGATAACGGTCGGTGCGCGCGGTCGCGAGGCGGGTTTCGCCGCTTTCCTGGCCGAGGCCCACGGCGAACCATGCCGCATTGCCGCCGGCCAGTACCAGCACCTGCGCATCGCGCTGGCCGCGAGCATCGAGCAGCGCGCGCAGGTCGGCCGCGGCATAGCGGGCGAGCAGGCTGCTGCCGCAGGTCAGCACGTAGCGCGACGAGGGCGGGATGGCCGTGTCGATCGCCTGCGGCAACTGCGCGCGGATCGCATACCAGGCGCCCGGAATGTGGCGCTTCACGTAATTGGCGCTGGTGGTCACGTCGATCACCGCGGTGCCCGGCTGCTTCAGCAGCGCAGCCAGCTCGGCCGGTGCGATCTCGCTCACCGCGACGGCAACCTGGGGGTATGCGCTCGCGGGAGTAGTCGTCTCGCTGAAGTCGGCCGCTGCCGGCACCGCATCGAGCACATAGACCTCCCACCCCATCTGCGCCAGCCATGACGCACTCATCGATGCGCGCACGCCGTCGTCGTCCGCCAGCACGATGCGCGCGCCGCGCACCGGCACCTGGTGATCGGTTTCCTGCACCAGCTGCCCGCCGGGCGCGCTGGCGAAGCCGGGCAGGTGGCCCGCCGCATATTCCTCTGGCGTGCGCACGTCGAAGCGGTAGACGGTGCGTCCCGGAGCCTCCAGCGTGTGCAGCGCGTCCAGCGCGATGCGATGCACGCCCGCCTTGTCGGCCACGCGTCGCGCATCGGCCTGCGCCTGCGCGCGATGGGCTTCGGACACGGCCGCCGGGGCCTGCCTGTCCGCGCCGTGGTCGAGCACCTGTCCGGCCAGCTTCCAGCCGATGGTGCCGTTGCGCAGCGCCGCCACGGGGTTCGGGATGCCCGCATTCACCAGCGACTGCGTGCCGATGATGCTGCGGGTGCGGCCCGCGCAGTTCACGATCACCCGCGTCGCCGGATCGGGCGCCAGCTCGCGCACGCGCAGCACCATTTCCGCGCCCGGTACGCTCGTGGCCGAGGGAATGCTCATCGTCTGGTATTCGTCGAAGCGGCGCGCGTCGAGCACCACCACGTCGGCCTTCGCGTCGATCAGTGCCTTCACCTCGGGCGCCGAGAGCGACGGCGTGTGCCGCTCGTGCTCGACCAGCTCGCCGAAGGACTTGCTCGGCACGTTCACGTCGCGGAACAGTTCGCCGCCGGCCTTGCGCCAGCCTTCGAGGCCGCCGTCGAGCAGGTGCACGTTGGTGTAGCCCAGCGCGGCGAGGGTGCGCGCGGCCTGCGGCGCGAGGTCGGTGCCGGCGTGTTCGCCGTACAGCACGATGAGCGTGTCGCGCCGCGGAATGCGCCGCCAGGCCTCGATCTCGATGCGCGACAGCGGCAGGTTGGCCGCCCACAGCGGGTGCTCCTGCGCAAACGGGTCTTCCTCGCGCACGTCGAGCAGCGCGGTCTCGTCGCGGGCGATGAGCCGCTCGCGCACGGCGGCGTAGGAAAGAACGGGAAAGCTGTTGGCGGTGGTCGTCGTCATGCGTCTGTCGAGGCTCTGAGTTCTGCGCTGCGGTCCCACAGGTTGGGCAGCAGCGTGTTGGAGTAACCGGAGACGAAGGGCTTGCGGCCGCCCTCCGCCGGGTAAGTATGCCGCCGCACGGCGCCGATGTTCGCGCCGTACACGTGGATGCTGATCGAGACCCGGTCGGCGTGCGCGTTGTGCACGCGGTGCAGGTCGCCGACGGTGGGCGATACCGCCTCCACCTGGCCGGGGTCGAGCCGCACCGCCTCGCCATGCGGGCGCGCGTTCCCGACGCTGTCCAGCGCATAGCCCTGGCTGAACTCCGAGCCGCGCAGCATGCCGATCAGCCCCCACACCGTGTGGTCGTGCACGGGCGTGGCCTGCCCCGGTCCCCACACGAAGCTCACGACCGAGAAGCGCTCGGTGCTGTCGGCGTGCAGCAGGAACTGCCGGTAGTACACGGGGTCGGGTTGTGCGAAGGCTTCCGGCAGCCAGTCGTCGCGCGACACCAGCTTGCGCAGCAGCGCGCCGCCTTCCGAAAGAATGCGCGGCTCGTCGGGCGCGCCATCGAGCAGCCTGCCGAAGGCGCCGACGAATTCGCGAAGGGGAGTCAGGGAGTTTGTCGTCATGCGGGGCGTTTCCAGACCCCAGTGTCGGTGATCGCGCGCACGTCCACCCGCACCGGCAGGATGCCGTCTCGCGCCGAGCGGTCGGCCACCGTCTGCAGCGCGGCGATGTCGGCCTCGCTCACCGGCCGTCCCGCCACCGAGGCCCGCGCGGTGATGATGCGCGACGACTCGATGGGCAGCCGCGTGAGCTGGCTGTAGGCCTGGGCATATGCCTCGGGATTGGCCAGCGCCCAGTCGCCCGCGCGCGCGAGCCGGTCGAGGAACTGCACGATGGCCGCGCGCTTGGCAGGGTCGGCCAGCGAAGACTCGGTGGCCGTGATGAAGCCCAGCGCGGTGTTGATGCCGCGCCCGTCGCGCAAGATGCGCCCGCCCTGCTGCACGGCGATGGTGTAGTAGGGGTCGAAGATGGCCCAGGCGTCGATCTGCCTCGACGCGAAGGCCGCGGCCGCGTCGGTGGGCAGCACGAACTTCACCGTCACCTCCTCGCGCTTCACGCCGGCTTCTTCGAGCGCGCCGTAGAGCTGGTACTGCGAGATGCTGCCGCGCGCGGAAGACACGATCACCGTCTTGCCGCGCAGGTCCGCGACGCTGCGCAGCGGCGAATCGGGCTGCACCACGATGCCCAGCGAATCGGCCTTGCCGACGCGCGTGGCGACGATCTTCAGCGGCGTCTTGCCCACGGCTGCGGCAAGCACGGGCAGGTCGCCGGCCATGGCGGTGTCCACCGCCGAGCTGCGCTGCGCCTCGAAGAGCGGCGCGGCGCCCTGGAAGTTGGCCCAGCGGTAGGCAAATGGGGCGCCGTCGAGCGCGCGCGAGGCCTCGAACAGCGAGCGCAGGCCACCGGCCTGGTCGCCGAGCACCAGCGCGGTCTGGGGCTGCGCAAAGGCGCGCAGCGAGCCGGCAGCGGTCAGCGACAGCGCGGCGCCTTGCTTGAGCCAGCCACGCCGTGATGACCTGGAGAAGAGCGCAGACCTCATGCCGCAGCCCCCGAAGACAACAGCGCGCGCTTGCCCGCCGCCACCAGAATCGCGTCGTTCTGCGGCGTGTGGATGCGGCTGCACAGCACGTCGCGGTAGTGCCGCTCCAGCGGGTTGCGCCGCGAGAGGCCATGGTTGCCGCTCAGCTGCAGCGCGAGTTCGACCACGCGGATCGCGTTGCCCGTCACCGTGTACTTGAGCAGGCCGCTGTCGGTGGCCGGCTGCGCATGGCCGCCGTCGACCGCAGCGGTGGCGTCGTCCAGCAGCACGCGGTTGGTGCGCAGCAGCGCCTCGATCTCGCCGACGTGCTCCTGCACGCGCGGCAGGCTGGCCAGCGGCGCGCCGAGGCTGCCAGGCGCGCGCCGGTTCAGGAAGTCGACCAGCCAGTCGCGCGCGGCTTGCGCTACCGCGTCGTAGAGGCTGCCGAGCAGCACGGTCATCCACGCCTGCTGCGCGGCGTGGGCGTCGATGTCGGTCTGGCTGCCCGCGTCGGGCGCCCAGTCGGCCGCCGCGCGCAGGTCCACTGCATGGTCGGCGTCGATCGCGACGTTCTCGAAGACGACTTCGTGGCTGCCCGAGGCGCGCAGGCCCAGGTGGTCCCAGCTCGCGATCACGCGTACGCCGGGCGCGTTGCGCGGCACCAGGAACACGCCGGTGCGCGGCTGCGCCTCGTCCGTGCGCGCCCACACGGCGAGCCAGCTCAGGCCTTCGATGCCGGTGGTATAGAGCTTGTGGCCGTCGATCTGCCAGCCGTCACCGTGGCGACGTGCGACCGTGCCGGGCAGGCCGCCGCGCGCGGGCGAGCCCAGCGCCGGCTCCACGCGCAGCGCGTTGATGAGTGCGCCGTTCTCCACCGCGTCGCGCGCCACTCGCTCGCGCAGGTGCGCGGGCCAGCGGCTGTTCGGGCGCGTCAGCGCATGGTGCTGCAGGTAGGTCATCGTGAGGATCAGCGCCGTGGCCGGCTCGCCGCGCGCCACCGCCGAGATCACGCGCCGGGCCGTCGCCAGCGTGGCGCCGCCGCCGCCGTGCTCGGCGGGCGCGACCAGGCCGATCAGGCCGCGCGCCTGCAGCGCCGCGAAGTTCTCGCGAGGGAAGGCGCCGCTCAGGTCGTGGTCGGCGGCGGTGGCTGCGAACTGGGCCGTGAGGCGGGCCAGCACGGAAGCATCGACGGTGGCGGGGGAGGGGTGTTCGGGCGCGGCGCTGGCGCGGCGCAAGGGAAGTGCACTCATGGTTTCCGCACGGTAGCGGCCCGCCCGCCGCGCGAAAACGACGCATCCCGCATATGCAAACTCGTTTTTCTGCGTTCGTTTCCGCGCGGCGCCTGGTTACGGTCCGGGTGCATGAAATCAGACTTTCTTCCGGACCGTCGCCGGCTGCTGCAGACCGCCGCGGCGCTCGCCGCCACCGGCTCTGGCAGCTGGGCGCAAGCCACTGCGCCATCACGCGACCTCTCTGGCGTCACGTTGCGCGTGGGCACCTACAAGGGCCTGTGGCGGCCGTTGCTCACTGCGTCGGGCCAGGCCGGCACGCCGTACAAGATCGACTGGCGCGAGCTCAACAACGGCGTGCTGCACATCGAGGCCATCAACGGCGACGCGCTCGACCTCGGCTCGGGCAGCGAGATTCCGCCGGTGTTCGCGGCGCGGCAGAAATCCAGCGTGAAGCTGGTGGCCGTGACGCACGAGGACCTGAACAACCAGGCCACGCTGGCGCGCAAGGACGCGCTGATCCGCAGCATCGCCGACTTCAAGGGCAAGCGCGTGGGCTACGTGCGCGCCACCACTTCGCACTACTACCTCGCCAAGCAGCTGGCCGAGGCGGGCCTCACGTTCAACGACATCCAGGCCGTGAGCCTCACGCCTTCGGACGGCCTTTCAGCCTTCGCGCGCGGCGACCTCGATGCCTGGGCCATCTACGGCTACAACGGCCAACTCGCGCGCACCCAGTACGGGGCGCGGGTCATCAAGACCGGCGTGGGCTATCTCTCGGGCAACTTCCCGATCTACGCCAATCCGCGCGCGCTCGACGACCAGCTTCGCCGCGCCGCGCTGGCCGACCTGCTGCAGCGGCTGCAGCGTTCGTTCGCGTGGATCAACGGCAATTTCCTCGCCTACGCCCGCGCCCAGTCGGCCGAGACGCGCGTACCGGTGGGCGACATCGTCGAGCTGTTCAACCGCCGCAGCGGCGACTACAGCCTGGGCCCGGTCAGCGACGCGGTGGTGCGCAGCCACCAGGACGTGGCCGACACCTTCCTGAAGATCGGCGTGCTCGACGGCCCGGCCGATGTGAAGCCCCTGTGGGACCGCAGCTTCGAGAGCGTGCTGCGCCTGCCCGCCGCCTGACAACCACCTTCCATGAACATTCAAACAAGGACAGCACCATGAGCCAGCAGCCACAGCAACAAGACGGCCTCGTCGAATTCATCGGCATGATCCAGGGCCAGAAAGTCTCGGAGATCCACCCGGCCAAGGGCCCCGCGCTCGACCGCGACTACGTGCGCGCCTTCGCGCAGGCCCACGAGACCGCGGGTTTCGACCGCGTTCTCGTGCCGCACCACTCGACCAGCCCCGACGCCACGCTCACCGTGGCCTATGCGGCCTCGGTGACCGAGCGCATCCACTTCATGCTCGCGCACCGCCCCGGCTTCGTCGCGCCCACGCTGGCCGCGCGGCAGTTCGCCTCGCTCGACCAGTTCAGCGGCGGCCGGCTCGCGGTGCACTACATCTCCGGCGGCTCCGACGAGGAGCAGCGCCGCGACGGCGACTGGCTCGACCACGACCAACGCTACGCGCGCACCGACGAGTACCTCGAGGTGCTGCACAAGGTGTGGACGGCGGAGAAGCCCTTCGACCACGAAGGCGCGCACTACCGCTTCCAGAACGCCTTCTCCGAAGTGAGGCCGCTGCAGACGCGCAACGGCAGGCCGCACGTGCCGGTGTACTTCGGCGGTGCCTCGGAGGCAGCGATTCCGGTGGCGGGCAAGTACGCCGACGTCTACGCGCTGTGGGGCGAATCGCTCGACCAGGCGCGCGAACTCACCGCGCGCGTGCGCGCCGAGGCGGCGAAGCATGGGCGCAGCGTGCGCTTCTCGGTGTCGTTCCGGCCGATCCTGGCCGATACCGAGGAGGCCGCATGGGCGCGCGCCGAGAACATCCTGGCCGAGACCAAAAGGTTGCGCGTGGTGCAGGGCTACAACCGCGGCGGCCCCCAGCAGAGCGAAGGCGCCAAGCGCCTGCTGGCCGCGGCGGAGAAGGGCTCACGGCTCGACAAGCGGCTGTGGACCGCGGTGGCGCAGGAAATCGGTGGGCGTTCCAACAGCACCGCGCTGGTCGGCACGCCCGAGCAGGTGGCCGATGCGCTGCTCGACTACTACGACCTGGGCGTGACCACCTTCCTGATCCGCGGCTTCGATCCACTGGAAGACGCGCTCGACTACGGCCGCGAGCTGATCCCGCGCACGCGCGAGCTGGTGGCGCAGCGCGCGCAGCAACAACGCAAGGCGGCCTGAGGAATCACCATGAGCGCAGTTCTTTCCATCGACCGCAGCGCGGCTTCGCAGCCCCTGAAGCTCAACCAGAACCCGCAGCAGAAATACTGGTTCGATCCCGTCCCGCCGCGCACCACCGTGCAGGCGGAGCGCCGCCACCGGCAGGAGCGCCTGGCGGGCGCCTTCCGCCTGTTCGCACGCTTCGGTTTCGCGCAGGGGCTTGCCGGCCACATCACGGCGCGCGACCCGGAGCTCACCGACCACTTTTGGGTGAACCCGCTGGGCATCCATTTCTCGCGCATCAAGGTCTCCGACCTGCTGCTCGTCAACTCGAAGGGCGAGACCGTGATCGGCGACAGGCCGCTCAACAAGGCGGCCTTTGCGATCCACGCGGCCATCCACGAGCACAACCCGAAGATCGTCGCCGCCGCTCACACGCACTCGACCTACGGCAAGGCCTGGTCGACGCTGGGCCGCAAGCTCGACACCATCACGCAGGACAGCTGCGTGTTCCACGACGACGTGGCGCTGTTCGACGACTTCACCGGCATGGTGGTCGACACCAGCGAGGGCGAGCGCATCGCCCAGGCGCTGGGCGACAGGAAGGGCGCGATCCTCAAGAACCACGGCATCCTGACGGCGGGCCCCACGGTGGAAGCTGCCGCCTGGTGGTACATCGCGCTGGACAACGCCTGCCACACGCAGCTGCTGGCCGAGGCCGCGGGCAGGCCGCAGCCCATCGACGAGGCCACGGCGCGTCACACGCACAGCCAGATCGGCGGGCCCGAAGGCGCCATCCATTCCTTCGACAGCCTCTACGAAGGCCTGGTCGAGGCCGAGCCCGAACTGCTGCTCTGACGCGAACATGATGACCCCCACTCTTTCCCGCCGCAGCGTGCTGCGCGCAGGCGGCGCCGCCGCCGTGGTCGCCTCGGGTGGCCTGATCGCCTCGCAGGCCTTCTCGCAGCAGTCCCGCAAGCTCACCTTCGCCTGGAACGCCTCGGCCTTCTGCCTTTCGCCCGTGGTGGTGGCGCAGGAGCGCGGTTATTTCGAGCGCAACGGCCTGCAGGTCGACCTCATCAACTACACGGGTTCCACCGACCAGCTGCTCGAATCGCTGGCCACCGCCAAGGCCGACGCCGCGGTGGGCATGATCCACCGCTGGCTCAAGCCGCTCGAATCGGGCTTCGACGTGAAGATCGTCGGCAGCTCGCATGGCGGCTGCGTGCGGCTGGTGGGAGCCAAGGGCGCGGGCGTCACCAATCTCGCGAGCCTGAAGGGCAAGACCATCGGCGTGTCGGACATCGCGAGCCCGGGCAAGAACTTCTTCTCGATCCTGCTCGCGAAGAACGGCATCGACGCCGACAGGGACGTGACCTGGCGCCAGTACCCGGCCGACCTGCTCGACATCGCAGTGAAGAAGGGCGAGATCCAGGCCATTGCCGACGGCGATCCCAACATCTACCTGATCGAGAAGCGCAACCAGGGCGCCTACGTCGAGGTGGCGAGCAACCTCTCGGGCGAATACAAGGACAAGGTCTGCTGCATCGTCGGCGCGCGCGGCGAGCTCGTGCGCAAGGACAAGGCGACGGTCGCCTCGCTGGTGCGCGCCATCGCGCAGGCCTCCGACTACGTGGCCGAGAACCCGAACGAGTCGGCCAGGCTCTTCTCGAAATATTCGCCCAACGTGGCGGTGGAAGACCTGCGCGCGCTGCTGGGCACGCTCACGCACAAGCACCACCCGCTGGGTCGCAACCTGCGCGACGAGGTCGAGTTCTACGCCCGCGACTTCCGCGGCGTGGGCGTACTCAAGAAGACCACCGACCCGGTGCGCTTTGCCGACCACGTTTCCTTCGATCCCCTGGCATGAACAGAAATACGAGCCGCATCCGCATGAGCCACAACAGTTCCCGTCGTCAGCTTCTTGCCCAGGGCACGGCCATTGCAGCCGCTGTCGCATTACCCGGCGTGGCCTTTGCACAGGGCCGTCCGGTGCTCAAGGCCGGCGACCAGAAGGGCGGGCTGCGCGCGCTGCTCGAAGCAGCCGGCGGGCTCGAAGGGCTCAGCTACGACATCCAGTGGTCGGAGTTCCCGGCCGCCGCGCCGCTGGCGGAGGCGCTCAATGCCGCCGCCGTCGACTCGGGCCCCATCGGCGACGCGCCACTGATCTTCGCGCTGGCGGCCGGCACGCGCGTGAAGGCCATCGGCGCGAACCGCTCCGACTCCTACGGCACGGCCGTGCTCGTGCGGCCCGACTCGCCGCTGAAGACTGCCGCCGACCTGAAGGGCAAGAGCGTCGCGACCAATCGCGGCTCCATCGGCCACTACGTCACGCTCAAGGCCATCACCTCGACCGGCCTCAAGCCGGAGGACGTGAACCTGCGCTTCCTGGCGCCGGCGGACGCCAAGCTCGCGCTCACGCAGGGCTCGGTCGACGCCTGGGCCACCTGGGAGCCCTACACCGCGCTGGCCGAGGTCAGCAAGCACGCGCGCGTGCTCGTGAGCGGGCGCGGGCTGCTGCCGGGGCTGAGCTACCTCGCGGCCACCGACAGCGCCATCGCTTCCAAGCGGCCGGTTCTGCAGGATTTTCTGCAGCGCGTGGTGAAGGCGCAGCTCTGGTCGTACCGCAACGTCGATGCCTACTCGGCCGCGCTGGCGCGCATCATCGGCATTCCGCCCGAGGCGGCGAAGCTGCAGTTCGAGCGGCGGCAGCAGAAGTGGGTGGCCATCGACGCGCAGGTCATCGCCGACCAGCAGGGCACGGCCGACTTCTACCGGCAGGTGGGGCTCATCAGGCAGCCGCTGGACGTGAAGGGCACCTTCGACACCAGCTTCGGCGTGGCCGGCTGAAAAAACGCGCGACCGTAGCTGAGTCCAAGACTCGCGTAGTTGCGTGCGCGGGGCGCGGAGTTGCGCTGGCTAGAGTCGTCGCATGACTTCCTATGCCATTTCCCCCGCCCCCGTCCATTCGCTGCCCATCCAGGGCGATCAGGTCCGCTTCCCTGTCAACCGCATCTTCTGCGTGGGCCGCAACTACTCCGAGCACGCCCGCGAGATGGGCCACAACCCCGACCGCGAGCCGCCGTTCTTCTTCATGAAGCCGGCTAGCGCCATCGTGGCCGACGGCGGCGAGTTCGCCTATCCGCCGCTGTCGAACGACGTGCACCACGAGATCGAACTCGTGGTCGCGCTGAAGACCGGCGGCGCGAACATCGCCGCCGCCGACGCGCTCGGCCACGTCTACGGCTACGCCGTCGGCCTCGACATGACCCGCCGCGACCTGCAGGGCGAGGCCAAGAAGATGGGCCGGCCCTGGGACACCGGCAAGGCCTTCGACGGCTCCGCGCCCTGCGGCGAGCTGGTGCCGGTGGCCAGGGCCGGCCATCCGGCCAGCGGCGAGATCCGCCTCGACGTGAACGGCGCCCAGCGCCAGGTGGGCGACCTCGCCGACATGATCTGGAACGTGCCCGACACCATCGCCTACCTCTCGACGCTGTTCACGCTGCAGCCCGGCGACCTGATCTTCACCGGCACGCCGGCCGGCGTGGCGGCGGTGCAGCGCGGCGACCGCATGCGCGGCAGCGTGGCGGGCGTGGGCGTGCTCGAAGTCGCGGTCGTCTGAGCCCGAAGACAGGGCGCTCACCAGATCCGGCGGGTGCGACCGGATCGCCGGTGCGCCAGATGGCGTACCCTCACGGGCGAAAGACGAAGACGCCTGCCCCGATGCGCTCCTCCACCCCCACGTCAGTCCGCACCTACGGCATGCACGAGCGTGCCGACCACCTGGACTTCGACATCCGCTTCCAGGGTGCGCGCAACGAACTCACGCTGCCGCACCGGCATGCCTATTTCCAGATCCAGATCGGCATCGAGGGCAGCTCGCAGCAGTCCATCGGCGGCGAGGTGCGCCCCTTCGGACCGCGCCACCTGAGCTTCGTGCTGCCGTACCGGGTGCACGTGATCCCGCATCCGCCCGAGGCGCTGTACTGCATCGTCAACTTCGACCAGCGCTTCCTGTGGCCCGAGCTCGATGTCGACGCGCTCGACCTGGAAGACGTGCCGCTCGCGCGCCATCCCGACCTCGCGCCCTTCCTGTTCCAGGAATACGTCGACTTCGCCTTCGACGAGGCCGACTTCGCGCGCATCCGCGGCTGGCTCGACGAGCTGCATGCGCTGAACGCGAGCCGCAGCTTCGGCGCAAAGACTGCCATGCGCGGCATCCTGCAGCAGATCGTCGGCCTGGCCTGCATGCGGCAGGAGAACGCGCTGATGCGGCTTTCGCTGCAGCACGACGGCAAGACTTCGCAGCGCGACGCCCTGCAGCGCGTCGTGCGCTACGTGCGCGACAACCTCGACAAGCCGCTGTCGCTGACCGACGCCGCGGCGGCCGCATTCCTTTCGCCCAACTACCTGGCCAACCTGCTGCGCAAGGAAACCGATCGCACCTTCACCGACCTCGTGACCGAGCGGCGCATCGAGCGCGCGAAGGAGCTGCTCGCGTCCACCTCGCTGCTGGTGCGGGAGATCGCGCACCAGTGCGGCTTTGCCGACGAGGCGTACTTCAACCGGCGCTTCCGGCAGGTGGTGGGGAGCACGCCGCGCAATTTCAGGCGCGAGCACGTGGTGGGCAAGCTCGGCTAGACGCCGCCGGGTTCCGAGGCCCGCGCGAGCTGCGACAGCCGCGTGACCAGCGGCGCGAAGAGCTCGCTCGCCGTGTTTCCATAGCCCAGCACCAGCCCGTTGTCCGATGGCATCGGCCGCATCGCGAAGCCCGACAGCGGCGTGGGCGCGATGCGCTGGCGCAGCGCCTCGGCGGCGATCCTCCGGTCGTCGAAGCGCCCGGGCAGGCGCACGGTGAGATGCATGCCGCAGTGGCCGCCGTCGATCTCGTGCGGCACCTCGAAATGCTTTTCGAGCGCGAGCCGCAGTGCCTGCTGTCGGTCGCGGTACAGCCTGCGCATGCGGCCCAGGTGCCTGCTGAACTGGCCGCTCTCGATGAAGTCGGCCATGGCGAGCTGCTCGTGGCGATGGCCGCCGCGCAGCATCTCCTCCAGCGGTGCCTGCACGGCGGACACCAGGCGCTCGGGCAGCACCAGGAAGCCGAGCCGCAGCGACGGGAACATGGTCTTGCTGAAGGAGCCGACGTAGAGCACCGGCGCGTCGTCCACCAGCCCCTGCATGGCCACGATGGGCTCGCCCGTGTGGCGGAACTCGCTGTCGTAGTCGTCCTCGACGATCCACGCGCCGTGCCGCCGGGCCTGCGCGATCAGCTCCAGCCGGCGCGCGATGCTCAGCACCGAGCCGGCCGGGTACTGGTGCGACGGCGTGGTGTAGACCAGCCGCGGCGGGTGCTTGCGCCAGTCGCGCTCGCTCACGCAGAGGCCCTCGGCATTGACGCGCATGGGCACGATGCGCATGTCGCCCGCATGCATGGCGGCTTTCGCGCCGCGGTAGCCCGGATCTTCGACCCAGCCGGTCTCGCCGGGGTTGGACAGCAGGCGCACGCACAGCGAGATGGCTTCCTGCGCGCCTTCGGCGATGACGACCTGCCGCGGCTCGCAGCGCACGCCGCGCGCCACCGACAGGTGCCGCGCAATGGCAGCGCGCAGCGCCGGCTCGCCCAGCGCGTCGCCGTAGCCCAGAGCCGCGCAGCAGCCGCCGCGGATCGCACGTTCCAGCGAGCGACGCCATGCGGCCAGCGGAAAGTGCGACAGCGCGGGCACCCCGGGACGCAGCGCCGCGCCCATGTCGGCACGTGGAGCGCTCGGCAGGATCCTTGCGAGGCGCTGCGCGGTGGCCGGCGTGCCGGCCTGCTTGCCAGCACGCTCACGCTTCGATGGCGCCGGCGACGAGAGCTCGGCCACGCGTGTGCCCTGCCTGTCGGGCCGCACATAGCCTTCGGCCGCCAGATGCTCGTAGGTGGCGGTGACCGTATTGCGCGAGATGCCGAGCGCCTCGGCCAGCGCACGCGAGCCCGGCAGGCGGCTGCCGGGGGCGAGGCTGCCGTCGAGGATGGCGTTCTTGAGGCGGTCGTGCAGCTGGCGCTGCATCGGGCCCGACCGGCGCTCCCTGGAGAGCGGGGATTCGAGCAAGGGGGAAGTGGAGCGTGGCACCATGAAATTGGATCTGCATGGCACTTCTCGTGGCGCCACGTTGCGGCTACTTTAGCGCTCTCCGGCCCCGCCGTTCACCATCCACCGAAAGCTTCCACCCATGTCAGCCCGCCAGAACGAGTTCGGCCAGTCCATCGGCCCCGAGGTTCCCGAATGGACGCCCCGCGCCCTGCCGCCGCGCCGCGTCATCGAGGGCCGTTTCTGCAGGCTCGAGCCGCTCGACGTTGCAAAACACGCCGACGATTTGTACGCCGCCTATGCGCAGGCGCCGGATGGTCGCGACTGGACCTACCTTGGCGTGGAGCGGCCCGCCGATCTGGCCGGCCTGCGGGCCTATGTCGAGCGCATCGCGAAGAGCTGCGATCCGCTGCACTTCGCCGTCGTCGACGTGCGAAGCGGCCGCGCCGTGGGTTCGCTGGCGCTGATGCGCATCGATCCGGCCAACGGGACCATCGAGGTGGGCACCGTCAACTTCTCGCCACTGCTCAAGAACACGCCGATGTCCACCGAGGCGCAGTACCTGCTGATGAAGTTCGCCTTCGACGAGCTGGGGTACCGCCGCTACGAATGGAAGTGCGACAACTTCAACGAGCCCTCGAAGCGCGCGGCGCTGCGGCTGGGCTTCAGGTACGAGGGGCTGTTCCGCCAGGCGGTGATCTACAAGGGCCGCACACGCGATACGGCGTGGTTCTCGATCATCGACAGCGAGTGGCCGGCGCTGCGCACGGCCTTCGAGCGCTGGCTGGCGCCCGGCAACTTCGACGAGAAGGGCGGCCAGCGCATGTCGCTCGACAAGTTCCGGCTGCCTTCTTCCTGATTCCTCCGCCGCCAGCTACTTGCCCGGCTTCTGCGCCTGCTCGCACTCGACCTGGATCAGCTCGCGCTCGTCCAGCGTCGCGCCGATGCGTACCGCGCTGAGGCAGCCGCCCCAGACGCAGCCGGTGTCGGTGGACAGCAGGTCGGGCCGCGAGAGCCAGCCCAGCGTGGACCAGTGGCCGAATGCGACGGTGGCGTTGGCCGTCTTGCGCCCGGGCACGTCGAACCACGGCATGTAGCCCTCGGGCGCGGTGGCGGCGCTGTCTTTCGCCTCGAACTCCATCACGCCGTCCGCGGTGCAGAAGCGCATGCGCGTCAGCGCGTTGACGATGGCGCGCAGGCGAGCGCTTCCGGTGAGCGTGTCGCTCCATCGGGCCGGCTCGTTGCCGTACATCGACATCAGGAATTCGCCCAGCGCCGGGCCGCGCAGCACCGACTCGAGCTCGGAGGCCAGCACCAGCGTGTCGCCCACCGTCCATTGCGGCAGCACGCCCGCATGCACCATCAGCAGGTCGCCGGCGCCTATGCGCATGTGCAGCGCCATGTGCTGGTTGCGCAGCCAGTCGAGCAGCGCCTCGGCATCCGCGGCGGCGAGAAGCTCGCCCAGCGTGTCCTTGCGGCCGGCCTTGCGCGCGCCGTGCGCCACGCCCAGCAGGTGCAGGTCGTGGTTGCCCAGCAGGCTCAGTGCCGAGGCGCCGTAGCCCTGCACGTGGCGCAGCACCGAGAGCGAATCGGGGCCCCGGTTCACCAGGTCGCCCAGCAGCACGAGGGTGTCGCGGCTGGGGGAGAAGTCGATCTTCCGCAGCAGCCGCTGGAAGGGGGCGTCGCAGCCCTGCAGGTCGCCGATCAAGTAAAGTGCCATTCCCCCATTCTCTCCCTCAGTTCATGGATGTCTTCCTCCTGGCCTTGCTGACCACGCTGAACGCGTTGTTCGCAATGTCCGAAATGGCCCTTTCCACCAGCCGGCGCGCACGTCTCGCGGCATTGGCCGAAACGGGAGACGCCGGCGCGGTGGCCGCGCTGAAGCTGATGGAATCGCCCACGCAGTTCCTCTCGACGGTGCAGATCGGCATCACCTCCATCGGCATGCTCAGCGGCATCGTGGGCGAGGCCGCCTTCGCCGAGCCGCTCGGCGTGTGGATGGAAGGGCTGGGCATGGGCCGCGGCACGGCCAGCATCGCGTCGACCGCGCTGGTGGTCACCTGCATCACCTTCTTCACCATCATCTTCGGCGAGCTGGTGCCCAAGCGCATCGGCCAGCTCTATCCCGAGCCGGTGGCGCGCTGGGTGTCTCGCCCGATGCGCGGGCTGGCCAAGGGCGCGAAGCCCTTCGTGTGGCTGCTGGCGGGCGCCACCGCCGCCACGCTGAAGGTGCTGCGCATCGACGCCAACGCGGCGCGTTCGGTGACCGAGGAGGAAATCTCCGCCAGCCTCGAGGAGGGCGTGGACGCCGGCGTCATCGAGCAGCACGAGCACCAGATGGTGCGCAACGTGTTCCACCTCGACGACAGGCGCCTGTCGTCGCTGATGATCCCGCGCGCCGACATCGAATGGCTCGACGCCTCCTTCACCGTGCAGCAGGCGCTGCAGAAGGTGGCCGACGCGGGCGCGCTCAACCTGGTGCACTCCTGGTATCCGGTGTGCCGCAATTCGCTGGACGACGTGGTCGGTGTGATCAGCGTTGCGCACCTGCTGCGCCTGGGCCCCGCGCACACCGGCGTGCTGGGCCAGGAGGCGTCGCCCGCCGTGTTCGTGCCCGAGACCCTCACCGGCATGGAGCTGCTGGAGCAGTTCCGCGCCCGCGCCGGCCGGCTCGTGTTCGTGGTCGACGAATACGGCGTGGTGCAGGGCCTCATGACACCGCGCGACCTGCTCGAAGCCATCACCGGCGAGCTGCAGCCCGGCATGCAGACCGACGCCTGGGCGCACCAGCGCGCCGACGGCCTCTGGGAGCTCGACGGCCTCATGCCCGTGTCGGAGTTGCGCGCGCGCCTGGGCATTCGCGAGTTGCCCGACGAGGAGCGCGGCCTCTACAACACCGTGGCCGGCCTGCTGATGGCCGTGTCGGGCCACCTGCCGGAGGTGGGCGAGCAGATCGACTGCGCCGGCTGGTGCTTCGAGATCGTCGCGCTCGAAGGCCGCCGCATCGACCGGGTGCTGGCCTCGCCGGACCCGACGGCCCCGCCCAGGGAAGAGTAGGGCGCGGGCCATGCTGTCGCTGCAGGCTCTCAGCTGCCCCCAGTGCTCCGCGCCCCTGTCGCGCGCCGCCCGGTGGCGCACGGTGAACTGCAGCTACTGCGGCGCCACCGTGGTGCGTGGGCAGGAGACCGTCGAGCGCGAGAGCTTCCGTGCCGCATGGCGCCGGGCCAATGCCGACGTGCCCGGCGGCCGCGTTCTTGCGTGGCGCGGCGGTCGCTACCGCGTGCTCGCGCCGCTGGCCACCGGCGAGCACAGCGATGTACTGCTGGCCGAACGACTGGGCGCGCTGCCCGAGCGCGTCACCTTCAAGCTTGCACGCGAGAGTTCGGCAGACGGCGTGCTGCAGCGCGAATTCACCGTGCTGCAAGCCCTGCAGGATCTTTCCGTGCCCGGCGCGGCCTACTTCACCCGCCGCCTGCCCCAGCCGCTGGGCATCGGCGTGGCCGAAGGGCTGGCGAGCGCAATGAGCGACGGCTCGCGGCAGGCGCTGGTGTTGCGCCACCCGACCGGTTTCTGGGGCAGCCTGCAAGACGTGCGGCAGGCCAACCCGCAAGGCATCGACCCGCGCCACGCCGTATGGATCTGGCGCCGCATGCTGGAAGTGCTGGCCTTCGTTCATGGCGCCGGCTGGACGCACCGCGACCTGTCGCCCTCGCATGCGCTCGTGCATCCGCGCGACCATGGCGTGCTGCTCATCGGCTGGTCGCGCGCGCAGCAGGCCACCGGGCCGGCGCACGACGCAGCCGTCGCGCGCGACCTGATGCAATCGGCCTGGGCCGTGCGCGCCGTTCTGCACGGCGCAGCACCCGGCGAGCCCGGCCTTGGTGCCCGCACACCCGCGCCTCTCGCCGCCTTGCTGCGCGAATGCAGCGAGGACGCAGCCGCCTGCGGGCGCCTGGGCGCGCAGGGCATCGAGCAGGCGCTGTCGGCGGCTTCGCGCGAAGCTTTCGGTGCGCCGCGGTTCGTCCATTTCGATCCGGCGCCTGCACCGCACGCCGGCGCCTGAATCAACGCATACGTACAACAGTCACAGAGGAGCAGAACCCATGGGCTACGGAAACTACTCGCACGCCGCCCACACGGCACTCATCGCCGACCGCGCCGCGAGACCGGGCGCGGAAGTCTTCACGCAGCGTTCCACGCATCCGCTGATGAACCCGCAAGGGCTCAAGGTGCGCGAATCGCGCGACAACGCCGACCATCCGAACTCGCTGGGCATCGCCTTCGCGCTGGACGTGACCGGCTCCATGGGCGACATCCCGCAGATCCTCGCGCGCCGCGAGCTGCCCACCTTCATGAAGCTGCTGACCGATTGCGGCGTGGCGGACCCGCAACTCCTGTTCATGGCCATCGGCGACGCCAACTCCGACCATGCGCCGCTGCAGGTCGGCCAGTTCGAATCGACCGCCAACCTCATGGACCAGTGGCTCACCTGGAGCTACCTGGAAGGCGGTGGCGGCGGCACCGGCGAGGAAAGCTACGAGCTCGCCTTCTACGTGATGGCGCAGCACACCGACATGGACTGCTGGGTCAAGCGCAGGAAGCGCGGCTACCTGTTCGTGACCGGCGACGAGCTGCCCTATCCGGCCGTCTCGCGCCACCAGATCGAGGGCCTCATCGGCGAGAAGCTCGACGAGGACATTCCCATCGAGGAAGTCATCGCCGCCGCAGCCGAGACCACGCATCTGTTCTTCCTGATCCCCGACGCGCAGCGCCGCCGCCGCTGCGAAGGCCGCTGGCGCGAACTGCTGGGCGACCACGTCATCTGCATGGAATCGCCCGACGACGCCTGCGCCGTGGCCGCCGGCATCGTCGCCCTCACCGAGAAGGCCGTGCCCAGCCTCGAAGCGCTGGCCGGCGTGATGAGCGCCACCGGCATGGAGAAGGAACGCGTGGGCGGCGTGCTGCACGCACTCGACGCCTATGCCGCGCTGCTCGACCCGGGCGCGCCACGTCATGCGCCGCCCAGCGTGGCGGCAGCCGCGGCCGGTGCGCGCTCGTCGTGGTGGAAGCGGCTGTTCGGCTGACGGCCGTGTGACGGCGCACGCTCGCACGCACTACGTCTCGCTGCTGGGCCTCGGCTTCGGGGACTGCGGCAAGGGGCTCTTCACCGACCACCTCGGCGGCGCGCTGGACGCCCACACCGTGGTGCGCTTCAACGGCGGCGCACAGGCCGGGCACAACGTCGTGCTGGCCGACGGGCGGCACCACACCTTCTCGCAGTTCGGCGCCGGCAGCTTCCATGCGGGCGTGGGCACCGTGCTTGCGAGCCCGGTGGTCGTGCACCCCACGGCGCTGCGCGTGGAGGAAGCCGCGCTGCGCCGGGTCGGCGTGGAAGACGCCTTCGGGCGGCTGCTCGTCGACGCGCGCTGCCGCGTGACCACGCCGTTCCACCAGGCCGCAGGCCGCCTGCGCGAATTGGAACGGGGCGAGGCCGCGCACGGCAGCTGCGGCGTCGGCGTGGGCGAGACCGCGCGGCAGGCGCTGGCCTCGCCCGATGAAGCGCTGCGCTATGGCGATCTGCGCGATCCTGCACGTGCATTCGAAAAGATCGAAGCGCTGCGCACCGTGCTTCTGCACGAGTTCGCGGCCAGCCCGGCGCTGCGGCACGCCCATGCCGCGCAGGAAATCGCCATGCTGCGCGACGACACGCTTGCGCGGCGCTGGCTGGAAGCCGCCGCGCCATGCGTGGCGCAATCGCCGCCCGCGAGCATCGACCGCATCGCCGAACGCCTCGCGCGGTCCGGCACCGTGATCTTCGAGGGCGCCCAGGGCGTGCTGCTCGACGAATGGCACGGCTTCCATCCGCACACCACCTGGAGCACCATCTCGACCGCCGCCGTCGAAGCCGTGCTGCACGATGCCGGCATCGACGCCCACGTCCAGCATGTGGGCGTGCTGCGCAGCTACCTCACGCGCCACGGCCCCGGCCCGCTGCCCACGCACGACCGCATGCTCGATGCGCGGCTGACCGAACCGCACAACGCCGACGAAGGCTGGCAGGGCGCATTCCGCAGGGGGCACCCCGATGCGGTGCTGCTGCGCTATGCGCTCGATGTGGTCGGAACGCTCGACGGGCTGGCGGTGAGTCACCTGGATGCCATCGAGAGGGCCGGTTTGCGATGGTGCGCGGGCTATCGCACGGACGATGCGGGGCGGATCACTTCGCTGCCGCTGGGCGGCGTGCGGGACCTCGATCACCAGCAGGCGCTGACGCAGTTGCTGCAAAGCGCCGAGCCGATCTACGAGCCGAATCTCATCGCCACGCCGCATGCGTGGGTGGAGCACGCAGAGGCGCTGAGCGGCCTGCCGGTTCGTTTCGGCTCCTTCGGGCCGACGCGGGAGAGCGTGCGAGGGCGCAAGCACCTGCCCTGATCGAGAACGCGGGGGCAGCCGGCGGCGGCGCGTGACCTGTCCATTCAGCGGCAAAAAGCGGGTTCTGTTGCAACGAGCGCCTCGTTCCGGGCTCCCTGGCATGCCGGCCGACGTCTCTGTACGCCTGCTACCGGCTTGTCGAGATGTGACTTTGTGCGGCATTTTCTTACAATACGTTGCGTTTCATTTCGCCGGTGCAACCCAAATCGCGCCTTCGTACATTCACAGCGCCCGCTCATGCCCTCGTCCAGACTTGCCTACTTCTGCGTTCGCAATGCCCGCCTGGCCGCAGGCCTGATTTCCGCTGTGGCGTTGGCCGCGTGTGGCGGTGGCGGAGGCGATGCGGGCAACGCGGCATTCTTCGTTCCCCCCGCGCAGCAGCCCGCCGCGCCTGCGCCCGGCGGCACATCCGGCGAATCCACCGTCCTGATGCGCATCAAGCCGGAGGCGGTCGGCGTCAACTGCATCCTGGGCGGTGCACGCGTCGAGGCCGGCCTGGACGCCGACAACGATCACGTGCTCGCGGACAGCGAAGTCACGTCCACCCAGTACATCTGCAACGCCACCGCCGGGGCGGATGGCCTCAGCACGCTGGTGCGCATGCGGGCCGAGCCCGCCGGCAGCAACTGCGCGCAGGGCGGCTCGCAGGTGCTGGCCGGCAAGGACCTGAACCGCAATGACGTGCTCGAGGATGCGGAGGTGACGAGTTCTGCATACGTCTGCGGCGGTGCGCCGGGGGCCACGGGCGCTGCGGGTGCTGTAGGGTCGAATGGCCGCGACAGCCTGCTCGCATTCGCCGCCGAAGCTCCGGGCGGCACCTGCGCCTATGGCGGTCAACGAGTGCAGTCCGGGCTGGACCTGAACGCCAACGGCGTGCTCGACGCCGCGGAGGTCACGGCCACGGCCTACGTGTGCGCGGCCGCGCCGGCCGACACGCGCTGGGTCAGCGTCACCGCCTCGAGTTTCCAGACCGAGTCGAACACCGGCTATCAGGCGAATTCGAGCACCGGCGTCACGCTCACGCTGCCGCCCGAGCCCACGGTGGGCGATTGGATCAAGGTGGTGGGGGTGGGCAGCGGCGGGTGGACCATCGCGCAGAACGTGGGGCAGCGCATCGACACGCGCGGCCTGCCCGGCGGAACGGACTTCGACTGGCGCCCGGTGTCGCCCGCCGGCAGCTGGAGCGGCATTGCCTCGTCCGCCGATGCCACCCGCCTGGCGGCAGTGTCCACCAGCGGCGAGCTCTACACCTCGGATGATTCCGGTGCGACCTGGATCCCGCGCCTCATGGGACAGCCCTGGAGTGGGATCGCTTCTTCCAGCGATGGCCTGTCGCTGATCGCTGCATCCAACGGCGGTGCGCTTTACCGCTCGGCCGATGGCGGCCTCAACTGGACCAACGACGGATCGTCCCGGGCCTGGAGCGCGGTGGCCAGTTCCGCCGACGGGTCGCGCCTGGTCGCGACCGCCTACCTCGGGCAGATCTGGACCTCGGCGGATGGCGGTGGCAGTTGGACGGCGCGTGAATCGAGCCGCGCCTGGCGCGCCGTGGCCTCTTCGGCCGATGGCCGGGTTCTGGTGGCGGCCACCAATGGCTCCCAGCTGTTTGTCTCGACCGACTATGGCGTGAGCTGGGCCGCGCGTGCGAGCGGCCAGTTCTGGTGGTCGGTGGCGGCATCGGCGGACGGCAGCGCCCTGTACGCCACCGTGGACACGGGCGCGATCTGGCTCTCCACCGATTCGGGTGCCACATGGGAAGCGCAGACCGTCAGCCGTGATTGGCGAGGCATTGCCACGTCCGCCGACGGCCGCTACGTCGTGGCCGCCACCAGCGGTGGCCGCCTGTACGAGTCCAGCGACAGCGGCCGGACCTGGCGCGCGACCAGCGACGGCGGTAGCTGGACTGCGGTCGCGAGCAGCACCGACGGCCTGAAGGTGGCCGCCGCCAAGGCGGGCTCGGCCATCCAGCTCGGCACGCGTCGCACTTCGACCACCCTCGGCACGGCCGGGTCGATTTCCGGAGGGCAACAGGACTCGCTGGAGCTGCAATACGTGGGAGGCGGCGTGTTCATGCCCGTCGGCTATGTGCTGGCCAATGCGGCATTCGTCGTTCGCTGAAGCCGCAGGCCCACGACCAACCGATGCCGCACCCGCGCCTCACCACGCATACCCCGCCTGCACCCGCGCAGCGACCCTGCTCCCGTTCCCGCTGCTCGTAGCCGTCGAAACCCCCACGCCCAGGTTCAGGTTGTCGCTGACCTGATAGCCGAAGGCCACGCCCACCCCCGACGCGCCCGCGTAGTTGCCCACGGCGGCGCCCATCCATTTCTTCCCCGCAGCCAATGTCGGCATCGACGGCATGGCCAGCGCCGCCGCGACGCCCTGCGCGGCGAAGGCGTTCGCCTGGCTGGTCGCGTTGGCCACCGCCTGCTGCAACTGGCCGAGGTTGACGGCGTCGGTGGCCAGCAGGCCGGGCGCGACATTCGTGATGCCGCGCAACTGGTTGGTGGCTGCGTTGCCGACCGACACGGTGTTGTCCCGGTCGGCCACGGAGCCCTGGCCCAGCGCCACCGCGTTGTTGCCGCTGGCCAGCGTGTTGGCGCCCAGCGCGACGGCGTTGTTGCCGGTGGCCACGGCGTTGTTGCCGACGGCGGTGGTCGGGTCGGCCAGCGCCTTCGCGCCCGCGCCGATGGCGACCGAGCCCGCATGGTTGGCCTGCGCGCCGTTGCCGACGGCCACGGTGTTCTCGCCGCTGGCCTGCGCGTTGGTGCCCATCGAGGTGCTGCCCGCGCCGCTGGCGCCCGCGCCCGGGCCGCAGGCCACCGAGCCGCTTGCGCTCACCGCGCACACGCCGCTGGACAGGGCCTGGTTCATCAGCGACTGCAGCGCGCTGACCTGCTGCACGGTGAAGTTGTTGGCGGTGGTGATGGCCGTCTGCTGCGCCTGCTGCACCTGGCCGACGTTGGCCGCGTCGCTGCTCGCCTGGCCGGCGGCCACGTTGTTGATGGTGGTGCCCGCGCCGCCGTTGGCGTTGAGCTGCAGCGCGGTGCCGCCGGCGCCGTACTGCGCCGAGTTCTGGGCGAGGCCCAGGGCCGTGTCGGAGGTCTGCTGCACGGTGTGGAGCTGGCTGCCGTTGACTGCGTCGGTGCTGGTGGCGTTCACCGCGCCCGCGCTCACGTTGACGAGGGTGCGCGTCTGGCCCGCCGAGCCGAAGGAAACCGTGTTCGCCGCGGTGGCGACCGAGTTGGCGCCGATGGCGATGCTGTTGGCAGCGCCGGCCGCGACCTGGCTGCCCGAGCCGATGGCCACGCCGCCGGTGGCCAGCGCCGACGCGCCGGCGGAGCCGTTGTAGGCGCCGCCGATCGCCGTGCTGCCGTTGCCCGATGCCACCGCGCCCCGCGTGGTGCCCGATGCGCTGCCGATGGCGACCGCCGAGGTGCCCGATGCCTGTGCGCCGCTGCCGCCGGCCGTGCCGGGGAAGCCGCAGCAGCCTTCCGCGCCCTGGCCTCCCGCGCCGACCGCGATGGCACCGCTGGCCGAGGCCTGCGCGCCGCTGCCCCCGGCGCCGCCCGTGCCACCCGCGAAGCCCTGGCCGGCAGTGCCGCCGCCGCCGATGGCCGTCGCGCCGTTCGCGCTCGCGCTGGCGCCAGCTCCGCCTATGCCGCCGCTTCCGCCGGCGGTTCCGTTGCTGCCGTCGCCGCCCGCGCCGATGGCGGTGGCGCCGTCACCCTGGACCGTGGCGGCGGCACCGCCGCTGGAACTCGTCCAGCCCGGCTGGTTGGGCCCCGGGTTGCCCGGGGCGCCGGCCACATAGCCTGCCGCGTGGGCGCTTCCGATGGCGAGCAATGCGGCGGCCTGCAGGCTTCTGAGTACGTGTTTGGGCTGAGTGGTCATGAGTTCCTCCTTCGCTGAAACGGCAGACAGACAAAAAAACAGCACGAGTGTGTGTTTTTGTTTCCAGTGCCGCCATCCCCGAGAACTGGTAAATCCGGCCCTTTCGGGGCCGTTCATGAGCCTTCGCCCGTCGGGCTGCCCTTCAGTGGGAGCGCGAAGGGCGGCGTTGCCGTGCCGAAGGGCGGCCGCCGCGATCGGACCGCTCAGCGGCCCTCGCGGCCGCCCCCGTCGCGATAGCCTTGCGGCGTCACCCCGTGCTGGCGCGCGAACGCGCGCTGCAGCGCATCCACCGAGCGGAAGCCGCTGCGGCTGGCGATCTTCTCCTGCGTCCAGCCCGTCTGTCGCAGCAGTTGCGCGGCGGCGGCCACGCGGGTCTGCTCGACGAAGCGCGCGGGCGTGCAGCCGGTCTGGGTGGCGAAGGCGCGCGCGAAATTGCGCGGGCTCATCCGCACGCGCCCTGCCATCGCCTCGACCGACAGGTCTTCCTGCGGATGCGTGCCTATCCACGCGACCAGCTCGCGCAGCCGATGGCTGGCCGTGGCCTGTGCCTCCAGTGCCTGGCTCAGCTGCGGCTGCTCGCCGCCGCGCAGCATCGGCAGCGCCAGCGTGCGGGCGATGTCCATCGACACTGCATGGCCCAGGTCGTCTTCCACGAGGGCCAGCGCCAGCTCGATGCCGGTGGTGACGCCGGCGGAGGTCCACATCGGGCCGTCCTGCACGTAGATTCGCTCGCGCTGCACGCGCACCCGCGGGCGCAGCTGCTGCAGCATGTCGCAGGCGCTCCAGTGCGTGGTGGCCTCGCGCCCGTCGAGCAGGCCGGCGGCTGCGAGCGCGAAGGCTCCGGTGCATACGCTGCCCACGCGGCGCACGCGCGGCGCGACCTCGGCGATCCATTCGCTCACCTTCTGTTCGAGGATGGCCGAGCGCACCGAGGGCTCGTCGCCGCCGGCCACGATCAGCGTGTCGATCGCGGCCGGCAGTTCGCGCAGCGCCAGCGTGCCCGCGAAGCTCAGGCCGCCGTTGGTGGGCACGCTGCCGCCCGCGGGCGACGCGATGTGCAGCCGGTAGGTGCCGGGGCGCATCTGCTCGGCCTTGCTGAAGACGCTGGCCGGGCCGGCGATGTCGATGGCCTCGACGCCATCGAAGGCGAGCAGCACCACCGCGCCGCCGGCGCCATGGCTGGCAGAAACAGCGGCTTCTTCGTCCTTGTGGGGCAGGGTGGGCATTCGTAGTCTCAGGGCATTGCTTGCAGCCATGGAGGAACGGCGATGTTCACGGGGTCATTTTCACGCGCGCTGGTTGCCGCCGGCATGGCGGTGCTCGTTCTGGCGGGCTGCTCCTCCGGCGCGCCGCTGCCGCCACCGCCGCGCGACGATGCGGCCGCGCTCCAGCGCGACCAGCAGGCCTTCGTCGATGCGATGAAGCCTCGCAGCCCGGGCGGCAGCCGGCCGGTGATCGCCGTGCTCGCGTCCAACGACGGCACCGAAATGACCGACCTGCTCCTGCCGTACGCGGTGCTCGGGCGCGCCGACATCGCCGAAGTGCGCATCGTGGCGCCGCGCGCCGGCCGCATCGACCTGTTTCCCGCGCTGCAGGTGGACGGCGCGCAGGACTTCGCCGGCTTCGACCGCGCGCATCCCTCGGGTGCCGACTACGTGATCGTCCCCGCGATGCTCAAGGACGATGCGCCCGAGATCACCGCCTGGCTGCGGCGGCAGTCGCAGCAGGGCGCGCGGGTGATCGGCGTGTGTTCCGGCGCGCTTGTGGTGGGGCAGACCGGCCTGCTCGACGGCCGGCGCTTCGCGGGCCACTGGTACGACCGCGGCACGCTGCTGAAGCGCCATGCTGGCTCGACGCACGTACCGCACCGGCGCTACGTGGTGGACCGCGGCGTGGCCACCACCACCGGCATCACCGCGTCGGTGCCCGCGATGCTGGCGCTGGTGGAGGCCATCGGCGGACGCGAGAAGGCCTCCGCACTCGCGGCCGAACTGGGCGTGGCCTCGTGGAGCCCGGTGCACGACAGCACGCCCTTCGGCCTCGATGCCGGCAAGCGCTTCGCCTACCTGCTCAACAAGGCTGCGTTCTGGCGCGTCGAGCGCTGGAGCGTCGAGGTGCGCGACGGCACGGACGACGTATCCCTCGCGCTGGCTGTGGACGCATGGGAGCGCACCGGGCGCGTGCGTGTCGAGGCGGTGTCGGCCTCGGGCCCGGTCAGGCTGCGCAGCGGACTGGTGCTGCTGGCCAGGCCCGCCTCCGCCGGCGATGGCGTCAGTAATGGCGCTCGCCGGCTGCCCCTGTCGGCCACGCTCAAGCCGGTGCCGCAACTCGACCGCACGCTGTGCGAGATCGCCGGTCGACACGGCGATGCCCGGCGCGACTGGGTGATGCTGGAGATGGAGTACCCGGCGCAGCAAGGCGCCGCCTGCGCCGGGTGACCGCGCCGGGTGGGGACACGGGCAACGTCGGCTGGCCGCCTAGGCGTTGCTGGTTGCGCGCACTTCCTCGATGCTGGTCTGCCCGGCCAGCACCTTCTCGATGCCGTCCTGGCGCAGCGTGCGCATGCCTTCCTGCAACGCGGCCTGCTGGAGCTCCTCGGCGCGCGCGCCGGTCTGCACCAGCCGCCGCAGCGTCTTCGACATGCTCATCAGCTCGTGGATGCCCACGCGGCCCTTGAAACCGGTGTCGCCGCAGTGCTTGCAGCCCTTGCTGGTGTAGGTGTGCAGCCGCCCGTCGCGGCCATGGCGCTGCACCCAGCCGGCCAGCACCGCCTGGCGCTGGGCCGCGTCGCGCTGCTGCTCGGGGCCGAAGGCGTGCATGTAGTCGTCCAGCAGTTCCTCTACAGCCTCGGGGCTCGCGGGCGTGCCGGTGGTGCACTGCGTGCACAGGCGGCGCACCAGCCGCTGGGCGAGCACGGCCAGCAGCGAGTCGGCGAAGTTGAACGGGTCCATGCCCATGTCCAGCAGGCGGGTGACGGTCTCGGGCGCGCTGTTGGTGTGCAGGGTCGAGAGCACCAGATGGCCTGTCAGCGAGGCCTCGATGGCGGTCTTGGCGGTTTCCTCGTCGCGGATCTCGCCGACCATGATCACGTCCGGGTCGGCGCGCACGAAGGCGCGCAGCGCCTTGGCAAAGGTCCAGTCGATGCGCGGGTTGATCTGCACCTGCCGCAGCCCGGCCTGCGTGATTTCCACCGGGTCTTCCGCGGTCCAGATCTTGCGCTCGGGCGTGTTGATGTGCATCAGCGCCGAGTGCAGCGTGGTGGTCTTGCCCGAGCCCGTGGGGCCTACGCACAGCACCATGCCGTAGGGGCGCTCGACCGCCTTCGTCAACTGCGCGAGGTTGTCGGGCGACAGGCCCAGCCGGTCCATCGGAATGGGCTTGGCCGACGCCAGGATGCGCATCACCACGTCTTCGAGGCCGTTGTTGGTGGGAATGGTCGCCACGCGCAACTCGATGCGGTGCTGTGGCGAGTACTTCGCGAAGTTGATCTTGCCGTCCTGCGGATTGCGCTTCTCGCTGATGTCGAGGTCGCACATGATCTTCACGCGCGCGACGATCGCGTTGCGGTAGCTCGGCGGCAGCTCCAGGTAGGTGTAGAGCAGGCCGTCGCGCCGGAAGCGGATGCGGGTCTTTTCCTGGCCCGGGTAGCTCTCGATGTGGATGTCGGAGACGCCCTCGCGGTGCGCCTCGATGATCATGCTGTTGATCATGCGCACCAGCGAGTTGTCCGACTGCTCGATGGGCGCCTCGCTTGCCGCCGGCGGCGCGGCGACTTCCTTCTCCAGCGTCTGCAGCAGCTCGCTCGTACCGGCCACGTCGAAGTCCAGCGGCTGGCTCGGGTCGAAGTGGGCCGCGAAGGGGTTGGGCGCCGCGCCCGTGTGCTCGCCGATCTTCTCGTACACCGCGTTCAGCACGCCGTCGAGGTCCAGGCACTGGCCCACCACCGGCGTGACCTTCAGCTGCGCGATGAACTCCACCTCGTCGAGCGCCGAGTGCCGGCTGGTCGGATCGTCGATGGCGACGATGAGCCGCCCCTCGTGCAGCATCAGCGGCATGACCTGCAGCCGCCGCGCCACCGCGTGCGGCAGCTTGCGCAGCGCCTCGGCCGCCGGCGGATAGAGATGCAGGTTGACCAGCGGATAGCCCATCTTGCGAACCAGCGCCGTCTGCAACTGGCCCCGGCTCACCACGCCCATGCGCACCAGCGTCTCGCCCAGCGGCACCATCGGGTCCAGCTTCTGCCGGTCCAGGCCCGCGCGAAGCTGCTCCTGCGTGACCATCCCCAGCGAGATGAGCGCCTCGCCGATGCGCGCGATGGGCGTGCGGCTCTGGGCCTCCAGCGCGTTCAGCAATTGCTCCGGCATGACGACTTCGTTGATGGACATGGGGGACGTTCTCCTGCTCGATTTCGTGCATGGATCGTAGAGCGTGATCGGGTCCATTGCCACAGGTTCGAGCTTGAGTACGCAAGTACTCAAGTCAACAACAAGTTAACTCGTGACGGCAACCGGCGGCACGGTCCGTGCGCCGGATTTCCTTTCGTCCTACGGGCAGCAACCGCCGCTTCGCCAAACATCGCCGGAATGCATCGATTGATATTTGCCACCACTGCGCTGGTGGGCATGCTCGGCTTCGCGGCGAGGGCAGAGCCCATCAAGCTGCCTGTAGACAGCGACGAGAAGGGCTCCGTCTACGTCGCCCCCAACGTCAATCCCACCGAGACATCGGCCACCGTCAACGGCGCCACCGTCGGCGTACAGCGCCCCGACGGCAGCGGCACCTACATCGGCACCGACACCTCCACGCCCCGGCCCACGTACTCGCTGGGCGCGAGCACCGGCGGCAACGTGTCGTTCTCGGGCGGCGTGCAGAGCGACGGCAAGAACAACAACGGCGTGAAGGCCGGGGTGACGATCAGGTACTGATCAGGCTGTCAGAAAGTCCAGCGGGCGCTCACGCGCGCGGTGCGCGGCTCCATCGGGTGGATGTGCCGGTCGTTCACGCCGCCGTTGCAGCTTCCGCCCACCACTTCGCCCGCCGTGCACGAGGCATAGAAGTACTCGATGTCGTTGCCCTTGCTGCCCGCGAGGTTGAACACGTCGAGGCCCAGCGTGAGGTTCCTGTTCACCGCGTAGCGCATGCCGAGGTTCAGCAGCGTGGCGGAGCGCGAGCGCACGCTGTTGGTGGTGTCCAGCGCGCGCGGGCCCAGGTAGCGTAGCCGCAGCGAGGCCGTCCACGGTCCGTCGGCATAAGTTACGCCGGCGGCGAACACGCGCTCGACCGCGTTGTCGACGTAGTTGCCTTCGCCCTCGGGCGCCACGCCGCGAAAACGCGCACGCGAGAGCGCCGCGTCGAGCTCGAGGCGCCATGCGCGGTCGATCTTCCAGCGCAGCGTGGCCTCGATTCCGCGCCGGCTGCTGGCGCGGCCCGGCTCGGTGGTGCCTGCGTCGCCGACATAGACCAGTTCGGAGTCGAGCTTCAGCTGCCACAGCGCGGCGGTCAGCGTGAAGTCTTCGCCGGGCTGGAAGCGCCAGCCGATCTCGGTGCCGCGGCCTTTCACCAGCGCGGGCACGCGATCGGCGGGAAGGCCGCTCTGCGGATCGAGCGTGATGGTGCTGCCGCGTAGGTCGTTGCTGTGGAAGCCCGTGCCCGCGTTCAGGTACAGCTCGTGCGCCGGCGTCAGCGTGAAGGCCAGTCCCGCCTTCGGGCTCGCGATGGAATCGTGCCCCTTGCCGCTGTTGGCCGGTCCGTAGACCGGCTCGCGGCCCCGAACGTCGTAGCGCAGCGTGTCGCCGCGCAGGCCGACATAGCCGCGCCAGCGGTCACTGAAGTTCACGAACTGCTGGGCGTACACCGAGAACAGGTCCTGCGAGACCTTGTCGTTGCGCACCGTCGACAGCCGCTGGCGTGCCTCGGTCTGGTAGAGCCCGACCTCGCCGATGCGGTCGCCGCGCCACTGCGCGCCGAAGTTGAAAAGGCCGTCGAGCCCGCCGATCCTGTTGGCCACCGAGCGCGAGGCCTGCGCGCCGAAGACGCGGCGGCGGTCGGTCTGTTCGAGCTGGTCGCCGTTGACGGGGTTGTTCAGGAAGTACGTGAAGTCGGAGAACAGGTCGAAGCGGTAGTCGATGGCGTAGGCGCTGATCTGCGTTTCACCTTCCGCGCTCTTGTCGAACCACTTGCCCGACAGGCTGATGCGCTGGGTCTTGCCGCCGTCGGTCGGGTCGAGGCTGCCGAAGCGGCTCAGCTCGCCGCTGTCGATGGCGCGCTGGGGCACCTGGTCGGTCGAGGTCCAGTTGCTCCTGTAGGCCATGCCGGTGATGCTGAAGCCGCGCGACTGAGAACCTTGCGAGTAGCGCAGCACGGCATTGGCCTTCTTCAGGTTCTCGGGCACGTCCCACGGGCCATTGTTGCCTTCGAGCTCGATGGCGCCCAGCCAGGTCTGGTCCTGCACGGTGCGCGAGCCGGCCGCCAGCAGGCGCTTGAAGCCGTGGCCGCCGAGCGTGGCCTCGGCAAAGGGCGCCTCGAGCGCGCCGAAATAGTCCATCGAGGCGCTGCCTGCCAGAGAGAAGTCGCCCGAGTCCGTGAAGTACGGCCCCTTGCGGTAGCGCACGCCCGACACGAGCTCGGGAATCAGGAAATTCAGGTCGGCATAGCCCTGCCCATGGCCGTGCGTGGGCATGTTGACGGGCATGTCGTCCACCGTCACCGAGAAGTCGGTGCCGTGGTCCAGGTTGAAGCCCCGCAGGAAATACTGGTTGGCCTTGCCGTCGCCTGAATGCTGAGTGGCCACCACGCCCGGCACCGCCTCGACGATGTCGCCGGGCCGCAGCTTGGGCCGCGACTGGAACGACTCGCGCTCGGCGGCGCCTTCGCTGGCGCTGTCGGCTGTGCCGATGGTGGCGTCGCGGGGGCCGCGCACCTGCACCTCGGGCAGGTGGCTTTCCTGCGCGCAGACGGCTGCTGCGCCGCCGAGAAGTGCCGTGCAGAGGACGTGGCGATGGAGACGAGGCGGCATGTTCTTGTTCTGTGTAGGAAGAAAATGGAATTCTTCATACATCCGGGCCCAGGCGCCATACGCCATCCGGCGAACCTCCGGCCGGCTTTTCAGTTGCGCGGCTTGAGGTGCGCGTGCGCGCCCGCCGTGCCGTGCGAATGGCGCTCGCCGCTGGCGTCCATCGGTACCAGGTGCACGTTGCCGTGCCGCACGCCACGCAGCGCCACCAGCTGCTCGGCGCAGGCGCGAACGGCTTCGGTGGGGCCGCGCAGCACCACGGTTTCCAGGCAGTGGTCGTGGTCGAGGTGGGTGTGCAGGCTGGTGATCACAAGGTCGTGATGGTCGTGCTGCAGGTCGAGCACGCGCGAGGTCACGGTGTGCTCGTGGTGGTCGTACACGTAGCTCACGTTCGCCACGCACCAAGGGGCGGGGCCCTTCTTGCGCGGCGTGGTGTCGAGCACGGCGCTGCCCAGCGCGGAGCGGATCAGGTCGCGCACTGCCTCCGACCGGTTGACGTAGCCCTTGCTGGCAATCAGCTGGTCGAACTGCGCCGCAAGTTCGTCGTCCAGGGAAATGGTGAAGCGCTGCATGGCAGGTGTGCTCAGACCAGCGTGCCGTACACGATGAAGCCGTCGTGCGTCGCGACCTTGTCGTAGAGCGTGCGGCCTGCCGTGTTGGTCACGTGCGTCTGCCAGTACACGCGATGGCCGCCCGCGAGCTTCACGCGCTCGTACACACCGTTGATCAGCTGGCGGCCGACGCCCCTGCCGCGTTCGGAAGGCAGGGTGAACAGGTCCTGCAGGTAGCAGGTCGGCTCCAGCCGGGTGGTGCTGCGGTGAAAGAGGTAGTGGGCGAGGCCGACCAGTTGCCCGTCGCGCTCGGCGACCAGCGCATGCACGGGTTCGTACGCGTCGAAGAAGCGCTGCCAGGTGGCCTGCGTGATCTCGTCGGCGAGGGCGCTCGGGCCCTCTCGGCCGTAGAAGGCGTTGTAGCCGTCCCAGAGCGGCTTCCATGCCGCGTAGTCTTCTGGCACCGGAGGGCGGATCAGCAAGGAAGAGGTCATGTCGTCGGAAACTGCGCGTTGAAAACGTGCAATTGCAACATGGGCAACACGGCCGGCGCTCAGCGAACGAAGAATTCCTTCAGTGCCTTTTCAGGCAGCTGGCCATGCAGGCCGATGGCGACCACTCCGGCGCGGGCAAGCCCCGAGGGCGGTGCCGCCTTGCGCAGCGAGCCGTGGCGGCCGGCGTACTGCACCTCCGACCACTCCTCGCCGACGGCACCATGACCGGTGCGCAGCAGGCCTTTCAGGCGCAGCACGCCCGCCGGCATTTCGCGCAGCCAGGCGCGAAGCGCGGCCGCGGGAATCATCGCGCCGGGCTGCGCGCTCCAGGTCTGGAACAGTGCGCCGTGGTCGGGTGCGTGATGGTCGTGATCGCAGTCGGGGCCGCATGCGTGAGCGGTGCCCAAGGCCTGCTGCGGCAGCCCCGACAGCAGCGCCAGCGGCACCGCCGCTTCCGTGGTCTCGATGCACGGCGTTCCGGGCGCGTTCGCCTCGACCCATGACCTCGCCGCGACCAGCGCATCAGGCGCTGCGATGTCGGCCTTGTTCAGCACCACGAGGTCGGCCGATTTCAACTGCCGCGCCAGTGTGTCGGCCAGCAGTGGGTCCGTCGACTGCCGCGCCGCCGCGCTCGCATCCACCATCACGATCACGCCTTCCAGGCTCAGCTCGGGCGCCGCCATGCCGATCTGCGCGATGCGCCACGGGTCCGACACACCGCTGGCCTCGATTACCACCGCGTCGAAGGGCGTCGTCGCCTCGATCACGTCCGCCAGCGCCCGTCCCAGGTCGTCGCCGATCTGGCAGCACACGCAGCCGTTGGTCAGCGCCACCGTGTCGCCATGCGTGGCGGCGATCAGCCCGGCGTCGATGTTGAGCGCGCCGAAGTCGTTCACCAGCACCGCCATGCGCAGGCCCCTGGCCCCGTGCAGCCAGCGGTTGAGCAGGGTGGTCTTGCCGGCGCCGAGGAAGCCGCCGATGACGGTGAACGGAAGCCTCCTTCCGGGCATCACGCGCCCTGGCCTCTCTGCGCCTCGAACACGCGCCCCGAGAGTACCGTGCCCCACACGCGCGCGTCCTTGAGCGCCATCGGGTCCATCTCCAGCGGGTCGTCTTCCAGCACGCAGAAGTCGGCGCGCTTGCCGCATTCGATGCTGCCGATCTCGCCGTCCAGCTTCAGCGTCCATGCGGCGCCGAGCGTGATGGCGCGCAGCGCCTGTGGCACGGTGATGCGCTCGGCCTCGCCCAGCAGCCGGCCTTTGGGCGTGATGCGGTTGACGGCGCACCAGGCGGTGAAGAGCGGTCCGAGCGGCGTCACCGGCGCATCGGAATGAATCGCCAGCGGAACGCCCGCAGCGAGCGCGCTGCCGCAGGCGTCGAGCCGGTTGGCGCGGTCGGGCCCCATGGTCATCTCGTAGTGCTGGTCGCCCCAGTACCAGATGTGGTTGGCGAACAGGTTCGCGCAAAGGCCCAGGGCGGCCATGCGGCGGAACAGCGGCGCATCGATCATCTGGCCGTGCTGCAGCGTGTGGCGGTGGTCGGGGCGCGGCGCGCGCGCCAGCACGCGCTCGATGGCGTCGATGGCCACGGCGCTGGCCTCGTCGCCATTGGTGTGCGTGTGAATGGTCAGGCCCGCGCGGTGGTAGGTCTCGAAATCGGTCTCGTACTGCGCGGGTGCCGTCACCCAGATGCCGTTGGGCGCGCCGTTGAAATGGCCTGGCCAGCGCAGCCGCGCCGAGAAGCCCTGGATCGAGCCGTCGAGCATCATCTTCACAAGGCCGTAGCGCAGACGGTCGGTGTTGCGCGGCAGCAGCGACTTCACATGCTCCGCGCCCTGGGCCGCGCCGTGCGTGCCATGGAAGGCCTGGAAGGCAGGCAGGATGCGCACGCCGAAGCCGTCGTCCGCCGTCACCGTCTCCAGCACGCCGCAGTCGTCGGGCGTGAGCTTGTTGACCAGGTCGGTCGCGGTGGTCACGCCCTGCAGGCAGGCCAGCCGCGCGAAGGAGCGCACGCCGGCCTCGGTCATCGGTGCGAGCAGGCCGGCGTTGCCGATCTTGCGCAGCACCAGGAACATCGCGGCCGGCTCCTGCAACTCGCCGGTGGGCTCGCCTTCATCGGCGCCGTCCGCGAACCTGACCACGCCTTCCATCTCGTTGTCGCGCGTGATCTCGGCAATGCGCAGCATCGCGCTGTTGACGTTCATCAGGTGGCCGTTGGCATGGCCGATGACGATGGGCCGCGTGCTGCTCGCGCGGTCGACGTGGCGAACCGTCATGCGCTCGCCGCCGAAGTAGATGGGGTCGAAGCCCCAGGCGACCAGCGGCTCGGTGTCGGGCACGCCGTCGGCCGTCATCTTCGCGGCCACCTCCGACAGGCGGGAGACCACTTCGTCCATCGAGCGCAGGCCGCTCCACACCTTGCCCTCGGGGTCGCGGCGGTCGAACCAGCCGAGGTACGTCCAGTCCCACATGCTGCCTTCCTTCAGGTGGCAGTGGCCTTCGACAAGGCCGGGCATCACCACCTTGCCGGCGAAGCGCTCGTCGAGCGTGAACGGGCCCCAGCCCTGCATGTCCGCGAGCGCGCCCACGGCCAGCACGCGGCCGTCGCGCACCGCCACGTGGGTGGCGTGCGGCTGCATCGGGTTCATCGTGATGATCTTGCGGGCGGTGTAGACGGTGGTGGTCGTGTTGTTCGCTGTCTGTTGGCTCATGGCGATTCCGGAATCGAAAGAGGAGGTCGCGGCAGCCCGTCGACGATGTCGACGCGCCTGCAGCGTACCCAATGATCGGGCGCGACCTCGCGCAGCGGCGGCAGTTCGGCCGCGCAGGCCGCTTCCGCCACCGGGCAGCGGCCGGCGAAGCGGCAGCCCCTGGGCGGGTCGATGGGGCTGGGCGGGTCGCCGCTCAGCTTGATGCGGTTGGCCGCGCGCCGGCGTCCGCCGCTCACCGTGGGCACGGCCGACATCAGCGCCACGCTGTACGGATGCAGCGGCCGCGCGAAGAAGCTGCGGCGCGGCGCGCGCTCGACGATCTGGCCCAGGTACATCACGGCGATGTCGTCGCAGATGTGCTCCACCACCGCCATGTCGTGCGAGATGAAGAGATAGGTCAGCCCCAGCTCGCGCTGCAGCCGGGCCAGCAGGTTCAGTATCTGCGCGCGGATGGCGATGTCCAGCGCCGACACCGGCTCGTCGCACACCACCAGCTCCGGGTTGGTGGCCAGCGCCCGCGCGATGTTGATGCGCTGGCGCTGACCGCCCGAGAACTGGTGCGGAAACAGGTGCTGCTGCTCTGGCCGCAGCCCCACCGCCTCGAAGAGTTCGGCCACGCGGCGCGTGCGCTCCTCGGGCGTGCCCACCCGCATCAGGTCCAGCGGCGCACGCACTGCGGCGCCCGCGCGCTCGCGCGGGTTCAGCGAGGAGAACGGGTCCTGGAAGATGATCTGCATGCGCGTGCGCGCCTGCCGCAGCGCCTCGCCCTGCAGCGCGCCCAAGTCGGTGTCGCCCAGCTGCATGCGGCCCGATGTGACGGGCGCGAGCCGCATCACCGCCAGCGCGGTGGTGGTCTTGCCCGAGCCCGATTCGCCGACCACGGCGAGCGTGCTGCCCCGGCGCACCTCGAAGGAAACGCCGTCCACCGCTTTCACCACTTCGGGTGTGCGGCCCCAGCCGGCCTTGCCGCGCGGAAAGTGCACCTTCAGGTCGTCGACCGAAAGCAGCGTGTCGGTCTTGCCGATGAACGTCATGCGGCCTCTCTTTCGGGTTGGGCCGCGTGGGCCTCGGCATGCAGCCAGCAGGCGGCGCCGTGCGGCACGCCCGCCGCGACCTCGCCGTGCACGGCGAACATCGGCGGCACCTCGGCGGCGCAGCGCGGCATGGCACGCGGGCAGCGCTCGCGGAAGGCGCAGCCGGTGCCCAGCTCCCAGATCGAGGGCACCACGCCGGCGATCTCGGCCAGGTCTTCGCGCCCGTCGCCCTCCTGCGCCGTGCTGCTGCCCAGCTCGGGCAGGCAGTCGATCAGGCCGCGCGTGTAGGGATGGCCGGGTTCGGACAGCACCTGCTCGGTGGTGCCCTGCTCGATGACGCGGCCGGCATACATCACCATCACGCGGTCGGCCATCTCGGCCACCGCGCCCATGTCGTGCGTGATGAGCATGATGGCCGTGCCCTTCTCGCGCTGCAGCTCGCGCAGCAGGTCGAAGATTTGCGCCTGCACCGTCACGTCGAGCGCGGTGGTGGGCTCGTCGGCGATCAATATGTCGGGCCTGCAGGCCAGCGCCATCGCGATCATCACGCGCTGGCGCATGCCGCCGGAGAGCTGGTGCGGGTACTCGTCCACGCGCCGCTCGGGCGCCGGAATGCCCACCTGCCGCAGCATCTCGATGGCGCGCTGCCGCGCCGCGTGCGCGTTCATGCCGGCATGCAGCTGCAGCGATTCGCCGATCTGGTCGCCCACGGTGAACACCGGGTTCAGCGAAGTCATCGGCTCCTGGAAGATCATCGAGATGCGGTTGCCGCGCACCTCGCGCATGCGGGCATCGGTGGCCTGCACCAGGTCTTCGTCCTGGAACAGCACCCGGCCGCCGCGGATGCGCCCCGGCGGCGAGGGAATGAGCCGCAGCAGCGCCAGCGCCGTCATGCTCTTGCCGCAGCCCGACTCGCCGACCACGCACAGCGTTTCGCCGGCGCGGATCTCGAAGTCGACGCCGTTGAGCACCAGCGCCTGTCCGCGCCGCGTCTTGAACTCCACGTGCAGGTCCTGCACGCGCAGCAGCGTGCTATCGGAAGGCGAAGTCATGCAAAGATACCTTTCGCACGCAAATCTGCGGACATTCCCGGCGTGGCGTCTTTTCCGGGAATACCGCGGAACCGGCTTTGCCGGGCCGCAGGTATTGCCCCCTTCAAGGGGGTTGGCGGCCACACGAAGTGGGCAAGCCTGGGGGTGGACTTCATCTTTCCCTCAGCTTGGGGTTGAGGGCATCGTTCAGGCCGTCGCCGATCAGGCTCACGGCCAGCACGGTGATGAAGATCGCCGCGCCGGGGAAGGCCACCGCCCACCAGCACGAGAGCACGTACTGCCGGCTGGAGCCGATCATCAGCCCCCAGCTCATCTGGTTCGGATCGCCCAGGCCGAGAAAGGACAGCCCCGCCTCGAAAAGAATCGCCGCGCCGATGGCCAGCGTGGCCGACACCACCAGCGGTGGCAGCGCGTTCGGCAATATCACCCTCCAGATGATGCGTGCGTCGCGCGCGCCGATGGCCCGCTCGGCGCGCACGAACTCCAGGCCCCGGTACTTCATGAACTCCGCGCGCGTGAGCCGCGCGGTGCCGGTCCAGCTCACGATTCCGATGGCCAGCGTCACCGTCACCAGCGTGGGCGAGAACAGCGTCACCACCACCATCGCGAAGAGCAGCGCCGGCAGCACCTGGAAGAACTCGGTGAGCTTCATCAGCGCGGCATCGACCTTGCCGCCGTAGTAGCCCGCGAAGGCGCCCAGCGTGATGCCGATCAGCACCGAAAGCAGCGCGGCCACGGCACCCACCAGCAGCGTGGCGCGGCCGCCGTAGATCAGCGCGGTGAGCACGTCGCGGCCGAGGTAGTCGGTGCCCAGCCAGGCCTCCTCGCTGAAGGGCGGGGTGAGCGGCGCGGCCTTGATCTCGAACGGGTCGGCCGGGTAGATCCACGGGCCGGCGATCGCGACCAGCAGCACGGCCAGCAGCATCACCATGCCGGCGATGGCCGCCGGGTTGCGCAGGAACATGCGCATCGCCTCCACGCCCGGATGCTCGACGCGCACGGCGGGCCTCTTCTCGGATGCGGCGGCGGCAGAAGCAGCAGCGGTGGGCATTGCGATCACCTTGCTCATGAGGTCTTGATCCGTGGATCGATGAAGCGGTAGCAAAGGTCGGTGAGCTGGTTCATCACCACCACCACGATGGAGGAGAACAGCAGCACGCCGAGGATGGTCGGGTAGTCGCGCCGCAGCACCGACTCGAAGGCCAGCCGGCCCAGGCCCGGCCAGTTGAACACCGTCTCCACCAGGATGGCGCCCGCCAGCACGTTGCCGAACTGCAGGCCCAGCACCGTCACCACCGGCAGCAGCGCGTTGCGCAGCGCGTGCTTGTAGAGCACCACGCGGTCGGCCAGGCCCTTGGCGCGCGCGGTGCGGATGAAGTCGGAGCCCAGCACGTCGAGCATCGACGAGCGCGCCAGCCGGCTGTACTGCGCGAGGTACACCAGGCTCAGCGTGAGCGTGGGCAGAACCAGGTGGTGCGCCACGTCGAGCATGTCGGCGAAGCCGCCGCCGCCCGTCGAGTCGATGGAGCGCATGCCTGCCACCGGCAGCACCGGAAACACCGAGGCCAGCAATATCACCAGCATGATCCCCAGCCAGAATACCGGCGCCGCGAAGCCCACCAGCGACAGCACGGTGATGAACTGCGAGAGCAATCCGTTCGGCCTGCGCGACGAGAGCACGCCCAGCGCGGTGCCCACGAAGAAGGCCAGCAGCACCGCGCTGAGCACCAGCAGCAGCGTGGCCGGCACGCGCTCGGCGATCATGCTCGTCACCGGCAGGTTGAAGAAGTACGAGTAGCCCAGGTCGCCCTGCGCCACCTTGCCGAGGTACACCCCCAGTTGCACGGGTAGCGACCGGTCGAGCCCGTACTGCGTGCGCAGCTGCGCCATCAGCTCGGGCGACATGCCGCCGCTGGCGCCGGCGATGGTTTCCACCGGGTCGCCCGGCGCGGCGTGCACCAGCACGAAATTGAGTACCACCACGGCGAGCACCAGGCCCAGGGCCTGGAGCAGACGCGAGGCGGCATAGCGAAGCGTGCCCATGATGTCGCGCCCGCCTGCCTACTTGATGTACACCTCGTCCAGCGGCGACAGCGGCCCCCAGATGGTGACCGGCACATTGGCCACCTTCTTGCTGGCAATGGTGTGGTACGGCACCTGGTTGATGAACTCGATGGGCAGTTCGTCGGTCACGATCTTCTGGAAGGTCGCGTAGTAGGCCTTGCGCTGCGTCGGGTCGATCAGCCCGCCCGCGGTGTTCAGCAGCTCGTCCACCTTCGGATTGGCGTAAGACTGTGTGTTGGTCCAGACGATGGGCTTGATGTTGGTCGACAGGTAGGTGCGGTGCACGCCGATGATCGGGTCTCCCCAGTTGAAGACCACGTCCATCGACATGTCGAAGTCGTGCGAGGCCAGCCGCTTGGCCCAGGCCGGGAAGTCGGCCGAGGCGCGCACCTCCACCGTGATGCCCACCTTCTTGAGTTGGCCCCGGATGTACTCGGCCACGTTCTTCTGCTGGTCGTCCGCGCCCGGCAGGTAGTCGATGGTGAGCTTGAAGCGCTCGCCGTTGGCGCCGGCCTTGTAGCCGGCAGCGTCGAGCATCTCGCCTGCCTTCTTCAGGTCGAGCGGGTAGCGCACCAGGTCGGGCACGGCGAAGGGGCTGTTCGCCACCAGCGGGCCGTCGGAGACGGTGGCGAAGCCGCCCATCAGCGCCTTGGCGATGAAGTTCTTGTCGATCGCCGTGGCGATGGCCTTGCGCACCTGCACGTCGGAAAGCGGCTTCTTCGCGGTGTTGAAGGCCAGCCAGTTGAGCGCGCCGATGCCGTCGTAGCCCTTGGGCGTGAGCGACACTCTCGGGTCGTTCGCGAAGCGCTTAAGGTCCGTGGGCAGCGTGGCGAAGGGCAGCATCTGGACATCGCCGCGCTCCAGCCCGAGCACCAGGCTCGCCATGTCGGGCGTGATGTTGACGATCACCTTGTCGAGGTACGGCTTGTTGGGCAGGAAGAACTTGTCGAAGCGCTCCATCACGATGCGCTGCGCGGGCTTGAATTCGGTCACGCGGAACGGGCCCGAGCCGACCACGTCGGTGGTGTTGCGCGGATGGTTCTTCAGGTCCTGCCCGTCGCCGTAGATGTGCTTGGGAAGAATGGGGCACAGCGCGGGCGACATCGCGAGCACGATGGCCGGGTGCGGCACGCCCATGCGGATGACGGCGGTGTACGGATCGGGCGTGTCCACCTTCTCCACCGGCCCCATCATGGTGGTGAACGGGTGGTTGGCCTTGATGGCCATGATCGAGAAGGCCACGTCGGCCGAGGTGACGGGCTTGCCGTCGTGGAAGAGCGCGTCCTTGCGCAGCTTGAGCGTGAGCGACTTGCCGTCCTCGGCCAGCTTCCACGATTCGGCCAGGTAGGGCTGCGGGTTCCACTTGTCGTCGAAGCGCAGCGGGCTCGCGAAGATCTGCGTGGAAGGCATGGCGGTGGCGATACCGGATTGCACCGCGCCGTTCAGGTGCCGCGGCGTCTGCGTGCTGCCGATCACCAGCGTGCCGCCGCGCTTGGGTTCTTCGGCCGCGAAGGCGTAAAGCGGAAGCAGGTTGCTCGCGGCCAGTAGCGTGGCGGAGAGCAGGGTGGTGCGGCGCGTGAGCAGGGGAAGCTGGGGAGGGGGAAGCTGCATGACAGGACCTCGGAGAGTTCGACACAGGCAATCGGATTCGGCCTCATCGCAGTGGTGCGATGCGAAGACCTTGTGTCGAAGATAGGCGCTGGGTGCATGCCAGCGAAGAGCCAACCCGCTGCGACTCGCAGGGCCAGAAGGGGCGGGTTTGCCCCGTTGTGCGGCGAGGCGGTGCGCCACTTCGGGGAATGCGCGACGGCGGTGCGCCGCGCTACCTTCTTTATTTCTCGTCGCGCAGCCAGTACCACTTGTAGAGCATGCGCTGCCCCATGCGCCGGAACGGCGCGAAGGCGCGCGACTCCACCACGCCCAGCACATTGGGAAAGGGCAGCTGTGAGTGGTAGATGGGAAGCTCGAACACCTCCCGGCCGGCGTCCTTGCCCGCCACGCGCTCGGCCAGCCGCTTGCCGGCCCATGTCGAGAACGACACGCCGTTGCCGCCGTAGCCCACCGCGTACCAGATGCTCTTGCTCGCATCGGGCTGGGTGATGCGCGGCATCATGTCGTGGCTCATGTCGACCCAGCCCCACCACGAGTAGTCGATGCGGATGCCCGCCAGCGGCGGGAACTTGCGCGCGATGGCGTCGGTGAGCAGCTTCAGGTGCACCGCGCCCTCGGCATCGGCGCCGCTCACCGCGCTTCTGCTGCCGATCTGCAGCCGGTTGCCTTCGAGCAGCCGGTAGTAGAAGCGCAGCGTGCGCGTGTCGGTCAGAAAGGTCTTCGAGCGGAAGTTGGTGGCCTGCAGTTCCGCATCGGTGAGCGGGCGCGTGACCACCGAGTTCGACAGGATCGGCATGATCCGGTCCTTCAGCATCGGGTTCAGCGCCTGCCCCGTGTAGCCGCCGGTGCACACCGCCACGCGGCGCGCGCGCACCACGCCGCCGGGCGTGCGCAGGTGGTGCACGCCGTCGATGGTCTGCCAGCCCTGCACTGGGCTCGATGTGTGCACCTTCACGCCCAGCGCGCGGGCGCGCCGCATCAGGCCGAAGGTGAACTTCAGCGGGTGGATGCCGATGCCCTCGGCCTCGTACAGCGCACCGACCGTCTCGCGCTCATCGCAGTAGTCGCGCCGCACTTCCTCCGCGCTCATCATGCGGGTGGCGTAGCCGAACTTCTCGCGCATCAGCCGCGCCTCGGCGTCGAGGACGGGCAGCTTCTCCTTGCGGTGCGCAAGATAGAGATGGCCGCCGTCGCAGGCGTCGCAATCGATCTGCGTGGTGAGGTGGCGGAAGTTCTCGAATCCGCTGCGGATCTCTGCGTCGAGCTTCTTCGCGGTGTCTAGGCCCCAGCGCTCGATCCACTGCGAGCGCTTCAGCCGGCCGCTCGCGTTCTGGCCCTGGCCGCCGCTGCGGCTGGAGCAGCCCCAGGCTGCCTGGTTGGCTTCGAGCACCGTGGCCTGTATGCCATGCTCCTGCGCGAGGTACAGCGCTGTCGACATTCCGGTCGCGCCCGAGCCGATGACGGCCACGTCGACATCGATGTCCTGCGTGAGCGGGCCGTCGTCCTCCGGCGGCGTGCCTGCGCTCGCTACCCACCAGGTGGGCGCGTAGGCGCGGCCGGCGCCGGGGTCGGGGGCCAGGAGCGGGTCGTACTGCGGGTCGTAGGGGCGGGACGGTGCCTTGGGCTGCTGCTGATGCTGGAGCGCCGCGCTGTCGATGCTGGCCGCGCTGGCGTCCAGGCGGCGCGCAGTGCTTGTCGTGGTCATGAAAGGCTCCAGTCGAAGAAGAGAGCTGTAGAACGGTTCACTTGGCGGCGGGCAGGTTGGGCCGAGCCTTGCGGAACACGTTCTTCAGGTGGATCTTCCCGTCCTTGAAGGTGAAGACGTCGATGCCGTCGGTCTCTATGCGGCTGCCGTCGGCGGCCGTGCCGGTGAAGGTCCACTGCGATGTGCCGAAGTCGCCATGCACGAAGTGCACGCCGTTTTTCCATTGCGCGTCCGGCACCGTGGCCCAGGCCGCGGCGAAGGCCGTGCGCACCGCATCGGTGCCGACGTGGCGCGTGCCGCAGGCATCAGGGCCGGCGGCGGTCTGGAAGATGCAGTCGGGCGTCATGAAGCTCATCAGCGCGTCGATGTCGTGGCGGTTCCAGGCGTCGCTGAAGGCGGCGAGGGTGTCGGTGGTCACTGCGGGCGTTGCGGAAGAAGAAGGCATGGCGGTTGCACTGAGGCTGGGGAGTTCGATGGAGGCAAGAGTAGGCAGCGGGGTGCCGGCGCGATAGGGCCAGTTGCGGAGATTCGACCGAGCCAGAACGCCACGGATGCGCCACGGATCGGCATGCCTGCCCTAAACTGCGGCGCACCATGCCCCCGAATCCGCGAGCAACCCAATGGGCGCAGCTCTTCGCGCTGCCCGACCAGCCGGCGCTGCCCCTGCAGGCCCGCCTGCGCGCCAGCGTGGTGCAGGCCATCCTCGAAGAACACCTGGCGCCCGGCGCACCGCTGCCTTCGTCGCGCGAACTCGCCGCGCTGCTGGGGCTGAGCCGCAACACCGTCACCTCGGCCTACCTGCAACTGATCGACGAAGGCTTTCTGGAGGCGCGCCCGCGCAGCGGCGTGTTCGTGGCGCACGGCGCGCGCCCTCTCACCGCGGCGCCCGCCGAACCGCTTGTGGGCCGCAGCGGCCAGGCCAGCCAGCCGCCGGACTGGTCGGACCGTGTACTGCGCTCGCTGGTCGACAAGCCCACGCTCTCCAAGCCCGACCGCTGGCGCGACTACCCGTACCCTTTCGTCTACGGCAACTACGACCCGCAGCTGTTCCCCACCGAAGACTTCCGCGAATGCTGCGCGCGCAGCCTGGCGCGCTCGCAGCTGCCCCACTGGACGCCCGACTTCGAAACCGACGACGTCCCCGACCTGATCGAGCAGATCCGCACGCGCCTGCTGCCCAAGCGCGGCGTGTTCGCGCTGAAGGAAGAGATCCTCGTGACCATGGGCGCGCAGCACGCTTACTACCTGCTGGCCGAGGCGCTCTTCGACGAACAGACCCGCGTGGGGCTGGAGGAGCCGGGGCACCCGCATGCGCGCAACAGCTTTTCATTGCGGCAGCCGAAGTGGGTGGAGGTCGATGTGGATGAAGACGGGCTGGTGGTCGATGCGCTGCCCGCTGCCGACTATCTGTTCGTCACGCCTTCGCATCAGAGCCCCACCACCGCCACGCTGAGCCTGGAGCGGCGGCAGTGGCTGTTGCGCAAGGCGGAGCTGCAGGACTTCGTGATCATCGAAGACGACTACGAGGCTGAGAACCTTTATGAAGGCACACCCATGCCGGCGCTCAAGAGCCTGGACAAGACGGGGCGGGTGATTTACGTGGGGTCTGTTTCTAAGAGCCTTTCGCCTGCGCTTCGGCTGGGGTTCATTGTTGCGCCTCGGGCGTTGATCAGGGAACTGCGGGTGATCCGGCATGCGATGGTGCGGCATCCGAGTGCCTTTCTGCAGCATGCCTATGCGCTGTTTCTTTCGCTCGGACACCACGAGTCGCATGCACGGCGCGTCAATCATGCGATGCAGGAGCGGCTGGCCATTGCGGCGCAGGCGTTGCGGGAGCACTTGCCTGATTTCGAGTTTCGGCTGCCTTCCGGAGGGGCTTCCATATGGGTGCAGGCGCCTACTTGGGTGGATGCGACTGAGCTGGCGTTGATGGCTCGAAGCCATGGGGTGTTGATCGAGGCGGGGGATGTGTTCTTTGCTCGGCCTCCTTATCCTTGTCCGTTCTTTCGGTTGAGGCTTTCTTCTATTGCTGCTGGGCAGATTCCGGCTGGGATTCGGGCTTTGGCTTTGGCTGTGGGGGAGTTGGCGTTGGCTCGGGGTGAAGTTCGATCTCTTGGCGGGTTTACTCACTGAGTTGGTTTGCTTCCCGAGGCCGGGACTCGCCCCGGCGGGCGACCTACTTTCTTTTGCTTCGCCAAAAGAAAGTAGGCAAAGAAAAGGCGACCCCACTGTCTGCGACCCCTTCGCTTTGCGAAGGGGCAACCTGCGGTGCTCGCGTTTCGCGGGGTCTCGCCCAAACTCGCTTCGCTCAGACAGGGGCGAGCCCTTATCCGCGAAACGCTGCGCTCCTCGGCGCAGCCAGAGGGGGAGGGGAGATGCCCGGGCCTTTGCTTCGCTCGGCCCCCAAGGCACGACAGGCGCTTCGCGCCTGCCGTGCCTTGGAATGAGGCGGTGAGGTTGCTGCGTACGCTGCTGGCGCCGTCAAGACTAGTTCTGAACCTGTATCCCCGGCCGAGCGAAGCGAAGGCCAGTCCAAGGCTGTTCAGAAGCCGAGCGCAGCGATGGCGCGTGGAGATCCCTTCTGGCTGCGCCGAGGAGCGCAGACGTAGGAGGGATAAGGGCCGCAGCTGTTTGAGCGCAACGCAGTGGAGCGAGTTCTGCGGACCCCCTCCTACGTCGAGCACCGCAGGTTGCCCGTAGCGAAGCGAAGGGACGCAGACAGTAGGGTCGCCTTTCTTTTGCCTACTTTTCTTTGGCGAAGCAAAGAAAAGTAGGTCGGCCGCCGGGCCGAGACCCGGCCTCGGGAAGCAACCACCCAGCAGCGTCTCACCGAGGCAAAGCCAACTTCCAAAATGCACCTCCCCCGTGCAGAACGCACCACAACAAGGGTATTCACTCACCGACTGGCTCCATGCCGACACAGTCGCTGGTACTTCCTGGCTGCTCCCGATGGGTGCAAAGTCCGGCGAGATTCAATTCACCCACCGGAGCAACCAGATGACCATGTCCCGCCGTCTCCCCCTCCAGTTCGCCGTTCTCGCCGCCACGCTGTCAGCCCTGTGCGGCACGGCTTACGCCCAGCAGGCCAAGGAAGTCACCTTCGCCCACCAGGACATGCTCGTCCCCCTGCGCCTGGTCATGGAATCCGGCGAGGTCGAGAAAGCCACGGGCTACAAGATCAACTGGCGCATGTTCTCCGGCGGCGGCGACGTGATCCGCGCGATGGCTTCAGGCGACGTGCAGATGGGTGAAACCGGCTCCAGCCCGCTGACTGCCGCGGCCAGCCAGGGGCAGGACATCAAGCTGTTCTGGATCTCCGCGGACATCGCGAACGCCGAGGCGCTCATTGCCCGCAACGCGTCGGGCATCAGCAGCATGAAGGACCTGGCCGGCAAGAAGGTGGCGACGCCCTTCGTGTCGACCGCGCACTACCAGCTGATGGCCGGCATGAAGATGGACGGTGTCGACCCCAAGAGCGTGAACGTGATGAACATGCGCCCGCCGGAGATCGCGGCCGCATGGGAGCGCGGCGACATCGACGCCACCTTCATCTGGGACCCGGTGCTCTCCAAGATCAAGGGCACGGGCAAGACCATCGCCACGTCGGGCAGCATCGGCAAGCGCGGCGCGCCCACCTTCGAGGGCATCGTGGTGAACGCCAAGTGGGCAGCCGCCAACGAGGCTTTCATGGTCGCGTTCGTGAAGGCGCTCAACCGCGCGAACGAGGAATACAAGGCCACGGGCAAGAGCTGGACACCCGATTCGCCGCAGACAAAAGCCATGGCCAAGTGGACCAAGGCCGACCCGAAGGACGTGGGCCCGGCGATGGCGCTCTATTCGTTCCCGACCATGGCCGAGCAGGTCTCGCCCACGTGGCTGGGTGGCGGCGCGGCCAAGGCGATGGCGAACACGGCCGTGTTCCTCAAGGAGCAGGGCCGGGTGCAGGAGGTGAAGCCCGACTACAGCGCCTACGTGACGACGGCGTACGTCGAAAAGGCCATGGGCAAGTGAACCGGAGCGGCACCACATGCCCACGCTCGACATTCGCGACCTGACGGTCAACTACGCGGTCAAGGGCGGCACGCTCCAAGCGCTGGCGCCGGTGAACCTTACGATGCACGACGGCGATTTCGTCGTTGCGCTCGGCGCCTCGGGCTGCGGCAAGACCACGCTGCTCAACAGCATCGCGGGCTTCCTGCCGCCCTCGACCGGCGAGATCCTGCTCGACGGCAAGCCCGTGGCCGGCCCCGGTGCCGACCGCGGCGTGGTGTTCCAGAAGCATGCGCTCATGCCCTGGCTCAACGTGCGCGACAACGTGGCGCTGGGCCTTCGGCTGGGCGGCATGGGCAAGGCCGAGCGCGACCGCATTGCCGAAGAGAAGCTGAATCTCGTCGGCCTGCAGAAGTACGCCGATCGCGCGGTGTACGAGCTCTCGGGCGGCATGCAGCAGCGCGTGGGCATTGCGCGCGCACTGGCGAGCGACCCGGCCGTGCTGCTGATGGACGAGCCCATGGGCGCGCTCGATGCGTTCACGCGCGAGCAGGTGCAGGAGATTCTTCTCCAAGCCTGGTCCAAGTCGAACAAGATGGTGTTCTTCATCACCCACTCGGTGGAGGAGGCGCTCTTCCTCGCCACGCGGCTGATCGTGATGAGCCCGAGCCCGGGGCGCATCTCGCACGTGTATGACGATGTGCCGTTCTCGCGCCAGTACCTCTCGCATGGCGATTCGCGCAAGGTGAAGTCGGAGCCCGGTTTCATCCGCATGCGCGAGGAGGTCTTGTCGATCATTCATCATCGCGAGGTTGCACATGCCTGAGGTGTCGATCGCATCCCCCGTCGCCATGACGCCAACACCTTCCAAGCCCGCCGCATCGCCGACGCCTGCAGCACCACCGGCGACGGGCGCCAAGCTCAAGACCAGCTCCTTCAAGGTGCCGGGCGAGGGCTCCAGCCTGACGATCAGCATCGTCACGGTGATCGCGCTGGTGGCGCTGTGGTTCCTCGTCACGAACATGGGCTGGGTGAAGCCGCTCTTCCTGCCCACGCCGCAGGCGGTGTTCCAGCAGTTCTACGAATACCTCACCGGGCAGGCCAACGACAAGCCGCTGTGGCAGCACTTCCTGGCGAGCATGTTCCGTGTGTTCTCGGCCTTCCTGCTGGCCTGTGCCACGGCCATTCCGGTGGGCATCGCGATGGGCATGAGCCGCTTCTGGCGCGGCATCTTCGATCCGCCGCTGGAGTTCTACCGGCCGCTGCCGCCGCTGGCGTACCTGCCGCTCATCATCATCTGGTTCGGCATCGACGAGTTGCCGAAGGTGCTGCTGATCTTTCTGAGCTGCTTCGCGCCGCTGGCGCTGGCCGCCCGCTCGGGCATGCGCAGCGCCTCGCAGGAGCAGATCAACGCGGCTTACTCGATGGGTGCGAGCTACATGCAGGTGATCCGCCACGTGATCCTGCCCTCGGCGCTGCCCGACATCCTGGTGGGCATGCGCATCGCCATCGGCTTCGGCTGGACCACGCTGGTGGCGGCCGAGATGGTCGCGGCCAACATGGGGCTGGGTCAGATGGTGCTGAACGCGTCGAACTTCCTGCGCACCGACATCGTGATCATGGGCATCGTCGTCATTGGCGTGGTGGCCTATCTTTTCGACCTGCTGATGCGGTGGCTCGAGCGGCGCCTTGTGCCTTGGAAAGGGCGCATGTGACCGGTGGCGGCGGTGCCACCGTCACGGGCATCGGAGGCGGCAGGGCTGGGCCTTCGGTGAGCGCGTCCATCGACTGCTCGAGGTAGTCGAGCATCGCGCGCATCGCGGCGCTGTTGTGGCGGCGCTGCGAGTAGGCTGCGTACAGCCAGTGCTCGCGCGGCATGTGGTCGCGCAGCACCGGCACCAGGGCGCCGCGCTCCAGGTGCGACTGCGCCAGCGGCTCCGGCACGTAGGCCACGCCCACGCCGCGCAGCGCCAGTTCGATCAGCGCGACGGCATCGTTGGCTTCCATGCGGCTGTGCACCGGCACCTCGTACGGCTCGCCGTCGGTCTCGAAGGGCAGGTTGGTCGTCTGCTTGGCCGAGAAGCTCAGCACGTCGTGGCGGCTCAGGTCTTCGGGCACCTGCGGCATGCCGCGCTGCGCCCAGTAGGAAGGCGCCGCGCACACCACCATGTCGAACTGCACGAGGCGGCGCACGATCAGGTTCATGTCGTCGATGCGCCCGCCGGTCAGGTGGATGTCGATGCCTTCCTCGATCAGGTCGAGGTCGTCGTTGGTGAACACAAGGCTCACGTACACGTCGGGGTAGAGCTTGATGAAGCCCGCGATCACGTCGGAGAGCCAGCCGGCGATCAACCCGTGCGGCGCGCTCATGCGCAGCCGCCCGCGCGGATGCGAGCCATGCGCCTGCAGGTCGTTGAGCGTGTTCTCGGCCATCGTCACCAGCTGCGTGCTGCGTTCCAGCAGCACCTGGCCGGCGTCGGTGAGGCTCAGGGAGCGGGTGGAGCGGTTGAGCAGCCGCACGCCGCTGCGGGCTTCGAGCTCGGCCACGTAGCGGCTCACGGTGGCCTTGGACATGCCCAGCGAGATCGCCGCGCGGGAAAAGCTGCGCCGGAAGGCGACTTCGCGAAATGTTTTGATGAGATCCAGACCGTCCATGGTGGCCGGATTGTTCCAGCTTCCGGGATGAGGCCGTCGGGTGTAGGGACATCGCCGGTTTGGGGCCGCTGCCATGAATACCTCCGTAGCTATACTGCGCCCCGTCACGTCACAAAAAGGCGTGACCGGGCTTGGTCTCCCGAGTCACCTCTGCGACGCCGCCGCAAGCGCCTCTTGGCCAGCGGCATTGTTTTTAATAACTGAACGTCTTGGAGGCCAATTCATGGCTGCATCCGCTCGCGCGTCCGCGCGTGTCTCTTCATTCCCCGACTCTCAAGAATCCACCGGCGTCGAATCGCTTGCGCTGCAGGCCTGCGATGACATCGATAGCCTGCACGAAGTGCGGCACGCCTACGCCGGCCTCGAAAGGCTCATCTGCCCGCAGCGCGTGAACGATGCGGAGGAGGTCTGCTCCAGCCGCTCCGAACTCAGCGCGCTGGTGCGCGTCGTCAACGACGAACTGCGCCGGCGCATCGAGGCGGCCGAGGGCACGCTGCGGTCGTTGCGTGCCGCCGTTGCTGCTAGATGAGTCCCCTGGTCGCGGCTTTCAGCGTCGCGGCCGCACGGGTCGTGCATCCGAGCTTCTGGAACACGCGCTCGACATGAGTGCGCACCGTGCTCGGGCTGATGCCCAGCACACGGGCCACTTCCTTCGTGTTGTGGCCCTGGCTGATGCAACGCAGGACTTCGAGTTCGCGCTGGGAAAGGGACGCATCGGCCTGTGCCGGCACAACGGGCTTTGAAACGCTGCCCGGCTGAACGCATGCGAGCAGCGCCGTGACGACTTCCTGATCGAAGCGGCCTGCCTTGGCGTCTTCCTTCATGCAGTCGAGCGCCTGTGCCTGCGTGAGTTCCGGCCGCCATGGACGTCGGGTGCGGTGCGATTGCCACTGCTCGGCCGCGGCGACGATCTGCCCCTCCAGCGGCATCGCCGAGCCCGAGCGGCCGCGGAAGTGGCCCGAGCCGTCACGCCGCTCGAAGGCGAAGGATGCGATCTCCGCTTCGGCTGCGAGACCGTCGATCTGCCCGGCGGCGCGCGAAGTCCAGTAGGGCACGAGCCGCACGCGCTCCAGCGACGACGCCGGCAGCGGCTCGGGTGCATTCCAGATCGCGTTGGGAACCGCCGCCCGGCCGATGCCGTGGATCAGGCCGGCCTTGTACGTGCGGTGGCACGCGGCTTCATCCAGGCCGAGCTGTACACCGCAATCGCGCGCCAGGCTGGCCACGCGGCGCGAGTAGCCCGTCATCCACGGCAGCTTGAGGTCGATCACATCGCCGACCAGTTCCAGGCCCATGCGTCGCAGCATCGATGCGGGCTGCTCCGCGGGCTCGGTCCATGGCGCGGCGGGGGAATCAAGCTCCTTCATCCATGCCGGGGCGAAGGGCATGCTCGCATCGACGAGGAAGGCCGGGTAGAGGCTGTCCGCACGTCCGCGCGCCACAGTGAGCGCTTCATCGATTCCGTAGAGACGCCCGAAGATTTCCAGATCGCTCGCCAGCGCCACCACGTAGGTCGCAAGCGGAACGTCTTCGCCCTGAAGCACGCCGGGCACGCCGCTGCCGTCGTAAGCCTCGAACACCGTGCGCAGCGCGGCTTCGGTCTCGCGGCTCAGCCCCAACGTGTTCGCGATGTCGCCGGCAATCTCGCAATGGATGTCGGCCATGGCCAGCACGGCATCGGGCACCGGCCCGCTGATGTGCGGCTGGCGCATGCGGGGTGCCCGCGATGCGAGCAGCGCTTGCCGGCCCTGTACATCGTCTTCGAGGAAATCCGCGAACTCCTGCGCATTGGCTGTGCAGCCCGACCAGCGCAACAGCGCGACATGCCGCACGGCCTCGACCTGCGACGCGTCGCACCCAGCCCCGGCTGCGATCTTCCCGGCCAGCCAGGCCGTGCGCAGCGAGTGGTCCGTCGGCTGGCCCATGCTCAGGTCGCCGATGAAGGCCAGCGCGCGGACCGCGTCGAAAACGGTGATGGTCGTCGTGTCGTCGGACATGGGGGCAGGAGGGAATCGCGGCGGCGGGCACCCAGCATCGCACAGTTTTTCGGGGCTCTGTCGGTCATCCGACGGATACCGCGTGCGGCGGGGAGGGAAAAGAATGGGTGCGTCCGTGCCGTTCACTCGATGGACGGCGATCTTTTCTCCTTTTCATTCCTCATCATGTCCGACCCCTTGAAAACCGAATCCCAGCGAGCCGCCTGGCTGCGCAAGTACTACCTCGTTCGTGCCGCCTTCTCGTTCGCGTGGGTCGCGGCGGTCTTCACCGTCGCGAAGCAATCGCCCGCACTGGCGACCGTGCTGCTGATCGTTTATCCCGCTTGGGATGCGTTTGCGAATCTGCTGGATGTGAGGATGACTGGCGGTGCGAAGGCCAATGCCACGCAATTGCTCAACATCTGGATCAGCGCACTCGTCACGCTGGCGGTTGCGGGCTCTCTGGTGTTCAAGCTGCAGATCGCGTTGGCGATATTCGGAATCTGGGCGATCGTTGCAGGGCTGCTGCAACTGGCTACGGCCATTCGTCGCCGCAAGGACAACGGAGGGCAGTGGGTGATGATGCTGAGCGGGGCGCAGTCGGCGCTGGCCGGTGGGTTCTTCGTGGCGCAGCAGGGGAGTGGTGCGCCGGTGCTTCAGACGATCGTGGGGTACGCGGCGGTCGGGGCCGTGTACTTTCTGATTTCGGGGGTGATGGTTCTGGTTCGGGAGAGCAGGCGGGGGGCTCGGGGGCTTGCTTCTGGGGGAGGTTGATGTCGACGGGGTGCTGGAGCGTTGGGCGGCAGCTTGGGGCCCTAAGCTGCCGGTCGGACTATCTCCAAAACGGTCGCTCGTCTCGCCGTCAGTTCGGTACCGCCCCGCTGCCTATCGACATGAGCGTCTGGACCACTTCTTGAAGTGAGTGCCACTCTGGCGGTAGCTCGGCAGACCATGAGAGGTCGCACGAAAACTCCAATGACGAAACCGTCAATCGAAAAATGGTGGCATGGATGTAGGCATAGCGGCCCTCGACAACGGCACCAATCTTTGCCGAGCGCACCAAGTCCAAGAGGGATGCCGCGACTTCGAGCTTCAACGGCGTAGCTGGCCCAACTCGAATGGTCGAGGGGTTCTCACGCTCCAACCATTGCATGGCACGGGTGGTGCTTTTCCAATACTCGGCCGAACGACAGCCAGACTCGTCGTACGAGAACTCAACACGAACGGCAACGCCTTGCTGGTCAAGATGCTCGTCGGCAGGAACAGTGGTTAGCTCAACGAAGCAAAAGTTCAATTCGCGGGAGTGATGCATAGAGTGTCCTGTGCTGCTGCTTTTTGGCCGAGTGGAGTCTATGACTCCCGATGCCAATGAATGAACACAGCGTTGCCACCCGAGCTCAGCAGTAACACATGCCCAAAACAATGCTCGCACCCATTTATGACGTGAAAGCACTCGTCTACCGGCAACAACAAATTGATCGTCGCGACACTCGCCACTCGCGCAAGATCGCGTTTAATGGATTCGAGAATCCTCTGCAGGTGGGCCGGATCTGCCGCCTCTATTTGAGCTCGCACGGGCTCAATGGACTGATCAGCGCTGAGACATGATGCCCAAAAAGTATCGAGTTCATGCTTGGATGCGACCGTGTTCTGCAAGACATGAACATAGCCAGACCCAGTTTCCACTTCCACCCTTGACACAACACGGTGGCTTCCCGCTGAGGGAGGCTCAGCTGCGTGGAGGAGGATCTGATCGGTGCGATGAGTTGCACTCATACGTTGAAGTGGAATGAGATATTCAAGTTCGCTTGCTCAGGGCCACGTCCGCTTGTGGCCGCGTTGTGCCGGGTCGGCGAACGACCGGTTCTGGCCGCATTCGCCACTAGCGAGCGGGTGAGGCCGGCGATTGAGGTTTGCCGGTCAGTTGTTCAATCATTGATTTCGCCTGCCGTTCGACCTCTGCATTTTCCTCCGCGGACAACTGGACTGATCGAGACGGAGGTTCTCCAGGCGTGCTAGAACTTTGGATGTTGATGGCGAACACCGCGCCAACTGCAACGCCACCGACACCGGTCGCGATCCATCCAGGGATACGGTGAGCACCTCGCCATTCTTCAGGATTGGCTTTTGCAAGATCGCGCGCCCATACCCACGCACTGCCGGCAATCATGAGGCTCAGAAAACACAGAGGAACCCCGAGCCAGATGATGCCGCCGGCTGCCCACGGGGTCAGTGCTCTACTGATCGCGAAAAGTCCTAGCCACAACACGGCGGGGACCAGACCCAGAAGAATGATTATGTTGGCAACGTTGCGTTTGCTGTCGGAACTCATTTAATAACCGTAGTCGCAGGGCTTGAACGTCCGCTGTCTGATTGATTTTCCCTCTCGGTACCAACGACTGGTCATGGCCGCCTCCCGTCACGTAAGCGGCGTCGCGTTTGGGCCATAGCCTGCGCTAGTTCTGTATAGGCAAGTAGTGGAACGACTGGAAAAATTGATCGATGATTGACTTGCTTGCGATGAATACTGCGTTCGCCCCAGCCGGTCCACCGGACGAGACAGCAATGCATTGAAGGTTCCAACCGTATCCAGGCGTCTGGGGTAACGCAATTTTCGACTTGTAGTAAGCGGTCGTTGTCCCCTTGGTTTCCGAAGTAGTCGTGATCGCCCAACTCGCACGACTGGTATCGATCATCCCATCGCCGTTCTCTACGATGGTGGGCAACACTCCGTCCATTTGCAGTTGCTCCGCGAATTTTGGAGCACTGAGCGGCGCGCGCGCCTGCAACTCATTGATCTGAGCTTGAGTCATGCTACGAAAACGTTCGGGCAGTTGGTGTTTGTCTATCCTGCAGCGCAAGGCGTTGTTCGCATCGGCGTCTTTCGATGGCTTGAATGCGGCCCAACGGCGTGTGGAATCACCCCCCTGAGTGACGATCCACTGCGGAGGAAGAACTACAGCAGCTCCTAGCGCCTTCAAGGTAACTTGTTCTGCCGACGCATTCGTGGCCCAGCAGAAAAGGGCTGCCGCGGCGGTGATCATCAGTCTCATTAAAAATTCCCTCTTGTTATCACAAAACAATGCACGGGAGGAAGGATATGGGCTGCGAGGCACTACTCACTTATTAGGGGGCAGAGAACTGAATCGACGCCCGTCGCCGACGACGCGACCAGGCCTCCTCGAATGACCGGTTATGGTCGACTGTAGTCCGCCGCTGCCTGGTTGTGAACGCGAGAGTTCGTTGGCATCTGCCCAAATCCGTCCCGCTACGTGCTGGTCCTGGACTTGCTGTCGGCTAGCCATTTGTCCACTACCGTTGGGACAAGCTCGGTCGCCTTGCCCCGAAGGAACGTGTATCCGTATGGCGGCTTTGTGACGTCGAATCCGATTAGGATCTTGTCGGCCCTGCCACGTGCAGCCTTCACCAGAGCGGCGACCGGAAAGACCGAAAGTGATGTTCCGACTACGAGTACCCGCCCTGCGCTCGCAACGTGGCGTTTCGCCTCCGCCAGAAATTCAACCTCTTCGCCAAACCAGACCACATCAGGTCGAAGTTGCGTCCCATCTTCGCAAAGCTGCCCCATCGAAATCGCCGCGCCGCCAATCTTGTAGCGCCTTCGCGCGACAGAAGTTCCGCGCGCATACGCAATTTGCCCGTGGACATGGATGACGTTGCTGGAACCTGCCCGCTCGTGCAGTTCATCGACATTCTGGGTGATGACGACGACCTCGTAGCGAGCCTCCAGGGCTGCAATAGCGTGATGCGCGGCGTTGGGTGCCGCCTCCCAGGCCCGCTGACGTCGCTGGTTGTAGAAGTCAAGCACCACTTCGGGTCGATGCTCCCAGCCCTGCGGACTCGATACTTCCTCCCACGAATACGAGTTCCAGAGACCTGCCGAGTCACGGAAGGTTGGTAGGCCGCTCTCGGCGCTGACTCCAGAGCCTGAAAGCACGACAACCTTGTTCGATTGAACCTCTGGTTTCATTCAACGCCTGAGACTTTCGGTAAAACAGGGATTGGCAAGAATGCAGGTCGCAGCCCAATTTAAGCGAGCGTGGCGACTGGCTGCTCCTGGCCGAATGTAGCCGGTCGCGCCGCTGTCGTGAACGGGCCCAACGCAGCCGTTCTCAGGCCGACGCCGGCCTTTCGCCGTGGCGCGCGGTTGCAGCGTCGACACGTCGCAGCCAACGCACCAGCGCCGCAACGACCGTTGCAGGCTGCTCTAGGATCGACATGTGACCCGCCTCGGCCACTGCCACAAGCTCGGCGTCCGGCAGAAGTGATGCCATCTCCTGGCTCAGGCTGAAGGGAGTGATTTGGTCCTCACGCCCGCATACCACTACGGCGGGAACGTGCAGGCGAGGCAGCAGGTCACGGGTATCGTCCCGGTTCATTGCGGCCCGTTGCTGCCGGACAAAGCCCTTGCTCCCCACGTTGGAAGCCATGTCGAGCAGCAGGTGGAACAACTCCCGGTCCTGCAGCCTCGATGCGTGAACGATTCGCGCGGCAAACCCTTGAGCGACCTGAACGAAGGTGGCAGTGCCCGCGCCTTCGGCGCCGTCCACGGCTTGGATCATCCTCTCTCGTGCCTGCTTCACTTCCTCGGTGTCGGCTCGGGCGCCCGTGTCCAGGAGGCCCAGCCCGGCAATGCGGCCGCCCGCCTGGCGGCAAACCTCCTGCGCGACGTACCCACCCAGCGAAAACCCTGCGACCGCGAATGATCCGGCTGGCATGGCCGCTATCGCATCGCGAGCCGACTCGACGATGCTGTCATGCAGCTGCGTAGGAGCGACATGCAACGTGCGCTCTCCGGCGATGGCGGTCGTCAGCGGACTCCAGATTCGGGCGTCGTTCATCAGACCGGGGAGGAGAAGAATGGGCGTCGGGTGGTTCATGACCGAGGTTATAACTATGCAGTTGGATGCATAGTCAAGACGGGGTACACGACAGATGTGGATCACTGAATTCGCGCGCCGCGCAGGAGTGAGGCAGACGACCGTCAGGCACTACCTGCGGGAAGGCCTGCTGTCGCGGCGTACCGGGCCCGCCGGCGGGTCGCGGCCTTACCTGGAGTTCACCGAATCCGACCTGCGCCTGCTCTCGGCCATCCAGGCGGGCCAGGCTCTGGGCCTCTCACTCCAGGAGATCAAGCTGCTCATCGGGGAGCGGCGTTCAGGAAGCGGACACGCCCGGATGCTCAAGGCCTTGACCGTGCAGCGCGACAAGTTGCGTGGCAGGGCTCTGGAATTGCAGGCGATGCTCACCTTCATCGAACGAAAGATAGCTTGGCTCGAAACGGGCGCGAAGGGGCCGCCGCCTTCACACCCAGCCAACCATGCCGCAAAGAGATGAGGTGGGGATGCGATGTCAGCTCATGGCCGCATTCTGCCGTCACCCAGATGTTCGCCGTAATTCGCCAAATCGCATCCGCCGAAGGTCGCCCTGCGATTCAAGTTGACCGGATTCGACAAGCAGCCCGACCCGCTTCGCGAAGAAGGCGTCGGGAACATCGCTTGGGGGGTCTCGCATCGACAAATCGCCATTCCGACCACGCGTGCGACTTTTCTCCAATCTCTGGAGACTTGCAAGAGAAGTGCCGTATCGATGAGCGCCAGTTCAGCTTGAGACAGCTTTGCAACTCACGCACCCTCTGCAGGCGAAAGCTCGGCGTCGTAGGCGGCCGACTGTAGTTGCAGAAATGTCGACGCCGCACTCGCGGAGCCGTCAATGCATCGCTTCAAAGGAGCGCAAGACCTACTGCGGCCTTTCCTGATCGCTCACCCGAAGAACGGTGCCGTCCTCCGAAAACTCGAGCAACAGCGGCGCATCGAGCATCTGATACTTCTGCGCGAGCTGGAACAGCGCATCCTTGAACGATCCGCTGAAATGTCCGGCGCGTACCTCGGGTGTGAGGGTGTAGTCGCGAGTGCTGTCCCAGCGGACCTCTACTCCCACGGTGGAGCCCCAGTGCATGATCACGCGACGCAATGATTCGTCCTCGATGGGCCACTGAGCGCGAACCGCACGGATTCTTCGCTCGGCGAGCGAGGCGGCCTCTGCCGCGGGCGTACTGGCTGCGGCGCTTGCAGGGACAACTTCATCCGGCCCCGGGAGCGCGACGCCTGCGGGCATGTCTCGCGATATCTTTTCCACCTGAACCCCCGCCGTTGCGCCGGCGAGCGTCGCGGCAAGGCTCATGCTGATTCCTACCCAGATTGATGGACGGAGCAGAGCCTTTCTCATCGGCGAGTCCGTGGGATGCAAGGAGTTTGGCAAGTGGTTGAGGGAGCAGCGGCGCAGAGCCCGGTGGGGCTTGGCCAGGAAAGCAGTGCCGCATTTTATCCGGCAGCATCGAGCACGGGCCTGCAAGCGAGGCATCAGGTCTGCAGGGCGAGTGCTCCATGCTTCCTGAAGCGAGGCGTTCTGAAGGCATATGTCTTCTTGCGTATGCCTTCCTATTTGCGAGGCAACCGAACTCCAGAAGGGCGAGCACGTCCGGCATCGTGGTCAGGCATCTGGAGTCGGCGAGAGCGATGCTTCTGATGCTTCTCTCCTCTGTGAGAGCTGGTATCGAACCGTTGGAGATCAACTTGATCGCCAGCCAGATCCGCAGACTTCATGCGTCGCCAGGGCAAGAGAACAGCCGCCGCAGCAAGGCAACAGCGCCCTGTTCCTCATGACTTTGGTCATTTCAGCTTCGCAAACATCGGAACTAAGATGCCCGCACCATGGCCAACGCCGCATCACTGTCTTCGCATGCCGCACCGTTGCGTAGCGAGGCCGGTGTCGCCATATCGGCGCGGGGCATCCTGGTGGTCGACGACCACGAGCTGGTGCGTCTGGGCCTTCGGGCGCTGCTGCTGGCCGAGACCGCAAGCGTGCCGGTGCACGAGGCACGCAGCCTCGCCGACGCATTGCGCTTGTACGAGTTCCATATCTCGTCGCATCTTCTGGTGCTGCTCGATCTCGATCTGCCCGACTCTCAAGGCCTGGATACGCTGGTGCGCTTCAGGCGCGCCTTTCCCGCATCGCGCGTGGTCGTGCTTTCGGGCAAGGACAGCCATGCGCTGATGCAGGGAGTGATGGCGCTCGGGGCTCAGGCCTTCCTGCCCAAGACCGGTCATCTGGGCGAGGTGTTGCGCTACGTGAGGGACAACGATCTGGTCGCCCAGCCGGCCTCGCAGCCTGCGCCTCCGGTCTCCATCTGCGCAACACCAGTACCAGCCGAGCTGCAGCCGCAGCTCAATGCGCGTCAGGTCGAGATCCTCGACTGGGTGCTGTCCGGCAAGTCGAACAAGGAGATCGCGCAGCTGTCGCATCTGACCGAAGGCACGGTGAAGAACCATGTGTCCACCCTGCTGTTGCTGTTCGGCATGCGCTCGCGGGCCCAGCTCATCAGCAGCCTTCGGTGAGCTGATCTCTTTGCGTCATGCGGCCTTCGATGTGGCGATGCCTGCATGAATGACCTGCATCCGCCCGAGCTGGCCCAGCGGGTGCTGCGCGAGCAGGTGGCCGCGGTCCATGCCAACGCGCCTGCGGCCTATCTTGCGGACTTCCTCACGGCGCAGTCGCTGGGCATCGGCCTGTTCCTGGCCACGTTGCGCTGGCAAGTCCTGCTGTGGATGACGCTGCACCTGGCGCTGACGCTGCGGCGCGCCTACAGGCGCTATCAGCGCAGCCCCGATGCGGCGGAGCACCCCGAGTACTGGGCGCGCTTCAATGCGCGCAATGTGCTGCTGCGCTCCTGCGTCTGGGGCCTTGCGCCTTGGTTGTGCGTTCCGGCGGGGCGCAACCTGGGGCTCTGGGTCATGGTCATCGTCATGATGATGGGCGGCTGCGCGGGCGGAGCGCTGTCGCTGGCAGTTCTCAAGCGCAACATCCCGCGCTTCATCGTGCCCAGCATGGCGAGCCTGACCCTGGCGCTGGCCTGGCGGGGCGACAGCACGCACCTGTTCCTGGCCAGCGGCTGTCTGCTGTACATGTGCGTGATGATCATGTTCGCGCTGCAGCATCACAGGTTGCTGACCGCTTCATTGACGATGCGCTTCGAGAAAGAGGCGCTGGCCGAGCAGCTGAGCCACCAGATTGCAGCCACGCAGCGCGCCAGCGAGGAGAAAACGCGCTTTCTTGCCGCGGCGAGCCACGACCTGCGCCAGCCCATGCATGCCATCGCGCTGTTCGGAGCCGTCATCGAGAAGAAGCTTCGCGGCAGCGAGGATTGGGATCGCGCTGCGCGGCTGATGGATGCGGTCGGAACGCTCGGCGATTCGCTCGACACGCTGCTGGATATCTCGCGGCTGGATGCCGGCGAGGTGGCGCCGCAGATACGGCCCGTGGAGCTCAATCCACTGTTTCTCGCGCTCAACAATGTGTTTGCGGCACAGGCGGCCGACAAGGAGCTGCAGCTTCGCTTGCGCGCCACGCCGTGCTGGGTGCTGAGCGATCCGCAGCTGCTGCAGCGGCTGCTGTCCAATCTCGTCGACAACGCGCTCAAGTACACGCAGCGCGGCGGCGTGGTGGTGGCCGCCCGTGCGCGAGGGCCGGTGGTGTGGATCGACATCTGCGACACCGGCATCGGAATTGCGGACGAGCACCTCGGCCGGATCTTCGACGAGTTCTACCAGGTGGGCAATCCGGGACGCGACCGGGCGCGAGGGCTGGGCATCGGCCTGTCCATCGTGCAGCGTATCTCGCGCCTGCTGGCACATCCGCTGCAGGTGCGTTCGCGCCTGCATCGCGGCAGTCGCTTTCGCCTGGTGCTTCCTGCGGTGTCGGCCCTTGGCGTCGCGCCATCCGCTGCGCGCCAGGGCGCTGCCTTGCCATTGCCGCAGCGCGTGCTGATCGTCGACGATGAAGTCGCGATCCGCCAGGCCGTCACCGGGCTGCTGCAGGCCCACGGCGTGACCATCGATGCAGTGGCTGGCGAAGCCGAGGCCGGGGCCGTGCTGTCGCACGCCGCACATGGCAGTGCCCCTGTCGAAGTGCTGCTGTGCGATGTCCGCCTGGCCGATGGTGCCGACGGACTGGCTGTGGCGCAGCGATTGCGCGCGCGCTTCGGCTCCGGCCTGCAGGTGCTGCTGATCACCGGGGAAACCGCACCGCAACGACAACAGCAGATGCGCGACTCCGGGTTGCAGGTGCTGCTCAAGCCGGTGGCCGCCGAGAGGTTGCTGCAGGCCCTTTCAGCGTTGAAGCGACGCGATACGACGGACACCTCCATGCACTCCTGAGCATCTTTTTTCTGCGCAATCCGATGACCTTCGACACTGGATTGCGGGAGTTACGTTCCCTAACGTGAAGGCCTTCTCGTTCACTCCACTTGAAAAAAGGAAGGCCCATCATGATTGCCACTCGTACCGTTTCCCGTGCATGGCGTGCACCTGTCGCGCTGCTCATGACGAATCTCCTGCTGGCCGCCTGCGGCGGTGGCGGGGGAGGAGGCGGCGGGTTCCCCGGGTTCGCTGTCGCCCCCGCGCCCGCGCCCGCTTCGCAGGGAACTCCGGCGCCTGCGCCCGCACCGGAAGACACCACACCTTCCATCACGATGCAGCCATCGGATACCACCGTTGGACAGGGTGTGTCCGCCACGTTGAAGGTGCAAGCCGTGCGCGCCACGGCCTATCAGTGGCAGCGCAGCGTCGATGGAGGCACCAGCTGGACGGATATCTCCGGGGCCACTGGAGACAGCTTCACCACGGCTGCCAACCAGCTGGCCGACAGCGGCCAGCAACTGCGCGTACGGGTGACGGGCGCAGACGGCAGCGTGACCAGCCATGCCGCCACGCTGACCGTCAAGCCATGGGTCGCCAACGTGCTGGCGACCACGGGTGTGAGCTACAACCATCCCTATCAACTGCTTCTGGATGCGAGCGGCGCGAACCTCTACGTGGCCATGGGCGGCAATGGCTCGGTCTACAAAATCGACACGGCCAGCGGCAACGGCGCAGAGGTGACACCAGGCACGACCATGAATACGCCGTATGGCCTGGCGCTTGGAGCCGATGGCACGCTGTACGTGAGCGACCAGCACCGCATCAACAAGATCGCCCCCAACGCCACGACCTTCAGCGCCTGGGTTGGCGACAGCACGAGCGGCTATGCCGACAGCCCGGCCACTCCGCTGTTCCACAACCCCGCCAGCATTGCGCTGGACAGCGCGGGCAACCTGTTCGTGGCAGACACGGAGAACAAGCGCGTGCGCAAGGTCGCGGCCGACGGCACCACCAGCACGCTTGCGGGCGACGGCACGCAGGCCTACCTGGACGGAGTAGGCACGGCCGCCCAGATGGCTCGTCCGCAGGGCCTGGCGATCAGCCGCGATGGCAGCACGCTGTACGACACGGACACCGACAGCCCCTGCCTGCGCAAGATCGACGTGGCCAGCGCCACGGTGAGCACGCTGTTGGGCGATTGCGCCAACGGCAATGCGGGCGCCGGCGTGGTCGACGGCACCTCCGCTACGCCGGCCAAGCTCGGTTACTCCTATGGCGTGACGGCTGATGCGAACAACAACGTGTTCCTGACCCAGGCATGGGATGGCGTGGCGCGTGTGGTCTCGCCGTCGGGTGAGATCAGCACGCTGCGGGACAGCAGCGGCACGGCCTTGGCGTTCAACTTCCCGATCGGCGTGGCCGTTGCCGGCGACGGGACCATCTACGTGGGTGCATCGAACGGCAACCAGATCTTCAAGCTCACGCTTGCGCCTTGAGCTCTTCCGAAGTCCCGAGGGCCAGGCATCCGGCCAACCTGCCGGCCCCTATAGTGTTGGCAACCCGGAGCGCGCCGGCTCATCAAGACCGCCGGCCGCTTCGACGAAGTCAACACGAGACACATGAAGAAGAGAATTGGCATTCCCCTGTTCGTGATCTGTTCTTTCCTGGCGGGCTGCACATCGGCATCTGGCCTGGATCGAAAGGCAGACCGCACGCAAAGCCCCTCCGCGGATGCACGCTGGCTGACGCTGATCGTGAAGGCTGCGGATGGTGTGGAGCCCCAGCCCGTCACGCTGCAGTACGCATCTGAGAAATGCAAGGAAGCGACGCACTACGGCGTTGGCGGCCAGTCGCAAAGCGGCACTGCCATGATGCGAGCCTTGAACTTCGAGAAGGTCGAACTCGTCAGGGAGGCCTCGGGTAACGCCTACAAGGCGCGCTTCGCCATCGATGCAGGAGGTGCTTGCCAGTGGAAACTGGCATTGCTGGAAACTTCATTCAAGTACCGCAGCAACCATCGGCTGGTCAAAGGCAGGGAAGTGATCTCGCATGGAAACGAGTTCAACTTCAGGAGCGCGAAGGATGCCATTCGCACCCCGAACGTGAAGGCGGAGTTCGCGTACTTCCCTGTGATCCTTGTGAAGGACGATCCTTCGAAGAATGAACTTCGGCTGCGGCCCAAGTCACTCTTCTTTCCGCCGAACCTCGATCCCTCGGCATCTGGAACCATGACCCTGGAAGTGAGAGTTGTCGAAGACATGGCCATGACGGTTCGCGCCGACCCTCAGGAGAGCCGCCGCTATCTGGTGACCTACCCCGACGGTGCGACGGGGACGAGTCCATACCTTGATGCGGTAGGTGTGGAGGATGAGCGGATGCAATGCCTGCTTTCTGCAGGCAAGAAGTCCTGCGCCGAGTACAGCCCTCGCAGACGATGACGGGAGCATGCGCGACACCTTTCCGAGAGCCGCTGCTGCAGCGGTCGCGCAACGCTCCTGTTGCCGGATCTCGACGACGGTGTTAGCCTCCGCTCCCCAAAGATTTACAACCATCGCGTGCGGTACCAGCCAATAGCACGAGAGACCATGAAGCAATTCCCGATCACGCAAGACGCATCGACGACCCGCAATGCAGCGGTGGATGCGCTGCGCACATATTTCGCTGAATCGCTTTCCTAGAGCCTTTCCCCCGGAGGCTCGGCCTCCTGAGTTTCACAAGACCCGGTAGGCCCAAGCCACCGGGTTTTTTGTTTTTCCGCCTGCTCAACTGGAGATGTGGACATGACCTTCGAACGAGAACTTGCCTTCGCCGCACTTGCTGCCGGCGCAGCGCTGTGCGCGTTCTCCGTGGAGTCGCTCGTGTAGAGCTTCCAGGCCCTTGTGTGCCTGGAGGTCCATCCTTCAGGCAATAAAAGCCTGCCGGGTGGTCCACCCGGCAGGCTTTTTTTCTTGTCCGCATCGCGGGCATCCGAGTCTGGCGCGCGCGCCGACAACCCCGCCGACTGCTTCGCCTGGCCAGCGGATCGGATCGGTCTATCACTCTCAAACTGGAGAAAACCATGATGAACAAGGTTCATGTGAATGTCGGAACCATCGGTCATGTCGACCATGGCAAGACGACTCTGACGGCTGCTCTTACCTTCGTGCAGGCCGCACGCATCGGCGGCCGTGCGCTGTCCTACGGGCAGATCGACAACGCGAAGGAAGAGCGCGAACGCGGCATCACGATCAACGCCTCGCACGTCGAGTACGAGTCGGACATCCGCCACTACGCGCACATCGACTGCCCCGGACACGCCGACTACATCAAGAACATGATCACCGGCGCCTCGCAGATGGACGGTGCGATCCTGCTGGTGGACGGTACCGAAGGCGCCGCGCGGCAGACCATCGAGCATGTGCTGCTGGCGCGCCAGGTGAACGTCGGCCACATGGTGGTGTTCGTGAACAAGATGGACCTCGTCGCCGAGACCGACCGTGCCGACATCGAGCAGTTGATCGAAATGGAGATCGGCGCGCTGCTGGCTGCACACGGCTACGACGAAGCCCGCTTCGTCTTCGGCAGTGCGCTGAAGGCCCTGGCCGCCGCCGAACGCGGCGAGCTCGAGGGGCCTGACGTGCGGTGCATCGTTGAGCTCGTCGACGCGCTGGACTCGCGCATTCCCGATCCGATGCGCGACTACGACGGGCCGTTCATGATGCCCGTCGAAGGCGTGCACACCATCACGGGCCGCGGCACCGTGGTCAGCGGTCGTGTCGAGCGCGGTGTGATCCGCGTCGGCGACAGCCTGGAGATCGTCGGGCTCAGATCGGAAGGCGACGAGCAGGTGATCGTCACCGGCGTGCAGTCCTTCCACAAGGACGTTGCCGAGGCGCGGGCCGGCATGAACGTCGGGTTGCTGCTGCGCGGGGTCAAGCGCGACGATGTCGTGCGAGGCCAGGTCGTGGTGAAGCCCGGTGCGCTGAAGCCATACCGGACGGGGCGTGCCCAGATCTTCGTCCTCAGCAAGGAAGAAGGTGGTCGCCACACTCCGTTCGGCTCCGGCTACCAGCCGCAGTTCTTCTTCGGCACGACCGACGTTACGGGTGTCATCCGCGTCGACACCGAGAGCGGTGTGGTCGAGCCGGGTGCCCAGGCACAGATCGGCTTCGAGCTGAACAAGCCCGTGGCCATCGAGAACGGCATGCGATTCGCGATGCGCGAGGGCGGCAAGACCGTTGGCGCCGGCATCGTGACCGAGGTGCTCGGCTGAAAGGCTGACGCCGCTTTTGCCCCTGCCGTCTGCCTGTCAGACGGCGGGGGCATTTTTCCTCTCGCCCGCTGTCAGCCTAGCTGCTCGGCAAGCCCGACGATGATGCCCTCGGGCCCGCGAATGTATGCGAGCCGGTACGACTCCCCGTACTGCATCTGACCGATGATTTCCGCGCCATGGGCCTGCATCCGGGCAACGACGGCGTCGATGTCGTCCACGCCGAACATGATGCGGCGAAGGCCCAGCGTGTTCACCGGCGCATTCACGGGGCCGAACCGCACCGCATCCGGCGTGTGGAACTTGTCCAGTTCGATTCCTTGCCCATCCGGAGTCCGGAGCATCGCAAGGGTGGCGCGAACGTCTCCAAGCCCTATGAGGCTGCCGACGGAAGGCCCTTCGACCGTGGTCTGGCCCTCGAGCTCGAGACCGAGTTCGACGAAGAATGCCTTCACCGCTTCCAGGTCATCGACAACGATCAGGATGTTGTCCATTCGCTTGACTGCCATGTCTCCCACTCCCTTCATCGATCAGTTGGAGTTCGCGAGCAGTGCCTTGGCCCGCGTCAGCAATTCCTTGGTCGCCTTCTTGGCCGGGCGGCGTTCCGCGATCTTTGTGGCGAGCCGTTCGACGATGGGACGATGCTCCATGCCGATGGCGATCTCCAGCAGTTCTTCCTGATGCGGGTGGATCACCGTGTAGTCCCGGTCGACTTCGGCGCATCGCGACACGGCTTCATCGAACAGTTGCGCAAAGCGCTCCGGCTCTTGCCGGGCATTCAGCAGCAGCTGGTAGAAGGCCCACTCGACCATGTGCCTGTCGTTCGAAAGTCCGTTTCCGGCCCAATCGAAGGCGATGGCCTGGCGCAGCAATGGTTCCGCGGTCTCGATCTCCGCTGCGCGGTTGAACGCGATGCCCGCCCGCACGAGATGGTTCATCGCCTGATTGGGCCTGGACTGATCCGCGCGATGCTCGGCATCGGCTCTTTCGGCTGCAAGGCAGAAGAGCAGGGCTGCCTCCGCGTGAAATTGCCTGTCCTGGCGGTGATGGGCGCGGGTGGCCACATCGAACGCGGAGAAAGGCGCGCCGGCTTTCTCCTTCATCAGGTCGCGCGCCGCGTCGCGGTCGAAATTCGGCAGGTTCATTGGTGGATGAAAAGCGAAGAGCGAGTTGTGTGGTGGCCGTACGGGTCTGCCGATGGCCGAACGGAAACTACATGACGTGAATGTCGTTCAACCGCACCGTCAGCCCATCCAGGCCTTCTTCGATGTAGAAGGTCGCGGTGAGGTCGGAGGCATATCCGTCGATGTTCAGGTCGTACCATATCTCGCCGATGCTGCCATGGCCGTCATCCTGCCAGCGCGTGACTTCCTTTCGCTGGTGGATGTCGGTGGGTTCGCCGTTCAGCGTGACCTTCTGGCCGGCGTGACCTGCCCCCTCCCGGCCGTACCAGCGTAATGGCAGCGAAGTCCGTCAACTTGGAGAATGACGGACATGAGAAAGAGCAGATACACCGAGGAGCAGATCATCGGTTTCATCAAGCAGGCCGAGGCCGGCCTGCCGATCAAGGAGCTGTGCCGCAAGGGCGGCTTCAGCGACGCCACCTTCTACAAGTGGCGAGCCAAGTACGGTGGCATGGAGGTGCCCGATGCGAGGCGACTGCGTGAACTGGAGGCGGAGAACAACAAGCTCAAAAAGCTGTTGGCCGAAGCCCACCTGGACATCCACGCGCTGAACACCGCCTTCGGGGTAAAGCGTTAGCCCCACAGGCCAAGCGTGCCGCCATCGCCACCATGATCGAGCAATGCGATCTGAGCGAGCGACGGGCGTGCAGGCTTGTGGGGCTCTCACGCGACAGTTGGCGCAACCCACCTGAGATCGATGCCATGACCCAGGAGCTCAGCAGCAAGATCGTCGAGATCGCGCATGTGCGCCGGCGCTTCGGCTATCGGCGCATCCACGACATGCTGCGCCCGCATTTCCCCGGCGTGAACCACAAGAAGGTCTACCGGCTCTACAGCGCGGCCAACCTGGCCGTGCGCAAGCGCAAGAAGGCCAAGCGGCCCGTCAGCGAGCGCGTGCCGCTGCAACTGGCCAGGACGGTCAATGAGGTCTGGAGCATGGACTTCGTCAGCGACAGCCTGAGCACCGGGCGGCGCATCAAGTGCCTGACGGTGGCCGACGACTTCAGCCGCGAGTGCGTGAGCATCTCGGTGGACTGGGGCATCTCTGGGCAGTACGTGACGCGGCTGCTGGACCAGGCGGCGGTCTTCAGAGGCTATCCGCTGGCCGTGCGCACGGACAACGGCCCCGAGTTCACCAGTCGCGCCTTCATGGGTTGGGCCCAGACCCATGGCATCCGCCACATCCTTATCGAGCCCGGGCGACCCATGCAGAACGGCTACATCGAGAGCTTCAACGGCAAATTCAGGGACGAGTGCCTGAACGAGCAGTGGTTCGAGACGCTGGTGCAGGCCAGGTCGGCCATCACCGCCTGGCGGCAGGACTACAACGAGGTCAGGCCGCACAGCAGTTGCAATCGCATGCCGCCAGCCAAGTTCGCCGAGCTGCATCGCCAGCGCGCTGGCGATGCAGCTCGGCCCAGCTCAAACACCACCGAGATCAATTAATCTTGCAACCCCGGACTTCCTCGTTATGAATGGCATGGCAAGAGGGGGCAGGTCAGGCGCTGCATTCGCCGTACGACTTGATGACCTGCTGGATCAGTTCCGGCGTCCATTGCATCGATGGTTCCTGCGCGGTGAATCCGAAGGCTGCCGCGTAGTCTTCGGCTTCGAGGAGCCTTGCCCATTCGTCTGCGAACTTGATGAGGTCTTCATCGGAAGCGGAGATTGGTAGGTGAGCCATGGCTGCGAGTGCGAGGGTATGAAGTCCTGAGTTGCTGGCCGATTGTTGTCCATCAGAGAGCGGACAGGGGGCTCACTCTCGCCCCTTCGCCCGGGAAATCTGCTCTCGGCTTGCGAGGTCTAAACTGTCGCTCCGCTTTTTGCAGGAGACGACCCCATGTCCCGATTGCTTGTGCGCAGCTTCGGTGTTTCGCTGGACGGCTTCGCGGCCGGCCCCGATCAGAGCCTGGAGCACCCACTGGGTGTCCGCGGGCCGGAACTCATGGACTGGTTCTTTCCCACGCGCGTCTGGCAACAGATGCAGAAGACGGGTGAGGCCAATGGCGAGACCGGCATCGACAACGAGATCGCCGAACAGGGCTTCGCCGAGATGGGCGCCTGGATCCTCGGGCGCAACATGTTCGGCCCGGTGCGCGGCCCCTGGCCCGACGAAAGCTGGAAAGGCTGGTGGGGCGATGAGCCGCCTTACCACGTGCCCGTATTCGTGCTGACTCACCATCCCCGTGCGCCGCTGACGATGAAGGGCGGTACCACCTTCCACTTCGTCACCGGCGGCATTGATGATGCGCTGACGCAGGCGCGGGCCGCCGCGGGCGGGCGCGATGTGCGCGTGGGAGGCGGCGTGGCCACCGTGCGCGAATACCTGAAGGCAGGGCTGATCGACGAACTGCACCTTGCAGTGCGACCGGTACTGCTTGGCAAGGGCGAGGCACTGTTCGCGGGCCTGGATCTGCCGGCGCTGGGCTACCGCTGCGAACGGCAGGTGGCGGGCGAGCGCGCCACGCACATGTTCCTGAGCCGCGTCGCGCCCTGATACGTTATCGGCTCAGGCTGCCTGCTGATTCTCCCGCGCGGACTTCGGCGCCTCGCTTCGCGCCAGCCACAGCCCGCTCGCGATGATCAATGCGCCGCCGCCCAGCGTCCAGGTGTCAGGCGCGGTCTGCCAGAACAGCCAGTCGATCAAGAGCGCCCATGCGAGCGCGCTGTATTCGAAGGGGGCGATGGCGGCGGCCTGGCCATGGCGGAAAGCCTCGGCGATGGCCAGCTGGCCCAGGAAGCCACTCATGGCCAGGCCGGCGAGCACCCACGTGTGCTGGGGCTGGATCGGCACCCACTGCGGCGCCGAAAGCAGGCCTCCGCCCACGGCCATGCCGATCGTCGTCCAGAAGACCAGCGCGGCGCTCGGCTCGGTACGGCTGATGAGCCGGCCCAGCATGTTCGACAGCGCATAGCAGACCGCGGCCACGAGGATCGCCAGCGCACCCGTCGAAAGGAAGGCTCCCTGCTCGGGCCGCAGCGCGATCACCACGCCTGTGAAGCCCAGCCCGATGGCGACCCAGTGCCGCGGCAGTATCGATTCGCCCAGCATCGGCACCGCGATGAGCACCATCAGCAGCGGCGCGATGAAGGTGAGCGTGTAGGCCTCTGCCAGGCCCAGGGTCTTAAGGCCATGGACGAAGAGCACGAGCATCGTCATGTTCAGCACGGCGCGCAGAAGATGCAGGCGCCAGCGCAGCTTGCGGTTGAAAACGCCGCCCATCTCGCGCCGCCAGGCGATGTACATGCACACCAGGGGCAGGGCGGTGAGGCCGCGCAGCGCCATCACCTGCAGCGGCGGATAGTGCCCCGCCAGGGTCTTGAGCATGGCGTCCATGCAGGCAAAGAAGGCGCAGGCCAGCAGCATTGCGGCGATGCCGCGCAGGGTTCCGGTCGGTTGCATGGGGTTGTCTCCCGGCGGTGGCCGGATGTGGAGGCTCAGCGAGGGCCGAGCACGATGTCCGACTGCAGGGCGTACTCGACGCCCTCAAGACTTCAGCAGCTCAGAGGCCGATCACAGTCCCTCGACAACCCGCAGATCCCGCTCGGCGCCATCACCCAGCGCAGCAAGCGCCGCCTGGTATTCGGGGCTGTCATGCGTGGCCGTGGCCTGCTCGATGCTGTCGAATTCGATCAGAACGGTGCGCTCCGACAGGCCGTACTCGTAGACCTTCGTGGGCAGGCCGCGTGCCAGGAAGCGGCCCCCGCCTGCGGTGATTGCCGGGGCTGCCAGCTTTGCGTATGCCGCGAGCTTGTCGGCGTTCTTGATGGCGCGGTATGCGCTGACCCAGTAGGCTTTTGCCATGTCGGCTTCTCTCGTTTTGGTTGGGAGCGGGCAATATAGCTTGCCTGTTTGCCCTCCGCTTGAAAGGGCCGTTGCGAGAGAGCGGGCGTGGCTGCCTGCAGGCTCCTCAGCAGAGCGCTGAACTCTGCGTGCGAACCACGGCGACCGGCGCGCCCTCGTCGCGCCACATCAGCAGTCCTCGCTGCATTGCCTCCCGCACGGCCTGCGTGCGCGAACGCACGCCGAGCTTGCGGTACATGCTCTTCACCTGCGCCTCGATGGTGTTGATGGAGCGATGCGTCGCGTCCGCGATCTGGCGGTTGGTCGAGCCGCCCGCGATCATGCACAGCACCTTGAGCTCGCGCGACGACAGCGGGGCGGCGGGGGCGTCGGACGCTGGTTCGCATCGGGCCGCCGAAGACGCGATGGCGCCAAGGATGCCCTGCGCGGCGCGGGCCGCGGCCGGTGCGTCGCCCGTCTCGATGGAGCGCAGCAGGAACGCCAGCTGAACTTCGCTGGCCTGGGTGAACAGTTCGCACAGGGCTCCGGCCACCGCCATGGCGTGGGCGGAGTGGCCTGGGTGCATGGGCACGGCGATTTCCTCTGGGGCGTGGAGGGACTGCATCATGAAAAGTGGTGGAAGGCTGCACTGGCCTGCGGCTGGCGGATCGTTGTCTTGTCCGGGGCGCCGGAGAGCGAAGTCGATGGTATTAATCGCCTTGCCCTCGCGCACCTGCTTTCGGGGCGCAGATGTGCTGCGCATCACATTCCGGTGCAAAGAGTCTCGCAGTCCCCGAACAGGCTCCAGCAGCGCATCGGTTCGAATGCTGGTCAGGCGGCCGGCGCCTGGAAAGCCTCGCTGCGGGAGCCGTGCTGTTTAACGGGGCGTGCTGCGCCAGCTCACGCAACTGGCGCGCGTGCGCGAGGGCGGCTACGACAAGCGCATCTCGCGATCGATGATCGCCTCGTACTCGGGCCTGTCGCGCGAGGTGGTCAACAAGACCATGCGCGACATGGAGCAGCGCGGCCTGCTGCGTCGCGATGCGCAGCGGTGCATGTTATGCATACATTTGCGCAGCCTGCCTGAGCGGATCGGATGCACGGCCTCCCATGTTTGTGTGTTCCCTCGAAGCGGCCTTGGGAAGCACCATTCGATGATGTACCTACATCCCCTGATGGCGAGTCTGCCGCTGGCGGAGCGCACCAAGCTCGGCGAGTCCACCCGCCTGCATTCCTACAAGCGCAACGAAGTCGTGTTGGCCGCCGGCGATTCGACCGACCAGATCTACTGCGTGGCGAGCGGCTTGCTGCGCGTGGTCTCGTTGAACCAGCGCGGCGACACGGAGATGACCACGGAGTTCATCGGACCCAACGACTTCTTCTTCCATCTGTCGATGCAGGAAGACAGCTACTGCTCGAAGAAGACGCTGGTTGCCGCACTGCCTTCGTCGGTGTACCTGATTCCGGTCGGGGAGATGCGCAGCCTCTGCAAGAGACATCCGGAAGTGGCGCTCGGCCTGCTGGGCCTTGCGATGAAGCGCATGAGCACGCTGCGGGGGCAGGTCCACCGCATCTCCGTGCACACGGCCGAAGACTCGGTGCTTCGCGTGCTGCAGCAGCTCACGCGGCTCGCGCCGGCGGGCGAGCAAGGTTATGACAAGCGCATCACCCAATCGGTGATCGCCTCTTATTCGGGGCTTTCGCGCGAGGTGGTCAACAAGACCATGCGCGACTTCGAACTGCGTGGCCTGGTGCGCCGCGACGATGACGGCGTGCACGTCGCCAACGATTTCGCGACGACCGACTTCGCCTGAAGGAAAGCCCGGCGTTCGCATTCGCCGCCGGGCGCACGTTCTCAATCCTTGCCGGGTTCGGCTTCGCGCCGCGTGCGTGGCAGGTCGAAGAATTCCGGCGGCAGCATCGGGTCGTGCTGTCGCGGCTCGACCGAAGACAGGTTCTGCTCCAGCGGCAGCAGGCCGCCGAAGTCGGTTGCGGCGAAGTCGGGCTGCACATGCACGCCGTGCTCGTCGCGCCGCACGAGGCCGCGGCTCTCCATGTCGCGCATGGTCTTGTTGACCACCTCGCGCGACAGTCCCGAATAAGAGGCGATCACCGATTGGGTGATGCGCTTGTCGTAGCCGCCAGTGCCAGCGGGCGCCAGCAGCGTGAGCTGGTGCAGCACACGCCCCACCAGGTCCTCGGCCGAGAGCGCGGAGATGCGGCGCAGCTGGCTGCGGATGACGCTCATGCGCTTCATCGCAAGCCCGAGCAGGCCGATGGCCACTTCGGGGTGCGCACCGCAGATGCGGCGGATGGCGGCCACGGGCACCAGGTAGACGGCCGAAGGCAGCGCGGCGACCAGCGTCTGCATGGCCTGGTAGCGGTCTTCGGTGAATGAGGGGCTCAGGAAGAAGTCGTCCTGGCGGATGAAATCGGTGGTGACGTCGCTGGCCTGCGCGCTGCCCCTGCCGTGGGCGACGACACGCAGCAGCCCGCTGGCCACGCAATAGATGCGGTCGGTCCAGGTGTCGGCCTCCAGCACGATCTCGTTGCGCCTGAACGAGCGCAGCTCGCAGCTCTGGACGAGCGCCGCTCGCTCCGCCGGCGGCACGTTGGTGATGAGGGGATGGAGGTACATGGTTCGCGCGAATGCCCGGCCCGGAGGCGGGCGGAAAAAGCCCCGGCAGGGCGCGCAGCGCACCGGCCGGGGCAAGGGGGGCGACGCTCAGCGGGCCGAGGCGATCGTCGACACGGCGGAGTTGCCCACCGCGGTCGCCGTCACCTGGTTGCCTGCCGCGCGCAGCGTGCTGCCGGCGGCCGCACCGGTCACGCCCACGCCGTAGTTCACGGCGGTGGCGGTCGCGGTGATGGCGCCGCTGTTGGTCTGGTAGTTGCCCACCGCGACCGTCGGACGGTTGGCCGCCGTGGCAGCCACGGTCACCGCGTTGGTGGCCGAGTTGCCGTAGGCCTGCGCGGCGACGGTGTTGTTCGTCAGCGCGGCGGTGCCGTTCGTGATGCCGGGCGCCGTGCCGGCGGTCACGCCGTTGAGCGCGACCTGGTACGTGCCGCTCGCGCTGGCCGTCACGTTACCCGTGTTGCCCTGCGTGTTGAGCAATGCCGCCGTGGCCTGCGTGGCCTGCATCGCGCCACCGGCCGAGCTGCCCGCGACCGGCGATGCCGCGGCGTAGCCGCTGCCTGCCGACACGTTCAGCGCGTTGCTGGCTGCGTTGCCGCGTGCCAGCGCCGTGGTGCTGTTGCCGTCGATGGTGATGCCGCTGTTCAGCGCCGCGGCCGTTGCTGGCGAGGTGCCTTCGAGCTTGAACGTGGCGGAGGTCGAGGCGTTGGCCGACACGGCCGCGCTGCTGGTCTGCGTGTTGTTCAGGCCGGCGCTCGCGCCCAGCACCGCGGCGCCGTTGAGCGCCACGCTGTTGTCGGCGCGGTTGGCCGAGGCCTCGGCGGTCGTGCTGTTGCCGGCGATCGTCGCGGTGCTGTTGGCCAGGCCCGTCGTGGCCGAGGCCGTCTGGTCCTGGTTGTACAGGCGCGTCGTCGCGGCGCTGCTCACCGAGGTGGTGGCCGACTGCGCGTTGTTCAGCACGTTGTCGCCCGTGGCGGTGCCTGCCACCAGCTGCGCGTTGGCGGTGGCGCCGGCCGGCGTCGCGTTGGAGGCCTTCACGCTTAGCGTGTTGGCGACATCGTTGATCACGCCCAATGACACGTTCTTGTTGCGTGACAGGTCCACCGACGAGGCCGACACCGCGCCCGGTGCGTACAGCTCCAGGTCGGAAGCCGCCGAGACGGCCGCGTTGCCCGACTGCGCCGACGACAGGGCCGTTGTGCTCGAGACGTTGGTGCCGCTCAGGCTCAGGCTGTTGGTGGCCGTGTTCGCCACCGCGCTGCCGCGCTGGCTGTTGTCGGACACGCTCAGCGTCGAGGCGGAGATGGCCGCGCCGGCGGTCGCGTCGATGGCATAGGTGCCGTAGACGCTGGTCGACAGCGTTGCGCCGCCCGTGACCTGCTGCAGGTTCGATACCGTGTGGTCGGCCTGCGCACCGGTCGCACCGAGCGCAAGGCTGCCCGCGCTGGCCGTGGTCGCGGCACCGCCCGAGGCGATGGTGTTGCCGGTGACCGAGGCGCTGTTGGTGGCGCTGTTGCCGGTGACGGCGGCGCTGCTGCTGTTGCCGTTGACGGCAAGCTGCGAGCCCGTGACGTTGCCTCCCACCGCGACCGTGACGCCGCCCTGGTTCGGGATGGCGGCGACGGCCGACGTGCCGGGGATGGTGGCGCCGAACGGGACCGACTGTGCGTTGCGCAGGTTGTCGTAGGTGGCGGTGGTCACCGTGCCCAGGATGCTCGCCGGTGCCGTGAGCAGGCCGGTGTTCGCGCCGGTGCCGACCGTCCAACCGTTCGAGGTCAGATAGGCGATCTCCTGCGAAGTCAGGCTCGACTGAAGTACGCCCAGCGTGCCGCTGGTGATGGTCGTGTTGCCGCCGAGTGTGCTGCCGCCAAGGGCATCAGGGTCCAGCACATGAGCGCTGTACGTGAACGGCGTGGCAGGCGAGGCAGGCGTGCCCGGCGTGCCGGCCTGGCCCGCGAGTGCCTGCACCGAAGCGCTGCTGTTCTGCACGTTCTGCACCGCGCTGGAGGTCGACAGGCCGTTGCCCGCGAGCGTCAGGCCGTTGGCGGCGCTGTTGGCCGTTGCGGTCGCGCTGGCGCCGTTGCCGTTCGATGCCACGCTGGAGCCCGTCACGTCGCCGCCGATCCGGGTGCGGATCTGCGAAGCGGTCGCGCCCGGGGCGTCTTCGGAGCGCAGGGAGGCAGTGAGGCTGCCCGCGGCGTTCTGCACGCTCTGCACGCTGAAGGCCGCATCGGCGATGGCCGTGCCGACGTTGCTCACGGCGCGCGGCTGTGCGCTGACGGTGGCCAGCGTGTTGCCCGACACGTCGAGGGTGTTGCCGCTCGCGCGGTTGCCGTAGGCCAGTGCCTGCAGCTGGTTGCCCGAGGTCGCGACCGTGGATGCGGCCACGTCGTCCTCGATGGCCGTGTTCACCACGTTGCCGCCCGAGGCGGTCGCCGTGACGACCGAGCCGGCGGCGTTCTGCACGCTGGTGAGGTTGCCCACCGATGCCGCGCCGGCCACGGTGGCTCCGGTGCCCAGCGCCAGCTTGGCGGCGTTGGTCGCGTCGTTGCCGTAGGCGGCGGCGACGAAGGCGTTGCCCTGGTTCGACACGCTGCTGCGGGTGACGTTGCCTTCGATCAGCACCGTCTGCGCGCCCACGGGCAGGAAGCCCGTGCCGTCGGCCACCGCGCTCACGGCGCCGGCAGCGGTCTGGTTGCTCAGCAGGCCGTAGGCTGCGGTGACACCGGCCGAGCCGGCTGCGGGCACTGCGACCGAGGCGGGCGCCTCGGAGGGAGCCACGGTGGCGCTGTTGGCCGTCACGTTCAGGCTGTTGGCCGCCGAGTTGCCGTAGGCCACGGCGCGCTGCAGGTTGTTGGTGAGCGCCACGGTGCTGTCGGTGGCGTGCGTGCCGAGGTAGGCCGCGGCGGTGGAGCCCGCGAGCAGGGCGCCGACCGGCGAGCCGCCGTCGGTCACCTGCACGTTGACCACGCCCGCGCCGGAGCCGACGGTGGTGCCGGTCAGCGACAGCGCATTGCCGGCGCTGTTGCTCACGGCCACCGCTTCCTGTGTGTTGCCGCCCACGGTGAAGCTGCTGCCGTGGATGGTGTCGCCGCCGGTGCCGCGCGAGTCGCCCATCAGGCCGACGACGGAACCCACCGTCTGCGCCGAGACCGGTGCCGAGTAGTTGCCCTGCAGGTTCGTCACGGTGGCCGCGCCGGATGCGGTGACGTTGCCGTCGGGCAGGCTGCCGCCCGACAGCACGGCGGTGGAACCCGAAAGCGGCAGCGTGTTGGCCGCGAGCGCGAGGCTCTGGCTGGCGTTGTTGCCATAGGCGGTGGCGGCCGAGCGGTTGCCCGTGACCGAGACGGCGCTGGCGTTGTTGGTGCCATCCTCGGAGCCGGTCATCGCGCCGATGACGCCCAGGCTCGAGAGGGCGCTCACGCCGCCGTTGTAGTTGCTCTGCTGGTTGGCCAGCGCGGCGGTCGCGGTGAACGCGGCGGCATCCTTGCCGCTGAGGATCGCGTTCGACGCTGCGTTGCCGGTGGCCGAGGCGGTGGCAGCGTTGTTCGCTACGGTGATCGCGCCGCCGTCCACCGACTGCACGGCGGCGATGACGCCCGAACCCTGCGTGGCGGCGGAGAGCGACACGCCCACGTTGCCCTGGCTGCTCGACACGGCGAGGTCGGCGGCAAGCGTGCTCGACAGGCTGCCGCCGTTGTAGGCGCCGGTGTTGGCCGTCGCGCCGCCCGAGCCTGAGACCGACACGCCGTCGGCCAGCACGATGCGGTTGCCGGCCGTGCCGGCGGTGGCGCCGAGGGCTTCATTGCCCGTGGCGGCGCTGGAGATGGTGTTGCCCTGGACCGAGAGCGAGCCCTTCAGCGTATTGGTGTCGCCTGTGGCGTTGCCGCCGATGGAGGCGGTCACACTGTCGCCGTTGGCCGAAGCCGAGTGCGTGACCGGCGTGGCCGACTGGTTCACCTGCTGGTTGGAGACGACGGCCGAGCCGGTGAAGGCCGGCGCGCCGCCCGACTGCACGCTGATGGCGCTGTTGGCGGTGTTGCCCTTGAGCGTGGCGGATACCGTGTTGCCGTCGAGCGCCGGTGCGGCGACAACGCTGTTTTCGCCGTCGGCGGTCAGCGTGAGCGTCACCGTGTTGCCGCTGGCCGAGGCGGAGGAAGCCCCGCCGGTACCCTGCTGCACCGAGGTCGCGACCAGGCTGCCGTGCGCCGCGCTGCTGGAGCCGGCAGGCGAGTAGCTCAGCGTCACCGAGCCGGGGCTGGTCGAGGCGTAGTCCACCGGCACCGTGCCGGAGATGGTCGACGAGCCGCTGTTGATGGTGGTGCTCGCCGAGATGGTGTTGGCGGTGTTGGCCGCGCCGCCGCCGGAGAAGCCGTCGAGATCGACCTTCACCGTGTTGCCGGTGGCGCTGCTGGAGACCACGCCGCTGTTGGTCTGCACGCCGAGCGAGGCCGCACCTTCGGCCGGCACCTGCCCGCTGCCGCCCGCGAGCGACAGGTCGACAGCGTTGGTGAATGCGTTGGCCGTGGCGCTGGCCTTCACGCTGTTCTGCGTGACGGTGTTGCTGCCGCCGGTCTGCGGGCCTGCGGTGGTGACGTCGATGACGCTGCCGGCGGCTGTGGCCGTCACGGGCTGCGTCTTGTCCTGCACCGACTGCACGCTCTGGTAGGCCGTGGTGTTGACGGCCACCGTGGGAATGGTGGAGACCGTCGTGTCGGCCGCTTGCGCGCCGCCGGCCACGAGCGTGGCCAGCACGGCCAGGCCGATGCTGCTGAGCGGCGCGCCGTTGGCGCGGCCGCGCGGGTTCTTGCGGTTCTTCTGCATGGTTCTTCCTTTGATGAATCTGGAAAAAAGACTGGTTCGATGAAAAGCGAAATGACGGACGTCGCGTCGTCCTGGGATTGAAGACTTCGTGGTGCCTCTCGGTGACTTACTTTCCTCCGGTTGCGTTCTCCTCACGGACCGGACGGGCCGGCCCACCCCTCCCCGCGCCCTGGACGCGGAGCTTGGCGATCTCCTGCAGGCCGGGGCCGTCGCGGTGGATCGACGTGTCGGCCTTGTCTGGACGCCATGTGACGCTGATGCCGCCGGGCGCGAGGCCGCGCGATGCGAGCGCGGTGGTGACCACGCCGATGCGCTGGTCGGTCAGCAGGTCGCGCTTGCCGGAGTCCCAGTTCTCGGTGTCGCGCGCCACCAGCACCACCTCGGTGGGGGCCTTGGCCGCGGCCGCCGCGATCTGGTCGATGAGGTTCAGCGTGCCGCCAGTGAGCGCGGCCGCGCCGAACTCGAAGGGAATCTGCAGGCTGGAGCCCGTGAGGCTCGCGCCCGTCTGGCTGGCCGCGTTGACGGCCTCGCCCTGCTGCACCGGCGCGCCCGAGGCGTCGACTAGCGGGTTGGGCACCTTGCGCATCTGCTCGGCGGGCGTGAGGGTCAGCTCGCCCGTCATGCGCATGCCCAGGCACGGGTTCGGATCGACCTTGGACACGGCAGCCACCAGGCGCACCACGCCTTCCTCGAGCGCCGCGCGCACGCCCATCTGCACCGGTTCCTGGCCCTTGGCGCCCACGTCGATGTCGTAGAGCTTGCTGCCGAAGAAGCGGAAGACGTTGAAGCCGACTTCGTAGCCGTTGAATTGCTTCGTCAGGCTGATCGTCTTCACGATCATCAGCGTCTTGGTGTCGACGATGCGCAGGTCGATGCCTACCGACTGGCTGAAGGTGCGCGCCTTCACGCCCACCTGGTTCACGCCGATCTCGGCGCCGCCGGAGTTGATGTTGTAGTTGAGCTCGGTGATGCCGCCGACGATGAAGTAGTCGGACTTGTTGATCGAGCCGCCGAAGTACGGCAGCCATGGCACCGTCTGGCCGCCGTTCGGGCCCGCGAGCTGATGGGTGCGGCCGTCGCCGAGCTGGCGGCGGTCGGCATAGCCGAGTTCGCGCTCGGCGATCACCGGGTCGAAGCGCTCGGCCACCTGCACCGCGCCGCCGAGCTTGCCCAGCGCCGAATACACCATGAGCGCGCCGCCCTGCGTGATGGCGTTGCCTTCGTTGATGCTGTACTTGCCGGTGTAGTCCTTCACGTCGCCCACGGTGATGACGATGGGCGGGCGCTGCGTTGCGGTCATCGCGGACGCCACGTGATCGCCGAAGCAGGCGAGCACCGCCTCCATGGGCGTGACGTTCTCGCGCACGGCGGGGCCGAGCACCACGGGCGCTTCCTTCGGCGCCATCTGCTGCTGCGGCGCGACGACGCAGCCGGCCAGGCTCATGACGGCTGCGGCTGCAACCAGTCCGCGCGATGCGGCTTTTTTTCCGAGCGGCAACGCGCGGATCGACTTGAATGCGGTCATTCCTTTTTCTTCCCTGTCGGTTGGGTGGTCAGTTGAGTGCGCCGAAGGCGCAGGCCGTGCTGCCGCTGATGCTTGCGCTCTGGCTGCCGGTGTTGGTCTGGTTGGAGTTCAGGGCCTGGCTCGACCAGCCCTGCACGTTGCTGGTGGTGGAGCCGATCACCGCGGAGCCCACGGCGCCGCTGTTGGCTTGGCCCGTGCTCACCGTGCCGGTGCCGCCGACGCCCGTGCTCGAGTTGCCGGTGGAATTGGCCGACGCGCCGCTGGTGCCGGGCGAGTTGGCGGTGGTGCTGTTGGTGCCCTGGTTGCCCTGCGCGGTCGAGGTGACGTCGCAGTTGTATTGCTTGCCGACGTAGTTGTTGGTCGTGTAGTTGGCCGCGCCGTACGAGCCGGCCTTCTTGCGCTGGATCATGTCCTGCACCGCCGCCTGGTTGGCCTTGTCGGCGGAGGTCTGGAACTGCCAGGCGCTGTTCTCGCCGACGTTGTTGGCAGAGGCGCACGCGGCCGCGACGGCGAGCAGCATGCACAGCGCGGCGCGTGCGGCGTTCGAGGAAAGAGAGCGCGCGGCGAAGGAGGGCGACGCGCCGCTGGGGGCCAGGGCAAATTGGATTGGCATGGGAGTCCTGCGTAGGGAAATGGGAAAGACGGGAACCGGGTGTGAACGCCTGAAGCTCATGCGCGCATCGCCCGTTGCACGGGTTGAGGAAAGCCGGGCCATGCGAGCAGCTCGCCGCCCTCGTTGGTTGCTTCGTTGCGCGATGGCGAAGCCGCCCCGGGCGCGTGCAATGCGGCTTCGAGCGCGCGGTACTGCGCGGCGGCGATGAGGTCGTGCTCGCTGGCCTCGGGGTCCTGCGGGCCGCACTCCTGCATGAGTTCCAGCACGGCGCGCTGCATCTGCAGCAGGTCGGTGCTCAGGCGCGCGAGGCGCAGCTGCATGTCGGCGGGAATGCTCATGGCCTGCCTCCGTCGCGGCCGATGCCGTAGCCTTGCAGCCATTGCGCGCCGGCGTGCGATGCGATGTGCACGTCGTCGTCGCGCTCCACGCCGTCGACCACCACGTGCGGCGCGAAGTGCGCGCACATCGCGAGCATTCCGCGCAGGCATTCCCGGCCGAACTCGTTGTCGCGCGCGCGGCGCAGCAGGGCCGCGTCGAGCTTCACGATGTCGGGCCCGCATGCCTGCACGGCCGCGAGGTTGTCGGTGCCGCTGCCGAAGTCGCGGATGGCGATGCGGCAGCCGCGCAGCTGCAGCTGCACGCAGAAGTCGTGCGCCGCCTCGAGGTCGGGCAGCGCGGCGCTGTCCGCGATCTCGATCACGAGCCGCGAGGCCAGCTCGGGCTCCCTGTCGAGCACCGCGAGCAGCGAGGCCCACCAGTGGTCGACCTGGATGCCCTGCGCCGAGATGCTCACGCCGATATGCGCCGAAGGCTGCAGCCGCAGCGCGGCCACGGCGCGTCGCATCACGGTGCGATCGAAGGCGCGCGTGAGCCCCAGTCGCTGCAGGCAGGGCATGAACACTTCGGGCAGGAGCGAGGCCGCTTCGCCGTGGCTCGGCGCGATGCGCGCACGGCCGGCGCGGTAGAGAGTGGTGGCCACGCTGCCCGGGTGCACCACCGGTTGCCACGAGAACGAGAGGTCTTCGGCACGCAGTGCTTCGCTCACGCGCACGGCCACGTCCATGTCGGCGCGGTAGAGCTGGCGCCAGCCGTCGGCTCGGCTCTCGCGCGAGTCGGGGAAGGGCTGCGCGGTCCACAGAGTGAGCTCGATCTCGGAGGCGCCGAGCTGCTGCGGCGAGCGCACGTCGATCCAGTCGGCATGCAGCTGCACCAGCGCGGCGATGCCGCCGGCCCGCACGGGCTCGGCGCCGAGCACCGCGAGCAGCGTCTCGATGGGGCGGGAGGCATGCGGCGCGTCACCTCGATCGCGCATGCCGTGAGCCGCGCAATCGAATGCCTCGTTCTCCCACAGCAGGAAGCAGTCGTCACGCAGCCGGGCCATGTCGGACGAGGGCAGCGAGATGAAGTTGGCGCACAGCCGGCGCTGCACTTCGAGGCTCGTGGCGGACGCGAAGTCCTGCCCGTAGGCCTCGACCAGATGCGGCAGGTTCGCGATGAACACGAAGGCGCAGGCCCTGCGAGCGGCGATGCGTTCCGCAGCCGCGGTGGAGTTCCGGGCCACGGGCTCGGCATGCGGGCCATGTGCGCCGTGAACGCGGCTTCCTGCGGGCGTGCGCTGCGCCCAGGCGGCGGGCCGGTGCGTGCCTGCAGGCCAGGCGGTCGGTGATGAGAGAGCGGCCATTTGCGTCCTCGATCGAATTTCTTTTGCTCGAACCCGGTGAAGAGAGAAGAAAGAGGCCGCGCTTCTTGCGGCAGCACTTCTCCATCCCGCGCCGCGGCGCAGGATCAAGACGGAAGACAGGAAATCACCGGACGAGCGAAGGCATCACGCGACACGCACCCCTTCGAGGAGTGCCGGCGATCGGCTATCGGGTCACGGGAGAGAGGGCGTGCGGTTCGCGCGAGAACTTCGGCGCGGCACGCGGGAACGGCTAGGTGTACGGCATGGACGTGGCCTTCGGCTCAGCGGGGCCACGCGTTCGTGCGGCGGACCCGCGAACCGCATTCAGCGGCTCGTACGTTCGGTGGAACGAGGGTCTGCAGGCCATCACGTGCAAGCTCCGTAGAACAGTTGTGAAACAAAATGAATACTACGGATTGCAGTAGGAGGCCGCATTCGCTTTCGGACGGCGAATGTGTGCCAGTTCACATTTGTCAACATGACCACCGGAGATCGCAGTCTCCGGGTGGAAGCGGGCTTTGGAAGGCGGGTCCGGCCTGTCCTCGGGAACGTGCCCGGCACTCGCATGCAGAATGCCGGGCACCGATCTTCCAAACCTTCTCTTCACACCGACCGATGGAACATTCCGAGCGAGAAGAGCCAGGCAGGGCGCCGACTCCCGCATCTGCGGAAGCCATGCTGCTGTATCTGTTCGATCTCTCCGGCGTTGCCGTGTTCGCGGTCAGCGGCGTGCTGGCCGCAGGCCGCGCGGGACTCGACTGGCTGGGCGTGCTGGTGATCGCCTCCGTCACCGCGGTGGGTGGCGGAACCCTGCGCGACCTGCTGCTCAACCGCCATCCGGTGTTCTGGATCAGTGACGTGCGCCATGTCTACGTGATCCTCGCGGCGACCGCGGCGAGCATCGCGTGGGTGCACTTCGTACCGATACCGGAGCACGCGCTGGCATTGGCCGATGCGCTGGGACTGGGGCTCTTCGCGATCACCGGGGCGCAGATCGCCGAAGAGCGGCGGCTGCCGGCGGTCATCGTGACACTGGTCGGCACCATGACCGGTGCAGCCGGCGGCCTGATGCGCGATGTGTTCACCGCGCATGTTCCGCTGCTGCTGAGCAGCGGCATCTATGGTTCTGCCGCCATCGCGGGCATCGCCGCCTATCTGCTGCTCCAGGCCGCGGGAGCGAGCAGGCGCTGGGCCTTCCATGCGGGCGTGGTGCTGATCGTGGCGCTGCGCGTGGGTGGCATCTACGGCGGCTGGCACCTGCCGCTGCTGCAACTGCCTGCCTAGGGCTTCCTGTTCACGAGAGCCGCGGCCTTGCAGGGCTCCTGAGCAGGCTCACCACGCTCCCCGCCAGGGCAGCCAGCGCCGCTATCGTGAGCCCCAGGTGCACGGCACTGTGTGAAGGCAGTACCCCGAACACCAGGCTCATCGCCAGGCTCCCGAGCGTCAGCCCGGTGAGCCGCGCGGTTCCTTGCGCTCCACCGGCCGCGCCGCAGCGTTCCTTGGGCGCCGAGAGCAGCATGTTCTGGTTGTTGGGCGTCTGGAAGAGGCCGAAGCCGAAGCCGGCGAGGCTGGTGAAGAGCGCGATCGGCAAGGCCGGGTCGCCGTGTATGGGCCACAGCGCGCACAGCGCCAGCCCGGTTGCGAGAAACGCGCTTCCCGCCGCGCAGAGCCATGCGGTCGGCACCCGCTGCGCCATGCGTGCCGACAGCGGCGCGGCCAGCATCACCGCCAATGGCCAGGGCGTCATCAGCAGGCCGGTGGCAGTTGTGCTCTGGCCGAGTTCGTGCTGGATGTAGAAGGGCAGTGCCACGTAGCTCGCCATCTGGCCGGTGAAGCAGCAGACCGAAGCGATGACGGAGATGCGGAACGAGTGCACGCGCAGCAGGTCGAGCGGGACCAGCGGCGCCTTCTTCGCCATCTCGCGGCGCACCAGCAGGACCATCGAGGCGATCGCCACGCCGAGCAGCGCGCCGCCGTGCGGCAGGCTCGACGGCAGCCGGTCGCTGCCGAGCACGAAGGCGGCGAACATGATCGCGTTGAGCGCAATGCTCCAGAGGTCGATGCTGTCCTTCGTCGACTCGGGGCGCGGCAGCTTCGTGCAAGCGGCGAGCACGAGGAGGCCGATGGGCAGGTTCACCGCGAAGAGCCACGGCCAGCTCGCCGCCGAAAGAATGAATGCGCCGATGGAAGGCCCCGCCGCCGTGGCGCCCGCAATGGCGAGTGCGTTCCAGCCTATCGCGCTCGCCAGCAGCCGGCGTGGATAGGTGAAGCGCAGCAGCGCCAGGCCGAGCGGCATCACTGCCGCCGCGCCCAGCCCTTGCAGGCATCGCGCGGCGACCAGCCATGGCAGCGACGGAGAAAGCGCGCACAGCACCGACGCCGCGGTGAACAGCGCGACGCCGCCGGCGAACACTCGGTGATAGCCGAGTCGCGCGCCGACGGCGGAAGCAGGCAGCAGGAACATCACGACCGCGAGCTGGTACGCCGTGATGATCCAGACCGCATCGGCAGGCGTCGCCTGCAGTTGCCGGGAGATGCTCGGCAGCGCCACGTTGGCGATCGCGCCGTCGAGCACCACCAGGGTGCCCGCGCCGAGGATGGCGGCGACGGCCGCGATGCGCCGGGGCATCGGCAGGCCGTCGATATCGTTCGCTGCCTCGGTCCCGATGGAAGAAGTGCTGGAGCGGAGTGAAGGTGAGAGAAGCATGGGAGTGGCCTTGATGGAAGACGCTCGATTGCGTCGGCCCAGAATAGGTCGCGAAGACGCGCCGGCCCAGAGCGTGGCGCGCAGGTTGTTCCTGCATGCGGCGCCTGCCTGGATCCGCGCGCCTGTGCTAGCGTCGGGCATGCAAGACGCCGATCTCAACCTGCTGACCGCGCTGAACGCACTGCTTTCAGAAGGCAACGTGGCGAAGGCCGCCGAGCGCATGGGCCTGAGCGAATCGGCCATGAGCCGCACGCTGGCGCGGCTGCGGGAGGCCACAGGCGATCAACTGCTGGTGCGCGCTGGGCGCGGGATGGTGCCCACGCCGCATGCGCTGGCGCTGCGCGATCGCGTGAGAGACTTGGTGCAGGAGTCGCACGCGGTCCTGCAACCCGCCGACGCGAGCCTGGACCCGCGCACGCTGCAGCGCCTCTTCACCATACGGGCCAACGACGGCTTCATCGAGGCCTTCGCGCATGTGCTGGTGGCCCGTGTCGCGAAGGAGGCGCCCGGCGTTCGCCTGCGCTTCGCGCCCAAGCCCGACAAGGACGTGCGCCCGCTGCGCGAAGGCCTGATCGATCTCGACGTCGGCGTGCTGGGCGACTCGGCGGGGCCGGAGGTGCGCGTCCAGGCGCTCTATCGGGACCGCTTCATCGCCGCGGTGCGCGAAGGCCACCCGCTGCTGGCCGAGGCCGGGATCACGCCCGAGCGCTATGCCGCCTGCGACCACGTGGTCATGTCGCGCCACGGCCGCAAGGAAGGGCCGGCGGACGTGGCTCTCGCGGCGATGGGGCTGGCGCGCAACGTCGCGGTCACGGTGCCGAGCTTCGGTGCTGCTTTGTCGATCGCGGCGGCGACCGATCTCGTGGCCTTGGTACCGGCCTCGTACTTCGAACGCCTGAGGGCGCAGAGCACGCTGCGCTCGTTCCCGCTGCCGATTCACACGGAGCAGATCACCATCTCGCAGATGTGGCATCCGCGCATGGACCGCGATCCCGCGCACCGATGGCTGCGCGGCATGGTGCTGGAGCTGTGCCGGGGCCTTGCGGAAGGCGAAACCTAGTCCGCAGCGGGCTCGGTCGTCGCACCGGGCGCCGACTGCGCCAGGTGCCTACCCACCGTCGACAGCAGCCCGCGCAGCCAGCGATGCGCGCCCTGGTGCTGCGAGCGCTCGTGCCACAGCTGGTAGAAGCGCATGCGCGGAAATCCTTCGGGCGCGGGCAGGTTCACCACCGGCAGGCTGCGCGTGAACTGCTCGGCGAAGTGGCGCGCGGTGGTGAAGACGAGGTCGCTCTCGGCCACGAGGTAGGGGGCCATTGCGTAGTAGGGCACGAAGACGCGTGCGTCGCGGGTCTGCCTGAGCCCGGCGAGGTGGCTGTCGACGACCGCGCGGTGCGACTTGGCGAAGGGCGTGGGCACGACATGGGCGGCCGCCAGGTAGCGCTGCAGCGTCATCGCGCCCGGCGCGGCCAGCGGATTGGTCGGGCTCATCATGCAGACCAGGTCGTCCTCGATCAGCAGCGACAGGTGCATGCGCTCCGGCGGCAGCGGCCAGTTGCCGATGACGATGTCGAGCTCGCCCTGCGCCAGCGCGCGCTCGTAGTCGTAGCCGGGGGTGAGGGGGTGGATCAGCAAGCGTGCCTGCGGCGCCTCGGCGCGAAAGCGCGCCACCGCCTCGGCCATGAAGCTCGCGGCCAGGTAGTCCGGCGTGGCGATGGTGAAGGTCATGGTGCTGGAGCCGGGCTCGAAGCGCTCGGGGCCGGCCAGCATGCGGTCGATTTCTCCGAGCACCTCGCGCGCGCTGTCGCGCAGCTGCAGCGCGCGGGCGGTGGGCACCATGCCGCCGCGCTCGCGCACCAGGATCGGATCGCCGAAGGCGTCGCGCAGGCGCCGCAGGGCCGCGCTGACGGCCGGCTGCGTCTGGTTCATGCGGACAGCCGCGCGAGAAACGCTGCGCTCGGCCACCAGCACCGCCAGCACGCGCAGCAGATGGATGTCGACAAGGTCCTGGCTTCTCGTCATGTGTCTAGGGGTTCGACCGGATGGCGCACCCTCGCGGGGCGCGACCTATCGCTCTGGTTTATGCCGCACATTCCGCGCGCCGTGCGCGCGGCGGGACCATTGTGCCTACAGTGCCCCGGCAGGCGGCGTTCCTTCTCGGCGATGGAGCCGATCGCGAAGCCCCACACCAAGGACCTGGAGACAAAGCATGACATCGACAACCACGGCGGCCGCACCCGCCCGGCCTTCCGACACCCCGTCCGAGCTGGACGGGGTCTACCGCAAGATCATCTGGCGGCTCATTCCCTTCCTGATGCTGCTGTGGGTGCTGGCCTGGATCGACCGGGTCAACATTGGCTTCATCAAGCTGACCATGCTCGATGAGCTCAAGTGGAGCGAGGCGATGTACGGCCTGGGCGCGGGCATTTTCTTCCTGGGCTATTTCTTCTTCGAGGTGCCCAGCAACCTGCTGCTGCAGCGCATCGGGGCCAAGAAGACCATCATGCGCATCACCATCGGCTGGGGCCTGACCTCCATCGCCACGATGTTCGTGAAGACGCCGGAGATGTTCTATTTCCTGCGTTTCCTTCTGGGCGTGTTCGAGGCCGGCTTCTACCCCGGCATCATCCTGTACCTGACCTACTGGTTCCCCAACGACCGGCGGGCCAAGGCCTTCGGCATGTTCATGTCGGCCTCGGCCTTCGCGGGCGTGATCGGCGGGCCGCTGGCCGGCGCCATCATGACCGGCATGCACGGCGTGAACGGCTGGTCGGGCTGGCAATGGGTGCTGCTGCTCGAAGGCATTCCCTCGGTCATCGCAGGCTTCGTCACGTACTTCTACCTGACCGACAGGCCCGAGCAGGCCCGATGGCTCACGGCGCGCGAACGCCAACTGGTGCATGAAGACCTCGAGCGCGACGGCCGCTCGCTGGGCCAGCGCGAGCACAGCATGCTGGCTTCGCTCAGGAGCGGGCGCATCTGGCTGCTGATCCTGATCTTCTTCTGCATCATCGCGGCCAATTCCTCGCTGACCTTCTACGGCCCCACGCTGGTCAAGGAAGTGGGCTTCACCAGCCCGGTGACGGTGGGCTGGATCATGGCCGTGGCCTACCTGTGCGGCGCGGCCGGCATGATCTGGAACGGCTTCCACTCCGACAGGCAGCAGGAATCGCGCTGGCACTGCGCCCTGGCCGCCGCGCTGGGCGCTGCCTCGCTGCTGGTCGTGGCTCTCTTCCTGGGGCACAGCGCGCTGGCTGTGCTTGTTGGGCTCACGCTGGCCATCGTCGGCACCATGAGCGCCATTCCGGTGTTCTGGCAGATGCCCAACCGCTTCCTGGCCGGCACCGCTGCAGCCGGCGGTGTGGCGCTGATCAACTCCATCGCCAACCTGGCCGGCTTCGGCGCGCCCTGGATGCTGGGGCTCATCAAGACATCCACCGGCAGCCTCTCGCCCGGCCTGTACGTGGTGGCGGCGGTCGAGGTCTGCGCCACCCTGCTGATCCTGGCCTGCGTGCCTTCGCATCGCAAGCAGTCATGAAAGAGAACAACCAATGACCCTCACAGCCACCCGCTTGGACCTGGCCGCGCTCAACGCCATGGACCGCGACGCCTTCGTCGCCGCCGTCGGGCCCACTTTCGAGAACTCTCCCTGGGTTGCGCAGGCCGCGTGGGCTCGCAGGCCCTTCGCGGACACCGACGCGCTGCATGCCGCAATGCTCGACGTGGTGCGCGAGGCGCCGCACGAGCGCCGCATCGCTTTCCTCTGCGGCCACCCCGAACTGGCCGGCCGCGAAGCCCAGGCCGGCACGATGACCACCGAATCCGTCGGCGAGCAGCGCAGCGCCGGGCTCGACGCGCTCAGCCGCGAAGAGCTGGACGAGATGCAACGGCTGAACCGCGCGTACCGCGAGCGCCACGGCTTCCCCTTCATCATCGCCGTGCGCCGCAACACCAAGCAGCAGATCTTCGAGGCAATGCGCGCGCGCGCCGAGGCGAGCACGCAGGCCGAGCACCGCGCCGCGCTCGACCAGATCGGGCTCATCACCCGGGGGCGCATCCACGCGCTGCTGGACGGCTGAAGGCGCCTTTCCCCTCTCTTCCCGACGGACACGTTCCCGTTCCCGCCGGCTGGTGCATCCCATGCACCGGCGAGGCCTTCCATCGCCCGAAAAAGGCAACAACGACAGGAGACAACAGCATGGCGAATCAAGTCGTATCCCAACCCGCGCGCAGGCAGTTCGCGCTCTCGGGGCTGGCGCTGGGTGCCGCGGCGCTGACCGCACGTGGAGCACTCGCGCAACAACAGCCGAACGCCGCGCCGGCCGGCCCGGCCCAGGCCAGCGGCCCCATCGTGCTGCATGGCGCGAGCCCGCGCCTGACGGTGCATGCGCTGGACACCTTCCACGGCGCGGCCGCCACCGGCCTGCGCATCGATTTCTCGCGGCTGGAAGGCGGCAGCTACAGGCCGCTGCGCAGCGTCGTCATGAACGGCAACGGCCGCTCCGAAGAACCGCTGCTGATCGGCGACAGCTACCAGGCCGGCGACTACGAGCTGCTGCTGCACGTGGACGACTACTTCGCCAGCAGGAAGGCTGTGCTGCCCATGCCGCCCTTCCTGACCAGGCTGCCGGTGCGCATCCGCGTGGCCAACGTCGCCGAACGCATCCACCTGCCTATCCAGTTCGGCCCCTGGAGCTACACCTATTCACGCGGCAGCTGAGCTCACCGGATTCACGAAAGGACACGACATGACCGGCATCTCGACCCACGTGCTCGACATCACCAACGGAAGGCCCCTGGCCGGCCTGCAGGTGGAGCTCTACGACATGGCGACCACTCCGCCCACGCGCCTGAACGGCACCCGCACCAACGCCGACGGCCGCACCGACGCGCCCATGCTCTCGGCCAAGGACGCGCGTGCCGGCCACTTCGAACTGCGCTTTCACGTCGGCGACCACTTCAAGGCCGCCGACGGGCTCTCGGACGTGGTGCCCGTTCGCTTCTCCATCTTCGACGCCGCACAGCACTACCACGTGCCGATGCTGTGCGCGCCCTGGTTCTTTTCAACGTATCGCGGCAGCTGACTGCCGCCGGAGCCCCTAGCGATGACCCAACCCCAACTCCAATCCGAACCCAACGCAGAGAAATACATGGTCGACGCCATCCGCCTGGCCATGCGCAACGTGCGCGAGCGCAGGACCTGGCCCTTCGGCGCCGTGCTGGTGCGCGACGGCAAGGTGCTGGCCCACGCGGTCAACGAGGTCGATGCCCTGTGCGACCCCACGGCCCATGCCGAGATGCAGGCCGTGCGCATCGCCGTCAAGGCGCAGGGCGGCACTGACCTGTCGGGCAGCGTGGTGTACGCCAGCGGCTATCCGTGCCCGATGTGCCTCACGGCGATGTACCTGGCGGGAGTGAAGGAGGTCTACTACGCCTACTCCAACGAGGACGGCGAGCCGCACGACCTGTCGGCCGAGCGCGGCTACCTGGAGATCGCGCGGCCCATCGAACAGCGCGAGATGCCCGTGCGCGCGCTGCCGGTGCGCGACGAGGGCGAGGACCTTTACGAGGCCTGGTCGCGCGTGACGCGCTGAGCTCCCGGGTCAGGCCTGGGGCTCGTTGCAGACCGCTTCGATGTTGTGCCCGTCCGGGCCGATGACGAAGGCCGCGTAGTAGTTCGCGTGGTATTGCGGGCGCAGGCCGGGCGGTCCGTTGTCCCTGCCTCCCGCCTCCAGCGCCGCGCGATAAAACGCGTCGACCTGCTGGCGGGTCTCGGCCTTGAACGCGAGGTGAAGGTGCGCCGGCTTCTCTTCGGTCTGGAACAGGCACAGCGAGGCCTTGCTCTTCGAGGCGAGTTCGACGCCGTAGCTCGGTACGCCCTCGGAAACGACGGCGACGCCGAGCGGTTCGAGTGCCCTTAAGAAAAACGCCTTGCTCGCCGCGTAGTCGCTCACGCCGAATTTGACATGGTCAAACATGAGTTTCCTGTTGTTTCGAGATCTGTGGAGGCCGGGCGGCCCGAGGCCGGCGCAAGCATAAACCCGTGATTCCGGGGGCGCCACGCGGCCCGAAAGCCTCCTGGCGACCGGGGAACCGCTGCCGGGGCCGCTTCGCCGTCAAAATGCCGGCCATGGAATCTCTGATCGAACAACTCTCCGACTCGGTGGCTTCGGCCCGGACGCTGGAAGACCTGACCCGTCCGATGCTCGAGATGCTCGGCGCGGTGACCGGGCTGGAGTCGACCTACCTCACCACCATCGACCTCGACAAGGGACAGCAGCACATCCTCTTCTCGCGCAATGTGCGGCAGCTGAGCATTCCAGAGGGCCTCACCGTGCCTTGGGCCGACACGCTTTGCAAGCGCGCCATGGAAGAGGGCCGCACCTACACCGGCGACGTCGCCAGCTGCTGGGGCGATTCCGACGCGGCAAAGGAGCTCGGCATCCAGACGTACGTAAGCACGCCGGTCAAGACCGAGGGCGGCGACCTGTTCGGCACCCTGTGCGCCGCGAGCTCGACGCAGCAGCCCCTGGCGCCGCATGCCGAGCCCGTGCTGCAGCTGTTCGCGCGGCTGATCGGCCAGCAGGTGGAGCGCGAGCTGCTCTACAGGAAGCTGGAGAAGGCCCATGCCGAAGTCGTCACCCTCGCGTCCACCGACGCGCTCACGGGCCTGCCGAACCGCCGCACGCTAGTCGACGGCCTGCGCAGGCTGATGGCGCAGGCCGAGCGCGACGGCACCAGCGTGCTGGTCGGCTTCATCGACATGGACGGCTTCAAGAAGATCAACGACACCCACGGCCACGACATCGGCGACGAGTTTCTCGTCGCCATGACCGCCCGCATGTCGGCCTCGCTGCGCGCGGGCGACATGCTGGCGCGCAACGGCGGCGACGAGTTCGTGGTGATCGGCGCCGGCCCCGCCTTCGACCAGGCGCCGAACGCCGCGGCGCGTTCGCTCGCCGAGCGGCTGGGCGAAAGCACCGTGGGCGAACTGCGGCTGCAGGGCGCCACGCTCGACTACCGCGGCGCGAGCGTCGGCGTGGTCGCCATCGACCCGCGCACCAGCTCCGCGGCGCAAGCGCTGCGGCTGGCCGACGAGGCCATGTATTCCGTCAAGCGCGGGCGCCGCGCCGTGGCGAACCATCGGGAAACGGCTTCGGCCTGAGCGGCGCAGCCAGGTGCCGTCGCCGCCCCGGCTCGCGGTGGGGGCGGCGCGCAGCCCGGGGGAAGGGCCTCGCGATGCGGCATCGAACCTGTTGAAGATGCTGGAGCCGTCGCGCGCGCAGCCGTCGATTTCGATGGCGATGCCCTGGCGCAGGCAACGGCGCGAAGAACCACGGGACCTCCTTTTTGCGGCTGTGGATGAAGCCTGCGAAAGCGCATGGGAGTGGTCAGGGAGTGTTCATAAACCCGCTCCAGTATTGAACTCCAAAGTACTACTTCTGCTCGTGGGCTGCGGCCTCGCCTTCGTTCGGGGGCTGGAGTCCGGAAAGCGTTCCGGAGGTGCTGCCATGCGCTTGACCAGCATGAATTCCGTCGGGACTTCGGGGCCGGCGACATATCGGGTCTGGACCGACGACCCCGAGGGGTTCTCGACCCAGCGCATCACGCCGATGCACCACAACTTCCACGAGCATCCGCTGTTCCAGGTGCCCGAACTCGTGAAGCTCGGCATGGAGCTCTCGAAGGTGGACCAGTGCAGGTTCATGGACCCGAAGAGAACGATCTCCTCGGCGCTCTCGCACGAGGGCAGGCCGCCGGGCGGGCGCAGCATCGACGAGTTCTTCGAGCGCATGGAGGAGCCGGGCTCGTCGTGCGCCTTCTACAACATCGAAGTCGTTCCCCGCTACCAGGCCTTGCTGATGTCGGTGGTGAACTCCATGCGCGCGCTCGTGGAGCGCGAGCAGCCGGACATCTTCAGGGTGAACGGCTTCGTGTTCTTCTCGGCGCCGCCTTCCGTCACGCCCTTTCACATCGACCGCGAGAACAACTTCTGGCTGCAGCTGCACGGCCACAAGATCCTCAACGTGTGGGACCACCGCGACCGCGGCATCGTGCCGGCCGACGCCGTGGAGGATTTCATCGTCACGCAGTCGCTGAAGAAGGTGCGCTTCAGCGAAGCGTTCATGCCGCTGGGGCTGGAGTTCGACGCGCGGCCGGGCGATGCCATCTACTTCCCCAGCACCTCGCCCCACATGACCCGCTCGGAGGTCGGCGGGACCGGCGCCGGCGATCGCCTGTCGATCTCGATCGGCGTGACCTTCTACACCGCCGCCACGCGCGAGGTGGCCCGCATCCACCAGGTGAACCGGCTGATGCGCAAGTGCGGCCTGTCGCCCTCATACCCGCGGGAGTCGCCGGTAGCGGATGCGGTGAAGTCGGCCATCGGCGGTTTCGTCGGTGCCGGCCGTGCCCGGCTCGGCGCTGCGCGTGCGCGCTTCATCAGCATGGCCACGTCGCGGCGAATGAGGCACACGCCGCCGCCGGGGTCCTACTGAGCCTGTGTCGGTCGCGGCATCGCTTCCCCCGTGCGGGATTCGCCAGCATCACGTTCTCTAGCGCCTTGATCCGCCACTCGCCGGCCAGCCGCGTCAGTACGGCGAGGATCAGCGTATCGACGACCTGGGGCCCCGCAGGATGTGCCGCACCTGCCGGGAGGTGGTGTCGTCTCTTCTCTGAAACCGGCGTCCGTCAGCAGGGGTGCGCAGACGGCGCTACTGCGAAGCGGCCAGGAATTTGCTGATCAACCCGACCGTAACGCCGGTACTCTCTTCCATCAACCAGTGTCCTGCACCTGGCACGACTTCTCCGCGCACATTGGTTGCCGCATTGCGCATGACGATCGCCATGTTGTCGCCGAAGGACTTCTCTCCGCCAATGGCGAGCACCGGCATGGCGAGCCTGGTCTTGGAGAACGCGATGTTGTCGGCAACGTCGTTGCTGGCGATGGTGTTGAACTGCGCGAAGGCGGCGCGCATCGCGCCCGGCTGCGCATAGAGCCTGGCGTAGTGCCGCCGCGTCGCCTCGTCGATCTTCGAAGGCGTGCCGGCAAACTCGTTCCAGAACCGGTCGAGATAGATGCGCTCCCTGCCGGCGACCAGTCGCTCGAAATCGCGGCCGCCGGCGTTGAAGTGCCACAACGCGGGCCACAGGATGATCTGGTCCCATGGCGCGACGCCGGGCACGGGCGCGTCCATCACGACGAGCTTGTCGACCTTGTCGGGGTAGCTGGCCGCATACGCATAGGCGACCATCGTGCCGATGTCATGCCCGACGACGGCGCTCTGGTCCTGCTTCAGGGCAGTCACGACCGCGCGTATGTCGGCAGCCTGCGACTTCTTGTCGTAGCCACTGGTGGCCTTCGACGATTTCCCCATGCCGCGGAGGTCCGGCACGATCACCAGGTGCGTCTTCGCGAGCTCTTGCGCCAGCGGGGCCCACATGTCGCCCGTGTCGCCGAACCCGTGGATGAGCACCACGGCGGGGCCGGCACCGCCGGAGCGGACAAAGATGCTCGCGCCATCCGCCAGGGTGACGGTCCGGGTCTTGAAGCTGCTCGGGAAGGCCGGTTGTGCTCCGGCATTGGCTGTGCACAGCACGGCAATCAACAGGGCCAATACCAGCGCAAGGCGATTCTTCATGTCGGAGCTCCACTGTCGAGGACCAGATAGGCGCGACGCATTCTGAGGCTTTGTTGCGCAGCGAGCCAACGATATTTGGTTCAAGCCGGGCGCCGGCCCCGCTCATCGCTCGCGAACCAGCCGGAAATATCGCCACATTCCCCACACGACGCCGACGGCGAGACCGATCCCGACGCTCCAGCCGGCCGGCAAGCCAAATCCGAGTGCCAGGAGCAGCATCAATCCGGCGCAGACAAGGCCGATGAAAACGAGGGTGACGAAGTCGAACCGGGCGACCGCCAGCGTGTCTTCGGCAAGGCCGCGGTCACGGTGGCCGCGCTTGTGGCGCAGACGCCGGAACAGGAAGACGTCGGCAACGAAATCGAAGATGCCGACGAAAAGATCGGCCAGGATGCTCCACATCAGGGGGCTCCATTTGCGGTGACACCCCGGAGTTCCTGCTGTTCTCATGGTGCTCCGACCAGGGTGGGCGGCGGAGCACCGGAAAATGTTACCGCCCTTTCAGCTGGGGTTGCCGCCGTAGCCGGTGTCGGTGCGAGGTCACGCAGGTGACCCGTTCGACCGATGGCGCACCGGCAATCGCGCCCTAGACCCTGAACCAGATCCTGAGCGTCACGTACAGCGCGTAACCCAGGGCGAGCACCATCCACACCATGAAGAGCACGTTGGCCCAGAATTCGCCGGGATTGGCCGCCAGGGTATAGAGCTGTCCCGCACAGCCCTTGCCGATGCATGGCACCTCTGCCCGGACCAGCGCGCGCAGCACGCCGAAGAAGAGGTAGCAGGCGATGCCGCCAGCCATCAGGAAGCCCACGGGCCCCACGATTCCCTTGGTGAGCTCGTCGTTCTCGTCGCGGTTGCCCTTGCGCAGCAGGTTCTGCCCGAACCTGTACCAGGCGAAGCCCAGCAGGAGCATCAACGAGTAGTAGAGAACGTCACGCATGTCTTCGGGATGTGGGTAAGGTCGTGGCCGACTTTAGCCGAGGCTCATCCAAAACCCGATTCGCCGCGTACACCTGTCCATGCACGCCCCCGCGCGTGTCCCCAGAGGAAAGACCAGACGCACATGCCGCAGGACATCGCATTCGCCATCCGCCGGGCCGGGAGGGGGCTGCTGCCGTTCTCCTGCTTCGACCACCGGAAGCGCCGCCCGGTAGGCCGCCATCTCTTCGAGTGCCGCGCATGAGCAGCGGCATGACCGTGGTCGCTCTTGCGGGCCTGGCGTGGACCGCATCGCTGGCGCTGCCGACCTGGGCCGTGAGCCTCGCACGGCATGACGCGAGCCTCGTCGACCGGATGTGGTCGGTCTTCATTGCGGGTGCCGGCCTCGTGTACTTCCTGCTGCTGCCCGCGCAGACCGCGCGCGGACTGTGCATGGCGGTACTGGGCACCGCTTGGGCGCTGCGGCTGTGCATCTACGTCACGTGGCGCAACTGGGGGCATGGCGAAGACCGCCGATACCAGGCGATACGCGCGCGCAACCAGCCGAACTTCGGCTTCAGGAGCCTGTATCTGGTGTTCGCGCTGCAGGCGGTGCTGGCTTGGATCGTGTCGGCGCCTTTCCTTCCGGGCATGGCGGCTGCGCGGCCGCTCGGTCCGCTCGATGCGATCGGCGGCGCGCTGGCGCTCTTCGGCATCCTCTTCGAAGCCATCGGCGACGCGCAGATGGCGCGCTTCAAGGCCGACCCCGCGAACCGTGGCCAGGTGATGGACCGCGGCCTGTGGCGCTACACGCGGCATCCCAACTACTTCGGCGAGGCCTGCACATGGTGGGGCATCTGGCTCATGGCCATCGGCGGCGCGGGGTGGGGCGGGGCGTGGAGCATCGTGTCGCCACTGCTCATGACCTGGCTGCTGCTGAAGGTCTCGGGTGTGCGCATGCTCGAAAGCGACATCGGCGAGCGCCGCCCCGCCTATCTCGACTACATGGCGCGCACCAACGCCTTCGTGCCGGGGCCGGTGCGCGGCGATCGCTCGAAGCGTTAGCCGGTGGCCTTGGCCGCCTGGCGGTGGCACCATGGCCGCGGTGAAGCCTTCGTCGAACAGATCTTCCTTGGTGATGATGCGCATCGTCTTCTGGAGCACGGCACTTCTCGCGCTGGCCGTCCTCGCGGGCGTGGTGTACGAGCAGGTCGGCCGCTACCGGGCGCAGCGGGACTTCCCCGCGCCGGGAAAGATGGTCGATGTCGGCGGCGGGCGCCGCATCCAGCTCGACTGCCGGGGCTCCGGTTCGCCCACGGTCGTGTTCGAGGCCGGGCTCAGCGTCGATGGCTCGCTGAGCTGGTCGGCGGTGCAGCCGGCCATCGCGGCGCGCACGCGGGCGTGCGCCTACAGCCGCGCGGGGCTGATGTGGAGCGACCCGTCGGGTGCGCCGATCAGCGCGAAGCAGGTGGCAAGCGATCTTCACGAGGCGCTGGCGCGAGCGGGAGAGCGCGGGCCTTTCGTGCTGGTCGGGCAGTCGCTGGGTGGACTGTTCGCCACGACCTTCACGCGGTACTTCGGCGACGAGGTGGCGGGGCTGGTTCTGGTGGACCCGTCGCATCCAGACCAGGTGGCGCGCGTCGCGGCCTACATGACGGAAACCCGCTCGCTGCGTTCGCGCGTCGCGGTGTCGCTCGCGTGGACCGGCCTGCTGAGGGCGGCGGCCCCGAGGCTGCTGCCCCGTGCGCCGAACCAGAGCGAGCGCGATGCGCGGGCGGTCCGGGCCTACGCGCCGAAGTCGATGGTCACGCAGATGGCGGAGAGCGACGCGACCGATGCCATGCTCGCCGAGGCGGGCGCCTTCCGCGACCTGGGCAGGCGTGCGCTGGTGGTGCTCACCGCGATGGCGCCGTACACCGAGGCCGAGCTCCGGGGAATGAAGATCACGCCCGCACAGGGCCGCGAGGTGCTGGCCATCTGGCAGCAGCTCCACATGGAAGAAGCGGAGTGGTCTTCGCGCGGCAGGCACCTGTCGCTGCCGAACTCCAGCCACGACATCCAGTTCGACGACCCGGAGGCGGTGATCGAGGCGGTGCTGTCGGTCGTCGAGATGGTTCGCGAGGACGAGGGCGGGCGGCGTTGAGCGCGCCGCCGCGTCCGTGCATTACCAGCGGAACTTCACGCCCACGCTGCCCTCGATGCCGCTGCTCTTCGTGCGCACGCCGCCGCCCGAGGCCCAGAGCTTGCCCAGCTCCGCGTACAGGCTCGCGTTCTGCGTGAGCTGCAGCGTGGCGCCCGCCGCCAGTTCGGTGCTGGTGCCGCCGGTGCGCGTGGCGATGTCGGTGTAGGCCGCGGGTCCGATGAAGCGGGCGGTGTCGGTGCCGCTGCCGTTGCGGTAGACGTTGAAGCGCACATAGGGCTGCAGCAGGCCGGCGGAGGTGGCGATCTCCCCCTTCACCCGCACGCCGGCGCGCGCCATCCAGCCGCTGTGGCTGTGCTGCTGCACCAGCGCGGCGGCGATGCCGCCGTCGCCCAGGCTGATGCGCTGGTGCACCAGTTGCAGCTGCGGCTCGATGGTCCAGCCCGGCGCGATGGCGAATGACTGGCCGACCTCGATGGAGGCCAGCAGGCTGCTGCCCTTGCCGGAGCTGGAATAGCTCAGCGCGGGCGATGCCGTGTAGTGATGGCGCCCGGCCTGCAGCACGCCGTCGACGTACAGGCCGCTGTCGTTCTTCCAGGTGGCGTAGGCGCCCAGGTACTGGCTGCGCAGGTCGTTGGAGCCGGCCGCGTAGTTGACGATGCCGCGCGCGAAGCCGTTCACGCGCATGTCGCCGTTGAGTTCGCCGAGGTAGACGCCGGCGCGCCAGTGGGCGTCGGCCCAGAGATCGGTGCCGGCCTGGAAGCCGGTGAGGCGTCCCTTGCTGGTGGGGTTCACGGTGCCGCCCTGGCTGATGGTGCGGTCGGTGCTGACGATGCGGGCCCAGACCTGGCGGTAGCTCCGGTCCTGCATGGCCGGGCCGGCGTCGTTGCTGCCGGGCGGGCCGTCGTCGCCGAAGCGCTGGCGCATGCTGCCGAGCATCGACAGGTTGGCCTGGCGGAACTGCTCGGGCAGCGCGGCGTACAGCGGCACTTCGGTGCGGTAGGTGGGCACGCTCACGCCCCCGCCGGTGCCGCCGCCGCTACCGGTGCCGCCGGTGCTTCCGCCTCCGCCGCCGTTGGCGGGAGGCGTGACCACGGCGCTGGAGCGCAGATACCAGTTCTCGCCCGCGCCGCTCGCGTCGGCGGCGTACAGCCGGTACTCGTAGGCGCCGGCATCGACGTGGCCGCCCGCCAGCGCAAAGGCGTTCTTCGTGGTCTGCGCGGTGGTGGTGGCGCCGTTGATCGCGCTGACGACCTCGATGCCATTGCCGGTGGTCAGCGCGCCAAGTCCGCCGAGGTTGGTGATCTGCACGTTGGTCGTGCCGCTGGCGATGGCGGTCGCGCCGCTGAGCACCAGCCGGTCGCTCGCGCTGCTGCTGTCGCCCAGCGCGGTGCCCAGGCGCAAGGTGCCGCCGTTGCCGACCCACGGGCCGGTCACGGTGAGCGTGGTGCCCGGCGCGGAGCCGACGAGCGAGACGGTGCCGCCATTGGCCATCGACGCGATGGTCTGGCTCTGGCCGGCGAGGTCCAGCGTGGCGCCCGACGCGACCGTGAATGCGCTCGCGTTGCTGAGCGCATTGGCCGCTCCGGCGCGCAGGGTGCCGGCGTTGACGCTGGTAGCGCCGGTGTAGACGTTGGCGCCCGACAGCGTCAGCGTGCCCGCGCCAGTCTTCACCAGGCCGGCGGTTCCGGAGACGGGGCCCGACCAGCCCATGTCGTGCCCGTTGGTGTCGATGGTGCCGGTGCCGCCCAGCAGCAGCGGGCTGCTCAGGCTCAGGCCATCGGCGCCCGCGACGATGCTGGCGGTGGCGCCGCCGTCGATGGCCACGGCGCCCGTCAGCGCCGCGCCGGCGTTCAGCGTCAGGCTGTTGCTGCCGCCGGTGAACTCCACGGCCGCCGCGCGGGTGACGCCGTCGCCGCCCATGCCGCCGGTAATGCTGCCGCTGTGCACGATGCCGAGGTTGGCGCCCGACACGCCCACTCCGCCCGCGCCGTTGGCGCCGCTCGCGCCCCCGTTGCTGCTGGCGCCGCCGACGCCGCCGTTGCCGCCGGTGATGGAGCCGCTGTTGGTGATCGTCGTGCTGGCGCCCGTCGCCCGCAGGCCGATGCCGCCATCGCCGCCGGCGCCCGGTGAGCCGGTTCCGCCCGCGCCGCCGCCACCGGCCCCCCCCGCGCCACCGGCGCCGCCGCTGACCGCCCCCGTGTTGGTCACCGAGACCGCGCTGCCCGCCAGCGTGATGCCGCTGCCGCCGGCGCCGCCGCCGCCGCCCGACGCGTTGCTGCGCGCCGGCAGCAGCTCGGAGCCGCCCGCGCCGCCGGCACCGCCGGCGACGACGCCGTTGTTGGTGAAGACGATGCCCGAGGTCGTCGCATTCAGGAAGAAGCCGGCGCCGCCGCTGCCGCCGCCACCGGCTTGCGAGAAGGCGTCGCCGCCCTTGCCGCCGGCGCCGCCGGTCGAGCTGCCGGTGGCGGTGTAGTTGCCGGTCGGCCCGATGAGGATGGAGCCGTAGCCTCCCGCACCGCCTCCACCGGCCGCCCAGTAGCCGTTGCCGCCCGCGCCGCCAGCGCCGCCCGTGTAGCTGTCGGAAGAGGTGGTGACGCCACTGCCGATGGACGCGCCCTGGAAGCCGCCGCCGCCGCCGCCGCCGTAGCCGTTTCCGTTGCTGAAGTCGCCGGTCTGCGACTGGCCGGCCGCGCCGTTGTCGCCCTGCAGCACGCCGGGGCTGACGACGTTGCTGCCCGCGCCCGCCGCGCCGCCCGTGCCGGCGGTGGCGCCGGCGAAGGAGCCGATGTTGGCTGCGGAGCCGGCCGTCGGACCCGCGTCGGTCGACGATCCGCCGGCGCCGCCGCTCGCATTCACCGTGGTGTCGTTGAGCCCGCCGCTGCCGCCACTGCCGTCGGCACCGCCCGAGCCGGCGTGCAGCGAGGTGTCGTTGGCGGGCTGGCCGCCCGCGCCGCCCGCCGCCAGCGCCGGGCCGGCACCCAGCAGCAGCGCCGCGAAGGCAGGGGCGAGCGCGAAGGCAATGGCCATCGCCTCGGCCGGCTGTTGCGCCGAGCGCGCATGGCCGCGCGAGGTCTCGGGTGCGGCGACCCAGGTGCCGCGGGCTTGATTCCAGAGGGTCCGAAAAACCTTGTTCATGGCTTCCCAACTTGTTCGTTCGTCGCCTGAACGGGCAGGCTCCCGCGTGCGGGCGCGAGTCTGTCCCCCGCCTGCACATGCCGTCGTTTTCGATTTGCAAGCCAAAAATGTAAGTACGCGTTGCGGCGGGCGATATGCCCGGAAGCGGGTACCCAGGCGGGGGCCGATGGCTGCCGAGGCGGGTGCGGGCAGTGCGCGCCTGCACCGCCGGTTGAGGCTCAGCGCGCTACGGGCGTGACGCCGTGTGGCGCAGGCATACCCTGAACTGCATCAAGAGGTAAGCAGTGTTTCGCGCGAAATACAAAGACAAAGGGGCGAGGGCTAGAGGCCTGCCAGTCGGCGAGGGCGCTTCTTCTGCTGGCCGTGCCCGAGGCTCTGGAGGTAGGCGCAGAACATGTCGGCCATGGCGTCCGAATAGATCTTGATCTCCGCGTCGGTGCGCGGACTCTCCGAGAACTGCTTGCCCACCGAGCTGAACGTGGTCGTGATCAGGTCGGCCGCCAGCGCCCGCGTGGCTTCGCCGGCGTCGGGCAAGGCCTCGCGCATGAAGGTCTGCATGATGCGGTCGCCGGCGGCGCGTGCCTCGTGCGCCTCGGGCGCATCGCGGTAGAGCGGGGCGGCGTCGTTGAGCGCCACGCGCATTCCGGCTTCCTCGCACTCCGACCGCACGAAGGCGTGCACCAGCATGCGCAGCCGCTCCAGCGGCGGGCGCTGCGCGTCTTCGAGGATGCCGCAGAGCATGTCGCTCGTTTGCTTCCACTCGTCGCTTTGCAGCCGGAAGAGGATCGACGCCTTGTTGGGGAAGTACTGATACACCGACCCGACGCTGACGCCGGCCCTCTCGGCCACGCGCGTGGTGGTGAAGCGCTGCGCGCCTTCCTTCTCCAGAACCTGAAGGGCTGCCTCGAGGATGGCCGCGACGAGGTCGTTGGAGCGGGCCTGCTTGGGCTTTCTTCGGGAGGAGATCGGCGGGTTCTGACGGTCGGCCATGGACGGGGTTCGCAACGCGAATAGGAAATGTGAATGTTCCTTCATATTATTGGCCAACCTTCACTCGGACACGAAGAACCCCTGTGACAACCCTCACCAACAAACCACTGGCGCCCCTGCTGGAGCGCCTGTTCGCCGAGGCCGCCGAGGCATCGCCCGCGATGAGCGCGGCGATCGCCGGCCTGTCCGACGAAGAGCGCTCGAAGCTGATGCGCAGCAAGACCGGTTACATCGATCTCTACGCGCGGCTCAAGGACGTTCCGCTGCCCGTCTCGCGCGAGACCGGCCTGCTGCTCTACATGCTGGCGCGCAGCGGCGGCGCGCGGAACATCGTCGAGTTCGGCACTTCCTTCGGCATCTCGACGCTGCACCTCGCCGCCGCCCTGCGCGACAACGGCGGCGGCCGCGTCGTCACCACCGAGTTCGAGCCCTCCAAGGTGGCGCGCGCCCGCCGCAACCTCGAGGCTGGCGGCCTCGCCGACCTGGTCGAGATTCGCGAGGGCGACGCGCTGCGCACGCTCGCAGCCGACTTGCCCGGGTCGATCGACCTGCTGCTGCTCGACGGCGCCAAGGCCCTCTACCCGGAGATCCTCGCGCTGGTCGAAAGCCGCCTGAGGCCCGGCGCATTCGTCGTCGCCGACAACGCCGACTACTGCCCCGAGTACCTCGCGCATGTGCGCTCGCCCGCCTCGGGCTACATGTCCACGCCCTTCGGCGATGACGTCGAACTGTCGATGCGGCTCGCATGAAACCGGCCGGCCTTCGTCTGTCGAGCGGCATCGAGCAGCCCGGCTGACTACCGCCACCACTCCAACGCGGACGCCACGGTGTCCGCAGTGCCAGTCGCACTGGCCGTAAGCGTCTGACGTCAACCAACGCACTCCACGACCCTTGCCGGTCGGGGTGCGTTCGCATGCGCGCTCCGGTCGGCCGGGAGAACACCACGAACCTGGACGACACCATGACTTCTCCATCGACACGGGCCACGACTTCATCGTCATCCCCACCATCATCGACGCGCGACCCCGCGCAGGGCCGTTTGCTGCTGCTGACGGCCATCCTCTTCATTTCCTATCTCTGCGTCGGCATGTCACTGCCCGTCGTTCCGATCTTCGTGACGGGGCAGCTCGGGCTGGGCAACGTGTGGGCCGGGCTCGGCGTCGGCATTGCCTTTCTCGCCACCGTGCTGAGCCGGGCCCATGCCGGCACGCGGTCCGACCGCGCCGGGGCCAAGGCCGCGGTGTCGCGCGGGCTGGTCTTTTATGTGAGCGGCGCGCTGGTCTCGCTGGTCGCGGGCCTGCTGGTGCAGTCGCCGTGGACGGCCTACCTCGTCCTGCTGGCGGGCCGGCTGCTGGTCGGCCTCGGCGAAAGCCTGGTCGGCGTCGGCATCATCGGCTGGGGCATCGGGCTCGTCGGCCCGGTGCGCTCGGGCAAGGTGCTGGCGCTGGTGGGCGCCGCCATCTACGGCGCGCTGGCGGTCGGCGGGCCGATCGGCCTCGCGCTGCAGCAGCGCTTCGGATACGCCGGCGTGATGAGCGTCGGCGTGATCCTGCCCTGCCTCGGCATGCTCGCGATCTGGCGCATGGCCGGCGTGCCCGCGCATCCGGGCGCCGAGCGGCCGCCGTTCTGGCGCGTGATCGGCCAGGTCTGGCCGCACGGCACCATCGTGTGCCTGCAGGGCATCGGCTTCGCGGCGATCGGCGCGTTCTTCACGCTGCATTTCCTCGACCAGCACTGGCGCTACGCCGGGCTGGGCCTGACGGCCTTTGGCGGCGGCTTCGTGCTGGTGCGCGTGCTCTTCGGCCACCTGCCGGACCGCGTGGGCGGACTGCCCGTGGCCATCGGCTCGCTTGCGGTCGAGACGGTGGGTCAGGCGCTGATCTGGAGCGCTTCCGATCCTGTGGTTGCCCTTGTCGGCGCGTTCCTCACGGGGCTCGGCTGCTCGATGATCTTTCCGTCCATGGGGCGAGAGGTCGTGCATCTGGTGCAGCCTCATCTGCGCGGCACGGCGCTGGGCGGGTTCTCCGCCTTCCAGGACGTCGCCTACGGGCTGACGGGCCCGCTGGCCGGGCTGCTCGCGGACAGGGCTGGGTACGGCGGCGTGTTCCTTGCCGGCTGCGGCGCCGCGGCGATGGGGCTGGTTATCGCGATCAGCCTTCGCCGGGCTCGGACACGCTCTCGGCCCTGACCTCGAAGGCGGCCTTCGCCTTCAGTTCGGCCTCGAGTCCGGCCTTCAGTTCGACGGCGACCCTCTCGGGGTCGCGGCGCAACTCCACGATGTCGCGCTCGCCGACGCACAAGCCCTCGAGCCGCACGTATATGCGCGAGAAGTCGCCGCCCATTGCGCGCGCCACGTCGCCGAGGCATTCGGCCAGCGTGGCGAAGCCGCCGTTGCGGTACGAGCTGGGAGGTATCACGCCCCTGGAGCGGGGCGCGCGAACGGAGTAGGCGTAGGACGAAACTTCCTTCCGCAGCTCCACCACGGGCTGCAGGCAGCGCTGTGCTTCCCCTGTTCTCTTCATGGCCGCAGTGTAGATGCGGCGATACCCCGTGGCCAGCCGGCCATCGGTCAGCCAAGAGTCAGGGACCGGCCGGCGGCGCAGCGACCGCCGCGGCCGGCTCAGCTGTCAGGCGGGCAACTTCTGCGCGGCAGGCGCCTGCAGCGGCGGCGTGCCGGTCTTGAACATGCTCGCGAGCTGCTTGCGAAGCTCGGGTGTGTCGGTGTGGCCGTGAACGGTCACGGCGTGCTGCACGGCGGCATCGAGCAACTCGCTCTCGCTGTCGGCGCTGAGCGCGACGCTGCAGTTCATGGTGCTCGGGTATTCGCGGCAGTCGATGTATTGGCGTGACATGGCGGCAGCTCCTTGGATGTCCTCACGGACGTGCTTCGAAGATCAGGTTGAAGGGCGTCTCGCTGGCGCGGCGGAAATGCGCGAAGCCGCCCTTGGAAGCCACGTCGCGAAGCCGCGCCTCGCCGGCCTGCGCGCCAAGGCACAGTCCCACTTCCTGCGAGCGCGAGGCGGGTGTGCAGATGAAGTTCGAGGCCGAATAGAACACGCGCCCCACCGGGTTCATGTTGTCTTCCAGCCGGTCGTTGGCGAAGGGCTCCACCAGCATCCAGGTGCCCTGCGGCTTCAGGCTGCCGCGCACGTGCGCCGCCGCTCCCACCGGGTCGCCCATGTCGTGCAGGCAGTCGAAGAAAGCGACAAGGTCGTAGTCCTTGCCCGGGAAGTCCTTCGCGCTTGCGACCTCGAAGCTCAGGCGCTTCGGATCGTCGATGCCTGCCTTGCGCGCCGTCTCGCGCGCACGCTCGATCGAGGGGGCGTGGTAGTCGAAGCCGACGAAGCTCGACTCGGGGTAGGCCTGCGCCATCAGCAGCGTGGAGGCGCCGTGTCCGCAGCCCACGTCGGCCACGCGCGCGCCGCGTTCGAGCGCGGCGGAAACGCCTTCGAGCGCCGGTATCCACTGGCTCACCAGGTTGGCCGCATAGCCCGGCCTGAAGAAGCGCTCCGTGCCGTGGAAGAGGGCGGGGTCGTGCTCGTGCCAGCCGATGCCCAGGCCGGTGCGCATGGCCTGGACCATCTTGGGTACGGCCTTGAACTGCGCCACGGCGATCTGGAACGCGCCGGGCACGAAGGCCGGGCTGCCTTCCTCGGCGAGCGCGAAGGCCTGCTCTTCGGTGAGCGAGAAGCGCTCGCTCTTCGGGTCGTACTCCACATAGCCGCTGGCGGCCTGTGCCGAGAGCCATTCGCGCAGGTAGCGCGGATCGGTCTCGGTGCGTTTGGCCAGCTCTTCCACGGTGCCCGGTCCTTTCGCCATTTCCTTGTACAGGCCGAGCTGGTCGCCCACGACGATGGTTGCGGCGTGCATCACGGCGCCGATGTCATGGACGAAGTTACCCATGAACGCGTTAAGCCTTGTTTCGTCGATAGCCATGTGTTTCCCCTTCGCCGGCGGACGGCTCGCGCGTCCCTTGCCTGCCTATACTGGGCTCGCGGCAGAGGGACGAAGGGCGATCCTCCGTCCCGATGCGTACGGGCGCCATACGCAGCAATGCGTATGCACGAAGAAAGGGGCATGCCATGACGCATCTCACGCGCGGCGACTGCGCGAGCGCACTCCGCCTGCTGGAACAGCTGGAATCCGGGCAGTCGCCCGTGCGGCATCACGGCGTGCATGCAATCCGGCGCAACGCCGCGAAGGCACCGGGCCGGCGAGAGTTCCGCCGCGCCTCTATGCAGGCCGAGCACTATCGCCGCGCGGGGCTGGAGCATGTGGTCGCGGTGGCGTTGCTGTACCGGTTGACCTGCGCGGAGGTATCAGCGCGCGCCGTCTCGCCGCAAAAGCGCACTCCGGCCCTCACGCCGCGCGAAGGCGAGGTCATGCACTGGCTGGCGCGCGGCAAGACCGACGCCGAGATCGCCGCCCTGCTCCAGATCAGCCCCCGCACGGTGCACAAGCACCTGGAGCACGTGTACGTGAAGCTGGGCGTGGAGACGCGCACCGCGGCCGTGATGCGCGCGCTCGGCATAGGCAGCGCGCTCTGAAAGGTTTGCGTGGCCCTCAGCGCGAGGCTGCCGCCGCCGGTGCATCCGCAGGTGAGGCGCCGCGCCCGATCATCCACGCGCACGCCGCCGACACCACGCCCGCGAACAGCACGTACAGGCAGATCTGCCATGGCTCGCCGCCGCCCGACTTCAGCAGCGCCGTCGCGATGATCGGCGTGATGCCCGAGGCGAAGATGCCCGAGAACTGGTAGACGAAGCTGATGCCCGTGTAGCGCACCTTCGCGTCGAACAGGTCGCAGAAGAGGGCGGCCTCCGGTCCGTACACCGAGGCGTACAGGATGCCGAAGGGAATGATGATCGACAGCCACACCAGCAGCACGTTGCCGCCGCTGTGCGTCATGAGCCAGAAGCCCGGGAACGCCGACACGGCCGTGATGAGCGAACCCCACATGTACACGCGCGGGCGCCCCAGCCGGTCGGACATGCGCCCGAAGAAGGGAATGGCGAAGCACATCACCACCGCCGCGGCCATCACGCCCAGCAGCGCCTCGGTGCGGTTGATCTTGATGGTGCTCGTGAGGTAGTTGATGGAGAACACGCCGAAGATGTTGAAGAACACCCCGTCGATGTAGCGCGCGCCCATGCCCTTCAGCACGTTGCCGGGATAGCGGCGCAGCATGTCCATGAAGGGAATGCGCAGCTCGGCGTTGCGCGCCTTCACGGCCGCGAACTCCGGCGTTTCCTTCACGTGCAGGCGGATGTACATGCCCACCATCACCATCGCGCCCGAGATCAGGAAGGCGATGCGCCAGCCCCACGAGAGGAACTGCTCGTCGGTGAGCAGCCACGACAGCAGCGCCACCACGCCCGAGGCCATGCACAGGCCGATGGCCAGCCCGATCTGCGGCAGCGAGGCGTAGAAGCCGCGCTTCTCCTTCGGCGCGTACTCGTAGGCGATGAGCACCGCGCCGCCCCATTCGCCACCCAGCCCGATGCCCTGCGCCACGCGCAGGAGCAACAAAAGCAGCGGCGCCGCGATGCCGATCTGCGCGTAGGTCGGCACCAGGCCGATGAGGAAGGTGGCCACGCCCATGATCATCAGCGTGATGATGAGCATGCTCTTGCGGCCGATCTTGTCGCCGAAGTGGCCGAAGATCACGCCGCCCAGCGGCCGCGTGACGAAGCCCACCGCGAAGGTCGTGTAGGCCAGCAGGGTCGACACCACCGGGTCGCTGCCCGGGAAGTAGAGCTTGTTGAACACGATGCCGGCCACCACGCCGTACAGGAAGAAGTCGTACCACTCGATGGTGGCGCCCACCAGGGCCGAAACCACCACCCTGCGAATCGCTTTCTCGTCGCTTGCGCTCATGTCTGTCTCCGATGAGGTTGTCGTGGCGGTCTCTGCGGACCGTGGGGTTCGTTCGATGCGGGAACTCACTGCGCGGCGGCTGCCGCTCTCGCGTCCTCTCTGATCAGGTCGACGGCCTTCTCGGCCATCATCACGGCGGGCGCGTTGGTATTGCCCGACACCAGCGTCGGCATCGCCGAGCAGTCGATCACGCGCAGCCCCGCCACGCCGTGCACGCGCAGGCGCGCGTCGACCACCGCGAGCGCATCGGCGCCCATGCGGCAGGTGCCGGTGGGGTGGAAGATGGTGGCGCCGTTGTTGCGGCAGAACTCCAGCAGGTCGGCGTCGCTCGCCGCGCCGGGGCCGGGCTTCACCTCGCGCTTGACGTAGGGGCGCATCGCGGGCGATTCGGCGATGGCGCGCGCGGCCTTCACGCCGGCCACGGTGGTCGCGCGGTCGAGTTCGGTCGAAAGGTAGTTGGGCTGCATCTCGGGGGGCTCGGCCGCGTCGAGCGAGCGGATGCGCACGTGGCCGCGCGACTCGGGCCGCAACTGGCACACCGACATCGTGAAGCCCGAGTACGGATGCACCTTGCCACCCGCCATGTCGGCCGAGAGCGTGGCCACGTGGAACTGGATGTCGGGCGTGGCCGCCACCGGCCGGCCCTCGGCATCCTTCAGCGCGCGCATGAAGCAGCCGCCCTGGTTGATGCCCACCGCCAGCGGGCCGGTGCGGTGCAGCAGCCATTCGAGGCCCATGCCCATCTGTCCGAACCAGGAGTTGAGCTGGTCGTTGGTGGTGATGGGCTTGGTGCATTCGTAGCCCAGGCGGATCTGGAGGTGGTCCTGCAGGTTCTCGCCGACGCCGGGCAGCTCCTGCACCACCGGAATGCCGAAGCGATCGAGCAGCGCGCGCGGCCCGATGCCCGAGAGCTGCAGCAACTGCGGCGACTGCAGAGAGCCGGCCGACAGCAGCACCTCTGCGCGGCAGCGCGCGGTCTTCAGTTCGCCGCGCTGGCGGTAGGCGATGCCCGTGGCGCGCCTGCCATCGAACAGCAGCCGCCCGGCCATCGCCTCGGTCTCGATGCGCAGGTTGGGCCGCCGCTTCACCGCCGGCGTCAGGTAGGCCTTGGCAGTGCTGCAGCGCCAGCCCTTGTGCGTGGTGAGCTGGTAGTAGCCGGCGCCTTCCTGCGCGGCGCCGTTGAAGTCCTTCGTGCGCGGCACGCCGGTCTGCACGGCGCCGTCGATGAAGGCTTCTATGAGTTCGTGCTTCGCCGCGATGTCCGAAACCTTCAGCGGCCCCTCGCCACCATGGAAGGCGTCGCCGCCGCGCTCGTTGCCTTCGGAGCGAATGAAGTAAGGCAGCACATCGTCGTAGCCCCAGCCGGCGTTGCCCAGCGCGGCCCAGTGGTCGTAGTCCTCGCGCTGGCCGCGGATGTAGATCAGGCCGTTGATCGAGCTGGAGCCGCCCAGGGTCTTGCCGCGCGGCCAGTAGATGCGCCGGCCGTTCATGTTCGGGTCGGGGTCGGTCTCGAAGCGCCAGTTGTAGGTGGGGCTCCACATCGTCTTGCCGTAGCCGATGGGCAGGTGGATCCACAGCGACCGGTCCGCCGGGCCGGCTTCGAGCAGCAGCACCCGCGTGGCCGGGTCTTCGCTGAGCCGGCCGGCCAGCACGCAGCCGGCGGAACCCGCGCCGACGACGATGTAGTCGAACTCTTCTTCAGGCATGCAATGGTCCCGGGGGAAGTTCTGGAAGGGCGAGCGCCCTTGTTCGAACCGATCCTAGGTCATTGATTTTCGGAACGCAATGTTCCGTTTTTAACGTTTACCCGCATGCCGAGCCGGGTGGTGGCGGGGCGGGCCTTCCGATTCCTAAGCCAGTGCGCTATCCGCCGAGAGCCGAAGCACCGGCTCGGCGGCGCGCTCGGCAACGGCGCCGGGATGCGGCTTGCCGACCCGGAAGGCCGAGACCGCCTGCATCAGCTGCCCGACCTGGATGTTCATGCTCTGCGCCGCGGCCGCGCTCTGTTCGACCAGCGCCGCGTTCTGCTGCGTGGCCTGGTCCAGCTGCGTCACGGCTGCGTTGACCTGCGCGACACCGGCGCTTTGCTCGGCGCTGGCCGTGCTGATCTCGCCGACGATGGTTGCGACCCGCCTGATGGAATCGACGACTTCCGCCATGGTGGCGCCCGCGCGGTCGACCAGCGCCGAGCCGGCCTCGACGCGATCGACGCTCGCGCCGATCAGCGCCTTGATCTCCTTCGCGGCGTCGGCCGAGCGTCCCGCGAGGCTGCGCACTTCGGAGGCGACCACCGCGAAGCCCCGGCCCTTCTCGCCCGCGCGCGCGGCCTCCACGGCGGCGTTCAGCGCAAGGATGTTGGTCTGGAACGCGATGCCGTCGATCACGCCGATGATGTCCGCGATCCGCTTGCTGCCGTCGTTGATGCTCTTCATCGTCTCCACGACCTGCACCACGACTTCGCCGCCGCGCATCGCCACGCTGCTCGCGCCGTGGGCGAGCCTGTTGGCTTCGGTCGCGCTGGCGGCGTTGCGCCTGACGGCGGCGTTGAGTTCTTCCATGGAGGCCGCGGTTTCCTGAAGGGAAGAGGCCTCGGCCTCCGTCCGGCGGGAAAGGTCGTTGTTGCCCTGGGCGATCTCCGCGCTCGCGACGGCGATGCTGTCGGCACAGGAGCGGACCTGCCCGATCAGCGCGACCAGCTGGCGCCGCATGGCGACCATGGATGCCAGCACGCTGCCCTGCGGCGCCTCGTGCGCGCCGTCGATCTCGCTCAGGTCGCCGTCGGCTACCCTGTGGGCCGCCACGCTGAGCATGGCTGGCTCGCCGCCGAGCGCCGAGAAGAGACGGCGCGCAATGAAGACGCCGAGCGCCACCGCCGCCAGCACCGCGAAGCAACTCAGCGCGAGCAGCAGCGTCAGCTGCCTTGAATAGGCCGCCGCGGAAGCCTCGACATCCTTTTGCGATATTTCCGCGTTGTAGTCCGCGTATTCGACCGAGGCGAGCAGCAGCTGCAGGAGCAACGGCCTGCACGCGGTATTCATTCTTTCGATCGCCTCCTCGCGTTTTCCGGCGGCGGCGAGTTCGACGATGGAAAGGGCAATGGGCAGGTATTCCCTTTCGGTCTTTTCCATCTTTTCGAAGATGGCCCGTTCGCGCTGCGTCACATCGCTTTCCGTGTCGAGCGCCTTCTTGAGTTGCTTCAGCGCGGATTGCAGCTTCTCGTTGCTGTCGACCGCCATCGCCTTGGCCCGATCGCGCTCCGCCGCCGATTGCACGAGCACCATTTCGCGCACGCCGATGGCCCTCCGGCTGGCGGCGATGCCGATCTCGGCCGTCAGCGCCTTGCGGTGCGCGATGCCGGCGACGTAGCTGGAGAACCGGTGGTCGGCCGCATTCAGTGAACGCAGTGCCAGCAGGCTCACAAGCAGCACCAGCAGCGCGAGGATCGTGAAAGTCCCGGCGAGCAGTTTCCGGGTCGAGATATTTTTCATGGGTCCGGTGTCAGGGTAGGAAAAAGCTGGATCGCAATAAGCGCCGTCGGAATTGGGCGCTCTTCAATCGCGCGAATTCCGTGCTTTTCTTTTCGGTCGGGATTCCAGGTTCTTGAGGCCATGCGCGGCCTTTTTTTTGATCACAAATTCATCGAATTTGTTTACGAAAAAAATTCCCGGACATTCTTTTGGGAGCCCAGCCGAATGCGCCTGCCTTTGCCGCACTGCATGCGCTGAATGGGGCCAGGAGATAGCGGGGCCGGGCAGTGGAACAATCGCCGTGGCCAGGCTGCGTCCATGGCCATACCTTTCCGGACCGACTTCTTTTCTTCACAAGGTTTATCCGCATGCCACGTTCCGCGCGCGCATCCGCCGCAGTGATTCCCGCCGCAGCGCCCCTCCAGGACGACGCGGAGTCCGCCGGTGTCTCCGGTTCCTCCGCCGAGCGCAGCCTGCGCCTGCTGGCGCTGCTCGCCAGCGAAGGCCGCGCGCTCACGCTGGCCGACCTGGCCGCGCAGCTCGGCCTGCCCAAGGGCACGGCGCACCGCATCTGCACGCAGTTGCTGGCAACCGGCTTCCTGGCGCGCGACGTGGACGAGCGCTCCTTCACCGTCGGCCCCGCGCTGCGCCGGCTGGCCTTCGACACGCTCAACCACGGCGTGGTGCGCGGGATGCGGCACGAGGTGCTGTCGGCGCTGGTGCGCCAGGTCGGCGAGACCTGCAACCTCACCACCCTCGACGGCGCGCAGGTGCTCTACCTCGACCGCGTCGAGGCGCAATGGCCGCTGCGCCTGACGCTCGACGTGGGCTCGCACGTGCCGCTGCACTGCACGGCCAGCGGCAAGCTCTTCCTGGCGCAGATGCAGGCAAAGGAGCGCGATGCGTTCATCGACGGACTGCCGCTGGAGCGCATGACGCCCAACACCATCGTCAAGGCAGCCGCGCTGCGCGCCGAGTGCGAGGCGATCGCGAAGCAGGGCTACTCCTGCGACCGCGAGGAATTCATCGCCGGCCTCGTGGCGGTGGCCGTGCCGGTGCGCGATGCGGCCGGCGCGGTGCGCGCTGCGCTGGCCGTGCATGCGCCCACGGCGCGGATGTCGATGGACGACGCGATCGGACGCATCGATGCGCTGAAGGCGGCGGCGCAGAAGATGGCCGGGCTGCTCTGACTTCGGCCTCTTCAGCCTCGCAGCTTCGTCAGCTTCGAGTGGGCGAGCGGCCACAGAATCCGCCGCTCGCGACCCGCGCAAGAGGAAGAAAGACGAAACGCATGCCCAACGCCGCCAAGACCATCCGCAGCTTCAACGCCGGGCGCGATCCGGAACGATTGGCGATGAAATACGCCAACCTGCGCTCCAGCCCCTTCGTCTTCCTGCGCGGCACCTGCCACCTGTTCTACGACCGCCTGCCGGCCGGCGCGCTCTTCTCCAAGGCCCCCACTGCATGGCTGTGCGGCGACGCGCACCTGGAGAACTTCGGCAGCTACAAGGGCGACAACCGGCTCGTCTACTTCGACCTCAACGACTTCGACGAAGCCGCGCTCGCGCCGGTGACGTGGGAGCTGGTGCGCTTCCTCTCCAGCATCCTGGTGGCGGGCGAGGGCCTGTGCAAGAGCACCGCCGATGCAGATGCCCTGTGCAGGACCTTCCTCGATGCCTATGCCGGCGCGCTCGTGCTGGGCAAGGCCCGCTGGATCGAGCGCGACACCGCAGGCGGTCTCGTCAGGGACCTGCTCGACACCCTCAAGGCACGCACCCGCCCCGCGTTCCTCGACCGGCGCAGCGACCGCAAGGGCCGCAGGCGCTCCATCCGCTGCGACGGCAAGCACGCGCTGCAGGCCACCGAGGCGCAGCGCGAGCGGGTCACCAGGCTCATCGACAACTTCGCCGCCTCGCAGCCCAACCCCGGCTTCTTCAAGGTGCTCGACGTGGCCCGACGCATCGCCGGCACCGGCAGCCTCGGCGTGGAGCGCTACATCGTGCTGATCGAAGGCAAGGGCTCGCCCGACGCCAACTTCCTGCTCGACCTGAAGCAGGCGCTGCCGTCGTCGCTCGTGCCGCACCTGAAGAAAACGAAGCAGCCCGAATGGCCTTCGGAGGCGCACCGCGTGGTCGGCCTGCAGCGCCGCATGCAGGCCGTGTCGATGGCCTTCCTGCATCCCATCGTCGGCCGCAAGTCTTCGTACGTGCTGCGCGGCCTCCAACCCAGCGAAGACCGCGTGATGCTCGACGTGAACCGCGCGCGCCTCGCCGACATCCGCGGCGTGATCGCCGAGATGGGCCAGCTCATGGCCTGGGCGCAACTGCGCAGCTCTGGCCGCCAGGGCTCGGCCATCGCGGATGCGCTGATCGACTTCGGGGCTTCGGCGAAGTCGTGGCGCGGGGACTTGCTGGATGCGGCGCATGAGTGTGCGGCGCAGGTGGTGGAGGATTGGGGGCTCTATTGCGAGGCGTATGACGCGGGGCTGATGGCGCCGCCGGCCTGACTGCCGACAGTCTTCACCACACCAGCCCGGCCACCGACCGCACCACGCTCATCGCCGCCAGCCCGATCAGCAGATTCAACACCAGCCGCCTGAACTGCTCCGGCGACACACCCTTGAAAGAGCGCTGCCCCCACCAGATGCCCGCCAGCATCGCAGGCGCCAGCCACAGCGCCCACTTGAGCGTGTCCGGTCCCAGCAGGTTGCCCGATGCGTGCGTCGACGAGGGCATCAGCGCAGCGCTGATGAGCGACACCACGTCGCTGAAGAGCAGCAGCGCGATCAGCGTGGCGCGCAGCGCGGCGGGCGCCATCTTCGCCGTGCTCAGCAGCACCGCGACCGCGATGCCGCCGATGGCCGCCACGCCGTTGATGAAGCCCGAGGCCAGCCCGGCGGCCAGTCGCAGACCGCGCGTGGGCTCCAGCGCGACATGCGCGCCGCTGCGCAGCAACAGGGCGGCGGCCATCAGAAGAATGCCGATCAGCAGGCGCAGCGGCGTCTCGGGCAACCACGCGAGCAGCGCCACGCCGAGCGGAATGCAGATCAGGTTGCCGAGCATCAGCCAGCCCAGCCATGCCAGGTCGACGTCGCGCGCGATGCCGCGCAGCTGGCTCAGGCTGGCGAGGATCTCCAGCATGAAGATCGCGGGCACCACGAGCGCGGGTGAGATCACCAGTGACATGCCCGCCACGGTGATGGCCGAGAAGCCGAAGCCCGCGAAGCCGCGCACGATGCCGGCCGCGAACACCACGCAGAGGCTGTAGGCCAGCGTTGCTGGCGCCAGCGGCGGCACCAGCAGTTCGGCAGCCGTCATGCCTCGAAGAGCGGCATCAGCTTCAGTCGCTGCACCTTTCCGGAAGGGCCTCGCGGCAGGTCCTGTACGAAGCGGTAGTGGCCGGGCGATTTGTAGCGGCCGAGCGCGGTGGCGGCGAACTCGCGCAGTTCTTCCTCGGTGCAGGCGCAGCCTTCGCGCAGCACGATGCACACGCCGATCTCCTGGCCGTAGTGGCGGTCGGGCACGCCCACCGAGGCGGCCTCGAGCACGGCGGGGTGCTTCAGCAGGGCCTCATCGATCTCGCGCGGCGCGATGTTCTCGCCGCCCTTGATGATGAGTTCCTTGATGCGGCCGGTAACGAAGAAGAAGCCGTCCTCGTCGCGGTGGCCGAGGTCGCCGGTACGCAGCCAGCCGTCGGGCGTGAAGCTTGCGCGCGTGGCTTCTTCGTTCTTGTAGTAGCCGAGCATCACGTTCGGTCCGCGAATGACGAGTTCGCCGGTGGTGCCGTCGGGCACGGCCGCGAGCTGCGCGTCGACCACGCCGGCCATGCAGCCCGAGGCGCGGCCGACCGAGCCGAGCTTGCGCGCGGCCGGGTCCATGGGGTTCGAGAAAGAAGGCGCTGCCGTCTCGGTGAGCCCCATGGTCTCGACGATGCCGATGCCGAACATCTGCTCGAAGGCGCGCAGGTGCTCCGGCGGCAGCGCGGCCGAGGCCGAGCGGCAGAAGCGGATCGACAGCGTCTGCGCGAGCGGCGGCTTCGGGCCTTCGAGCAGGTACGAGATCATGGTGGGCACCACGTTGATCCAGCTGCACTGCGTCTGCGCGGCCTGTTCCCAGAAGCGGCCGGCCGAGAACTTCGGCGGCATCGCGAGGCTGCCGCCGTGCGCCAGCGGCGCGAGCATGGTCACGGTGAAGGCGTTGATGTGATACAGCGGCAGTACCGCCAGCACGCGGTCGGACGGTCGCAGCCCGTGCTCCTCGCTGATGGCGTGCGCATTGGCGGCGAGATTGCGCTGCGTGAGCATCACGCCCTTGGGGTTGCCGGTTGTGCCCGAGGTGTACATCAGCAGCGCAACCGCGTCGGGCGAGGGCGGCGGCACGTCCGCGGCGGCTTCTTCCTCGCCGGGCAGCGCATCGCCCTCGGGGTCGACCACGATCAGCTCCACCGGCCGGTCGAAGGCTTCGACGATTCCGCGCACGCGCGATTCCCACTCGGGCGCGACGCAGACCAGGCGGCAGTCGGAATGCGAGAGCACGTAGTGCATCTGCTCGGGCTGAGACAGCAGGTTGACCGGGTTCACGCGAAAGCCGCCGTGCATCGCGCCCAGCAGCAGCCGCAGCGTCTGCAGGCCGTTGGGCATGACGACCGAGACCGTGTCTCCCGGCTGCATGCCGAGCCCGCGCAGCACGGCCGAGACGCGGCGGCACGCGCGCGCGAGTTCGCCGTAGGCGATGTGCTGTTCCGATTCGGTGGCGCGCGCGTAGACCGCGTGCGGCTGCTCTCGTGCCTGGCGCTCGATCAGCGCATGCACCGTGGTCGCGGCCGCCGTCATGTTCACTTCGCGCCGTGGCTGGCGAAGAAGGCGCCGAAGATGTCTTCCTCGCTCGGCACCACCTCGGGAATCGGCCGCGACACGCGCGTGATGTTCAGGTAGTGCCGGTAGTTCATGTTGTCCGAGAAGTTGTTCCTGCCCCAGGTGCCGCAGCCCATCGAGAGCGAGAAGGGCAGCCCGTTGTCGAAGCTGCCGCCGGTGGCGATGCAGTGCGCCTGGTCGACGATGACGCGCGAGACCGGCAACGTGAGGCCTAGCGAGAGTGCGCGCTCGGGCACCGCGCTGTGAAGGCCCACGGAGTGGCCGGCGCCTTCGTACGAATAGATGCGCGCCACGGTGGCGGCGGCCTCGTCGAAGTCGCGCGCGGCGTACACCGCGAGCACCGGGCTCAGCTTTTCGCCGGAGAACGGATGGTCGTGGCCCACGCCGTCCTCGGCCACCATGAGGATGCGCGGATCGGCCTCGGCAATCGCCTGCCACGCCGCGCGGTTGGCTCCATCGACCTCGGCCGCGCGCTCGGCGATGACGCGCGCCGACTGTCCGATGACGGCGGCCGAGAGCTTGCCCTCGGGCCACATCAGCTTCTGCAGCGCGGCCTTCTGCGCGTCGGCGAGCATGACGGCGCCGCGGTCCTTCAGCGCCGAGAGCATCTTCGCGCGCACCGCGTCGACGACGACGAGGCTGTTCTCCGACGAGCAGCTGGTCGCGTTGTCGAAGGTCTTGGAGCGCACGATGCGATCGGCCGCGGCCTCTACGT